>NZ_JH165159.1:0-23817 GCF_000227765.1 Neisseria wadsworthii 9715
GTCTGCCTGAAATATAGCTTTCAGACAGGCATGTTTTTCTTCAGAAAACTAACATAGGTGCTCCTTGACACACAGTTTTCTATATAGTCATAGCCACTTACTCAATAACAATATCATCCATACTTGAGGTTTCACTTCAATCTTGTTTAATCATGCAATAAAGTAAAAAAGCGAAACTTAAAGTTTCGCTTTTTTTAATAACCAACTGAAAATCAATGCACATCTTTCCAATATTCTTTTTTCAGAAAATACGCCAGTGGAAGCATAACAGCAAACAAGAATATCATGACAATATAACCTAACTGCTTGCGTTGTAATTGTGCCGGTTCACCCATATAAACTAAGAAAGTTACCAAATCTTTAGCGTAGTTATCAAATTCCTTTTCAATAACTTTGCCATCAGGTGTACGGCGGCTGTGTAAACCTGTTGTCTCCCAATGAAGCTTAGGCACCAAAACACCATGCTCATTTTTAATCCATACAGGCTGGCCTTTATCATCTAATTCAACTGCTTTAACACCTTGTTGCTCCCACAATGGGTGTGGCATACCTACTTTATCAAATACTGTATTGTTCCAGCCTGTTGGGCGAGTTGGATCTTTATAAAATCCTCTTAGATAAGCGTATAAATAATCAGCCCCTCTAGAACGGGCAATCAGTGTTAGATCAGGCGGCTCTGCACCGAACCATTTTTTCGCATCAGCAGGTGCCATGGCAGACTGCATCACATCACCAACTTTATCAGTAGTAAACATCAGATTCGTTTTGATTTGATCCTCAGTCAACCCAATATCTTGCAACCGGTTAAAGCGCATGCCTGTTGCAGAGTGGCATGAAAGGCAGTAATTCGTAAAAATTTGTGCGCCTCGCTGCAAAGCCACTTCATCACCCAAATTAATTTCTACTTTCGGATAATCGCCGCCACCTGCTGCGATTGCCATACTCATTGGTGCTGTCAATAACAAGGCAGCAAACCAGTTTTTCCAAATTTTTTTCATTTTTACTGCCCTCATCAAATTAAAGTCGCGAAGAGATATGAACCTACTACGGTAATCGCAACATACACAAAGAATAATATCTTATTGCGTGTACTACTCATCGTAACGCGCTCCGGAACCGGAAGAGTTTTATCCTTTTTAGTATAAATAGGCATTAATAAGAAGAAAGCAAAGTAAATGATGCTAAGAATCTGTGACACAATCGTGCGTGTATCAGTTGCTACTTTGGCACCTAAAATACCCAAGCCAATGAAAGAAATGATAAACAGTACCAACATCACCTTAAAAACCGGACCACGGTAACGAATTGATTTTACCGGTGAACGATCTAACCACGGTAACAGAGCAATCAGTACTACTGCCGCACCCATGGCCAATACACCCCATACTTGTGTACCTGCAAATGAAGGTACCGCACGCAAAATTGCATAGAATGGTGTGAAATACCATACAGGCGCAATATGCGCAGGGGTTTTCAACGGATTCGCAGGATCGAAGTTAGGCGCTTCTAAGAAATATCCACCACCTTCAGGTGCAAAAAACATAACAGCACAAAATACAATCAGGAATACCACAACACCTAAAATATCTTTCACTGTGTAATACGGATGGAAAGGAATGCCATCAAGCGGGATACCGTTTTCATCTTTTAATTTTTTGATTTCAACACCATCAGGGTTATTGGAGCCAACTTCATGCAAAGCAATCAAGTGCGCCACAACTAAACCAACCAACACTAAAGGAACTGCTATCACATGCAGAGCGAAAAAACGATTGAGTGTAGCATCAGAAACGTTGAAATCACCACGGATCCAAGTAGATAAATCAGGACCAATTACAGGAATAGCGGCGAACAGATTAATAATTACTTGTGCACCCCAGAATGACATTTGGCCCCATGGAAGCAGATAACCCATAAAAGCTTCAGCCATCAAGGCCAGGAAAATCAACGAACCGAAAACCCAAACTAATTCACGCGGCTTTTTGAATGAACCATAAATCAGACCACGGAACATATGCAAATATACCACCACAAAGAACATGGATGCGCCGGTAGAGTGCATGTAACGAATAATCCAACCACCGGAAACATCCCGCATGATATATTCCACCGCAGTGAATGCAGCAGGCATATGATAAGAATTTAGATTACCATCCGGCTTATAGTTCATTGTCAGAAAAATACCGCTGACAATTTGAATGACCAGTACAAGCATGGCCAACGAGCCGAAGAAATACCAGAAGTTGAAGTTTTTAGGCGCGTAATACTCGGTTACGTGCTCTTTCATCATTTTAGACAAAGGGAAACGTGCGTCTACCCAGCCTAACAATGATTTGTTTTCATTATTGGTTTGGTTTGCCATGATTGAGTCCCTTTATATTTTAGTCTTCGCCCACTAAGATTGTGGTATCACTCAGATATTTATAAGGAGGAATAACCAGATTGGTTGGTGCAGGAACACCTTTGTACACGCGGCCTGCTAAATCAAATTTTGAACCGTGACAAGGGCAGAAGAACCCGCCTTTCCAGTCTGCACCCAAATCAGCCGGCGCAATGTCGGGACGGTAGGTTGGCGAGCATCCCAAATGCGTACAGATGCCGATAGAAACCCAAATATTGGGCTTAATAGAACGCAACGGATTTTTACAATACTCCGGTTGCTGCTCATCGTTTGAATTAGGGTCAGTCAGCGCACCGTTAAGAGTTGGCAGATCTTTAATCTGCTGCTCCGTCCGGTTTACCACCCAAATCGGTTTACCTTGCCATTCCGCAGTTGTAAGCTGACCTGCTTCAATTTTGCTTACGTCAATTTCTACAGGTGCTCCTGCTGCTTTGGCTTTTTCCGACGGAAAGAAGCTGGCCAAAAGCGGTGTTGCCACGCCAACTGCTGCTACTCCGCCGGCGCCTGCTGTTGCCAACGTTAAAAAGCGGCGGCGGCTTGTGTTGATTTCTTTGTTATCCATTTATTTAGTCATCCTAAATTATTTGGGAATACCGAGCCATTAAACTACGTAATTCTAACCGATTTTGCCTATAGACTTAAAGTATTATTTAAAATAACGTAAAGTTTTACAGTAAACTTTGATTTCAAGCAGGGTTTTGCTCATCAAAACAGTAAAGCTCCACGCCAAAACGGCTTTTAATCGCTTCGCCTAAAGCCTGCACGCCATAACGTTCGGTTGCATGATGGCCTGCGCTAATAAATGCAACACCTGTTTCATTAGCCAAATGGTATTGTGCTTCAGAAATTTCACCGGTGATATAGGCATCTACACCTTCATCGATAGCTTGTTGGAAAAAATTCTGAGCCCCACCAGTACACCACGCCAATTTCCTAATTTCTTTAGAATTATTTCCCACAACAATAGGCTCACGCTCTAATTCATGAGCCAACATGGCTGCAACTACTGTTAAAGACTGCGTTTCAGACAGGCATCCTATATTCAATAAATTTTGCTCTCCCGTCTGTTTTTCTACAATCCAGCCCATTCGTTTAGCAAGCTGGGCATTATTTCCTAATTTAGGATGTGCATCCAGAGGCAGATGGTAACCCACCATATTAATTTGGTGTTGCAGCAAAGTTGCAATGCGCTGCTTTTTCCAACCAGTAATGGTTACGGGCTCACTTCTCCAAAACATGCCATGATGCACAAGCAACATATCGGCTTGTTGGGTAGCTGCATATTCTATTGCTGCAAAGCTTGCAGTTACAGAAGTCACAATTCTCTCAACTTTGGAACAGCCTTCAACTTGAAGTCCATTCGGAGCATAGTCAGAAAAGTTTGTAACTTGCAGGGTATCGTCACACCAATCAAGGATATCTTGGCGGGCAGCCATTTCGTCGTTCCTCTCACAAATATCGGTTTCTTAAATTAAGCCTATCTGATAGGATATTGACACGTTTAGTCTTACAAAACTATACAACGTAATAATTTAGGCACTCTACCTCAAATGCCTGTCTGAAAAATTTCAGACAGGCATTATCTTTTACACAGACCAAAGCCAATCTGGTATCGACGGCGTCTTCACGCCCCATTTATCAGGATAATCCACACCTGTTAAATATAAACCATCAGGCATAAACGTAGGCGGTGCTTTCATACGGCTTTTTTCTGCAATCAAATCTTTAAATTGCCGCACAGTTAATCGACCACTTCCTACATACACCAGCGCCCCCACTATATTCCGAACCATATGATGCAAAAACGCATTACCATGCAAATCCAACATCATCAAAGAAGGCCGACCACTTAATTTCGCACTATAAAGCGTTTTAACCGGAGATTTCGCCTGACACTGTGATGCTCGAAAGCTAGAGAAATCATGCTCTCCTACCAAACAAGTAACCGCATCTTTCATCGCACTCATATCCAACACATTATGCGTCCACCCCACCTTGCCTATTAACAAAGGGGAGCGGACAGCAGAAGATTGCAAAACATAACGGTAGCGTCGACCGGTTGCATCAAAGCGTGCATGAAAACACGAATCTACTGCTATTGCCTGCAACACTGCCAAACCTTGTGGCAAATAAGTATTCACACCGCGTACCCAAGCTTGTGGCGGACGCTTTACCAAAGCATCAAAATGAACCACTTGAGCACTTGCATGCACTCCTGTATCGGTTCTACCCGCCGCAATAACGTTAATTGGCTCTCCCGCAATATTGCCGATTGCTTGCTCTAATGCTTCTTGAGCTGTTAACACACCATCAGCCTGTTTTTGCCATCCAAAAAATCGGCTACCATCATAAGACAATATCAACGCCCATCTTTGCTTATATTCCTCAATATCAATTGTCTTATCCATTATTATCGTATTCCAAATTCTCTTTAAATCTACCCAACAAACATCATACAGAAAAAGCCTGAGCTTAACTCAGGCTTTTCAAATTTTCAGACAGGCATTAACCTAATTCTGCCAATAATGCTTTAGATTTAGCCAGAATATCACCGCTGGCCTCCTCTACTAATTCATTTAACGTTTCACGAGCAGCATCAGGGTCACCAATCTCAATGTACATTTGAGCCAATTCATATTTAGCTTCCAAGGGTGCCGTCATACCCACAGACTCTGAAACAAAACCTACATTTCCATCAGCATCCCCAAATTGAACGCTATCCCATTCAATAACGGTGTCATCATCTGCTTCTGTAATATGTGTATTAGAGAAATCTTCTTCGGCTGCAACATCACCCGCTTCCACAACCAATCCAGATTGATCAAGGCTTAACGGGCCTTCATCATCTTCAGGTTGAATTTCTTGAATTTCTACTCGTTGTGCTTCCGACTCCACTTCCGACGCAGGGAAAGCGTGGGTATCTTCTGCTTTTGGTTCCTCTACTGTTTGAACTGATTCAACAACCTCAAGCTGCTCCTCTACTTGCCCTTCACTTACCACAGATGATTCAAGCGTTGTAGCAGTAAGGGCAGTTTCAACTTCTTCAGGAGCAGCATCAACTTCTTTAGAAATAGAGGATGCTTCAACCGCTAAAGCTTCTTCCGTTTCTTCAATTACTTCCTCTGCCACTTCGATATGAACGGATTCTTCCGGCAAATCAAACTCTAACGGAGCATGCTTACCATCTTCAGCATCAGCTATACAAGAAGAGGACTCATCATCTTCGCTTACTGCAACCTCTACATCAACAATATCTTCTTCTGCCTCAACTTTTACAGATGTCGGCTCTTCTTCATAGATACTGTCTGTTGATTCAATCTCGTCCCAATCTGCATCACGACGCTTATTGGTTTCTTCATCATTTGTTACTGCACTGCTAACGATACCGCCTTGATCATCTAGTGCACTCAAGTCAATATCTACTTCACCGGCAGGTACTTCTTTAGGTTGCTTCGCTTGCTCTACATCACTGAAAAAGATACTCTCTTCTTCATCCTTAACCTCAGACACAGCCGCTGCACCAGCAACTGGCGCAACTGTTTGTGTTGTTTTTTCTACAGGCTCAGGCTCATTTAAATTCTCATCAACAAAAACATCCTTAGGTTTTTTATTGCCTTTCATTTTGTTGAAGATGAACAACCCCAACAAACCAATGCCTAATAAAACTACCCACAACAAAGATGATCTGCTTTTTTCTTTCTCTTCTGCTTCCACAGGAGGTAAAGCTTCTGCTTTTTCCTTATCGGCCTGCTCTGCTTGAGTCGGCTGGGTTGTTTTGGCAACTTCCGCTGAATCTGCTGATGGCTGTACGGCTGAAGCTGTTTTCGGAGCAACAACCTCTTCTGCTTTCTGTACCGGTTTTGCCGGAACACTTTCTGATGCTTTTATCTCTAGCGGCTTTTTCTCTTCAACTGGCTTGGGCACTTCAACAGGCTTAACTGGTTCGACAGTTTTCGGCTCTACAGGAACAATGACAGGAAACTGCTTAACTTGGCTTGCAGCTGAATCTGAAGCAGGAGGTGCCGTTCTTTTATCAATAGCAGGCTGCCCATCCAGCTTAGACAACTCAAGTGATGAAGGTATAACCAACACCTCACCCGCGCGGATAAAATTAATATTACCGTTTTTAAAGGCTCTGGGATTGGCTTTAACCAATGCACGGATTGTTTCGTTCAAGCTTGCATCAGCGGGGCGGAAACGGGCAGCAATCTGAGCCAAAGTTTCACCTTGACGAACAGTATAATGACCCTTTTCCTGCTTCGCAGAAGCATCCGGCATATTTGTTTCCGGCGCAGCAACCGCACCCAAAGAAACAATCATAGAAACGGATAATGCGATCAGTTTTATACGACTGTTGATTTTCAAAACTTGCCCCCCAAGCTGGATTTTCACGTATACACATTCATGCAGAAATCATTATCCATGACTCTGCGAAATTTGATAGCAATTTAAAATAACTCCCGTATGATATATTTGATTAGGCTGCATTGCCAAGCAAACTTGATATTTTTACTCCGATTATAATGACCGATTGCAACTTAAACGCTACTTTAAATTTGTTTCTTTAAGTAGTTTATGCAAATAGAGACTCCACCCTAAGCTTTCTTAACATATCTTGATGCCCCAAGCCCTTTCTACTCTGTTATGATACTTCTCTATTTACACGAACTTATCGTTGGTTATTGATTAAAGCTATTTTCTATCATTATGAAAATTTTAAGTGATCTGATTGCCGTTATACTCTTTTTCATTACTTACACCATCACCAAAAACATTATTTGGGCAACTGCAGTTGCCCTGGTAATCGGTATTATTCAGGCCGGTTTCGCATGGATGAAGCATAAAAAACTTGATACCATGCAAAAAGTCGGATTAATTTTAATTGTAGTATTCGGTGGCGCCACTATTCTTTTCAAAAACGGCGCATTCATCATGTGGAAACCGACCTTGCTTTTCTGGGCTGGCGCGGCTGCCATTGCCATCAGTCACTTTATGAAAAAAAACGGACTTAAGGCCTTAATGGGAAAGGAACTAACACTACCGGACATTATTTGGAACCGTTTAGCCTATATGTGGATCAGTTTCCTTTTTATTATGGGTGTAATTAATTTGGCTGTAGCCTATCCTTTTACACCTGCACGGGAGCCTGTGTGGGTTCAATACAAAATGTACGGTTCAACCGGACTAATGCTGGCCTTTGTGCTGGCACAAGGTTTCTACTTAAGCCGGCATCTTCCTCAGGAGAATCAACAATAATGAGCAAACAATATTTCATGCTACTGGCAACCGACGGAGAAAATGTGCATGAAGCACGAGTAGCCGCCCGCCCCTCCCATCTTGCCCGCCTGGAGCAGTTAAAAGAACAAGGTGATTTGCTAACTGCAGGCCCCAACCCTTTGCCAGAAAACCCCGAACGTGTGTCCGGCAGCCTGATTATTGCCAAATTTGAAAGCTTGGACGCTGCCCAAGCGTGGGCCGAGGCAGATCCTTATGTGGACGCCGGCGTATATGAAGAGATATTAATCAAGCCTTTCAAAGCTGTTTTTTAATTCAGCCTACTTTTATCTTGAGCGCAATAATGGATATGCAAGACACGATTCAAAGCCGCTTACAATTCCTTGACCCTCAAGTGTTTGAGTTTCAGGATGACAGCCATTTACATATCGGGCATGCCGGCAACAAAGGCGGCGGTCATTATTCAATTACAGTGGTCAGTGAACACTTTGATCAAATATCTCGTCTAAACCGGCAGCGTATGGTAAAAGAAGCTCTGCAAGACCTTTTTTCACAAGGTTTAATACACGCTTTAAGCATGCGCACATTAACCCCCGACGAATATTTTTCCTAACCCCCTAAATCCCCCGTAGAAAGTATAACCATGCAAAAAACCTATCTTGCCGCTATTCTCGCCGTACTTTCCGGCAGCCTGATGGCACAAACCGTTGTTACCGTAAATGGTACAAAAATAGACAGCAGCACCGTAGATGCAGTTGTCCGAAACCTCCAGCAACAAAGCAACGGTCAAATTACCGATAACCCTGAGTTACGCAACGAAATTACCCGCCGTCTGGCCGTAAGCACCATAATTGCCCAAGAGGCAAAAAAACTGAAACTCGACCAAAGCAACGCATACAAGCAAGCTACCGAGCAAGCACGGGCTGCCGCAAAAAAAGCTGGGGCCGACAAACAGCCTTCATTCAAACAAGAATGGGCAATGTATGAAACCGACCTGCTCAACCAAGCCTATTTTGCCGATGTCACCCAAAAAAATCCGGTTAGTGAAACAGAAGTTAAACAAGCCTACGACAGGCTGACCAACCATTACAAAGGCACACAAGAAGTGCAACTTGGTGAAATCGTTACCCAAAATAGCAACGATGCCGAAAAAGCCCTTGGCGAATTGAAAAAGAAAAAAAGCTTCCAAGAAGTTGCCACAAAATATTCTATTGATCCCCAAGCCAAGCAAACCGGCGGTATCGTAGCCACCTATGTTCCGCTCAAAGACCTGCAACAAGCCAATCCACCTATGTATCAGGCAATTCACAATTTGCGCAAAGGTTCGCATACAGAGAAACCGCTTCAAGACAATAATGGAATTTATGCCATTTTTTATGTAAACGACAAACGCAACATTACCATTCCGCCTTATGACCAAATCAAAGCGCGTATCGGCAGCGATCTGCAAGAAGCCCGCATCGCAGAAGCCGTAGACAGCTTGGTGCAAAAAGCCAATATCCAACCCGCCCGCTAACATACTGTTTTCAGAAAACACCATGAAAAGAAAAGCATTATTAACCGCTCTTACCTTAACCTTCACAGGTGTTGCATTTGCCGCTCCTGAAATTGACAAAGCCCGCATCGACAGCATGGCCGCCATGTTTTTAAAACAAGCCGAGCAAGATCCAAACCGCCGTGGCAATATTGACGGTGAAGAAATCCGTCGTCAAGCCACCCGCCGCTTGCAGACTTTGGAAGTATTAAAAAATGAGGCCATCAAAGTAGGCTTGGATAAAGATGCCGAATTGCAAAACCAATTGAAAAACATCGAAGCTGAAGTATATGCCAGCGCTTATACCGAATATCTGGAGCAAAAAACAGAAGTCAGTGAAAGCGATGTACGCAAGTTTTACGACCAGATTGCCAGAACAGTAAAAATCCAGCAAATCGCCTTTAACACACCCGAAGAAGCGAAGGCTGCGCAGGAATTATTGCTAAAAGGCCTCAGCTTCGACGAATTAATCAAACGCTACCCTGATCAGAATCAACATACAAACAACTTTGTTCACCCTCAGGAACTTGATCCCGCCATCAGCAAAATCATTGCCCCAATGACACGCGGCGAAATTACCAAAGAGCCTGTTCGATACAAAGACAAGTTTTATCTGATTAAACTTGCCGCAGAAGAACGAAGCCCTGAAATCCCACCTTTCGGCCAGATCCGGGAACAATTGGTTGAAGAGACCAAACAGCAAAAAGTTCGCGAACAGATTGCCCAAATTTTGAAAAACAACGGCATCACGCCTTGATTGTTTATCATTAAGTTGCATTAAACGAATGCTTGTCTGAAAAAATTTTCAGACAGGCATTTTTCTCAACTCACAATCAACGCGTTACCGGCTTATAACGAATCCGTTTCGGTTTGGCGCCCTCTTCACCCAAGCGGTGTTTTTTATCGGCTTCGTATTCCTGATAGTTGCCGTCGAAGAACACCCATTTCGAGTCGCCTTCGCAAGCCAGAATGTGGGTGGCGATACGGTCGAGGAACCAGCGGTCGTGCGAAATCACCATCACGCTGCCGGCAAATTCCAGCAAAGCATCTTCCAGCGCACGCAGGGTTTCCACGTCCAAATCATTGGAAGGTTCGTCCAGCAGCAGCACATTACCGCCCGACAGCAAAGTTTTCGCCAAATGCAGGCGGCCGCGTTCACCGCCGGAAAGGTTGCCGGCCAGCTTGCTTTGGTCGCTGCCTTTGAAGTTGAAACGGCCCAAGTAAGCGCGGGCGGGAATTTCAAACTGGCCGACTTGCAGAATATCGCGGCCTTCGGCGATGTTGTCGAACACGGTTTTGTCATTTTGCAAACCTTCGCGGCTTTGGTCGATCAGCGACATTTTCACGGTTTGGCCGATTTTCACTTCGCCGCTGTCCGGCTGCTCTTTACCGGCAATCATTTTAAACAGGGTCGATTTACCCGCGCCGTTGGGGCCGATGATGCCGACAATCGCACCGGGCGGCACTTTGAAGCTCAAATCGTCGATTAAGAGCTTGTCGCCGAACGACTTGCTCACGTTTACAAACTCGATCACTTCATTACCCAAACGCTCGGCCACGGGAATAAAGATTTCCTGCGTTTCATTGCGTTTTTGGTATTCATAATTGGACATTTCTTCAAAGCGGGCCAAACGCGCTTTGGATTTGGCTTGGCGGCCTTTGGCATTTTGGCGCACCCATTCCAACTCCTGTTTCATGGCTTTCAGGCGGGCGGCTTCGGTTTTAGCTTCGTTTTCCAAGCGTTTTTCTTTCTGCTCCAGCCAAGAAGAGTAATTGCCTTTCCACGGAATGCCGTGACCGCGGTCAAGCTCGAGAATCCATTCGGCGGCGTTATCCAAGAAATAACGGTCGTGCGTAACGGCCACTACCGTGCCGGGGAAGCGCACCAAAAACTGCTCGAGCCACTCCACCGATTCGGCATCCAAGTGGTTGGTCGGCTCGTCCAAAAGCAGCATATCCGGCTTGCTCAACAACAGCTTGCACAAGGCCACGCGGCGTTTTTCACCACCGGAAAGATTGCCGATTTTGGCATCCCATTCGGGCAGGCGCAGCGCATCGGCGGCGATTTCCAATTCATGCTCCATACCGCCGCCGCTTGAAGAACCTGCGGCGATAATCGCCTCCAAACGACCCTGTTCTTCCGCCAGCGCATCAAAGTCGGCATCCGGATCGGCATACGCGGCATACACTTCTTCCAAACGCTTCTGCGCGGCCGCCACTTCTCCCAAGCCGCTTTCCACTTCTTCGCGCACGGTTTTTTCAGGATCCAGCTCCGGTTCTTGCGGCAGATAGCCGATTTTGATGCCGCTCATCGGCACGGCTTCACCTTCAAACTCTTTATCTACGCCTGCCATAATGCGCAACACGGTGGATTTGCCCGCGCCGTTCAAACCGAGCAGGCCGATTTTCGCGCCCGGGAAAAACGACAAGGAAATGTCTTTAATAATGGTCTTTTGCGGCGGCACCACTTTGCTCACGCGCAGCATGGAATAAACGTATTGGCTCATAGCTTTCTCTACATATCTACAAATTTTGCACCGAATGGTGTTTTCAGACAGGCATTGTGCGCATCCGATACAATGCCTGTCTGAAAACACCAGCTCTCAAATCAGGTTTTATTCTAACTGATAGACACCGATTTACAAAGCCGGCAGCGCCCATGATTGGATTGCCAACATATTGAAAATTGTTGACAAATTTTTCACTTCATGAAAATAGTGCATATGCTTCCACTATAAATTTCAATTGAAAAAAAGCTTAAATTACACTACATTAGCAGCTTTCCCAAGACACCAGCAGCACACGCACCACCTTACCCGAGCAGCAAAAACAGATAAAAAACCGAGTAAACCACCCGACATCCGGGCACAGCAAACCCCATTTGCCGGACATAAAAAATCAAACTATCACCTATCAAAACAAATCCAATAATTTATAATTAGCAAATAAATAGAAAAACGGAACCGCCCGCCATGACCACACAACAACGCATACGCGAAATCCCCTACAACTACACATCTTATTCCGACCGTGAAATCGTGATCCGCCTTTTGGGCGAAGAAGCGTGGAACGTGCTGCAAATCCTGCGCGGCCAGCGCAGAACCGGCCGCTCGGCGCGGATGCTGTTTGAAGTGTTGGGCGATATTTGGGTGGTGATGCGCAATCCTTATTTGGTGGACGACCTGCTCGAACACCCCAACCGCCGCGAAGCTTTGGTGAAAGAAATGCGCCACCGCTTAAACGAAATCCAAAAGCGCCGCGACGACAACGAGCAAGTTGCCGAATTATTGAAAGCAGCCGAAGCGGCTGTGGCGCGGTTTGACGAAAGCTTTGAAACTACCCGCAAAAAGCGCGAACAGATTCTGGCGCGTCTCTCCAAAATCACCCAAAAAGACAACATCATGTTCGACGGCCTCGCCCGCGTGGTGCACGTTACCGACGCTACCGACTGGCGCGTGGAATATCCGTTTGTGGTGGTGAATCCCGACACCGAAGCCGAAGTCGCGCCTTTGGTGAAAGCCTTAATCGAGCTGGATTTAACCATCATTCCGCGCGGCGGCGGCACGGGCTATACTGGCGGCGCGGTGCCGCTCGATGCCATGAGTGCGGTTATCAACACCGAAAAACTCGACAAACACAACGGCGTGGAATATGTGGAACTGCCCGGCTTGGAAGGCAAGCACCCGATTATCCATTGCGGCGCGGGCGTGGTAACGCGTCGGGTGGAGGAAACCGCCACTGCTGCCAAACTGGTATTCGCGGTTGACCCGACTTCCGCCGACGCTTCCTGCGTGGGCGGCAACGTGGCCATGAACGCGGGTGGTAAAAAAGCCGTATTGTGGGGTACTGCACTCGATAACCTTGCCTACTGGAAAATGGTCAACCCGCAAGGCGAATGGCTGAAAATCGAGCGTGTGCGCCACAACTTCGGCAAAATCCACGACGAAAAAACCGCCGTTTTCGATGTGCACACATTGGATTCAGACGGCCTCAACATCGTTAAAACCGAACGCTTGGAAATCGACGGCCGCAAATTCCGCAAAGTCGGCCTCGGCAAAGACGTTACCGACAAATTCCTCAGCGGCCTGCCCGGCGTACAAAAAGAAGGCACCGACGGCATCATCACCAGCGTGGCCTTCGTGCTGCACACCATGCCGAAATACATCCGCACCGTGTGCTTGGAATTTTTCGGCACGGTTGCCAACGCCACGCCGTCTATCGTGGAAATCCGCGACTACATGCTCGGCCACGGCAGCGTGAAGCTGGCCGGTTTGGAACATCTCGACTGGCGCTATGTGCGCGCGGTCGGCTACGCCACCAAAGCGGCGGGTAAAGGCCGCCCGAAAATGGTGCTGATTGCCGACATTGTGAGCGACGACGAAGCCGCCGTAGCCGATGCCGCCGAGCATATCGTCAAACTGGCGCAAGCCCGCGACGGCGAAGGCTTTATCGCCGTTACCCCCGAAGCGCGCAAAACCTTCTGGCTCGACCGCAGCCGCACCGCCGCCATCGCCAAACACACCAACGCCTTTAAAATCAATGAAGACGTAGTGATTCCGCTGGAGCGTTTGGGCGAGTATTCAGACGGCATCGAGCGCATCAACATCGAACTGTCGATTAAAAACAAACTGGCTTTGTGCAACGCCCTACAACAATACCTGCAAGGCCGCCTGCCGGTGGACAAAATGGGCACCGACCTGCCCGGCAGCGAATTGTTGGGCGAACGCGCCAAACACGCGCTCCAACACGTTTCCGCCGTGAAAGAGCGTTGGGAATGGCTGCTTAGCAACCTCGACACGCCTTTGGGCGAATACAAACAACGCTACGGCCATGCCGTCCACGCCGCGCCCGAAGCGAAAGACGAAGAAAGCTGCTTCATTGCCTTCCGCGATTTCCGCCTGCGCGTGTCGATTAAAGCCGACGTAATGAAACCCCTGTCTGAAATCTTCAGCGGCAAGGCCGACACCAAAATCATGGAAGGTTTGGCCAAGATTCACAGCCGCGTGGTACGCGGGCGCGTGTTCGTCGCCCTGCACATGCACGCGGGCGACGGCAACGTCCATACCAATATTCCCGTGAATTCAGACGATTACGACATGCTGCAAACCGCCCATAAAGCGGTGGAACGCATCATGAAAATCGCCCGCAGCCTCAACGGCGTGATTTCCGGCGAACACGGCATCGGCATTACCAAGCTCGAATTCCTCACCGACGAAGAAATGCAGCCCTTCTGGGACTACAAAGCCAAAGTCGATCCGCAAGGCCGCTTCAACCGCCACAAACTGATGCGCGGCTCGGATTTGCGCAACGCCTACACGCCCTCATTCGAGTTGCTCGGCGTAGAATCGCTGATTATGGAACAGTCCGACCTCGGCACCATCGCCGAATCGGTAAAAGACTGCCTGCGCTGCGGCAAGTGCAAACCCGTGTGCAGCACCCATGTGCCGCGCGCCAACCTGCTGTACAGCCCGCGCAACAAAATCCTCGGTGTCGGTTTGCTAACCGAAGCATTTTTATACGAAGAACAAACCCGCCGCGGCGTATCGCTGCGCCACTTCGACGAATTAAACGACCTCGGCGACCACTGCACCGTGTGCCACCGCTGCGTGAAACCCTGCCCCGTCAACATCGATTTCGGCGACGTAACCGTAGCCATCCGCAACTATCTGCGCAAAACCGGCAAACGCAAGTTCAACCCCGCCGTTGCCGCCGGCATGGCCTTCCTCAATGCCAAAGACCCGCGCACCATCCAAGTGTTGCGCAAAGGCGTGGTGGAAGCCGGTTTCAAATTGCAGAATCTGGCCTACAACTGGGGCAAAAAAGCCCACATCGGAGCAGGCCGTCTGAAAAAAGCCCCCAAAGCCACCACGGGCGGCTCGCCGATTAAAGAGCAAGTGGTTCACTTCATCAACCGCCCGCTGCCGCGCCATGTGCCGATTAAAACCGCGCGCGCTTGGCTGAACATCGAAGACAACAAAACCGTGCCGATTATCCGCAACCCGCAACTGCCCGAAGACAGCGAAGCCGTGTTCTACTTCCCCGGCTGCGGTTCCGAGCGCCTGTTCAGCCAAGTCGGCTTGGCCACGCAAGCCATGCTGTGGCATGCCGGCGTACAAACCGTGCTGCCGCCGGGCTACCTCTGCTGCGGCTATCCGCAAGACGCAGGCGGCAACCACGACAAAGCCGAACAGATGACCACCGAAAACCGCGTGCTCTTCCACCGTTTGGCCAACACCTTAAACTACCTCGACATCAAAACCGTGGTCGTGAGCTGCGGCACCTGTTACGACCAGCTGGAAAAATACCGCTTCGAAGACATTTTCCCCGGCTGCCGCATCATTGATATTCATGAATTTTTATTGGAAAAAGGCATCAAGCTCGACGGCGTGAGCGGCCAGCAATACCTATATCACGACCCCTGCCACAGCCCGATCAAAACCATGAACGCCACCAAAATGACCAGCGAACTGATGGGCAAAGAAGTGGTGTTGAGCGACCGCTGCTGCGGCGAATCGGGCATGTTTGCCGTCAAACGCCCCGACATCGCCACGCAAGTGAAATTCCGCAAACAGGAAGAAATCGAGAAAAACCTCAAGCAGCTGCCGCAGGGCGAGCCGGTAAAAATGCTCACCTCCTGCCCCGCCTGCCTGCAAGGTTTGAGCCGCTACACCGACGACAACACCATGCCCGCCGACTACATCGTGGTGGAAATGGCGAAACACATCCTCGGCGACAACTGGCAAAACGAGTTTGTCGAAAAAGCCAACAACGGCGGCATCGAGAAAGTGTTGCTGTAAGCCTTTTCCAACAAATATCCGCACCAACCATGCCTGTCTGAAAATACTTTATGTGTTTTCAGACAGGCATGGTTATAATTGCAACCCGTTCTTATAAAGCAATATTGTGTTATGACACTTTCCGACCAAACCGTTATCGAGCATACCCGCATTTGGCTGGAAAAAGCCGTAATCGGGCTGAATCTCTGCCCCTTTGCCAAAGCGCCCTATGCCAAAAACCGCGTGCGCATCGCCGTGAGCCATGCCAAGCATCTTGACGGTTTTTTGGAAGACCTCGACCGTGAGCTGCAACTTCTGGCAGAAACGCCGCCGGAAGAAACCGAAACCAGCCTGCTGGTTCATCCCGGATTGTTCGCCGATTTCCACCAGTTCAACGATATGCTTGATTTCGCCGATCAGGCGGTTATCGACAATGATTTGGAAGGCATCATCCAAATCGCGCCGTTTCACCCCGGCTTTATGTTTGAAGGCACGGAAGAACACGACATCAGCAACTACACCAACCGCTCGCCCTACCCCACGCTGCATCTGATTCGGGAAGACAGCATTGCCAAAGCTGCCGAAGCGTTTCCCGACGCCGAAGCGATTTTCGGCCGCAATATCGCTTTATTGGAAGAAATGGGGCACGAAGGCTGGGAAAAGCTTGACATTCCTCAAGCCTGCCCGGTTAAACACAAATAATATAGTCAATCAACACATTTTTAATACAAGGCAGCAAGCCACAGACAGTACAAGTAGTACGGCAAGGCGCAGCAACGCCGTAGTAAAAGTTAAGTTGATTGACTATACTCTGCCCTCAGGCACGCACACATATACGGTAAGATTATGATAGTCCGCTCTGTTTTTTGGCTTTTCGGCGCGATTGCCTTAGCTCTGGGCATACTCGGCATTTTTCTGCCGGTGTTGCCGACCACGCCTTTTGTTTTGCTTGCTGCGGTATGCTGGGCGCGCGCCTCGCCGCGTTTTCACCGCTGGCTGCACCGGCACCGCTACTTCGGCCCTATGATTCAAAACTGGGAGCGCAACCGCGCCATTCCCCGCCGCGCCAAATACCTTGCTTGGACGATGATGACGGTTTCCTGCATGATAATGTTTGTCCGCTTCCCCGAACAATGGTGGATTGGCATAGCTGCCAGTGTGATTTGCCTGGCCAGCGGTATCTGGATGAGCCGCTTGCCTGATGCTTAAATCATCAATGCCTGTCTGAAAAGTTTTCAGACAGGCATTCTTCGTTCATTCTCCATTTATAGTTCATCAACTTAAAAACAATACGTTTGCCATACTCGGGCTTGACTTTGACCCGGATATCTTGAGTTCCAGTAACTTTAGGAGATACTCGGGTCAAGTCCGGGTATGACGGCACTGTTGCCATGTAATCGGCTTAACTATATTGCCCCAAATCCAATTTCATCACGCTGACTGTCTCCCCGTTGTACCAACGGGTTTCGATTTCGCGCCAGCCGTAGTGTTCGTAAACCGCCTGCACGTCGGGCGTGTAGAGGTAAAGCTCTCCAATGCCCAGCTGCTTGGCTTCAGACAGGCAATGGCGTACCAACACGCCGCCCACACCCGCTCCGCGCCACGCCGGCAACACAAACACATCGCCCAGCCAATGTTCATATTGCGGCAGCTGCGCGATGTCGTGCCGTTTCAGCGCGGCGCTGCCCAGCAGCCTGCCGCTGTCGGCATCTACCGCCACAAAGGCGCATGGCAAGGTTTCGTGGTTGAGGTATTGTCGGTAATAGGCGCGGATTTTTTCCGGCGACGACCACGGTGCAAAATCGTGCCATTGGGTGAACAGTGCCTGCACCAGCTCTTCGATATGATGGGTGAATTCGTTTAAAGGGTGTATGGCAATCTTCATAAAAATGGACATTGTTTTTTTAAATGCCTGTCTGAAAACAAGCCGGCAGCATTGCTGCATGGCGGTAACAGTTTTCAGACAGGCATTCGGGTTTACGCCATAACGGGGGCGGCAGCAATGATATCTTCCAGTTTCAAATCCTGCGAAGCATGTTGAATCGTGATGCTGTTTTCATAGGCTTGCCCGTCCTGCACGCCGGTGAAGCTGAGTACGCCTGTGTCGGCATGCCAATTCAGCTGCGATTGGTCGGTCAGGTCGCTGAACTTAATGGTATCAAAACCTTTGGTGAAATCGGTAATCACATCATGCCCGCTGTTGCTGTTGATGGTAAACACAAAGGTATCTTTGCCCGCATTGCCGGTGAGGGTATCATTGCCGGCGTTGCCGATGATGATGTCGTCCAAATGGCCGCCAATCAGGGTATCATTGCCGCCTTCGGGATTGGTATCGAGCAGGTCAAGATAGTTTTCGCGCACATATTGATATTTCTGATGCGAAGCGGCGAAATCGTTACCTGAAGGCCGAATGGCTTCGAGGTAATCTGTGAGCCCTTTGAGCGTATCATCATAGCTGCTGCCTTTGATTTTGTCGCCGCCTGCAAAAGGTTCCCATTCCAAATGGTCTATATTGATGCGGTCGCCGATCAGAATGTCGTTAGCCGCGCGGACAAAGCCTTCTCCGGCAACCAGTTTGTCATCGGTTGCTGAAGCGCTTTTGTAGTTATCGCCAATCATTAAATCGGATTTCAACATGCTGCCGTTGAACTCTACGCCTTCTCCGTTGCGGTTGTCTCCTGCGCTGATAACAAATTCGAATTGCTGCGCAGGCGGGCCGTTGGGCTCGAGATGCGACCAATCGTAGCTGAATTTCAAACCAGATGTATCGGTTTTGGCACCGTTGCTCACGGTATAAACAATCTCCGGCGCCTGAAAATTGGTAAACGACATATTGGCATCGAATTTATAGTAGCCATTGGCATTCAATGTGAATTTACCGGTGTCAAACTGCACGGTATCGCCTGCTTTATAGCGCATGCCGTCAATCGTGAAGCCGGTAATGCTTAATAAGCCCACATCTTCACCGTTGAGTGTGCTGCTGGCATTATCCAGCACATTGCCTCTAATGATATCGGTAAAGGTTTCGTTTTCGTCGCCGTCAATCAATTCAGCCTGTGCGGGATCGGGCGGCGTGCTGCCTTGCAAGGTAATTTGCAGGCTGGATTTATCGGTTTTAAAACCGTTGCTCACGGTATATTCAATCGCAGGCAATTTAACCCGAGATTCTGTTGCGGCATTCAAAACATACGCGCCGTCGGCATTCAGCGTAAAGCTGCCCACGCCCTCTATCTGCACGGTTTCGCCTGCTTTATGGCTGGTGCCGTTTACCGTAAATTCGGTTACGGTGAAGTGTGCGTTTTCCAGCACATTACCGGTTACGCTTTTTTCAGCGCTGGTAATGTTTTCATCGGCATCTACCGGTGCGTTTTTATCAATCTGGAAATGTATTTGCGATGAAGAGGCGCCGTATCCGTTGGTAACGGTATAAGCCACGCTGGGAATCCGGCTGTTTGCATCCGCCACATCGCTCGCGTTGATGGTGAACGAGCCGTCACGGTTCATGGTGAATTCGCCTAAATTATCCACTTTCACGGTTTGGCCAGTGGCATAGTAGGCGTTGTTGATGCGGAAGCCGGAAATATAAGGTTTATCGTCGCCCTCATAATTGTCTAATACATTTCCGCTGTCAATACGGCCACTGAGTATTTTGGTGGTATTCAGATCAACATGGGCGTTTGCCTTATCGTTGGCCTCGGCATACGGTGCAGGCGGAATTTTGCTCAAATCGAGATTGATATAAAGCAAGGAATCTTCTGCTTCTTCTCCGTTACTCACGGTATAAGACACTGCCGGCATTTTATGTGAATTAATACGCTGGCCTTCCACCGACAGCTCATAGCTGCCGTCGGCGTTCATTTTGAACGTGCCGATGCCGTAGATTGCAGCAGTTTCGCCCACTTTGTATTTCATGCCGTTGATAACAAAACCATCGATTTTTAATGCGTTTTCAGATTGGTTTTGAGTATTTTCCAATACATTACCGGTCACTTTAGCAGTGTTTGCATCCACCCACTCACCCTTATCGAACAAGGTGCCTGTGTCTACAAAATCTTGATCGGCAAACATGTAAAGCGTTGACTTCACACTCTCTTTGCCATTACTCACGGTATACACTATTTCTGACCGGCCGTAGTCTTGGGTAGCCAATTCCAACACATAGCTGCCGTCGCGGTTCAAGGTAAAGTTGTTCACGCGGCCGTCGCCTTTGTCGGTGATGAACTCACCTGCTTTATAGATTTTGCCGTTAAAGGTGAAATCGGTTACGGTAATGCCGCCCACGTCTTTACCATCGACTTTATTAATGGCATTGGTCAGCAAATTACCTTGATGAACATAACCGCCCGAAGGCGCTGTGCTTGGAAACACATAACGCAGCAGCTCGTCGCCGTCATCAAACCATGTTGCCGGTTTGCGCTTGGCCGCTTGCGGCGGGTTGTGCTGAAATTCGATATTGTCCATGTGCATTCTCCTAAGTATATGTATTGTTGCGGCCTCAGAAATAGGGATAGGCATAAGCGGTATTGTGTTGAATAGTCTTTATTTATGCATTCATCCTATTTCTCCCAATACGACAATGCCTGTCTGAAAAAGTTTTTCAGACAGGCATTGATTCATGCTACCTAGTTAAACAAGCGGTGCGGCAGGTGTCAGCAAATCTTCCAGCTTCGTATCGGTTGAAGCATGTTGGATCGTGATGCTGTTTTCATAGGTTTGGCCATTCTGCTCGCCGGTAAAGCTCAATACGCGGCTTTCGGCATCCCAAATCAGCTGGCTGTTATCGACTAAATCGGTAAACTCGAGTTTGTCTTTCCCTACGGTAAAGTCGGTAATCGTGTCTTGACCGCTGTTGCTATTGATCATAAACACAAAGGTATCGCTGCCTGCGTTGCCGGTAAGCGTATCGTTACCGGCATTGCCGATTAGGATGTCGTCGTTATGGCTGCCGATTAAGGTATCGTCACCGCCCTGAGGATTGGTATCCATCAGTTTGGCATAGTTTTCACGCACATAGTTATACACAGCCTCGTCGCTGTCCACGCCCGGACGGACTGTTTCCATGTAGTCATCCAAGCCTTTTTCCACATCATTGTAGCTGCTGCCTTTGATGGTGGTGGTACCCGTTTGCCATTCCAACATATCAATATTCAAACGGTCGCCCACAAGAATATCGCTGGAAGTACCGTACCAAACGCTGCCTGCATCGAGTTTATCGCTGGTTGCGGGAGCATCTTTGTAATTGTCTCCGATAATCAAGTCGGATTCATAATGCAGCCCCCGTACATCAAACGGTGCACCTGCACGGTTATCGCCTTCCAATACTTCGTAATCATGTTCAAGCGGCACGAGGCCGTCCGCTTCCAAATGACCCCAATCATAACCGAACTTCAATGTAGAAGTATCGGTTTTTGCACCGTTGGTTACAGTATAAGTAATCTCAGGTGAATCATATATGGTTTGCGAAACATTGGCGTCAAAAGTGTAGCTGCCGTCTGAATTTAAGGTAAATCTACCTTGGTCGAACTGAGCAGACTCGCCTGCCGCATAGTGCATTCCGTTAACCGTAAAACCCGTTACGCTCAATTGGCCTACGGGCTGGCCGTTTAGGGTACTTGACGCATTATCCAACACATTTCCGTTATTTTCGCCATGCGTTTCATCTTCATCAACCAATTCCGCTTGGGCAGCTTCGTTGCCGGGTTGTTCCGGTGCTGGTTGCTCTGGAGCTGGCTGTTCTGGGGCAGGCTGTTCTGGGGCAGGCTGTTCTGGGGCAGGCTGTTCTGGAGCTGGCTGTTCCGGTACTGGCTGTTCCGGTACTGGCTGTTCCGGTACTGGCTGTTCCGGTGCTGGCTGTTCCGGTGCTGGCTGTTCCGGTGCTGGCTGTTCTGGAGCAGGTTGTTCAGGAGCAGGTTGCTCGGGCGCGCTGCTGCCCAGTGTAATTTCCAAGCTTGAAGTGTCGGTTTTGAAGCCGTTGCTCACGGTATATTCAATTTCAGGCACGGTTACACCGGCGGCGGCATTGCTTGCATCCAATGTGTAAGTACCGTCGGCGTTCAAAGTAAAGCTGCCCACGCCTTCGATCTGCACGGTTTCGCCGGCTTTATATGCGGTGCCGTTTACCGTAAATTCGGTTACGGTATAGTTTGCATTTTCCAACACTTGGCCGGTTACCGTTTTCTCTGTGCTGTTTACGTTTTCATCTTCGTCAGACGGATCATCTTTATCAATCTGGAAACGCATAAGCGAAGAAGATGCTTTATAACCGTTGGTTACGGTATAAGCCACACTCGGCACCCAAGCGTTTTCATCGGCAATCTCGCTGGCGTTGATGCGGTAAGAGCCGTCGCGGTTCATGGTAAACTCGCCCAAATTCTCTACTTTAACGGTTTGGCCCGCTGCGTAATAAACATTACCGATACGGAAACCGGCGATATAAGGTTTATCGTCACCTTCGTATTGATCCAGCACGTTGCCGCCGTCCACCCTGCCGCTCAGCACTTTCGTGGTGCTCAAATCCACAATCGGATCGGCCTTGTCGTTGGCTTCGGCATAAGGCGCATCAGGAATCTGGCTGCGGTCGATGGAGATATAGAGCAAAGCATCTTCCGTGCCTTCCCCATTGTTAATCATATAGCTTATAACCGGCATTTTGGCAGCATCTACGCGCTGACCTTCCACTGAAAATTCATAGCTGCCGTCGGCATTTAATTTAAACGTACCGATACCGAAAATCGCCGCCACATCGCCGGCATTGTATTTCATGCCGTCAATCACAAAGCCGTCTATCGTTAACTCTTTACCGGCTTTATTGACTGTGTTTTCCAGTACATTGCCGCTCACTTTACCGGTGGCATCGTCCACCCATTCGCCTGCATCTAAAAACGAATCTTTGTCGTTGGCAATGATATCCACGGCATCCGAAGGATCAAGATGGGCACCCCAGCTTTCAATGGTCAGATTGATTTTGGAATCGACAGTGGTATCGCCGTCGGCAACTTTATAGCCGATTTGCAAGCCGCTGATATGGCCGCCGTTTTCAACTTCCAACACATACGAACCGTCTTTATTCAGCGTGAAATTTTTAAGCTTGCTTGATTCGTCGCCCTTCACAACCTCTCCCGGCCGATAGGTTTTACCGTCTAAGGTGAACTCTGTTACGGACGCACCCTCGGCTTTAACTTTCTGTGTGCCTTCCCAATAATGGGCGTTGTCCAACACATTACCGGTATGAATATCGGTTTTGATATCAATATGCGGCAAAATCACATGAAGTTCTTCGCTTTCGTCCACCAACTTTCTGCCAGCTTCGGCCACTGCGTTTTGATCGGCAAGTTGCGTTGTTGTGTTTTGCAAGGTATCGGTATTGCTCATATAGACTCTCCTGTTTCAAGTGGGGGTAAATATGCTATTTCATGCATTTGAATTATTCTTGTAATACGACTATGCCTGTCTGAAAAAGTTGTTGTTTCAGACAGGCATTTAAGCTATTTAACACTCCGCCCGAGATTGTTTTCTTCCACGCAACAATTATTTTATTCCTGTCTAAAATGGCCTACCCCATGCAACCGCTCAACAGCCTTAGCTTACCGCCCGCTTGCCGCGATAAAATAAAATGCCTGTCTGAAAACCAGATATAGGTTTTCAGACAGGCATGGTTAAGGATAATTAACGTTTATTACGGCTTTCGGCAAATTAATCAAAAGCCAAAGTTATTATTCATCAATTTAGCCCACAATTTCCATTGCTGCTTCATCTAATGCAAGCGATGAATGCATAGCCGGTGCAGATAGTTTTTCTGCATATTTGAAACAACTGTGTCCATCCGTTTCTTTACTGCCGCATCCAACTCCAACCGTTTCTGCAAGATTGTT
>NZ_JH165159.1:25299-101921 GCF_000227765.1 Neisseria wadsworthii 9715
TGCAAGATCTTTAATTGCATTCTTATCAAGGAAAGAATAATCGGCAAAAACAATTGAATCAATTGATGCACCATCTTTACCGTCTTCAAAAAAATCCTCAACCTTCAGAGCGTTATCCCCTTCTTTTGTGGTAATAACCAAATTATCGGATGAACGGACAAAGTTTAAATCAGACTGCAAGTATTCGGCAAAGCGGATAACGTCGCTACCGTCATCATCGTCATCCGAATCAATTTTATCCTTGCCGAAATCCTTTTCAAAAACATATAGGTCGGAACCGCCTTTACCCTCCAGCTTATCATTGCCGGCACCGCCTACTAAAACATCATTATCCTTACCACCCTTGAGCTTGTCGTTACCCTCGTCGCCAAACAATACGGCTCCTTCCAAAAGGATATTGTGTTCCGAACCGGCTTTCAGATGATTATTGCCGTCGTCTCCGACCGTACCGTTTAATTCAGCCAGTTTTTTCAGGTCGGCAACTTCGCCGTAGTGAGATATTGCCGCCGTAAATCCTTGAGCTGCACCTATCATATATTCGGAAAGCTGATCGTTATACGTCAGCGCATCAGCAATTGCCTCAGCCATCTCTGAAGCCTTCTCAATATCTTTTTCCATCAGCAATTTGTCCATATGCAAATTGACAGATAGCCAATCGGCAGAAATATTACCATCTGCATCAGCAGTCAACATTTGACCGCCAATCTGTTTATCATATAACCCTTGAATTTTGATATTTCCAGCTACATAGTCCGCAAACTGGTCAAATACTTCTTCCACTTTTTTGCCAGTATCCTTGCTCAATTTTATATCCAACGATTCACCTACCAGCTTTTCCAGTACAGCCAGCTTCCGCATATCCACATGTTTATGCTCACCTTTCGGCTCGACCCCAACCGTACCTGTCCACTGATAAACCAAATCTTCCAATTTTTCTTGCGTCGGATCAGAAATATACGCTTTCACTTGTGCCAGCAAGGTTTCATCTTGCGTCATAGCGTCACGTAGATTATAGATATCCCCTACCGAAATTACCTCCGGTAGATGATCGATTTCTTCAGTATGCGTAAATTTATTAACAGGCGCATTGGCAAAATTCTCCGCTCTAAACCAAACGTCTACTGTATCCGTAGTATTGCCATCACGCCAATTTGCTAAAGAACTTTGCTTATGAAGATTTCCATTTTCATCCTGCTTACCCGTTTCATCGTAATCTAGGTTAATAGACACAATACCGGTTTCACCCAATGATTTCAGCTCTCCCTCACCGGCAACACCGTCTGAGTTAACATCTTGCCAAACCAACAAATCATTCCAATGCTCATCGCCTTCATCAATCAAACCGTTATCATTGCTGTCATACTGCGCCAAAGCTTCAAAACCGCCGGCTGCCTTAGTTTTACCATCAGCTAGCAGAGTATTATTACCGAACAGCTCGCCACCATCATCAATATTACCGTTTCGATTCAGGTCCATCGCTAACTGCCCGTCATCTTTACCTGCCCAACCGGTTTGTTCTTTAGAACCGTTTTTATCATGATCGAAGCTGATACCTTCATTCGATGAGATTGTTTCCACACCATCACCGTCAAGATCAATAACAATCGGGCCGTTTACCGACTCTCTGATTTTTTCTAATATCTCCCGTATATCTTCAGCTTTTTCTTTAGCTTCCCGCCACACCAGCTCATTAAACACTTTTGTATAGAACTCCGAGCTCATCAAAATTGGCTTTAAAGCACTAGCAGACGACAAATAACCCTTATCTCCTACAGCTAATCTAGCAAGTGTATAAGCCGCTTTTTTATCCTCTAATTGATAAAAGTCAGATCCAGTGATAGTAAGTGCATCTACATCACCCGTATACTCAATTGGTACCGTTATGCCTGTCTTAAGCGGATCCAATTCCACTTTTAAACCGTTATTTACCTGTTGAATCCCTAGAGTGCTGCTCTCAAAATCGAAATTATCATCTCCTTGAATATTCCCATTTTCATCCACATCTGGGCGCTCTATTGGCGTGATTTTTAGCCCCCTAATTTCCTTACTGCCATCATCATGAACTATAAACAAAAGATCTTTGTTCGCATTGTCTGCAGTAACCTCATATGTTTCGCTACCAAATACAAACGCACGTTCTACAAAATCCGTACCTAATGGGTGAGTGTATTGATAAAAATTGACGGAAAGGCCATCTGCTGCATTCTCCCCTCCTAATATATTATCCAAATTATTCGAACCGTTTCTACCATTAACAGTATATGTACCCGGAGCTAAATCTTTATGATTGAAAAAATCACGAAAATATTGAAAATCTACGGCAGAAACAAAACGTCCTGGACCTACCGTCATATGTTCGCTAGCATCAAGTTGAATTACTTTTCTGCTCGCATTCTCCCCAGTTCTCCACTTATTACCATCCAAATTATTACGTATATCATCCCAATTTGGCTCTGTTGGTGAGTTCCACAGATAATGGTTTAAAGCAGTTTTAGGATGTAAAGTGATTTTTCCTACAAGTGGATTGTAATAATTGGTTAAATCAATTCTCTTTGATTCTGCCATGATGAAATCTCCCAAAAAATTAAAACGGTTTGATTAAATTTTCCAATATGCCCTTAACCTCGTATTTAGCCATGCGCTGATCGCTTTCTTATTCGGGCAGATACTACATATTCATTTTGAATACTTTTATCCGACCAAACCGAATCAAAAAAGTTTTCAGGACACTCATTATTAAGTTGATTCACTATAGAATTACCAAACAAAATGCCTGTCTGAAACTTTTTCAGACAGGCATTCAACTTAGCTTCTCACATCAGACTAAAGCTTACTCTTCATACGCGCTCATCGGCGGGCAGGTGCAGACCAAGTTTCGGTCACCGTACACATCATCTACGCGGTTTACGCTCGGCCAGAATTTGTTTTCGCGCACATAGGGCAGCGGGAACACTGCTTCTTCGCGGGTGTAGGGATGCGTCCATTCGCCGTCGGTTACGTTGGCGGCGGTGTGCGGGGCGTTTACCAGCGGGTTGTCGTCTTTCGGCCATACGCCGTTTTGTACGTTCAGCACTTCTTGTTTGATGGACTTCAGCGCGGCGATGAAGCGGTCGAGTTCGGCTTTGCTTTCGCTTTCGGTCGGCTCGATCATCAGCGTACCGGCCACGGGGAATGACACGGTGGGGGCGTGGAAGCCGTAGTCCATCAGGCGTTTGGCGATGTCGGTTTCGGTGATGCCGCTTTCGGCTTTGAGCGGACGCAAATCGACGATACATTCGTGCGCGACGCGGCCGTTTTTGCCGGTGTAGAGAATCGGGTAGTCCGCGCTCAATTCTTTGGCGACATAGTTGGCGTTCAGCAATGCCCATTGGGTGGCCTGTTCCATGCCGGTTTTGCCCATCATGGTGATGTACATCCAAGTAATCGGCAGGATGCCGGCGGAGCCGTAAGGTGCGGCGGATACGGCGCTCATGCCGTCGGTTGCGCCTTCAACGGGCGATACGGTGTGGCTCGGGGCGAACGGGGCGAGATGCGCTTTCAAGCCGATGGGGCCCATGCCGGGGCCGCCGCCGCCGTGCGGGATGCAGAAGGTTTTGTGCAGGTTCATGTGCAACACGTCCGCGCCCACTTCGGCGGGCTGCATGATGCCGATTTGGGCGTTCATGTTTGCGCCGTCCATATACACTTGGCCGCCGTGGTCGTGGATGATTGTGCAGATGTCGCGGATGCCTTCTTCGTACACGCCGTGGGTGGACGGATAGGTAATCATCAGCGCGCCTAAGTTTTGTTGATGTTCGGCGGCTTTGGCTTTCAAGTCTTCAATATCGACGTTGCCTTTTTCATCGGTTTTCACAACCACCACTTTCATGCCGAGCATTTGTGCGGTGGCGGGGTTGGTGCCGTGCGCGGATTGGGGAATCAGGCACACGTCGCGGTTAGGCTGGCCGTTGGCTTCGTGATAGCGGCGGATAGACAGCAACCCGGTGTATTCGCCTTGCGCGCCGGAGTTCGGCTGGATGGAAATCGCGTCAAATCCGGTGATGGCTTTAAGCTGATCCTGCAAATCGGTGAGCATCTGCATGTAGCCCGCCACTTGGTCGCGCGGGGCGAACGGGTGGATGCTGCTGAACTCGGGCCATGTAATCGGCAGCATTTCGCTGGTGGCGTTCAGCTTCATGGTGCAGCTGCCGAGCGAAATCATGCTGCGGTTCATCGCCAAGTCGCGCTCTTCCAGCTTTTTCAGGTAGCGCAGCATTTCGTGTTCGGTGTGGTAGCTGTTGAACACGGGGTGTTGCAAGATGGCGTCTTTTCTCAAGAGGCCGTCTGAAAGTTTGCTCGAGGCTTTTTCAGACAGGCATTGTGCTTTGCCGGTGAAGAGTTCCACCAACTTGGCAAAATCGTCGGCGGACGTTTCTTCGTGGAATGCCACGGCCAACACGTTTTCGCTCACTTGGCGCAGGTTGTAGCCCGCGTTTAAGGCGGCCTGATAAATCTCTTTGGCTTTCGCGCCGCAATCTACGGCCACGGTATCGAAGAACACTTCATGCACCACTTTGAGGCCGTCTGAAACCACCGCGTCGGCAAACGCAGCCGCCAGCGCGTGAATGCGGTTGGCAATGCGTTTCACACCTTCTGGGCCGTGGTAAACCGCGTACATGCCCGCCAAGTTGGCCAGCAGAGCTTGCGCGGTGCAGATGTTGGAAGTCGCCTTTTCGCGGCGGATGTGCTGCTCGCGGGTCGATAAAGCCATGCGCAGCGCAGGTTTGCCCGAAGCGTCTTTCGACACGCCGATAATGCGGCCAGGCGACGAGCGTTTGAATTCGTCTTTAAACGCAAAATAAGCCGCGTGCGGGCCGCCGAAGCCCATCGGCACACCGAAACGCTGGGTGTTGCCCAAAGCAATGTCCGCGCCCAAAGAAGCAGGCGATTTCAGCAGCACCAAGCTCATCACGTCGGCCGCCACCGCCACAATCACGCCTTTTTCTTTCAGACGGCCTATCACGGCTTCCAAATCGCGCACATCGCCGTCTTTACCGACATATTGGAACAGCGCGCCGAAGAAATCGCCTTCGGAGGCCGTCTGAAAATCGCCTACCACCAGCTCAAAGCCGAAATATTTGGCGCGGGTTTTCATCACGTCGAGCGTTTGCGGATACACGCGCTCGTCCACAAAAAATTGATTCGATTTAGACTTACCCACGCGCTTGGCCATCGCCATCGCCTCGGCCGCCGCCGTCGCCTCGTCCAACAACGACGCGCCCGCCACTTCAAAGCCGGTAAGGTCGATACACATTTGCTGGAAGTTCAACAAAGCCTGCAAACGGCCTTGCGCCACTTCCGATTGATAAGGCGTATAAGCCGTGTACCAGCCCGGGTTTTCCAGCACATTGCGCAAAATCACATTCGGCAGGCGGGTCGGATAATAGCCCAAGCCGATATAGCTTTTGTTTACCTTGTTTTTCGCCGCCACACCTTTGAGCTTCGCCAACGCGTCGGCCTCGCTCAAGGCCTCGGGCAGATTGAGTTCAGACGGCATACGGATGCTTTGCGGCACGGTATTGTCGATAAAACCGGCCATGCTGCTTTCGCCGAGCGCTTTCAATAGCGCCGCTTCGTCTTTGAAACTGATGTGGCGTGATGCAAATTCGTTTTGGTTAAACAAATCTTTGAAATCCATGATTTTTCCTTTGTATTTAGAGCAAAACACCCGCCATCGGGGCCGGTTGTTTGAACGCCGGTCATTTTAAACGGTTTTCGGGCTTTTGGCTTAGGCTGCGCAAGATATTTTTTAGGGTGGTTTTCAGACAGGCATGGATAGGAAATGCCTGTCTGAAGAGGTTGTTGGTAGTATTAATACACTGTGATGCACCTACGATTTACTGAACTACAATGTGATACACTTTATGTTTTGATCAAACAAGATTTAAAACTTTATGGTTTATTTTGCTTTAAAACGAATTGAAGTTTAGCTTCGATTCAAAAATGAGCCAGCTTTCCGACAGTATTTTATTCAGAGAAGAAGGATTCGACTATTATTTTCCGTGACTCTCAATCTTTCAAATTAAATACCAAAGAAACAAATTTATGACGATAAAAATTTTTTGAACAAACCTTCTGATAAATTTTGCTTTTTCTCGTATTCAAACCATTCCACTTGTTTTCTTTTTTCTATTTTCAATAACATCGGTATCTCCCACATTCCCACTAATAATACTAGTGACATGATCCCCAACCAGTCTTCAGTCCAAGAAAACTTGACTGATACAAATACCAACACCATTACATAAATTATTAGAAAAAACCAACAAACTCTTTCATACCATTTAGCATTTTTAGTCCATCCAACCAAAATTTTTTTCTTATAGTCTGGACTAATTTGCATTTTAGCACTCTTCGAATCAAACAAAATGATTCTAGATTTTTTGAGGCTTATTATTTTTCTTAATTCATCTAAATGTATATCTCCTTCCAAAAGGCTTTCTATCTCTATAAACTTGTTTCCTTTAAAGAAAGAAACTGTTTCACAAGCCGCATCTTTTGCAAGAGTAGAATGTTTTTTTAATGTATCTAAACCACCCCCTGAGAAGTATTTACTAATTTGTTCAAAATCTTGTATAGCTGTTTTATGTGATATTTCTTTTTTATATTTATAAATGGTAAAAACAAATGCCATTATAGGAATAAAAATCTTTAATAAATCAATGCATTGATACAACAACATTATTTTTCTCCGTATATAAATATATCCAATTAAATTCCTTATTATCCAGCAATATCCAATACCTCCATCTCCGCCCCCTCCGGCGACACCACCAAATACCCGCCCTGCACACCATGCCAATCCGGCAACACATAACGCTTCACCGTTTTACCGTTGAACACATGCCCGTGCACATGCGGTCGGTGTGTGTGTCCGTGGATAATGGCCTGAGCTTGCGGATGCCGGCTTAAAACGGCCTGCACGCCTTGTTCGGTAACGTCGGAAATCGCTGTCCGGCCCATTTGCTGCTTTTTCTGTTTGCTAGCGGTGCGGATTTTGGCGGCGATTTTCCGGCGGCGGCTTTGCGGCAGGGAGAGCAAGGCTTTGCGCAACCACGGGTTGCGGATGATGCGGCGGAAGCGTTGGTAGGAAATATCGTCGGTACACATTTCGTCGCCGTGGGTAATCAGATAAGTTTGCCCGTAAAGTTCGATGATTTGGTTTTCGGGCAGTAGCGTCATGCCTGCCGCTTCGGCGTAACGCTTGCCGAGCAGGAAATCGCGGTTGCCGCAGATAAAATATACGGGCGCGGTTTGGCTGAACGCTTTTAAAGCGGCGGCGGTTTGGCGCGCGGTTTCGCTGAGAATGTCGTCGCCCAGCCATACTTCAAACAAGTCGCCGAGAATATAGAGCGCACCGGTTTTGCCGCGCCAGCTTTCTAAGGCTTGTAAGAATAAGCGGTTTAGCTCGGGCGTGTCGTCGGAAAGGTGGAGATCGGCAATGAAAATGGTGGGCTGCATAAGTGTGCGTGTTGATGAAAACTTAAGGTGCATCATAACTTAATTTGCGCCGGCGTGTAGAGCATGCCTGTCTGAAAAAGTACGGCAAGGGTTTTCAGACAGGCCTCAACATGCCTTTGAAGGTAATCAGCAAAGCTGCGGTTTGCACGCCCAGCAGCACCCACACCACGCCTTGCCAGCCGCTGTGCGCATAAGCCAGCCCGCAGAGCCAGGCGCCGATGGTTCCGCCGCTGTAATAAGCCATGTAATAAAGCCCCGATGCAAGAGAACGGCCCTCTTTCACGTTGGCCGCGATATAGCTGATGGTAGCCGCCTGCGTGATGAACACGCCGGACGACATCAAGGCCAGCGCACCGATAACAGCCGCCAGCGGCGATACAAGCGTGCCGAGCATGCCCGCCATAGACAAGCCCACCGCCATCAATATGGTGCGCGCGCTGCCGAAACGGTTGATCAGTTTGGCAGACAAAGGCGTTATCACCATGCCGATTAAATAAACGGAAAACAGATTGGCCAAGTCCGCGCTGTTGAGCTGATAAGGCGCCGCGGCCAAATGCAGATTGATATAGGTGAAGCAGCCCACCAGCGAACACAACACACAGGCGCCGAGCAAGCAAGCGGCAATCACATAACGGTTGTGCAGATGGCCAGAAAGCGTGTTCAGGGCTGTTTTAAAATGAGGTTTGGGCACAAAACGGCGCGATGCCGGCAGCTGCTTCCACACAAAAAACGCGCTGCTCAAAGTGAGCGCCGCCATCACATAAAACGCAGAGCGCCAGCCCATCATCTCGCTCAGATGCCCCAGCATAAAGCGCCCCATAAAGCCGCCCATCACCGTGCCCGCCACATAAAACGCCATCAGGCGCGTCATGATTGACGTTTTAAACTCTTCGCCGATATAGGCAATCAGCACCACCGTAATCCCCGGCACGGCCAAGCCCTGCAAAAAACGGAAAGCCATCATTTGCTCAATCGACTGCACACCCGCCAGCAGCGCGGTAGGCAGCGCCAGAAAAAACAGCGAGCCCACGATAAACACCTTGCGGCCAACGGCATCCGAAAGCATGCCCATAAACGGCGACATCAAAGCTACACCAAACACAGTCGCCCCCACCGCCAATCCGGCTTGCACTTCCGTTGCCTGCAAATCCCGCACCAGTAAAGGCAGAATCGCCTGCACGGCATACACTTGCAAAAACGCAAACACGCCCACTAAAAAAACGGCAGCACCCAACAAACGGCTAAAAGGTTTCATATCATTCTTTCAGACAGGCATTCACGACCGCCCGCCTCACTATCCATATCCTCGTTTTACCACACACCTCAAAATCATATTTATATATTAACCATATTTTCTCAGCATTTGGCTACCTCGATTTCAAGCCGGTTTCCCCTCTTCCGTCAACGTGCCGCGAGGCATTCATTAATAATCAAACTGCCTTTCAGACAGGCATTCTACTCCTCCCCGCTACAACCGACTACACACAGCCGCCCAATTCCGGGCAAGCCCTTGCCAAACCCCTGTCTGAAAGCGTATCTTTATAGCTTTGAGAATTTCCGATTAAGGGTTACAACAATGAGCAGAACCGTTCCCGCCGTATTCGGCAGCGTCTTCCACCAAGAAATGCCGGTATTGGCTTATGAAAACGGCGCATGGCAGCCCGTGCGCTGGCAATCCGCACAGGATCTCACCTTATCCCCCGGCGCACACGCACTCCACTACGGCAGCGAATGTTTCGAAGGGCTCAAAGCCTTCCGCCAGCAAAACGGCCACATCGTTTTATTCCGCCCGCAAGCCAACATCGAACGCATGCGCCAAAGCGCCCGCCTGCTGCACCTGCCCGTACCCGAAAGCGAAGCCTATCTGAACGCGCTGGTAGAGCTGGTTAAACGCGCGGCAGACGAAGTGCCCGACGCGCCTGCCGCCCTTTACCTGCGCCCCACCCTGATCGGCACCGACCCCGTTATCGGCAAAGCCGGCACACCTTCCGAAACCGCCTTGCTCTACATCCTTGCCTCGCCCGTGGGCGACTATTTCAAAGTCGGCTCCCCCATGAAGCTTTTGGTGGAAACCGAACACATGCGCTGCGCACCGCACATGGGCCGCGTGAAATGCGGCGGCAACTACGCCTCAGCCCTGCCCTGGGTGCTCAAAGCCAAAGAAGAACACGGCGCCAACCAAGTCTTGTTCTGCCCCAACGGCGACGTGCAGGAAACCGGCGCATCCAACTTCGCCCTGATTAACGGCAACGAAATCATCACCAAACCACTTACCGATGAATTTCTGCACGGCGTTACCCGCGATTCCGTATTGACCGTAGCCAAAGATTTGGGCTACACCGTGAGCGAGCGCAACTTCACTGTCGACGAGCTGAAAGCCGCCGTGGAAAACGGTGCCGAAGCCATCCTCACCGGCACCGCAGCCGTGATTTCACCGGTCACTTCGTTTGTCATCAAAGGCCGAGAAATCCCCGTACAAAGCCAAGAACGCGGCTATGCCATCCGCAAAGCCGTTACCGACATCCAATACGGTGCGGCTGAAGACAAACACGGCTGGCTGGTTGACGTGTGCTAATTGTTTGAACAGGTAAACCTATGCCTGTCTGAAAACCCCTTTTCAGACAGGCATTTCTTCAATCCCAACTTTTTTCTGTCATACATAGTAAAACCACTTACGTGGTAACTTTGCCGTCATACTCGGGCTTGACCCGAGTATCTTTAGTTTCAGTAAATTTAGGGATACTCGGGTCAAGCCCGAGTATGACGTGCGCACTTTTTCTTAAAGTTGATTGACTATACAAAAAATAAACCATGCCTGTCTGAAAACTCACTTTCAGACAGGCATGGTTTATTCGGCCTTGCATTTATTCTTCCGGCAACTTGGTAATCTTCACCCGCTCAATCCGCTGCCCTTCTTTTTCAATCACCTCAAAGCGCCAACCGTGGAAGCTGATAAAGTCGCCCACATCGGGAATGGTGTGCAGCTCTTCCATAATCAGGCCGGCCACCGTGTGGTATTCGGTATCTTCATCTTGCGGCGGCAGGTTGAGCTGCGGCACAAGCTCCACATATTCGAGCGAGCCGTCAACGGTAAAGCTTTCGTCTGCATTCTCTTGCAGGGCAGGCTCTTCTTCGCGCTCAAATTCTTCAGGGAACTCGCCTGCGATGGTTTCAAGCAGGTCTTTCATGGTTACCATGCCGAGCACGGCGCCGAACTCATCCACCACCAAAGCATAATCGGCGCTGCTTTTGCGGAAAAGCTCGATGGCGCCCAGCGCTGTGGTGCTGTCGGGCAGAATCAGCGGCTGGCGTATGGCTGCTTGAATATTGATTTCGCCGCTTTCCAAAATCTGGCTGAGCAAATCTTTTCTATTGATATAGCCCAAAGGCTCGTCCACCCCGGCTTTGCCCACAACCAGCAAACGCGAATACGGCGTTTCCTGCAATTTAACCCGTTGCTCTTCTTTGCTTTGCGAAATATCCAGCCGCTCGATATCGCGGCGCGGAATCATCACACCCATAATCGGACGCTCGGCCAGCGTGAGCACGCTGCGTATCATGGATTTTTCATTTTCTTCAAAATGCGTGTCGTCTTCCGATTCACTGCCTGCTTTGGCCAGCACGCTTTCGCGTATGCCCATCATACCCAACACATTTTCCGCAGTACGCTGCCGCCATGACCGGCCGCTGTATGCGTTTTTGTCGGTATTGCGGCTGGCGATTTGGTTGAAAATTTCAATCAAAATCGAGAAGCCGATGGCCGCATACAAATAACCCTTCGGAATCTCAACATGGAATGCTTCGGCAATCAGCGAGAAACCGATCATCAGCAGGAAGCCCAAGCACAGCATTACCACGGTAGGATGTTTGTCAACAAATTCAGTCAGCGGTTTGCTGGCCCAAATCATCATGCTCATCGCCACCACCACGGCAGCCATAGCCACTTCAATATGCTGCACCATCGCTACCGCCGTGATCACCGCATCAAGCGAAAACACAGCATCCAATATCAGAATCTGCGCCACCACGCCCCAAAAAGGCGCATGTGTTTTCTGATGCTCGGCCACGGCATAATGGTTTATGCCTTCCAGCCGCTCATGCAGCTCGGTGGTGGCTTTATAAAGCAGAAATAAACCGCCGAAAAACATAATCATGTCTTTGCCCGACACGGAATGTCCACTAATGTCAAACAAAGGCGTGGTCAGCCGCATCATCTGCACCATAAAGCCCAACATCACCAAACGCATCATCACAGCCAACACCAAGCCGGTTACGCGCGCACGGTCGCGGTGTGCGGGTTTTACCTTATTGGCGAGAATCGCCACAAATACCAAATTGTCGATGCCGAGCACCACTTCCAACACAATCAGAGTCGCAAAGCCCAGCCAGGTTACCGGATCGGCCAACCAACTGAAATCCATGATATTTGATATCCTTTTTTAAACAACGAAAAGCAGCCTGAAGAAATCAGGCTGCCTAAATAGGGCATATACGAAGGCGCGTATAATACTGCTCTGCTCTCCGTCTTTCATAATGTAAAGTATGCCTTTGGGTTAATTGAATAAATATGAGTTTAACAGTTTGGGCAAGATAAGGCAAAGAAGAAAATGCCTGTCTGAAAAGGTAGCGCAAGTTGCTGCTCAGCCCAAACTTTCAGACAGGCATTTCCCTTCATTTTTATTACAACGTACCGTAAGAATGCAGGCCGCTTAAAAACATGTTCACGCCCACAAAAGCGAAAGCCGTGATGAACAAACCGATAACCGCCCACCAAGCCAGCACCTTGCCGCGCCAGCCGGCAACCAAACGCAAGTGCAGCCACACAGCATAGTTCAGCCACACGATAAACGCCCAAGTTTCTTTCGGATCCCAGCTCCAATAGCGCCCCCACGCATCGGCCGCCCACAAAGCGCCAAGAATCGTGGCAATGGTAAAAAACAGGAAACCCACCGCAATCGCCTTATACATCGCTTCCTCAATGGTTTGCGCATCCGGCAGCCATCTCACGCCGTTTCTACGCAACACCACAAGTTCTGCTACACCCAGCATCGCCGCCATACAGAACGCGCCGTAGCCGATAAAGTTTGCCGGCACATGAATTTTCATCCACCATGACTGCAAAGCAGGGATCAAAGGCTGAATCTGATGCGCCTCGCGCGCAATGCTGTACCACAAGATAAAGCACACTACACCCGCCATAAAAGTAAACACAAACGCGCCCGCACGTTGCAGGGAAAACTTGGCTTCATAATAAAGATACATCAGCGCCGTAATAACCATAAACAAAATAAACACTTCGTAAAGGTTGGACACCGGTATATGTCCTGCATCCGGCCGCAAAAGATAGCTTTCATGCCAGCGCACCAAAAGGCCGGTAAACCCCGCCAGCACAGAAACCCAGCCCAGCGCAGAGCCCATACCGAGCAAAGTATTGGTGCTGCGTTGCTGCTTTGAAGCCACCAGCGCACCGGCTATATAGCAAAACCATGCCAAAAATACGGTGGCACATTGCCACATAATCGCCGACTGGCTGCTTAAAAAGTAGCGCAGCAAAAACTTATCATGGTTGTCGAAATTACCGGCATACAGCATTACCGCGCCATAAGCCAAACCGATAGTAACCGGCACAAACCAGCGCATAGGCTTGAAAAACCAGCCCAGTAAAATAGTTGCCACAGCGCTGCCCCACAAGATGCTCACTTCATAAACATCCATCTGGTGCGGCACTTTAAACTGCGCCGTCACAGCAACCAATACGATAAAAGCGGCAAACAACCAATCGGCAACATTCAGGCTGCGCCAAAAAGAGCGCTCTTGCAGCAAACGATGCTGCGGCAGTTTGACGGTTTTGGTAGCGTTATTCATGGTTTAAATCCTCGGCCAATTCTTGTAAATGTCGAGTGTGTTCGGGAAATTCTTTTTCTAAATCGCGTTCATTCCGGCTGGACGACATCGCAAAGCGTACCTTGCCTTTGTCAAACAGCACCCAAGCGCGTTTTTCTCTTACATAAAACATAAAAATCGTGCCCAGCACCAGCAATACCGAACCCAGATAAACCAGCGAAGCACCGGGTGAACGGGTCATCTGCAAGCCGGAAGAGCGCACTTCTTTAAAACCGTTCAGCTGCAACAACACAGGAGCGGGATATTCTTTCAAACCTGAATAGGCTTCCAAAACATGCGCCACAAAAAGATCCCGCGCATTATCGGGCGCCCAAGCCACCAGTTTGCCATCCGCTACGGCCTGCTCCAGCGTGGCATTTACCGCGCCATACACAATCTTATAATAATACTCCCGCATTTTATCCTGCTGCCCGGCAGGAAATGCCTGGGTAATAAATTCTTCAATGCCAGGGAAGCCTTTGCGCGCAAACAGTTCCAAAGTGTTGTTGACTGCCTGGCCGAACTGCCGGCGCACATCTTGCGGCGCGGCTTCCGCAGCACGCGCCACAATCTTGCCGCGCTCGTCTTGGTTGTTGATTAACTCGCGCAGCATCATGAACGTGTCGATTTTGCCCTGATTGTCTGCCGGAATGCGCAACCAACGGTATTGCTGATCCAAAGCTTGGCGCGTACCCGTGATAAAGAAATACGATCCGCCTTGGTTGATCGGCAGCATATAGTTTTTATACTCAACAGCTTGTCCGGCGCTGTCGCGCAGGCGGTAGATGATGGAAGGGCCGATATTGGTAAAGCGTTTTTCCTGCTTTACGGCACGCACATCGTTTAATTTGCTGCGGAAATCTTTTTCCCCTTCAGCAGGCGCGCTCATGTCCTCCACATTCATGGCTGTGAATTGGTCAAACTCAACCTGGTATTTTTGCGCCGCCAAATTCAGCGGAAATGCCGCCATCGATTTGGCATTTAACTCAGCAAACTGTCGGCTTGGATTACCCAAATCCCATGCTTTGAATTTCAAATCCGAGCCGCCGTCGGCAAAGCTGGCTTGGTATATCGTGATGCCGTCAACGGTAAGCGGGTGGTTTACGCGGATGGTATGTTCCGATTTGGCGCCGGTGTTACGGTCGGTTACGATTAAATCACTGGCAAAATCTTTCGGCATGCCGGTGTTGTAAAAATCGATATGGAATTTTTTGAGAGTAACGCTGAAAGGCAGATCCTGCACCAACATGCCTTTATCAGCGTTGAGAAACACCACATCCGCCGTTTGCCCCTCGATAACGTTCACATTGCCTCTGAAAGAGATATTGTTCTCCCCCATCACGCTTTCAGGTTTGAAATCTTTGGCGAATATGGAAGTTTCATCGGCCACGATACGGCCTGTGAGCATGCCCATTTTCAAAAGCAGGTTGCTGTCGATCAAGCCGCCCACGCAAATCACAATCAACGCAACGTGCGCGCAGATATAGCCCCACTTATTGGCAGAACCTTTTTTAGCCGCCACGATTACCGAGCCGTCTTCACGCTCGGCGGTTTTACTGACAAAGCCCTGCACTTCCAAATAACGCGCCGCCACCTCCGGTGAGAGATTCCGGTTCAGTTCCACACTATGGCGCATGGCTGCCAACGACTGGGCTTTGGCCTGCAGGCGGAAAGATTTCATTTCCCGCATAAACGGCGGGATATTACGCCACAAACACAAGCTCGTGCTGATTACCAAAAAAAGCATAATCAACACAAACCAGCTTGAAGCATACACATCATACAAGCCTAAAAAGCGGAAAATTTCCGACCAAAACGGGCCGAATTTCACCACATAATCGGTGGCCTGCTGGTTTTGCTGCAGCACCGTGCCGATAATCGAGGCAATGCCCAACACGCTCAACAACGCCACGGCAAAGCGCATGGAGCTGAGAAAAGCAAACCACGGTCGGCGGATAAGCGGTGTTTTTTTGGGCGTGTTCATTTTATCGGTAGCGGAAAACAATATGAAAACCGGTTTCAGACAGGCATTGGATTTGTTATGTGTATGCCTGTCTGAAAGATTCTGCAACATCAAAATATTGTGGATTAAGCAATCGGATTTTACTACAAAACAGGCTGCCTGCACGGAAAAACCGCACAGGCAGCCTGACTATCCCATTAAAAATTAATGTAAACCTTGAATGAAGTTACCCACGGCATTCATTTCTTCTGCCGACAAGCGTTTGGCAATATCTTCCATCATAGCGTTTTTGCGCACACCGCTTTGATAGGCTTTAAGCTGCTCCACCACATATTCTTTGTGTTGGCCGCCGATGCGCGGGAAAGCCAGAGTATCGGTGCCGCCCGCCGGCATACCAGCGCCGTTCGGGCCGTGGCAGGACATACATGCCGGAATGCCTTTTTCAGCCAAACCGCCGCGGAACAGCTTCTCGCCCAGCTCGGGATTTTCTTTAGGATGAACCTCGCCGGCTTTTGGATATTGCGTAGCAAAGAAAGCGGCCACATCGCGGATTTGCTCGTCGGTCATGGTAGAAATACCCGGGGACACACGCATCTGCTCGGCATTACCCCAAGCACGCTTGCCATCACGGATATCTCGTGCGTGTTTTTCAATATAATTCGGCATTTGTGCCGCTAGGCGCGGATAGGTTGCAATGCCGCTGTTACCATCGGTCGCGTGGCACGACGAACACAAAGTAGCTGCGATCTCTTTACCTTTGGCAACGTCGGCTTTAGGTGCGGCAGTAACTCCACATGCCAATACCGACAATGCCAACAAAGTAATTCGTTTCATGGAAATGCTCCTGATTACAGCATTGCAAACCGCAATACCCTTTTATTCTATACTCAACGGGCTTATTTCTGCCCGAATCAAACCGATTAATCTTAAATATGATATTCTATACCAAATTTACAGTATTTTTCCATAGCCATGAATTTATTTCAAAATGCAAAATTCTTCACAACCGTAAACCACTTGAAAGATCTGCCCGACACACCGGCCGAAATCGCTTTTGTGGGCCGCAGCAACGCCGGTAAATCAAGCGCCATCAATACGCTGTGCAACCATGTGCGGCTGGCTTATGTTTCCAAAACACCGGGGCGCACGCAGCATATCAATTTTTTCGAGCTATCCGACGGCAATTTTATGGTCGATCTGCCCGGTTACGGCTATGCCGAAGTGCCCGAAGCGGTACGCAGGCATTGGGTGCAGCTTTTAGGCAACTATCTGCAAACCCGCAAAGAACTTATCGGGCTGGTGCTGATTATGGATTGCCGCCATCCGCTCAAACCGCTGGATATGCAGATGCTTGATTTTTTTGAAACAACCGGCAGACCGGTGCATATTTTATTGTCTAAAGCCGACAAATTATCTAAGAACGACCAGATTAAAACCTTGTCTTCTGTCAAAAAAGCGTTAAAACCGTTTATGGAATGTCAAGAAGTAAGTGTGCAGCTTTTTTCCAGTCTGAAAAAACAAGGCATTGAGGAGGTAAATGAAACGGTAGCCGAATGGTTTGCGCGCCTGCCAAAGCCTCAAAATGAAGAAACACAAACAGAAGAAGAATAAAACCATGCCTGTCTGAATATTTTCAGACAGGCATTTTTAATGAGCGCGCTTACATCAATCCGGCCGAACGCAGCCATACCATCCCCGCCACTGCGGAGAAAATAGCGCCCGCCGTGGTAATGCCGGTGATATTGGCTGCCGCCACATCGTTGCCGCCCATCGATTTCGCCATCACATAGCTGGCCGACGCAACCGGCGTGGCCGTCATCAGAAACAGTACGCCCATCGGTATTCCGCTGAAACCGAAAGCCAACCCGACCGCCACCGCCACAACGGGCGCCACAATCAGCCGCCCTATGCTGGCCTGCATCGAAATATCCGAAGCATGGATAACGGAGCGGATATCGAATGTCGCGCCTGCGCAAATCAAAGCCAGCGGCAGGGCGATATCCGCCAGATAGCCGCCCATACGCATCACGGTTTTCGGAATAGCGATGTCAAACCGCTGCAACAGCATAGCGGCCACAATGGCCAGAATCAGCGGATTGGTCATGATTTTTTTGACCGTATCTTTTATCCGCCGCCCGATTGAACCTTCAGCCGAACGGCTCAAAGTGACCACGGCCAAAATGTTATACAGAATGGTAATCACACCGGTGTACACCGCACCGGCAGCCAATCCCGGGGCGCCATAAGCATTGGACACAAACGCCAGCCCGATAATGCCGAGGTTGCTGCGGAACACGCCTTGCACAAACACGCCTTTGTCACGGAGTTGCGGCACCCTTTTCCAAGCATAAAGCTCGGCGGCCAGAAACAAAACGAGCGTCGAAACCGCGCCTGCCGCCACCAGCATCAGCTGCTCCTGATAATGCACTTCGCTTTTCATCAGGCTGACAAACAAAACGCAAGGCAGGCCGTAACGGAACACCAGCTTGGATGCCTGTGCGCAAAAATGCGCATCTATCTGCCCGCTGCGGCGCAGATACCAGCCGAACACCAGCAGCAGAAAGTTCGGCAGCGTCACACCGAGTGCGAATAAAAATGCGTCGAAAATACCGGTCATGATTGTGGGTTTGGGTTGGCGGTTAAGGCTTCAGACAGGCATTCCGGTTATCCGGCCAAATGCCTGTCTGAAAGTCTCAGCTTGAGCAGCTCACGCAAATGCCTGCCGCCCATTCGGGCGCGGGTTGGGCAAAATCGGCGAACTCGGCCCGCTCTTCAAACGGGCTGGCCAGGCAGCGGCGCAGGCGTTCGATTTCGCCGAAGTGTCCTTGCTTGGCCTGTTCAATCGCTTGCTCCGCCAGATAATTGCGCAGCACATAAAGCGGGTTCACGCTATTCATTCGCGCGGCGCGCGCTTGTGGGCCGCTGTTTTCCGCCCGCAAACGGGTGCGGTAGCCGCCCAACCACGAAGTGAACCCTTCCATATTTTGTTCGCCGAACAAGGCGGCAAGTTTGGGCGGAACGGGTTCGCCATGTGTATTGCCCGTTTCGCTCAAGTGCCTGAAGAATAATGTGAAATCAACTCGGCGGCCTTGCAGCACGTTAAACATATCTGTGATTAATTCTTCGTCTTCTTTGCGCTCGGTTTGCAAACCCAGCTTGGCGCGCATGTTTTTCAGATAGGCATTGCGGTAAAGATTGGGGAAAGCATCCAACACGGCCACCAAGCCGGCTTCTTCGCACAAAGGCAGAAAACAGGATGCCAGCCGCGACAGGTTCCAATGCACCACATAAGGCTGCTCGTTATAGGCATAGCGCCCGCCCGAATCGGAATGGTTGCACACGTGGCGGCGGTCGTAGGCATCAAGAAAACCGAACGGGCCGTAATCAATGGTCAGCCCCAGCGCTGACATATTGTCGGTGTTCAACACGCCGTGGCAAAAGCCCACAGCCTGCCATGCAGCCACCAAGTCGGCAGTACGCTCGGAAATGGTTTGCAACAGGGCGAGATAAGGCTGATCGGCTTGTGTGCATTCGGGAAAATGGTACCGGATTAAAAAATCGGCCAAAGGTTGCAGATATTCGTGCATGCCCTTGTGGTAAAAATATTCGAAGTGGCCGAAGCGGATAAAGCTCGGCGCGATGCGGGTAACCACGGCGGCGGTTTCCGGCGTTTCGCGGAACACGGCATCATTGCTGCCGGTAATGCACAGCGCACGCGTGGTGGGAATGCCCAAGCCGTACATGGCTTCGGAGCATAGGTACTCGCGGATTGAGGAACGCAACACGGCGCGGCCGTCGGCAAAGCGGGAAAACGGCGTTTTGCCTGCGCCTTTGAGCTGCCATTCCCATGCCTTTCCTTGCGCGTCTTCGCTTCGCCCCAGCAACACGGCGCGGCCGTCGCCCAATTGCGGCACATACACGCCGAATTGGTGGCCGCTGTACACGCTTGCCAAGGGCTGCGGCACATATTTTTTCGCGCTGCCGGCCAGCATGGCGAGCGTTTCGGGAGCGTCGAAAAAATCATTAAGCAAATTTAATGCCGCTGCCAAATCGTGGTTTTGCGCCACCCAATAAGGATCGCCCAAAGGCTCCGTGTTAACGCGGGCGTAGAAAATATCGGGCAGCTTGGCAAACGCTGTTTCGTGTAATCGGAATGTGTGCATGATGGAATGTTCTTTGTAGATGTGTCGATATTGTATAGCGAAACACAATGCCTGTCTGAAAACGGGCAACGCGGATTTCTGCGAAGCCAAAATATCTTTTCAGACAGGCATTGTGCTGTTGCGGGCGCTTAGTTCGGTTAAGTCTCGCTGCCGCCCACGGTAAGCCCTTCGTCAATACGCAAAGTCGGCTGCCCTACGCCCACGGGCACGCTTTGCCCGTCTTTCCCGCACACGCCTATGCCCTTATCTAAAGCCATATCGTTGCCAATCATGCTCACATGTTTCAACACTTCGGGGCCGTTACCGACAATGGTGGCGCCTTTCACCGGATATTGCAGTTTGCCTTTTTCGACCCACCACGCTTCCGAAGCGCTGAACACAAACTTACCGCTGGTAATATCAACCTGGCCGCCGCCGAAGTTCACCGCGTAAATGCCTTTATCGATCGAAGCAATGATTTCTTCAGGGTCGTGCCCGCCACTTTCCATAAATGTATTAGTCATACGCGGCATAGGTGCAGCCGAATAACTCTCGCGCCTGCCGTTGCCTGTAACCGGCACGCCCATCAGGCGGGCGTTGGTTTCGTCTTGCAGATAGCCGACCAAAATGCCGTCTTCAATCAGAACATTGCGTTTGGTTTCGTTGCCTTCGTCATCAATATTGAGCGAACCGCGCCGATCGGCAATGTCGCCCTGATCAATCACGGTAACACCTTTTGCCGCAACACGCTCGCCGATTCGGCCCGAAAAAGCGCTGGTTTCTTTGCGGTTGAAGTCGCCCTCCAAACCATGCCCCACCGCTTCATGCAGCAGCACGCCCGGCCAACCGCTGCCCAATACCACCTTCATAGCGCCGGCAGGCGCAGGGCGCGCCTCCAAATTAATCAGTGCCTGCTTAACAGCCGTATCGACATAGCTTTTCAGCACTTCATCGCTGAAATAAGTCAAATCAAAACGCCCGCCACCGCCGCAACTGCCCATTTCGCGCCGATCGCCCTGCTTGGCGATAACCGTTACGCTCAAACGCACCAAGGGGCGGATATCGGCTGCATGTTTGCCGTCCAAACGGGCGATGTAAATCAAATCATGCTCACAAGTCAGCCCCGCCATTACCTGCACAATGCGCGGGTCGGCCGCCTTGGCCAATGCCTCCACTTTATTCAACAGCTCAACTTTGGCTGCAGAATCCAAACTGTGCATCGGATTAACCGTTTGATGCACCGCTTTCCCGCTTACCGGCAAAGGCAAAGGCACGTGCACACGCCCTTCCCCGCCGGCCAAACCGATTGCGCGCACCGCCTCAGCCGAACGCGCAATGCTCTCCATATTCAGATTATCCGCGTAAGCAAATGCCGTTTTCTCACCGGAAACCGCGCGCACACCGATTCCCTGATCAATCTGGAAGCTGCCGGATTTCACCATCCCCTCTTCCAAATGCCAGCTTTCAAAAGCCATACGTTGGCAATAAATATCGGCGTAATCCACCTTGTTGGCACCGATAATGCCGAGACTTTTCGCCAAACTCTCAGGAGAAAGCTGATTGGCAGCAAGCAGGTCTTGCACAACGGTTTGATAAGTATTCTGCATATTGTTTGAGTGCATTTAAAGATTTGAATTAATAGATAATTATACTGGATTTAAATGCGCTTTGACATGCTGCTTAAATTTGTTAAATACACTGGATACGGAAATTTTATCGGTTATCCGTTACTTAAATTTATTTTTTTCTTATATTTTTCAAATAACTATAAAAATACAGTAAATTTATTTAATTTATGTATTGATAATTATTATCGTTTATGTATAATAAAACCCACTCAGTTATCCATAGCTGAGAGCCATTAAACATCGAAACATCTATTCCCTTTTTGTTTTAACCATACTGCTTTTTGGAGAATGCCTATCAGTTGAAACAATTCCCTTACCTCGAATACTCAAAACCGAAAAAACATACCACCCGCTGCCTGAAACAACGGGTGGTATGTTTTTTCAGAATCACGGAAATGCCTGTCTGAACAATAGTTTCAGACAGGCATTAATATCTCACAAACCATCACCAGTCCAGTTAATTATCTTTAGTATTGCAATCCCGTATCCGATATAATCTGCAAATTTTGGATGAGCTTTGGCATCCGACTTTGAATGCCGAAACATCCTTTTTCTTCATTCTGAAAACTTAACAACACAACAGGTTGGAAAATGCTCTCTTTCTTATTAAAACCCTATTTATTACTGAAAATGTTACTCGGCTTAGTCATCGTGCCCGCCGGTGCTCAGGCTGCCCAGTGCAACCATACCGGTTTGGATGTGGTCGTACTCGGATCGGGCGGGCCGGAATTGAGCGACAAACGCGCATCCACAGGTTATTTAGTGCGTGAAAACGGCAAAGCCCGCTTTATTATTGATTTCGGTGCAGGTGCTTCCCTCAATTTCGAACGAGCCGGCGGCAGCATAAAAGATTTGGAAGCTCTTTTATTCACTCACTTCCATGTCGACCACTCTAACGATCTGCCTGCTTTGGTTAAAGCGTCTTTCTTCTCCGAGCGCGAACATGACCTGCCGATCTACGGCCCCACCGGCAACCACACCATTCCCACCACGCCTGAATTTATCGAGCGACATTTCGGTGAACACGGCGTTTATCCCTATCTTTCCGACTTTCTTACCGGAGATGCTGCCTTTTCTTTAAAACCCATTGCGGTAAATGCAGATAAAGCACAGTCCCAACTGTTTGAAACCCAAATCGGCGGTTTCACCCTGAAAGCCATTCCGGTAGAACACGGCCTGCTGCCTTCTTTAGGCTGGCGTATCGAGAAGGACGGCTGCTCCGTTACCGTATCGGGCGACACCAGCAATGCGGGCAAAACGCTGGATACTTTGGCTAAAAACACCGATATATTTATCGCCCACAATGCCGTACCTGAAAGCAGCAAAGATTCGATTGCTTTAAAACTGCATATGCCGCCTTCTGAAATCGGCAGAATTGCCCAAACAACCAAAAGCCGTAGCTTGGTGCTTTCACATTTTATGCACCGCACGGAAAATGCAAAACCGGCCACAACCTCAGCCATCCGTCAAACCTATAAAGGGCCGCTTTCTTTTGCTGAAGACTGCGATATCTACTCTTTAAAAACCGGCATGAAAACCGGTAGCTGCAAACAATAAATCCTATATGCTTAGATATAAGAATGCCTGTCTGAAAAAATTTTCAAACAGGCATTCAGTCAAACAGCCCTTTTACTGGATACTGTATCCCTTCAAATACTGGATACGCTCGCGTGTCATGCGCGTGCTGCATTGCAGCTGCAGATATTCCGCCTGCTGCGGATCACCGGCGCGTGCGGCGGCTTGGCGGCAGCTGTTATTTTTCTGATTAATCCAGTCGCGCTGCTCATCAACCAGCTCTTTACGCACGGTTTGATCGATGTTGTTCCAGATACGGTTGATTTCACCATCTGCCGCATCATAGCTATTACGTGCCTGATCGAGCTCGGCAGCAGAAAGGCCCGGGGTGTTGTGCGTATCTACGGGCGAAATGGTTTCGGCAGGCTGCTGTTGATCAGAAAAATCAAACACAGATGATGCGCTGTTGTTTTCCAAGATACTTTGCGGGTCATGTTCAAACGGCGACGGCTGCTGTTCATCAGCATCTTTGGCTTCGCTGCGCAACTGTTTTAAGGCTTCTTCTTTAGAAACGGGTTTGCCGTTAATCAATACATGGTTTTTTACACCATAGGGCAGAAGCAAGGCAGATAGAGCATCGGCTGTATTATTCAGATCGTCCACCAAACTGATACTCACACCACCTTCACCGGGAGTAGCTTTATAACGCAAAGTTTGGCTGAACACACCGCTGCCGTTGTAAGCCGTTTTGCCGCTGCCGGTATGACGCTGAAGAATGCTATTCATATCCTGCTGCCCATAAATCAAAGGCGCATTGTTATAAGCCGATTGTAAAACTTGATAAGGTACGGTCACATTAAGCTGTGCCGAACACACAGGATGGGTTTCATTAGTGGCGGCGGCATTCTCCAATTTAATATCCAATTCGCTACCTGCCGCAATAACTTTATCGGCATCAACATATTGGCGGTTGTCATTTTGAGAATAGTGGCGTGCTTTTTGTTTGAGCGAGTCCTGAATCAAAGTACGCACGTTTTGCAAAACCGCAGGGTCGTTACATGAGAGTTGGACATTCTGCTTAGGCTTGTCGTCACCGCAGGCAGCCAATGATGCGGCAACTAAAGTTAAGGTCAGCAGTTTTTTATACATGTTCTGGCTTCCGTTTATCAAAAAGTAAGCGCTATCATAGCAAAAAGCACTTGAAACAGGTAACTAGTTTCAAGTGCTTTTCAGTTTGCTTGCCGATTATTTGAGGAAGCTAACGAAAGTCTGCAGGATCACAACGTTAATCAAGTCAACGAAGAACGCGCCCACCATCGGCACAATCAAGAAAGCTTTGTGTGAAGGGCCGAAACGCTCGGTAATGGACTGCATATTGGCAACCGCAGTCGGCGTAGCACCCAAACCGAAACCGCAATGACCGGCAGCCAACACGGCTGAATCATAGTTACGACCCATAACATTATAGGTAACGAAATAAGCAAACAAAATCATCACAATGGTTTGAACCACCAAGATGGCCGTTACCGGGCCGGCCAAACCGGTCAACTCCCACAGTTTCAAATTCAGCAAAGCCATGGCCAAGAAGAGCGACAAAGATGCATTACCAAACACGTCGATGGCACGGTCAAACATGTTAAATTTGAAACCGATGGTCAGAATATTGCGCAGGATTACACCGCCGCCCAAAGCCCACACGAATTTCGGCAAGTCGAATAAATACTCCTTGTCGATGCCGTCCATCACTTCGGCAAATGCCAAACACGCAGCAAACATAGCCAATGTTTCAATAGCTGAGCTGGCCGTAATCAGGCGTGATTGGTCGGGATGCTCGAACACATCATCTGTATTTTGGTCGGCACCGCCAGCAATCTGTGCATGAATCGCAGCCTTCAGCTCGGCGTCGCCTTGAGGTTTACGCCCCATTTTATTCAGCAAACGGCGGGCAACCGGGCCACCGATCAAACCACCGAACACCAAACCGAATGTCGCGCTGGCAATACCCAAACCGGTCGCACCGACCACACCATGTTCTTTTTCAAACAAAGGCCCCCACGCACCCGCCGTACCATGACCGCCGGTTAATGTGATGGAGCCGGTAATCAAACCGAGCAGCGGATCCAAACCGAATGCGCTGGCCATGCCGACGCCCACCACATTTTGCACAATGATGTAGAAACCGACAACGAGAGTAAATAAAACCAACGGAAATCCACCTGCTTTCAAGCGCGAGAAATCTGCGCTCAAACCAATGGAGATAAAGAAAATCAACATAAAAGCATCTTGCAGCGGTTTCTCGAACTTAAAGCTGACGCCGTAAAATGCATGCAAAGCATAAAGAATCACAGCGGCCACCAAACCGCCCGCTACCGGCTCGGGAATATTGAAATCTCTTAAGAATTTGATTTTATTAACCATTAACTTACCAAACAGTAAAACAATGGTCGCGGCAATCAGCGTATAGTAGCTGTTGAATACCCATTCCATAAGTTTTTTCTTTCCTTAGTTGATGTTTTTTGAGAACTTTTTAAGACAAAAGCCCGAAAGGCAGAATATTAGGGGAAGAGTTAAAAATTGTCAAAGCACTTTGATATTTTTATTTCGGCAAACAGGTTTTTGGGGCGTTTTTTATTAAAATGAAAATAAAATCAAAAGGTTTATAGCAGAAATATTTCAGGCAGGCATTGTAAATTTTTTCAAGCACGGGTATGGCAAACGTACAACTTTTAAGTTGCTCCGCTGAAAAGATCATCAGATTTCCAAATAAACCGACACAGCTCAATGCCTGTCCGAAAAAAACCCGGACAGATAACTATCCGGGCTTAAGTACTTGTTTGATGTGTGATTATTTTTCAGATGATATTTTTAGAGTGAGTAATACATTTCAAACTCAAGCGGATGCGGCGCCATGCGGATGCGTTTCACATCTTCTGATTTAAACGCAATGTAGCTGTCAATCCAGTCTTTACTGAACACGCCGCCGCGCAGCAAGAATTCATGGTCGGCTTTTAAGGCTTCCAGTGCTTCTTCCAGCGAGGCGCATACGGTTGGCACCAGTGCATCTTCTTCCGGCGGTAAGTCGTAAAGGTTTTTATCTGCCGGATCGCCCGGATGGATTTTGTTTTGAATGCCGTCCAAACCCGCCATCAGCAAAGCGGCGAAGCACAAATACGGATTGGCCATCGGATCAGGGAAACGGGCTTCGATGCGGCGCGCTTTGCTGCTGTTTACGGCAGGAATGCGAATGGAAGCCGAGCGGTTTTTCGCCGAATAAGCCAATTTGGTAGGTGCTTCAAAATGCGGCACCAAGCGTTTGTACGAGTTGGTGGAAGGATTGGTAATCGCGTTCAACGCTTTGGCATGCTTGATGATGCCGCCGATATAATAAAGCGCGGTTTCAGACAGGCCTGCGTAGCCGTCTCCGGCAAACAGGTTTTGGCCGTCTTTCCAAATGGATTGGTGAACGTGCATGCCGCTGCCGTTATCACCCATAATCGGTTTGGGCATGAAAGTGGCGGTTTTGCCGAAATTGTGTGCCACGTTCCAAATCACGTATTTCATGTCTTGCGTCCAGTCGGCGCGTTTGAGCAAGGTGCTGAATTTGGTGCCGATTTCCATTTGCGTACCGGTGCCGACTTCGGCATGATGCACTTCAACCGGGATACCGATATCTTCCAAAACCGTTACCATCGCAGAGCGCAAGTCTTGGCCGGAATCAACCGGCGCTACGGGTGCATAGCCGCCTTTCACTGTCGGGCGGTGGCCGGTGTTTTGACCGTCTAAATGCAGACCGCTGCTCCAGGCGCCGCTTTCGGATGTGATTTCAAAACGGGCTTTGTGCATATGGGTTTCGAAAGCAATACCGTCAAACACAAAAAATTCCGGTTCGGGGCCGAAAAAGGCAGTGTCACCGATACCGGAAGATTTCAGATAAGCTTCTGCACGGCGGGCAATGGAGCGCGGATCACGGTCATAGCCCTGACCATTTGCCGGGTCAATCACATCGCAAGTGAGCACCACGGTTGCATCGTCGAAGAAAGGGTCAAGATACGCAGTGGAAGCATCTGGGCGCAGCTGCATATCGGAAGCTTGAATGCCTTTCCAGCCGCCGATAGACGAGCCGTCGAAAGCTTGACCGTTTTCAAACCATTCTTCCGGATCATCCAAAACAACGCCGGCAGGTATCGTAAAATGGTGTTGCTTGCCTTTGGTATCCGTAAAACGTAAATCAACGAAGCGAGCTTCGTTTTCTTCAATTAACCGCACAACATCTTTGATAGACATGTTGTTGTTCTCCATAAACTCAAATCATTAAATTCAGTTAGTAATATTTTTTTGCTGCGTTTTAATCTGCCCGCAGCATCCATTAAGTATTCCGGTTACCCTCGGATTGTTTCAGAGCATATTTGCGCCGTCAATATAAATCATATTTGCCGAATCAGCAGCTTTTTTAATTTTTCAAAAACAATAAGGATAATTTTACACGGAATGTAGCAGATCAAAGTGTGGTGTTTGGGTTGATAACCATGCCTGTCTGAAAGAACACGTTAAACCTTTTCAGACAGGCTTCATCTTATACAATGTTTGCCCCATAATAATGAAAATCGACTTAACGCAGAAATATCATGACAACCGCACATTATGCCGTGTTCGGCAATCCGATTGCGCACAGCAAATCGCCCGAAATCCACGGGCGATTTGCCGCTCAAGAAGGTGCCGACATCGAATACCGGCGAATTCTGGCCAAGCCCAACGCATTTGCCGAAGCCGCCGCAGCCTTTTTCGCACAAGGCGGCCAAGGAGCCAACGTTACCGTGCCGTTTAAAACCGATGCCTATCATTGGGTAAACGAGCTTTCCGAACGCGCATCAGCCGCAGGTGCAGTCAACACCCTAATCCGGCTGCCCGATGGCCGTATCCGCGGCGACAACACTGACGGCATCGGTTTGGTTAAAGACATTATCGAAAACCACGCCATACCGCTGGCGGGCAAAAAAATCCTGCTTTTGGGCGCGGGCGGTGCGGTACGCGGCGTTATCCGCCCGTTACTGGAGCAGTCGCCCCAAAGCTTGACCATTGCCAACCGCACGTTCAGCAAAGCGCAGGCTTTGGCAGATGAATTCGGCATCGAAGCAGCGGAATTGGGCCAGCTTCCGCCCAACCATTACGATATTATCATTAACGGCACATCCGGCAGCTTGAGCGGCCAAGTGCCCGACGTTCGGCCCGACGTATTCGGCAAATGCATTTTGGCCTACGATATGGTGTATGGCAGCGAACCCACCGCTTTTCTTACCTTCGCTCAAAATGCCGGCGCGCAGCACACTGCCGACGGCCTCGGCATGCTGGTGGCGCAAGCTGCATTTTCTTATGAACTCTGGCGCGGCTTTGCCCCTGAAATCCGCCCCGTTATCGAATGGATGAAACATGGGCGCGATTAAATGGCTGATTGCCTTGCCTTTTATGGCTTTCATTCTCTTCAATGCTTATGTGTACGGCAACATTTTAACTTACCGCGCCGTCGCACCCAGCCAAACCGCCTTTATGAAAATGCGGATGAGCGAATACCGAAGCATCGGCAAAGAAGTGGCTTTAGATTACCGCTGGGTTCCCTACAACCAGATTTCCACCAACCTGAAAAAAGCCTTGATTGCCTCTGAAGACGCCAAATTCGCCGCTCACGACGGTTTCGACTGGAGTGGTATCCGCCACGCCATGAAGCGCAACCAGCAAAGCGGTAGGATCAGGGGCGGCGGCTCGACCATCAGCCAGCAGCTTTCGAAAAACCTGTTTCTCAATGATTGGCAAAGCTATATCCGCAAAGGCGAAGAAGCGGCCATTACCGCCATGATGGAAGCCACAACGGATAAAGACCGCATCTTCGAAATTTATTTAAACGTAATCGAATGGGGGCACGGCATCTTCGGCGCAGAAGCTGCCTCGCAACATTTTTTCAAAACAAGTGCAGCAAACCTTACCAAGCAACAAGCAGCCCTACTAACCGCCCGTGTACCCGCACCGCTGTTTTATGCCGATAATCCCAAAAGCAAACGCCTACGCGGCAAGGCAAATATTGTGTTGCGGCGGATGGGTTCGGCAGAATTGCCTGAGTGATTGGAAACACCACTCGGAAACCACCATAGCCAATCAATTCCAAAACAGCACTCTCGGTATACTCAGGCTTATCACAATATCTTGGGTTTCGATAATATTATTTGACGTATACAGCAAAATGCCTGTCTGAAAAGTTTTCAGACAGGCATTTCCACTTAAAAATACATCAAACCTGATTATGCGGAACCGACCGGCAGTAATTTGTGCAAATAAGGTTCTGCGCCGTGGCTGGTTTGGGCATATAGGTTTTCGTCAGACAACAAGGCTTCAATCATCTGCTCATCGCTCGCATACTGCCTGCGCAACAGCTGCATTTGCTCTGACGTAAACAAGGGGCAAAGCTTGTATCGGTACGCAAAGGCATCTTGATCAAAAATAAATTGTCGGGCAACCGCCACAAAAAGATTATGGATTTCACGGATGCGCTCCAGCCCCGATAATCCGCGCAGCGGCGCAAAAGCTTCCGGCAGCTGGCTACTGTCGGCCAGCATCATTTCATGCATATCGTCACGTGCATCACGCAACCATGTATAAGCTTCTTGGCTGATATTGAAATGGGTTTTCAGCAAAGGTACGCGGCTGCCTGCCAACTTCGGATAACTGCCTTGAGCTACCCAAGTATCGTATATGGTGCGGATATCGGCCAATTGCGCAGCAATATCAACAGGCTTGAATGCGTCAATTTCAAACTGAGGCAGACTCAACGGAAATGAAATATCCATATTTTGCTGTTGCGCTTTATTCGCTCTGATCAATTGAATGACCTCTTCACCCTCGTCTTCCAGGCAGAAGATATATAAGCGTGTAGAATTTTGCTCGTGTGCCAAGAGCTCATTTACCCAATATGCCAGCTCTTGCGCAATGGCTTTATAAGAGAATTTGCAACAATTGGCAGAAAAAATATTGATTGAATAAGTTTGATGGCCTGTCTGAATCAGAATGGGGGTAGTTGCAACCTTGCTGGCCCACTCAGGTAAAGGATTTAACTCGACAGCATTGCTACCTGTGTTGCCTGCCTGCCAGCTAACCTGCCATTCAGGTGCAGCAAAAGAAAGCATCTGCGAGAAAACCTCACCACAATTGCCATCGTGGTACACATCCTCATTTAACCAAAAATATTGGTAGTTCGGTGATGCGGTTAATTGCTCAAGTATGCTTTCCGCTTGTTGAGAGGTGGCGCTTGAAGCTGTTGGATATGCGTCTGCTTTGTCGCCCAATAAGCCGGCTTCAGCAAGCATAGGAATGACTTGCTCGCAACCTATTCCATTGTTTTTTAGATATGTTTCGTAGTCTGACCAACTGTTAAAGTTGTAAGTTACAGCATTTTCCATATAAATTATTCCCGTTATTTATTTATGTGGTTGTTATGGTTAAATTATTCAAAAACAGTAACTAAGCGGCATACTGCAAACAACAAGTTTTCGGTAAATTAGCAGAGTCACCTGTTTTAAAGCAATTTAACGATACAGCTTAATTTTTAATGCCTGTCTGAAAAAAGCCGGTAATAACCAAACTTTTCAGGCAGGCATTGTGTGTCCTTTATTTAAATCCGATCAGGCGGATACGGTAAACTGCATTATCAGCCAACGGTTTCTTCCTCTTGTCTAAACAAGAAAGGTGCAGACCATGCTAAGAAACCGCCTGCTGCGGAGCCGGCTAAAACATAGATAAACGGCATGGCAGGCATCAATAAAGATAAAGCAATTCCGAATAAAACCAAACCGGTTATGGCTCGGATTTGTGCGGATTGAACCAACAATACGGATAAAACAGCAGCCATAATACAATTCACAGCCAGCATTTGATTAAGATATGCGGTGCCTGCAATCATCAACAAAACAGGCGCCAGCATGATGCTGGATGCGGTTGAAAATAAAGCAATGTTACGGATTTGGTGCTTGAGCATGTCAGTTTTCCCTGCGCGTTAAAATTTTGATGAATTTTAGTCCTTAAACACTCTTGAAAACCTTGGCAAAACTTATTTTTACGAATTAATACACAAATTGCATGTTTTGAAAATTTGAAACAATTGGCAAGAAAATGCAATTTGAGATATTTTATTCTATTTAATTTGTTGTTTTAAATAATGATTTATAGATAATCATAAGATTGAAGATAACAAAACCATGTAAAAATGCTGTCGTATCCTTACAACTGAACGGTTATATTTTTCGACCAGCGTATATGTTTTTTTAGTTTATTCATCATATGTAATTAGGTTTCGCGGTGTATTTGAGATTTTCAGACAGGCATTCGAATAAAAAAGCAGGCTTTCCGGCCTGCTTTTTCAAAATGCGGCAATATTACCGCTACAACATGCTTATTTGTTTTTCAAACCCAATACATCCTGCATATCAAACAAACCTTTTCTACCTTGCAACCACACAGCAGCGCGCACGGCACCGGCTGCGAAAGTCATGCGGCTGGATGCTTTATGCGTGATCTCTACGCGCTCACCTTCCGTGGCGAACAGTGCTGTGTGGTCGCCCACAACGTCGCCGCCGCGAACGGTGGCAAAGCCGATGGTTTTCGGATCGCGTTCGCCCGTGTGGCCTTCACGGCCGTAAACGGCGCAGGTTTTCAAATCACGCTCTAAGGCACCGGCAATCACTTCGCCCATACGCAAGGCAGTTCCGCTCGGCGCGTCAACTTTGTGGCGGTGGTGCGCTTCGATGATTTCGATGTCGTAGCCTTCGTTTAATACGCGGGCAACGGTGTCGAGGATGTGAAACGTCAGGTTGACGCCTACGCTGAAATTGGCGGCAAACACGATGCCGGTTTTCTCGGAGGCGGCGGCAATGGCGGCTTTACCCGCCTCATCAAAGCCGGTTGTGCCGATGATAAGGTTCACACCTTTTTCCATGCATTTTTGCAAATGATTCAGTGTAGGCTCCGGGCGGGTAAAGTCTATCAAGACATCGCTGGCATCGAGCACGGCGTTGATATCGGCAGAAATGGTTACACCGGTTTTGATGCCCACCGCGTGGCCTGCGTCCAGCCCCAATGAATCGGAACCTGCGTGTTCCAATGCGCCGCTCAACACAGTGGCCGGATTGTTGCTTACTGCTTCAACCAATACTTTGCCCATGCGGCCGTTGGCGCCGGCAATGGCTACTTTTAATTGATTCATGTGTGAAGTCCTGTCGGCGGGTTAGCGGTCGGGCGTCCAAATCAGTTCGGAAGCAGGCTGGGGCTGCTGTTGCACAGCGGGTTGCTGTTCAATCTGCTCTCCATAACGCTCTTTTAGCTGCTCAACGGCATATTCGATAGCATTGCCCTCTGCTTTAACCAGTTGGTCGTTTTGGAAAGTCAGCTTAAGATTGCGCTGCTCCTGAACGATGCCGTTGCGGCTGACTTCGTAGGTGTAATCCCATTGATCGCCGCGAAACGCTGGACGCAGCAGCGGTGTACCCAATAAAGCCTGCACTTGCTGGCGGCTCATGCCCGGTTGCAGCGAAACCACTGCGCGCGGGTCAAGCTCGTTGCCTTGAATGACTTTGAGTTTGTAGGACGGGATATTGGAGATGCGTTCGGCGCTGCAGCCGACCAAGCCGGCGGCAAGCATCAGGGCGATTATGAGGGGTTTGTTCACGCTTTTACCTTTCCGATTGATATCGAGTGTATTGTGGACTCTGTTGTGTAAAGGCTTATGATTAAAAACCTTTAATTATCCAATAGTGGGCAAAATGCTTAAAAATGCGTATTATAACGGCATTCACACAACTTCGGTACGGATGGAAAGATACTATGGAAAGCAATATTGCACAATTAAAAGACAGCGGTTTAAAAGTTACCGGCCCGCGCCTGAAGATTTTGGATTTGTTTGAAACCCATGCCGAAGAGCATCTGAGTGCGGAGGATGTGTACCGCATTTTGCTTGATGAAGGCATTGAAATCGGCGTGGCCACCATTTATCGCGTGCTGACCCAGTTTGAGCAGGCCGGCATTTTACTGCGCCACCATTTTGAAACAGGCAAAGCCGTATATGAATTGAATGCCGGCGGCCATCATGACCATATTGTGTGTGTAAAATGCGGCAAGGTAACCGAATTTCATAACGAAGAAATCGAGAAGCTGCAAGATAAAATTGCCAATGAAAACGGCTTCCGCATTGTTGACCACGCGCTGTATATGTATGGTGTGTGCAGTGATTGCCAGAAAAAAGAAAAACGCTGAGCACAAGTTAGCATCTTTACCTTTTCAGACAGGCGTTGTGTTTCGATGCCTGTCTGAATGCATTTATACTCAAAAATTTGAGCGCTTGGATTACATCTAAATCTTCAATAAGGTAGCGGATATGGAGATTCCGTTTTTACCCCCCGGCGACCACCGCTTTCCCGACCCGCGTCCTGCCTTGGCGGAAAATGAAGGCTTGGTTTGCGTGAGCACCGATTTGGCCGTGCCGCGATTGCTGGCTGCTTATCCTTTAGGCATTTTTCCTTGGTTTGAAGAAAACGGGGTGTTTTTCTGGTTTGCAATTGCACCGCGCGCCGTTCTCTTTCCTAAAAAAATCCATATCGGCCGCTCGCTGTCCAAAACACTGCGCAACAAGTCTTATGCGGTTACGGTTAACCGCAACTTCCCTGAAGTTATCGCCACCTGCAGCCGGATTGAACGGCCGGGCCAGGAAAGCTCTTGGATAGGCCCTGCTTTCAGACAGGCCTATACGGAGCTGCACAAAGCGGGCCATGCGCATTCATTTGAATGCTGGTATCCCGATGATGAGGGAATTTTAAATCTGGCCGGCGGATTTTACGGTGTACAAATCGGCCGCGCATTTTTCGGAGAATCCATGTTTGCCGCGCAGCCTGATGCCTCAAAAATCGCTTTTGCCTGCGCCGTGCCCTATTTGGCGGAATGCGGTATTGAGTTGATAGACTGCCAGCAGGATACGCATCATCTGGCACGGTTCGGCTCGGAGCAGATGGAATTTAACGATTTTCAGGCAGCCACGCTGCGCCTTAGCCTGAGCGATTTACAACAGCCGATAAATCAGGGTGTGCTACGGGAACAAAACATACGTTAAGGTTGTCTAATCTAAATTAAGCTGAATAGTTTTAGAGAATTTTCAGCCCCCACTATTCTATATTTTGTTTCCTGCTTAACGTAAGCTATTCAATTTGATTAAAATTTTCTAAACAAAAACCATTCGAAGGAAAATTATGACACACCCCCTGATTCCTGCCATTTTACTTTCTTTACTGCTGGCTGGCTGCGGCGGCAACGAAAACCAACCTGCGGCTCCGGCATCTGCCCCCGAACCCGCAACCCAAGCATCGGCTCCTGCAGCAGATAACGCAGCTTCTGAAGCTGATATGGCAGAACCGAAAGCCTCTTCAGCCGCTGCCGCCACACCTGCCGGCGAGATGGTTCCCTTGTGTAAAGAGGCAGAAACGCTGGAAAACAAATACATTGAAACTTTGAGCGGTGCGGAAAAAGAAGAGCGTATCCAACGTCGTGACGAATGGTTGGCCAGCTTGAAACAAGCCACTCCGGCTGAGCAGGAAGAAAACTGCAAGCAGGCAATCGAAGAAGCCAAAGACCAAGACGACGATAAAGAAGACAAAAGTTAATCTTTAGCCGATACTGTGCAACATGTCCCATGCCTGTCTGAAACTTTTTCAGACAGGCATTCATTTCCGCTTTGCGGTACAATCCAGCCTTGATTCTCAACTAACTGTGGAAAAAGCCATGTCATTACAAAACATCATCGAAACCGCTTTTGAAAACCGCGCAAATATCACGCCTGCGAGCGTCACGCCCGAAGTGAAAGAAGCAGTGGAAGAAACCTTGCGCCAGCTCGATTCAGGCGCTTTGCGTGTGGCCGAGCGTTTGAGCGTAGGCCAATGGAAAGTGAACGAATGGGCGAAAAAAGCCGTGTTGCTTTCTTTCCGCATTGCCGACAACAAAGTGCTGAACGACGGCGTAAACCAATATTTCGACAAAGTGCCGACCAAATTCGAAGGGTGGAGCGAAGAGCAATTCAAAGCCGGCGGCTTCCGCGTGGTACCCAATGCCGTTGCCCGCCGCGGCAGCTTCGTGGCCAAAAACGTGGTATTGATGCCCTCTTATGTGAACATCGGCGCGTATGTGGATGAAGGAGCCATGGTTGACACTTGGGCTACCGTAGGCTCATGCGCTCAAATCGGCAAAAATGTGCATTTGAGCGGCGGAGTAGGCATCGGCGGCGTATTGGAGCCGTTGCAGGCCAGCCCGACCATTATTGAAGACAACTGCTTTATCGGCGCGCGCTCGGAAATCGTGGAAGGCGTGATTGTGGAAGAAGGCAGTGTGATCTCAATGGGCGTGTATATCGGCCAATCCACCAAAATTTACGACCGTGAAACTGGTGAAATCCACTACGGCCGCGTACCTGCCGGCTCGGTAGTGGTGTCCGGCAGCCTACCCGCTAAAGACGGCACGCACAGCCTGTATTGCGCGGTAATTGTGAAAAAAGTAGATGCGCAAACCCGCGCCAAAACCAGCGTAAACGAACTGCTGCGCGGCGTGTAAAACGACGTACCCATCAAATTAAAAATAGTACACTCGTCATACTCGGGCTTGACCCGAGTATGGCCGGGCTGTTTCTACATAAGTAGTTTCACTATATAGAAATGCCTGTCTGAAAGTATTTTTCAGACAGGCATTAATTACGTCGCCGACTTCGGCCATTCCAATACCGGACGGTTAAATCATCAATCAAATCGGATAATATATTTCAATTCTCCGCCAGAAGATTGCGTACCGACGCGCGCCACGGCTTGGAGCGAACGGGTTAGTTGATACATTAGCTTCACCGACTGGCTGGCGCTATTCATGCCATACTCATAACCCAGATAAAGCTCGCCGGTCAGCTGTTTACCAAAGGTCAGAATTTGCTCGGCAGGGTTCAGCTCGCCTGTTTGCGCATTGCGGGTACGCTGGCTGGTGAGGCCGAAATTGTCGACTAGGCCGATTCTGTCGTTAACTTTACCGGCCAGGAAAGCACCTGCAGCCGTAGCCAGCGCAGCTTCATCGCTGTCGTTGCCGCTGCTGGCGCGATTGAGAATCAGCCAGGAAAGTTTATCTTTCTCGCTCATCGCTTCGTTTGCCACCAGGCTGACACGCGGCTTGTTCAGGCTGCCCAACACTTCGACACCCGCACCCACCGGCGAAAGATTGCGGGTTGCGCGGATATTGAGGTTGGGGTTGTCGAGCGGGCCGACAAACGAAATTTTGCCTTTTTCGATATTCAAGTCCTGCCCATAGGCTTTGTATTTGCCTTTAACCACGTTCACCGTGCCGACACCCTGAACGTTTTCACCCGGCCGTGCGGTTAAGGCCAATCGGCCGCCGAGAGTCACATCCAAGCCCTCCCCGCTGAAGCGGAAACGATCGTTCAAATCCAATGTGAGATTCATATTAACCGGTGTTGCGGCAGCCGGTTTCTCTTTTACCTCGCCTATCACAATCACATCATCGTCTAATGTGGGCATACCGGAATCCTGGAAACCGAAACGGCCGTTATCCACTTTGAGCAAACCGGTCAGCGTAACGCCCGTTGCATCGTTATATTGCAGTTTGGTATCGCCGCTAACCGTCAATCGGCGGTTGGGTTTATCCAGCATATGATAGCGGTCAAACACGGCAACCACATCAACATCGGGCGCATTATTCGCCGCCAAACTGATGCTGCCGCTAAGTTTTGCCGAACCGCCCCGATGGAAGGTTAGGCTGTCAATCTGCCAGCGCTGGCCTGCAAGGCGTGAACGCAAAGTACCGTTATCCAAAATAATGCCTTGCGCATGATTGCGGTAATACAGATTGTCGCCGTTGAGCGTCCCGTTTAATTGCGGCTGCCCAAGCCTGCCTGAAATCACCGCTTCACCCACCAGCTTGCCCTTCAAAACCTGCCCCACAGGCATCAAGTGGCGGAATGCCTCCAAATCAGGAGCATTCAGACTGATTTTGCCACTTACAGGTGCCTGGGCTATGGCGTTACCAAAATTTTGGCTGATAACAAGATTGCCGCCGATTTTGCCGTAGCGGGTAGAGCCTTCAATCGTATTGTCGATACGCCCGTTTTGGAAGCGTGTTTGCAAAGTCAGATTGCCCAACCCCAAAGCTTGTTTGCGGTAGGGAATAACCACATCGCCGCTTTGTCTGCGCACATTGATATAACCGCGCATGTTTTGTGCGTACACCACATCCCAATCGCCGCTCAAAACCAAATCATGTTCAACCGGCGGGGTGTAGAAATTGTGTAGTTGCGATATATGCAGATTGTCTGTGCTGCCTTTGGTTACGATACCCTGCTTTTTATCCCACACAAAATTCTGTAAGTTCAAACTGCCGCCCATCGCGCTCCAACGTGCCGCACCCAAACTGACACGTTCGGCGCCGGCTTCCAGCGCCAAGCGGTTTTGCAGTTTCAGGTTGAACGCGCCATTGATGTCTAAAGTATCTACATAACCCTGCCATTGGTTTTTGCTGTTCAAACCGCCGTTTGCAGACAAAAGCAGGCGGTAGGGTTTGCCGTCCAGCCTCATGCTGCTGTTGCCGTTGATAGTGTGGCTTTTGCCCGTGCCGTTAACCGTAAGCTGGATATTATCGATACGCGTCGGTTCGGTTTCGCCCGGAATGATGATTTGCCGGCCGTTTGCCTTGATATTGAACGGACGGTTTATATCAGGCGAACCATTCACCTGAAAATCAAGATGGCTGATTTGAACAGCTTTTTGGATACGCAAGTTTTCCGCCCTGCCCGCCACGTTGGCTTCCAGGCGCTTCGGATCGCCGGCAATCGTGCCTTTGGCAATCAGAAGGCCGCTCATACCCAAGCCGAAACGGCTCAGATCAGGGGCATTCACGTCCAGCGTTAATTTATCGCCCTGCTTGCCGAAGCTGCCGTTAGCAAACAGCCGGTTATTGCCGAGCTGGATATTGGAAGCAATTTTGCTCAGATGGTCTTTGTCGTAAACCACATCCGCTTTGCCGCTGAGGTTTACATCAGACAGGGTGCTTTGGCCGAAATTGAGGTTAGCGGCAATGTACTGATCGGCAAGCCTGCCGTTTACTTTAAAACTGCCGTTTACCCTACCCTCGGGCAAGTCCGCATACGCGCGCGCGGGATTGAAGTTTTTACTATCAAACTCAACAGTAAGGTTTTGCTTGTTAAACAGCTCTAAAGTACCGTTTCCTTTGATTTCGCCACCGTTTTCGGGTCTGATGGCAATATTCTTCAGGCTAACGCTTCTTTGGCCGTTCCGTGTATCCGACACCAGCATCACTTCACCTCCGGCTGCGGTTTTGCCAACAGTCAAATCCAGCAAAGCTTGGGGATTACTGTATGTACCGCGCAATTGGAGCTTGCCGTTTATCGGCTCTGCAAACTTCTGCTTCTCCACATCAGCCAATACCACATCTTGGATATAGGTATCCAGATTTAGGGTTTGCTTGGCCGTATCAGTGCTGCCGCTTAATGCAATATTGCCTTTTTTCAATAAATTCGCATTCGCTTCTTTCAAAAGCAGCATACCGTTTTCATTAATCACAAAATCAGCCAGCAGGGAACGAACCGGAATCCCGCCTGCATCTGCTTCGGCAGCCGTCAGGTTGGCCAAGTCGATTGAGCCTTCCAGCGCAACGCCATGCAGCTGCGACGGCACCACGGTGGCATCAAAATCGAAATGCGCTTGCGGAGCGGAAGCCAGAAATGCGCGCGGATTGATGTTATATCCTTTAACCTGAACATGTTCGATAATTTCGTCCAAACCTTTGCCAAACGGGCTTACGCGCGTATCAACCGTGAATTTGATGTTGTTGATGCCGTTTGCAGCCTGGTCGGAGGCGTTTTCCGTGGCCGCCGTTTTCATGTCGGTTTTCAACGTTATGGTTTGCAGGCTGCCACCCAGCTGCAAATCGTTGGTAATGGCGATATTTTCAAGCACGCCTTCACTGTGGATTCTGCCGTTCAACGCAAACGGCGATGCAGTGGCCATTTTCAGCGTGCCGTTTGCATCGCTCCAAGGGCTTTGCAGCGAAACCACGTTTAATTGATGCTGCTTGTGGTCATAACCGTAGTTTAAGCGCACATGTCTGACGATAACGGTTTTGTTTTTACCGGTTGTAATCCGCCCCGTTTCTACGCTGTCGATCACCGCTTCAAAAGGCAGGCTGACACTGTCCGGCATTTTAGCTTCGGTTTTAGGTTTGGGCGGCGTGGGTTTGTCCTGAATATGGATACCACCGGCGGCAATGCGGCGTATATGCAGTTTTTTATTCTTTAATTCGCCGGGCTGCCAGTTGAATACCAAGCTGGAAATGTCTATATCGGCGCCTTCTGTTTCGATGCGCCAGCCGTCGCCTTCAAAGCCTTTGAGCAAGGTGCCGTTCAGGCTTTTGGAGGTAATATTGACGCCGAACCAGGCGGGAATTTTATATAAGCCGAAACGCAGGCCGGATTCGGTGGCAACCAGCCACGCGATAATGCCGCCCAGCATCAACACAGCCAGCACGAAAACCAGCAAAATGGCTTTCAACCATTTTTTGCCGCTTTTTTTCGGAGCAGGCTGTTTTTCAGACAGGCTTTGTTCGGAAGCAGTCTGAGCGGGTGCTGTGGTTTCTTGTGTCATCAGAAACGGGTTCCTAAGCTGATGTGCCAGCGGATTTTTTTATCCTGATGGCCATAGGCGATGTCAAATGAGAAAGGAGCGACGGGGCTGAACCAGCGCACGCCCAAGCCGGTGCCGTGTTTCAGGTTCATGGATTTAAAGTTATGGGCAACATCACCCATATCATGGAACACGGCAGCTGCAAAATCTTTACCGATCGGATATTGGTACTCCAAGCTGGCTACTGCCAAAGCACGCTCCGGCAACACGGAATTGTTGGGGCCTTCCAGACCTATGCTGTCAAGCTCGTAGCCGCGCACCGAACCGGCACCGCCGGTACGGAACTGCAAAGTAGACGGCACTTCCTCATCGTCTCTGGCATACACATAACCGAGCTGGCCGCGTGCAATGAATGTGCCGTATTTTTTCTCTTCCGGCGTAAAGTAATAGCCTGCCGAGGCAGTAACACGCTGCACGGAAGTAGAAGACAAAAGTTTACCTACTGAAGTGCCGATCTTGCCGTCGAGATAATAACCGTTGGCCGGGCGCAGCAGGGTTTCGATGTTCTGGCGCCGCCAAGAAGCAGTTAGCATAGTGGCGGCGCTACGGCCCAAGTCGTAATTGGTGTCGGGCACCCTGCGGTTCTCATTAATATGCTCGACACCAAGGCGAGATTCAATGCCGTTACGGTCGCGCACATACCATACGCCGGTAGTCAGTGCTTTTTTCTCCAGATTTTGTGTGGTCGAACGGTTATAGGAAAGATTGGAAGTCCAATATTTACCGTTGCTCTTGCGCGGCTGGCTGATACCCACGGCCACTGTGGTTTCGTATTTATCGTAATCAAATACAGCGGATCCGACATAGCCGCGGTTCAACAGGTTGTAATGGTCGTAACCCATACGGATGCCCGGGCCGTATTCGGAATCGTAACGTAAACCCATTTCGAATTTCTGGCGCTTCATTTCGTTTACGCTAACCTTTACCGGAACGTGGTCGCCCTGCATATTATTGAAATCCGGATAAACCGATGCACCGGAATAATGGCTGTCTTGCTCAAGCGCCTGCTGATAATCCAACAGTTTATCAAGGTCATAAGGATTGCCCGGTTTGAACTGCGCTAAGCCGCGTGCCACGCTTTCCGGATAACGCTCTACGCCAGTGATGTCGATTTCACCGAAATAAATCGGCTGTTTGCTGTCTACTTCGATACTCAAATCGGCTTTATTGGTATTGGGATTAATCAAAGCCTCTGTTTTAGACAATTGCGCCAGCGGGTATTTTTTACGCACTACGGCAGAAAGCACGGAATTTTTACTGCTGCTCCAGCCGGATTGTTCAAAAGGTGCACCCACGGGCAATGCCCAATCGGCCAGCGCCCTTTTGTAATACACACCCAATTCGCTATCGGACACTATTTGGCCGGCCAATGCCACATTTACATTGTCGATTTGGGTGCGCGGGCCGGTTTTCACGTCTACACGGTAACCTTCTCCCTGCGGCACCACATCCACCTTACCATTGAAATAACCTTTGGTTTTCAGCATAGTCTGTACATCATTGGGCGCATCTTCCGCCAGAAAACCTACTTGCTCTTTATCCAGATTTTCTTGCTGCTGCTCAGTAATCAGCGGCAGGTGCTCTTGCAGCATTTCTTTAACTTCTTCATCGTCGGAGCTGATTTGAACAGGGTATTTCGGTTCCAGTTTCCGCCCCTCAGTATCTTCAGGCTCATAGTGGCTGGCAACGGGCACGGCAACATAATCTTCGGCTTTGGGTTCAAAGACGGGCTCTGCAAACGCCTGGCGGCAAGCGAGTGTGAGAATGGTAAGAGTGAGGGCGGTATGCGGTTTCATGAGTCTCTGATGCGTGTTTCGCGAAAACACCGGTTTATTTCTTTAAGAATGCGGGAAATTTTAGCATTGTTTTCAAGGCTTGTAATGTATATGCCTGTCTGAAAACGGATTCCGGCGCTTTCAGACAGGCATATGTTTCATGCAAATTGTTTCCGGCACTTCTGAATAAACAGTTTCTGACCATGAAGTAAATATTGGCAGAAAAATCACGCCTAGCCGAATCTTTTCAGACAGGCATTGCTGCTTGACCCGATTATTCGGTTACCGTTTTGGCAATCAGCTTTTCGGCGTTTGCCAGCGTGTTTTCAACATCTTGATAATGGATTTTACTGCCTTCGATTAACGCCCGGGTGTCGTTATAGACCACTTTTACCGCACCGTCCGTTTCGGTAATCAACACGCGCAACGGCAATTGCAATGCAAACTCAGGGTCTTTGACCATAAGGGGCGTACCGGCTTTCGGTGTGCCGAACACAATCACTTTTGCCGGCTGCATCTGCAGGCCGTTTTGCTGCGCTGCCGCTTGATGGTCGATAACGGTAAAAATCTTCATTCCTTTAGATTTTACGGCCTGTTCAAGGCGGTTTACCGTTTCATCAAAGCTGTATTTGCTGACCAACGTGTGTGTGGTGTTCATTGTTTGTTTGTGCTCGCTGTGTTGTGCAGAATGTTGGGCTTTAGGCGTGTGGGCACAGGCGGACAGCGCAGCCGCCGCCAGCAGCAGGAAAATCGGTTTCATTAATTTCATTTTCGTTTCTCTTTGTTAAATTAAAAGCAAACCCGAGGCGGTACCACGGTTAGCGGATACCTTGCCGACGCAAATCCTGATAACCGCCGTGATTGGTTATATCAGTATAGCCGAGATCCTGTAATTGCTTTATGGCAATTTCAGCGCGGCGGCCACTGCGGCAATAAAGGTTAATCGGGGCATGTTTGTCGGGGCTGACACTGTGAATCCGCCCGGTGATTTGGTCAACGGGGATATTGAGCGCGCCTTCTATATTACCTGTTTTAAACTCTTCCGGCGTACGCACATCAATCTAAATGCCTTTTGCTTTGGCCGCCTGCCCGGCCGGCGCGACAGACGCTTGCGGCGTTTTGGCCTGAATCCCGGCAGAAACCAGCAGAGCCGAAGCAGTTAAGATAACCAGCAGCAGCTTCAATGCCTACTCCTTAATACATGTTTGAAAGCTTCAATGGTAAAACCAAAACATTGGAAAATCAAAATGTGTTTTCTCTAAAACAGCCATGCCTGTCTGAAAAGGCTTTCAGACAGGCATGGCCATCGGGCATTTACTTTACGGACAATTATGTTTTATTTACAATGGCAACTTAATCTTTACATTCGTTATAATTATGAGGAGCGGTTATGGCTACCGGAAATCCTGTCATTGATGCTGTAAACCGCGTCAGCTTGGTTCAGCAGATTATTATCGGTTTGTTATTCGGCGTGGCTTTAGGCTACCTTGCCAACCCGGACGTGGGCATCATCCCCATATCTGCAGTGCCTTTGCTGTCGCTTTTGGGCAGTATGTTTGTCGGTGCGCTCAAAGCAGTTGCACCGATTCTAGTGTTTGTGTTGGTAACTTCCGCCATTGCCAGCCACCAAAGAGGCCGCGAAGCACACATTAAGCCAATTCTCCTGCTTTATATTATCGGCACATTCAGCGCCGCCGCAGTAGCAGTGGCTGCCAGTTTTCTGTTTCCAAGCGAAATCGCATTGGTGCAGCACGAAGTATCGAACACCCCGCCTGCCGGTATCGGCGAGGTATTGAAAACCTTGCTGATGAACTTGGTGGCCAACCCGATTAATGCGATTGCCAATGCCAATTATGTAGGTATTCTGATGTGGGCATTACTACTGGGATTCGCCCTGCGTCATGCAGTTGACAGCACGCGCATGATGATTGCCGATCTGGCTGCTGCCGTAGCCAAAATCGTGGGGTGGATTATCCGCTTCGCACCACTGGGCATTTTCGGCCTGGTTGCCGAAATGGTTGCCACTTCCGGTATCTCCGGCTTACTCAGCTATTTCAAAGTGTTGGCTGTATTGGTGCTGTGTATGGTGTTTATCGCATTGGTAGTCAACCCGATTATCGTATGGTGGAAAATCCGCAAAAATCCTTATCCGCTGGTGTTTACCTGCCTGCGTGAAAGCGGCATCACCGCATTCTTCACACGCTCTTCCGCTGCCAATATTCCGGTTAACATGGCTTTGTGCAAAAAATTGAATCTGCACGAAGATACTTATTCCGTGTCTATTCCTCTAGGAGCCACCATCAACATGGCAGGCGCAGCGATTACGATCACGGTGCTCTCGCTGGCTGCGGCATACACTGAAGGCGTTCAGGTCGACTTTATGACCGCTCTCTTGTTAAGCCTAGTCGCCACCATCAGTGCTTGCGGCGCTTCCGGTGTAGCAGGAGGCTCTCTGCTGCTGATTCCATTGGCATGCAACCTATTAGGTATTTCCAACGATGTAGCAATGCAGGTTGTAGGCGTAGGCTTTGCTATCGGCGTGGTACAGGATTCTTGCGAAACTGCGTTGAATTCTTCTACCGACGTGCTTTTCACTGCCGCCGCCGATATGGGCCGCCAGCGCACCGGCCATCTCTAGATAGAGCTGTAAAAGATTCGGTTTCATAGTGATATGGCAAAATCAAGCTAAAATCCCAACTAGTCTGCACAAATGCCTGTCTGAAATTTATTCAGACAGGCATTTGTAATTTTTATGAATCAAACTTAAATCCATCACAATAATTTTTTGGCTGTGAAACTTAATAACCACAAGATATTGCCAGCCTGATTACCGCACCAACCACACAATCTTCAGCCTGATTTTTCATAATAATAATTAAACCCACCATCACAAACCGCCCCTAACATTTCCTGAATCTCTATTTCTTGCCATTTCTTGACTGATATCAATACAAAAAATGGTATTTTGTTACAAATAATTGTAATATAGTTTCATTAACTGATTTATTACGTATATTAAGGAGCAGCAAAATGATTCGGAAAACAGGCAGCAAAGTTGTGATTATCGGCACGGGTGCCGTGGGCATCAGCTATGCTTTTGCTATGCTTAATCAAGGCGGCTGTGATGAGCTTGTGCTGATCGACTTAAACGAAAAGCGTGCACATGCGGAAGTGCGGGATTTACGCCACGGCGTGCTGTACGCGCCCACACCGATGAAAGTAACACAAGGCACATATGCCGACTGTGCAGATGCGGATATTGTGTGTATCTGCGCCGGCGTGCCACAACGCCCGGGCGAAACCCGTTTGGACTTGATTGATAACAACCTGAAAGTATTCCACAGCATCGTGGGCGAAGTAATGAATGTCGGTTTTGACGGCATTTTCTTGGTAGCCACCAACCCGGTAGACGTACTCTCGTATGCCACTTGGAAATTCTCCGGCCTGCCCAAAGAGCGCGTGATTGGTTCGGGCACCATCTTGGATACCGCCCGTTTGTGCAACTGCTTGGGCAAAGCTTTCGGTGTGGCGCCCATCAGCGTGGATGCCCACATGATCGGCGAGCACGGCGACAGCGTGATTGCCGCTTGGAGCACCGCCAATATTGCCGGCATGTCACTACAAGAAGCATTGAAAAAACAGCCCGACGGCGAGGCGCGCATGGCAAAAATCCATGCGGATGTACGTGATGCGGCTTATTCCATCATCGAAGGCAAAGGCGCCACTTACTACGGCATTGCGATGGGTTTGGCCTGTATTACCAAAGCGATTCTGCACAATCAAAACGTGGTGCTGACCATTTCCGCCCTGCTGGAAGGCGAATACGGCGAACATGATGTTTATATCGGCGTGCCTGCCGTTATCAATCGCCAAGGTATTGTCCGCGTGATTGAAAAACCGCTTGATGAAACAGAAGCAGTTCAATTTACAAAATCCGCCAATATTCTGCGTGATTATCAGCAAAAAGTCGGCGAATATTTGAAATAATCAAACCACTGTAAGCTGTGAAGTCAAACCCATACAAGGCGGATGCGCCGCACAAACAATACTTGCATGACAACCGCACCCGCCTGACATTAAAGCTTCCCGGTAATTTAGCTGTTATGTTCCGTATGGCCCGTTTCCGCTTCATTTAATTAAGGAAGATAAACATGTTTTCCCCCACATTCGATCCCCTAGGCAACATCTGGCTTTCCGCCGCTGTTGCTTCCGTTCCTATTATCCTCTTTCTGCTCAGCCTGACCGTGTTGAAAATGAAAGGTATCCATGCCGCTTTGCTCACACTAGTGGTAACTTTGGTGCTTTCGTTTTTCCCCTTTGCCCTGCCCGTTAATGTAGCAGTTGCTTCCGTGGTACAAGGCATTGTGCAGGGTATGTGGCCTATCGGTTATATCATCATCATGGCGGTTTGGCTCTACAAGCTCACCGTGGCTTCCGGCAAATTTGAAGTGATCAAAGGCAGCCTTGCCATGATTTCGCCCGACCAACGCATCCAGCTGCTGCTGATCGCATTCTGCTTCGGCGCATTCCTCGAAGGCGCGGCAGGCTTCGGCGTACCGATTGCCATCTGCGGCGTGATGCTGGCGGCATTAGGCTTTAATCCTTTACAAGCAGCGATGCTGTGTTTGATTGCCAACGCGGCTTCCGGCGCATTCGGTGCCATCGGTATCCCGGTTGCGATTATTGATACCTTCCATTTGGAAGGCGTAACTGCGATGGATGTTTCCAAAGCCACCAATACCACGCTGCCTTTTATTGCGGCAAGCGTACCGTTTTTGCTGGTATGGATTATCGACGGTTTCAAAGGCATTAAGGAAACGCTGCCTGCGCTGTTGGTTACTTCCGGGGTGTTTACTTCATGCCAGATGGCTGTAACGTATTTTGTCGGCCCCGAATTGGCCGATATCCTGCCGCCTTTGTTGTCTTTAATCGCACTGGCCGCACTGTCAACCAAATGGCAGCCGAAAAACATCTTCCGCATCTCACCGGAAGACAAAGAAGAAACAGCCCGCCATTCGTTCAGCGCCATCATTTCCGCTTGGTCGCCGTTCTATATCCTCAGTGCATTCGTGATTGTGTGGAGCATGCCGTTTTTCAAAGCCTTGTTCAAACCCGATGCGCCTCTGACTTTTACCAACCTGAATTGGACACTGGCTGCAGCCGGTGATCAAAAAATCACGGTCGGCTTAGGTTTGATCAATTCAACCGGCACCGCAATTTTACTGGCCGTGCTGGCCACCATTCTGGTTTCCGGCAAATCGCTGGGCGTAGCGCGCGCAGTAACCGACCTGAAAAAACCTGCAAGGAATTATGGCTTTCCATCGCCACCATCTGCTTCATTCTTGCCATTGCCAAGCTCACTACTTACACCGGCATGACTAAAGCATTGGCAGAAGCCGTTGCCGTAACCGGCGGCGTATTCCCGCTGCTCTCGCCCGTGTTAGGTTGGATCGGCGTATTTATGACCGGATCAGTTGTGAATAACAACACCTTGTTCGCACCGGTGCAATCCATTGTTGCACAGCACTTAAGCATCGATCCTGCCCTGCTGGTGCAAGCCAATACCGCAGGCGGCACAATGGCGAAACTGGTGTCACCGCAATCTATTGCCATTGCCACGGCTGCCGTAGGCAAAGCAGGCCAAGAATCCGCCTTGCTGAAAATGACCTTAAAATACAGTATCGGACTATTGATATTCGTGTGTATCTGGACATTCGTTTTGGCATCTTTACTCTAAGCCAAATAAAAACAATGCCTGTCTGAATTTTTCAGACAGGCATTTTTCTTAATTAAACAAACATATATAGCCAATCAAATTGCATTAACACAAGACGGCAAGCCGCACAGACTTGTTTATTTTTTAAGCTTTTCGGTTATAGATAAAACCCAAATTTACACAGGATTTCGCTATAATCCCCGAAAATTCAACCCTGATAAACCACACAATCTAATGAAAAAAATCCTTTTTCTTTCCGCCGGCCTATTGAGCCTGCTGTTGAGCCAGCAAACTCTGGCGCGAACCAACTACATCTGTCAACTAAACGGCAAAGCCGTCTACACCACCCAAAGAATCAACAACACCTGCCAAATATCCGAAATGAACGGCATCTCCGAAGAAACCGTATCGGTAGAGCGCACCTCCACACCCAGCATGGCAGAAATCATGGGCAAAACTCCTGCCACCATTGCATTGAATACCCAGGTAGAACTTTACGGCGAGCCCTCTTTCAATTTCGCCACCATCAACGAAACCGACAAAATCGCCCAAATCTGGGAAAAAGAACAATTCGGTTCCTACGACGACATCAAAATCATGCCGCGTGCCGACATTGAAAAACCGGCTGACATGAACGTGAAAATCCGCAACCAACCAATCGATAAAAGCAAAACCCCTGCTTCACGCTCCGTGCAAACCAATACCCGTATGCCGGCAAACTACAAACCCCTTCCGCCGCCCAAACCCAAGCTGACCCGCAAGCAGATTCTCCAGCGCGAAATTGCCAGCGAGCAGGCCGCACTCATCAGAGCACAAGCCCAACTCGAACGCGCGCGCAAGTCCGGCGGCGACACCTCCGGATTGGAGCAAACGGTTCGCGACCGCCAAGCCAACGTGCGTGCCATTCAAAATGAATTGAAACGCCAAAGATAAGGCTGCTTTACATACAAATGCCTGTCTGAAATTTTTTCAGACAGGCATTGTTTGGTTATTGTTTGGTTTAAGTATAGTGGGTTAACTTCAAATTTGAAATTTGGTATGGCAACGCGCGTTTTTAATTTCTATATTTCGTTTTTTTAAGATTGCGCTTTATGGCCGCGCGGCCACTTACTTGCTTTGCTTCGCCAAAGAAAGGCGACCGTAGTTACCGGTTTGCTGCGCAAACCGCCCTCACTGCGCGAGCTTTTCGGAGCGGCCTTGCTTCCCCGAAAACCCCGCTCCGTTCGACGGCGCCAGCGGGCAGGCAGCAATAGCCAAGATTTGCTAATGATTTAAGTATATGATTTTTTTTAGTTGATTCATTATAAGCCGTGTCCAATCAGATTTAAACCACAATTGCTCCGAAAGAATCCGTCGGTTTAAACGCAGCCAGAATACCTTCGATGATGCCGATCACAGTGGGAATAAACGTCCAGCTCAGCAAGAAATAAAGTATGCCCATCCACACACGGCCGGCGCAGAACTTATGCACGCCGAACGTGCCAAACAAAAGCGCCATGGCCACATACAGAGCTTTATTACAGGTGTGGGGATAGGTTGCGGCGTAAGAAACCGTTTGCATGGTTGGATTTCCTTTTCAAATACATTCATAAAGGGGCATAACCGAAAAACTTACTCATCAGTCAAGTAGCGGCAAGGCAATATCGTAGGATATGAAGTTTTCTGGCTGTGATGGCCCGTTCGGCTTCCAATATTCCGTCTATCTCGCAGATTTAAAGAGTTTTTTCAGTAAAGAAAAGCAAATGCAGCAAAATGCCTGTCTGAAGTCTTTTCAAAACCAAACAATACCGTTTTCAGACACAAAGCCGTCCAAACGCATATCATGCATTTCGTTCGGCAGCTTTCGTATCATTTGGCAAGCAAAGCCCGCACCGATTTTCAAAGGCTTGCCAAAGCGCGCGCGCGCCAGCGAAGCATCATAAAACCCGCCGCCCTGCCCCAAACGGTAGCCTTGCTCATCCACGCCCACCAACGGCAGCAACATAATATCCATTCGTTCGGCGCGCACTTTTCTGCCTGAAAACTGCGGAATATCCAAACGGCCTTTTCGGTTGCGTTCCGGCGCCAATCCAACATGGTAAGGTGTAAACCAAAGCCGCAGGCTGCGTTTTTCAATATAAGGCAGATAAACTCGCACACCTCGCTTGAACGCACTGCGAACCAGTTCATCCAACACCAGCTCGCTGCCCACCGGCCAATACACCGCCATTTTTTTACCGCGTTTGAGCAGCTTTTTCATATTCCGATTGGCGGCAAGCGTGACTCGGCGGCGTTCCCGACCGGAAAGGCTTTTGCGTGCCCGGCGCAGCCGGCGGCGGATTTCGTGCTTGCTATGCGGCATGATGGTTTCCTGATATTAGGCGAGTTAGCGTTTATGCCTGTCTGAAAAATATTTCAGACAGGCATTTGTTTATTTAATAGCAATAAACTCATTGTTTATCATGGTTTGGTCATGCTTGGGCTTGACCCGAGCATCTCTAAATGTCCTCGTGACTGAAGATACTCGAGTGAAGCCGAGTATAACGAACGTGCTATTTTTTAGTTAATTTGGTATGTACGCCTTGAATGTCAGTTTTCCCTTTATTTAAGATTGCGCTTCATGGCCGCGCGGCCACTTACTTTCTTTGCTTCGCCAAAGAAAGTAAGCAAAGAAAGGCGACCGCGGTTACCGGTTTGCTACGCAAACTGCCCTCACTGCGCATGCTTTTCGGGGCGGCCGCTAGTCGCTACGCTCCGAGAGCGGCCTTACTCTCCCGAAAATCCTGCTCCGTTCGGCGGCGCCAGCGGGCAGGCAACAATAGCCAAGATTTACTAATGGCTTCAGCGCTCGATTTTTTAAATCGATTCACTATACTTAATAAACAATGCCTGTCTGAAAAGGCTTTCAGACAGGCATTGTATGTTGTTCCCACTAATCGGAAAACCGTTTGATTTAGCCTGCAAATTTCTCCAACGCGGCTACGGCGGGCAATTCTTTACCTTCCAAAAACTCGAGGAACGCGCCGCCGCCGGTGGAAATGTAGCTGATTTGGTCGGTAATGCCGAATTTGGCTATGGCTGCCAAAGTGTCGCCGCCGCCTGCAATCGAGAAAGCAGGGCTTTCGGCGATGGCTTTGGCCAACACTTCGGTGCCGCCTGCAAACTGGTCGAACTCAAACACGCCGACTGGGCCGTTCCACACCACGGTGCCGGCTTTTTTCAACAAATCGGCCAATTGCCCGGCTGATTTCGGGCCAATGTCGAGAATCATCTCGTCGGTTGCTACGTCGTCGATTGATTTCACGGTAGCTTCGGCATTTTCGGCAAACTCTTTGGCCACCACCACGTCAATCGGCAGCGGCACGGCGCCGCCTTTGGCCGACATTTTTTCCATGATTTTTTTCGCTTCGTCCACCAAATCGGTTTCCGCCAGCGACTTGCCGATGGGTTTGCCTTGCGCCAGCAAGAAAGTGTTGGCAATGCCGCCGCCCACAATCAATTGATCCACTTTGTCGGCCAAACTTTCCAAAATGGTCAGCTTGGTAGACACTTTGCTGCCTGCCACAATGGCCACCATCGGGCGGGCGGGTTCTTTGAGGGCTTTGCCCAAAGCGTCCAATTCTTCGGCCATCAAAATGCCGGCGCAGGAAAGCGGCGCGGCGGTGGCAACGGCTTCGGTTGAAGCTTGCGCACGGTGCGCGGTGCCGAATGCGTCGTTCACAAACACGTCGCACAACGAAGCGTAGGCTTTGCCCAGCTCGGCGGCATTTTTCTTCTCGCCTTTGTTAATGCGCACGTTTTGCAGCATGGCCACTTCGCCGGCGGCCAAATTGGGTTTGTTTTCCTGCCAATCGTTCAACACTTTCACTTCTTTACCCAACAGGCCGCCCAAATGCGCGGCAACGGGCGCAACGTCGTCTTCGGGATGAAACTCTCCTTCGGTCGGGCGGCCGAGATGCGACATCACAATCACGGCGGCGCCGTTGTCCAACGCGTATTTGATGGAAGCCAGCGATGCGCGGATGCGGGTGTCGTCGCTGATTTTGCCGTCTTTAAACGGCACGTTCATATCGGCGCGGATCAATACGGTTTTGCCTTGTACGTTTTGTTCGGTGAGTTTTAGAAATGCCATGTTTTGATTCCTTAGTAGTCGGATTGGATTTATTAATGTGTGATGTGATTATGCTTGATTGGGCCCGACCGGGTAAAGGCGGCTCGGCTGGACGGTATCGGAAAAAACTTGAATGCCTGTCTGAAAGCCGCGTTACCCGCTTTCAGACAGGCATCGGCCGCTTAAACCGGCATGGCGGCAAACACTTTGCGCGCTGCTTTCACGGTGTCTTCAATCAGCTCCGGCGTGTGCGCGGCAGACATAAAGCTGGCTTCGTAAGCCGACGGGCCGAATGCCACGCCTTCCTCCAGCATGCCGTGGAAAAAGCGTTTGAAATTCTCGATATTTGAAGCCGTCATATCGGCGTAGGTTTCGGGCTTTTTGCCGGCGAAATACAGGCCGAACATACCGCCCACCGAATCGGCGGTAAACACCGTGCCTGCCGCCTGCGCGGCTTCCGCCAGCCCGTTTACCAGCTGCTCGGTGCGCTCGCTAAGGTTTTCGTAGAAACCGGGGCGCTGAATAATTTCCAGCGTTTTCAAGCCGGCCGCCACGGCAACGGGGTTGCCGGATAAAGTGCCCGCCTGATACACGCCGCCCAAAGGCGAAATGCAGGCCATGATTTCTTTTTTGCCGCCAAACGCCGCCAGCGGCATACCGCCGCCGATTACCTTACCCATGGTGGTTAAATCGGGCGTGATGCCGTGCAGCGATTGCGCGCCGCCCAAAGCCACGCGGAAACCGGTCATCACTTCATCGTAAATCAACACGCTGCCGTTTTCTTCGGTAATCCGGCGCAGGGTTTGCACGAATTCGCTGCTCGGTTTCACCAAATTCATATTGCCTGCAATCGGCTCGATAATCACGCAGGCGATTTCGTGGCCGAACCCGGCAAACGCTTCTTTCAACGCTTCGGTATCGTTGTAAGGCAATACCACGGTATGTTTGGTGAAATCGGCAGGCACGCCGGCGGAGCTGGGGTTGCCGAATGTGAGCAGGCCGGAGCCGGCTTTGACCAAAAGGCTGTCTGAATGGCCGTGGTAGCAGCCTTCGAATTTCACGATTTTGTCGCGGCCGGTGTAGCCGCGCGCCAGGCGGATGGCGCTCATGGTGGCTTCCGTGCCGGAGCTTACCAAGCGCAGCTGCTCCACGCTCGGCAGGATTTTGGCGATTTCTTCGGCAATCACGATTTCCGCTTCGGTCGGCGCGCCAAACGACAAACCGTCTACAGCCGCTTCGCGCACGGCTTCGAGCACTTCGGGATGCGCGTGCCCCACAATGGCCGGCCCCCATGAGCCGACATAGTCGATATATTGCTTGCCGGCCGCATCCCACACAAACGCGCCCTGCGCTTTTTTAATAAAACGCGGCACGCCGCCGACGCTGCCGAATGCGCGCACAGGCGAGTTCACGCCGCCGGGAATAATGGCTTTGGCGCGGTTGAAAAGCTCTTCGTTGCGGTTCATAGGTTTATCCTTACCATAATCAAAACAAGTTTTCAGACAGGCATTGCCTGTCTGCGTGATACCAATCAATTTTATCAAGCCGTAAGTAAATAAGGCCGCATCTTTAGCTGGTGACTTTTTGTTGAAAATCTTGCAGCAATTTATCGTCTTCTTCCAGCAATCCCACAATTTGCTCTTTAATATCGCCTGCGGCGATTTCATAACCTTCTTTATCCCATGCTTGCATAGACACGGGCTTTTGGTCTTGTACATTAAAGACGATTTTGGCCATTCCGCCGCCATCGGTATAGTAGAGCGTATGCGTTTGTGTCTGATTCGGAAAATCCATGACAATGCGGGACTTGATTGTGCCTTGGGGATAGGTTGTTACCAAATCGATTTTGTCAGTAGAAAAATCCCGTATATAAGCCGATAGCTTGTTATCCGTATAAAAAGCGCCTATCCCTTGCCAAACGCCGTCCTCATATTTACCCTGCATATTTACCAAACCATCAGGCTGGAACCATACCAAATGGCTGTCGCCCATAGCAGAGTCGAAATCATTAACGTCTCCGCCGCGTTTGATGACAAACACATTCGTTTGGGGCGCTTTATTGTTTTGATAAAAATCCTGCACCACCCAACGGCCGTCTGCGGTTTGGCCTTTGACAACCCGGTAATAACCATCAGGCGACGGGCCCGGCTTCTGCTCGGCATCTTTTCCAAAATAAATTATCACTTGTTTTTGGGTAGGTGTGAAAGTGAAAACCGGTTGGGGGTTTGCGGGCGGCGTGGCCAGAGCGGCCAAATCATGTTTATCCAAACCAAGCTCTGAAGCTTGCGGTGCAGATTTATCCGCTTTTTTCCCAAAAATTTTAAATAATTTCGCTCCTGCTGAAAGCAGATCGGTACCGCCTTCTAAAGCACCCGGTTTGCAGGCACATAAACTGAAAGCAGCAACGATAATCAAAGTGAGTTTGCGCATATTATATTTTCTTCTATCATTTATAGTTGTTTACGAATGGCACCACGCCTGTCTGAATACCAGGATATGGTTGTTCGGATTTTAACAGATTCAATCCGCCGCCGCGCACTACATGCCCGAGTTTGCACAATTGTATTCGTTATAATGACAAATTTTCTTCAAATTGCCCAAACGAAAACTTCCTATGGTTCCTCCCCAACCTTCCCCAAAGTCCGAATTGATGCGTAGCATGAAAAAAGTGGTGCCGGTATTGTTCGGCATGTTGCTGTTTGCACTGATATTAGGTGTGCAGGCTGCGTGCTGATTGCCGTGATTGCGCCGCATTTTGTGTCCGACAAACCGCACGAGTTGATTGCGCTGGCAATCACGCTGCTTGCCGCAAGCAGGCTTTCCATGCTGCCGACCGTATTGATTGCCGTGGCTTCGACAGGTATTTTGGGATATGTGATGGGATAAAAAATGCCTGTCTGAAAAGCTTTTCAGACAGGCATTTGGCTATCTTGATTTATTCGGGGCGCATTTGCGGAAACAGAATCACATCACGGATAGACGGCGCATCGGTGAGCAGCATCACCAAGCGGTCTAAGCCGATGCCGCTGCCGCCGGTGGGAGGCAGGCCGTATTCCATGGCGCGGATGTAGTCGGCATCATAGTGCATGGCTTCGTCGTCGCCGGCATCTTTCTGCGCCACTTGCGCTTTAAAGCGGGCGGCTTGGTCTTCGGGGTCGTTCAACTCCGAATAGCCGTTGGCCAACTCGCGGCCGACGATAAACAGCTCGAAGCGGTCGGTCAGTCCGGGTTTGGTGTCGGATGCGCGCGCCAGCGGCGACACTTCCACCGGATAGTCGATGATAAACGTCGGGTTCCACAGTTTGCTTTCCGCACAGCCTTCAAACAAGGCCAGTTGCAGGCTGCCGATACCGGGCGACGGCGGGATTTTTTCGCCGTGTTTCACGATTTCTTTTTTCAGCCACTCGGCATCGTTTAACTGTTCGTCGGTATATTGCGGGTTGTATTTTTTGATGGCTTCGAGAATGGTCAAACGCTCGAACGGGCTTTCCAAATCCACTTCTTTGCCGTTGTAGCTCACTTTGGCGTTGCCACACACTTCTTTGGCGGCATGGCGGATCACGCCTTCGGTCATTTCCATCATGCGCTCGTAAGTGCAGAACGCTTCGTAGAATTCCATCATGGTGAATTCGGGGTTGTGGCGGGTGCTCATGCCTTCGTTGCGGAAACTGCGGTTGATTTCAAACACGCGCTCCAAACCGCCCACAACCAAGCGTTTCAGATACAGCTCGGGGGCGATGCGCAGGTAAAGCGGCATGTCGAGCGCGTTGTGGTGGGTAACGAAAGGCTTGGCCGTGGCGCCGCCGGGAATCGGGTGCATCATCGGGGTTTCCACTTCGAGATAACGCTCGTTGACCATGTAGTTGCGCACGGCTTGGATGATTTTGCTGCGTTTGATAAAGGTGTCGCGCGAATCTTGGTTGGTAATCAGATCGGCGTAACGCTGGCGGTATTTCTGCTCTTGGTCGGTCAGGCCTTTGTGTTTGTCGGGCAGCGGACGCAGCGATTTGGTAAGCAGATGCAGCTTGGATGCGCGCACGGTCAACTCGCCGTGGTTGGTTTTGAACAGCGAGCCTTCCACGCCGATGATGTCGCCCAAATCCCAATGTTTGAAGGCGTTGTGCACGTCTTCGCCCACGCCTTGGTTGTTCACATACACTTGAATCTGGCCGCTCACGTCTTGGATGGTGGCGAAGCTGGCTTTCCCCATGGCGCGTTGCAGCATCATGCGGCCGGCCACTTTAACGGGGATTTCCTGCGGGTCGAGCTCGGCTTTTTCCAGCGAACCGTATTGCGCCTGCAAATCGCCTGCGAAGGCGTCGCGCTTGTATTGGTTGGGGAAAGCGGTGCCGTGTTTGCGCAGTTCGTTTAATTTTTCGCGGCGCAGGGCGATGATTTGGTTTTCGTCTAACTGGGGTTCTTCGGTTTGGGGATTGTGTGGTTGACTCATTCTGCTTTTCCGAAAATTCAGGCAGTTACATACCGCCTGTTAATCAAATTAAACCGAGCATTTTACGCCGGTTCGGTGTGTTTTAAAAGCATATAGGCAGCATAAATGCCTGTCTGAACATGTTCAGACAGGCATTCTTAAAATATGGTTGCGATTTTTTTAGGCCGAATCTTCCGATCAACCCAGCTTACACTGCATCCGCACAGCCTTTACCGCCTCATCCAGTTTAGCCGCATTCACTTCCCCCGCAATGTTTTGGCGTTTGTCGCATTTATCGGCATAAACCACGGTATAAGGCACCCCGCCGAATTGATTGCCGAGTGTTTTCATAAACGCGCGGCTGTCGTTGCCGGAATAATGCCATACCGGATAAACCACCGGCGTTTTTTGCAAAAACTGGCCGATGCTTTCGCGCTTATCAATTGCCACCCCAACCAGCGACACTTTTTTCTTATCCTGTTTTTGATACCATGCCGACATGGCCGGCATCTCTTTGCGGCAGGGCGCACACCATGTCGCCCAGATATTGACCACTTTAACCTGCCCCGGCAAAGCCCGGAAGTTTTGCGGCTTACTGCTTTTCCAGTCTTGCAGATCGGCAGCCGGTACTTGCGCGGCACACACAGCAGCCAACAGCATCATTAATTTTTTCATCATATTTCCTTGTTAAACTGAATCCTGTTTATCAAGCGGGAGATTGCACGCGACAAAACATTAACGCTGGCATACAATAACGCAACCTGTAATGCCTGTCTGAAAACAGCTTGATTATTGAAAAACAACTTTACCAAAAAACCATGGCAAACATCATTCTTTATCACAATCCCCGCTGCTCCAAATCACGTGACGCACTCGCCCTTTTGGAAAGCCGAAACATTCAGGCCGAGGTTATCCGCTATTTGGACACGCCGCCCGACTTTGCCGCACTGGAGGGCATCTTCCAAAAGCTCGGGCTTGATTCTCCGCGCGGCATGATGCGCGTGAAAGACGAATTGTACAAAACCCTCGGGCTGGATACAGCCGAACTCAGCAACGAGCAGCTTTTACAAGCCATCGCCGAGCATCCTGCCCTGTTGGAGCGCCCGATTGCCATTGTCGGCAACCGCGCCGCCATCGGCCGACCACTGAATAATATCGAAGCGATTTTACCCTAAAAAATCTGCATGAACACATTCAAAACCGGCAAAAGCCTGCTGCGCTATTTTTTCGTCGGCATATTCGCCAGCCTGATGCTGCCCATATTGCTGATGCTTTATTGCGCTTTTGATGTTTACCAAACAGGCAATGCCAAGCCGCAAACGATATACGCCGATGCCGCCGTGGTGCTCGGCGCCGCCGCTTGGGGCAAAAACCCTTCTCCCGTATTTCGCGAACGCATCAATCATGCCATCACGCTTTACCAGAGCCGGCGTGTAGAAAAGCTGATTTTCACCGGCGGCTCACCGAAAGAAGGCTATATGACGGAAGCGGAAGTCGGCAGGCGTTATGCTTTAAAGCAAGGTGTACCGAAAAAAGATATTTTGTTTGAAAACACTTCGCGCGATACGTTTCAAAACTTGCAAAACATCCGCAAGCTCTTGCGCGACAACGATATCGACACCGTTATTCTCGTGAGCGACCCCTACCATCTGGCTCGCGCACGCACAATGGCGCATGATTTGGGCATCAATGCCGCCACATCCGCCACTCCGACCAGCCGCTTTACAGAAAGCGAAAAGCGCCGCCGGTTTCTGATGCAGGAAACTTATGCGTTGTTTACTTACCGTTGGAATCATTGGAGCACGCGTGTTTTGAGCGCGCTGCATTTATAGCTATATAGTTAAACCACTTACATAATAACAGCCCCGTCATACTCGGGCTTGGCTCGAGTATGACGGGTGTATTATTTTTAAGTTGATCCGCTATAGTCAATCAAATTACCTTAATGGCAACAATGCCTGTCTGAAAACACCTTTTCAGACAGGCATTGTTCATCGCACGGTTTAACGTTTTTTCTTATTGGTGTTTTTGCTGCCTTTGGGCTTTTTTTCTGCCGCAGCCAAACGCTGCGCCACAAATTCAACCATCAAATCCTTCTTTTCCCAGAAAAAAGTTTCCATTTTCGACAGCGAATAAATTTTGCGCACCATGGCCGGCAAACCGGCATGAATAATGGCCGCCACTTCCTTATTGGTTTCCTCGGCATCCATCGCCTGTTGCAGGTCGATGCCTTTACCGTCAAGATATTCTTGCAGCGATTTTTTCACACCGCCGTGGATTTCAAATTGTCCGATCATTTCGTTTTCCTTCGTTTAGCATAATCAATAATGCGGAGGGCATTCTAACAAACTTAACCGGCTGCCGTGCTGCTTACAACAAACTTTAACGATATAATGCGGTTTTCTTCCAACGCCTGTCTGAAAATGTATCTCTGGTTTAAATTCATCCATATCTTCTTCATTATTTCCTGGTTTGCCGGACTGTTTTACCTCCCCCGCATTTATGTAAATCTGGCAATGGCGGCGCCGGAAAGTAACGAATATGAACGACTAATGGTCATGGCAGAAAAACTGTTTAAGTTCATGACACCGCTGGGCATAGGCGCCTTGCTTAGCGGTATCATTGTGCCTTTTACCGTTAATTGGTGGGCCAACGGCTGGGTACATGCGAAAACATCCATCGGGTTTCTGCTGGCCGTCTATCATGTTTACTGCTGGGTGCTTTTGCGCGCCTTCCGCACAAAAGCAAACCGCCACAGTCATAAATGGTATCGCTTTTTCAACGAGATTCCCGTGATATTAATGATTGCCGCGCTTTATTTAGTGGTATTCAAGCCTTTCTAACAGCCGATTCAAACAAGGAAAACCATGAGTAATATCGAAACAGAGCGCCGCTTTTTGATTAGAAACGATCATTGGAAAGCCACAGCCTCCGAACCCAAACTGATGAGCCAAGGCTATTTAAGCGTTGAAAAAGAACGCACAATCCGCGTACGCATTATCGGAAATCAAGCATGGCTAACGCTGAAAGGTTATATTTCCGATATTACCCGCAGCGAATTTGAATATGAAATTCCACTGGCCGACGCCCAAACAATGATGGATACAATGTGTCCGTTCAAACTGGAAAAGAGCCGCCACGAAGTAGTGTATGAAGGCTTTACTTTTGAGATAGACGAATATTTCGGAGAAAATGCCCCGCTGATTGTGGCCGAATTAGAGCTGCCTTCGGAAGACACCCCTTTTCCCAAACCCGATTGGCTCGGCGAAGAAATCACATCCGACGGAAAATACACAAACGCTTATCTGAGCAAACATCCTTACTCAGAATGGTATAGCAAATAAACTTAAGAAAAAGTACACACGTCATACTCGGGTTTGACGCAAGCATCTCCCGACATGACTGAAACTCAACATACTCGGGGCAAGCCTGAGTATGACGGCGCTGTTACTATGAAAGTGGTTGAACTATAGCAAAAACTGCTAAGCCAAGATAATCCTTCACAAAAAAGCTGACAAATTGGGCCGCAAATCTGCATACAATATAAAAACAGGCTGCGCCCTATTTCCACTAAGCCGGTTTTCAGACAGGCATTTCAACCTTCCCACTCAAAAAATCAATAAAACTCCTCACCTTAGCACTTAAAAACGCGCGGTCAACATAAGCGGCGTAGAGTTTCGAGGTAACGAAACGGTATTCCGGCAGCAGGCTCACGACTTTGCCGGTGGTTAAGTCCTCGTCCACACACCATTCGGGCTGAAAGCCGATGCCGCAGCCCGCCCGGATCAGGCTGCCGACCATGAGCGTGCTGTCGCTGTGTATGGTAGAAGTTAATTCGAGCAGGCTGCGTTCACCGCTGGATTTATGTTGGATTTCGATGCGGCTCATGTCGGTGTAGGAAGGCAACACGGCAGTGTGTTGTGCCGCTTCTTCAGGGGTTTGCGGAACGCCGTTTCGCCGCAGGTAATCCGGCGAGGCAAGCAGAAGAAATTCGATATCGGCTAATGGCTTGACAATCAGCGAGGGGTGGGGAACTCTAGAAACGCGCAAGGCAAGGTCGAAGCCTTCGGCGATGAGGTCGGTGCGGCGGTTGGTGAGCACCAAATCAAGCGACACTTCGGGATAAAGCTGTTTGTATTCACTGATCCAGCGGCTGATGCGCGGGTTGGCAAACCATTGCGGCATGGTGATGCGCAAAATGCCTTGTGGTTTTTCGGTAACGCCGGCGGCTTTTTGGGCAGCGGTTTCGAGGGTTTCGAGGGCGTGGCAGCATTGGCGGTAGTAAGCTTCTCCGGTTTCGGTTAGGTGCAAGTTGCGGCTGTTGCGGTGCAGCAGTTTGGCTTGGAGGGTATTTTCCAAATGGCTGACATGTTTGCTGGCCATGGCGTTGGAAATGCCGAGATGCTCGGCGGCACGGGTAAAGCTGCCTTTCTCAACCACTTGGCGGAAAACTTTTAGGCTGAACAGGGTATCCATGATTTCTTAATAGGAAACGGTTATTCAATAAAATAAGTATATATCTACAAACAAGAAACTTCTATACTGCACACCGTAAATCAATAACCCGAGTAATTAAAATGACCGCTTCACACAACAACTTTGCCCGTTTCCAACCCATTTTGCTGTCGGTGCTGCGCATCACTTCGGCCTATATGTTTATGCTGCACGGCACGGCGAAACTGTTTGCGCTGCCGCATATCGAGCGTTTTGACGGCTTGCAATTGATGTCGCTATTAGGCTTGGCCGGCGTGCTTGAAGTGTTCGGCGGCGCGTTACTGCTGCTGGGTTTGTTTACCCGCACTGTGGCGTTTGTATTGTCCGGCATGATGGCGGTGGCTTATTTTATGTTCCACGCTGCCAAAACGCCTTTATTCCCGCTGATGAACAATGGTGAAGCGGCGGCTCTATTCTGCTTTATTTTCCTGTATCTCTCAGCGGCAGGAGGCGGCGCTTGGGCGCTGGATAATCAATTGAACAAAAAAGCATAATGCCTGTCTGAACCATCAATCTTCCCTATATTTATCTCTATAAAGGAAAATACCATGACTTACCAAACACTCCAAAAAGCCGCGGCAACCCGCCGTTCCGTTTATGCTTTAAACAAAAACCTGCCTGTGCCTGTCATAGAGGTAATGGACATCATCCAACACGCCGTGCTGCACACGCCTTCTGCCTTCAACTCGCAATCTACCCGCGTGGTGGTGCTGTTCGGCGCAGATCATGAAAAGCTGTGGCAGCTTACCGAAGAAGCTTTGCGCGCCATCGTGCCCGCCGACAAATTCGAGCCGACCAAGCAAAAGCTGGATGGTTTTAAAGCCGCAGCCGGTTCGGTGCTGTTTTTCGAAGACCAAAACGTGGTGAAAGGCTTGCAGGAACGCTTCCCCAGCTATGCCGACAATTTCCCCGTTTGGTCGGAGCACACCGACGCCATGCACCAATATGCCGTGTGGACCACGCTGGCCGCAGCCGGTATCGGCGCCAACCTGCAACACTACAACCCGCTGATTGACCACGCCGTTGCCCAAGAATGGTCGATTCCCGCCAACTGGACATTACGCGCGCAAATGGTATTCGGCGGCATTGAAGCACCCGCCGGTGGAAAAACGTTTGAACCGCTGGAAGACCGCCTGAAAGTATTCGGCCTGTAAGCTGTTCAATTGATTATGCCTGTCTGAAAACGAACAACGCGCGGTTCTGTAAAGCTGGAACCCAATCCGTTTCAGACAGGCATTGTTATTGAACAAGTGGTTTAACGATAGCCAAGCCGATTAGCTTGTGATTTCAAAATAAACCAAGACTGTTTCAAAACATTTTTCATACGGCCTTATGAACAAAACACCCGCCTTATTTCTCGGCCATGGCAGCCCGATGAACGCCATTGAAGCGGATAATCCGTTTAACCGAGGCTTCCGGCAAGTGGCTGTGCAGTTTCCCAAGCCCCGCGCCATATTGATGATTTCCGCACATTGGTACAGCGATGCCCTGCAAGTATCCGGCAGCAACACACCGGGCATGATATATGATTTTTACGGCTTTCCCGAAGAGCTGAACCAAGTGCAATACCCGGCTCCCGGCAGCCCCGAACTGGCCGCTGAAGTGCAGCGTTTGCTCGACCCCGAGCCGGTATCTGTAGATAACAGACGGGGATTTGATCACGGCACTTGGAGCGTACTCAAGCATCTTTATCCCGATGCCGATATTCCCGTGGTGCAACTGAGTCTGAACCGCCACCGACCCGCCGAATGGCATTTTACATTGGCGCAAAAGCTCAAGCCTTTGCGCGAGCAAGGCGTGTTGATTGTCGGCAGCGGCAATATCGTTCATAACCTGCGCACCATCAGTTTTGCACATATCCGCCAGCCGGGCGCGGCTTACGAATGGGCGGAAACTTTCCGCCGCAACATCAACCAAGCCATTTTGCATCATGACACGGAAACCCTGATTCACTACCCGCGCTTAGGCGAAGCTGCTGCACTATCCGCGCCCACACCCGAACATTATCTGCCGCTGCTCTACATTATGGCGTTGCGTGACGATAATGACGAAGTGCAGTTATTCAATGATGAAATCGTCGGCGGTTCGTTGAGCATGACTTCGGTGTTGATGCAATAAACGGTTTTAGTTGATGATTTTAATCAATGACTTATATTTTCAGACGGCCTAAAAGCTTAGGCCGTCTGAAAAAGTCCGTAGGAGGCCGCGTTGTGAATATCCCCGATATTATCCGTTTCGCCGACTATCTGACCGACCGCCCCGCCGAATCCGTCCGCACGGTTTTGCATGAAGGGCGGCAGATGAATATGGTTCTGTGGCAAATTCCTCCCGGCGGCAAACTGCCTGCACACCGCCATCCGCAAGGGCAGGATATTTGGGTGGTTTTGCAGGGGCATGCCGAATTGCTGGATGATGCAAACAGCCGCCGGATAATCAGTGCGGGCGAAAGCATCGTGATTGATTCGGGCCTGATACACGGCGTGCAGAATACGGGAACGCAAGATTGCGTGCTGGTTTCCGTGGTTTATGCCGGTGCGGGGTTCGAGGCGGTTTGAATACATGCCTGTCTGAAAAACTTTCAGACAGGCATGTTTATTTGCTATAGCTTAATCGATGCTTTAAAACATTTTCACTAATGACAACCCGACTTCATTTTGCCGGTATTGATACATCCATTTGACATTGCTGTTTACCCGACAGTGTTTGAATGTAAAAGTCGGTTTCATGCCGGCAATGGGCAATGCTCCATTGGATTGAGAAAGATAGGCATAAATAAATGCCTTTCCCTGAAAATAAGTGTAATTTTGATAAAAAGTGACCAATTTATTCAATCCAATTATTTTCATGAAAAAAATTCAGTATATAAACACCAAGTGAATCTGATATGCTTTTGGAATTCAAAAGATGACCGTTAGTCGGTAGCACACAATACAAACTTTCAAGAGGAAAAACCATGTTTAGTTTTAATATGACTTTTCAAAAAAAAATAGAGTACCATCGGTAGTGATGTGTGGTTTCGTTCTAATAGCATTTATGAAGTCTACTCATGCTGCTCCAAGTAATACTACTCTAAGTAATAATAGTCTTTTAGATACATTGGTCAAGCAGGGAGCTACTTATAGTGGTATTCGCACGGCAACAATTTTGCAGGCTAGTCCTGTGTCTAGCAAAATAAAACCAAAAGTACCGGCTAAATTGGCATTTACCCGGTCAGGTGCTGAATTTAAATTATCTGAACATGGTCCTCGGGATAATCAACTTGTGATTTCAGTGTTGGGAAAACTTCAAACCAATGGAGGATGGCGGGGTCAAGATGAAGAAGTCAGACTCACAATAGATCCGAACGGAAATGTGAATGGCAGCGCTTATGACGGCCCTCTAGTCTATCAAATTAGTGGCCGTGTTTCGGAAAAACGCGCAGTATTGCGAGTGCAGCAAGAAGCTGTAGAAGGATCTCCCGAGCGTCTGGCAGGGCTGCGTCATGTTTATAATTATTCTTTAGATCGCCAAGGTGGCGGAGTAGTCAATACGCAGCACGGACAAAAACAAAAGGCCGCTGTGCAGCAAGCTAAAACGGCTAATAAGGGTAAGTGTAAAAAAGTGCGTTGGAAACTCAAGCCCTCAATGAATTATTCAAGTGGCACAATTGATACCGTTCGTGTTCCGGTGTGTGTAAAGTAACCGCTTCCGACTTTCGTCAAATTGATAAAATGCCTGTCTGAAAAACCTTTAGCTTGGCCTCACACAGCTGTTTTCAGACAGGCATTTTCCATTTGGACAATATTAAAGATAGAAAAGCATAAACAATGAGCGATTTAACCTTAATTTCCCGCAATAAAATGTTCAACGGCCATCACGAGCGTTATCGCCATTTTTCCGAGAGCACGCAATGTGAGATGACTTTCGCCATCTATTTGCCTCCGCAGGCGTTGCAAGGTTATCGAGTGCCCGTTTTATATTGGCTCTCCGGCCTGACTTGCACGGATGAAAACTTTGCCGTCAAAGCCGGCGCGCAGCGTTTTGCGGCGCAATGGGGCATCGCGCTGGTGATACCGGACACGTCGCCGCGCGGCACTCAGGCGGCCGATGATGAAAGCTATGACTTAGGGCAAGGCGCCGGCTTTTATGTTAATGCCACCGAGGCACCGTGGGCAGCGCATTACCGGATGTATGACTATATAGCACACGAGCTGCCTGCTCTGGTTGAAGCCAACTTCCCCGTAACCGACCAACGCAGCATCTTCGGCCACAGCATGGGCGGGCACGGCGCTTTGCAGATTGCCTTGAAAAATCCGGGGCGTTATGCTGCCGTTTCTGCTTTTGCGCCGATTGTGAATCCGAGTGAAACGCCTTTGGGACAAAAAGCATTTACGGCCTATCTGGGCGGCAACCCGGCAACATGGGCGCAATACGACAGCACGGAATTGGTTAAACATGCCGAAAAGAAACTGCCGATTCTGATTGATCAAGGCGATGCCGACGATTTCTACCCCGAAGAGCTGCAACCGGAAAAATTCGTGGCCGCCGCACGCAATCAGGGCTTTAATGTTCAATTTAATATGCGCAAAGGTTATGACCACAGCTATTTCTTTATCGCCAGCTTTATTGACGTGCATATTGAATTTCATGCCGATGCTTTGGGCTTGTAGGCCTTGCCGCAGCTTTTCAGACAGGCATTGCCCGGTTTGCCCTTTATGGTATATTCCAACACTCAAAACCTTAAACAAAACACATCATGAGCCTTAACAGCAAACTCCCTTTTCCTTCCCTTCCCGAAGATGCCCGTTCCGACATCCGCGCACGCGAGTCTTACCACTTGCTCAAAATCATGTCGGAATTTGTGGAAGCCGGCGAAGAGCTGCGTGCCATCCAGCCTGCCGTGAGCATCTACGGCAGCGCACGCACTCCGGCCGACCATCCCGATTACCTGTTTACCGAACGGCTCGCCCGCAAACTTTCCGATGTCGGCTTTTCCGTGATTTCCGGCGGCGGGCCGGGCATTATGGAAGCCGCCAACAAAGGCGCGTTTGCAGGCAAAAGCCCCGCGGTCGGCCTTAACATCACGCTGCCGCACGAGCAGACCGCCAACCCTTACCAAGACCTTTCCGTGACTTTTCAGCATTTTTTCCCGCGTAAAGTTATGTTCGTCAAACACGCCGTGGCCTATGTAACCATGCCCGGCGGCTTCGGCACGCTGGACGAACTGTTTGAAAGCCTCACGCTCGTGCAAACCGGCAAAACACCCGCCCGCCCGATTATTCTGGTAGGCGAAACCTTTTGGCGCGGCCTGATTGATTGGGTAAAAGCGCAGTTGCTTGCCAACGGCATGATTAGCCCCGAAGATATGGATTTAATCCGGTTGATGGACGACGAAGACGAAATCGTCGCCTATATTTTTGAGCACTACGAGCGCACGCAAAACGGATTTTGCAATATTCCAATCCAAAACACCTGGGAGCTGGGTTTGTAGGCAATAGATTGCTGAAGATTGAGTATGGTAGCAAATGATAAGAATGCCTGTCTGAACAAAGTGGTTGTTCAGACAGGCATTGCATTAGGAAACCGACATATACTTAATCAAATAAAAATTAGTATATATAGCAGATAAACTTATGTTTGATACAAGGCAGCAAGCCGCAAACTTGGCGGTATGGTGAATCAACTGAAAAATAGTACACTCGTCATACTCGGGCTTGACCTGAGTATCTCCTAGGCTTACCGGAACTCAAGATACTCGGGTCAAGCCCGAGTATGACGATATCGTTATTATGTACGTGGATTAACCATAACAAAGCGGCTGGAAAAACAAAATGCCTGTCTGAAAACTCATGTTGCTCGTTTTCAGACAGGCATTTGCTTGCTTATTTATGCTGCTTAGCTGTAAATCTCAGCACCTTTCTTCATAAACTCAATCGCTTTTTCTTCCATGCCTTTTTGCGCGGCGGCGTAGTCGCGCACTTCCTGCGTGATTTTCATTGAGCAGAATTTGGGGCCGCACATTGAGCAGAAGTGGGCAATTTTTGCGCCTTCCGCCGGCAGGGTTTGGTCGTGGTAGCTTTCGGCGCGTTCGGGGTCGAGGCCGAGGCGGAACTGGTCGCGCCAGCGGAATTCAAAGCGGGCTTTCGATAAGGCGTTGTCGCGCAACTGCGCACCCGGCCAGCCTTTAGCCAGGTCGGCGGCGTGGGCGGCCAGTTTGTAAGTAATGATGCCGGTGCGCACGTCTTCTTTGTCGGGCAGGCCCAAATGCTCTTTCGGGGTAACGTAGCAGAGCATGGCGGTGCCGTACCAGCCGATATTTGCCGCGCCGATGCCCGAAGTGATGTGGTCGTAGCCGGGGGCGATATCGGTCACCAATGGGCCGAGCGTGTAGAAGGGCGCTTCAAAGCAGTGTTGCAGCTCTTCGGTCATATTTTGTTTCACGCGTTGCAGCGGCACATGGCCGGGGCCTTCGATCATCACTTGCACGTCGTGCTTCCACGCTTTGGCGGTCAGTTCGCCCAGCGTGTGCAATTCGCCGAACTGCGCGGCATCGTTGGAATCGGCAATGCAGCCGGGGCGCAGGCCGTCGCCGAGGCTGAACGACACGTCGTAAGCCTTCATGATTTCGCAGATTTCGTCGAAATGGGTGTAGAGGAAGTTTTCCTGATGGTGCGCCAAACACCACTTCGCCATAATCGAACCGCCGCGCGACACGATGCCGGTGATGCGCTCGGCAGTCAGCGGCACATAGCGCAGCAGCACGCCCGCATGGATGGTGAAATAATCTACGCCTTGCTCTGCCTGCTCGATTAAGGTGTCACGGAACAAATCCCACGTCAGGTCTTCGGCGATGCCGCCGGTTTTTTCCAAAGCCTGATAAATCGGCACGGTGCCGATGGGCACGGGCGCGTTGCGGATAATCCATTCGCGCGTTTCGTGAATATGCGCGCCGGTGGACAAATCCATAATCGTATCGGCACCCCAGCGCAGCGACCACACCATTTTTTCCACTTCTTCGGTGAGCGAGGAAGTAACCGCCGAATTGCCCAAGTTGCCGTTGATTTTCACGCGGAAGTTGCGGCCGATAATCATCGGCTCCAACTCGGGGTGGTTGATGTTGGCAGGAATAATCGCGCGGCCGGCGGCGATTTCGCTGCGCACAAACTCGGGCGTGATTTGGTCGGGATGGGTGGGCAGGTTTGCGCCGAACGATTCGCCCGCGTGCTGTTTGATGATTTTGGCATAACGGGGGTCGCGCCAGATTTCTTCCATTTTCATACGCTCGCGAATGGCGACAAATTCCATCTCCGGCGTGATGATGCCTAGTCTTGCATAATGCATCTGGGTAACGTTTTTACCCGCTTTGGCGCGGCGCGGCTGGGTGATTTGATTGAAGCGCAGATGGGCGGTTTTCGGGTCGTGAGCGCGTTCGAGGCCGTATTCGCTCGACAAACCAGGCAGGATTTCGGTGTCGCCGCGCTCGTTTATCCATGCGCCGCGCACATCGGGCAAGCCTTGTTTGAGGTCGATTTTGGCCGACGGGTCGCCGTACACGCCGCTGGTGTCGTATACCGGAATCGGCGGGTTCGGCTCGCGGCCTTTGTCGGTTACGGTGTCGTCTTGGGCGATTTCGCGCAGCGGCACGCGGATGTCGTCGCGGCTGCCTTGCAGATAGATTTTGGTGGAATTCGGATAGGCAAACTGAATGCCTAAGTCGTGGGAAAGCTGGTCGAGTTGCTTGGCTTCGTTGCCAGTGGTTTTGGTGGCCATAAAAATGCTCCTGTTTCTCGGTTGGGGGATGAAACAGGAGCGGTGTGTTGGGTTTTCAGGTAGGCATTGGTTTGATTTATGCCTGTCTGAAAAGCAGCTTCGCTGAAAACTCCCCACGCAAGTATTATCTTGTTCGGGTAAAAGGGTAACTCTCAGCCGCCTTATTCGGGCAGCACCCCTGTTTCTTAAGGCCGATTAAAACATAAAGCACGGATGCTTGCAAATGCCTGTCTGAAAAAGATTTATTTTTCAGACAGGCATTTGCAAACTTCATAATAGTTCAACCGCTTACAGTGTAAGCTTACCGTCATACTCGGGCTTGACCCGAGTATCTTGATGTTCGGTAATATTGCAAGATGCTCGGGCTATCCCCGAGCATGACAGGTTATAGTTATATAAAGCTTACGATAAAGCTTCCAGCAGGCAGCCTTGCCGGATAGCCGATTCGGGCAAGGTATATAAAGCATCCAGCAATTCGGCTTGTAAACTGCCCGGGCCGCGTGCGGCAGCGGCAGTAGTTTGGCCGCACAAACCGTAATATGCAAGCGCGGCGGCCGCAGCGGCAGTCAAGTTTTCGGGATGAGTAGCAGCAAAAGCAGCCGTAACGGATGAAGATGTGCAGCCCGTACCCACCAATGCCGCCATCATCGGGTGGCCGTTGCGGCAGGCGTAGGTTTCGGTGCCATTGGTAATGTAGTCGGTAGCGCCGGTCATGGCGATGGTGCAGCGGTAGCGTTCGGCAGCCTGACGGGCAAGCTCCAGCGCCTGCTTGGGCGCACTGCCCGCATCAATGCCTTTGTTTTGATGCGCCACGCCGATAAGCTCGGCGATTTCTCCGGCATTGGCGCGAATGATGTTTACCGGATATTGCGCCAGCAGCGATAGCGCGGTTTCTCGGCGAAACGCCGTCGCCCCCACGCCTACGGGGTCGAACACCACCGGAATGCCTTTGTCTGCCGCAGCCTGCATGGAAAGCTGCATGGCGGCAATGGTGTATCGGTTGAGTGTGCCGAGGTTGATAACCAGCGCATCGGCAAGGCCGGTCATTTCTGCCGCTTCTTCAACCGCGTCGGCCATAATCGGCGACGCCCCCACCGCGCTCAAAGCATTGGCCTGAAAAGGCGCAGCGACATAGTTGGTAATGTTGTGAACCAAAGGGTTGCGGCGGCGCACGGCGGCAGCCATATCGGCAACGGAAATCATGATCATGCGGCTCCTAAACAGCGGTTTAATTTCAAACGATTAAAACATAAAGCCAAAACGCTTGTAAAACACAATGCCTGTCTGAACAGCATTTCAGACAGGCATACGATAGCCAATATACATAAAATGCTGTATGGTATTCATTCCACAACCAAGAGGAGCTTTACCATGAGCCTGTTTAAAAAAGACGATGTGGATCTGAGCAAAATCAAACCACAACCCTATGAAAGCTTTGAAGAAGCCGAGCGCCGGCGCGAAGAAGAAGCCACCGAAGTGCACGAGCCGCTAACCGAGCGGCAGAAAGAAATCGTGCGCGAACAAAGCGGCATCAACCCGATCACCCAAACCGTGAGCGACGCGATGAAAGAAGTCAACAACGTGCCCGAAATCGACCGCAAGTTTGAAGGCTTTATAGAAGAAGACAAAAAATAAAGCACTATTTATCGAAATGCCTGTCTGAAAATCATTCCTTTCAGACAGGCATTCGCTATAGTGCATCAATTGAAAAATAGTACACTCGTTATACTGGGGTCAAGCTCGAGTATGACGGCACTGTTACTATGTAAGTGGTTTAACTATCATACATTACAAAAAATTAACATTATCCCTAATTTCCCACTAAATATCAGCCTGCAATATAGCGGCATGAAAAACGTGAAAGGAATAAATCAATGTTTAACACAACAAAAAAACTGGCCGTAGCCACCGCCCTAATTCTTGCCACCGCTTCCACCGGCGCCGTAGCAGCCGACGCATATGTTTCACCCAAACACGCCGCTTTGGCGCAAAGCAAAATTTCCGCTCAGCAAGCCATTGATATCGCATCCAAAAAAGTAAAAGGCTATGCCGAAGAAGTGAACTTCGAGCACAAAAACATCAGCAGCTACTACGAAGTCGACATCATCGCCAACGGCCAAAAACACGAAATCAAAATAGACGCCGCCAACGGCAACATCCTGGCTGAAAAAACCACCCCCCATTACAACCAATCCGCCGCACAACCTGCCGTTTCCCTCAAACAAGCCGTTACAGCCGCTTTGGCTAAAACCGGCGGCCACGCCAAAGAAGCCGACCTGAAACACAAGGCCGGCGAAGTGTTTTACAAAGTGGAAACCGTAAACAAGGGCCAAAAACAATATGTGAAAGTCAACGCAAAAACCGGAGCGGTAGAAGCCGTGCAGCCGCATGACCATTTTTAATTATCACGGCTTTATTTTGAGGATTACCTGAAAAATAACATCCATCATACTCGGGCTTGACCCGGGTATCTCCTAACATTAACGCAATGCGAGATATTCGGGTCAAATCCGAGCATAACGGTATGGCCACTAAGCCATCAACATTAAACAAGCCGCCTGATCTAAATTTAGGCGGCTTTCATTGTGGCAAACAGGAATGCCTGTCTGAAAGTTTGAGCTTCGCAGAAACTCGTGCAGCTTGTTTTCAGGCAGACATTTTGGGGATATTTTGATTGGGCAAGTAATTATCTTTACGCAAATTAATTAACTTTAAACAAAATAACTAAATAATTGAAAATTTTAAAATATTTAAAATGTTTTTAACAAAGTGCTATTTTGATTATATTTATTAATTATTTTTTATTTGGTTTTGTTCTTTACGGTGTGTTTGTATATTTGTAATACAAGATTGGTTTTGTTTTTTTAAATGCCTTGTTGACTCAAAGAAACGATTGATTTGATAATGAAAAAAGCCAACCAATTTCAGGAGGAAAGTTAAATGAACTATGCAGGTTTTTGGATTCGTACGGTTGCTGTGATTATTGATACCATCATTTTAATGATCGTGATCCTACCTTTAATGTATCTGATTTATGGTGACGCTTATTTTGCCGTGAGCGACGAAATACGATATTCGTTTGGTTTCTGGGATACCTTCCTAAATCACATTTTTCCCGCCATCTTTACTCTGTTTTTCTGGAACAAGTTTGCCGCCACGCCTGGAAAAATGCTGTTGGCTTTGAAAGTAGTGGATGCAAAAACAGGCGAGGATATTGATTTACGCCAATCCATTATCCGCTACATAGGCTATTTTATCGCCATTCTGCCTTTGTTCTTAGGCCTGATCTGGGTAGCTTTTGATAAACGCAAGCAAGGTTGGCATGACAAAATGGCGGGAACGGTAATAGTAAGGAAATAGTTTGTATCGAAATAAAAATGCCTGTCTGAAAAATTTTACAGACAGGCATTTTTATATAATTATCCATACAATATTAGTGAATGAAATTATTAAAACCGGGTTTTCTTCTTTCAGCTTTCTATTTTGCTGAGCTGCAAATATCTGATGGCTTCTTTAACAAGGTTAAACATATTTTCTGGAATATTCGCTGTTCCACTAAACATGTGGTTCATCCACATTTCCCACTCCTTATCACCTTTATTAATTAACGGATGATAAGATAAATTATGAGCAATAATGTCTATGCAAGAGGAAATATCGTGCCAGTCAATGCTAGAACCAGGCACAAAACCAAGTACCTGCTCAGCAATCTGTCTGCCATCAGCTTTATCTCTAATCAGTGATTCTTTTATATCCGGCTTGAAGCAAAATAAAAATACGCCGGTAATCCTTAAGAATTGATAACCTGTAATAGCATCAGAAGCTAACCCTCTGCTTAACCGATGGTAAATTTCCAAATAACGGACAAAAGTTTCCACTTCACGAAGCGATAACGCGTTCCTTCCAACCAAGGATGTTGCAAAAGAAATCACTTCCCCACTTGAGGGATGATTTAATCCCGTATTAAGAATACTGCTTGCCTGTACCAATCGGGTAAAGTATTTCACAGATGCCAAAACCTGATTCTTTTCGTCATGTTGGTCTAAAGATTTTTCCGGCAAAGTAAAACTGTATTTTAAAAACTTATCCAAATATCTTTGCGAATCCACTGCCAAACCATATCGATGATTAATGGCAGCCCGTAACTGCTGGGTATTCGTTACCAAAACCACTTGCACATTGGCCACATCAAACACATGTTTGATGGTTTCCAACATTTCTACCGCATAATCGGGGCGGCAGCGGTCTAATTCATCAACAAATAAAATGATGGGCTTTTCATTAGCAAATTCAGACAGGCATTGTCTTAAAGTTTCTAAATTCTTCTCTGCTTCAATCTGCTCTTTTAATAAAATCTCTACGGTGGAATCAATGGCTTCATCGGATAGCTTAACCATAGTATCCGATACGGTCTCCGCTACTTTATCTGAATCAGTTTCATTGCCGACAGCCTGCTGCCACCCTGCTGCCAAGTTTTCCACACTTTGTTTTAAAAGATGCCCCGCCGCAGCTTTAGCAACCGTTTTGAATGCAAATCCTGCACCCTTAGCAAACTTTCTTGTCAGCTCCTTACGTTTTGGCGATGGCTCACCGTTTGCTTGGTCTTCAGGTGTGCAGTCTTTAATAATCTGTGCCAACAAAGCCAATAATGGCTCGCCGCTATGGTCGGAACGGAAAGCATCCACATAAATCAATTGATAATCAGGGTGCTCCTGTTTCATTAAAGCAATCAGTTTTTGGCAAAATTCGGTTTTACCCGTTCCCCAGCCACCGTCAATTACCATCGGTGAAATATCGATATCGGAAGACAACAGGCTAATAATGTTTTGCGCAATAGGTTTGCGGTTGAATTCATCCCTCGATTCAAATGTTTTTGGTTCCAATTCGTTCTCCTTTGTTCCATAAAAAGGCCGTCTGAAATAGCTGAAGCCTCTGCAAAAGGAATTCACAGTAGCCCGCTTATTTCAGACGGCATCGTTTAATTCAAGCTAACTTTACTTTGCATCCTTAAACCCGCGCTTCAAATGCACCATCAGCAAGGCGACGGCGGCGGGGGTTACGCCGGAAATGCGCGAGGCTTGGCCTACGGTTTCGGGGCGGTTGAGGTTGAGTTTCTGCTGCACTTCCGCCGACAAGCCTTTGACTTTGCTGTAATCGATTTCAGACGGCAGTTTCAGGGTTTCGATATCGCGGCGGCCTTCGATTTCTTCGTTTTGGCGTTCGATATAGCCCTGATATTTCACTTGGATTTCCACCTGCTCGATCACGTTTTCAGACAGGCATTGTTCGGGCTGTGCGCCTTCCAAAGTCATCAGCGAGGCGTAGTCGATATTGGGGCGGCGCAGAAGGTCGTGCAGGCTGGCTTCGCGGGAAAGTTTTTGGCCGAACACGCGTTCTTGTTCGCTCTCAGGCAGTTTGGCGGGGGTGTACCATGTGCTGCGCAGGCGTTGGATTTCGCGCTCGATTTGCTCGCGTTTTTGGTCGAACTGCTGCCACTGCTGCTCGGTAACGAGGCCGATTTTGTAGCCGGCTTCGGTGAGGCGCATATCGGCGTTGTCTTCCCGCAATTGCAGGCGGTATTCGGCGCGGCTGGTGAACATGCGGTAAGGCTCGTTTACGCCTTTGGTGATTAAGTCGTCCACCAACACGCCGAGGTAGGCTTGTTCGCGGCGCAGGGTGAGCGGCTCTTGTTCGCGGATGTATTGCACGGCATTCGCGCCTGCCAGCAGGCCTTGTGCGGCGGCTTCTTCGTAGCCGGTGGTGCCGTTGATTTGTCCGGCGAAAAACAGGCCGTTGATGGTTTTGGTTTCGAGGCTGGCTTTGAGGTTGCGCGGGTCGAAATAGTCGTATTCGATGGCGTAACCGGGGCGCAGAATGTGGGCGTTTTCCAAGCCTTTCATGGAGCGCACGAGGGCGAACTGGATGTCGAACGGCAAGCTGGTGGAGATGCCGTTCGGATAGTATTCGTTGGTGGTCAGGCCTTCGGGTTCTAAGAAGATTTGATGGCTGTCTTTGTCGGCAAAGCGGTTGATTTTGTCTTCAATCGAGGGGCAGTAGCGCGGGCCGACACCTTCGATTTTGCCGGTAAACATGGGGCTGCGGTCGAAACCGGAGCGGATGATATCGTGGGTTTGCTGGTTGGTGTGGGTAATCCAGCACGACACTTGGCGCGGGTGCAGGGCGGCGCTGCCGCGCACGGAAAATACGGGCACGGGGGTGTCGCCGGGCTGCTCGGTGAGTTTGGAGAAGTCGATGGTGCGCCCGTCGATGCGCGGCGGAGTGCCGGTTTTGAGGCGGGCGACGGGCAGCGCCAGTTCTTTCAGACGGCCTGACAAGCCTTGTGCGGCGGGGTCGCCTGCGCGTCCGCCGGCATAGTTTTCCAAGCCGATGTGGATTTTTCCGGCCAGAAAAGTGCCGGCGGTGAGCACGACGCTGCGGGCTTTGAATTCGACACCCATGGCAGTCATCACGCCGGAAACGTGGTCGCCTTCTACGGTGATGTCTTCCACCGCCTGCTGGAAAATCTCGAGATTAGGCTGGTTTTCCAGCATTTCGCGGATGGCAGCTTTGTAAAGAATGCGGTCGGCCTGCGCGCGGGTGGCGCGCACGGCGGCACCTTTGCTGGCGTTCAGACGGCGGAATTGGATGCCCGACATATCGGTAGCCAACGCCATGGCACCGCCGAGCGCGTCGAGTTCGCGCACGAGGTGGCCTTTGCCGATGCCGCCGATAGACGGATTGCACGACATTTGGCCGAGGGTTTCGATATTGTGTGTGAGCAGCAGCGTTTGCGCGCCCATGCGCGCGGCGGCAAGGGCGGCTTCGGTGCCGGCGTGCCCGCCGCCGACCACGATGACATCATAGATTTTGGGGTAAATCATGGCGTTGAAATGCAATAGGAAAAATAGCGTGATTGTACGCGCTTTTGAGGCCGTCTGAAACTGGTTTGACGGTTTCAGACGGCCTCGTTGTGTATGTTTTGCTTAATAGTTTGGCGGCTTCCGCACAGGTAAAGGGTTCAACTTAATAGAGCTGAAGCAGATTGGCCTTAAACATATTAAATGAAAATTTTTGAAAACCAGCCGGGCAAATGTGGAACATTCCATTTGCCCGGTTGTTTAACAGATTAAATATCAAATGTTATTTTGGAGCTTATATGAATACAAAAGAAAGCATACTCAAACCCGGCGAGCAAATAATGTTTGCGATTGTATTGATAGCGTTGTTTCTTATGTTTTATTTTGCATCGGGATACAGCTTCTTAAACTCAGCGCTGCTTAGCGCAGGCTTCACGCTGATATCGCTTACAGCCAGGATAACTATGCTTAAGTTAGCTAAGAAAATGCATAATAAAAAAGAAGAATAAAATGCCTCCGGCAGCGGCGGGCTTTCAGACAGGCATATCGCGAAATCCGCTATAATGCCTGTCTGAAACCTTACCGCAAAGGAAAGCTATGAAACTTCTCGTTATCGGCAGCGGCGGGCGCGAACATGCGCTGGCCTGGAAGCTGGCGCAATCGCCCAAAGTGGAAACCGTTTTTGTCGCCCCGGGTAACGCGGGCACGGCGCAAGAGCCTAAATTGCAGAATCTCGACAAAACTGCGCATCAAGATTTAATCGCGTTTTGCCAAGCCGAACATATTGCCTTTACCGTGGTCGGCCCCGAAGCGCCGCTGGCCGCCGGCATTGTGGACGACTTCCGCGCCGCCGGCCTGCCCGTGTTCGGCCCCACCCGCGCTGCCGCGCAACTGGAAAGCTCGAAAGACTTTGCCAAAGCCTTTATGAAAAAACACGGCATTCCCACCGCGCAATACCAAACCTTCGAGCAAGCCGAACAGGCGCATGAGTATGTAAACCGAAAAGGCGCGCCGATTGTGATTAAAGCCGACGGTCTGGCCGCAGGCAAAGGCGTGATTGTGGCGATGACTTTGGACGAAGCGCACGCCGCCATCGACGATATGCTGCTCGGCAACAAAATGGGCAACGCCGGCGCGCGCGTGGTAATTGAAGATTTCCTGCAAGGCGAAGAAGCCAGCTTTATCGTGATGGTTGACGGAGAACATGTGTTGCCGATGGCCACCAGCCAAGACCATAAGCGCCTGTTAAACAACGATCAAGGCCCCAACACCGGCGGCATGGGCGCATACAGCCCCGCGCCCGTAGTAACCGATGCCGTGTATGCGAGCGTGATGAACGAAATCATCCTGCCCACCGTGCGCGGCATGAAAGCCGACGGCAACGAATTTACCGGCTTCCTCTACGCCGGCCTGATGATAGACGAAACCGGCGCGCCCTACACCATCGAGTTCAACTGCCGCTTCGGCGACCCCGAAACCCAACCGATTATGAGCCGCCTCAACAGCGATTTTGTCGATTTAATCGAAGCCGCACTTGAGCGTAAACTGGACGGCGTTGAAGCGGAATGGAGCCCGCAAACCGCAGTGGGCGTGGTGCTGGCCGCGCAAAACTACCCCGAAAGCCCGAAAAAAGGCGACGCTATTTCCGGCTTGGATGAAGCTAACGCCATCGGCAAAGTGTTCCACGCCGGCACCATCCAAGGCAACGGCGGCGAAATCCTCACCAACGGCGGCCGCGTGTTATGCGTAGTCGGCTTGGGCAACGACGTGGCCGAAGCCAAAGCCAAAGCCTACCAAGCGCTTGAACACATCTCGTTCGACGGCATGCAGTTCCGCACGGATATTGCAGATAAAGCCATCAGGCACTGATGGTTTGTATCACAAATAAACTTAAAAATAGTACGCCGTCATACTCAGAAGTGACCCGAATATCTCAAGTTCCAGTAATTTTAGGAGATGCTCGGGTCAAGCCCGAGCATGACAAAAAATAAGTTTATTTGCTACAACACAACAAAATGCCTGTCTGAAAATATTCAGACAGGCATTTTTATCATTGCAAACGCTTACTGTTATGATCAGGCTTGGGTTGTAGGTCGGATACCTGTATCCGACTAT
>NZ_JH165159.1:102267-112483 GCF_000227765.1 Neisseria wadsworthii 9715
ATATTTATACTCATTCCGCACAAATCGCTTCCGCCGCGCACACTGCCGACGACCATGCCCACTGAAAATTATAGCCGCCGAGCCAGCCGGTGATGTCCATCACTTCGCCGATAAAATATAAGCCGGGTTGCAACTTGCTTTGCATGGTTTTGGCATCGATTTCTTTTACATTCACACCGCCGCGGGTCACTTCGGCTTTTTTGTGGCCGTCGCTACCGCTGGGCAGCAATGTCCAGTTATTCAAGCTGTGTCCGAGCCTCTGTAAAACTGCATTGGGTATGTCGGCCCATTTCTGCGCGGCATAAGGTGCGAATGCTTCTTGCGCCAGCCAGAAATCCAGCAATCTGTCGGGCAACTCGGGGCAAAGTTGTTTGAGCGCGGTGTTGAGCTGGATCTTACGGCCGGTTTTGCTCTCGCATAAAGTTTGCGCCAGATCGGTGTTCGGGCACAAGTCAATACGCAGGGTTTGGCCGGGCTGCCAGTAGCTGGAAATCTGCAAAATGGCCGGGCCGCTTAAGCCTTTGTGGCGGAACAGTAAATCTTCATCGAAAACGGTGACGCGTTTCCCCTCGCCGGTGCTGATGCGCACAGGCAAGGCGATGCCGGAAAGTGTATGGTAGCCGTGTTGCGCCCAATGCTCGAAACGCAAAGGCACCAAAGCGGCTTCGGGCGGCACGATGCTGTGGCCGAATTGTTTGGCGAGCTCATAGCCAAACGGCGTGGCGCCGATAGCTGGCGCGGCCAAACCGCCTGTGGCAATCACAAGATCGGCACAATGAAACACGCCGCTGCTGCTGCGTATCTCAAACCTTGCGATGCCTGTCTGAAAAACATGTACGGAATCAACACGGCAGCCGGTGTACCACTGAACCTGCCCTTTTCCACATTCGCTTTTCAGCATGGAGATAATCTCAACAGCGCTGCCGTTGCAGAACATCTGTCCTTTGTGTTTTTCGTGGTACGCAATACCGTGCCGTTTGACCAGATTAATAAAATCACGGCTGGTATAGCGCGACAATGCTTGGCGCACAAAGCGCGGCTGCTGTGATACGAAATAAGGCGAGCCGTCGCCACCATCGAGATTGCGGTTGGTAAAATTACAGCGCCCGCCACCGGAAATGCGGATTTTTTCACCGATTTTGACTGCGTGATCCAATAAAGCCACGCTTTTACCGTGCTGCCCGATGCGGGCGGCACACATCATACCGGCAGCTCCTGCGCCGATAATCAGTGCATCGAAATAAAGTGGAGATGCCGCATTGGCGGATATCTGCGGTGTTGAAGGCATAATGGATGATTCTGATTAAATTCAATGTGTGTGGATTATATAGCCAATCAAATTAAGAATGCCTGTCTGAAAACTTTAAAAACGTTTTCAGACAGGCATTGTCGTTAAACCAACCGGCAAACCGAATCATCAAATCATATTGGGTATGATAAAACCATTCGGTTTACCGGCTGCTTTCCGGCATTAATAAATGGTGAAGTTGGAAGCGCTTAATTCGTAGTCCACACCATCCAGCTCGGCAAACTGCACCGCGCTGAAGTATTTACCGGAGCCGTCGGCATCATAAAACAGCTTGTTGCCGTTTTGAATCACGCGGGTTTCTGCGGTTACGGCATTTGCCTGGGCAAACCAATTGCCCTCCAATTCACCGAACACCAGCGTGCTTAAACCGAGCTTGTCGCTGCCGGAAGTGAAGTCGGTAATTCTGTCTACCTCACCGTTTAACTGGGCGTTAAACAGGAAGGTGTCATTACCACCGCCGCCGGTCAGAATGTCTCTGCCCTCGCCGCCGATCAATGTGTCATTACCCAAGCCACCATCGAGTTTATTATCACCTACATTACCTTTGATAATGTTGTCCAGATTATTACCCGTACCGTTAATAGACTTGATATTGAGCAATACCAGATTTTCTACGTTATCGGGCAATTTGTAATCAACAGTGCTGTACACCGTGTCTTTGCCGCCGTTGGCAGATTCTTTAATGGTGTCTTTGACGTTATCGACAAAATAGGTGTTATCGGCTGCGGAGCCTACATAGCTCTGCACCGTGCCTTTCATATCACCGTTGCTCTTATTAACAAATCCGTTGATATCGGCGCCATTGGTGTGTGTGTCAACAAATTTATAGAAGCCGCCTCCCATCACATGGTTGCCGGTAAACTTCAAATTGTTAATGTCGCCTACCAAGTTCTCATTGCCATACAGACCTTTGGAAGTTTCCGCACCCATAAATAATACGGAAACCCGCTTATTGGTGGCATTGCTGGCGATAATGTTGTCCGTTACGCGCACATCGTTCAAATCACCGGTACCACCGTTGTAATTGGTGTTATAGCTTTTCTTAGTCACAATATCGTAAAGGGTCAGCGGGCGCGGCATATATGCACCAATTACGCCTTTGGAGGAATTGCTGTCCCAGATCGACTCAACACCCACCACCTTACGGTTAACGTTGCCGTTCAGGGTATTGTGGCTGAACACGGTGCCGTTGGAATCCGTGCCGGTATAAAGCATCCAGCCGGTACCGAGCTTGCTGGTGATATTCACTTCATTATGAGTGAATTTGTTGTTTTGGCTGCCTTGGTAAGCCTGCAACAAACCTTGTCCGCTCGCTTTGGAGCTGGAAACAATGTTTTTGCTGACCGTGTTGTTGTTCGACATATAAGCGATATGTACCGCAGAAGATTTTCCTTCGGTCAGGTAGTTATTGATCACTTTGTTGTTATCGCTTCGGTTTTGCATAGAAATATTACGCATGTTCTCGCTGATAACATTATTGCTGATGGTGCTGTTGCTCACCCCGGAGAAAGAGATGCCGTAATAGCCGCCGGTGATTTTGTTGCCGGTAATCAGCGCATCGGTAATCTGGTATTTGTTGTCGGCAATTTTCTTGTCGCCGCGGTATTCGTGCCACTTGGTCAAGCTGCCTGAATACAGGCTGGACTCAGACTGGTTATAAAGAACAATGGCATAGTTGGAGTTTGCATCGCTTTGCACACCCTCTTTCAAAACAATATTATTGTTTTTGATGGTCAGATCATCAATGTTGCCATCTTGCGTGACAAAACTGATGGCTCTGTTTTTCACATTAACAAAATTATTGTTTTCAATGGTAACGCCGCTACTGTTGATGCCGGCAATCCCCCGCACGCCTTCCAGATTCTGCAAATCGAAGTTGAAACCTTCGATCTCCACATCTTTCACGTTTTTCGCAAGCGTGATGCCGCTCTTGAAGCCGCTGGTAATTCCCTTATAAACCAAAGTGGAATTATTGCCGCTTACATAGTCGGTGCCCGCTAAAACAACGGCGCCTTTTCCGCTCAGAACGAAAGTGCCGTTAGAGGGCATCTCCACGCCCAAGCCTTTTTTAGCCGCGATGTTGATGGCTGATTGCAATGCGGAAGTGATGTCGCCGCCGCCATTGTGGAAGGCGGCAACCGATACACTGTCTTTAAACGTAGCGCCCCATGTGCCGGAGCCCCACTTCGTCGTGTAGTCTCCTCCCGCACCTTTGGTGAACAAAGTGTGATGGTCGCCGTCGCTGATCACAATATGCTTCAAACCGCTGTTGCCTGCGGCAGCTTTTGCTGCTTCCGCCGCATTTTTCACAACAGTATATGAAGCGCCTGATGGTACATTGCTGCTTACGAATGCACTCGTAGTTACTGTTTTTGGGCCAGTATTAGTCAAATCGATCTCCTGTTTTTTGGGTATTCCAGCAAGAGTATTTGAGTTTCCTTCATTCTGTGCGTTGGCAGGGCTGCCGGCCAGGCCCTCCGCCTCTGACGCAGCAATTGCTACACTGCCATTGATGGAAGGTTCTACAACAACCTTCTCGTTGTTTTGAAGCGTACTGTGTATTACTTCATCAGAAGTTCTCTCAACCACTTCGGTTTTTCCGCTAGGTTGAGCTTCTTCAGCAACACTAGGCTTGCTGCTTGAATCTGTTTCCGGTTTCCACTCAACAGAATCAGGCGCTTCCTTCTCATTGTTATTAAGTTGAACCGCTTCTTGCGGTTTTTCTTCGACAGGTGCCGGCTCTGCCATTGGCTCTGCAGCCGGCTGCCCTGTCTCATCTTGCGGATACGCCGGTGCTTCCGGCGCATTTGCTTGTATGGTTTTCTCTGCAATTACAGCTTCTTGCTTGCTCTCCTCCACGCCTAGTGGATTAACTGCTTCATCAGTTGGACGCTTTTCAGGAGCCTCTATATCTGCTTGAGGTTGAGCAAGAACACTTTCATACGGGGTTGTTGCCGGTCCGTCGGGGATAGCTGCGGCAGCTCTAGGCTTGCCGCCATCTGCTGCATCAGTATTTTTGCCGTCGGAACCGGAGCCGCCGGCAGAAGCAAGGCCTGCAATCAACCCGCCGCCCAAGCCCAAGCCCGCCAGCCATGGATAAGGCGAAAAACCGGCAGCTTCTGCCGCCTGTATTTCTGTTGCCTCTATCCCCGCCTCTTGCGGCAGGTCAATCATGACTGCATTCCGCTCATTAGCCGCATACTCGTTGCCCGATAATGTCGTACCGTCAGGCTTCGGAGCCGGTATGGCTTCAACTGCTTCCAGCCCTTCTTGCGGCATGTTTAATCCCAGATCAGGCTCGAAAGCAGTAAAAAATGGAATGTTTTCATCAGTTGTAATGTGATTTTGGCTTAATTCGAAAGCCTTTATATTGGTCTTATTCATGGTTGTCGATTCTGATTTCATAATCTACAAAGCTCCCAAATAGTACAACACTTCCGTTATTATTTCACTACAAAACTAAAGATAATCGGCTTAAAAAATCGATAATCGGCTTATGTGTTGTTTTTTTATGACTTGTTATTTACTTTTTATTCAAATAGCATTACTTTAATTGATTAAATTTTGCACTCGTCTATTGAGGGGATATGCGTCAAAAGGTTCAAAAAATATTGCGTCCGCAATATAAACACATAACAACCAATGACGAGTACATAACCAAATAAACGGTATGAATTATAAATAAGCAAACAACTATGGGGTTTATAGACCATGAAATAATCAACTAAATTACAGATACCTTTGGTAATTAATCAGATGTAATAATACAATGAAATTACTTTAATGTCATACATTATTTTCTACGATTACCGTATAATTTCACTATATCCCACTGATATTTCTCTGTTTTCAAACAAAATGCCTGTCTGAAAAGCATGGAATTAAAGCTTTTCAGACAGGCATTGTTTTCTCTGCCAAGTTTATACAGACTGCTACCAACCCACCGTCAAATGATATTCGCCTAAAATATCGGTAAGCCGGTCAAACAATTCGGCTTTGGGTGTAACATGCCATTGCCTGCCGACATTCAGTTCGCCTTGCGCCCCGTCGTTACGGAAGAATACGCGCACCGGCACGGTTGGTACGTGTGTATCGGCAGCCCGGTAAGATTGTAAAACCGCTATTGCCGCTTCTATATCATGCTGGGGATTAAAACGCAGTGTCAGATTGCGGGCAAACCGTTCACGCGCCTGCTGCAATGTCATCACACTATTGGCAATGATACGCAAACCACCCTCGCTGCCATAATCGTCGCGGCTGACTTTGCACTCCATAATCAACACCCGGTCGGCTTTCAATTCGGCGGACCCCAGCTCCAAAGCCTGCCCCGTTACCATCACTTCCACCCTGCCGGAAGGGTCTTCCAATGTTGCAAACACCAGCCGCCCGCGCTTGCCCATCATGGAACGAACAGCCGTGGCAAAACCCGCCACCCGCACACTTTCCTGCGGTTTGAGTTTGTTCAGTTTAACCGGCGCAAACTGGCGCACTTCTTTTGCAAATGGCCCGAACGGGTGGCCTGAAAGGTAAAAACCGACCACTTGTTTTTCTTCCGCCAGCTTTTGCGCTTCTCCCCAAGCGGGAACATCCACCAACTGCACGGCTTCAATCGCGTCTTCGGCAAAATCGAACAGCCCGCCCTGATTGGCGTTGGCGGCTTTTTGTTCGGCGTTGCTGATGGCTAAGTCGATATTGGCGATCAGCATAGCGCGGTTGGTGTTGAGGGTGTCGAACGCGCCGGCGCGTATCAGCGATTCTATCGTGCGTTTGTTGAGGTGGGCTTTGTCGACGCGTTCGCAGAAATCGAGCAGGTCTTTGAATTTGCCGCTCTCTTTGCGTGCCTGCATGATGGCTTCGACCGCGCCTTCGCCCACGCCTTTGACGGCACCGAGGGCGTAGCGGATTTGTTTTTGGTTATTCGGCGTGAACAGGTAATCCGATTCGTTGATGTCGGGCGGCAGGAACGAGATGCCGTTGGCGCGTGCGTCGTCGTAGAAATGTTTGAGCTGGTCGGTGTTGTCCAACTCGCTCGACATGGTGGCGGCCATGAATTCGGCGGGATAATGCGCTTTCAGCCATGCGGTTTGGTAGGAAATCAGTGCGTAGGCGGCGGCGTGTGATTTGTTGAAGCCGTAGCCGGCGAATTTTTCCATGTAGTCGAAAATTTCGTCGGCTTTTTTGCGGGAAATGTTTTTTTCTTCCGCGCCTTTGGCGAAGATTTCGCGGTGTTTCACCATTTCTTCGGGCTTTTTCTTACCCATGGCGCGGCGCAATAAGTCCGCACCGCCGAGCGAATAACCGCCGATAACCTGCGCCGCCTGCATCACCTGCTCTTGGTAAACCATGATGCCGTAAGTCGGCTCCAGCACCGGCTCGAGCAGCGGGTGGATGTATTCAAACGCCTGCCCCTTCATACGGGCGACGAAATCGGGAATGTTGTCCATCGGGCCGGGGCGGTAGAGCGATACGAAGGCGATCAACTCTTCAAATTTGGTGGTGTGCGCCGTTTTCAGCATTTTCTTCATGCCGGTCGATTCAAATTGGAAAACGGCGGTGGTGTTGGCATCGCGGAAAATCTTATAGGCGGCTTGGTCGTCGAGCGGAATGGTGTTTACGTCGATTTCTTCGCCGACGGTGTTTTTAATGTTTTCCTGCGCCATTTCGATAATGGTGAGGTTGCGCAAGCCCAAGAAGTCGAATTTCACCAAGCCCACGTCTTCCACGTCGCCTTTGTCGTACATCGACACGGGCGAGGCGGATTCGTCGGCCTGATACACGGGGCTGAAGTCGGAAATTTTGCCCGGCGCAATCAACACGCCGCCCGCGTGCATGCCGAGGCCGCGCGTGAGGTCTTCCAGCTTTTTCGCCAGCACCATCAAGTCTTCCGCGCCTTCGCTTTCAATCAGCTCTTTGATTTCCGGCTCCATTTCCATGGCTTTGTCCAAGCTCACGGGGCGGTTGGCTTCGAGCGGAATCAGTTTCGACAAGCGGTCGCACAGGCCGAACGGCAATTCCAGCACGCGGCCCACGTCGCGGATGACGGCTTTTGACGACATGGTGCCGAAAGTAACAATCTGGCTCACGGCATCGGCACCGTATTTTTCGCGCACGTATTCAATCACGCGGCCGCGGTTGCTTTGACAGAAGTCGATATCGAAGTCGGGCATGGAAACGCGTTCGGGGTTTAAGAACCGCTCGAACAGCAGCGCGTATTTCAGCGGGTCGAGGTCGGTAATTTTCAGCGCGTAGGCCACCAGCGAGCCTGCACCCGAACCGCGCCCCGGCCCCACGGGGCAGCCGTTGTTTTTCGCCCAGTTTATGAAGTCTTGTACGATGAGGAAGTAGCCTGGAAAGCCCATCTGGATGATGATGCCCAATTCAAAATCCAAGCGCGCCTGATATTCGGGCATTTTTTCGGCGCGTTCCGCTTCGTCGGGGTAAAGCTGCACCATGCGCTCTTGCAGGCCTTCGTTGGAAAGTTGGGTCAGATAATCGTCGAGCGACATGCCGTCGGGCGTGGGGAACAGCGGCAAAAAGTTTTTGCCCAGCGTGAGCGTGAGGTTGCAGCGTTTGGCGATTTCTACCGTGTTTTGCAATGCTTCGGGCAGGTCGGCGAAACGCTCGGCCATCTGCTCCGGCGAGGCGAAATATTGGCTAGGCGTGAATTCGTGCGGGCGTTTTTTGTCGGCCAGCACCCAGCCGCCGGCAATGCACACCCGCGCTTCGTGGGCGCTGAAATCTTCTTGGTTGAGAAACTGGGTCGGATGGGTGGCGACTACGGGCAAATCCAATTCCGCGGCGATTTCCAAGCTGCCGGATACCGAAGTTTCCCATTGCGGGCGTTCGGGCAGGCGTTGCAGTTCGAGGTAAAATGCATTGGGAAACCACGCCGCGTATTTCTGCGCCGCCGCTTTGGCCGCGTCGGGGTGGCCGTTGATCAAGTTGACACCCACTTCGCCGTAATGCGCACCCGATAAGCAAATCAGGCCGCTGTTGTCGCCTTCTGCCAGCCACGTCTGCCGCAGCTCGGCATGATCGACGTTGCGGTCTTTGCCCACATAGGCGGCGGTGAGCAGTTCGCTCAGGCGCAGGTAGCCGCTGTCGTTTTTTACAATGAACATAGCGCGGAACGGTTTGTCGGGCGCGGCAGGGTTTTCAATCCACACGTCCGCCGCCGCCACCGGCTTGATGCCCGCGCCGCGGCAGGCTTTGTAGAATTTTACCAAGCCGAACATGTTCATCAGGTCGCTCACTCCCAGCGCAGGCAGGCCGTCTGAAACGGCTTTTTTCACGGCATCTTTGATGCGCACCGTGCCGTCGGTAATTGAAAACTCGGTGTGCAGGCGCAGGGGGACGTAGATGGGATCGGTCATGGCGTGAGATGGAGGGAAACGTAAAAGGATATTATAACAGGGTTGAAATACAGCAATGCCTGTCTGAAAAAATCAGATAACTGTAACAATGGAAAATCGACACTGCATTATTCTCCGACAGCTTTTTCAGACAGGCATTCGGTATCTTAAAGAAAGTATCATTGTGCTTGTTTCAAAAGATTAAATAAAAACATTCGTGTAAAATATGCCTGTCTGAAAGGCAGCATGAAGCTGCAAGTCTATTTTTTAAAGAAAAAAACATCATGCAAGCAATCGTCTATCTGGAAAACGACGAATACATTCCTTTATGTGACTTACTGAAACTCGCCGGATTAGCAGAAAGCGGCGGGCAGGCTAAAGCCTTGATTGCCGCAGGCGAAGTATTGCGTAACGGCGCGGTGGAAACGCGCAAAACCGCCAAAATCCGGGGCGGTGAAACCATTGAATTCAACGGCTGCACTTTGGAGATTTGTGATGGATACGACCCCGAAGCCTGAGCAGGAATGCCTGTCTGAACCCCTTTTGCCCGAGCCGGTAAAGCCTGAAGAATGGGAATGCTGCGGCAGCGAATGCGGCGAAGCCTGCATCCAAACGATTTATTACAATGAAAAAGCCGCCTACGACGCGCAACAGCAGCGCCTGAAAGCCGCCCGCGCCGCGCAACAATCCGATGAAAAGCCACATGATTGACCTGCACTGCCATTCTACCGTGTCCGACGGCGCATTAAGCCCTGCCGAAGTGGTTCGGCTGGCCGCGCAAAACGGCTGTAGCATGTTGGCACTCACCGACCACGACCACACAGGCGGCTTGGCCGAAGCACAGGCCGAAGCTGAAAAGCTCGGCATCCGCTTCATCAACGGCGTAGAAATTTCCGTAACTTGGCGCGGCCGCACCGTGCACATTGTGGGCTTGGATTTCGACGAGCACGACACAGCCCTGCAAAACCTGCTTGCCCGGGTGCGGCAAGGCAGGCTGGAAAGACTGTCCGCCATCGCCGGCAAGCTGGCGAAAAAAGGCATAAGCGGCGCATACGAAGGCGCACTTGCGCTCGCCGCCAACCCCGAAATGGTTTCACGCACGCATCTGGCAGAATTTTTAATCACTCAAGGTCATGTCAGAAATAAGCAGCAGGCATTTACCAAATATCTGGGCGAAGGCAAGTCCGCTTCGGTTAAACACGAATGGGCAAGTTTGGAAGAAAGTGTTGCCGCCATACTCGGCGCCGGCGGCTTGGCTGCAATTGCCCATCCCATGCGTTACGGTTTTTCCGCCACAGCCAAGCGCAATCTGTTTGAAACATTCAAAGCGCTGGGCGGACACGCCATCGAAATACACAGCGGCAGCTGCGATAAAAACGACCGCTTAAATTACGCCCTGCTCGCCCAGCGTTACGGCTTATTGTCCAGCGTTGGCAGCGACTTCCACCGCATCGGCGATTTCAGCGGCGGCATTCTGGGCACCTGCCCCGAATTGCCGGACATCTGCCAACCGGTTTGGACGCATTTCAAAATATAGCCGCCGATACAAAATGCC
>NZ_JH165159.1:112925-132565 GCF_000227765.1 Neisseria wadsworthii 9715
TGCCTGTCTGAAAAATCTTACACACTTTTCAGACAGGCATTTACTTTATTAATCTTACAACCTGAGCCGGTCTTTTTTAATCAACAGAATACACGCCAGTGCCATTTGAATCCAAGTTGAAATCAAGGTCATATATTGGTCTTGCAGAATCTGGGTGAGCAAAGGATACACCGATATGGCATAAATAATCACAAAGAAATCATTCTTGTATCTCGCCATTTTATAAATTATCCAATGCATCGGCAGGAAAATAAGCGGGATGAAAAAGCCGAACACACCGAAATCCCTGAAATAAACTTCATAAACCGTGTAAAGGTTGGTAGGAATGGGCGTAAACTGATAGCCTTTCACAATCGGCGCGGGCGGGTCGGTCAGGCCTTGCGAAGAAAGCAGACTGAGCACAAAACGCAAAGAATAGTCGCCGTAGTGCATGTTGGTCAGCTTGTCGAACAGCATGGATAAAGCCACAAAAGGCGCAACCAGATAGCTCTGCATACTGTCGACAAACCCGGCTACGTTTTCTCCGAATGAAGCGTTTACCGATGTGCCTTTCGACGTCAACCAGGCGATCAAAAAGAATACACTCATCAGCAAAGCGCCCAATAGCGCCATAGTTTTCGCCTTGATTTTTCCACTCACCGCCAACGGAACGACAATCAGGATAAAAATCAGCAGGAAAAAGGTCCTACCCGTCGCAAGAAACGCATAACACAAGCCGGAAAATACCGTTAGCAGTGCACTGAACTTGCTTATCTGCTTTTTAGAAGCGAAATACACTGCAATGGCTGAAGCAACAAACGACAGCGGCGTAAAATAGCGCAGAAAGCCCACGCTGGCGCCTTCCATATTAAAAGCATAACGTAAGCGCGTATAGCCGATACTGGTAAAGATATTGCCACCGGCAAGATCTGTAGCCCTCTGGTAAATCAGTGGAAGACCTATCAGCAAGATAAGCTGAACGACAAAAAATACCGGCTTATTCACTTTATACACAAACAATGGAGCAGCATTCGGCAAATAAACAGGAGGACGCGCGAACAACATAAGAAACAGCGCGCCAAGTTGGACACATATCTGAATCAAGAGATATTCGGAAGAAACCGGATAATAAATATCTTGAAAGAAACTGTATGCGATAAAAATCGCCGACCACAAACCGAAAAAGAGCGTGAACGGATTAAACGCACCAAGCTTCCGATATTTAGACATCAGAAAGCCGGTCAGCGAGACCAGGATAAGTAAAGTGAGCATATTGTTTTTATTGATTACTTTAAGTGATTAAAGAATTCCCTATACAAAGGCATCCATGATGTACTTTGCAATATACTTGACTATCTGCAAGTTAACTAAATTTTATCAAAACTTTTTCACCCTGTTCTTTATCAAAAATAATCGGTCTTATATTGATATATCTGGGAATTTATACTGTAGGAATTCAAGTACAGTCCAATGGCTTATTTATTCAATTTACGTTTAACGTGCCATTGATATGCAATTAAAGATAATACTTTTGCAAAGTATAAAACTCTCGGAATGCCTGTCTGAAAATACCGGCTGTCGGGCTGCCGCTCAAATATTTTTTGATTTACAATGATTCCATGATTACCCGACATATTTTTACACAACATGCGAAAGAAACTGATTAAACGATTTATTAAATATCTCGCGCCGCTTACCGCCGCCTCGTTTTTGTCTGCCTGCACACTGGTGCAATACCAACCCTTAACCGGCATCAGCAAAATCGACACCAGCAAGGGCTACCGCTTGGAAAATAACTGGGAGGCACGCAATAACGACAACATCTATATGATTATGGTGTTTTCGGGGGGCGGCACACGGGCGGCGGCTTTGGGCTACGGCGTTTTAGAAGAATTGAGCAAACAGACAGTCTGGTTTGAAAGCAAAGAGCTCACCTTACTTGAAAGCGTGGATTTGGTATACGGGGTATCCGGCGGTTCCGTGCTGGCCGCTTACTTTTCCTTGCACGGCAAAGACGTGATTCCGACATTTGAACGCCGCTTCCTCAAGCAGAATTTTCAAAGGCAGGTTGCCAAGCAGGCTTTTTCCTTTGCCAATTTACCCCGCCTGACTTCGCCGGAATACGGCCGCGGCGATTTGTTGCAAGAGCAGTTTGAAAACACCCTGTTTCGCAACGCCACTTTTGGCGACCTAGAAAAACGCCGCAAAGGTCCGTTTGCCGTGATTTCCGCAACCGATATGTCAACCGGCCAACGCTTCGATTTTACTCAGGAATATTTCGATTCCATGTGTCTGAACCTTTCTGAGTTACGCATTGCGCGTGCCGTGGCCGCGTCCAGCTCGGTGCCCTTGGTATTCGCGCCGGTCACCCTCAATAACAACGGCGGCAACTGCGGCTACACCCTGCCCAAACCTTTGCAGCAAGCACTGGAAAGTGCCGATAAAGATTCGCTACAAACCCAAAACAGGAAAGAAATCAGCAACGTTTTCGAACGCTATAACGACAGCAATTCCCGGCCCTACATCCACTTAATCGATGGCGGCCTAACCGACAATCTCGGCCTGCGCGGGCTGCTGGATATTGCCGAAGCCTATTCTGGTAAAAGCCTATACCAACGGGTTATCGAAGAAAAAGGCGCGAGAAAAGTCATCCTCATCAATGTGAACGCGCAAAACCAAATCTCAACCCAAATAGACCAAAGCCCGGCTATTCCCGGCGTATCCGATGTTTTGAATGCCATCATCAACATTCCCATCGACCAATATTCGCAAGAATCGCTGCGTCGGGTACGCGCGTTTGCCGACCAATGGAATGCTACTACGCGCGACGACGAAAGCGGCCGGCACAAAGGCATGTATTTTATCAGCCTCAACCTCCGTGATCTGCCGGAATCCGAGCTGCGCAACAGTGTGTTAAATATCCCAACCAGTTTTTACCTGCCGCGCGACGACATCAACAAACTCAAACATGCCGCGCGGGAGCTGCTGGCAGCGTCGCCCGAATACACCCGCCTGCTTGAAGACTTATCGGCCAGCCCGCACCAACAACCGCAGATTTGGTTTGCCGATGATCCGGAAGAGGGCAGCGAAACCGACCGCCCCACCAAAAGTATAACGGCTTATTAAAAAACGGTTTGCACCTTGACAGGCTGCAGACTCTATTAACAATGCCTGTCTGAAAACACAAACGTAAAACCAACAAGGAATACACACCATGGCACAATTTTTCGCCATCCATCCCGATAACCCGCAAGAGCGCTTGATCAAACAAGCGGTGGAAATCATCAACAAAGGCGGCATCGTGGTTTACCCCACCGATTCCTGCTACGCACTCGGCTGCCACTTGGGCGACAAAGAAGCAATGGAGCGCATCCTGCGCATCCGCCAAATCGACCAGAAACACCACCTTACTTTAATGTGCGGCGACTTAAGCGAGCTGGGCACCTACGCCAAGGTCGACAATAGCCAGTTCCGCCAGCTGAAAGCCGCCACTCCCGGCAGCTATACCTTTATCCTGCAAGCCACCAAAGAAGTGCCTAACCGCACTTTGCACCCCAAACGCAAAACCATCGGCCTGCGTGTGCCCGATAACAAAATCGCACTGGCCTTGCTGCAAGAGCTGGGCGAACCGCTGCTCAGCTGCACCCTGATGCTGCCGGAAGATGACGAGCCGCTGACCGACCCCTATGAAATCCGCGACCGTTTGGAACATTCTGTTGATTTGGTGATTGACGGCGGCTGGTGCGGCACCGAGCCGACCACTGTGGTGGACATGACCGACGGAGTGGAGCTGATTCGCGCAGGCAAAGGCGACAAGTCATTATTTGGTTTCTAAACATTAAGCTGCCAATATTAAGCAATGCCTGTCTGAAAACAAGCAACGAGGGTTTTCAGACAGGCATTTCAGTAATATCTGCCCACCAGCTTGATCTGAATCCGAGTGCAACGGGACTGTTATCAAGATCAAGTGGTGCAACTATATAAATTCCGCTTACAAAACAATGCCTCTATTTACCCTGATTATCCTCCAGCAGCGGCGTCAATTTATCAGCGAGATATACCGCACCGGATTGTGTCAAATGGCCGCCATCTTGCGAAATCAGGCTGCCGTCACCGGTAAACATCGGGCAGGCGCCGAAATCTTTGCCGCAATAGAGCGATAATAGGCTGCGGAAGTTTTTAGCAGGCACGCTTTCCTGCATTTTTTGCTCCACATCCACGGCATCTCTAGCCGCAGGCTGAGTGTAAGACAAGCGCTTATCGGCAGGAATGTTCATCGCCACAATCGAAGAAGACTTACCGAAATCTTTAATACCAAACACCTTAACCGGCTTCTGAAAATCTTTTTCTATCTGCTCGACACTCGGGCGGATATAGGGCACAACCCAAGCCTGCCATTTGCTGACCAGCCAGATTTCATCTGCCTCCTGCATACGCTGCTTGACTTTATCCGATTCAAACCAGCCGATAGAATCGCAGCGCATACGGCGGGTTGCCGGAATATTGGCATCTTTGTCAAACGGCACATAAATATTGCCGCATTCCGAGTTGATCTGTTTGGTAGAGAAACTGAAGCGTTTGTCATTACCAGATTCATACACCAAGTTCATAAAGTCTTTGGCAAAACTGTCGCCCACCAAGAAAACCTTACGTTTGCCGCTACCCTCAAACTCAGCCAGATCAACGGCATCAAAACGCTCCGAATTATATTCGCTCGCACCGGTAACGCTGGTCAGAATCTTTTGATCGGCTTCGTTATATCGGTTTACAAAGCCTTTGTTCAACACGATAATGCCACCGGCCACTATAAAGAAAACAGAGGTAATCAGCGCAAAAGAGAAAACGGTTTTTCTCGTCATCAGCTGCTTATTGCGGAAAGGCGTTTCCACCCATTTATAGCTGATTGCCGATAAAATCACCACCGGAATTATGCTTGCATAAAGCCAACCGTGCCCCAATTGCATATAACTGATGTAGGCAAAAATCGGTTGGTGCCATAAATAAAGCGAATAACTGGTCAAGCCGAGAAAAACAAATACTTTATTCGCAAGGAATTTATGAACCAAATTATTCTGCTGAGGCGAGATGAGCACCAAAAACGTACCGATAACGGGAATGGCGGCCGCAATGCCCGGAAACAAGGTTTTATCGTCGAAAGCAAAAATGGCATAACACATCATCGCCAAGCCGATAAATGATGCAACCGTTCCGTTGAACGGATATTTTTCAATTATCCGGTTGCGGATCAGCAAAGCCGCCATGCCGCCAAACAGCATTTCCCACGCACGGGTAAACGGCAGGAAAAATCCGGTTTCAAAATGCAGGCGGGTTACATAATAAGAAGCAGCAAGCGAAAGAATCAGGCATGCTATCAGAATAGCGGCCAGATATTTTCTAAACCATTTGAAAATAGCAATAACAAATATCGGATAAAGCAGATAAAATTGTTCCTCAACCGCCAGACTCCAAGTGTGAATCAGCGGCTTGAGCTCGGCCGCCGCACCGAAATAGCCGCGTTCGCTCCAGAATAATACGTTAGAAAGAAAAATCGGAATCGCAATCAGGCTGTTACCAAAACTGATTAAATCGGAAGGCTGAAGCAGCAGATATGCCGGAACAATAGAACACAGCATAATCAACGACAAAGCAGGTACAATGCGGCGCGCCCTACGCTCATAAAAAGTGATGAAGCTGAATTTTTTCTGCTCAACCTCATCAAAAATAATGGTAGAAATCAAATAACCGCTAATCACAAAGAAAATATCGACACCGACATATCTGCCCGATAAAAAGGGCAAGCCTGCATGAAACAGGATAACCGATACAACGGCAATCGCTCTTAAACCATCAATCTCTGATCGGTATTTCATAAAACCTCTGATTTTTATGTATAAATTAAATTATTTTCATCTCAACACCCCTTAATTCGAAAACAACCATTAAAATATTTTATTTTTTAAACAAAGCCGCTGCGGCAAGCCCTATTTTCAGCTAACACACCTTCAACTTTATAAACCAAAAGGAAAATAATGTTTCAAGAGTTCAACCTAGCCAATTTTTTATTGGCTGTATTACCCGTTTTGCTGGCCATTACCGTGCACGAAGCCGCACACGGCTACGCCGCCCGCTATTGGGGCGACCACACAGCTGAAAAATTAGGCCGGCTCACCTTAAACCCGTTAGCCCATATCGACTTAATAGGAACAGTAATAGTTCCACTATTTATGTTTTTATTTACACCCTTCCTGTTTGGTTGGGCCAAGCCCGTGCCGATTATTCCCCGCCATTTCCGCAATATGCGTATGGGTCTTTTTACTGTAGCATTTGCCGGCCCTTTATCTAATCTGGTTATGGCTTTCTGCTGGGGCGCGGTTATGGCGTTGACACCTTTCGCGCCGCTGGATTTCCAAAGACCCATGGCCGGTATGGCAAATTACGGTATCAGCATTAATGCTATTTTGTTTGTATTGAACATGTTGCCGCTCCTGCCTTTGGATGGCGGTCGCGTGGTCGACAGCCTCCTTCCGCCGCGAGCTTCCATGAAGTTTCGAAAACTTGAGCCTTACGGCATGTGGATTCTGATATTTTTATTGGCAACCGGCTTACTGGGAACCATTCTGATGCCGTTTACCGGCTTTATTATTCATTCCGTACTTAACGTGTTCGGCATACATTGATTCATCTTTAATCTCGATATCGACACACAATGCCTGTCTGAAAATTTTCAGACAGGCATTTTTGATATTTACTCAAACAGCATAATCAAATATGATTAAAACACATATTAGCCTTACAAATACAATAATTATATAAATTATTTTATAAAAAAATTATCTCATATGTAATAATAAAGAAAGGATTGAATGATGAGTGAGTACCAATGGATCGGCATCAACGGCTCCGAAAGCCGCAACCCTGAAAACAATTATTTCCAAACCAATAAGCAGCTATTGGAAGTTACCGGTCAAGTTGCTCCCGGCGCACAGGATGTCAAAATTACGGCTTATTATTCCGTAATCAAGGCCAACAATGAAGTGGTTGAACAAAGTTACTCCTTGCCCGTTAGAAACACAGACATTAAAGAAGACGGCTCGTTCTCTGCCTACATTCAGGCATTAGGCGCCAACAAAGGCGAAATCCGGATTGAGCTGGAGGCCGCCGACGCATCCGGCAACAGCATCATCACCAAAATGTCAGGCCAAATCAACGGCAACAATCAAGCTTTGGAAATTTTATCCGACGGCGAAGCGATACAGCCGAACGACAAAGGCGCTTGGCACTCCTATTCGAAAGATATAGAAATTCGGGGCAAAGTGGAGCCGGGCAGCGGCGCAGCCTATTTAAAAATCGACCATAAGGAACGGATTTCCCTGCGAGATCTGATTGATGAAAACGGTAATTTCACCTACAAATTAGACGGCATCAAAGCCGGAAACCATTCGGTTTGGCTGGAATCTATGGATGCCGACAAAAATATCGCCACCACTATTTACGATTTCAGCGTCGGGCGCCGACCGGGCGGCGTGGTATTAATTGACGAAGATGAAAACGTTTGGACAGCCAAAGGCAAAGAAATTTCCGGCAAGCTGTTTCAGGAAATGTTTCATGAATCATTCGACCAACCGCCCTACCTCAACTCGGTCAGAATCAACGATCAACATGTTCCCTTAGACAGAGCACATGAAATCGAAGGCGTCGGCACCCTTACCATCAACACCAACGGCAGCTATACTTTTGCACCTCAAGAAGGCTTTACCGGCTTGGTGCCCGATATCGTTTATAACTCAACCAATAAAATCCGCTCCCACTCCCCGCTGGCCGCAGGTCCCGATTTCGACAGATCAATCTTATCCATACGCGTGAACGACACCGAAGACAGCCCTTACACCTACCAACTGAAAACCGGCGACAACAGCCGCGGCGAAAGTGCCGATTTACACGGCAATATGGGCAAAGACGTGTTGATCGGCGACAATCAAAATTCAGCCGAAATCGAGATAAATGGCGAGAAAATCATCTACACGGTTCAAGCTACCGACGATACTTTATCAGGTAACAACGGCAACGATATTCTATTTGGCGACAACATCAGCACTGCCAGATTAGGGTTTACAGCAGAAGACGGCGGAAACGCGTTCCAAGCTTTAAAAACCTATGTCGAAAAAGAATTAGGCAGCAGCAGCGACGGTGCAGTCCGCTACTTCATCGAAGAAAACTGGGAGAAGCTCATCGACAGCAGCAGAAACGGCGGCAATGATTTTCTGCGCGGCGAAGCCGGCAACGACATCCTTATCGGCGGTTCGGGCGACGACAAGCTTCACGGCGGGCAAGGCAAAGACAGCTATGTGTTCGTAACCAACAGCGACAGCGGCCAAGACACCATCATCAACTTCAATTTCGAGCAAGACAAACTCGTGTTCACCGAATTGCTGGATCCAGAAAAACATGCGCTTGAATGGGATCAACACAACCAGATACTGCACTTTACCGGCACACAAGACGGCTACGCCTATCAGAATTCCATCAAATTCGAAGGCATCAAATCCGATATTGAATTAGACGATATTTTAAAAATCCAAGAAGTATTGGGTTAAGCCAAAGCAGCCGGAGCCGTTTAAGCTCCGGCTTTTCGCATTTTCAGACAGGCATTCCCGCTCCTTGCTATAATCCCCCAATCTTTTTGAACCTTACCGCCATGCCATGACCGCCCTATCACCCAACCCAACCATAGCAGCCATCGCCACCGCTCCCGGCCGCGGCGGCGTCGGCGTTATCCGCATTTCCGGCAAAGACCTGCTGCCTTTCGCACAAGCCGTGAGCGGCGGCAAAACACCCCAACCGCGCACCGCACTCTACACCGACTTTTTAGACGCAGACGGCCAAACCATCGACAGCGGCCTGCTGCTCTATTTTGCCGCCCCCGCCAGCTTTACCGGCGAAGACGTAATCGAACTGCAAGGCCACGGCGGGCCTGTTGTGATGCAAATGCTGCTTGCACGCTGCCTCGCACTGGGCGCGCGCATGGCCGAACCGGGCGAATTCACCAAACTCGCCTTTCTCAACAACAAACTCGACCTCGCCCAAGCCGAAAGCGTGGCCGACTTAATCGACGCATCTAGCCAATCCGCCGCCCGCATGGCCGTGCGTTCGCTCAAAGGCGCCTTTTCCCGCCACATACACGACTTGGTTGAAGACTTGATTACCTTGCGCATGCTGGTAGAGGCCACACTCGACTTCCCCGAAGAAGATATCGATTTTCTCGAAGCAGCCGATGCCAAAGGCCGCCTACACGCCTTGCAGGAACGTTTGCAAACCGTGTTGGCCAGCGCAGAACAAGGCGCCATTTTGCGCGAAGGGATGAACGTGGTTTTAGTGGGCGCGCCCAATGTCGGCAAATCCAGCCTGCTCAACGCACTCGCCGGAGATGACATTGCCATTGTTACCGACATCGCCGGCACCACCCGCGATACCGTGCGGGAACAAATCACCCTCGACGGCGTGCCCGTGCATATTATCGACACAGCCGGCCTGCGCGACACCGACGACATCGTCGAACAAATCGGCATAGAACGCAGCCAAAAAGCTGTGCGCGAAGCCGACGTTGCCCTAATCCTGATTGACCCGCGCGAAGGCATCAACGCCAAAACCCGCGGCATCTTAGAAAGCCTGCCTGAAAACCTGAAAAAAATCGAAATCCACAACAAAACCGACCTCACCGGAGAGCCGGCAGGCATGTTTTCAGACAGGCATTCGGCCTTAAGCGGCGCCGACACCTTAATCAAGCTTTCCGCCAAAACCGGCGAAGGCTTGGATTTACTGAAACAAGCCCTGCTGCAAGAAATCGGCTGGCAAGGCGAAAGCGAAAGCCTGTTCCTCGCCCGCAGCCGCCATATCAACGCACTGCACACAGCAGAAACCGAATTGGAAAACGCCGCCCTCTGCGGCAACCACCAAATAGAACTGTTCGCCGAACACCTGCGGCTTGCCCAGGTGGCATGCAGCGAAATCACCGGCGAATTCACCGCCGACGACTTACTGGGCGTGATTTTCTCAAGATTCTGCATCGGAAAATAACGTCTGTTTACTTGTCACAACGAAAGGAGACTCAATGAAAACCATCAGCCTGGTCCTTATCACCGGCCTCTTACTCGCCGCCTGTGCCCAAACCGGAAATTCCCGCAATACCCAAGCTTACGGCGAAATTAAAACAGGGGTAGAGGCTTCGCACACTAGCCACTAAGTCTGCATATATATGCAGCAAATAAAGTTAGTTCCAGTCAAAAAACATACCATTCAAAAATGCCTGTCTGAAACTTTTTCAGACAGGCATTCTTTGTCGGCCCCCAATTACAAATTCGCATTGTAATATTCATAAGCTTTATCCATGTTTTCAAACTGATACAAATGCCCCGCTTCCAACACCATAGCATTGTCACAATACTGTTTCATTGCACTGTGGCTATGAGAAACCAAGATAATCGAGCGGTCTTTACGCCTTTCAAACAACTCGTATTTACACTTGGCCGAGAAACGTGAATCACCCACAGCAATAACTTCATCAATCAAATAGCAGTCAAACTCAACTGCCAGCGACAAAGCAAACGCCAGCCGTGCTTTCATACCCGAAGAATAACGCTTTACAGGCTCATATAAATACTGCCCCAATTCAGAGAACTCTTCAGTAAAACGCTGCACATAATCAATGTCTACATCATAAATACGGCAGATAAAACGTAAATTATCCATACCCGTAAGGCTGCCTTGAAATGCGCCACTAAACGCCAAAGGCCAAGAAATGCTCATGGTTCGCTTAATTTCGCCCGAAGTAGGCGGCTCCACACCGCTGATCAAACGGATTAAAGTTGACTTACCTGCACCATTGCGGCCAAGAATACCGATTTTTTCGCCTTTCTCAAGCTGGAAATTAATATCGTGCAGCACTGTGCGCCAGCCACTACGCGTGCGATAACGCTTCGATACATGTTCAACCGAAATCATTGCGGTTCCACGCCTTTACTGAAATTATTTACCATCGCCAAACCAAGCAGCAACAATACCAGATTGCAAATCAGCATAAACCAAATATTCTCGTAAGTTACGACAGAATCACCGAAATATCCATGCCGAAACATCTCCGTACCGTGCACCATAGGAATCATCAAAGCATATTCCCGCACTTGGTGGGGCAGCGTGTAAACAAAGAAAAAAGCGCCCGACAAAGGTAACATGATAAAGCTGAACGTACTCCATAATTTCCCGAATGCCTCAAAATTAAAAGCAATCGAGCAAATCACCAAACCTAAACCAACTGCAAAAAACGCCATCATCAACCAAGCGGCCAACATATAAAACACATCTGCCGGCGGGTCTACCCAGCCTATTGCCACAAGCGCAGCAACAATTACGACTTGGGCAATCGTCGCCCCTGCAATCTCCAACAACATGCGAGCAAAGATTGTATCCAATACCCGCACATTCCGGTGATACAGCAAACTGGCATTGGCTGAAATAGCTCCGATTGCCCGGTTCGACACATTGCGCCACATCATAGCCATTGGATAACCTGTCAACACAAAGGCCACAATATTCAATGTTGAATATTTATCCGCGCGCATAAACTGCCACATCGACACAATCAGCACAGTTAAAAGTAAAGGTTCTACAAACAGCCATAAAAAACCGATATTGTTACGCCCGTAACGAGTAATGATTTCGCGCATCAGGAGCGCGCCGATAACCCTCTTCTGGATTAACAGCGACTCCCAAAATGAAGTTTTATGCAATTCTTTCATCAGTTTTTATGCTCGCGCACGCTGGCTATCAACAAGCTCAAAATCCCATACATCATCAAACCGATGATAAAAGTGGCAACAATATTATAAAAACGGTGAGGCTTGGTCGCCAAATCCGGCTCACTCGGCTGTGACACCACTTCCAAATAAAGTTGTTGGCGGTTTGCTTCTGCTTTAGCGCTTTCCAAAGAAGTTATAGCAGCAGCCAATTGTTTAGTTGCCAAATCATTCTCCAGAAACAAACGCTGATACTCCTCAGCCTGGCCGGTCAGCGATTTCGAACCGCCGCCGGAAATCATTTTCGTTTGCTGGGCAATTTCTTTCCGCAAGCTTTGCTCGCGTGCTTTGAGGCCTTGCAGCTGCGGATTATCCGGCGTAATTGCCTTCACTTGATCCAATTGGGTTTGAATGACAATCAACTCGTCTTGCAGCTTGGAAACCAAACCCATCTGCACTTCTGATTGTGCTTTTAAGTCAAAGACTTTATTATTGGTGCGGTAATTAGTCATATTAGCCGCGGTTTCCTTTACCCGCTGCTCAGCTACTTTTACCGCATCTTCAGCATAACGGATGGTATCCTGTCGAGCCCTTTCGTTAAGCTTGTTAATCAAATGCTCACCCTGCTTTAACAAAGCTGCATTGATTTGTTTGGATTCCTGCGCGTCAAACGATGTCACCTCCAGTAAAGAAATACCGGATACCGCATCAAAATTAATCTGAATTTTATCTTTGTAATATTGATAAAAAGCCTCTTTCGATCCAAACAAACCCAAAGCGTTGAAACGGCTGAATATATCGCCTTTCTCCTCATAAAAAGTCCGAACCGGCAAAGCTTTACCCAACTCAGCAAGCGCAGTGCGCGAATACATATAATCACGCACCGTATAAGTATCATCTTGAGCACGGGAAAAGCCCACATTTTGCAACAGCGCTCCCAAGCCACTAAAAGAACTTTGACTTTTTGAAGAACGCACTACGAAAGTAGATTCCGAAGTATATTGGTCCGACGCAATTACTCCAAAGTAAACGACGGAGGCCAATGTAGGAATTACCACCGTTGCCCAAAGTAATGGCGAAATTTTTTCTACCAAGTTTTTTTTCTTCGGTTTTTGCTTTTTTGCGTTTTCAACAGGCTCCTGAACCTGCTCTTCAACCACTGTTTTTTGTTCTGACATATCCGGTTACAACCTATCAATTTGCAATATTATCAATACTGCTTACTCCGCCAACCACAGGAGAGAAAACAAACTGCAAGAATTTCTGAACTTCCGCCAACGGTGCATTAGACACATAAACCACATCTTTATTTTGAACAGGAAAACGCTGCATCCAAAATAAAGAATTTGCATCAGTAAGATTCAAACGGTAAACAACTGGAATTTCAGCATCATAAGAGTAACCTTTGGTTAGCCATACATCTTTTTCTTCTTCCGGCAAATCTGCCAAGGCCTGATAGCGGAAAACAAACACTCCACGCGCATCCGAACGCCTGTCTTGCAACCCCCCCATACGACCCACCGCTTCAGCCAAAGATAATCCTTTAGCTGAAAAATCTATCTGCTGGCTGCGCCCCACCGCACCCAATGCAGTAAAACTCAAAGGATTATTCAAAAGCGTGACTACATCACCAGATTTGAGCAAAATATTCTGTCTAGGATCAGAAACCAAAGTTTCAAATGCCACTGTTTTCACTTGTTCGCCCCGAGAAAGCCTCACAGAAATATCCTGTACGGCCCCATTGGCACCACCAACTGCCGCGACTGCATCCAACACTCGCTCGCCACCAGCAGTCAAAGGCATACGCACACTATTTCCCGCACGCACCACAGAAACATTCGCCGAATTATTTTGCGCCAAACGTACCACAACCTGAGGCTGGTTCGCCATCCGCTTCAATTTACCTTTAATCACATTCTGAATTTGCTCCGGAGTTTTACCTGCAGCCTTAACATTGCCGACAAAAGGTATGGAAATCAGCCCCTGAGCACTAACCATCTGCTCAGGAAGCTTAGTTACCTGACCACTGCCTGCTCCCGAAGTAGACAGCACGCTGCCAAACAACAAAGCAGGCGGAGCTTCCCATATAGTAATGTCCAAAACATCACCAACACCCACAAGGCCTTGCAAAAGCTTTCCACTACCTAACTCAGCAAACGACTGTGTCAAACGCTCCTGATAAAGTTTACGCACTATAGGTTCATTCACATCCACCACGCTGACTTGCGGAACATTTGCCGAAACTTGCTCATTGCCCAAAGCCGCCACTTTTCTGGTACTAGGCCCCGAGCTCGGTAAGCCCGCGCATCCAGCAAGGACACCCACAGCAACCAGACCGATAGCCCAACCTACGAAAACTTTATTTTTTTTCATAAAAATCGATGTTAATGTAATTTCAAATCAATACAGATAGTACAATTGTACATGCTCGGTTCAGAATAAAAAACCATAAATAAATTCCAAAGTATATTGCATTATACTAAATATTGTTATTAAAATATTCATTTGAACTCCGAAGATTGTAAACGAAAACAAAATCAAGCAAATACTTACAAATATTAATAATCAAACTTAGGAATTTATAAATATTACAAACCTTCACAGAGTGCGCACACAATCTTAACCATCAACTAGATAATCTGAAAGATTTCTAAGATTTGCAACACACCCCTCTTTCAAAGTTTCTCAATTCTCCAATACCGTAATGAAGAAAATAAAAAAGTTTATTAACCACCCAGGAATTTTTTTTAGAGATTATTTAAATAAAAAGCATCCAATTATCAATAACGAGCAGTATATTATTCAATCAGAAGAATCCATTGTTATCAAAAATGAAACCGAATTATTAAAACAAGATGCTTTAATTTACCCTTACTCTTCTGTAGGTATAGATGTAGTTTTTACTTGGGTTGATAATCAAGATATTAATTGGCAAAATAATTTTATGAAGCATGTAAACAAAAATACAGCTTCTTCTGGATTATACGCAAATGATCAAGCACGTTTCAGTAATCACAATGAATTGTTTTATTCAGTTCAAAGTGTGAAATATTTCATGCCATGGGTTCGCCACATTTATATCGTTACTGACAATCAAACTCCAGATTGGCTAAGTCCCACAGATTCAAAAATAAAAATCATTGATCACAAAGAAATTATAGATAATAGTTTCCTACCCACATTTAATTCACATGTAATTGAAGCACATCTCCATAACATTAGTGGTCTAAGTGAACATTTTATTTACTTTAATGATGATGTTTTTGCAGCCAGAAGCCTATTGCCTCAACATTTCTTTCGCAGTAATGGAATAGCATCTATTTTCGTCGCAAAAAAAAGCTTAAATGCCATGAGAAACAAAGGGATCATGACACCAACTCTTTCAGCTTCTCTTAATTCCATTGAATTATTGAGCAAATATTATTCAGTTCAAATTGATACACCTTTAGTCCACACTTACGTACCCTTAAGAAAAAGTGTTTATGAAAAAGCATGGAATATTTTTAACACAGAAATTAAAGCCTTTTTACATAATAAATTTCGTACCAATCAAGATTTAAATCTAGCTACATTTTTGATACCTTGGTTAATGTATTTAGATGGCCAATCTTTCATGGCTCACGAAATTTGCTATTATTTCAATATAAGATCTCCACACGCAGAAACCCAATATAGGGCTCTTTTACAATTAAAACAATCTGGTTCCGCTCCCCACTCATTTTGTGCCAACGACTTTAATAGCCAGAATCAAATCGACAATTATCAAGAAAAATTAATAAACACACTAAAACAATATTTTGATTTTTCTTAAATTTTAGGAATTATTCCGATGAGTCAAATAAATCGAAAATTTAGAAAACTTTTACGAGATCCACAACTGTTCTTTAAAGATATGTATTTTAAGCACAGTACTCGGGCAAAAAAATTTTTACCAATAAAGTATACAGGCAACTATGATTACACCATAGTTACTGCCATATATAATGTTGAAAAATATTTAGATGATTTTTTTAACAGCATAACAAAACAAAGCTTAAGCTTTAAAAAACATATACAAATTATTTGTGTAGATGATGGGTCCACTGACAACTCTGCAAAAATAATTAACAACTGGCAACGCAAGTTCCCCAATAATATACAATACATATATAAAGAAAATGGTGGACAATCATCAGCAAGAAATTTAGGACTTGAATATACTACAACAGAATGGGTTACCTTTATTGACCCTGATGATTTTCTCAATACTGATTATTTTAAAATAGTTGATACCGAAATAGCAAACAACCCTAATAGTCAAATGGTTGTAAGCAACCTTATTTTCTTTATAGAGGCCAATAATAGTTATAAAGATACTCATTCACTTAAATATCGATTTAATAAAAAAGTAAATAAAGTAGAAGTTACAAATTTAGAAAATAATATAAACTTATCCGTAGCCTCGAGCTTTTTTAGAACACAATATATTAAACAATTTAATTTACTATTTGACCATAAAGTTAAACCTAACTTTGAAGATGGGAAATTCATTGCAGACTATCTATTAAACCAAACTTATGGTTTTGCATTGTTCCTAAAAGATGCTCATTATTTTTACCGCAAGCGAGGTGACCAAAGCTCCACGCTTAATAAAGCGTGGCAGTCTACCGGAAAATTTTTCGATGTTCTAAAATATGGCTACATCCCTATGCTGGAAGATTTTAAAAATAAACAAGGGCATGTACCTACATATATTCAAAGAACCGTATTATATGACGCAGCTTGGTACATAGATTATTTACTTAACCAAGATGGTCGGACTTCCTTTCTGACGGAAGAGCAAAAAGAAGTTTTCCATCTTTTATGGAAAGATATTTTTACCTACATCGATACTAAAACCATTTTAGATTTCAATTTAGCGGGCACTTGGTTTCTATATAGAGTTATTTTTCTCGAATATTTCAAGCAACAAGAAATGCCCTATCAATTTGCTTATATTGAAAACATAGATCAAGATCAGCAATTATTTCTGTTATCTTTCTATTCATATAAAAAACCATACGAACAGATACTATTAGACACTCAAAGTATAGCTCCTGTCTCAGCAAAAACTGTAACCTACACCATAACAGGTAAACCTGTAGCATACGAACGTCGCTTATGGATTTCATATAAAGAGGCAACAAATAATCAAAAATTCCATTTATTATTGGGAAACAAACCAGTTAAAATTTCAATTTTAGGCAGTCGACATAACAATGGTGTAAGCGCCGATACTATTATCTCCTCATTTTCTCCTTCAGGAAAATATCAAACAGGTCGCTCTGATATCTGGATAATTATGGATAGAGACATACAAGCAGATGATAATGGAGAACACTTTTATCGTTATGTCCAACAATACCATCCCGAACAACAAATTTTCTTTGCCTTGAACAAAGATTCCCATGATTGGAATAGACTCAGTAAAGACGGTTTTAACCTGCTGGAATTTGGCAGTTCTGGATTTGAAGCAAAATTAAAAATTGCATCAAAATTAATCAGTAGTCATGCCGATGAATACTTTGATAACTATTTTAAAGATCATTATGAATATAGTAAAAAGTATATCTTCCTTCAACATGGAGTGACCCAAAATAATATTTCCTGTTGGCTAAACCGCAAAAAAAATATTAAGTGCATGGTTACAGCCACAATTCCAGAATATCATTCCATTGCAGATGACTTATCGCCATATAAATTAAGTAATAAAGAAGTAGTACTTACAGGATTTCCACGTCATGACAAACTATTGGCAGGAAACCAAACCAATACCAGAACCATTCTGATTATGCCGACTTGGAGAAGCAGCATTGTGGGGGAAGCCACGGGACAAGGAAATGTCCGTAAACTCAATAAAAATTTTATGAACACGACCTATGCAAAACATTGGTGTCAATTTTTAAATAGTCGTGCACTTAAAGAAATTGCAGAAAAATACAATTATCAACTGGTATTTGCTCCTCATGCAAATATCGAGCCTTACCTTACTTTAATGAATATCCCAAACTATATTCAAATATGGAAAGCAGCCAATGGAAATATTCAAAGCTTATTTCAAACCTCTACGTTCATGATCACCGATTACTCATCGGTAGCTTTTGAGATGGCTTTCTTAGGAAAAACTGTTTTATATTATCAGTTTGATAAAGAAGAAGTTTTCTCTGGGGGCCACATTACTCAAAGTGGCTATTTTAAATATGACCAACATGGTTTCGGCCCTGTTTCAGAAACAGAAGACCAACTTTGTAACAATATACTTAAAGTTTTAGAAAACGAAGGCCGACCTTGCGAACCTTACCTAAGCCGTATTGAAAAAACATTCGCATTTAGAGATCAAAATAATTGTAAGCGTGTTTACAACGCAATAAAAGCATTGGACATTCCTAAACAACATACAAAAACAGAAATTGTTGAACAATACATTAATTCTTCTGTTCAACATCAAGCTTGGAATAGTGTTTTAGATTTATGTAACTCATTAGCATCAGATAATTATGAAAATCCAGCTTTTCTAGAAGAAACCCAGTTCCTTGCTTTATTCAAAACTGGGAAATTCATTGAGCTTAAAGAATTACTAGAACTGAGCAAACATGCATTAAAAACAACCATCTCATATTGGCAAGCCAAATTATATACCGTTCAATCCGAATGGGAAAATGCAATAAAAACATTCAGTTCAATGCCATTAAGAAACAATTTCACAATCTTATTGTTAATTGAGTGCCATGCACGACTTCATAACATGACGGCAATAAAACAATTAATTGAGGAGTATGATCAAAACGTTAGTGAACAATGTTTAATTATGTCCAATGCATGGGTTCTTTATTCTGAGAAAAAATGGCAAGAGTTGTGTGATTTTCTTACAAAAATGTTACCCTGTTTTAATACAAAAGACTTGATTGAATATAAACCCCAATTACTGCTGGCATACGCCCAACTACGTGCAGATTGTTTATCTGAGGCACATCAAACCCTATTGAATTATGAGGAACACACCACTGACGACTGGGAATGCCGCTTAATTATTGCACACTTGGCTTTCATGAAAGAAAGTTACAAAACCACAATTAAACAATTGGAGCAAGGATTTAAAAAACAATATGAATACATCCCGGCCACAACGCTACCAATTTTACTGGAGTCACTAGAAAAAACAGACAATCACAAAGAGCTAAAACAAGTATTAAGCATTGCTTGCCAACGCATACCCAACCATTTTTCCGTTTTAAGAACCAACATTAAACTATGGGAAAAGGAGAAAAACTGGTTAAAAATTCTTCACGCTACACAATCAGTTCATGAAACAGATTCAATAGAAATAATTTATCCAGCCATATTGGCTAGATACAGATTAGGTTTATTAGAAGAAGCTTATAATACTGCGCCAAAACCAAATAATCGGCACCATTATCAATATTGGGCGCTGATTACAGAACTATCTATGTTACTAAAAGACTACACCGTAACAGAATACTGTTATCAGCATATGATTGCCTTATTTCCAGACATACAATCGGAAGAAAATTGGCGTAAATTGCATGATTTAAGAGAACGTCAGGCTTCTTATACTTATTTATTAAACCATACAAAACAATAACAAATAAACAATGTGATGCTCAGCACAATTTACCTAAAACCCAACTCTTTTGAGCTCGGTTAATTGCAATGCTATCATTGTACCAGCGTGCCTGTTTGAAAAATTCAGACAGGCATATTTTTGGGGCTGAAGTAGATTAGCCCCTATTTTTTACAATACCTTATAACATCAATAACCTAAAATAAAACTTGCGCAACTATCTGCACTATATTACAATACCATAATTAATTTTGAAAATTTCACAAATTAGA
>NZ_JH165159.1:132615-139438 GCF_000227765.1 Neisseria wadsworthii 9715
CATAGAAACAGCAAAGTAAATATATAACCTATCAAAGCCGGAATCGCTTCAAGCAATTTAAAAAATACAACAAAACAAAATATTAGCAAATTCATGTATCAACTTAACTATTAACGGGGTTATTTAATGTTACTTCATAATCAAAACGAAAATCAATCCGTATCCTTCAGTGTAGATGTCATTATTCCCGTAAGAACTCGCAAGGAATATGATTTAATACCACGCTTACAACAGCGTTCCTTATATTCAATTCCATCAAATGTTAATTTTATAATAGTTGATTACGGTTCTCCTCAAGAAGATAGTGATCTAATAAAATCTATATGTGCGCAAAATAATTTTAAATACATTTTTGCCGACACCTCTTGTGAAATGTGGAATGCATCTAAAGCTCGCAATATTGCACTATTAGAATCTGAAGCAGATTATGTTGTATTTGAAGATATTGATTTAATTTCACACAAGGATTTTTACTCCTGGATTAATACCCAAATTAAATCGTTCCTCATCCAAAGAAACTGGCCTTTTTTTGTAATTCCAGTTTCATATCTAACAGAAGAAGGATCGCAAAATTTAACTGCTCCTTTAACCACAGAAGCATACGATGAACTTGTATCTGAAATATTTAATGCAACCGATTCAGATATGATTGAATTCCATGCCCCTGCTTCGTCCTATTTAGTTTGCTCTCGCGAACACGCATTGTTTGTTGGGGGATATGATGATTCGTTTGAAGGATGGGGATTTGAAGATTCGGATTTTTGGTTACGCCTTCTGAAAAAATCCAATATAGAAAAGCCGCGTGAATTTTATAAATTAGACACTCGTCCATATTCCAACCAAGTACAGTGGAGGGGATGGCGTTCTCTATTTCGAATTTTTGCAGATATTATTGGCCAAAAAGGTATTTACAGTTTTCATAAATGGCATCCTATTGCAGAGCATCGTTCGCCCGCAGTAAGAGAAAAGAACCATCAAATTTTCTTATCAAATACTGCTCGCTATTCAAATGAAAAATATGAATTGCCTCCACTTTGGAACCCAAATAAAAAGACGCATCTTTTTCTAACTAAAAACCCTCATTCTTATACTCATGAGGTTTTTAAATTCTTTAACAATCCGCTTTTAATAGAAGAAAACAATATTAGTATATTATTTTTAAATAAACTGATTAAAACCTATAACATTGAATCGGTTGTTTTTAATAACCCTTACGGCAATCCTAAACGACAAGCGTTATACCAAGCCTTAAAAACTCAAGGTATTCCATGCTATGTTATAGAGCGTGGGGCTTTACCGTGGTCAATCTATATTGATCCAAATGGTTTTTGTGCTGAAAGTAATTCATATTCTGAAAACAATTGGCCTACCACATTAACAGAGGAAAATAGACAAAAAACTATTGAATATATTTCCCATTTAAGAAGCAGTGGTTCTAGCTTGGAGCCTCAATCATCTCTTATTGGAAAAGATAACCTTAAGCGGAAATTATTTGGAGACTCAAATAATATCAAAATACTTTTTGTAGCTTTACAATCTCCAAGTGATACAACTACTAATTTTTTCTGCGGAAATATTAAAAGCTATGACAACTTTATTAATGAAATTAAAAAGCTGCCATTCCTTTTGGAAGAAACTGAATGGCGGGTTGTATACAAAAATCACCCACTAACTGTAGAGAAAGTCAAAATAGATAATGCCATAAATGTTGACGATTATCATATCGGTGATATTTTAGATGCTTGCGATGCTGTTGCACTAATTAATAGTGGTGTAGGCGTGTTGGCTGCCGCTTATCAAAAACCTGTTTATTTCTTCGGTCAGGCATTTTATGAATGCAACGGTTTAAACCAACTTGCTGTTGATGCATCGGATCTTTCTCAAAAACTAATACAACCATCATTTGCTTTTGATAAAGAGAAATCTCTTAAATTTATTTCTTATTTAATTAATGATTTTTATTCTTTTGCCAAATGGGATAGAAGAGAAAGAAACCATACCAAACTAGCTAAACTATCGATATCTGAAAATATTAGATACGAGGTAGTTCGCGTGCCAAACAAAGGCGAGAAGGTAATCAACAATACTGCACCTATCAACTTGAGAAACAGTTTTCTTTTTGATAGGTATCGTTTAGACGATTATATAGAAAGAAATAATGCAAAAAAAAAGGTTGAAAAACCAGCATCTCCCAAACCGGTTTCAAAACCACAGGTACTAACGTCACCTCCTTCGAAGAAAATTAATGATGCGAATTTGGACAGAATGGTTCGTCAAGACCAATTAAAACTTATGTCTCACAAGAGTACTACTTTAAAAAGAAAACTGAATAAATTAGTCCGTAATCCTAAATTATTTTTTGCAGATTATTTCTTAAAAAGAATAAGTCAATAACCAAGCATCATAATCAATTTTTTTCATAAAACTTTATAAGTTTATCAGTATCCGAATGGCAGCTATTCAATCTTGCATTGAATAGCTGCAAATAAACTTTGTAAGTAGTTTGACTTCTATAATTAATTACCATAAAAATGACTATTCTTGTTACGGGCGGAACCGGCTTTATCGGTTCACACACAGTGGTTACCTTGCTCCAACAGAACCACGATGTAGTTATTCTTGACAACTTAAGCAACTCCTCACCCAATATTCTTTCACGTATTTATACGATAACAAAAAAAGAAACGCCTTTTTATCAAGGAGACATTCGCGATCGTGCACTGCTTCGACAGATATTTTGTCAACACAAAATAGAAGCCGTTATGCATTTTGCAGGATTGAAATCAGTAGGAGAAAGTGTTAGCAATCCGATTAAATATTATGATAATAATGTTGTCGGCACATTAATCTTAGCAGAAGAAATGGCCGCTGCCGGAATATTCAATATAGTATTTAGCTCTTCTGCAACCGTTTATGGCAATCCAACTCAAACACCGATCACAGAAACTATGCCGGTTGGCGGCACAACCAATCCCTATGGTACTTCCAAATATGTGGCTGAACGTGTTTTGGGAGATATCCAAGCAGCAGACTCTCGCTGGAGCGTAACATTACTTCGTTATTTTAATCCTATCGGTGCACATGAAAGCGGCTTGATTGGAGAGCATCCGAATGACATTCCAAATAATCTGCTCCCTTACGTCTGCCTAGTCGGAGCAGGCAAACAACCTTTCCTCTCTATCTTTGGTAACGATTATCCGACCCATGATGGAACAGGAGTACGCGACTATATTCATGTAATGGATTTAGCTGAAGGGCATTTGAAAGCCATGCAAGCTAAACTGAATTGCTCGGGCGTTCATATTTATAACCTTGGAACCGGTAAAGGATATTCGGTTTTAGACGTTGTAAAATGTTTTCAAGCTGTTTCAGGTTTAAATATCCCATATCAATTCAAACCGCGTCGTTCGGGGGATGTGGCTGAGTGTTTTGCAGATCCGTCTTACACAAACCAACAGATTAATTGGCAAGCAACTCGAGATTTAAAACAAATGATAACCGATGCTTGGCGCTGGCAATGTAATAATCCCAATGGCTATGAATGATGTGCCATATCATTTTTCAGACAGGCATCTTTACTCAATGCCTGTCTGAAAAAGCTTTAGTAAAAAATTCACATCCAATCCCTCATTAAATAGCATATGCATGCTTATTGTTTTTTCTTATAATCAATTTCGTTATTTTCCAATATTTCTCAATTTACACAAGGATTCCCATGAAGATTGCCAACACCAACCTCTCCAACCACCTTCCGTTTACCCTGTTCGGCGGCATCAACGTATTGGAAGATTTAGATTCCACACTGAAAGCTTGTGAACAATATGTAGAAGTAACCCGCAAGCTTGACATTCCTTATGTATTCAAAGCTTCTTTCGACAAGGCAAACCGCTCCTCAATCCATTCTTTCCGTGGCGTGGGTTTGGATGAAGGAATGAAGATTTTTGAAGCAGTAAAAAAAGAATTTGGTGTGCCGGTGATTACTGATGTACATGAGCCGTGGCAGTGTGAACCGGTGGCTGAAGTGGTGGATGTATTGCAGCTGCCCGCTTTTCTTGCGCGCCAGACTGATTTGGTGGTAGCCATGGCCAAGACCGGCAAAGTAATCAATATCAAAAAACCCCAGTTTTTAAGCCCCTCGCAAATGAAAAATATAGTGGAAAAATTTAAAGAAGCGGGCAATAGCCAGCTGATTTTATGCGAACGCGGTTCCAATTTCGGCTATGACAATCTGGTAGTGGACATGCTTGGCTTTGGTGTGATGAAAAAAACCTGCCCTGATGTACCGATTATTTTTGATGTAACCCATTCACTGCAAACCCGCGAATCCGGTTCAGCAGCCTCAGGCGGCAGACGCAGCCAAGTTTTGGATTTGGCACTGGCGGGCATGGCTACCGGATTAGCCGGATTATTTTTAGAAAGTCACGCCAATCCCGACGAAGCAAAATGCGACGGCCCAAGCGCGCTACCTTTAAGCAAACTGGAAGACTTCTTGGTTCGCGTAAAAGCAGTAGATGATTTAGTGAAATCATTTCCTGATTTAGACATCCAATAATGCCTGTCTGAAAAACTTTCCCTATCAAAATGCGCAGCTGAAACTTTTCTTATTCTTATAAGGAATAGATTCAGCTGCTTAAAATTTTCAAGACCTACTATTTTTCAGACAGGCATTTTTTCCAAAGAAATATGAAGAAGCTGCATGAAAGCAATTTGACTATAATAAAACCCACATTTAAGCTAAACAAGATATGCCATGCCGCCGGAAAAAATCTATTACGCAGTAATTATCTTAATTTCCGCCATTTCCATATTACTCAGCCCGTTTTTTTATGTGCAAACAAAAAAGCGCATCAAAACACGACATGAGATAAAAAACGATTGGAAAATCATCGCAATCAGCAGCGTGATTATGTTCATCGTTTTATTATTAATCTGGCTGGTTTGGTTGGCTTAGCACACAGCATACTTGTATCCGATCATTTATCAAAACATTCTAATTTACGGCCGACAGCGCTGACTTGTCTTAATACCAGTTTATTAGAAATACCCCCACGACTTTTCAGACAGGCATATCCATTTCTTACAAAATAGAATTGTAAACAAACCCAAACAATCCTATGTCATAAATATCTTCTATTTAAAAATAAAACCGTTTATCTGGAATTTAAACTAACTAAACTAACTATTTATATGCAAAGCTATTTTTATAAGCATGAGCAAATCCCTTTTACCAAGCCATCCCGACCACACCGGCTGACAAAAAATGTCAGTCAAGATATGTAAATATTTTTCATTAGCTGACAAATTTCGGCACATGACCATAAAGCGACAGCGCCAAACCCAAACAACAGATCATAAAAACAAACCACAAAATAAATAAAAATCAAATAGATAAAAACAAATTCCACAATTTTTCAAACTTTGGCACGCCCATTGCTAGATACCTCATATCTGCGGCAAAACTGGAAACAGCCCGCCGCAACTGATGAAGTTCCCTTCTTTATTATGGTTTGAAGAAATTACCAAATACATTGCGGGATAAATTTTTACTACTTAAATAAATACGGAGTTTGAAAGAATGAAAGCTGTACAAAAAGGTTTCACCCTGATTGAATTGATGATCGTAATCGCCATTATCGGTATTTTGGCTGCGATTGCACTGCCGATGTATCAAAACTACATCGCCCGCTCACAAGTAACCCGTGCTATGGGTGAAGCCGGCAACCTGAAAACCGTTGTTGAAACCTGTATGTTGAATGGTCAAAATGTTGTTGGTAATGGCGCAGGTCAATGTGCACTTGGGGCAACTGGCTCTAACATCTTACGAGGCAACGCCCAAAGCGGTGAAACACTTGCTGCTGGTACTGGCGTACCACAAGTTACTATTAATGCAGGTGCCAACACAGCAACTATCGTTGCAACTTTTGGTAACAACGCTGCTGCGGCATTAGTTCCTGGAGGAAATAACGGTGGCCGCACCCTAACTTGGTCTCGCAATAACCAAGGTACTTGGACATGCTCTACAACTGTTGATGCAGCATATGCGCCTGCTGGTTGCCCAGTTGCTGCAAACAACGCTCGACGACCCTAAATTTAGTTTTTTTACTAATGTAAAAACGCGCCCTTGATTAAGGCGCGTTTTTCATAACTTAACTAAAAATTATTACCAACGAAAAGGGGGAAATAAATAATCGGTTAAAGATTATTTATTAAATTCATAAATATGGCAAAAATACACCAACAGCAAAACGGTTTTACCCTCATCGAATTAATGATTGTATTAATTATCTTGGGCGTGTTATCGGCTATTTCTTTACCTATATTCCAGAATTATGTTGCCAAATCTCAGCTTACTCGAGCTGTATATGAAATTTCCTCGACAAAAGCAAGTATCGACACTATTTTGTCTCAAGGCGGCTATCCTACTGTAGATCCGGATCAAGATAGGCAAAACTATCCAAATGGTTCTATTTATGAATACATTGGATTGAATGGTAATAACCCAACTTCAAATATAGTTAGCTTAGCTACAATCACCAATAATAATAATGCATTTGGAGGATTAGAAGCAACATTAGGGGGAGATGTTAGCACAGTATTGACCGGAACAATTATCAGACTAACCCGCAACCCTATAAATGGAACATGGCAATGCCAAATAGTTTTACCTCCCAATACAAGCACTTTAAATTTAAATGTTAATGGCTGCAACTTTGTCCAATCATAAAGATGTGGAACCGAAATCCATGAATACGATTACGGTTTACGTCCAATCGTACCCACCTTATTAACAACTGCCTGTCTGAAAAGGTTTTTCAGACAGGCA
>NZ_JH165159.1:140189-143928 GCF_000227765.1 Neisseria wadsworthii 9715
GGCAGTTGTTAATACACTCTCATTACTTCACTTCGAAAACGCTTTAATCAACCTTTCCAAAAACGCATCACACTGCGCAAGTTGCGCCAATTCGATAAATTCGTTTGGCCTGTGCGCTTGCTCTATGTTGCCGGGGCCGCAGATGATGGTATGGATGCCGGCTTGCTGAAAGAGGCCGCCTTCGGTGGTGTAGGACACGCTTTCTTTGGCGGCTGTGGTTTCCAACACATTGAGCAGACCGGTAATTTTCGGGCTGCCGGAAGCGGACATGGCAGGTACGCTGACTATTTCGTCGATTTCAATTAGGGCGCGCGAGTCGGTTTTCTGCATCAGCGGCTCCAGCTCGTGCCGGATATGGTCGGATATGGGTTTGATCACATCGAGCACGCTCATTTGCGGCAGGTTACGGTAATCAAAGTGAAATTCGCTAAACGAGGGCACGATATTGTTGGCATGGCCTCCGCGGATGGTGTTCACGCTCAAAGTGGAATGGGGAACATTGAAATTTGGGTCGTGATAAGACGGCTGTTTGAAACGCTCGGCAAGTTTTTGGATAAAGCAGATCAGGTGTGCGGCGTATTCTATGGTGTTCACACCGAGGTCGGGCAATGAGGAATGCGCGGGTTTGCCGTGCAGACGGCAGCGGAAAACGTGGATGCCTTTATGCGCCAACACGGCTTTCATGCCGGTGGGTTCGCCGACAATGCAATATTCAGGCTTGAGGCCGCGCGCCTGTATTTCTTCAATCATACCGCGCGCACCCAGGCAGCCTACTTCTTCGTCATAAGAAAGGGCAATATGCAGCGGGTATTTCAGGCGTGCGCTTTTCATAGCCGGCACGGCGGCGAGCACGGCGGCGATAAAGCCTTTCATATCGACGGCGCCGCGCCCGTAGAGTTTGTCTTCTCTGATTTCGGCGCGGAACGGATGGGAAAGCCAGGTTTCGTGTTCGGCTGGTACAACATCGGTGTGGCCTGAAAGTATCAGGCCGCCCTGTTCGCTGCCGTCGGCCGCCGGAATGGTTACGAAAAGATTGGCTTTGCTGTAATCTTCATTTTTGGTTACCCACGGGTTTAGGCCGTGAGACAGGAAATGATTGGCTACGCTGTCAATCAGTGCCAAGTTGGAATTATGGCTGGTTGTGTCGTAGGCAATCAGGCGGCAGAGCCATTCTATGGTATTCATGTGTGACAAGCTTTGATAGTATGTGGTGTTAGTCAATCAACTTAACTTTTACTACGGCATTACTGCACCTTAGCTCTAAGAGAACGATTTTGTAAACTGCCAAAGCAACAACAAAATCAGTGCCGTACTACCCGTACAGTCTCCGGCTTGCTGCCTTGTATTAAAAATGCGTTGATTGACTGTATTATAAACAATTTTTCAGACAGGCATTCATAATGGATAAGCATAATATTCGAAATTACCTCGATACGAAACCCTTAATTGACCCGAGCTGCTATATCGACCCTGCCTGCGTGATAATCGGCGACGTGGTTTTGGCAGAAGATGTGTCGGTGTGGCCGTGTGCGGTTATCCGGGGCGACGTCAACAAAATCCGCATCGGTAAGCGCAGTAATATACAGGATTTGAGCATGCTGCATGTTACACATAAAAACGCTAAAAATCCGGAAGGTTCCCCCTTGATTATCGGCGAAGATGTGACCATTGGGCATAAAGTGATGCTACATGGCTGCACCATCGGCAACCGCGTTTTGGTGGGCATGGGTACGATTGTTTTGGATGATGTGGTAATCGAAGACGATGTGATGATTGGCGCAGGCAGCCTGGTACCGCCGAGAAAGCGCTTGGAAAGGGGCTATCTTTATGTAGGCTCGCCTGTGAAACAGGTTAGAAAGCTGACAGAAGAAGAGCTGGCCGGTTTAGTTTATTCGGCAGAACACTATATGCGTGTTTCTGCGAATTATAAAAAGGATTGAGTGTATTGAGATGCCTGTCTGAAATAAAATTTCAGACAGGCTTTTATTTATCTTGTTTGCCGGTAATTTAAAGTTTGCCCTTCCCCAAAAAATAAGAATAGATAATTTAAAATCAATAGTAAAGAGAACTCAAGCAGTTTGGATGATGCGGATGGTTATATATTAGAAATTCCTCTATAACCTCTATAATATGAGCCAAATCATAATATTTGTAACTTTAATACATAAAGCAGCATCAGCGCACTACAATAACCATATTTCAAAACCCTTTGAATCCATTTGAAAAAGGAGCCTGTGATGAACACCCAAAAACATGATTTAACCCGTATCCGCCACAACACCAAAATCGTGGCCACTTTGGGGCCGGGCAGCAATCATGTGGATTTGCTGGAAGACATGATCCGCATCGGCGGCGTGAATGTGGTGCGCTTTAACTTCAGCCACGGCACGCCCGAATTCCATCGGGAAAATGCCAAAATCGTGCGTGAAGCAGCCAAGCGTGCAGGGCACGAAGTGGCGATTATGGCCGATTTACAGGGTCCGAAAATCCGCATCGGCAAATTAGCCGGCGGCTCGATTCATTTGGAAGCAGGTGAAAAGTTGCTGCTGGATGCAGCATTGGAAGGCGAAGGCAACCGCGAGCGTGTCGGACTGGATTACCGCAATCTGCCTGACGATGTGCAAGCAGACGATGTGCTTTTATTGGACGACGGCCTGCTCACGCTGATTGTGGACAGCGTAAACGACAGCGAAATCCTCACCACTGTACGAAACAGCCACACGCTCAAAAGTAATAAAGGCATCAACAAACAGGGCGGCGGCCTTTCTGCCGGCGCGCTAACCGAAAAAGATTTACGCGACCTGAAAACCGCTGTGGCCATCGGTTGCGACTATATTGCAGTCAGTTTTGTGAAATCCGGCGAAGACATGCATACCGCCCGAGCACTGGTGGAAAGAGAAATGGCCGGCACCAATGCCGTTCGCCCGGGTTTGGTGGCGAAAATCGAGCGCGTCGAGGCCATCAAACATTTGGATAAGATTATCGAAGCTTCCGACGGCATCATGGTTGCACGCGGTGATTTGGCGGTAGAAGTGGGCAATGCAGCAGTGCCGGCACTGCAAAAACGCATGATCAAGCGCGCCCGTGAAATGCGGCGCTTTAGCATAACCGCCACCCAAATGATGGAAAGTATGATTACCAACCCCGTGCCGACCCGCGCGGAAGTGAGCGATGTGGCCAATGCTGTGTTAGATGGCACCGATGCGGTGATGTGTTCTGCCGAAACCGCCATCGGCGCCTACCCCTTTGAAACCGTGCAACAAATGGCGATTATCTGCGCAGCAGCCGAGCGCGAGCAGGATTCCTTAATCGGCGTTGACGAAAAAGCGGTAGAACGTGCAAACCGTGTTGACGAAGCGATTGCCAGCGGTGCCGTGCACGTTGCCCGCCAAGTGGATGCCAAAGCCATCGTGGCCTTAACCGAAAGTGGCCACACGGCTTTCCAAGTAAGCCGTCACGGCATTCAACTGCCGATTTATGCCCTTACACCCAGCATACACGCCCAACGCCGCATGGCCATGTATCGAGGAGTGCGCCCGCTTAAAGTCAACACCAGCATTGAACACAATACCGCAATAGCCGAAGTAGAACATGCTTTACTCAAACGCGGTGTGTTAAGTAGCGGTGATCAATACATTCTGACTTGTGGCTCTTCGATGCACAAATCGGGTTCGACCAATATGTTGGAAATTATTACTGTACGTTAAATTTAATAGAATAAAAAATGCCTGTCTGAAAA
>NZ_JH165159.1:144098-158166 GCF_000227765.1 Neisseria wadsworthii 9715
AAAAATGCCTGTCTGAAAAGTTTTCAGACAGGCATTTTTTATAACCTATTACCATGACGAGAGGCTAATCCATGCCGATTACCAAAGAAGTCATACTCACGGATTTGCCTACGATTTCGTCATTGAAAATTTCCATATATTCCTTACCCTTGCGTACACCCAGCACATAAAGCAGCGGCCAGAAATGCTCCGGGCTGGGCATAGACATGCGAATCGGTTGGGGATAGTGGCTGTCATCAAGAAGAGAATTTAAATTATTGTTTTTCAGCCACTTAAGTATAATTTGATGCGCCAACTCCGCCCAAGTATGACCTGGGCCGGGTTGGTTGGCATGGCGGAGGTCTAGCAAGCTCAAGTTGTGGATAATGTTACCACTTCCTATGATCAATACACCGCGCTTTCTCAATACGGCCAATTTTTGCGCAAGCTCGTAATGCTGACGGGCATTAAGGTTACGGTTAAGGCTCATTTGCACCACAGGAATATCGGCATCCGGAAAAAGATTGCGCAACACCATCCATGTGGCATGATCCAAGCCCCATGACAAATCAGCAGTAACCGGTTCAGGGGCAAGCAGTTGCCGGATCTCCTCAGCCAACTCCGGATTACCCGGAGCAGGATAAGAGATGCTGTCGAGCTCGGGCGGGAACCCACTGAAGTCGCGAATGGTAGGCGGTTTTTGCATGGCGGTAACAGCTATGCCATCTGTTACCCAATTGGATGAAATGCACAGGATGTTTTCGATTTCATCATCATAAATATCACGCAATTCTTCGCCAAGCTCCAACCAGGAGTTTCGGTAAGCGGTATCTTCAATTGCATTTAAAGGGCTTCCGTGCCCGATAAATAATGCCGGGAGTGTCATATGTGATGTAATCTCTGTAGGGTAAGGCCGAGTTTGAACCAGATTATAAATTAGATTGTTTGCAAATAGTTATGGTTCAGCCAAGGCAATAGATTTATTATTCATTTTATGAAAAAAATGCATATGCGATTATAGACCAAGAAAAGGTTTATTATAGTAATAATGACCGAGTTTTATTTTACGCTACTTATCCATAAAAATGCTTGCTGTATTTTACAACAGCAAGCATTGGCTTTTTTGAATTTTCTCAGCTCAATACCCAACCTTTGGTTGGTTTGCAAACATACTTCACGTTATTCGAACAAATCGCGCAATTTATCTTTAAATGATTTTTGACGCGGGGTTTGCGAGCGGCTGAGGCCGGTGGAAATTTTTTCGAACTCTTCCAGCAATTCTTTCTGTCTGTCTGTAAGATTAACCGGCGTTTCCACCACAACGTGGCAATATAAGTCGCCTTGTGCACTGGAGCGCAAAGATTTGATGCCTTTGCCTTTGATGCGCATACGACGGCCGGTTTGTGTTTCTTTGGGAATACTCAGTTTAACTTTACCATCCAAAGTGGGCACCTCTACTTCCCCGCCGAGCGCAGCGGTTGTGATGCTGATCGGTAATTCGCAATGTAAATCCAAGCCGTTACGCTCGAAAGTTTTATGCGCTTTTACATGCACAATCACATATAAATCACCGCTGGGCGCGCCGTTTTTACCCGGCTCGCCTTCACCGCTCAGGCGGATGCGTTGACCGTCGTCAATACCGGCAGGGATATTGACTTCAACGGTTTTGGTGGTTTTGATACGCCCTTCTCCGCGACACTTCATACACGGATCTTTGATTTCCTTACCTGTTCCGTGGCAGGTCGGACAGGTTTGCTGCAATTGGAAAATGGCTTGGCGCACATGGATGGTGCCGCTGCCGTGGCAGGTGGAACACGTTGTCGCCGAAGTGCCGGGCTTGGCACCGCTACCGTGGCAAACATCACATTCTTCATAGGTAGGAATCTGGATGCGTTTTTTAATGCCTGCTGCGGCTTCTTCCAGAGTGATTTCAACTGCATACTGCAAATCCGCACCTTGATAACTTTGCTGGCGCCCGCCCGCTCCGCCTCCGCCGAACATCTGGCTAAAAATATCACCAAAATCAAAACCTTGAGCACCGCCAAAGCCACCAAATCCTCCACCGAATCCGCCGCCCATATTCGGGTCGACTCCGGCATGGCCGAATTGGTCGTATGCGCTGCGTTTCTGTGCATCGGAAAGTATATCGTAAGCCTTTTGTACTTCTTTGAATTTTTCCTCAGCAGCTTGGTCTCCCGGATTACGGTCGGGATGATATTTCATCGCAAGCTTACGGTAGGCTTTTTTAATTTCTTCATCACTGGCGCTTCTTGATACGCCTAATGTTTCATAAAAATCTTGGTTCATGATGGTTTGTTGTTGGTTAGTTATAAGAAAGTTGCACCGAACATATGGGCTGCTTGAGAAAATTTAAAGGGGCTTTGTGTAATTGTCGGCAACATAAATGATGCCTGTCTGAAAAGTTGTTTTAGCTTCGCAGAAACTCGCGTTGCTCATTTTCAGACAGGCATAGCCGATATTTACAGATTGATGTTGATTTTATTTAATTTCAGGCAAATTAACGCGGCTGTAAAAGCTGCCGTTGATTTGGGTAACGTTTAAGTGATACATGCGGTAAACATGAAATAAATCAGCATCCGGCTTATCAGGATTCTGCCAAAATTCAGACAGGCTTTGTTGTGAGGTAAGGCCGGGAATATCGTAGTGCGCCCGACCAATCACTTTAACCGGCATGTTGTGAATCAAGGCAGAAAGGCCGCTTGTGCTATTCAGCGTAACCATTCCGGAGCCGTAGCGCAAAAATACAGGTAAAGGCACGTCATGCACATAATGAATACGCAAACGTAATTGGGGATATTTGTCCAGAAATACATCAATGTCTTTCTGATAATCAATAAATCCACGATCCATGGGATGGTGCTTGACAATCAACACTGTATCAAGCGGCGCGTGTGCTGCGAAAGACTCCAACACATACAGAAGAAACTCCCGCACGCTGGCAAAATCACTGTGCACATGAATCTGGCTGTCGTTGAACACTTGCAACGGTAACACAAAAAAGCGCCCGAACTTCCCGCTTTCCACTTGTTTGGCAAAATTGTGGTCGTTCAAGATATAGTTGAAGCGTTTAATGCCGGAAAGTGTCCACAGCTTTACGTAGTGCCGCAATTTATCAATACGATGGTGCTTATAATCTGGATATTTCCTCTGCCCCAAACTGGCAGCCACATAATAATGCACAGCCAGTTTGGCCCGTGGCCAGAAACCGTCCGGCACAGGCTTGGGCGCGGCATATTCCTGCTGTTTCAGACAGGCATAGGCATTCAAAAAGAATTGTTTTTGGCGCGGCAGCTCCGAATAAGCGTTTACGCCATGCTCTTCCAATGTCACAAAATGCGGGCGGAAGTAGCCCTCTTCAAATGCCCAAAAACTGATATTGCCGAATTCTTCGCATATTTGCTTGGCAATTCGGTGATACGGTCGGGTATCGCCAAAACAAACTACGGCTTGAATATCATTGGCCCGCAAAAAATCCGCCAGCATGGGTTGGAATTCTTCGTAACGCCCTTGATAACTATGGGTATTACCGACTGATGGTGGGTAAAAAACCTGGTCCCCATGATTGAAATTGAATTTGAATACCGTTGCACCTTGCTGCTCGAACCACTGTGCCAAGTTACGGAAAAACGGGCCGATTGGGCCTTGCAACAAAAGAATGCGCTTATTTTCAGCGAGTCTTTCCAGATTAGACGGAATGATTTGGTTGTGCATTGTGTTTAGGCTTCTTATTTTTTTAAAGACAGATAAAGCTGTTTTATTTTGCCGCTTTGTTTGGCAAACCAACTGCGTTTCAACCCCACCGCTCCTGCATATGCTTCTTTTTGGTCAATCACGAGCTGAATAGCGGTTGCAGCATCAATCATACGGTGTTTCCGGTGATCAGCATATAATGGATAATAGACTAATGTTCCGCTGATGAGTTCAGCCAGCTCAAGCTTGCGGGTTCTTCGTGGCAACTCAATATAATCGCTGGTAAGCCCCCAGCCTGCATAAAACGGCAGGCCGTAGCAATAAACGGTTTTCCCGCGCAAAAGCGCTTCAAATCCGGTTAGCGAAGTCATAGTATGCACTTCATCAACCACTTTCAGACAGGCCATAATGTCTACCTCGGGCACCACCATGTCGGCCAATCTGTCGGTATCAACTTGGGGTACTTGCCCGATACGGTTACCGCTCACCACATCGGGGTGCGGCTTGTAAATAATAAAAGCATCAGGGTTCAATTCGCGCACTTTTTCCAGCAAATCAGCATTTTTGTTGATTTCGGGCGAACCATAACGGATAGAGGCATCATCTTCCACCTGACCGGGAACCAGAATAACTTTCTTTTTCGTATCAGGCAGTTCAAGCTTAGATATGCCAACATTATACTTACTCACATCTGCATTTGTCAGTTGCTTCTGCAAAATCCGTGCTTCTGCTTTATCTTGTTCGGAGAAAATTTGGTTTTGCAAAATATGTTCCAAACGAGAAGGTGCTTGCGCGTTGAAATAAATACCTAAATCATCCGCCACGAGCGACAAAGGCGGCACCAAGTTGGAACCGAGCCCAACCGAGCGTACAAAACCGTCTTCCATTCGCAAAACAGGTAAATTGCGTTTATCTGCAAATACCAACAACTGCTCATTACCCCGCCCCCAAATCAGCAAACGCGCACCTTCAGGCAAAACGGCAGGAATTTTTTTTACAGAAGAAACGAAGTGCAGCGAGCAAGAAGGCAAATTGAAAAAAGGGCTGATAACTGCACGTTTCCATAACGACATACCCACACAATAAAGGTGGCCGCGCAAAGTCTCATTCAATCTGCGGGCATGTGCCAAATAATGGATCACATCCAAAATACTGCCGCTTTTGCCCGTGTTTGGGTTGATATAACGGGTATATTCCAGATAGGCCGCTGCAAATAGTTGGGGCAGGCTGCGTCGGGCACGCCGGCCGGTTTCCCGCATCACAGGAATATCGGAGTGGCGGTCATCCGTCAGCCCCCAGCCGGCATACCAAGGCCTGCCGAATACAGTAACGGGTTTTCCGCACAACAGAGCTTCAAATCCCATATGCGAGGTCACACAATAAACTTTATCCACCCTCTTCATCAGAGAGATCGGATTAATATCCTCTCCCAAGAGCCGAACCTTCGACAGATTACTCAAATCGGTAAGATAGCCTTTTTTCTTACCACTCAACACATCGGGGTGGGTTTTTACCCAAACTTGTGCATCGGGGTTTTCATTGACGGCCGCCTCCAGCATCCGCCGAAATGTATCTTCATCCGCTCCGCCGTATTGCACTGCCATATCGCCGAAAGTTTGGTCAAGCACCAACACGATTTCGTTTTCAGACAGGCATTTTTGATGAGGCCTGTCTGAAAACGCAGGCGCATGATTGTATTTGGATAACTCGTATTGCACCACCAAACCCATAGCCCGCTCAGCCAAAGCCAATGTATCGGCCGAAAACCCAACTGAATCAAGCGCAAGACGCTCCAAACGGGATGGTTTACCGGTATCATAATAAATACCCTCATCATCCCACACAATAGCAAAAGGCGGAAAACCGTTTACGCCCAACCCCGTGGAACGCAAAAAGCCGTCTTCCAAGGCAATATAAGGTAGCGCGTGCTTCACGGCATATGCCCGGGCTTGTTTGGTTGTCGGCCTCAGCCCCCAACCGAATACGCAATCTGCCGATTGATTTGGCTTGATCAGTTCTGTTTTAGGAAAAAAATTTTGCAGATCAGGAATTTTGAATATTCCACGAGAGAAAATGGCGGCTTTTTTCACGGCTTCTTGTAAATAAAATGACAACAAAATGAATTATACCCCGATAAACCAAATGCCTGTCTGAAAATCGGTTTCAGACAGGCATTTGTTATACAACATCAAAAATCTTATTGGGCCGGCATATAGTCGCTGCCGTTTACGGCTTCCCCGTTTTTCAACTGAATCACCGAGACCGGGGCATTGTCAGTCTGCTCTGCCTCAACAGGAATGTTTGCCGCTTCAGTGCTTTCTGTTTCAACGCCCGGCACATCATCGGTAACCAAATCGTCAATATCGATTTCTTCGCCTGCCTGCGGCGGAACAACGCCAAGCTGTTTGGCGCGCATACTCATATACACATCGCGCACTGCGGCGTATTTGTCGATAGCAGCTTCATCCAAACTGGCCGTGAGATCAAGGTATTGCTCACGCTGGCTTACCGCGTTCAAGGTTTTTTCGCCGATGCGCACGCCGGTATCTTTGAAAATATAGTTATCCACCGGCAAAGCAGCCGTGGTAATGGTACTGCCAAGCGCATCACGCACGGTGCTGGGGCCGGTAAGCGGGTAAACGAAATAATTGCTGTTTTTCCAACCCCACGAGGCAAACGTGTCACCCAAAGTGCTTTTATTGTTCGGCACGCCGCCCGATCCGGCAACGTCAATTAAACCGCCCACGCCAAATGTGGTGTTGACGCCCACGCGAACCAAATCTTCGCTGGCACGCTTGATATCCAAGCGCAAAACGTTGCTGCCGAAGCTCACGACATCACGCAGGTTGTTGAAAAAATTACTCACACCGGTACGCACAGGCTTGGGCGTAACCGCGCGATAACCTTTTGCCACAGGCGTCAGCACATAACGGTCTGCAGTGTCGTTCACTTTAAACATGAAACGGTTGTAGCCTTCGTAAGGGTCATGCGGATTATGCTCGGCCAATGCAGGAGCACTAAGTGCAAGCAATAAGCTTACCAAGGCTGCGGTTTGGGGCTTGTTCATACGCGTATCCATTCTTGAATTTCGTAAAGCGCGGCAAGAGAGGCAACAGACTCGGGAATGCTGCGGATAGCAGGTTTGGGCTCGCGCCGAACTGCACTCAACAGCAATGAAAGGCATGCGGAATCGGCGCGGGTAACACCCGATAAATCGAGCGTCTCAATCTTGGGTGACGCACATGCCTGTCTGAATTGCCGGAAGGTAGCGGCGGTTACCGTGGTTACGGTCACTTCGCCGCTCAGCAGCAATACGTTTTCACGGATTTCGGTGTTCATGTTATTTGCTGTTTTTGGCTTTCAAGTCGGCGATCAGGCCGTCGATACCTTTGGTTTTGATGGTTTCGCCGAATTGGCCGCGGTATACGGTTACCAGGCTGGCGCCTTCAATGGCCACGTTATACGCGCGGTATTTGCCGCCGCTTTGGTAAGTAGTGAAATCCATATTCACGGTTTTTCCGCCGGCAGGGGTAATCTGGGCGCGCACCACCACTTCTTTACCGCCTTTGTTTACGGTTGGGTTAGGCGCTACATTTACTTTAGCATTTTTATATTGCAGCATGGTGCCGGAATAGGTACGGATAAGCAGTGTTTTAAACTCATCGGTTAAGGCTTTTTGCTGCGTAGGGCTGGCGCTGCGCCACGGATTGCCGATGGCCAGAGCTGTCATGCGCTGAAAATCGAAATGGGGCATAGCATAATTTTCCGCTTGTTTGCGGACGCTGGCATTATTGCTGCCATCGGCCTTGCTGAGAATATTCAACACTTGATCCGCACTGGTCTGCACTTGGCTTACCGCCTGCTGCGGCGTGGCAAAAGCCATACTGATGCTCATCACACCGATGCTTAATGCTGAGAGAATGGCGGTTTTTTTCATGTGTATTCCTTATATTTTATGCGTTTTGTACAAAGTTAAAATCAAAATGTGTGGTGTTATTCTTTTGTGCCGCTTGCTGCGGGGTTGTTTTCAGGTGAAGACTGGGCGCTTTTCTCGGCAAAGCTGGTCATAAATTTGCCGATCAGGTTTTCCAAAACCATAGCCGAACTTGTGAGCGTGATGGTATCGCCTGCGGCCAGTTCATCTACATCACCACCCTGTATCAAACCGATATATTGCTCGCCCAGCAGGCCGGAAGTGAGGATTTGTGCACTCACGTCGCTGCTGAACTGGTATTGCTTATACAAATCCAGGGTCACTTGCGCATGATAGGTTTTCGGGTCGAGCCGGATGTCGCCCACGCGCCCCACCAACACGCCGGATGCCTTAACCGGCGCTTTTACTTTCAAGCCGCCGATGTCGGAAAAATTGGCATACACGGTATAAGTTTGCCCGTTTGAGCTGCCCCATGTACCGCCCCCGCCGGCCACGCGGAAAGACAAAAAGGCGATTGCGGCAATGCCGATAACGGCAAATAAGCCGACCCAAAGTTCTAAAGTGCTTCTTTTCATAGTGTTATCCGGTAAACATAAAGGCGGTTAAAATAAAATCAATAGCCAGCACGGTCAGTGCGGAAGAAACAACGGTGCGTGTGCTGGCGCGCAAGATGCCTTCTGACGTAGGTTTGCAATGGAAGCCTTGATAAACGGCAATCAAGGTAACGGCCACACCGAAACATACGGATTTGATTAAACCGTTGAGCACATCATAGCTAAATGAAATATTGTTTTGCATCTGAGACCAGAAAATGCCGCTGTCCAATCCCAGCCATTGCACGCCGATAATATAGGAGCCGTAAATCCCCGCCACATTGAAAATCGAAGCCAGTAGCGGCATGGAAATCACACCGGCCCAAAAACGGGGCGCAACTACTCGGGACACGGGATTAACCGCCATCACATTCATGGCTTCAAGCTGCTCGGTGGTTTTCATCAAACCGATTTCACTGGTCATGGCGCCTCCCGCGCTGCTGGCAAACAAAATAGCAGCGAGCACCGGCCCCAGCTCGCGCAGCAATGAAGCGGCCACCATAAAGCCCAAAACATCTGCCGATTTAAACTTGGCAAGTTGCGTGTAGCCTTGCAGGCCAAGCACCATACCGACAAACAGGCCGGACACGGCCACAATCAGCATCGACAATACGCCAGCAAAATAAACCTGACGCAGGCTGAGGCGCGGCCGGAGGATAGACGCGCCGGATGCGCCAACTATTCTGAAAAAAAACAGAATATTGCTGCCGAGTATTTGAAGAAAGTTTAAAACTTTTGCGCCGATAAATTGGAAAAAGCTCATAGGGTTTTCGTATTGTATTTTTGAAGTTCAGACAGGCATCTGTCAATCCATGCCTGTCTGAAACGGTCGGTATCGGGGTTTATACCTGTAAATCCTGCTGCAAAGTGGTTTGCGCCGGATAGCGGAAGCTAACCGGCCCGTTGGGTTTACCGCCGATAAATTGCTGCACCCACGGCGAATCCAACGTATGGATTTCTTCGGGTGAGCCGGAAAACATCACTTCGCCGTGCGCCAGAAAAATCACTTGGTTCACAATGGCAAAAGATTGCGCCACATCATGCGACACCATCACGCTGGTGGAACGCAATGCCGTATTGATGCGGCTGATTAACAAAGCAATTACGCCCAGCGAAATCGGATCAAGGCCGGTAAACGGCTCATCATAAAGCATTAATTCCGGATCGAGCGCAATGGTACGCGCCAAAGCCACCCGACGAGCCATACCGCCCGATAATTCCGAAGGCATCAAATGTTCGACCCCGCGCAACCCCACTGCGTTCAATTTTAAAATCACCAAATCGCGGATCACCTCTTCCGGCAATTCGGTTAATTCGCGCATGGGAAAGGCGATATTGTCGAACACAGATAAATCGGTAAACAGCGCACCGTGTTGAAACAAAACGCCCATACGGCGGCGGTGCTCATATAATTCAGACGCAGAAAGTGCGGCCAAATCGCGCCCTTCTACCAAAACCTGCCCTTTTTGCGGATGAATTTGCCCGGTAATTAGGCGCATCAGCGTGGTTTTGCCGCTACCCGAACCACCCATGATGGCGGCAAAATTACCCCGGGCAATGCTGAAATTCACATTGTTCAGGACGGGGCGGTCGCCATAGGCAAAGGCCACGTCTCTCATTTCGATAAAGGGCTGGGTCATTGCTGGAATGCTTGCTTGTTTAGATTCAAATGTTTGTATTTTAATGGGTTTGGCTGAGTGTAGCAATGTTTCAGGTAGGCAGAGTGTTTAGATACATTAATGTATGTTTAATGCTTTGTTTCATTTGCGAAATAAAAGCCACAATGCCTGCCTGAAAAAAATCAATTTTCAGACAGGCATCAGCGCAAGCGTTTGCCGCTTTCCCAATCCACAATTCGGCTCGGTGTTTTGGCCCCGCCGCAACGTCCGCCAATGATGGCAACCTGGCGCCCGAACTGCCGCCGCACTTCGCGCTCGGTTTTGCAGGGCCGCTTGCCCGCTTTGTTGCACGAAGTGGAAACCAACGGGGTGCGCAAAGCGCGGCATAATGCGCGTGCGCCTTGATGCGCCGGCACCCGAACGGCCAGCTTGCTGCGGCCCTTGCCGCGCAACATAACGGGGGCTTTAGATGAAACGGGCAAAAGGTAAGTGAGCGGTGCGGGCCAAGCGGCAGCGATGCTGTGCTGTTCTTTTTCAGACAGGCCTTTCAACAAAGGCAGCAAGCGGGGTAAACCGTCGCCAATCACAATCATGCCTTTATGCTGAGGCCGCTTTTTGAGGCGCACTAATTTTTGCAGCGCACGCACGTTCTGCGGCAGGCAGCCCAAGCCGTAGCATGATTCGGTGGGGTAGGCGACCAGGCCGCCGCGTTTCAGATGGCTGGACAAACGGCGGGCAAACGGTGCGGAAAACGGGCGCGGCATAAAATATTCAAGGATTGGGAAAAGGCAAGATTGTACACGAATCGGCAAGATTTATTGCGCCGGCATCGGCATAACCATGCCTGTCTGAAAAACCGGTGCGCTCTTTTCAGACAGGCATTCCGCAACAGCGGGGTTATTTTTTAAACGCCAAAACCAGCACACCCGCCGTAATCAAACCGATGCCCAGCCATTCCTGCACGCTCGGGCGTTCTTTTAAAAACAGCACTGCCATCATGGTTACCAACACGATGCTAAACTTATCCACAGGCGCCACTTTCGAAGCCTCGCCCAGTTGCAAAGCCTTGAAATAAGCCAGCCATGAAGCGCCCGTTGCCAAGCCCGACAGAATCAGAAATGCCCAGTTTTTCCCGCTGAATCCTTCCACACCCTGCCATTTGCCCGTATAAGTGAGAAACAGCGCCAGTGCGGCAATAATCACCAGCGTTCGGATAAAGGTTGCAAAGTCCGAATCAATTCCCTGCAAACCCACTTTGGCAAACACCGCCGTGAGCGCGGCAAAAAACGCGGAAGCCAGCGCCCAATAAAACCAAGAGCCCGTAACCATAAGCAGCTTTCTCAATCCCGATTAATAAGGAAATCCAGTTCGGCTATAATACAGGAGAATCCCAGCCCAACCCAAACAGGAACCGATATGAGCCAAAAATCCGATGCAGAAATCGCCCGCGAAGCGGCGATGCAGCCCATCCAAACCGTTGCCGCTAAGCTCGGCCTCTCTGCCGACCTGCTTGAGCAATACGGCAAATACAAAGCCAAAATCAACCCCGCCGATGCGTTTGTCCTGCCCAAAAAACAAGGCCGCCTGATTCTGGTTACCGCCATCAACCCCACACCTGCAGGCGAGGGCAAAACCACCGTAACCATCGGTTTGGCCGATGCGTTGAACCAAATCGGCAAAAATGCTGCGGTGGCCATGCGCGAACCTTCGCTCGGCCCTGTTTTCGGCATCAAAGGCGGCGCAGCAGGCGGCGGCTATGCCCAAGTTTTGCCGATGGAAGACATCAACCTGCACTTTACCGGCGACTTTCACGCCATCGGCGCGGCAAACAACTTGTTGGCCGCCATGCTGGATAACCATATTTACCAAGGCAATCAATTAAATATCAATCCCAAGCGCGTATTATGGCGCCGCGCCGTCGATATGAACGACCGCCAACTGCGCAACATTATCAGCGGCTTGGGCAAGCCCACAGACGGCGTGATGCGCCCTGATGGCTTTGACATTACCGTTGCATCCGAAGTGATGGCCGTGTTTTGCTTGGCCAAAGACTTGGCCGACCTCAAAACACGTTTAGGCAATATACTGGTCGCATACAGCCACGACGGGCAGCCGGTTTACGCCCGCGACTTAAAAGCCCACGGCGCAATGGCCGCCTTGTTGAAAGACGCCATCAAACCCAACCTGGTGCAAACCATAGAAGGCACGCCCGCATTCGTACACGGCGGCCCGTTTGCCAATATTGCCCACGGCTGCAACTCCGTAACCGCCACACTTTTGGCCCAGCATTTGAGCGACTACGCCGTAACCGAAGCCGGCTTCGGCGCCGATTTGGGCGCAGAAAAATTCTGCGACATCAAATGCCGCTTGGCCGGCCTCAAGCCGGATGCCGCCGTTATCGTGGCTACTGTTCGCGCGCTCAAATATAACGGCGGCGTAGCAAAGTCTGATTTAAACCGCGAAAATCCGGAAGCTCTGCAAAAAGGTTTGCCCAATTTGTTGAAACATATCGACAACCTTAAAAACGTGTTCGGCCTGCCTGTTGTGGTTGCCCTCAACCGATTTGTGTCCGACACCAATCAAGAATTGGATTTAATCACGCAAACCTGCGCAGAGCACGGCGTAGAAGTGTCCTTAACCGAGGTGTGGGAAAAAGGCGGGAAAGGCGGTATTGATTTGGCCGAAAAAGTATTGGCCGCTATCGAACAGCAACCCAACCGCTTCTCTTTTGCTTACAATGAACAGGCAAGCATTCCCGAAAAAATCCGTACCATCGCTCAAAAGGTTTACGGTGCGGAAGACGTAGATTTCAGCGCGGAAGCCATGGCTGAAATCCAATCATTGGAAAAACTCGGCTTGGATAAAATGCCTGTCTGCATGGCCAAAACGCAATATTCATTAAGCGATAACGCCAAGCTCTTAGGCCGCCCCAACGGCTTTCGGATAACCGTTCGCGGCATTACCTTGTCAGCCGGTGCCGGCTTTATCGTCGCCTTATGCGGAAACATGATGAAAATGCCCGGACTTCCCGCTTCCCCGGCGGCAGAAAGAATTGATGTGAACGATGAAGGCATCATCACCGGACTGTTCTAATACAGTTTTTATATAATAAAGACATTTCATAACAATCGAATGCCTGTCTGAAAGATTAGTTTTCAGACAGGCATTATATTGCCCGATCGGAGATACGCCCTATTTTCCAAACGCCAACTTATCAGTCCGGAACGTATAGTAATCCACCCAATCCTGTAAATATTCATACGGATACGATAAATCGTATTGCTTCATAAAATCGAAAATATCCTGATATTCGTTGCTTGGCAGCGGATCGTACACGATCAAATCACGCGGGGCGATTTTGTGGTCGATGCCCAAGTCGAAACCGTGCATGGAGGCAATTTTGGCATACATCACGATTTGCGGCTGCAGAAAAAAGTCGAAATAAGTTAAGGTTTCTTTGGCTGCGGCACGCGCATTCTTTTTGATAAACAATGGCTCCAAGGCTTTTTTCATGGCTTCGGCATCCTGCTCGGCGAAAGCGAGAAAGAAACGGTAGTCGTCGAGCCGCTTTTGCAGCCATTTGCCGGGCGTGGGGTAGGCCAGCACCTGCAAACTGCGTTCCTTCAGTCTGTCCAGCTGCTTACCTTCCACCATCAACAAGGTGTTGTACATCATATGGCTGTTGAGATCGTAGCGGTCGACAAATTCCTCGGTATCGTTGGCGATGTTGTCGATATTGCGTACCAAAAAACCGCGCAATTGGGGGCTGTCGCTCATGATCATGGGGAACGACAGTTCGCTAATATTCAGCATATTTCCGGGAAAGAAGAATGGTTCGGGGTTAAAATACCCCATGCTTCCCAATATAAAAAGCTTGCCTTGTATATAAGAATATTGTTTGAATTTTTTCAGGTTATGTTCAAACAGATAAGCATGTGAAGCTGTTGCATAAACATCACTGCATATAACCCACATCGCACCAATAGGAGATCCCTTTTTTTCATTGATATACTCTACAGCCTTAAAACTTTTTTCCCTATCAAATCGTTGAGTGGTTCCGAGAATTACATTGGTAATATGCTCATACCATTTGGGAGTTGTCATCATATTGGCTGCCATGTTTATCTCCTGATATTGTGTTTAGGCGGAATGTTAACGGGAAGAATTACCGCTTTACCGTTTTATGCATCATCCATCCTGAACAAATTTTCAAGTACGAATTGTTTGAAGTC
>NZ_JH165159.1:161584-265959 GCF_000227765.1 Neisseria wadsworthii 9715
ATTACTTTCTTAAGACCTTAAGACAAAAACAACTAAAGCCGTTTTTAATAAACGGCTTTAGTTTTTTCACTACCAACATTAATCGGCAAATTGTTTTTTCATCTGCTCGCGGCGCTCTTGCGCTTCCACAGAAAGGGTTGCGGTTGGCCGGGCAAGCAAACGCTTCAATCCGATAGGTTCTCCGGTATCTTGGCAATAACCGTATTCTCCTTCATCTATCAAACGAATGGATGACTGAATTTTGCTCATCAGCTTTCTTTCTCGATCACGCGTGCGTAATTCAAGAGCATACTCTTCTTCTTGAGTTGCGCGATCGGCAGGATCGGAAGCGGATTCATGTTCTTGCAAATGCCCCGTAGTAACGTTGGCTTTTTCGATCAATTCTTCTTGAAGTTTCACCAACAGCTCACGGAAAAAGTTTAGATGATCTTCGTTCATATAATCTTCTTCAGGGCCATTCCAATTGAGAATGTCTTGTTCTGTCAGCTTTGCCATATATGTTTCTTTCTTTATTTCAGGTTGATTATTATTGCCACGGTAGTTGGAACCGTGGGTTATTTTAACCAATCAATCTTAACCTTGGATTGTATTGGTTCAGAAGGAGCAAATCATAACACGAGCACAGTGCAACACTATCTATTTAGTTTATATTTACTACAAAACTATTTTATAACGTATTGGTTTCGCCACACTTCTAACTACATAATCTATGTTTGGTTACGACAAGAGCCACAAATCCAAACGGTAAATCAAGTTAGGAGAAAATGTTACCAGCCAAATCCATAAAATTAATACTAGTATACTGCCTGAGAAATCGTATCGGCCTATCTTGAAATAGACAAACGGGCGCAATAAGGGTTCGAATATATTGTTTAAAACGGGTAAAAGTTTGCTGTTTTGATTGTTAAAACTTAATACCATACGGGCGAAAAGTCCGATAAACAAAAGATAGGCTGATGTTTTGGTCATGCCGATCAAGGTATAGCACAAGATAGCGACCAAAGATTTCACCGGATTCGCATGGGGTAAGGATAGGAATACGATCAGAGCAAATGCGAGATAATAAACAGTCGCTGCCGCGACGATACAAGCGATATCCCAACGACCGATTGGTTTGAATACTTTTCTTATCGGACGAACCAGCCATTCTGTGAATTGTTTGCAAAACCGTGCAATCGGATGATCAAAATGCATTCTGCCCCATTGCAACAGGCAACGGCCGATACATAGCATTGCAAAGCCATCTGCCAAAAGTTGGATAATTTTTTGCAACATAGTTTCTCTTTCAGACAGGCATTCTGCTTACATTATGCCTGATTTAAATCATTGGGCAATTCATAAACCAACCTGGTTCAAATTAAAATATTGCAGACTTATTTATGCAAACTGTGCGGCAATTTCCTGTGAGCGGGCCACACAGGCATCTACGCCCCATCCTATGGCTTCTGCAACTTGATGCTGCTTGAAAGTTTCAATAGCTGCGTGTGTAGTACCACCTTTGGATGTTACATTCTGCTGCAAAACTGCAAAGCTTTCTCCGGTTTGCTCTGCCAAAGCAACTGCACCTTTAAAGGTTTCCAAACTCAATGTCTTTGCCGTTTCTTCATCAAAACCCTGAGCTTTAGTCGCTTCCTGTAATGCATTCATTAAATAATATACATAAGCAGGTCCGCTGCCGCTAATACCGGTAAGCGCATGAATCTGAGCCTCCTCATCCAACCAAATCACCGAACCGGAAGGCCGCATCAAGTCGGCAGCCCGTATTTTATCTGCTTCGCCAGCGCCATCCGCTGCGTAAAGACCACTCACACCCATTCCGATTTGCGAAGGCGTGTTCGGCATGATTCGGATAATACGCCGCGTTCCGCCGAGATATCGGCTCAGCGTATCCACACTCAAACCAGCCGCCACCGAAAGCACCAACGCGCCATTAGTCTGCACTCCAAAGCATGCTTTTTCCATATCTTGAGGTTTTACCGCCAACACCAACATATCTTCTGCCGTTAACGGCGGCAAAGTTTCTGAAGTACGCACGTCATAAAGCGCCGCCAACTTTTCGCGCTTTTCTGCACCACGATTAACCACATGCACTTCGCCCTGTTTGCCTTTACGATGCAAACCGGCGACAATGGCAGCCGCCATATTACCGCCGCCTAAAAAATAAATAGTCATATCCTGCATACTCCTATCAGAGTAGGGTTCCTAAATAAAATGGTACACGTAATGCCTGTCTGAAACCATCTTTCAGACAGGCATTCTACAAAATCAAGCATAATTGCGTTTACCGAAAATCGCACTGCCTATCCGCACATGGGTCGCACCACAAGCTACTGCCAACGGCATATCGGCAGACATGCCCATCGACAACACATCCGCACCCACACCTGCCGCATGCAGCCGCCCCAACAAATCACGCATCAGCAAAAACTGACGTTTCAACTCATCTTCACCGGCCGCCGCTTCAGCTACACACATCAATCCGCGTACTTTCAAATTAGCCAGTTTACTCACCGCCGCAGCCAATGCTACCGCCTCTTGCGGCGGCACACCGTGTTTGCTCGCCTCACCAGAAACGTTCACCTCGATACACACCTGCAAAGGCGGCATATGCTGCGGCCGTTGCGCACTCAAACGCTCGGCCGTTTTCAACTTATCAATGGTATGTACCCAATGAGCCCGCTCGGCCACAAACCTGGTTTTATTCGATTGCACCTGCCCGATAATATGCCAAACCAAATCAGGCAAATCCGCCAACTCCTCTGTTTTGGCATACCATTCCTGAATATAGTTTTCACCAAAATCACGCTGCCCCGCCGCATAAACCTCCCGGATATCCGATGCGGGAAACGTTTTGCTTACCGCTATCAGCCGTACGCTTTTGTCATGCCGTTTAGCATCTTTTTCAGCCGTTGCAATCTGCGCCAACACAGATTGGTAATTTTGTTGCAACATCGTCATGATTTCACCTCGGTTTGCGCCGTTTTACCGCCAAATACAATTTTTGCATGGTCTAAACGGACGCAATTATTTAGAATATGCAGGATTTTTTAAGGGTTAAAAAAACCACAAAACGTATCTTAATAAAACGAGACCACATTATGCAAATTACCGACTTACTCGCCTTCGGCGTAAAAAACAAAGCATCCGACCTTCACTTAAGCTCCGGCTTACCGCCCATGATCCGTGTGCACGGCGATGTGCGCCGCATCAACCTACCTGAAATGACTTCGGAAGAAGTGGGCCATATGATCACTTCCGTAATGAACGACCATCAGCGCAAAAACTACCAGCAAAACCTCGAAACCGACTTTTCATTCGAGCTGCCCAACGTTGCGCGCTTCCGTGTAAACGCATTTATGTCCAACCGCGGCCCGGCTGCCGTGTTCCGTACCATTCCCAGCACCGTTCTGACGCTGGAAGACCTCAAAGCACCGCGCATTTTCCAAAAAATCGCCGATACGCCGCGCGGCCTGGTTTTGGTTACCGGCCCGACAGGTTCGGGTAAGTCCACCACGCTGGCGGCCATGATTAACTACATCAATGAAAACCATCCGGCGCACATCCTTACCATCGAAGATCCGATCGAGTTTGTGCATGAAAGTAAGAAAGCGCTGATCAACCAGCGTGAATTGCACGAACATACCCACAGCTTTGCCAACGCACTGAAATCGGCACTGCGTGAAGACCCTGACGTGATTCTGGTGGGCGAGATGCGCGACCCGGAAACCATCGGCCTGGCATTAACCGCTGCCGAAACCGGCCACTTGGTATTCGGCACCCTGCACACCACCGGCGCAGCCAAAACCGTTGACCGTATTGTGGACGTATTCCCGGCCGGCGAAAAAGAAATGGTGCGCTCCATGCTTTCCGAATCGCTGCGTGCCGTAATTTCGCAAACCCTGCTGAAAACCAGAGACGGCCAAGGCCGTGTGGCTGCTCATGAAATCATGATTTCCACCCCTGCCGTGCGCAACCTGATCCGTGAAAACAAAATCGCCCAAATCGGTTCCGTGCTGCAAACCGGCCAAACCCACGGCATGCAAACGCTTGACCAAGCGCTGCAAAATCTGGTCCGCCAAGGTGTGATCAGCCCGGAAACCGCGCGTGCCAAAGCGCAGAACGCCGACTTCGCCTAACCCGTTTCAGCAAGGCAGAATATTATGTCAGACCAATCACACAAAGACTTACAAGACCTGCTCAGCAGCATGGTTGCCGCCTATGCCGACAAACAAGTCGCATCAAGCGGCCCTTCTTTCCAACAGAAACCCACCCCTTCGGCCATCGGTGTGCACATTCATCCGATTTTAGACCGCATGTGTTTTGATGCCGAAGACCGGGGTGCATCCGATATTTTCATCAGCGCAGGCTTTCCACCGGCCATGAAGCTCAACAGCAAGCTGATGCCGGTTCCGATGCCGATGTTAACTGCGGAAGATACCAAAGCCATTGTCGATTCAACCATGAACGACGAGCAAAAGGAAATCTTCAAACGCGAATTGGAATTGAACTATTCCATCCAATCGAAAAGCAACACCCGCTATCGGGTAAACGCCTATCACGAACAAGGCCGCGTCGGTTTGGTATTGCGCCGTATCAACACCGAGATTCCAACCGTAGAAGAGCTGAACCTGCCTCCGATATTGAACGATTTGATTTTGAAATCCCGCGGCATGCTGATTCTGGCGGGCGCAACAGGCTCTGGTAAATCCACCTCAATGGCTGCGATGCTCAATCACCGCAACCACAACCTGCCCGGCCACATGATTACCATCGAAGATCCGATTGAATATCTGCACACGCCGAAAAAATGCATCATCACTCAGCGCGAAGTCGGTATCGATACTGAAAGCTGGGATTTGGCGGTACAAAACGCGATGCGTCAGGCTCCTGATGTGGTGTGTATCGGTGAGGTACGTTCTCAAGAAAGTATGGAATATGCTTTGCAACTGGCGCAAACCGGCCACTTGTGTGTATTTACCATCCATGCCACCAACGCCAACCAAGCCATTGAGCGTATCATGAACCTTTACCCCGAAGAGCGTCATAAGCAGGTATTGGTGGATATTGCCATGAACCTTACCGGCATCATCGGCCAGCGCTTGGTGGTGAAAAAAGGCAATAAGGGCCGCACTGCCATTGTCGATCTGCTGATTAACTCGCCTGCTGTTCAGGATTTGATTTTCAAAGGCGAATTGATGGCAATTAAAGAATTGATGCAGCGCTCAACAGAAGAAGGCATGCAAACCTTCGACCAAAACCTGTTCCAGCTCTACACCGACGGCGTTATCGACTACAACGAAGCCCTGCGCCAGGCGGACTCCGCCAACGACTTGCGTTTGCGCATCCAGCTTCACGAAGAAGGCGGAAAATCGGACCATCTGTTTGACCGTGTCAGCGATTTGAATCTGATTTAATGCAGCAATCCTTAAGCCGAATCTCTTAAATAGCCAAACACGCCATACTCGGGCTTAACCCGAGTATCTCTTAAAGTTACTGGAACTCAAGATACTCGGGTTAAGCCCGAATATGGCGGTATCGTTATTATTTAAGTGGATTGACTATAATCCTTAACGAAACAATGCCTGTCTGAAAACCTTTTTCAGACAGGCATTGTTACCAACCGGCATCAGTTTTTACGCGCAGTAACAAATTCGGCCAAGCCGCGCAAGCGGGCGGCTTTCCCGCCGAAAGGCACCAGCAGCGACACAGCATCGGCAACCAGCGTTTCCGCATAAGAGCGGGCATCGGCCAAGCCCATCAGTTTTACATAAGTCGGTTTATCATTATCCGCATCTTTACCGGCGGTTTTGCCCAAAGTGGCGGTGTCGGCTTCGCAGTCGAGCACATCGTCAATCACTTGAAAAGCCAAGCCCAGTTTTTTGGCATAACCATCCAAACGCACCATATCATCATCGTTCAGATTCGGGCAACACAATGCACCGAGCATTACCGCTGCGCGGATTAACGCGCCGGTTTTCAAGCCGTGCATCTGCTCCAATTCAGCCTGGTTCATCGCTTTGCCGACATTGGCCAAATCAATCGCCTGCCCGCCCGCCATGCCGAGGCTGCCGGCCGCCTTTGCCAGCACAGCCACCATTTTCAGCTGGCGCGCGGCAGGCAGATTAGCCGGGCGGCTTAACACATCAAACGCCAGCGTTTGCAGCGCATCGCCCACCAAAAGCGCGGTTGCTTCGTCGTATTGCACATGGCAAGTCGGTTTGCCGCGACGCAGGCTGTCGTTATCCATTGCAGGCATATCATCATGCACCAACGAATAAACATGCACCATCTCAATCGCCGCCATCGCTTGCTCCACCGCCGTAAAATCGGCTTCGCCCAACTCGGAAGCCGCCAGCACCAAAAGCGGGCGCAGGCGCTTGCCGCCGCCGAGCGTGGCATAACGCATGGCTTCGTGCAGGGTATTGGGCACGGCATGGTTTGCAGGCAGCACGCGCTCAAGCGCAAGCTCGGTTTGCGCCTGCGCTTTTTGCTGCCACAATTCCAAATCATTCGCTTGCATCAAGATTCAGCTCCTTAAGCTCACCCGCATCTAAAACTTGCAGCTTCTGTTCCACTTCGGCCAATTTGGCTTGGCAGTATTTCACCAATTCGTTGCCTTCTTGGTAGGCGGCAAGCGCTTCTTCCAGCGGCATTTCGCTGCTTTGCATAGCTTGCGTGAGCGTTTCTAAACGCTTGAGCGCTTCTTCAAATGATTTTGGGGCGGCGGCTTTTTTCATGATGAGGTTTGGATGGTTGAGTGAAAACGGCATTGTAACATTTTCGGCTGTGTGCCGCAGAAATGGCGCAGGCAAGGCAATGCCTGTCTGAAAAGTTTTCAGACAGGCATTGGAAAGTTATTTAGCATTATTGCCCCCGGCTGTGTAAATAGCCGAACACCAGCCTGCTGTCGATTTCGCCGCTTTTGCCCACCCGAACGCGTTCGTGGCGGCTGAGTAGGGGAAACAGGGTTTCGATGCCGTCTTCGGACGATACTTCGGGCAGCAGTGCTTCGCTCAGAGGCAGCAAGCCGAGTGCGGCAAGTTCGCTGATTTTGCCGTAGTCGGTGCGGGTGCTTTGGAAAAAGGAGCGGATGAATTCGTTGGCCGGCCGGGTTTGAATTTCTTCCGGCGTGCCCACTTGCTGCAGCTTGCCGTTTTGCATCACGGCGATACGGTCGGCCAGGCGCATGGCTTCGTTCATGTCGTGGGTCACAAACACGATGGTGGTGCCGAGTTTTTGGTGGATTTCGGCCACCATTTCCTGCAAGGCGTTGCGTGAAATCGGGTCGAGCGCGCTGAAAGGTTCGTCCATCAGTAGCACGTCGGGCTTGGCGGCGATGGCGCGCAAGATGCCGATGCGCTGTTGTTCGCCGCCGGAGAGCTCGTGCGGGTAGCGGTGGGCATATTTTTGCGGAGACAAACCCACCATCTCGAGCAGCTCGGTGGAGCGGCGGCTGCGTTCGCTTTTTTTCCAGCCGAGGATGTCGGGTATCAGCTCGATATTCTGTTTTACAGTCATGGTGGGGAACAGGGCAATCTGCTGCAACACATAGCCGATGCGGTGGCGCAGTCGGCGGATGTCGTAATCTTTGATGCGTTGGTTGTTGAAATATACGTTGCCATCGGTCGGCTCGACTAGCGCGTTAATCATTTTCATGGTGGTGGTTTTACCGCTGCCGGAAGGGCCGACAATCACGAAAAACTCGCCTTCGTTGATGGTTAAATTCAAATCGCTGATAACGGTTTTGCCATCGTAACGCTTGGCAACATGATCGAACTGGATAATCGGCTTCATGGCTGTTGCTCCAGCAGTTTGTGTTTGTTCAGATAGTCGGCCGCCACTTGTGCCGGCGTTTCACCGCCGTTTTTCACGCGGTAATTCATTTCCGACATTTCTTCTTCGCTGATTCTGCCTGCCAAACGGTTGAGCGCGCCGACGATTTCGGGGTTTTGTTCGGCAAACTCGGTTTTCATCAGCGGCGCGCCTTGATAAGCGCGGAAGAGCCGCAAGTCGTCTTTGAGCATGTAAAGGTTGTATTGGCGGATTTCGGCATCGGTGGAATAGGCGTCCACCAAATTGATTCGGCCTTCCTGCAGCGCAGTGTAACGCAGCGCAGGCTCGATGCTGGAAACATGCTTGAGCGGGATGCGGTGGGTTTCAGACAGGCCTTTGTAGCCGTCTTTGCGGTCGATAAACTCGAGCGTGAAACCGGCGCGTACTTGGTTTTTCACTTTGGCCAAATCGGAAATATTCACCAAGCCGTGCGTCCGCGCATAATCCTGCGGCAGCGCGAGGGTATAGGTGTTTTGGTATTTCATGGCGGGCAGAAGGCGCAGGTTGTGCTGCTCGGCAATCAGGCGGCGCGCCAGTGTGTAGGTTTCTTCGGGGCTGAGCGGGCGGTTTTTCTCGGCTTCAGGCAGCTCCACCAGGCTTTCGATAACCGTGCCGGTAAACTCGGGATAAATATCCACTTCGCCGCTTTTAAGTGCGTTGAAAAGAAAGCTGGTTTTGCCGAAATTGGGCTTCAACACCACATCGATTTCCGGGTTTTCCGCCTCAATCAGCATTTTATACATATTGATTAAAATATCCGGCTCGCTGCCCAGCTTGCCCGCGATCACGGTTTGCTTGCCGCCGCTGTGGCTGCTCCACCATTGCGCGCCCAGCAGCAAGGCGGTACTTACCGCCACCAACACCAGCACAAAGCCCGCTTTTTTCCGCTGCAGCCAATACACCAGCCCGCTCACCGCCACAGCAAGCAGTGCGGAAGCTACCGCACCGATAAAAGTCAGCGCCATATTGTGGCGGTCGATACCGAGCAGGATGATGTTGCCCAAACCGCCCGCGCCGATTAAAGCAGCCAGCGTGGCCGTGCCGATAATCAGCACGGCGGCCGTGCGTATGCCGGAAACCATGGCCGGCAGCGCCATCGGCAGCTCAATGCGGAACAGCTTCTGCCGGCGCGACAAACCGAATGCTGTGGCCGCTTCCTGCACCGAAGCATTAATTTCAGACAGGCCTAAATAAGTGTTTTGAAAAATCGGCAGCAGCGCATAAAGCGTGAGCGCAATCAAAGCCGGCGGCGTGCCGATGCCTACAAAAGGAATCAGCAAACCGAGCATGGCCAGCGAAGGGATGGTTTGCAGGATATTGGTGAGCTGCAACACCACTTCTGCCTGCTTTTTGTGCGCAGAAAACCAAACCGCCAGCGGCACGGCTATCGCGATGGCACACAAAAGCGCGAGCAGCGAAAGCACCAAGTGCTCGAACGTAGCGGTCAACAAATCATGTTTACGCTCCAGAAGCGTTTTCAGAATGGCATTCATAAATACTTTCTGGGAATGGTTGGCGGGCGGTGCGAAACTGGCTGCTTTATTGAAACGGGCGGTTGATGTTTTTGATTGTGCGGCCAATATTAATGAGGCCGCACAAAACCAGTTTGGTTCCATTCTAGGCGATAAGCCGCTGCGAATCAAAACCGCTTGATGTAGCATATTCGCTCCCCAAATTATAAAATACCCCTTTTTCACACATACTGGAGCTGCCATCATGACCGTTAAAACCCGTTTTGCCCCCAGCCCCACCGGTTATCTGCATATCGGCGGCGTGCGTACTGCTTTGTTTTCATGGGCTTTCGCCCGCAAACACAAAGGCGAATTCCTGCTGCGCATCGAAGACACCGATTTGGAGCGCTCCAATGCCGAATCGGTCAACATTATTCTCGACGGCATGAAATGGGTTGGTCTCGATTACGACAATGCCGACAACGTTATCTTCCAAACCCGCCGCTTCGGCCGTTATAAAGAAGTGATTGCCGAGCTGCTCGAAAAAGGCCACGCCTACCATTGCTATTGCAGCAAAGAAGAGCTGGAAGCCATGCGCGAAAAAGCCGAAAAAGAAGGCACCGCCACTTACGACCGCCGCTGGCGCCCCGAGCCGGGCAAAACCCTGCCGCCCGTGCCCGAAGGCGTAGAGCCTGTGGTGCGCTTCAAAACCCCCACCGAAGGCGTAACCAAATGGAACGACTTGGTTAAAGGCGAAATCAGCATTCCCAACGAAGCGCTCGACGATTTAATCATCGCCCGCGCCGACGGCACGCCCACCTACAACTTCTGCGTGGTGGTGGACGATCACGACATGGGCGTTACACATGTCATCCGAGGCGACGACCACGTGAACAACACCCCGAAACAAATCAACATCTTAAAAGCCATGGGCAACCAATTGCCCGAATACGGTCACCTGCCGATGATTCTCAACGAACAAGGCAAAAAAATCTCCAAGCGCAGCGGCGACACCGTGGCCATTACCGATTTCGGCCAAATGGGCATCCTGCCCGAAGCCATGCTCAACTACCTTGCCCGCTTGGGCTGGGCGCACGGCGACGACGAATTTTTCACCATGCAGCAGTTTGTCGAATGGTTTGATTTGAAAGACGTTTCTCCCTCACCCAGCCGCATGGATTTGAAAAAACTCTACTGGATTAACGGCGAGCACATCAAAGTAACGCCTAACGAAAAACTGGCCGAACTGGTTAAACCGCGCCTGATCGTGCGCGGCGTAGAAGTTGCCGACAAACCGGCTCTGGAAGACGTATTGGACCTGGTGAAAGACCGCGCCCAAGATTTGAACACATTGGCCGACGAATGCGTGTATTTCTACCAAAAAGGCACGCCCGCCGAAGCCGATGTGCAAAAACATTGGGATGAAGACGCCCCCGCCCGCATGCTGCGCTTCGCCGAAAAACTGGAAGGCCTGGCCGACTGGAACGCCGAAGCGATTCACGATTTGTTCAAACCCTTCTGCGACGCCGAAGGCATCAAAATGGGCAAACTCGGCATGCCCCTGCGCCTGGCCGTGTGCGGCATCGCAAAAACGCCGAGCATTGATGCCGTGTTGGCTTTATTGGGCAAAGAAGAAGTGTTGACGCGCATCCGCTCGTAATTAAGAAAATCGGATAATGCTTTGAATACATATACTTAGCCGTTTCGGTATCTATTTAAATAATGCAGCAGCACTTGTGCAAACAAAGCAATGCCTGTCTGAAACACGGTTTTTCAGACAGGCATTATGTTAAAATCACGCCCTTAATCATTAAATGACACCAACATGAATATATTCTACGAAGAAAGCGGCCAGTTTAAGGTCGCTTCTGTTATCCAGAAAAGCGAAAGCCATTATCAGGTGGAAACGCAACACGGCAAGCGCGCTAAAGTGAAAGCGTCTCATGTGTTTGCTGAATTCGACACGCCGCCGGCAAGCTTTCTCGAAACCGCCGAAGCCGAAGCGGCGCAAATCGATACTGATTTATTATGGGAAGTGTGCGGCGAAGAAGAATTCAGCGCGGCTCAGATTGCCGAAGAATATTACGGCCACGCGCCCACCAAAACCGAGCTGGCGGCCACTTTGATTGCACTTTATGCCGCGCCCGCCTATTTTTATAAAAAAAGCAAAGGCGTGTTTAAAGCCGCACCGGAAGAAACGCTCAAGCAGGCGCTGGCGGCCATCGAGCGCAAAAAGCAGCAGGATGCGCAAATGGAAGCCTGGTCGCAGGCTTTGCAGCAAGGCAGCCTGCCTGCGGAAATCGGCGCCGACCTGAAAACCATACTCCACGCGCCCGACAAACAATCGCTCACTTACAAAGCGTTCACCAAAGCCGCTGCCGCCATGAAGCTTTCGCCTTACGAGCTGGCCAAAAAAACCGGCGGCGTTACCTCGTTGGCGCAATTTATGCGCGAAGGTTTCGAGCTGAAAAACTATCCTCAGGGCACCGGTTTTCCCGCCGTCGATATTCCGCAGCTGGGCGATTTGCCGCTGGCCGAAGGCATTGAAGCCTTTTCGATTGACGACGAAAGCACCACCGAAGTGGACGACGCTTTATCCGTGCAGGATATCGGCGGCGGCATCAAGCGCATCGGCATCCATATCGCCGCGCCCGCATTGGCGGTGGCACCGGGCAGCGACATTGAAAAAATCATTTTCCAGCGCCAAAGCACTGCCTATTTTCCCGAAGGCAAAATCACCATGCTGCCGGACAACTGGATCGCCGCCTTCAGCCTCGACACCGGCGCGGCGCGCCCTGCGGTGAGCATCTATTTTGATGTGGACGAAGCGTTTAATGTGCGCAACCCGCAAACCAAAATCGAACGCGTGCAGATTGCCGAAAACCTGCGCATTGGCGCCATCGAGCCGCATTTCAACAGCCAAAGCGGGCTGGATGCGGAAGGCGAAGCCATGTTTGCCCACCACAAAGCTTTAATCTGGTTTTACAGGCTGGCGGTGGAATTGCAGAAGCAGCGCGGCAAATACGATGCCGAAGCTGCGCCGCAATATGATTACGGCATCGGTTTCGGCGAAGCGGGCAAAGTGGAAATTACCGTGCGCGAGCGCGGCTCGCCGATCGACACGCTGGTGTCGGAAATGATGATTCTGGCCAACAGCACTTGGGCGCAAATGCTGCATGAAAACGAAGTGCCCGCCCTGTTCCGCGTGCAGCCCGCCGGCAAAGTGCGCATGAGCACGCAATCGGAGCCGCACATCGGCATGGGCGTGCAGCACTACGGCTGGTTCACTTCGCCGCTGCGCCGCGCCGCCGACTATATCAACCAGAAGCAGCTTATCAGCCTGATTGAAGCGGGCGCAGAGCCGCGTTTTGCGCGGGGCGACAATATGTTGTTTGCCGCTATGCGCGATTTTGAATCGACTTACACGGTTTACCATGATTTCCAGCGCGACATGGAGGCTTATTGGTCTATGGTGTACCTCGCGCAGGAAGGCATCCGGGAAATCAACGGCTTGGTGTTGAAAGAAGAGCTGGTGCGCCTCTGCGGCCTGCCGATGGCCGCCCGCGCCACCGGCATTCCGCTGGAGATTCCGCCGAAAACCACGGTGAAGCTGGCCGTGACGGAAGTGGATCCGGAAAAGCAGGTTTTGGGTTTGAATTATTTGAACGCAGTGGTTTGATATATAGTCAATCAACACATTTTTAATACAAGGCAGCAAGCCGCAGACAGTACGGGTAGTACGGCAAGGCGCAGCAACGCCGTAGTAAAAGTTAAGTTGATTGACTATAGCAAACAAACTAAAAAATAGCGCTTCCATCATACTCGGGCTTGACCCGAGTATCTTGAGTTCAGTTTAGGAGATACTCGGGTCAAGCCCGAGTATGACGAGTTTACTGTTTTCAAGTTGATTCACTATCCCATACTGCCCACATACAAATGCCTGTCTGAAAAAGTTTTCAGACAGGCATTCTTTATCATTCACCGCCAATCGACAGCCCGTCAGTCGCCCATCACTTTGCCTTCCCTGCGCGGGTCGGCGCCGCCGATTAAGCCTTTATCTGTAATCACGATGCCTTGCACGCCGGAATTCAGATCGCGCACTTCGGTTTTGTAGCCGATTTTCTGCAAAGCTTCGGCCTGTTTGGCCGCTGCGGTGTTTTGTTCCAGCTCGTACATGCCAAAACGGTTGAGCATATTGGGCAGGGAAATGGCTTGTTGGATGTCCATGCCCCAATCGATATGTGCCACCAGCGTTTTGGCCACATAGCCGATGATGCGGCTGCCGCCGGGCGAACCGACCGCCATATAGGGCCGGCCGTTTTTCAGCACGATGGTCGGCGCCATAGACGAGCGCGGGCGCTTGCCGCCTTCAACGCGGTTGGCAACGGGCTTGCCGTTTTTCACCGGCTCGAATGAAAAATCGGTCAATTCGTTGTTCAACAGATAGCCGTTGGCCATCAGGGTGGAGCCGAACGCGTTTTCAATGGAAGTGGTCATGGAAAGCACATTGCCCTGTTTGTCCACCGCCACAACATGGCTGGTAGAAGGCAATTCGATAGCCGGTGCGGCGGCCTGTGTGCTGCCGAACTCGCCGGCCGGGGTTTCACTTAGGGCTTGCCCGGTGTTGGCGAGCAAGGCGGCGCGCTGTTTCAGATAGGCATTGGATACCAGCACTTGTGTAGGCACTTTTACAAAATCCGGATCGGCCACATAAAGGTCGCGGTCGGCAAACGCCAAGCGCGAGGCGTCGCCGAGCAGGCGCCAGCTGTTGAAGCTGCGGTAGGAAGATTGTTTTTGCTCAAATTGGTTCAGAATGCCGGTAATCTGCGCCAACGCAATGCCGCCCGAGCTGGGCGCGCCCATGCCGCACACTTGGTATTCTCGGTAATCACCGCACACGGCTTCGCGCTCGATGATTTTGTAGTTTTTAAAATCAACAGCGGCCAGTTTGCCCGGATTATCTTCGGCACCGCGTACGGCTTTGATGATGTTTTGCGCGTATTTGCCGTCATAAAAAGGCTTGGCACCGTCTTTAGCCAGGATTTTCACCGTGGCGGCAAATTCGGGATTTTTCAGCAATGCGCCCGCCTGCAAAGCTTGACCGCCGGGCAGGAAATAAGCGGCGGTGGCGGGATAACGCTGCAAGTGCTCGGCATTGCTCTGTATCGAAGCAGCCATGCGCGGCGACACTTGGAAGCCTTCTTCCGCCAGCTTCACCGGCATATCAAACAAGCGCGCCCACGCCATTTTGCCGTAACGCTGATGCAGCTCTTCCATCATTTTCGGCACACCCGGGGTGCCGACCGAACGTCCGCCCACCACCGCCTGCTTGAATTCCAGCGGCTTGCCTTCTTTATCTAAAAACAATTCGGGTGTGGCGGCTTTGGGTGCGGTTTCGCGCGCGTCAAACGTGGTGAGCTTTTTCGCCTCATTGTCCCAATACACCACAAACGCGCCGCCGCCCAAGCCTGAAGACTGCGGCTCCACCAAGCTTAATGTGGTTTGCATGGCAATCATGGCATCCACCGCGCTACCGCCTTGTTTTAAAATCTGATAGCCTGCTTCAGTGGCCAGCGGGTTGGCCGAAGCGGCCATAAATTCTTTGGCACGCACAAGTTTTTGCTCGGTCATGCCGTGGCCTTGTTCGGGCGAAAAATCATCGGCTCCGCGCGAAGCCTGACGGTCGGCACTCGAAATGGAGGAACAAGCAGCCAGTAATACGGCGGCGGCAAGGGCAAAAGCAGTTTTGATGGGTGTCATGGTGGTCTTTCTGTTTAATTATGCTAAAAAGATTTTTGTAATTTAACCGATTTTGCCGGATAAAAACAATGCCTGTCTGAAAGAAACAGTTCGCTATATACTGAAGCTGTTTTCAGACAGGCATTCCCTTTATTTCACAACCATATACAACGGAAAAGATGCTTGCCCTCCGCTTGTACTTTTTTGCTTGTTTAACCCTCACACCGCCGGAGCCGCCGATGACCCTGCCGCCGCTTAGCCCCTACACCCAAGCATTTGATTTAACAAACCAAAGCTGGTCGGATAACGAAAGCCGCTTGATGCAGCAGGTTACGCCCGAACGTGGGCTTTTCTGGATACACATCCCGCCCAAAGGCATTGTGGTGCCGCGTAAATACCGCAGCCGGCCGCTTTTCAGACAGGCATCCGAAACGCTCGCTGCCGAAGGCATGCCTGTGCATTTGCGGCTCTCCGGCGGCGGCGTGGTACCCCAGTCGCCACACACGGTCAACTTGAATCTCGCATACAGCGTGGCCACCGACAACCCGTTTCCCACCGCCGAAGCCCACTATCTCGCCCTCTGCCGCCTGCTGCAAACACTTTTCAACCGCTTCGGCATCGCCACCGACACCCAAACCGTAACCGGCTCGTTTTGCGACGGCCGCTTCAATCTCGCCGCCAACGGCAGAAAAATCGCCGGCACCGCCCAATTTTGGCAGCGCGACAAAACCCGCCCCGGCCGCTACACCATTCTTTCCCACGCCGTAATCATCGCCGCCCAAGCGGAGGAACTCACCAGGCAGGCCAACCGCTTCGAGCAGGCGCTCGGCAGCGGCGTGCGCTATCTGCCGGAGCGGACTGTATCAGTGGAAGCTTTGAGCGGCGCGGGCAGTGAAATTGTGGCAGATGAATTGAATACCTTATTGATACAGACAATGCCTGTCTGAAAAACGACCTTTTCAGACAGGCATCATAGATTTAAAACACATCCCCGCCATCATCTGCTTCCTGCATAAACTTGGCGCATAAGTCCAATACATCACTGCCGTATTTCTCGATTTTCGCTTCGCCCAAACCATAGATTTCATGCAGATCGGCTTCGGTTTGCGGCAGGTTTTGCACAATGCTTTGCAAGGTTCGGTCGCCGAAAATAATGTAGGCGGGCACGTTTTCCGCTTTGGCCTGCTCCAGCCGCCAATGCCTGAGCTCCTGCCAGATGCGCTCTTCGCGCTCGGTGCGCAGCCATTGGGTTTTGCTGCCGGTCGAAGTGGTTTTCTGGCGTTTGAGCGGGCGCAGCCAAACGGTTTGCCCGCCGGTTAACACAGCTTTGGCTGCGGGGGTGAGGCGCAAGGCCTGATAATTGGCGGTATCGGTGTCGATCAGGCCGAGGCCGAGGCATTGGCGGGTAACGGCGCGCCAGTCTTTATCGGATTGCTCGGCGCCGATGCCGAATGTGGAAAGTTTGTCGTGGCCGTTTTGTTTGATCCAATCTTCGTTTTTACCGCGCAACACATTAATTACATAACCTGCGCCAAAGCGTTGGCCGACGCGGTAGATGCAGCTCAACAGTTTCTGCACCAACACGGTGCCGTCGAAGCGCACGGGCGGGTTGAGGCAGTTGTCGCAATTGCCGCAAGGCCCGCTTTCTTCGCCGAAATGGCGCAACAAAGGCACGCGGCGGCATTCGGCGGTTTCGCACACGGCAAACATGGCGTTGAGCTTAGACAACTCGATCTGTTTTTGAAAATCATCGCTGCCGCTTTCCATAATGCGTTCTTTAAGCAGCATTAAATTATTCATGCCGTAGCAAAGCCAGCTGGCGGCGGGCAGCCCGTCGCGCCCCGCACGGCCGCTTTCCTGATAGAAATGTTCGATACTTTGCGGCATGTCGAGGTGGGCGACAAAGCGCACGTCTGGCTTGTCGATGCCCATGCCGAAGGCCACGGTGGCCACAACGATGATGTTGTCTTCCTGCGTGAAACGGCGCTGATTTTGCGTGCGCGTTTCCATGCTCAGGCCGGCATGGTAGGGAATGGCGTTTAAGCCGTGGCTGCTTAAAAATTCGGCGGTGTCTTCCACGCTTTTTCGGCTGAGGCAGTACACGATGCCGCTTTCGCCCTGCATGTCTTTAAGAATGAAATCGAGCAGCTGCTTTTTGCCGTTGTTTTTTTCAACCACTTGGTAACGGATATTGGGGCGGTCGAAGCTGGCGATAAACTCGGGTGCGTCTTCCAGCTTGAGATAATGTTTGATGTCGGCGCGGGTTTCGGCATCGGCCGTGGCGGTGAGTGCAATGCGCGGCACTTGCGGATAGCGTTCGGCCAAAAGGCCGAGCTGTTGGTATTCGGGGCGGAAATCGTGGCCCCACTGGCTCACGCAATGGGCTTCGTCGATAGCAAACAGGCTGATTCGGGTGTTATCCAGAAAGCGCAGAAAACGCTCGCTTACCAACCTTTCAGGCGCAACATAAAGCAGCTTGAGCGAGCCGTTGTGGATATCTTCGGCAATTTGGCGCACTTCGTCGGGATGCGTGCCGCTGTGTACGCTGGCCGAGTGCACGCCTACGGCGCGCAGGTTGGCCACTTGGTCGTTCATCAGCGCAATCAGCGGCGACACCACTATGGCCACACCTTCGCGCATCAGGGCAGGAATTTGGTAACAAAGCGATTTGCCGCCGCCGGTGGGCATCAAAACCAAGAGGCTCCGGCCGCCGGCAAGCGTGTCCACAATCTCGGCCTGACGCCCGCGGAAATCGGGGTAGCCGAACACATCGTGCAAAATCCGCCGTGCATCGTCGCGCTGCTTGGTCATTTGGAGAATTCCGTTATAATAAGGCCGATATTTTAATGAATGCCTGTCTGAAAGGAAAGTTTATGAATCCACGCAAGGCTTTGCGATTAGCCGCCCCGCTTGTTTTACTCAGCCTTCTGGCTGCGTGTGCCGGCGGCCCGAAAGTTGAAGGAAGTTGGCAGAGTATCGGCGAAAGCAACGAGGGCAATATTCGCAACTATATCGACAAAAGCAGCGTTAAGCGCAACGGTAACATCGTAACTTTCCGCGACAAAAAAACCGTGGTAAAACCGGCGCAAGAGCGCTATGTCAACACGCCGCGCTACAAAACCGCCATCGGCACGTGGGAAATCGACTGCGCCAAAAAAACCTACCGCCTAAGCGCGCTTACCCTTTTGGATGAAAACGGCAAAGAAGTGCTCAAACAAACCTACACGCCGGTAAACGTGCGCCCGATGCCGGTTGCCGAAAGCGGCTCCATCGTTGAAAAACAATATCAAACCGTATGTTCGGGCAAATAATGCCTGTCTGAAAGGATACACATGAAGCCCTTATCAGTTGCCTTTTTATTGCTTTCCCTTTCGGCCTGCACGTTTAACAATCCGTTCAGCCGTTCCGCCGAACACACTCCCGCCAACCTGCCGCCGGCGGCCACCGCACAAGTAGCGGCCGGTTCTAGCGTGGTGGGCGACGAATTATTGAGCGCACAAGCTGCCTACCGCGAAGCCATCCGGCAACAAAACCGCAGCGACGGCCATATCGCCAGTCTCCAACGCCAGCTTCACGATGCCGAGCGCCGCAAGCAGCAGGCCGATGACGACATCACCCGCCTGCGCGCCGAGCTGCATCAGGCCAGCGAATCCAAAACCGGCACCGACAATGCCACACAAGCCGCCAGCCAACGCTTGAATGCAGCATGGGAAGCCGCCCGCCAAGCCGGATTGGTGCATTAATCCGAAAAACCGAATGCCTGTCTGAAAAAACACCTTGCTTTCAGACAGGCATTTATACTGATAAAGCTGCTTTAAGCCGCCGGCAACAAAACTTTTTACTCACTTAACATAACAATGATGAAATCCAAAGCCATTTCCCTGCTCGCCTTACTGGCCGGCCTCGGCGCCCATGCCGCGCCCGCCCAAACCGGCGGGAAAACCCAACTACAGCCCGGCCAATACCAATATGCTCTCTACGGCCCTTACGGCCCGGCCGATTTTCGCGAGCTGGTTTTTGTTCATGTATTACCCGAAGGCAGATACTGCATGTTTTCCACAGGAACGGATTTAAGCTACGAAGGTGTGCAGCTGGGCAAATGGCGGAAACAAAAAGGCAATATCATGCTGGATAACCAAACCGTTATCAGCAACCAACCCGTTTTAGGCAGCGCCGAACCCCCTGCCGATGATGCGGGCATGAAAGGCGCGCTGCTCGGTAAGCAGCCGGCGTTTTTCATCAATGCCAGAAGAGCCGAATATCAGGCTTACCACAATAAGCAGGTGTTGGAAAAAGCCCGCGCGGAATGCGTGGAAATGCAAAAAATTCATACTGAGTTACCGGGCAAACGGAATCCGGAAAATTTCCCGCTTGAAACGGCCGTTTGCACCGATACCTGTTGTTAACCTTAACCCCGATATGGAGAAGAAATAAATGGAACTCGTACTTATCCGCCACGGCCAAAGCGAATGGAACGCCAAAAACCTGTTTACCGGCTGGCGCGACGTCAAGCTTTCCGAGCAAGGCATTGCCGAAGCCACTGCGGCCGGCCGCAAGCTGAAAGAAAAAGGCTACCTGTTTGACATTGCCTTCACCTCAGCCCTTTCCCGCGCCATCAAAACCTGCAACATCGTGCTGGAAGAATCCGACCAATTATGGGTGCCGCAAATCAAAAGCTGGCGCCTGAACGAGCGCCATTACGGCCAGCTGCAAGGTTTGGACAAAAAACAAACCGCCGAAAAATACGGCGACGAGCAAGTGCACATCTGGCGCCGCAGCTACGATACCCTGCCGCCGCTGTTGGATGCCGGCGACGAATTTTCCGCCCACAACGACCGCCGCTACGCCCACCTGCCTGCCGATGTGGTACCCGACGGCGAAAACCTAAAAGTAACCCTCGTTCGCGTGCTGCCTTTCTGGCACGACCAAATCGCTCCGGCCCTCTTGAGCGGCAAACGCGTGCTGGTAGCCGCCCACGGTAATTCCCTACGCGCTTTAGTGAAACATCTGGAAGGCATTTCCGATGAAGAAATCATGGGCGTGGAAATTCCTACCGGCCAGCCGCTGGTGTATAAACTGGACGATAATTTGAAAGTGATTGAAAAATTCTATCTGTAAGCGTTTCCGGATAAAGCAATGCCTGTCTGAAAAGGTTTTCAGACAGGCATTGTCGATATTGGCAATCAGGCAACATCCAAATTCAAACTGTGAAAAGCCGACGGCAAATCTTCATCTTGTTTGAATTCCACCCATTCGTAAGACGTTTCGTCTTCAAGCACTTTGCGCAGTAAAGCATTATTAATGGCATGACCGGATTTGAAGCCTTCAAACGCGCCGATAATCGGGTGGCCGACAATATACAAATCACCGATGGCGTCCAAAATTTTATGGCGCACAAATTCATCGGGGTAGCGCAAGCCGTCGGGATTCAGCACGTCGGCATCATCAATCACAATCGCATTGGAAAGGTTGCCGCCCAAACCGAGGTTGTGCGAGCGCATCATTTCCACTTCCTGCATAAAGCCGAACGTGCGCGCACGGGCGATTTCTTCCACATAAGATTTTCCTGCAAAATCAATCTCAAAACGCGGGCTGCTGCAGTTGAACACCGGATGGTCGAATTCAATCGTCAGCGCGGCTTTAAAGCCGTTATAAGGCGTGAATTTCACCCATTTGCCCGGCTCCCGCACTTCCACTTCTTTCAGTATGCGCAAAAACTTTTTCTGCGCTTTCTGATCCACAATGCCCGCGTCCTGTAAAAGGTAAATAAAGGGCAGACTGGAGCCGTCCATAATCGGGATTTCCGGCGCGTTCAATTCAATCAACACGTTATCCACACCATAAGCAGCCAACGCCGACATAATATGCTCAATGGTTCCGACGCGCACACCTTGTTCGGTAACAATAGTGGAAGACAAACGGGTATCGTTAATCAGATAAGGAGTTAGCTTAATGATTTCACCTTGCTCCCCGCTCAAATCAGTACGGCGGAAAGCGATGCCGCTGTTTTCTTCGGCCGGATGCAGGGTAAGCGAAACGCGCTCGCCCGAATGCAGACCCACCCCGGTTGCCCGCACGGATTTGGCTAAAGTACGCTGTAACATTCGTATCCTTCCATGGTTAATTTCAAATAATCATCAATTAAAGCCATGATACGGGAAAACGGTTTGGGATAACATTGAATTTGTTTATGAATAACGTAGCTTTATCCACGCACCACATTTCTAAAAAAGAACTTATTCTTTTTTCTGCACATGCTTTCTCCAGCTTTTCCTACTATTTTACCTCTGTTTATCCATAGTTTTTTAGACAATCTTATTATTTGATTTTACATAATCTTTTCAATTTATCCACAGAAAATAGATTTTTTAAAGCTATGCTTCTTCATCATAATCTTTTTATTTTTTAAATAAAAAAGTAAAAAGAAGGCTTAAAACCTATTTTTACCCGAGCATATTTCAAAATCATATTTGCATAAATAACCGCATGTAAGCTTAGGTAGTATTTAAAAAACATGATAAAACCTATCTATATCAGCCGGATATTGTTTTTAATTTGCCAAGTAAACCGTCTCATACAATCAAAACCTAAACCAACAGATTAAAAACAATATCGGCAATATGCCGCTCAACCGGCTGCCTGCTGAAAATACCTTAATAATTAAAAATTTACGCTTTCAATTTATCCTAATTAAAACAGGAGCTTAACATGGGTATCAAAGTTGCGATCAATGGATTTGGCCGTATTGGCCGTTTAGCATTACGCCGCCTTATTGAAAAGGGCGATATTGACGTTGTTGCCATTAACGACCTTACCCCGCCCGATATGCTGGTGCATCTGTTTAAATACGACACCACGCAAGGCCGTTTTCAAGGTACTGCCGAGCTGAAAGATAATGCCATTGTTATAAACGGCAAAACCATTCGGGCATTTGCCGATGCCAATCCGGAAAACCTGCCGTGGCGGGAATTGGGTGTGGACGTAGTGTTGGAATGTACGGGTTTTTTCAACAGTAAAGAAAAAGCCGAAGCGCATATCAGAGCCGGTGCAAAAAAAGTATTGCTTTCCGCGCCTGGCGGCAATGATGTGAAAACCATTGTATTCGGTGTGAACGAACACACTTTGGACGGCAGTGAAACCGTGGTTTCCGGCGCTTCTTGTACCACCAACTGCTTGGCGCCGATGGCCAATGTGCTGCAAAAAGAATTCGGTATTGTTCAAGGCTTGATGACCACTGTTCACGCTTACACCGGCGACCAAAACACGCTGGATGCACCCCACCGCAAAAACGATTTCCGCCGTGCCCGCGCCGCCGCGCAAAACATTGTGCCCAACAGCACAGGCGCCGCTAAAGCCATCGGCCTGGTGATTCCGGAACTTAAAGGTAAGCTGGACGGCGCCGCCCAACGCGTTCCTGTGGCAACCGGTTCGTTGACCGAGTTGGTTTCCGTACTGACCCGCCCGGTAACAGTGGAAGAAATCAATGCCACTATGAAAGCAGCGGCGAGCGAAAGCTATGCTTATACGGAAGATCCGATTGTGTCTTCCGATGTAATCGGTTTGGAGGCCGGTTCGATGTTTGATGCGACTCAAACCAAAGTGATGACGGTAGGCGATAAACAATTGGTCAAAACCGTAGCATGGTACGACAATGAAATGTCTTATACCTGCCAGTTGATCCGCACATTGCAATATTTCTCTACTTTGATGAAGTAAATCCACTTTGAAAAATGCCTGTCTGAAAACCTTTCAGACAGGCATTTTTTTGTATAAACGGTACTGTTTTCCGAATAAACGGTATATTTTATAAAAATATATTTTTAATAAAATCAATAATATAGTTCAAATGTTTAAAAATAATTACCGTTTATCTATTCCCAACGGTAAAAACTTTGTCTAGAATGCAATCCAACAAAACAAAAAACAAATTAGTCAAATAAAAAATATTTACGGGCAGGCAAAAAATAATCGATTGCCGATTTATTTTAAAGCCGTTTTTCTACTAGATAAAGAAAAAGGAAAACCATCATGTTAGGCTTTTTATTCAACCGCAAAAATAAAGAACAGAATGCTCCGGTTGCCAAACAACCTGTTGTGCAGGCAAACCGTGTCAAATTTGCGCTGGATAAAATCCAAGCTGAAGAATTCAGCTTCGACGAAAAGCCGATGACCCTTGATCAAATGCGCATGCTTGAGCTTGCAATGTAAACCGAATCATAGTGAAACCGCCCGAACAGATTGTTTTCGGGCGGTTTGCTTTTGGGTTTTTCAGACAGGCATTGTGCTTGTGTTAACATACAAATCTAGGCAATTAAGTTACAATAAGCTTCACTATAGCAAATAAACTTATTTTTGCTACGTCGTTGCTGCGCCTTGTCGTACTATTGTACTGTCTGCGGCTTGCTGCCTTCTATCAAAAATAAGTTTATTTGCTATATACAACCCTTCCAAATTTAAAGAGAATTTTATGTTTAGTTTTTTTAAACGCAAGAAAAAACAAGAGCATACCGAGTCGGAAGCCGAGCAGGAACAAAACCTGTCTGAACAAGAAGAAACCTTAAGCGAGCCGGTTCCTGCTGAAGAGCCGGCCGGACGAAAAGAAGAAACCGTTGTCTTTGTTCAAGAAAAAGAGCAAGAACAAATAGAAAACAAACCCGAGCTGCAAACTTTGCCTGTCGAACTGGTGCGAGATGCGGTCGAACCGGTTGCTTTGCAGGAAGAGCCCGAAACAGAGCCTGCGGCGCAAGCTCAACCGGTAGAAAAACCGCTTCCGGTTGCCGCAAAACCGGCTTCCCAACAAGAAGAAAAACTCGGCTGGGCGGCACGCTTGAAAAAAGGCCTCACCAAATCGCGCGACCATATGGCCAAATCACTGGCCGGTGTGTTCGGCGGCGGCCAGATTGACGAAGATTTATACGAAGAACTGGAAACCGTGTTGCTCACTAGCGATATGGGCATCGAAGCCACCGAATATCTGATGGACGACGTGCGCAAACGTGTGTCGCTCAAGGGATTGAAAGACGGCGCCGAGCTGCGCCAGGCTTTGAAAGACGCGATTTACGACCTGCTCAAACCGCTGGAATCACCTTTGGAAATTCCCGAAGGCAAAGGGCCTTTTGTGATTATGATGGCGGGCATCAACGGCGCGGGCAAAACCACTTCCATCGGAAAATTGGCGAAATATTTCCAATCACAGGGTAAATCGGTGATTTTGGCTGCGGGCGACACATTCCGCGCCGCCGCCCGCGAGCAGCTGCAGGAATGGGGTGCGCGCAACGGCGTAACCGTGATTTCGCAGGCTAAAGGCGATTCTGCCGCCGTGTGTTACGATGCCGTGGAAGCGGCCAAAGCGCGCGGCGTGGATATTGTGCTGGCCGACACTGCCGGCCGCCTGCCCACGCAGCTGCATTTGATGGAAGAAATCAAAAAAGTGAAGCGCGTGCTGCAAAAAGCCATGCCTGAGGCGCCGCATGAAATCATTGTGGTGTTGGATGCCAATATTGGGCAGAATGCGGTGAACCAAGTGGTGGCGTTTGACGATGCGCTGGGCGTAACCGGCCTGATAGTAACCAAGCTAGACGGCACGGCGAAAGGCGGCGTGCTGGCCGCTTTGGCTTCCAACCGCCCTATTCCCGTGCGCTATATCGGGGTGGGCGAAAGCATCGACGATTTGCGCCCGTTTGATGCCAGAGCGTTTGTGGATGCTTTGATCGACGAATAATTGGGCTTGGATAGTTAAAATGCCTGTCTGAAAAAGTTTTCAGACAGGCATTGTTTATTAACGCGCAGCAAACAGCAGCATGGTGCCCAAACCGAACAACGCCACACCGATGAAACGGTTTACATATATTTGTTTGCTCAATAAAGCATTGCGGATTATAGGGTTGGCCAACACGATGGCAACGGCGGCAAACCACACGAAATGCGCCAGCGACATAAATGCCCCGTAGCCCACCTGCACCGGCATGGGCGTGGTAGGCTTGACCACTTGGGTGAATGTGCTCAACACAAACAAAGTGGTTTTGGGGTTGAGCGCATTGGTGGCAAAGCCGGTTTTGAATGCGTCCAAGCGGCTGATTTCGCTGTGATTGCCGCTTAAATCGACGTTTACTTTCCGATGGCGGAAAGTTTTGAACCCGATATACATCAAATAAAGCGCGCCTGCTGTTTTAACCAGGTGGAAGACCGCGGGAAATTTTACCAGTAGCACGCTCACGCCCAGCAAAGTATAGCCAACGTGAATCCAAACGGCGGATGCGATGCCGACCGAAGTCCATACTCCTGCCCGCCGCCCGTAAAGATAACTATTGCGCGTTACCATGGCGAAATCCCCGCCCGGGCTGACAACGGCCAAAATCGTGATGGTGGCAACGGCGAAAAGTTCGTTCATCAAGCACCTCTTTATATGAAAAAATTTCTGATATGATATAGAACAAGCGGCAGGCAGGAATGCCTGCTTTTTGATTAAAATAGCGGATATTGTGAACAAAAACCGCTTTCAAAAAAATCGAAATAATGTCGGGTAAGGTGTGAGATTTTGGAACATATTAAAAAGCTGCCCTTAAAGGCTTTGAAGTTTTTCTATTTTGCCGGCCGCTACGGCAGCTTGAGCGAGGCGGCGGAAAGGCTGCATGTAACGCATGGCGCGGTGAGCAAGCAGATGAAAATTTTGGAAGCGCATTTGGGCACCGCATTGTTTGTGAAACAGGGGAGCAGCCTTGCTTTGTCTGAAGCGGGTAAGCAATTGTATGACTCATGCGGTTATGCTTTTGAAGCGCTGGAAAACACGGTGCAGAAAATCAGCGGCGGGCGCAAACGGGATTTAACCGTGTCGTGCGAGCCGACTTTGGCGATGAAATGGCTGATTCCTCGTATCGACCGTTTTCAGACAGGCATGGATGTGAACGTGGTGATTTTGGCGGCCGGCGGCGAAATAGATTTCGATAAACATCCGGCCGACATTGCCATCCGCCGCAACGATTTCCGTTGGTCTGCCGGTTTATATGCGGAAAAACTGATTGATGAGTACATCGGCCCGGTGCATATTCCGGGCGTGAAAAGCCGCAACAGGCTGCACACCCGAACCCGCATGCAGGCATGGGCAAACTGGGAGGCAGCCGCGGGGCAAAGCTTTGATGCGGAGAATGATGTTTTTTTCGAGCATTTTTATTTGTCGATACAGGCGGCGATTGCCGGCATGGGTGTAGCGGTTGCGTCTGAGTTGATGGTTGAAGCAGAAATCGGGCAAGGTATTTTGCAGGCGCCTTATGGTTTTGTGCCCGATGGATCGGCTTATTATGCGCTTTCGCCAGCTGATTTTTCGGCCGATGCCAGAGTGGAACGCCTGGTTGCGTGGCTGAAAGAGGAAATGCGGCAAACGCTTGCCCGATAAGGGCAAAGCGGCCGGGATGATGAAAATGCCTGTCTGAAAAATGTTTCAGACAGGCATGTTTTATTTATCTTCCAGCCATGCCATGGCTTCGATTTTGTGGCCGTCCAAATCGCGCACGAAGCAGCCGTAATATTCTTTGCCGTAGTGCGGGCGCGGGCCGGGTGCGCCGTCGTCGGTGGCGCCGGCGGCAAGGGCGGCTTGGTAGAAAGCGTCCACTTCTTCGGCGGTGGCGGCGAAAAAGGCGATGTGTACGCCGTTTGCGGTTTCTGCTTTTTGGCCGTCGCAGGGTTTCTGTATCCAGAATTCCGGATAGGCGCGGCCGTAGGCGATGGCTTGGTGTTCGCTCAAATCGAACACGCGGCGGATGTTCAGCGTGGTGAGCACTCGGTCGTAAAAGGCGACTGCTTCGTCGAAGCGGTTGGTGCCGAGAGAAACGTGGGAGAGGATGCTTGGGTTTTCGTTCATGGTATGTGCTCCTTTGGTTGGGATGGATTACAAGCTTGCTTTGCCCGTTTTCAGACAGGCATTAATCTGCAAGAGGCAGATAGATATTGGTGCGCAATTCGTGCGGTGCAACTTTTTGCCAGTCGTTGAGGTATTCCTCAAAACACGGGGCGTCACGAACTTGGTAAGAGGTGTTTAAAAGTTCGCTGTAAAACCATGTGTAGGCTTGTTCGAGGTTACTGTATGGCCCTTGATAAGGGTAAACGGCGTAGCGCCCTCCGGCAATGGTGCCGCTTTGGATGGGCGGATCGAAGCTGTGTTGCGCGGTGTTGAGGAAAACGGCGGCTTGTGCGCGCAGCTCCTGCTCGGGCGTGCAGGAGGGATCGTTGAAATAAATGCCGAAAAAACGGGCGTCCGGTGCAGGCAGTAGGCCGCGCAGGGTCAGCAGGCCTTCGATGAGTTCAAAAGATCGGCCGATGCGCATATAGCTGCCGTTGTGCGGAACTAAGGCAATCGGTAAGGGTTCGATGGTGGTGATTTCTATGGGTGGCCGGTTTGCGGGCGGGTGTGTTGAAAGAGGCTGATGGTGATAAGGTGCGTGCGGTTGCATGCGGTAAGCGCCGGGCGCAAGGCCGTAGGCTTGGCGGAAGATGCGTTCGAATGATTGCGTGTTGCCGCTGTATCCGCATTCGCGAGCGATTTCGGCTATCGGCTTTTGCGTGCTCACCAAAAGCTCCGCAGCATAGTGCAGGCGCAGGCGTTTGACGGTTTCGTGCACGGTTTCGCCCATCACGGCGCGGTAAATCCGGTGCCAGTGGTAGGGCGAAAGGCTGACTTCTTCGGCAACGCGGTTTAGGTTGATATTTTGCCGGAAATGCCGGTGTAGATAATCCAGCGCTTTGGCGAAGCGCGTTTCATTGTATTCGCGGTGGCTCATAAGCGGCTCCTTGTTATTTTAATGACAATAGCTTACATGAAATGGGTGGACGAATCTTGCGGTTTTGCTTTCGGTTTGGATGAAATAAAGTTTGATGCCGAAGATGAAAACGGCATGCTTGGCGGCTTAAACAAAAATGCCTGTCTGAATTATTTTCAGACAGGCATAGGTGTGTTTCAGACAGGCATTACGCCGCTTCGTCAAAACCGCTGTGGCGCAGGAGCGCGTCGATTTCCGGCTCGCGGCCGCGGAAGGCTTTGAACGATTCCATTGCGCTGCGGCTGCCGCCCATGGCGAGGATTTCGTTCCAGAATCTGGCACCGGTGGCTTTGATGTCGTCGCTTTCTTCAAATGCGGCGTAGGCGTCGGCGCTGAGCACTTCGGCCCAAGCGTAGCTGTAATAGCCTGCAGAGTAGCCGCCTGCGAAAATGTGGCTGAAGCTGTTGGCAAAGCGGTTGAATTCGGGCGGATGCACCACGGCCACTTCTTTGCGCACTTCGTCCAGCGTTTTCGCCCAGTCGCCCAGTTTGGCGGGATCGTTTTCGCTGTAAATCAGCATGTCAAACAGGCCGAATTCCATTTGGCGCACCATAAACATGCCGCGTTGGAAGTTTTTGGCGGCCACCATTTTGTCGAACAGCTCGCGCGGCAGCGGCTGGCGGGTTTCTTCGTGTTCTGACATTTGTGCCAACACATCGTATTCCCACACGAAATTTTCCATAAATTGGCTGGGCAGCTCCACGGCATCCCATTCCACGCCGTTGATGCCCGACACGCCCAATTCATCCACGCGCGTTAGCAAATGGTGCAGGCCGTGGCCGGTTTCGTGGAACAAGGTGATGATTTCATCGTGCGACAAGCGGGCTTCTTTGCCGCCTACGGGCGGGGTAAAGTTGCACACTAAATAAGCGACCGGTGTTTGCACCCGGCCGGCTTTTTCGGGTGCGATAAAGCGGCGGCGTCCGCGGTAATCGTTCATCCAGGCGCCGCCGCGCTTACCTTCCCGAGCATACAGGTCGAGATACACGCCGCCGATGATGCCGCCGCCTTTTTCCAGCTCGAAATAGCGCACGTCTTTATGCCAAGTGGGCACGGTTTTTTCAATCAGGTTTACGCCGTAAAGTTTTTGGATTTGGGCAAACAGGCCGGCCAGCACTTTGCCGGCAGGGAAGTATTTTTTCACTTCGGTTTCGGAAAACGCGTATTTGGCTTGGCGCAGTTTTTCGCTGGCGTAGGTTAAATCCCAAGCTTGCGGGTCGTTGATGCTCAATTGCTCGCGTGCAAAAGCTTGCACTTCGGCCAAATCTTTTTCGGCGAAAGGTTTGGCGCGTCGGGACAAATCCCTTATGAAATCAAGTACTTGTTTGGGAGATTCGGCCATTTTGGTAACCAGCGACAATTCGGCGAAATTGCTGTAACCCAAGAGCTTGGCTTCTTCGAGCGCGATTTCCAGGCGGCGGGTGATATTGGCGGTGTTGTCCCATTCGGCTTTGCCGAATTCGCTGGCGCGGGTGGTGTAGGCGCGGTAAACGTCGGCGCGTAGTTGGCGGTCGTCGGCGTATTGCATGACGGCGAGATAGTGCGGCATTTGCAGGCCGATTTTGTAGCCTTCTTTGCCTTCGGCTTGTGCGGCGGCGGCAAACATGGCTTTGGCATCATCGGGAATGCCGCTTAAGCGCTCGTCGTTTTCCAGATAGATGGCAAACGCATCGGTCGCATCCAAAACGTTTTGGCTGAATTGGGCGGCCAGCTGCGCGCCTTCGGTTTGCAGCTCGGCAAAACGCGCTTGCTGCTCGGGCGGCAATTCGGCACCGCTTAATACGAAGTCGCGTAAGTCGTGCTCCAATTTGGTTTTTTGGGCGGGGTCGAGTTTGTCAAATTCTGCTGATGCGCGAATGGTTTTGAAACGTTCGTAAAGCTCGATATCTTGGCCGATTTCGGTAAAAAACACGGTAACTTCGGGCATCAGCGCATTGTATTCGGCGCGCAATTCGGGCGTGTCGACCACGGCGTTGAGGTGGGCGATTACCCCCCAGATTCTGCCGACGCGTTCGGTAATGTCGGTGAGGCGCTCTACGGTGTTGGCCCAAGTGGTTTCGCTTTGGGCTTTGACTTCGGCAATTGCGCGGCGGGCTTCTTCCATTGCGTTCTGCATGGCAGGCTTGATGTTTTCGATCTGGATGTCGTTAAAGCGCGGCTCATCGGCTAGATTCAGTAATACATTGTTTTGCATAAGGTTCTCACTTTGATGGTAGGCAGGACGAGTGGATGCCTGTCTGAAAAATATCGTTGTAAACTTAAATGGGTGTTGGGTAACGAATGGATAAATAAGGGCAAATCGGGAAATTTCCAGCGGGTTTTTACTCCGATGCCTGTCTGAAAAATATTGCCGTATCGGGTTTTTCAGACAGGCATCGGCAATACCGACAATATCAATGCCCTGTTTTCATCAATTTGAAACTTCACTTCGCAATCGCCCACGTTCATCACATATACGCGCTCGGGAATGTTTTGATAAGCCGGGCGCGGGTCTTGCGCGATGCTTTGGCTGATCAGCGAGGCAAACGCTTCAGTAAGATGCTGCCGGCCGCTTGCTTCGTGCCAAAGGATATCCAGTTGCGGCGGCGCGCCGTCGATAAAACCGGCGGCGGCGTTGGGTTTGGCTTCAACGAAAGGAATGTAAGGCTTGATGTCGATAACCGGAGTTTCGTCGAGCAAGTCGGCGCCGCTGCACCATAATTTGATGCCGGAATCGGTGGTGATACGTTCGAGTTTGAGTAGGGATAAGCCCAAATGGTTCGGCCGGTGCGGGCTGCGGGTGGCAAAAACCCCTTTTTTCTGCTTACCGCCGAGGCGCGGCGGGCGAACCAATGGCGCCCAACCTTCGCCGAGCACGCCGTGAAAAATAAAATGTACCCAAATATAATCAAATGTTTCCAAGCCGCGCACGCAATCGGCCTGAAAACGCTTATCCAGAGAAATGCAGATTTCCGCGGCAGGTACCAAGCCGGGCTGGCGGGCAATGCCGAATTTTTGTTTGTAGGGCGAGCAAACGGAACCGATGGTTTCTATGGTGTACTGCATGTGGATAAGTTTGTTGAAAAGTTTGTGGAATTGTAGCACGGGGCGCGGCTGCTTTTGTTATAATGTGCGGGTTTCAACGGTTTGGCGGGACAGCAGATGATTGTTTCAATTGATGTGGATGCGCAAAAAACCTTTACACCGCTTTGCCCGCAGGAGCTTCCTGTTGCAGAAGGCGATAAAATTGTGGATGAATTGAACGCGCAGGCTGCATTGGCCGATTTGCGGGTGATGACCAAAGATGCCCACAGCCCGGCTGCCCGATGGCTTGTGGATAATTCTGTGGATATGTTGAAACCCACAGGTCTGAAAAATGCCGATTTAACTTGGGTGGCTCATGCGATGGTGGGCACCGAAGGTTTCGAGCTGCTTGACGGCCTGCCGGATTTGAACGGTTATGACTATTGCGTGTGGAAAGGCGTTGACCCGCAGCTTCATCCTTATGGTGCATGTTTTCATGATATTGAAGAGCGTTTAAGCACGGGTTTAATCGAATGGTTAACTTTGCAAAACACCAATACTGTAATTGTTGGCGGATTAGCTACGGATTATTGTGTGAAAACCACGGTGTTGCAGCTGCTTAAAGGCAGAAAATGGCGCGTAATCGTTAATGCAGCGGCTTGCAGAGGCATTGCACCGGAAACCGTAGAAGCCGCCTGGCAGGAAATGAAAGCCCAAGGTGCGGTGGTGTTGGAAAATGCTGAATCAATAGAAAAATATTTAAAATCAATTGCTTGAATATATTTCACGTGAAACAGGACATGCTTGAAAGTTTTCAGACAGGCATTGTATTGCAAGGTTGAGGAGTCTTGAAAATGAAGGTTTTGCTTGTTCGCCTTTCCAGTATGGGTGATTTGATTCATACCTTGCCTGCAATTGATGATTTGTCGCGTATGCGGCCTGATGTGGAGCTGCATTGGCTCTGTGAGACGGCATTTTCGGATATCGCCCTTTTGCACCCTTTTGTTAAACACGTGCACACGCTGGAATGGCGAAAATGGCGCAAGCATTTAGGTGAAAGCCAAACATGGCGGGCTATAAGCCAATTGCGCAAAAACCTGTGGCGGGAGCGTTATGACTTTGTATTAGACAGCCAAGGTTTGTTTAAAAGCGCATTGTTTGCCAAAATGGCAAATGCGCCCATTCGAGGCTTGGATAAACATAGCGCGCGTGAAAGCTGGGCTGCTTTAGCATATAACAAAACTTATTTTGTGCGTAAAGGCCAGGATGCTGTATTGCGTAACCGCTTGTTATTTGCTCGAGCTTTCGATTACGAGTTGCCGCAGGAAATGCGCTTTGGCGTGGTGGTGCCGGAGACCGGAAGGTTAAAAAGCCTGTCTGAAAACTATCATGTTGCTCTGCATGCGACCAGCCGTGACAGTAAATTGTGGCCGAATGAATACTGGGTGGCTTTTTTGGAAGAGCTGCATAAGCATGACGGCAGCACGATTTATTTACCGTGGGGTAATGAAACGGAAAAGCTTAGAGCTGAGCTGCTCGCCGCTAAATTGCCGTTTGCCATAGTGTGCAGTAAATTAAATTTATTGCAGGCAGCGTGGCTATTGAAAGGCGCAAAAAGCGTGATTGGGGTAGATACCGGGCTGCTGCATTTGGCTAATGCTTTGGATAAGCCGCTGGTCGGTATTTATACTGATTCGGATCCGGTCAAAACCGGCGTCCAAACCTCTGCATATGCGAAAAATATCGGCGGTATCGGGCAGTTGCCGAAAGTGGAAGACACTTTCAGGTTGTGGCAGGAATGCCTGTCTGAATATAAAAGACTTAAAGCATAATGCCTGTCTGAAACGGAGCAGTTGAGGGTTAATCCGGTTGGGTTATCTTGTTATTTATGGCATCAGGTTCAAACTCAAACATCGGCTAATACGGATCATCAACTTGTTTTCAGACAGGCATAGCCTCTTGAATTGGAAGCGGAAAAGATATTATAAGGAAAATCATGAAAGCATTGGTTGCAGTAAAGCGCGTTGTTGATTACAACGTGAAAGTGCGTGTAAAAACAGATGGTTCGGATGTGGATATCGGCAATGTGAAAATGTCGATGAACCCTTTTGACGAAATTGCCGTAGAAGAAGCCGTGCGCTTAAAAGAAGCCGGCAAAATCAGCGAAATCGTGGCGGTTTCTTTGGGCGAAAAGAAATGCGAAGACACTTTGCGTACAGCGTTGGCAATGGGTGCAGACCGTGCGGTGCATGTGGAAACCGATGCCGTGCTGGAGCCTTTGGTAGTAGCGAAATTGTTGAAAGCTGTGGCTGAAAAAGAGCAACCACAGATTTTGCTGCTCGGTAAACAGGCAATTGACAATGATGCCAACCAAACTGCGCAGATGCTTGCCGCCCTCTTAAATGCGCCTCAAGGTACGTTTGCCAGCAAAGTGGTGTTGGAAGGCGGCGAAGTGTTGGTAACCCGGGAAATTGACGGCGGCTTGGAAACCGTAGCCTTAAAGCTGCCTGCTGTGATTAGCGCCGATTTACGTTTGAATGAGCCGCGCTTTGTGAAGCTGCCCAACCTGATGCAGGCGAAAAAGAAACCTCTGGAAAAATTATCCCCGGAGAGCTTGGGTGTGAATATTGAAGCCCGCTTAAATGCGCAGCGCTATGCGGAACCGAAGCAGCGCCAAGCCGGTGAAAAAGTGGCCAATGTTGCCGAACTGGTAGAAAAACTGCGTGCAGTAAAAGCGATTTAAGGAGCAAGATAATGACAGTATTAGTAATTGCCGAGCATAATAACCAAACCTTAAATCCAGCTACTATGCATGCTGTTTCTGCTGCTGCCAAGCTGGGCGATGTGCATGTGTTGGTGGCTGGAGAACATGCCGAACCGGTTGCCCAACAAGCAGCAAAAGTGGCCGGTGTGACGAAAGTTTTATTAGCGGAAGCGCCGCATTATGCCGAATTTTTAGCTGAAGAATTGGCTCCTTTGGTGGTTTCCTTAGCTGCCGATTACCGCCATATCGGAGCCACGGCTACTGCCTTTGGAAAAAACTTGATGCCACGGGTTGCAGCTTTGCTTGATTGCTCTCAAGTATCTGATTTAACAGAAATTGTTGACGATAAAACGTTTGTCCGCCCTATTTATGCGGGTAACGCTTTTGTTACGGTAAGCAGCGAAGAGCCAAAACTGGTGCTGACTTTCCGTGCGGCTGCATTTGAAGCCTCTCAGGCCGAAGGTAACAGCGCGGTCATTGAAAAAGTGAGCGTTACACCTGCGCAAAACTTAAGTCGTTTTGTAAACCGCGAACTTACTCAATCTGACCGCCCCGAGCTAACGCAAGCCCGGGTGGTTGTGTCCGGAGGCCGTGCATTAGGCAGCGCGGAGCAATTCAATGCCCTGCTCACTCCCTTAGCTGATGCTTTAGGTGCAGCAATCGGCGCTTCAAGAGCGGCTGTGGATGCCGAGTATGCCCCCAATGATTACCAAGTTGGGCAAACAGGCAAAGTGGTGGCGCCTGAGTTATATATTGCAATAGGTATTTCCGGAGCGATTCAGCATATTGCCGGTATGCAAGACAGCAAGGTGGTTGTGGCTATCAACAAAGATCCCGATGCACCGATTTTCAATGTAGCTGATTTTGCTTTAGTTGGCGATTTGTTCAGCATAGTGCCCGAGTTGACTTCGGCTCTTAAAAACTGATTGTGTTTCACGTGAAACATAAAGCAAATTGCAGGTTGAAAAACAACCTGCAATTTGTTTACCCTTAAAAGCTAATTTTGTAACGGTAAAAGTGGATTAATCAAAGTTTAAAGGTCTGGCTATGAAAGCACTGCACCATCCCGACAAAATTTCATTTGCTTCTGATAACTATTCGGGTGTGCATCCTGAAATCATGCAAGCGCTTGCCGTTGCAAACGGTGGTCATGTAGGTGCTTATGGTGGTGATGTTTATACCGAACATCTGCAAGCCGTTATCAAACATCATTTTGGAGAGCGGGCTGAAGCATGGTCGGTTTGGAACGGCACCGGCGCGAATGTTTTGTCATTGCAGGCTTTACTGCCGCGTTGGGGTGGTGTGATTTGTGCAGAGAATGCACACATTCATGCAGATGAAAGCACTGCGCCCCAATCGGTGGGTGGTTTTAAATTGTGGACGGTTGCGTCGCCATGCGGCAAATTGTCTCCCCGATTGATTGATACTCAAGCATGGGGATATGGGTTTGAACATCGCGCGCAACCTTTAGTAACAAGCATTACACAAACTACTGAGCTCGGAACTTGTTATACGGTAGAAGAAATTAGAGCAATTTCCCGTCATGTACACAAATTGGGTATGACGCTGCATATGGATGGTGCTCGCTTGGCAAATGCGGCGGCGTATTTAGGCGTTTCTTTGCGGGAAATAACCACCGATGCGGGTGTGGATATACTCTCTTTTGGTGGCACAAAAAACGGTTTGATGTTTGGCGAATGCATTGTTGTGTGTAATCCTGAAGCCATAAAGGCAGATGCTTTGAAGTATTTGCGCAAATTAAACTTGCAGTTGGCTTCAAAAATGCGCTTTTTGTCGGCTCAATTTATCGCTTTGTTGGAAAACGATTTGTGGCTTCGGTCTGCCGAGCAAGCAAACACAATGGCTTTGCGCTTGGCTGCCGGTTTGAGGAAGATTGAAGGTATAGAGATTTGCCAGGCAGTGGAATCCAATGCAGTTTTTGCGAAGCTGCCACATGGTACGGCGGATAAATTGCGCCAACATTATGCTTTTTATGATTGGGATAATGAAGGCACGATACGTTTGATGTGCAGCTTTGACACCCAAGAAGCCCATGTTGATGAGTTTTTGCAAAATGTGCGGCAGGTTTTAAAATCAATGCCTGTCTGAAAAGCAAAATCCGGCTGGTTTAGGGTTGAGTAGAAACTTCGGTAAACAGATGGTTATGATAGGCACTTATAAAACGATTGCAGCTCCGGTGATTGGCGAATTTAAAGATAAAGGCAGCCGATTTATTGCATTTGCCTACCCTGTTGACACAGCAGATAAAATCAAAACGCATGTGGATAAATTGCGGCAAGAACATCATAAAGCACGCCATTGGTGCTATGCTTACCGTCTCGGTACGGAAGGTTTGCGGTTTAGGGCAAACGATGACGGAGAGCCTTCTGGCAGCGCGGGCAGGCCGATTTTGGGGCAGATAGATTCTTTTGGCGTAACCGATGTGCTGATTGTGGTGGTACGCTATTTCGGCGGCACATTATTGGGCGTGCCCGGTTTGATTAATGCATATAAGCATGCTGCGGCTGAAGCATTGTGCCAAGCCGAAATTATCGAGAAGAATATCGAAAAAACGGCATGGATTATTTGTGATTATCCACATTTGAGTGAAGCGATCAGGATAGCCAAAGCGAATAATGCCGAGGTTATCCGTCAAGATTTGGCGCTGGATTGCCGCTTAACCGTTAAAATACCTTTGGCTGATTATGAAAAATGCTTAGCTGCTTGGCAGGATACACGGCATATCGAAGTGCAATCGGAACCTTTTCCGCCGCAGTGATAACCCATGATTCCGCTTTACAAAACGTCGGGTATAAAATGCTTGTTATTGGACGAGCCAGCCGTAATGCCTGTCTGAAAAGTTGCAGCTTGATTAAACAGGATTGTAAGAATTCACCTATAGCAAAGAAGCTTATTTTGATACAAGGCAGTAATGCCGTAGCGGAATAAAGTTTATGTATCAGTTTTTAAAGCGATAAAGCTTACCTAAAAGTACAACACAATGTTTCCAGAATCCCCCTCATCTTCCTTTTTACAAGGCTTGAATCCGGAGCAGCTTGCCGCAGTAACATGGCCGCCACAATCTGCGCTGGTGCTTGCAGGCGCCGGTAGCGGGAAAACCCGGGTGTTGACTACCCGCATCGCATGGCTGTTGCAGAGCGGGCAAGCCAATGTCCACAGCATTATGGCGGTTACGTTTACCAATAAAGCCGCTAAAGAAATGCAAACGCGTTTGGGCGCCATGCTGCCGATTAATGTGCGAGCGATGTGGTTGGGTACATTTCACGGCCTTTGCCACCGTTTTTTACGCTTGCACTACCGCGATGCCGGCTTACCTGCTGCATTTCAGATTCTCGACAGCGGCGATCAGCTGGCGCTGATTAAGCGTATGCTGAAAGCTTTAAACATTGCCGAAGAAATCATTGCGCCACGCTCGCTGCAAGGCTTTATTAATGCACAAAAAGAAGCCGGTTTGCGTGCTTCTGCCCTGGAAGCGCAAGATCCGCATACTCGTAGGCTGATTGAATGCTACGCGGAATACGACACAATATGCCGGCGCGAAGGTGTGGTTGATTTTGCCGAGTTGATGTTGCGCAGCTATGAAATGCTTTTGGCAAACGAAACCTTGCGCCGGCATTATCAAAACCGCTTTAACCATATTTTGATTGATGAATTTCAAGACACCAACAAGCTCCAGTATGCCTGGCTGAAACTGATGGCCGGTGAGAGCGCGGCGCTGTTTGCCGTGGGCGATGACGACCAATCTATCTACCGCTTCCGCGGCGCACACATCGGCAACATGAATGCGCTGATGGATGAATTCGGCATAGAAGCGCCGATCAAGCTGGAGCACAATTACCGCTCGGTCGGTAATATTTTGGCCGCAGCTAATGCTGTGATCGAAAACAATGATGAACGCTTGGGTAAAAATCTGCGCACGGATGCCGAGCTTGGCGACAAAATCCGTTTTTTTTCCGCGCCCACGGATTTTGACGAAGCTTTGTTTATTATTGATGAAGCCAAGTTTTTGCAACGCGAAGGCTGGGCATTGAGAGATATGGCTATACTCTACCGCAGCAATGCCCAATCCCGAATTATCGAACAAGCCCTTTTCCGTAGCGGCATACCTTATAAAATCTACGGTGGTTTGCGCTTTTATGAACGGCAGGAAATCAAACATGCGCTTGCTTATTTGCGCTTGGCAGCCAATCCCGAAGACGACAATGCTTTATTACGCGTCATCAATATGCCGCCGCGGGGTATCGGCGCCCGCACTATCGAAAATATCCAAACTACCGCTTCCGAGCAAGGTGTTTCGCTCTGGCAGGCCACCTGCAGCATGGGAGCGAAAGCCGCTAAAGTAGCTGCTTTTGTGCGCCTGATTGAAAACCTGCGCAATCAAGTCGGGCAGCTTTCGCTTGCCGAGATTATGAGCGGCGTGATTCATGACAGCGGCTTGGTTGAATACTACAAAACCCAAAAAGGCGATCATCAAGATCGGCTGGACAACTTAGACGAGCTGGTTAATGCTGCTATAGCGTTTAAACCGGAAGAAAGCAATTTTGAAGTGTTGCCGGAAAACAGTATGGCTAATCCGGCATTTGATGTGTTGGCATTTTTGAGCAACGCTGCGCTGGAGTCGGGCGAAAACCAAGCAGGCGAAGGAGACGATGCCCTCCAGTTAATGACCGTACATGCGGCCAAAGGCTTGGAATTTGATGCCATATTTCTGACCGGCATGGAAGAGAGCCGTTTTCCCAGCGAATTGAGCCTTGCTGAACGGGGCGGCTTGGAGGAAGAGCGGCGCTTAATGTATGTGGCGATTACCCGTGCCAGAAAGCGGCTGTATATCACGATGGCCCAACAGCGCATGTTGCACGGTCAAACACAATTCGGTGTGGTTTCGCGCTTTGTAGAGGAAATTCCCGAAGAGCTGCTGCATTATCTTTCGCCCAAAAAACAGGCTGTTTCAGGTTATATTGCAAGCAGCAGCGCATTCAGACAGGCATCGGCAGGCAAAACCGCAAATTACGCGCCGCCGAAAGATTTTTCCGGTTTCCGCATCGGGCAGAACGTGCGCCATGCAAAATTTGGCATGGGCGTGATTATCGATGCAATGGATAAAGGCGAATCGGCCAGGCTGACGGTGAATTTCGGCAAAGAAGGCATTAAAGAGCTGGATACGAAATTTGCCAAACTGGAGCTTGTTTGAAAAAACCAACTGTTTGAAATACATATAGAAAAATCATTCCGAAGCATGAGCCGGTGGATAACGAAACACCCGATTAAACCATCAATGCCTGTCTGAAACTTTTTCAGACAGGCATTGATGGTTGGTGCTTGATATGCGTTTAGATTAATATCAGCCCAACTGATTTGAGAATCATAGAAAGGATAACACAATGAACTTCAACAAACCGTTTTCGATTGCGGCGCTTATCGCCGTGAGCTTGGGGCTGCAAGCCTGTGAAAGCGCAGCCAACAAGCCGCAAAGCCAGCCGGCACAGGCCGCTTCTGAGCAAAGCTATAAAGGGTTCCGCTTCAGCTTGGAAGAAATGCAGGATATCGCCAATCCCAAAAAGCTTTCTTGGCGCATTTTCTATGAAAAACCTTCCGAAGGCCCCGATGCGGCGTGGTTTGATGCAGTAAAACGCGGTGATTTGGCCACTGTGAAAAAAATGGTTGAAAACGGCCAGAATTTGGAAGCCAAAGATGAAGCCAGCTTGGGGCAAACCGCTTTGGGCTGGGCAGCCTTTATCGGTTACGAAGATATGGTGGATTATCTGATTGGGCGCGGTGCAGACTTAAATGCCACCGACCGCGGCGATGTTTATAATGTGTTGAAATCGGCGGTTTTGGGCAAGAACACCAATATTGTGAAAAAAGTGTATGCCAAGCTGAAAGACAAAACCGATTTGAATGACCAAACCGTTGAGAGCGACGGAGAAACCCTGATTATGGTTGCCGCCAGTAACAACCGCATCGATACCGTAAAATATCTGCTTTCTTTGGGCGCAAACCCGAATCTGGTAACCACCCAAACCAATAAATCGGCGGGTTCGTATAATCAAAGCGCGCTATCTTACGCCTGTACGCGTGGCTATAAGGAAATGCAGCAATTGCTGATTTCACACGGTGCGGTCAACCATAGAACGGGTAAATCAAGCTGTGAATAAAACGGGTTGATTTACCGGCTGAAGCGGTAATGAGCCCAAATAATGGTAATGCCTGTCTGAAAAGCGGTTTTCAGACAGGCATATGTTTATGTGTCTTCTAAATTTGGGAGTATTCATAATACATGCAGCCTGAAACGGTAAGAATCGATTCAGCTTGCATCGTGTATCGGTTTATTCGCTATAATAAGCACCTAATATTCTGAATCTCAAACATAATTATCTTTTCAGACAGGCTTCGCAAATCACAAACGGAATAGCGCAATCATGTGGGAAACCATTAATTATTATCTTCACAACGGGCCGGTAAAAGCCGAAATCATTGAGTCGGTGCTGATGGTTGTCGGCATTTTGCTGTTGCGTGCAGTGATTTTGCAGGCACATTTCCGCAGCCATCCGACGATGGAGATTGAAGACAAGCGCCGCTGGGTGGTGGCCACTCGCAACATCACCCTGATTATGGTGATTTTCGGGCTGGCAATTATTTGGGCAGCGCAAATTCAAACCTTGGCGCTTTCCATGTTTGCGGTGGCCGCCGCCATTGTGTTGGCGACCAAAGAGTTGATTATGTGTCTCTCAGGTAGCCTGCTGCGTTCGATGACCAAACAATATTCGGTGGGCGATTATATTGAAGTGAACGGGCTGCGCGGGCGGGTGGTGGACATCAACCTTTTCAACACTTTGATGATGCAGATCGGCCCGAACCAACTCATCGGCCAGCTTTCGGGCAAAACGATTTCTTTTCCCAACAGCCTTCTGCTTTCGTATTCGGTTCAGCGGGATAATGTGCTCGGCTCTTTTGTGGTGCATACTTTTGAAATTTCCGTGCCGATTCATTTGGATTCGGATAAGATTGTGCCGGTTTTAGAGAATGTGTTGCAGAAAAAGTGCGCGCCTTATATTAAAGTGATTGAGAAATATCTCGAAGAAGTGCAGCTCGAAAAACTGTTTATCACGCCGGCTGCCCATCCCCGAATCAGCCGGGTGCCTTTCGACGATAAAGTTTATAATTTGGTGGTGCGCTTTGCTTCACCGGTGTCGAAGCGGCTGGAGGTTCAGCAAGCTGTGCTGGATGCCTTTATCCGCGTGCAATACCGCTTGATGAACCATAATGGAGGGCAAGAAGAAGCCCATGGTCATGATAAGCCCGTTATGCCTGTCTGAAACAACCCAATGGAAGAGCGATGAATGTATTAAACAGTCTAACCGCAAAATTGTTAGCCAAGCAGCTTACCGTAACATGCGCCGAATCGTGTACCGGCGGATTGCTGGCAGGCGAGTTAACGCGCCTGAGCGGCAGCTCGGCCTGGTTTGAAACAGGTTTTGTTACTTACAGCAATGAAGCCAAACACAAGCTGCTGGGTGTGCGTGAGGAAACTTTGGCTCAATATGGAGCAGTAAGTAGGCAGACTGTTGAAGAGATGGCCGCAGGTGCGCTCAAGGCTGCAGATGCTGATTTTGCTTTAAGCATTTCCGGCATTGCCGGGCCAACCGGAGGCAGCGCGGAAAAACCTGTGGGTACGGTATGGTTCGGTTTGGCATCGGCTGAAGGCATGGAAGCCAAATGTGTAAAGTTTGAAGGCGGTCGCGATGAAGTCCGCGCTCAGGCGGTAGCATTCGCAATCGCATGGCTGGACATGGTGGTGCAGTAACTTATTTTGAATCAGAGAGTTAATGGCGCGTATTGATTAATTAATCGCTTACCATAAGGAAAAATAACATGTTTCGGTCTTGTCGGTCTTTAATCACATTTTCTGTGGCCGCCACTTTTTTAAGCGCGTGCAACCAATCTTCGCCCTCTTCAAATGCCAGGTTGGCAGAAAATCATGTTTTAAAACAGCCTGCTGCAATGGGCGTGCTTGTGTATGGGTCTGTCAAGGCCGCAATGGAAATGCCTTTGCCGCGCCAAAATACCGAGCGCTACGGCAAAATCGAAACCAATCCTGTACATGCGGTGGCGCAAATGCCGGTTTCCACTTTCAGCATTGATGTGGATACAGGCAGCTATGCCAATGTCCGCCGTTTTCTGAGCAGCTCGGGCAGGTTGCCGCCGAAAGATGCGGTGCGCATTGAGGAAATGGTTAATTATTTCGACTACCATTACCCGCTGCCGGAAGGCGGCAAACCTTTTGCCGTGCACACCGAAACCGTTGATTCCCCTTGGCAGAAAGATGCCAAAATCATCAAAATCGGCATTCAAGCAAAAGATTTGGCGGTGAAAGCGCTTCCGCCGGCCAATTTGGTGTTTTTAGTGGATGTGTCGGGCAGCATGAATAGCGAAAACAAGCTGCCGTTGGTGAAGCAAACCCTGCGCCTGTTAACCGAACAATTGCGCGAGCAGGACAAAGTTACCCTGATTACCTATGCCAGCGGCGAAAAACTGGTGTTGCCGCCCACTTCGGGCAAACACAAAGAAACCATTTTGCGCGCCGTTAACGAGCTGAGCGCAGGAGGAGCAACCGCAGGCGAAGCGGCAATTCAAATGGCGTATAAAGAAGCGGAAAAAGCGTTTGTGAAAAACGGCATCAACCGCATTCTGTTGGCAACCGACGGCGATTTTAATGTGGGTATCACTGATTTTGAAACGCTCAAAAGCATGGTTGCGGAAAAGCGCAAAAGCGGCATATCGCTAACCACATTGGGTTTTGGCGAAGGCAATTACAATGAAAATCTGATGGAGCAGCTGGCCGACGCGGGCGACGGAAATTACAGCTACATCGATAACTGGAAAGAAGCCCAAAAAGTATTGCAGCGCCAGCTTTCCTCCACGCTGGTCACCGTCGCGCAAGACGTGAAAATCCAAGTTGAATTCAATCCGGCTACCGTAAAAGAATACCGCTTGATCGGATATGAAAACCGCCTGTTAAAACAGGAAGACTTCAATAACGATAAAGTGGATGCGGGCGACATCGGAGCCGGCCACAGCGTGACCGCGCTGTATGAAATTATTCCGACGGGCAAACAAGGCTGGCTGAATGAATCGCGCTACCAAAAGCCGGCTCAAGCGGCCGGCGGCAAAAACGAATACGCCTATGTGAACTTGCGCTATAAGCTGCCCGGCCAAGAGAAAAGCATTTTGCTCAGCCAGCCGGTGGCGGTTAAGAGCAAGCCGCTAACACAGGCTTCAGAAAATACCCGGTTTGCATTGGCTGTGGCCGCTTACGGGCAGGCATTGCGCGGCGGCGAGTATAACGGCAATATGGATTGGGGCAGCATCGTCCGGCTTGCCCAAAGCGCTGCAAAACCCGATCCTTACGGCTTGCGCGAAGAATTTATAGAGCTGGCGAAAATTGCCCAAAGCTTGAGCAGCAAAGCGCCGGAAGCGCAAATCAATCTGAAATAATGACGCAGGTTTTGCCATAACAAACTATGCCTGTCTGAAAATGACAGTGTTGTTTCAGACAGGCATTTAACCCGCCAATACTGTTGATATGCAAAAATCATGTTTTCATCCCCTTCTTCTAACAAGCAACCTTACCGGCCTTATAATGACCAAAACTGGCCGTTTCGAATTATGCTGTTAATCGTGTTTGCCGGTGTGCTGGCATGGGGCGCCATTGTTTACTACATTTACCATCTGGCAGAAGAGGCTAAAAAACGCACGGTGCAGGCTATTGCGTCTGCCGATGCCATTATGGTGTTGGGCAATGCGGTAAACCGCAACGGCGCGCCCAACCCCTGCCTGCGTTCGCGTGTAGAAGCCGGTGTGTCGCTTTATTATGCCGACAAAGCGCCTATGTTGCTGATGTCGGGCGGTACCGATAGCGATGGCAGCAATGAAGCCGAAGCCATGCGTGATATTGCTTTGACATTGGGCGTGCCCGCAGCCCATATCCGGTTGGAAAACCGCTCGGAAAGCACTTATGAAAATATCGCGTTCAGCACGCCTTTGCTGAGCGGCAAAGACAGGATTGTGCTGGTAAGCGACGGTTTTCATCTGGCCCGCGCCGAATGGCTGGCGGCCAAGCAGTGGCCCCGGAAAAACATCCAATCCTACTCCGGTGCAGGTTGCCGCGAGCCTGATTGGCAATATACCCGCAAACTGATACGCGAAAGCCTGGCTTGGGCAAAGGCTCTATTTGTGCATTAGCAGCCTGCCGAAAGCGTGTCATGTGATACTGCGGCTTGAGGTATAATTGTCGGCTTTACAGCATATTACCGTGAAGCTTAATTTTCTCAGAGGCTGATTTGCCCTAGCTCAATCTGAAAACAGGAACCCAACATGATCAACCCCATTTCCGCCCTTTCCCCGCTCGACGGCCGCTACGCCAAATCCGTAGAAGCCCTGCGCCCGATTTTCTCCGAATACGGCCTGATGAAAGCCCGAGTAAAAGTTGAGCTGAGCTGGCTCAAAGCATTGGCCGCCGAACCGAAAATCGCCGAAGTGCCCGCATTCAGCGACTTCACTGTTGCCGAAATCGACCGCGTTATCGCCGAATTTTCGCTGGAAGATGCCGCCGCAGTAAAAGCCATCGAAGCCACCACCAATCACGACGTAAAAGCCATCGAATATTGGTTGAAAGAGCGTTTTTCAGGCGTGCCTGAAGTGGCTGCCGCCAGCGAATTCATCCACTTCGCCTGCACCAGCGAAGACATCAACAACCTTTCCCACTCCCTGATGCTGCAAGAAGCACGCGAAGCCGTGTTGCTGCCGAAGCTGGCCGAAATCACCGCCAAACTCACCGAAATGGCGCACGACTTGGCCGCTGTGCCGATGATGAGCCGCACTCACGGCCAACCCGCCACACCTTCCACCTTGGGCAAAGAAATCGCCAACGTCGTTTACCGCCTGCAACGCCAAATCAAACAGCTTGCCGCACAAGAATTCTTAGGCAAAATCAACGGCGCGGTCGGCAACTACAACGCCCACATGGTCGCCTACCCCGATGTGGATTGGGAAGCGCACTGCCAAACATTCGTCGAGCAATCGTTGGGCCTCTCCTTCAACCCCTACACCATCCAAATCGAGCCGCACGACTACATGGCCGAGTTCTTCCAAACCCTCAGCCGCATCAACACCATCTTAATCGACTTCAACCGCGACGTATGGGGCTACATCTCCCTCGGCTACTTCAAACAAAAAGTCAAAGCGGGCGAAGTGGGCAGCTCCACCATGCCGCACAAAGTCAACCCCATCGACTTTGAAAACTCCGAAGGCAACTTGGGCATGGCCAACGCCGTGTTGGGCTTCCTTTCGGAAAAACTGCCCGTTTCCCGCTGGCAGCGCGACCTCACCGACAGCACCGTGCTGCGCAACATGGGCGTGGGCGCAGGCTACACCGTGCTGGGCTTGGTCGCCCACCTGCGCGGCCTGAACAAACTGGAAGCCAACCCCGCCGCCTTAGCCGCCGATTTGGACGCCACTTGGGAACTCTTGGCCGAACCGATCCAAACCGTGATGCGCCGCTACGGCGTGGCTAATCCGTATGAAAAATTGAAAGACCTCACCCGCGGCAAAGACGGCATTACGCCCGAAGTGCTGAAAGTGTTTGTCGAATCGCTGGACATCCCCTCCGATGCCAAACAGCAGTTGCTGGCTTTAACTCCCGCGCTGTATGTGGGCAAAGCCGAAGCGTTGGCCAGAAGGATTTAAAAATCAAAATGCCTGTCTGAAAAGTTTTCAGACAGGCATTGTTTGCATTTGCGCTTTTGCAAGCTATTTGGCGCTTTGAACGGTGCTGCGGATTTCCGTTTCACATTTTTCCATAGGCACCCATTCCAATTTAGGGCGGCCGACAAATGCGCCGAAACCTACACTGGCTTTGACACATTGGGTTTCATTCGGGCGCAAAGGTACCTGTACGCTGCGGCGGGCTTCTGTTTTTGCCCAAATTTCATAATCTCCCGGTATAAGCTCTTTACTGATATAGCCGCCGTTTCGGATGTGGCCGATTAGTTGGTCATTGGCGTGCACATCATAATGAACGCCGCTGCCTTTGAAAGCCGATGGGCGGTAAACATAAATTTTGCTTTGGCCTTCGGCGGGCGGAGTAAATCCGGCGAACTGTGTGCCGGTCGCACTACAAGCCGAGAGAAGTGTGCCGACAATGCCGATGGATAAAATGCGTTTAATATTCATGACGTTTCCTTTGCAGTGAATAGAGATGGTTTTGCTTATAAAGTAACTTTGGTAATTATATTTAATAGAACTAATTTTTAAAAAGCAAAGAAGGTTCGATTACATAAAATTACAAAGGGTGTTTAGAAATAGCGACATCAAACAAACCGGATGCCCTGCCGCCCAAATTCAAGTATCATCAAATTTTCCTTTATCCTCCGATAAATCATGAATTTCGACACCCTTATCAGCATCGCGCTCGGAGTCGGGCTGGCAGTCAGCTCCGGTTTTCGTGTGTTCCTGCCTTTGTTTGCACTCAGCTTGTCGGCATATTTCGGTATGTGGCCGCTGAATGAAAGCTGGCAATGGCTGGCAAGCACCAATGCTTTGATTATTTTAGGGATTGCAGCGATTACCGAATCGCTCAGCTATCTGATACCGTTTGTGGATAATTTGCTCGACACCATTGCGGTGCCGCTGGCTGGGTTGGCCGGAACGGCGGTGGTGGCTTCTACTGCTGCGGATTTAAGCCCGGCGGTAACGTGGACATTGGCGATTATTGCCGGCGGGGGCGCGGCGGCGGCCATTAAAGGCGCGAGTGCCACCACGCGCATGGCCAGCACGGCCACAACCGGCGGCTTGGCCAACCCTGTGTTTTCGGTTTTTGAAACCAGTATGGCCGTGGTGATGAGCGTGCTGAGCCTGTTTGTGCCGGTGCTGGCGGTATTTTTGGTGGTTGCGGTGGTGTTTTGGCTGTATCGGAAATATACACGCTACCAGAGGAACAAAATGCCTACGGCTTAAGCTGGGTAAAACAATGCCTGTCTGAAAACAAGTTCTAGTTTTCAGACAGGCATTTGGTTGAATGCGGCGCCGTAAATTCTTATTGCGCCAACCCTTTGTCGGTTTCACACGGCTGAACCAGCACCCACGGTGCCACCACCACCGCCCACATCGCCTGATTATCGGCAAAAAATTGATGCGCTTGCGCTTCGCTGACCACACCGAATTTGCCTTGCTGCATCAGTTTGCCGAGTGTTGCGGTGTCATCGTCTGCCATCAGGCGGGCGGTTTGGATTAAATCAAGGTCGGGGCTCACATAAACGGCGGCTCCGCGGGCAAAATGCGGCTGAAGTTCTTGCCAGTTGATGCGGGCGGTTTCGAGGTTGAGTTTGTCGTTGAGCAGGTCGGTCATGGTTGGGATTTACGGTGTAAAGAAGTGAAGCGATATTGTACCAATTTTAGCGCGAAAAAAATGCTTGTCTGACATAAGGCCGTTCAGACAGGTATTTTTTGCCGTTTGGCAGCAAGTGTTCAACTCGGTTTGGGCAATTGGGACTGGTATTGACACTATTTGAAAATAAAACTAATTGAACAGTTTGTTATGTTATTTATAAAAATTTTATGATAATATACGATTTATGCAAATAGAATTTGATTTTCCGTTAAGTTTGTTGTATTTTGTAATCGCCAACTTGATGAAAGATGGCTAAAAAAACAAGTCACAAAGGAAAAAAGAGAAATCTGTTGGGATAAAAAGCCGCCGCAATGTTCGAGCGGCTTTTTCTGTCGGAGCGTGATGCAAATGCCTGTCTGAAACCTTATTCAGACAGGCATTGTTCATTTTTGAATGATGGTTATAAACACTCTGTTTCGTTGGCCAACATCTCTTCGATGGTTTCGCGGCGGCGAACGAGTTTGGCTTTACTGCCGCTCACCAACACTTCGGCGGCTCGGGCGCGCGTGTTGTAGTTGCTGGCCATGCTTGAAGCATAAGCTCCCGCGCTGCGCACTACCAGCAAGTCGCCCGGCTTGGCGGCGATTTTGCGGTTTTGGGCAAGGAAATCGCCGGTTTCGCAAACCGGGCCGACAATGTCGGCCAAAATCGGCGCGGCATCGGTGGGTTCTGCGTTTTCAATGTGGTGGTAAGCCTGATAAAGCGCAGGGCGCATCAGATCGTTCATGGCGGCATCGACAATCACGAAATGCTTTTCTTCGCCCTGCTTGATGAATTCCACCCGGGTCAGCAGCGCGCCTGCGTTGCCTACCAAGCTTCGGCCGGGCTCGAGCACCAGTTGCTGCGGGCGCTTATCCATCACCTTGGCTACGGCATCGGCATAAGCCTGCAAATCGGGCTTTTGCTCGTTGTGGTACACAATGCCAACGCCGCCGCCCAAGTCGATATGTTGCAGCGCAATGCCGGCGGCTTCGAGCTTATCGACCAGCAGTAAAATGCGTTCGCAAGCTTCTGTCAGCGGGGCGAGGTCGATCAGTTGCGAGCCGATATGGCAATCAATGCCCGTGATGTTCAGGTGGGGTAGGGAAGCGGCATAGCGGTAGGCGGCTTCGGCTTCGCTCATGGCAATGCCGAATTTATTGGCTTTCAAGCCGGTGGAGATATAGGGGTGGGTTTTGGCGTCCACGTCGGGGTTGATGCGAAGGGAAATCGGCGCTTGTTTGCCCAGCGCGGCGGCCACTTGGTTGATGCGGTCAAGCTCGGGCAGCGATTCTACGTTGAAACATTTCACGCCGCTCTTGAGCGCAAATTCGATTTCTGCTTCGCTTTTGCCCACGCCGGAAAAAATGGTTTTGCCCGCATCGCCACCGGCCGCCAATACGCGCGCCAGCTCGCCGCCGGAAACAATGTCGAAGCCGCTGCCCAATTCGGCAAAGCGGCGGATAACGCTCAGGTTGCTGTTGGCCTTCACGGCATAGCAGATCAGCGGGTTGAGCGTTGCAAAAGCGGTTTGGTAGGCTTTAAAAGCTTCATCCAGAGCGGCGCGGCTGTACACATAAAGCGGTGTGCCGAACTGCGCGGCAAGCTCGGTGTAGGTGAGTTGTTCACATTTGAGGGACATGATTATTCCGGTTGGGTAACGGGTTCTTTCGATTCGAATTGCAGGCCGGTCTGTAGCGGGCCGAATTTGGCTTTGTCGCCTTCTTTAGGCAGGTAAAGATCGCCTTTATAGCCGCAGGCCGAGAGTAAAACCAGCAAGGCGGCGGTGGAAAGCAGTTTTTTCATGGTGTTTTAGCCTTATATATGGCAAGATTCGGTATCTTAAACAAAAATCACGATACACACAAAACAATGATGACCGAAAGCGAATTTTTGCAGCATTCCGACCGCCTGTTTGCCCATATCGAAGACCAAATCGATGAAGCGGGTTTGGATTTCGACTGCCGCCTGGCCGGCAACGTGCTCACCATTGAGGCAGACGACGGCACGCAGATTATTGTGAACCGCCATACGCCCAATCAGGAATTATGGATAGCGGCCAAAAGCGGCGGCTATCATTTTGCACACCAAAACGGCACCTGGCTTGCTACGCGGGACGGCAGCGAATTTTTTGCCGTGTTAAACCAAGCCCTGAGCGCAGCTTGCGGCGAAACAGCCGAGATTCCGCCTTTTTCAGGCTGAAAATACAGCTATGCCTGTAGGAAAGATGTTTCAGACAGGCATTTTGTTTACCTATGGTTGCCCAAAACACTTTATGACCGACACCGCCCAAATCATCGCCAGCTACGGCCGCCGCTACACCGTACGCACCAATGACGGCTCCGTTTACGACGCCACCACCCGCAAAAAGCGAGTGGATTTCGCCTGCGGCGATTTTGTGCGTATCATCCCGCAAAATGCCGAGCAAGTGGTAATAGAAGACTACTTGCCGCGCCAAAGTCTGCTTTACCGCAAAGACGCCTGGAAAACCAAGCTGATTGCCGCCAATGTGAGCCGCCTGTTTATCGTGTTGGCCGCCGTGCCTTCGCCCAACGAAATGCTGCTGCAACGCGCCTTGTTGGCGGCAGAAGCCGGTGGCATTGAGCCTTTTATTGTGTTGAACAAAGCCGATTTGCCCGAAACCGCCGCTTGGCGCGAAAAACTGCGTTTTTATGAAACGCTGGGTTATCCGGTTTACGAAGTGAGCGCGTTGGAAAACGCCGAATCCTTAAAACCAGCGCTGCAAGGGCAAACCTCGATTTTTCTCGGCCAATCCGGTATGGGCAAGTCCACGCTCACCAATGCGCTTTTGGGGCGGGATATTGCCCGCACCGGCGATATTTCCACCGCCCTCGATTCAGGCAGGCACACCACAACCCACGCCCAACTTTATGATTTGGATGAAAAAAGCAAGCTGATTGATTCGCCCGGCCTGCAGGAATTCGGTTTGTTTCACCTCAACGCGCCCGATTTACTGCATTATTTCCCCGATATGCGCCATCTGGTCGGACAATGCCGTTTTCATAACTGCACCCACCGTCAAGAGCCGGGCTGTGCGGTAAAAGCTGCGGCAGAAAGCGGTGAAATCCGCCCTGAGCGGTTGGCATTTTTGCAGCGGATTACCGATGAATTGAGCCGTTAGGCGGATGTTTTGGCATATTTGAAAACATTCAATTTATAATAAATATTTAAAATAAATATAGTGAGCCAGCTTCAAAAAGTATATCCGTCATACTTGGGTTAAACCCGAGTATGACGTCACAGTTACTATGTAAGTGGTTTAACGATAAATATATGCCTGTCTGAAAACATGAAAACACGCACACTTTCTTTGTTTTTATTGCTGTTTGCCGCAGCCTGTGCTCAGAAAAACACGCCTGTGCAATGGCAATACCGCGGCGGCGATGCCAAAAAAGGCATTGTTTATCTTTCTTACGACCATGCCGAATTTCAGAATGCGAGGGCAGGGCAGGCCAGTCCTCAGCTGATGGCTGACAAACGTTGCCGCCAACTCGGTTTTCAAAAAGCCGCCCGCGTGCAAGGATCGCGCAGCGAATGCGTGCGCAAAGGCGGCATGATCGGCACCTGCTCGGTAACGCGCACCACTTATGAATATTTGTGCGGCGAATATCCGGCTCCGGTCAAAAAAGAAACGGCCAAGAAAACGGGTAAGCAGAAAAGCAAGAAAAAATGAACAGTTGTCGTAATGCAAAATGCCTGTCTGAAAAAGGTTTCAGACAGGCATTTTGCTTGATGCGATTGTTTGGTTTCAGCCAACTTTTTTACCTGCTGCCAGCAAAGCTTGTTGATTTTGGATGCCCCGAACAATTTTGGTGAGGCAGTAAGCGCTAATCAGCATGCATAACAAGCTGGCTAAATTAAGGTAAATAGGCAAAGTGAGGTGTACGCTTTCTAAATGGCTTTCTGTTTTATGAATGATTCTTTCCCCAATCGAACCGATCAACCAAGTTATCCACCAAGTGTTAACCGGAATGGCCGAAGGCTTGCGGTCTTGCGCGGCATGCAGCCATATTTCTTTGGTGGCTTGATAGGGCATAACCAAGTTGAGAAAAGGGATGAAAAAACTGCCTACAGCCCAGCCGGGTTTGATGCTCATTTCCGCACCCAGCGCGCGGGCGTTGGCTGCGGCGCGATACAGCCAGCAGCAAACCAGAATAGCCGATGTTAGGAAACATAGGGCCAATAGCAGATCCAGCGGTCTAAAAAAGGGTTCTGCTTTTTCAAAAATTGCCCACCAACTCTGATCCAAATTAATCAGGCCGGAGGCAGAGTGGATGAGCAGCAATATCGGTATCAGCATAAGGCCGACCACCGTGTATATGGCGATCACCGACCAAATGGCAGACAGCGTGAAACCAGTCAGCCTGCCGAAGTCTTGATAAATATAGTTTTTTTCTTTTTTCATAAGGTGTTTCCCGTAAATGTTGTTGAAGGATTGGTGTTGGGTTATTTCATGATCAATGCCTGTCTGAAAACTATTCCGCATTGTTTTCAGACAGGCATTGTTGTTTGTAATAAGGCTTTATTTGGCAACCGTTTTATTGCCTTCCACAATTTTCAGGCCGGTGGAAACCAAGCCGGCTATGTCGGCCACGTTGGCAGGCATAATCAGCGTGTTGTTTTCTTTGGCCAGTTTGCCGAAGGCTTCTACATATTGCTCGGCCACTTTCAGATTCACGGCTTCGTTGCCGCCCGGAGTTTGCAGGGCATCGGCGATTTTGCGGATGGCGTCGGCATTGGCTTCGGCCACCAAGCGCAAGGCTTCGGCTTCGCCTTGTGCGCGGTTGATGCGGGCGATTTTGTCGCCGTTCGATTCGTTGATGGCGGCCTGCATTTCGCCTTCCGACTGCTGGATTTCCGCTTCGCGCTGGCCGCTGGCGAGGTTGATTTGTTCGATTTTTCGGCCTTCTGATTCGGCGATACGGGCGCGTTTTTCGCGTTCGGCGGTGATTTGCGCCTGCATTGAGCGCAAGATTTCTTGCGGCGGCACCAAGTCTTTGATTTCGTAACGCAATACTTTCACGCCCCACGATACGGCGGCTTCGTCCAGCGCGGCCACGACGATGCTGTTGATTTCGTCGCGCTCTTCAAAGGTTCGGTCTAATTCCATACGGCCGATAACCGAGCGCAGCGTGGTTTGGGCAAGCTGGGTGATGGCCATGATGTAGTTGCTGGAGCCGTATGAGGCGAGTTTCGGGTCGGTTACTTGGAAGTAGATGATGCCGTCGACGGTAAGCTGGGTGTTGTCGCGCGTGATGCAGACTTGGCTCGGCACATCCAGCGGGATTTCTTTCAGCGTGTGCTTGTAGGCCACGCGGTCGATAAAGGGAATCAGGATGCTGAGGCCGGGATTCAACACTTTGTGAAAGCGGCCCAAACGTTCCACCACGTAAGCTTCTTGCTGCGGCACCACGGTAAATGCTTTGAAGCCGAATACGATCACGGCGATAAGCAGCAGAATGGGGAAACCGATGAAGAAATCAAAGTCCATAAGGGCTCCTTTTTTAGTGCAGATGGATAATCAGGAGGTTGCCGTTTTTGCCGGTAATCACGGCAGAATGCGGTGCGGCGGATGATCCGGACACGTTTTCCGCCTGTGCCTGCCAGACGGTGCCGCGGTAATGCACTTCGTACAGCCCGCCGCCCAAGTGGCGCATGATGTGGACGCTTTGCCCGATGTCTAAATCGTTGCGGGCGGTTTCTTCATGGGCGGAGCGGCGGTGGCGGGCAATCCAGCCGTGCGTCCACCAAATTCCCACGGCAGACAGCACGGCGGCGGTGAGAATGCCGGCAGTCAGGTTGCCAAACAGCCAAACCGCGATGCCTGCGCCAAACAGGGCGGCGCTTACTACCATCAGGTAAATCGTGCCGATAAACAATTCAAGAATCAGCACCAATGCAGCGGCGATAAACCAATAAACCATGAGCATTTCCTCCACAGTTTTTCAGACAGGCATGTTTGGTTTGAGTTTCAATTTTCAGCCGAACCCCGTCACACGCCTTGTTTCAGACTGGCCTCGATGAAGCCGTCCAAATCGCCGTCCATCACGGCTTTGATGTTGCCCACTTCGTGGCCGGTGCGTAAGTCTTTGATGCGTGAGGAGTCAAATACATAAGAGCGGATTTGGTGGCCCCAGCCCACGTCGGACTTGCTCTCTTCCAGCGATTGTTTTTCTTCGTTGCGCTTGCGCATTTCCAGCTCGAACAATTTGGATTTCAGCATATCCATTGCGGCGGCTTTGTTGGCGTGTTGCGAACGGTCGTTTTGGCATTGCACCACGATGCCGGTCGGCTCGTGGGTGATGCGCACGGCTGAATCGGTTTTGTTGATGTGTTGGCCGCCCGCGCCTGATGCGCGGTAGGTGTCGATGCGCAAATCGGACGGGTTGATTTCGATTTCGATGCTGTCGTCCACTTCGGGATACACGAATACGGAGGCAAACGAGGTGTGGCGCTTATTGTTGGAATCGAAAGGCGAATAGCGCACAAGGCGGTGGATGCCGGTTTCGGTGCGCAACAGGCCGTAGGCATATTCGCCTTCGAGTTTGATGGTGGCGCGGTTGATGCCGGCGATTTCGCCTTCGTCTTCTTCCAAAATTTCCAGCTTGAAGCCTTTGCGCTCGCCGTAGCGGCTGTACATGCGCAAAAGCATGCCAGCCCAGTCTTCCGCTTCCGTGCCGCCCGCGCCGGCGGTGATGTCGATAAAGCAGTTGTTGGCGTCTGCCGGCTGGTTAAACATGCGCTTAAACTCAAGCTCGGCCATTTGGGCTTCCAGCGCAGCCACGTCTTCCTGCACGGCGGCAAAGCCGGCTTCGTCGTTTTCCTCCACCGCCATTTCAATCAGCATGCGGTTGTCTTCGATGCCGCTGCCGATGGAATCCAGCGTGAGTACGATGCCTTCGAGGATTTTGCGTTCCTTGCCGATTTCTTGCGCTTTTTTCGGGTCGTTCCACAAATCGGGGTCTTCGGAAAGGCCGATGACTTCTTCCAGGCGGTCTTTTTTGCCTTGGTAATCCAGGTAAACGCGGATATCGGCGCTGCGCTGTTCGAGATCGTCTAAGGTGTTGTTGAGCTGGTTGATGATTTCGGCTTCCATGATGTTCTTTTCGTTAAAAAATTCAGGCGGGTATTGTACTGGATTTCAGGGGCTTTGTCTGTGCGGCGGGTAAAGAGAATGCCTGTCTGAAAGCCGTACTGGAAACTTTCAGACAGGCATCTTTAGAGTTGTTGCCGGCGGCGGTGGTTAATAGCGGTAGGCCGCCAGCTTTTTCTTGATTTCCGGCAGCGCGGCCAGTGCGGCTTGTTCGCCCAGTTTGATGGCTTGGGCTTTTTGGTCGAAGCCGCCTACCGAACCGAGCTTTTGCACTTGCGGCTTGATGACTACGTTGGCTTGGCGCAGTTGGTATTCCAGCGCGGGGGTGCTCATGATGTTGAGGCTTTGGTCGAGGTAGTCGAAAAAGCCGGAGCCGTTTTCGAGTTTGGCCGGTTTGGCGGAAATATCCACCGCAATCACAAAGTTGGCCCCTTGCTCTCTGGCGGCGGTAACAGGCACGGGGGCGGAGAGGCCGCCGTCGACATATTGGCGTTTGTCGATTTCGGTAGGCAGGAAAATATTGGGGATGCTGGCGGAGGCGCGCACGGCCTGGCCGGTGTTGCCGGTGTTGAAGGCTACGCTTTTGCCCGAGTTGAAGTCGGTGGCGATGGCGGCGAATTTAACCGGTAGGTTTTGCAGAGGGCGGTTGCCGACTTTGCGGTTGATGTAGTTTTGCAGCTTTTCGCCTTTGATGACGCCGCGGGTCGACAGGGTGAGGTCAACCAAATCGGCTTGGCTGAGGATTTCGGCTTCCAATTCGAGGCGGTCGGGCGACATGCCTGAGGCATAGAGGCTGCCGACAATGGCACCGGCGCTGGTGCCGGTTACGACGTTTACGGGGATGTTGTGCTGTTTCAATACTTTAATCACGCCGATGTGGGCAAAGCCTTTGGCTGCACCGCCGCCGAGTGCGAGGCCGATGATGGCTTTGGGCTTGGCTGTCGGTTGGGGGGCGGGCGGGGTTTTGCGGCCGATTTGGCAGCCGCTGAGGATGAGGGCGCCGAGGGAGAGGAATAAGACACGGCGGTTAAATTTTAAATGCATATTTTGAATTCCTGTGTCGGTGTGTTTGGGGGAAGTGCGCCTGCGGCTGCTTGGCCGGGATGGCGGTGGGTACAGGCTTGTTCAGGCAGGCATTATAAGGTGTGCCGATGCCTGTCTGAAAGCGGGTTTATGGTCAAATCATTTTAAGATAATGTAAGAGCAAAGAGCGGTTTCAGACAGGCATGGTTGGGCGGGTGCCTGTCTGAAAAGCCGGCCTTTAAGCTTTGCCGGGCATTGTGGGGTAAAACTGCACGGGGCTGGCGCCTTCGGGCAGCACGGTTTTTTTCACGGCGTGGCCGTACACGGTTTCGAGCGTGATGCTGAAACGGCCTGCGGCGATTTGCTGCTCAACCAAGGTGCGGGCGGCGGCTTCGTCGCTGAAGGTGAGCGACGTCCAAATGCCCAGCGTGTCCATATCCTGCCAGAAGGTTTGGGCGCTGGTGTAGGAAAGTTCGAGCTTGGCGGTATCGGTAACGGGGTCGTAAAAACCGGATTCGAGCAGCATGTCGCCCAAGTCGTGCATGTCAAACAGCATGGGCGCTTCCACGCTGATGCCGGCCTGTTTCAGACAGGCATTGAGGCTTTGCAGGCTGTCGATGCCGAAGTGGGTGAAAAAGAGCAGGCCGTCGCGCTTGAGGGCGTGCGCCCAGTTTTTCAGCACGGGCAGAGGCTCGGAAGCGGTAATCAGGCTGAGGTTGGCAAACAGCATATCGGCGGCGGCTTCGGGCAGAGGCTCGGTGAGGCTTTGGAAATGCTGGGGCACGCTTTTGCCTGCAAGCTTGGCGAAAAAGCCGGTTTTGCGTGCGGCGGCGGCTTCGTCTAAAAACGCTTGGCGCGGGTCGTATTCGCTGAAGGCGGCTTTGGGATAACGCGCGGCAAGCAGCTTGCGGGTTTCGTCGTGGTCGGCGCCGACGAGCAGGATGTGTTGCGGCGCAGTACGCACCAGTTGCAGGCGCTCGTCGGTGTTTTGGGCGAGGTGGCGGTGTATCAGCCAGCGGTCGTTCGGGTTCATGGTGGGTTTTTTCAGACAGGCAATTGTTGTTCTGCAAAGGTTTTGAGCAATCGGGCGAATTCGTCGGCGTGGCTCAGAAACGGCGCGTGTGCGGCTTTTTCCAGTGTGTGCATTCGGGCGTTGGGCAGGTGGCGCTCGAGGTAGCTGCCCATGCGCGGCGGTGTGATGGTGTCTTTGCCGCCGTAAATCAGACAGGCCGGTTGCTTCAGCTCGGGTAGCAAGGTGCGGGCGTCGGCTTCGGCCAGCGCGTCGAGCGCGCTTTGCAGGGCGGCGGGCGCGCCGTGTTTAACGATGTCGGGCAACACTTTTTCCAGAATGCTGTGTTGGTCTTTCGCGTATAAGAATTGCAACTGGAGAAATTGTTTCATATATTTATGGTAGTCTTGCTGAAACAATTCAATCATTTTGGCTAAAGCGGGGTTGTCTAAGCCTTCGGGATAATCGGGCCCTGCGCGGAATTTGGCGAAGCTGGCGGTCAGGCAGAGCGCGCGCACTTTTTCAGGATGGCGGTGGGCGATGTGTAGCGACACCAGCCCGCCGAGCGACCAGCCGAGCAGGCAGGCGGGTTCGGTGATGTGTTCGGCCAGCGCGTCGGCGGCGGCAATCACGTCGAAGCTGCCTGCAAGCGGCGCTTGGCCGTGGCCGGGCAAATCCAGCGCCTGAATCTGCCAGCTTTCGGGCAGGCGCGGAATCAAATCGTCGAACACATGGCGGTTGGCCGCCCAGCCGTGGATTAAAACGAGATTATTTACGGGGGATGTCATGGGTTTTCTTTCTTTCAGGCTGCCGCAATCGGAAGCCTGCTTATTATGCCACGATTCGGGCGCGGGTAAGGGCTTGTGCGATGCCTGTATGAAAGACTTGCGCGTGTCGGCTTCGGATGCGGCCAACGTGTGCCCACGTTGCGGCGGCACCAGCGAGGGCGCGGCGGTGTGCGGGCAATGCCAGAAAGAGCCGCCGCCGTTTGAGCGCTTGTGGGCTTCGGTGGAATATGCACCGCCGGTGAGCGGTATTCTGCACCGCTTCAAACACCGCCGCGACCGCTCGTTGGCGGCGCCGTTGGTGTCGCTGATGGCGTCATTGCCGCCGCCGTGGCTGGATGATGTGCGCATAGATGCCGTGCTGGCCATGCCATTGAGCCGCGAGCGGCGGCTGTTTCGCGGGTTTAACCAGTGCGACGAATTGGCCGAAGCGCTGGCAAAGCTTTACGGCTGGCAGGTGTTGCCGCACAATTCGGTTTTCAGACAGGCATCCGCGCCCCAGAGCACCCTGCCTTTTGAGGCGCGTAAGAAAAACGTGCGCGGCGCTTTTCGGGTTGATGCCTGTGTTAAAGAACGTAACGTGTTGTTAATCGACGATGTTTTGACCAGCGGCGAGACTTTGCGCGAATGCGCCCGAATGCTGCGCCGCTCGGGCAGCAGCAGCGTTTTTTGCTGGACGCTGGCAATATCCAAATTGAAAATTTTTTGATGAACTAAGCACTTATCTAGTATAGTGCGCCCTTGGATTTTGGAATCTTCATGTTTACCGTAGTTTTATACCAACCCGAAATTCCGCCGAACACAGGCAATATCATCCGATTGTGTGCCAACACTGGAATGGATCTGCATTTGGTCAAGCCGCTGGGTTTTCCGCTGGATTCGGCCAAAATGAAGCGGGCGGGTTTGGATTATCACGAGTTTGCTTCGCTTACGGTGCACGAAGATTTCGATGCCTGTCTGAAAGCTTTGGCAGGGCGGCGCATTTTCGCGCTCACCACCAAAGGCTCCAGCCGTTACGACCAAGCCGCATTCGCCCCGGGCGATGTATTTTTGTTTGGCCCGGAAACGCGCGGCCTGCCTGCCGAAATTTTGGATGCCCTGCCTGCCGGGCAGAAACTGCGCCTGCCTATGCAGCCGCAAAGCCGCAGCATGAATCTTTCCAACACCGTGGCGGTGATGGTTTATGAAGCATGGCGGCAAAACGGTTTCGGCGGGCAGGTTTAGTTCGTTTTATCATTTCATCATTAGTTTTAAATCAACCGTACAAGAATTAGAACAAAATCGGTTTGCGTTATCGACTCAAAGAATAGGAACCTGTTTTGACTAAAGCCACAAAAACCCTGTCTATCGGCGCTTTGGGCGCCGCTCTTGCGCTCATTAGCGCCTCGTCTTTCGGTAAAGACCGTTTGGTGTCCGAAAACCAAGTTCGCCCCGAACCGCTGATTAAAGCGGCCAATATGAGCTACAAAGTGCGCGGGATGCGCTACACACCCGTTAAACAGATTAAAACTTTCAGTCAAACAGGCAAGGCCTCATGGTACGGCCCCGGCTTCCACGGTAAGAAAACCGCCAGCGGCGAACGCTTCGATATGCATGCTTACACCGCCGCACACAAAACCCTCCCCATTCCCAGCTACGCCAAAGTAACCAATCTTTCCAACGGCAAAAGCGTGATTGTGCGCATCAACGACCGCGGTCCGTTCCACGGCAGCCGGGTGATTGATTTGTCTAAAGGCGCGGCTCAGAAAATCGGCTTTTCCGGCGTAGCCAATGTGCGCGTGGAGCAAATTGTGCCCGGCCAAATCGCGGCTGCCCAACCTGAGCAAATTTATGTTACGCTGGCGGCGTTTAACAGCGAATCTGCGGCGCGAGATTACGCAGGCCGCACCAATAGCCGCCTGCAGGGCGCCGCTTCCGCCCACCGCGCGCTTACCGAGCGTAAAGACGGCCAATATATCGTGAAACTCGGCCCGTTTGCCAAACCGGAGCAGGCTGACAATGTCCGTCAAATGGCCATGGCTCAGAATTCGATTTAAACGGCTTCACGCTTTAAATTATTGTATTTTTGTTTTTCAGACAGGCATTCCGCAACGAATGCCTGTCTGAAATGCGTTTCAGGAAAGCTTATTTATGATTGGCAGACTTACGGGAAAATTGGTTGAAAAGCAGCCGCCGCAGGTTGTGATTGATGTGAACGGCGTGGGCTATGAAGTGGATGTGTCGATGCAGACTTTTTACGCGCTGCCCGCGCTCAATGAAACCGTGCAGCTCTATACCCAGCTTGTGGTACGCGAAGATGCGCATTTGCTGTTTGGTTTTGTTTCGGCCGCCGAACGCGCTACGTTCCGCCAGCTGGTTAAAGTGAGCGGCATCGGCGCCAAAACCGCTTTGGGTATTTTGTCGGCCATGACTTCGGACGAGCTGGCGCAGGCCGTGGCGCAGGAAGATGTGAAACGGCTTTCTTCCGCGCCCGGCATCGGCAAAAAAACCGCGGAGCGTATGATTTTGGAGCTGCGCGGCAAGCTGGTGGCTGATGGTGCGGGCGCAGGCCTGTCTGAAAGCATTCCTGTGGCCGATGAAACCGATGATGTGGTGAACACGCTGTTGGCGTTGGGCTATAACGAGCGCGAAGCCAAGGCCGCAGTGAAGGGTATTCCGGCCGGCACAGATGTGAGCGAAGGCGTACGGTTGGCATTGAAGAATTTGTTGAAATAGCCGGATTAAACAAATAAAGATGACTTACATCGAATATGAATCCAAGCATGATCCATTAGATAACCGGCGCCTTGCACGCAGCCGTTTCGCAGCATATTGTCTGCCGGCTGCTTTGGCGGCGCTGCTGTTGAACAGGTTTGTTCCGTGGTTTCTTGATGTGTTCGGTTCGGTCGGCTCCAATCAAACCCATTTGGGTAAGGCGGGCGTCGCTTTTGCCTTTTTTTCCTGCGTTTTGATTTATTATCAAAATAAACAATTGGATAAGCGCTGTAATGATGCGGGCAGGGGTTGGACGGTATGCAGGAGGGTGTATCAGTTGGGTATGGGCTCGGCAGTGCTGTCTGCGGTCATCCCGCTGTTGATGCCGTTTGCGCTGCTGGCTATGCTGGTCCAGTTTGTTTACGGGTTGGCCTTGCCGGCAAATTCGGAACCCAACTTGAGCGGCTACCCCAACAAACCTGCCGATACGCCGGTGTTGCTTGCAGCGGCTGCCGCCGTATCGATTTATGTGTTTATACTGCTTGGGTTTCTGTATTATTTGTAAAGAGATGAATTTTTCAGACAGGCATTTCCCTTACGGCCTGTCTTAAATGGATGAAATGGATGATTAAGCGTTTTTTTAACTGGTTCGAATCCCGTATCGACCCCTATCCCGACGCGCCGCCGAAAACGCCCGAAAAAGGCTTGTGGCGGTTCTTGTGGAGCAGCATGGAAGGCATGCGCGGTTGGATTGCGGTGTTGACGGTGTTGACTGCCGGCATCGGCATTATGGAAGCCTTGCTGTTTCAGTTTATGGGCAAAGTGGTCGACTGGCTGGGCCAATATACACCGCAAACTTTGTGGGCGGAGAAGGGCTGGGCTTTGTCCGGCATGGCTGCGTTGATGGCGTTTGCCGTGCTGTGGCATTTCGTTGCATCAAACGTGCGCCTGCAAACGCTGCAAGGCGTGTTTCCGATGCGGTTGCGTTGGAATTTCCACCGTCTGATGCTGGGGCAGAGCCTCGGTTTTTATCAAGACGAATTTGCCGGGCGCGTTTCGGCCAAAGTGATGCAAACCGCGCTAGCGGTGCGCGATACAGTGATGACGCTGGCCGATATGGTGGTGTATGTGCTGGTGTATTTCATCAGCTCGGGCGTGATTCTGGCGGCGTTTGACGGCTGGCTGCTGCTGCCGTTCGTGTGCTGGATTATCGCATTCGGCTCCGTGATGCGCGTACTGATTCCCAAGCTGGCAAAAACGGCGAAGCGTCAGGCGGATGCGCGTTCGCTGATGACCGGCCGTATTACCGATGCTTATTCCAACATTACGACGGTTAAGCTGTTTTCGCATGGTGCGCGCGAGGCGCGTTATGCCAAGCAATCCATGCAGGAATTTATGGTTACCGTGCATGCGCAAATGCGTTTGGCTACCACTTTATATACCTGTAATTTTATCGTGAACTCAGGGCTGACTTTATCCACCGCCGCATTGGGCATTTGGTTATGGCATAACGGCCAAGTCGGCGTCGGCGCGATTGCCACTGCTACGGCTATGGCTTTGCGCGTGAACGGTTTGTCGCAATACATCATGTGGGAATCCGCCCGCCTGTTTGAAAACATCGGCACGGTGAGCGACGGCATGGGTACGCTTTCCAAACAGCACACGATTGTCGATAAGCCCAATGCCCTGCCGCTGAAAGTGGCGCACGGCGACATCCGTTTCGAGCATGTCGATTTTTCTTACGAAGCAGGCAAACCGTTGCTCAACGGCTTTAACCTGCACATCAAACCCGGCGAAAAAGTCGGCTTGATCGGGCGTTCCGGTGCCGGCAAGTCCACCATCGTGAATTTACTGCTCAGATTTTATGAAGCGCAAAGCGGCAGCATCACCATCGACGGCCAAAACGTTACCGACATCACTCAAGAAAGCCTGCGCGCCCAAATCGGCTTGGTCACCCAAGATACCAGCCTGCTGCACCGTTCCGTGCGCGACAATATCATCTACGGCCGCCCCGATGCCACCGAAGAAGAAATGATGCAGGCCGCCCGCCGTGCCGAAGCCGCCGATTTCACTCCCAACCTTTCCGATGCCAAAGGCCGCAAAGGATACGATGCCCATGTGGGCGAGCGCGGGGTTAAACTTTCAGGCGGCCAGCGCCAGCGTATCGCCATCGCCCGCGTGATGCTGAAAGATGCGCCGATTCTGCTGCTCGACGAAGCCACCAGCGCACTGGATTCTGAAGTGGAAGCGGCGATTCAGGAAAGCCTGGATAAAATGATGGAAAACAAAACCGTGATTGCCATCGCCCACCGTTTATCCACCATTGCCGCCATGGATAGGTTAATCGTGCTCGACAAAGGCCGTATCGTTGAAGAGGGCAGCCATGCCGAACTGCTGGAGAAAAATGGTTTGTATGCCAAACTGTGGGCGCACCAGAGCGGCGGATTTCTGGCAAGGCATGCGGATTGATCAGGTTCTTTTTTTAGGAATACTATATTGGCTTAACCACATGAACTAAATAGCCAAAATGCCTGTCTGATTTGTTTCAGACAGGCATTTTTATTGCCTAATTCGTTGCTAATTTTCCTGCGTTAAAATCAAAAGGCATACTGGGCATTTTGCTTGTATGGTGATTTTGTTTGAATGACTTGCTAGGAGGGAGATTTGCACAACCGGCATATTCATAAATAAGCGGCATTCGCCCGCATTTTTGCCTTGTATTCAGGCTTTCGTGTGGAAGAATCTGCTCAAAAATGTGTGCCGCTATATGATGCAGACCCTAGTTATCAATTTAAGCAAATCAAATTTCTCAAACCAACTTAACAGCACTTGCTTGAGATGGACTGAGTTTTCATATTTTAAGGAAAAATAAAAAAAAATGATCTCAAAATCCAATGATACACAAAATAATACACAATCTGATAACCTACAGAATGACCCTTTAAAATCAGACATCCCTCCGGCCAGCCGGCCCCCACGACATACTGTTCCTTTATTGGTGCCGGAAATTGTATTGGACAATCTGCCGGACGAAGAAGCCGAAGCGGAGAAAGCGAGCCTTGCGGCCAAAGAAGCCGGATCGGCAACAGAAAAGAAAGTCAAGAAAAACAAAGGAAAAAATAAAGATAAAAATAAAGACGCTAAAAACTTAGAGCAAAAAGAGGAAATCGTTCCTATCGGTACGGCCAAAGGTGTGGAAACCATGTTCCGTAACGCGTTTCGCACCGAAATGGAATTGCTGGCTTTGGCGGCGACCAAAGCCAATATCATGATTTCGCTCAACGGCTTTATCGTGTCGGCCTTAATGATTTCCGGCGCATTCGTTTTCGCTTCTTCGCCGGAATTTTTAGTGCCTGCAGGCATATTTATGTTTACCGCAGCCACATCGATTGTGTTTGCATTGCTTTCCGCTTCGCCGGATAGGGCAGGCAAAATCCGTTCGATATTGAATTGGTTTTCCGATTGGCGTAAAGGCAGAGCAAAATTGCGGGATCTCAAATCAAGAGTGGTTCGTCCGGAAGGGCACTTTTTCGGCGAAACGCCCAATATCTTGATTTATGAAGACCGTGTGAAAATTTCTAAAGACCGCTATTGGCGCATGATGCAGGATATCATGGCCGACCGCGAACAAGTCTATCATAAGATGAGCGACGAGCTTTATTGGCTCGGTTTGATGGCCAATAAGCAGTTTAAATACCTAAATATGTCTTACGCCGCTTTCCGTTGGGGCCTACTGGCTTCAGTGCTTGCATTTATCGGCGTGAAAACTTTGCCGCAAGTCATTCCTGCGATGCAGCAAAATAAGCAAGAAGCTGAATTAAAAAGCTTCGGCATTTATACATTTAAAGGCGTGTATGAACCTTCTGCCGTGCAGCAGCTTCCCGACGGCCGCTTGCTGATTATGGAAGACGAAGCGACCCGTGCCGCCAGTATTTTATCTTTTGCGGCAGACGGAACCCTGTCTGAAGACGACGCTGCCGACACACGCCTTACCCGCGGCTTTAAACGCAAGCTGAGTGATCTTGAAGGCCTTACCCGCGATCCGGACGGCTACATTTACGCCATCACATCCCATGCGGTCAACAAAGAAGGCCAGCGCCGCCCCGACCGCGAACACCTGCTGCGCTTTAAAGTTCAAGGGCATGATGTGCGCGAGCTCAGCTATTTTGACAAGCTGACCGATACTTTGGAGAATTCCGAGCAGCTTAATGAGCTGTTCAAATCGAAAATCGGCACCACTTTGGATTTCAAAACCATCAATATCGAGGGCTTGGCTTTCGATCCGAACAAAAAGCAATTGTTGCTCGGCTTGCGCGATCCAGAGTTTAACGAGCGTTCCATCGTGCTTTATATCGACAACCCGAAAGCCGTGTTTGAAGAAAAAGCGGAACCGAATTTTCTTGATGCCGCTTTCTTGGATATTAAAGGCGGCGGTATCCGCTCGCTCAACTACGATCCTGTATTGAAAGCCTTTATCATGACCAACGAAGTAAAAGATGATGACGGCAGTAAATATTCACAACTTTGGACATGGAGCGGCGACCCTAATGCGCCTGCCAAACCCATACCATTGCCCAACCTGCGCCACATGACCAACGTAGAGGCGATTGATTCCATCAAAGTCAACGGTCAGCCGCGCTTGATATTGATGAGTGATGAGGGCGATGCGACCAAGAAGCTTACTGCCAAATATATGCTGGTAGATTATAACGATTTGTAATGACACCTCAGTGAGAAAATTCGGCAAGGCAAATGCCTTGCCGAATTTTCAGACAGGCATTGTGACCAACACAATGCACATGCATCACATTGATTTAAAGAAAGGAGTGCACATGCCCTCTAAACGTAAAATATTTTATTGGGGTATGCCCGCTACCGTGATTGCCATCGGCGCATTATCTTGGGCGGTTGCTAAATCTGTTTCGCCCGAAAAAATTGTCAGCCATAAATTGGCGGGCACTTACGAACCTTCCGCCGTACAGCAATTGCCTGATGGCAGATTATTGGTTGCGGAAGATGAAGCAGTGCGCGCGCTGAGTCTGCTTACTGTGAATGCGGATGGTACACTTCAGGAGAATCAAGCCGCAGATAGCGAATTGATGAATAGCTTAAAGGTCAAGCTGGATGACTTGGAAGCTTTGGCGGCTGATGATAAAGGCTATATTTATGCCGCAACTTCTTTTTCTTCCACCAAGAAGAACAGCCGCGAACCTGATCGTGAGCGGTTCGTACGTTTCAAAATCCAAGGCAATCGGATTCAAGACTTAAAAGAAGCCGTTAACCTGAAAGAAGCCTTGCTCAAAGCATCTGAAGTGCAGAAAACCATTCAAAGCAAAACCGGTAAACCGGTTGATTTCCACGATTTGAATTTGGAAGGCTTGGCATACGATACGAAAAACAACCGGCTTATGCTCGGTATTCGGGAACCTATGGCAGGAAAGCTTGCTATGGTGATTCCCATCAACAATCCGAACGAATTATTTGAAAATAAAGCAGCTCCCCGTTTCGGCGAAGTATTGCTGCTTGACTTGGAAGGCGGCGGTATCCGCTCGCTTGAGTATATGGCCGAAACCGACAGCTATCTGATAGCCAATGAATTGGCAAATGAACAAGGCAAATTTCGTTCCTATTTATGGAGATGGGCTGGAAAGCCTCAATCTCAGCTTCAAAAACTGGTGTTGAATACAGATGAAAAATGGAAAAATGCAGAAGCTGTTAATGTGATTAAGGCTGATGATAAACAATATTTGCTTGTTATGTCGGATGATGGTAAGGCCAAAAAGAATAAACCTTCAAGCTATATATTAATAAATTATAAAAATATAAATTAATAAATAATATTTTAAGTAACTATATTTATCTCTCAACAAAATGCCTGTCTGAAATATTCAGACAGGCATTTTGTTTTGTAAAGGTATTCGATTATACGGCTGTTTTATTTGCTGAGCGGCTGATTTTATAAGTTGAAATAATTTACTGTAAATAAAAATAAGAATTTGGCATAGTTATTGCTTGATTTTAGGTTGAGGTATTGAATTTTATACGGGCTAATGAAATTCGGCAGAGAAGAAATTTTTATTGTGGTCGTATTTTCCGATAAACGGTAAGGATTTGCCCAGAGTTCAATATGACAAAATGTAAAAAGCAAATTCAGTTTTTGAGGTGAATAACCGATATGCTTTTTTGTTACTGAGTGACGTAAATTGGCAGTTTGTAACGTAGATAGTAATTTTAATATAAATATTATTAATAATTACTATTTTATATTTTTTAATCAATAAGCAAATTATTTATCTAATTAAAGAGAGTTAACAACCATGAATAAAAATTACCGCACAATATGGAACGACGCCTTAGGAGCTTGGGTGGCTGTTTCGGAAATAGAGAAGGCAAAAGGGAAACCTGCGGGGAGTCGTATGGAGTGCGTTTCTTGCGGCCAAAGCCAAAAAGGAAAATGGAAATTTACCCTGTCTATGATAGCAGTCGTGATTGGCATGACGTTCGGCTTTTCTGGAAGCGCAAATGCAGCTTTTGTGAATGTGCAATGTAAATACGATACTGCGGATCCGGAAAGTAAAAATTTAATATGTGGTAATGATGCTGTTGCCAATGCTAATCAGAGCGTGGCAGTTGGCACGAAGGCTGCTGCTAGAGGTAAACAGGCCGTGGCAGTTGGAGCAGATACTTCTGCTGCAGGGAACTCTTCAGTTGCTATCGGTGGTGATGATTTGGATGCCGTTGCCACCAATTCTGCAATTCCTAATATTCGTCAGTCTCATAATGACAATACTTATAACAATACTGCTGCTGCCGTGAAATACCATGAATTGACGGGCGATTACTTAGTGCCGTTTTCTCGACCTGGAAATGGAGTCGGTTATCGCTATAGCGCCACAACTGCTGGAAACGGTGGGGTTGCGATTGGCGTATCAGCAGTTGCTAGAGATTTATCTACGGCTTTTGGTACAAGGGCGGTTGCCAGTGGAGATGTTTCATTGGCGCTGGGCGTTGGCTCAAAGGCAACAAAAGATAACGCAGTAGCTATTGGCGCCGGCTCTAGTACCGAAACTAATGCGGCTGCACCGCAAAGTGTCACTATTAATGACGTAACCTTTAATTTCAGGGGCGGCGCAAATCTGAAAGCGGGTGACCAAGTTTCATTCGGTTCCGATGGTTTTGAGCGTCAACTCAAACATGTGGCTCCAGGTCAAATAACTCAAGACAGTACCGACGGTGTAAACGGCAGCCAGCTTTATTCGGTTGCCGAGGAATTAACCCGCGTGCGTGGTAATGTGAATACCCTGCAAGATGAGAAAATCCATTTTTACAGCGTAAAAGATACGACATCAACCGTAGCTGCAAAAGCAGGAAACTACAATAACGATGGCGCAACGGGCAATAACGCCCTTGCGGCAGGTGTTGGTGTGTCTGCAAGCGGCGCAAATTCGTTGGCAGTAGGTAAGGCTGCACAAACAACGGCTACCAGCTCTGTTGCCATCGGCGACAGTAGTCAAGCAACAAACAGCAATACTATTGCAATGGGTACGGGTGCTGCGGCTAGTGCTAAAGATAGTATTGCATTAGGTACGGGCGTAGTTGCTACTGGTGATGTAGGGTCTGTGGCAATTGGTAATACAGCCCAAGCCACTCACAGTAACTCTATTGCTATTGGTACTGCCCGTGCGACTGAATCAAGTGCCGTAGCCATTGGTAATGAAGCTAATGCGGCTAAGAAAGATGGAGTGGCGTTGGGTTACAGAACCTCAGCTACAGAAGCGAGCGGTGTTGCGGTCGGTTCCAATGCCACTTCTACGATTGCCCAAGCGGTAGCCATCGGTTATCAAGCCAATTCGGCAGGTTATCAAGCTATGGCATTGGGCTCTGCCGCGCATGCTGAAAAAGGTGGTGCGGTTGCCCTTGGTCGTAGCACCAAAGCCCGTGGAGGAAACTCTCTTGCTTTGGGCCATGAGGCACAAACAGGTATTGAAGGCTCTACCGTAGCTACGGATGGATCTGCTGCAATTGCTATTGGCAGCCAAGCTAAGGCACAAAAAACTGATTCAGTAGCAATGGGTACGTCTGCCCTTTCATCTGCATCCAAAGCAGTGGCTATCGGATCGGGATCAATAGCTGCGGGAAGTAACACATTTTCTTTGGGCGCTTCTGCGGGTTCTGAGGGCGTAGATGCTACCAATCCTAATTTGACTAATATTTCGGCACGTACCAATGAGGGCAAAACCAGTTCCAATGGTTTGGTCAATATGGTTAATATCGGCTATCAAGCCGGTAAGAGCACGGTTAACAATAATTATGGTGTGAATATCGGTTACGATGCAGGTGTGGGCTATAACAGTTATTACGGCGAAAGTATTTCGATTGGCCGGCAAGCGGGATCGCTTGATAAAACTAATGCCGCAGTATTAAGCGCAATGGAAGCCGCATCTGTAACCAAAGGCGCTTCCCAAGATTCCCGGGTAATCATTACCGGTAATACGAATACCGCAATCTCCAGTCGCGCGGGTGTTAATGCGTTGGGGCATGATAACGTGGCGATTGGTAAAGATGCAGGCGGCTACAGCTCGGGAAATGCCAATGTGGCCATTGGCCGCAATGCGGGCCGGGAGCAACGCAAAAATCCGGCAGGCGCGTATGAGGATGGAGCTGTTGCCGGTGTATTTAGTAATAAAACTAATACCACTTCCATCGGCGAATGGGCGCACGCAAATGCCAATCATGCAATTGCCGTGGGTACGCGGGCAAAAGTCGAAGAAGGTAAAACCAATGCCGTTGCCATTGGTTATGAATCTAAAGCGTTGCATAACGATGCCGTAGCTCTGGGTAGCCGTTCGGAAACCGCTGATGTGGTTACCACGCCAACAGCGACGGTAGTAGGTTTTACTTACGGCAGTTTTGCAGGTTCAGATCCAAGAGCAGTTACATCTACCGTGAGCGTGGGTAAAAGGGGTGGAGAAAGAACCGTTACCAATGTCGCGGCAGGCCGCATTACTGCGGATAGCACGGATGCAGTCAACGGCAGCCAGCTTTTCAGGGCGATTGAAAAAACACAACATCATTATTTTAGTGTTCAAAACAATAACCAGCTAGGTACCAACTATTTAAATGAAGGCGCAACGGGTACCAACTCAATGGCGATCGGCAAAAGCGCTGTTTCTAACGTGGAAGACGGCGTGGCTTTGGGCTATGGGGCGGTCTCTGGCAATGATGTGGTTACGAATACCGCCGACAATGTTCCTGATGCTTATATCGGTTCGGTAGCGATCGGCCGCAATGCGCATACTTCGGGCAAGTCTGCCATTGCGGTTGGCTTGAACACGGAAGCATACGGCAGAGGTGCGATTGCTATTGGTGACTATGCAGATGCCAAATTCGGCCAAGCGGTTGCTTTGGGTGCCGGTTCGGTCTCTACACGTGCCGGTTCGATAGCTGTTGGATCGGCTTCTCGAGCAACAGCAGATCACGCTTCTGCATTTGGTGTTGCAAGCAATGCTTCTGTTGCACGCTCGGTGGCGTTGGGTAGTGAGTCGGTTGCAGATCGTGGTGTATTGAGTAATGTTACTGTAAGTGCTACGCCGAGTAGCCCTAACCAGCTTTATGCAAGCGAGTTGGCAAGCGATACTCAAAAAGCAGCGGTAGCGGCTACTGTAAAGGGAAATTTGGCGGCAGTATCCGTTGGTTCGAATGAAAAAACACGCCAAATTATCAATGTGGCCGCCGGTTCTGCTGATTCTGATGCTGTGAACGTAGCTCAATTGAAAGCCGCGGTTCAGTCCACACAACATCATGATTACAGCGTGAATAGTGTTGAGCCGCAGGCTGATACGAACTATAACAACCAAGGTGCAACTGGTATTAATGCCATGGCGGCTGGCGTGTCTGCATCTGCAGCAGGAGAAAGAGCTACTGCTGTAGGCAATCAAGCCAATGCTTCTGCAAGTAATGCTACTGCAGTAGGTAATGAAGCGGTGGCTTCTGCAAAAGATACGGTAGCTGTCGGACAAAGCGCAGATGCTACTGCAGATAGTGCGGTTGCCGTTGGTAAAAATGCCGATGCAAGCGGTGATTATGCTGTTTCTATTGGTCTTGATTCCCATGCAACCAATCAAAGTGCTGTTGCATTGGGTTCTGGTGCAAATGCAGCTGGTTCTCGCTCAACTGCTTTGGGGAATGATACGCAAGCTGCAGGAAATGAATCTGTTGCGGTTGGTTATTTGTCGCAAGCAGCAACCAACACTTCTGTAGCTATCGGTCGTGGTGCGGTAACAAGAGCCGGAGCAGGCAATCCTGCCGTTGTGAATCCTAATGGAACTAGTGCTGTAGGTGCAACCGATGGCTTCGATACGGTTGCAATCGGAACGGGTGCTGCTGCTGTCGGAGATCAAAGCATTGCAATAGGTAGAAATTCTGGTACAGGCGGATTAGGCTCTAAAAATATCAGCATCGGTGATGCAGCCGGTCAAAATACACAAACAGGAGAAAATATCTTTATCGGCTATCAGGCAGGGAAAGGTCGTACCGCATCATCTAAAACCAATGAAGGTACTCCGTTTGTAGCGGGTAATAACATCGGTATCGGCAGCGATGCCGGGTCAAATGGTGCAGGAGAACATAATTCTTCCATAGGTTGGAAAGCCGGTATGCAGCAAAACGGCGACCATAACGCCAATATCGTTGCTTTGGCCGGCCATAGTCAAACAGGTAATTTCAACTATAACATTGGTTATTTTGCCGGTGCGAACACCAACGGTGATGAAAATATCAATATTGGTAAGGAAGCAGGCAGTAAGGATTCAAGCAGCGAGGTACTGCGCAATAAGGCTATCAGTATAGGTAGTAAAGCAGGTGCATCGGCTACTAATGCAATTGCAATGGGTTCCGAGGCTAAAGCATCCGCCGAATATGCCGTTGCTATTGGTACTGCTGCCAAAGCTTTTGGCAATAATGCATCTGCTGTTGGTGTAGGTGCGAATGCACTAGGCATGCGTTCCTCAGCCTTCGGCAACGATGCCGCCGCTCAAGGAGAGCAAGCGTTGGCGTTGGGTAATAACAGTATCGCTGCCAATGCAAAAGATGTTGCTTTGGGTGCAGATTCCGTAACCGAAGCGGCTCAGGGAACTTCCTCTGCTACAGTGAACAATATTGCTTACGGTAATTTTGCCGGAGCTGCCCCTGCCGCAACCGTAAGCGTAGGAAGCGGAAATGTTAAACGTACGGTTACTAATGTGGCTGCAGGCCGTATCAGTGCAGATAGCACGGATGCCGTAAACGGCAGCCAGCTTTACCTTACCCAGCAAGCTTTAGGAAATGTGGGCGGCAGCGTTGCAAACGTGTTGGGCGGAAATGCTGCAATGGGTACGAATGGCAATATTGCAATGTCTAATATTGGCGGTACCAGTGAAAATACGGTGGATGGGGCAATCAGGGCCGTTAATACGCAAGCCAATAATCCGCTGACTTTTGGCGGTGATAATAGTGGCAATAATTTCAACCGCAAGCTGGGTCAAGAAGTATTTGTGAAAGGCGGGGCCTCAGGAGAGCTGAGCGATAACAATATCGCAGTGGAATCTGATGGCAACAACACATTGAATGTTAAGCTGGCTAAAAGTCTGACCGGTCTGACCAGCGCTGCATTTACTGACGGTACAGGCAATACAACCACTGTAAACGGTAATGGCATGACGATTGCTCCTGCCAATGGCCAACGAGTAAGCCTGTCTGAAAACGGTTTGGACAACGGCGGTAATAAGATTACCAATGTGTTGGCGGGTAATCAGGATAGCGATGCGGTCAACGTTAAACAGTTGCAAGATGCGTTGAAAGATTTATCGGTTTCCAATCTTTCCTTGGTTGAAGCCAACTCACCGTTTTCGTATGTCAACAGTGACGGCAAGCAATTGATCCGTAAAGTGGATAAACAAGGGCAGGTTACGTTTGTAACTGCTGAAGATAACCAACTTTATGCCGGCAACGATATTACGATAGCCGCTTTGAATCCGAATAAACCGCAAACAACGGTTGCAACCAAAGTGGGTAATGTTGCCGCAGGTACCAAAAATACTGATGCAGTTAATGTATCCCAGCTGACGCCGATTGCACAGGCCTTAGGTATGAATGTTGATGCGGCGTCCGGTACGGTTGCTGCGCCTTCATTTACGGTTACGCAGGCAAACGGCACACCGTATGCACCGGCATCTACTGTGCAAGAAGCATTGACCAATGTAGGCAAGGAAATTCAAAAACCGATTACCTTTGCCGGCAATATCAGTCAAACCGAGAAACACTTAGGCGATACCTTGAATATTCAAGGCGGTTTGGGTGACACAGCGGCGGCATCAACACAAAATATCCGCACAAAAGTAGATAATGGTGTGATGCAGATTGAATTGGCCGAGCGTCCTCAATTCGGCAACCTTACCCTTAATGCAGATGGCGCAGGTAAGATTACAGGCCTGTCTGAAGGTGCTGTGAATAACAACAGTCAAGAAGCAGTAAACGGCAGCCAGTTATATAAAGCGGGTAAAGGTGTTGAAAGCATTGTGGGCGGTTCAACCGTTTACAATCCGGATAGCGGCACGTTTACCAATAATGATATTGGAGGTACAGGCCAAAACAATATCGATGCGGCCATCCGTGCGATTAATACGAGCGTGGGCGCAGCCTGGAATCTGTCTGCCGAAGGTGCCAACAGCAGCAAAGTTGCGTCAGGTAATACGGTTGACTTGAGCAGCGATGATAACAACATTGTGATCAGCAAAACGGCAACCAGCGACAACGTAACTTTCGATCTGGCGAAAGACTTAACCGGTCTGACCAGCGCACAATTTACAGATGGAGCCAGCAATCAAACCACTGTAAACGGTGACGGCGTTACCATTCAGCCTGTTGACGGTTCCGATGCTGTAAAACTTACGACATCCGGCCTGAATAACGGCGGCAAGAAAGTAACCAATATTGCTAAAGGCAATGTTAGCGACAGCAGTAAAGATGCGGTAAACGGCAGCCAGCTATACGGTACGGCCAACAGCATCGCCCAAACTTTGGGTGGTAATGCGGCGGTCGGCGCAGACGGTAATGTTGCGATGTCAGATATCGGTGGTACCGGTCAGAATACGGTAAATGAAGCCATCAAACATGTTGCCCAAGGCTTTAAACTGAACACTTCCAATGATGGTGGCGGAGAAGTCAGCAACAACAAAGAGGCTGTGGTTAAAGCCGGTGAAACGATTACTGTAGATGCGGGTAGCAACATTAAGCTTACCCAAACCGGCAAAACCGTTAGCGTAGCCACTAAAGCCGATGTGAACTTCAACAGCGTGGTTGCGGGCACGGGCGTAGATGCGGTTACTTTGGATAGCGATGGTGTGAAAGTTAACGGTAAAACTTACGTTAGCGATGCCGGTTTGAATGCCAATAACAAAGCTATCAGTAATGTTGCAGCCGGTAAACAGGCAGAGGATGCGGTAAACGTATCACAGCTGAACCCGATTGCCGAAGCTCTGGGTGTGCCGATAAACCCGAACACGGGAACTGTGGCAGCGCCTTCTTGGGTGGTTACCAAAGCGGACGGCAGCAAATACGACGGTGTATCTACCGTTCAGGACGCGTTGAACAATATTGGTACTGAAATCCAAAAACCGATTAATTTCGCTGGCAACACTGGTAATACAGCCAAGCGTTTGGGAGATACCTTCACTGTGAAAGGCGGCTTGGCTGCAACGGCTAATGCTTCGAGCAAAAATATCCGCACCGAAGTAGGCAACAACGGTGAGATGTTGATTGAGCTTGCTGAAAGCCCAACCTTCGGCAATGTTGTAGTAAATGCGGAAGGCAGCGGAAGAATTGCCGGAGTAACCGCCGGCCAGGATGATCAGGATGCCGTAAATATGGCGCAACTGAAAGGCGTGAATAAGAATGTTGAAGGTAATATGCAAGCCTTGGGTGGTAAATATGATCCTGTTACCAACACTTATACCCCACCGTCTTTTGCAACCAAATCGGCAGACGGCCAAGCTAAGCAGTCGGTAAATACCGTTCAGGAGGCATTGACCAACCTCAACGATGAAATCGTGAAGCCAATTACATTCAGCGCTGATGACGGTCAAAACAGCACGCGCGTATTGGGTTCGACTATGGCCATTAAAGCGGGTAATTTCAATGGCGCCGCTTCTGCCGACAATTTAATTACCAGCAACGACGGCAATGGCACCATCACAATTAAGCTGGCTGATGCGCCTACCTTTAAAGGCAAAGTGAGTGCTGTCGGCTTGGATGCGGGCAATCAGAAGATTACCGGCGTTGCCGAAGGCGAACAAGATCGTGATGCTGTCAATATGGCTCAACTGAAAAGAGCAATGGAAGACATCATTGTCGAGAACCAAACGCTTGTAGAGGCCAACTCGCCATTCTCTTATGTGAATGGCGCCGGTGAGCAGCTTATCCGCAAAGTTGATCCTGATGGTACCGTTCACTTTGAAAAGGCTAAAGATAAAACGAAATATGATGGTAAAGATATTACTATCAGCGCCTTGAATGCCGTGGATCCGCAAACTGCCACACCTACCCGTGTTACCAATCTTGCCAAAGGTACCGCAAATACGGATGCAGTAGCGGTTAGCCAGCTGCGTGATACTGTCCGTGTATTAGGTGGCCAATTCAATGAAGTAGACGGTTCGATTACAGACCCCGTATACGAGATTCAGCGTGCTGACGGCACAACCCTAGAGAGGGTGGGCAATGTTAAGGATGCTCTGACTAAGTTGAATTCAGTGATGCAGGATCCGATAACCATTACAGGCAATACTAACCAAGGCACCAGCACACGTGTGAACAACGGCAGCGATCAAAAGCTGGGTTCCGTATTAAGCATTCGAGGTGCATCCGTTGACGGCACGGCATCTGCCGATAATGTACGCACTGTTGTCAGCGACAACCAAGTGGAAATCCAACTGGCCGATGCTCCCACATTCAAGGGTAAACTCAGCGCCCGAGGTTTGGATGCAGGCGGTGAGAAAATCACCAATGTAGGCGCAGGTGAAAATCCGAATGATGCGGTTAATAAATCGCAGTTGGATGAGATTCGTACTTTAGTGGGTGACGGCTGGAATATTTCCGCCAACGGTAAGGCTGAAAGCAAAGTGGTTCCCGGTAACAAAGTTGACTTCAATAATGCCGATAGCAATATTGTGATCAGCAAAACAGCCGACAGCCACAATGTGACTTTTGACTTGGCCGAAAACATCAACATCGGTAAAGCCAACCCCATCAGCATCAACGGTAAAGCCGGCACAATCGGCGGGTTAACCAATACAACCTTCGATGCTGCCAATCCTGTAACCGGCCAAGCGGCTACCGAAAACCAATTGGCGGCAGTAGCCAATACCCCGCTGATTTTTGCTGGTGATACCGGGGGGCTGTCTGAACGCAAATTGGGCTCTACCGTAACGGTGAAAGGCGGCGTAACCGAGGCCGACAAACTCACCGAGAATAATATCGGTGTCGTTTCAGACGGCAACGGTACGTTGGAAGTGAAACTGGCGAAAAACATCAAGTTGGGTGCAGATGGCAGCCTTGCTGCCGGAAATACCGTTGTGAACAATGACGGTGTTGCAGTGGGCAATGAAGTTGCTCTGACTGCAGATGGTTTGAGGGCCGGCGATGTGCGTGTGAGCAAAGCAGGCATCAATGCAGGCAATAAAACGATCGGCAATGTGGCCGATGCCGAAAACGATACTGATGCGGTTAACCTGAAACAGTTGAAAGACCTTGCCGCTGCATCCAGCAACAAAGTGGCGGCCGGTAAAAACGTTGAAATTACGCCTGAGAAAAATGCCGATGGCAGCACCACTTACAAAGTGGCTACCAAAGATGAAGTTGAGTTTACCCGTGTGGCCAGCGGTAACGGTGCCAACCAAGTGGTGCTTGACGACAGCGGTGTGAATGTAGGCGGCAACACCTACATCAGCGCCCGAGGCTTGGATGCCAATAATCAGAAAGTAAGCAATGTTGCGGCAGGCAATATCAGCGCGACCAGCACCGATGCGGTTAACGGTAGCCAGCTCTTCAATGCTGGTCGAAAAGTGGCTGATGCGTTGGGTGGCGGCTCAACAGTAGATGCCGACGGCAATGTTACTGCGCCCGCTTATGCCTTAACCGGCGGCAATCCGGCCATTGGTGAAAGCAAAACCTACAATAACGTGGGCGAAGCTTTGAACGGTTTGGATAAAGCAGTCAACCAGCCGCTGACTTTTGCAGCCGATAGCGGCAGCAATGTCGAGCGTAAATTGGGCAGCACGCTCAATGTAAACGGCGACGGCAGCAACATCCGCACAGAAACCACGGCCGACGGTGTGAAAGTGGCATTGAACGACCAAATTTCGGTGAAACAAGTTCAAGTTGCCAACGGCCCGACCATCAACGGGCAAGGTATTGCGATGAACAATCAGCAAATTACCGGCTTGAGGAGCGGTTTGGACGGTAAAACCATCGAACAGATCAAAGCCGAGGGCAGCAGCAGCGAGCAATGGAACAACGCCGCTACCGTAGGTGATTTGGCAACGGTGCAAAACAACGTAACCAATATCACCAATGTTGCCAACAATATTTTGGGTACTGATGACGGGAAAGGCAATGCTTACACTAATGACAAAGGCGAGCTGACCGAAGCAGGTAAATTGGCACTGAAAACTTACGACGTTGCCGGACAAACCGCAACCAACGATAACACCGTGATTTCGGCCATTAAAAATATGAACGAAGGCGGTATCAAATACTTCCATACCAACGACGATTCAGGCCAAACCACCGGTGGCGCGGTTAAGGATACTGGAGACTCAAGTGCATCCGGTAAGTTTGCCACTGCAGTAGGCTTCAATGCGGCGGCCAATTCAGAAAACGCTCTGGCCATCGGTAAAGGCGCCCAAGCGTTGGCTGAAAATGCTTTGGCCATCGGTACGGGCAACATCGTTACCGGCCGCAATTCAGGCGCTATCGGTGACCCGAGCATTGTCAGCGGCAGCAATAGCTATTCATTGGGTAACAACAACACTGTTGCAACCGATAACACCTTTGTGGTGGGTAACTCTGTAACGCAAACTGTGGCCAATTCGGTTGTATTGGGTAACGAATCTGCTGCGGTTGAAGTACACAAAGCTGCGGCGGGCAGCAGCAACTATACTTACAAAGGCGAGAATGACGCCAATGTAGCGGGTGTGAAAGACGTAGTCGGCGTAGTGAGCGTGGGTAAAGACGGCCAAACCCGTCAGATCCAAAACGTAGCGGCCGGTGTGGTTTCCGCAACCAGCACAGATGCCATCAACGGCAGCCAGCTTTACTACACCAACAAAGCCATTGAAGAGGTGAAAGGCGGCGGTGCGGGTATTGTTCAATACAGCAATCCTGAAACGCCGACCCAGCCGAACGGAGGCACAGCGTCTAACGACGTTACCTTGGTTGGCGGCAATACCAATGCACCGGTTGTGTTGCACAACGTAGGCGCAGGTTCAGCACCGACCGACGCGGTGAACGTGAACCAATTGTTGGGCGTAGGCAACCACCTGAACCAGAAAATTGACGATGTGGGCAGACGCGCCAACGCAGGCACTGCTTCAGCCATGGCTATGGCCGGTCTGCCGCAGGCTTACCTGCCCGGCAAGAGCATGATGGCCGTATCAGGCAGCACATACCGCGGCGAAAGCGGCTATGCCGTCGGCTATTCCAGCATTTCCGACAACGGCAACTGGATTATCAAAGGCACTGCCGGCGGCAACTCCCGCGGCCACTTCGGCGCCACTGCCGGCGTGGGCTATCAATGGTAATGTTCAACCCGTAAACACTTTTCAGACAGGCATACCAATGCCTGTCTGAAAACCAAAGGATTAAAAATGAAACACAAACAAATCATTAAAGCGGGCGTAAGCCTGATGCTGGCTGCCGTGTTATCGGCTTGCGCGACCAAAAGCGATGTAAAATCCGACGGCACCACCGACAACCCGGTATTCCCTTCAGTGAAAAGTGTTGCTCCTTCGTTCGACCATAACCGCGGCACGTTCCCGACAGCCGACGAATTGGCTCAGATTAAATCGGGCATGACCAAAGATCAGTTTTATAAACTTCTGGGCCGCCCGCATTTTAACGAAGGCATGTTCCATGTGCGCGAGTGGGATTACCTGTTTCACTTCCACACGCCGGGGCAGGGCACGGATAACGTAACTACTTGTCAGTTCAAGATTATTTACGACATCAAAAAATATGCCCGCAGTTTTCATTGGAAAGCCGTCGATCCGGAAAACGCCGTGTGCCCGCCGATGAAACCTTCTGAAGACGCACACCGCTACACCATCGGTGCCGATGCCTTGTTCGGTTTCGACAAAAGCGGCATGGGCGACATCAATGAGGCCGGCAAAGAAAAGCTGGACGAATTTGCCGCCAAAGTGAAAACTTTCGACCGCCTGACAGCCATCCGCATCACCGGCCATACCGACCGTTTGGGCGACGATGCCTACAATCAACGCTTGTCGCAAGCACGTGCCGAAACCGTGCGCCGTTATTTGGTTAACCGCGGCGTACCCGCCGGCGTGATGAGCGCCGTGGGTATGGGTGAGAGCCGGCCGGTGCAGGAGTGCGCCGGCAGCCTGTCGCGCAGCGAGCTGATTGAATGCCTGAAACCCAACCGCCGTGTGGAAATCGAAGTGGAAGGCTCCGGTAAGCTGTAACTAAGTCCGTAATCAAGAATGCCTGTCTGAAAAAGTTCAGACAGGCATTTTTTATTTGCTATAGTCAATTTACTTAAGTTTAATAACGAGACCGTCATACTCGGGCTTGAGCCGAGTATCTTGAGTTCCAGTAACTTTAAGAGATACTCGGCTCAAGCCCGAGTATGACGAGCGTGCTATTTTTTTAAGTTGATTCACTATACCATACGGTAACCCCAGTAGAACCACCGGTTTTAATTGCTCAGAGTCCGAGTAGCATGAATGATGATTTCTACACGGCGGTTTTGGGCGCGCCCTTCCGGATTGTCACTGCCATCTTCACGAGTGTTCGGTGCAACAGGATTGGCCGCTCCTGCGCCGTTGATTTGATAGTTTTGCTTCACCCCTTGGCTTTCGAGCCAATTTCTTACCGCTTCGGCCCGCTCAAGCGAAAGCGTTTTATTGTAGCTTTCGCTACCTTTGCTGTCGGTGTGGCCAATAATCCGCACAGTTCCCTTGCTTTTTTCACGAATAATATCAGCAACTTTTTGTAATTCCCCAGCCGCTTCGGGTTTTAAAACTGCTTTATCAAAATCGAACAACACATCCGAAGAAAGGTTGAGTTCAATCTGGAAATCACTTGTTTGTCCGCTCAAGCCTGTTTCTGATGCGGCAAAGCCACTTTCTGTAACGATAAAACCGCTTTCACGGGCAGAAAGGGACGTTGAGGTTTCTGATGTTGCCATGGGCGTGGCGGTGGGAACAGGTTGAGACTTCGGTGCAGAAACGGCTTCCGTTTTTTGCGGTGCAGACGGTTGTTGCCCGCAAGCACCCAATACCCATATAGCCGACAACATCACCATAAATTTAGGCTTCATAGCAGTCTCAAGGTCTTGCATAAATATTTACAGTTTCAGACGGCCTGGTATTCAGATCGTCTGAAAAGCGGAGAACAAATATATCCAACACTAACGTTGCACCGGAACAGAATCAAATGAACCGATTCCCGGAAATTCAATTGTTACGGTAGGCGATGTTTCCGGCGGAGCGGGAAATTTCAAAGAAACCGTTTGCGGATGGCTCACCAAATTCAATACCTTAATAGCCTCACCGTTAGCTCTTTGCTCCAGCGGGCTGGCCATATATTTACCGCTTTCATCTTGAAGCAAGTGCACTTTTTTGCTTGTAAATTCGTCGATGTAGTAAAAATCTGCCGCATTCGCCGTTATGCCGTTGGCAACAAATTCATACTCCCCGTTAGGCTTTTTAGGAGGCTCTGCAATAAATTCTACGCTTAAAATTTTGCCGGTTGCCTTGGCCTTAACCAAGTGGATAGAACCCGGCCCCGCTATCTTGGTTTGAATAGATTGCCATGGCTGACCGTTTCCCTGACCGGCCTGACTTGCAGGCGTGGTTTCCGTAGAAACCGGCGCAGTAGAAACAGGAGCAGGTTGGGGCTGTTGCACGGGAGCCTGCTGTTCTGCCTGAGATTGCGGCGTTTGTGGCGCTTCTTCTTTCTGGCACGCAGCAAGAAAGGCAACAATAAAGGTAAATACAGTTAAATATTTAAAACGCATGGCAATAAAACTCCTTGATATTTAACTCGTGCTACGTTTGATGAAAATTCATATGCCTTATAAATTATATTTGGACAATCATGCTTAAAATAAGTTTCTAGCTGGGTTTCAATTGTTGGAAGATTGAAAGACGGTGCTCATGAAAAAACCTAAATATCTTGGGAGGGAGTTTAGGGTAAAAATCTCTGCCCGTCTGAAGCTTTCAGACAGGCATTCTCTATCGGTTCATCCCAAACGGTTCATCCCAAATTGTAAGGATTTTTCAATTGTCCGTCGGGATATGTTAAAATACGCCCCGTTTTCGACTCAAAGCCCTGTCTGAAACGGCAGGCAAATATCATGGACAGTCCCAGTTCATCTTATCTAAACCACACAATCAAAAAAACATAATCATCCCTGCCCGGACGCTGCCGCGCCCCAGGCGGGCGGAGCAGTTATGAGCACAGAACCTCAAATCACAGAAACCGTTAAAGAGCGTGAGCGCCAGCCGCTGAATATCGGCCGCATTCACGACCTGGCCGAGGCATTGCTGCCGGTACACAGCCAGATTGACCAGCACACTTCTATTTCCGACCCCGAATTAAACCAGAAGCTCATCGAATTGATGGGCATCCTGCGCGACCTGCACCCGGCCGACGTGGCAAACGTGCTCGAATCGCTGCCGCAAAAAGAGCGGGTGATTGTGTGGAAGCTGGCCGAGCCGGAAGACGACGGCAACGTGTTGCTCGAAGTATCCGACGCCGTGCGCGAAACCCTTATCGATGCTATGGATAAGGATGAGCTTCTGGCCGCGGTGGAAGACTTGGATGCCGACGATTTGGCCGAGCTGGCCGAAGATTTGCCGCAGCATGTGGTGGCCGAAGCGCTGCAAACCCGCGACGAAGAAGAGCGGGCGCAGGTGCAGGCGGCGTTGTCGTATGAAGACGACCAAGTCGGTGCGATCATGGATTTCGAGCTGGTGAGCGTGCGCGCCGATGTGGCTTGCGAAGTGGTGCTGCGCTATTTACGCCGGTTTGAGAAACTGCCCGACCATACCGACAAAATATTTGTGGTAGATGAGGAAGATGTGTTAATCGGCGTGCTGCCCATCCGCAAGCTGTTGGTCTCCGACCCGGAAGAAACGGTGGAAAACGTGATGGCCAAAGATGTGGTGCGTTTCCGCCCGACCGACGACGTGGAAGAAGCCGCGCAGGCATTTGAGCGTTACGACTTGGTAACCGCGCCGGTGATTGACGAAAACAAAAAGCTGATCGGCCGCATCACCATCGACGATATGGTGGATGTGATCCGTGAAGAATCCGAAGCCGATATGTTGAACATGGCCGGTTTGCAGGAAGAAGAAGACCTGTTCGCACCGGTGTGGGATTCGGTGAAAAACCGCTGGGTTTGGCTGGCGGTCAACTTGTGCACCGCCTTTGTGGCCAGCCGCGTGATCGGCGCGTTTGAAGGCTCGATTGCAAAAATTGTGGCGCTGGCGGCGCTGATGCCGATTGTGGCCGGTATCGGCGGCAATTCGGGCAACCAAACCATCACCATGATTGTGCGCGCGATGGCGATGGGGCAGATTACCGGCCAGCAGGCGGGGCGGTTGTTAAACAAAGAAATCGGCGTGGCGCTGGTAAACGGTTTGATTTGGGGCGGCGTGATGGGCGTGGTGTCGTGGCTGCTCTATCAAAGCCCCGGTATCGGGCTGGTGATGGTGGCCGCGATGACGCTAAATCTGCTTTTGGCCGCCGCAGTGGGCGTGATGATTCCCGTGTTGCTCGACAAAGCCGGCCGCGACCCCGCGCTGGGCAGCTCGGTGTTGATTACTGCGGTAACCGATTCCGGCGGCTTCCTGATTTTTTTAGGGTTGGCCACGATTTTCCTGTTGTAGCCCGACCGTATGCTTTCGGAATGCACGGGTGCGCGCCGGGCATCTTTTCATTTTAATATAGCAAGTAAACTTAAAAATCGGCCTATTCGTCATACTCGGGCTTGCCCCGGATATCTTGGGTTTCGGTAACTTTAAGAGACGCTCGGGGCAAGTCCGAGCATGACGCAACCATGACAAAAATCAAGTTTATTTGCAATATGCTTGTCTGAAAACGCCATGAACATCAAAACATTTCTCGAAAACACCGCATTGCCTAAACTAGAAGCGCGTATGCTGGTGCAGGAAATTACCGGCTATACCCGCGCCCAGTTGATTACCCGCGATGAAGCATGCCTGTCTGAAAGCCAAAGCAGCCGGCTGCGCGGGCTTGAGGCGCGGCGTTTGGCGGGCGAGCCGATGGCCTACATTCTGGGTTGGCGCGAGTTTTACGGCCGCCGCTTCAAAGTTACCCCGGCCACCCTGATTCCGCGGCCGGAAACCGAACATCTGGTTGAAGCCGCGTTGGCTAAATTGCCGCAGGGCGGGGCGGTTTGGGATTTGGGCACGGGTAGCGGCGCGATTGCGGTAACGATTGCGCTGGAGCGCCCCGACGCACAGGTATGCGCCAGCGACATCAGCCGCGAAGCTCTTGCCGTGGCGCAGGAAAACGCCCGATTGTTGGGCGCTCAAGTGGCTTTTGGCTGCGGTTCGTGGTTTGAAGCGCAATGCCTGTCTGAAAAGATATGGTTTGACCTTATTGTGTCCAACCCGCCTTATATTGAAGCGGGCGATGCGCATCTGGGCGAAGGCGATTTGCGTTTCGAGCCTCAAACCGCGCTCACCGATTTCGCCGATGGCTTGTCATGTATCAGGGCTTTAGCCGAAGGCGCCGGTGCGCGCTTGAAAGCGCAAGGATGGTTGATGGTTGAGCATGGTTATAATCAAGGAGAAGCCGCCCGCCGCATATTTAAGGAAAACGGCTTTGAAGAGGTGCAAACCGTGCAGGACTTCGCCGGGCTCGACCGCATTACGCTGGGCAGGAAAGTTGATACGGTATCGCCGTAAAATAACCAAAAAACGGTAACTGTATATGGCTGCAAGTGGTAAAAGGATATCTGAGTCAAATATAGAGTTTGACGGTAAATGGTTTGAATAATGGGAATGCCTGTCTGAAAAAAGTTTCAGACAGGCATATGTATTTGGTGTTGGTTTTTCTGGGAAAAATATCTTTTCCCCATTTTGAGACAAGGTATTGTTTAAATTTATTAACATTAAGTAAATCGGCATGTTATACTCGCTCGCTGTAATAGTGTGTAATTTATAACCATTACAAAAATAAAGATTTTTCAACCTCAAAATCTCAGATAACAAGGACTCTCCATATGGCTCTGTTTCTCAGCATTTTCCCCATCGTGCTATTAATTTGGCTGATGGTGAAAAAAAACGGCATGGCCTCGTATATTGCCTTGCCGCTCACGGCAGCATTGATTTATGTGCTGCAGCTTACTTATTTCAAAAATCCATTTATGCTGTTGAATGCCAATATCGTGTCGGGCTTGGTTTCCACGTTCACTCCGATTACGGTGATTTTCGGCGCGATTCTGTTTAACCGCATGATGGAAACCACCGGTTGCATCGATGTGATCCGCAAATGGCTCGGCAACATCAATCCGAATCCTGTGGCGCAGCTGATGATTATTGGCTGGGCCTTCGCCTTTATGATTGAGGGCGCCAGCGGCTTCGGCACGCCGGCGGCCATTGCTGCGCCGATTTTGGTCGGCCTCGGCTTCAACCCTTTGCGCGTGGCCATTTTCACGCTGGTCATGAACTCAGTGCCGGTTTCTTTCGGTGCGGTGGGTACGCCAACTTGGTTCGGTTTTGGTTCTTTGAATTTGAGCGATGCCGATATTTTGTCTATCGGCAAGCAAACTGGCCTGATCCACTTTTTTGCCAGCCTGGTTATCCCGCTGATAGCCTTGAGCTTCATTACCAGCTGGCAGGAAATCCGCAAGAACATTGTGTTCATTTACCTGAGCGTGATGGTCTGCACCATTCCTTATGTTTTGCTGGCCACGGTCAACTATGAATTCCCGGCTTTGGTGGGCGGCGCAATCGGCCTGCTGCTGTCTGTGGGCTTGGCGAACAAAGGCGTGGGCTTGAGCAAAGAATACGAAAAAGAAACCGGCGGTGAGAAGCTGGGCGCGGCCGTGGTAATGAAAGCGCTGGCTCCTTTGGGCATGCTGATTGCCATTTTGGTGGTTACCCGCATCCAGCAGCTGGGCTTGAAAGGCTTGCTCAACGATGCCACCACGCTGTTTGCCGTGCCGTTGGGCATCTTTGATTTCGAAGTGAGCCGTGCGCTGATTCTGAGCTTTAAAAACATTTTCGGCCAAGGCGTGAACGATGCTTATAAAACCCTGTATGTGCCTGCGCTGATTCCGTTTGTGGTAACCGTGCTGGCCTCTGCGATGATGTTCAAAACCAGCAGCAGCGACACCAAAGCCATGTTCGGCACGGCCATCCAGCAAGTGAAAAAACCGTTTTTGGCTTTGTTGGGCGCGTTGATTATGGTGAAATTGATGCTGGTTGGCGGCGATGCTTCCATGGTAAAAACCATCGGTAAAGAATTTGCGGCGCTGGCCGGTCAAAACTGGATGTATTTCGCCTCTTTCTTGGGCGCAATCGGCTCGTTCTTCTCCGGCTCCAACACCGTATCCAACCTAACTTTCGGCGGCATCCAGCAGCAAATCGCTTTGGATACCGGCCTGTCGGTAACTCTGATTTTGGCTTTGCAGTCTGTGGGCGGCGCAATGGGTAATATGGTGTGCATCAACAACATCATTGCCGTGTGTACCGTAACCAACGTGCACAACCAAGAAGGTGTGATTATGAAGAAAACCGTGGTGCCGATGATGGTTTACGGCGTGATTGCCGCCGTGGTGGCATTGTTGTTCTTGGTTTAAACTTCAGAGCATAAACCCGATGCCTGTCTGAACATTTCAGACAGGCATCGTCTTAATTGGGCATTTGCCGCTTTTATATAGCTAATCCACTTACATAATTAACGATACCGTCATACACGGGCTTAACCCGAGTATCTTCAGTTATTGGAACTCGAGATACTCGGGTTAAGTCCGTGTATGGCGAGAGTAGATTTGCCTTATCAGCCCGTTTGATGAAAGAAAGAATCTAGATGAAGCCTTTTTTAGTTTTCCCTCTACTGGCGCTCGGCCTGCTCACGGCCTGTGACAACGGCCCGAAACCGACCAATCCTGCCAAGCAGGAGCAGGGCAGCGGCTTTCGCGAAGAGCTGGTCAGCCGTTTCAGCGAACAATGCATGGCTTATGTACCGCGCGATTCCGCTGTGTTGCAGGCCAAAGCCAAGCAGCTTTGTGATTGTGCCGCCAACCGGGTGGCCGATAATGTCAGCTTCACTGATTTGGGCGGCTTTTTGCAGGGCAATACGCAGGAGCTGCACGCGAAGTTTGCCGATACCGTTAGACATTGCGCACAAGAACAGCTGCTGCCGGCGCAGGCCTCGGCAGCTTCCGCACCTCAAAGTCAAGCCAAATAATCAAAGCCTGTCTGAAATTTTCAAACAGGCTTCCGCAGTCAAATTGTACTGTTGCATTTATTTTTTAGATAAATGGTGATACAACTTGTCAAAAGAAAAAATACCAATAGCCATAAGAATAAGAAAAGTAATCCAGTATAGATAATTAGGCCATTCAGTTATCTGATATATCAAGAAATAGATGGCTATTCCGATACCACATCCTATTATTCTAAAAAACGGCAATTTCAGCATTATTGCCATTAATCCGCAGGGATGTTCCCTCGATTAATATCATCCATAACAGAATTTTTATAGCGTTCTCCCCAGCCGCGGTAATCAGCATGTTCTACGGCATGACCGATTGCTGTACCTGCAAGTGCCCCAGAGGTGCCAAATCGCCCTCCTAAAATACCGCCAATCGCTGCGCCCCAGCCAGGAGAAGAGTCGAAAAATCCTGCTCCTGTTACAGATTGCATTTCTTTCACGGTCAAAGTTTTCATATCATACTCCTTATACAAAATTTAATAAAAACAACAATATTAATATACAGTTGTATTGTTGCGAGTATGAATTTATCAATTTGTTTCTGAAAAAATCTTTTTTTTCTCAATTTATTAAAAGCAGGCTGATTGTTAAATTTTTTAATTTAGAGTTTTGTCGCGTGATTTGCTATAAAACAATCAAAGCCTGTCTGAAATTTTCAGACAGGCTTTCTTCTGCGGTGCAACCTTCAAGAAACTTAAATATTAATCGTCATCATCATCGTCGTCGTCCCAATCGCGGTGTTTCTTGCGCTTGTGATATTTTTTCTTGTATTTCTTATGCTTGTAGCGGTGTTCCTCATAATAGCTGCGCTCCCGCTCATTCGCTTCCATTTTCTTATTATGGTAAGCATAAGCATTGCCTGCCAAACCGCCCATTGTTGCGCCGATTAATGCGCTGCGTGTGTCTTTACCCATCGCAACGCCCACAGCCGCCCCTGCTGCCGCTCCGGCAAGCGTGGCCTTTGTTTGGTTGGTCGTGCCGCGGGCCTGCACCGTGCCTGCCGGCAATACCAGCGCAGCCGAAACCAATGCGGCCAATAAAGCTTTTTTGCCTATCATTGTTGTTTCCTTTTCCATTCGCACAGAATCAAAACATAAAACAATCATGATTGTATGTTTGTGCCATTAGATTAGAGAGAATGAAACAAGTTCCCCGGCGGCATACGATGCCTGTCTGAAAAATGCCGGCTGAGAAACTTGAAAAAAACATACCTCTTTCCCGCAAAACTACGCCATACTCGGTAAGTATGGCGGAAATCGGGTCGTTTTTATTTTTCACCGGGTTTTGAAAATCTCAGCCGCTCTTTTTATTGCTCAGCAAAATACCGCCGAAAATCGCCAGAATCCCGATGAAATGATACAGATGAAACGCTTCGCCCAAGAGCGTTACCGCCAGCAGCGTGCCGAACACCGGCATCAAATGGATACTCAAGCCCGCGCGCACCGCACCCACACGCGCAATCGCCGCCGTGTAACACAAATAAGCCACCACCGAAGGAAACACGCCCACATAAGCAAAGCCCAGCAGCGCATCAGTGCTCCAGTTTACCTGCGCCCCGCCTGCGCGCTCCCATAGCCACAAAGGCAGCAGCACCAGCAAGCCCAGCATAATCTGCACCGCCGTCAAGCCTGTCCGGTTGATTTCCGTCGGCATATAGCGCATCCACAAAGTATAAAACGCCCAACATACCACCGCCGCAAACACCCACAAATCGCCCGAATTAAACCGCAAAGCCCAAAGGTTTTCCAAACTGCCGCGCAGAATAATCGCCAGCACGCCGCATAATGACAGCAACAAACCCGACACCTGAAACCGATTCAACGCCTGCCCGTAAAACACCGCCCCAATCAGCATAATCAGCACCGGAATACACGAATTGAGCAAAAGCGCGTTGGTGCTGGTGGTGTGGTGCAGCCCTGTATAAACCAAAGTATTAAACGCCGCCACACCGGTCAGCGCCGTACCGATAACCAGCTTGGCATGCTTGCGGTACAAACCCTTGTCCCGCCGCACCGCCGCCCAAGCAAACGGCAGCAGAATCAGCAGCGAAATCACCCAGCGCCCAAACGAAAGCGTAAACGGCGGAATATCATTGCGCACTACCCGCGCAACAATCACATTCCCCGCCCACAACAGCGGCGGCGTAATCAAAAAAGGCAGATTTTTAAACAAAGCAGGAGCAGCCATAGCAGCGGACAATCAAATAAAGATAAACAACTGCATGATAGCAAGGGCGGAACGGGCATTCCATCGATTTATTATGCCCAAGGCTTGACATAGTTTGCCTCCGCATTCCAGCCGCCCATGCAAAGGATGCCTGTCTGAAAACCCTTTCAGACAGGCATCACACTACCCCGGCTTGACCCGGCTGCCCCTTTTATTTCATAGTCGCACAAAGCAACCCCAAGCCACAGGAACCTCATAATGGAAAAGCACAATATCTTCCACCCGCTGCCCGAACGCACCGACGCAGAAACCTTTGAAGACATCCTGCGCACACCGAATATCCGTATCGAACGCATCATTTCCCACGGACAATCCTCGCCCGAAGCAGGTTGGTACGACCAAGACGAAGCCGAATGGGTAATTTTATTGCAAGGCGGCGCGGTGCTGGGTTTTGAAAACGGAAAAGAAATCAGCCTGCAAGCCGGGGATTATGTGCATATTCCGGCGCATTGCAGGCATAGGGTGGTGATGACGGATCAAGAGGAAGTTACGATTTGGTTGGCGGTGTTTTACTGTAATTGACGTATAAAAATTTCAGACGGCCTCGAATCCCTTCGAGGCCGTCTGAATTTTTCCAGCTTAAACGTTCAAACTACTCAAACACTCAAGCCGCGTTACCTTCTAAGAAGTCCTGCGCGAAGCGTTGCAGCACGCCGCCGGCTTCGTAGATCAGCACTTCTTCGGCGGTGTCCAAACGGCAGGTTACGGGCACTTCAACCGTTTCGCCGTTTTTGCGGTGGATAACCAGCGTTAAGTCGCAGCGCGGTTCGCGTTTGCCGATAACGTCGTAGGTTTCGGTGCCGTCCAGTTCTAAGGTGTGGCGGTTAACGCCTTCTTTGAATTGCAGCGGCAACACGCCCATGCCGATAAGGTTGGTGCGGTGGATGCGCTCGAAGCCTTCGGCCACAATGGCTTCTACGCCGGCAAGGCGCACGCCTTTGGCGGCCCAGTCGCGGCTGGAGCCTTGGCCGTAGTCGGCACCGGCCACGATAATCAGCGGCTGTTTGCGGTTCATATAGGTTTCAATCGCTTCCCACATGCGCATCACTTGGCCTTCGGGTTCTACGCGTGCGAGTGAGCCTTGTTTGGTGGTGCCGTCTTCGTTTTTCACCATTTCGTTGAAGAGTTTGGGGTTGGCGAAGGTGGCGCGTTGGGCGGTCAAGTGGTCGCCGCGGTGGGTGGCGTAAGAGTTGAAGTCCTCTTCAGGCAGGCCCATTTTGGCGAGGTATTCGCCTGCCGCACTGGTCGGCAGAATGGCGTTGGAAGGCGACAAGTGGTCGGTGGTGATGTTGTCGGGCAGAATCGCCAGCGGGCGCATGCCTTTTAAGGTGCGCTCGCCTGCCAACGCGCCTTCCCAGTATGGCGGACGGCGGATGTAGGTGGACATGGGGCGCCAGTCGTACAGCGGGCTGGGCGCTTTTTCGGCGGTGCCGGTGTCGAACATGGGGATGTACACGTCGCGGAATTGCTGCGGTTTCACATGTTTGGCAACGATTTCGTCGATTTCTTCGTCGGTCGGCCAAATGTCTTTCAGGCGGATTTCTTTGCCGTCTGAAACGCCCAATACGTCGTTTTCAATATCGAAACGGATGCTGCCTGCAATCGCGTAGGCCACCACCAGCGGCGGCGAAGCGAGGAAGGCTTGTTTGGCGTAGGGGTGGATGCGGCCGTCGAAGTTGCGGTTGCCGGACAATACGGCGGTGGCATACAAATCGCGGTCGATGATTTCTTGCTGGATTTTCGGATCGAGTGCGCCGGACATGCCGTTACATGTGGTGCAGGCAAAGGCAACGATACCGAAACCGAGTTGCTCCAATTCGGGCAACAGGCCGGCTTCTTTCAGATAGATTTCCGCTACTTTGGAGCCGGGTGCAAACGAAGATTTTACCCACGGCTTGCGGGTTAAGCCCAGTTTGTTGGCATTGCGCGCCAACAGGGCGGCAGCGACCACGTTGCGCGGGTTGGAAGTGTTGGTGCACGAGGTAATCGCCGCGATAATCACCGCGCCGTCAGGCATTTTGCCGTCTGAAGGTTCTTCATAAGGCGCGGCGATACCTTTGGCGGCCAAATCGGTGGTCGAGAAACGGGCGTGCGGGTTCGACGGGCCGGCCATGTTGCGGGTAACGGTGGATAAGTCGAACTTCAACACACGCGGGTATTCGGCTTTGGCCAAAGCATCCGACCACAAACCTGCGGTTTTGGCGTAGTTTTCCACCAATTTCACTTGCTCGTCGTCGCGGCCGGTGAGTTTCAGATAATCAATGGTTTGTTCGTCAATCGAGAACATCGCGGCGGTGGCACCGAATTCGGGCGTCATGTTGGAAATGGTGGCGCGGTCGCCAATCGACAGGCTGCGCGCGCCTTCGCCGAAAAATTCGACAAATGCGCCAACCACGCGCTCTTTACGCAGGAACTCTGTCAAAGCCAACACGATATCGGTGGCAGTGATGCCGGGCTGGCGTTTGCCGGTCAGCTCTACGCCCACAATATCGGGCAGGCGCATCATCGAAGCGCGGCCGAGCATCACGGTTTCGGCTTCCAAGCCGCCCACGCCTACGGAAATCACGCCCAGCGCGTCCACATGCGGCGTGTGGCTGTCGGTGCCGACGCAGGTGTCGGGGAAGGCCACGCCGTTTCTCACTTGAATCACGGGCGACATTTTTTCCAAGTTGATTTGGTGCATAATGCCGTTGCCCGCGGGGATAACGTCCACATTTTCAAAGGCGGTTTTCGTCCAGTTGATGAAGTGGAAACGGTCTTCGTTGCGGCGGTCTTCAATTTCGCGGTTTTTGCGGAAAGCGTCGGGGTCATAGCCGCCGCATTCCACGGCAAGCGAGTGGTCGACAATCAGCTGGGTTTGCACGACGGGGTTGACTTTGGAAGGATCGCCGCCTTTTTCGGCAATCGCATCACGCAAACCGGCCAAATCCACCAGCGCGGTCTGCCCCAAAATATCGTGGCACACCACGCGCGCGGGGAACCACGGAAAGTCGATTTCCTGCTTGCGTTCAATCAGTTGGCGCAACCAGCTTTGCAGTGTGGGCAAGTCGACATTATCGGCGCGGTTGACCAGATTTTCGGCCAAAATGCGCGAGGTGTACGGCAGCGTATCGTAAGAACCGGGCTTGATGTCTTCACAGGCCGCGCGTGCGTCGTAGTATTCGAGATTGGTATCCGGAAGGGGTTTGCGGTAGATTTGGTTGGTTTTCATGGTTAAGTCCTTTTTTCGTGTTTTTCTTTTGGTATGTTTTCAGACGGCATCAGGCCGTCTGAAAATAAATCTGCATCAGTTTTATAGGTTTCAAATTTATAGGTTTCAAATATCAGGCACTACCCTGCGCCATCGGTTGCCGAACACATGCAGCGTCAAGCCGCACATCACAACGATAATACCCAGCCAATGCCACAAGGCCAAGCGTTCGTCTAAAACCAGATAGCCTGCCAATAAAGCAATCACCGGTACCAATAAAGCAAACGGCGTTACCTTGCCGGCCGGATGCTTGGCCAGCAACGCACCCCAGCCGGTATAGCCGACCAAGCTCGCCACATAGGCCAAAAACAGAATGCCGCCGACGCCTTTCCAAGTGAGGTTGGATGTATGTTGCTCCAAACCGTCTGCACCGTAAAGCAGCAGCGAAGCCAACGTAAACGCCCCAAATGCCGGAATACCGCCCCAAACGACCAACGACAGCGCGTTTACAGAACCGATACGCTTCACAATAATATTGCCGCACGCCCAAGATGCCGCCGCACCGAACACCGGCAACATCGCACTTACCGGCAAGCTGCCTTGATAGTGCCCGATGCCGATAAACACCAGCCCCACCGCCGCCGTGCACATACCTAATAAATGATGGGCAAGCACGGGTTCGCGCAACAAAACGCCCGCTATCAATACGGTAAAAAACACCTGCACTTGCAGCATCAATGCCGCCAAGCCGGTGGGCAGCCCCCAATCCAATGCGGTAAACATCAAAGAAAATTGCCCGAAGCTGATGGTTAAACCGTAAGCAATCAACAAATACCAAGGCACTGCCGGACGTTTAAGCAAAAATACCGCCGGAAACACCACGCAGAAAAAACGCAGCATACCCAACACCATCGGCGGTATTTCGTTCAGGGCAAACTTCATAAACAGGAAATTCACGCCCCATACGCCGATAACCAGCAATACCAGCAGATAATCTTTCAGGTTCATGATCGGCTGCCTTGTTTCTCTTGGTGTGCGGATTGGCCTTGCGTATGTTTTCAGACGGCCTCTTAAACCAAGCCTGTCTGAAAACCAAAAAAGGTACGGTAGGCTTGCGCCCGCCGTACCTTGATTATGTTTTAGCGTTCTTCCATCGGCACGAACGGCAAATCATCAGGGCCGGTGTAGTTCGCACTCGGGCGGATGATTTTGCCGTCTTGACGTTGCTCAAGCACATGGGCCGACCAGCCGGTGGTGCGCGAAATCACAAACAGCGGGGTGAACATGGCGGTGGGCACGCCCAGTTTTTGATAGGAAACGGCAGAGAACCAGTCTAGATTCGGGAACATTTTTTTCTCGTTCCACATCAGGGTTTCCAAACGTTCGGCGATGTCAAACAGGCGCATATCGCCGGTTTCCTCGCTCAATTCGCGCGCCACTTCTTTAATCACCACATTGCGCGGGTCAGACACGGTGTACACGGGGTGGCCGAAACCGATCACGATTTCTTTGCGGCCGATGCGCTCGCGGATGTCGGCTTCGGCTTCGTCGGCATTGCGGTAACGTTTTTGAATGTCGTATGCCACTTCGTTGGCACCGCCGTGTTTCGGGCCTTTCAGCGCGCCGATGGAGCCGGTGATGCAGGAATAAATATCCGAACCCGTGCCGGCAATCACGCGGGATGTGAAAGTGGAGGCGTTGAATTCGTGCTCTGCATACAGAATCAATGAAATGTGCATGGCTTTGATATGCGATTTAGACGGACGCTTGCCGTGCAGAAGGTGAAGGAAATGGCCGCCGATGCTGTCTTCTTTGCTTTCCACTTTGATGCGTTTGCCGTTGTGGGAATATTGATACCAGTAAAGCAGCATGCTGCCTAGGCAAGCGATGAGTTTGTCGGCAATGTCGCGCGCTTCGCTGGCAGGCTGGCTTTCACGCTCCGGGTGCACGCAGCCGAGCATGGATACGCCGGTGCGCAATACGTCCATCGGGTGGGTGTGCGCGGGCAGGCTTTCCAATACTTGAATCACGCGAATGGGTAAGCCGCGCAGGGATTGAAGTTTTTTCTTATAAGCGGCTAATTCAAATTTGTTGGGCAGGTGACCGTGGATCAAAAGGTGGGCCACTTCTTCAAACTCGCAATGTTTGGCCAAATCGAGAATGTCGTAGCCGCGATAGCTCAAGTCGTTGCCACTGCGGCCTACGGTACACAGCGCGGTGTTGCCGGCAGGTACGCCTGAAAGGGCTACGGATTTTTTGGGTTTCGGCGTTACTGGGGTTTCGGTAGTCATCTATTGGGTCTCCTTTGTATATCATTTTTTCAGACAGGCCTGTCTGAAAATCATGGTTTTTTAATGCACGGCGGCAGAAGAGGCGGGGCGGCATAATCCGCCCGCCGCTTGGCAGCCGGTGTGTTATTCGGATTTGCTGAAGAGTTTGTCCAGCTTTTGTTCGAAGTCGTGATAGTTGAGATGCTCATACAGTTCGGCGCGCGTCTGCATGGTATCGAGCACATTGGCTTGCGTGCCGTCGCGCATGATGGCTTCGTAAACATTCAGTGCGGCCTTGCTGGCGGCGCGGAAAGTAGAAAGCGGATACAGCACCAGTTTCACGCCGTTGTCGGCCAGCTCTTTCTGCGTGTAAAGCGGGGTGGCACCGAATTCGGTAATGTTGGCCAAAACGGGCACTTTCACGGCCTCGGCAAATTGTTTGTACATGCCCAGCTCGGTCATTGCTTCGGGGAAAATCATATCGGCACCGGCTTCCACACAGGCTTGCGCGCGCTCGATGGCGGCGTTCAAACCTTCTACGGCAAGCGCGTCGGTACGCGCCATAATCACAAAATTTTCATCCACGCGCGCATCTACGGCTGCTTTGATGCGGTCAACCATTTCCGCTTGCGACACGATGGCTTTGTTCGGACGGTGGCCGCAGCGTTTTTGGGCCACTTGGTCTTCGATATGCACGGCAGCCACACCTGCGCGCTCAAAATTGCGGATGGTGCGTGCAATATTGAATGCCCCGCCCCAACCCACATCAATATCAACCAGCAAAGGCGTATCGACATTGTCGGTAATGCGGCGGGCATCAATCAGCACATCTTCCATTGTGGTAATGCCCAAATCGGGAATACCGCAAGAGCAGGCCGCCACGCCGCCGCCGGAAAGATAAATGGCTTTAAAACCACTGTGCGTTGCCAAACGGGCAAAATAGGCATTGATACAGCCGACCACGGCTAAGGGATGGGATTCTTGGACGGCCTTGCGGAACCGCAGGCCGGCAGAGTGGATACTCATTTTTGAATGCTCCTTTTATACATATTTTTCTTGTGTTGCTGAATGTAGTTTGACCGGCAATATTAGTAAAATTATTTATTCTGATACAAGCCATCAGCAAATTTGATAATGGGTGCGCAAAGTCTGATTCTGAGCGGAATCGGATTGATAATGTATTAAATGTTTCTGCTGGATTTGTTTATATTTCTTTTTGTTAACCTGTCGAATTGAGCTTTATTTATGAATATATGGCTGTTTGAATGTTTGCAGGGGCGGGTTTATTAGCATGTAAAACACTGTGTTTGAATCATTCAAGATAGAAATGCAATGCCTGTCTGAAATTGTTTTTCAGACAGGCATTGTTGGTTCATAACTTTTAAAACCGAGCGTTTACCAAATATCAGATTTGATTTTACGCTTCAAGGTAGGATGCTCGGAAAGCTTGAACACCGGCTCTTTGCCCATACGCAATTTGCGTTGGTAGTCGCGCAGCAGCATGAACACCAGCGGGGAAAGTATCATGATGGCAATCAGGTTGATGAAGGCCATGATGCCCATGGATAAGTCGCCCATATCCCATACCAGCCCCACTTTTACCACCGAGCCGAAGTAAACAAACGCCAACACGGCCATGCGGAACAATGCAAGGGTGAGGCGGCCGTTTTTAATAAACTGCACGTTGGATTCCGCATAGGCGTAGTTGCCGATAATCGAAGAATAGCAGAACATAAACAGCACCACTGCCAAGAAATATTGGCCGAACACGCCGATTTGGCTTTCCAGCGCGGCTTGCGTGAGCTGGCTGCCGGTGAGGTTTGCCGCGTTGGGCACATCGGAGAGTAAAATCACAAATGCGGTGCACGAACACACGATAATCGTGTCCACAAACACACCCAGCATCTGAATCATGCCTTGCGAAACAGGGTGTTTCACATCGGCTGCCGCGGCAGCGTTCGGCGCAGAACCCATACCGGCTTCATTGGAAAACAGGCCGCGTTTGATACCTTGCTGCATGGCGGCAGCAATCGCGCTGCCGGTAAAGCCGCCGGCGGCAGATTCGAAGTTAAACGCACTGTTGATAATCATGCTGAACATGCCCGGCACTTCTGAAATATTGGTTGCCACGATAAAAATCGCCACCAACAGATAAGCGGAAGCCATCAAAGGCACCAAAGCTTCTGCAATGCGCGAAACGCGGCGGATACCGCCGAAAATAATCGGTGCGGTCAAAATGACCAGGCCCACACCCAAAATATGTTTGTAAGAATGCCAAGCGGTTTCGCAATCGCCGCTGCCCGAGGCGCAGCCGGAGGCTGATTTGACCGATTCGATAATCGTGTTGGCCTGAATGGCATTAAACACAAAGCCGAAGCAGAGAATCAGGCTCAGAGCAAACAGAATACCCAGCCATTTTTGCCCCATGCCGCGCGTGATGTAATAAGCAGGGCCACCGCGGAACTGGTTGTTGCCGTGGTCGCGGATTTTGAATAATTGCGCCAGCGAAGATTCGGCAAATGCGGAGCTCATGCCCAAAAGCGCAGTCAGCCACATCCACAGCACGGCGCCCGGCCCGCCCAGCGAAATTGCAATGGCCACACCGGCGATATTGCCTGTGCCCACGCGGCTGGCAAGGCCGGTGGCAAAGGCTTGGAACGGCGTGATGCCGTGGCCGTGCGAATCGTCGCCTTCGCTGCGGCTGCCCAGCATTTCTTTGATGCTGCGCGCCAGCAGACGCACCTGCACGAAGCCTGTGGCAAGCGTGAAAAACAAACCGACGGCAACCAAGATAAACACCAGCCATGTCCACACAAAATCATTGCCGGCATTGACGCCGCAGTGCATCAGATCAAGTGCATACACACCGTGCTGCCCTTGATCTAAACATTCTTTAAACTTATCCATAATCAATTATTCTCTATTTGAAGTATTTGAGGCGCATAATTTGCTAACGCGCGCATTTTAATACAGGTTAACAATTTATGTTTGGTATTTTACATGTTCGATTTTAATCGAATGCTTATTTTCTTGCTTATGGTTACGAAGTTTAATGTTTCCGTTTTATGTGGAATAGGTGGTTCACAGTTTCATAGATATCAGCGATGCCTGTCTGAAAACAATATGCCGGCAATCTGGCCAGCCTTTTCAGACAGGCATTTTATTTACGGATAAACTGACCATTCCGCAGCAATTACTCTAAAATACCGGGCTCTGTGAGGAGTACGATTATGTTTTTTTGCCACTTGAAGGCTTCTTTCTGGCAAGGCCTGCTGCTGTGTGCAGGTTTGGCCGGTTTATCCGTTATGTTGGCTCCCATGCTGGGGCAAGCCGTCAGCCCGCTATTGGCTGCTATTATGGCGGGCTTGTTGCTGGGTAACAGTTTTTACCCGAATTTCGAGCAATATTTTAATGACGGTATCCTGTTTGCACAAAAGCAGATTTTACGCACGGCCATTGTGCTGTATGGTTTTAAACTGACTGTTTATGATTTGGCGCAAGTTGGGTGGAGCGCATTGCTGATTGATGCCATTATGGTGGTTTCGACATTTTTGCTTGCCGTGTGGTTGGGCAGGCGGGTTTTCGGCATTGACCGGAACACTTCTATTTTAATCGGCTCCGGGGCGGCCATTTGTGGTGCCGCCGCAGTGTTGGCAACGGAATCTGTGTTAAAAGCAGAGCCTTATAAAGTGGCGGTGGCGGTAGTTACGGTGGTGGTGTTCGGCTCGCTTGCCATGATTGTGTATCCTGTGCTGTATTCATTGCATATATTGCCTTTTGATACTGCGCAATTTGGTGTTTATACCGGCTCAACAGTGCACGAAGTGGCGCAAGTGGTGGCAGTCGGCGGCTCCATCAGCCCGGAAACAGCCAATACGGCGGTGATTACCAAGATGGTTCGGGTTATGTTGCTGGCTCCGTTTTTGCTGGTTTTGTCTTATGTGTTGGCAAGGGGCAAGAATGAGCCAAATCATCGGCAGAATAAAATAACCATCCCTTGGTTTGCTGTGGGCTTTATTGCTGTGGCCGGGCTCAATTCATTATTGCCCGAACAATTCTCGCCATGGGTGCGCCGGGTTATCTATTTGGATGACTTTTTGCTTGCAATGGCCATGGCTGCATTAGGCTTAACAACCCGAGCGAGCACAATCAGTAAAGTGGGCATATTGCCGTTTAAGCTCGGGCTGTATGTGTTTGTGTGGCTGGTTGCGGGCGGAGCGGCGGTTAACTGGTTGCTGGTGTAACTGAATGTTTTGAAATAAGCTTAATCAACTACATCATATATTTTTCTTTATTCACTTCTCATGGCTAATTTATGATCCAACCCGTCCGCATCCTCGGCCTTGACCCCGGCAGCCGCACCACAGGCTTCGGTATTGTCGACGTTATCAACCGCCAACACATTTATGTGGCTTCCGGCTGTATCAAAACCATCCCGAACGACGAATTGGCCGGGCGTATCGGCGTGATTGTAGAAAATCTCAACGAAATCATCGAAGTATACCGCCCCAATCAGGCGGCGGTGGAACAGGTGTTTGTAAACGTAAACCCTGCGGCCACCCTGATGCTCGGCCAAGCCAGGGGCGCTGCCGTGGCCGCTTTGGTCATGCGCGGGCTGCCCGTGTATGAATACACCGCGCTGCAAGTGAAGCAGGCGGTGGTAGGCAAGGGCAAGGCGGCCAAAGAGCAGGTGCAGCATATGGTTGTGCAGATGTTGGGGCTTTCGGGTACGCCGCAATCCGATGCTGCCGACGGCTTGGCCGTGGCGCTCACCCATGCGCTGCGCAACCATAGCCTGGCGGGTAGAATCGGACTGCGCGACATCCAAATCAAAGGCGGCCGGTTTCAGCCGTGAAACAGGCCTGTCTGAATGCTATGAAATAAAATTCAGGCAGGATAAAAGCTTCCTGCAATATTTCGTCTATATCAAAAAAGCCGAAGCGTTCACTACAAAGCACTACATTCCACTATGTTTGCTTAACCCGAATGGCGTATAATAAGAGTAAAAATTTTTTTAAAGAAAGAAAAAAGGAAAAGTATGAAGAGCCATCAATTGGAACCATTCCAAAAAGTAGAATTAGGAGAAGAAAAAGACCGCCTGCAGATTTTCGAACAAGCCGTGTTACAGCACAAAGGCAGAAAATCAGATGAAGATTCAAGCAGTGCGCCGCTTCCGGAAAACTATCCTTACCGTACCCGCATGAGCCGCCGCGTGTATGAAAAAGAGAAAAAGCTGCTTCAAATCGAGCTTTTAAAAGTACAAAGCTGGGTTAAAGAAACCGGCCAAAAAATCGTGGGGCTGTTTGAAGGCCGAGATGCGGCCGGCAAAGGCGGTACCATCAAGCGCTATATGGAGCATCTCAATCCGCGTGGCGCGCGCGTAGTGGCTTTGGAAAAACCTTCAGAAAGCGAACGAGGCCAATGGTATTTCCAACGTTATATCCAAAATCTGCCAACCGCCGGCGAAATCGTGTTTTTCGACCGCTCTTGGTATAACCGCGCAGGCGTTGAGCGCGTGATGGGCTTTTGCGAGCCGCACGAATATCTGCTCTTTATGCGCCAAACGCCCGAATTCGAGCGCATGCTGGTTGCCAGCGGCATTCATCTGTTTAAATTCTGGTTTTCGGTAAGCCGCGAAGAGCAGCTGCGCCGTTTCATTTCCCGCCGCGACGATCCGTTGAAACACTGGAAACTTTCGCCCGTCGATATCCAATCGCTCGACCGCTGGGACGAATATACCGATGCGAAAAACGCCATGTTCTTCCACACCCATACCGGCGACGCACCGTGGACGATCATTAAATCCGACGATAAAAAACGCGCCCGTTTAAACTGCATCCGCTATTTCCTACATAAGCTCGACTATCCGGGCAAAGACGAAAAAGCCATCGGCAAAGTCGACCCCCTGATTGTCAACGTGCCGACCACGCAGTTTAAAGACAATAATTTCGATATTATTGCCGACTAAGCGGTTTGCAATTTGATGCCTGTCTGAAAAGCCTTTTCAGACAGGCATTATTCATTTTGCTAAAATACCGTTTCTTTTTCCCGATAGGCCGTTTCCATGAGCAAACCCACCGTTTCCCCCATGATGCAGCAATATCTCGGCATCAAAGAAGCGCATCAAGACAAACTCGTGTTCTACCGCATGGGCGATTTTTACGAGCTTTTTTTCGATGATGCGGTGGAAGCGGCCAAGCTGCTCGACATCACGCTCACCACCCGCGGCCAGCTCAACGGCGAGCCCATCAAAATGGCCGGTGTGCCTTATCACGCCGCCGAACAGTATCTCGCCCGCCTAGTAAGGATGGGCAAAAGCGTGGCGATTTGCGAGCAGGTGGGCGAAGTGGGCGCCGGCAAAGGGCCGGTGGAGCGCAAAGTGGTGCGCATTGTTACGCCCGGCACGCTCACCGACTCCGCCTTGCTGGAAGACAAAGAAACCAACCGCATCGTAGCCGTGTGCGTGGGCAAAAAACAGATCGGTTTGGCATGGGCATCGCTGCAAAGCGGCGAATTCAAAGCCAAGCTCACCGAAGCGGGCAAACTCACCGACGAACTCGCCCGCCTGCAGGCTGCCGAAATCCTGCTGCCGGATGCCAAGAACGCGCCTGAAATCAAGCTGCCCAATGCCAATGTTACCCGGCTCAACCATTGGCAGTTTGCCGCCGACAGCGGCTTCGACCTGCTAACCCGCTATTTCGGCAGCCAGGATTTGCTCGGCTTCGGCCTTGACATCGAGCAACATGCCGCAGCCATCGGCGCCGCCGGCGCCTTGCTCAACTACATCCAGCTTACCCAATCACAACTACCCAAACATCTCGACAGCCTCAGCCTCGAAACCGAACAGCAATACATCGGCATGGATGCTGCCACCCGCCGCAACCTTGAAATCACCCACACGCTCAGCGGCAAAAAGTCGCCCACCTTGTTTTCCGTGCTCGACCGGTGCGCCACCCACATGGGCAGCCGCCTGCTCGCCCAATGGCTACACCACCCGCTGCGCAACCGCCAGCACATCACTGCGCGCCAGCAGGCCGTGGCCGCCTTGCAAAACGAACAGAGCCATATCCATGCCTGTCTGAAAAACATTGCCGATATTGAACGCATCGCTGCCCGCATCGCCGTCGGTTCCGCCCGCCCGCGCGATCTTTCCGGCCTGCGCGACAGCCTGTTTGCTCTGGCCGACATCCGCCTGCCCAATACCGCCGGCCTGTTGCAAACCCTGCAAAATATCTTTCCCGAAGGCGTGGCAGTGGCAGAGCGGTTGCAGGCCGCGATTCTGCCCGAGCCGGCGGTGTGGCTGCGTGACGGCGGCGTGATAAATCAAGGTTTCAACGCCGAGCTTGACGAATTGCGCCACATCCAAACCCACGGCGACGAATTCCTGCTCGCCCTCGAAACCCGCGAGCGCGAGCGCACCGGCTTATCCACTCTCAAAGTGGAGTTCAACCGCGTGCACGGCTTTTATATCGAACTTTCCAAAACCCAAGCCGAACAGGCGCCTGCCGATTACCAGCGCCGCCAAACCCTGAAAAATGTCGAGCGTTTTATCACGCCCGAATTGAAAACTTTTGAAGACAAAGTGCTGGCCGCGCAAGACAACGCCCTTGCGTTGGAGAAAAAGCTCTATGAGGCTTTACTGGCGGACTTGCAGGCAGAGCTGCCGCTGTTGCAGAAAACCGCTAAAGCCGCCGCCGCGCTTGATGTGCTGTGCAGCTTCGCCGCCCTGGCCGACGAACAGGATTACCGCTGCCCCGAGTTTGTCGATTATCCCTGCATCGAAATCGAAAACGGCCGCCATCCCGTGGTGGAGCAGCAAGTGCCCCGCTTTACCGCCAACCATACCCATCTCGACAACAAGCATCGTTTGATGCTGCTTACCGGCCCCAATATGGGCGGTAAGTCCACCTATATGCGCCAAGTGGCACTGATAACCCTGCTGGCCCACACCGGCAGCTTCGTACCGGCAGATGCCGCCAAAATCGGCCCCGCCGACCAGATTTTCACCCGCATCGGTGCTTCCGACGATTTGGCTTCCAACCGCTCCACCTTTATGGTGGAAATGAGCGAAACCGCCTATATTCTGCACCACGCCACCGAGCAATCTTTGGTGTTGATGGACGAAGTAGGGCGCGGCACTTCCACGTTTGACGGCCTCGCGCTTGCGCAGGCCATTGCCGAGCATCTGATTCAGAAAAACAAATCCTTCAGCCTGTTTGCCACCCATTATTTCGAGCTGACCCGCCTGCCCGAAGCCCACGCAAGTGCCGTGAACATGCACCTTTCCGCGTTGGAAGAGGGGCAGGATATCGTGTTTCTGCACCACATCGAACCCGGCCCCGCCAGCAAAAGCTACGGCATCGCCGTGGCCAAACTCGCCGGACTGCCCGCGCGGGCGCTTAAGTCGGCGCAGAAACATTTGGAAGAGTTGGAGAGCCAAGCTGCCGCCAGCCGCCCGCAGATGGATATTTTCAGCCAATGCTTGCCTGAAAACGAAGAGCCGGTGCCGCCGCCCGCGCCAACCAACCCTGCTCTGGCGGCCTTGCAAACCCTCAACCCCGACGAACTCACCCCGCGCGAAGCGTTGGATTGGCTTTACCGTTTAAAGCAGATGGGGCGGAAAGACAGTTAACGAGGCCTTTGGGCTTATTGTCGTGAACATATTTCATACAAGGCGCAACGCTGCCTTTGCGATATGCAGTGAAATACCTAATCAGTTGGCACATACCATGCCTGTCTGAAAGACGGTTTCAGACAGGCATATGTTATTTGAAACAGGCTTCGTAAAGCGGCTGTAAAGCGTGTTGGAAGAAGGGCAGGTTGAATAAATCGCAATGGGCGGCAGTAAGCATGGCGAAGCTCCGGTTTTACAGTTGGGTTGCCAAGTATAGCCAAATCGCGGCGCATCGGGGTTATAGTCAATTAACTTAATTTTTGCTACGGCGCCTACTATTTGTCCTGGCTTCGGCTTGCTGCCTTGTATCAAAAATGTGTTGATTGACTATCGGCATTGCAAACCAATATAACCAATATTTTCAGACAGGCATTCAGTTGTTTTACCTATGGTTTCATTGGTAAGATAGCGGTAAAAAATAAAACCGTGTTCATCAGTTTAAAGGAGCATTCATGAATAATCTTCCTGTGGAGCATTATGTGGTGGCCGCCCTATGCGGGTTGCTGCTGGGTGTGTTGGTCACTTGGTTGGCGATGCGTAATAACAAAACCAAGCGGCAGGAGCATGAGCAGTTGGTGCGCGAATTCGGCGACTATCGCGCCAGAGTTGACCGCCATTTTGTCGATACGGCCGAGGCGGTAGACGAATTAAACCGCAGTTATCAAAAAGTGGTGCAGCACTTGAGCACCGGTGCTCAAAGTCTGATGGGCAAAGAAGCTTTGGAGGAGCAGCTCAACCTGCGCGGCAATAAAGCGGTAACGGTGGCTTATTTGGCATATGCGGCACAAAGCGTGCCTTTGTCGAAAGAGGAAGCGGTAAGCGATACGGTGGAAACCGTTGTGGTGGCGGAGCAGCCTGTGCCGGATGCGGTTGTGCCAGTTGACGCACCAGTTGAAGCGCCGCTGGATCCGGTAGAGCAGGAGCCTGTAAGCGAGGTTCCGGTAACCGATGCGCCGCCCATAGCGGATGTGCCCGAGAAAGAAACGCCTAAGTTATAATGAAGCTGCCGCGCCGCCAAAGCGCGGCATTTTTGTGCCTGCTGCCCGAGGCTTTTGTTTCATCTGCTTTTTCGTTAGAATCTTTGTGCGGTTAAACGCATGCTGCGTTAAATCAAACCATTATTCAATTAAAATGCCGAAGAAGGCGGGTAAAAAGCTTACCTTAGCCTGGGCGGCTATAATCGGTTAATAACGAAAACAAAGGAGAAAACCCACCATGCAAATTAAAATCCCTGCCGTTTACTACCGCGGCGGCACATCTAAAGGCGTGTTTTTCAAACGCAGCGACCTGCCCGAAGCAGCTCAGGAAGCGGGCGAAGCGCGCGATAAAATCCTGCTTCGCGTACTCGGCAGCCCCGACCCCTACGGCAAGCAGATCGACGGCTTGGGCAACGCCAGCTCGTCTACCAGCAAAGCCGTGATTCTCGACAAAAGCAGCCGCACCGATCATGATGTGGATTACCTGTTCGGCCAAGTTTCCATCGACAAGCCTTTTGTCGATTGGAGCGGCAACTGCGGCAACCTTACCGCCGCCGTGGGTGCATTTGCCATCAGCAACGGCTTGGTTGATCCGGCCAAAATTCCTGAAAACGGCATCTGCACCGTGCGCATCTGGCAGAAAAACATCAACAAAACCATTATTGCCCATGTGCCCATGCAAAACGGCGAAGTGTTGGAAACCGGCGACTTCGAGCTGGACGGCGTAACCTTCCCCGCTGCCGAAGTGCAAATCGAATTTCTTGATCCGGCCGACGGCGAAGGCGATATGTTCCCCACCGGCAATCTGGTTGACGATCTGGACGTGCCCGGTGTGGGCGTGCTCAAAGCCACGCTGATTAATTCCGGCATCCCTACCGTGTTTGTGAATGCCGCCGACATCGGCTATACAGGCAAAGAGCTGCAAGACGACATCAACAATGATGCCGCCGCGCTGGAAAAATTTGAAACCATCCGCGCATACGGCGCGTTGAAAATGGGCTTGATAAAAGATGTTGCAGAGGCCGCGACACGTGCGCACACGCCGAAAATCGCCTTTGTTGCCCCCAGCGCCGATTATGTTTCTTCTAGCGGCAAACCGGTTGCCGCAGGCGATATCGACTTGCTGGTGCGCGCTTTGAGTATGGGCAAACTGCACCATGCCATGATGGGCACGGCATCCGTAGCGATTGCCACTGCCGCCGCTGTTCCCGGCACGCTGGTCAATTTGGCAGCGGGCGGCGGAGAGCGGCAGGAAGTAACGTTCGGCCATCCTTCCGGCACTTTGCGTGTGGGCGCGGCCGCCGAGCAGCAAAACGGCAAATGGACGGCCACCAAAGCCGTGATGAGCCGCAGCGCGCGCGTGATTATGGAAGGTTGGGTTCGCGTGCCGGAGGATTGTTTTTAAATCATAGGAATATGTTTGGATAACCCTTTTTCAATGGAATGTTTGGCCTTAACTTTAAATATCTGAGCCACTTTTCCTATTGGAATGGCAATCTAATCGTTTTCTTTTCGGCATGAACCATCCGAAAAGCTCTGTTGGTGTTTCTGTTTAAGCAAGGATCTATTTTCAAGTCAGCCATTACTTCAATACAATGCCTGTCTGAAAAGTTTTCAGACAGGC
>NZ_JH165159.1:268167-295577 GCF_000227765.1 Neisseria wadsworthii 9715
AACACACTCGCTACGCTTAACTCGATTTTCTCTGTGAGCCCGTTATTTTAGTATAGGAAATTTAATTTTTGAGCCTAACCCTTTCTTCCCATATTTCTCTGGGTACATGATAGACATTTTCAGCCTCATCTTCGGTTAAATCGCTTATTCCCCTCATAAAAAGGTTTGGCCAGCTGTCATCTTCAGAGATATAGGCGAAACGGATATTAAATTTACCCGAGTCTGATAAGCTGATATGGCAATGTGTCCATTGTTCTTTTCCTTTGAATGGCGGAAGATTTCTTATATTTTCTAATAAATCTAATATATCAGCAGCAATTTCTGGAGTTTCTCCAAATCCAAACCACTTTACTTCTTCATTAACAATGAAATCAATAGTATATCCTGAATTTCCATTGAATAATTGTGCATAATAGTTAATGCACGAAGACTCCTTCGGTAAATAAAGTCCATATTGTTTTTGCAATTTTGTTATAAATTTCTTCAATATAATTATCCATTTTATTTTCCTGTCGGTGTATTCTTGAGAATCCGGTTTATTTCTCTACCGTTATTTTCTGTAAAACTTATTATAAAGCTATCAGGCCGCTTGCTATCACCTTTATATATTGGTTTGATATTTACCTGAACCCTTCCTCCTGCTTGCAATGTTTTCTTCCATTGTTGTTCCAGTTTATACCAGTCTCCTGCTGCGCCATTTAATTTCTTATCCATAGGAATCAAATCAATGCCTTCCCCCGGACCGCCGAAGATAGATGCAATCAGATGTCCGCCACAATCACTCCCTTTACGGCATAAGCCACCTGAAACATGCTGTTGATAGGTATTTCTATCCCAAGGATCTATTTTAAATCAGCACGAACTTCTTTTACCCGCTTTTGTACATCGGTTGAATGCTGGTTGGCCAATTGATTTCAGGGGTTTGTTATTGATTGGTTGTGATGTGTAATGGAGAAAGACCGTCTGAAAACACCTGCAATCGTTTTCAGACGGCCTTTGATGCCGGTTTTTAACCCGGCATATGCTTGCTTCTGCATCTTTGTATACTGCTTAAACCGTTTAAGTCCAGTATTCTGTGCCGTCTTCGGGGTCTATCCAAACCGCGTAGGCGGGGCAGGGATCATCAGTAAACCAAATACAGATATCGCCTTCATAAGCGCCATAAGGGGTATCGCTTCGAGGCCAAACGGCTCTAAAAATCTGCTCCCACTCTTCGGGCGTATGTTCGATAATCTTGTCGTCGCGCTGCAGTTTCAGATGGCCTCGGCGGAGCAGTTCTTTAAATAAGATGAAAAAGGCTTCCGTCTGCTCTTCAAAATCATCGGAAAAATCTTTGACAACATCCCATACTAAATACAGAGAAGTCCCCATCGCATCAATAGTATCATTGATATCTTTTTCCAAACGGTTGTGGTATTGATTCAATCTCTCATTAGTTATCATTTGAATTTAAGCTCCCTAGGCCGATTTACCATACTTACCTTGTCGTTAATCATACTATTAAGTTTCTTATCCTTGATTATTTCTATCGTCCATCTCGGCTTGGTGCCGTCAGGCAACGGCGAACTGGATACCGAACGCACATTAATGGTCGCTCCCTCCGCTGTTTTGATATACCAACGCCCTTGTGAATGTGAAACAGAAGTTAATTTCCCGCCGCCCAACTTCTCGGCATATGCAAATACTTCTTTCTGCAACTGCGCGTTGCCGATTTTGCCGCTGTCGAACACCTTGGTCGTATTTACCTTGTTGGAACTGTTTGGCATTTGTTTAAGCTCCGTTCCGACTACAATTTGGAATAAAAAAACAGCCGAAATCCTGTGTTTGGGCCTCGGCTGTATGGTAAGGGCTTTTTGCAAAGGTCTCTGCCTGTCTGAAAACTTTTTCAGACAGGCATTTCATCATTCTCCCACAATCACCACATTCATATCGCCCGCTTTCACGCGGTGTTGCCAGGCGGATTTAACGTTTTCCGCGCTCAGGGCTGCGATTTTTTTCGGATATTGGTCAAGCCAATCGATGGGTAGGTCGTAAAAACCGATTACGTTCAGATAGCCCAGCAGCTTGCTGTTGGTATCGAATCGTAGCGGGAAGCTGCCGGTGATGTTGTCTTTTGCCTGCTGCAATTCGGCTGCCGTCGGGCCGTTTTGAATAAACTCGGCCAGCACTTGTTTGGCGGTGCCCAGGGCATCGGCGGTGTTGGCTTTTTCGGTGGAGAACACAATGGCAAACGGGCCGGATTCGCGCAGCGGCATCAGGCTGCTCGATACGCCATAAACATAGCCTTTTTCATCGCGCAGTTTTTTCATCAATCTGCTGTCGAAACCGCCGCCGCCGAGAATATAGTTGCCGAGAACCAGAGCGTAGTAATCAGGGTCATCACGCTTAATCAGCGGCATGGTCAGCACAATCTGGCTCTGTTTGCCTGCAAAAGGCTGCTTGTCGGTTTGAGCGGGGCGTAGGTTAACCGGCGGGATAGGCGCGGAAGCTTCGGTTTTGGCCGGTAAATCGCGTAACACTTCGCGCGCAATCTTATCCGCTTGTTTTTTATTCACATCTCCTACAATAGATACCACGGCATTGTTGCGGGCGTAGTGCGTTTTGTGGAAAGCTTTGATGTCGGCCGGCGTTATCGCGCGCAAGGTTTGTTCGGTTTGGTAAGCGCTTGCGGAATAGGGGTGGCCGGAATAATTCAGGCGGCTGGCGGCGCGTGAGGCGATAAAGTCGGGGTTGCTCAATTGCTGTTTCAAGCCGATAACGGCCTGCTCTTGGGTGCGTTTGAACACATGGCCGTCATAGCGCGGTGCGGCAAGGGAATCCCGCAAAAGACCGAGCGCGGGTTGCAGCGTTTGGGAGCGGGAAAGGCTGCGCATGGTTACGCTGCTGCCTTCCGAATCGGCCGAGCTGTCTATATGGATTGCCAAGTCTTCGCTGCGGGCTCTGAACGCTTCTTCGTCTAATTTTTTTGTGCCGTTGATTAAAAGTGCGGCTGCAAATTCGGCCGTACCGCTTTTTCCTTGCGGGTCAGCCGCGCTGCCGCTGCCTTTAAAGCCTACGGAAATATCGACAATCGGATTTTCATGGCGCTCTACCAACAATACGGTGGCGCCGTCTGCGGTGTGCCAGCGTTGGATGTCGATGGCGGATGCGGGTAGGGCGGTAGCCAATGCAGCGGCAAGAACGAGTTTTTTCATGATTTTCCTTCTTCATGCCATGCCTGTCTGAAAGGCTTTCAGACAGGCATGAGGGATATTGGGTTGTCTGGCTGCGTGAATTCGATCGGCAGCCAGCCTTTTATTTCGTGCTTTCTTTCTCAGGCGTCACAACCATCAGGGTTTCGCGCGCGGGGCTCAGCAATTTGGCGGCGGCCTGCACATCTTGTGCGCTCACTTTCGCCAAGCGGCGGCGCAACTCGGCTTCATCTTGGTAGCTGAAGCCGTTGGCTTCCAAAGAGCCAATCAGGCCGGCTTGTGCGTCCATCGAATCTTTGCTGTAAATTTCCGAGGCTTCCATCTGTGTGCGCACGCGCGCCAGTTCGGCCTTGCTCACGCCTTTGGCTGCGATATCGGCAATTTCACGGCGTATTTCAGCAACCAGTTCCTGCACGCTGGTGCCTGACGAAGGCATGGCTTTAACCATAAACAGCGATGACGGGGTGCGGCTGAACATATTGTAGCCCACACCGATGTCGGCGGCTTTCTGGCTGCCGCGCATCAGGTTTTTATCCAAACGGCTGGAGCTGTTGCCGCCCAACACTTCGCTCAACACATCCAGCGCATAAGGCATGGTGTCGTCCAGTTGTTTGAGGGCGGGTACGCGGTAGGACAGAATAAACATCGGTTCGGCCGTGATGGCTTGCGTTTGTGCGGATTTCGGTTTGCGCTCAAGCGGTTCTTGCAGGTTGTTGCGCTGGGGTAGTGTGCGCTGGGGAATAGCACCAAACAGTTTTTCCACCGTGCCGAGCGTTTGCTTGGCGTTTACATCACCCACAATTACTAATGTGGCATTATTGGGCGCATACCAGCTTCGGTACCAGCTGCGCAAATCTTCTGCTTTGAGCTTATCCAAGTCGGGCATGTAGCCGATAACCGGCGCGCGGACGGCGGGATTTTCATAGGCATTGAGCATTAGATGCTCCCAAAGCTTGCCTGAGGGATCATCTTCCGAACGCATGCGCCGTTCTTCGCGGATAACCTTCATTTCATTATCAAAATCTTTATTGCTGAAATTCAGATTAGCCATGCGGTCGGCTTCCATTTCCAGCACTTGCGGCAGATTTTTCACCGCAAGGTCGGTTACATACACCGTGTTTTCCTGCGAAGTATAAGCATTGTCGCGCCCGCCCAAAGCCGCTACGCGGCGAGAAAATTCGCCGGCAGGCACTTTGGCCGTGCCCTTAAACATCATGTGTTCAAGCGCATGACTCAAGCCGGTTTTGCCCGGCTGCTCGTCTAGGCTGCCTACTTTATACCAAAGGCGCGACACCGCCACCGGTGCGCGCCTGTCTTCTTTAATAATGACTTTCATGCCGTTGGGCAGCGTATGTTTCAACGTTTCGGCCGCAGCAGGCAGGGTGGCGGCCAGTAGTAAAATCAGAGCAGTTCTTCGCAACATAAGAGGTTATCCTGTTTCAATATAAGGCACATGATAATGGAAACATAAGGCTTTCGGAAGTTTTGTTCCTAGTATAAATAATATAGATTATCAAAATAATTTATATTACCTGATTATTTTAAATAAAATTACATGTTGTTTTATCAATCTTTGATAGGCAGACGCTCATGACAACCAAATCCTTCCCTACTGGTAGCAGGCATTTTTTCTGCCTGTCAGGCTCATGCGAAGGATGAAACCACGCAGCTTTCGGATTATGTTGTAACCGTGCCGACCGTAACGATTGAAGGGCAGGCCGACGCGCATTCACATAAAGGTTATCTAAATTATGACTAGGCCACCGCCACAAGAAACGGGCTGCCGGCCAAACAAAGAATGGGGCACTCTTCGGATGAAGACGGTGTTTGAGTTTAAGGAAATTTGTCTGAGCCGGGCATCGGTTTGGGGATGTTTATTGATCTTTTTTTCGGCTAATGCCGTCTTTGGGATAACCTTTGATACGGGATTCTTTTTCTATGTTATACACCGTATCGGGACTGATACCGAGTTCCTGGGCTACTTTGAGGATGGAGAGATGCTTGTGCGGGTTTGGCTAAGGCAAGTTTGTTGAATAGGTTATGAAAAGATTGTAATTTAAATTAAGTGGATTAACTGTACCTGGTTCATACAGCAGTAAAAGCATCTGCAAAAGCAAATGCCTGTCTGAAAAATCTTTCAGACAGGCATTGATTATCTAGCTAAGAAACTTAATTTTTATCATGATTTCGTCATGCCTTGGCATGAGGAATCCATTACTTTTTTAAACTTATCCGTTTTCACCTTATCCGCTATAAATTACATCCTCCGCTGAAGCCAACCTTCCATAAATCGACACAAAACTCCTGCAGTGCCAATCACCGCCACCATACGGGAAACGTGAAATGCCGTCACAACGGGCACGCCGAGCTGCAATACTTTTGCGGTAATCGTCATTTCCGCAACCCCTCCGGGCGCCAAGCCTAAGCCTAATGTCGGTAAGGGAATGGCACTGATGTTTGCCAGAATATAAGTTGCCAGCGCAGTGAGTAACAGCGATATGGTTACGCTGACAGCCACTATGCTTAATAAACGCGGGGCGCTCTTGAAAAAGCCCGGTGAAAATTTGTTTCCCAATGCCCAGCCGATCAATAATTGCCCGATTTTAGAAATCACGGGCGGCATGGCGGATAAGTGGATGTCGGAAACGGTCAACAATATTGCTGCCAAAAGGGGGCCGAATGTCCACGGATTCGACCATCTGCGCCATTCGAAAAATCGGGCAAACATATAAGCCAAGCCAAAGAGCAATATCAAGCCGTCCCAATGTATTTGCGTGTTTTGCTGCAATACGCTGTTATCAATGTTTTGATAGCCCATGTATTGATAGAAAAACGGCACGATGGTTACAATCATTAGCACGCGCAGCGAATGCGCGGATACGACTTTGTCGATTTGTGCGCCTTTCTGATCGGCCATATTCGCCATTTCACTGGCTCCGCCCATAGCCGAAGCAAACCAAGCGGTGACAAAATCCACGCCTGTAAAACGGTAAAGCAGCAAACTGCCAAGCACGCCCAAACCAACGGAAAACACCATACCGAAGAGCAGCCACGGCCAATATTCGAGCAACAAACTGACCATATCGGGCGTGAAATACAGCCCCAAAGAAATCCCGATAATCGTTAAGCCTACTTTACGGCACACCCCCGGTGCTTTTACAGGTAAGCCGTTCAAACTCAACACAGCGGTTGCCAACAACGAACCCAGCAGCCACGGAATCGGCAGCCCGATAGCATTGGCGACTAATGCACCGGCAAGCGCAGCGGCAAACCCGATTAAATACTTGGTGAACGTGTTCATTTAGGCATTCCCTATTGCACTAAAGCGACTCAGTAACTTACAGCCAATGTATAACAAAAAAACTGCATATGGTACATATTCTTAATGAAACCATATGCAGTTTTCAACCATATCGCTATCAACCGTGTGTTAAGCAGCTTTACGGCGGCGCAACCAACGGTATATCGGCAGCAGCACCATAAACGCAGACAAAACCCACAAAGCCTGCACAATCACACCGTTAAACAAAATACTGACATCGCCTTGCGAAATTGATAATGCTCGGCGCAGGCTCGACTCCATCAATTCGCCCAACACATAACCCAAAATCAACGCTGAAAGCGGGAAATTCAGTTTACGCAGGATATAACCGAAAATACCCAAACACACCATCAAAATCAGGTCGAAAGTTGTGCTGTGAATGGCATAAACGCCTACGAAGCTTACCGCCGCAATGGCCGGAATCAAAATGTAATTCGGCACATTCAACAATTTGGCAAAGAAACCCACCAGCGGAATATTGAGTATTAACAAAATCACGTTGCCGATAAACAAAGAGGCTATCAATCCCCACACAATATCGGGCTGCTCGCTAAACAACTGCGGGCCGGGCGTGATGTTGTAGAGTGTAAGCGCGCCCATCATCACGGCGGTAGTGCCGGAGCCGGGCACGCCCAAAGTCAACATAGGAATAAACGAACCGCAGGCAGAAGCATTGTTGGCAGCTTCGGGGGCAGCAATACCGCGCAAATCGCCATTACCGAAATGGCCTTCTTTTCCTGCAATTTTTTTCTCGTTGGTATAAGACATCGCGCTGGCAATCGTGGCGCCCGCTCCCGGCAGAATACCGATAAAGAAACCGGCTACACCGCTTCGTACAATCGCACCCAAACTGAACAGCAGTTCTTTTAAGTTAAACAAAGTGCGCTTGCCCTGCTCCAATGCTTTTTGGCCTTTTTCCGTATGCTCCAGCATAATCAGAATTTCGCTGACGCTGAAAAAGCCGATAACGATGGTAGTGAATTGAATGCCGTCCGACAAATTAATCGAATCAAAAGTAAAACGGTACACACCGGTTACGGCATCCACGCCCACCATCACCAAGCCCAAACCGATCAGCGCTGCCACGCCGGTTTTCACCGGTTGGTCGCTGACCAAACCGCTCAAACAGGTAATGGCGAACACCATCAGAACGAAGTATTCCGCAGGGCCGAATGCAATCGCCCAATGTGCCAACAGGGGCGCAAACAAAACCACACCGATGGTGGCAATCAGGCTGCCGACAAACGAACTGGCCGCCGACAAAGACAAGGCAATGCCGGCCTTTCCCTGCTTGGCTAAAGGATAACCGTCAAGCGTGGACATAATCGCCGCCGCATCGCCCGGCACATTGAGTAAAATGGCGGAAATCCGCCCGCCGTACTCGCAGCCGAGATAAACGGCAGCCAGCAAAATCAAAGCCGAATCGGCAGGCAGCCCCAAAGCGAAGGCAAAAGGCAGCAACAAAGCCACGCCGTTAATCGGCCCTAATCCGGGCAACATGCCGACGATGGTACCGATAAAAGCACCGACAAATGCCAGCATCAGGTTTTTCGGCATCAGTGCCACCTGAAAACCCGACATTAAATATTCTAAAGTTTCCATTTACTTAATATCCCTCCGCCATCATCAACCGAAAAAGCCCAATGGCAACGGCACATCAAGCAATGAATTAAACAATAAATACAAAAGCCCGCCCAATACCGCACCGGATATTGCACAATGCCGGGTTTTGCCGCCAAACAACTTGCCCACGCCGAAAGCCATCAAAGCGGTAGCGATGGGAAAGCCCAAAGTTTCAAACAAAACCGCATAAGTAGCCAAAAATACAATACACAAGCCGACTTTTTTCAAAATGGCCGGGGTGTATCCTAAATCAATATGTTCGCCGCGCGGCCGCACAATCAAAAACAGGCAGCATAAAGCAAGCAAAGAAAGAATCAGCACAGGATAAGGGCGCGGACCCAAAGGGTCATAAGCAACCGGTGCCGTATAACCCCATGCCAAATACAGAAGGCCGAGCACCGTCAATAGCAATGCTCCTGCAAATAAGCGTTCGATTTTCATGCAGTGAAGCTCCGTTTGGAAATCATTAAAAGTATTTTTAACCGTTGTATCGACTGAAGGCCAAACGATAATAAAAACCGGCAACCGCAGTTGCCGTTTTTATTATTCCAATTTTGATCAAAGCGTTAGAATTTCATTTCTATCAACAGTTAAAGACCAATACTCAAAATGTTGCCTAATTATTTGATTAACTCGAATTCCTTAGACAAGCCGCGCATCTCTTCGGTGGTTTTTTCCACATATTTCGCCAACTCGTCTCCGGTCAGTTCAAACGGCAGCAAATCGCGTTGTGTGCGCAACTCTGCAAATTTCGGGTCTTTCAGCATGGCATCAAAATGCGTTTTCCACCATTGGAAAGCCTCTTCGCTTACTTTCGGCCCCATGTAATAGCCGCGGATAACCGGCCATTCCACGTCATAACCTTGCTCTTTTGCAGTGGGAATATCTTTCAGACGGCCTTCCAGTCTGTTAGGCGCAAACACGGCCAAAACGCGCACTTTGCCGGATTCAATGTGCGGCCCCATTTCGGCGATACCTGCGCTGACTACGCTGATATGGTTGCCCAAGACGGCTGTAACCGCCTCACCGCCACCTTCCAGCGCCACATAAGTCATGTCCTTCGGCTTGATGCCGGCCGCTTTGGCCACCATTGCCGTTTGCAGCCAGTCTTGGCCGCCCACGCTACCGCCCGCGCCGAAGCTGACCGCTTTGGGGTCTTTTTTCAATGCATCAACCAAATCCTGCAGATTTTTCAAAGGTGAATCTGCATTCACGGCCACCATCCCGTAATCGGTGCCGACGGCAGCCAGCCAGCGCACATCTTTCTCCGAATATTGGCCGAACTTACCTTGTGCCAGATTCAGCAGCGAACCGGTAGAAAAGGCAATAATCGCATCATTATTGGCCGGGTCGTTCGCAACGATTTTGTTATACGCAACGGCACCCACACCGCCCGGCATATACGTTACGCGCATCGGTTTATCCAATTGGCCGGTATCTTTCAAACCGCTTTGCGCCAGCTTGCAGGTCAAATCAAACCCGCCACCCGGTTTGGCCGGAGCAATACACTCAGGCTTGGCCGGAGCACCCGCCTCCGCTTTGTCTTTATTACATGCGCTTAATGACAATGCGGCCGCAACTGCCAAGCTTAAGTAGGTATATTTTTTAAATTGCATATTAATTTCTCCAATAGAGGTATGTGTCGAAAGATTTTGCCAAGCAGATTACAAACTTGAATCTCCAATGGTTATAAAATTCTTAACCTTAATCTTTAAGGCAGAAAAATTAAATGAATTCCGAGGTTTTGTCAACTTTATTCAATTTTTGTGAAAATTTAATGATTTATCTGAATAATTCTTAACATATTAAAGACAATCTCACCATTGCTTATATGCCAATCTTATCCAACAACTTTATTTTCAAATAAAGATAATTTATTTAACAACGCCAAAGTCAGTTTCGTGCCGTTGTCGGCTCATTCAAGCAAGGGCAACAAACAATAAGTAAATTCAAACAACATTCTGTCATAGTCTGGTTACTTTAGTTATCTTGGGCTTCAGTTAAGACTAGGATAACCGAATGAGACCTTATTATCGGGCATGCTGATTTTTAAGTTTATTAACTATGGTACGGGCTGATTACATTACCGCTTTGACAACTTACAAAACCGTCTGCTTTGAGTCGGGACCCGGTAACTATGTAACAAAAATTAAGTTAACAAACGGCACGTACAAATATGAGTTATTTCTATCTTAATTAAAATTGCAAATATGCCTGTCTGAAACCTTTTCAGACAGGCATTCGGTTTGCCGACGCGTTATAATTCTTCTTTATCCTTAAAAAAACAGACACAACCATGACCGCTCTACATATTAGCCGTGCCTGCAAAACCTATGCCAACGGCTTTACCGCGCTCAAAGACGTGAGCTTTGATGTGCAGCAAGGCGAATTTTTCGCGCTGCTCGGGCCTAACGGCGCGGGCAAAACTACTTTGATTTCAGCTATGGCGGGCTTAAACCGCCTTACTTCGGGTGAAATTTCCGTGATGGGTTTCGATGTGGCCAAGCAATCGCGCGAATCGCGCATGAACTTGGGCGTGGTGCCGCAAGAATTGGTATTCGACCCTTTTTTTACCGTGCGCGAAGCTTTGCGTTTCCAGTCGGGCTATTTCGGCATTAAAAAGAATGATAAATGGATAGATGAAATCCTTTTCAACCTCGGCTTGCAAGACAAAGCCAACACCAATACGCGCCGTCTTTCCGGCGGCATGAAGCGGCGCTTGATGGTGGCACAGGCGCTGGTGCACCGCCCGCCGGTGATCGTGTTGGACGAGCCTACCGCCGGTGTGGACGTGGAGCTGCGCCACAGTTTGTGGACATTTATGCGCAGCCTCAACCGGCAAGGCCACACGATTATCCTCACCACGCATTATCTGGAAGAGGCGGAAGAAAACTGCCACCGCATCGCCGTGATGAAGCAGGGCGCTATGGTGGCGCTGGATAAAACCGAAAACCTGCTGCAGGGCGAAAAAGGCGTGCGTGTGGAAATGCTGCTTGATGCAACCTTGCCCGAAGCGTTGACCGGCAAAATCGAGCTGGCTGACGGTATGAAATATGTGTTGAAACTGGCCGATTATGCCGAGCTGGCCGATGTGTTGATTTTCCTGAAAACGGCAGGCATCCGCATGATTCACCTGAGCGTGTTGGAAAAAGATTTGGAAGACGTGTTTACCAAGCTGACAGGGAGCGGGCAATGAATATCAATATGACGGGTTTTCCCACCTTGCTGCGCAAAGAGGTGATGCGTTTTACCAAAGTGTGGCTGCAAACGTTGGGTGCGCCGATTCTTACTGCGCTGCTGTATCAGCTCATTTTCGCGCAAGCCATAGGCAAACATGCCGAGGCTTTGCCGGGCGTGCCTTACAATGCGTTTCTGATTCCCGGCCTTGCCATGATGAGCATGATGCAGAATGCGTTTGCCAACAGCGCATCCAGCCTGATTCAGTCGCGCATTACCGGCAATCTGGTGTTTATCTTGCTGCCGCCGATTTCCAATGCCGCGTTTTTTTCGGCTTATGTGTTGGCGGGTATTTTCCGCGGGCTGTTGGTGGGCGCGGGCGTGGTGGCCGCTACCGCATGGTTCGGCCTGCCGCTGCCGCACCATATCGGTTTTGTGCTGGCGTTTGCATTTTTAGGCTGCCTCTTTATGGCGTCTCTGGGCTTGCTGGCCGGCATTTGGGCGGAAAAATTTGACCAGCTGGCCGCGTTTCAAAATTTCCTGATTATGCCGCTTACCTTTCTTTCGGGCGTGTTTTATTCCATCCACAGCCTGCCCGCTTTCTGGCAGGCTGTGAGCCATGCCAATCCCGTGTTTTATATGATAGACGGCTTCCGCTACGGTTTCTTCGGTGTGAGCGATGCTTCCCCGTGGCTCTCGCTTGCCGTGGTGGGCAGTTTTTCGCTGGGTGTTTCGGTGCTGGCGTTTTTGGTGTTGCGCTCCGGCTGGAAGCTGCGCGGGTAAAGCTTAACGGCGGTACGTTGGGGTTTGACCTGTATGGTAAGAATGCCTGTCTGAAAAAGTTTTCAGACAGGCATTTGGTTTGGCGGCGGGTGTTTTCTAACCGTTCCGTTTCGGGTTTATATAATTTTTCATTCTATCTTAGGTATAAATAAGTCTTTCCGCTGCAACCTACCCCTCGCTTATGATTGGGGCTCGGTTTCAGAGTGGAAAGCAAAATGAATTACCTACCTTTATTCGCAGATTTAACCGGCAGGCATGTTTTGGTTGTGGGCGGCGGAGCCGTTGCGGAGCGCAAAGTGGAGATGTTGCTCAAAGCCGGTGCCAAAGTCGGGCTGGTGGCCGAAAAGCTTAATCCCGCTTTGGCGGAGCTGGCCGGGCAGCGGCAAATCGAATGGCTGGACACCAAGTTTCAGCCAAGCCGGCTGGATGCCGTTTGGCTGGTGATTGCCGCCACCGATAACCACGAGCTTAACCGGCAGGTATCCGAAGCCGCCGAAAGCCGCCGGATTTGGGCGAATGTGGTGGACGATCGCGATGCCTGCTCGTTTATCTTTCCTTCCATTATCAATCGCAACCCTATTCAAATTGCCATTTCCAGCGGCGGAACCGCGCCTGTTTTGGCACGCCTGCTGCGCGAAAAATTGGAAGCACTGTTGCCGCAAAACCTGGGGGCGATGGCGGAAACCGCCGCCCGCTGGCGCGAGCGCGTAAAAGCCAAGCTGCCTTCCATTGCACAGCGCCGCCGCTTTTGGGAAACCTTATTTACACATCCTGCATTTTTACGGTTGAGCGAAAGCCGCCAAACATCTGCTGCCGAAGAGTTTTTGTCGCAGCAGTTAAACGGTGCGCAAACAGGCTCGGGAGAAGTGTCTCTTGTGGGCGCAGGCCCGGGAGATGCGGGATTGCTTACGCTCAAAGGCTTGCAGCGCATCCAGCAGGCCGATGTGGTGTTATACGATGCTTTGGTTTCTGATCAAGTGTTGGAACTTATCCGCCGCGATGCGGAAAAAGTGTTTGTCGGTAAGCGCGCCGGCAAGCACAGCGTCATGCAGGAGGCAACCAACCGTTTGTTGGTCGATTATGCGAAAAAAGGCAAACGCGTTGTGCGTTTGAAAGGCGGTGATCCTTTTGTGTTCGGCCGCGGCGGGGAAGAATTGGAAGCGTTGAAAGCCGAGGGGATTGCGTTTGAAGTGGTGCCCGGAATCACTGCGGCTTTAGGCGCCACCGCTTATGCCGGTATTCCGCTCACGCACCGCGACCATGCGCAAACGGCGATGTTCATTACCGGCCATTGCCGCGCCGGCAGCGATGACTTGGCATGGCAAACCATTGCACAAAGCAACCAAACGCTGGTGGTTTATATGGGCACGATTAAGGCCGCCGAATTGCAAACCAATCTGATTGCCCACGGCAGGAGCGCAGACACGCCGGTTGCCGTAATCAGCAAAGGAACCTTGCCCGACCAGCAGGTTTTTTCCGGCAAGTTGAACGATTTGGCCGCTTTGGCCGCCCAAGCGCCTTCGCCGGCTTTGTTGGTAATCGGCGAAACGGCGGGGCTGGGCAGCGATTTGGCGTGGTTCGGCGGCGCACCGCAGCAATTTGTCGATACCCGAAACGTATTGTGGCAGGCTCAGGAAGAACAAGCCTTGCCAAAGGCAGGTTGAGGAGTAGGCCATGCAAACAGAATTGTATGTCAAGCCTCAGCTGTGGCGTATCCCCGCCATACCGGCAACCGTAACCGAATGCCTGTCTGAAAAAACCGCCGGGCTGCAACAGAGGCTGCAGCTGATTGTGTCGCAACACCAAAACGCGAAGTTTGCCAGCAGCCTTGCCGTGGAAGATATGGTGATTACCGACGTATTGGCAAAGATGCAGGCCGGTATCGAAGTGTTTACCTTGAACACCGGCAGGCTCAATACCGAAACCTTAGCTTTGGCCAATACCGTCGGCACACATTATCCCAAGCTCACCTTCAGGCTGTACACACCGGAAGCCGAAGCAGCAGAGGCATACACTTTGGAAAACGGGCCGAACGCATTTTACGAAAGCATCGAATTGCGCAAAACCTGCTGCCGTATCCGCAAAGTAGAGCCGCTCAACAAAGCCCTGGCCGACGCCGATGCCTGGCTCACCGGGCAAAGGCGCGGGCAATCGGTAACACGCACCGAGCTGCCGTTTGTCGAAGAAGACAATGCACGCGGCATCCTAAAATACAACCCGATTTACGATTGGAGCGAAGCGGAAGTGTGGGCCTACATCCTTCAACACCAAGTGCCCTACAACCCGCTTTACGAACAAGGCTATCCCAGCATAGGTTGCGAACCCTGTACCCGCCCCGTGCGCATCGGTGAAGACATCCGCGCCGGCCGCTGGTGGTGGGAAAGTCAAGACAGTAAAGAATGCGGTCTGCATAAATAGATTTCAGACAGGCATTCCCGCGCTTTTGATGAAAGCCGGATTCCGCCCCGTAAACCCTCTACTCCATAAGGCAAACCATATGCAAACTTCCATCCAAAACCATCACCTCAACTGGCTTGAAGCCGAATCCGTCTACATCATCCGCGAAGTGATTGCCGAAGCGAAAAACCCCGCACTGCTGTTTTCCGGCGGCAAAGATTCCGTGGTGCTGCTCGCGCTGGCCGTAAAAGCCTTCCAAATCGAAGGCCGGCCGCTCAAACTGCCGTTCAAACTGCTGCACGTCGATACCGGCCACAACTACCCCGAAGTGATTGCGTTCCGCGACCAAACCGTCGCCCGCACCGGCGTGGAGCTGGTGGTGGGCAGCGTGGAAGATTCCATCAAACGCGGCACGGTGGTTTTGCGCCGCGAAAACGACTCGCGCAACGCCGCCCAAGCCGTTACCCTCGTCGAAACCATTGAAGAACAAGGCTTCGACGCACTGATGGGCGGCGCGCGGCGCGACGAAGAAAAAGCCCGTGCCAAAGAACGCATTTTTTCCTTCCGCGACGAATTCGGCCAATGGGACCCGAAAAACCAGCGCCCCGAACTCTGGAGCCTCTACAACACCCGCCTCTTCCCCGGCGAAAACATGCGCGTGTTCCCCATTTCCAACTGGACGGAACTCGACATCTGGCAATACATCGCCCGCGAAAACCTCGCTCTGCCGCCGATTTACTACGCCCACGAGCGCGAAGTGGTGGAACGCAGCGGCCTGCTCGTGCCCGTTACCCCGCTCACACCCAAGCGCGACGGCGAAACCGCGCAAGTGCGCAGCGTGCGCTTCCGCACCGTCGGCGACATTTCCTGCACCTGCCCCGTAGCCAGCACCGCCACCACACCGGAAGACATCATCGCCGAAACCGCTGCCGCCACCCTTTCCGAACGCAGCGCCACCCGCATGGACGACCGCGTTTCCGAAGCGGCCATGGAAGAGCGCAAAAAAGCAGGCTATTTTTAGAACCGGCAAGCCGATACCGACAATGCCTGTCTGAAAAAGTGTTTCCAAAAGCAGCCGGCTTTGCGCTTGATGCCGAACATTTCAGAGGCATTCATATAACAAAATCATCTTAAATTAAAACAAACCATTCTTTCCTTTTTTGAAGCCGCTTCAATAAAGTATTGCCGTTCAAGCCAACTTTAAAAGAAAGACAACCATATGACCACCACCGACCCGCGTGCCAAACTCCCCGACGCGCCGCTTGCTGACAACGAACGCTTGAAAGACCAAAGCCACTATCTCGAAGGCACGATTAAAAACGACCTTTCAGACGGCCTCACCGGAGGTTTCAACGGCGACAATTTCCAACTGATCCGCTTTCACGGCATGTATGAGCAGGACGACCGCGACATCCGCGCCGAACGCGTTGAGCAGAAACTGGAGCCACTGAAAAACGTGATGCTGCGCTGCCGTTTGCCCGGCGGCATCATCCAGCCCGCGCAATGGCTGGGCATCGACGAATTCGCCACCGACCACACCCTTTACGGCTCCATCCGCCTCACCAACCGCCAAACCTTCCAATTCCACGGCGTGCTCAAAGAAAACATCAAACCCATGCACCAATGGCTGCACAAGCTCGGTTTGGATTCCATCGCCACCGCCGGCGATGTGAACCGTAATGTGTTGTGCACCAGCAATCCCGTTGAAAGCGGGCTGCACAAAGAAGCCTACGAATGGGCGAAAAAAATCAGCGAGCACCTGCTGCCCAAAACCCGCGCCTATGCCGAAATCTGGTTGGACGGCGAAAAAGTCGAATCCACCGAAACCACCGAACCGGCTCCGCTGAAAGACGCAGTGAAAAGCGGCGATGCCACCGAACCTGTGCTCGGCAAAAACTACCTGCCGCGCAAGTTCAAAACTACCGTCGTGATTCCGCCGCACAACGATGTCGATTTGCACGCCAATGATTTGAACTTCGTGGCCATCGGCGAAAACGGCAAACTGGTCGGCTTCAACGTATTGGTGGGCGGCGGTTTGTCGATGGAACACGGCAACACCAAAACCTATCCCAACACCGCCAAAGAGTTCGGCTTCGTGCCGCTGGAAAAAACGCTCGATGCCGCCGCAGCCGTGGTTTCCGTGCAGCGCGACTGGGGCAACCGCAGCGACCGCAAAAACGCCAAAACCCGCTACACACTCGAGCGTGTGGGCGTGGACGTGTTTATCGAAGAAGTGGAAAACCGCATGGGCGCGAAGTTCGAACCCGTGCGCCCGTATCAATTTACCTCGCGCGGCGACCGCATCGGCTGGGTGCAGGGCGAAGACAAAAAATGGCATCTCACTCTGTTTATCGAAAACGGCCGTCTGCTCGATTACCCCGGCAGGCCGCTGAAAACCGGTATGCGCGAAATCGCCAAAGTCCACAAAGGCGACTTCCGCCTCACCGCCAACCAAAACCTGATCGTGGCCAACATTGCCCCGCGCGATAAAGCCAAAATCGAAGCCATTGCCCGCGAACACGGCTTAATCAGCGATGCAGTTACCCCGCAGCGCGAACACAGCATGGCGTGCGTGTCACTGCCGACCTGCCCGCTGGCGATGGCCGAAGCCGAACGCTTCCTGCCGCAGTTCACCGACAAGCTGGATGCGCTGTTTGCCAAACACGGCTTGCAGCAAGAGCATATCGTGCTGCGCATCACCGGCTGCCCCAACGGTTGCGGCCGCGCCATGCTGGCCGAAATCGGCTTGGTCGGCAAAGCGGTCGGCCGCTACAACCTCTACACCGGCGGCAACCGCGAAGGCACGCGCATTCCGCGCCTGTTTAAAGAAAACATCACCGAGCCGGAAATTTTGGACATCATCGACGGCTGGCTGGACGCATGGGCAAAAGGCCGTCTGAACAACGAAGGCTTCGGTGACTTTGCCGTGCGTACCGGCATCGTGAAGCCCGTGCTGGATGCGCCGCGCGATTTTTGGGCGGCTTGAACCGGTAAAAATGCCTGTCTGAAAAAGGTTTCAGACAGGCATCATGAAATCAATGCCACAAACGAACAGCAGCAAAACAAAGGATTCAATCATGAATGAAACCACCCCACCGCTTTTGCGTTTTATTACTGCCGGCAGCGTTGACGACGGTAAATCAACCTTAATCGGCCGCCTGCTCTACGACAGCAAAACCCTGCTTACCGATCAGTTTGCAAAGCTCGACCATGCCGTGCAAAACGGTCAAACACCTGATTTCGCCAGCCTTACCGACGGCTTGGCAGCCGAACGCGAACAAGGCATTACCATTGATGTTGCCTACCGCTACTTTTCCACCCCCAAGCGCAAATTCATCATTGCCGATACGCCCGGCCATGAGCAATACACCCGCAATATGGTAACCGGTGCTTCCACTGCCGACGCAGCCATTGTGTTGGTGGATGCGACCCGTGTCGATTTTAGCGGAGAGGAGCCTGCCCTGTTGCCGCAAACCAAACGCCACAGTGCCATTTTGAAGTTGCTCGGCTGCCCGAGCGTGATCGTAGCGGTCAACAAACTGGACCTGCTGGATTTTGATGCCGAAAAATACCAAGCCATTACCCGGGCTTACCGGAAGCTGGCCGAACGGATAGGCCTGACTGCAGAAATCCATTTCCTGCCCATCAGCGCGCTCAACGGCGACAATATTGTCCAAGCCAGTAAACACACCCCTTGGTACACCGGCCTGCCGCTGCTGCCCTTGCTAGAAACGCTGCCGGTAGTGCGCAACCGTGCGGAAAAACTGCCTGCACACTTTCCCGTGCAGCGCGTTGCCCGGCAAGACGGCAGCAGCAGCGACGATTTCCGCGGCTATCAAGGCCGTCTTGAAGCGGGCGGTTTGAACGTGGGCGATGCAGTCAAAGTGCTGCCCGGCGGGAAAACCGCACGCATTGCAGAAATTTACGGAGCAAACGGCAAAGCCCGCAGCGCGCAAACCGGCGAAGTGCTTACCGTTACGCTGGATACCGATATTGACATTTCCCGGGGCGACAGCATCGTTTCGATCGACAGCCCGATCACGCCCGGGCAAAATTTCCAAGCCGCATTGTGCTGGTTTGATGAAACCCCGCTCAACCTGCGCCGCAAATACCTTTTGAAACAAAGTACGCAAACTACTGCGGTGAAGATAAGCGAAATTGCTTATGTGTGGGATGTCAACACACTTAGCCGCGTTCGGGCGGCAGACGCACTCAATCTCAATGACATCGGAAGCGTTAGCCTGAAAACCCAACAGCCGCTCAACACCGGCACTTACGTCGAAAATGCCGCAACAGGTACATTTATCTTGATAGACGAGGCCACCAACCATACCGTCGCGGCCGGCATGATACGGGGCGGCGATTCTTCAGGCACATTTGAAATCTGATACCGCCTGCTGTTTTCTGCAAAGTGAAAACCCCTACATACACAGGCCGATAACCAGAAAAACCATATCGAGGAACCGTTATGAACCCTATCCCTCCCGAACTGCTCGACCGATTAGCCTCTTTGTCTCCGCAACAATTGGTCTTTTTGTCGGGCTATGCCTGGGCCAAAAGCCAGGGCGCAGAATCAGGCACCGCTCCGCTTGCACGCCCTTTTCAAGCAGAACCGCAGACGGCACGCACCGTGACCATTCTTTCCGCTTCGCAAACCGGCAATGCGCGAAAAGTGGCCGAAGAGCTGCTGATTAAGCTGGAAACCGCAGGTGTCAATGCCAAACTTACCGCCGCCGCCGATTATAAAACCAAGCAAATCGCCGCAGAAGACATCTTGCTGTTGGTGACTTCCACACAAGGAGAAGGCGAGCCGCCGGAAGAAGCCGTGCCGCTTTACAAGCTGCTGACCGGAAAAAAAGCACCCGATTTGAGCAAAGTGAGCTTTGCCGTGCTGGGGCTTGGCGACAGCAGCTACCCCGATTTCTGTAAAGCAGGCAAAGATTTCGATGCGGCGCTGGTGCAGCATGGCGCTAAGCGTATCGGTGATTTAGGGGTGTGCGACCTTGATTATCAGGCCGCAGCCGCAGAATGGGTGGCGCAAACCGCCGCACAGGTGGCCGAGCTTGCCGCTGGCGGTTCGGCGGCATCCGCCGCTGCACCCTCAGGGCATAACCAGCCCGACGGTGTGCATTACAGCAAAGAGCAGCCTTTTACCGCCGTGTTGTCTGCGCGCCAGAAGATCACGGCACGCCAAGCTGAAAAAGATGTGGCGCATATCGAAATCGACCTTGCCGGCTCGGGCATCAGTTATCAAGTCGGCGACGCTTTAGGCATCTGGCCGGTAAACGATGAAAACTTGGTTGCCGAAATCCTGCAACACAGCGGTTTGAACGGTAGTGAAACCGTGCAAAAAGCCGACGGCAGCCTTACCGACATCCGAACCGCCTTGCTGCACGATCTGGATATTACCCAAACCACTCCCCAATTTGTGCAGCAATACGCTGTGCTTTGCGGATCGGAAGCGCTCAAACGCACGGTAGAAGAAAGCGAAGCGCTCAATGCCTATATCGCCCTCACGCCGCCGGTGGGTGTGCTGGCGGCCTATCCTCACGCATGCGACGCACAGACCCTGTTCGGGCTGTTCCGTGCGCAAACGCCGCGCCTTTATTCTATTGCTTCTTCACAAGAAGAAGTGGGGGAAGAAGTGCACCTTACGGTAGGCGTTGTCCGCTTCGACCACCACGGTAACAGCTACACCGGAGCGGCTTCGGGCTGGCTCGGCAGCCGTTTGGAAGAAGGTGGCACGCTTCGTGTATTTGTTGAACCCAACAAACTCTTCCGCCTGCCTGAAAACGGCGACACCCCCATCATCATGATCGGCGCAGGCACAGGCATCGCTCCTTTCCGCGCTTTTATGCAGCAGCGGGAAGCCAACGGCGACAGCGGTAAAAACTGGCTCGTGTTCGGCAACCAAAAATTTACCGACGATTTTCTTTACCAAGCCGAATGGCTGCAATACCGTAAAGCAGGCCTGCTTACCCGCGCCGACCTTGCATGGAGCCGCCAGGGCAAAGAAAAAGTATATGTTCAGCACAAGCTTGCCGAGGCGGCAGCGGAAATATGGGCATGGTTGCAGCAAGGCGCCAACATTTATGTGTGCGGCGATGCCACCCGTATGGCGCGTGATGTTGAAAACACCTTACTCGGCATCATTGCTGAGCAAGGCAAAATGAGCAGCGATGATGCGGAAGATTTTCTGAACGAAATGCGTGAAGGTAAGCGCTACCAGCGCGATGTTTATTAAGCATGATCGGAAAGCGATGCCTGTCTGAAAACATTTTCAGACAGGCATTCTTGATGCCGCTTAATTTTCCGGCTCGAATTGCGCGGCGTGAATCGGGGAATGTTGCTCGAAATAGAATAAATCCGAATAGAATGAATCCGATTAAAATGTAGAGTATTCGCTATGCCCGGGTCAAACCTAGGCATAGCGAAAGCATAACAAAAAAGCTTATTGGCGATAGCGTATACGCTTGGACAAAAAGATTATGCTTTACGGTTAGCCCAAAGTGGCGTTCAATATCAAAAAGCAGATAACCGAAAGTATGGACGCGGCGGGTAAGGTAATCACCCAAGCCAAGCCGATGGGTTTCATCATGGCCCAGTTGGCGTTGCGGTTTACCAAGCCGATGCCCAATACGGCGCCGACCAAAATATGTGTGCTCGACACGGGCAGGCCGAGCAGTGAGGCCATCATGACCACCGAGGCGGCGGCCAATTCGGCGGTAAAGCCGGAAGAAGGGTGCATTTTCGCCAAGTTGGTGCCCACGGTGGCAATCACTTCTTTACCGATAAACCATAAGCCCACAATCAAGGCGATGCCGAAAGTCAGCATCACCACCGGAGGTATGGGGGCGGATGCGCCGATATCGCCGGTGCGCAAAACATCCATAATCGCGGCAAACGGGCCGATGGCGTTGGCAATGTCGTTGGCACCGTGGCTGAATGCGAAGCCTGCGGCGGTAAACACCTGCATCCAGCTGAACATCAAAAAGGTGGATTTGCCCAAATCTTTGCGTTTTAAAGTTTTGGCATAGATAAAAGTGGCCAGCCAGATGCCGGCGCCGATCATGCCGATAATCAGGAAACTTTGGATGGTGCTCATGCCCAAGTCAAGGTTTTTCAAGCCTTTGAAAATCAGCATGGAAGCAATCACCATGCCGCCGATTGCGGAAATTATCGGCACCCATGAATGGAGCGCGCGGTAGGCATCTACGCCTTGCTTGCGCTGGTCGATTTCATAGAGGCCTTTGTAGTAGTGGGATTCCAGTTCGGAGGGGTCGAAATCCTGCTCGCTGTAAATCTGTGCGTCGCGCGCCATGGCGGTGGCGACTTGGATTTTTTCGTGTTCTTCCAGTGATTCGAAGCTCAGTTTGTGCTGTTCTTTGTGCAGCTTGCGTTCGGCTTTGATTTGCTTGAGCCGCTCTTCTGCTGCGTCGTTGTAATCCAACACGTGTTTTTTGATTTGGTAAAACAAGATATAAGAAACCAAGCCGCCTAGCACGGGGGAAAGCACCCATGAAATGGCAATCGAGCCGATGGCGTTCCATTTCACCAGCGAAAGCGACATTTCTCCGCCGGCAAGCTGGTAACCGAGCATGATAGAGCTGCCGACAATGCCACCGATAATCGCGTGGGTGGTGGAAACAGGCAAGCCTTTGTAGGTGGCAAACAGCAGCCATAAAGCGGCGGAAAGCAGCGCCGACATCATGATAAACACAAACTGCATCGGCTCCAAAGGCAATGCCCCGAGGTTGACGATGCCGCTGCGGATAGTTTCGGTTACCTGGCCGCCTGCAATTACCGCACCGCTCACTTCAAATATGGCGGCTACCACCAGCGCCTGGGGGATGGTCAGTGTTCCTGCGCCGACGCTGGTGCCGAAAGAGTTGGCCACATCATTGCCGCCGATGTTGAAGGCCATGAATACGCCGAATATTGTCGCGAGCAGAAATACTGTGGTGTAGTTGTTCTGGGTGTAATCCAAACCCCAGAAGATAAAATAGCCGAGCATGCAGATAAGCATGACGGCAAAAAAGAGATTGGTTTTGTGCATCGGACCGGTTTTCGCCTGGGCCATGACTTTTTCCTTGTTAAATACGGGGGTAGGGGCGACGTTTTAAACCTTGGTTTAATTTGTAATGGATTTAAAACGTATGCAAAATACACGGTAGTTATCATAAATTACCAGTATTTCATTGATATTATAATTGGGTTAACCGGTATCTGAAAGAGAATTATGTCTAAAATGTTAAGATTTGTCGGGGTGGATAGCCCTTTGAAATTTTATGCGGTTGTGCCTGATGCTCAGTGGGTAGAACGTATGGTGAGAGCAGGTGCCGATACGGTGCAGTTACGCACGAAAACAATTAGCGGCGATGCTCTGCTTCAGGAAATCATGCGTTGTGTAAAGGCCTGCGAGGGCAGCCGTACCAAACTTTTTATCAACGATTATTGGCAGGAAGCGATTGCTGCCGGCGCCCACGGTGTGCATCTGGGGCAGGAGGATATGGATGATGCCGACTTGCAGGAGATTGCCGATGCCGGTCTGAGATTGGGCTTGAGTACGCATTCTGTGGCCGAGCTTGACCGCGCTTTATCGGTCAACCCGAGCTATGTTGCAAGCGGCGCGGTGTTTCCAACCACAACAAAAGTGATGAAATCCGAGCCGCAAGGTTTGGAGAAATTGCGCGAATATGTGCGGCAAGCAGGTAATACGCCGGTGGTGGCGATTGGCGGTATTGATTTGAACAATGCGCGAGAAGTGCTCTCAACCGGCGTGGCTTCGCTGGCGGTGGTGCGCGCAGTAACGGAGGCTGCCGACCCAGAAGCGGCTGTAAAGGCGTTTCAGGCTTTGTGGGATTAAATCATGGTATTTTTTCAGACAGGCATATTTCTTGATTTTAAATGTAATGCCTGTCTGAAACATTTTCCCCGATTTGCGGCAAATCGGCTATAATGTGCCGCAGCTCTTAGGGGAGTAGCCATTCAGGCGGTGTTTCAGGCCCGCCCGAAACCGTTGTCAACATAATTGCTTTCTAGCATGGCAGCGGTATTTCTGCTTCAGTAGAAACAGGCAAGACTTAAGGCATATCCGGCGCCGGCGGGCGTGCTGGGGTATGTCTTAATTTTTTGCCCGCACGGTTTTGAGTGCTCTGCTATGGAAGCTTTTTTTTCTTCAACGCTGGCGGTTGCCATTGCCGAAATCGGCGATAAAACCCAACTGCTTGCTCTTTTTCTCGCCGCCCGTTTTGCGCAGAAAAGCGCAATTGTCTCCGGCATTTTTGTGGCAACTTTACTGAATCATTTTGTTTCTGCCGTGTTGGGCGTATGGATTGCCGAATGGGTTGCGCCCGAAACCATGAAATGGATTGTCGGCCTCAGCTTTATCGCTGTCGGTCTGTGGCTTTTGCTACCCGATAAAAATGATGAGAGCGGAGGCAAATGGTTGCGGTATGGTGCGTTTGGCGCAACGTTAATTTTATTTTTCTTGGCCGAGGTGGGCGATAAAACCCAGATTGCCACGGTGTTGCTGGCGGCAAAATATCAAAGCATGTTTTGGGTGGTGGTTGGCAGTACTTTGGGTTTGATGCTGGCTAGTGTTCCGGTAGTGTATCTGGGTGAAATATTGATGAAGAAAATCCCTGTTGCTACCGTGAGAATCATTGCCTGCGTATTATTCTGCATTTTGGGTTTGCTCACGTTAATGGGTGGCGGAATCAGTTTGGGATAGTCGGAAATTTTTCAGACAGGCATTGTATGCAGGCAATGCCTGTTTTTGTTGAACTCTGAATCAAGCGTTTTAATTTAATGATTTTATTACTGCGGCCCGATTTCTCCACTATAATTCTGCGGAATATTTTTTCAGATAAACTATTAAGGCTGTGTGTAAGCACAAGCATGAAAGACTGGATATGAACGAACAAACAGTAAACAGCGCGTCGGGTTGGCGCAGCAGGCTGCGGGCGATGGGGCCGGGTATTATGATGGCTTCGGCGGCGGTAGGCGGTTCGCACATTATTGCTTCCACACAGGCCGGCGCGCTTTACGGTTGGCAGCTTGCGTTGATTATTGTGTTGGCGAACTTGTTTAAATACCCGTTTTTCCGCTTTGCGCCGCAATATACGCTGGAAACGGGTAGAACACTGTTGGAAGGTTATGCGGAAAAGAGCCGGGTTTACCTTTGGGTGTTTTTCCTGATGAATCTCTTTGCCACTGTGATTAACACGGCCGCGGTGAGTATGTTGTGTGCCGCCATTTTAAGTTTTGTGTTGCCGGGCGAATGGTCGATGAACGGGCTTTCGGTTGCGGTGTTGGCTTCTTCGGTGTTGCTGCTTTTGGTAGGCCCGTACCGCACGGTTGACGGCATGTCGAAAATCATCATGATCAGTTTAACCATTACCACTGTGGCGGCGGTAGTTGTGGCGGCAACCAAAGGTGCGCAGATGCAGGCAGATTTTATCGAACCCAGCCCGTGGAATCTCGGCGCGCTGGCATTTATTGTGGCTTTGATGGGCTGGATGCCGGCACCGATTGAAATTTCAGCCATCAATTCAATGTGGGTCGCAACCAAACGCAAGCTGGAAAAGGTGAGCTATGAAGACGGCTTGTTTGATTTTAACGTAGGCTATATCAGCACGGCTTTGCTGGCGCTGGTGTTCCTCGCATTGGGCGCGTTGGTGCAATATGGTTCGGGAGCGGAAGTAAAGATGGCTGGCGGCGCCTATATCGGTCAGCTGATTGATATGTATGCCTCAACCATAGGCGAATGGTCGCGCTGGCTGGTTACATTCATTGCGTTTGCCTGTATGTATGGCACAACCCTTACCGTTATCGACGGCTATTCGCGTACCAATATGGAATCGTTGCGCTTGATTGTGGGCGGGGAACGCAATACCAACCGGATTCTGGCTGTGTGGATTGTGTTTGCAGCGGTAACGGGGCTGTGCGTGATTCTGTTTTTCAAAGGCGCGGTGTTGGCTATGTTGAAATTTGCCATGATTGCCTCGTTTGTGAGTACGCCGGTATTTGCGTGGCTGAACCTGAGTTTGGTACGCAAAGGCAAGCATGCGCTGCAACCCTGGCTGATGGGGCTGGCTTGGATAGGCCTGCTTTATTTGAGCGGCTTTGCCGTGTTGTTTTTATTGAACCAAAGCGGTGTGCTGGCTTAGCGTTGATTGAGCCGGTAGAACAATGCCTGTCTGAAAACCGGTAATTCGGGCTTTCAGACAGGCATTGTTATAGGTTCAGGCTACGCCGGTATTATTCGGCACGGAAGCTGTCGTGGCAGGATTTGCAGCTTTGACCCACTGCGCCAAACGGTTTTTTCACGTCATCCAGTTTGCCGGAAGCCGCCGCAGTTTTCAAAGCGGCAGTTGCTGCGGTGAATTTTTCAATTTCTTTTTTAAACTCATCCGGTTTGCTCCAGATTTCAGGCTTGGCTTCCGATTCTTCTTTGGCACTTTCCGCAGTGTAGTGTTCCCACGGCTTACCGGAATTGGCATCCAGATTGTCGGCAGCTTTTTGGAATGCCGCAGCATCAAACGGCGTTTCGCCTTTTACCATTTTGCCCATAGCGCCGACATCTTCTTTAAATGCCTCCATTAAATCAGAACGGGCTTTAATGGAAGCTTTTGCATCAGATGCCACGCCTGAAGCAGCGGTGTTTTCAGCAGGAGCCGATGCGTTGCCTGCGGCATTATTGCCTTGGCCGCCGCAGGCGGAAAGAAGAGCGAGCGCGGCCAGTGTGCCGAGCGTGTAGAGAGATTTGTTCATGGTTTGGTCCTCATATGATTCATTATGTTTTATGTTTTTGCGGCTTATGCCTTGAGAGGCACATAGAATGAAGCCTGCATTGTCAATGTAACAGGAGCAGGAATCGTGTCAAGCGTTTTTGAGTATATATTGCTGTTTATTGATGAATTGACATGCTTTGGAAATGAAACAAGCCCAAACGCAAGGTTTGGGCTTGGAGAAATTGGTGGGTCGTGAAGGATTCGAACCTTCGACCAACGGATTAAAAGTCCGCTGCTCTACCGGCTGAGCTAACGACCCGAATAAGCTGCATATTTTAAACAGCAAAGAAAAGCTTGTCAATTATTTTTTAAGGCAAGTTGGGTTTGCGGTACAATTCTGCTGTTTGCTTAACAGGGAAATATCTTAATGAAAGCCATGATTCTGGCGGCGGGCAGGGGCGAGCGGATGCGGCCTTTGACGGATACTACGCCAAAGCCTTTATTAAAAGTGGGGCGAGAGCCTTTAATTGGTTGGCATCTGCATCGCTTGCGTGAAGCCGGGTTCACTGAAATTGTGATTAATCATGCCTGGCTGGGTAATCAGATTGTGAATACGCTGAAGGATGGTTCGGATTACGGCGTGTCGCTGGCGTATTCGGCGGAAGGTGAGAAAGGGCTGGAAACGGCGGGCGGTATTGCTACGGCTTTACACTTATTGGGCGAGGCCCCTTTTTTGGTAATCAACGGCGATGTGTTGACCGATATCGATTTTTCGGCGGCTAGGGCTTGTTCAGACAGGCTTCAAAAAGAAAGCAGGCTGGCTCATTTGTGGCTGGTACCCAATCCCGAGCACAACCTTAAAGGTGACTTTTCTTTGCTGGAAAACGGCTTGGTAGCTTCCGAAGCCGGTTCGGGCCGAAGAATGACATTTAGCGGTATGGGCGTGTATGACCCGAAACTGTTTTGCAACACGCCGGTTCGGCAGCCAGCAAAATTGGCTCCGCTCTTGCGTGAGGTGATGAACAAGGGCTTGGTCAGCGGAGAGGCGCACGAGGGCCTGTGGCTGGATGTGGGTACGGTTGAGCGGTTGGCCGAGGCGGATAAGTTGGCGCAGAGCTGGTAGGGTTGGATTGGTAATTGAAATGCCTGTCTGAAAGCGGTGATTACGGTTTTCAGACAGGC
>NZ_JH165159.1:295838-300262 GCF_000227765.1 Neisseria wadsworthii 9715
AGGCATTTTGTTTGTGTGCCCTTTGATGGAGCAGGCAGCGTGCTTTAGTAGTGGTTTACATATTGATCATTCCCGGAAAAACTCCGCAAAATCGGAGAGTTTATCAATAATCGGGGTGGCACACTTTTAGATGCCATTATCCAACTTCATGATACAGCTTTATAGTTAATCAACATATTTTAATTGAATGCAATATTTGTAATTGCTTTGTAAGGATGTTGTTGTGTTGTGTATTATATTTACAATGATATCAATACTCTATTTAATTACTTCGTTTAAATATATTTACATTCGGGAGTAGGAATATCCATGTTGGCATTGGCTGTGTTGTTTGGTTTATTAGTTTGGCTTGGTCTGACAGTTTTGGCTGCTTATTTATGCGGAAAGCTTACTTCGAAGCTGGGTTTGGGAAGATGGATAGGCCGGTTTGTAGGGTTTATGCTGCTGATGGGGTCTGTATTTGTTTATTGGACTTGGGAATTTATGGCAGTTAAGAATTATATAGAAAAAAAATGTCATGACGAAGCTGGTGTAAAGATATATGTAGATTCTAAGGAGTGGCGTAGATTATCTAACTCAAATATGGAAAATTCAGCAATCTTTGATCATCATATTAAACTTAATTCGAAAAAATATTATATAGATAGAAAAGAACTTTTTTCAATAGGAAAAATAACAGATAGACTGATCTTGTTTTATGTTCCCTCTAATGGTGAAGATATGATGTATACAAAAAAGAATAAACAAATAATTATAGATATTAACACAGATAAAAAAAATAATAGAAATAACATATTTTACAGCTGGTGTAGGACAAGAATCAGATAATTCATATAAATTATGGTTAAATAATATAGACGACTGCTCTTCAGGTGTACTAGAAGATTTTGAGGAAAAGTTACAATTTTACTTAAATTAATTTTAAAGGGGCAGGATAATGAATTCATTGTTAATAAATTTTGTATATCTATCGGTTGCAAGCTATGCGAATTTATCTAATTTTGAAAAATCAGATGAAACTGGTAAATTTTTCAATGCGCTAAATGATGTTAAGATTTGAGCATTCTCAAGAACGATGCGGCTTCGCATGCCTTTCGGTATTCTTGACAACCTTCAGCAATCCCCAAATGGATCTTCAAGCAAAAAACGAAAGTGTAAACAATGTTAGGATTTTCTACATCAACCTCATTCTGGCCTTTTTCTGTTATGAAAAGTTGCACTTCAAATTTGAATCAGCTCCTGTCTAAAAACTACGACACTTAAAATTTTGGTTCTAAGCTAATAAAACTGAATTTATTTACATACAGGAATAGGAATATTCATGTTGGGATTAGCCGTATTGTTTGGTTTGTCAGTCTGGATTGGTCTGACGGTTTTGGCCGCTTATTTATGCGGAAAGCTTACTTCGAAGCTGGGTTTGGGAAGACGGATAGGCCGGTTTGTCGGGTTTATGTTGCTGATGGGCGGCTGGATGGTTAGTTGGGCTATGGAATATTGGACGATTCGGCAGACTGCGCAGGCGATATGTAAAGATGCGGGTATTACGGTCTATATGACGCCTGAAGATTGGAGAAGGAGAATTGGTGACCAAGAATGGAGGAGTTTAAAGCTTGTTCAAGAATATGTGGAAAGTAACAAGGAACTAATATTTGAAAATAGAGTGTATAAGATAGCTTACAAATTTAATGATAGAGTTTTTTTATATGAAAGTCATTCATATAAGAAGAGAGTTTCATCTTATTATAGGGTAATATTCGATAAAGAAGATGGAATCGTATTATTTAAATCAATTAGAGCTAGTGTAAGCAAACCTGCAATAGCCAACAGTCTTGAAGGACTCAAATTTTGGATGGAAACAATACCGGATTGTTATAAGCTGGGGGATTCGGAATTATTAAACGAATACTTGGGTTTATAAAATAATCGAATTTCAATCCCAACCGAATGCTGTGAACAGGTTCCGCCAGTTGTTGTCCGGATTGGCTTCGAGGGTAATGGTTTGTTGGGTGTGTGGGTGGGTGAAACTCAGGCTGCGGGCGTGCAGCATCAAGCGGTTGGTGCCGCAGAATGCGGCAACGGCGCGGTTTTGGCGGCCGTCGCCGTGGGTGGTGTCGCCGATAATGGGGTGGAAGATGTGTTTCATGTGGCGGCGCAGTTGGTGGCGGCGGCCGGTGTGTGGCGTGAGGGCGAGCCATGAGTAGCGTGAGGTGGGGTAGCGGGGGGCGGATTGAAACGGCAGCTCGGCCACGGCAAGGCTTTGCCAATCGGTTATGGCGCTTTGGGCGGCTTTTTCGGGGTGGATGTGCGTTGCGCCGTAGGCATCGTATTCTTCTTTGAGGGGATAGTTGATGGTGCCACTGCCTTGTAGATGGCCGCGTACTACGGCCCAATAGGTTTTTCGGATGTGCTGGTGTTCGAATTGTTCGGTCAGCAGGCGGGCGGTGTGTGGGTTGAGGGCGAGCAGGAGTGCGCCGGATGTGGGGCGGTCAAGGCGGTGGATTGGGTAAACGTGTTGCCCGATTTGGTTGCGCAGGGTTTGCAGCACGAAGCGGGTTTCTTGGGGGGAAATGGGGCTGCGGTGTACCAGCATGCCGGCGGGTTTGTTTACGGCGATGCAGGTTTCATCGCGGTAGAGGATTTCGAGCATATCGGGCGGAAAAAAATACCCTTGAGAATCAAGGGTTGTGAAAAGCACTTCATTTGGAGTAGAAGTATATGAAAAGTTGCATTTCTTATTCTAAACGGATAAAGGATAAATAGCCAGCTTTTATGAATATCATTGATATGAATGTGGAAAATGCACAACGGATATTGGTGATGACTTTCCGGTTTGGCTGGACAATGCCTGTCTGAAAGGGTTTCAGACAGGCATTGTCCAGTTTAAATATTGGGCTTTTTATGCTTATTGTATTCTTCGGCATATGTTTTGCCCCAATGGTGCATGGCTTCAATCACGGGCATTAGGGTGAGGCCCAGCTCGGTGATGGAGTATTCTACTTTGGGCGGTTTTTGCGGATATACCTCGCGGTGAACGATGCCGTCTGCTTCTAATTCGCGCAGTTGCAGCGTGAGCATGCGCTGGGTGATGGGTGCCAAAATTCGCTGTAATTCGTTGAAACGCCGGGTTTGGGTGTTGAGATGATACAGAATCAATACTTTCCATTTGCTGTTGATGATCTCGAGCGTGGTGCGTACGGGGCAGGAGCCTGCGGCAAGATCGTGTTCGTCGACGTGTATGCCCATGTGTGGTTTCCTCGGGTTGGCAGTATAAAAAATGTGCGTACTTGTTAATTGGCTCGTACTGCGTACAATACACCTAAAGCGATAGAAAACCTAGTATCTGTAATGATGTTCAGACAGGCATAGGTTCGGATTATAACGAAAGGACATGACATGCGTAATGTACGCCAAATTTACCGCGCCGACAGCCAACACTGGGTGGGCGACGGCTTTCTGGTTCAGCCTTTGTTTTCACACATGGGCGAAGACCGCGGCACTGATCCGTTTCTGATGCTGGATTATGCCGCGCCTTACCGATTCGCGCCCAATTGCGGGCAGCCGCACGGCGTGGGGCAACACCCGCACAAAGGTTTTGAAACCGTAACCATCGCTTATCAGGGCGAGGTAGCCCACCGGGATTCAGCCGGCGGTGGCGGGGTTATCAAAGAAGGCGATGTGCAATGGATGACGGCTGGTGCCGGCATCATTCACGAAGAATTCCATTCCGAAGCTTTCAGCAAAACGGGCGGCATGTTTGAAATAGTGCAGTTATGGGTGAACCTGCCTGCTAAAGACAAAAATGCGCCCGCCCGCTATCAGCATCTTGTTAAAGAAAATATTCCTGTGGTGCCGCTGCCCAACCAAGCCGGCCATTTGCGTCTGATTGCGGGCGAACATGAAGGCATCAAAGGTGCGGCCGACACATTTACCGAAATGAATGTGTGGGATGTGGTGGTGAATGCAGGCAGTGAAGCGGTGATTGCTGTTCCCGAAACACACAGTTTGTCTATGGTGGTGTTGCGCGGTAACGCGGTGTTTAACGGCAAAGAGCGGGTCGGGTCGGGGCAGTTGGTCGGTTTTGAGCAAGGCGGCGGCGAGGTGCGTATTAAAGCGGAAGGTGGCGAAGTGAAAATCCTGTTGCTTTCCGGTGTGCCGATTGCCGAGCCGGTAGTGGGTTACGGCCCGTTTGTTATGAACACTGAGGAAGAAATTCGCCAAGCTGTTAAAGACTTTAAAAGCGGGTGTTTTGGCAGCATTCATTAATTCGGTTGGTCATAAAAAAGCGGACAAGTGTGTATTTTGTCCGCTTTTTTCAGACAGGCATATTGATAGTGAATCAATTTAAAAATTGGTATGGCAACGCGCACCTTTAATTTTTTTTGTATTCCCGTTATTTTAAGATTGCGCTTTATGGCCGCGCGGCC
>NZ_JH165159.1:300344-351808 GCF_000227765.1 Neisseria wadsworthii 9715
TTTGTATTCCCGTTATTTTAAGATTGCGCTTTATGGCCGCGCGGCCTTGTTCCCCCGAAAATCACGCTCCGTTCGGCGGCGCCAGCGGGCGAGCAGTAATCGGCAAGATTTGCTAATGATTTAAGCATATGATTTTTTAAGTTGATTGACTTTACTTATTTGTAAAGCAAGATCAGCGAATGCCTGTCTGAAAACCCGCCACACGCAGATGAACAATCTGCATATCCAGATTGCGCAGCCCCCAAGCCGTCAGATAAATCAGGCGCAGCAGCCACGGGTAGCGTTTCCGGCAGATGCTGCTCAAACCTGTTTGCGACAGCAATTTAATCCCGCTGTGTAAGCCTTCTAAATCGGAAGCCTGAGCAACGCCCCATTTAAATTCCGGCGGCTTGGTGTTCATTTTGCTCAGCGCATCATGCTGCTTAGCGTGCCCGACCAGTTTTTTGGGCAAGATATCCAGAACCACTTCAGCACCCGGCAGCTTGCGGGAAACCATATCGAAAAAGGCTTTTACTTCATGCTCTTCGAAATACATCAACACGCCTTCCAGTAATACCGGCTTGCCATGTGTGGCCACGGAGTCTGCCCACGCTTCGTCAAACAATGAGGCGCCAATATAATGGTTGCTGCTTTCGGGCAGCAAACGGCGGCGCACTTCAATTACTTCAGGTAAATCCAAGTCATACCATGCGGCGATAGCCGGCCTACCCAAGCGCTCGAAGCGTGCGTCCAAGCCTGCGCCTAATTGAACGACCACTGCTTGCGGGTGCTCAGCGATAAAGTTGCGGGTGATATTGTCGATTAAGTATGCGCGGCCGCAACCGCCTACTTGGGAGGTTTTGGCTTTGGTAAATTTATCAAAATCATAGTCGATCAAACCCATCATCCGTAGGGCTTCGGCATCGTGCAAAATGCCGTCGGCGCGCATGGTTTCGGTTGCTTTCGCCCATAATGTAATCAACATGGTTTCGGAAAGCGCGGTTATGGAATCGGGCGAAAAACGGGTAGTCATGACTGCTCCTAAATAAGAATGATTTTAAATCATAGGCTTGTGGGGAGTGTTTGCCAAGCGTTTTAACGATAGGGAGTTTTATCGCTCAATATCAATCGGTAGGGAAATGCCGGAAGAAAGCTTTTGTTTATTTGTTATAGTTAAACCGCTTAATCTTGGTGACAGCTCCGTCATACTCGGGCTTGACCGGAGTATCTGGAGTTTCAGTAAATTTTGGGATACTCGGGTCAAGCCCGAGTATGACGTATGTACTTTTCCTTAAGTTGATTGGCTATATAAAACAATGCCTGTCTGAAAAAGTTTTCAGACAGGCATCATAAGTACGCTACGCAGGCGCTATGCCTTATCGAGCTCCAAATCGGCTTTGTACTCGATAATGCCGTGCTGCTTCTGCTCAATGGAAATATCCAATTCTTGGTTTTTGCGTTTGAATTTTAAATCGGCATCGTTCTGCTGCACGGCTCCGCGTACTTCTTTAAATCCATGGCTTTTGGCATGTCTGCGTACGGCTTGAGCCAGATTTTCTACGCTGGTGTGGCGGCTGTTGACACGGAATTTCACTTCAAACTCGCCGCTGCCGGGCAGCTCTGATCTAACGACAACGGCATCGGCAGGGCTGTAAATTTCGTGCGGAATCGGAGAGGTGGCAAATGCGCTGCTGGAAAACAGAGCGAGAATGCCGGTAAGCGCGGCGGCTTTGGTTGGGTATTTCATCAAACTATCCTTCTGAAGCCTGTTTTAAAGTGATTGATCGCTAAGCTTGTAAGCTCGTATAAGGTGTTTCAAATAGCCATATGGCATTAAAAAAGCCTGACAAAAAAGGAAGCCTGAAGGCTTCCTTGTTTTATTGCGGTTCAAATCATAGTAGAGGGCTATGTTATATGACAACAGTGTGTACATCTTTTTACCTGCTGTCCGACATATTCACTTTTCATTACGCTTTTTTGCGTCCATACTTGTGAACTTTCGGCGTACGCAGCTGCATTTAATAATGCGGCGGAATGTTTTCAGACAGGCTGTAAGACGCATCATCATCCTGCTCTTTGTCTTGCAAACGGTTGTAGAGCAGGCGTAGTTGGGCTTGCTGCAAATCCAGCGTTTGCTGCAAACGGGCGATGGTGTCACTCAGGCTTTGCAGCAAATCTTCCTGTAAAGCCTGCCGGATTTCCAGCTCGGTGACGCGGTTTTCCAAAGCGGTTTTGCTATCCATCACAACACCATCGCGGCTGCCCAGCCCGCCGCCATCAGAGGCAGGTTGTAGTGCAGGAAGGTTGGGATAACGGAATCGCGCATGTGGTCGTGCTGGCCGTCGGCATTCAGGCCCATGGTGGGGCCGAGTGTCGAATCGGAAGCGGGCGAACCTGCGTCGCCAAGCGCGCCTGCCGTGCCGATAATGGCAATGGTGGCCAAAGGCGAAAAGCCGAGGCTCAGGCACAAAGGCACATAAATGGCAGTGATAATCGGCAGGGTGGAGAAAGAAGAGCCTATGCCCATGGTAATCAGCAGGCCCACCATCAACATAGCCAAAGCTGCCATGGCTTTGTTGCCGGAGAACATGGCTGCGCTGGCGTCAACCAGCGGCTGGATTTCGCCTGTGGCTTTCATTACAGCGGCAAAACCCTGTGCGGCAATCATGATAAAGCCGATCATGGCCATCATTTTGATGCCCGCGCCGAACACATCATTGGCTTCATCGCGGCGCACCACGCCCAGCGCCATAAACACGGCAAAGCCCACCATCGCGCCCAAAAGCAGCGCATCGTCGTAAATTAATTGGATGGCGAAACACACCAAAATGGCCAAAGCCGCCACCAGGCTGCGGTAGCCCGAAGCTTTAGGCTGGCGCGCGGCGGCTTCGTTGCTTTCGATATCGACCTGCTTGTTTTCATAAACACGCGGTTTGCGATAGTGGAAAAACGCAAGAATCAGGCCGCACAGCATTCCGAGCGCCGGAATCGCCATAGCGTGCATCACATTGATGCCCTGCACGCTCAGGCCGGAGGATTCGATATTGGCCAGCAGGATTTTGTTTAAGAAAATGGCGCCGAAGCCGTAAGGCAGGAACATATAAGTGGTTACCAAGCCGAAAGTGATTACGCAGGCAACCAGGCGGCGGTCGACTTGCAGCCGGTTAAACACCAATAAAAGCGGCGGAATAATCATCGGAATAAAGGCAATGTGGATGGGCACGACGTTTTGACTGAGAATACCCATCACCAAAATGGCCAGCAGGATAAGCCATTTCACCGAGCCTGCGGCCGCAGAAATATGGTCGGGCTGCTTTCCGCCGTCGAGTTTGCGAACCACCACGCCCGCTAGCTGCTGCGGTAGGCCGGAGTGGGTTATCGCCATGGCAAACGCCCCGAGCATGGCGTAGGAAAGCGCGATTTTGGCGCCGCCCGCCAAGCCGTCTTGAAAATGGGTCATCACGCCTTTGGTGACCACTTCCCCCGCAGCGTTGCTCACATTGGCAAGCGGCAAGCCCGCCACCAGGCCGCCGACAAACGCACCCACCACCAGGCTGAGCACTACGTGCACCCGGGCGACGGATAAAGCCAGCATGATAACCACGGCAATCACTACTGCATTCATTGTTCAGTTTCTCCAATGCTTTTGATAAGGTTTTACAGTTAAAACCGCTTTAAGGCGTGTAGGCGTTTGCCGGCCTGCTTGGGAAGGAAACGTTAAATGCCTGTCTGAAAGCCGGTTTTAACAAAACCCAAATCATAACCTAACAGGATTTTACAAGCCAGTAGATTTGTTGCGAATGTCGGGAAATAATGGTTTGCAAGAAGATTAGGAGCCAAGGTCTGTCTGAAAAAAAGCAATGCGGGTTTTTGTGAGGCTGCGGTCAAACCGCTTATCCGCCATAAGACCGTTTTCAGACAGGCATTGGTTTATTTGCGGTAAACATCCATGACGGCGCCTGAAAAAGGTGTCCAAACCACGCTTTTCAAGCCGCTGTTTTTCAAATGCGTATTGGCCCAAGTGTTGCAGGTAACAAAAAGGCTGTATCTGCCCTGTGCTTCGTAAAACACATCGTAGCCGCTGTATCCTCTGCCTGCAATGGCGATGGCGCGGCCGTTTCTGTATTGGAATTGGGGCAGGATGCTGTTGATGAGTTTCCGGTATTCGGCAGGCTGAATCCGGATCGGGATGCTGTGGATGCCGACCTGCGGTTTAGGGGAAAACGTGGCGTGCACGGCGGTGCGGCTCAGGCCGGTGAGCGCTTTGAATGCGGTGGAGGCAGTTAAATCCGCCCAACGTGGTGTGTCTAGATAAAAAGCGCGGTCTCCCCAGCCAAGCGCTACATAATCGGACGGGGTGTGCGGATTACCTGTATCAGCGGGAGATATGACTGTGCGCCAGTCGAATTCTCTGCTGGTCAGCGGCATGGCAATATCAACGTGTATGCCATTGGAAAGCAGAAAAATGGTGATATCGCCTTGTTCGACGCGCTCGTTATTCACAGGAATGCGGCCGAGTATCCATGCCGAGGCAAAGTAAACGCCGGCGAGAAACAAAAGGGCAAGCAGGCTATTGAGCAGCAGCCGGAACATTTTTCGCAGCATACCGATGCCTACCGCCTGCCGCGGGCTTGCAGCGCCAGATACATCATCGCCACATTAATCGAATCGTTCATCGCATCGTGGCGCGGCAGATCGGGGATACCGAGTTTTTTAATCATCGGCGCCATGCGCATGTCGACATAGCTGTCGTAAAATTTCTTTCTGACTTCCTGCCGGTAGTAAATACTCGAAACTTCAATTTGCCGGTTGGGTAGCTGGATGCCGAGCATGGGTTTGAGGAATTTATTCACCATCGCCACATCGTATTCCAGAAAATAACCCACCACCGGCCTGCCGCCGATAAAATTCAGAAACAGGCGCAATGCTTCCTCTACCGGTAAGCCGTTGCTCAAATCTTTGGGACGCAGGCCGTGGATGGTAACGTTGGATGCCTCCATGATGCCTTCAGGCTTAACCAGCACATAAAACGCATCGCTGGTAAGTATCTTATTGCCGCGGATTTTTACCGCGCCGATGGAAATAATTTCCGCTTCTTTCACATCCAGGCTGGTGGTTTCGCAATCGAAACTCACCAGCTCGTCGGGGTGCCCGTCGAACAAAAAATCAAAGCTCGGATCAGTCAGTTTGCGGCGGTTGCGGTTGCGTTTGAATGTATCGAAAATACCCATCGCCGCGCTCCTAAGTGTTTAAATGGAAATGGTGGCGGACCACGCTTTTGAAGCGCTTAACCACTTGCAGCGCCTCTTTGAGCAAATCGCGCTCGAGCGTGGTAAGGCTTTGCAAATCCACTTGGTTTGGCTCGGTAACATGGCCATTGTGCATGCCCAAAAGGCCGGATTTGAGGCGCATTTCCATCAGATAGCGCAGCGCTTCGGCCACATCTTTGGCCAAATGCTCGTCGATAACGTTCATCTGCGCCAGTTTTTGCAGGCGGTCGAACGTGCCGGTATCTTCGATACGCGCTTCCAGAGCCAGCGCCCGCACACCGTGTACCACGGGAAACAGCCCCATTTTTTTGATGTCCATTTTTTCCTGGCGGTCGCGCCGCAAAAGCTGTGAGAAAAAGCCTTGTTCGTGGCTGTCGAACTGTTCTACCGCGCGGGCAAACGTCATTAACATGCCCACATCGTTGCCCAAATATTTGCGCAAATGCGCGTTCACTTCCGCCAGCAGCGAAGCGTCGCCCGCCACCGCTTTGGCATCGATAAAAATCGCCAGATTCATCATGGAAGCAGGGCTTGGCGAGCGCACCCAGCCGGCAACCATGCTTTTGAATTCATTGACAGGCTTGCGCCATTCAGGATTGTTAACCATGATTTTGCCTTTGCAAGGCGGATAGCCCAGCCGGGAAAGCGTGTCTGAAAATTGTTCGGCTGCTGCTGCGGCTTCAGCTTGGTCAAACCCCTCACGCAGAATCAGCGCATTATCCTGATCGGTTTTCAACACTTGTTCGCCGCGCCCCTCAGAACCCATCACTATCAGACAGGAGTTTTCATATAGTTCGGGCGAAGCAATCAGCCGCCAGGCTTTCTCAAACAGGCTGGAGTTTAATACCTGCATCAGTTGCGCCAGTTGCGGCGCACGCACGCCGTTTTTACGCAGCGCGCGGATAGATTCGGTCATTTGTTGCGCGATGCCCACCAAATCGTCGATGCTGTCGGCACGTTCCAAACGTTGTGCTACCAAATGGCTGTGGTTGGATACATAAGCCAATACGTCTATCTGCTCCAGTGAGCCGATAACCTCGCCGTGTTCGGTAACCACCACCCGTTGGATATAAAACTCCATCATGCGCAGCAGGGCGTTGAACACGAAGTCGTCGATGTCCACGCTGATTAGATCAAACGTTGTCAATTTATGTACGGCTTCGCTTGAAGGGATGCCGTCAATCAAAATATTGCGGAACATCGACTCTGTAAACAGCCCCACGCGGCCTTCATGGCGGATCAGCAGCGATTTGGTTTTGCCTTCTTTCATGGCGACGGCTGCCTCTAAAATGCTGGCATTGCCGTCCAGCCAAACGCTGTTTTGGCGGTAGGCATCGCGTACGCGGGCGGTAAACAGGCTGGCAAACTCTTCCTCGCTCTTGTTGCCCGACAAGCTGGCCAGCTTTTCCGCTACCGAGGCGTAAAAATAAGCACCGAATTGTGCATTCGATTCCACCAGCTCGGTTACCACTTTTTTCGGAATCAGATAAACCAAAGCTTCTTCCGCCACCACAAAGCGGTTTTGGCTCGCGCCTTCCACCAATGCGCGGGCTTCAAACGTGTCGTGCGCGTGATACAGCGCCACCACTTCTCCGTCTTTATTGATTTCTTTGATTAAGCCTTTGATCACCACATATAGATGCTCAATCGGCTGCTGCGGCTCGATAATGCAGGTGTCTTCATCGAAAAACGCAATGTCCACCGCTTCCTGCAAAATGCGGCGCTGCTGGCTGTTCAGGCTGTCGTAGGGGGCATAGCCGAAGTCGAAACGCTCCATAGGTTTTCTCCTTGTTTCCTTTTATATTCAGGCTTTTTGTTATGATTTTTGGATTATTATGCCATGTTTTCAGCATAAATAAATGCCTGTCTGAAACCGGTTTCAGACAGGCATGGATGTATATGGCAAATAAACTTAACTTGTGCGCCGTTATTGCTGCCCTGTATCAAAAAGAAGTTTATTTGTTATAGGAACACGCTTCAAGAAATACGGAAATGAATAAAGCCTGCTGATGTTCAGCAGGCTTCGATTTTGTTTCACTGGTGGAGGTAAGCGGGATCGAACCGCTGACCTCTTGCATGCCATGCAAGCGCTCTACCAACTGAGCTATACCCCCGGAATTTGGTGGCGAATCAGGGACTCGAACCCCGGACACAAGGATTATGATTCCTCTGCTCTAACCGACTGAGCTAATTCGCCTTGTTTGAGAGGGCGTAATTTAATGGTTTGCTCCGATTTTGTCAAACAGTATTTTGGTGTGTTTTTATTATTATTTGATTTTATTGAAAATAATACCTGTCTGAACGTGCGCCGGCGGTTTTCAGACAGGCATGTTTGACGGTTGGACAGTTTACAGCTTGTGGCAGATATCGCCGAAGGCAAAGCCCTGCCAATCTACGTCGATTTCCCGCCCGAATGCGATAACTTTGAATAATTCGCCCATTTCGTGCTGGGCGGTCAGTTTGTGCAGGTTGGCGGCTTCGCGGATGTAGTCGGGCGAGGCGGTTGCCTGCGGCGGGAAAGTTTCCGCCAGCAATTCGGTGATGCCTAAGTTCAGTAAAAACGCGGCCTGCGTGGTGTAGCCGATGAGGTCGAGGCCGGCGTCGGTGCCGGCTTGGGCGATGTCGGTAAAGTTGACGTGGGCGGTCAGGTCGGTGAGGCCGATGTTGAAAAAAGGATCGTGAATGCTGTGGTGGCGGTAGTGGCCGATGAGCGTGCCTTCGCTGCGCTGAGGGTGGTAATACTGGGCGGCGTCGAAACCGTAATCAATCAGGATGACGGCGCCGCGCGCCAAGCGTTCGCCCAAGGTGTGCACAAATGCGTATTGCTCCGGATGCAGCTCGCTGGTGTAGCCTTGCTGCGGCGGAATGTATTGTGCGGCAGCGGCTTGCAGCCCGGGTTGTTCGAGCGCTTGGGGCGTGAGGGTGAAATGCCTGTCTGAAAGGCTGACGCCGAGGCGCTGGTAATGTGGGCTGCTGTATTGAATGAGTTCGCACGGCATGGCGTCCAGCACCTCGTTGCCGATGATGATGCCGTTGAATTGTTCGGGTAAGGCGCTGAGGTGGGTAACTTTACCGGCATGTTCGGGCGCGGTTGCGGCGATGTGCTGTTTTTGGCGCTCCGCAAGCTCGGGCGAAAGTTCGATGATGTAGTAGTGCGATAAGGTGTCGGCGCAGCTTTGCAGCAATACGGCGGCCAAGTCGCCAGTGCCTGCACCGAATTCGTAGAGGTTGCCTTCGGTTTGGGGTAAAAGGGCGTTGAGCTGTCGGGCGAGTGTCTGCCCGAATAGCGGGGTGAGGGTGGGTGCAGTGATGAAGTCGCCTGCTGCGCCGATTTTGTGAGCACCGCCGGTGTAGTAGCCGTATCGGGGGGAGTAAAGCGCCAGCTGCATGAAGCGGGAAAACGGAATCCAGCCGTTTTGGGCTTGGATTTCTTCGCGGATGATGGTTTGCAATTGCTCGCTGGCGGCAGCCGCCTCTGCGGATGGTGGCGGAAGTGTTGTTTTCATAGTGTTATATTTTGTAAAAATAAGAGTGTTTGTTCTTATTATAACGTGTGAAGCTGTTTGCTGTGTATGCCCCGCTGATTAGCCTTTTCAGACAGGCATTTTGCCTATGTGTAAGTGTTTGTTGGGTTTTTCATGCGGGGTTGGCGTGTAAGGATAGAGTGTGTGTCAGTAATGAAAGGTAAGTGCTTGTCTGAGCGGTTGTTTTTTTGGATTGTATGCGTTTGACCAATAAGAAGTTTTTTTTTATAGTGTCACAAAGTGGGGTAAAGTGTATTAAAGTGCACCAAAATCCCAAAAGAATATTATTCCGGCCTTAGGAGAAAGCATTTTGTTTGGCGGCGTTCATGAATTAAGCATAGACAGCAAAGGGCGGTTGGCGATTCCTGCCAAGTTCCGCGAGCTTTTGCTGCGCCGCTATACGCCTTCTGTGGTGGTTACGTTGGATTCGCGCAGCCGCATGCTGATTTATCCCGAAAGTGTTTGGGAGGGCGTGGCAGCGCAGCTTTTGGCTTTGCCTGTGGCCGGGAAACCTGTGTTGCAGCGTTATCAAAACCTGCTTTTGCACAATGCCGATACTTTGGAGTTGGATGGAGCCGGCCGCATCCTGCTGCCTGCCAATTTGAGAAAACGCGTTGATTTCGATAAAGAAGTCACTCTGGTTGGTCGCGCCAACCGCTTGGAGCTTTGGGGGCGTGAGCATTGGGAAGCTGAAATGGAGCAGGCCTTGGATGCTGATCCTGAAGATCTGGAAATGGAATTGGCGCAAACGGATTTGCAGCTATGACGGAGCAGGCGGCATTTCAGCATGTAACCGTTTTGCTGAACGAGGCGGTGGATGCTTTGGCAGTTCGTGAAAACGGCATTTATGTAGACGGCACTTTCGGTAGGGGAGGGCATTCCCGCCTGATTTTGTCGAAGCTGGGTGAGGCGGGCCGTTTGGTGGTGTTTGATAAAGACCCGCAGGCAATTGCTGTGGCGCAGGCGCTGGCGGAGCAGGATAAGCGCGTGAGCGTGGTGCATAACGGTTTTGCCACGTTTCAGACAGCCTTGAATGAACTGGGTATAAATAAAATTGACGGTGCTTTGTTTGATTTGGGCATTTCTTCCCCGCAGATTGACGACGGCGCGCGCGGTTTCAGCTTCCGTTATGATGCGCCACTGGATATGCGGATGGATACGACGCGGGGTATGTCGGCCGCCGAATGGATTGCGGTGGCCCAAGAGCAAGAATTACATGAGGTGATTAAGAATTATGGTGAAGAGCGGTTTAGTCGCCAGATTGCGCGCGCCATTGTTTTGCAACGCGAGGAAAGCCCTATTGATACAACCGGCAAGCTGGCGAAACTCGTGGCACAAGCCGTCCGTACTCGTGAGCGCGGCCAAGATCCGGCGACCCGGACGTTCCAAGCCGTTCGGATTTTCATCAACCGTGAGCTTGAAGAGGTAAAGGCGGTGCTGCCGCAAGTGGTGGCAAGATTAAATGAAGGCGGCAGGCTGGCTGTGATTGCGTTTCACTCGTTGGAAGACCGTATCGTGAAGCAGTTTATCAAGCAGTATTCCACTCATGCTCCGCTGCCTAAGTGGGCAGCGATAAGGGAAGCAGATTTGCCGCAGCCTCCTTTGAAGGCAATCGGTAAGGCTGTTAAGCCTTCGGATGAAGAAATCAGAATGAATCCCCGCGCGCGCTCTGCGGTGTTGCGTGTGGCGGAGCGCACAAGCGGCGTGTTTGAACAAGATGCATAAAATCAGGGCAGGGTACTATGCCTGTCTGAAAAAGTTGATATGAATAAGTTGAATATTTTGCTGCTGGCATTGGCCTTGGTATCCGGTGTGTCAGTGGTAACCGTGCAAAACCAGTCGCGCCAGTATTTTATCGCACTGGATAAAGCGCAGAAGCAAAAAACGGTGCTGGAGCAGGAATATGCCCGTTTGAAATTCGAGCAGGCCAAGTTGGCGAACCACCAGCTGATTAAGGTGGCGGCAAAAGAACAAAACCTCCGTCCGCCCGCTCAAGAGGATACACAAATCGTGGAAGTAAAATAATTTTAGAGAATAGTTGCATGTTAATCAAAAACGAATATAAACCCAAAATGCTGGCCAAACAGCCTAAGGTACCGAAAGGAATCGGCACCAACGGTCGTATCCTGTTTGTGCTTGGCGGTTTGGCAGTGGCTTTCGTGGCCTTAATCGGTCGGGGCGTTTATCTGCAAACCAGCGAACATGCTTTTCTGAAAGATCAGGGGGATCGCCGTTTTGTGCGCACCGTTGCGCTTACGGCTTCACGGGGCATGATTTCCGATAGAAACGGCGCCACGCTTGCTCTAAGCGCACCTACGGAATCGCTGTATGCCATTCCTTCGGCAATGGATGAGATGCCGACTAATGCGCAAATCATCAAACTGGCGAAATTGCTAGGTATGCCTGAGAGCGAAGTTGAGGACAAGCTGTCGAAAAAAGATAAAGACTTCATATATATCAAGCGCCAGTTGCCGCATGAAGTGGCAAAGCAGATAGAAGATTTGGGGATTAAGGGTTTGGCATTCCAAAAAGAAGCCAAGCGTCAATACCCTATGGGTAATCTCTTTGCGCATGTAATTGGTTTTACCAATATCGACGGCAAAGGCCAGGAAGGCTTGGAACTTTCGCGCGAAGAAGAATTGCGCGGCGTTAACGGCGCCAAAGTGGTTTTGCGCGATAATAAAGGCAATATTGTCGATAGCTTGGATTCACCACGCAACAGCGACCCGAAAAACGGCAATGACTTGGTTTTGTCGCTTGACCAGCGGATCCAAACGCTTGCCTATGACGAGTTGAATAAAGCCATCGACCATCACAAAGCCAAAGCAGGCAGCGCTGTTGTGTTGGACGCGAAAACCGGTGAAATTCTCGCTTTGGTCAACAGCCCTGCTTATGATCCGAACCGCCCCGGCCAAGCCAGCAGCGAGCAGCGCCGCAACCGCGCGGTAACCGATATGATCGAGCCCGGTTCAACCATGAAGCCTTTCCCGATTGCAAAAGCCATCGATTCCGGCAAAGTAAACGAAGCATCTTGGTTTAACACGCATCCTTATTCAATCGGCGGTAATGTGGTGCGCGATACCCATGTGTATGCAGCCTTGAATTTGCGCGGCATTATGCAGAAGTCTTCTAATGTGGGCACCAGCAAACTTTCTGCGATGTTCAGCCCGCAGGAAATGTATGAGTTTTACAGCAGCGTAGGCATTGGTAAGCGCATGCATTCGGGTTTTCCGGGAGAAACCGCCGGTATTTTGCATAACTGGAAACGCTGGCAGCCGTTTAGTCAGGCAACGATGTCGTTCGGTTACGGCTTGCAAACCAGTCTTTTGCAGCTTGCCCGTTCTTACACTGTGTTTACCACTGATGGCCGTTTGTTGCCTATCAGCTTTGAGAAGCAGTTGATGGCGCCGAAAGGCGAGCAGGTGATTAAACCCGAAACCGCAGCGTTGATGCGTAAAATCATGGTTTCCGTAACGGAGCCGGGCGGCACGGGCACTGCCGGTTCGGTAGAAGGCTTTAATGTGGCAGCGAAAACCGGTACGGCGCGCAAATTGGTTAACGGCCGCTATGCCAATGACAAACATATGGCAACGTTTGTCGGTTTCGCACCGGCAGAAAATCCGCGCGTGATTGTGGCTGTGAATGTGGATGAACCCACCAAAAACGGCTATTACGGCGGCACGGTAGCCGGCCCGGTATTTAAGAGTGTGATGTCGGGCAGCTTGAACATTTTGGGCGTGGCGCCTACCAAGCAGTTGACCAACACAACCACAATCCACGTTGCTGAAAAAACCAACCAAACCTTATGAATTTAAGAGAAATTTTAATATGTTCAGCGACTTAGTTCCTTTAGCTGAAACCGACTTACCGCCCTTGCTGTGTGAAAACGCAGCAGGGCGTTTGTTGCATTCAGACAGCCGTAAAATCAAACAAGGCGACATTTTCATTGCCTGTCAGGGCGAATACACCGACGGGCGCGAGTATATCCCCGCTGCCGTTGCCAACGGCGCGGCTTTTGTTTTTTGGGATGACGACGGCAAATTCGCGTGGAATCCCGAATGGAACGTGCCCAATCAAGGCATTAAAAACCTGAAAACCCGCGCCGGAATCGTCGCCGCCCAAGTGTACGGCAATCTTTCAGACGGCCTCAAAGTGTGGGGCGTAACCGGTACCAACGGCAAAACCTCCGTTACTCAATGGCTGGCGCAGGTGGCTGATTTGCTAAATGAAAAATGCGCCATCATCGGCACCGTCGGCAACGGTTTCTGGGGCGAATTGCAGGAAGCCACCCACACCACGCCCGATCCCGTTTCCGTGCAAACCCTGCTGCACCGGTTCAAACAGCAAGGCGCAAAAGCCGTAGCGATGGAAGTGTCCAGCCACGGCCTCGACCAATTCCGCGTGAACGGCGTGCCTTTTCAGACGGCCGTGTTCACCAACCTCACCCGCGACCATCTCGACTACCACGGCAGCATGGAATCCTACGGCGAAATCAAATCCCGCCTGTTTTACTGGCAAGGTTTGCAACACGCCGTGATTAATGTGGACGACCCGTTCGGCGCAGCGCTGGCAGGCCGTCTGAAAACAGAACGCCCCAAATTAAACGTGTACGGCTACGGCTTTGCAGAACAAGCCGACATCCGCATCACCCGATTCACCGCCTCTTCAGACGGCATGACCGTGCAGCTCGACACCCCGTGGGGCAGCGGCGAAGTCAAAACCCGCTTGCTCGGCCGCTTCAACGCCCAAAACCTCGCTTCGTGCGTCGGCGTATTGTGGTCGGCGGGCTACCCGTTGGACGAAGTATTGCGCGTGCTTGCCCAAATCCGCCCCGCCACCGGGCGTATGGACTGCATCATGAACCCCGGCAAACCGCTTGTCGTCGTCGATTACGCCCACACCCCCGATGCCCTCGAAAAAGCACTTGCCACCTTGCAGGAAATCAAACCGCAAGGCGCAAACCTGTGGTGCGTGTTCGGCTGCGGCGGCAACCGCGACAAAGGCAAACGCCCGCTGATGGGCGCGGCTGCCGTAGCCGGCGCGGATAAAGTCGTCGTGACCAGCGACAACCCGCGCATGGAAGAGCCTGCCGACATCATCAACGACATCCTCCCCGCCGTACCCTACCCCGAACACGTCGAAACAGACCGCCGCTCGGCCATCGAATACGCGGTTAAACACGCCGCCGCCAACGACATCATCCTGATTGCCGGCAAAGGCCACGAAACCTATCAGGACGTGCAGGGTCAGAAGCACTATTTTTCCGATTTCGACGAAGCGCAGAAAGCTTTGGCGGGAAGGTAGTTTTGGCGAAGCTCACAAAGTTCGCTTTCAGACGGCCTTAGTATGGGCATATTTCAAATGCCTGTCTGAAAAGGCTGTCTGAACAATAAAAATATTTAAAACTCACTAAACAAAACGGAAAGGAAAACGTATGGGTATTTATCGTTGCAACAAATGTGGATATTTGGCAGAACATGCTTGGCAGCCGAATATGGCGGAAGTAGGTTGTCCTAAATGTCATGCACCCAATAAGGTTTACGACACTTTGTTTTTTGTTCAAAAACTTTTAGAGCGTTATTTTGCGGTAAATCGGGAGTTGCAGGCTTTAAAAATCCAAGAGCAGGAATCCACAGAAGAGCATAATCAGCAACAAGCACAGCAAGCGGAACATGAGCAAAGTAATTTATTGATAGGTGTAAACCTTGCCGCCACCGATGTATTAGCTACGGCAGAACAGCATGAGCCGCTGAAACAATGGTTTTTTAAGCAAAATATTATGCCTACGTTTGATTATTCCGCAGTGGATATGAGCGGTTATTTCGATGAGGCTGCAGCAGAAATCGGCGATAAATACCACATTACCAAAGACATTTTAGGGCGTATTGGATGGGCATACCGCAACAGCCATACCGGCATCAACATTGATGTCGGCAAAATGGCGCAAAAAGATGCGCAATTAATCAATAATCTGTGCCGTCAGTTTTACAGCCACACATTGTTTGCGAAATATTTTTATCAAAAACAGGAAAAAGTTATCCGGTTGAATTTACAAAAAGCTGCGGCCATCAAACATTTCTTTAGCGGTGGTTGGCTGGAGTGGTACGTTTTGGGAAAAATGCTAACCGAGGCCAAGCAGCGGGGCAAAGCCTATGCTTTTTCTTGTGCTCGCAATGTAAAAATCAAGTTTGGCAATGAAGATATTTATGAGTTGGATGTGGTGTTTATGCCGCTTGGGCAGCCGCCGTTGATTATTGAATGCAAGTCGGGCGAGTTCCGCAAAGACATTGAAAAATACGTACGTTTGAAAAAAAGGCTGAACCTGCCTGCCGAGCGGTTTATCGTATTGGCAACGGATTTGGAAGCTACCCAAGCCGCTGCCTTAAGCAGTATGTATGAATTAACGTTTGCTACGCCGAAAACGTTAATGAAACATATACGGGACACTATGTAGTAAGACAGGCAACTTTTTCAGACGGCCTCTTCCTAACTCAAAGGCCGTCTGAATAAAAGAAAGGATGTTAACCAAATGATGTCGAAGTACAGTGGCCGGATATTGTGCGTTATCGGCTTAGTCTTTATATGGGGCTGCCAAACCAAACACGCCCCGCGGCCAACCCAAGAATTAGCCGCACTCAGAGCCATGCCCGCACCTACCGAGCAAAGCCTGATCAACCCCGTTAAAGGCCACTCTTTCGACGACAGTTGGCATGCACCGCGCAGCGGCGGCCGCAAACACGAAGGCGTGGATATTTTCGCCAAAACAGGCACGCCGGTACGCAGCACCACCGCAGGCATTGTTACCAAACTCGGCAAAAACCGCTTGGGCGGCAAAGTGATCGGCATACAAGGCCCGGGCGCGTGGCATTATTACGCCCACCTAGACAAATTCGCCGGCCGCAAACTCTACCGCCGCGTGAAAGCGGGCGAAGTGATCGGCTATGTCGGTAAAACCGGCAATGCTAAAAATACCCGCCCCCATCTGCATTACGGTGTTTACCTGCCGGGCGGAGCGGTGAATCCTTATCCGTTGATTGATCAGAGTAGATAGGCCGTCTGAAAAATATATAAAATAAATAATGTTACTAAATAATAAAAGGGGAATTATGAATCACTTACTGATTGATTTTGAAAACATTCGACCGGAAAATTTAAACAAGCTGAATGAAGAAAATACCCATATTTGGCTTTTTCTTGGAGTGAACCAACAGAAAAACATTGCTTTGGAACTTTGCGAATCTTTGTGCCGTTTTGGTAAAAATGTTCATTTTGTGCGTGTAGCAAAAGCAGGTAAAAATGCTTTGGATTTTTACCTGAGTTTTTATCTCGGCAAAATTACCGAGCAAGATCCTCAGGCACTTATCGGTATTCTTTCCAAAGATGGTGGCTATGATGTCCTGATAGAACATATACAGGATAACGGATTGGCAAACGGGATAGTGCGGCTGGTCAGTCTGGATGATATTCAGCTTCTGCCGAATACATCTAAGCCTTCTGAAATTGTGATTCCTAAAATTGCTGCCGGGTCAGCGGAAAGCGCGTCAGAAAATCAAATTCAATCGGGCGGTTATTCGACGAAAGATTTATTCTTGGTCATGCAGGCGTTGAGGGAACCGCAAGCGTTTCTGCCGCGCAGTTACGGTAATTTGGTCAGCAGGATTCAAAATATTATCTTGGCAGATCAATGGACAAATTACACAGATGAATTGCGTCAAACACAAGCTGAGAATCTGGTAGCCGCATTATTGAAAAAAGGCTTGATAGAGAAACAACCTGATGGTTTGCTGACCTATCATCTTGATGCTGAATTTATTTTGAAAAAAATTGAAGAAAGAGCCTTATCGAGCAAGGCTAAAACATTGGAAAAACTATACAACGTTATACGAAGCAGTTTGGCCGGTTTCGGTATTGAGGCAGATAGTCATTCTATGCAGCAGTTTGCCAGCAGCCTTGAAAAACGGCAGTTGATTAGAATAAAACAAAGCAAAATCATTTATGCACCGTTTATGCCGTCTGAAAAAATAGAAGTGTTGCCTCAAACGGAGTCGAAGATGACAGCGTATCAGCCTAATACATCTGTTTGGCAGAAAATACTGGCTTTACTGAGTAAAAAGAATCGCCCGACTAAATTAAGCGGTTTGCGTAATATTCTCAAATCGCAAGAAAAATCATTAGGTTTAAAAGACGGTGAAATAGAATTGCTGCTTACCCGTTTGCAAACTAAAAAGCATATCAAAGTGGAAAATGGAAAACTTCAATATAAAAGCTGAATTACTCTATTTTTCCGATATTTCAGGCCGTCTGAAAATACAAATTAATTGAATAATGATGAATACTTTAAATCTATCTTTTATCTGCCAAACCATAAACCTCCCGATGCCGTCTGAAAACCAAACCGTCAAACGTATCGTTACCGACAGTCGTGATATTCAAAGCGGCGATGTCTTTTTCGCGCTGGCGGGCGAACGCTTCGACGCACATGATTTTGTGGCAGACGTATTGGCAAAAGGCGCGGCCGCGGCCGTGGTGTCGCGTGAAGATTGCGCCGCGCTGCCGGGTGCGTTGAAAGTGGCCGATACGCTCAAAGCCCTGCAAGATTTGGCGCGCGCGTGGCGGGAAAATATCAACCCGTTTGTGTTCGGCATTACCGGCTCATCCGGCAAAACCACCGTCAAAGAAATGCTGGCCGCCGTGTTGCGCCACCGTTTCGGCGAAGAGGCCGTGCTGGCGACGGCGGGTAATTTCAACAACCATATCGGCCTGCCGCTCACTCTGCTCAAGCTCACGCCCGCGCACCGCTATGCCGTGATTGAAATGGGCATGAACCACTTCGGCGAGTTGGCCGGGCTTACCCGCATTGCCAAGCCCGATGTCGCGCTCGTCAACAACGCCCTGCGCGCCCATGTCGGCTGCGGCTTCGACGGCGTGGGCGATATTGCCAAAGCCAAAAGCGAGATTTATCAAGGGCTGGATTCAGACGGCCTCGCCCTGATTCCCTGCCAAGACCCGAATGCCGCTGTTTTCCAAGCCGCAACACAAGGCTTGAAATGCCAAACTTTCGGCGCGGAAGAGGGCGGTATCCATGCGGAAAATATCGTGTTGAATCCATTGTCGTGCGAATTTGATTTGGTGTGCGGCGACCAGCGCGCCGCCGTCAAACTGCCCGTGCCCGGCAAACACAACGTCCACAACGCCGTGGCCGCCGCCGCGCTCGCCCAAGCAGCCGGATTGAGCCTGCAAGAAATTTCAGACGGCCTCGCCGGTTTTGCCAACATCAAAGGCCGTCTGAATATCAAAAAAGGCATCAAAGGCACAACCGTGCTCGACGACACCTACAACGCCAACCCCGACAGCATGAAAGCCGCTATCGACGTGCTCGCCCAACTCCCCGCCCCGCGCGTGTTTGTGATGGGCGATATGGGCGAACTCGGCGAAGACGAAACCGCCGCCATGCACGCCGAAGTGGGCGCATACGCACGCAACAAAGCCATCGAAGCGGCCTATTTTGTCGGCAATGACAGCGCACACGCGGCGGAAACCTTCGGCGGCAACGGCCTGTGGTTTGCCGACAAAGACCCGCTGATTCAAGTGCTGGCACACGATTTGCCGCAAGGGGCGAATGTGTTGGTAAAAGGCTCGCGCTTTATGAAGATGGAAGAAGTGGTTGAGGCGTTGATTAATGAGAGTAAATAAGAAGTAAGCAGTTTTTAGTTATTTATCACTTTAATTATATTTATGCGTGGAGTATTTTATGGAAGAAACAGTCGAAATCTTAGTTAGTGATTCAAGTTTGCGGCATATGGGTTCTCAATTTGGACATGTTGCAGTTGATATTGACGGAACTGTTTATGGAAGAGCGGTTAGAGCTTGGGATGTCGACCACAAGGTAAACTATGTACTTAGGCAACAGTCAAGAATGCATAGAGATACTTGGGGCTATACTTTGGCTGTTACTAAGGAAGAGAAAAACGCAATTTTAAGAGAGATACAAAAGCAGAGAAAAGATAATAAACCATACAATTTGATTAATAATAGTTGCTCTTCTGCTATGGCAAATGTATTTGGTGTAACTGATATTCTTATAGTTGATCCTCGTTGGAGCTTAGGTGGAATGCTTTCTCCTTCAGACATAATGGATGGCTTAAATAAATCTCCTCGAGTAATTAAAAGAAGGATTTATCCTAAAAAATGAAAAAATATTTTTGCATGATATTTTTCCTGTTGGGTGCGTGCCATTCACAAGAAATCAAAGTAAAAGCGTTAAGAGACGTACATGGATATAACAGTACAGATGCGGCTTACAGCCTTGTGGATTTTGTTATTCCCAAGGGAAGCATATGTTTTTTAGGCGAAGAAAAATATGGTAAAACCGATCGGTTTGTAGAAATTCGTTGTGAAAATGGGCTTAAAGGACTGGTCATTGAAGACGAAGCCTTCAAGCCTGCGGAGTAAATGAATTAGAGAGATATAGCCTAAAACAGCCTCGGATAGTTTTTTAAATGAAAGTCTGGGTAGCCCATCAAATGAAGCAATACTTTTGCATGATATTTTTCCTGTTGGGTGCGTGCCATTCACAAGAAATCAAAGTAAAAGCGTTAAGAGACGTACATGGATATAACAGTACAGATGCGGCTTACAGTATATCTGATACGGGTGAGGTGGACTTATCAACTGTAGATTTCATGATACCCAAAGGAAGTGTCTGTTTTTTAGGTAATGAAAAATATGGAAAAACCGATCGGTTTGTCGAAATCCGTTGTGAAAACGGTTTAATAGGGCTGATTATCGAAGACGAAGCTTTTATGCCTTTGGATGAATAGGAAATTAAATTCAAAAATCTTAAATATGAACAAAATACTCAAAACCATTATTTTCCTCGCTGCTTTGATGGCCGCTTTTTACGCAGGCATGAAATTCCAAGCCTATGTTTATGATGATTTATGTCTGGATTTGGGCGGCGGCAAGCAGCCCGGGGATTATCCGATATGCGTGATGGAGCGCAAAACCGATCAATAAAATGCCTGTCTGAAAACAGGTTTGAAAATATTTGAAGCTTTTTCAGACGGCCTGAACAACATAAAAACACGACAACAAAAAAGGAAGTAAACCCCATGTTTCTATGGTTAGCACACTTCAGCGACTGGATTTCCGCGCTGAACGTTTTTCAATACACCACATTCCGCGCCGTGATGTCGGCATTGACCGCTTTGGTCTTTTCACTCCTGCTCGGCCCGTGGACCATCCGCAAGCTTACCGAGTTGAAAGTCGGCCAGGCCGTGCGCCACGACGGGCCGCAAACCCACCTGATTAAAACCGGCACGCCCACGATGGGCGGCTCGCTGATTCTTACTGCGATTACCGTGTCCACACTGTTATGGGGCAATCTCGGCAACATCTACATCTGGATTCTGCTGCTGGTGCTGCTGGCTACCGGTGCGCTGGGTTTTTACGACGACTGGCGCAAAGTGGTTTATAAAGACCCGAACGGCGTGTCGGCGCGGTTCAAAATGGTGTGGCAGTCGGGCGTGGCACTGGCGGCGGGCTTGCTGCTGTTTTATGTGGCGCAGAATTCGGCCAACAATATTCTGATTGTGCCTTTCTTCAAACAAGTCGCCTTGCCGCTGGGCGTGTTCGGCTTTGTGGTGTTGGCTTATCTAACCATCGTCGGCACGTCCAACGCCGTGAACCTTACCGACGGCTTGGACGGTTTGGCCGCTTTCCCCGTGGTGCTGGTGGCGGGCGGTTTGGCGATTTTTGCCTACGCCAGCGGCCACTCCGAATTTGCCGCCTATTTGCAGCAGCCGTATGTGGCGGGCGCGAACGAAGTGGTGATTTTCTGCGCGGCCATGTGTGGTGCATGTTTGGGCTTTTTGTGGTTCAACGCCTACCCCGCGCAAGTGTTTATGGGCGACGTGGGTGCGTTGGCTTTGGGCGCGGCACTCGGCACCGTGGCCGTGATTATCCGCCAAGAGTTCGTGCTGGTGATTATGGGCGGCCTGTTTGTGGTCGAAGCCATTTCCGTGATGTTGCAGGTGAGCTGGTACAAACGAACGAAAAAACGCATTTTCCTGATGGCGCCGATTCACCACCATTACGAACAAAAAGGCTGGAAAGAAACGCAGGTGGTGGTGCGCTTTTGGATCATTACCATTGTGCTGGTGCTGATTGGTTTGAGCACGCTGAAAGTGCGTTGAGGCCGTTTGAAAAGAGATGACACAACAAACCTTCTACAACTTATTGGGCGGCGAAGCGGGCGTGCGGGAATTGACCGACCGCTTCTATGATTTGATGGACTTGGAGCCGCAATACGCCGAACTGCGCGAACAACACGGCGAAACGCTGGATTATGCCCGCGAACGTCTGTTTCAATTTTTAAGCGGCTGGCTAGGCGGCCCGCCGCTGTACGAACAGGCGCACGGCCATCCGCGCTTGCGCCAGCGGCATTTTCCTTTTGCCGTAAGCATGAACACGCGCAACCAATGGATCGCCTGTTTCGCTCAAGCCTTGCAGGAATTGTCGGTTAAACCCGAGTGGGCGGAACCGCTGCTGCTGCGTCTGTTTGTGTTGGCCGACTGGATGCGCAACCAAAACGAACCGGAATACGCACCTCCCATGCCGCCGATGGCGGGGAATCCTGAAGATAGGCTGCCGGAGTTGGCGGCGGTGTTGAAGGCGTTTGGGGTGGAGGGGGTTTTTGAGGCCGTCTGAAAAAAATGATAGATATAAAAATAGCGCGTCATACTCGGGCTTGACCCGAGTATCTCCCAAACGGTAGGGAAAGGTTTTTCAGACGGCCTGACAGATAACAAGATACTCGGGTTAAGCCCGAGTATGACGACCGCTGAGACGGGTGTGTGGCAGTTGGCAGTTAAAGAGTGTTCAAACGGCGAATTGAAAAATAAGGATATAACATGAAGCAGCCGGCCGTTTATATCATGGCCAACCGCAAAAACGGCGTGTTGTATTTAGGCGTGACATCTAATTTAGTACAGCGTGCTTATCAGCATAAGCAGCATATCGTAAAAGGCTTTACCGACCGCTACAATTTGGAAATGTTGGTGTGGTATGAATTGCATAAAACAATGGAAAGCGCCATTCAACGCGAGCATACGATGAAACATTGGTTGAGAAAGTGGAAACTTGAATTGATTGAAAAAAACAATCCGGATTGGCGGGATTTGTGGCAGGAAATAATCGGTTAGTGATTGATTCGCCAAAGGCATTACCTTTTCAGACAAGCTTGTTCTGTACCGTCATACTCGGGCTTGACCCGAGTATCTCCCAAATATCAGGGGGGAGGTTTTTCAGACGGCCTTGCAGATAACAAGATACTCGGGTCAAGCCCGAGTATGACGGACATATTCAGAGTAATAAAATGAACTGGCAAAACAAAAAAATCCTAGTCGCCGGCTTGGGCGGCACGGGTGTTTCGATGATTGCGTTTTTGCAGCAGCAGGGCGCGCAGGTGGCGGCTTATGATGCCTGTCTGAAACCCGAACGCGAGGCGGAATTGAAGCAGCGGTTTAACGGCTTAAGCTGCTATGCAGGCCGTCTGAAAGATGCTTTGGCGCACGGCTTCGATATTCTCGCCCTCAGCCCCGGCATCAGCGAGCGAGTGCCTGAAATCGAAGCGTTCAAGCAAAGCGGCGGCGTGGTGTTGGGAGACGTGGAAATTCTGGCGCACGAGTTGAAAGGCAAAAGCGACAAAATCATCGCCATCACCGGCAGCAACGGCAAAACCACCGTTACCAGTTTGGTCGGTTATCTGTGCGAAAAATGTGGGCTGGACACCGTGGTGGCGGGCAATATCGGCACGCCCGTGTTGGAAGCCTATATGCAGCGCGACGGCAAAGCGGCGGACGTATGGGTGCTCGAGTTATCCAGTTTCCAGCTTGAAAACACCGACCATCTTGCCGCCGATGCCGCAGTGGTGCTGAATATTTCCGAAGACCACCTCGACCGCTACGACGACCTGCTCGACTATGCCCACGCCAAAGACAAAATTTTCCGCGGCAACGGCGTGCAGGTGCTCAATGCCGACGACGTGATGTGCCGCGCCATGAAACGTCCGAACCGCGACATCAAATGGTTTTCATTGGAAGGGCAGGCCGATTATTGGGCGGACGTTCAGGCAGGCCGTCTGAAAGCCGGAGCGGACGATTTGCTGGATACCGCCGCCATTCCCCTGCAAGGCTTGCACAACGCGGCGAACGTGTTGGCAGCTTTGGCTTTGTGCGAAGCCGTCGGCCTGCCGCGAACCGAATTGCTGCAACACATTCAAACCTTTAAAGGCTTGCCGCACCGCGTGGAAAAAGTCGGCGAGAAAAACGGCATCACGTTTATCGACGACAGCAAAGGCACCAATGTCGGTGCCACCGCCGCCGCCATTGCCGGTTTGCAAAGCCCGCTGGTGTTGATTGCGGGCGGGCAGGGCAAAGGGCAGGACTTCACGCCCCTGCGCGCCGCGCTGCACAACAAAGCCCGTGCCGTGCTGCTGATCGGTGTGGACGCGCCGCTTATCCGCCGCGATTTAACCGGCTGCGGCGTGGATTTGATTGACTGCGCAACGCTGGAAGAAGCCGTTCAGACGGCCTACAAGCTGGCGCAAAGCGGCGACATCGTTTTGCTCAGCCCTGCTTGCGCGAGCTTTGATATGTTCAAAGGCTATGCGCATCGGGCGCAGGTGTTTGTTGAGGCGTTTGAAGCTTTGTAAGGGTTTTCAGACAGGCCTTTTAAAAAAACAAACTAAAACAAAGAAACACCGGTTGGGCAGGAAAGCAGATAAAGCGCATGTCATTCATGTCCTCGGTGAATCCGATGTTTGCAGGGGATGGGGAAAATTGAATGAACGTCGTGAATCATCAACCCAAAGAGTCGTTTAAACCGTTGGAAGAGCGGGATTATTTGCTTTTGCTGCTGCTTATATGCCTTTTCGGCGGCCCTTTGGGAATGGTGGTCGTGTTCATCACCAGATTGTTTTATCACGAGCTTTTGCCCGGCAATTTGTATTTTCAAGATTTAGGCATTTTTATGTTGGCTAGCTGGTTGGTTGGTGCTTTGCCGGCCATGATGACAGGTTTTGCCGTGATGGGCTTGAGATTGTTCAGAAGCATTTGGGGCAGCGCCGTCATGACTGTGCTGGGCATGCTGTTTGCCGGCGTGTTTGGCATTTGCTTGGGCACTGCTTCTTTGTTATTTGTGGTGGCAGGCGGCGGCTCGGCACTTATTTGTTCTGCATTGCTGCCTAAAAGAAGATCATCTGAGAAAGCTTTGGCATAGTTAATATGCCTGTCTGAAACTCTTCGATGGTAAAAAACTCTTTAAATAACGACAGTAGTTTTTTCAGACAGGCATTGTATGTCTAATCTTGCCAATGCCTGTCTGAACACCGATTATTCAAATTAGATTAAGTTGTATCATGATTACCGAATCCAAACTTCTCGACCGCAAAATCCTCAGAAAAGGCTACCGCTACGACCAGAATTTAATTTGGGTGGTGGTGCTGATGACGGCGTTCAGCATGATGATGATTTATTCGGCATCCGTTGCGTATGCCGGGCACGATGGCGGCAGCCAGTGGCATTATTTAACACGCCAGATGATTTTTGTCGGCATAGGTGCTGTGTTGGCGTGGGTTACTGCCACTCAAGTGCCCATGCAACTGTGGAAAAAGGCAACGCCCGCGTTGCTGATGATTAGCTTGACGTTGCTAATAGTGGTGCTGTTTGGGCGGGAGATTAACGGCGCCAAACGCTGGATTGCCCTGGGGCCGTTTAATGTGCAGCCTTCTGAAGTATTCAAGCTTACCACCATTCTTTATCTGGCCAGCTTCTTCACGCGCCGCTCCGAGATTCTGCGCGATTTGAAAAAAGTGTGGTATGTGGGGCTTCCGGTGGTGATAGGCCTGTTTCTGCTGATGATGGAGCCGGATTTCGGCTCAACTGTGGTGGCCTCGGCGATTTTCCTCGGTTTGGTTTACTTGGCGGGGCTGCCGCTCAAATGGTTTGGTATTATTGTGTCGGTAAGCGTGATCGGGATGGGCGCGTTGATTGTGATGGCGCCTTACCGTATGGCGAGGATAACCTCGTTTCTCGACCCGTTTGAAGACCCGATGGGCAAAGGTTATCAGCTTGCCCACGCCCTGATGGCGATTGCACGCGGCGAGTGGTTTGGTGTGGGGTTGGGCGCGAGTTTGGAAAAGCGCTTTTACCTGCCCGAAGCGCATACCGATTTTATTCTGGCGGTAATCGCTGAAGAATTCGGCTTTTTCGGAATGCTGGCACTGATTTGCTGCTATGCGTGGCTGGTGTTGCGCGCGTTTTCCATCGGCAAGCAGGCGAGGGATTTGGAGCTTTATTTCAGCGCATTTGTTGCCAAAGGCATCGGTATTTGGCTCGGCATTCAAAGTTTTTTCAATATCGGCGTGAATATCGGCTTGCTGCCCACCAAAGGGTTGACGCTGCCGCTGATGTCATACGGCGGTTCTGCAGTGATAGTGATGCTGGTGTGCATGGCGCTTTTAGTGCGGGTGGACTTTGAAAACCGCCAGAAAATGCGCGGCTATAAAATTGAAGGATAAAACATGAGCGGTAAAACTTTTCTTGTGATGGCAGGCGGCACGGGCGGACACATTTTCCCCGCGCTGGCGGTAGCGCAGGCTTTGCAAAAGCGCGGGCACAGAGTGGTGTGGCTGGGCAGCGAAGATGCAATGGAAACGCGCATCGTGCCGCAACACAATATTCCTTTGGAAACGCTGGCCATTAAGGGCGTGCGCGGTAACGGCTTCAAGCGCAAGCTGATGCTGCCTGTTACCTTGATGAAAACCGTTTCCGCAGCGAAGGAAATTATTCGAAAACACAATATCGCCTGTGCCATTGGCTTCGGCGGCTTTGTAACGTTTCCCGGCGGAGTGGCGGCCAAATTAGCCGGTGTGCCGTTGGTGATACACGAGCAAAATGCCGTGGCGGGTTTGTCGAATAAGATGCTTTCCCGCTGGGCGCGCCGTGTGCTGTATGCCTTCCCGAAGGCATTTGACGCGCCCGACGGCTTGGTGGGCAATCCCGTACGTGCCGAAATTTCCGGTATGCCTGAACCGGAGGCGCGTTTTGCCAAGCGCGACTGCCGGTTGAAAGTATTGGTGGTGGGGGGCAGCTTGGGCGCGCAAGTATTAAACGAAACCGTGCCAGCCGCATTGGGTATGCTGCCGCCGGAAAAGCGGCCGATTGTGTATCATCAGTCGGGGCGCGGCAAACTGGATGCTTTGCAGGCGGCATATGCCAAACATGGTGCAGAAGCCGAATGCAGGGAATTTATCAACGACATGGTAAAAGTATATAGCCATGCCGATGTGGTCATCTGCCGTGCCGGCGCGCTGACGATTGCCGAACTGACCGCCGCCGGCGTAGGCGCGTTGCTGGTGCCTTATCCTCATGCGGTTGACGATCACCAAACCGCCAACGCCCGTTTTATGGTAAAAGCCGATGCCGGCCTGCTGCTGCCGCAAAACGAGCTCACGGCAGACAAACTTGCCACTATTCTCGGCGGCCTCACGCGCGAACAGTGCCTGACTTGGGCAAAGAACGCGCGCACGCTGGCCATGCCGCATAGTGCGGATGATGTGGCGGATATTGCGGTGCACGTGGCTAATTAGTGGGTTTGTTCCTCATGCTATATAGCTATACAAAACAAATGCCTGTCTGAAATTTTTTCAGACAGGCATTTTGATTAAAGGCGGTTTAGAATTGATAACGCAAACCGGCGCTCACTTCATGCGCATTGAAATCAGCAGCCAGGCGGTTGAAGCGGTAGCCTACGTCGAGCGTCAGGTTGTCGTTAAACTGATAAGCGCCGCCGGCCAAAAAGCCTGAGCCGAATTTGGTTTCATCAGAGGCGGCGCGGTATCCTGCGCGGGAAGCGTCCATTTTGATGTTGTTCATTGCCAGGCGCGAGCCCATGTAAAACTCGAAATTGTCTGAAACGGGCATGTCGTAAACTACGGATATGCCGGCGCTTTTGGCTTTTACTTCGGCGTTCAAACCGTTTTGGCGGGCGCTCATGTCTTGATAGTGGGTGTAATCGGCGGCAACGCGGATGGTGCCGAAGTCATAACCGGCGCTGATGCGCGGTGTGAGGCCGGTTTTTTTGAATTCCAACACTTTGGCGTCGGCTTTAACGCGTGAAACGCCCAAATCGCCTTGTACATAAAAGCCTTTGTCTCCGGCAGCCAAGGCTGGAGCGGAAACGGCGGTTAATGCGGCGAGCAGCAAAGCGGTTTTGTGGTAAGTATGTTTCATGATGTTTTCCTTATAACGTGGTGTGTTGCGGAATGGGTGAAAGCGGCGATAGGCTGGTAAACCGAGCCTTTCAGCCGTGAAATTTATGAAGAATCAATTATAAGGAAATGGTAAAAGAGAAAAAGCTTGTTGGAGCTGCGCTTTGGTTAAAGTAAGGTAAAAGTGGCTGATTATTACTAATTGAAATTATTTTAAATGATTTTATTTTTTAGTTTGTTGAATTGAAAGAGAAAAATAAAATGGAGCGGAAAGCTGTAAGATGAGCTATGAGGCGTGCATGATGTGGTAAAGGCGATACAGGTTGAAGCAATGCCTGTCTGAAAATGGTTCAGACAGGCATTTTATCATTGTAATTCGGAGCGTTTGAAATCTCGCGGTCGGAAGCCCAATATACCTAAAGTTGAGAAATAAAGCACTACACCCAGCACAATCAAGCCGAGAAGCTGTAAGGCTTTGCGCCCGCTACCGGCGTTAACCCAATCCATAGGCAGATAACTCATTGCAGCCCATAAGCCGCCGCCCATCACCAGTAAAGCGGTTGCCAGCTTTAATAGAAAGGATGCCCAGCCTTTGGCGGGTTGGTAAATATCTTTAACGCGCAGCAGCACAAACAGCAAGCCCGCGTTCAAACAGGCGCCCAATCCTACGGCGAGCGAAAGGCCGACGTGTTGCAGCGGGCCGACGAAAGCCAAGTTCATCAATTGGGTAACAACCAGCGTAAAAAGGGCGATTTTTACCGGTGTTTTGATGTTTTGTTGGGCATAAAATGCCGGTGCCAACACTTTTACCATAATCTGGCCAACCACACAGAATGAGTAGGCCATTAAGGCTTTTTGCGTCATGGTAACGTCGTAAACCGTAAAACCTTTGCTCATGAAGAGCGTGGAAATAAGTGGGAAGGCCAGCACGGTTAAGGCCACGGCAGCCGGCGCGGAAAGCAGGAAACACAGGCGCAAACCCCAGTCGAGCAGTTTGGAAAACTCTTTCGGGTTGCGCCCGCCCGCGTGTTTTGAGAGCGTGGGCAGCAGAATGGTGCCCAAAGCCACGCCGAGCACGCCGGTGGGCAGCTCGGTTAAGCGGTCGGCATAATACATCCAAGTTACGCTGCCGGTTTGCAGGAACGAAGCAAAAATGGTGCTGATAATCAGGGAAATCTGGGTAACGCTGGCAGCGAAAATGGCCGGCCCCATTTTGGTAACCACGCGGATAACGGCGGCATTTTTAAAATCAAGCTTGGGCATCTTTAAAAAGCCTTGTTTGGCCAACCAAGGCAGCTGGAAGCCCAATTGCAGCAGACCGCCCACAAACACCGCCCATGCCAAAGCCATAATCGGCGGGTCGAAATAGGGCACGAAAAACAGCGAGAACACGATAAACGAGATGTTCAGAAGCGTGGGCGTAAACGCGGGGATGCTGAATTTATGGTAAGTGTTCAGAATCGAGCCGACAAAAGAAGAGAGGGAAATAAAGAGAATATAAGGTGCCATCACGCGCAAAAGGTCGGAAGCCAACATGGCTTTTTCAGGCGTTTTGGCAAAACCGGTGGCGGTGGCATAAATAATCCACGGCGCGGCCAACACGCCGATGGCGGTAACGGCAGTCAGCGCAAAAGTGAGCATGCCGGCCACATGTTGCACGAAATCGCGTGTTGCCTCGGGCGAGCGGGTTTGCTTGTATTCGGCCAGAATCGGCACGAAAGCCTGCGAGAATGCGCCCTCGGCAAAGATGCGGCGCAACATATTGGGCAGTTTGAACGCCACAAAAAAAGCATCGGTGGCCGCCGAAGCGCCGAAAACCCGTGCAATAATCATATCGCGTATAAAGCCGAGTATGCGCGATACCATGGTTAGGCTGCTGACTTTGGCCAGCGCGTTGAGTAAGTTCATGATGCTGTGAGGATTAGGTTAGCCAATATTAATGATGATTGGCTGAAATGGTTGGTTGATTACCAATGCCTGTCTGAAAACGTGTCAAACAGGCTTTCAGACAGGCATTGGCTGTTAAGCCGGACGGGCAGGCTTAGAAAGTGTAGCCCGTTTCCAGTTCATCGTCGCCCACCAGTTCCACCAAGAGCGCGTACAGCGGGGCAAGCTCGGCATAGCGGCGGGAGGCGCGGCGCAGATAATTCAAAAAGCGCGGGATTTCGGGGCGGTATTTGTCTTTGCCGTCGCGATAGTACAAGCGGGCGAAGATACCGGCCACTTTCAAATGGCGCTGAACGCCCATCCATTCAAACCAGCGGTAAAACTCGTCAAATTGGGCGGGCACGGGCAGCCCGGCGGCGCGGGCTTTTTCCCAGTAGCGGATCACCAAATCCAGCACGAATTCTTCTTCCCACTCAATAAACGCATCACGCAGTAGCGATACCAAATCATAAGAAATCGGCCCGTAAAGCGCATCCTGAAAATCCAATACGCCCGGTTTGCCCGGTTGCAGCATCAGGTTGCGCACGATGAAATCACGGTGTACATAAACCTGAGGTTGTGCCAAAAGCGGCGGCAGCAGCGTTTCCACCGTTTGCTGCCACAGGCCGCGCTGCTTGAAATTCAATTCCTTGCCCAATTCTTTGGACACAAACCATTCCGGAAATAAGTTGATTTCACGCAGCATGACTTCGCGGTTATATTCCGGCAGCACGCCTTGGCGGCTGTTTTGCTGCAACACCACCAGCTCGTCAATTGCCTCCAGCAAAAGCGCCTTATGCGCTGCTTCGCTCGGGTCAATCTGCATGGCGGTTAAAAATGTGGTATTGCCCAAATCGTTCAACGCAACAAACCCTTGCGCTTCGTCCGCATGCAGAACTTTCGGCACATTCACCATATCAAAGAGCTTTTGCACTTTCAGATAAGGCGTCACGCTCATTTTATCGGGCGGCGCGTCCATACAGACAATACTGTGTCCGTCGTCGAATACGGCGCGGAAATAGCGGCGGAAATCCGCATCCGCAGCAGCAAAAGACAAGGTAAACTTATCGGCAGGATAAACCGTTTCCAACCAGTTTTTTAATTCGTTTTCTCGTTGCATAGGTGTTTTCGGGTTAAAATAAATGCTATTTTAACTGGCAAAACCGATTTAAGGTGATATTTTGGCACGCTTGTTTACACTAAAACCCGTTGTACTCGCTTTAGGCATGGCCTTCAGCGCAGGATCGGTCCATGCCGATAACCTTTCTTTGGGCGAAACTTGCCTGCGCTGCGATCCGGAAAAAATCCGAGCAGCCGCCGGAGAAAAACCGCAGGTAAAAACCAGCGGCGAAGAAAAGCTGCCTGCCGATTACACAAGAATCACGGCGGATAAAGTGCAAGGGCAGAGCAAGGTTGCTGTTGCGGCGCAGGGTGATGTCATCGTGGAGCATAACGATAAAGTGCTCAATGCGGCATGGGTGGAATACGACCAAACCCGCGATATCGTGCGCGCCGGCGACTCTTTTGTGCTGTATGAAAACGGTTCGACTGTAACCGGTAAAAAGCTTGTATACAATCTTGCAAAAGGTACGGGCTCTACCGAGAACGCCCGCCTTGAAGCCGAACACGAAGGCCGCCGTCTGCAGTCGGTCAGCGAGAAAGCTGAATTGAAAGGCAAAGACCAATACGTTTTGTACAATACCAAATTCAATACCTGTTCGCGCGGTGATGCAAGCTGGTATATCGCGGCAAGCAGTATTGAGGCGGACTACGACAAAGGTGTAGGCGTAGCCAAAAACGCCAGACTGGTATTCGGCGGTGTGCCGGTGCTTTACACGCCGTGGGCAGATTTCCCGCTTAACGGCAACCGGAAAAGCGGCTTGTTGGTGCCTACTTTAAAAATAGGCTCAGACGGCACGGAAGTCGAGCTGCCTTATTATTTCAACTTGGCGCCGAACTATGATGCAACGCTTGCGCCGGGCCTGATTTCAGGAAGAGGTGCGAAATTGCGCGGTGAATTCCGTTATCTCACGCCGAAACTGCGCGGTGAAACTTCTGCAACTTGGATGCCGAACGATAGACGCAGCGATCACAACAACCGCTATCATGCCAAATGGCAGCATCAGCAAACCATCACTCCGTCCGTGAACGCGGGCGTGGATTTCAACCAAGTTTCAGACGACGACTATTTCCGCGATTTTTACGGCAGAAACGACATTGCCACCAATGTCAACCTCAACCGCCAGATATGGCTGAACCACAATATGCGCTTGCTCAACGGCTCGCTCGATAGCTACGCTACTGTGCAAAAATACCAAACGCTGGCCAATGCTAACGGCTACAAAGACGAACCTTATGCACTGATGCCGCGGTTGAGTACCCGCTGGCAGAAGAATTTCGGCAATCTGCAATTCAATGCGTTCGGTCAGTTTACCCGCTTCCAGCATGACGACAAGCAGTCGGGCAACCGTATAGTGATTTATCCGAGCGCAAGCTGGAACTTCCATAATGATTGGGGCTTTGTGACGCCTAAAGTCGGCGTACACTACACTCATTACAATCTTGATGCATTTGGCGGTAGCAACAGCCGTTCAGCTTCCCGAGTGCTGCCGGTGGTTAATGTAGATGCAGGTATGACATTCGAGAGGCCTACTTCGCTGTGGGGTAAAGATTATGTGCAAACGCTGGAACCGCGCTTGTTTTACAACTATATTCCCACCAAGTCGCAAAATGATTTGCCCAATTTTGATTCGTCGGAAAATAGCTTCAGCTACGAGCAACTGTTCCGTGAAAACCTTTATTCGGGCAACGACCGCATCAATTCATCCAACAGTTTGACCACCGCCATACAAACCCGTTACCTCGACCGGCAAACCGGCGTAGAACGCTTCCGTGCCGGTATCGGGCAGAAATTTTATTTCACCACCGACAGCGTGGCTTTGAGCGGGCGTGTTGAAGAGCATCCGCGCAACCGTTCCGACTGGATAGCGTTCGGCCACGGCCGCATCACCGATACCGTAAGCGGCCATGCCTTGGTGCATTATAATCAAAACAAAGAGCGTTTCGACAATATCGACACCGGATTGCGCTACAATCCCGAGCAAGGCAAGGTATTGAGCGCCCGTTATAAATATGGCCGCTACGAACCGATTTATTTGGAGCAAAACGCCGACGGCACATCGCAATATGTGTATGAAAAGCTCAGGCAGGTTGATCTGGCCGCACAATGGCCGTTACGCCCCAATCTTTATGCCGTTGCCCGCTTTAATTACGGCTTGGATGTGAAAAAACCGCTGGAGCAGCTTGTCGGGCTGGAATACAAAAGCGGCTGCGGCTGCTGGAGCGCCAGCGTGGTGGCTCAGCGTTACGTAAACGGTTTGGATTCGGCTAAAAACAGTACATACAAAAACGCTGTGTTTCTCAATCTCCAGCTGAAAGATTTAAGCAATATCGGCAGTAACCCCTACAACGAGCTGAGCCGCGCGATTCCCGGCTACAGCCAAAGCAACGAGGTGATAAAAAAATGAAAGTAAAACAACTGATTCTGGCTTTAGTGGCCGCTACCGCCATCGGCGCCCAAGCTGCCGACATTAAATATGTTGACGGCGTGGCCGCTATCGCCGATAACGACGTGATTACCCAGCGCAATTTGCAAGCCGCGATTGCGCGCAGTGTGAAGCCGAAAGGTATGAGCGATGCGGATCACCGCAAAGAAGTGCTCACCCAATTAATCAATCAGTCGTTGGTGGCCCAAGCAGGCAAGCGCCGCAATATCGTGGCGGAAGATGCAGAAATTGATAATGTGATTGAGCAAACGGCTGCCAGCCGCAAAATTTCCGTAGAAAAACTGTATGCCACATCCGGTTTAAGCCGCGATGCCTTGCGCCGCAACGTGGCAGACAGCATCATCGCCAATAAAGTGCAGAAGCAAGTTGCCGCAGAAAATGCCCGCGTCAGCGATGCCGAAGTGAAGGCAGCGATTGCCGATGCACAAGCCAAAGGCCAGGTGCTGCCCGAAGGCGAAGCCATCCGCCAATACCGTGCACAGCATATCTTGGTGAAAGCAGGCCAGAATGACCCGACGGCAGAAACGGCCATTCGTCAAATTTGGCAACAGGCGCGCAGCGGTAAAAACTTCGACCAACTGGCCCGCCAATATTCGCAAGACAGCAGCGCAGCAGCTGGCGGAGATTTGGGTTGGTTTACCGACGGTCAAATGGTGCCTGAATTTGAAAATGCCGTGCATCAGCTTAAACCCGGCCAAGTCAGCCCACCCGTACGTTCCCAATTTGGCTGGCATATCGTTAAGCTGAACGAGGTGCGTGAAGCCGGTACACCCGAAGAGCGCTCCCATATGGCGGTACGCCGCGCTTTAGAGCAACAAAAAGCCCAGAATGCCACTTACCAATTGCTGCAGGATCTGCATAAAAACGCTTATATTGATATCCGTGTACAGTAGGTCGGTTTGATACAATGCCTGTCTGAAAAAATTTCAGACAGGCATTTGCCTAATTAAAGGGAAGGAAAATAAAAAAGCATGTTGTAAAACAACAAAAAAGTAGAAGAAATCTTGTAGTAATAAGCACGAATAAGGTAAAGTATCGCCTTAAGAAAGCTGCATTATGGCAGCTTAAAAATTAAGCATCCGCTTGTTCAAGACGGATTAAGGCTTCACAAATACAAGGATAAACAATGAAAGGCGACATTGGTGTAATCGGTTTGGCTGTCATGGGCCAGAACCTGATTCTCAACATGAACGACAAAGGCTTTAAAGTTGTTGCCTACAACCGAACCACTTCCAAAGTAGACGAATTCATCAAAGGCGCCGCACAAAACACCCAGGTTATCGGAGCCTATTCCCTGCAAGATTTGGTTGAAAAGCTGGAAAAACCCAGAAAAATCATGCTGATGGTTCGTGCAGGCTTTGTGGTCGACGAATTCATCCGGCAATTGGTACCGCTTTTGGATAAAGGCGACATCATTATCGATGGCGGTAATGCCAATTATCCTGATTCCACCCGCCGAACACACGAGTTGGCTGAAAAAGGCATTTTATTTGTTGGGGCCGGCGTTTCCGGCGGAGAAGAAGGCGCGCGCAACGGCCCGTCGATTATGCCGGGCGGCCATGCCGAGGCATGGCCGCATGTACAGCCGATTTTGCAGGCGATTGCCGCCAAAACGTCAAACGGCGAGCCTTGTTGCGATTGGGTGGGAGCCGATGGTGCCGGCCATTTTGTGAAGATGGTGCATAACGGTATCGAATACGGCGATATGCAGCTGATTTGCGAAGCTTATCAGTTTATGAAAGACGGCTTGGGCATGTCTTACGAGGAAATGCACCAAATATTCAGCCAATGGAACACAACTGAGTTGGATTCTTACCTGATTCAGATTACTGCTGATATTCTCGGTTTCAAAGATGAAACCGGCGAAGCGCTGGTTGAAAAAATTCTTGATACCGCAGGCCAAAAGGGCACAGGAAAATGGACGGGTATCAACGCGTTGGATTTGGGTATCCCGCTCACTTTAATCAGTGAGGCCGTGTTTGCCCGCTGTGTGTCTGCATTTAAAGAGCAGCGTCGCGAAATGCACGCGCTGTTTGACAAAACCATCCGGCCTGTTGCAGGCGATAAAGCCGAATGGGTGGAGGCTTTGCGCCAAGCTTTGCTGGCTTCCAAAATTATTTCTTATGCACAAGGTTTTATGTTGATTCGTGAAGCAAGCGAAATCAATAACTGGTCGTTGAATTACGGAAAAACCGCGCTGCTTTGGCGCGAGGGCTGCATCATTCGTAGCGCATTTTTGGGTAATATCCGTGATGCTTACGAAGCCAATCCTGATTTGATTTTCCTCGGTGCCGACCCTTATTTCAAACGCATTTTGGAACAATGCTTGCCTGCATGGCGTAAAGTGGTCGCAAAATCCATTGAAACCGGTTTGCCCATGCCTTGCATGGCTTCAGCCATTATGTTCCTCGACGGCTATACCACTGAGCGTCTGCCTGCTAACTTGCTGCAAGCCCAACGTGATTACTTTGGCGCGCACACATATGAGCGCACAGATCAACCGCGGGGCGAATTTTTCCATACCAACTGGACCGGAAAAGGCGGCGATGCGGCTTCAACTACATATCATGTATAAGTTTCAAAGCCATATGGCTGTTTAAGCTTTCTTACAACAATGCCTGTCTGAAAACACGTTTTCAGACAGGCATTGTTTTATTAAAGGCTATTTGAAATGTCCTGTATTAAGTTGGAAATTGTTAGGCAAAACCGCGAATTTTACCGGTTGGAATGCGCTGCCGCTGCCATCAGCATCGTAATAGAGGGCATTGCCTTTTTGGATAACGCGCGTGGCAAACGTTTCCGAGCCTGCTTTGGCAAACCAAACTGCCGGCGGTTTGCCGCCGCTTAGTGCGGGGTGCAGGCTGATTTTGTCGCCTTCTTTCGGGTTGAAGTCCGCCAGCATATTTACATTTTCCGTATCACTCAATTTGCTGCTGAACACGAACGTGTCCGCGCCTGCGCCGCCGGTTAACACATCATGCCCGTAACCGCCGTCCAGAGTGTCGTTGCCGGCGCCGCCGTTTAATACATTGGCTTGGGCGTTGCCGGTGATTATGTCATCTTGGGCGCCGCCGCTTCCGTTGATAGTTTGGTTGCCCATCAATATCAAGGTGTTGTCTTTGCCGTTTAAGCTGTGGTTGTGAATAGTATATACAGTATGATTGCGGCGGGTGATGCCGTTTTCTCCAATCTGCAAGCCCTCCAGTTTCTTTCCTCCGTTTACCGTTGCGCCGCCGTTTTCATGTTTGCGGATCAGCTCGCCGAAGTGCGTACCTTGTGTGCCTAAAATAATGTTGCTTTTCAGGCTTAGGCCGGTGATGTGGCCGATGATGTTTCTAGCCGGGAAATCGAATGAGCCGTCGCTGCTTTTTTTGTTCCAGCCTTTAGATGTGTCGGCGCCCACATACAACACGGGTGCAGCGGCAAAGGAAGGAGCGATGATGTTGCCGGAGATGCTTACGTTTTTGGTGCTGCCGTTGCCGCCGTTGTAGTGTATCGGTAGCCCGGTGGCATAGGCAGCGCGTTCGCCTGAAGCGGAAGCTCTGTCCCAAATGGCTTCCAAGCCCAGTGCGCTGCCTTTGGCGGAGCCGGAAATGATGTTGTCGGTAATGTGGTTATCGCTGGCATCAGAGCCTGCGTAAATCAGCCATTTACCCGGTTCATGCCTGCCTGATGGTTTGGCGGCATCAAGGTGGTTGCGGGTGATGGTGTTGTGGTTGCTGCCTTGCACGGCAATGATTAATGCTTGGCCGATAAAGCGGGTGCTGGAGATGATGTTGCCGCTGATGGTGTTGTGATCGGCGTTGTAGCCCAGTAACACACCGGCTGATAGGGCGTCGTTGAGCAGGTTGTTTTTAATGGCGACATTAAACACGTTGTTTTGCAGGGAAATGTTGCGGGTATTGTTGGTAAGGTAGTTGTGGGTGATGGTGCTGTTGCCGCTCACTTCGTTAAATCCGATGCCGTAGCGGCCGCCGTCGATATAGTTGCCTTGAATGGTGATATTGGCTGCTTTGGCTTCCGGATTGGTTTCCGCTACTTTGCCGTTGCCTTTGGCGTAAAGGCTCCAGCGGCCTAAGTCTTGGCCGGCAGGCACATCTTTTGCCGCTGCTTCATACAAGCGTCGCTCGGCCTGAGTTTTGCTTTTGGGCGCTATGGGATAGCCGCCCACGTAAATGGCCGTGCCGCCGCTGCCGCGCTCCATTTTGCCGCCGGGCATAATGATTCGGTTGTTTAAGATGGATACGTTGTTGGTGCTCAAGCGGTTGTTGGGGTTGGAAACGCCGGTAATGGAGATGGCGGCTTTGTCATTGGCACCGGTGTTGTAAACCGTGTTGTTGCTGATGGTCGTGTGCTGCGTGCCTTGTGCCAGAATGCCGCTCAGGGGGCGGTTGTTCATATTCAGCACCAAACCGTCTATGGTTGAGTTTTGCAAACCGGTTTCAAATTTTACGGCTGATTCACGCACACTGGCGCCAACCTGAATGGTGCTGCCGTTGCCATGCAGATATTTTACGCCGTGCAAAACTTTGATTTGAGATTCGCTGGTGTACGTTTGATTTACACCCAGTTTCACACCTAATCCTGCTTTTTTCGCGGAAATCATAGCCTTATTGACGGCAGCTGAAATTTCGCCGCTGCCGCTGTAAAAAGCGGCAGCCGGTACATAACCGGCTTTGGCAAAATAAGCACTCCAGCCGCCGAGACCTGCGCCGGTATCGCCGTTTCCGTCTTTTTGAAACAGGGCATGATGTTCGCCATCGCTGATAATCAGGTAACGCAGTGCTGGGTCTTGCACGGCTTTTTGTGCTTCACCGAGGTTGGCAACGATTTTAAAGTGTTGCCCCTTAGGGATGTGGCTGGTTGCGAAGGTTTGAGCAGATTCAGCAGTAGTGACCGCTACGGCAGGGTAGGCTTCAAAATAGAAATCAATCGGCATGGATAAGAAAAACATAGGCTTGGCATGTAACCTGTTGGTTTTATTAATTTAAAGTGTCGCCATTTAAAAAAGCGGGCGATGTATGGTCGTGAAACTTATATAGCAAAAGTTAAGTTAATTGACTATATAGTGTATCCCGATATTATGTAAGTCTATGTGAATCATGCGCTATTTTTTTGAAAGTCGGTTTCAGGCGGGCATAAGCGGATTGATTTGACTATAGATTCTGAAAAACCAATGCCTGTCTGAAACATTTTCAGACAGGCATTGATTATGTATTTTAATTGTCGTAAAAATCAGTGTTCAGTATGGTTAGACTTTTTCGTTAACACAAAAACCATCTCTTTGCTGCGCGGGCGGTTGCCTTGCCATACTTTCTGCCAGCCGGAAGGCGGAGTATCATCAGTACGGGTACGGACAAGCCTGTAGGTGCAGCTTTCATCTTGAATGCGCAAAGGCAGGCGGCTGTATTCGCCCCATGCCAACCGCGCGGTGTGTTCATTTTTAGGAATGTTGATGCATGCTGTGCCTGTCTGTAAATCAGCCGGTGCGGCAGCTTCCATCTGCTCAACCACAGGGCGGTAGCTTTTTGCCCGGTCCAGCCAATGGAGAAACAGGGTCATTAACAAAGCCCATACTAATGTCATGCCTGCGGCCCAGTTCGTTACGGCCTGTCGCCCGCGGATATTTTTCCGCGTGATGGCCCAGAGCCAGATCGGGCTGAATAAAATAGCCACCAGCATCGGAATCAGCGCAATATGAGGTGTGTAAAACGGGCTGAAATATGCGGCGCGTTCGGCCAGTTTGGCAGGCCAGCCATAATTCATAGCAAAAAAGCCCATCCATAGAAACACGGCGGCTAAGCCGAAAGTCATGATGCCGAACCAGTTGAGGAAAGCGGCAGGGCCACGTCGCAGGCTGTCGAGTCGGGCGGCACCCAAAAGCGCGAGCGGTGGCAGAATCCATAGCAAATTATCTTGATGAGACGACGGATCTGCGGCTAACAGCAGTCCCATCTCAGCCAGCCATGCTAAAGAAAGCGCCATCCATGGCTCTTTTGCCAGATCGCCGCGCAAAAGTGTCCAAATAGCCAGCGGCCAAGCGGGGAAGGCAAACCATAACAGGTTTTTAAGATAATATCCCGCGCTAAATGCTACACGGAAGTTTTCAAATCCCCCAAAGCTGCCAAACGCGTGATACAAACGCCATGTTTCAAATGCCACTGGGTCGGTTTTAAACAAAGCGGAAGGGTAAACCGCCATCAGCGGTAAGCCTACTGCCAGCGCACCGAAAAGCGAAATATAGTACCGTTTATGTTGCCAATGCGTGCTCGACAGCAAAGAAACTGCGGTCAGCACAACAGCCAACGGTACTAAATAGCCGGCAGAAAGTGAAAGTAATGCCAGCCCGATACCCAAGAGCAAGGAGGCCATAATAACGCGGGTACGTGCCAGTGCAAATCCATATAGAATCAAGCCCAGCGCTGCAAATTGCACCGACATACCGCCTAACATATGCGCCGCGCCAATCAAGCCTGCCGAGCCGACCATTATTAGCACCACGCTGCGCCCCTGATGGCGGTCAAGTAAATGGAAGCCTGCCATGCCGGAGGCTGTCAGGCCGATAACGGTAAAGATTACGCTGGCGAATCGGGAGGCGGAATAAGCATCTGCCAGCCAAGGGGAAAAGAGTTGGCGGCAGGCTGCAGCCAGCCAGATATATACGGGCGATACTTTGTAAAGCGGTTCGCCCAATACAGTAGGCAGCCAAGCGCGCCCGCCGGCCAATATTTCATTTATGGAGGCATTAACCGTAGGTTCGGCAGGATTCCATAAATCGTGTGAAAACACGCCGGGCCACAACCAAGCAAATACCAGTAGCAGTAGCAGCCACGGTTTCTCATAAGTAGGGGCAGGAGGGCGTTGATCGGGGGGCAGATAGGTCAGCATAATGCGATAGACGTGTTGCTCGATGGAAAGAGTTTAGCAGGATTATTGTGAAATTACTTTAAAGTGCAATGGTTTCTGTATTTTCCGGCTGTTTCGCCGGCGGTTAAAAAAGGCTGCCGAAGCAGCCTTTTGCAATTTATCCAAAGATTAACGTTTGAACATATTGCCGTATTTTTGTTTGAACTTGTCCACTCGGCCGGTGGTATCAACGATTTTTTGTTGGCCGGTGTAGAAAGGATGGCATTGTGAGCAAACCTCAATGGTGAAGTTTTCTTTTTCCATTGCAGATTTGGTTACGAATTTGTTACCGCAAGAGCAGGTTACGTTTACATCATGGTAATCGGGATGAACACCTTGTTTCATTTTCATTTCCTTTTGGTTAGCGGGCATAGGGGTTGTGCCTATGCTTCAGATGAGATAAGAGCGGAATTATCGCAACTTATTGGTGTTTTGGCAAGTTTTTCATTTTGATGGGAATGCCTGTCTGAAAATAACCGCTATGTCCGGGCTTATTTCGTTGCAGGCATAGCGGTTATTTTCAGACAGGCATATTGAAACTTATGCTCTTCGCCAAGTTGTACCGTTGGCACCGTCTTCGAGAATAATGTTTTCAGCTGTGAGCAAATCGCGGATGCGGTCGGACTCGGCCCAATTTTTCTCGGCGCGTGCCTGTTTACGTTGGGCAATCAGGTTTTCGATTTCTTCATTGGAAAGTGAACCTGAAGCAGCACAGCCCTGTAAGAATTCGAGCGGATCTCGCTCCAACAAACCGATGATACTGCTCAATGCTTTCAAGCATCCGGCAAGCTCTGCGTTGTTGGTTTTATTGACTTCGTTGGCCAGCTCAAACAATACGACCACGGCTTCTACGGTGCCGAAATCATCGTTCATGGCGGCGAAGAAGCGGCGGGTGTAGTCATTGGTGTTTTCGCTTACTGCACATTCCGCGGGGGGTGTGTTTTTCAACGCGGTATAGAGGCGGGTAAGCGCGCCTTTGGCATCGTCCAGATGGGCATCGGAATAGTTCAGCGGGCTGCGGTAGTGTGCGCGCAAAATGAAGAAACGCACCACTTCGGCATCATATGCTTTCAGCACATCGCGTATAGTGAAAAAGTTGCCCAATGATTTCGACATTTTTTCGCCATCCACACGGATAAAACCATTGTGAAGCCAGTATTTAACGTGGCTTTCAATGGTTTTCCCGCCGTGGTTGTGGCCGCAGCTGCCGCCATGAGCACCGCAGCTTTGGGCAATTTCGTTTTCATGGTGGGGGAACTGTAAATCTGCACCGCCGCCGTGAATATCGAAAGTATCGCCGAATAATTCTTCACTCATGGCTGAACATTCAATGTGCCAACCGGGACGGCCTTGCCCCCATGGGCTTTCCCAGGCCGGTTCGCTAGGCTTGGCGGCTTTCCATAACACGAAATCCAGAGGATCGCGTTTGAATCCGTCCACTTCGACACGCTCGCCGGCACGCAGGTCGTCCAGAGATTTGCCGGAAAGCTGACCGTAGGCGGAGAATTCGCGCACGGCGTAATAAACGTCGCCGTTTTCGGCGGGATAGGCTTTTCCGTTGTCAATCAGGCGTTGAATCATGGCCAGCATCTGCCGCACATGTTCGGTGGCTTTGGGTTCGACATCGGGGCGGATAACGCCCAATGCAGCGGCATCTTCGTTCATGGCTTGTATGAAGCGCGCGGTTAGTTCGCCGATGGTTTCACCGTTTTCTGCGGCGCGGGCGATGATTTTGTCGTCGATATCAGTGATGTTGCGTACATAAGTGAGCGGATAGCCGCATTGGCGCAACCAGCGGGCAATTATGTCGAACACGACCATGACGCGGGCGTGCCCTAAATGGCAATAGTCATAAACGGTCATGCCGCATACATACATGCGCACGTTTTGGGGATTGAGTGGAACGAACTGTTCTTTTTGACGGGTTAGGGTGTTGTAAACAGTAAGCATACAGTTTGACTCTGTGTTGGAAGTTGGGTAAGTGTTTCGGGAATTTGTTTGGAAAATGATGCGGCTTATTATATTAATTGGAATATATAACTGCCGTTTCGTATTATCCTGCCCGATGGTATCTGCGTGTGAGTAGGTTTATAAATGGTAGGTTTTGCCGCTATACGGGCGGTATTATCAAATTGCTTTGACATTTAATACTTTACCATTCTGTCTTAATTAATCTGTCTTAATGTAAGTGTTTAAATTATTTTAACCATATTTAACTATAAAGAAAATCTTGAAATCTTTCACGGTGTTGGTTCGACTTATACTGGATATGTCAGTTTTTGGTGATACAAAACCATGCTGCTTGCGGTGCCTGTTTGAAATGATTTTCAGACAGGCATTATTCTGCTTTGAATATCAAAGTATCAGTTTGTGCAGCAGGGATTTCCGAATCGCCCGCTTCGGCTGTTTCTGCTGCCAACCGTTTTTTCTCTGAAAGATACAGGCTGATTTGATGTATTAAATCTTGTGTGCCTTCGTGGGTTAGGGCGCTGATTTTGAAGAGGCGAGGGGTGGTCATGTCGAAGCCGAATCGGTCGTCCGGCTCGGGGTAATCCCAGCCGATGGCGTTTAAGAACTCGGCTGCACGGGTTTCTGCTTCTTCGGGTGTGAGCATGTCGAGCTTGTTTAACACCAGCCAGCGTGGTTTATCGTAAAGCTCTTCGTCGTATTTGCGCAATTCGTTGATGATGGCCAAGGCTTCTTCAGCCGGAACGACGCTTTCGTCAAATGGGGCTAAGTCCACAACGTGCAGCAAGAGACCGGTGCGGGAGAGGTGTTTCAAAAAACGGTGGCCGAGACCTGCGCCTTCTGCGGCGCCTTCAATCAGGCCGGGAATGTCGGCCATGACGAAGCTGTTATTTTCATCAATCCGCACCACGCCGAGGTTGGGGTGTAATGTGGTAAACGGGTAATCTGCCACTTTAGGGCGGGCGGCGGAAACGGCGCGGATAAGGGTGGATTTGCCGGCATTGGGCATACCCAGCAAACCAACGTCGGCCAACACTTTCAGCTCTAAAATCAGGCTGCGTGCTTCGCCTTCTTCGCCCGGCGTGGCTTGCTTGGGTGCGCGGTTAACCGAAGATTTGAAATGGATGTTGCCCAAACCGCCTTTGCCGCCTTTGGCTAAGCAGACTTTTTGGCCGTGGCGGGTCAGGTCGGCCACGATTTCATCGGTGTCCGCGTCGCGGATAAGGGTGCCTACCGGCATGCGCAGTTCGATATCGTCGGCACCTGCGCCGTAGCGGTCGGAACCGTGGCCTTTCTCGCCGTTTTTGGCTTGGTAGCGTTTGACGAAACGGTATTCGACCAGAGTATTGATGTTTTCGTCGGCCACTGCATACACGCTGCCGCCGCGTCCGCCGTCGCCGCCGTCGGGGCCGCCGCGCGGTACGAATTTTTCACGGCGGAAGCTGACTGCGCCATTGCCGCCACGGCCTGCTGCAACTTCGATTTTTGCTTCGTCTATAAATTTCATAACTGTATTTCTTTATAGGTAAGATGTTTTCAGACAGGCATTGAATGCCTGTCTGAAAAATATTCGGTATTTAATAATGTACGGCTATATTATAAAGAATAATAATGCACGTTTGGGATATTTGCATGCCTGTCTGAAATATGGTTTTCAGACAGGCATTGATAAAATTTAAGCTTGATTCCAGTTGCCTTGGAAGTTGCGTTTGCGTTTCCAGAAAGCGCGCCCGGCTTTGGCTTTGATGTTTAATGTGCCGCCGGCAGGGCCGTCGGTCGCCAGTGTAAGCTGCTTTAATCGGCCTTGTTTCAGCGCCTGCCAGGCCGGGGCGAAAAAGCGTTCGTCCCAAGCTTCCAAGGTATGTTTGTATGTCCACACATCACCGGTGTGGGCAGTGTCGGCCAAGTCGTCCAGAAAGATAAGATGCCTGTCTGAAACGGGCGCTTCTGCCGCCAAATTTTGCCAGGCGGCGTAGTCGTAAGGAGCATCGAATTTCGGGCCGGTGTGGGCTTGAGCCCATTCGTTGTCGGTGGCAAGCGGCGCAGCAAAGGTTTGTGTGCCAATCAGGTCGGACCATAACCAGATGCCGTTAACCGAAGGCTGGCCTTGGGCGGTGCGTTCAGTGTTGATGCTGCATGAGTGCAACCACATCTGGATTTCGGTTTCATATCGCATCCATTGTATTGAGTCGGCTCCTTCCGCGCGCGTTGCGCCGTCTAGTGAGCCCAAAACATCAAGTATGCAGGGAACCTGCCAGTCGGGCTGATCGGGTGTTTCTACCAGCCATAAGTCCGGTCGGTAAACGTGGAAATGCCAATCTGAGTCTGCATAGAAATGATTTAACCCTCGGCAAAAGTCTTCGGCTTGCTGTGCTGAAATACCTAAGCCCGCACCGCCCAGCATACTGGCGTTGTGCATACCCATCTGTTGCCATACCGGGCTGGCAAATACGGCGTTTTGCTGCGGTGCGATGCCAAGTGCCTGTTTGGCATGTGTAATCAAGCTGCCTTGCCATAGAAAAGATGCAAAAAATGAAGAAGCAACGGTAGGGCGGTGGGTAAGCGTGCCGAAACGCAACAGCTCGTTTAAAACAGGTGTGTGCAAGGACGGCATCTGGGCCGGATTGTTTTGATTCAGTGCCGGAAGGGCGATGGTTAGCTCCATGCTGGATACAACGAAAAATATAAAAACCGCATTCTACGTTATTTTTTAAGCGCTTGCCGTAGTTTGGCATATTTGCGTTCGGAGCGGGAGACAGTTTTATGTTAAAATATTTATAGAGATAAATTGGGTAAAAAAGAGAAAACCATAATGTCAATTCGACAGATAGCCCTGATAATACTGACGAAAAATTTATTTATCTGACATTAATTAAAAAATTGTGAAACGTCATCTTGAAGGCGTAAACGGTGTGCAATCCGCACCACGAAACATTCAGGACAGAACCGTGACAACAGAAAAGAAACCAATAGCAACAACAGTTAAAAAACCGATCCGCTGGACTTTATTGGGCATTATGCTGCCCGTGTCCGCCGTGATGACCACTTATGCTGTAACCGAGCCGTTACCCAAAGGGCTTTATAAAGCTGAGCGTGTCTCGCAAGAGCTGCCGGCTGTGTTTGTAAAAAGCAATGAAGTACAAAGCAGTTATTGGGCTGCCGAAACCGTTCAGGTGGGTGACAGCCTGAGCGATGTGCTGGCGCGTGCGGGTATTTCGGAAGGCAGCATTAAGAAAGCTTTACAGCAAAGTAAAATCGATAACAACCTGAAAAAACTAAATCCGGGGCAAACGGTGAGTATCCGTTTGGATTCAACAGGCGATGCCACCGATATTCAGTTTTTCTCCAATGACGATAATGGTGAAAGCAACTTGGTAGCCATTCAGAAAGTCAACGGCCAATGGCAGGCTTCTACATCTGAAATTACCATGAAGACCATGCCGTCTTTGCGCTCCATTGTTGTGCGTACATCTGCGCAAGGTGCGTTGGCACAGGCGGGTGTCGGCATTGAGTTGCGCGAATCTTTGCGCGATATTTTCAGCGACAAAGTGAATGTTGACGAGCTGCGCCCGGGCGACCAAATCCGGCTGTTGTATAACAGTATGTATTTCCGTGGTCAGGAGATGGCAGCAGGCGACATTTTGGCAGCTGAAGTGATTAAAGGCAACAAAACCTACAAAGCCTATTATTATGATAAAGGCGATGAGGGCGGCAGCTATTATGATGAGCGCGGCAAATCATTAAAGCATACCAGTGCATTTAATGTGAAGCCGGTTGAATATACTCGAATTTCGTCGCCTTATGGTGTGCGTATGCACCCGGTGCTTCATACGGTAAAAATGCATACCGGTATCGATTATGCCGCGCCTGAAGGTACACCGATTCGTGCACCTGCCGATGGTGCGGTAACATGGAAAGGCTGGAAAGGCGGCTACGGCCATACCGTTATGCTGATGCATGCGAATGGTGTGGAAACCTTGTATGGACATATGAGTGCTTATGCACCGATAGGTTCTGCTGTGAAAGCAGGCGACGTAATCGGTTATGTGGGCAGCACAGGCCGCTCCACCGGCCCGCACCTTCATTACGAAGCGCGTATTAACGGCCAGCATGTGAACCCCACAACGGTTGCCTTGCCGACGCCAAAAATGGAACAGGTTAATATGGCGCGTTTCAATCAGCAACGCGAGAAATCAGACACTATGCTTTCGGCGATCCGTAATCTTCCGGTAACGGTGGCGCAGGTGGATTAATTCTGACTTTGTGTATTGCCATATAGAAAATGCCTGTCTGAAAAATACTTTCAGACAGGCATTTTCTATATTTCTATGAAAGATTATTTCTATGAAAGACCAGGTTTTATCGTTATGTGAAAGAAATATGACAAAAAATGTCATCGGCAATTTGGCAGTAAATGTTCGTTATGACAAAAAATGGCAAAAAATATACGTATCATGATAGGAGATAATTTGCCAATCAGTTGGAAAGTTTGTTTATTTTTGTTTTAATTTATATTAAAAACAATAATATATAATATATTTCCAATTTAATTTATAAATTGGCATGATAAATGCTGAGTATTTTATGTCTGCAAAGCAGCGCAGACACAATTAAGGGAAATTAATTTAATTAAAGCCAAACACATTACGGTAAGCGTCTCAAACGCAAAAAAACTTAAAGAAAGAAAAATACCCAAACACATCACACAATCAAGCAGGAAAGGGGAAGCGTTAAGCAAATACATTATTAGGGAAACGTCTGATTACTCAAAAAAATTAATTCAAGGGAAACAACAGGCCAAATACATTAAAGGGATAGCGTCAGCAGTAAAAAGCGCAAAAAGAACACAGGCCAAACACATTAAGCAGTCAATGCACTATCTAATGCGGGCGCAGCGGGTTATCGGAATCACCGTAATCTGTTGGTTTAAGATCCGCAGTTAAAGGATTCAGTCGGTTGAGCAGTATGATCGGGGGAAAATCTGTAATCCGGCTGGCAGGCATAAATATTTTTGCATGGATTTGTGCCTGCAATCCATTATCGGGCAGACAGGGGGTGTTTGCTTTGATAATTTAAGCTGTATTTCTAACTTAAAGCTTCTTTAATAGTCTTATTAAAGAAGCTCTTTTTTTGCTTTTTTATTTCATAGCTATAAAGAATACTCGGGGCAAGTTTGAATATGCCGGCAAGTATTATGAATGATGAGAATGCCTGTCTGAAAAGAAAGTTTTCAGACAGGCATAACGTTGTGTCGCTTTGTCGGGAATTTCACTATATATTCCAACTTTTTGCTTAAGACTATTTCAATAGTTGAATGCCAGACCTCTAATTTAGCTGCAAATAATGACGTGCAGGCCGTTTAGCATTATCATTAACCAACCAAGCCGGTTGTGATTTAAAGGAAAAGACTATGTATGAAGTAAACCGAAGTGTATTTTTGCTGATTCCGCTGGATCCTTTCTGGAACTGGTTACAGGATATTGGTGTGGATGCAGAAGACTTTACTTTAGAAGATTTGCAAGCTGATGCGAATTCCTATCTGATCAGCCCTTGTGATGATGTTGAGCAGGTGTGGGAAGAAATTAAATCACGTTTTGAAGAGATATTTGCTGCCGAGTTGGCTGACTGGTGTGAAGATGAAAGCCTGTGGCCGGACTTACACCCTGATATTTTTCAAGAATGGTTTGATATCCAGCTTTCCACTATCGTTACCGATTTGTCTGCCGAGCCGTTGGCGCGTGAATCTTTTCAGCCGATTGCGATAAGTTGATATGGCTATTTCTGTACGCAGCTATCATCTTGATGGTTATGGCCATGTAAACAATGCGCGCTATCTTGAGTTTCTCGAAGAAGCCCGTTGGGCTTTTTTTGAGCAAAAAGGGTTGTCTGATCTTTTGCAAGGCATACAGATGGTGGTGTCGCGCATTGATATCCGCTACCGACGCAGTGCTACTGAAGGTGATGTTTTGGAAACGGATACCCGCTTGACTGAAATTCTGCCGCGCCAGATTAAATTTAAACAGGCCATCTTTTTTGTTCAAGGGGGAAAAGCGGCGGTAGAAGCTGAAGTAACTTTGATGAGTACGCAAAATGGAAAAGCTGTTAGCTTGCCTGCGCCTTTGAGAGAAAAGTTGGGTTATTTGTTTGAGGGGAATGTGTGAAAAAAATTTTGATATTGGCCGTGTTGGTGCTGATTGGCGGCCTAATTGTCTATGTTTTAATGCCCAAGGCAGATCCTGCGCCTGATTTTTCATTAAAGGGTTTAGACGGTAAAACATATAACAATGCCAGTCTGAAAGGTAATGTGACTTTCATTAATTTTTGGTTTCCCACATGCCCCGGTTGCGTGAGCGAGATGCCGAAAGTTATCAAAATGGCGCAGGATTATCAAGGTAAAAACTTCCAGGTATATGGAATCGCCCAGCCGATAGATCCGCTGGAAAGTGTGGAAAACTACGCGCAGACCCGGGCGCTGCCTTTTCCTGTTATGTACGATGCAGACGGTAAAGTAGGAAAAGCGTTTAATACGATGGTATACCCGACTTCTGTATTGATTAATAAAAATGGTGAAGTGTTAAAGACTTTCGTGGGAGAACCGGATTTTTCAGCTTTGTATCAGCAGATTGATGTGGAATTGACTCGGTAGTTTAAGTATGCCTGTCTGAATTTTAATAAGGCATTTTATGCTTTGTATATGATAATTATACAAATTAAATTTTATAATTAATCCAATATAAGAAATTTACGCAATTAAATAACAATTTAATCTGAAAATGGCTTGTCAAAATCTGATAAAAACGCTAACCTAAGTAGCATTATTTACCAAAAATAAATTGAGAATAATATGAACCGCTTACAAAAAACAGATGATGTACGCATCAATGCTATTGACGAATTATTGCCGCCGATTGCCCATTTATACGAGCTGCCGGTTACCGATCAAATTGTTGATTTGGTTGTGAAAACCCGCCAGGAAATTGCTGATTTGGTACATGGAAAAGACAACCGCTTGTTGGTTATCATTGGCCCGTGTTCCATCCATGATCCGAAAGCCGCAATCGAATATGCGCAACGCTTACTACCACTGCGGAAAAAATATGAAAAAGAATTGCTGATTGTGATGCGCGTTTATTTTGAAAAGCCGCGTACCACCGTAGGCTGGAAAGGTTTGATTAACGATCCACACATCGACGGTACATTCGACATCAACTTCGGCCTGCGCCAAGCGCGTAAATTATTATTAGATTTAAACACTTTAGGTATGCCGGCGTCCACAGAATTTCTAGACATGATCACGCCGCAATATTATGCCGACCTGATTTCGTGGGGCGCTATCGGTGCGAGGACAACCGAAAGCCAAGTCCACCGTGAGCTTGCGTCCGGCTTGTCTTGCCCTGTCGGATTTAAAAACGGAACAGACGGCAATTTGAAGATCGCCATCGACGCAATCGGCGCAGCTTCCCATACGCACCATTTCCTTTCAGTTACCAAAACAGGCCACAGCGCCATCGTACATACTGCCGGTAATAAAGATTGCCACGTTATCTTGCGCGGCGGCAAAGAACCGAATTATGACAGTACGCATGTGAAAGCGGCGGCAGAAGAGTTGGTTAAAGCGGGTGCAACCCCAAAATTGATGGTTGATTTCAGCCATGCTAATAGCCGTAAAGATTACAAACGTCAAATGGAGGTGGCGCAAGATGTTGCACAGCAGCTTCGCAACGGCGAAAACAACATTATGGGCGTTATGGTCGAAAGCCATCTGGTAGAAGGCCGTCAAGATAAACCTGAAACTTATGGCCAAAGTATTACGGATGCCTGTATCGGCTGGGGGGAAACTGAAGCGTTGCTTGAGCTGCTGGCTGAAGCAAACCGAAGCCGTGTGTAACGCAGAGTGTAGTAGATGTTTCCATATGCCTGTCTGAAAATATTTTCAGACAGGCATGTTTTATTTCAGAGTAGGGCTAGTTGATTCACTATAATATTGTCTAAATTAAAAGAGGGATTATAGAAAATATAACGATGTTGCTCATTGAGGGAGGAAAGTAAAGATGAAATAGATGCTTTTCTCCTGTGAGCGGGAAAACTGCCTGTGAGAGCAGTTTCTGGTTTTTGAATAGGGATGGTAAAACGAAAGGGGAGTAGAAAAGAATGAAGCAATGACAAATTTTCTAAAAAATAAAGCTATTTACGATGCTACGCTGTTGGCATACCGCGGTGGTGTCAAGTGTATTGACGAGTCTAAAGGTAATATGACTAGTGACTCGCTGTTTGCTGTCGCCAGTATTTCAAAGCTGTATACGCATGCACTGATCTTTCAGCTAATTGATGTTGGCGCATTGAGTTATGGAACAAAACTGACTGATGTTTTGTCACGCGACCTTACCGAACGTTTGCCGCAGGTTGAGGATGTAACGATCCGCCATCTTGTTGACCAGAATACTGGTTTCCCTAATTATGAAATGGATCGCCAGCCAAATGGTAAAGTGTTGATGAATGAGATTTTTCAACATGATCGGCGGGTAGAGTTTGAGGAGGTGCTTGAGATTGTTTCCCGGTTGGCGCCAAAATCAAAGCTGGGCGGACAAAAGGCATACTACGCTGATATCAATGCTATGCTGTTAGGGAAAATTGCTGAAGTAGTTACCAGCAAATCTGCCAAGCAATTATTGGCTGATCATATTTGTCGGCCACTTGGCCTTGTGCGGACGCATTGGGCGGATGGCAGAGAAAAAATAGTGCCAATATATAATGGCGTGCACATTGTCGTCTGCCAAGAGTACCTCTCAAGCCAAGTCTATCAAGGCGGCATCATTGCAACTAACAGTGAGCTAATGCGCTTTACGCGTGCATTTTTTGGTGGTAAGCTTTTCAGCCCCTCGCATATTGCCCACCCAATATTCCGCACCATCCAGTTCCGTCCCATCAAGTACGGCAGCGGCATGATGCAACTAACAGTTGCATCGTTGGTAGCATATTTCTTAGGTGGTGTTCGCGAGATTCGCGGCCATAGCGGCATCACTGGTAGCTTTGCATTTTATTGTTCACAGAAAGATGTGTTTGTTACTGGTACAGTCAATCAGCTCAAATACAAACCGTACGCAACAATATTTCGATCAATCGCGGCGTGTGATAAAAATCGGAAGTCAAACGATGAAAACTAATGCCTAAAATAGCCGCAACAATTACAGGAAACATCATTATGGCAAAACCAAAAGGCGGTCTTGGCGGTAAAGGCTTAGATTCATTATTGGCCGGCAATATAGAAGATAGTAGCGGCGACAAACTAACTACCGTTCCCATCGGCGACATTAAGCCCGGTCGTTACCAGCCGCGTGTACAAATGGATGATGAAGCTCTGCAGGAATTGGCTGAATCCATTAAAGCACAAGGCGTAATTCAGCCAGTTATCGTACGTGAGCATGGGCTCTCACAATATGAGTTGATCGCAGGAGAGCGCAGATGGCGGGCCAGCCAATTGGCGGGATTAACCGAAATTCCGGTTGTAATTAAAAGTATTAGCGATGAAACTGCGCTGGCAATGGGTTTGATTGAAAACCTGCAGCGGGAAAATCTCAATCCTATTGAAGAAGCTCGCGGTTTGAAACGTCTTGCAGATGAATTCAGCCTTACGCATGAAACCATTGCCAAAGCAGTTGGAAAAAGCCGCAGCGCCATTTCTAATAGCTTGCGTTTGCTTGGTTTGCCTGTGCCGGTGCAAGATATGTTGTATCAGCGCCGATTGGAAATGGGGCATGCTAGAGCATTATTGACCTTGCCGGTTGTAGAACAGCTTGAGCTTGCGCAAAAAGCTGTGAAATATGGTTGGTCGGTGCGGGAAGTGGAGCGCAGAAGCCAATTATCGCAACACGGCAAGAAAACAGAATCATTAAAAAAGAATGATCCGGACATTCAGCGTATTAATGATTTACTGACGGAAGCGCTTGGCGTAAATGCAGAGATACGTAGCACAAATAATAAAAAAGGCAAAATTGTTTTGCACTTTGATAGTCCGGAAACATTGGATGCTTTGTTGCAAAAATTGGGTATTCAA
>NZ_JH165159.1:351858-365438 GCF_000227765.1 Neisseria wadsworthii 9715
AATATATTTAAAGATTTTCGATTATCATTTTAATGATATTTAACCGTTCGTGAAATGCCTGTCTGAAAGCAAGCTTGTTTTCAGACAGGCATTCTTAGTCTATTTAAATGTAAAATTGGCATAACGATATTTTTCTTATTTGCAAAACATAGCATGAATTTGCGGCAGATAATTAAGAAGGATGAAGGAGTAATTCACTATAAATAAAATATTATTCCAATATTTTTTTGAAAAAAAATTTAATATTGAAAAGTGAATCTGTATTGAGTGAATAAACCATTTTTTGTAAATTTAGATTGATGTGACAATGTGTGAGTAAATGACATCTTTTTTGTATGCTGTAAGATTTTATTGCGATTTTAATGTAATCTCTTGTAATTTTAAGGGAATTAAGATGAAATACGGGCTAGGTGATAAGCAGGAAATTTCAAATATTTTTAAAGATAAATTGTCGCGGGTTTCTAATAAAAACAGCATCAAAAGGTTGACGAAAATTAACAAATTTCTTGACGCTCACACTGCTCTTTATTATAGTAGCGCCGTTAAATATATAGCCGTTGCGTGCTACAAAATTGCGGATAAACATGGGTAAGATTTTAATATTGCAAGCAGGCATATTGCTTATCGTATCAGCAATTTCAGGTGTTGTAGGCGGTGTTCCTGCTTTGTTGTCGGCTTTGGCAGGCGGTTTGTGTTACTTGGTGCCCTCCTCGGTAACGGTATTGGTCTTAAGGCTTTTCAATCCCTACCCGAAATTCGCAGGTTATGGGTTTTTGCTCGGAGAAGGCTTAAGAATAGTACTGGCTTGGGTAATGATGTTGATTGTGTTTGCAATATGGCATCAAGCGCTGGTTTTTATTCCGTTTTTATTCGGTTTGCTGGCAGTCAGTCATGTGGTTTTTTTAGTATTTTGGAAAGTTCAACGTTATGGCAAGTGAATCAATGACCGCTGCCGACTACATCAAGCACCATTTGCAAAGCTTGACTAGTTTGTCGGATGTGGCCCAAGGGCAAGGCCTGAAAAATATCGCTGATTTTTCATTTATCAATATCGATGCGATATTTTTTGCTGTATTAACAGGTATATTAGGTAGTTTTCTGTTGTGGTTTGGCGCGCGGAAAGCAACTGCCGGTGTTCCTGGGCGTTTTCAGGCGGCAGTAGAAATTCTGTTTGAATTTGTCGATGATATGTGTAAGGGCATTGTGCATAATGAGCAGTCCCGCAAACTGGTTGCGCCATTGGGCTTGACTTTGTTTGTTTGGATTTTCATGATGAATGCCATGGACTTATTACCGGTAGACTTGTTACCGGTAGCTTGGCAAACCGTTACCGGTGAACACCATGCTTTGCTGCGTGTTGTGCCTACGGCAGATTTGAATACTACTTTGGCGTTGGCTATCGGTGTATTGGTAATATGTATATTCTACAATATTAAAATCAAAGGTTTTGGTGGCTGGATGCATGAAATGTTCAGTGCTCCATTCGGTCCGAAGCTTGGTCCTGCCAACTTTATCTTGAATATTGTTGAGTTCTTGTCAAAGACTGTTTCGCACGGTATGCGGTTGTTTGGTAACATGTATGCAGGCGAATTGGTTTTCTTGCTGATCGCATTATTGGGCGGTGCTTGGGCTGCATCTGGTAGCATAGGCGTTTTAGATCCGATTATGTTTGTTTTCCATCTTATTGCAGGTTTGATTTGGGCTATTTTCCATATTTTGGTTATTACATTACAAGCCTTTATTTTCATGGCGTTGGCTTTTGTTTATATCGGCCAAGCGCATGACGCACACTAATTTAAGTTTTTCAAGTTGTTAGTTTAGTTGTTTTTTAACGTTGTTTTAACCTTTAGTTTTTCTTTCAATTTTAAGGAGTTTTTGAGATGGGTTTGATTGCTATCGCTTGTGGTTTGATCGTGGCTTTGGGCGCTTTGGGTGCTTCTATCGGTATTGCCATGGTTGGTTCTAAATACTTAGAGTCTTCTGCCCGTCAGCCTGAACTGATTGGCCCTTTGCAAACTAAACTGTTCCTGATTGCAGGTCTGATTGACGCGGCCTTCCTGATTGGTGTGGCCATTGCCCTGTTGTTTGCCTTCGTTAACCCGTTCCAAGGCTAATCAAAACAGAAAACTGTTTCGATACAAACGATATCTATCCGTTTGTTTGATTAACCCTAAATGCGAAGGTTAAGTAATGAATATTAATGCAACCTTATTTGCGCAAATTCTTGTATTTATCGGTTTGGTATGGTTTACCATGCGTTTTGTGTGGCCTCCGATCGCTAAAGCATTAGATGAGCGCGCCGACAAAATCGCAGAAGGCTTAGCGGCAGCTGAGCGAGGAAAAAGTGATTTTGAGCAGGCAGAAAAGAAAGTTGCAGAACTCTTGGCCGAAGGGCGTAACCAAGTTACCGAGATGGTAGCCAATGCCGAAAAACGTGCAGCACAAATTGTAGAAGAAGCTAAAAACCAAGCTTCTGCAGAAGCTGCCCGTATTACAGAACAAGCTAAAGCTGATGTAGAACAAGAAGCTAATCGCGCACGCGAAGCTTTGCGTGAACAGGTAGCTGTCTTGGCTGTGAAAGGTGCTGAATCAATTTTGCGTCGTGAAGTAAATGAAGCACAGCACGCTCAGTTGTTAAGCAATCTGAAACAGGAGCTGTAATATTATGGCCGAGTTCGCAACCATTGCCAGACCTTATGCTAAAGCATTATTTGAGCTGGCAGTTGAGAAAAATCAAATTGAAGCTTGGTTGGGCGGACTAAGAGAATTAGCGTGGTCTGTGCAGCAAACTCCGGTTGCCGCAATGATTGAAGAAACCGAGATGAGCAGCATTCAAAAAGCAGATGAACTTGCCCGGTTGTTGAGTGAGTCTGAAGCTATGAAAAGTGAAGCATTTCGAAACTTTATTTATGTTGTGGCTGAAGAGAAGCGCCTTCAGGTTTTACCTGAAATTTATACCCAATACCAAGATTTGACCTTATCACGTAATCAAGCCCAAAAGGCGGTTATTTATAGTGCATATGAGTTTGCTGGCGAAGGTCAAAAAGCAAATATTGTCAAAGAGCTTGAGCAGCACTTTAATACACGTTTAGAGGCAGAATTTGAGGTTGATCCAGAATTGATTGGAGGCCTTAAAATTGAAGTGGGTGATCAAGTACTAGATCTGTCCGTGCAGGGGAAATTGAAAAACCTGTATGCGACAATGACGAATTAGGAGAGTTTTCATGCAGCTTAATCCTGCTGAAATTAGCGATTTGCTGAAAGCCAAAATTGAGAACCTGAATACCAAACAGGAAATACGTACACGAGGTACTGTGATTTCCGTAACCGATGGTATCGTTCGTGTACATGGCTTGTCAGATGTAATGCAAGGTGAAATGCTTGAGTTTCCCGGTAACACTTTTGGTTTGGCAATGAACTTGGAGCGTGACTCCGTTGGTGCCGTTGTGTTAGGTGAATACGAGCATATTAAAGAAGGCGACGAGGTTAAATGCACTAATCGCATTCTTGAAGTGCCGATTGGTCGTGAGTTGGTTGGTCGCGTAGTTAATGCTTTGGGTCAGCCTATTGATGGGAAAGGTCCAATCAATACAACACTGACTGCACCAATTGAAAAAATTGCTCCGGGCGTAATTGCCCGTCAATCGGTGGATCAGCCGATGCAAACAGGCTTGAAATCTATTGACTCAATGGTTCCTATTGGTAGGGGGCAGCGTGAGTTGATCATTGGTGACCGTCAAACGGGTAAGACAGCTGTTGCTTTGGATGCCATTGTTAATCAAAAAGGTAACGGCGTTATCTGTATTTACGTTGCTGTTGGTCAGAAAGCTTCTTCTATTGCCAACGTGGTGCGTAAATTGGAAGAATATGGTGCAATGGAGCATACCATTATCGTAGCTGCCACAGCCTCTGAAGCTGCAGCTCTACAATTTATTGCACCTTATGCTGGTTGTACGATGGGTGAATTTTTCCGTGACCGCGGTGAAGATGCATTGATTGTATATGATGATTTGTCGAAACAGGCAGTTGCTTATCGCCAAATTTCTTTGCTGTTGCGTCGTCCTCCTGGTCGTGAAGCTTATCCTGGTGACGTATTCTACTTGCACTCTCGTTTATTAGAGCGTGCAGCTCGTATTAATGCTGATGAAGTAGAAAAGTTGACCAATGGAGAGGTAAAAGGCAAAACGGGTTCATTAACAGCACTGCCAATTATTGAAACTCAAGCTGGTGACGTTTCCGCATTCGTACCGACTAACGTAATCTCGATTACTGATGGTCAGATTTTCTTGGAAACCGACTTGTTTAACTCTGGTATCCGCCCTGCAATCAATGCTGGTATTTCGGTGTCGAGAGTGGGTGGTGCTGCTCAAACTAAAGTCATTAAGAAATTAGGTGGCGGTATTCGTCTGGCTTTGGCGCAATATCGTGAGTTGGCAGCATTCTCACAATTCGCTTCAGATTTAGATGAGGCTACTCGCAAACAACTGCAGCATGGTGAGGTTGTGACTGAATTGATGAAACAAAAACAATTCAGCACCTTAAATACCGCAGAAATGGCATTGACTTTGTGGGCTATTAATAATGGTTCTTACGAAGACGTACCCGTTTCTAAAGCTTTAGCTTTTGAGGCAGAATTCCTGAGTTATGTGCGCACTCAGCATCCTGATGTTTTGAATGCTATTAATGCATCTGGTGCGATGTCTGATGAGAGTGAACAAGTGCTGACTCAAGCCATGAAATCCTTCAAATCTTCTTACAATTATCAAGCGTAAGATTAAAGAAACTGAAAGGAGTCTGAAATGGCAGTAGGAAAAGAGATTCTCACCAAAATTCGTAGTGTTCAGAATACTCAAAAGATCACTAAAGCGATGCAGATGGTGTCAACCTCTAAAATGCGGAAGACTCAAGAGCGCATGCGTTTGGCTAGACCCTATGCTGAGAAAGTTCGCTTGGTGATGAGCCGTTTGGCTCAAGCCAGCGATAAAGAGCACGGCATTAAGTTATTAGAAGAACATAAAAGTTTACAGCGTGCAGGCTTTATTTTGATCACCACTGATAAAGGTTTGTGTGGTGGTTTAAATGCCAACATTCTGAAAAAATTCTTAATGCAAGTGCAGGAATATCAATCTCAAGGTATTGAAGTTGATGTTGTTTGCATTGGTAGCAAAGGTTTAGCTGCGTGTCAGCGTATCGGTTTAAATGTGATTGCCAGCGTTACTAACTTAGGTGATACACCTAAGATGGAAATGATGCTGGGTCCATTAACAGAGATTTTCCAACGATATGAGAAACATGAGTTAGATACAATCCATATTGTATATTCAGGTTTTATCAATACGATGCGACAAGAGCCGCGTATGGAAGTACTTTTGCCGATTGGTCAAAGTGTTTTTGAGGGAATGGGAGACGGTAAATACAATTGGGATTACCGTTATGAACCCAGCTCGTCAGCAGTGTTGGAATATTTAGTCCGCCGTTATTTGGAGTCTGTGGTTTACCAAGCATTAAGCGATAATATGGCTTCAGAACAAGCTGCCCGTATGGTGGCGATGAAAGCTGCAACAGACAATGCTGGTAATGCAATTAAAGAATTGCGTTTGGTGTATAACAAATCTCGCCAAGCAGCAATTACCACAGAATTGTCAGAAATTGTGGCAGGTGCTGCTGCCGTTTAAGGTGTGCAGTCTGTCAACTAAACAATATAGGATACGATAATGAGCCAAGGCAAAATCGTACAAATTATCGGTGCGGTAGTTGACGTGGAATTTCCGCGAGATGCTATCCCACGCGTATATGACGCCCTGAAGTTAGTCGATAACGACTTGACGTTGGAAGTACAACAACAGTTGGGAGATGGAATTGTCCGTACTATTGCAATGGGTAGTTCGGATGGTTTGAAGCGGGGTTTGGCTGTTGCTAATACTGGTGCTCCGATTACTGTACCGGTAGGTAAAGCTACACTGGGCCGTATTATGGACGTATTGGGTAATCCTGTTGATGAAGCAGGTCCAATCGGTTCGGAACAGACCCGTGCTATTCACCAGCCTGCTCCTAAATTCGATGAGCTGTCTAGTGCCACTGAGATTTTGGAAACTGGTATTAAAGTAATTGATTTGCTTTGTCCGTTTGCCAAAGGTGGTAAAGTAGGCTTGTTCGGTGGTGCCGGTGTAGGTAAAACCGTAAACATGATGGAGTTGATTAATAACATCGCAAAAGCACATAGCGGTTTGTCTGTATTTGCGGGTGTTGGTGAGCGTACTCGTGAGGGTAATGACTTTTACCATGAGATGAAAGATTCCAATGTATTGGATAAAGTAGCCATGGTTTACGGTCAGATGAATGAACCTCCGGGCAACCGTTTACGTGTTGCTTTGACAGGCTTGTCTATGGCGGAATTTTTCCGTGATGAAAAAGATGAGAGCGGTAAAGGCCGCGATGTACTTTTCTTCGTAGACAATATTTATCGTTATACTTTGGCCGGTACAGAAGTATCTGCATTGTTGGGCCGTATGCCTTCAGCGGTAGGTTATCAACCGACTTTGGCTGAAGAAATGGGCCGTTTGCAAGAACGTATTACTTCAACTCAAACCGGTTCTATTACTTCTATCCAAGCCGTATATGTACCTGCGGATGACTTGACTGACCCGTCTCCGGCAACAACATTTGCCCACTTGGATGCAACCGTGGTATTGAGCCGTGATATTGCTTCATTAGGTATTTACCCTGCCGTAGACCCGCTTGACTCTACTTCTCGTCAATTGGATCCGATGGTATTGGGTCAAGAGCACTATGATGTGGCACGTGGTGTGCAATCGACATTGCAAAAATACAAAGAATTGCGTGATATTATCGCGATTCTTGGCATGGATGAATTGTCTGATGAAGACAAACTGACTGTAATGCGTGCGCGTAAAATTCAACGTTTCTTGTCACAACCGTTCCACGTTGCAGAAGTATTTACAGGTTCTCCAGGTAAATATGTGTCTCTGCGCGACACAATTGCAGGTTTTAAAGCTATTTTGAGCGGTGAATATGATCATCTGCCAGAACAAGCGTTCTATATGGTAGGCGGAATCGAAGAAGCCGTTGAAAAAGGTAAAACCTTAAGTTAAGGAGGCCGGCATGAGTGTCATGCAAGTTGAAGTGGTAAGTAACGAACACAACATTTTTTCAGGAGAGGCCAGTTTTGTTGTAGTGCCTACCCAAAATGGTGAGCTTGGTATTTATCCGCGACACGAGCCGGTTATGAGTTTAGTTCGTCCGGGTGCGCTGCGTTTGCAGGTTCCCGGTCAGGCGGAAGAGGTGTTGGTGGCAGTTTCGGGCGGTTTGTTAGAGGTTCAGCCTGATAAAATTACTGTTTTAGCTGATGTGGCCGTGCGTAGTGCAGAAATGGATCAGGCACGTGCAGAACAAGCTAAAAAGGCTGCTGAAGCCCGTATTTCTGAAGCTAAAGATGAAGAATCGCTGGCTAAAGCACATGCTGCCTTGGCAGCAGCGATTGCTGAACTCAAAACGCTGGATTACCTACGTTCGCAAACAAAACGTTAATAGATTTACTTGTTGGTTTCCGCTTATGGAACCTGTCAAGTATGCATAAATTGATGCCTGTCTGAAAATTTCAGACAGGCATTATCATTTAGTCATTGTTAGTAAATTAACCTGAAACATTAATATATTTATATGTGGGAATAGGAATATCCATGTTGGGATTAGCTGTATTGTTTGGTTTATTAGTTTGGCTTGGTCTGACGGTTTTGGCCGCTTATTTATGCGGAAAGCTTACTTCGAAGCTGGGTTTGGGAAGACGGATAGGCCGGTTTGCAGGGTTTATGCTGCTGATGGGCGGCTGGATGGTTAGTTGGGCTACGGAATATTGGACGCTTCGGCAGACTGCACAGGCGTGGTGTAAAAATTCAGGTATTACCGTTTATGTTACGCCTGAAGAATATTGGGCAAAAATCAGTGAACAAGAACGGCAGGATTTGGAAACCGTCCAGGAACCAATAGAAGATGGAAGGGTATTGGTGTTTGAAGATAAAAAATATAAAATATCATATAGATACAACAACAGAATAGTCAGTTACAAATATAAAGAATACAAGCCATATACAGTAGCGAATTACGAAATCTTTTATGATGAAAAGGACAGAGTGGTTTTGTTGAAAAATATGGCGGTTAGCGTAAGACTGCCTGCAATAGCTAATAATTTACAAGGATTGAAGTTTTGGATTGATACGATTCAAGATTGTGATAGTTTTAATGAATGGGAGTTTCAAAAGAAGTATTTAAAATAACTGCCAAATAAATAATAGTGGTACAAATTAATTTTTAATAGAATCTTAAAAGGGGGTTTTTAATGAGTATTAATAATATCTCAAATTATGTTTTATTGGCTGCAACAGCTTACGTTGATTTTTCTAAGGTAGATTTTTCAAAAGAGAAGCAAATAGAGATCGCTATTGCAAATTAAAGATAAAAATGTAAGTGTTTGCACTCATGGACATTGGCCGCAGTGATGTGCAGTTTTTCGATGTAACCTTCCGCATCGGTACGGGTATGCTGTTTTGTAACCCAATCTGAGAACTTTGCAAAGGTCTCCGATTATATATTATATAAATGGGAAGCTTGGGAAGAAACGGGAGCAAGAGAGATGGTAGGATTGGGAGCGACATGATATCGGGATTGAATGGATGGAACAAAAGGAATCATAAGCATGATTTCAAATTTCCGTTGGGCACATAATTGCCAATCGGAGAGATTGTACAGATTTTGGGGTAACAAAGAGTAGATCGCGAATGCGAATAGGTTAAAGATAATGCCTGTCTGAAAGTTTTTCAGACAGGCATATTTTATCGTGGCATGCTTACAGGGCTAAGCTTTTTTTACAAACTTACAGGGCTAAGCTTTTTTTACAAATTCCGATTTCAAATTCATTGCGCTACCGTCGATTTTGCAGGCGATGTTGTGGTCGCCTTCTTGCAGGCGGATGCTTTTGACTTTGGTGCCTTGTTTGATGACTTGCGAGCTGCCTTTTACTTTTAAGTCTTTAATCAGCACCACGCTGTCGCCGTCGGCCAGCGGTGTGCCGTTGGCATCTTTTACGCTCAGTGTGTCGTCGTTGCCATTGTCGGTGTGTTCGTCCCATTCGTAGGCGCATTCCGGGCAGACCAGATGCAGGCCGTCGTGGTAGGTGAGGTTTGATCCGCATTGAGGGCAAGCTGGGTAGGTCATGTGGTTTGTTTCCTTATTGTGATTGAGTGGAATTGTGCGGGCAGATTATATAGCAACTGAAGCAGGTGGCGGGAAATGCCTGTCTGAATAATGTAATAACCCTACTTCATATAAGGTTATTTAAATACTTGTAAACGCGGTTGGCAAAGCAGGATTATTTGTTTATAAACAAATAATAATAAAGAAAAATTCCATTATCATTATATAAATGGAGCAGGGAGAAATGAAATGTTAGCCGAACAAGCCCGTCATATATACGATGTGTTGCTGTGTGTGCAGCAAGATGCGGAGGTTAACCCTGCACGCTTTGAGCCACATATTATTGAGTCATGGCGCCGTTGTGTGTTTAAACATGGCCTGAATCCAGAAAAACTGAATGATGCGCTGATTGTGCCTCACAGTCGCCTGATTGAACATCAGGATGCCATCGGTGATTTAACCGCTTTGGCGCGGCATGGCTTGCATGCACTTTGGCGGCAGCTTCGCGATATGGATTATGTGGTGTTGCTGGCCGACAGCGAGGGCGTAGTGGTTGAGCGTTGCGGTAGTGATGCGGAGCTGGACACGTTTAAACGCAGCGGGCTGCACTTGGGCGCATTGTGGAACGAGCCTGAAAACGGCACCAGTGCCGTAGGCATGGTGCTTGCCACCGGCAAATCGGCCACAGTTCACCGCAGCGACCATTTTGATGCCACCCACATCGGGCTGACTTGCTCCGCCGCGCCGGTTTACGATTCACAAAACCGTCTATGCGCCGTACTTGATGTTTCTTCCATCCGCCCGAAACATGCACGACAGAGCCAATATTGGGCGGCGCGGCTGGTGCGTCAGTTTGCCGCGTTGGTGGAACATGCAGCCCTGATTCGGGCGCATCAAAACGACTGGCTGGTACGCATCGGTTATTCACCCGTGTTTCTCGACGTTTCTCCTGAATACCTGTTGGCGATTGATCAGGCAGGTAATATTTCCGGTGCATCCCATGCCTTTCACGAATGGGCGGCCAAGCATTTGCAGCAGCCCAGGCTGATCGGCTGCGCTTTTGAAACCCTGTTTGGGTCAAACTTAATCAGTGTTTACAGCCGGCAAGACAACGCACCGCTGGTTGACATTGACGACATACAGCTTTTCGCCCATGTGAATCCGCCTGCTGCCAAAAGCGGTTCGGTCGCATCCAGAACCGATGCAGAGACCGAGTTGGCGCCCGAGTTGGCTAAGCTATGCGGCTCCGGCAGCAGCCAGCGGCGGATGTTACAGCGTTTGTCTGTGTTGGCTGATACGCAGGTGCCGATTTTAATCAACGGCGAAACCGGCACCGGCAAAGAATGGCTGGCGCGTGCCGTGCATCTTTCCGGCAGCCGTTCAGACAGGCCTTTTATTGCGGTTAACTGCGCCGCTATTCCCGAAAACCTGATTGAAAGCGAGCTTTACGGCTATGAGCCTCACAGTTTTACCGGCGCATGCAGCAAAGGTAAGCCCGGGTTGATACGCGCTGCCGACGGCGGCACACTCTTTCTCGATGAAATCGGCGATATGCCCCTGTTTCTGCAATCGCGCTTACTGCGCGTGTTGTCTGAGCGCGAAGTTACGCCTGTCGGCTCAGTACGAGCCCGCAAAGTGGATGTGCGTATTATCTGTGCCACCCATCACGATTTGCAGGAGCGCATTGCTGCCGGCAAATTCCGCGAAGATCTTTATTACCGCCTCAACGGCATTCAAACCACATTGCCGCCATTGCGCGAGCGCGACGATATCGATTATGTTGTGCAATCGGTTTTGGAATACACAGCCGAAAAAGCCGGCTTGCCGCTTAAGCCGCTTTCAGCAGATGCCTTGCACACATTGCGTCATTTTCCGTGGCCGGGCAATTTGCGCCAACTGGCCACCGCGTTGGAAGTGGCCTTGTGTTCCGCGCAAGGCGGAAGCATTGAGGCTACAGACCTGCCCGAATACTTGCGGCCGGTCTGTGAAGCTGACACTGAACGTCCGTTTGCAGAATGGAGCAAACACACATTGGCCGACGAAGCCGACCTGCGCCGCGCGTTAGCTGATTTTGAAGGCAACGTGACCCGTTTCGCCCGCGCCATCGGCGTGAGCCGGATGACGGTGTACCGCTATTTGAAAAAATACGCTATCAAGTATTGAGTTGCTTGAAACAAGCAATGCCTGTCTGAAAAGTTGCTTGGTTTTCAGACAGGCATTTCGATATTTGGGTGTTTATATTTCCAAAACATGCCGCCGGAAAGATGCTTCTACCCGGCCGGCGTCCAGCCCCGTCATAATGATGACCAGTTGCGAATCGTGCGGCTCGTGCGGCCATTCGCTTAAATGCTGCGGCGGATAAATCATATGCTGTACGCCGTTAATCAGCACCGGATAATCTTCACCTATATTTAAAATCCCCTTAATCCGTAAAATCGAGCGGCCGTGCACATGCAGCAGAGCAGAAAGCCACACGCCGAATGCCGTCCAATCAACCGGTTCGCTGATGCTGAACGCTAGCGAATGCACGTCGCCGTGGGTAGTGATGTTTTGCGGGCGGTAACCTGTGGTTTGCCGGCGGGTAGCAGCCGGCAGACGGTTAAAATCGGGCAGCGGGTCGTTAAGGCCGTGGCGTAGCACGGTTACGCCGGGCAGCATGGCGGCAAAACGGGTTTCCAATTGTGCAGCCGCTTCGGGTGCGAGGTCGGCTTTGGCAATCAGAATCATATTGGCGGCAGTAACCTGTTGCGTCCACACTGCATTGCCGCTTTGCGCCATTTCATTGCCGTTTACAGCATCCACCACGGTTATTATGTGCGCCACGCTAAGCTGGTGTATGAGCAGCGGATCGGCCTGTATGGTGGCAACTATCGGCGTCGGTTCGGCCAAACCGGTGGTTTCTATCACAATCCGTTTAAACGGCGGCACCTGTTTTTGTGCGCGGGCATCCAAAATTTCCACCAGCGAATCTTTCAACTCGCCGCGAATTTGGCAGCACAGGCAGCCGGAATCCAGCAGCACCACATTGGGCGAAACCGGTGCAACCAGCTGCTGGTCGATACCGACTTCGCCAAACTCGTTAATCAACACCGCCGTGTCGCCGTAGTGCTCCGCTGCCAGCATTTTTTGCAATACGGTGGTTTTTCCCGAGCCGAGAAAGCCGGTAAGGATGGTTACAGGAGTTTGGGTGGGGCTCATGCGTTTACCTGTTGTTGAATGGCACCAATCGTGTGGAACACTTTGGCCGGTTTAATGTCATTGAATTATTGATATTGTTTTAACATAGGTTTATCTGTTTGTGGTCAAATCTTTTTGAAACACTTATCCAACAGGAAAACGCTTGCTGTACCATAGATGCTTAACAACCCAACCGTTATGTGAGAGGAGCCGATATGAATTTGTTTTCCCTGCAAGGCCAAGTAGCTTTGGTAACCGGCGCAGCCAAGGGTATTGGCAAAGGCATTGCCCAAGTGTTGAAGCAGGCAGGTGCGGATATTGTGGTCGCCGACATCGACCGCGAACAAGGCGGGCGGACGGCGGCCGAATTGGGCGCCGATTACCAATATTTGGATGTGCGTTCGCAGCAAAGCTGCCGCGAGGCCGTTGAAGCGGTTGCGACCAAATTCGGCAAGCTGGATATTCTGTGCGCCAACACAGGCATTTTCCCGCAGAAAAACCTTGCCGACATGAACGAAGCCGATTGGGACGAAACCCACGGCATCAACCTGAAAGGCACGTTTTTTATCGTGCAGGCCGCCATTCGCGTGATGCAGCCGAAGCATTACGGGCGGATTGTGATTACCTCATCCATCACCGGCCCGGTTACCGGCTTTCCCGGCTGGAGCCATTACGGCGCGAGCAAAGCAGGGCAGCTTGGTTTTATGCGCAGCGCGGCGCTGGAATACGCGCGCTTCGGCATCACCATCAATGCCGTGATGCCCGGCAATATTCTGACCGAAGGCTTGCAGGCGCAAGGTGAAACTTATCTGAACCAAATGCGTGCCGCCATTCCTACCCACACCCTCGGCACGCCGCAAGACATCGGCTATGCCGCCTGCTTCCTCGCCAGCAAAGAAGCCGCCTATATTACCGGCCAAACGCTGATTTTTGACGGCGGCCAAATTCTGCCCGAATCGCCCGAAGCCTTGCTTTAAGCATTGCTATACCGGAAGCTTTTCTACAGCCGATCGACTTACACAATAACAACACCGTCATACTCGGGCTTGACCCGAGTATCTCTTAAAGTTACCGGAAATTGAGCTCCTCGAATCAAGCCCGAGTATGACGTTATCTTTAATAATTATCTAAGCAGATTGACTATACAAACTTGGACAACACAATGCCTGTCTGAAAAACTTTTCAGACAGGCA
>NZ_JH165159.1:366090-428273 GCF_000227765.1 Neisseria wadsworthii 9715
GGCATTCTCTTCATTCCGACTCCTTTGAAATCAGATTTACGATAAAGGATCAAACGGCCTGCCGCTGATGCTTTCCACCGCCGGCCAAATCTGGTTCAGATTTTCAGCCAATGCGGTTTTGCCCGTAGCGCCGTAAAGCTGGTATTGCACGCCCTGCCAATCGCTGACTTTAATATGGTGCGATTCAAGCAGGCGGTTGATGATGGCGATGCGCCGCGCCCGTAATTGGCGCCGTTGCGCGCTGACGCTGCTTTGGCCGCTACTTTCAAGGCGGGTGGCCCAGTGAGCTTCTTCGCCGAATATGCCGCATAGTCCGCACATTATTATTTCCAGGTATAATTTTGCCTCATTTGACACTATTCTTATTCTATAGGATCACATCACTATGACAAGCACTCAACAGCGAGCCGAATTGCAACGTAAAATTTGGCAGATTGCTAACGATGTACGAGGCTCCGTCGACGGTTGGGATTTCAAACAATACGTTTTAGGTACCCTATTTTACCGTTTTATCAGTGAAAACTTTGCTGCCTTTTTCAATGACGAAGATACCGACTATGCCACTCTGTCCGATAACGTTATCACAGATGAAATCAAAGAAGATGCAGTTAAAACAAAAGGTTATTTTATTTATCCCAGCCAACTTTTTCAAAATGTGGCGGCTAATGCCAATAACAATGAAAGCCTAAACACTGATTTGGCAAACATTTTTTCTGAAATTGAAAACTCAGCCAACGGCTATCCTTCCGAGCAAGACATCAAAGGTCTGTTTGCCGATTTTGACACCACCAGCAACCGTTTAGGCAATACCGTAGCAGAAAAAAACAAACGTTTGGCTGCTGTGCTTAAGGGCGTGGCAGAATTAAGTTTCGGCGATTTCCAAAACAACCAAATCGACCTTTTTGGTGATGCCTACGAATTTTTGATTTCAAATTACGCCGCCAATGCAGGGAAATCCGGCGGTGAGTTCTTTACCCCGCAACATGTATCCAAACTGATTGCCAAGTTAGCCACCCACGGGCAAAGCACCATCAACAAAATTTATGATCCGGCCTGCGGTTCCGGCTCTCTGTTGCTGCAAGCCAAAAAGCAGTTTGACGAGCATCTGATTGAAGAAGGTTTTTTCGGGCAGGAAATTAACCACACTACCTACAACCTCGCCCGTATGAACATGTTTTTGCACAACATCAATTACGACAAATTCCATATCGAATTGGGCGATACCCTGCTGAATCCCAAATTGAAAGACGACAAACCTTTTGATGCCATTGTTTCCAATCCCCCTTATTCCGTTAAATGGATAGGCAGCGACGACCCCACATTAATCAATGATGAACGCTTTGCTCCGGCCGGCATTTTACCGCCCAAATCCAAAGCCGATTTTGCCTTTATCTTACATGCCTTAAACTACTTATCCGGCAAAGGGCGCGCCGCCATTGTTTCGTTTCCCGGCATTTTTTACCGTGGCGGAGCAGAGCAGAAAATCCGCCAATATCTGGTAGACAACAACTACGTTGAAACTGTGATTGCTCTTGCACCCAACCTCTTTTACGGTACCTCCATCGCCGTAAATATCCTTGTGTTGTCCAAACATAAAAACGACCACAAAACCCAATTTATTGATGCCGGCAAACTGTTTAAAAAAGAAACCAATAACAATATTCTTACCGATGAACATATCGATCAAATCATCCAACTCTTTGCCGATAAAACCGATGTGCCGCATCGTGCCAAATCAGTAGACAACACTGCCATCGAAGACAACGACTACAATCTGGCCGTCAGCTCCTATGTGGAAGCGGAAGATACCCGCGAAGTGATTGATATTGCCGCGCTCAATGCCGAAATCAAAACCACCGTGGAAAAAATCGACCGCCTGCGTGCCGAAATTGATGCCGTTATCGCCAAGATTGAGGGATAAAATGAAACACATTGACCAACAAAGCCTGCAAAAAGCCTATCAATTGTTCGATAGCGGCGACATCAACAAAATAGAAGTCGGCACTACCGCAGGTTTGCAGGCCATACACCTTTATCTGTTTGGCGGACTTTATGAGTTTGCAGGAGAAATACGCGAGCAAAACATTTCAAAAGGCCATTTCCGCTTTGCCAACAGCCTTTACCTCAAAGAAGCATTGGCCAAAATCGAGCAAATGCCTGAAACCAATTTTGAGCAGATTATCGAAAAATACGTTGAAATGAACATCGCCCACCCGTTTTTAGAAGGCAACGGCCGCAGCACACGCATTTGGTTGGATATGATACTCAAAAAGAACCTCGGCAAAGTCGTGAATTGGCAGCATGTCGATAAAACGCTTTATCTGCAAGCGATGGAACGCAGCCCCGTAAACGATTTGGAAATCCGTTTCCTCTTGCAGGCTCATTTAACCGACGAAGTGGATAATCGCGAAATCATCTTCAAAGGTATAGAGCAATCCTATTACTACGAAGGCTATGAAAAGCCTTAACGCATAGAAATGCTTGTGTAAAGCAGCCATTTTTACCGGCATAGCTTAAGGCCGTCTGAAAAACGGCAAGACGACATTTAAATATCAGCAAAACAACAAATAGAAAGCAGCAGATGAACAAAAATCCGATATTGGAAAGAATGTTTCAGACGGCCTCTGTGGAGTGGAAGGCTTTGGGGGAGATTACAGAAATCCAGCGTGGAAAAAGATTAACAAAAAATCAACTTTCAGAAACAGGTAATTATCCTGTTTATCATGGAGGGTTGGAGCCTTTAGGGTATTACACATCATGTAATAGATCCGCGGATACTGTGATGATCATAAATGTTGGGGCCTCTGCTGGAACAGTTGGGTATTGTGATACAGATTTTTGGTCATCAGATGGCTGTTTTTGCATAAAACATACTGGATTATTTACGAATAAATACCTATATTATTTTTTAGTTGAACAAGAACATTTTTTACGTTCAAAAGTGAGGGTTGCTGGGATCCCAACACTAGACGCTAATGTTATCAATAAAATTCAAATCCCCATCCCACCACTAGAAGTACAACGTGAAATTGTCAGCTTGCTAGACAATTTCACGGAGCTTACAGCGGAGCTTACAGCGGAGCTTACAGCGGAGCTTACAGCGCGGAAAAAGCAATATGAGTATTACCGCAACCTTCTTTTAGATTTTAACAATGACTTCGGGGGGGGGATAGCTAAATACTATTCACTCAGCCTCAATAGCAATACCTCCACCTGTCAAGGCTTGAGGCCGTCTGAATTTCAGCGGGTGGAATGGAAAACGTTGGGGGAAGTGGCGGAGTATTCGACAAAGCGTATTAAAGCGAATAGCCTTGATGAAACGAATTATGTCGGGGTAGATAACTTATTGCAAAATAGAGAAGGAAAGGTGTCAGCAAATTATGCACCAAATACGGATAATCTTACCGGATTTATAAAAAATGATATTTTGATAGGAAATATCCGTCCATATTTGAAAAAAATTTGGCAGGCGAATTGTTCTGGTGGAGCAAGTGGTGATGTCTTAGTTATCCATGCAACCGATAAAACGGTTAATCCGCGCTATTTGTATCAAGTTTTAGCGGACGATAAATTCTTTGCCTACAATATGCAACATGCCAAAGGTGCAAAAATGCCACGTGGTAGCAAAGAGGCAATTTTAAGATATCGCTTCCCCATCCCCACACTCGAAATCCAAGATCAAATCGTTGCTATTTTGGATAAATTCGATGCTTTAACCCATTCCATTACCGAAGGTCTCCCACGAGAAATCGCCTTGCGCCAAAAACAATATGAATATTACCGTGAGCAATTACTCAGCTTTCCACCTGCCTCCTAAGTTTTTCAGACAGGCATGATGCCTGTCTGAAAACCGATCGGGCCGTCTGAAAATTCAGACGGCCTGAAGTTAAAACTAAGCTTATACGAAGGCTCCGATTAACTATAGTGTGTTCTCAAAATCTACAAAAGATCTTTCAAAAATCAACCGTTGATAATTGATTCAGGTAACTCAAAATCTACCGGAAACAAGCATACAAAGGAAATAATATGATTGAAACCAAACTCATTGCGGAAACCAACAATTTCATTATCTTAGATCAATATACCAAAATGGATCAGGTCGGCTCTTATCAAACCGAAGCGGATTTGGAACGTGAGTTGATCAGTGATTTGCAAAGTTTGGGTTATGAGTACCGTAAGGATTTAAACAGTGAGGCCAAATTGCAGGCTAATCTGCGTGAAGCTTTGCAAAAACTCAATAACGTGGTGTTTTCAGATGGCGAGTGGCAGAGGTTTTTTGATGATTATTTGGATAGGCCGTCTGAAAACATTGTTGATAAAACCTGTAAGATCCATCACGATTATATTTATGATTTTGTATTTGATGATGGGCATATCCAAAACATTTATCTTTTGGACAAGAAAAATATTGCCCGTAATCACGTTCAAATCATTAACCAATTTGAGCAAAAAGGTTCTCATGCCAACCGCTATGATGTAACCGTTTTGGTAAACGGTTTGCCTTTGGTGCAAATTGAATTGAAAAAGCGCGGCGTGGCGATTCGTGAAGCGTTTAATCAAGTACACCGCTACAGCAAGGAAAGCCTGAATAAAGAGCATTCGCTGTTTAAATATTTGCAGATTTTTGTGATTTCAAACGGTACGGATACGCGCTATTTTGCGAATACGACCAAGCGCGATAAAAACAGCTTTGATTTTACGATGAACTGGGCGAGAGCCGACAATACGCCGATTAAGGATTTAAAGGATTTTACGGCAACGTTTTTTCAGAAAAACACTTTATTGAAAGTGCTGCTGCATTATTCGGTGTTTGATGCCAATGATAACTTACTGATTATGCGGCCTTATCAAATTGCGGCTGCTGAACGTATTTTGTGGAAAATCCGCGGTTCTTACCAATCGAAAAATTGGGGCAATCGCGATGTTGTTGAAAAAAGCGGCGGTTTTATCTGGCACACCACGGGCTCGGGGAAAACCCTAACCAGTTTTAAGGCGGCACGTTTGGCAACGGAACTGGATTTTATTGATAAAGTGTTTTTCGTGGTTGACCGTAAAGACCTTGATTACCAAACCATGAAGGAATACCAGCGCTTTTCTCCGGACAGTGTAAACGGTTCGGAAAACACAGCCGGGCTTAAGCGTAATCTTGAAAAAGACGATAATAAAATCATCGTAACCACGATTCAGAAGCTCAATAATCTTATGAAAAGCGAGGATAATTTACCCGTTTATCAAAAGCAGGTTGTATTTATTTTTGATGAGTGCCACCGCTCGCAGTTTGGCGAGGCGCAAAAAAACCTCAAAAGAAAGTTTAAGAAATTTTATCAGTTTGGCTTTACCGGCACGCCGATTTTTGTTGATAACGCATTGGGTTCGGAAACCACGCAAAGCGTGTTTGGCCATCAGTTGCATTCTTATGTGATTACCGATGCCATCCGCGATGAAAAGGTATTGAAATTCAAGGTAGATTACAACGATGTGCGCCCGCAGTTTAAATCACTGGAAACAGAAACTGATGAGAAGAAGTTAAGCGCAGCCGAGAATAAGCAAGCCTTACTACACCCTGACCGCATCCGCGAAATTTCCCAATATATTTTGAATCATTTCAAACAGAAAACCCACCGCCTCAATGCCTCGGGCAAAGGATTTAATGCCATGTTTGCCGTAAGCAGCGTGGAGGCGGCTAAGCTTTATTATGAATCATTTAAAAATCTGCAAAAAGAGCACCCAAAGCCACTAACCATTGCAACGATTTTTTCTTTTACAGCCAACGAAGAGCAAGACGCAATAGGCGACATTCCGGATGAAAGTTTTGAACCTTCAGCCATGAATGCCAGCGCAAAAGAATTTTTAAGCTATGCAATTAATGATTATAACGCCACTTTCAAAACCAATTTCAGCGTAGAAAGCAAAGCGTTTCAAAACTACTACCGCGATCTTTCCTTGCGCGTTAAAAATCAGGAAGTAGATTTATTAATTGTGGTGGGCATGTTTCTAACAGGTTTCGATGCCCCTACGCTAAACACTTTGTTTGTAGATAAAAACCTGCGCTATCACGGTTTGCTACAAGCTTATTCACGCACCAACCGCATTTACGATGCCACCAAAACCTTTGGCAATATTGTTACCTTCCGTGATTTGGAACAAGCCACAATTGATGCGCTTACTTTGTTCGGTGACAAGCATACCAAAAACATGGTGCTGGAAAAAAGCTATCAGGAATATATGGAGGGCTACACAGATGCCGTTACCGGCGAGGCTTGCCGCGGTTATTTGGATGTTGTGGCCGAATTGCAAAAATGTTTTCCCAATCCCGATGAGATTGTTACCGAAAAAGACAAACGCGATTTTGTCAAACTGTTCGGCCAATATCTGCGGGTAGACAATGTTTTGCAAAACTATGATGAATATGCCGCTTTGCAAGCTTTTCAGCAATTGGATACCGATGATCAATCCGCCGTGGAGGCGTTTAAAGAAAAATATTATTTAACAGACGAAGATCTTCAGGCAATGGAAGCAGTGGAAATACCCAGTGCACGTGTGGTTCAGGATTATCGTTCTACTTATAACGATATTAGGGATTGGCTGCGCCGCGAGAAGTCCGGCAATGAGAAAGAGCTGTCTACGATTGATTGGGATGATGTGGTTTTCGAAGTCGATTTATTAAAATCGCAAGAAATCAACTTAGACTATATTCTAGAGCTGATTTTTGAACATAATAAAAAAATCAAGAATAAATCAGAGCTGGTTGAAGAGATCATCCGGATTATCCGAGCCAGCTTGGATAACCGTCCTAAAGAAACTTTAATAGTTGATTTTATTAACAAAACAAATTTAGATAATATTCCTGATAAAACCGGTATTATTGATGCTTTTTTCCAATTTGCACAATGCGAGCAACGTCGCGAAGCTGGCGAGTTAATTGCTTCTGAAAACTTAAATGAAGAAGCAGCGAAACGTTATATTACCGTTTCATTGAAGAGGGAATACGCAAGTGAAAATGGTGCTGATCTCAATGAGATTTTGCCGAAAATGAGCCCTTTGAACCCCCAATATCTTACTAAGAAACAAAGTGTTTTTCAGAAAATCAACGCATTTGTGGAAAAATTCAAAGGAGTTGGTGGGGATATTTGATGTAAATCAGAATGCCTGTCTGAAAACTTTTCAGACAGGCATTCTCTTCATTCCGACTCCTTTGAAATCAGATTTACGATAAAGGATCAAACGGCCTGTCGCTGATGCTTTCCACCGCCGGCCAAATCTGGCTCAGGTTTTCAGCCAATGCGGTTTTGCCCGTAGCGCCGCAAAGCTGGTATTGCACGCCCTGCCAATCGCTCACTTTGATATGGTGCGATTCAAGCAGGCGGTTGATGATGGCGATGCGCCGCGCCCGTAATTGGCGCCGGCGCACACTGTCGCTGCTTTGGCCGCTGCTTTCAAGGCGGGTGGCCCAGTGGGCTTCTTCGCCGAACATGCCGCATAGTCCGCACATAATGGAGCACCTTTCTAGCAATGGGTTGCTGATTATTTTGTTGGCGTTCGGATTGGGTTTTGAAACGTCTTTATCCAAAGTTTTCGGAAACCGGCTTCACCTTACTCTGCCATAAATGCTTCAAACTTCGCATCAATATCGGCACATGCCTGTTTCACGGCAGCTTCCAAGCCGATGTGTTCCATTGTGCCTTCGGCGCGCACTGCCTCTACGCTTGAAAATCCTAGAAATCCGCCCAGCAAAGCTTTCAGATAGGGAATGGTAAATTCCATCTGCGCATTACTGCCGCTGCTGAACACGCCGCCGCTGGCTTGCAATATCAAGGCTTTGTGCCCGCCCATCAAGCCTTGGAGAATTCCGTTTTCATATTTGAACGTTTGTTCCGGGATAACGATGTTGTCTATCCAGTCTTTCAGGCGCGCAGGGACGCTGAAGTTATACAGCGGCAGGGCAATAACCAGACGCGGCGCGGATTTGAACTGCGCCGTTACTGAGTTTATGCGTGCCAGCAATTGGGTTTGCGCCGCGTCAAGCTGCTCTTCGCCGAGTAGGGTTCGGGCAAACATATCCAGCACGGCTTTATCCACCGGCTGAATGTCGGCTTCGGCCAAATTAACCACTTCCACTTCTTCGACAGGCAGCTTGGCAAGCAGATGGCGCACCATTTGGTTGGTGGCGGAGAGGGTTGAGTGTGGGTCGGGATGGGCGTTGATAATCAGGGTTTTCATATATACCTCTTTCGATTATTGGTAAACGGCGGGCTTTCCGACCTTGTTCAGACAGGCATTATAAAGGCCGCGTTTGTCAGTAATTCGAATGCTTACATTGCAGCCGGTATGCTCTTCACTACACTTCAAAAGCCGCCTGAAAAGCCTATGGCGCAGGCAAGCTGCGGGCATAAGCTTTCAGACAGGCATTGGCTTCACTCACTTCCACTTGCGCGGATTGCGGGCGATGAAATCATCGGCAATCTGGTCGAACGTGCACCATTCTACGCCTTCGTGGCTGTTGATATGCTCAATCAGGCGCTCGTGCATCAGCAGCACTTGCGGGCGACCGGACACGTCGGGGTGGATGGTCATGGTAAACACGGCGTAATCGTTTTCGCGGTACACCCAGTCGAACTGGTCGCGCCATAACTGCTCAATGTCGCGCGGGTTCATGAAGCCGTGGCTGTTGGGCGATTTTTTGATAAACATCATCGGCGGCAAGTCGTCGAGATACCAGTTGGCGGGGATTTCCACCAGCGGCGTTTCTTTGCCGCGCACGAGCGGTTTCATCCAGTGGCTGGGGTGTTTGGAATAGTCGATTTTGGTCCAGCTGTCGCCCACGCGCACATAGTAAGGGTGGAAATCGTTGTGCATCAGCGAGTGGTCGTATTTGATGCCGCGCTCCAGCAAAAGCTCGTTGGTAACGGGGCTGAACTCCCACCACGGGGCAACGTAGCCGGTGGGGCGTTTTCCCGCCAACTCGGTAATCAGCTCCAAAGAGCGGTCGAGCACGGCGGTTTCCTGCTCGCGGGTCATGGCAATCGGGTTTTCGTGGCTGTAACCGTGCATGCCGATTTCGTGGCCGCGCCGCGCCACTTCTTTCATTTGTTCGGGGAAGGTTTCAACCGAATGGCCGGGAATAAACCATGTGGTTTTCAGCTTGTATTTGTCGAACAGGTCGAGCAGGCGGATGGAGCCGACTTCGCCTGCAAACAGGCCGCGCGAAATATCGTCGGGGCTGTCTTCGCCGCCGTAAGAGCCGAGCCAGCCGGCCACTGCGTCCACATCAATTCCGTAGGCTACCAAGATTTTCTTTGCCATCGTGTTTCTCCTTGCGTTTACTATGGTTCAGGCTTATGCCTGTCTGAAAAAGCAGGTTGATGTGTGCAGTTTTTTGATTTTTATAAGCTTTAGACAGTTTTTGCGGGCAGGCGTTCGCTTTCGTGGGCGGGATAACCAAACCATGCCTGTCTGAAAGCCGTTCAGACAGGCATTATTTATTCAAACCTTCGGCGGTTTAAAGCCGCATCGCCGGTCAGCAGGCCGGCAAAGGTTTTGCCCGCGTGCAACACATATTCGTCGCGCCCGCTTGCAGCCGAAACCAAAAGCGCGGCGGGCAGGCCGTTGCGGTTGAGGCCGGTGGGAACGGTGAAGCCAGGCATATCCAGAAAGCTGCCAGCCATGGTGTTGCGCAGGATTTTGCGGTTGGCTTCGGCAAAAAATTCCCGGTCGTTTTCCAAGCGGGCGAGCGGCGGCGCGTCGATGGCGGTGGTGGGCAGCAAAAGCAGCGCGCCCTGCAATTCTTCCGCCAGCTGCTTTTGCAGGCGGGCGCGCCAAGTGAGCAATTCAAACAGATGGTGTAGCGGGTAAATCCGGTTGCTCTGCAAACGCTGCGCCACCCGCTCATCCATGATGCCTGTCTGAAGGGGCGCGTTTTGATGCAGCTGCCATGCCTCGATGCCGACCAGCGTGCCGTATTCGTCGAACAGGGTTTCCAGCCGTTGCAGCGCACGCAGCGGCTTGCGGATAATGCCGACACCTGCCTGCGCCAGCCGGGCGATGCTTCGCTCGAAAGCCGCCAGAATCTGCGGCTCGGCATCCTCAGTAAACAAACCTTCGGGCACCACGGCTTTGAAATGCCTGTCTGAACAGCTTGCCGAATCAATATGAAACGCCTGCATCACGGTGCAGATGTCGGCGGTGGTGTGCGCCAGCGGGCCGATGCTGTCGAGCGTGGGCGAAAGCGTCCACACGCCGATGCGCGGCAGGCGGGCGGATGTGGGTTTAAACCCGGCCAGGCCGTTGAGTGCGGCGGGAATGCGCACGGAGCCGGACGTGTCGGTGCCCACGGCATAAGGCACAATGCCTGCCGCCACCGAAACCGCCGCCCCGCAAGACGAGCCGCCCGGCGCCAGCGGTTCGGCAGCGGGCCACACATTCGCAGGCGTGCCGAAATGCGGGTTCAGCCCCAAGCCGGAAAGGGCAAACTCGGTGAGGTTGGTGCGCCCGATGGAAACCGCGCCCACACTTTCCAGTAGCGACACAACGGCGGCATCTTGCGCGGCGGGCGGGTTATCCGCCGTGGTTAAGCTGCCGGCGCGGGTGATTTCGCCTGCTTGGTCGAACAAGTCTTTCCACGATACGGCAATGCCGTCGAGCGCGCCCAGCCGCTTGCCCGCCCGCAGCCGCGCGGCTGCCGCCTCGGCCGCCGGCCGGGCGCGGGTTTCGGTGAGGCGGATAAACACGGCGCGGTTGCCTGCTTCCCCGGCGCGGCTCAGGCCGGATTCAAGCAGGGAAACGGGGTCGGCTGCACCGGATTCGAATGCGGCGTGCCAATCGGCAAGGGTAAGCAGGGGCAGATTCATGGTTGTTTCCTCGCATTGCTTGGTTGCTTTATATAGTCAATCCACTTATATAATAACATCGTCATACTCGGGCTTGACCCGAGTATCTCCTAAAGTTACTGAAACTTAAGTTACTCGGGTTAAGCCCGAGTATGACGAATGTACTATTTTCAAGTTGATTAACTATAGTTAAGAGTATGGCTTGTGGCGGAAAAGTTCATCATCAGCAATGCCTGTCTGAAAAAACATTTCAGACAGGCATTGCTATAATCCCCATACGCAAACAAAGGAGAACATCATGCAGAACAATTCATACTTAAACGCTTTGGGCGCCGAGCTGCCAATTATTCAGGCGCCGATGGCGGGCGTGCAGGGCAGCGCGCTGGCGGTGGCGGTGTGCCGGGCGGGCGGTGTCGGGTCGTTGCCCGCCGCCATGCTCACGCCTGAAAAGCTGCGCGAAGAATTGGCGGCCATCCGCGATGCGGTAGGCGGCAAACCTTATAACGTCAACTTTTTCGCCCACCGCAACCCCGAAGTTTCCGAAGCGCAAAAAGCCGCATGGTTTGATGTGCTCAAGCCTTATTTTGAAGAGTTCGGCTTAACCCGGGCCGATATTCCGGCAGGCGGAGGGCGCAATCCGTTTGATGAAACCGCACTGGAAATAGTGCAGGCATTCAAGCCGCCGGTGGTAAGCTTCCATTTCGGCCTGCCTGAAAAGCCGCTGCTGGATGCGGTGAAAGCCACGGGCGCACAGGTTTGGTCGAGCGCCACCACAGTGGAAGAAGCACGCTGGCTGGAAGCAAACGGCGCCGATGCCGTGATTGCGCAAGGTTGGGAAGCGGGCGGCCACCGCGGCATGTTTTTAAGCCGCGACTTGGGCGCGCAATCGGGCACATTCGCCCTGCTGCCCAATATCGTGGCGGCGGTTAAGCTGCCGGTGATTGCCGCAGGCGGCATCAGCAACGCGCAAACCGTGCGCGCTGCGTTTGATTTGGGCGCAGACGCCGTGCAGCCCGGCACCGCGTTTCTGCTGGCCGACGAAGCCGACACCTCCGCCGCATACCGCGCCGCGCTGCAAAGCCCGCAGGCAGAGCATACGGTAATTACCAATCTGTTCAGCGGCGGCTTCGCCCGCGGCATAACCAACCAGTTTATCCGCGAAGCCGGGCCGATTAATGCCTCGGCCTTGCCGTTTCCCTTTTCCGGCGCAGCAGCCGGCGTGTTGAAAGCCGCGGCGGAGCGGGCGGGTTCGGATGAATTTTCTTCATTCTGGGCCGGGCAGAATGCGCGGTTCACCCAAGCAGGCAGCGCGGAGGAAATTTTGCGCAGCTTGGCCGAAGGGTTGGCCGGGTAAATTGTTGCTTAACTATAAAAACTTTCTTTTCAGACAGGCATATTTTATTTACAGAATTCCAAATGTTTACATTAATTTGATTTGGCTAGTGAATCATTAACATAGCTGTTCTGTCATAAATCAAAATGACATATAAATATGTTATTTTTATTCAAATGGATTTTTCCTGAAATAATTTAGAGGAGTTTATTATGAAACAATTAAATGAATCTGAACTGCATCAAGTTTCCGGAGGATGGATTGGTTCCTTGGTACGTATATTAGGCACCTTGGTAAAAGGTGCTGAAGCTATTGATGATGTAACAAGTCGGAGAGGATCTGTAAAGTGGCCTAAAAATTGGCCGCCTAAATTCCGTTAGTATTAAAGAAAGTAAAAGATTTGACTTAATCTTATAAATCATTAGGTATTCTTAATTTTCAATGCTGTCTGAAACTATTCTTTTTCAGGCAGCATTATGTTATCTAAAGTTATTGAAAGCTCCCCTAGGCTGCTTAACTTGAACGCCTGTTGAGCAGACGATATCGTGTTCCGCTACAAAATCACCGGCTATTACCGGCTGCCAAAAAATATTTGACCAAGCGCAAATGCCTGTCTGAAAAGCCCCAATGGGCTTCAGGCAGGCATTTGCATTTGGCATTTTTCTAAACTATACTGGACATTCGTCCAATATATAAATCAAACACTTCTATGAACCTTCCCGCCCGCGCCCAATTTATCGAAGCCGGTGTCCGCCTTTATCCGCAGCTGGGCTACCGCAAGCTTTCCGTGCGGCTTTTGGCGGCCGAAGCGGGGTTGAGCCCGGGGATGTTTCACCATTTGTTTGCCAGTAAAGATGCGTTTGTGGCCGAGCTTTTGCAGTCGCAATATGAACACACTTTCGGCTTGGTGGATTTTTTCTCCGAAAAAGATGCGGATGCGGTGCGGAAGCTGCACCATGTGATCCGCTTGCTCGCATTTTGCCTGCGGGATAATTTGGCTTGGGTTAACCGTATTTTTGCCGACAGCGCCGACGGCGTGAACATTGCGGAAACGTTTTTACGCCGCCGGTTTGATAATTACTCGGGCTGGCTTTACGCTCTTTTGAGCGACTGTTTCCCAGATATGCCGTTTCCCGAATTGGTGAAACGCATGTCGTATATCAGCGCATCGGTGGTGGCGCCGATGTTTCTAGGTATCCGTTTGAACCATATGGGCATGCTGCCCGAAGAAGTGCGCAGCCATATCTTTGCCGTGCTGGATGATGCTGCAATTGAAGAGCGCATCCGATGGACGTTTTCCGCGTTGTTTCCCAATCATTGTTTGCAGGAAAAATCATGAGAAAAATGATCATTGCCGTTGTAATAGCCGCGCTTGCTGCCGGCGGTTGGTATCTATACAGCCGACAAAGCCAAAGCGGCCTGCCCGAAGGTTTCGCCCAATCCAACGGCCGCTTGGAACTGAACCGCTTCGACATTGCCAGCCTGTATCCGGGGCGGGTGCAGGCGGTGCTGGTGGATGAGGGCAGCGAAGTGAAAGAGGGAGACGCGCTGGTCGAGCTTTCTTCCGTAACCAGCACCAGCCAGCTTGAGGCCGCCAAAGCCCAGAAACAGCGGGCGCAGGAAGCGGTGGCGCGGGCGGATGCCGAAATCAAGGCTTACGAGCAGCAGCAGAAAGTGGCGCAGATGGAGTTGGGCAATGCGCAGAATTTGAAACGCGACGAATTGGTGTCGTCGGCGGAAGTAACCAAGCGGCTGGCCGCGCGCGACGGTGCGGCGGCCTCCGTGCGTGCCGCCCGTGCCGCCCGCGCCGAAGCGATGGCGGCGGTGGCGGCGGCTCAGGCGCAGATTAATCAGGCGGCTTCGGCCAATGACGACATGACCATCCGCAGCCCGAAAACAGGGCGCGTGGAATACAAAATCGCCGAAGTGGGCAGCGTGATTGCCGCGGGCAGCAAAGTGGTGAGCCTGCTTGATCCGTTGGATGTGTCGATGAACATTTTTCTGCCCAACGCTCAGGTAGGCCGTCTGAAAGTGGGCGACGAGGCGCGGATTGTGCTGGATAGTGTGGAGGCCGTGTTCCCCGCCAAAATCAGCTTTATCGCCACCGAAGCCCAGTTCACGCCCAAATCGGTGGAAACCGCCAACGAGCGCGAAAAGCTGGTGTTTAAAGTCAAACTGAAACTCGCTCCCGAAACCGCTTCCCGCTACAACCGCCTGCTCAAAGGCGGCATGACGGGCAACGGCTATGTGCGCACCGATGCCGCGCAGGCGTGGCCGTCTGAATTGGCGGTGAAGTTGCCGCGTTAGCAGGCCGTCTGAAAACAGCCAATCAATCCGACTCAAACACCGAAAGGAAACTCCATGAACGACCTCCCGCCGCCAGCCGAAGCACAGGCGCGCCTCAACCATATTCAGAAACTTTACCGCGAATGGACGGAATTACTCCCCAAACTCGAAGCCGCCCACCAAGACTGGCTGCACGGCGAAGCCATCATGCGCGAGCTGGCGCAGTTTTATTTCGAAGGCGAATACAGCCGCTACCACCAAGCCCTCGAAGACGGGCTGGACGTGAACCTGCACACGCAGGGCGAATACAGCATCATGAGCGAAGACGCTTTGTGGAACGCCTTCACCGAACAGCAAAGCCTCGCTTGGCAGCGGCTGCGTTCGGCTGTGGCGGTGTTGGATAGGGATGGCGGTGATTAAGGCCGTCTGAACATACCATGCCTGTCTGAAAGCTGTTTCAGGCAGGTATTTTTACGCTGTGAACCATCACATAGACAACATAAAAATATTTTGAAATATAAATGATAATAATTTTTAAATGTATTAATATAATAAAATTTTTGAACCAATATTATTTTTACAGGTAACAGGATATTTTGAGATGAAAACATGTTTCACTTCAGTGGTTCTAATCGTAGCGGCAATGGGAGCCGGAGCGCCGGCATGGGCGGAAAATGAGCCTCCGTTGTCGGATTCGGCACAGCAATCTCCGCCGCTGCAAGAGGTTGAAATAGATACGGTAACCGTGCGCGGTAAACGCATTACCATGGAAAAAGGTTATAAAGCCGAACGCAGCAACATTACCGGTGTCAACACATCCATTCTTGACACGCCTTACAGCATTGATGTGGTCACTCAAGAGCAGTTGCAGGATAAACAGCCGCAAACTTTGGAAGAGTCGGTAAAAGGCATCAGCGGCCTTACGCAAGGCAACAATTTAGCGGGCACCTTGGATACGGTTATGCGCAGAGGTTACGGAAGCAACCGCGACGGCTCGATTATGCGTAACGGTTTGGCAAGCTCGATGGCGCGCAATTTCACGGCCAATGTAGAAAGAGTGGAAGTATTGAAAGGCCCGGCGTCAATGCTCTACGGAATGCAGAATCCCGGCGGCGTGATTAATGTGGTAACCAAAAAGCCTGACCACATGAAAAGCAGCACGACCGTCAATGCGGGATACGGCAGCCGTGCGGCAAGGAATATCGGTGTCGATACCACCGGGCCTATCGGCAACAGCGGCATTGCCTACCGTTTTGTTGCCGACTATCAAACCAAAAATTACTGGCGGAGTTTCGGTAGCAACACCGAATATGTCATCGCCCCTTCTTTGTCTTGGAAAAACGATAAAACTAAGGTTTCGGCGGGCTACGAATATCAGAATTACGAAGGCGTGTTCGACCGGGGTACTTTTTTAGACGTTAGTGGCACGGCCGCAAATAATCCCAATTATGGCAAGGCGTTGGACATCCCTTTAAAACGTCGTTTGGACGACCCGATTAACGTGACCAAAGGTTATTCGCACACTTTCCAATTAAGCGGCGAACACAAGCTGAATGCCGATTGGCGGTTGCAGGCAGAGTACGGGTTCAGCAAAAATCATTACAACGACTGGCAGGCACGCGTGATGAGCTATAACGCCGCTAAGCGGGAAGTTAGCCGCCGTATCGACGGGACAAGGCCTTCCGATGCAGTTACGCACAGCCTGAACCTCTCTGCCAACGGTCTGATAGACCAAGGCGAAAACATTACGCATAAATTGCGGGCATCTGTGCAATTGCAGGACTACAAACTGAAATTGGGCGATTTGCGCCGCAGTGCCGCCCGCCATACCATGAGCGTGGACAATCCTGTTTACGGGCAAAACTGGATTGAATCGACCAATCCGACGGCAGACGCGCGTACCAGCGATACGCTCGAGCATTACAAAACCGCCGCTTTGCTGTTGCAAGATTCCGCCTATATCGGCGAGCGTTGGATTGTTTCCGGCGGCGTGCGCGGACAGTGGCACAAAATAGAATCCGGGCAAGGCCGTCCGGCACGCTTCCGCAACCGCAGCAGCGGTTTCGACCTTCTGCCGCAAATCGGCGCGGTTTACCTGATTAACCCGAGATGGTCGGTTTACGGCAATTTCGGCACATCGGCCAAACCTAATGCTTCGCGCAACATCGACTACGGCGGCAAAAAAATCCCGCTGGAAAAAAGCCGCCAGTTTGAGGTCGGCAGCAAATACAACGGGGAAAACCTTAGCGCGAATCTGGCGTTATTCCATATCAAAAAAAGCAATGTTGCACGCCCCGTAACTTTGGACAACGGTGAAGTGGAAACGCGCGTTATCGAAAAAAACCGCTCGCAGGGTATGGAAGTGGATGTCAACGGCAAAATTACCGACAAATTGGGTATTTCCGCCAATTACACTTTCACAGACACAAAAGTGATTGAAGATAAAAACGAGCCGCTCAACGAAGGCACGCAATTCGGCAGCATTCCCAAACACACCGCCGGCCTGACGCTGTTTTACGACTTCGGCCGGGCGGCGGGCGGCAACTGGCGCGCAGGGGCGGGTTTGGACTACCGCGGCACATGGGGCTTTAATTATGTGCGGAACAACCAAGCCCAATGGTTCAAACTGCCTTCGGCAACCACATACAGCGCGTTTGTTTCTTATGACACAAAAGTCGGCGGCAAACCGTTGAATGTGCGTCTGACCGGTAAAAATCTGGGCAACAAGCAATACTTTGTGTCGCACACTACCGCCACCATGGAGCATTTGTCTATCGGTGAGCCGCGCACGGTAACTTTGGGCGCCAAATTAAGCTTCTGATACCTTGCCGCTGCCTTTGCATCTGTTTTTTCAAGAAGGCATCCCCCTATTTGGGTTTGCCCGTTTTAGGCGGCAACATCATTATTGATTATTGTTCATTTTATTTACCCTATGCCTGTCTGAATTTTTTCAGACAGGCATCCTATTACTGCTCATTATGGAAAAATGGCAAATCGAATTAAATGCCACGCCGCTCTGGTTTTTACAGACTTTTATAGGCGTATCTGTTTCTCTTGTTGCAATAGTTTATATTATCGGCAAAACCCGTTTCGGCAGACAGTTCCGGCAAATCCTTTCACCGTGCTTGGATAAAGCAGGCCATCTGAAAATTCTGCTGTTGCTGGCCGCTATGGTAATGCTGCTGCTGACCGAAATCCGCCTGAATGTTTTGAACACATTTTTTTACAACGGCTTATACAGCGCATTGCAAGACAAAAAAGCAGCAGCTTTCTGGTTTTTCGCTTTAATCAATGCCGGCGTGGTGATTATGCGCACGCTCAACGGCATTGTTAACGACTTTTTAGACCAGTCTCTTGCAATTAAATGGTCTGAAAAACTGAACGGTGTGCTGGTTTCACGCTGGTTTGCCGATAAGAATTATTACCGGCTGCATATGCTGCGCCATGAACCGGATAATATAGACCAACGCATCCAGCAAGATGCGCAGGAATTTATCGCCAATACCATCGAATTTATACGCGGGATGCTCAATTCCGTTTTGTCGGCCATTGAATTTACCGTCGTGCTATGGGGGTTGTCCGGCGTTTTATCCTTATTCGGCCTGAACATTCCGCGCGGCATTGTGTTTTTCGTGTTTATTTTTGTGCTGCTTTCCACTGCCGCAGCGATGTGGATAGGTAAGCCGCTCATCCGTTACCATTACGACAATGAAAAGCTCAACGGCGACTACCGTTATTCTCTTATCCGCATCCGGGATCACGCCGAAAGCATTGCCTTTTACCGGGGCGAATGGAAAGAACAACAGCAACTGGGCGACCGTTTCCGCGCCGTCATCCGCAACCGCTGGAAAATCACCCGGCAAAGCGTAGTCTTGGGCGGATTCAACGACCTCTTGACCCAAAGCATCCAATTGCTGCCTTTGATGCTGCAAGCCCCGCGCTTTTTTGCCGGACAAATCAAAATCGGCGATATGCACCAAACCGTGCAGGCATTCAACCGTCTGCAGCGCGCCTTGTCGTTTTTCCGTAATTTTTATGAATCTTTCACCGCCTACCGCGCCCGCTTGGAGCGTTTAAGCGGTTTTCTTTCCAACTTGCAAAACGCCGACTGCGGCTCAAACGGCATTGACGTTGTTTCAGACAGGCTTGAATTGGAGAATGTTGCCGTTTACCGCACCGATGGCACGGTATTGCTCAATCATGTCGCTTTAAAAGCGGAATGCGGAGACGCTTTGCTGATTCAAGGCCCGAGCGGCTGTGGCAAGACTACATTGATGCGTGTTTTGGCCGGACTGTGGCCATTCGGCAGCAGCGGTACGGTAAGAAGGCTGCCTCATCACGAAACCCTGTTTGTACCGCAGCGCCCTTATGTGCCGCAAGGCACGCTTTACGAAGCCATATGTTACCCTGATCTCAACCCTTCGCCCGAAGAACTGCGGCTGGTATTGGCAGACTGCCGCTTGCATTATCTCGCCGGATGTTTAGACAAAACCGACGACTGGCAGCACCGCCTTTCTCCGGGAGAGCTGCAACGTATCGCTTTCGCCCGTATTCTGCTGGCACGGCCCAAATTGATTTTGCTTGACGAAGCCACCTCCGCACTAGACGAAAGCACCGAAGCAGCACTTTACATGCTTATCCGCCAAAAGCTGCCCGACAGCATCATCGTCAGTATCGGCCACCGCAATACGCTCTATGCATTCCATAACAAAACCATGCAGATAAGCGGATCGATGGCCGTTTGAAAAGTGAAACCTCTTGGCGGGATGCCGCAGATGCGGCAAATACACTATAACGGCAACGCAGTTGAATTTTTTATAAACGGTATGACTGCACCGATGATGGGAAATGAAGTTTAACCATGTGGAATACTTTAAAAAATATCGGCACCGCACACCGCAAAAAGCTGCTGCTCACGTTCAGCATCGTGGCTTTGGAAAACCTGCTGTTTCTGATTTACCCCGTGTTCGGCGGTTTTGCCGTCAACGCGGTCATGCAGGGCAAGGTATGGCAGGCGCTGACTTACGCGCTTTTGGTGTTGTTGATGTGGCTGGTGGGCGCGGCACGGCGCAGCGCAGATACGCGTGTGTTTGCCCGCATTTACAGCGAAATCGCCGTACCTGTGATTGTGAAGCAGCGCATACAGGGGCAGACGCCGTCTGAAATCGCGGCGCGCGTAGCGTTGTCGAGGGAATTTGTCGATTTTTTTGAAATGCATCTGCCTACGGCGATCACGTCGCTGGTGTCGGTATTCGGCGCGGCTTTCATGCTTTTGATACTGGAATTTTGGGCCGGCGTGTTGAGCCTCTTGGTTTTGGCGGTATTTTTGATATTGCTGCCGGGCTTTTCCCGCGTGAGTGAAAAGCTGTATTTCAAACTCAACAACCGCTTGGAGCGTGATGTGGACATGATTCAATCCGCTCCCGAAGCCACGCTGCATAAGCATTTCGGCTTGGTTGCCCGCCTACGCATTTTGATTTCCAACCGCGAAGCATCGGGCTATCTGTGCGTCGGCATAGCAATGGCCTTGTTGTTCGGCTTTACTTTTGTGTGGATAACCTTAAACGGCTACGGCAGCGCAGGACATATCTATTCGCTCACCACTTATTTATGGATGTTTGCCATGAGTTTGGACGATGTGCCGAGGCTGGTAGAAAGTTATTCCAATCTGAAAGACATTGCCCGTCGCGTGGAAGTGGAAAACATTCATTCCAAGCAGGCCGTCTGAAAAAATGCCTGTCTGAAAAAGCATTTTAAAAAACAGCACGTCCGTCATACTCGGGCTTGACCCGAGTATCTCCCGAAGTGGTTGGAATTCAAGATAGTCAGGTCAAGCCCGAGTATGACGGTACGGTTACGACTAAAGTTGTTTGGTTACACATGGGAAAAAGAGGCGCATATGGCATCCGGCAAAGCATACTTGGATTTTATTTTGGAACAATTATCCGGCTTGGACGACATCACTTATCGAGCCATGATGGGCGAGTATATTCTCTACTATAAGCAGAAAATCGTCGGCGGCATCTACGATGATCGGTTGCTGGTTAAGCCCGTTCAGTCGGCAATCGACTATATGCCGAATGCGGCCTATGAATTGCCTTACGAAGGCGCAAAAGCAATGCTGCTTGTGAGCGAGGTGGATGACAAGGCGTTTTTAACAGGGCTGTTTGAGGCCATGTATGATGAATTGCCTGAAGCCAAGCCTAAGAAAAAGAAGTAAACCGTACAATCAGCGATAAACAGGAAATCCGCCATGATTACCCTTTACGCACTCAAACAATCGCGCGCCTACCGTATCGCATGGCTGCTCGAGTTGCTCGGCTTGGAGTACCGCGCGGAAGTGATCGCGCGCGATGCCGAAACCTCGCTTGCGCCCGACAGCCTGCGCCGTGTCCACCCGCTGGGCAAATCGCCCCTGATAGACGACAACGGCTTGGTGCTGGCCGAAAGCGGCGCGATTGTCGAATACCTGATCACACGCTACGGTCAGGAAACGGCCTTGAGGCCGTCTGAAAACAGCGCGGCTTATCCCGAATATCTGTTTTGGCTGCATTATGCGGAAGGTTCGCTGATGCCGCTGCTGGTAATGTCGCTGGTGTTCCGCAAAATTGAAGCGCGAAAAATGCCGTTTTTCGCCAAACCCGTTGCCCGCAAGATTACCGACGGCGTGCGTGCATCGTTTTTGAACCCGCAACTCAAACTGCATTTGGAATTTGTCGAAAGCAAGCTGGCCGGCCGCACTTGGCTGCTGGGCGAAGAAATCAGCGGTGCCGACATCATGATGAGCTTTCCCTTGCAAGCCGCCGTGTCGCGCACATCGCTGAACCTGCCGAATATCGCCGCCTATGTGCGCCGCATTGAAAACGACCCCGCCTACCAACGGGCGCAAGAGCGTATCGGGAAACTGGAATTGCTGTGATGCCGTGCCTGTTTGAAAATTTTTGTGCGTAGGGCGGGCATCCCTGCCCGCCATTCAGATTGGTTTGTTTGAATCACACGGCGGGCTAAGGATGCGCAATTATTTGAAGAGGCCGTCTGAAAAATGCCTGTCTGAAAACCTCAATTGCCGGTTTCATCTTCCTCAAACGGCGTTTTGCCCATCTCCTTGCGTGTCAGGTAAGTGGTAAACACAGGAAACAAAGCCGCTAGCACGCAAGAGCCGCCGATAACCAGCAGGGCAATGGCACCGAGCGGCTGATTGAGCAGCTCGTGCACCCAACCGCCCATGTCCAGCAAAGTCATCAGCCCGGGAATAATGGCAGACAGCCCGCAGATTAAGATAATGATAGAACCGATATGCAAACGGCGCATGGCGTGCTCCTTTCCGTTAACAGGGTGAAAAAGGAACAGAAACAGTTGCCGATAATCTAACACATTGTTTTTCATCATACCTATCGGCATTTTTTCTGGAGGTAATCAGAAAAGCAAATCTGCGGTGCAGAAAACTCAATGCGTAGGGCGGGCATCACTGCCCGCCATTCAGCCTCGCAAGTTTGAATTGCACGGCGGGCAAGGATGCCCGCCCTACGGGGGTGTTGGTTGTGATACTCGACGGCAGGCATGATGCGACGAATGTAGCGGCATGGATTCGTGATGATTTGAATAAGGCCGTCTGAAAAAACAATGCCTGTCTGAACACTATCATGCGTAGGGCGAGCATCCCTGCCCGCCATTCAGACTTGCAAGTTTGAATCATACGGCGGGCAAGGATGCCCGCCCTACGGGGTGTTGGTTGTGATGCCCGACGGCAGGCATGATGCGACGGAAGTAGCGGCACGGATTCGTGATGATTCAAATCAGGCCGTCTGAAAAAAATGCCTGACTGAAAATTTCCATGAGTAGGGCGGGCATCCCTGCCCGCCATTCAGACTTGCAAGTTTGAGTCATACGGCGGGCAAGGATGCCCGCCCTACGGGGATTGTTGATTGTGATGTCCGACGGCAGGCATGATGCGATGGAAGCAACGGCACGAATCTGCAATGATTTAAATCAGGCCGTCTGAAAAAACATACCTGCCCAAACAACAAGGAACTACCGCGATGAACCCACCCCAACACACTGTCAACCCAGCAGTTTACCGGCCCGTGTTGTTCTTCATTTGGTCGCTGCTGCTGCCGTGGGCGTTGTGGTTTGCCGCAGCTTACCTCAGCCACCAGCCCGACGGCGGGCACAAAGGTTTGCTCACGGCCTTGCTGTTGGCCGGTTTGCTCGCGCCGGTGTGTTTGGCGGCGGGTTTGTTGTGGTGGCAACCCTCGCTGCGGGCGGATGCCTTGTCGCGTTTGCGTTTGTCCGGCGCGCCCAAACGGTATTTGCTGGCGGCGGTGCTGTTGCCGCCGCTGTCGTTGGTATTGGCGCAAGGCCTGTCGCTGTTGTTCGGCTATCCCGCCGCGCAGTTCCATATTTCAGGCAGCCCTTCGTTTACTTCGGCGTTGATTTCGCCGTGGCTGGCTTTGGTGCTCGGGGCGGTGCTGGAAGAGCTGGCGTGGCACTCCTACGGCACGGACGCGCTGCTGTCGCGCTTCAGCCTGTTTGCCGCGTCGCTGGTTTTTACCGTGTACTGGGCGCTGTGGCATGTGCCGCTGGGCTTGGTGAAAGGCTATTACCACAGCGAACTGGTGGCGCAAGGCTGGCTTTACACCGCCAATTTTGTCGCCAGCATGGTGGTGTTTGTGCTGCTGATGAACTGGCTGTATCTGAAAAGCGGGCGGAGCATTGTGGTGGCGATGCTGTTTCATCTGGCCGCCAATCTCGGCAACGAGATATTCCACACACACCCCGACAGCAAAGTGATTCAGACAGGCATTCTGTTGTTGTTAACCGCATGGGTGCTGTGGAAAGAGCGGGCTTTGTTTTTCAGACGGCCTCAATTTAAACAGGCTACCTGAAAGGCCGTCTGAAAACATTGCAGACCGACCAATCAATAAGGAATAAAATATCATGACCGAAAAACTGAATATTGACACCGCCATTGCCTACCGTACGCTTGAATTGGCAGGCAACCCCAAAGAGCAAGTGAACATCTTCATCGGCAAACCCGAAAAACTGCACGAAGAAGAATGGGTGTGCCCCTACCGCATCGTCGGCGCGGGCAAAGACATCAATTTCCAAATCCACGCCCTAGACGGCATTCAAACCTTGCAACTTATCTGGAAAGTGATAGACGGTACACTTGCCGGAGAAAATTTGGCATTGTGCTGGCCGGGCGGTGATCCGTTTGCAGGCTTCGCCGAAGAGTATTGATGAAAGAAAAGGCCGTCTGAAAATAGATGGACGTAGGTCGGATTCTTGAATCCGACAGAATAGGGAAATGTACATAAAGGAACAATGTGTTAGTTGACCTTGAATGGTTTTGTCGGATACGAGTATCCGACCTACATTTGCTGCTGATTTTTGGGCAAAGGCATTGGCAGAGTGAAGTTGGTAGATTGGATTTTTGAATCTGACATGGTCTACTAAAAAAGGAGATAACGATATGACAAAACTTGACCCGATTATTGCAGTCAAAGATGTTGAAACCAGCTCAGCCTGGTACCGCACTATTTTTGATTTCAACAATATGCATGGCGGCGATCATTTTGCGGTGTTAACCACCCAAGAAAACGAAATTGTCCTTTGTCTGCATGCTTGGGAGTTGGACGGCCATCCGACCATGAACAATCCGAATATCACGATAGGAAACGGATTGCTGCTTTATTTTAGAACGGCTGATTGGCAAAAAATCAGGAAGAATCTTGAAAAAATCGGTTGGGCGATTGAAGAAGACATTCATCAAAACCCCAATTCCCATAAGCAGGAATTTTCTTTCCGTGATCCCGACGGTTATTTCATCACCGTAACGGAACCGCATGCTTACGAAGGATAAGCCGGTGTAGGTCGGATTCTTGAATCCGACATGGTTGCTTAGGCCGTTTAAATCCCACAATGCCTGTCTGAAAACAGAGTAACCCATGATGAATAACCCCGCCGTTTCCCTCCGCTCCGTTTCCCACCGCTACGGTAAAACCGTAACGGCGCTGGACGATGTGTCGCTGACTATCCCGCGCGGGGTAACCGTCGGCTTAATCGGCCCCGACGGGGTGGGTAAATCGACGCTGTTGTCGCTGATTGCCGGCGTTAAAATCATTCAGAGCGGCACGGTGGCGGTGTTCGGGCAGAATATGGCCGACAAAGCGGCACGGCAGGCGTTGTCGCACCGCATCGCCTTTATGCCGCAGGGTTTGGGGCGCAATCTGTATCCCACTTTGAGCGTGTATGAAAACGTCGATTTCCATGCGCGGCTGTTCGGGTTGAATGCCGCCGAACGCAAGGCGCGCATCAGCCGGCTGCTCGAAGCCACCGGTTTGGCGACGTTCCCCGACCGTGCGGCGGGCAAGCTCTCGGGCGGGATGAAGCAGAAGCTGAGTTTATGCTGCGCATTGGTGCATTCGCCCGATCTGCTGATTCTCGACGAGCCGACCACCGGTGTCGACCCGCTGTCGCGCCGCCAGTTTTGGGCGTTGGTGGACGAATTGCAGGCCGAAAGTGCGGGCATGACGGTAATCGTGGCCACTGCCTACATTGAAGAGGCCGAACGTTTCAGCCACCTGCTGGCGATGGACGACGGCAAACTGTTGGTGAACAAGTCCACCCGCGAGGTGATGCGCGACAGCGGTGCCGCTACGTTGGAAGCCGCCTATGTGCAGATGCTGCCGTCTGAAAAACAGCAGGGCTCGGGCGGGTTGGCGATGACCCCGTTTGTCGCCGATCCCGATGCCCCGCCCGCCATCGAAGCACACGGGCTGACCAAGCGTTTCGGCAGCTTTACCGCGGTCGATCGGGTGAGCTTCAAAATCGCGCAAGGTGAAATCTTCGGCTTTCTCGGCTCCAACGGCTGCGGCAAATCCACCACCATGAAAATGCTCACCGGCCTGCTGGAAGCCAGCGACGGTTCGGCCGAATTGCTGGGGCGGCCGATCGAAGCGGGCAATATCCAAACGCGGATGCGCGTCGGCTATATGTCGCAGGCGTTCTCGCTGTATGAAGAATTGAGCGTGATCGACAACCTCAAACTGCACGCCCGCCTCTACCAGATGGGTGCGGCCGGCGAACAGGCGGTGGCCGACGCGCTGGTGCAGTTCGACCTCAGCGATGCCGCCGACGCCAAACCCGCCTCGCTGCCGTTGGGCATCCGCCAACGCCTGCAACTGGCGGCGGCCTGCCTGCACAAACCCGAAGTGCTGATTCTCGACGAACCGACCTCCGGCGTCGATCCCGCCGCCCGCGACATGTTCTGGCGGCATCTGCTCAAACTCTCGCGCGAAGACAAAATCACCATATTTGTGTCGACCCACTTTATGAACGAGGCCGAACGCTGCGACCGCATTTCCTTCATGCACAAAGGCCGCGTGCTGGCGGTGGGCACGCCGGCGGAGCTGACCGCACGGCAAGCCGCGCCGAATCTGGAAGAGGCGTTTGTGCAGTATTTGTTGGACGACGAGGAGGGCGAAGGCCTGTCTGAAAGGCCGTCTGAAACGGCGGTTTCCGTGCAAGTAAACGCGCAAACAAATAATGCCGCCATGCCGCCGCAACAGGTTGCCGATGATTCGGAGAGGCCGTCTGAAACCGCAAGCGTCGCCCAACTGGCGGAGAGGATTGTTCGGTCGGATCAGGATTTGGATGTGCAGGCAGGGATAAGGCCGTCTGAAAATGTCCGCTCCGACAGCGACCTTGCTTCTTCACAAGTGAGTGAGGGTCAAACGGTTGTCTCACCCGAAACCTCAGCTTCTTCCGCCCCAGCCGAACCGTGTTCAGAAACCGGCAAGATGACAGAAAGAGAACAAGCCACCGATGTTTCAGACAGGCTACCTGAAACCGAAAGCGTGCCTCAAGTTGCCACAAGGAGTGCGCAGGAAAATCAGGTTTCGGATGCGCAAACAGGCAACAGGCCGTCTGAAAACACACCGCCGACCGACACCTTGAAATACTGGCTGGCAAGCGTGCGCACGTTTGCTTTGCGTGAAACCAAAGAATTGCTGCGCGACAAGGTGCGGCTGTTTTTCGCATTGGCGGGGCCGGTGATTTTGATGGTGGCTTTGTCGTGGAGCGTGTCGTTCGACGTGAAAGACCTCACGTTTACCGTGCTCGACCGCGACCAAACCACCGAAAGCCGCCGCCTCACCGAATATTTTTCCGGTTCGCGCTATTTTCAGCAACAGCCGCCGCTCTCGTCGCCAAGCGATATCGACACCGCCTTGCAGTCGGCGCAAACGCGCTTGGTAATTGAGATTCCCGAAGGCTTCGGGCGCGATATGCTGGCGGGCAGGCGGCCGGAGGCGGCGTTTTATGTCGACGGCGCGATGCCGTTCAACGCCAGCAACATCCAAGGCTATATCGGCGGCATTTTTGCACTGTACGGGCAGGATTTGGCGCGCGAAACGGGGCTGACGCTGCCGCCGCCCGCGGCCAAAATCGAGCAGCGGTTTATGTATAATCAGGATTTTGAAAGCATTTTCGCCATCGCGCCGGGCGTGTTGATGTTGGTGCTGATGCTGATTCCGGCAATGATGTCGGTGGTCGGGGTGGTGCGTGAACGCGAAATCGGTTCGATTTCCAATTTCTACACCTCGCCCGCCACCGTGCCGCAGTTTCTGCTCGGCAAGCAGCTGCCGTATATTGCGGTGGGCATGGTGAATTATGTGGTGCTCACGGCGATGATGGTGTTCGGCTTCGGCGTGCCGGTGAAAGGTTCGCTGCTGGTGCTGACGGCGGGCACGCTGATTCTGCTGTTCGTGTCCACCGCGCTGGGTTTGCTGGCTTCCACGGTTGTGCGCTCGCAAATGGCGGCCATCAGCCTCACCGCGATTGTGATTATGATCCCGACCTTCAACTATTCCGGCTTTCTGCACCCGCTCTCGTCGATGGAAGGCGGGGCGTACTGGATGGGCAAGCTGATGCCCGCGTCGTGGTATCTCAACATCAGCATCGGCAGCTTCGCCAAAGGCTTGGGCGGGCACGACCTGAGCCGCGAAATGCTGGTGCTGCTGGCGTTTTATGTGGTGTATTTCACTTCGGCCTGCTGGATTTTGAAGAAGCAGGAAAAATAATGCCTGTCTGAACGTATCGGGCAAAAGGAGGCGATATGGACAACCTGAAAATCCCGCCGGTGCTGCAATTGATTGCCTGCGCTGTATTGATGCGGCTGCTGGCAGACATACCTTTGGCGGCTTGGCAATGGCCGTCTGCCGGAGTTTGGGCCTTGCTGCCTGCGGCGGCAGGCTTGGCCGTCGGCGCGGCGGGCGTGGCGGCTTTAAGGCAGGCGCAAACCACGATAAACCCCGTTCATCTCGACAAAGCCTCCCGTTTGGTGAGCAGCGGCGTTTACCGTTTTACGCGCAACCCGATGTATTTGGGCTTATTGCTGATGCTCGCGGCTTGGGCGTTGTGGCTGGGGCATGTCCTGTCTTGGCTCGGGCTGCCGTTGTTTGTCGCAGGCATGAACCGCTTTCAAATCCGCCACGAAGAGCGCGTGCTGGCGCAAAAATTCGGTGCGCCTTATTTGGCCTATTGCCGTAGGGTTCGGCGTTGGGTTTGAGGGAATGCCTGTCTGAAAAGGCTATACAGCCATTCTATAAGCCGGCCCGAATATTGAGATACTGAATCCAAACGGGTTGGCTGAAAATATAAACGCGCTTCATATTTTGGAAAAGATGCATTATGAACACTATCGAAACACATACTTTCACCCTGTCTGACGACCTTTCGGTCGCCTGCCACACCGCAGGCCGGCCCCAAGAAGAAGCCTGGTTATTTCTGCACGGCGGCGGTTTGGATTCGGCTATGTTGTCGTGGCGCGAAATCATAACGCAGTGGCCGGGCAACGAATACCTGGTTGCCCCCGACCTGCCCGGCTACGGCCAAAGCAGCAAACCCGATATTGACTACACGCTGGATTTTTACACCGAGCTTCTCTACACGCTTTGGAAAACGCTGGGCCTGCAGCGTATCAACTTATGCGGCCTGTCGCTCGGCGGCAGCGTGGCTTTGCAGTTTGCTTTGCGCTACCCCCACCTGCTCAAGCGGCTGGTGTTGGTGGCACCGTGGGGCATCAGCACCGAGCTACCGTGGCCGCGGTTGGGCGGCTGGTATGCCCGCTCGCGCTGGAACCTGCCGGCCTACCGCCTATGCGCCAGCCGCCTGCTGACCCGCCGCCTGATTGCCGCCACACTATTCGGCGATGCCGGCAAAATCAGCACCGAACTGGTGGACGAAGTGCGCACTGCCGCCTTGGCAGAAGATGCCGGCAAAGCGTTCCAATCTTTCCAGCTCAGCGAAACCTACGGCGGCAAACCCACAGGCCGCCTGCTGCCGGAGCTGCCGAAAATCGACTGCCCCGTGCTGCTGGTTCACGGCAGCAAAGACCCGGCCGTGCCGCTGGCCGATGCCGAAGCGGCCGCCACCATCATGCCGCAGGCGCGGCTGGAAGTGTTTGAAGAGCACAAGCACTGGCCGCAAAAAGAAAGCCCCGAACGATTTTTGCAGACACTGGCCGAATTTACCGATGCAACCGCCGAATCGGTGTGAAATGCCTGTCTGAAACCCCCAAGGCAAGCCCATGCGCAGCATTAAAAACATCTTCTACTTAGCACAAAAAGAACTCCGCAGCCTGTTTTCCGACTTGGTGCTGATGGTGTTGATTGTGTTTATGTTTACGGTAACGGTTTTGTCCGCAGCTGAAATCGACCCCGGAGTGAGAAACGCTGCCGTGGCGGTGGTGGACGGCGACCGTTCGGCGCTTTCCTACCGCCTGCGCGATGCCGTGCGCGAGCCGTTTTTCCGGCCGCCGCAGGAAGTGGCGGCGGAAGCGGTGAATGAGGCGATGGACAAGGGCGGGTACATTTTTACTTTGGAAATTCCGCCGAACTTCGAGCGCGACGTGCTGATGGGGCGCAGCCCCGAATTGCTGCTGCAAGTGGACGCCACCGCCATGTCGCAGGCCGGTTTGGGCGCGGCTTATCTGACCCGCATTCTGGAGCGCGAAACGGCGGAGTTTGCACGGCAGCAGTCGGCGGAGAAATGGCTGCCCGTGAAGCCGGTGATCCGTTCGCACTTCAACGCCAATGCCGAAGGCAGCTATTACGGGCCGCCGATGGAGTTGGGCAATATGGTGATGGTGTTGGCGCTGATTTTGGTGGGCGCGGCGGTGATCCGCGAACGCGAACACGGCACCATCGAGCATCTGCTGGTGATGCCGGTAAACGCCGCCGAAATCATGCTGGCGAAAGTGCTGGCCAACAGTGCGGTGATTTTGCTGGTGAGTATGCTGTCGATGTGGTTGGTGGTAAAGGGGATACTCGGCGTGCCGGTTTACGGCTCCCTTCTGCTCTACGGCTTCGGCGTGGCCGTGTATCTGTTTTCTATTGCCGCGCTGGCAGTGATGCTTGCCACGATTGCGCCGAGCATGGCGCAGTTCGGACTCTTGATGATTCCGCTGTATATGGTGCTGCTGCTGTTTTCCGGCGTGGCCTCGCCGCGCAACAATATGCCCGCAGCGGCGCAATGGATCAGCGAATATTGGCCGAGCACGCAGTTTATCCGGTTTGCCCAAAGCGTGCTGTTTCGCAATGCCGGCTTGAGCATCGTGTGGCCGCAGCTTTTGGCAATGGCTTTGACCGGCCTGCTGTTTTTGGCATTTGCGCTGATGCGGTTTAGAAAAATGCTGGAGCAGCATGGCTGAGTGTTGAGGATGCGGTCAAAGGCCGCTGAGGCCGTCTGAAAACCATCATACAAGGAGTGAGACAATGGGTGAAACCGAACAAAAACGCCTGCTTGAGCGTGTACATGCCGAACCGTTTGCATTGTGTTTTTCCGGGCAAGGGTTTGATTGGATAAGTATGTTGCGAGAGGCTTTGGCCGAAGGTGCGCGGGAGGAAACCGGCAAGATTGCCGCTGCCGCCGCCCGCATGGTTGCGCCCGTGGCGGAGCAGCTTGCCGCCGCCCGCCCGCAGGGTTTTGAACCGATTGCGTGGGCAGACGGCAACAGCGAAATTGACTTGGTGCGTGCTGGCGTGAGCGTGCCCGGCATTTTCCTCTCGCAAATCGCCAATCTGCACACCTTGAAAGCACGCGGACTGGACATCGGCAAAGCGGCGGGCGTGATCGGGCATTCGCAAGGCATACTCGGGCGTTATCTGGTTAGCGAACCGCAGCGCGCCGCCGAAATTCTGGCATTGGCCGAACTGATCGGCGCGGCCGCTACTTTGCAAGGCAGAAAAACCGGCATGTACATGCACGACGGCGGCCATGCGATGGTGATGGTGCAGGGCGTGAGCCGAGCGCAGCTTGCCGACATGGTGGACAGCCTGTTCCCCGCCGCCCCAACCGATCCAGCCGCCTGCCCGTGCATCGGCCTGCGCAACAGCCAAGAAGCCTTTGTAGTAAGCGGGCAGCCGGAATCGGTGCAGCGCGTGTGTGAAGAACTTTCGACCACAATAAAAGATTCAGACGGCCTCACCCCCGAATCGCTGCTCGTGCCGCTTGAAGTGGAAGTCGGCTTCCACCATCCCGCGCTGGCACCCGCCGTGGCGCAAGTGGACGAATGGGCGGCGGCCTGCGGTTTGGACGCAGAACAGGCGCGCAGCATTGCGCAAACTGTGTTGGTCGATCCGGTCGATTGGGTGGAAGAATGCCGCCGCATGGCAGAGCTGGGCGTCCGCCGCATTTTGGAAATCGGCCCCTCCGGCGGCGTGGCCATGCTCACGCAGGCAGTATTGGACGGGGAAAATATCGAAGTGCTGGATGTGTCCGGCGCAGAAGGCAAGGCCGCGTTGTTTGGTGCGTGATAGACGTAGTTTTCAAGTTGATGAACAATGCGCCTTTTCAGACAGGCATTGTGCAAAGCTATGCCTGTCTGAAAACTTTACACAAAAAGGCTGATCAAGCCTTCCGCCCCGATATAAACCAGCAGCAAACCAAACACCAAAGCCATCACACGGCGGGCAATCGGCCGGGCCAGATAATTCCGCGCCACATGAGCCGCCTGTGTGTACACCAGCATGACCACCGCAACGGCCAGCAGAAACAAAGCGGAAAGCACCAAAAGCTGTGCCGTTTCGGAAAGCGGGGCGGAGGCGTCGATGAATTGGGGAAAATAAGCTAATAGAAAAATAATGGTTTTCGGGTTGATGATGGTAACGAAAAAGCCGGTTTTCCAGCCCGTGTTGCCGCCGCTTTCAACCAAACCGCCGCGGATACTGCGGATTTCATACAAAGAACGCGCGCCCAGATAAAGCAGATATAAAGCCGCCGCTGCGTTCATGGCAAACAAAATTTTGGGCGAAGCCGCCATCAGCCCGCCCAAACCCACGCAAACCGCTGCCAGCAACACCGCATCAGCCGCCAAAATGCCCAAAGTAACTGCCAAGCCTGCGCGCCAACCATCTTTTACCGCACCTTGAATCACCAACATCATCGCCGGCCCGGGCAAGGCGGCAATCAGGATGCTGGAGAGGAAAAAGTAGAATAAAGTGACTGTATTCATAAATGCTTCAAGCGCGTAGTAGGTTATGCATTCTTACTTACAGTGCCCTCTATGTAAAGGATAAGGTAATGAAATGGTTTATATTGTTGTTTCTATTATCATTGCTCACGCGATATTAGAGCTTGAAGCCGGCTTGGCGGTATAGATATTTGCGGCAGCTATTGCCTATATTTTTATGATGGGTTTGCAAGATAAATATCGGGTGGCGAATAATGCCTGTCTGAAAAAAGAAAGGAAACACAATGGATATCCGCCGGCTGCCCGATCCGCAAACCTTGCTTCCCGCACGGTGGCGGGCTTATGCCGCATGGCTGGCCGCACGGGAAAATCCGCCCGAATCCTACCGCGACCACCCGCTCGAATCGGCAGACGAACCGGTTATGCTGAAAAAAGATTTCGAGCGGCACGTCGGCATATCGCTCGGGCAGTACATCCGCCTGAAACGCATCACACACCTGCTGGCACAACGCAACAGCAAACACGACAACGAGCTGACGGTTTCTGTGCACGCCACCCCGTTAGGGCAGATGTTGGCCGTATTCAGCACACAAGGCTTGTGCCTGCTGGAGTTTCCCGAGCGCAAAATAATAGAGAGCGAACTCTTGGCCGTGCAAAAAGCATTTCAGGCGGATTTTGTGTGGCGCGACACAGCGCACAGCCAAACTTTACAGCAAGAGTTGAATCTGTATTTTGAAGGCCGTCTGAAAAACTTCGCCACGCCGCTCGACCCGGTCGGCACACTCTTTCAGCGGCAAGTTTGGCGCTCATTGCAAAGCATTCCCTACGGCGAAACCCGCAGCTACAAGCAGCAGGCGGAACGCATCGGCAAACCGCAGGCCGTGCGCGCCGTAGCCGCCGCCAACGGGCAGAACAAAATTTCCATCCTGATACCGTGCCACCGCGTGATCGGCAGCAACGGCGACTTAACCGGCTACGGCAGCGGCCTTGCGCGGAAGAAGGCGTTGTTGGAATTGGAAGGCGCAATGCCTGTCTGAAATAAAGATAAGATGGAAATTGATATGGTCGTGACGGTGAAAAGAAGAAAATAAAATTTCAAGTGTGGTTGTAGCTTCCTCTCTCATCTCGTAGTGCTACAATGAAATAAACTACGAGATAGGCGGCAAAATAGTTGTAGCTTCCTCTCTCATCTCGTAGTGCTACAATGAGAGGATGTCTGCTCGGCCGAGATGTCCTGTTGTAGCTTCCTCTCTCATCTCGTAGTGCTACAATTTGACATAGCCGCCCTCGTGGGAGAGGACGGTTGTAGCTTCCTCTCTCATCTCGTAGTGCTACAATCCTTCTGTATATACATCCACATCTTTTTTTGTTGTAGCTTCCTCTCTCATCTCGTAGTGCTACAATACCCAACATGGCGTACATCAGTAAGCCCTCGTTGTAGCTTCCTCTCTCATCTCGTAGTGCTACAATTCGGCAGACTGCACAGGCGTGGTGTAAAAAGTTGTAGCTTCCTCTCTCATCTCGTAGTGCTACAATGACAAAATGAAGCTGCCTCACGATGTGAAGGTTGTAGCTTCCTCTCTCATCTCGTAGTGCTACAATTTTGATAGCGATGCTGAAGCTTTTGTTTATAGTTGTAGCTTCCTCTCTCATCTCGTAGTGCTACAATCAGCCATTGTTTCCATTGTTTGGATTGCCAGTTGTAGCTTCCTCTCTCATCTCGTAGTGCTACAATTTCTCGCAACCCCTCCGTATCCACCAGCGGGTTGTAGCTTCCTCTCTCATCTCGTAGTGCTACAATTATAGCTTTTGACCGTACGCACCATGGCGCCGTTGTAGCTTCCTCTCTCATCTCGTAGTGCTACAATTCCCGAATACACCCATAGGACGCGCAGCGGGTTGTAGCTTCCTCTCTCATCTCGTAGTGCTACAATGGCACCGGTAAACATATGCGGCTCAAGCGAGTTGTAGCTTCCTCTCTCATCTCGTAGTGCTACAATAAATTCCCCATCATAATGTTCTTCACAATTGTTGTAGCTTCCTCTCTCATCTCGTAGTGCTACAATTGGCGGGTGCGCAAATGGCAGCCGGATTGCGTTGTAGCTTCCTCTCTCATCTCGTAGTGCTACAATTACGAAATGTTCGTATGCTTCGCTTTTTGCGTTGTAGCTTCCTCTCTCATCTCGTAGTGCTACAATCAAAGCGATGGAAGATAGAGGCGACACGGAGTTGTAGCTTCCTCTCTCATCTCGTAGTGCTACAATTTATCTGCCCGGCGGGAGTACGCTGAAAACGTTGTAGCTTCCTCTCTCATCTCGTAGTGCTACAATGGCAGGTGCTGTCGTAGTTCCTCCCCCTGCGTTGTAGCTTCCTCTCTCATCTCGTAGTGCTACAATAGCTTATCGTCGCTAAAGCCTATTGCCCGGGTTGTAGCTTCCTCTCTCATCTCGTAGTGCTACAATTATGTGGATGTTATTTACAGTGGCTGTGTCGTTGTAGCTTCCTCTCTCATCTCGTAGTGCTACAATTTGCGGGGGCTGCCTAAACGGATCGAAGGGGTTGTAGCTTCCTCTCTCATCTCGTAGTGCTACAATCCCTTGAACCCTTGCTCGACCGCGACTTGGGTTGTAGCTTCCTCTCTCATCTCGTAGTGCTACAATCGGTTTCCAAAGTGATGATTCAGCACCTGTGTTGTAGCTTCCTCTCTCATCTCGTAGTGCTACAATATTGAGAGCGTCTGCGATATTCGGGTTTTTGTTGTAGCTTCCTCTCTCATCTCGTAGTGCTACAATTAGCAACGTTATCAGGCTGGTCTACACATTGTTGTAGCTTCCTCTCTCATCTCGTAGTGCTACAATTTGAATTTGAAAATCCTGAATAACCGGAATGTTGTAGCTTCCTCTCTCATCTCGTAGTGCTACAATAGACCTGAAAACATTATATAGGCAGAAACAGTTGTAGCTTCCTCTCTCATCTCGTAGTGCTACAATACTTCAACAGGGAAGCCTTATAAAATAAGGCTTCCCTGTTTTATTTTGGTTAAAAAAACGACTTTAAAAAAGTAAAAGTTGGTCGGCATTGACCTTTTTTTCGCGGGGTTTTGGCTCTCCAATAAGCATAACCATGCTTGCATATTGTTTTTCTGTTACCTCCAAATAGCGGACTTGGCCTTCTTCGGGCAAATGTACTAACAGTCTTTTGTGGTGTTTCTGCAACGAGTCGCGTCCTTTTACAATGCGTGAATAAACCGATAATTGCAGCATGTGATAACCGTCTTTCTGTAGAAATTTACGGAATTGGTTGGCTGCTTTTCTTTTGGCAGCGGTGGTTACAGGCAAGTCAAAGAAAACGATTAAGCGCATAAATTTGGCCTCACTCATAATCATGTACCTTTAAGCGCAGCATTTGTGGCAGTTTTAAAAGTTTGGGTTTGTTTTGGCTGATGGCCGTCTGAAAAGATTGTATGGTGCGGTCTATGGCAGCCAATACACTATATTTGTTTCCGTCCAAAGCTGCTTGGCAGCATAACAAAGAGATTAGTTGTTGTTTGCTTGCGGGTGCCAGCTCCTCTGGCAGACTGTTGGAAAGCATCTTGTCGTAAACCCATAAATCCGCAATGGGACGATATGGTTCGATAAAGTCGTCGGCCAAATTGAAAGGATTGAGTTCGTTGCGGTGGTGCAGCCCAAGTGCAGGTAGAAAGCCGTATTGCACAAGTGCACGGGCAACGGCCGAACGCAGAATGCTGTAACCGTAATTCAAATGGGCATTTACGCTGTTTTCATGACTGCGGGCAAATTGTTCCCCGAACAGTACGCGGAAATACAAAGCGGCAGCTTGGCTTTCGGCGAAGTTTTTATCGCCGGATTTTACGCTGTCGGCCAAGGCATTCAGACGGCTTGCGGCAATATCGTGGCCGCTGTAATCGAGCAGCCAAGCCTGATTGCGGATTTTCTGTTTCACAATCTGTTGCCATAGCTGCTTTTTTTGCGGTTCTGTCATATTGATTTGTTGTTTGAGCACTTTCAGACTGCGGTGGTATTGTGCAAACGGCAGCCATTGGCCGCAGGGCAAAAATTGTTCGTCGCAGGTAAGCAGGGTGATGCCGTATTGTGCCAGTGCAGATAGCAAGGGTGCGGTTAGTACCACTTCCCGTGCTTCGACTACAATCACGGCGATGTCTTCCAGCGGTATAGGTATGGCTTCGTCCTGTTGAATCAGCAGGTGGCTTTGTTGTAGCGACAGGCGTGCAGGGCGGCTGATTAAAATGCTGCGCCAAGTCATTTGATTTTCTCCGTAAGTAGTCTTTTTTAAATGGGTTATACAGTAAAACGGCTACACCATTGAAGGTGCAGCCGCTAAGGGTTATTTTTTCTTTTTGCCATTCAATGCAGTGCGTTTTTCTGCTTTGCAAAGGCGGATTTCTTTACCCAAAGTATCGACCTGATATTTTTTTATGATCGGCTGATTTTGCGTACTGATCCGGAACTGTTGTTCTTTAGCACTTTTATCATGATATGCCAGCCAAAATCTGCCATCCGAGCTGTCACAATTAATATAGTAAGCCCGAAGTTCTTGATTTATGTCGTTAGGGTTTTGGATTTCAATAAGGTCATATTTATATAAACTAAAACAAAATTCATAATTGTCATCAATTTCATATCCTTTACAATCAACTGTCGGCAGCTCATTTTTTTCAACTTGCCAAGCATATACGGGAACAATGAAATATTGTCTTTTCCCTTTTTTATCTGTTTTTTGATAGACATCCGTCCGAACCATATCACCGTTAGTATCGGTAATGCCGTTACGTATTTTTAAACCATGTTTGGTATTTTCAATAATTCGAACAGCTTTGACCAATGACCCTTGCCCGCCATCTTTCGCAGGCTTGTAAAACGGTTTATCGGCAAACGCTTTAACGGGATCGTCTTTATGCGCCAGCAACCGTTCCCGCAAAGCTTGATATAAAGCAGGCTCGCGGTCGGGATAGCCGACGATATTTTCAATATCCTTCAGTTTTAACGCTGTGAGCGGCTTTCTCACCACGCTGATGTTTTCAGACAGGCGTTTGGCGGATTTGACGGTTTCAAGATGCCCTTGCCCCGTCATCTTGCGGTTGGGCGCGCGTGAGACAAATAAAGGCGATACAAAATCATGCAATGCTTCAGGCCGGCTGTTTAATTTCTCTGCCAGCTCTTCACGGGGAGAGTCGCTGAATACCCGTATCATCACTTCTTGGCGGAAGAAATCCCACGGCTGCGGAATGCGGGTTTTGACTTCGCCGGTTTCGCTATCCACGGTTTCCAAAGTTTCACGTCGCTGCATGGCTTTGGTGATTTTCTGCTGCATGGAAACGGTGGAGCAGGCGACCACGATGGCATCGAGTGCGTGGTGGCGGTCGTTGTCTTCCCTTACTTTTTTCAAGCCCCACAAACCGCGCAGCAGGGCAATAATCGATCCGCTTGGAGCAAAAACACGTTGGCGTTTTCTTTCTTTCCAATATGGATTCTCGCCAGCGACCTCTTCCATCAAAGCATTCGATGTCTCAGCTAGCCTTAAATTCGCCGTAATAAACTGACACATGAATTTTGAGATATAACGGGTATCGTTCAGGTTACGTTCCAAAAAGCCTTGTTCGGCTTTACTGTCCAATTTGGCCGTCTGAATACGCTGTTTTTTAACGTAAGGGAAATGACAACCCTGCACCCGTGCCTGAAACTCACGCCAACGTCTGCTGTTATTTGCACCATCCAACCATTCATAAGGTGTCTTATTACCTTTATTTTGATTAGATGATTTCAAAACCAAAACTTTATTATTCAAACTGTTATCCCATGTTCTACTCAAAGGTAAAGCATGATCTATTTCGACATAACCATCCTCAAACAATCTGTGCAGTTCAATAACATTCCCTGTATATAGACATTCCCCTTTTTCTTCTCTTAAATCGGAATACAGACATTTTCCATGTTGCTGCTCATATAACCTTAATTTCAAAATATCTTTAGGCGTTGGTTCAAAATTAAAATGCTTGCGTATATCACTAGCCAATCGATTTCTATCATTTTGATTTTCTTTATTTTTTCTGTCGATTTTATCTCTTTCTTGTTTGGATTTGCCCAACTCGCGTGCGGTTTCGATATGCACCCGCTGCGGCGAACCGTAGCGGCGGATAATCGCGTTAATCACTTTGCGTGCTTGCGTGAGTGTGCGCAGTACCACAGGATTGCGGATTTCGTCGGCGGGAATGGGTGGCAGCAGCACTTGATTTTTCGATTCTGCCAAGGCGCGGTGATCGCCGTAAACTTCTTTGCAGGCTTCGTCATAGCGTATGCCGCGTTCCATTAAAGGCAGAATATTCCTTAAGGCTTTCAGCGAAAGTTGGATAAACTTATCGAAGTTCAAACCTGCCAGCAGCGCGTCCAACACGTTTTCAGGTAGCCTTAAATCGGCCAAGGCTGCTTGAATATCCTCGTCGGTTTTATACAGTGAAAATGCCGTGCCGATTTTATCCAGTATTTCGGGATTGCGGATGCGGTTTTCCCATTCGCCTTTCAAACCTGCTTTGTCCAATATCGTGCGGATTTTGTGGTAGGCCTTCATTTCCATTAATGTGCCGTTTTCCGCCTTGAGGCCGTCTGAATCTTTTCCGTAACGCAGCCCTTTGAATACTGCGCTTTCAGGCAGATTCAATATTGAGCGCACCTGTTTATATGTTAGTTTGGCTTTTTTATACGGCTCGTCCAACAGCTTTTTGCGATCGCCTTCATCCAAAGCCCGCTCTTCGCCGTTGTACAGAATCCGCAGGTTGTTTAGTTTGGTCAGCCAAATAAACCGCTCGGCAGAATAAGTATTTTTAGCCGCTTTGTATTCGGAAGGCTCAAATGTGCATTTACCCAGCATTTTCAACACTGCTTCACCCTGTAAGGCACTGCGCTGCGTCATCAGTAATTCATCAACTTTGCTTTGCAACTCTGCCGAAGCAAACGGGTTTCCGAGCGCATATTGCCGCTCGAACAGCAAATGCAGCTCTTTCTGTAAATCCAAGCGGTTGAAAGTGTGGGTGTATTCGCCGCCTTTATTGCGCAAATGCCCCGATTGTTCCGCAAATAATTTAACCGCCAATTCGGCAGGCGTGCGGTATTGTTCGGAGCTTTCTGACAGCAGTTTGCTGTTTTCGGCCACGCCGGCAAGGAGACGGCCTAATTCTTTGTTTTCCGTTTGGGTTTCGCTTTTTCGTTGCGACAGATAACCGCGGTGTTTGACCAAATGCAGCAATACCGCCGCCCACTCTTGATTTGTCAGTTTTCGCTCCAAGCCCGCCACACGCAACTGCCAAGCATCAATCGGCAGATTAGGCAGGCCGTCTGAATTAAAGTCGGCAGCACTCAAAATACCTTCGCGCTTGAGCAGGCGGCGCAACCGCAGTAAACGGTGGGCGCGGCGGCGGATTAAGCGGCGCACACTGCGCGCCTGCCTGCGGGCCAAGGCTAAAGAATCGCCTGTTTTCGGCACTTCCGCCCGTTCAAACGTGCGTACCCCGCAATCCAGCAGGCCGACGGGATTTTCCGCTCCATCCACTAAGATCAAGGCCCAGCCTACTGAAGCAATACCCAAATCCAAACCCAAAATATAGCGTTGCGGCTGTTTTTTCATTTCTTCCCCTTTTCATCTTGATTTACAAAAAAATACATACGCTTATTTATAGTAAAGAAATAAATATTTGACAAGTGTTTTCATCATCATTAGAATCAAATTTATTGTTGCACTACGAGATGAGAGCCGTTGCTACAATAAGGCCGTCTGAAAAGACGTGCCGCGACGTAAAGATTCAGAAATGAGTTGAGCCCCTGTTTAAGTCCGCTTAAACAGGGGCATCGTCTTTATTAATATCTGAAAAAGCCTGTTATGGTGAATCAACTTAAAGATAAAAATAGTACGCTCGTCATACTCGGGGCAAGCCCGAGCAGGCCGTCTGAAAACAATCAACTGTTCCAAAGTCAGGAACCTTCCAATTGATATCAAAGGTGCGGTATTCTTAGATAACCAAACTCCCTAAGCCTAAAATATCCGAAATACCAAACTGTGGATCTTGATGTGGCAGTGGCGGAGTAAAAAACATTGTTGGAACGGCAAGGCGCAATGCCTGTCTGAAAAACAATCACAATCTTCTACACGCAGGAGAAAAGCATGAAACTGTTTAAAACCAACGATTTGGTTTCCGTTATCAATGTGGCGGATTATGAAACCGCGCTGGCGTGGTATCAAACATGGCTGAGTGAGCCGGACGAGGTGCCGATGGAAGGCATGGCGGAATGGCGTATTGCCGACCATGCTTGGCTGCAACTCGCCGGTGCGGAGACGGGCGGTAAGGCGGTGGTGGTTATCGGTGTGGACGACGTGGCCGCTTGCCGCGAAGCGCTTATTCGGGCAGGCATCGAGGCGGGGGAAATTGTCGATTGGGAAGTGGTGCTGGCTTGCGATGTGGCCGATCCGGAAGGCAACGGCATTTCTTTTGTGCAGCTTAAAGAATAATTTGCAGGCTCGAATGGCATTGTTGGCCGTCTGAAAAAGGTGCATACGATGAATTACGAAGAACTGCTCGCTATCCTTACCCGCGAAGCCGACCCCGAACGCGCCGTGCCGATGAAAGCCTATATGAAACACCGTTTCGACTATCTCGGCATCAGCAAGCCGCGTTTGGCTCAAATCTGCAAGCCGTTGTTTAAAAATGCGGCGGCAGAAGAAGTTGACTGGCGGTTTGTCGAACAATGTTGGGCTAATCCGCATCGCGAGCTGCAATACTGTGCGCTTGAGTATCTGAAAACCATGCAGAAAAAGCTCACGCCGCTAGACATTCCGCACCTGAAAAAGCTGATTACCGAAAAATCGTGGTGGGATACGGCGGACGTGCTCGACCGCATTGTCGGCGGCATCGCTTTGGTTTACCCCGAAACCAATGCCGTGCTGCTGGATTGGAGCAACAGCGGCAATATCTGGCTGCGGCGCGTCGCCATCGACCACCAGCTTTTGCGCAAAGACAAAACCGACACCGCGCTGCTGGAGCAAATTATCTGCAACAATCTGGAGCAAAAAGAATTTTTCATCAACAAAGCCATCGGTTGGGCGTTGCGCGATTACAGTAAAACCAACCCCGAATGGGTGCGGGCATTTATCGAACGGTACCGCAGCCGTATGGCGAAACTCAGTATCCGCGAGGCGGAGAAGTATGTGTAAGCCGCATGACCGAAACAATCTGCACAAACGTTTTAGCGAAACTCACAAAGTTTGCTTTCAGACGGCCTACATGCCTGTCTGAAAATAAAGATAAGGAAAAGCCATGAAACCCCGTTTGAACCCCGTTGCAAGCAGCCTGATGTTGGCACTGATGCTCGCCGCCTGTAAAAGCACCGTTGTGCCGCTCAAAAGCAAAATCGATATTCCGCAAGCCTTCAGCCAAGCGGAAGCGGCGCGCGGCAGCGCGGAAATCGGCCGCTGGTGGCAGCATTGGAACGACCCCGTACTCAGCCGCTTAATCGAACAAGGTTTGCAGCAAAACCACGATATCCAAATTGCCCGCAGCCGTTTGAACGAAGCGCGTGCCATTGAGCGCTTGGCCGATGCCGATAAAGGCCCGACGATCGGCGCGGGCGCGGAAGCATCACGCCTCAACGCCCGCATCAGCAACCCGCTGAGCGACGAAGCCCGCGCCGTGCTCGGAAGGATTCCGCAGGCTGCCGATTTGGCGGGAGAGCGTTTCACGTTGAAAGGCAACAGTCTTACGGGTGGCTTTTCCTCGTCGTGGGAGCCGGATATTTTCGGGCAGAAACGCAGCGATGCCGATGCCGCCGCTTATGCCGCACTCGGCAGGCAGGAAGAAGTGTACGGCACGCAAGTGCTGATCGGCGGCGCAATTGCCGAGCATTACCTGCAAGCCCGCGCCGCCCAAGCGCGTTTGAAATCGGTAAACCGCAATATCGCCACCGTCGAGCGGCTGGCGAAATATGTACAAGGCCGTTTCAAAGCAGGCCACGTTACCGCTTATGAAGTGGACGAAGTCGCCAGCAAGCTCACCGCCTTGCGCGCCAAACAAAGCACCATCGAATCGGAATACGCCGCCCATGTGCGCAGCATCGCCGTGCTTACCGGCCAAACCCCGCAAACATTTGCCCTGCCGGAAAGCAGCGTCAACATCTTAAGCGCGCAACCCGCCGCCCCGAGCGGCCAAACCCCGCAAGGCCTGCTTGAGCGCCGCCCCGACATCCGCGCCCATGCCGCGCAAGTGAACGCCTATGCCGCCAAGCTCGCCAGTGCCAAAGCCGACTTATTGCCGCGGTTTACCATCGAATTTTTGGGCAGAGGCACCATCAGTATCGACAGCGACAGCGATTTAAAAGGCTGGGGCAGCTTAATCAAAGCAGGCATCACAGTGCCGATTTTCACCAACGGGCGCATCAAAGCCAACATCGCCGCTGCCGATGCACGGCTTCAGACGGCCTTATTGCAATACGACCAAAACATCCTCAAAGCTCTCGGCGAAGTGGACAGCGCATATCAGGCACACGGCGCGCTTACCCGCCAAAACACCTTGCTCGTTACCGCACACAAACAGGCGGCAAAACAGGCGGGCGATGCCGAAAAACTGTTTAAATACGGCCAAAAAACACTCGATAACGCCCTCACCGCACGCCTGAACGAAGAAGCGATGCAGGAAAACCTGATTCAATCACAACTGGCGCGCGCGCGGATGCTGATTGGTTTGTATAAGGCGTTGGGCGGCGGTTGGCATGCCGATTAGAAGATAAAGAGGAAATGCCTGCCTGAAAAAGAAAAACGCGTTTTCAGACAGGCATATAGTTAAACCATTTGGATAATAGTACCGTCATACTCGGGCTTGACCCGAGTATCCCCAAATTTACTGAAACTCAAGATACTCGGGTCAAGCCCGAGTATGACGTGTGTGCTTTTTCTTAAGTTGATTGTCTATATGATGTAAAAAAAGCGTACCGCCGAAGCAGTACGCTTTTTATATGTCAGCCTTCAAAGGCTTTGCATCAGTTGAATGTGTAGCGCACACCGGCGGATACTTCATGCGCTTTCAGGTCTGAATCCAAACGGTTGTAGCGGTAGCCCACATCGGCGGCCAGATTGTTGCTGAATTTGTAGCCCACACCGGCCATTGCGCCGTAGCCTACTTTGGTTTTGCTTTCGGAAGTATGGGAGCGGGTGCCGGCTGAAACGCCATGCGATTCATACTTCAACCGGTTGGCCGACAAGCGTGCGCCAACGTAGGGTTGGAAGTTCGATTGCAGCGGAATATCGTAAATCACGGATGCGCCCATACCTCGGGCTTTTACTTTAACGTCCAGCTGCTCATCGCCTTTTTTGGCGCTGTCATTCATGTTTTTGTAGTGGGTATAATCACCGGCTACGCGCACGTCGCCGAAATCATAACCGGCGCTTACACGGGGCATAAAGCCTGAATCTTTGTAAGAGTTTTTCAAGCTTTTGAATGTGTCGCGCACTTTGAATTTTTCGTCATCATCTACTTTTATATTGGCCAAGCCGATATCGCCTTGAATGTAGGGGCCGGTTACTTCATCGGCCATTGCAGCGGTAGAAAACGATGCTCCCAAAGCTGCCACCATAAAGGCAGCCAAACGTGCAGATTGATGTTTCATGCGGAAACCTTTCTTGTCTTGAGTTGATTTGATTATGAGCGGATATGCCCATTTACCTGCTTCATCAAAATTGACACAGGTGCTTAAAATTGTAGCAAGCATGATGTTAAAGCAAACAGGCTTTGTGTAAGGTTGTTTTTTATTTGTGCCGAAATTGTTGCGGATTGTAAAAATAGCTCAATGAGTTTCAGATGCCTGCCTGAAACGTTAAATTGGGTTTCAGACAGGCATTCTTTACAACAATCTGGGATGATGCGCGTTTTGATTTCAGACGGCCTTTTCTGAGTTTAACGATACACCATACCGCCGTCGATAATCAGCGATTGCCCGGTCATATAATCGGAATCTTCCGAAGCGAGATAGTGTACTAATGCGGCCACGTCTTCCGGCTTTTGCGTGCGCCCCATCAGGATGCCGGTTGAGAATTTTTCAAATGCTTCTCCCGGTTTGAGGCCGAGGTATTTGCCCATTTCGGCGTCGATGCGGTCCCACATTTTGGTGCCTGCCACGCCGGGGCAGTAGCCGTTGACGGTAATTTTGTATTTGGCCAGTTCTTTGGCGGCGGCGATGGTGATTGCGCGTACGGCGAATTTGCTGGCGCAATATACGCCCAAAAGGTCGAATGATTCATGGCCGGCGATGCTGCAGGCGTTGATGATTTTGTATACGCGGTTGCCGCCTTGTTTTTTCATTTGTTCGGCGGCGGCCTGTGTACCGAAAATCACGCCTTTGACGTTGATGTCGAACACGCGGTCGATGTCGGCTTCGCCCACTTCTTCCAGCAGCATCACTTCTTCGATGCCTGCGTTGTTGATGAATACGTCTATGCTGCCGAAGGTATCGACAGCGTGTTTTACCAGGGCAAACTGGTCTTCGCGCTTGGCAACGTTGCCGACAAATGAGGCTGCGGGTTGGTTGCGGCTTTTAAATTCCTGCTCTGTTTGTGCGAGTGTGTCGGCGTTGATGTCGGATAGCACGATGTTGAAGCCGTCTTGTGCAAGGCGTTCGGCTATGCCTTTGCCCAAGCCGTCGGCGGAGCCGGTGATCACGGCGGTTTTTTGTCGGGACATGTTGTTTCTCCTTTGTTGGTTACACCTGTCTGAAAAATAGGGATGGTGTTTCAGACAGGCATGGTTATGGCTCGTTTTTAATTTAGTTTATTCATCCACTTCGTCGGCAGACGGCGGCACCCAGTTGGCGATAAAGGCGTCGATGTCGGCTTCGGAGGTGTCGGCATCGGCGAGGATGCCGATCAGGGTTTTGACCGGCAGGGTTTCGCCTGCACCGTGGAGGATGCGCCGCAATACGCCTGAGTCGGTGGCTTCGACGGCGTTGGTGAGTTTGTCGGTGTCGATGTTGAGGATTTCCATGCCGACGCTCACGGGTGTGCCGACTTCAATCAGCCATTCGTTGATGGTGCCTTCTTCCATGGTCAGACCCCATTTGGGGATGATGACGGGTTTGATGTTACTCATGGTTGTCTCCTTTGTTTATGGTAAATGCCGTCTGAACAAGATTTCAGCGGGTTCAGGTATGGCTTCGGCAGGGCGGGCATGTTTGCCCGCCGTTGCTTTGATCATGGTTTTCAGACGGCCTCAACCTTACCTAAGGTTTTGCGCACGGCGTCGGCGATTTGTTTGCCGCCGGGCAGATACAGTTTTTCCAATACGTTGGAGAACGGCACGGGCGTGTGCGGCGGCGACACCATTCGGATGCCTGCTTTGAGCGCGCCGAACATGTGCTGGCATACTTGGGCGGAAATGTCGGTGGCGATGTTGCAGCGCGGGCTGGCTTCGTCCACCACGACCAAGCGGCCGGTTTTTTCTACGGAATTCAACACGGTGTCGATGTCGAGCGGAGAGAGGGTACGCAGGTCGATGATTTCGACTTCAATGCCTTCTTTTTCCAACAGTTTGGCGGCATCCATGCTGCGCTGAACCATCATGCCGTAGGCGACGATGGTGGCATCTTTGCCCTCGCGCACGACGTTGGCTTGGCCGAAGGGGAGGGTATACAGCTCTTCCGGCACGTCGCCTTTTACGCCGTACAGGCTTTTGTGTTCGCAGAAAATCACGGGGTCGTTGTCGCGAATGGCCTGAACCAGCAAGCCTTTGGCGTCATAAGGATTGGACGGGCACACCACTTTCAAGCCCGGCACATGGGCAAACATGGGCGTGAGCATTTGGCTGTGCTGCGCCGCTGCGCTGAAGCCGCCGCCGACCATCGCGCGGATAACGACGGGGGTTTCTGCTTTGCCGCCGAACATATAGCGGAACTTGGCGGCTTGGTTGAGAATTTGGTCGAAACACACGCCCATAAAGTCGATAAACATCAATTCGGCAATCGGACGTAGGCCGCAAGTGGCGGCGCCGATGGCCGCGCCTATGTAGGCGGCTTCGGAAAGCGGCGTGTCCATCAGGCGGTCGCCGTGTTTGGCATACAGCCCTTTGGAGAGGCCGAGTACGCCGCCCCAAGCGTCGCGTTCGCCGCTGGCGCCTGCGCCGCCGATGATGTCTTCACCCATCATAATCACGGTGGGATCGCGGCTCATTTCCTGATCGATGGCTTCGTTAAGCGCTAATTTCATGGTTAATTGGCGGGACATGATCTGTTTCTCCTGTTTTTTGGTTTTTAATAGCTTACATAAACGTCAGTCAGCAAATCTTCCGGCGTCGGCACCGGCGCGGCTTTAGCTTCCTGTACCGAGCGTTCGATTAACTCGAGCACTTCTTTGTCGATGGCGTCCAATTCGGCATCGGTAATCACGCCGGCTTCGGTAACGCGTTGGCGGAAGATTTTCAGGCAGTCGTGGTGGGCGCGCAGGTTGTCGACTTCGCCTTTCGGGCGGTAGGTTTGCGCGTCGCCTTCAAAGTGGCCGAAGAAACGGTTGGTTTTGCATTCGAGCAATGCCGGGCCGCCGCCGTTGCGGGCGCGCCGGATCACTTCGCCGGCAGCTTCGTACACGGCGAAAAAGTCGTTGCCGTCCACTACCACGCCGGGGATGCCGAAACCGATGCCGCGGTCGGCGAAGCTGTTGGCGGCGGTGCCGTAATCGCGTGCGGTGGATTCGGCGTAGCCGTTGTTTTCAATCACAAAAATCACCGGCAGATTCCAAATGGCCGCTAAGTTCAGGCTTTCCAACACGGTGCCTTGGTTGGCCGCGCCGTCGCCGCAGAAGGTGATGGCCACGCCGCCTTTGCCCTGAAATTTGGCTGCCAACGCAGCACCGCAGGCCAGCGGCGCGCCCGCCCCGACAATGCCGTTCGCCCCCATCATGCCTTTTGACAAATCGGCGATGTGCATCGAGCCGCCTTTGCCGCGGCACACACCGTCGCGCTTGCCGTAGATTTCTTTCATCATGCCGATCACGTCCACACCTTTGGCGATGCAGTGGCCGTGCCCGCGGTGGGTGCTGGCGATGTGGTCGTTGTCGTTCAAGTGGAAAATCACGCCCACGCCGGTGGCTTCTTCGCCTGCGTAAAGATGTACGAAGCCGGGAATGTCGCCGCGCGAGAAGTCGATATGCAACCGCTCTTCAAATTCGCGTATCGTTTTCATGCGGCGGTAGACTTCGAGCAGTTGGTTTTTTTCTAAAGGCAGTTTGATGCTCATTGGGTTTCTCCTTATTCAACGGGTTTTAGGGCGGCGGGCAGGGATGCCCGCCCTACATATTGCGTTTTCAGACGGCCTTTTTGGTTTTGTTTTATGGGGTGTGCGGTTGTGTGCCGTAGGGCGGGCATCCTTGCCCGCCGTTTGACTGTTTTAAAATATACTGTTTCAGACGGCCTGCTATGCCTGTCTGAAAGCATTTATTTACCGTTGGCCGCGCCTTTGCGCGTTGACAAATTGCAATACCGCAGGCACATCCAACGTGTAAAACGCGCCTTCCTGCAAAGTGATGGCAATGCTTTCCTCTTCGCGGAACACGATTTCCCGTTCGCCGTCCAAGGCCACCAAGCCGGTTTGCCCGCTCAGGCGGTATTCGTCGCCCTCGAAAAAGCGGCGGTAAGAACCGATGTTGATGTATTCGATCATGCCCGGCGTGAGCACGGCCTGAACGGAAAATGCTTTATCCGCCGGCGCATGCGAACCGTAAGACGGCACCAGCTCCACCAGCAATCCGCCGGCTTCATAGCGGCCGACCGGCTCCAAAGCCGCCGCCACAGCCGACAGCCCCACCGCCTCAACCGAAGCCTGCGTAGTGATAAACGTGCGCAGCGTATCCGTTTCGCTGATGGCTTTCGAACCCAGAATGCCCTCGTTCAAAACAGCCGCGTCAATCAGCGCAATTTCATGCAGTATTTCCTTTCCTGCCGCGTCGTATTTGCGGATATGCAGGCATTTATTGGCGCGCAGAGAATGTTCGCGCGGCACGTTTTCAACCGCATACAAGCCCACCGCCCACGCCGTGATGGTTACTTCGCGCATCGGCGGAAACGCATTGTTGGTGCCGGTGGAAATGCCCGCGATGGGAATGTCGCCGCAGCCTTTCACCACCGCACGGTGCGTACCGTCGCCGCCCAACACCAAAATCGCCGACACACCTTCTTCACGCATCATCTCGGCCGCTGCCACCGAATCGCCGGTGTTGTTGTTCACCGCCATATCCAGCCAGCGCAGGCGCGGCAGCGGATATTCCAGCGCGCTGACCACGGCCAGCAGCCGCCGTTCCAGCAGCATGCGCAAGCCTTCCATTTCCGGCATCAGCAGCACCTCGTCCACACCGCACGCCGCCAGCGCAGACAAAATGCGGACCAACATATTCACACGCTCGCCCAGCGGCAGCCCCGACGCATGGGAAATAATGCGGCGTATATCGCGGGCGGAAACGGGGTTGGCAATAATGCCGACGCGAACGGTGGCAGACATGGTTTTTCTCCTTGCAGATCTTGTTTTTAAAATAAGCAAAGCAATTCATGTGCCTGTCTGAAAATTTAAAGATAACCAGATGATTTTTATGGAAAGATTTATTTGTTGGATTGTTCAGACGGCCCGATGTGACAGTAACATCAGGCCGGTGTGACAAGACAAATGTGACAGATGTGACGCTCAAGCATGACGCACATGCTATTGTGAAACGGATTTGCCGCATTGTTTTAGCAAAATTCTCAGGCTCGCTTTCAGACGGCCTTAACTATTTTTCATCATGTACAATAGCGGCTTTATGCACTCGCACAATACAACGGAGCAAATATGAAACTCGAAACCCAAGCCATTCACGTCGGCTACAAACCCGAACCCACCACCAAAGCCGCAGCCGTGCCGATTTATCAAACCACCAGCTACGCGTTTGACAACACCCAATACGGCGCCGATTTGTTTAACCTCAACGTGGCCGGCAACATCTACACCCGCATCATGAACCCCACCACCGCCGTTTTGGAAGAGCGTTTGGCCGCCATCGAAGGCGGCATCGCCGCATTGTGCGTGGCCAGCGGCATGGCGGCGATTACCTACGCCATTCAAACCATCGCCGAGGCGGGCGACAACATCATCGCCACCAAAACCCTCTACGGCGGCACCTTCAACCTGTTTGCCCACACCCTGCCCAAGCAAGGCATCGAAGTACGCTTTATCGACCCGGCCAAACCCGAAGAAATCGCCGCCAAAACCGATGCGCGCACCAAGCTCGTTTACTGCGAAAGCATCGGCAACCCCGCCATCAACGTGGTTGACCTGCGCGCCTTTGCCGAAGCCACCCACGCGCAAGGCTTGCCGCTGGTGGTGGACAACACCGTCGCCTCGCCCGCCCTGTGCCGCCCGATTGAACTCGGTGCCGACATCGTGGTGGAATCCCTCACTAAATACATCGGCGGCCACGGCACCAGCATCGGCGGCGCGATTATCGATGGCGGCAAATTCGATTGGACCAAAGGCGACCGCTTCAAAGTGCTGACCACGCCCGACGTGTCTTACCACGGCGTGAATTACAGCGAACACTTCGGTCCCGCCGCCTACATCGCCCGCGCCCGCGTGGTGCCGCTGCGCAATACCGGCGCCGCCATCAGCCCGATGAACGTATTCTTAATCCTGCAAGGCCTCGAAACCCTCGCCTTGCGTATGGAACGCCACAGCGATAACGCGCTCAAAGTGGCCGAGTTCCTGCAAAAACACCCGCAAGTCAACTGGGTGAACTACCCCGGCCTGCCCGACAGCCCCTACAAAGCCCTGATTGACCGCGACTTCGCCGGTAAAGCCTCCGGACTGCTCAGCTTCGGCATCAAAGGCGGCATTCAGGCAGGCGGCAAATTTATCGACGCCTTGCAACTGTTTACCCGCTTGGTCAACATCGGCGACGCCAAATCGCTCGCCACCCACCCCGCCAGCACCACCCACCGCCAATTGAACGCCGAAGAATTGGCACAGGCAGGCGTGAGCGAAGACATGGTCCGCCTCTCCATCGGCATCGAACATATTGATGACTTGCTGGCTGATTTGGAGCAGGCTTTGGCTGCTGCTGTTTAACTAAAGCAAGGCCTACCTACAACAATGCCTGTCTGAAAACTTTTCAGACAGGCATTGTTCGCAAGATGGTTTAATACAATAAACAAAAAAGCCGCATATGAAATGCGGCTTTTGTATTCGTATTACTCCACAGTTACCGATTTTGCCAGGTTGCGCGGTTTGTCCACATCGGTGCCGCGTGCCAAAGCCGCGTGGTAAGACAAGAGCTGTACCGGCACGGTGTGCACGATAGGCGACAGGGCGCCGACGTGGCGCGGTGTGCGGATGATGTGTACGCCTTCGCTTTCTTCGAAGTGGCTGTCCAGATCGGTGAATACAAACAATTCACCGCCGCGCGCGCCTACTTCCTGCATGTTGGCTTTCACTTTATCCAGCAGTTGGTCTTTCGGTGCAATCACCACCACCGGCATGTTTTCATCAACCAAAGCCAGTGGGCCGTGCTTCAATTCGCCGGCAGGATAAGCTTCCGCATGGATGTAGGTGATTTCTTTCAGCTTCAAAGCGCCTTCCAAGGCAATCGGGTAATGGATGCCTCGGCCAAGGAAGAGGGCGCTGTTTTTTTGAGCAAATTTTTGCGCCCAAGCAGCGATTTGCGGCTCCAGATTCAGCACATGTTGGATGCTGCCGGGTAGCTGGCGCAGCTCTTCGATGTAGTCGTGCGCCTGCTCTTCGCTGACCAAGCCGCGCATTTTGCCCAAGGTAACGGCCAAGCCGAACAAAACAACCAATTGGGTTGTGAACGCTTTGGTGGAAGCCACGCCGATTTCCGCACCGGCACGGGTGTAAAGCACCAACTCGCTTTCGCGCGGCAGAGCCGATTCCATCACGTTACAAATCGACAGGCTGTGCTTGTGCCCCAAAGATTGCGCATATTTCAATGCTTCCATGGTGTCGAGCGTTTCGCCGGATTGGGAAATGGTCACAACCAGCTGTTTCGGATTGGCGATCACATCGCGGTAGCGGTATTCACTGGCGATTTCCACATCGGTCGGCACTTTGGCGATGCTTTCCAGCCAGTATTTGGCGGTCAAGGCAGAGTAGTAGGACGTGCCGCAAGCGAGGATTTTGATGCTGTCGATTTCGTTGAACACTTCGCGCGCTTTGTCGCCGAAGTTTTCAGGCTCGAAGCCGCCGTCTAAAAACACTTCGGCTGTGTCGGAAACGGCTTTAGGCTGCTCGTGGATTTCTTTTTGCATAAAATGGCTGTACGGGCCAAGCTCCAGAGATGCCAGCGACAGCTCGGATACTTTCACTTCGCGCTTGGCTTCCTGGCCGTTTTTGTCGAGCAATTTGCTGATGCCTTGGGCGGTTAAGAGGCCGATATCGCCGTCTTCCAGATAGGCGATGTTGCGGGTAAATGCAATCACGGCGGATACGTCGGAAGCAATAAAGGTTTCGTTGTCGCCGAAAGCCACCAAAAGCGGGCAGCCCATGCGTGCAACCACCATTTTTTCAGGTTGGTCGTTAGCAATCACGCCAATGGCGTAGGCACCGTGGAAGCGGGCGCAGGCGGCTTGAACGGCGGCGAATAAATCGTGGCCGTTTTTGGTGTATTCATTGTGAACGCTGTGTGCAATCACTTCGGTATCGGTTTGAGAGTCGAACGTGTAACCTAAGTCTTGCAGGCGTTTGCGCTCTTCTTCGAAGTTTTCGATGATGCCGTTGTGAACCACGGCAATCAGGCCGCCTGAAATATGCGGGTGGGCATTGGGCTCGGTTACGCCGCCGTGTGTGGCCCAGCGTGTGTGGCCGATACCGATATGGCCGCTCACGCCTTCGGCTTTGGCAGCGTCTTCCATTAATTGAACGCGGCCTACGCGGCGCACACGGGTAATTTCGTTGCCGGTTTGAACGGCAATGCCGGAAGAGTCATAACCGCGGTATTCAAGGCGCTTTAAGCCGTCGGTCAGAAAATCTACTACGTTTTGATTGGCGCGGATGGCGCCGACAATACCACACATATTTTTGTATCCTTCTGTTTAAATTATGCTTTGGTAAGCTTTCTGCTGTGGATGATGCAAAGTTTCAATCATTGCCGATACACAGTTGGGTGTATGGTTTTCAGACAGGCATGATTAACGGGGGTATGCCTGTCTGAAAGCAGCGGCTTATTGTTCTTTCTTTTCTTTTACGGGGCGAACCCAGCCTTCAATCACGGTTTGACGGGCCCTCGCCAATACCAAGGTATGCTCCGGGCAGTCTTTGGTAATTACGCTGCCGGCGCCGGTGGTTGCACCGGTTTCAATGCTTACCGGAGCCACAATCATTGAGCCTGAACCGATAAACACGTCGTCACCGATGAAGGTTTTGTGCTTGTTGACGCCATCGTAATTGCAGGTAATGGTGCCTGCGCCGACATTGCTTTGGCTGCCGATTTCAGCGTCGCCCAAGTAAGTCAGGTGGTTGGCTTTGCTGCCTTTGCCCATTACGGTGTTTTTCACTTCTACAAAATTGCCGATATGCACTTCGTCGCCCAGTTTTGCATTCGGACGCAAGCGGGAGAACGGGCCGATTTTGGCATGTTCGCCCACTTCGCAACCGTCCAAATGCGAGAACGGGGAAATTTTGGAACCTGCGGCAATTTTGGCATTGCGGATAACGCAGTTCGCGCCGATTTCAACATTGTCGCCCAGCTCTACATCACCCTCGATAAGCACGTTAACGTCAATCACCACATCTTGCCCGTGAGTGAGTTTGCCGCGCAAATCAAAGCGTGCCGGGTCGCGAAGGGTGACACCGGCGGTGAGCAGCGCCTGCACCTGCTCGGTTTGGAAAATGCGCTCCAACTCGGCCAGCTGCAATTTATTGTTGACGCCGGCAGCCAAGTGGGAGGCGCGTACTTGAACGGGATGCACGGCTATGCCGTCGCGGTTGGCCAGGCCGATTAAGTCGGTAAGGTAGTATTCGCCCTGGGCGTTATTGCTCTGTAAGGCGTTGAGCCAGCCTTCCAGCTTGTGGTTGGGCAGTACCAAAATACCCGTGTTGATTTCCTGCACGGCTTTTTGCACATCATCGGCATCTTTTTCTTCCACGATGGCAACCACTTTGCCGTCTTCGCGGATGATACGGCCGTAGCCCGTAGGATTGTCGAGCACATCGGTTAACAGGCCCACTTCGTCGCCGGCGGCGCTGAGCAGCGCTTCCAATGTGGTTTTATCAATCAGCGGCACATCGCCGTATAAAACCAACGTTTTTCCGTCGGCAGGCAGGTGCGGCAAAACGACTTTTACGGCATGGCCTGTGCCTAATTGCTCGGTTTGCTCCACCCAAACCACATCACGCTTAACGCGCGCCAAAACTTGGTCTTTGCCATGGCCGATAACCACGGCAATGCTTTGCGGGTTGAGGCCGGCTGCCGTGTCGATCACACGCTCCACCATCGGCTGGCCGCCGATTTCATGCAGCACTTTGGGTTGTTTGGAATACATGCGCGTGCCTTTGCCGGCCGCGAGGATAACAATATGCAGATTATTTTTGTTCATAATGATTTATTGAATCGGATAGGATGATTTCCAGCCTTTTTTCGGCTTTCATTATTATTTGTTAGCGAGCGGGTTTTTCCCAATATGTACCCCGTGCTTCTTCATTCGAGCTGCTTTGGGGTTTAATAGCATGCTGTTCAGGGCGGAATTCGTTATTGCGCATATTGGGCGAATAAGTGCCGCTTTCGTAATACACGCGGGTTCCTTGAGGATATTTTTGACGCAGTGAGGTGCGGCCGTCTTCCGTTTGATAAGTTTCCCAAGTGCACCCTGTCAGAGCGAAGGCTAAAAGCAGGCAATAAATGTAACGCATGATGGCTCCTTAATTTCCCGAAATCGATTCATTCAAAGACAGAATTCTAACGGATTTGACAGTGTAGCAACAGCATAATTACGCAGCTTGGATACCTAAACCTTGGGTTGATGCCCACCTATCTAATGTAACCATATCGGATATGGCTGCATCGACAAACGGTAAATCATGGCTTTTGCTGCCGAACCATATGGTGGTCATGCCCAACTTTTTAGCTGCCAGCAGGTTTTCTGCGCTGTCGTCAATCATAATACAGTCGACAGGGCGGGCTTTCAGCAAACGACAAACGGTTAAATATGATTGGTCGGAGGGTTTGTAGAGCATGCCGAAATTATCGGTGCCGAACAGGGCTTCAAAATGGTTGAGAAGTTCCATTTTTTTAATGAGTGCCGCCACGTAAAATGATGGGCCGTTTGAAAAAACGGCTTTCCGTCCTTTAAGGTTTGCAAGCGTAGCGGCAGTATTTTCCATCGGCACCAAAGCTTCCAGCAGCTCAGGGAGCGGGTGACTACATTGGAGAAATTCGTATACGTCAATTTCAGGATGGTGTTTTTGCAAGCCTGCGAGCGTAGCGCCGTAGCGGTGCCAATAATCCTGCCGTACATGCGAGGCTTCTTCAGTAGAAAGCTTCAATTTCTGGGCTAGATAGTCGGTCATATAGCGGTTGATCAGTCCGAAGATTCCCGTATCTGCATGGTGCAAAGTGTTATCGAGGTCGAAAAGCCAAACAGGTTGTGATGGTACGATATTCATAATAAGGTTTCAGACAGGCATTCTTAAAGTTATGGCCGGCGGCATTATTTACTGTTTAAATAAAGTCTAATCAATAGGTGGATATTACTAATTATTTAGAACTATTTTCCTTTCTTTTAACTGGCAAATTAAATGGAAGAAAGGTATATTCCCCGCTAAGTCGGCAGCCGGTTTGATTTATGAAACCTAAATAATTCTATGGCTTTATGTTGTCGGCAATCATTAAAATCAATTCTCACAATAATCAAGAAAGGAATAGGCGATGCAGATTAGTGCACGTAATCAATTGTCAGGTACCGTAAAAAGCATCAGCAATGGGGCAGTAAACAGCGAAGTGGTGGTTTCATTGCCAAACGGCAGCGAAATCGTGGCTTCAATCACTTGCGAGAGTGTGAAAAATTTGGAGCTGGTTGAGGGTAAGCCTGTGGTGGCTTTGGTAAAGGCCGGCACGGTATTGATTGCCGCCGATTTACACAACATCAAACTTTCCGCACGCAACCAACTTGCCGGCACCATCAGCCACATCGAACGCGGCGCGGTTCACTCTTTGGTTGAATTGGACTTGGGTAATGGTTTGGGCTTGAGCGCCAGCATCACCGTAAAAAGCGCTGAGGAACTCAACCTGTGCGCAGGTCAGAAAGCTACGGCCGTGTTCAAAGCCGGCGCGGTTATTTTGGGCGTGGCGGCTTGATTGCTTAAAGGCTTGGTTATAAGTAGATAGGGAAACTAGAAAGATTTAAGGTAAACAACACTAAACTTACTTTTGATAGATTCTATAGCCATAGGATACAATAAAAAACTTGAATATATTCAGTTCTGCATTATATAATCCAAGTAAATGGACTGGGGGGATCCCCGATCGGCGTTGGGCTCTGGGCTTTCTCAGAGCCCTCCTGCTTTTTAAAACTTAGGAATAACCGTTAATCCGTGATTTAAATATTCCGCTTCATTTCCTAAAAAATCGCGCCCTGTTCTGGTAAAAAATTTTAACTTAAGGGATTCAAACGCCCTGTTTCCTCTGTAATGAAGTTTTGACTGGTCTAAAATGTGTCGGCCAATTGGTCTCGCGCATAAATCAGCAAATTGCAATCCCGTAGCATTTGTTTCTTTTTTCTTAATAAGAATTTCAAATGGTAGAGTTGTCTTAAGGCTATTATTTCCATCACAAATTCTCCTGAACTCTAACTCTAAATCTTTATCCTCTTTAGTTTCCTCTAGATTCAACAACCACAAAAGTTTTTTGGTTTTGGCAGGTTTTTTCGATCATTAGCTTATAAAGATTAACTAAACAAGGTTCTAAGGCTTTGTGATACAAGTTTTCTTTAGAGTGTTGCAATTCTTTTTCTTAATAGCAGTAGCAACCAAAATAAATTTGGTATCTTGCATAATTTTGTTTAATTTCAGCATAAACTGATCTTCCATCGCCCTATTCTTAAATTTAAAGGGTCCCTCCTTTTTTCGGATTTCTTTTTCGTGAAGAATAACTAAATCGTGTCCGAAAAATTCAAATTTTAAAGCTTAGATCTCAGGGACTAACTGTGAAGCATAAACATGCTTATAGAAAATACAGAAAGCCAATACGAAAATAGGAAAATCACTGGAGAAACCCGGTTTATCAAAATTTGCTGTACCGCTTTCATCAACATAAACAATAAATGGACTAAATTCCGGCGTATGCTCAATGTTGTGACTGACTGTCTCTACCAAATTCTAAATTAAGTTGCCCAAGCTTCTCTTGTTCGTTTGATTTCCCGTTAACTGTTGGTATCAGATTTGCCGCCATCCCCGTTTTACCCTTTCTGCTTGTTGTTTCTACGGAATAGAAATAAGCTGCTTGTTCAAGCAGCTTGTCACATTTTTAACCCACCTTATCCCCCGGCTGCGCACCTTCATGCACGTCCAGCAGCTTCAGTTTGCCGTCTGCCGTGGCGGCGGAGAGAATCATACCTTCGGATACGCCGAATTTGGCCATTTTGCGCGGGGCGAAGTTGGCGACGGCAATCACCATGCGGCCGTTGAGTTCGGCGGGATTGGGGTAGCTGGCGGCGATGCCTGAGAAGATGATGCGTTTTTCAAAACCAAAGTCGAGATCGAATTTGAGCAGTTTGGTGCTGCCTTCGACGGCTTCGCAGTTCAGCACTTTGGCGACGCGCATGTCGATTTTCATAAAGTCGTCGAAGCTCGCTTGTTCGGCGACGGGCGCGTATCGGCTGGTTTCGGTAGGTGCGGCAGCCTCTGCGGCTGCGGCAATGCTTTGTTTGTTGGCTTCGATTAAATCGTCCACTTGTTTTTGCTCCACTCGTTGCATTAAATGTTCGTATTTGTTGATGGCGTGGCCTTCGGGCAGCACGGTTGCGGCATCGGTCCAGCGCAGGCCGTCGAGATTGAGGAAGGCGGCGGTGCGCTCCGCTACTTTGGGCAGCACGGGCGCGAGGTAGATGCTGAGGATTTTGAAGGCGTTGATCAGCTCGCTGCATACTTCGTGCAGGCGCGCGTCTTGGCCTTCTTGTTTGGCCAATTCCCACGGTTTGTTGGCATCGACGTATTCGTTCACTGCGTCGGCCAGCGCCATGATTTCGCGCAGGGCTTTGGCGTATTCGCGGTTTTCAAAATCGGCGGCAATGTTGTCGCGCTCGGCGGCAAGTTGTTGTACCAATTTGCTGCCTGAAACGTCTTTCAGACGGCCTTCGAAACGTTTGGCGATAAAGCCGGAGGCGCGGGCGGCGATGTTGACGTATTTGCCGACCAAATCGCTGTTGACGCGGGCGATGAAGTCGTTCAGGTTCAAATCGATGTCTTCGATTTTGCTGTTGAGTTTGGCGGCGATGTAGTAGCGCATCCATTCGGGGTTGAGGCCTCCGTCGAGATAGGATTTGGCGGTTATGAAGGTGCCGCGCGATTTGGACATTTTTTGGCCGTCGACGGTTAAAAAGCCGTGGGCGAACACGCCGGTGGGGGCGCGGTGGCCGCTGAATTTGAGCATGGCGGGCCAAAACAGGGCGTGGAAGTAGAGAATGTCTTTGCCGATGAAGTGGTACATTTCGGCCTTGCTGTCGGCGCGGAAATAGTCGTCAAAATTCAAGCCGATGCGGTCGCACAGGTTTTGGAACGAGGCCATGTAGCCGACGGGTGCGTCGAGCCATACGTAGAAGTATTTGCCGGGCGCACCGGGGATTTCGAAGCCGAAATAAGGTGCGTCGCGGCTGATGTCCCAATCGGAAAGGGTGTTTTCGCCTTCGCCCAACCATTCTTTCATTTTGTTGAGGGCTTCGGCTTGCAGGTGCGGTTGGATGCGGCCGTCTGAAAGCTCAGTGCTGCCTGAAGTCCATTCTTTTAGGTAGTCGGCGCACTCGCCCAGCTTGAAGAAGAAGTGTTCGGATTCTTTCAGCACGGGGGTGGCGCCTGATACGGCGGAATAGGGGTTGATCAGCTCGGTGGGCGAGTAGGTGGTGCCGCAGGCTTCGCAGTTGTCGCCGTATTGGTCTTTGGCGTGGCATTTCGGGCATTCGCCTTTAACGAAGCGGTCGGGCAGGAACATGTTTTTTTCGGGGTCGAAAAGCTGCTCGATCACGCGGCTTTCGATTTTGCCGTTGGCTTTCAGGGCGAGGTAAATCTGCTCGGAAAAGGCTTTGTTTTCAGGCGAATGGGTGCTGTAATAGTTGTCGTAGCCGATGTGGAAGCCGGTGAAGTCGGCCAAATGCTCTTCGCGCACTTTGGCAATCATGTCTTCGGGCTTGATGCCTTGTTTTTGGGCGGCCAGCATCACGGGTGTGCCGTGGGTGTCGTCGGCGCAGCAGTAATAGCATTCGTGGCCGCGCATTTTTTGGAAGCGCACCCAGATGTCGGTTTGAATGTGCTCGACCATGTGGCCTAAGTGGATGCTGCCGTTGGCATACGGCAGGGCGGAAGTGACGAGGATTTTGCGTGTCATGGTTTGTCTTTAGGGTTTAATTTAATCTTTAATTATGGAATCGGCGGTTATTATAGCTGTGAAAACCAATCTTTCATACAAGGCGGCAGGGGTCGATAGCACTTGGCGACGATATAGACATGCCTGTCTGAAAATGATGCTCCAATGAAGCAATTGTTTTTTCAGACAGGCATTCGTGTGCATAAGCATCTAAAGCCAATAAACTGACAAGGCTGCGCTGTATCAGAAGCCGGATGTCTGGCTTTTGCGCAGGCTTTCCAGCTCGTCCAGCAATTCCAAAATCAGCGCGGTGGCGGGTGCACTGGCTTCGAAATCGCGGCTGATGCGGCGGGCACGGCGGATGCGGGCAAGCTGGAAGCCGCTGAAGCTGGCCTGTTGCGGGCTGCCGCTCACGGAAATGATTTCTTCTTCTATGATGCGTACTACCCAGTCGGCATCATCGCCGCAGGCGTGAACGATTTCGTTGAAGCTTAGTTGTACGTCTTGCTCATGGTTCATGGTTTATCCTTTCGCACCGTAGTGTTCCGCCAGATTTTGCCATACTGCCTTGTCGGCTTCGCTGTCGGCACGCGGCAGAACGATGTTGATGGTCAGATACAGGTTGCCGGCTTCTTTGGCCGGAATGCCTTTGCCTTTGAGGCGCAGGTTTTGGCCGTTGCGGCTGTTGGCCGGTACGTTGATATTGACGCGGCCGGCGGGGGTGGCGACCTCCATTTGGCCGCCGGTTGCTGCTGTCCACGGCATCACGTCGATGCGCTGGTAAACGTCTTTGCGGTCTTTCACATACAGGTTTGGCGATTCGCGGAAGCGGATTTTCAAGTATAAATCGCCGTTGCCGCCGCCGTTGAATCCGGGTAAACCCTGCCCGCGCAGGCGGATTTGCTGGCCTTCGCCTATGCCTTTGGGGATTGTTACATGCAGGGTTTTGCGCTCGTAGGCCATTTCGCCTTCGGGTGTGAGCGTGGGCATGTCGATGCTCAGGCTGCGCTCGCTGCCTTCGTAAGCGGCGGCGATGTCGATGCTCAGCTCGGCATGTTGGTCTTCGCCCCGAACCGGGCCGGCGGGGCGTGATGCGCGGTGCCGGCGGGCTTGGCCGAAGGCGGAGAATATGTCGTCGAAGCGGAAATCGCCGCTGCCGAAAGGCTGGCCGTCGCCGAAATGGCTGCTGTCGAAGTTGTAATATTGATAGCCGCCCCGGCCGGGATTGAAACCTTCAAACCCTTCAAAGCCGCCGTAGCCCTGCCCACCGCCTGCCTGCTGATACTGCTTGAACGGGTTGGCGAGCATTTCGTCATATTCGGCGCGCTTTTCAGAGTCTTTCAAGGTGTTGTAGGCCAGATTGATTTCGCTGGTTTTTTGGTCGGCATCCGGGTCTTTGCTCACGTCGGGATGATATTTGCGAACCAGTTTTCGGTAGGCCTTTTTGATGTCGTCGGCGCTGGCATCTTTGCTGAGGCCGAGCACCTCGTAATAGTTTTTTTCAGTTGCCATAGTTGTCTCGCATGTTTGTATAAAATTTTATTTTTTCAACATGATGACAATATACTAAAAAGCAAGTCCCGTTTTCGGTAAAAAATATGCCTGTCTGAAAACTTTCAGACAGGCATATTGGTTTACCCAAAGGCTAAGGGCGGTATTGCGGCTGCACGCCGTTGGGCAGCAGCTGCCACACATAGCCTGTGTGTTTCATCTTACCCGCCACTTGGCCTGCCTCATCGCCGTAGCCCCAGAAATAGTCCACCCGCACGGCGCCGCGGATGGCAGATCCGGTGTCTTGCGCCATTATCAGGCGGTTGAGCGCGTGGTTGCTTACGGGATGGGTGGTGGCCACGAAAATCGGTGCGCCCAAGGTAATGTATCGGCGGTCAACCGCTCCGGCAAATTCGCCGTGCAGCGGCGTGCCCAATGCACCGATGGGGCCTTCGTCTTCCTTGCCGTCAAGCTTGCGGAAAAACACATAGCTGGGGTTTTGCCCGAGCACTTCGGCCAGATGCGAGGGGTTTTGCTGCATCCAGGCTTTGATGCCCTGCATGGTGGTTTTGCCTAAGGGTAGATAGCCCTTGTCGGCCATATAGCGGCCGATAGACACATAAGGATGCTCGTTTTTATCGGCATAACCGAGGCGGATGTAGTCGCCCTTGGGGGTTTTCAGGCGGCCGGAACCTTGGATTTGCAGGAAGAAAAGTTCCACCGGATCATCGGCATAACCGAGGATGGGGGCTTTGCCGTCGATCGCGCCGCCGTTAATTTGGGCGCGGGTGTAATAAGGAATAAAGCGGTTGCCGCTCACAAAGCGGCCTTTGATGCTTTTGCTGCGCTCGTTGATGGGAAAATTGTTGAGGTTGGCGGTGTATTGCCCGTCGGCAGCGATGGCGCCTTTGTTGTTGCCGGTGGGTTTCACGCGAACCGTGCCTTTTGATGCGCGCAGGTTGGCAGGCAGCTCAACCGACACAAAATCGCTGGGAACGCCGTAAATCGGGAAACGCGCTTTGCCGGTGGCTTTGCTGTCGCCGTGCAGCACCGGCTCGTAATAGCCGGTTATCGTGCCTGCCAAGTTGCCGTTTTCGCTCACTTCCCACACGGTAAAATAGCGCTCGAAAAAGTGCTTGGCGGAAAAGTAGTTGCGCGAAGTGCGCTCGGCTTGGGCGCACACGTTCTGCCATTCGGTGCGGGCTTTCAGTTTGGTGCAGCCGCTTTTGAAAGATTCGAGGCTGCGCACAAAATGCTGGGTGTTCCAATGCGGCAGCGCATGATAAGACACGGCGCGGTAGCTGGCCGGGCTGCCTGCGGAGTTCACTATCGTGCCGGGTGCGGCCGGCGTACCGGTGGGCAGCGCTTCGCCTTTGGTGATTATAGGCGTATAACCGCCGCCGGTTTTTTTGCCGGTGGAACACGCTGCCAGAAAGGCGGTGAGGCCGATGAGGGAATAAGTTACAAGGGTTTTGCGGTTCATATCAAGAAGGACGGCTGCTGATTGTTTTCAGACAGGCATGGTCAAAGTGGATAAACAAAGGGCAGACTATATCAGCTTATCGCGAACTCACCAAATCGCCTGCCTTATTCCGCGCACGAAGCGTTCTGGTTGCCTTTATGGCGCATGGTGCCTGCAGCGGTATAGCTTTTGCCTTTGCGGCTGTAAATGGTTTGGGTGAACTTGATTTCACTTTCGCTCAGCTTTTCATATTCGGCATCAAAACGCATGGTTTCGCAGGCGGCTTTGAACGAGGCTTTGTTGCCTTTGCTTTGGAAATGGCTCACTTTGCAGTTTTCGGTAGTAAGATTATCCGCTTGCGCTTTGGGGTAATCGGCACTGCTTTTTTGGCTGATGCAGATGTTTTCGTTGCCTTTTATACTATCGGTGCTGTTGCTTTTTTTATCGTGCCAAGAAATGGTGTGCGGCCATTGCCATTCGCCGGGTTGAACGGAAAATGCATGCGCGCTTGCGGCGGCTGCGCTTAGGGCAAGGAGCAGGAGGGTTTTACACATATTTATTACTTTCGGCTGGTGTGGTTGAATCGAATCAGGGTAGTAAGATGATGCCTGTCTGAAAAAGTTTCATGTGTTATGGGGTGGCGTGTGTCTGCTATTTCTGCTCAGTTTATAGGGATGTGAAAAACAATCATTAATGATGGATGTT
>NZ_JH165159.1:430891-435021 GCF_000227765.1 Neisseria wadsworthii 9715
TCTTACGGGCGATTTTGTTGATGGCCATGATGGGGTATTATGCTGAAATGCTAATGGATAAAAACGCGTGCGTGCTGTTGGCACGCGTGCTACAGATTAAAGAAGTATGTTATATGGGCTACAGCTTGCTTAAAAATTTCACATTCTTTCTAAAATAGAGAGTAATTCATTTTCTATAATGAAAGAATTATTATCTTTACCAGAAAATAATATAAATGAAATCCAGTCCTTAAAGTTTTTTAAGTCATCACTGTCTAGATAAACTAATAGATTGGATAGATTATTATCTGTTTCTAAAAACCAAAAAAAACTTAACAAGCAATCTTCCATTTCATTAGGTAGATTATCAAAATAGCGTCTTTGTAAAATCGGTAGCAAATAGTTCCAACCTTCCCACGTTATATCTGTGCAAGCAATATCTAGCTTATTGAAGTCAATTTGTTGATTTGGTTTTAAAGATTTAGCATATAAGAAACCGCCTAAATCTTCTGGACGTGTAATGGCAATATAACTTTCATCTACATTTAGAAATTTTGCAGGCCACTCCCTAGATTTTATTAATGTGATTTCATCTTCCATAATTAATTATATCCAGTCCCTGCTTATAAAATTTTCATATTTCTTAATTTTATTGCATAAGTTATTGATTCTTTAGTAGGTGTTCAGTATTTTCCCAGCTCCAACTCAAAAGATAGTCATCTATAACATTTCGGTATTTATTAAATTTTCTATATATTCAATATTGTTTATTAATGTATTTTCTCCAAATATATTTTCTGGTCTATTTGAATAAAATAGTAACCATTCAAAAAAATCTTTTAGAATTATTAGCTCGCTATGGTTTAAATATCTTAATGAATTTTTTAAGTTCTCTTCGTAAATTAAATTATTGACAAAGTCTTGAATATTTATCGAAATATCAAATATATTGTTTTGAATACTAAAAATAATTCTAGGAATTAAATAATTTACTCCCTCTGATGAAAAATAACACCAGGGAATTAAGTGATGTTCATCTATTTCAATTTGACTTATATCAGTATTTTCATAGTATTCAAAATCACTTTTATAATCAGACATAACATATAAATCATTTTTATATTGGCTTGAAATAAGCCCATTTTCAGGTAATGAACGATAAGGTATTTGATAAATCATTATTTTTATAATCCTAAAATAAAAAACTATGGTAATAGTTTTTTGCAATTATTATATGCAAGCCATGCTTGAGTCATAGCTTGCCCATGCCCACTATCTCCACCTTCCCAACAATGTTTCTCACGTCGTCCCCTAGCAATAGCCTCCCCTTTCCATGCGCTCATTCTTTTTTTAATCTCATAAATACCCATTCCATTTTTGCACCCGCCCAGTTTTCGAGTTAAAGCCTTAAATTTACCTACTTCAGCATTCAATTTCGCATAAACATCGGGTGGGCATTTAGGTTGGCGAGAGTTGCACTTGCTACATGAAGTGGTTGATGTCGAACGTGAGGTAGAGACTGCCGTTGCGACAGCAGCACCTACTGCTAATACGGCAGTTGCGGCTAAAGCAATTGCACTTCCGGCAGCACAGCCGACAGGCCCGCCGAAGGGAGCACCTATGGCGCAACCCGCAGCAACTTGAGCCATTGCACCTGAAATATCTACCCATCTTTGAGTATTTGGTGCGAACGCATAAAGATTTTCTGAAGCTATTATTCCAATCGGATCCTGATTAACAAACCGACCTGCATCAGGTTCGTAATACCTAAAGAAGTTGTAATGCAAGCCCGTTTCACGGTCAAAGTATTGGTTTTGAAGTCGGAACGGTTGATGCGCATTTGTGATATTGGTTTCCGATTTGAGTTTGCCCCAACCTGCATAATCCCCGAACCACAGCAGATTGCCGTCTTTATCGGTCATTTCGCGCGGTATGCCGATTTGGTCGCAGTGGAAGTAGTTGGTTTCTTGTCTGCTTTCGCCTTCCGTATCGGTGTAGCTGTGAATTTGCGCCAGCGGTTCGTAGCTGTCGGTATCGGTGTAGATATAGGTGTATAGGCCGTCTGAATTTTGTTCCTGCAACAGATGGCTGCCGTCCCACAGGAAGGCAATTTCACTGTCTAAAATATCTTTGCCGTTCTGTGTATTCAGACAGGCATGATCTGTTGAATGCCTGTCTGAAACACTTTCGCTTTCAACGGTTTCTAGCCCGCCGTTTTTCAGACGGCCTTTGCTTACCCGTCTGCCTAACGCGTCGTAGGTATAAACCCATGTCTCTTTATACCAATTGCCGTCGGCATCTTTGCGTTGGATTTCCACCCTAATGAGTTGGTCGTGCAAATCGTAGAAATAGTTCTGCACTTCGCCGTTTGGCTGTTCACGGTGAATCAGGTTGCCGAGGTCGTCGTAGTAATAGCTGATGCCGTTGTAGTGTTTGATGCGGTTGTCGGTTACGGCGTTGAGGCCGTCTGAAACGGTTGGGCCGTTGGTTGACAGGATATTGTGCGCAGGGTCGAAAGCGAACCGTTCGTCGCCCGCTTGGGTGATTCTGCCCAGTTTGTCGTACTCGAAATGCGTGGTACCCGTCCGCTGGTCGGTACTGTGGAGCAGGTTGCCGGTTTTGTCGTAGCCGTAGCTGCGTTTGACGGCGGTTTGGGCGGGGATGCGGGCGGGTATATAACCCGCCCCTACGGCAGCTTTGCCGCTTTCAGACAGGCTGTCGAGTGCGGCGATTTGTTTTTTCAGACGGCCTACGGGGTCGAGTTCGTAGCGGCTGGTGAGTTTTCCCTGCGTCCTTTGGATTTCACGGTGCAGTTTGTCGCGTTCGATGTCGCTGACGACTTCGCCGTCGAGGTTGATTTGGTGCAGGTGGCCGCTGCCGTAATACAGGCAGTTGATTTGGCGGCCGTCGGGCAATACGGTGGTGGTGCGGTTGCCGTTGAAGTCGTAATGGTAGTGGATGCTGTCGGTAATCGGTTGGAACAGCATATCGTACTGCGGGTCGCGCCAGTCGGTTTCCGGCAGGCCGTTTCGGGCATTCTCTTCTTTAGTCGGTACCTTCCACCGGTGTTGGCCGATAAGTTGACCGTTGGGGTTGTAGTCGAAACAGGTAATGCCGTGTCGGTTGGCGGCACGGACGAGGTTGCCGTTAAGGTCGTAATGATAAGCGGTTTCCTGAATGTTGCCTTTGCTGTCGTGGGCGACGGTGTGTTTCAGACGGCCTAAGATGTCGCGTTGGAACTCGGTGATTCTGAGCGGGGTTTTGTCTTTAAGGCCGTCTGAAAGCGGCGTCCTGTCTGTGCTTTTAACGGGTTGGCCGCCGTATTGCGCCATCAGTTTGGCGGCTACGGAAGCATCGTCGCCGTATTCGCTCTGCTGCACCAGTTCGTTACCGGCGTTGTAGTGGTAGGCGGTCAGTTTGTGGTCGAAGCCGCTCTCGGCAATCAAACGGTCGAGCACGTCGTAGGCGAAGCGGTAGCGGGCGCCGTTTTCGTTGGTGAGGCCGATGAGCCTTCTTGCTTGGTCGTAGTGGTAGCCGAAGGTGTGGCCCAGCGCATTGGTTCTTTGCGTCGGCAAACCGTCTTGACCGTATTCGTATGCGGTGGTATGGCCTTCGCCGTCGGTATGGCTGGTTAGGCGGTCGGCGTTGTCGTAACGGAAGGTTTCTTTGCTGCCGTCGGGATAAAGGGCGAGGGTGAGGTTTCGGTTGGCGTCGTAATGGTATTCGGTGTGTCGGCCTAAGGCATCGGTGATGCGCGCCAACTGCCCTTCGGGGGTGTAGGCCAGTTTGGTTTGGTAACCGGAGCAGTCGGTAATCAGGTCGGGCTGGTGGTTATGGTCGTAGTGATACTCGGTGGTGCTGCCTTTCGGGTCGGTTACCGACAGCAGCAAACCGTTGTCGGCATACTCGAAGCGGGTGGTGTGTTTCAGCGGGTCGGTGTGGGTGAGCAGATTACCGGCTTCATCGTAGGTGTAGCTGTCGTAGTTTCCTTCGGCATCGCTTTTGCGGATGAGGCGGTAGCTGTCGTCGTAGTCGAAATGCAGCATGGCGCCGTCGGGGCGGACGACGGTCTCGATTTGGCCCTCGTTGCTGTATTGGTAGCGGGTAACGCGCCCCATCGCGTCGGTGTGGCTGAGCAGACGGCCCAAGCT
>NZ_JH165159.1:436983-441113 GCF_000227765.1 Neisseria wadsworthii 9715
GGGGGCTTGGAAGGAATGCACCATACCGGAGAAACCGAGTTCATAAATATGGTTGGGTTTCAGATGGGGCAGTTGCAGCGACGGATGCGCGCCGTTCCAATAGGCCATAGAAAAATCTTCCGGCAGCAGCGGGGCGCGGTTTTCAATCCAATGGGTGTCGGCGGTGCCGGTATGTTTGGCGCGTTGGGCGAAGTAGCGCGGCATGAAACCGAAGCCTTCGGGCGCGGCTTTTTCGGCAGGATCGCGCACGGGTTTGGGTAGAAAATGGGAAGGCTGTCTGAAAAAATTAGGGGTATTTTTTTAGACAGCCTTGTGGGTGTTAGGTCTAGACCCAATCTACGCTTGCTGTAATAAAATTAGTTATATTGCAGATAAAACCCATTTATTATCATGAGTACTCCATTCATAAACTTCGTCTAACAACCAATTATTATCAACTTTAATAAAAGCATATTTTCTTTTTTTTGTTACATTTGAATAAATAACCTTATTGACAATGAGATGTGCACTTTTGGTGGTAACTTCTAAAATTTCAATTTTATCTAATTCATTGGGATTATATTTTTCGGGAAATCCCACACTAAAATCATCAACTCCACCTTTTTTTCTTTTTTTATTTATAACAAATTCATTAAAAATTTTAGCCCTTTTATTTACTTGTTCAGAATAAAAATTTTCATCGGTTATATCTATTTTTTCAAGTTCAGCATTGGCATTTTTTTCCCATGTGTACATAAGAGTTAAGAACTGTTTTAAATTGCTTAAAATCATTTTTTCATTGTCCATTTTCAAATCCTCTCTCAAGATTAAATGTTTCTAAATGTTCGTTGTAAAACTAACTGACCTTGTTGATATACCCGATAAACCACGCTAGTGGGTCTTGTAAATCCCGGTGGAGTATTAAATGACCATGACAACTTAGTTTTACCATTCGCTTTGACTAAGTTATAAATATCTCGTTCAAAATCTCTATATTGCCCTCTGTTTATTTTGGGAAGCTGAGGAAACATATTACGATTATTACGAGACCCTCCAAGTAACTTACCGAGAATATGACCAGCATCATCATCACATCGACCTAAACTTTTTACATAATCTCTATTTTCTTTACTTGTAGATTTACCTTTACCCAAATCTTTTCTTCTTATAACGACAGATGCACTTTTAACAGCTCCATTTGAAGCGTACGTTACTCGAGGAGTCTTAACTAGCCCCAGTGGGTCAATCCAAACTTGTCCATTAGGTGCAAATAAATAAAGGTTATCTCCACCAAGCAGTCCAATCGGATCCTGATTCACAAACCGCCCCACATCAGGGTCGTAATAACGGAAGAAATTGTAATGCAGCCTGATTTCACGGTCGCAATACTGATTCTGCAACCTGAACGGCTGATGCGCCCTTCCCGTTACATTGGTTTCTTCGGTTAATTTGCCCCAAGCATCATACTCGCCGAACCAAAGCAGCTTACCGTCTTTATCGGTCATCTCGCGCGGTATGCCGATTTGGTCGCAATGGAAGTAGTTGACTTCCTGTCTGCTTTCGCTTTCCGTGTTTGTATAGTTGTGAATTTGGGCTAGGGGTTCGTAACTGTCTTGGTCGGTGTAGATGTAGGTGTAGAGGCCGTCTGAATTGTGTTCTTGAAGCAGACGGCTGCCGTCCCACAGGAATGTGATTTCGCTGTCTAGAATACCTTTACCGGTCTGAGTTTTCAGACAGGCATTGTCTCTTAGGCCGTCTGAAACGTTTTCAACGGTTTCCATAGCGCCGTTTTTCAGACGGCCTTTGCTTACCCTTCTGTCCAAAGCATCGTATTCAAACACCCAAACTTCTTTGTCCCATTCTCCCGTTTCGGCGTTTTTCATAAACGTTTCCACTTTAACCAAACGGTCGAACAAATCGTAATATAGATTTTGGGTGCTGCCGTCCGAATGTTCTTTGTGGATGGTGTTGCCGAAGTCGTCGTAGAAGAATTTTATGCCGTTATAAGCTGCAATGCGGTTGTCTTTTACCTGCTCCCCGTATTCGTTAATCAGGTTGTAGGCGGGATCGAAGGCAAAGGTTTGGTTTTTTACTTTCAGGGGTTGGCCCAGTTTGTCGTACTCGAAATGCGTCGTTCCCGTCCGCTGATCGGTGCTGTGGAGCAGGTTGCCGGTTTTGTCGTAGCCGTAGCTGCGTTTGACGGCGGTGTGGGCGGGTATGTAACCCGCCCCTACGGCAGCTTTGCCGCTTTCAGACAGGCCGTTGAGTGCGGCAATCTGTTTTTTCAGACGGCCTACCGGGTCTAGCTCGTAGCGGCTGGTCAAGGCACCCTGTGTCCTTTGGATTTCACGGTGCAGCTTATCGCGTTCGATGTCGCTGATGACTTCGCCGTCGAGGTTGATTTGGTGCAGGTGGCCGCTGCCGTAATACAGGTAGTTGATTTGGCGGCCGTCGGGCAGCACGGTGGTGGTGCGGTTGCCGTTGAAGTCGTAATGGTAGTGGATGCTGTCGGTAATCGGCTGGAACAGCATATCGTACTGCGGGTCGCGCCAGTCGGTGTCTATCAGGCCGTTTTGCTCGTTTTCTTCTTGGGTCGGTACCTTCCACCGGTGTTGGCCGATAAGTTGACCGTTGGGGTTGTAGTCGAAACAGGTAATGCTGTGTCGGTTGGCGGCACGGACGAGGTTGCCGTTAAGGTCGTAATGATAGGCGGTTTCCTGAATGTTGCCTTTGCTGTCGTGGGCAAGGGTGTGTTTCAGACGGCCTAAGATGTCGCGTTGGAACTCGGTGATTCTGAGCGGGGTTTTGTCTTTAAGGCCGTCTGAAAGTAGCGAGGTGTTGGTTTCGCCGACGGGTTATTGAAGTTTTTATTATGGTGAAATCTGATTATGCAGATAATCAAATAATTGATTGGCAATAAACTCAGCATGATCTTTTTGAACGGGAAATTCAAAGTAATAATACTGATCGTTATATTTTTCTGTAATGTATCCAGGCATGCAGAAAAATTTATTATAAAATGAAAAAATCTCTTTCACAGACTCTGAAATTTCTTCTAAATTATTAGTAATATCAGTTATATCATAGAAAATTTCACTATAATATTTATCAAGAGAGTTTATTGTAATAAACGGGAGTTTTTCTTTATTACAAAATTCCCAATGTTGAGAAGCTAAAGAGCTATTTTTATAAACAAATTTATTCATAAAATATTTAATCACTTAAATTTAAAGTCAGTAACATGGCTCATTTTCCCTTTAGGATCAAATCTTGCCATATAGTGAACTGTCACACCATCTACTTTTTGCTCCATTTTATTCCATCCTTTTCCTGCATAACACCTATCTTTTATCTGGCTTTCATCAATAAGAACATCTCCTTTTTCAGGGTGTTTTTTCACTTGATCCATTATTTTGCTTTCTAGTCGATTTCTTGGCTTGGTTCTTCCTGTTGATTTTGTAGAAACAAATTTTGGTTTACGGGAAGAGGATTTCTTTTTTAACCCAAGGGGATCAATCCAATCTTGTGCATTCGGAGCAAAAGTGTAGAAGTTATCATCACCCCACAACCCAATCGGATCCTGATTCACAAACCTACCCACATCGGGGTCGTAATAACGGAAGAAATTGTAATGCAGCCTGATTTCGCTGTCGCAATATTGGTTCTGCAACCTGAACGGCTGGTGCGCTCTTCCCGTTACGTTGGTTTCTTTGCTTAGTTTGCCCCAAGCGTCGTATTCGCCAAACCATATCAGATTGCCGTCCCTATCGGTCATTTCGCGGGGAATGCCGATTTGGTCGCAGTGGAAATAATTGATTTCCTGTCTGCTTTCGCCGTCCGTATCGGTGTAGATGTGAATCTGTGCCAGCGGTTCGTAACTGTCTTGGTCGGTGTGGATATAGGTATATCTGCCGTTACCGTACATTTCTTGAACCAAATGGCTGCCGCTCCATACAAACTCGGTAACGTCTTCGAGGCCGTCTGAAACTTGCCCGCCGTTTTTCAGACGGCCTTTACTGATTCTGCGACCTAATGCGTCATAATCAAACAGCCATGTCTCTTTTACCCATTCTCCCTTTTCGGGATTGTGTTTGAAGGTTTCCACTTTTACAAGCTGGTGGAAGACATCGTAATACAGGTTTTGGGTTGTT
>NZ_JH165159.1:444915-447786 GCF_000227765.1 Neisseria wadsworthii 9715
GGGCGCTTGGAAGGAATGCACCATGCCGGTGAAACCGAGCTCATAAATATGGTTGGGTTTCAGATGGTTGAACGCGTTGGGGAAAAACTAGGTCAAAATTGTAATCTAGACTCGCTTAGGAGAAATTTTTGATAAGTTTTTCGATATATTCAAGACTTCTAAATAAATAGTATTCACCTATTTGCTCTATTAGTCTTAATGAATTTCCGAACAATATTTTTTCTAAGGATTCTTTTAAAATTCCTAACTCATCTTCTTTTAAAAAACCTAAAGCAGTATTTATAGTTTCACTAGAAGAAATTCCTACAATAAATTCTTCTATATTTGTAGTGGAGTTATCATTTTTAATATCATTGTTAATGCCTTCAATAATTTTAGGCATTAAATAGTTTATTCCTTCCGGTGAGAAAAAAGTAAAAGATAATAAATGGTGTTCATCAATAATAATTTTTTCTATTGGTGTGTTTTCATAATACTCAAAGTCATCTTTGAATTCTTCTATTCGATAAATATCTTCTCGATATTTTTTTTTAAATAGCCCTTCTTTAGGAAAAACTCTATAAGAAATCTCTAATCTTCCCATATTAGCCACCACTATTTTAAATATTCTTTACATTTGTAATGATGTCGCCAAGCTTCTGCCATTGCTTTTTGGTGCCCCTCATCTCCTCCATCCCAGCATTTTTGTTCTCGTATAGAGCGGGCAAGTGCTAAATTTAGCCATGCTTTTGAACGTTTTAGTAAATCTTTTGGGCTCATTTCGGGTTTGCATCCCCCAAGTTTTCCAACAGCTTTTTTAGCTTCGCTGACTTTTTCAGAAAGTTTTTTCAAAACATCAGGAGGGCATTTAGGTTGTGGAGAGCTGCACTTACTACATGCCGTAGTTGATTTTGAACGTGATGTAGATATTGCGGTTGCGGCAGCACCGACAGCTAATACGGCAGTAGCCGCTAAAGCAATTGCACTTCCGGCTGCACAGCCGACAGGCCCGCCGAAGGGGGCGCCTATGGCGCAACCCGCAGCAACTTGAGCCATTGCACCTGAAATATCTACCCATCTTTGAGTATTTGGTGCGAACGCATAAAGATTTTCTGAAGCTATTATTCCAATCGGATCCTGATTAACAAACCGCCCTGCATCAGGTTCGTAATACCTGAAGAAGTTGTAATGCAAGCCCGTCTCTTCATCGCGATACTGGTTCTGCAACCTGAACGGCTGATGGGCATTGGTAATGTTGGTCTCGCTCTTCAGCTTACCCCAACCGTAATAATCCCCAAACCAAAGCAGATTGCCGTCTTTATCGGTCATTTCTCTCGGTATGCCGATTTGGTCGCAATGGAAGTAGTTGGTTTCCTGTCTGCTTTCGCTTTCCGGGTTTGTATAGTTGTAAATTTGCGCTAGCGGTTCGTAAGAATCTTGGTCGGTATAAATATATGTGTAGAGGCCGTCTGAATTTTGTTCCTGCAACAGATGGCTGCCGTCCCAAACAAACTCGATTTCCACTTTCAGACAGGCATTATCTGTTGAATGCCTGTCTGAAACTTCGTTAGCGTTCTCCGTTTTCAGACGGCCTTTGCCGATTCGTCTGCCCAAAGCATCATAGCGGTAAGCCCAAGTCTCTTTAATGCCGTCTTTCTTAAAGATTTCCACTTTAACCAGTTGGTCGTGCAAATCGTAGAAATAGTTCTGCACTTCGCCGTTTGGCAGTTCTCTATGAATCAGGTTGCCGAGGTCGTCGTAGTAATAGCTGGTGCCGTTGTATTCTTTAAGACGGTTGTCTTTTACTACGTTATCCTGATGCCTGTCTGAAAGGATATTGTGCGCGGGGTCGAAGGCGAAGCGTTCGTTGCCCGCTTGGGTGATTCTGCCGAGTTTGTCATACTCGAAATGCGTCGTTCCCATCCGCTGGTCGCTGCTGTGGAGCAGGTTGCCGGTTTTGTCGTAGCCGTAGCTGCGTTTGACGGCGGTTTGGGCAGGGGTGCGGGCGGGTATGTAACCCGCCCCTACGGCAGCTTTGCCGCTTTCAGACAGGCCGTTGAGTGCGGCGATTTGTTTTTTCAGACGGCCTAGGGGGTCGAGTTCGTAGCGGCTGGTTAAGGCACCCTGTGTCCTTTGGATTTCGCGGTGCAGTTTATCGCGTTCGATGTCGCTGACGACTTCGCCGTCGAGGTTGATTTGGTGCAGGTGGCCGCTGCCGTAATACAGGTAGTTGATTTGGCGGCCGTCGGGCAGGACGGTGGTGGTGCGGTTGCCGTTGAAGTCGTAATGGTAATGGATGCTGTCGGTAATCTGCTGGAACAGCATATCGTATTGCGGGTCGCGCCAGTCGGTGTCTATCAGGCCGTTTCGGGCATTCTCTTCTCGGGTGGGTACGTTCCATTGGTGTTGACCGATAAGTTGGCCGTTGGGGTTGTAGTCGAAACAGGTAATTCTGTGTCGGTTGGCGGCACGGACGAGGTTGCCGTTAAGGTCGTAATGATAAGCGGTTTCCTGAATGTTGCCTTTGCTGTCGTGGGCAAGGGTGTGTTTCAGACGGCCTAAGATGTCGCGTTGGAACTCGGTGATTCTGAGCGGGGTTTTGTCTTTAAGGCCGTCTGAAAGCGGCGTCCTGTCTGTGCTTTTAACGGGCTGTCCGCCGTATTGCGCCATCAGTTTGGCGGCTACGGAGGCATCGTCGCCGTATTCGCTTTGCTGCACCAGTTCGTTACCGGCGTTGTAGTGGTAGGCGGTCAGTTTGTGGTCGAAACCGCTCTCGGCCACCAAACGGTCGAGCACGTCGTAGGCGAAGCGGTAGCGGGTGCCGTTTTCGTTGGTAAGGCCGATGAGCCTTCTTGCTTGGTCGTAGTGGTAGCCGAAGGTATGCCCCAGCGC
>NZ_JH165159.1:449805-455393 GCF_000227765.1 Neisseria wadsworthii 9715
TTTTACGGGCGATTTTGTTGATGGCCATGAATATGCTCCTGTTTCGGTAATCTGCTTAAAGCGGTTTGCGGTAGGAAATCAATCGGTTTATGCGGGTGCCGTTAACGACGGCGGTATGGGGATAAATTCAGTTTGCGAATCACGGCAGGCTTGGGCGGCGGCGATTTGGTCTCCCCGTTCGTGCCGCGCGATAAACCTGAGTTGGCACGAAGCGATTTCCAACTCTTCCGCAAAAGAGGTTCGGTAGTTGCAGTCAATCCGCCGTTTTTCCACATCCACAAACACGGTGTCCAACACCATATCTTTACACAAAGACTGATTGGCTGCGGTATAGGCATGGACGAACACGGTTTCTACCGGCAGTTCGACGGTAAAATGTTGGTTGGGCGCTTGGAAGGAATGCACCATGCCGGTGAAACCGAGTTCATAAATATGGTTGGGCTTCAGATGGGGCAGTTGCAGCGACGGATGCGCGCCGTTCCAATAGGCCATAGAAAAATCTTCCGGCAGCAGCGGGGCGCGGTTTTCAATCCAATGGGTGTCGGCGGTGCCGGTATGTTTGGCGCGTTGGGCGAAGTAGCGCGGCATGAAACCGAAGCCTTCGGGGGAGGCTTTTTCGGCAGGATCGCGCACGGGTTTGGCCGGATCGTAAATCTGATGGGCTCTCAGCATCCGCTTGAAGCTGTTTTTTTGCAGGAAAGATTTCGGATAATAGCCGATGCCGATGACGTTTTCCTGATAGCCTGTGTGGTCGTCTTCAACTTCGCTCCCGCCGAAGGCAAATTCATAGCGGATGGGCAGGGAGAGGATAGGGGAGGGTTCGCCGACAGACCAGCCCACGGCTTCGCGTATCCAATAGCGCTCTCCCGTAACGGCAAGGGTTTTACGGTAATCGCCGATGCTGACCGAAGCGGCAAATTGCCGGGCGGGCAGATCGTCGGGTGCGTAGGCTACCGCATTGATCACAAAATCGGTTTTAGGCTTATAGAGGCAAAAATCGCTTTCCAACTCGGTGGCGGAAAAAAGGCCGTTTGAAAGGGTTTATGTTTCAGAGGGCTTGATGATAGATGTTAGGTTTCAGGCAGGCTTTGTGATAGTTATTATGTCAAATAATTTAAATAAAATTTGTGCGCAAAGTACACCTATTCATCAATAGTCATTAACTCATTAAAATATTTTTCTATTTCTAATTTTGAATCCTTAGTAATATTTTTATACTGAATGCAAGAGGTAATTTTGGAATAAGAACTCAATAAACGTTCTTCACTTATCGATTTACTGGTTGCTAAAATGTTTATAGCATCATACACATCTAGATGTTCATTTAATTCATTATTTTTAAATAAAATACCTAGCAACCCATCAGGTGTTTCAAGTTTTTTGTTTAAATCAATAATTATTTCAATTGCTTTGGAATATGTATCTTTTATTTTCTTTTCTAAATCATCAATAGATTCAACTTTAAAAAACCAACCATTTAGATTTTTATAGTTTAAACCATACAGGGTTAATATATTTTTCCAATCTGTAATAATAAAACTAGGGCGTGGCACCTTCAGCTCATTTTCACCCTCCTTTGCAAGGAGTTTATTTTCTGATTTTTTATGTAATTTTTCCACTTCTAAATTAGTATATGAATATACTAAATGTAGTATATCGCTGCGTTGCGAAAAAAGAAAATTAACTTCAGATAAACTATCTTTCGTCTTAAGTTTATATTTATTCTTTAACTTGTTGGCCTTATAGCAATTAGTCTCTAAAATAGAGCCATATTCTGAATACAAAACTTCCATAATTAGTTTAGTTTTTTCCATATCAACACCTTTTGCAATATAAAGTTATTTACAAAGAAGCTATGAATTTATCAGCTTCCTTACAGTTTTCAGTACATTTTGAATTTAAAACTTTAGTTTTAATGCCTTTCGTTTTTTTACCTTTTAAAGAAGCTGGAGCATTCTTTCCTGTTATAGTTCCTTGACCTTTATCAATCAATTCATCTTTTTCTCGTTGCATTCTATCCCGTGATGCGCCGTTACTTTTGACTTCAACATGAAATTTCTTACCTCCTACTTCTATTAAAAAATCCATAAACCTTTTTCCTTTTTCTGTATCAACAGTTATCTGTGAACCTAGGACTTTAACATCTGGATTCATGCTCAAACAATCTGAAATATGATTTTCATGATCTTTGCCAGGAGATTCTCCATTATCAGTTGCTTTCATAAACCGCCCTTTAGCATCTCTTGGCTGGTGTTTCCAACCCCAAGGATCTAACCAATTTTGAGAATTCGGAGCAAACTGATAAAAATTATCCCCGCCCCACAACCTGATCGGATCCTGATTAACAAACCTACCGCAGTCCGATTCGTAATAGCGGAAGAAGTTGTAATGCAAGCCCGTTTCTTTATCACAGTATTGATTTTGAAGCCGGAACGGCTGATGGGCATTTGTAATATTGGTTTCCGATTTGAGTTTGCCCCAACCGAAATAATCCCCGAACCATAACAAATTACCGTCTTTATCGGTCATTTCGCGCGGAATGCCGATTTGGTCGCAGTGGAAATAGCTGGTTTGCTGTTGGTTCTTGCCTTCTACATTCGTCCAATCACGGATTTGCGCCAGCGGTTCGTAAGAATCTTGGTCGGTATAAATATAGGTGTACAGGCCGTCTGAATGTGTTTCCTGTAACAAGTGGCTGCCGTCCCACAGGAAGGCAATTTCGCTGTCTAAAATATCTTTGCCGCTCTGCATTTTCAGACAGGCATTGTTTTCCACGCCGTCTGAAAGGGGTTCAGCATCTCCGTTTTCTTTCAGACGGCCTTTGCTTATCCGTCTGCCCAACGCGTCGTAGCTATAAACCCACGTTTCTTTGCGCCAATTGCCGCCGACATCTTTGCGTTGGATTTCCACCTTAATGAGTTGGTCGTGCAAATCATAGAAATAGTTTTGCACTTCACCGTTTGGCAGTTCTCTATGAATCAGGTTACCGAGGCCGTCGTAGTAATAGCTGGTGCCGTTGTATTCTTTAAGACGGTTATCTTTTACTGCGTTGTCCCGATGCCTGTCTGAAAGGATATTGTGCGCGGGGTCGAAGGCGAACCGTTCGTCGCCCGCCCGGGTGATTCTGCCCAGTTTGTCGTACTCGAAATGCGTCGTTCCCGTCCTCTGGTCGGTGCTGTGGAGCAGGTTGCCGGTTTTGTCGTAGCCGTAGCTGCGTTTGACCGCGGTTTGGCCGTAACCTGCCGCTACTTTGCTTTTGCCTTTCGGTTCGGTTAAGGCTTCCAGTTGGGCGATTTGTTTTTTCAGACGGCCTAGCGGGTCCAGTTCGTAGCGGCTGGTTAAGGCTCCCTGTGTCCTTTGGATTTCGCGGTGCAGTTTGTCGCGTTCGATGTCCGTGATGACTTCGCCGTCGAGGTTGATTTGGTGCAGGTGGCCGCTGCCGTAATACAGATAGTTGATTTGTCTGCCGTCGGGCAATACGGTGGCGGTGCGGTTGCCGTTGAAGTCGTAATGGTAACGGATGCTGTTGGTGATCGGCTGGAACAGCATATCGTATTGCGGGTCGCGCCAGTCGGTGGCTATCAGGCCGTTTCGGGCATTCTCTTCTTGGGTCGGTACCTTCCAGTGGTGCTGGCCGATGAGTTGGCCTCCTGCGTTGTAGTCGAAGCAGGTGATGCTGTGTGCATTGGCGGCACGGACGAGGTTGCCGTTGGGGTCGTAATGATAGGCGGTTTCCTGAACCTTGCCTGTGCTGTCGTGGGCAAGGGTTTGGGTCAGGCGGCCCAAGATGTCGCGTTGGAACTCGGTGATTCTGAGCGGGGTTTTGTCTTTAAGGCCGTCTGAAAGCGGTGTTCTGTCTGTGCTTTTAACGGGTTGCCCGCCGTATTGCGCCATCAGTTTGGCGGCTACGGAGGCATCGTCGCCGTATTCGCTCTGCTGCACCAGTTCGCTGCCGGCGTTGTAGTGGTAAGCGGTCAGTTTACGGTCGAAGCCGCTTTCGGCCACCAAACGGTCGAGCACGTCGTAGGCGAAGCGGTAGCGGGCGCCGTTTTCGTTGGTAAGGCCGATGAGCCTTCTTGCTTGGTCGTAGTGGTAGCCGAAGGTGTGGCCCAGCGCATTGGTGCGTTGCGTCGGCAGACCGTCTTGGCCGTATTCGTATGCGGTGGTATGGCCTTCGCCGTCGGTATGGCCGGTTAGGCGGTCGGCGGCATCGTAACGGAAGGTTTCTTTGCTGCCGTCGGGGTAGAGGGCGAGGGTGAGGTTTCGGTTGGCGTCGTAATGGTATTCGGTGTGCTGGCCTAAGGCATCGGTGATGCGCGCCAACTGCCCTTCGGGGGTGTAGGCCAGTTTGGTTTGGTAGCCGGAGCAGTCGGAAATCAGGTCGGGCTGGTTGTTATGGTCGTAGTGATACTCGGTGGTGCTGCCTTTGGGGTCGGTAACGCTCAACAGCAAACCGTTGCCGGCATACTCGAAGCGGGTGGTGTGTTTGAGCGGGTCGGTATGGGTGAGCAGATTGCCGGTTTCGTCGTAGGTGTAGCTGTCGTAGTTTCCTTCGGCATCGCTTTTGCGGATCAGGCGGTAGCTGTCGTCGTAGTCGAAATGCAGCATGGCGCCGTCGGGGCGGACGATGGTCTCGATTTGGCCTTCGTTGCTGTATTGGTAGCGGGTAACGCGCCCCATTGCGTCGGTATGGCTGAGCAGACGGCCCAAGCTGTCGCGTTCCATCAATACAGTGCTGCCGTCGGCGAACACCCGTTTGGTCAGCTCGTTGTTGTCGTCGTAATGGTATTGCTCGGTGCGCCCTAAGACATCGGTTACTTCGGTGTAGCCGTCGTGATAAGCGAAACGCCATTCCTCACCCAGCGAAGTCCAATTGCGCAGCACTTTGCCGGTGGGGGTGTAATGGCTGTATTCGTAATAGGCGGTCAAACCCGCCGCATCGGTGTGCGACACCATCAGGTTGTTTTGATAAGTGAAACTGCGTTTGACCGCGCCGTCGCGGCCGATCACACGCAGCAAATCGCCGCTGTTGCCGTATTCGTAGCGCACCAATGCCGCTCCGACCTGCGCGGCTGCGCCGACATCGGGCAGGGCATCGAGCAACGATACCGACAACAGGCGCAGTTTGGGCGCGGCGGCACCGGCGACATTGCCGAAGTGTAAGTAGAACACCCGCTCGTTGCCGTCGATAATGTATTGCGGCAGCCCCGTGATGGGATGATAAACGAACCGCTGATGGTTGCTGTTGGCATCTTCCACCGCCACCAGCGGCAAGAGGCTGCAACTGTCGCCGTTCGGATCGTCTTCCGATACCGCCAACGGTGCAAAACGCAACGACACCGAACCGTCCAGCGAAGCAATCACATAATGGCCGTCTGAATTCTTGCTGAACCAGATTTGTTCGCTCTCGAACAACACCGGTTCTTCATCGTCTTCTTCCAGTTCCGGTAATGGGAACAGTCGCCCCTGATCATCGATATAGGCCAAGCCCGCCGCATCGCGGATGATGCGTTGGCTGCCGGGTACGCTCCAGCCCTCGCCGAGCCAGCCGGTGCCGTCTTGGTCGGAATAATAGCTGCGGTTCCACT
>NZ_JH165159.1:455839-486467 GCF_000227765.1 Neisseria wadsworthii 9715
TTGGAAATCAATCGGTTTATGCGTGTGCCGTTAGTGATGGCGGTATGGGGATAAATTCGGTTTGCGAATCGCGGCAGGCTTGGGCGGCTGCGATTTGGTCTCCCCGTTCGTGCCGCGCGATAAACCTGAGTTGGCACGAAGCGATTTCCAGCTCTTCCGCAAAAGAGGTTCGGTAGTTGCAGTCGATGCGCCGTTTTTCCACATCTACAAACACGGTGTCCAGCACCATATCTTTACACAAAGACTGATTGGCCGCGGTATAGGCATGGACGAACACGGTTTCTACCGGCAGTTCGACGGTAAAGTGCTGGTTGGGCGCTTGGAAGGAATGTACCATGCCGGTGAAACCGAGTTCATAAATATGGTTGGGTTTCAGATGGGGAAGTTGCAGTGACGGATGCGCGCTGTTCCAATATGCCATAGAAAAATCTTCCGGCAGCAGCGGGGCGCGGTTTTCAATCCAATGGGTGTCGGCGGTGCCGGTATGTTTGGCGCGTTGGGCGAAGTAGCGCGGCATAAAGCCGAAGCCTTCGGGGGCGGCTTTTTCGGCAGGATCGCGCACGGGTTTGGCCGGATCGTAAATCTGATGGGCTCTCAGCATCCGCTTGAAGCTGTTTTTTTGTAGGAAAGATTTCGGGTAATAGCCGATGCCGATGGCGTTTTCCTGATAGCCCGTGTGGTCGTCTTCGACTTCGCTGCCGCCGAAAGCAAATTCATAGCGGATGGGCAGGGAAAGGATAGGGGAGGGTTCGCCGACAGACCAGCCCACGGCTTCGCGTACCCAATAGCGCTCCCCGGTAACGGCAAGGGTTTTGCGGTAATCGCCGATGCTGACCGAAGCGGCAAATTGCCGGGCGGGCAGATCGTCGGGTGCGTAGGCTACCGCATTGATCACAAAATCCGTTTTCGGTTTATAAAGGCAAAAATCGCTTTCAAACTCGGTGGCGGTTTGCGACGGCTCGCCGTAAAAAGTGTCGGCAAACGTGAGCGGCGTTTGCGTGCGGGCAAACTGCAACTCCGTCTTGCCGGTTGCCGGGTCTATTTCAAACTCATAGCTGACTTTGGCCACCACAACATCATACGTCCGATCCAACTGGTCGACATTTTTAAATTGCTGCGTGTGGAAACAGGTAAAGTTTTCCAGCTCAAACATGGCGGTTCTTCTCTAGTTGATGTCCACTTTTTTGCCGGCTATATCTATGTCTTTGGTACCGACGATTTTGATTTGTTTGCTGACAATCGCAATCTTGTTTTTATCCATCACAATCATGGAATTACCGACTTGCAGGGTAATTTTGGAATTGGCGGACAAAGTAATGTTGCGGCCGGCATTGAGGCCGATGTTCATGCCGGCATTGATGCCCATCACCAGGCCGACGCTGTGCATTTCCGCCGCGCCGACATTGGTCATCCAGCCGCCGCCGACGTTCAGCAAATAGCCGGCACCGATATTGGTCATCTGGCCGATGCCCACGTTGTTCATACCGTTTTGGCTTACCGTTTCCTGTTTGTTGCCGCCGATGCTGCTGACTTCGTTCGAAACCACGGTTTTATTGCGGTTGGCACCGACGGTAAACGCTTGGTTTTGGCCGACGGTAACGTTTTGATCCTGTCCCACCGTCAAAGCCTGGCTTTGGCCGACGGTTACATTCTCGTTTTGACCGACCGAACGGCTGCGGTTCATCGCCACGTCGACGCTTTGGTCTTTGCCCACACTGGTGCTTTGGTTTTGGCCTACGCTGGTGCTTTGGTTTTGGCCGACACTGATGCTTTGGTTTTGGGTAATGCTTGCCGTTTCGTCCTGACCGACCGATTTGGTACGGTTTTGGGTAATCGAAGCCGTTTCGTTTTTTTGGACGGTTTTAGTCCTGTCTCCCACCACCGTTACCGTTTCGTTATTGCCGATGGTGGTGGTGCGGTCGTTATTGACATTGCGGGTTTCGTTGTTTTTAACCAGCGATGTCAAATCTTTCTGTGCCTGAAAATTCACCATTTCAGAGCCGGCGGTATCGTTGAACATCAACTCGTTAAAGTTGGAAAGCGGCGAGTTGAAACTTTTACTCTTAATACCGGATTGCTTGGCGGCGGCAGGGAAACCCCACGGCGGCGACATTGCGCTGTTATACAGACGGCCCAATACGATCGGCCGGTCGGCATCACCGTTAATGAAGTCGACCAACACTTCTTCGCCGATGCGCGGCGTATTGATGGAACCGTATCCCGCACCGGCCGAGCCTTGTGTTACGCGCACCCAGTTGGAGCTGTTTTCATCCATTTTACCGTAGCGGTCCCAATGGAATTGGACTTTAATATCGCCGTATTCGTTGGTATGAACTTCCTCTCCGGCCGGGCCGGTTACCGTTGCGGCCTGCGTACCCAATACTTTCGGTTTGGGTGTTTTCAGCGGCGGGCGGTATTGGTACGACTTCGGCAATACGCGGAATGAGATTCTGAATTTGCCGATGCGGTCGCCGGTGGTATAGCCGGCTTCTTCAAAATCGTAGTTTGCCTTCAAAATCGTATATTCGGTATTGGATGACGAATGCGGGTGTCTGCTCAAGGTAAACGCATAGCCCGGAGCAATCGTCAACGCCGTGCCGGAGCCGGTAATGACTTTGGTTTGGCTCTTCAAATCTTCACTGCGCACTTGGCTGTAATTCTGCGCTTCGGAAACATCGCTGAAGCCGGTATAAAAATCATAATGTTCCATAGAAACCGAGCTGAAATCGTGGACGGAATCCGAAGACTTCATTGGCACTTTGGCGTTTTTATAATTGTATTCTTGTGTAACGAACTGGCTGGATTTCAGAGAGTCCCGCTCTTCCCAGATGTCGATATAAGCGGTGCTGGGCGCGCCCGGCGCAGTTTGGCGGGAGTGGTAAGGAATGTTGGAAGAAGGAATAGGCTCTAAGATGCCGACATCATCAGCGATAACCAGCTCGTGCGAGCCGTTGCTGTGGGTAAAGTAATAGTAAATACCCTCTTGTTCAAACAAGCGGTTTAGGAAATCGAAACTGGTTTCCTGATATTGAACGCAAAAGCCCCTTGTCCGATACCCTTTTTGGCATTTCACTTGATACGGGAATCCGAACGGCGATAAAACTTCATTGGCGATATCCAACACCGATTTATCAACAAACACCCTGCTGTCTACATTTTGAGTGAGATACCACATAAACGGACGGGCGGTACAAGCATAAGCATGGTAGCCCTCTTCGTCTTCATCTTCGCCGATGTAGCCGAAATCGGTAACCAAGCCGTTCAGGTAGCGCGGGCTGCCCGCTTCGGTATCAATTTCCAGCGTTACGGGCTGGCCGATGATATCTTTGCCTTGTAAATTGGAATCTTTAGAAACAAATGTGATATCGAATTCAAAAAGATTGGAAACGGATTCTGTGCCGAGCATCTTTTTGAATAACAGTTGTGGTCCCAAAGGTGTATGAGCAACGATTGTTCTATTCATTTCGGGAAATTCCTTATTCACATTAAAAACCGATATTCCGTTTGTTAAGCGTCTAAACCTTTATTTTTCATCATTTGCAGGATTAGGGCGGAAGCATTTCGGAATATATTATTTTCAGACGGCCTACTTGTATCTATCCTTGTTAGACGCTTAAACGCACTGAAAATTCCTTAATTTATTTAAATTAAAGGGGTTCGATGCGGTAGAGGTTGTAAATTCAACCACAACGTTTTTGCCTTGGATATTGTATTCAACTACGGTAGTGTTTCCTGTTTGGCGCACGATTTTGCCTTTTTCAATCAGGCGGAAGATTGACCACGGCCCGGTGGCGCTGATACCCGCGCTGTTGATTTGAGGGGAGGAAATGTCTATTTTTGCCAAAGCGTTTTCATTTTTAGAAGGCCAAGTAAAAGTTGCCGGATTTACAGGTCCGTGGCTGTATACATAGCTTTTTCCGTCATAAGAAATATTCACGCTCTCCAAGCTGGCATCAAGAATCAAAACCTTAACTGAAAAATCAAAGGTAGGTGTTTCGGAGCCTTTGTCGAAATAGCCTTGTCGGATGGCTGCTATGTCGTCCAATTTGGAAAAGCGGTCTTTAAATGCGCTGTTTTTAGCCGTTAATGTTTCCAGCTTTTCCGAACGGGCCAATACGGCGGCTTCGCCCGATAAGTTGGTAAATTTGTTGTAGATGCCGTTGGGGCCGAATATGCTGGAGAAGCTTTCCAAGGCAACATTGTTTTCAGACCCTCTCTCGAAAGGATAGCCCTGTTGGCGTGTTTCTTGGCAACTGTTGGTTAGGGTGGCCAATTGTTTTTCCAAAGTAGACATGAGTTTTTCATCGACAATCTTATCGGTGTTTTTCAAGATAATCTCAGAAAAATTGTCCAGCATTTGGCGGAAGGGAGAGGGCAATCGGTTTACTTCGGCCTTGTATTTCACAAAAGGATCGTCGGGAGGCAGATCCACCCCTTTTTCCACTGCAACGTTAACGGCAACCAAATAAACATACAAATCGTTGATGGCTTCGGTAATGCCGTTAATGGCGGGAGGCTGATCATTTGTGCTTTCGGTCAGTATATGGAAGTCTGCAAAAGCATCGTCAACAGGCGTTGCCTGTTTCAAAGCGGCCAATTCGTTTTTTACATTCGCTTCCCCTTCCGCGCCTAAAAGCTTGGAGAGGCCGGCTCTGTTTAACCAATCGGCAATTTTGCTGCCTGCTTTTTCAGCGACCCGATTATCAATGGTTAGCGTCGTGTTATCGCTAATTCCTTTGATGATATTAGCCAAAGGTGAATTTTTTTCAGACAGCAGTTTGGCAATCTGAATGCTCTCGCGCGATGATTTCGGCGTAACCAATGACAAGTCGGCTAAATAATTATTCCATACTCTGATGTAGTTGCTGAAATAGAGCCTTTGCGCATCGGAAAGAACGGAAGCCTTGCTTTGGCTTAAAGAGGCGTAATTACCCAGCACCCAGTTGTCTTCGTTAAAAAACTGTTCCGCCGATTTAACCATGGCAGGCAATACTTTGGTGATGTATGCCTCTTTGGTATAGATGAAGTTAATCGGTTCTTTTAAAGCCCCGCCTGTTTTCCGACGGAACAACAAGTGGCTTTGCACACCGCCCATGCTGGAAAAGGAAACAGGTGTAACCCCTTCTTTTCCTGAGCGGGCAACCGTATTCACGGTATCTTCCAATACCATGGTGGCAATATCTCTTTGTGCAATTTCCTGCCGGCGGCGTTCTACCAATGCTTCATCATAAGGCACGCTGGGTGTGATGCTTTGCTTGGAAAGGATTTGGTTTAAAGCTTTCTCGACAGATTTTTTCTGCTGCTCGCTCATGCCTGAAGATTCTGCTTTAGACAGATTGGACATCAGCCAGTTTTGCATAAAAGCTGCGTCGAAATGTTCTTTATTAAACATCATCAGATAGGCTTTTAAAGCATTGTAGCCATTGATGCCGTCTGAACCGCTGGTTGTACGCAGAAGCTCGTCTAGTTTATAGCTGATTAAAGGCATTACGTTGTCTTGCAGAATTCTGCGATAGGCAGACTCACCCACGTCCTCCATTTGAGCGCCTTGATACAGACCCATGCGGTAGCCGAGGGGAGGGGACGAGAGATCGGGAATCTCGCTGCTTCTGGTGGTGTCTCTAACGTGTTCTGCAAAGGTTACCGCTTTAAGCAAATCGGGCGCATCCGCATATTTTTTCGCATCCATGCCCAATTTGGTTGCTTTACTGCCGACTTGTTCCAAATAGGAACGGTTATTGGAGTAGCTGTTCAACATCAGGGTCAAGCAGGTAATCACGGTAGCAGCAATCGCGCCGACACCGAGCCAATACAGCATTTGATTTTTAACAAACCAAGATTTGTTTTCTCCGGCCAAATTTGCTCCGCTCAAAATGACATCGGAAAACAGCCTGTTCAGGAAAAAACTGTGGTCGGTATTTTGAGAAGCCGTACGTTCCGAATCCAAATATTTTCTGGATAATTGGAAATCGCTTTGCAAACCTTCAAGTACCGGATTGATGTGTTGTCCGGTTTGGGTACCGCTTGAAAAGTAAACACCTTTCCATGAAATAGGTTGTTCAAACTTGGAGGATTTGGACAATTCTTTAAATAGAGACAACACTGCCTGATTCAGGCGTTCGAATTCTTCAGGGAAGGCAAAAGCAGCCGCTTTATCTTCGGAAGATTCCAGTTGGTGAATGGTTCCCAACATAGACGAACGCAGTTTGTCTACAATTTCAGATAAGGCATTGGAAGCGGTAGCAATCGGCGTTTCCATTCCTTCTGTATCAGACAGGGAAATACCTAAGTATTGATTTCTTTGCTCTTCTGTTAAGTGAGAGAAAAACTTATCAAAACCATGCAGTAAATCCAGTTTGGTTATCATCAGATAGACAGGGAAATGAATGCCCAGCTTGGTGTGCATTTCGTGGATTCTCTTGCGCAGTTCCGCCGATATTTCCGTGATATTGGTTTTGCCACCTAATAAATCATCCACACCCACAGTAACCAATACACCGTTGATAGGTTGTTTGGGGCGGTAGCGCTTCAGCAACGATACAAATTCTTCCCAATCGCTGGAATCTTTATTGCTGTGGTTATCGTGCAGAGACAGTCTGCCGGCAGTATCCAGCAACACGATTTCATCGGATAAAAACCAATCGCAATCCCTTGTACCTGCCAAGCCGCTGACAGATGTTCCCAAAGTGCTTTCCAGCGGGAAATTAAGGCCGGAGCGTTTCAGGGCTGTGGTTTTACCGGAGCCTGCCGCACCCAAGACGACATACCACGGCATTTGATAGAGATATTGGCCTTCTTCCAATTTCGCTAATAAGCTGTTTTTGGATTTGGAAAACTTGGCGTTTTTCAGCACTTTGTCCATTTCGGCAAATTGGCGGCTCATAGAGCTGATATCACTTGCACTTTTCAAAATGGGTTCTTGTGCCGCTTTGATTTCTTTCAATAAAGCGGCATTACGGCGCGACTCGCGATATTGGCGGAATATGGCTTTCGCCAACCAAATACCGATAATGGCGGCACACACGGCAAAGCGCACGACTTTGCTCGCTAAAGGACGGATTTCTCCTATGGAAATCAGCGGGCCGATAAACCATACCAATATAATCAGACCGGCGATACCCAACATTACCCATAAAGAACGGGAACCTAGAAAATAAAGAATTTTTTTCATGTTTGTTTTTCCGTATCAATCCAATTTCAGATTATTGACCTGCACTGACATCGCTGCTTGGTTGAGCAGCCGGAGCGTCGGTTTGCACTTCTACTGCGCTGCCCAGTTTAGGGCCGCCGCCGGTTGTGAATAAGGTGATTTCAACCCGTCGGTTTTTGGCTCTGTTTTCCACAGTATCATTCGGTACAACAGGATTGGTTGAGCCTCGCCCTTCCGAACGAATGCGTGTTCCGCCGTTTTTAACGTAAGTCAACAAAATATCTTTTACTGCATCGGCACGACCTTGTGAGAGATGCCAGTTAGACGGGAAATTCAAGCTTTGAATGGGTTTGTCATCGGTATAGCCTGTTACGACAATTTGCCCGTCAACGCTATCCAAAGCCTGAGCGACCGTAGCCAAAACGGGGTAGTATTGGTCTTGAATCTGTGCGGAACCGGATTCAAACAAGCCATCGCCTAAAATAGTGACTGTACTTCTATCTTGGGCGTCGGCAACCGATACTAATTTTCTGGCAATTTCATTTTCCAATAAGGGGCGCAGACGGACTGTTGCTTTTGTTTCCTGCTGCTTGAGTGTGACGGCAGGTAGTTTGAGGCTGTTGACTTTGGTACTGGCGGTATCGAAATCGTCTCCTAACGACCATTGCATAGCAAAATAGCCGATGCCCAATACGACTGCACCCAATACGCCAACCACCCATAAAGGGATGGTAAGCCTCTGTTTTCTTTGGATAGTGTTGGTCACAACCGGATCATGCTTGAAAAGATTCACCGTTTGATCAGGTCGTTTGCTGTGGATCAGGGCGAGTAAATCTCTTTTGATTTTATCTACTTCAAGCTCGCCGCTGTTCAAAACCTGATATTTGCCTCTATAACCGAATTGCAAACATAAATACATAAACTCAAGCAAATCAATATTTTTATCAGGATCTTGCTTTAAGTTTTGAATAATTTCAAAAAAGCGTTCGCCGCCCCATGTCTCGTCGTAAAAAGACACCAGCAGGCTGTTTTTAGACCACGTTTCATCTGCCCAGCCTGCACGGACGGCCAACTCGTCTACAAAGGTACACAAGCAGTATTTTGCTGCTTGTATCGCATCATATTTGGCGCCGTTTTTTTCGGCATCTTCCTCAAAGCGGTTAATCAACAAAGAAAACTTATTGATCAGGCTGTCGGTAGACAACTGGCTGGTTGTTTGCCGCATTGCATTGACCAAAATGAAAACAGGCTTCGCCGCTTCAATTAAGGGGTTGTAAGTGTTTACACTTCCATAAGCAGCATGATTCTGGTTATTCATATACAGTTCCAAATCAAATTAATTAGCTCAAAGATTTAATTGCCCAAAATTCAACATCTAAGTTCGGGAAATTCCCTGCCAAATGGAATGCCATTCCTGAAGAGGTATCAAACATATCCCATAATTCGTTTTTCTTATCCAGCTCGAAATAAACGTAGCCACTATGATAGGGAAGCTCTCTCGGCGCAACGGATAAAGCATGCACTCTGATACCGGGCAGGTGGTAGGCCACCAATTCTTTTACTTTTTCCACAGTGCCTATCTTCACTACGCTGGGAATTTTTTGGCGCAATGCTTCGTTCGGCATATCGGCTTTGATAGCGAGAACGAATGAAGCTTTATCCAGCAGGCTTTGATCAGGTGTTTGGGCAACATGGGTTGCTTCGTCACGCATATCGAGAGGAATTCTGATCGCTCTTTGCTCAAGCACGATGGAGAGTGATTTACGCAGATTGAAAAATAATTTGCCGAAGCATGAGGCCAAGTCATTGTGCTGATAGACAGGAATTTCGCCCACTTTGCGGGCAGGCAAGAAAGTCATTAAATCAGCACAGAGTTTCGACAGATTAACGAATAACTGTTCTGGATGGGTTTGGCGGGCGCCTTCATTTTCATGATGTAGATAGGCCAGATATCTGTTGATGGTTTGGAGCATCATGAAATCCATCACTTCGACAGAGCCGCCGGTGTTGGGATCGTTTACGGCATTGGCCAAGCTATTGCTTTTTTGCATCAGCAGGCCGTATATCTCTGAAATATAAGCCTTTAAATGCTGTTGCTTTTGGCTGCCGAGGCAAGGTGGGATATAGGATTCGTCTAAAACCACCTCGAAATCCGCCGAGCTGGCGCGGATCAGGGCAATAGGTAAAGCCGTTTGTCCGCTGGTAACATCGCTTTCTAAAACCAGAATGGGATTAAGTTCTGCCAAGGTAATTTCGCGGCCGTCTAATTCGGTATTGGTGGTATCTGCAAGTGTTTTATCAAATGCTTGATAGCGGTGAGGGGCAGTTGAGTCTTGATCCGGAAAGCAAATCTCATTATTCACAGAAGAGGGTAAGTTAACGGCCAAGCAGATTTTGGTATCTTTAATATTGGCAGGAACGTTTAAGCTCAAATTTTCGAGTTGTTTCTGAGAAAGTAAAAAGACCGAGCCGTCGGGAAACACGCCTTCTGCTTCACGAATACCGATTACCCCTCGCTTGAGGCCGTCTGAATCCAAAACCAGTGAAGAAAACCCCCAAAAATAGCCTTCACGGGAAACGACTGATTGACGTAAACCGGATTCAATGTAACGTTCAAATTGCTGGAAATGCTGGGGAGTAATGAAGATTCCCTCAGACCAGACTACTTTTGCTTCTATCGCCATGTTTTCAACCTAAATCTTTTATACGGAAGTTGTTATTGTTCTTCACGGAAAACGCCTTTGCTAAGGTCGCTGTCGTGTTTGCGGACTTTGCCGTTTTCTTTGATGCGTTTGTTGTCGGGGTGGCGCTCTTTATATTCTTGCAGCATGTTGCGCATTTCTGTCTTTGATAACTGATTTAATTTGTTTCTGCCTAGATTTAAATAGAAATAATGTTTGCCAAATTGATACCAGCGTTTTTTCTGTTTCAATAAAATCAGTTGCCATCGGCTGTTATCTAAATCGCGATAACTTGCTACTACACCTAAATATTTTAGATGGGAATCTATTTTAATTGGCAATATCTTTACTGTGTTTGGATATAGCATGAATTGGCTTTGTTGGATTAATTTATCACCTAAAGTTTCTTTGGCGTTGTTGGTAAGCTCAAAATAATTTGCTTTTTTGAACTCGCCATCTGAGGTTAATTGATATAAATCCAAACGTATGGGAGAAGGCCGACCTGCCAAATCAGAATTTACATCAGGTGAAATAATGATTTGTAGGTCAATCATTTCACCGCTTTCATCAGATTCTTTTGGTGGTTTATGATTGGAAGCACATGCATTCAGCATTAAAGGTATTACCAAGAATAGTATGTATTTCATCAAATTTTTATGCATATTGATAGCCTAATCTTAATTCGCAACTTTACTTACAATAAATTTTGTAACAAATTTGTGGTGTTTTGTTAAGTGTTGGTGTTTACATAATGAAATTTGTAGACATTGCTTATTTAAGATGTTAGAAGGGTTAAACATATTTTAGTTTTTCCTTTTTACTTAACATTATCTTTTTTCTTGAATTTATATTTGTAGGTAAAGTCATGGTCTTTCACGCCGATGCTCACCGCCGAAACCTGTTTGCCTTGCGTTGCGCAGGTAAGCAGTTCGTGGCTGATTTGCGGCAGAACGGTATTGGTGAGAATCGCATCGATCATACGGCCGCCCGATTCGACTTCGGTGCAGCGAGAGGTAATCAGTTTCAGCACTTCGGGTGAATAGGTCAGGTCGATGTTGTGGTTGTCTTTGATCCGTTTCACGATACGGCCCAATTGCAATTCAACGATTTTCGCGAGCATATCGTCGGATAGCGGATAGTAGGGGACAACCTGCATGCGGCCCAATAAGGCAGCAGGGAACACTTTAAGCATGGGCGTACGCAAGGCTTTGGCCAAGCCTTCAGGAGTCGGCAGCATGTCGGGGTCGTCGCACATGTCCATAATCAAATCCGTACCGACGTTGGTGGTGAGGATGATGATGGTGTTTTTGAAGTCGATGTAGCGGCCTTCGCCGTCTTCCATCCAGCCTTTATCGAATACTTGGAAAAAGATTTCATGCACGTCGGGGTGCGCTTTTTCCACTTCGTCGAGCAGGATAACGCTATACGGTTTGCGGCGCACGGCTTCGGTCAGCACGCCGCCTTCGCCGTAACCGACATATCCCGGCGGTGCGCCTTTCAGGGTGGATACGGTGTGCGCTTCCTGATATTCGCTCATGTTGATGGTAATCATGTTTTGCTCGCCGCCGTACAAGGTGTCGGCCAGAGCCAGCGCGGTTTCGGTTTTACCCACACCGGAAGGGCCGGCCAGCATGAAAACGCCGATGGGTTTGTTGGGGTTGTCGAGATTGGCGCGCGACGTTTGAACTCGGCGGGCAATCGCATCCAGGCCGTGGCGTTGGCCGATGATGCGTTTGTTTAAAGTGTCGGCCAGTTGCAATACGGCCTCTACTTCGTCTTTCATCATTTTGCCGACGGGAATGCCCGTCCAGTCGGCCACCACGTCGGCAATCGTGCGGCTGTCGACCAACGGCATCACCAGCGGTTGGATACCTTGCAGTTCTTTCAGTTTGTCGACCAGTTCTTTTTGGCGTGCGTACAACTGCTTGCTTTCATCATCGGCGGTTTCTTGCCCTGCCTGCATGATTTGTTCGCGCACGGCCAACAGCTCGGCAACCAAGCCGGTTTCTGTTTGCCATCTTTCTTCCAATTCTTTCAGACGGCCTTCAACTTCGGCCAGTTCTTTGCCGATATTCGCCATCCGCTCTTCGGAATCGAAACTGAGCTTTTTCTCGCGTTCCAGATTGGCTTGTTCGAGTTTTAATGCTTCGGATTTTTTTTGCAGGTATTCGATGCTGCCGGGTACGGCGTGCTGGCTGACGGCAACGCGCGCGCAGGCGGTATCGATCAGGCCGACAGCTTTATCGGGCAGTTGGCGTGCGGGAATATAGCGGTGGGAGAGTTTCACGGCCGCCTGAATCGCTTCGTCGAGAATAATCACATTGTGGTGTTTTTCCAGCGACGGATTCAACGCTCTAAGCATGTTGACGGCTTTATCTTCGCTGGGTTCGTCTACCTGCACGACTTGGAAACGGCGGGTGAGGGCGGGGTCTTTTTCAAAGTATTTTTTGTATTCCGCCCATGTTGTTGCGCCGATGGTGCGCAGTTTGCCGCGGGCCAAAGCGGGTTTGAGCAGGTTGGCGGCATCGCCCGTGCCGGCTGCGCCGCCCGCGCCGATTAAGGTGTGGATTTCGTCAATAAACAGCACAATCGGCGTAGGGCTGGATTCGACTTCGTCCATCACCGCCCTGAGCCGCGATTCAAATTCGCCGCTGATGCTGGCACCGGCTTTGAGCAGGCCGATGTCCAGCAGGATTAACTGTACGTCTTGCAATCCGGGCGGCACGTCGCCTGCGGCCAAGCGCAAGGCCAACGCTTCGACCACGGCGGTTTTGCCGACACCGGCTTCGCCCGTGAGAATCGGGTTGTTTTGGCGGCGGCGCATCAGGATGTCGATGATTTGTCTGATTTCGGTATCACGGCCGGTAAGCGGGTCTATTTCGCCGTTTTTGGCTTTTTCGGTAAGGTTGCTGCCGTATTTGGCCAACGCGCTTTCTTTGTGGGTGGCGGTAGGCTCCGAAGATAAGGCGTTTTTAGCGGCATCGAGATTTTCTTCCGAACCGGCGGTAATGGCGATGATGTCGTCTGCCAGCGTTTCGGGTTTGATTTTAAGGAATTCCGATGAAATGTTGGCCAAGATACCCTGCAAAGTTTTATTTTGCAGCATGGTGTAGAAAATATGCGCCGTGCGGATTTTGTCGGTGCCGAATTTCAGCGAGCTGTATGTCCAAGTTTGTTCGACAAGGGTTTGGATATGCTCGGAAAAATCGATAACGGCAGTGGCGCCGGCGGGCAGTTTTTCCACGGCGGCCAATACGTCTTTGCGTACTTTCGCTTCGTCTAAATTGAAACGGTTTATCAGGCAGAAAATGTCGGTTTTTTCGGTTTGCAGCAGGGAATGGAGCCAGTGCACCAGCTCGACATAGCTGTTTTCCCGAAGGCGGCAGAATGTGTAGGCATTTTCCAGAGTTTTGTATAAGGTAGTATTCAACTTACCGAATAATACGCTGCGGCTGATGTCTGACATAAGATTTCCTTAAATAATCCAACATGTCCAAAACGGTTTGTAAGAGGCTTTTATCAGGATGAGGCCGTCTGAAAAAGCCGTTTAACGGTTGCTGACGATTAAGTCTTCAGCGTCGCGGGAAACATTGCCCAGCCAAGTCGACAAGCCGAGCTGGGTTTGCCCGCCCAAATCCATCGAGGGAACTTCTTTTTGCATCAAAACGGGCTGTATGTCCCATTCGTATTCGTCTGCGGCAAACAGGCGCACCCATTCCCGTAGGCGGGCGGTGTTGGTGCCGTCTTTGAAAAACGACCGGTAGGCCGGCAGAGTCAGCGGGCCGATGATTATGCGGAATTTGCTTTGAACATCGTAAAGTTTGTCGCCCAGCAGCAAACCTTCTCCCAGCGTATAGCCGCCTGTTGCGCCGATTTGCGTTTTTTCTTCGGCAACTTCAACCCAGTATCCGACATTGGTTTGAATGGTAACGGGCGCTTTGAAATAGCGGTTGAGCAACTGTTGCAGGTTGGCGGCGGAGCGGCTTTGCTTCATCAGCAAACCGGCAAAATAACGCTTGGCAAATTCGTGAATCCGGCCTTCGTTGTGTATGGGCGGGGTATTCAGGCCGTTGAAGCCGGCGATGTATCTGCCGAAGCGGTCGTCGGCGTTTTTGTCTAAAGAAGTAATGCTTTGCGCGTTGGCCCATGCCCGATAAAACAAGACCGCCAAACGGTGTTGCAGCATATTGGCAAAGCCCGTCCATGTACGGTCGCCGTGCTGGTGTTGGCGCTCGTAGGCATATTCGGTCAAATGCAGGGGCAGGGGGCCGGAAGGGCCGAACAAGCCGAAGCCGTTGATGGAAATTTCCGCATAATGGGGCGACAGCGTTACCGATTGGATGTTGCGCGGGGAAAAAATAAGCGAAGGCTCTTGGCGGATTCTGATTTTTTCCATTTTCGGGCTGACTGCCTTGCCCAACATCTTGCCGCCGGTAACAAACTTAACCGACTCAAGCTGGCGCAAGAGTGAAAAGTAGTCATATTTATACGGCTGGGAGGCGACTTTGTTTAAAAAGCCGGTGAGTTTTTCATCCCAAGCATCGTCCAGCGGGTCGCCGAAATCCGTTTGCACATTAACCAGACTCATATGATTACCCTTTCTCCAACCGCGGTCGGCCACGTGGCCACATGCCCTTGTTGGAGCGTGTCGATTTGCAGTTGTATAAATGAGTTGATCGACACCAAGTGCCGGAAGTAATGGTTTAAAACCGAGCCGAACAGGAAGGGATGGATGCCGCCCAATTGTGCGTCATCGAGCGTAACGGTGATTTTGATGCCGCGCACGGGAGCAGCGGTGCCGTGATGGCGAACCACTTTATTCACAATGGCGGTGTCCACCCGGGTAATCGACTCGATTTGTTTCTTCAGCAAATCGTTTTCGGAAGAAACAAACACCATCAATAATTCTTTCAAGGTAACGGGGGCATCTTCTTGATCGGTGTTCAGCAGCGACAGATAGTTCAGGCTCAATTGGTTTAAAAACGGCCAAAGCGTTCTGTCTTCACTCACCGCCGCTAGAGGCCGCGTCAGTTTGGAAATCAGTTTGATCGAGCTAACCGGCAAAAAACCTTCGATTAGGAAATCCGACTCACCGTCACGCGGCATCATCAGCGGCAAATCCCTGCTGGTACACCAAGCATCGACGGAAAGGTGCTGGATGCCTGAATTGAAGGCGTAGTCTTTATTGTCGGCCAGCGACAGAAACACTTCGCTGCCCAGATAGGAAGAGCGGAAGCCGTTTTTAACGGCATTTTCAGACGGCATCCTGTCTGCCCGCCGCGCCGAAAAATAAGCATGTTGGGTTTGTGCTTCTGGAAACAAACCCATATCCGGCGCTTTGTACATCGGCGAAAAAACCACGGTTTGGCGGTTGTTGGTGTCGAAACCTTTCACTTGTTCGATAGAGTGTACTTCGTAATTCAGCGGCTGAGTGCGGTCGATAACGACATGGTGTTCCCGATCTTGAATGTTCACGGGGAAGCGCGCGCTCTTTTTTCTGAATAAATTCACCACCGGCACGGCGTTTACGGAAAAATCTTCCACGCCGACCAGCTCCGTCAGCTCGGGTATTTTGTGGCTGAACAAAAATGACAGGCTGAAATAGCGTTTGCGGTAAGTGATGATTTTCTTATTGATGCCCTTGTCGCTCACGATTTCTTCCAACTGCTCGGGTACTTTAGGCAGATGGCCTTCTTTTTCGGCCTGCCGGACAGCTTGCTTGATATCTTTTTGGGCAATAAACAGGAATTTTTCCGGCAACCGCGCATATTCCTGAAGAATCCGGAACGCGCTGACTGATTTGTCCAGGTTGAAAGACAAGGCTTCGTCTTCGCTAAATCCGCTATGTTCCGGTTGAGACGGCAGCGGGTAGTGCCATTGTTTGGGGTTTTCATAACTGTGGCAGACTACGCCCACGCATTCGGAAGCCAGCAGGAACAGCAAAGAAGACGATTTGGAAAGCTCCGTGCCTAAAAACACAGGCAGTTTGTCCGGCAGCATTTCCGAACACGCTCCGGGCACGCTGAGCGAAAAATCCAAGCGTAGGGCGGATTGTACTTTTTTGCCGGAAGAGGGTTTGAGCATGGGAAGTGTACCCGGCAAATAGCCGAGCGAATCGGTATATTTGGCTTTTTCTATGCGTAGCGGCAGGATTTCGGTGGTTTTGGTTACCGAAAACGGGCAGCTTACCTTGAATTCGTCAATCGGCAGCGACCTCAATATTCTGCCGCGCTCCAGCAGATTGATAACATCGGCGTTGTATTGGCCTGCGGGTTCTAAATTGACAATGGCCGCCGCCGGTTTTTGGTTGATGAAGTCGGGGTAAACGACTTCTAAAATTCTTTGCACGAAACGGGGATATTCCGCATCCAGTTTAAGCTGGGTGCGGGCGGTGAGAAAGCTCACGCCTTCCAGCAGCCGTTCGACGTAAGGATCGGGAATGTCGGAAGTATCTAAGGCCAGTCGGGAAGCCACTTTGGGATATTTGAGCGCAAACTCCCTGCCCATTTCTTTCAGGAAGGCCAGCTCTTTATTGTAATAAGACAGTAATTTGTTATTCACGGCCCGTTCCCCCTTCTAATAAATTAAACAGCCCGGTTTCGATATCCATGCTGGTTCGCAGCAGGAATTCTTTTGGATAAGGGTTGAGTTTCAGATGGCCTTTGATTTCAATAATCAGTTTGTTGTGCAAGGCATCGTCGTCATCGTCTTCGGTGTTCACAATCACTTGCAGCGATTTGCTGTCGAGCCGTGGTTCGAAATCGAGAATGGCCTGCTTGATGTTTTGCTCCACGTCCTGCCATTCTATGTCGGAAAAATTAACGCCGGAAAGGGGCGGAATGCCGTAGTTGAGCGTGGAAGAACGCACGTTTTCGGGCAAGTGTTGCTCCATGGTTTCCGCTTGCAGGTTGCAGGTGTTCAGCAGGTAAAGAATATCGCGCAGCACGGCTTGCCGATATTGGTTAAGATTGATGGCCTGATCGGGTCGTGCTTCTTTTTTTTTGCGCGGATCTTCGTCGGTGAGTCTGTCGAACAAAGAAGGCAGCAGTTGATTTCTGAATTGCGACATGATTAATTGCCGTGGCTGACAGATGGGTGGGTTTAACGGTGTTGCTCGAATTTAATGCTGCGGATATCCAACAGGCCGAAATCGCGGTTGTCGGTGTACAGCATCTTCTGGCCGATGCCGGTGAAAAGTTGGTCTGCCACTTCAACCCAGTCGGTTTGTGCGCATTGCAGCAGCAGATCCGACCATTCCGATTCTGCATCCGGTAAAACGGCATAGCGGGCGGGGCTGGTGCATTGGATGCATTCGCCGTGGCTGAATGTGATTTCAGACGGCCTCCAAATCACGTCGAGCAAGGAAGCGGGTGCTTTGAAAGAAATGCTTTCGATAGAGCCCCAAGTTTGCCAGTAGTAGTGGCCGCGGTAGAAGTATTCGTAAACAAAAGCGGTACGTACGTCGCCGTCGATAATCCAGTTGCCGCCGGTGTCTGCAACCGATTTGTCTGCCAGAAGATAGGTAATGTTTACCGGTGTTTCGTCGATGTGGTCGGATAAAATGGCATAGTCGTCGGCAAGAGCCGTGCTTTTTTGTTCTGCCACATGAGCGACCAAAGAGAGTTGTTTTTGCAGAATATCGAGCTTGCCGGCTTGCTGTTCCAGCGTTTTCGGCTTTTGCTGTGCCGTTAAAACGGCTTGGCGGCGCATTTCTGCTTCGATGTTTTCAATGAGATAGAGCATCAGGGGCTTTTGGGTGTTGGGGAAGAGTTTTTGGTATTGCCCGATCTGTTTCAGCGCCTGATCCCATTTTGCGCACAGGCAAAGATATTGAATCAATGCCAAACGGTGTTCCTGATTGTCGGGATTTGAACGCACCAGCTCAATCATGTCCGATAATTTAGTTTTCAAATCCATCTCAGCAACTCCTTGTTTATTTTTGTAGAAAGTGTAGTAAGAGCGAAAGCCCGAATTGACTTTTCAAGAAGGGTAGAGGCCGTCTGAAAAGTATATAATATATGTAAAGCCTGACTTAAAACGCCTTTTAAGCCAGGCTTCTCCAACTAAACGTGCATAAGGATTATGCAGATTTGTTTTCTTTGATGTTGAAGGCCATCTGAACTTCGGCGCCTTTGGAACCTTTATCGGTTTGTTCCCAATATTGGTTTTTCACTTTGGCAGCTTGGAATGAGTAACGCATTTTCAGCGCGTCATTGCCTTGTACGCCGATGAATTTCACACCGGTTACCAAAACGTCTTCCAATGTGGTGCGCGAATATTCGATCTGTTCGCCGCCGGCTTTGCACACGGAGATTTCTACTTTGCTCAAGTGTTGGCCGGTAGCACAGTTTTTCAGAATGGTCGGAGCGGCTTTATCAATGGCGGCAACTACGGTCAAGTCGTTAAAATTCACTTTGCCGGCACCGCCGCCGCCACCACTGGTCATCGAACCGGGTTGCTCGGCACCCCAGTCGAAACTTTCGATATTGGTCCAGTCTTTGTGGTTGGCATCTTTTGATTCGCCGTTTACACCTTCAACTTTCATGAACATATCAATAGCCATGTTTTACTCTCCTTGTTAAGAAATTTAAGCGATCAGACAACAGGGCACGAGTATGCCCGACTAAATAAACCAAACCCGACTATTCCTGTTTAGCCGAAGGCAGTTTGGAAACTAAGCGCAATGAAACGGTAAGCCCCTCAAGTTGGTAGTGCGGGCGCAGGAAGAATTTGGAAGTGTAATATCCTGGGTTGTCTTCTACTTCTTCCACTACTACTTCCGCCGCCGCCAACGGTTTGCGGGCTTTTGTTTCTTGGGTAGAGTTAATTGGGTCGCCGTCTACGTAATTCATAATCCATTCGTTCAACCAGCGTTCCATATCTTCGCGTTCGCGGAACGAACCGACTTTGTCGCGCACGATACATTTCAGATAGTGGGCGAAGCGGCAGCATGCAAACAGATAAGGCAGGCGGGCAGACAAACGGGCATTGGCTGTAGCATCGGGATCATAATATTCGGCAGGCTTGTGCAGGGATTGCGCGCCGATAAACGCTGCCAAATCGGTATTTTTGCGGTGGATCAGCGGCATAAAGCCCAATGCTGCCAGCTCGGCTTCGCGGCGGTCGCTGATGGCGATTTCGGTCGGGCATTTCATGTCCACGCCGCCGTCGTCGGTCGGGAAGGTGTGGCAGGGCAGGTTTTCAACGATACCGCCGGATTCCACGCCGCGGATAGAAGTACACCAACCGTAGTATTTGAACGAGCGGTTGATGTTCACCGCCATCGCATAGGCTGCGTTGGCCCAAGTGTATTTGTTGTGATCCGCGCCTTCGGTTTCTTCCTCGAAATCGAATTCGTCCACAGGATTGGTGCTGGCACCATAAGGCAGGCGCGACAAGAAACGTGGTAAGGCCAAGCCGATATAGCGTGAATCTTCGGAATCACGCAGGCTGCGCCACGGTGCGTATTCGGCGTTTTGGAAGATTTTGCTTAAGTCGCGCGGATTGGCCAATTCCTGCCAAGATTCCATCTGCATCAGTTTGGGCGATGCGCCGGCAATAAACGGACAGTGTGCGGCCGCAGCAATTTTCTCGAGGCTGTTGAGCATTTCCACATCGGGTGCGGAATGGTCGAAATAATAGTCGCCAACCAAGCAGCCGAAAGGTTCGCCGCCGAACTGGCCGTATTCTTCTTCGTAAATGCGTTTGAACAGCGGGCTTTGATCCCAAGCCGTGCCTTTGAAGCGCTTCAGGTTGCGGGCCACTTCTTTTTTGGAAATCGGCAATACTTTGATTTTCAGCAGGGTGTCGGTTTCGGTGTTGTTAACCAAATGATGCAAACCACGCCATTCGCCTTCCAGTTTTTGGAAATCTTCGTGGTGCATGATCAGGTTGATTTGTTCGGAAAGTTTTCTGTCGAGTTCGGCAATGATTGCTTCGATGGTTTGATAAGTGTCGTCTGAAATCGTAACGACATTTTGCAAGGCTTGTTGGGCCAAAGTTGCCACGGCATTGGTTACGGCACTTTTGGCTTCTTCGGTTTTGGGTTTGAATTCTTTTTGCAGCAGTTGTTCGAATTCGCTCGCTGCAAACGCGGTTTGCGCGCCGCCGCCCCCTTGGATATCTAATTGCTTTTCAGCCATGATTCACTCTCGCTTTATTGGTTTTCATCCGAAATTACTGCTCGTCTTTGGGTGTTGCTTTCGGTGCGGCTGCAAGGCTTTTCAGCAGCTCGCTGTCACCCAAGACTTTTCCGATTAATTCCTCCGCACCGCTCTTGCCGTCCATGTATGAGAGCAGGTTGGAAAGCTCCGTGCGCGCTTGCAAAAGCTCGTTTAGAGGTTCTACTTTTTTGGCTACTGCGGCGGGTGAGAAATCGTCCATGCTTTCAAATTCGAGCTCTACGTTCAGATTGCCTTCGCCGGTGAGCGTGTTTTTCACGTTGAATGCCACGCGCGGTTTGAGGGCTTTCATACGCTCGTCGAAATTATCTACGTCAATTTCCAGAAACTTGCGTTCGGCCAATTCGGGTAGCGGTTCGACGGGCTTGCCGACCAGATCGGCCATGACACCCATCACAAACGGAAGTTCGATTTTTTTCTCGGAACCGTACAGTTCTACATCGTACTCAATCTGTACCCGTGGAGCCCGGTTGCGGGCAATAAACTTTTGACCAGATGATTTGTTTCGTGACATGTTCAGTAACCTTTAAATGATTAAAGCTGTTTTCTCTCAACAAACTTTAGCTTATTAAAAATAGACTATTTCACTCGCCGGAAGTTCCAGCTTCTTCTTCCGGTTTGCCGATTAAAACTTCCAAATTGGCAATGCTTTCTGGACTGATATCTTTCATGATGTCGTAGAAGTCCATATTCATGAGGCGCTGCACCCTGCGGATAAACAGCGGGGCAGGGTGGCTGGGTTCAAGGGTTTCAAAATAGACGCAGATTTTCTCCAAAGCCAAATCGACATCGGCGCGGTTTTTGATATTCAGACGGCGCCACGCATCGGCATCTTGGAAAGCCGTTTGCTCTTGCGTGCCGTTTGCGGCGGAGGTTTCGGCTGTGTGGTCTGTTTGTTCCGCCTGTTGCGGCTGCGGTGTGCTGCCGTCGTTGTAATTGACAGCTTTATGAATCAGGGTGAGCGGCTTTTGAATGACCTCGAAATTGAGGGAATGCTCGTCTTGCAGCTTGGTTGAGAAAGTATTTTGGATTTCTTTCAGATGGCCTAATGCTTGGATCAAAGCCACCAATTCCGGCTTGCCGGTGTCGGCACTTACTCTGATGTCGAGCATCAGCCGGTCTTTTCCGCCCGGATAGCTTTGCGGATCGTTGCCTTGTAACACGGAAACTGCTTCTTTTACGGTAACCGGTTGCTGGGTTAGCCCGTTTACCAACAGTTTGGCCGGAAAAATTTCTTTAACGATGCCGTCGAGCGTTGTGAAAGCGCTGAGTGCATTGATGCGGTAAAACGGATCGTACTCGCCGTCTTCATCTTCGAGTTTGGGGTAGATGGAATCCCAATACGAATCCACATTGGTTTTGATGGCTTCACAGCTGGCGCAGAATCCGACAAGCCCGTGTTTGGCGGTAAGGGCTTGCGTGTAATAAGCCAAGACGCGCAGGTCTTTCGATTCGGCCAGCAATTGGTTGCATAATTTCTCTACGGTTGCCCAATCCGGTTCTTCCGCCGGAATAATGGTGTCGCCGTATTGTTGCTCGGGCTTGCCTTCCGCCGCGCTTTGCAGTTCCAGAAAGCGGCTGTCGTATTCGATATTCACCCCTTCAGGAGCATCGGCGGAAATAGGTTCGTCCCATCGGGAAAATGTTTTCATCAGTTTACGATCCAAATAATTTATTAAACAGAGAGCACGAGGGCTGGCCTTCGTGTTCTATATGGCGGCCGCTTTCGCTTTCCTGCCAAAAACTGCCGGTATCGCCTGAATTAGATAAATAGTTTCGGAAAGGTTCGGATAAAAGAACGGAGCTATGGCTTGTGCCGGCGTTAAAGCAATTTTCGATAATGCACTTGCCGTTGTTTAAAGTGTTGCGGAAGAAATCTGTTTTTTCAGCAATAAAGCTGACGGAGTCTGATAAGTCGGAATGAGAGTCGGGTTTGCAGAATAATACGAAAGGATATTGCCTGCCGGTTTGGTCGGCGCTGAGGGCGGTTATGCCCGTATAAGCAATATCGTCGGGTAGTTTGATACAAAACAGCCAAGTTTTCGGTGTGGTGAATGTTTTTCGGGTAAACGGAATTAATTTGTCTTGGCTGGTGCAACGGCCAAACCAGCCGTCCCAAAAATGTTTATCGTCGGCTTGCAGATTATCGGAAACAATAAAATCGCGAGATTGGCTTAGTTTGCCAAAAAAATAGATTTCTCTTTGTAGCATTAATCGTAATCCCAACAATGGATGAAATGACGATTATTCCCCTACGGATATTTTTATTTTGGATTTTTCGGCTACTTTACCATAATTTTGATTGGTGCATTAACACTATTTATTTTCAGACGGCCTAACCATTTACCTAAGTTATTCTTCTTGAAAGGAACAAATATTAAGTTCTGATGTCTGATTAAGATTGCTTTTGGCCTCTTGAAATGTAAAGCGGCATTTTCAAATGAGCAGAAGCGATTTAAAATTTATTTTAGAAATCTGCGGTCGCTCTATTTTTAATTTTAAAACAACGGAATTTTGACGGAGTAATCTCATGGCATCTTTCGGCAACACCATAGGCATTCTCATCCCCCAGCCTTCGGCGCCGGCCATGGTGTCCCAAGGCTCCGCCAATCCGCCCGAACCGCTGACCAATGCCGCCGGCCCCGTTGAAGTGATTGAGATGGCGGCCGATGTCGCTTCTACCGCTTTATCGATTGTTTCCCCCGACTCTGCCGTATCAGCAGCCGTTGATGTGGCTTCTACGGTGATTTCCTTAGCTTCGATGATTCCCGGTGTGCCGGGGCCGAAGCCGCCTACTAAAAAGACCGTTAGCGGGTTTGGCGGCGGTAGCGGTATGGGGTTTGACGGTGGGTTGGTTACTCAGGGGAAAGGTAAAAAAGGCAGAGGACGTAAAGGCAGACCTGCAGGAGGAAGGGGAGCCGGTTCGGGAGGTTGTCCGTGTAAAGGCGGCGGCAAAGGTGGCGCGGTCGGTCGTCCGGTGAATGCCATACTGGGTATTAAAGTCCTTCCCGAAGAAACCGACTTTGTTTTCGATTCCCCTCTCCCCCTAATCTGGCAGCGCAGCTACTATTCCGACCAACCTGGCAACGGCTGGTTGGGGCAGGGCTGGTCGCTGCCGTTTTCGATGCGGCTGGAACGGACGCAGGACGGCTTCCTCTACATTGACGAACAAGGCCGGGAAATTCCGCTGCCGGATATTGACGACGAGCAAGACGAACCGCAATATGCCGACGATGAAGACGACTTCGACACAGAAGAGGCCGACCCCGTTGCCGACCCTGCGGAAGAAGACCCCTACGGTTTGGAAGATGCCTATTTCGACCACGAAGAGCAAATCTATTTCTCACAAGTTTCAGACGGCCTCTACCAAATCGCCTCACCTGACGGCGGTGCCCGTTTGTGGTTCGCCGAAGTCGACGAAGGCGACGGCGTTTACCAACTGATTGCCCAACTCGACCGCAACCATCACCACATCCGCCTTTGCTACGGCGACAACGGACTGCCGCACAGCGTTTATGACAGCAGCGGCCGGCAGTTTCAACTACACTTCTCCTCCATCCGCCTAAACGACAGCGACGAAGTATTCGATGCCGCTGCCGAATACGGCGTATTTGTCGGTAAGGACGACAACCTTTACGTCAACCGCCTAACCTCGGTTACCCTCAACAGCCGCGAATTGGTGCGCTACGGCTACGACGGCTACGGCGATTTGACCGCCGTTTACGGCCGCGACGGCAAACGTCTGCGCGGTTTCGCCTACCGCAACCACATCATGATCGAGCACAACCAGCCCGACGGGTTGGTATCGCGTTACGAATACGACCGTTACGACACCGACGGCAAAGTGCTCAAAAGCCATACCAACCTCGGCGAAGCATGGACGTTCGACTACCGTGACGGCTACACCCGCGTTACCGACGCATTGGGTAGGGAAGAGATTTACGGTTTCGACGAGAACTACGAAGAGATTTACCACATCAATGCCGACGGCCATCGCAGCGATAGCGAACGCGACGACTGGGGGCGGATTACCCTTCAACGCGACGAACTCGGCCGCGAAACCCGTTTCGGCTACGACACCTTCGGCAACCTTATCAGCATCACCGCCCCCGACGGCAGCCGCACCCAAATCGACTACCACGACAGTTTAAACCTGCCGGTTGCCGTCAACGACCCCGCCGGCAGAATCACCGAATACGCCTACGACGGGCGCGGCAACCTGATTCACATCACCGACCCCGCCGGCCACCGCACCGAATACACCTACAACGAACAATGGCTGCCCGCCGCCATCACCGACGCACTGGGCAAAACCAAACAACTCGAATACGGTTCAGACGGCCAACTAATCCGCTATATCGACTGTTCCGGCCAAGCCACCCGTTTCGGCTACACCGAATACGGCGACCTCGAAACCGTTACCGACGCCCTCGGCCATACCACCCGCCACCATTACGACGCAGCCGGCAACCACATCCGCACCGACTACCCCGACGGCAGCAGTGAAAGCTTTGAATACGACCGCATCAACCGTCTGATTGCCCATATCGACGGCCTCGGTGCCAAAACCGAATACGAACTGGCGGTGGACGGTTTGCCCGTCAAACGCACCAACGCCCTCGGCCACAGCTTCGGCTACCGCTACGACCAAGCCCGCAGACTAACCACCCTCACCAACGAAAACGGCGACAGCTACCGCCTCGATTACGACAACACCGACAACCTGATTCAAGAAACCGGCTGGGACGGCAAAATCACCGGCTACGCCTACGATGCCGCCGGCCAACTGAGCGAACAAACCGAATACGGCCTTTCAGACGGCCTTAACGCCGACCGCCCCGAGATTTGGCATATCCACAAGTATAGATACAATCTTATGGGGCAATTAATTGAAAAAGTTAGTCGTAAGGTTGAAGGTAAAACAACTTCTAATACTGAAGCTTATAACCGTATACGTTTCGAATATGATTGTTTGAGTGGGAAATTAATTAAAGCGAGAAACCACCATAGCAGCATAGAATTTATATATGACTCTATAGATCAACTTATTCAAGAAACAACTGTTCACAATGGTTATAAAGTAACGGTTCAACACCGTTATGATGCTTTAGGTAATAAAATTCAAACTATTTTACCTGATGGTGGACTTATCAATAATTTATATTATGGTAGTGGCCATTTGCATCAAATCAATCTTAATGGAGAGTTAATCGCTGATATAGAACGTAATGAGCTACATCAAGAAGTAAGCCGTACTCAAGGTGAGTTAACTAGCTATTATGAATATGATCCAATGGGAAGATTACGTTCTCAAGTTACTACTGCTAATCAAATTCTAAAAAATAATTCAAAGCTAAATACCTTAGTTGGAGGAGTAGTCAGGAGAAATTATCATTATGATAAGGCTGGTAATTTGATTCAGTTAATTGATCTAAGAAGTGGAGTGTTAAATTATGTATATGATAAACTAGGCAGAATTCAGAAGAATGGTAAAAAGACTTTTGCTTTTGATCCCGCCGATAATATTTTATCAGAAGAACATTTTAATACTGAATATAAAGGTAGAAACATAGGAATTGGTAATCGCCTTGAGAAATACAATGGAATTGAATATACCTATGATGCTTTAGGTAATATGATTTACCGCCAATTACCTAATGGTGAAAGTCAATTTTTTCATTATGATGCAGAAAGTCAATTAATTTTTGCTGAGATAAAAAAAGCAAATGGTGAAACTCAAATTTGGGAATATACCTATGATCCACTTGGTAGACGTTTGAGTAAAAATAGGATTGATAATAATGCATTGAAGTCTAAAGCGACTGTTTTTATTTGGGATGGAAGAAAATTATTACAAGAATATAATTACAGAGGAAATTATACTTATTTTTATACAGATCAAGATAGTTATGAGCCATTAGCACAAGTTTTTCATAGCAAACAAGATAATAAAGATTATTTAAGTTATTTTCATACTGACCAAATTGGCATCCCGTACGAGATGACGGATCAGTATGGCAACTTATTGTGGTTTGGTGAATATTCAGCATGGGGCAAATTGCAGAAAGATGAACGAGTGTATCAAAATGCACACCAACCGTTTAGATTACAAAATCAATATTATGATGTTGAGACAGGGCTTCACTATAATTTATATCGTTACTATGAGCCAGATATAGGTAGATTTGTTAGCTCAGATCCTATAGGTTTATTCGGCGGTGATAATTTATATACTTTTGCTCCTAATATAACTGCTTGGATTGACCCTTGGGGATTAAATCGTTTTAGTCGTTCAATATGGCAGGCTCCTTCAAGAGGTACCGGACAGCAATATGTAGTATTCCAACAGGGTATTAATTGGGATCAAGTAGATAATAAAGGCAGAACAAACTTAGAGAGAGCATCTAAAGGAATAGCTCCGTTGGGACCTGATGGCAGATCCATAAATTTACATCATTCAAAGCAAGACGGAAGAGGTCCATTATTTGAACTTTCTGGAACTTCTCATAGTAAATTTGATCGTTCGAATGCCTTGCATCCATATAAAGTTGATGGTACTGGAAAACATCCTCACCACCCTGTAGATAGAAAATCTTTTGGTAGAGATCGAAGGCAGTATTGGATAGATCGAGCAAAAGCTGAAAGACGACGCAGAAGAGCTACTGGTCGATGTTAAGTGATTAATGTGTAAAATTTCGGAGATTGATTATGCTGGATAAAAAATTTACAGAATATCTTGAAGAAGAGCTTGGTAGAATTTTACCTGATGAAAAGAAAAAATATGAAGTAATGTTTAAAAGCCTAGGGTTTGGTGATATAAATCAAGATTTTGTTGAATTTTGGACAAATTATAGTGATGAAATTTATGGTAAAGAAGGATATCTTGTTGATTTGTCTATGGATTTAGAGGATTTTCAGAGTAGCCAAACTCAGAATCTTAGAGAATGGGAAAATTTACCAGTTAATTATATTTCATTTCTTCATAATGAGCTTGATGATTATTTGTTTTATGATAAAAATACTGATGAAGTATATTTTGTGGAAGCACCAAATATTAAAAATTTTATTAATAAAAAACAATTCGATAAAAAATGGGGTAACTTTATATCCTTTATAAAATATTTCCTTGATTATAATGAATAATAAATTTACAGTTTATTAAAATAATCATAATATGCCGAATGAAAATTTTTTTTCAAACGGCATTTTTCTAATGATCTTTAATAATCTAAATTTTTCATCTATCTGCCTGAAAAAACCAGCCGCCGCATCGACGGTACGCTCGTTCCCGCCGAAGAGGGCAAACACTACAGCCGCACCCGTTTCGACTACGACCCGCTGACCGGCAATCTGGTCAAAGCCCGCAACCGCCACAGCAGCGTCGAACTCGTTTACGACGTACTCGACCGACTCGTCAGCGAAACCACCGTCCACAACGGCCAAAGCGCAACGGTAGGCTATCAATACGACCCGCTCGGCAACCGCATTCAAACCGTTCTTCCCGACGGCCGCAGCATCAACTACCTCTACTACGGCAGCGGCCACCTGCACCAAATCAACCTCGACGGCGAAGTCATCAGCGACATCGAACGCGACCGGCTGCATCAGGAAATCCGAAGAACCCAAGGCGCCTTAACCAGCCGCTACGACTACGACCCGATGGGCCGTCTGAAACACCAAACCGCCACCGCCAACCGCACCTTGCAGCACAACGGCAAACTCAATACCCTGGTCGGCGGCGCAGTGCGCCGAAGCTACCGCTACGACCAAGCCGGCAACCTGATTCAAACCGCCGACCAACGCAGCGGCGTATTGGATTACGTGTACGACAAACTCGGGCGGATTGAAAGCGCCGTCAACAAACAGAGCGGCAGCAGCGAAAAGTTCGCCTTCGACCCCGCGCACAATATCCTGTCGGATAAGGTTTCAGACGGCCTCAAAGACACCAAAGGCCTGTCTGAACACCTTTCAGACAGGCATCACATCAGCAGGACAAAAGGCCGCAACATCGGCAAAGGCAACCGCCTCGAAGCATACAACGGCACCGAGTACACCTACGATGCCTTGGGCAATATGATTTACCGCCAGTTGCCCGACGGCGAAAGCCAATACTTCGTTTACGATACCGAAAACCAGTTAATCAGAACGGAGATTAAGAAACCCGCAGGCAATACCGAGATATGGGAATACGCTTATGATCCGTTCGGACGGCGTTTAAGCAAAGAGCGCAAAGACAAATTGGCGTGGATAAGCACCGAGCCGAAACGGACGCATTTCGTTTGGGACGGGACGAGACTGCTTCAGGAATACACCTACAAAGGCAGCTATACCTACGTTTACACCGACCAAGATTCTTACGAACCGCTGGCGCAAGTCTTTGATAACGCCAAGGACGGCAAACAATACCTAAGCTACTTCCACAACGACCAAATCGGCATCCCGCGCGAGATGACCGACCAATACGGTAATCTGCTGTGGTACGGCGAATATACCGCTTGGGGCCGTCTGAAAACAGACGAGCGGGTTTATAAAGAAGTTCATCAGCCTTTCCGCTTGCAGAATCAGTATTACGACCAAGAAACGGGGTTGCATTACAACTTTTTCCGTTACTATGAACCTGATGCGGGTAGGTTTGTGAATCAAGACCCAATTGGGTTGTTGGGAGGGGATAACTTTTATCAGTTTGCGCCGAATGTGAATGTTTGGGTTGACTATTTTGGTTTAATAAAAGAGCATGGTTTTGGTATTTTTTCTGAAGTCCAAAATAAAGGAAGTGAAATAGGTAACGGAATCCAACGACACCATTTAAATCAGTCGCAAACATTTCCTGATTTCAGTCGAAATGATGGAGAAGTGATTGGCTTAAAAGGTAGCGCATTTAAGCCAGGGACTCCGCATAATGCAGCACATTTTTCCTTGGATAACTTCTATGATAAATATAGAAATACGGGCAAAATGCCAACCGTATTTAGATACAATATAGCTCTTTATAAATCACTTAGAAGTGCGGGTGTAGGCCGTATACGTAGCTTTGTAGGTGTGATAAGAGCAATGAAAGAGCAGTTTAGAAACAAAATTAGGCCTTGGAATAAATTGCCTAATCTCCCAAACAGAACTACAAAGCGTCCTGGTGCTTGTAATAAATGAGGAAATTTTAGTATGTTTAATTTCATATATGATTACCTTTTTAAAAAAATAGAATTTGATGAAATCATGATTAATTGTATTGATGAGATACAATCAATACAATGGGGAGAGAACGTGGGTAAGCCATTAAAAAATATAGAATGCAAGTATAAAATTCTGCAAATAACCAATGATAATGATGCTTTGAATTATTTAAAATATGAAGATAATTATAAAGATATTGTGTGCTTAGAAAATTTACTTAATGAGGGTAACAATAGGACTACTCGATACCTATCAAATTATAAAAAAAGGGAATACGATGGTGAGTGGAACAGAGTAACTGATAAAGCTAATAAAATTATTGACTTCAAAAAAATAGAAAATAAAGAACTACTATTTAATAAAAAATATAATTCATCAGTAAATCTATACTTATCTCGATTTATATATCAATATTTGCATTGTTTGTATTTTAAAAGGTACGATAAAAATATTCCTTCCTTTGGTTTAGATATTTTTGATATTTACCGTAATGGACATCTCATTCTTGGCTGGAAGGGTTCTTTCCCATCCCCGCCGCCAGCTAGGGAAATTATGCCTGAAGAAGGCATATTATTAGTATGGTAAATCAAGCTTCAAACCCAGCAAAAACTTTAAGCTTAATCAAACCCTTTTAGACGGTCTCTAAGCGATTCAGGCCGTCTTAAATTTTGTTCTTTAACAATCCGACCCGCTGACCGGCAATCTGGTCAAAGCACGCAACCGCCACAGCAGCGTCGAACTCGTTTACGACGTACTCGACCGGCTCGTCAGCGAAACCACCGTCCACAACGGCCAAAGCGCAACGGTAGGCTATCAATACGACCCGCTCGGCAACCGTATCCAAACCGTTCTCCCCGACGGCCGCAGCCTCAACTACCTCTACTACGGCAGCGGCCACCTGCACCAAATCAACCTCGACGGCGAAACCATAACCGACATCGAACGCGACCGGCTGCATCAGGAAATCCAAAGAACCCAAGGCGCCTTAACCAGCCGCTACGACTACGACCCGATGGGCCGTCTGAAACACCAAACCGCCACCGCCAACCGCACCTTGCAGCACCACGGCAAACTCAATACCCCGGTCGGCGGCGCAGTGCGCCGAAGCTACCGCTACGACAAAGCCGGCAACCTGATTCAAACCGCCGACCAACGCAGCGGCGTATTGGATTACGTGTACGACAAACTCGGGCGGATAGAAAGCGCCGTCAACAAACAAACCGGCAGCAGCGAAAAGTTTGCTTTCGACCCCGCGCACAATATCCTGTCGGATAAGGTTTCAGACGGCCTCAAAGATAAAGGCCTGTCTGAACACCTTTCAGACAGGCATCACATCAGCCGGACAAAAGGCCGCAACATCGGCACAGGCAACCGCCTCGAGGAATACAACGGCACCGAATACACCTACGATGCCTTGGGTAATATGATTTACCGCCAACTGTGTT
>NZ_JH165159.1:487544-496082 GCF_000227765.1 Neisseria wadsworthii 9715
CCTAACAAAACAAAAGAAGCCCCGCCGCAACACAAATTCATGTGCTGCGGCGGGGCTTCTTTGTCACGGTGGCTTCAAATAAAATCAGTCGCCAAAGCCTTCCAACCACTCCTGTTTGTTGATTTCATACTCAACGGCAGAAAAACCGTCGGGATAATCTTTAAAACCTTTCTGTTTTAGTGCGTATTCTTTAGCCTTTTCTACCTCTTCCAGACTTGAAAATACACCCAAGCACTTATCATTTTCATGACCTAGAGCGTCTATTCGCGTATGGTAAAGAACATAAACTGTATTCAATGTAAACATTTTTCTATACCTTTCAATTAGTTAAAAGCTCTGTCACCATATTTTTTAATTTGATTATGCTCTGTTGCCGGGCCGGTTTTCCACTTTCCTACACCGTATTTGGCATCCAAAACACGTTTTGCAAACTGGGTACCGCTTTCATTGGGGTTTTTGCATGGCTTTAATCCTGCCTGCCTCACCCAACTGGGAGCATCTTTTGCCGCTTCTTTCCCGCTCAGGTGGCTGGCAAATGTTTTATATTCCAAACAATTGAAAGCATGGCTAGGTGCGGACAAGCTAACCAAACCCAAAGACACAAATACCGATAAAATCAGTTTTTTCATGACAGTATTACCTAATTTACACAATGCTTTTTTCATATTATCAGCATAACCCGTAAAATTCTATCTTTACTGTCAAGAAATAGAACGGGCAACAGTGGTGGCAAACACAAAAAGCCCCGCCGCTACACAAATTCATGTGCTGTGGCGGGGCAATTTTCTGCAATGTGTGGTCAGACCGCCTGTTGTCCGGCAAAGACCGCTTCGGGACAATAGTTGGCGCGTATCAGCGCGGCCATCGGCGGCGGCGATACCGAGTTACCGCACATGCGTATTTGTGCGGTTTTGGTCAGTGGTTTGCCGGTATGGTCGCGGTCAAAGACGTAATCGTCGGGAAATCCCTGAGCCTTGTAAAGCTCTTTGGGCAGTAACATACGCAGGGTTATGTCCACAATGTAATAAGGTTCTTTGTTCACATAAACTTTAACCGACGATAATAGGTCTTCGGTCGTCAGACCATCTATCGAGGCTGACAGATTGCTGACATCACTGTTACCGCAATAGTTAATCAGGAATGAGGCAACTCTGAGCGCACGTTCTTCGGCATTACCCAGTTCACAAACAGCCAGCGAAGTTTTACCGCCGCCACCATCGGTGCGGCCATGTCGCTGCAGGTGCTGGATCCGAACTGGCGTATCAGGCAGGCTGATACCAGTTGTTGCCGGCTGTCCCTGTTGGTAAGCGTCGTCATCGGCTCGGATGCTTCTTTACCGTGTACGGTGTTATAGCCGCCGTTGGCCTGCATCAGATATGCGGCGGCTACGGCATGACCGCCGCTGCCGGAGGCGGTCACGGTGCCGAGGGCATCGGTAATATCCCGGCTGCCGATACCGCGCCGTTTGGTGCGGCCGCTTCCCTCTCCGTAAGCAGCGTTAACCAGTACGGCAGAAACGTAACCGTGATCGCCGTTGCCTTGGGCGCAAATGGCTCCGAACGGCTCATGTACCGATTTACTGCCATGTCCCCACCGTTTGCTGTCATCTCCGTAGCTGCGGGTGGTTACGATAGGGGCAAGTATCGGTTCCACCACACCTAAAGCGTGCGCGCCCCCTGCCGGTCGTTTGGGATTGCCGCCGCTGGTAATGGTGGACAAAGGTTGATTAATGGAACACCCTGCGCTGTCGCCACGGAATTTGACGATAAAAGGTTCGGGATTATCCAGGACAAACTTTTTGATGCCTTTGGCAATCCGGCGCATGGTGGCATCGGCCAGCGGTTTTTCACGTCCGAAAATGGACTTGCCCGGCACGGACCAATCTATACATTCGGCAGCCGCCTTCCATTTCTTTTGCCCTTTTTGCGGTTTTTTATAGTGTGTAGGCTCCGGCCATACGATAGGCCGACCGTCTCTCCGTGCAACCATAAACAGCCGTTTACGGGTAGTGGGTGCGCCGTAGTCGGCGGCAATCAGCGTCCGCCACTCGACGACGTAACCCAGTTTTTCCAGCTCACATATAAACTTATGCCACCGCTTCCCTGCGTGTTTGGGATCGGGTATCAGGTATTGTTGTTGTACCGGCACCCGCTCACCGGGAGCCGCTACGGTTTTATCCAACTTAATCACGCGGCCGGTGGCCTTGTCCCGTTTGGCCACCAGTCGCCCCCAGCGGGTAATCTGTTCTACATTTTCCAATGTGATGATGTCAGGACGTACTTGTGCCGCCCAACGTTTACCCACCCAGCTTAAGGAACGTGTCGCATTGTCACGCGGTTGCCCGCCTGCGGCTTGGCTGTGATGGGTACAATCAGGGCTGAGATGCAGCAGCCCCACGGGACGGCCGCGACATGCCAAATAAGGATCAACCTCATACACATCCGTCTGATAATGGACGGTTTGCGGATGGTTCGCAGTGTGCATGGAAATGGCTTGTTCGTCGTGGTTCACGGCAAAATCAACATATAGCCCTGTCGCCTGTTCAATGGCGCAGCTTGCGCCACAGCCCCCGGCGAACAAATCGCCGATTTGTTTGTATCTCAAGTCCAGTGTGTATTGTTTGGTCATTTTTACTTCCTGTGTAAAGGCATGGGAAATTCCTGCCGGACACTTCCGTTGAGCAGATATCCGTTGGCACGTTTACTGCGCTTTATGCCGTCTGCTCCCCAGCTGCCCCATTGTTTGAAGAAAAACGCGGCTCCGGCAGCCTCGCATTGCCGTCGGATGTTATCCACCCAAACAGGCTGCATCCGTCTTGCTTTGGAGCCGGATTCCCCGCCGACGATGACCCACTCGATGTTTGTAAGGTTTAAAGGCCCCAAATCTTCCAACAGCGGTTCGCAGGAAATAAAGCGGACGGTTGCCGGAATGTTTCTCAACAATTCGATCCGAGGCAGGCCGTAACGCCGGTCTTCTACCGATACGCCGAGCCATACGTTTTCAGGAACGGTTCGCGTAGCGAAGTATTCCGCCATTCTTTCCGCCCGCTTGGTCAGCACCTGATAAGTGTGCTGTGGTGTCTGCCGGATGGTTTCAAAAATACGGTCGATGTAAGCAAACGGTACGTTTTCGTGAAACGTGTCGGACATGGAGTTCACAAAATAAACCTCCGACTTTTTTCTATCGGCGGGTTCTTTCAGACGGCCTTCCATCAGGGTAAGGGCAAAACCGTTTTCATAACCGGGCGTGTTCATGGACTGTAAACGCTTCGCCATTGATTCGGCGTAACAGTTTTTGCATCCGGGCGATATTTTGGTACAGCCGGTTATGGGATTCCATGTACGTTCCGTCCATTCGATATTGCTGTTGGCCATAAAAATTCCCCCAATATTAAAAGCCGATTGCCTGCTGTGCTGTCCGCTGTTCATGCAGATTGACGAAAGCAGGATTCAATTCAATACCTATCCACTTTCGCCCTAACCGGTTGGCCGTTTCCGCCACCGTGCCACTGCCCGAAAACGGATCAAGCACCACATCACCCGGGCGGGAACCTGCCAAAATACACGGCTCGATCAGTTTCGGCGGGAAAGCCGCCAAATGGTCGTGCCGGGCGGCGACGGTGGATACCGGCCATACGCTGCGTTTGTTACGCAGCGGCCGTGCAGGCGTATGCTCACGGTTACTGCGGTGTTGGGTCGCACGCTGGCCGGGATTCGGCGTTGCCGTATATTTGCCTTTCGTCCGGCAGAAATCATTTTGTCGGTTTGCACCGGGGCGTCCGTAACTGTCCGAAGGCTCCCGGATGGCTTCGTGATCGAAGTAGTAACGGCTGCTTTTGGAAAGCAGAAAGAGATATTCGTGTGAGCGGACGCAGCGGTCGGTGACGGATTCGGGCATCGGGTTGGTTTTATGCCAAATGATGTCTTGGCGCAGATACCAGCCGTCTGCCTGCAAAGCGAGGGCGACACGCCACGGAATGCCGATCAGGTCTTTGGCTTTGAGGCCGTCTGACAGCGGTGTGCTTTTAACTTCGTTGAAGCTGAACGCTTTCAGACGGCCTGTCAGTTGGGTGCTCGTCTGAAACGAATCTTGATACCCGCTAAACGGGCTGCCGTCGGCATTGCGGCCTTTGCCGCTGCCTGCATAACTGTCGCCGAGGTTGAGCCATAAGGTTCCGTCATCGGCCAATACATCACGCACCATACGGAACACTTCCACCAAGTTGCCGACATACTCATTCACGGTCGGCTCCAAGCCGATTTGCCCGTCACAACCGTAATCACGCAGGCCGTAATAAGGTGGAGATGTGATACAGGTTTGCACTTTCACGCCTTGTCGGGTCAGCCGGGGCAGCACTAGGCGGCAGTCGCTGGTAAACAGGCGGCTGTTGTCAGATTGGGTGTAAGAAATCATGAGTACACCTTTCTTTAAACAAAAAGAAAAAACACCTTGCAGATGCAAGGTGTTTTTACGGTAGATAATCCGATCTTGTTCAATATCATACAAAACCGAGCAAGTGAAACCGTGAGCGGCTCAACTTTAGACCGCAACTGCGGTTTTGTTCCTACAGGTATCTGTCGAAATCAGGGAAATTTCCGTGCAGTATGTACGATATTCAACACATACACGGTTTTGCTGTTTTCATCTATTTTAATGAATGCTTTATAAGGCAGATTACCGAGAAAATATTCGCGCGTACTTTCAACCAAAGCACTCTCAACCGCACGGTAAGGAAAATAAGCCAATCCTTCCAGTGCCGTCTCTATACGGCGGCTGATGATTTCTGCCAAACTTATACCGCCCTCATCGGCATAGTACGACAAAACGAACAACAAATCCGATTCCGCTTCAGGTTCATAAATTATCCTGTACATTTTCCGCTCAACGGTTTTTCAGCTTGTTGCGGACGCTATCCAAAGTATCCGCATGAACAATCGCTGATTCTCGGCCTGCACTGCCGTTTTGCTCGAAACGCGTCAGAGATTGTTCAACTTTGGCCTGCAACCAGTCGTCGTAGCCGTTTTCTTTCTCGACCAACATATCGGCCAGATAAGTCCCCTGCAAATCCTCCAAAGAAACAAATACGCCGACGGGACGCTTGTTTTTAGTCAGCAAAACCGGTTCGCGGCGGACAGTGTCCAACAGGTCGCCGAAATTGTTTTGCGCATTGCTGGCAGTCATGATTCGCATAGCATTTCCTTTGTTTTACCGATAAACTTGTTTTACATTTTAGCTAATTTAGGCAAACTGTACAAATAAACTCAGCGCGATATATCTTTCGCTTGCTTGTTTTTACCATGTTCCGCCAATTTCTGTTGCAGCTTCTCAAGTTCCGGCTGCTTACCCCGTATGGTGTCGTACTGGTTTTGCGCTTTGGTATCAAACGATTGCCCGGCCACTTCTTTGGCCAGTTTGCTGATAATCCGCGCTTCGGTTTTATGCCCCATCTTGTAAAACTCTTTGGCTATCAGGCCGTATTGCTCCAGGACAATACCGCGCGTCTGCATGGTTTCCTTCAAGAAAGGATGCTTGGGGCGGTCATTGTTTTTCAATGCCTCGAGCAATTCCACCGCCTGCTGCTTTGCCGCATTAGACAACACCCCGCGCTGACGCATGGCACGCAGCAGGCTGTTTTCCGGTTTTTGGACTTTGCCGCGGTGTATGCGTTTGGTGGCCGCGCACAACACACCTTCCTCCCGTAACTTTTCGGCAAACCGGACACGCCACTCGAACAAATCGGCTTTGCGCGGATTGAGCCGCTGCCCGAACTCGTCCCGCATCAACACGCACAAGTGGGCATGGGGGTGCTTCGGTTCGTCAGGGTCGTGGCTGTCATGGTGCAGTCCGAACACATAATGATGCCCGGCAAACTGTTCGGCGGCAAAGTTTCGGGCGGCATTCAATACTGCGTCCGGCGGTGTGCCTTCGGGCATGGACAGCACAATATTGAGTGCTTCCTTATACTTGCTCTCTTCGGGGATACCGAGTTTCCGCCAATCGTCTGCAAAACCCATGACCGCACGTTTGCCGACCAGCTTTTCGCCGGATTGTGTTTCCAGTGTTACCTCGCCGTTACGCGATACATAATCCAAATGGTTGCGTACACCTTTCATGCCTTTGGAGTTGCTACTGAGCCGCTTGGGAATTTTAACCATCACTTCGGGATGTTTGAGTGCGGCGGCGCGCAGGTTGGCCAAACCGCTGCCGGGCTTCAAAGGTTTGGAATGTTTACTGCGGTCATTGCCGAAATAAAGGGCGCCGTCTTTTTTGGCTTTGACGGCACGGGTTTTATAGCCCAAAAACCAATCGTCTATTTTACGGTGCAATGTCATCCTCACTCCCTTCCGGCTACTCCCGCTTGCGGCGGCGGTTGGTTTGCAGCACATGGTTTACTTTGCCGACGTGGGCTTCGATAAACTTTTTCAAGTCACTGATCTGTTGGCTGCTCAAAGATACGTTTTCGCCCGCATTTAGACGGCGGGCGATTTGGTTAAGATTGCGGCCTATCATGACCAACTGATAGTTGGACTGCGACAGCACATCGGCTTCAAATGCCGACAAAATCGGATAATGCGAGATATGGGATTGGATAATGTCTCTGACGACATCGTTAATGGATCCGCGACGTGTATCCGCTGCCGCCTCAAGATAGGCGCGGTCTTTATCCGGCAAGCGCAGGGTGATGCGCTTTTTGCATTTGGGTGGCGGCAACTTAACCGGTTCGGGTTCGTCAGCCGGTACCAACTGAGCCTGTAACAGTTTCTTGGCCAACAGAGACACGCTGGCCTTGCCGTACCGTTTGAAAGCGAGTTCGCGCAAAGCTTTGATTTCTTCATCGGACAAACCGTACACATCAAATTTTTTCGGCATGATAGACACCCTAATTGTCATCAACAAAGAAAAAGCCTGCCCTTCAAAAGAGGCAAGCTTTTTAGACGGACTTAATCAGAAAATCAACGGTCTATACCGGTTTCTATGTTCCGTTCATCCGATAAGTCATATGTTTTTCCGGCATCCCTGATTTGCGACTGATAAAAGTTAATCCGTGCCTGCATCCGCACATCGGCAGGCAAACCAGAAACTGTTTTTTCCATTAGTTGCTCCAACATTGTGAAACGCTGCTTTTCCGCTTCAGGTGCCGCTGTTGCACGCAGCCCTTGATAAGTACGGCGGGCTTTGTCCAGTATTTCCTGCGGCAGTGTATCGCCGGTATCGGAGTTGCTCCGGTCGAACAAACCGCTGTTATTGACGGCGGACTTCATCTGTCCGTCCGCATTCATAAAATAACCGCCGAAGCCACCCTGCCGGTTGCGTTTCGCCCATAACCCTTTGGCTGCATCCGTCTGCGAACGGGCGGGATGGATTTCTTCTCCTATACACTGTTCGGCAAAGCGGTAAAGCGCAGTTCCCACGCCTTTGCTCCGGTAATCTTTCTCTATTTCGACACGAAACGGTACGAAATAACGGCTCCCATCCTGTTTGGCCAACGGGCGGTTGCTACGGAAGCCGTTTTCTCCATCTTCAGGCGATAACACCAAACCGCCGATCCAACGGTTGGAACCTTCAATTCGTATATGGAATGTACAATCTTCCACTTGCCTGAAGCGCAGGGTTTCATGCACCGTCTTGGACTTTTCGATATCTTCATAAAATGTTCGTGTCCGGCTGCGCTGCTCGGGTAGATAGCCTTCTCTAGGCTGCGGCCATATCCCCATTATTCTGCCTTCGTCATCATATTTAACGTATTCGGTAATCGTCTCTTTTACGCTCCGCCGTTGCGTTTCGTAGTAACAAATATGGCGGGAAACCTCATAAGTATCCGCAACAGGGTCGGGATAAAAAATTTTTGGTTCTCCATTTTTATCAAGCAGCCGGACAGGAACTTGACCGTTTTGCCAATCGCCAAACCAGTTTTTAAATTCATCTGTGCGTACCTGCACCCACTGGCGGTAGTCGAGCACCGTTTTTCCTGCCGTTTTCTCAGCTTCGTATGCGTCCTTTCCTCCCAAACGCTCTTCGGTCGCAAAGTAGCCGGGCAATTCTCCGTATTTCGCTTCAGGCATGGCATCTCCAAAACAAATGCCTGTCTGAAAAACGGTTTTCAGACAGGCATACGGTTAAGACCGAAAGCATAAATGCTCAACGTTCGGGCGAGTCGTTATGGAGGTCGGACCCCATATCGTACTTCTGAGCCTGTTGTTGGATTTGGCTTTCGTAGAAGTTGGTTCGGGCCTGCATCTGCACCTGAGGCGGCAAGCCGTGTATCAGGTTTTCCATTGCATGTTCCAGTACGGATCGCGTCTGCTTTTCGGAAACCGTCAACGTCGTGCCCTGCATCAAATAACGGTGTTTGGCCAACTGCAACCGCTCTTCAGGCGGTAAAGCCGCTTCTTTTCCGACCGAAGGTTCGGCTTGACCGTTTTCCGAAACATCCCTTTGCCGCTCCGGTTCGATTTTGCCGAAAGCCCGGTAAAAGTCGGCCTCCGAAATCAAATCGTATGCATTGCGGTACGGCTTCGCGTTCTGCTGAAACAGCCG
>NZ_JH165159.1:496834-502656 GCF_000227765.1 Neisseria wadsworthii 9715
GCCGGTATACCTTTGCAGCATCGGTATTTTCGTAAACCAGTCCTGCCCGAAAAGCCGAACCGTCAGCACGCTCGAAACCGGAGCCGCCGGTAGCCTGCAAATAAGGTGTACGGACAAGTTCGTCTCCCAGCAACAGATAACCGTTGCCGTTCTTTCCCCTACCCACCACAAGGTAAACGTCGCGCAAATGCCGGTTTTGGTGTTTAACGGACTGGCCGGTTTCAAATAGGGCTTGCCGTGTTTCTGCTTGCTCCATCATCTCACTCCAAACAAAACAGCCCGCACAATAATGTTACGGGCCGTATGGTTAATATATCAAAAGGCTGTCTGAATTTTTCAGACAGCCTTCAAGCGGTAACCAAGTTATGGATATTCTTTACGTACATGAAGTACCGACAGAATCCTTAAATGATTAAGGGCAATCTCATAAATAATCAAATAATTGGGATGAATAACATATTCTCTTGTGTTTTCTACACGCCCTTTTCTGCCAATATACGGTAACGCAGCCAAATGTTGCACCGAATCGTGTATCAGTAAATCCATCTCAAAGGCTGCATTGGGATTATCATCAAATATAAAGTCGATAATATTGTCTACATCGGTTAATGCATGAACCGTCCATTCAATCACCAGCATTTTGCAAACGCTCCAACCTTTTTATCCGTTGCTTCTCAAAATGAGCCAATGCTTCCTCGTGACTGACTACAGGGGCGGAACGTGCGGATTCCACCTTGTTTTTTAGCCACCGGTTGTAAGATTCTGCTTCCTTTTCAGTATCGAACTCCGAAAGCCTCGGATCCAATTTCAATACGGTATCTGCCATAGCCGGCTCCTAAACAGTCAATTAACATAGAGTTATCGTGCCTTTATCGTTTTGTTTTGTCAACAAATAAGTAAGGCCGTCTGAATTCAAACGGCCTGTGTTCCAAACCGGAAACATCAACGGCCGATTTCAGGCTCCGGCGTCTGCCTTTGTTCGTGCTCCCGCTCCGTCCGCTGCTGCGTCGGAATGTGCTGTCCGGGGGTGTGGGCCGGTGCACGCGCAGGTTTGGGTAAATCCAGCTTGCGCCCGTGCATCATTTTTTCGGTATGCTCGTAATAATTGACCAAAGCCAATGTGCGGGCATCGCCTTTCAGTCCGCGGATGGCATCCATAACGTTTCGTTCGTGGAACTCCAAGTGCTGCTTGTTGGCTTTGGACAATTTTTCGGCTTTCGCCATATACCCGGCTTTTGCCGCCGCATAACGGGTATCGAGCGCGGCCGATTTCATGCGCCCGGCCTCGATAGCCACTTCGGACGGAATTTCGCTTTGCCCGATTGCCTGTAACGGCACACCGAGCCGGGTGTCTGCCGCATGGGACGTGTTGATGGTCGCTTTAGACGGAATTTCGTTTTGCGACATCATTTTGTCTGCTTTGGCTATGGCCGCAACATCGGGCTTGCCGGGTACATTCTCTTCCTCCCGATCCGGTGCTTCCTTTTCCCGTACTTCCCGTTCCTGAACGATCTCCATTTTAAACAGCTTGCGTTCGACTTCTTTTTTCTTGGTGCCTATGACTTGGCCGCTTTCATCGCGGACGTTCACGTCAATTTCCACCGGTTGCTTACCCAAAGAATGCAGAATGATGCGGTCGCCCACCTCCGCCCCGCTGCGCTCCATTGCATCGGGAATATCTACGCCCCAGACGGTACGTTCTTTGCCGTTCCGCTCCAAGACGATATACGGGCTGTCTTGATTCTCGGGGTTGTGGCGGTACGGTGCCTGACCGACGCTGACAATCCGTTCGCCTGCTTGGGCAACCCCGGCGCCTTTGGCCGTGACGGCAGCCTCCGGGGCTTCGGCCGGTCTGCTACGTTTATCGCCCGGATAAGGCACCGGTGCGACTTTTTCCGTTACCGGCGCAACGGCAGGCGCACGCCCTGTTTGCGGTTCGATGATGTTCAATGACCGCTCTTCACGCATTCTTTTAAGCAATGCCAAATCCTCATTACTAGGCCGGTAGCCGCTGGTACGGATACCCTGACTTTCCGCCGCCACATACATCATGGCCTTGAACTCTTTGCTGCCGCTTAACTTGATGCTGTCCCAGCCTTTGGCTTTGGCCACCTCAAGCATGTCGTTGATGGTCTGCATGTCTGTTTTCGGGGTACTGATTTTTTTGCCAGTATCGGTAAACATCACGGTGGTATGGTTGGCGGCAGACAGATACTTGCCGTCCGCCACCACATAACGGCTTTCGATGCTTTCCGGCGGGATGCGGTAATTCAGGTCGGTTACGGGCTTTTTGACCGTTTCATGCGCCGGCCCGTCTTCGGTCTGTTCCGCTTGGGCGGGTTCGGGTGCCTTTTCCCGCGCATAACCGGACAACGGAACCGCCCCCTCGCTTAGACTTTCGGCTTTATCCGTTTTTACGGCGGTATTGTCCGGTGCGGTTTCCCGCAACGGCTCCTGTTCTTTCGACGGGCGTATGGCGGTGTACTCGATACTGTTGGCAGCCGTGTCGGATGTTTCGTGTCCCGGGGTTTGGCGGTTTTCTTCCTGCCGGGTATTCATTGCTGCTTCTCCCTGTACAAAAGCCGCCGGTGTTTCGGCGGCTTGTTCGGTTGGCGGCACGGTGTGCGCTGCCGGTTGTGTTTGTCCGGGCATCGGGATGCCCCGCATTTTCGCTTCTTCGGCAATCACGGTAGCCCACTCCTGTTCAGACAGGGGTTCCGGCGGTTGCTCGGCGGCAGGCTCGGATAAGCCGGATGTCTGCGCCGGCTCTTGGCCGACTTCATGCTGCCTGAACGACGTTTCTATTTTTTCACGCACGGCTTCGATACCGGCCAGACGGTGCAGGTCGTTAAAATCACTCGGCAGCTTGGGACGGCCTTGTTCGTCCACTCCGTTTTCCTGTTGGTATTGTCTGATTTGGGTCATGCTAAATTCCGGCTCGACAACCTGCGCCCGCCCGCCGAAATACGCCGCCGCCTGTAAAGCTTTTTTCATGCCTGTCTGACTGGCATCGTTATCCACCGCAAGGGTAACGGGTACGTTTTCAGGCAGGCTCTTGGCCAAACGTTCCGATACCGCCACCATGTTTCCGGTATTGAACGCCACAACCACGGTTTTATCCGTAGCCTGATGGATGCTGGCGGCAGTGGCAAAGCCTTCCGCAATCACGATACCGTGTTCCATTTTGTCGGCATCCCCGACAACGGCAAAACCGCCATGTACCTGCCCTCCCGACAAAAACCGCTTGCCGCCGTCTTGGTTGATGGATTGCACATTCACAATTTCACGGTTATGCACCACGGGTATCAACAGATTGTTGTCGCCCTGATACAGGTTTTGACGCAGGCCGGCGACCGCTGCCGGATCGGTAATCCCTTTGGCGGCCAAATAGGGATGGTTGATGTCGGCAGGCGTTGCGCGCGACCAAATGCTTTGCGCCAAACTTTTTGCCTTCTCCCTCCGCTCTGCCTGCGCCTGCTCTTCGGACAAACGGGCTGCTTCCCGTTCCGCCTTAATCCGTGCCTGCTCCTCGGCAGACGGCGGCGTGTAGGCTTTGTCGGGGCGGTAGCCGTTATTCCGTGCATCATGGAACAGCGAACCTATGGTGCGCGTCGGGTTTTTGATGCTCTTCCAAACATTGCGGGCGGCACGGTTGTTGTAATTGTCTGCCTGTTGAGACCATTGGTCCCACAAATCAAAACCGTTTTCACCCAGCTCGTGTTTGATCGAGTAGCCGGTGTTGACCCACACATCCCGGTCATGCGGGTCAATATAGCTCAGGGCTTTTTGAATGTCGTCGTAATTACTCATTTCTGTTCTCCAAAATAGAAACCGGCTGTCTGAAATATCTCAGACAGCCGGATGCAGTTTTTATTTATCTTCAGGAACCTTCTTGATAAAAATCCAAATTAAGCCGCCGCTTTCGGCTGGCCGCTTCCTACCGATATACCGGAAGTATCTTTCAATATTTTGGCGATAAGCTCCAAACTGCCATCTCCCCAATTCTTAGCAAGAACCGGCACCAGTTCGGCCACAAATTCCGGCTTGCTGTCCGGCGGAATCAGTGCCGTGAGGAGGGATCGGGCAATGTCTTCCGAGTTAACCGCCTCTTGCCAGTTAAAGCTCGCCATATCTTCCGGCGAAACATAATCCGGTTTCAGCGCTTGTTCCGGCACCCGTTTATGTAACACAACCGACAACGCCGGTACCGCAGGCGGCGGAAGGTTTGCCCTTTTGCTGAACACAGGGTCTTGCCAGTAAATGATTTTCTTAGCATAAATAGGCCGGCTGTTGGTCAAACTGATAATACAGTCTTCTTTCGGCATCATTTTCAGCTCGTCGGGATTCATCACCGCACGTCGCTGATCGCTTACGCTGTTACTGCGGCTGCTGCTTTTACCGTGTGAACGCGACGTCGATTTAGCCTTGAACGTCTCATATCCTATCAGTTTGCTGTACTCTTCCGCATCCGCCTGTTCCCGCGGGGGAAACACAATTTGGCAGCCGAAATTGGTAAAGAATGTCCGCATACCGGCTTTTTGGTACAGTTTTTCAACTTGGGACGGCGTTTGGAAAATAATAGCCAGCCTCATGTTGTAACCTGCCATGTATGCAACCCCGTGCTCAATAGCCGGCACCACACCGAGGGCGGTAAATTCGTCCATCATCATCAAACATTGGTATTTCAAAATATCGGGGTTGTTTTCAGGCAGACCCTGATAAACATTGACGTTGGCCAGCAAGCTGAAAAACAGATTGGTTAGACGCGAAAATACGGCGGTTTCCGTCGGAAGTATGCCCACATAAACCGTCATGAGTTTTTTGCGTACATCATCCAGAAAGAAATCGTCATCACTGGTAGCCGCTTCCACCACAGGGTCGATAAATATACTCAAAGGGGCGGTCATGGTTGCCACAATATCCGCGCCCGTCTTGGTATTGCCGTTGGCAAAATCCATTAATAGGGTCATGCAGTTATCACTGAGACGGGTATGTTCCTGCCGGTTCCGCAACTCGATTTCGTCTTTTATCCATTCCGATAAAGTTTTGCCGTTTTTAGGATTGGCGAGCCTGAAAAGGTTCGCCATAGTGGTTTTGTTTTCAGGCAGGCTCAAATCCCGCTCCCCCTCCGTTTCAATCAAATACATCAACAAACCGGAAAAAAGTTTGCGTGACGATTCCACAAAAAACATGGTGCTTCCGTTGGGGTTGGGAGGATCGGGATACATAATCGTTGCAATCCCTTGCGCGTCTTTAAACGTATATATCGGATTGCGCCGGACATAAGTCAGCGGATTCCAACGGTGGCTGACCAAAGGCGCATTCGGGTTGCGTTCGTGCTCGGGCATGCGTCCGCCCGGGTTAAACAGATATACGGCATGTCCGTGCTTGGCGCGGAAGCCGGCGGTAATCAGGAAGTTTTCTTGCTTTGGGTCGTACACCACCATGCTGTGCCGGTAGTGCAGGCAGTTGGGTACCACAAAACCTACGCCTTTACCCGGACGGGTGGGCGCGGCAAGGTAAACAAACTCTTTACCGCTCCATTTTAAATAGTACTTGCCATATCTGCCGATAAGCAGGTCGGGAGCTTCTTTGGGGTCGAATTTCTTTTTCAGTAAATTCATTTTTTTTATTTCGCTGCGGCGGGCAAACCGTGCCGAACCGTGAAGTTCCCGTTTGGGCTTGGAAAACAGCGCAACCAACATCAACACCAATACCACCATAGGCAACAGGGCGGCAACGGCACTTGATACCTCCAACCGCCAAACCATACCCTTCGGCAGTTCTTCTACATACTGCCAATAGGTGTACAGCATCATCAC
>NZ_JH165159.1:503820-512790 GCF_000227765.1 Neisseria wadsworthii 9715
AACATGTTAGGCATAAAACACATTATTTTCAATAGATTATGTGTATACGGTATAATCACAACCAGTAAAAACTTCGTACAGGAGAACAGGTCATGTGTACCTGGATGCAAAAAGGCGCGGCTTTTTCTTGTATTAGAAAATTTTTATTTAATAATAATCATCATCCTGCAGGAGGGGGCAAGTCGGGCTTGGGCTTGACGGCTGCGTAGGCTGCCGTAGGTGCCAGAGTGGTCGGCATAATCAAGCCCGGCTTGGGGCCGTGGGGCCGTAATTATGCCAGATGGCTTTTGTTTTTTGCTGAAATGATTGTTTCATGATTTTTGAGCATTATCAAGAACGATGCGGCTTCGCGTGCCTTTCGGTATTCTTGACAACCTTCAACAATCCCCAAATGGATCTTCAAGCAAAAACGGAAGTGTAAACAATGCTAGAGTTTTCTACATCAACCTCATACTGGCCTCTATTCTGTTATGAAAAGTTGCACTTCAAATCAGAATCAGCTCCTGTCTAAAAACTACGACAGGTAAAATTTTGGTTTTAAGCTAATGAAACCGATGGTTTATAAATAAATTCGCTTAATCATTTATAATTTATTAAAAATATTTAATTTAATTAAATTGAATGTAATATTTGTAATTGCTTTGTAAAGATGTTATTGTGCTACCTGTCTGTTATGTTTGCGCGGGCATCAACACCCTGTTTAATTATTACACCTGAATATATTGCATACAGGAATAGGAATATCCATGTTGGCACTGGCTGTATTGTTTGGTTTATTAGTTTGGCTTGGCCTGACGGTTTTGGCTGCTTATTTATGCGGAAAGCTTACTTCGAAGCTGGGTCTAGGAAGATGGATAGGCCGGTTTGTCGGGTTTATGTTGCTGATGGGCGGCTGGATGGTTAGTTGGGCTACGGAATATTGGACGCTTCGGCAGACTGCGCAGGCGTGGTGTAAAAATGCTGGTCTTACCGTTTATGTTACACCTGAAGAATATTGGGAAAAAATCAGTGAACAAGAACGGCAGGAGTTGAAAATTGTTCAGGAACGAGTCAAAGATGGACGAGTATTAGTATTTGAAAACAGAAAATATAAAATATCATATAGATACAATAATAGAATAGTCAGTTACACATATGACGAATTTAAGCCATACACAGTAGCGAATTACGAAATTTTTTATGATGAAAAAGACAGAGTGGTTTTATTGAAAAATATGAAAGTCAGCGTAGGCGTGCCTGCAATAGCTAATGATTTAGAAGGATTGAAATTTTGGCTTGAAACGGTTCAAGGCTGTGATTCATTTAATGAATGGAAGTTTCAACAAAAATATTTAAGATAACTACTAACGTGCTACAAGTAATTTCTAATATATTCTTGAAAGGGGTTTTTGATGAGTATTAATAATATATCAAACTACGTTTTATTGGCTGAAACAGCTTATGTCGATTTTTCTAAGGTAGATTTTTCAAAAGAGAAACAAATAGAGATCGCTATTGCAAATAAAGATAAAAAAGACAAAATGCAAACTGAAGGTTCGCTTATCAATTTTGCGGGTTTAATAAAAAATAATTACACACCGGTTGCTCACTGGAAAGATAGCAATTCATTATTTGACGGAGAGAGCGGCTTCTCCGGTACTTTGTTTCAAGCCAAAGACACAGGTGGTTTTGTTTTGGCGTTGAAAGGCACGCTAGGCCTTAAAGATTTGGTAGTTACCGACGGAACTGATATTGTTCTTGACGGTTTGGCTCACCATCAAATTGTCGATATGTATAATTTTTGGCAGCAAATAAATACGCCTGAAGGACAAAGTTATCAGGCCGCAGCCATAAAAACGGTAGCTATTGATCCATTGGGTGCAATATCTTTATTAGATGGAACAACAGCTGAAGGATATTTCAGTAATAATAAAATAGTCCAACAGATTTATTTTACCGACTCTACCGAAGTATACCAAGATGGGCGCCAGTTTGGTTTAGGTATTGATGTGGATACGGTTACCGTAACGGGACACAGTTTGGGAGGGCATCTGTCTGCTGCTTTTTCCAGATTATTTCCTGAAGCAACCGAACATGCCTATATGATTAATGGAGCGGGCTTTGGCGGGTCTGGGAATATTGTCAGCTCTCCTGAGCTTACACGCCCGACTTTTAATATTCAATCCGTATTTCATAAATTGGGCGGAGCTGATCAATTTGATGCCAATAAAATTACCAATGTTATTGGGGATAAGAATATCGATTTTGTTGCCCAAGATTGGTTTATTGCATTAAATCAGCCCGGGCAAGCGCATGAACTGTTTATTGAACAGCCAAAAGTATCTTCCGATACTTTTGGGCATGGTTCGGGGCAAATGAGCGATTCAATGGCGGTAGCAGATTTGTTTATCAGGCTGGATGCCGGTTTGCAGCAAAAACCATTGAAGGAATTATTATTCTTTATTGATACTGTATTTGAAGCTTCTGCCGTAGATAATGCAAATACATTGGAACACATAGTAGAAAAACTATATCACTTGCTTAATCCGGAAGGATCTTTGGAAATTAAAGCTGAAGATAGAGATGCACTTTACGGCGGCATCTTAAAAGTACAGGAGTTGATTAATAATTTAGGTGTACAGGGTAGTTATACTTTTGAGAGTATACCGCAAGATATCGGTAAGCTTGCATCGATTGAAGGCCCTGATGCTGTGGCATATCGTTATGCTTTATTAAATTTGAACCCGTTTGTAGTGAAGGGCTTAGACTACTCTGCACACAACAGCAACGGTTCTTTAGATCTGCAAAGCCCGAACAACCCTAACGGTATGAGCGAGGTATTTATTGAAAAACGCAGCGAGTTAATGCAGGTTTACCTGAAAGTGGCAAGCGATAAACTACCCAATGCGCTTTATACAAGTGATGTGGAGTATACCGATAAAGGGGAAATGTTCGTATTATCCGCTTATGAGTACCGAAACAACCATCCTGTCCGTTCAACAAATCCGGCTGTCGTAGCTTTTGCACTAAACGGAGAGAAAGATTTAGCAGGAGGTATGAAAGAGGACTATCTCTTTACAGGGACGGGGAATCAAACGCTTGACGGAAAAGATGGCAATGATTACATGGAAGGGGGGATGGGTTTCGACACTTACATGATCCAAGGTTCCGATACTGTCTATGATAGCGATAACAATGGCAAAATTGTTTTTGCCTCAAGCAATGTTCAGGCAGCCTCATTTATGAATAGGCCGGAAGATAGCCCTAATTATTGGTACAGCGTAGATGAGGCAGGCAAGCGTGACGGTAAGATGTTTGCAGTGAAAGCAGGTGCGGATTTGAATGTTTTCCACGGGCAGGACAAGGTTACTGTAAAAGGCTTTTTCGATCATGCCAAGAAAAACGGCAATGCTTTGGAAGCATTGGGCATGTCGTTGGCAGTTGAGGACGGTGCGCAGGAAGTTAAAGGAGAGTCTGTAATATATGGTGCAGGAGAGGCGGATAAATACAATGTATTTTATGCGGGTTCCGGGCATACGGTGAATATTACAGGCGGTCATAAGGACGATATTGTATTTGCTACCGCAACCAAAGGGCTCATTTTGAACGCGGCAGGTGGCAATGACCGTATTTTCGGCAGCTATGCAGCAGATATGATTGATGGCGGTGACGGTAATGATTGGATTAACGGTAGTGCTTATGTGCCGCCAACCAAACTTAATGCAGAAATGGAAGCCGATAAGGACTTGATTATCGGAGGTTCGGGTAACGATATTATTTGGGGTGCCGGTGGTGATGATATTATTTACGCTGGCGCCCGAGGCGAGCATTTGTTTGAGAGCAGTAGCAACCTGCGTGGTGATTGGATTGCTGGGGGTGCCGGTAATGATAGGGTTTACGGCAGTCGCGAACGTGATTTTTTGCAAGGCGGTTCGGGTAGCGATACTGTGCAAGGCGGCGCAGGCGATGATGTAATTTTAGGTGATGGCGAAATCCGCTTGGATTCCCGTATGCTGTCGATTTTTAGTGAACCTGTTTATGCGCCGGTATATACACCGACACCCCCGATTCATCCCTTGGTACCGTGGAACGGCGGCACCGTTTCACCTTCATACTCTTATGGCAATGCATTGACAGTAGAACATACACTCAACAGTGGCAATTGGCAAAAATTACCTTTAAATAGCGCCAGTAAAACCCACCCGGATTCCAATCAATGGGACTTCTCCATCAATACTGCTCAGAGAGACTACCATATCAATAATAAATTGGCATTGGCAAGTGATGCCCACCGCGTAGGTCAAAGGAATGCTGATGATGAAAAAGAAGGCGCATTTAATGATTTTCTATATGGTGGATCAGGCGATGATTTGATTGTGGGCCAAGACGGAGATGATTTACTGCACGGCGGCGACGGTAACGATATTCTTTGGGGAGATGATAACCGCAATCCCGATATTTCGGGCAATGACATACTTGTCGGTGGAGCGGGTAATAATACACTTATTGGTGGCAAAGGGTTTGATACCTATATTTTCGACAGCCGCGACTTACAGGCCCGGGAAGCAAATAACCGCATTATCGACAGTGATGGATTGGGTCGTATTATCATCGACGGGCAATATATTGAAACTGTTAATTGGCAAGCAGAAGCCGCAGGGCGCTGGTCGGCAAAAGAACAGGGTTGGATATTGCATGAGGAAAACGGCAGCCTGCATTTAAGCGGAAATGGTTTTCAGACAGGCATCACGTTAGAAAACTATCATTCAGGCATGTTTGGTTTAAACCTACCTGCTTGGGCAGAGCAACCCACAGTAGAAAACCCGGAACCGCAGCCTGTTCCCGATGATTCACGGCAGCAAGAAGAACCTGTTCCGGATACAAATCGGACAGAGCCACCCAAAGGTCGTTATGAAACACCGGAGCGTACTTGGAGCGGAAATGAGGATGGAGATACTTTAACCGGTACCGATGCGCGGGAAGATCTGAACGGTTATGGAGGGGATGATATTATCGACGGCATGGGCGGCAACGATGTCATTAACGGAGGCGAAGGAAACGACATTATGAAAGGCGGCGCAGGAGCTGATACTTATGTTTTCTCCGGGAATTGGGGTCGAGATACCATTATTAGTGAGAATGCTGAAGATCATATCTATTTCAAGGACGTGCGTTTTTCAGAAGTACGCCTTGAACGTGAAGGACAGGATTTGATGGTATTCAAGCTGAATAGTGAAGACCAAATTCGAATTCAGGATCAGTTTGAGCCGGAAACTTGGGAAGTACAGGCCATTGTAAACTGGGAGTTTGCTGACGGTCAGATTTTCAAATCTAGTGAAATTAACAACTATATTGCAGGCTTTGAAAATGATAAACCGGCTGCTATGAACTATGCTGTTGACTCTACTGCAAGTAGCACGCTGGATAGTTACCGTGAAGCAGCAATGGCGGGCGTATAGATATCTGATTGGAGTTTGAAAACTAAATTCTGAAATGAAATAGGATTAAGGGGCTAATCTACTTCAGCCCCTTTTTTATTATTTTCTAATGCAGTTTCTAGAACCTGAATCCGAATAGCATTTCCTCAGGTTTGTCTTTCAGATTGACAATTATGTTGCTGTTCAAATCGAAGCGGTAGTTTATTCCTCTACTCCGGTCACCATCTCCAATCTGTATCTCGTCTTCATTGAAAGTGGTGATATATTGAAAGTTGCCTTGTTCGCTTTGCTCGTGAATATAATTCAACAGGTTGACTTTCTTTCTGATTTCGATACCGTGAAATACACCATCATGTATCAGAAAATCGGGCAACGGGATATTCCCGCGCACGGCATTCAGAAATACAGTCAGATCATAAATGACTGTTTTCAGCTTGGTCTGTCCCAATGCTTCGATATGGGGAAAACCGATTTCTATTTTTACCGGTACTTTTCTGTTTTTCAACTGCCCTGGAGCCGAAATGTCCAAATAAACGCCCTTTGCTTCATAACGAATGTCTTCAAATGCGGCGGCAACGATTTCGTTAAACAGACTCCGGATGGTCTCAACGGATTCCGAATACTCAGACAAGGCAACCTGTATCTGCATATGATGTATACTTTCATCGTGGTGCATCCTGCCGAGTTCTGCATGGATTTTTTCAATATTGTCCAGCTTTTGGCGGATTTCGGCAATTTTTGCACTTTCCAATGCATATCTGCCCCATGCTTCAGTCAATGACATATCCATATTATCATCAATCGTTTTCATTAACCCCGCACGCTGTGCATCCTTCTCTTGAATTTCTGCCAAAAGTTTTTTATGCTCCGAGGACAATTCGGTCATACGGCTGCCGTAAAATTTCAGCCGTTCTTGGGTAATGGATGCTCGAAAATCCAGTACTTCTTCCAAACTTTTCCTGATAATCCGGCCCAAATCCAGAGCCACCGATTCGTATTGTTTCCGGACATCATCCACATCAATCTCGTTTTGGGACGATTCCGTGAATTTCTTTAATTTTTCAAGCTGATTGCCGGTTTGGCGCTCTTTCTTTCTCAAGTTGGCCAACTGTTCGTCCAACTCGGCAATTCTTTCGGAGACTCTTTTGAAAGAATCGCTGAGTTTGAATTCGCTTAATGACTGTCGAATGAGTTCCAACTCTTTTCTTTTGACCGCCATTTCCGAACGCAATTGGGAGACAGACTTACCGGATGTATCCGTCAGGTATTTTTGCAGAACATTGGCTTCCCGAGTCAGCTCCTCCGTTATTGTCCATGTTTCCAGCAGACTGTTCAGATGTGTTGAAGGTAGTCCGAGTAAATAGAGGTTCAACAATATCAACAGACTCTTTTTAGCCCCTCCATGCTGGAGATAGATAACGGGATCATCGCGTTTCACACTTGTCAAATCATCTTTGACAAAGAAATTCATTAAGTTTCGGTAACTTCCTTCCGGATATTTTCTCTCGGCGGTCTGTGGAAAGAATTTTCCGGAAAAAAGTTTTTTGGCTTCCTCGATCTCATAAGGATATTCGGCCTGACCATTTTCCTGGATGTACACTTTCTTCGTCTCTCCGAAACTGCGGCGGATTTGCAGGAATTCATCCCCGTTATCAAGAAGCAGGCAAACCTGATGCTCCTGCTCTCTCAGAAACGCATATTTTTTGCTGTTGAAAATTTTTGCAGCATCCGAAGACAACAGTAAGTAATCGATCAGACGTACAATACTGGATTTGCCGATACCGTTTGTTCCGTGGGATTGTCCATATTTGGCAGAACCGATGATAAGGTTCAAACCCGGCTTGAAGTTTACATCTTGCAACAACAAGCCGGTTGGTGACCAAAGTTTTTTCAGCATAATAGGGTTTTCCGTGTCTAGTCGAAGATGTCGGTTTGGACCGGCTGTCGACAAATCGAGATATGATACTGTTCGTGTTCCACCGCACCTACCGCATACAGAAACTCCAAAGACGAATAAAAATTGACGATTGTCCGGCGGCGATCCTGTTTGAGAAATAACGCAAGCAGATCATCAATCATAACCGGGGATTTTTTTGACAGAATTTTCAATAATCCTGCGCCCATTGCCACAACAGACAGGCTCAAATCACTTTCAGGATGCAATAGCGCCATTCTAATTACCTCTCGGCTTTGTACCGATATGGCATTGTGAAAAAACATACCATACCAATGCGGCTATATAAGCCGAAAGCATATCGTCCTTCAGTTTGCCGTTATAACGCTCTTCGTAATTCGAGATCAACTGTTTCATTTTCTGAAACTCGCTGAGTGGTAGCGATGCCAATTTGCCATAGTCATTGAAAATCCGGTTTTTAACGGTATTGATGTCGCGGTCTGCATAGGCATTCAATGCTTCTTCTATTTCAGCCTGAAACGCATAAGTGGCCTTTATTGAATCCTCAAATTCTTTATATTCGGATTCTGTACTGTTGGACCGGATTTTGCGCAAAATTTCAGGAGCTTGTTCCTGATAGTCTATTTGGTCTTTTTCGTAATCCTGACTGCACAAATCATCAAGCAACTTTTCTACAAAGTCCCTGCCGAGATATTCATCACCAATGTTTAATTCGCGACACAGTTTGCACTTCTGAGAATATATCCTGGGTCGCCCGTCTGCTCCCGTTTCAATCATGTATAAAATATGACCAAGCCCGCATATTTTATGCTGTTTTCCCCAGTTGACAACCAGCTGGATATGCTCGGGAGCTGGTTCAAGATTGGTATAGAAATGCCAATCCGGATACAGCTGCTGCCAGTTTGATTGGTAAGAGCTAAAATCATCGTGTAGCTTCTTGGTCATTTTTCCAGCTTGGCCGGCTTTCTCCGGCGCATAACAGGCAACACAAATCCCTGTCTGTATCAGACAGTCGGCACCTTGGTCTTTGACCCTGCGGACTTCCTGAATTTTGTCGCTTCCGTAATGGGTACGCAGGAGGGATATGATAAATTTCTGAAAATCGAAACCGGTAAGATTCGACACTTGGGTTCGGATGAGGTTTTTCAGCGGGCTATCCATTTACATAACCTCCCCGGATAACGGCATTTTTTCAAGATTAGACTCAAGTAACCGGTGTATGTCTTGTAGCAGTCGGAGTAGTCCGGATTCCAAAACGGGATATTGGCGTATCAGATTTTCAATATCTTTCAACTCCTGAATCGCAGAAGCTTCACCCGACTGTTCGTACGGATCAATTTGCAGGAAAATGCACAAATCGACAACCCTACGGCTAATGACCTTACACTTCCCCGATCTTACCCGTTGGATGAAATCCTTATTCAGCGGTGCTTTTATGTTGTTGGTGATATCATCTTGATACTTTCGGTTATAAGTATCAACACAGTCGCGCAAAGTCAGCCGTTGTGCTTTGAGCACGCGATCAACTTCCGAAGCAATTTGGAGATATGAACGGTAATTCTTCATTGTATTGAAAAAATAATAAATTTAATGAATTATATCATTTTTTTGATAAAAAGATATAAAATAATAAAGACT
>NZ_JH165159.1:514093-524872 GCF_000227765.1 Neisseria wadsworthii 9715
AACACACCTGGCAGTCAAACGAAAGATTCTATTGCTGTTTTGGCATGTAGTCTGCACATTTTTACATTAAGAGGATAAAACAGGCAATATTTTTAATATTGCCTGTTTGCTATGTAGAAAAAATTAATGAGTTAATTTATGTTAAATTATGTTGGATGATTCATCTTTTATTAAGCTATCTTCTCTCAATTTTGTTATTCCCGTAACACTATATTCAAAGGCCAATTTATTTAAATTTGATAATTCTTTAATTCCGATATTACTGTCCTCTATATTCAAAATTTTTGGAGATGACAAAAGATTTTTTAAAGTTAACAAATGACTTTCTTTTGTTTGATCGTCTAAACTTTTTATAGAGAAAGATTTCAATGATTTGTTATTATCAAGAGCAATAAGAGCAGGGCGGTACAAAGTTACTGCTTCAGATTGGCCGGAACGTATAACAGTTTGTCCAATGTCATTGACCTCATTTTTTTCCGAAATATTGTTTTGTTCAATCGTATCATCACTTTCTTTAATAGGCATTGAAAATTTGAATTTATTGCGTCCTGCTTTTTGAGCGGTTGGTTCAGCGATGGATAGATGCAAGTCTTCATCTTGGCTTAAAACAAATTTTTTCGCTGTGGGTGAAATTTTATTGGTAATATTTGTTCCATTATGAGTATTTCCTACAATTTTATCTATAACATTTTGAGTTTTTATCCAATAACCGCTTTTAAACGAAGATGATGCCATATCTGTAATAAACTTATTGGATAAAAGATTAAATACTCCTTTTTGTCCGGAGCTTAAGCCATTAATATTAATAACAGGCTTATCAACAGTTCCGTGTAATTCGAAAGTATTGTTGCGAACAAGAATGTTTTCCGCATTTGATGTGATGGATGCACCTTCGGGTGAACCGTTCGATTGTTGTATAACTATTTTATTTTGTTCTATACCGATTGTTCCATGCAGGCGTCCATTCGTGTTCTCTTCTTTGATAGAAATGGGCGTATCGGAAATTTTTCCCATCTCCATAGTGTTTCCGCGTATTTGGATAACACCTGACCCTGCCCCTGTTTCTTTTATATTCGTTTTAGGGTTGTCTGAATTTCCAAATATGCTGATAAGATTATCAGCAGAATGGCCTTTAATATTGTTATTTAAAATTTTTAAGTTGTAGCTGACTTCTTTTTCGTTGTTGCGAACTTCAATAGCCCGGGTAAGACCGGTTCCATCTTGAATACCGTTTATGGTATTGTTGCTAATAGTAAAATCTCCTTTTAAAGGATTGTGAAAGTCTTGCCATGGTTGGGCTTTATTTTCCAATTTAATTCCCCTATAGTCTGCATAATCAGTCCGAATCTTCGGATTAATATCATCATCGATGCCCAACCGGAAAGAAGGATCTTGATTGATTTTATTTCCGGTAATAACAACCCTGTCTGTACTGAATTGGCGGTTTTCTACAGCTATGCCATATAGCCTATCACCATTTAATGTATTGTCTTTGATTACAATATTGTTTCCATCGTGTGAGTCTATGCCTTTTCGATAGTTATGATCAGTTGTATTTTTACTGAAAGTAATCCGGTTGTTGTAACTGCCCGCTTGAGTGGCAATGCCGTAACCGGTTCCACCATCATTTTTATGGCCATTCCAAGCAAGCTTGTTACCTTCTGCTGTAAAGTTTTTTTGGTAAGCGACTAAAGCACCCGCTACTCTGTTGTGGTGAAGGTAGCTATCGACAATCTTGTTATTGTCTCCCGTAGGTAACTTATCTTCAGTAATTTTACCTGTAATCAGATTATTTTTGGCTCCGCTAGCAACTGCACTGGTTGATGTAAATAATACCCCTGCACGATTTGCGCCATACACTTCTACTTTACTAATCAATGTATTATCTGCATCATTAACTAAGATTCCATTTACTTTGCCAAAGTAACTTTGGCCTGTCCTGTAAAATTCCCCAGTATATTGAACGGATAGATCAGCAATGGTTTTGCCATTTTGCCCATCAATTAAAATACCTGCTTCGCTGCGTAAGTCATCGTCATTGGTATTTGGGTTCATTATTCCTTTTTGGGGTTTGTCAAAAACGATTTTAGTTTTACCCATGCCGTCACCAAACAAACCGGTAACATTTTTTTTGCTTGCATCAATGACAATCTGTTTATCTATTTTGAGCGTACCTTTTAGATAGACAGCAGCGTTCTCCTTATGAGCAGCTTTTAACGCTTCTTCAATAGCTTGGCTATTTGTATTTGTTTTTGTTTTAAAGTCCAGGAAATTAACATATTTGCCATACTTTGCATGTTTATGTATTGTGTATGTTGCCATAATAATCTCCAATATAGTTTTGTTTGGTATGTTTTTGAATGTTATCATCATATGACAGATATATCAATAGGAATTGTTCTTAAAAACTAAAGGGCAATTCAATAAAGATTTTTATTACAATACAATAATTTATAGGTATTGCGTATGTCACTTGATACATGGTTTATTTGATACATTTATAGTGAATAAAAGGCAGTTAAATCGTTTCCTGTAGTGGAAGCCCGTCATCAGAATGGTCAGATTTACTCAGATACACTATCGATGGTGAATAATTAAAGAGGGGCTTAGGAAGCAAACGTTATAAAATATCCCTTCTTAATTAGACGATAAAAATATATTGACAAGGTAAGGAGAATTCCTTACCATTGGTGGCGGCTAAATTTGAATATGAATTTAAAAGCTGCTTTTCAAATTACGGAGACGACCCACGCCACACAATTGAAAGCGCATACAGCAGGACGAGAATGTCGCAGTTATGCAGAAGTGATTAAATCAAAAGGCCAGGGGCACCACGAATGAACATGAAACCAATTTATAACGCTGTGTCAACTTTGACCAGTAAAAACCAAACAACCATCCCTGAACCGGTGCGAAAAACATTGGGTTTGGGTAAGCAGGATAAAATCCGGTTTTTGGTATTGGAAGGCGGAAAAGTGTTACTTGAAAAGGACACCCCCGATCAGGATGAGTTTGATCGTGACCCAGTAGTTGGGCACTTCTTACATTTCTTGGAAACTTCAATGCTGAACAATCCTAGCTCTATTAGTCCTGCTTCCAAATCCCGTTATGACCGTTATCGCAAATTGGCTGGAGGATAAATAATAGCAAAGGATTATCATGCCCAATGATGATGACAATTTACAGTTAAGTGGTTATACCATTTATGAACATGAATGTTTCAAATCCCAATTAGAACATTTGGCCGAAAAGATAGAGACTTGGAATAAAGCCGGTAAAACCGGTTTATGCCCGGAAGCTAAATTGTTAAATCGGATCTTGGAAGAAATCGAAAATATTGCCCGTAACCCGGACAGCCCGGAATACAGACTTGGGAATACGCTTGGCCAAGAATACAAACATTGGCGGCGGGCAAAATTTATGGGCAGATACAGGCTATTTTTCCGATATGATTCAAGTAGCAAGATCATTATCTTGACTTGGGTAAATGATTCAGAAACAAAGCGAACATACGGCGGTAAAAAAGATGCCTACGCTATTTTCAAAAAAATGTTGGAAAGAGGAAACCCACCATTAGAATGGTCAGATTTACTTAGAGCCACTATTGGTGATGAATGATTAAAGATTATATAGTTCAGGCCATCTGATAATCAGATGGCCTGAAAGTTTAAAGTATAGATATCTGATTGGAGTTTGAAAACTAAATTTTGAAATGAAACAGAATTTAAGGAGTTAATTACTTCAGTCCCTATTTTATTGTAGAATGTAAGTATGTATCGACTAATGAAAGGGCGGACTATGTGTACCTTGATGCAAAAAGACGCACTGATCGAACGAGTGGCGTCGGTTCAGGCTTTGATTGCCCGCAAAACGCCGCGTACAGAAAAGCGGACGGCAGATCAGCAAAGGATCGTAGAGATACGCAGTTTTCTTTACGATTCGGTTCCCGAAAATATTGATTTTCAGGCGATAGCGGATGAATGCAATGCCCTGTATCAGAAATATTCGGCATTGCCGAAGCCACGGCTGGAGGCTGCTGCATAGAGATGACGAAGCAAGAAGATGCTGCGTTTGAAATGATTTGGGACGGCTTGGTGTCTGAAACACAAGTCCGTCCTTCTTCTTTGCCCAAAGGTTTTGTATTGGGCGGACAACCCGGGGCGGGTAAATCGAACTTGGTTCAGACAATCAGGGCGGAGCTTAACCGCAATCTATTGGTTATCAATGGCGACGAATTCCGCCGCTACCATCCCGATTTTGAAGAAATACAGGCTCGATATGGCAAGGATGCCCCCAAATATACGGCCGTTTTTTCAGGGATGATGACGGAACGGGTTATAGCTAAAGCATTGGCAGAGCGCTACAACATTAGCGTTGAGGGTACTTTCCGAACAACCGAAGTGCCGCTGGGAACCTTAGACCAAATGCGCACCCACGGATACGAAACGTCCGTCTATATTCAAACCACCCCTGCCGAAGTGAGCTGGCAAAGCACCATCGAACGTTACAGGCAGATGGAGGCTTTGGGGGAAATGCCCCGATATACCGATAAAGCGCATCATGATTTGGTGGTGGAATTGCTGCCAAGTAATGCCGATTCCGTGTTTGTATCCGGCAAAGCCGATCATTTCAGGGTATATAACAGGGATGGTTTGGTGTTTGACGACCGTATCCATGTCGGGCAGATGCCCGGCGCAGCTATCGATTATGAATTACACTGCAATGAGCGGGAACTCGGGAATATTCGGGCGGACTTCCAAAAGAACGCCCATCTATTATCCCCTTCCAAAAAGCAAGTAATACGGGCGGGCGAAGCCGTAATAAACGGGCTTTCTCCTGCCGAACAGATGCAGGCACGGATTAATCTGTATGGGCGTTTGTTAGCCCAAATTAAAGAGCGGCATCCGCCATTGGACGCCGCCGAACCCGAACGTTGAAAGCTGTCGGAACTTTTTGAGACAGCTTTCTTCACTGCATATGTTTCAACAAAGAAGTAATAGTAATAACAATAATTCTCCCGCAGGAGGGGGCAAGTCGGGCTTGGACTTGCCGGTTGCGTAGGTTGCCGCAGGTGCCGGAGCGGTCGGCATGGTCAAGTCCGGCTTGGGGGCGTGGGGACGTTTCGGGCGGAGGTACGGAGCCGGGAACGGGGCTGCTGTGGGATGGATTTTGACAAACCGGCTTTCCCTTTGCCATATTCAGGCCGTCTGAAACCGTCTTTTTCAGACGGCCTGTTAAATCAATAATTAAATATTATTTGCTCGATTGTCCACCAAGTCTTAGGGTAGGCTTCCCTAAATTCATCAATTTCCCATTGATTTTCTTCATCATCAACCCCTGAATCATAAATAAATTTTCCATCAGAGTCTATGAAATGTGTTGCTCTTATACAACTATTTCTAATGCTGGCTTCCACATTGGCGACATTTTCCAGCATCAGCAGATTAGTTAAGGCTACGGTATCCAGCCTTGTATTGAGAGGAATATCCCCTTTCAGGCAGTCTGAAAACAGCTTGTCATACGTTGGTCGGGGCAATAATGCAAATGTTTCTGTCATTGTGCCGACCTCGTAATCCGCACATGTTTGCGCCAGTAAGTCGTAAGTAAAATCCGAACTGCCTTTTAAGGCCGAAGCAAAAATTTCTATGCAGTCGTCCGCCGTTAAACCATCATTCAAACCGTCCATATCACGCCACATCGTCATAAATACTGCCCGCATTTGCTTCGGGTGAAGTTCTGATATTTGAGTGAGAATGTGGTCAACATTGTTTACTTGCATTGTTCCGCCTCCATAACCTATTCAACGTTTTGAATCCCTTTCGCTGCAATCTCTTTTTCAAACCATGCTGCGGGGTTTACATAAAAATCAGGCGGAAAATCCAACTCAACATTAAAATCAATATTGGTATTCCGCCAAAACCAATGGGCGGCAATATCGAGTGCACCGTAAAAACAGATTTCCAAACAGCATCCCATCAGCGCATATTCAAATGAACCGCTAATATTCCGTATCGAAGCTTCCATATAGACTTTGACCATTTTTCGGCTTTCGCCCGCCGCTAATAGCATTCGGTGCAGACGGCAATAAAGGTCTATATCAAAAGTTACGGTTAAGTCCCGATAATATTCGCTCAAGCAGTTCAACTCTTCATCCGTGCAGCCGATATAATCAAGCTCGCTATCCAATTCGGCCACCATCAGGCGGCTGCCGTCATTTCTGTATTCAAACCGATATTTCATTTCTATTTCCTTTTTTAAACGGTCAAAATAAAACAAGCTGTTCTTCAAGCGTTAATGCCTGTTGTGGAATAAACGTAATCGGGCTTTCTTCACTGTCTGAGGCTTCTTTCTTGTCGGTGGATATTCTGTCCGCCATTGCCTGACCGAATCCGCCAAGTAGCCAATCGGCAGTACGCCAAGCCGCCCAAAATTCGTTAGTCAAACTGTCACTGTGCACGATTTTTGCGGGAATACGGTAAAGCTGGCATTGGATGAAACACATCCAAACGCACAAGGCATCAATATCTATCCCGACTGCCGCCATATGTTGAGCGGGTGTGTAGCCAAGTGAACGTACGTTTTCGGCAAAAGCAATCACATTCGCCCCGCTGCCGCAGGTAGGCTCTAAAACGCTTACAAATGGCTCGGTTTTCAGCTTTTTGGCCACATCCTGATTAACAATGGCCGCCATCAGTTTGCTGATGTTGTAAGGGGTAAAATATTGCCCGCTGTTTGGGTTGCCTAAGCCCAAGTCCATGTATAAGCAGCCTAAAATATCGGCAAATAAGCCTTGTTCTCTGTGGCTATGGGTTTCAACAATCAATAAGCCCAATATTTCAGCAAACCGCTTAAAATCACTTTCTGCATACTGTGTGCGGATTTCGTGATAACGGTTTTCCCGTTGCTCCCACTTATCGTCAAATGCATATTGGTTCATCAATACAATGGCGGTTACTTCAATAAAATCCCTGAATAAATCCGCAACCCGATAGGCTGTACCAAACGACTGAAACAGTCTGACAATCTCTTTATTGATGTCGGCCATATCGCTTAATCTCCGTATCGCTTAATCTCCGTTGTGTTGTTCAGACAGCCTAAACAGGCTGTCTGAAACATGGTTTAACGATTACCACCAACTGTCATAAAAGACTGCCAAGCCGTTCGCTATGGCTTCGCGGGCGGCTGCAATAAATTTCTTGGTATCCTCTATATCTTCGGGGTATACCTCCTCGCCGCCGAAGAAAAAGCCCGGTGTATATTCCAATTCGTCGTTTTCTAACGCCTGTTCCAACCGTTCAAAGTCCTCTAGCTCCAGCCTTACCGTTCGGCAGTTAAATATTTCTTCTTGCCCGCCTTTTTCTCTGTAAAGCTCTTCCATCCAACCATGCAGATGATTGAATTTGCGCCAGTAGGCTATGTCAGTTAATTGGGCTTGCTTGCGCTCTTCATCGGTTTTTGGCATCACATCGGTTTGTCGGTCGCCCGCAAACTCGGCACACATGGTGTAGCCGTACATGTCCAGTCCCATAGGTCATTCCTTTCATGCGAAATAATTAACAACGATTACAACCATCGGGGGCGGTAGCCGCCGTGTTGTGATGTCGTTAAAAATTTCAAAGCGCCAAAAGTCCAGACTGGCTTTGTGCGGCTTTCATCTTTGTCCGGTGCGTCCTCTGTGACGTGGTGGAAAAGGTGGAAGACGTGCAAAGACACTCGTCTTGGTCTGGACTTTTGGCGCTTTGAAATTTAGACATCAGGAGACAACACGGCAGCTACCGCCCCCGATGGTTGTTTATGGGACAGCCGCTTGCGGCGTTTCCGCCTGAAGGCGGAATTTTTGGGCGGGGTCGTTTTGTCGGCTCCGTCCTATCCTGCGTTCTAGTTTGAAATGCGTTTATTTAGGAAATTTTGCGTTTTTAGCAGGGGTGAGGTACGCGGGAATGTATGGATATTGCGTTAGATTAGGATAGATAGCATTGGTCTGTCATCGACAAATTTAGATATATTTAGAAAAATATAGATAATATATAGATTTAAATTAGTTTAATTTTTGATTTCTTTTTGGATATTATTTCGATAATAATTAGATTGCATATTGACAAAAATAGATTAAATTGGTATTTTTTAAACTAAATTAGATTTTTTATGGATAATTTTAGATAAGAACCGGATAAGCAACATGACTAAAATTTCAGCAGCTGAATTTATCAAAATGCATCAAAAAGCAGGCAAGGTTTCAAAACTTGAACCTTTCCGTGAAGACATTTTACTACTGAAATCCAAAGGCTATACCCAGCAGCAGATTTTGGATTTTTTAAAAATGAACGGCGTAACCGCCGGAATGACAACCTTAAACTGGTTCATCCGCAGTCGGAAAGACAACATGGAATTTGCCCACGCCGCTCAACGGACATCTGCTGAGACTGCTCCGGCAGTAATTGAGAAACCGGCCAAGCATACGCCTTCTACGAAACCGAATGAAATTGGCGAACCTAGAAAATTCAATTGGGGTGCAGTGCCGTCGGATGAAGAATTGTTCGGCTCTTCAGAAAAAAAGCGGCCTGAAGATAGCCCGGAACCGGGGCAGCCCCGTAAATTCGAGTGGAACCCTGCTGCTATCGACACTGAAAAACTGTTGTAAAAAAGCCGTCTGAATCCTTTCAGACGGCCGGTTTGTTTGCCTAATCAAGAGTACCTTTCTTCCAATTGATGCCTCACAGACACAATCACAACCATATCATGTTCAAACCGGTAAAGCACCAAATACCCCCGACTTCCAAACGGAACGGGCCACTCCCGGTACACATCATCAAAATACCTTCCCTGAGCTGGGAAAACAGCCAGTTCATTTAAAGCAGCCTTTATTGCGCGGATGGCATTGATCGCCGCCGTAGGATTTTTATCAGCCAAAAATTCATAAAGCCTATTCAAATCACCGGTTGCTTTTTCTGTCAACACTACTTGCGGCATTTGAGCGGCTCCACAGGTTTACCGTCAGTAATGTCGTCCATCCACTTATTGACTTCCTCAAGAGTCAGATGCGAACCTGTTTCCTGATAATGCCGCCATGATTCATCTGCTGCCGTTCTCAATGCCGCTTTGCGCTCCTCTCTGTCAAGGAACTGATTAACCGCCTCTTTCATCAGCCAATGAATCGAACGGTCCTGCTGTTCGGCCACGGACTTCAACCGTTCTTTTGTTTCCGGTGTCAGTTTTACTGCTACCGGTACGGATTGGGTTTTCATGACCAAACCTCCTTTGGGTTATAAAAAGTAATACCATTATATACCCATATCCCTCGACAAACCAATTTATCCACAACAAACGTGCATATCCCTCTTGCTTTAAAGCCTAAACGGCTATTTCCAAAACAAAAAAAGAATTGCACAAAAAATCATCAGGCCGGATGGCCTATTGATATCTGCAAGTGATCTCTGCGTCTAGTTTAAAAAGGGGGGGCTTAGATGGAAGTTTTTCGTTTGGAAAGCAAGATAGAGGTACGCGTGGAGAGGATATTTTGTTTTGTAGGATTTTGTATTGTGAGTGACTTGGAAGATTTCATCAGAGAACATAATCTGCGCCCGGGGAAAAGCAAGAAATCCGTGCTCCAGCCCTATGCTGATGAAATTTTTAAAATGAAAGAAATGGGATTTACGGAAAAGATCATCCTGCAATTCTTGAAAGAGAAAAAAGGTATTTCAGTTAGTCAGCAAACTTTAAACTGGTTTATTCGCAGTAAAGCTTCGGAGCGTTTGGGAAAATCCATACCTGAAAACAAAAAGCGACCTGCAATATCTGAAATGGGTAATTTGACCCCAAAAGAATCCTATGTACGATCTGAAACTGAATCCAGTTCAGAGCCGACTAATCCTATAAAACAGCGTGGAAAAATACGATTTGGAAATAACCAAGATATTGATCCAAAAGCATTAAAATAATGCCGTCTGTGACATTTTCAGACGGCATAAATAGTTGCTAGAGCGGTTTCTAATCGAGTTCTAAAATAGCCGCAATGCGGGATAAAACATCTTGCACCACGTAATCAGGGACTTTTTCTTTCAACGCCGCTTTTCGTGCCTTCCAGTCAAGAGATTTGAGCTGGTGGCAGTGAATATTTCCTTGAGTATGAGTTCCAGATCCAAGCAGTGTAGAAAGCATTCCTCTTGCGGCTTCTGCCTTCCCTTGCGAAACGGGGCAGGCAAAAGCCAGCCCTGTCGCCTTATTAAATGCTTTAGGAGATAATATCAAAGCAAAATGATCTCCCTGCATTTCTTTTCCTGATGCAGGGTCGAATCGTAGATGGATAATATCGCCTTTTTCCGGGATATACATTATTCAGCGATCTCCTTGCCGACATCAGGCATTTCTTCCCATCCTTTAACGCGCGGGACACCGTCTTGCATTTCTGCTAACAATTCAGACAGCTTATACCGTGGGCGTTTAACCGCCTTGATTACAATTGTTTGTCCTTTTACTTCGGTTTGCAGTTCATCACCAATCTGTAAACCGAGCTGGCTGATAATTTCTTTGGGAAAGCGCACCGCTGCGCTGTTTCCCCATTTCTGCAATTTCATCGAATACTCCTTATTGTAGTGTATCTACATTGTAGATACTTTATGCAGCTGTGTCAAAAACATAACTCCCTAAACCAAATTATCCACAACAAACGTGCATATCCCTCTTTCTTTAAAGCCTAAACGGCTATTTCTTCTATAAAAAATTAAATTGCTCAAAAAAACATCACGCCTTGGGCGGATTAAGTTTTATGTAGGGGTTGTT
>NZ_JH165159.1:526376-544328 GCF_000227765.1 Neisseria wadsworthii 9715
CCGATGATGCACACTCTTTATAAGACGGTCTCACACACCGTCTTAGGTCTGTACCCAGACCCAAGCCCGTTTGAAAAAGCGGGCTTCCGTGTGGGTATTTTACTCCGAATTCTTGAGAAAGTAACGAAAGTTATTTTTATGACAGTTTAATTGAGCCGGATAAGTAGATTTGCAAACCCATTGATTTTTATAAATATGATATGATTTAACTGATACAGGCATTTGATTTTAAGGAGGAATGAACAATGTCGACTTCTTATGAAACCGACTTCGCTGCATGGGCTGCCGAGCAGGCAGGCCTGTTGCGGGCGGGGTTGGTAAACAATATTGATTTTAGAAACTTGGCCGAGGAAATCGAGGATATGGGCAAAAGCGAACAGCGGGCTTTGGAAAGCCGTTTGCAGGTTTTGATCTGCCATTTGCTGAAATGGAAGTTTCAGCCTGAACGGCAGGGTAATTCTTGGAAAGCAACCATTAAAGAGCAACGGCTTAAGATTAAAAGGCTTCTTGCTGAATCCCCCAGCTTGAAAAGCAGGTTGGAAGATAGTGAATTTTGCTCAGACGTATGGTCATACGGCGTGGCTGCTGCATTACGGGAAACCGAGTTGGAAAACACCTTCCCCGAACAGGCGATTTGGAGTATGGCCGACATCTTAAATGATGAGTTTCTTCCCGAGTAATTCAGACGGCCTAAATGTTGAAAAGCCCGCTTATCTTATATTGATAAGCGGGTTTTGCTTTTGGGAAACGGATAGCGGAGCATTTTATGAAAGACGAAATAAAATTGTTGCGAGACAAAGCCGACGAGATCACGGCATTCTACGAACAGAAAGTTGACAGCTATCTTGCGTTAGGCGAAGAGCTTTACAACATGAACCGTGAACATGTGGAAGAAAGCATTGCTCTTGCCGGTACGGCTAATCGTTATCGACACAAGCTTGCATGGTACTTGCTCGATTCCCCGCTGATTAAGGAACTCGATATCGATATTGAAAAAGAAGCTGCTGATTTCAAAGCGCAATTCGTAGATTTTTTTAAGTAGTTTTAGCAGGCCGTCTGAAAGATGATTTTCAGACGGCCTCACCATAACGGAGGTTGGGGCTGAATCCCGTTCGGCAGGGAGGATGCAGCAAGCGGCTCGGGTGTGGCCCCGTTATGTTTTTTTGCACACCACAGTTCGCCTTTGGCAGGGCGTTAACGCACTCAATCAGCCTTTTAGAGTTCGACCTGCTCCGGCCGAAAGGGGGTGGGAAGACGCTTACAGACCTCGCGTCCGGTTCGGGCGGGTGGAAGGCCCGCTTTATTAATTAAGGATTTTCCGTATGAGATATATCCAATACACACCGGATGAAGTGAAAGTTTTAATGTCCTGCCTGTTGCTTGCACGGGAAGCGTTTACGCTTATCCGAAATTTAGGTTTGGGGCGTTTTGGGCTGTATGACCTTGATAATCCGTCACTTGATGCACTATCAGAAGAAACAGTTCGCCGGAATCTGAATATTGCGGGGCAATTGGCCGAAGCGATGCACCATCTTCCTGCGGATAAAGACAGTGTAAATGATTTGGAATGTATGCTGCTCCGTATGGAGCAGTTTTTATCGAAGAATCCGCCGCTTGAGGGACAGTACCGCTTGCGGGTTTTTTCAGATGGAATTAAAGAATCAATTTCCTGATACTGTCTTTTCGACACGGTATATTGGGAAAGCAAAGGTAATTTAAATATGTTCGATTTAGACGATGAGGTAAGATTAGCCGTAATCCTCATTCCTATGCTGATATATTGCCTAATTGCACTTTACGATAGGGTTGGGTTCGATTATAAATTTTTTTCTTTACTCGGAGTTGTATGTTTTTACTGGTGGATAATATCTGAAATTATTATTTATTCGCTTATCATGATAGGTTTGTGTGATGGCTGCGTCTCATGGTTTAAGTGATGGGTATTCCTGCATTTCCAATTCGGCAGGGAGTTTCAAGATGAACCGGTAGCAGGCTTCGTTGTTTTTACGGATGGCAAAGCTGCTCTTAACATGGGCAGCGAAATACCCGCCCTATAACAAATGCCGTCTGAAAACATGATTTTCAGACGGCATTATTTTTAATCTGAAAGATGGAAGAGGAAAGGATTTTTTATGTCGGAGAATTTGGTAATGGACTTTGGAGATATACTTTTCTTTGGGATGGTTGGTATCATGATTTGGTTTTCTTTATCGTTGAGGAGATATTCCGATCCTGCTCCTAGGGTTTTTTCATTGATAGGTTTTATGTTCTCCATAATGTTTATAGTCTTGTGGTTTCTAAAAAAAGAACAGATTCTCTGAATATCGGAAATTTTTGAAAACGGCAATGCCGGATATGCATATGTCATTATTGACAAATTGAAAAGACCTCAACCGAAAGGAGAACATTATGTTTAAAACCTCACGAAAACCTGTACCTGTGTCCGTTGTAGGAACCTATCCGACCCGAGAGGCAGCATCAAGGCAGGTTGACCTGTTTATGAAAAACCACGATCTAAATGTTTGTGCCAACATCGTGCCGTCTGAAAAAGGAACCGGTTACACGGTACAGGCAGTGAAATGGCAATAAAAAACCGCTCTGTTTCCAAAGCGGTCTTCTGAATGCAAGGATAATCTTCCATAGGGGTATGGAGATTATCCTTTTTTCTCGGGATTAGTGCAACTACGGAGAGTAATCAAAATGAAGAGAGTTTTATCGATGACGGCAGCATTAGCTGCTTTTTTTGTATCTGTGCCGGTGCAGGCTGAAACCCTTACCGGCGATGCCAAATTGGCCTGTGAGGCAACATTGTGTTTATCCAGCGGGGATAGACCAAGTGAGTGTAATGAGTCGATTCGGAAATATTTTTCGATCAAGCATAAACGGATGCACAAAACATTGCAGGCACGGCGCGACTTTCTGAACCTCTGTCCGTCCAGCAAAGAAGAAAATATGCCTGAATTGATCAATGCGTTGGTGAATGGAGCAGGCCGTTGTGATGCTGCCGAGCTAAACCGAGTAAACCGCGCCACTTACACCGAGCAAGTGGCAGATAAAATCGGCCGCAGGTCAGATTGGTTTTATTCGACAGTAACAAAACAATACATCAAAAAAGCTTATCCGGATTACTGCAAGGCCTATTTTGAACATGGTTGGACAACCGCAGGCGACCGTGTGAAGTATGTAGGCGAAGAAAAAGAAGGCGGCCGTTGGATTGATGTGAAATAAGTTCACTCCGGTTCCGGTTCATTCCTCTTTCCTGCCGGAACTGATTTTAACCGACGGAGCAAAAATACTCCGTCGGCTTTTTACAGACAAAAGGCCGTCTGAAATATACGGTTTTTTGTGTGTAAGAACATTCATCGGACGTTTATTGATAACCAGATTTTTAGGAGTGAAAAAATGAAAGAAGCACATTTGATTGTTCAGGGTAAGGGAGGAGTGGGAAAGTCTTTGGCTTCCACAATCGTTGCTCAATATATAGCGGCTGAGGCTGATGTTCCTGTTTTTTGTTTTGACACCGATCCTGTGAATCAGACATTCAGCCGGTTCAAAGCGTTAAATCCTGAAGTGGTAAATATACTGACTGCTGACAACACTATCGATACCCGTAATTTTGACGGTTTGATTGAAAAGTTGTTGGATGGAGAGGGAATTGCCGTTGTGGATAACGGGGCAGCTACTTTTGTCCCTTTGATGTCGTATATGGCAGAAAACCATGTTGACGAACTGTTGATGGAAAACGGTGTCCGCCTCATTCTTCATGTGCCGGTAATGGGTGGACAATCATTGAATGATTGTATTATCGGATTAGTTCAGACAGCGAATAGTATTAATGCTGATATTATCGTCTGGCTGAATGAGTTCCACGGAGAAGTTAAAACCGCGGATGGCAAGATGTTTACCGATTTTCAGGCTTATAAAGAGTACAAATCGAAAATCATCGGCATGGTTAAGGTTGCCCACCGCAACCCCGATACTTTCGGAAAAGACATTCAGGCAATGACATCCGCAAACCTGACTTTTAAAGAAGTGGAAGATTCGCCTGATTTCGGTGTTATGCCGCGCCAGCGTTTGCGTACGGTAAAACGAGATTTGTATGCCCAACTTAAAAAATTGCCCATTTGGGTAAACGAGCAAAAGGCAGACAGCGCAGATGAATAATCAAGTTCAGGATATTATTTCCGAGGTATTCCGACATACCGGCGTCAGGTTGACACCTGACGATCCGGTTGTGGCGGTTTTGCTGATACAGGAGCAGTCTTTGAAGGCTGCTTTTTCCGACTTTGCCGTCCACCAAGCAAAAGTAAGTGAATCTTTTCTTGAACGTATTGCCGGGCATGAAAAGAACATTACCGATGCGGCCGCTCGGCTGGAAACCTACCGCGAGCAGCTGCTGATTGAGCTGGCGCAACATGCAGACCGGCAAATGGAAGAGGCGGAAGGAAAGATTTACGCCGCCGTATCCGCCCGCGTCGTAAAAGACGTTGAAACGGCCAACGCCGCCTTTTTAGATAATCTGAAAAAGCTGTTGATGTTTGCGTCTGCCGCTTGGAGCTTTGGAATCCTGTTGCTGGTTTGCGGTTTGGTTTTTAAAAACTAGGGATTATAGAGCGGATGGAACATGAAAATTAATTGAAGGAAGAAATTATGTTGATTGAAGCTAATCCTTCTGTCCGACCGATAACGGTAAGCTCATCATTTACTTTTCCTGAAGACAGCTATCCGCATTACCGGCTGTTACGGATGCAAACAGAAACAGGCAATGATTATTGCCTGTTTTTTTATCTTAATGCCAAAGATTTTTTGGTTTTGGAACCGAAAATCCCGCGGCATCTGGCTATGAAAAAACTTGCCGGACATATTAAAACCGCCACGTTTACCGTGTACGAAACGATATAAGGTTTACTTATGAGCACCTACGATGTTGAAGCAGCAGCGGAATACTGCAAATGCCATCCTGAAACGATTAGGGAGCATATCAGGGCAGGCCGGTTGGTTGCATCTAAACCCGGTCGGAAATACTGTATTACCCAGTCTGCACTTGACGCATTTTTGAATGGTCTTGAAAATGACGCCGTGCAGGCTTCACTTACGAATAGGAGTGAAGAAAAATGCCTATCTACAAAAGAAACAATGGCATATGGTACGTTGACATCACAACGGCAGGCGGCCGCAGAATTAGACAGTCTGCTGGCACTAAAAACAAGGAAGAGGCCCAAAAGCTGCATGACAAACTAGCTTACGAACTATGGCAGCAGCAATATTTGGGAAAGAATCCCGAACGGTTGTGGGAGGAAGCAGCCGTTCGCTGGATTAGAGAGCAGGGAGGTAAAAAGAAAAGTATCAAAGACGACATCAGCCGCTTGCGCGGCTTATCTCAATTCAGAGGTGTGTTTTTGCATCACATGAACCGGGACTTTATTATGGAAACCGTGGGTAGCTTTCCCTGTTCCGACAGCACCAAAAACCGCTATTTGGCGTTGATTAGGGCTATTTTGAATAAGGCCGCGCATGAGTGGAAATGGTTAGACGGCGTGCCGAAAATCACACTGTATCGTGAAGCAAAACGACGTATTCGATGGCTCAGTAATGAAGAAGCACAAAGATTGGTCGCAGCCTTACCTGAATATATGGCAGACATGGCGGTATTCAGTTTGGCCACAGGATTGCGCCAGCGGAATGTTTTGGAGTTGAAGTGGGAGCAAATCAACCTCAGCCGTAAAACGGCGTGGATTTATCCCGATGAAGCCAAAGCCGGACGCGCTATCGGTGTTGCTCTGAATCAGACTGCGATCGATGTGCTGGAAAAACGAATGGGGAAACACCCAACATTTGTTTTTACTTATCCGAATGGCCGCCCGGTAAAAAGCATCAGTTCGCGGATTTGGAAAAATGCGTTGGAAAAAGCAGGTATATCCGATTTCCGCTGGCACGATCTTCGCCATACATGGGCAAGCTGGCTGGTTCAGGCCGGTGTTCCGTTGGCGGCGTTGCAGGAGATGGGCGGTTGGGAAAGCATCAGCATGGTGCAGCGGTATGCCCATCTGGCTCCTGAGCATTTGCACGGACACGCTGCTTTGTTGGACAGTGCTGGTCTTGGTTTCGGCACAAATTTGACACACCCCAAGATAGGTGGTGGCAAAGAAAAAAGCCTAAACGCTTGTTTAGGCTTGGAAAAACTGGTGGGTCGTGAAGGATTCGAACCTTCGACCAACGGATTAAAAGTCCGCTGCTCTACCAGCTGAGCTAACGACCCGAAAGAGTTGCGAAGTATATAAGCTATGCTTTTTCGCGTCAACATTTTTTTGAAGGCATCAGTGCTTAGGGGTTTTGTTATACAATTCGTTTTGTTAATTGATTAATGCCTGTCTGAAAGAACTGCATGCAAAACGAAAATAATTTATGTTGGCTGGATATGGAGATGACCGGCCTGGATCCTGAAAAAGAGCGGATTATCGAAGTGGCGATGATTATTACCGATGCGGATTTAAATGTGCTGGCGCAATCTGAAGTGTATGTTGTTCATCAAAGTGATGAGATTTTGAACGCGATGGACGATTGGAACACGGCCACACACACGCGCACGGGTTTGGTGCAGCGGGTAAGGGAATCCAAGCTTACCGAAGCTGAGGTGGAGCAGAAGCTACTGGACTTTATGGCGCAATGGATTCCTGAAAAAACTTCGCCGATGTGCGGTAATACCATTCATCAAGACCGCCGTTTTATGGTGCGCTATATGCCCAAGCTTGAGGCGTATTTCCATTACCGTAATGTGGATGTGTCTACACTCAAAGAATTGGCCCGCCGTTGGAGCCCTGAGGTGGTAAAAGGTGTAGTGAAGCGTGGTTCGCATCAGGCTTTGGACGATATTTTGGAAAGCATTGAAGAGATGCGCCATTACCGCGAACACTTTATTAGGTTGCCTGAATAAGCCAATGCCTGTCTGAAAGGTTTCAGACAGGCATGATGCTGTAAAATGATTCAAGTTTCATATATTATGCCGATGAAGCCCTGCTTATCGGCAAATCCTATCCGCTTAAATGTCTTTCGCAACAGAAACGGCAAAATTTCCTACAATCCCTTTTTTATAAAAATCTCAATAAGAAGCCCGCAATGAATATCAACACAACGCCCATCTGGCAAGTTTTAAACGAACATTACGCACACACGCGCAGCATTGAAATGCGCCATCAGTTTTCGGCTGAACCCGACCGCTTCAGCCGCATGCACGAAAAGCTGCACGGTATGCTGGTGGATTTCAGCAAAAACCGCGTCAATGAAGAAACCCTATCCCTGCTTTGCCGGCTTGCCGAAACCGCAGGCCTGCCTGAAAAAGCCGAAGCCATGCGCCGCGGCGGCATCATCAACACCAGTGAAAAGCGTGCCGTGCTGCACACGGCGCTGCGTCTGCCGGCGGATGCCGGGCCGGTTTATGTAAACGGAGAAAACGTGGTGCCCAAGCTGCATCGGGAGCTGGAGCGCGCGCTGGATTTTGCCGAAAAACTGATTAGCGGCGAATACACCGGCAGCAGCGGCGAGCGCATCACGGATTTGGTGCACATCGGTATCGGCGGCTCCGATTTGGGGCCGCAAATGGTGGCGCTGGCCTTGAAGCCTTACCACAAAAACGTGCGCGTGCATTTTGTGTCGAACGCGGATGACGCCGACATTTCCGAAGTGCTGCCCAAACTGGATGCGCGCCGCACTGTGTTTAGCATCGCCAGTAAATCTTTCGGCACGCCGGAAACCCTGCTCAATGCCCACACCGCGCGGGATTGGTTTTTGGCGCAAGGTATGGGCGAAGCCGATATTAAGCGCCATTTCGTTGCGATTTCTTCCAACCTGCCTGCGGTGGCGCAATTCGGCATCGCGCCGGAAAATATTTTTGCCATGTTCGATTGGGTGGGCGGCCGTTATTCCGTGTGGTCGGCGATAGGGCTGCCTGTGATGGTGGCCGTGGGCTCTGAGCATTTCCGCGCTTTTCTGGCCGGCGCGCATGCGATGGACGAGCATTTCTTCAGTGCGCCCTACCGCCGCAATATCCCCGTGCTGCTTGGCCTTTTAGGCGTTTGGTACAGCAATTTTTACGGCGCCGAAAGCCATGCCGTGATTCCTTACAGCCACGCGCTGCGCCGCCTGCCCGCCCACTTGCAGCAGCTTGATATGGAAAGCAACGGCAAACACACCACGCTGGGCGGCAAAGAGGTCGATTACCAAACCGGCCCGATTATCTGGGGCGAAGAGGGCGTGAACTGCCAACATGCGTTTTTCCAATTGATTCATCAGGGTACGCGCCTGATTCCGGTGGATTTTGTCGTGCCCGTGACCACGCCTTACCAAATCGGCACGCATCATCAATTTGTGGTGGCCAATGCGTTTGCCCAATCCGAAGCTCTGATGCGCGGCAAAACCGTGGCAGAAGCCCGCGAAGCGCTGGCGCATCTGCCGGAAAACGAACGCAGCGAGTTGGCCGTTCACAACGAATTCAGCGGCAACCGCCCGAGCAACACGATTTTGCTTGATGCGCTCGACCCGTTCACGTTAGGTATGCTGATTGCGATGTATGAACACAAAGTGTTTGTACAAGGCGCGGTTTGGCAGATTAATTCATTCGACCAATGGGGCGTGGAATACGGCAAAGTGTTGGCCAAAACCATCCAGCCCGAACTGGCAGGCACAGGCACTCCGCAGCACGATAGCTCTACCAACGGTTTGATTGCTTATTACCGTAGCAAACATCAAGGCTGATGCTGAAACAAAACCATGCCTGTCTGAAAAAGCGTTTTCAGACAGGCATGGTTTATGGTCTGGCCGCTTGCTTATGGTTAAACCACTAGCATAGTAACAGCAGCGCCGTCATACTCGGGCTTGGCCCGACTATCTTTAGCTTCAGTAATGTTGGGAGATACTCGGGTCAAGCCTGAGTATGACGGGTGTTTTTTCCTTAAGTGGATTGACTATGTCAGCCATACCCAAGCTTAACCCAAGTGCCTGCGCAATGCTTCCTGCGGATATACCCATGCACATGCCTGTCTGAAACCCCACTATGAATGGCTTTTCAGACAGGCATTCAAACAATTCATGCCATCAATCTTCCATTTTCCGTTACTATTACAGCAAATTAAGAATAAGGAAAAACAATGGATAATAAGCAAAAACTGCAAACCGGCCTGCAAGAAATGGGGCTTTCGCTCACCACCGCGCAGCAATTGCTGCTGCTCGAATATGTGGCGCTGCTGAAAAAATGGAACAGCACATACAACCTTACCGCCCTGCGCGACGAAAACACCATGATCAGCCACCATGTGCTCGACAGCCTCACGCTGCTGCCCTATGTGAAAGACGCGAAAACCCTGATGGACGTAGGTTCGGGCGGCGGTATGCCCGGCATTCCCACCGCCATTTGCCGTCCGGATTTGCAGATTACGCTTTTGGATTCCAACACCAAAAAAACCACCTTCCTCCAGCAGGCCGTTATCGAGCTGGGTTTGAACAACGTTACTGTGGCCAGCGGCCGCGTGGAAGCGATGCACGATAAAAAAGTGGATGTGGTAACCAGCCGCGCGTTCGCCGAGCTGGCCGACTTTATCGCGCTGACCAAACATTTGTTGAACGAAAACGGCTATTGGGCGGCGATGAAGGGCGTGTATCCTTACGAAGAGCTGGAGCATGTGCCCGACAATGTGGAAGTGGCGTGCGTGGAAAAGCTGGATGTGCCCATGCTCAATGCCGAGCGGCATATGGTGGTGATGCGGCCGAAAAAATAAACGGTCGGCGAGCCGCCTTTAAGGCGGCTTTTTGCCGCACGCGCAAGCCGCCGATACCTTTTTCAAAAGAATAAAGGTACAATTCCACCCAGTTTTCACATTCACCGGCCAACATCATGAGCATAAACATCATCGCGATTGCCAACCAGAAAGGCGGGGTGGGCAAAACCACCACCGCCGTTAACCTTGCCGCTTCGCTTGCCGCCGCCGGCCGGCGCGTTTTAGTGGTGGATTTAGACCCGCAAGGCAATGCCACCACCGGCAGCGGTATCGAGAAAAACACCATCTCCAACGGGATTTATCAGGTTTTGTTGGGCGAATCCGAAGTGAAAGATGCTGTATTACGCAGCGAGAGCGGCGGTTATGATGTGTTGGCGGCCAACCGTGCGCTGGCTGGCGCGGAAGTGGAATTGGTGCAGGAAATCGCCCGTGAGATGCGCTTGAAAAATGCGCTGGCGGCCGTGGCCGACGATTATGATTATGTGTTAATCGATTGCCCGCCCACGCTGACGCTGCTGACCTTAAACGGCCTGGTGGCGGCCAATGGCGTGATTGTGCCGATGGTGTGCGAATATTATGCGCTGGAAGGCATTTCCGATTTGGTGGCAACCGTGCGCAAAATCCGCCAGGCCATTAATCCGCATTTGGATATCCTCGGCATCGTGCGCACGCTTTACGACAGCCGCAGCCGCCTTTCGCAAGATGTGTCGGAGCAGCTGCAAACCCATTTCGGCAAGCAATTGTTTGCCACCACGATTCCGAGAAACGTGCGTTTGGCCGAAGCGCCCAGCCACGGGATGCCGATTTTGGCTTACGACGCCAAAGCCAAAGGTGCGGTGGCTTATGAGGAATTAGCCAAGGAAGTGTTGGCGAGAACGAAATAAGTTGTATGAATACGATAATGCCTGTCTGAAAAGCTTTCAGACAGGCATTATTTGTATGGGTTGATAGCTGGGCAGGATGATTAATCTGCTTCTATCTTTCAAGTTTTAGCGTACCGGACGGCAGCTTTTGAAAATGATCTCTTGGCCTGGCGAAGTAACCATCACAGCATTTTTGCGGTGATTTTTGCGGTCCATATAGCTGGTGCTCAGTTTGAAGTTGTTTTCATCACCGAATACGGTGTCAACATTGTCTGAAACGTTTAAGTTGATCGGCATATAGCGTGTTTTACCGTTCATGTAGGCAGACGCGTATACAGGCAGTTTTTGTTTGTTGAAGCCGTAAGTTACTTTCAACTTTTTACCTTGTTGGCAAGAATAGTGTACAACTGATTTGCTTACAGCTGCGTTCTCGGCATGAGCAAGACCAGAGGCCAACAGAGAACAAGCCAATAATGCAGCAGATAATTTTTTCATATCATTGTTTCCTTAAAATTAAATAATTTTATGTTGCTTCAGCGGGCACCCGTATTGATTTACAGGTGTGCTGAACGCTTATTATACATTGGTGTATGTTGGGAAAAAGTGGCGTGGTGTAATGTTGGGTTAAAACGCATAAAGGAATGTGCGGCTTTAACTGCCTAAAATAATACCATGCCTGTCTGAACATTTCAGACAGGCATGGTTGGATTAAAGCGGAGCAGTTAAGCGTTGCCTTGCTCTTGCTGCTGTTGGTACAAAGCTTCGAAGTTAATCGGAGCGAGCAATACCGGCGGGAAGCCGGCGCGGGTGATGGTGGAAGACACGGTTTCGCGCGCGTAAGGGAAGAGGATGTTGGGGCAGGCTACGGCAAGCAGCAGCTGCAAATCTTCTTCGGGAATATTGGCCAAGCGGAAAATGCCGCTTTGGGTAACTTCGTTGAGGAACATTACGCGGTCTTCGGCCAGTTTGGAGGTTACGGTAACGGTAACGCTTACTTCATAAAACTCGTCTTCCAGCTTTTGGCTTTCGGTGGCTACGCGCATGTCGACATTCGGTTCGCCTTGCTCCAGAAATACTTTAGGCGCATGCGGCACTTCCAGCGACATGTCTTTCACATACAGCTTTTCAATGCTGAACACGGGCTGGTTTTCTTGTTGCGCTTGGTCTTGAACTTGATCTTGTTCGCTCATTATTTGTCTCGCTTTTGTGAGGTTTTTTAAGGTTGGAAAAGGAAACGGTGCGTTATTTATTCACCGTTGAGTAAGCTGATGAGGCCGCCTTTTTTGTGCAGCGCCTGCATATCGGTAAAGCCGCCCACATGGGTGTCGCCGATGAAAATCTGCGGCACGGTGCGTTGGCCGGTAATTTGTTGCATTTCGGCAAAAGCGGCGCTGTCGCGGCTGATGTCGATTTCTTTGATTTCGCTCACGCCAAGCTGGTTGAGCAGCCTTTTGGCCATGGTGCAGTAGGGGCAGTAGGAGCCGGTGTACATGGTAACGGGTTGCATGGTGATTATTCCTGCTTGATGATTGTTTCAGTATGGAGCCGAAGGCGTGTTTTTACAAGATGCCTGTCTGAAAATTATTGTGCCGGCTGCGGAGGCGGCAAGAGGCGCTCTACGATTTTATCGATTTCGTTGACATAATAGTCGGATTTCGGGCTGTTGACCAACACGACAATGGCCAGCGGCGAGCCGTTGGCATGGTGGGGCAGGTAGTAGCCTGCCAGGGCGCGCACGTTTTTCAGGGTGCCGGTTTTGAGGAAAAGCTCGCCTGTGCGGCTTTTGAAACGCTGCTCCAAGGTGCCGTCGGTGCCGGAGATGGGCAGGGTGTCGATAAATGCCTGTCTGAAACGGCTTTCGTAGCTTTTGGCCAGCAACTCGCCGAGAAAGCGGGCGGTCAGCCGTTCGCGGCGGGAGAGGCCGGAGCCGTTTTCCAGAATCAGGGCTTCGTCGTCGAGGCCGGCTTTAACCAGCTCGCGCCGCACGGCGGCTTGGGCGTTTTGCCCGGTTTGGTTGTCGGCGGCGCGCTCGCCCATGGTGAGGAATACGGTGCGGGCAATCACGTTGTTGGAAAGCTTGTTCATGCTGGTTAAGGCTTCGCGCAAAGGCGGAGAGCGGTGCACGGCCAGGGTGGCCGCATCGGCCGGCGCGGTGCCGACGCGGTAGCCGGATGTCATCTGCCCGCCTGCGGCACGCCATTGGTTGACAAAGCTTTTGGCGGCGAAATCCTGCGTGTCGAGCATATTGATAAAGGTTTCTTGGCCGATACAGGCTTCGGGCAGCGTGCCGCTCATGTGCAGCACGCCGTTTTCATATTTGGTGGAAAGGTAGCGCTTGAGCGAGCGGCAGGTGCCGGAGGGGGTGAAGCGCACTTGATTATTTTGCGCTACATCGGGCAGAGGCGGGTTGGTGGTGATCACGGGCAGGCCGGCTTCGTTGAATGCGGGTTTGAGCCACACCACTTTGTAAGCCAGCATGTGCGGGTCGGGATCGGTGGTAAAGGCTTCGCCGGCATCGTCGTCAAAACCGTGTGCGGTGCCTGCGTTGCCCCAGATGTTGCGGTCGAACACCAGCGAGCCGGTAATCCGGTTGATGCCTTTGTCGCGCAATTGCTGCTGTGCGGCGATGAGGTCGTCTTGATCCATAACCGGGTCGCCGCTGCCCACCCAATAGATGTCGCCGTTCAGGCTGCCGCCGCTCACGGTGGCGGCGGATTTGAATTCGGTTTGCCAGCGGAAATCCGGCCCCAGCGCGTTGAAGGCGGCAAACGCCGTAACCAGTTTCATGGTGGAAGCCGGGTTGAACGAAGCGTCGGCCTGATGCGCCACGCGCACGGTTTTGCTGTTGAGATCTTGCACATACACCGCGATTTCCTGCGGCGGAATTGTGCCGGTGTCGAGCGCGGATGCGGCAGCGGGCAGAAAGAGCAGGGCGGAGAGCAACAAGCGGCGCATCCGCTTTTCAGACAGGCATTGTGTATTCATTTTCCGTATCGTTATCGGGTGTTTTATGGGATTGAAATATCATGCGGATTTTACTGGAAACGGCACGCGGTATCATTAAAAACCAACCATGCGGCAACAAATCGGCTTTTCAGACAGGCATCTCTCGTTACATCTCCATCGGGTCGACATCCACCGACCACCTCACTGCCGAATCGCGGTAGCTTTGCAACACTTGCAGCCACATCGCGGCAGCGCGGTGCAGGTTTTTGCGTGATGCCGATTCGATAAACACCTGCGCCCGTTCGCGCTCGGCCAGCCGCACCATCATCATCGGCACCGGGCCGAGCAAGGCCGTGTCTTCCGGCAAGAGCGGCTCGATAACTTCCTTGATTTCGCTGAGAAAACGCAAAGCATCGTCTACTTTTAGCGCATCAGCACGGATGGCTGCCTGAAAACCGAAAGGCGGCATGCCGAACATTTTCCGTTCGGCCAGCTCGGCGTCGGCAAACGCGCGGTAGTTTTGCGCTTTTACGGCGGCGAACACGGCATGCTCGGGCAATTGAGTTTGGATTAACACGCGCCCCGCCGTATCGGCGCGTCCGGCCCGGCCGGAAACCTGCATCAACTCAGCAAACAAGCGCTCCGGTGCGCGGAAATCCGCGCTGTAAAGCGAGCCGTCGGCGTTGAGCACCACCACCAGATTCAGCCGCGCAAAATCGTGCCCCTTAGCCAGCATTTGCGTGCCGACCAAAATATCGATGCCGTCGGCAGCAATATGTTCATACAAAGCCGCCCAATCGTTTTTGTTGGACGTGCTGTCGCGGTCGACGCGTGCGATGCGCGCTTGCGGCAGAAATGCGCGCAGCGTTTCTTCTACTCGCTGCGTGCCTTGGCCGACGGCGGTCAAATCCTGATTGCCGCAATCCGGGCATTTATAAGGAATGGCCTGTCTGAAATCGCAATGATGGCAACGCAGCTGGCGCGCGCGCTGGTGCAGCACCATCTTGGCCGAGCAGCGCGGGCAGCCGAAAATATGGCCGCAGTCGCCGCAAAACAGCGCTGGTGCAAAGCCGCGGCGGTTGAGATAAACCAGCGACATGCCGCCTTGCCGGTAGTTTTCTTGCAGCAGCTTTAAAGCCTGCGGCGAAAAGCCGTTATCCAGCTTCACACGGCGCACATCCAAAATATCCACTTGCGGCAGGCGCGCGGCGGTGTGGGCGCGTTCGTTCAACTCAAGCAGCCGGTAAGCGCCCGTTTGCGCTTTGTGCCAGCTTTCCAAACTGGGCGTGGCGCTGCCCAAAATTACCGGACAAGCGCTCTGCCTGCCGCGCCACACCGCTAAATCGCGGGCATGGTAGCGCAGCTCGTTATCCTGTTTGAACGAAGCATCGTGTTCTTCGTCCACCACAATCAAGCCCAAATCCGGCAGCGGCGTAAACACCGCCAGCCGTGTGCCGATAACCAGCTTGGCCTGCCCCGCGAGCGCGCGCAGATAATCCTGCGTGCGTTTGCCCGCGGCGGTTTGGCTGTGCAGCACGGCGGTGGGAACGTGCGCAAACCGCGTTTGCACGCGCTTGAGCAATTGCGGCGTCAGATTAATCTCGGGCAGCAAAAACAAAACCTGCCTGCCCGAAGCCAACACCTCGGCCATCACATCAAAATACACTTCCGTTTTGCCGCTGCCCGTGATGCCGTAGAGCAGAAACGTTTGAAAGCCGCCGATGCCTGTCTGAACCGCATCCGAAGCCGCCTGTTGCGCTTCGTTTAACACATATTCCGCAGGCGGAATCACCGGGTCTGTGGTGCAGCTCTGCTCAATCCAACCCGCTTCACACCATTCGGCCACCAACTTCGCCGCCTGCGGATGAACCGTTTTCAGACAGGCCATATCGTTTGCACTTTCACGCAAAGCAAGCCACAGCGCGCGCTTCTTATGAAATCGCTCCGGCGGCGGCTCATTCGCACGGCCTTGCTCATTGAGTGTATAAAAAACAGGCGGTTGCGGCGGCTCCACCGCTTTCGTTTCCCGCAAACCTTGCGGCAGCGCCGCAAACACCGCTTGCCCGAGCGGGTAGAGATAATAACGCGCCACAAAATCCAGCAAAGCGCGCCAACTTTCCGACAATAGCGGCTCTTCGTCAAAAACTTCCTGCACCGGCAGAATTTTCGACACCTCGATATCCGGCGCCACCGAATGCGCCCAAACCACCCCCACCGCAGGCTTGCCGCGAAAAGGCACCACCCGCGTACCGGATTTGATGGCAGCGGGGTGGGCATAAGTGAGCAGGCCGAGGGGAACGTTGAGGGCGATATGGTGGTAAATCATGGCAGGTATTATAAAACGGTTTGAGATAAGGGAATGCCTGTTTGAAAGCTTTAGCTTCGCAGAAATTCTGCGCAGCTTGTTTTCAGACAGGCATTTTTAAGTAAGGCCGATATCGGAACAGGTGAGTTGATTGCAGGTTGATATGTTATTTAACTTAACAAAGTTATGGTTATAGTTTTGTTTAAAATATAGTTGAATGAAATTATGTTGATAAACAAAGATGTTGTGTGTTTTATGAAATTTACTTTAAAATAGGTTAAATTTAAATAAAAAAGTTAAGCCGGTTGATGCTTTAGAGATAAATGCTTATGAAAAAATTAGAAGTGATTCTATTGAGCCCGTCGGTTGTAAGTGGATTTATTTTGGCATTATTAAATTCCATAAAGCCTTTTTCTTATGTAGAAAGCATAAGCCTTATCTGTTTAATAACAATAGGTACTATATTTTTATTAAGAAAAAAACTGATAAATATCTACAAGGAAAATACACGTACCTATTCTCTCTGGACGATTGAATTTTATTCAGGTAGATCGGTAAAAAGGATATTTGCACACAGTTATTTATTTTTGTTGTTTGTTTTTGCATCAGATTGGGTGTTTATCTCAAAGTTCCATATATCTAATTTTTTAGAATATTTTGTATATTATACAATCTTACAATTTTGTCGATTGTTTTTCTTATCATATATTTTTTTGCATTCATATCACCTTAAATATCAAAAGTCTTAAAGTTAGATAAAAATAAAAATGGATGTTCGTGATTTATGTGGTGAAGGGGAAGGCAAATATTTTATGAAGAAAATAGAAACGGTTTTATTTAGGCCTTCGGTTGTAAATGGATTGGTTTTGGCTGGATTAAATTCCATAAAACCTTTTTCTTATGTAGAAAGAACAGGTTTGACCTGTTTGATCACAGCAGCCACCATATTTATATTAAGAAAGAAAATAATACATACTTATAATGAAAACATTATTCCCCAGCCTTTGTAGATTCTGGAGTTTTATTCAGGCAAATCAATAAAAAAATATTGATAGGTATTTATTTTTTGTTGCTTTTTCTTTTTATTGCTGACTGGGTAATTATTCCTAAGTTGCAAATTTTTAATTTTTTAGAATATTTTATATATTATACGGTTTTGCAGTTTCGCAGTTTTGTCGGTTGTTTGTGTTGTTATATATTGTTTTACATTTTTACCACCTTAAGTGCTTAAGAAAAATATAGGGAGTATAGTATGACTAATCAGAATAATAGTGGCGTATGCCTGAAGCCAGATAGTAATGATCCAATTTATTGGTTTACCGGATATTATAGTAATTATGGCCTGCAGGCCGCTACTGATATTTCTCCGTTCGTTGCGCCTGCTTGGTTAAATCACAAAGGTAACCAGTTGGCTGATCAAAAACTTCTTCAATACAGACAGCAGCAAATGGCGGATACATATGTTAAAAATACTCATCGGAAAGAAGGGGTATATAATGCAAAAGCAATTAGAAAGGATATTTTGGTCAATAAAGTTCCGGCAATGGAGCAAATATTGAAAAAAGAGGTTTTGTCAAACACTGCCGATTCGATGAAAAAATTGGGAAACGGTTTTGCTGCCGCGGGTGCCGGGTATGAAATCGGTAAATCAATTGCTTCTGACTCCACAACAAAAGATTTTGTTGCTGCAAATATTAAGGCCCTTGGTATTTTAGGAACAACGGCGGCTATTGCTGCTCTCCCCGCTTCTGTACCGTTTGCTGCTGCAGCAACACTTAGTGTAGCAGCTGGTATGCTTACTTCTTTTTTATTAGATAAAGCATTAAATTCTAAAGAGTTTGATGATTTGCTTGGCGATATAGGAAAGCAAAAGCTGAGCGATACATGGGAGTATCTAAATGAAGATTTCTTTAATGATTTAAATCAGCAATTTAATGATATTGCAGAAAAATTTTTAAATGATAATTTTGATGCTTTTTCAAAAAAAGCACATGATGCCATAGATAATTTTCCTTTAAATAGCCAATGCCATAAATTTGATCCTCAAGATTGGGAAAGTGTCAACCGC
>NZ_JH165159.1:544898-662822 GCF_000227765.1 Neisseria wadsworthii 9715
AGCACCGCCCCCACAGGCTTTGCCGCATTGGCCGAATTCGACAGCAACGGCGATGGTGTGGTTGATGCCAAAGACGAAAACTTCGCCAAACTGCGCGTATGGCGCGATTTGAACCAAGACGGCTACAGCCAAAAAGACGAATTGTTTGCTTTGCAGGATGTGAATGTACAGTCTTTAAATGTGGCGCATCAAAATGCCAACCAAAATCTGGGGAACGGCAACCGCTTGGCACGCGAAGGCAGCTACACCACGGTGGACGGTAAAACCCAAAAAATGGGCGATCTGCTTTTGGCCGACGATCCGATCTATAGCCGCTTCACCGATACGGTGGAAATGACCGAAGAGCAAGCCAAAGCCGCCAATTTGCGCGGTATGGGCAGGGTGCGCGATCTGCGTGAGGCAGCAGTGTTATCCGAAGAATTGGCCGCCGATTTAAAAGCCTATTCGGCAGCCGAAACCAAAGAAGCGCAAAAAGCCATGATCGACGGTTTAATCGACAAATGGGCAAAAACCGATCCGCTTTATGGGCAGGGCGTGCAGTTTTCGGCTCCTTATATCCAAACTGCCAATGAAGGTACGGCCATTGTTCGTGCCGGTGGTGCTGGTAATGGCAATATGACGGTTAGTGGCATTTTATTGGACCCGCCAAAAGAATACCTCGACCTGATTGATTCCGCCCTCGCCAAAATTGCTGCGCTGGATTCTTTTACCGGCCGCAAGTCCAACACCATTTATGTAACCTCAAATCAGGAAATCGCCAATTTCCACCGCACCTCAACCTTAAGCTACAACCAGCTTGCCGAAGGCGTGTATAAAGGACTGTTGTTCCAAACCCGTTTGAAACCTTATCTGGAAGAAATCGGCTTTACTATTGAAAACAACGAATTCAAGCTGGATTATTCAAAAGTTTTGGCTAAGTTCAACGAAGTACACGCCAAAGACCCGCAAAAAGCGTTTGTGGATTTGGGCGAGTTCATTGCCTACAGCAAACAAGGCGCAGATTTAGGCGGATTGTCGGGATTGTTTGCTGAGTATTTTTATAAAGCATCCGAAGCAGGTAATTTAGAAAAATATACAGAAGCTTTGGGCAAAGATGCTTTAGACATCCAAAAAGGCACTGAACAGAATGATTCTTTGAGCAGTAAAAAATCACTTAATTACTTATCGGGCGGAGCAGGTGATGATTCGCTTAGCGGACAAAGTAATATTGATATTCTGGACGGCGGTTCGGGTAACGACAAACTTTACGGTTATGGCGGCGCAGATACACTAATCGGCGGAACGGGCAACGATTATATAGAAGGCGGTGGCGGAGCTGACACTTATGTGTTTGCCAAAGGTCACGGAACGGACAGAATCACTGATTTTGCCAACGGCACCAAAGAAGCCGACACCATCCGTTTTACCGATATTACGCTGGCGGAAACCAAGTTCCGCAAAGAGGGCAGCAATCTGGTTTTATCGGGTTACAACGATACCGATTCGGTAACGGTTGAGAATTTCTTCAACAGCGGTTCGTATGAAATTGAGAAATTCGAATTCAAAGACCAACAGGCGTTTAAACCTGATTTATTGAAATATCTCAATCGTGCTGATGGTAGTATTAATGCGGTAGCAGCATTTGAAGATATGGCTTCCGTTGGAGTGATTTAATATCTGGTTGGCTTTTGCATTATTCTTAACCGATGCCTGTCTGAAACCTTTCAGACAGGCGTTTGTAATTTCTGTTATGCCTGTCTGAAAATTCCTTCTAAAAAGCGTACAATACGCGTTTTCCAATTTTGTTTGAATCTGAATGTCTGTCAAAATCCAAACCCGTACATTTAATCCCGAAACCTGCAAAGCTTTGATTGCCGCCGGAGCAGATCCGTTGCTGGCGCGTTTGTGTGCGGCGCGTTCGGTGGAGCGGCCGGAGGAGCTGCAAGACAAGCTGGCGGGGTTGTTGCCGTTTGAGGGCTTGCAAAACTGTGAAGCGGCGGCGGTGCGTTTGGCGGATGCGGTGCAAAAGCGGGAGCGGATTCTGATTGTGGCCGACTATGATGCCGACGGCGCAACGGCTTGTGCGGTGGGGATGAAAGGTTTGGGCGTGATGGGCGCGCGGGTGGACTTTCTGGTGCCCAACCGTTTTGAACACGGTTATGGTTTAACGCCCGAGTTGGCGGGGTTGGCGGCGGGGCAGGGCGCGGATTTGCTGCTGACGGTGGATAACGGCATTGCCAGCACGGCGGGCGTGGCGCACGCGCAGGCTCTGGGTTTGGATGTGTTGGTTACCGATCATCATTTGCCGGGTGATGCGCTGCCGGATTGTTTGATTGTGAACCCGAACCAGCCGGGCTGCACGTTTGCCAGCAAAAATCTGGCGGGCGTGGGTGTGATTTTTTATGTGTTGATGGCTTTGCGCTCGGAGCTGCGCAGCCGTAACCATTTTTCAGACAGGCATCACGAACCGAATTTGGCTGATCTGCTGGATTTGGTGGCGTTGGGCACGGTGGCCGATGTGGTGACGCTGGATCACAATAACCGCATTTTGGTGTCGCAGGGCTTGAAGCGGATGAGGGCGGGCAAGATGTGCCACGGTATCCGCGCTTTGTTTGAGGCGGCCAAGCGCGATTGGCGCAAGGCGCAGCCTTTCGATATGGGCTTTGCGTTGGGGCCGCGCATCAATGCGGCGGGGCGTTTGGACGATATGTCGCTCGGCATTGCCTGCCTGCTCGCTGATAGCGCTGAAACGGCGCAACAGTTTGCCGCGCAACTCAATGATTTGAATATCGAGCGGCGCGAAATCGAGCAATCGATGCTGCAAGATGCGTTGGACGCGTTCCCTGAAACGTTACCGGCCGGCCAAACCACGGTTACGGCCTATCGCGAAGATTTTCATCAAGGCGTGGTCGGCATTGTTGCCAGCCGTTTGAAAGACCGTTTTTACCGCCCCGCCATTGTGTTTGCGCCGGCGGATAACGGCGAAGTGCGCGGCTCCGGCCGCTCCATCCCCAAGCTGCATTTGCGCGATGCGCTGGATTTGGTGTCGAAGCGTTATCCCGACCTGATTTTGAAATTCGGCGGCCATGCGATGGCGGCGGGCTTGAGCATCGCTGCGGAAAATGTGGGCAGGTTTCAAGAAGCATTTGAGCGCATTGTGGGTGAGCTGCTCTGTGAAGATGATTTGTCGCAAACCTATATTACCGACGGCAGCCTGCCCGCTGTGGAAATCACACTGGCGCAGGCGCAGAATCTGGCAGGGCAGGTTTGGGGGCAGGGCTTCGCGCCGCCGAGTTTTACCGATGAGTTTGCCGTTATCCGCCAGCAGGCAATGGGTGTGAACCATAAAAAAGTGTGGCTGCAAAAAGAAGGATGCCAATTTGAAGCTATGTTTTGGCGCTGCACGGAGGAAATCCCCGAGCGCATCCGCACGGTTTACCGACCGGTAGCTAATGAATGGCGCAATAATCTGGAATTGCAGCTTTACATCGATTATTGGGAAGCGGCTTGATGTGAAAGGGATTATGCCTGTCTGAACAAGCTTTCAGACAGGCATTGTTTTGTTTGTGGTAAGACGGTATTCACGTCTTAATTTAAAACGGCAGGCCGGGTATCTGCCGTTTATAATGCCTGTCTGAAAAATCAATAGAAAGGAAAAAGCATGTCTCTGCAAATCTATCTTGTGCGACACGGCAAAACCGTGTTCAACACCATAGGCCGCCTGCAAGGCTGGAGTGATTCTCCCCTCACTCAGGAAGGGCGGGATGTTGCCGCCCGTTTAGGCCGTGGTTTGGCAGTGCACAAAATCCGTTTTGATGCAGCATTTTCCAGCACCGCCCCCCGTGCCGCTGAAACTGCCCGAATTATTTTGACCTATCAAGGGCAGGCCGATTTGCCCTTGGTGCAACTGCCTGATTTGCGTGAATATTGCTTCGGTGGGTTTGAAGGAGAATTCAGCCATAAGCTGCATGAAATGATTGCCGCATCTTTAGGTTTGGCCGATGTGCAGGCATGGAAACAGGCTTATCAAAATGCCGACCACCATCTGCTGGCCGAAACCGTAGCGGCTCTGGATGAGCTGGGTTTGGCTGAAAACGAAACACAGTTTGTCACACGCTTGAAAAACGGCATGGCGGAAGTGGCCGAACGCAGCAACGGCGCGCAAAAGGTGTTGGTGGTGGCGCACGGAATAGCGATTACTTCTATTTTGAAAAATATTGATTTCAACAGCATCATTTACCGGAGTGTAGATAATGCTTCAGTATCGCGGCTTAGGTTTGAGCATGGAAAATGGCAGATCGACAGTGTGGGGGAAACTGAATTTTTGGCAGATTGAAAAGGCCGCGTGGAGAAGTTTGTCCAAAAACCCACATAAAATTTGTTTAGTTGTGTAACGATTTGAAAATAACTTGATGTTACTTTCAATTGGAATAATAATTCTGTCCGTTACCTGTGATACAAGCGGTCTGATAAATAGATTTCTGGTATCTGAATTTGTCGGGTAAAAATTAAAAATTTTAATAAATAAGGACTTAAACACATGAAAGCGGTTAAAAAATTATTCGTACTCACTTCAACTATGGCTGCATTGTCAGCATCCGGTATGGCTTATGCAGAGAGCGTAAGTTCTGAATTCCATGTGACCATCCGTATTATGCCTGTTTGCCAGGTAGAAACCAGCACAGGTAATGCACCTACTCAAGAACTAACAACGCCTTCAGCCGGAGCAGATATCGATTTCGGTGAGCATCTTTCCAACAGTACAGCCGATGTAAAACGCTTAAGCAAAGCAGGAGCAGGTGGAGGCATTCAAGTCAAATGTACCAAAGGCACGCCTTACCAAATTGCTTTAACACCGGATAGCACCAGCAGCACCACAGGAGCAGGCACAATGAGCGGTTTGACCGGTTCAGCTGCCGCTACCGCCAACGATAAAATTGCTTATACGCTCTATAAAGATGACGGTTATAGCCAAGCTTGGGGTAACCAAAAAAATGTAAATACACTGACAGGTAGAGGTGAAGGTATTGCTTCACCCATCCATCACCTTGTTTACGGCAAAGTGGCCGGAACCGAGCTGGATAAAACAGCAGGCCGCTATATTGACCGTGTGGCTGTCGAAGTTTCTTATTAATTCAATTTTTCAATCACATCAAAGCTGATACAGATATGGCAAGCCTGAAATATCAAAAGGCATGCTTGTTGGCCGGTTTGGCGCTGGGTGCAGTATCCGGCGCTTTTGCCGCCGGTCTGCAAGTCAGCCCGACCGGTTTATCCCTGCCCGTTAAACAACGGGCAGGCGTTTTCACGTTAACCAACACGGGCGGCAAACCGCTTACCGCCCAAGTGCGCGTGTACCGTTGGCACCAAGATGACAAAGGCAAAGACGTACTCACGCCCAGCGGCGACGTAGTAGCCAGCCCGCCGATGGTGAAACTGGCGGCCGGTGGCGCGCAACAATTCCGAGTTATCCGAACCAAACCTGCCGGACAACAGGAAGAGGCGTTCCGCCTGATAGTGGACGAGCTTCCTGCGCCCGAAGAAAAGCCGGGCGGCAGCCTGCAATTTGTGTTGCGTTATTCTATTCCTCTGTTTTTAAATCAAACGGATTCCCCCGAAGCCAATCTGCAATGGCGTGTTGAACGCGCGCCTGACGGCAAAGCCGTACTAACTGTTAAAAACATCGGTAAGGCTTATGCCCAATTGAGCCATCTGTCTGTCAAAACAGGTGGGAAGGAGCAGGCGTTGATCAATGGGTTGGCAGGATATGTGCTGCCGGGAAACACTTGGAAAAACACGCTGGATGCCGCACCTGCTTCATTCAAAAACGGCGGGTTGTCGGCTACGGTAAACGGTCGGCAGATAAAGCCGGAGGTTCAAGGTGCGGTACATTAATACTGCATTTCCGTTAAAACGGATTACCGCCGGCGTGTTGCTTTCTGTTTGTGCATTTCAAACATGCGCCGCACCGCCCGTTCCTAAAGCAGCCGCTTATACAGACGGGTGGCTGCCGGTGTATCCGCAAGTGTCGGTAAACGGCAGCACTTCAGACGGCCTGTTTCAATTCATGTCGCATCACGGGCGTTTGTTCGTGCAAACGGATACGCTTGTTTCTTTAGGTATCCGCGTGCCGCATTCGCATGTGCGGCAAGCCAAGCAGGCCGAAGCAAGGGCTGCCGATACCGACGGCACTGCCGTATCTGCAACCAATACGGATTCCGCCGCACATGAATCCGAAACCGAACCGACTGCTTCGGAAAGGCCGTCTGAAAACCTGCCCGAGATTGACAACCAAGAAAGCCAAACGCAGCAAACAGCCGCGGCAGGCTGGCTTGGGCTGGAAACCATACCCGATTTGGCAGTGCAATACGATGCCGCCAACCAAACCTTGGCACTGACCGCGCCTTTGGATTGGCTGAATCTGCCCGTTACCCGAATCGGCAAAGAAACCGAGCATGCCTACCATATTGCCCGCGCCGGTTTTGCGGGCGTGTTGAATTACGATTACAACATGGCGCGCAACGGCAACGGCGGGATCAGCCACGGCCTCTTGGCCGAATCGCGCCTGACCACGCCTGCCGGCTACCTGAGCCATAACCATCTTTGGAACCGGCACAAAGAAAACAGACGCAACGTCGATAAAAACGTGCGTTTGGATACTTATTGGCGCAGCACTTGGCCTGAGCAGGGCTTGGTGTTGACGGCGGGCGATATTTTGGCCGGGCAGTTGGGCGGCAGCAGCTCGCGTTTGGGCGGCATCAAGCTCGAGCATACTTACCGCACGCAGCCGTGGCGCAACACCGCCCCTTTGCGCTCTTATCTGGGCGAAACCACCCTGCCCGGCACGGTGGATTTATATTTGAACGGCGTGAAGCAATATAGCCAAGAGGTGGGTGCCGGCAAATATGAAATCACTCTGCCGCCTTCCATCAGCGGCAGCGGAACGGCGCAAGTGGTGGCCACAGACGTATTAGGCCGGCAGGTTGTGGTGGATATGCCTCTGTACCGAGGCACGGGCATGCTAGCCAAAGGCTTGAACGAATGGTCGCTGGAAGCCGGTTATTTACGGCGCGGCTATGGCCTGCGCAATTTCGATTACGACAAAAAACTGGTCGGCAGCGGCGCGGTGCGCTACGGCATCAGCCACTTTTTAACCGGCCAGCTTCATGCACAGGGCGGCGGCGGATACCGCCAGTTCGGCGCAGCGGCAAACACGGTAATCGGTTCGCTGGGGCAACTGAACCTCAGCTATGCACAAAGCCGTTTCAAACAACACAAAGGCGCGCAAAGCAGCGTGTTTTTCAGCACGCAAAAAGGCCCGTGGTCGTTTGGCGCAGGCTGGAGCCACTACGGCAACAGCTTTTCAGAATTAAGCAGAATCATTGATCAAGAAGAATTTCAGCCCGAACCCGGCCACACCCGCACAGCTTCCGCCTCGCTCGGCTGGAGCAGCCCGAAGCTGGGCGCATTTGCACTCTCTTACCTGCACAACAAACGCAGCGCCGAGCAGCAAACCGATAAAATCGGCACGTTCAACTGGAATTTTAATATCGGCAAACGCATCGGCGTGTATCTGAATGCCGCACACAATTTCAACAACAGCGAACAGCGCAGCATCTACGGCGGCGTGTCGCTCAGCTTGGATAAAGGCTACTCCGCCAACGCCAGCAGCCAGCGGGACGGCAGCAGCAACCAAACCCACCGCCTCTCTGTAAGCAAATCCTCATCAGGATTGGGCAGCCCTTCTTGGAACATCGGCTGGCAGCAGCAAAGCAGCAGCCACGCCAAGCGGCAAGGCCATCTGAACGGCTATCTGAACTACGATACCCAATACGGCGATTTCAGAGGCAGCGTATATAACACCCGCGGCGTTACCAATTGGAATGCAGGAGTGCGCGGCGGAATCGTTCTGATGCGGGGCGACGTATTCGCCACCCGCACCGTCAACGACAGCTTTGCCGTCGTCAGCGCGGGCGGCATGGCCGACGTGCCGGTGATGCTGTTTAACAACACCGTCGGCAAAACCAACCGCAAAGGCCTGCTGCTGGTGCCCAATTTATCGGCTTACCAGAAAAACACGCTCGATATCGACATTACTGATTTGCCGCAAAACGTACAGGCCGAACGCTCGCGCGTGCAGGCAGTGCCGACCGAACGCTCCGGCGTGGCCGTGGATTTCAAGTTCAGCATCATGCGCGCCGCTTCCCTGACCCTGAAATATTCAGACGGCCTCTTTGTAAAAGACGGCTCAGTAATTAACCGCGAAGACGGCACGCCCGTAGCCGTGGTCGGCTTTGACGGCCGCGCATTTATCGAACATTTGGCAGAAGGGCGCAACCGCTTCACGGTGCGGCTGCCGGAAAACGGCGGCGAATGCAGGTTTGATATAGACTATCGGGCGGAACAATATAAAGGCAGCCTGCCTGATTTAGGTGAAACGATATGTACGAACTCGACAAAATAGCGAAAAAGCCACAGCGGGTACGCAAATCCTCCCGATTATTTGCCGCCGCATTGTCCGCAACACTGCTGGGGCTGCTGCCCGCACAAGAAGCTTGGGCAAAGTGTACGGCAACGATGGAGCCGGTGAACTTCGGCAATGTCGATTGGCTTGACGGCCGGTCGTGGACAACACAGGCACAAGTAACGGTTACATGCGAGAAAACAGCCGCCCAATGGAGCCCTCAAAAATTTAATGTTTGTCTGACGGCAGATGGTGGTCGGGTAACACCGCGTGCCTTAGATCCCCGCCGTATGTGCCGCAACGGTTCCTGCGCTTCAGGGATTTTGACCTATAATCTCTATGGAGATCCGAACCATACAACTATTTTGGCAGCCACCAACCAGCGTGTCGGAAAATCTATCAATAAAGTTATCGAGGTTCCTTCCATCTTCCGTCCCCAATCCATAACGTTTCCCGTTTATGCCAAGCTGAATCCGGCTCAAACCGGCATTGCACCCGGGCGCTATACGACCAGCTTTGCCGGCAACTCTACAGCAATGACCTTCTACGAAACGTCCGAAGATACACCCAAAGCTTGCCCTGAAAGCAGTTTCGGAAATTTAAGGTTCCCATTTGAAGTATCAGCCACAGTGATTCAAAACTGCCGTGTCGACGCGCCGCAAGATATTCATTTCGGCACAGTCGGCCCGACGGCAGCCAATTTGCAGGGGCAGACTTCCTTCAACGTTACCTGCACCTCAAATACGCCTTACAACATCGGCCTGATGCCCTCAAACGGCCATTCGGACGGAGCCGGAGAAATGAGAGCCGTTCAAACAGGCAATCCCGACCGCATACCATATCAGCTGCGCTCAGCCGCCGGCATGAACGGGGCTGTGTGGGGCGATACGGCGACAAGCCGGGACATAGGCAACGGAGTGAGCGGCAGAGGCAACGGCTCGGCACAAACGTATAATGTTTACGCCACGGTTGATTCTGCCGACTATCGCGCAGGCGAATACAGAGATAAAGTCATCATCAATGTTCATTATTGAACTGGTCGGATATTGATTATCTAAACCGATATATCGTCATAATGGAATTGCCTGTCTGAAAAGGTTTCAGACAGGCATCTTTAATGTTGGCTTAGGGCAAGCAGCGTAAGCATACGAACGCTGTTTCAGATATTTATCTCCACTTCAAAACAAACGCAGGCCGTCTGAAAAATCATTCAGACGGCCTCAGTGTATCTTAATGTGATACGCTTTTTAAATCCGGCTTCAGCCAAACAACACCGAAGCGTTGCCGATGCCGCCGATGGATACCGACATGAAATCGCCTGCGCTCACGTTTTCCAGCGGCACCAGCGCGCCGGAGAGGATGATTTCGCCGACTTTGAGCGGGATGCCGAAGCTGCCGAGGGTGTTGGCGAGCCAGGCGACGCAGTTGACGGGGCTGCCGAGGGCGGCGGCGCCGGCGCCGGTGCTGATGATTTTGCCGTTTTTCTCGACAACCATGCCGCAGGTGCGCAAATCGACTTGGCGCGGGCTGACGGCGGTATCGCCGAGAATCAGGAGGCCGCAGGAGGCGTTGTCGGCGACGGTGTCTTGGATTTTGATTTGCCAGTTTTCGATGCGGGAATCGACGATTTCAAAACACGGCATCACGCATTCGGTGGCGGCGATGACGTCGGCGGCGGTCACGCCGGGGCCGTTGAGGTCTTTTTTCAGCACGAAGGCAATTTCGCCCTCGGCGCGCGGCTGCATCAGCATTTGGCTGACGGGCATGTCTTGCCCTTGGCTGAATACCATTTTGTCGGTGAGGAAGCCGAAATCGGGCTGGTCAACTTTGAGCATGGATTGGACGGCGTGCGAGGTGAGGCCGATTTTTTTGCCGATGACTTTTTCTCCGGCGTCCAAGCGGTGTTGCAGGAAGGCTTGGGAGATGTGGTAGGCGTCTTCGATGGTGATGTCGGGCGCTTGTTCGGTGAGCGGGCGGATGGCTTGGCGGCCGGTCATGGCTTGGTAGAGCATGGTGCCGAAGCGTTTGATGTCGTCTTGGGTCATGGTATTTCTCCGTGAGGCCGTCTGAAATTTCAGACGGCCTTTTGTTATGGGTTGTCGGGTTGTTGGGAGGCGGGCAGGGATGCCCGCCCTACGGTCTTTAGAACCGCACAGCCCGCTTTCAGACGGCCTGCCTTACATCTTGATGCAGATGTTTTTCAGCTCGGTGTAAAACTCGAGGCCGTGTACGCCGCCTTCGCGGCCGATGCCGGACTGTTTGGCGCCGCCGAATGCGGTGCGCAAATCGCGCAAAAACCAGCTGTTTACCCACACGATGCCGGCTTCCATCTGCTCGGCCACGCGCACGGCGCGGCTGCTGTTTTCCGTCCAGATGGCGGCGGCGAGGCCGTAGTCGGTGTCGTTGGCCAGTGCGACGGCTTCTTCTTCGGTATCGAAGGGACGGATGTGGCAGCAGGGGCCGAAGATTTCTTCGCGGATGACGCGGGCGTCGTCGGGCAGGCCTGTCCAGATGGTCGGCTCGACCCAGGCGCCGTCTTTGAGGGCTTCGCCCATGTCGGGCACGCCGCCGCCGATTTCTACGGTGGCGCCTTCTTCCACGGCCAGTTTGTAGTACGACAGCACTTTGTTGCGGTGCTCCTGGCTGACCAAGGGGCCGAAGTTGGCTTCGGGGTCTTCGGGGCGGCCGGGTTTGAGTTTGGCGGCTTCTTCTTTCATGCGGCGCACGAAGTCGTTGAACAGCGGGCGTTCTACATACACGCGCTCGGTGCCGAGGCAGACTTGGCCGCAGTTGACGAAGGCGGAGCGCATGGTGCCTTCGACGGCTTTTTCCAAATCGCAGTCGGCAAACACGATGGCGGGGTTTTTGCCGCCGCATTCCATTGAGATGTTGCGCAGGCCGACGGCGGCGGCTTTCATGATGATTTCGCCGGTGCGGGTTTCGCCGGTGAAGGTGATGGCGTCGATGCCTTTGTGTTCGGTAAGGAACGCGCCGGCGGAGTTGGGGCCGAAGCCGTGCACGACGTTGAACACGCCGGGCGGCACGCCGCATTCGTTCATCACTTCGCCCAGCAGCGTGGTGGTGGCGGGGGTTTCTTCAGACGGCTTCACAACCACGGTGTTGCCGCAGGCCAAGGCGGGGCCGACTTTCCAGGTCATTAACAGCAGCGGCAGGTTCCACGGCGCAATCACGGCGACCACGCCTTTGGGGGTGCGGTGGCCGATGTTGACGGCGCCGGTGCCGTCGGGCGTGTCGAGGCGGAAGGCTTCGGTGGGGTGGTTGGCCAGGGTTTCGGAGAAAGCTTTGAAGTTGGCGGCGCCGCGCGGGATGTCGATGTGTGCGGCCATTTTGCGCGGTTTGCCGGTGTCGCGGCATTCGGCTTCGAGAAACTCGTCGAAACGCTCGTTGATGCGGTCGGCCACTTTGTTTAAGAGCCGGATGCGTTGGGCTTGGGTGAGCTTACCCCACGAACCTTTGAGCGCGGCGCGGGCGGCGGCTACGGCGGCATCGACTTCTTCTTTGCCGGCTTCGTGCACTATGCCGATCAGGCTGTTGTCGACCGGATTGCGGTTTTCAAAGGTTTTGCCGCCGGCGGAGCCGACATATTCGCCGTTGATAAAATGTTTGAATTCTTTCATGTTGCTGCCTCTATTTTGATAGGGCAAATAAACTTATATATGTCATGCCGGATATCTTGGTTTTCGGCAACCTCGGGGGATACTCGGGTCAAGCCCGAGTATGACGCACTGCTTTGTTAAGTTTATTTGCGATAGGGTTTGTGCAAGGTTTTTTCAGACGGTCTTAGATGCCTGTCTGAAAAGAACGGTCAGACCGCTCGATACTTAATCAATAACCGTGCCGTCCTACTCGGGGATACTCGGGGCAAGCCCGAGTATGACGGCTATCCATTTTCAGACGGCCTCTTGTTTCAGACAGGCCGTCTGAACATGCAACTTAAGTCAATACGGTTAAGAAACGCTCGTTGAGCACGCGGTCATGGTAGAAAATGGCTTTGCCTAACTGCTCGGCATCCCAGGTTACGGGCGGGTGGTCGGGATAGTGATAGTCGCCGCCGGCAAACACTTCGTTGCGGTTGCCCGAGGGGTCGAAGAAATAAATCGTTTGGCCGTGGGTGAGGCCGTGGCGGGTCGGGCCGATGTCGATGGACGTGTTGGTCATGGCAATCAAGTCGCCGGCCATCAGCACGTCGTTCCACGTTTCGAGATAAAACGAGGCGTGGTGGAATTTGCCTTTTTCGGCATGGCGGATAAAGGCCACGTCGTGCGCCTTCATCGAGCAGGTGAGGAACTGCGCGGCGCGGGTGCCGTCGGGCGTGAGCACTTGCTCGGCCAAGTCGAAGCCCAATACGTTGGTGAACAAATCGTAGGTGCGGTCGAGGTCGTCGCCGTAGAGCAGGCAGTGGTCGAAACGGGTGGCTTTCATGCCTTTCAAATCGCGCGGCCAGGCTTCGGGGTTGCGCTCGCCCACGCCGTACTTACCGGGCTGGTCTTTGGTGGCAAACAGTTCGAACACATGGCCGGTGGGCGCGGTAAAGCGCACGCGGCGGCCGCAGCCTTTCAATTCGCCTGCGGGAATGTCTTCCACGTCCAGCCCGCCGAAATCGATTAATTCTTGGCGCAGTTTGTCTAAGGTGGCTTCGTCAATCACTTTGAAGGCCATGAAATCCATGCCGGCATGGTCGGTTTCGCGCAGCACGACGGAGAAGCTGTCTACTTCCGTCCAGCCTTTGAAATAGCGGCGGCCTTGTTCGTCGCTGCCGGTGGGAATCAGACCCAGCAAATCGCCGTAGTGTTTGACGGCTTCTTCCATGTCCAATACGCGGATTTGTACGTGTCCGGGACGCATTACACCTTTTCTCATGATGTCTCTCCTATTCGTTGTTCGGTTTGTGGTTGTTGTCTTGAATGAATTAAATAAACGGGTTGTAGGGCGGCGGGGGCGGCTCGCTCACGATCTCCATATCGCTTTCGGGAAAAACCCGGCACGCCAGCACCACGCCTTCGGCCAAATCCTGCTCGTTGATGTGGGTTTTGCTCATCGCTTTTTTGCGGTAGCAGCCCGACAAAATCCGTATCCGGCACACACCGCATCCGCCGCCGCGGCAACCCACCGAAATGGCGTGCTGCCCCATCTGTTCGGAAGCGGCCAGCAGGGTTTGGCCTTCATACACGGTAATACTGCGCGTGCAGGCGGCCGAACCGCTCGGGTCTTTAATACATACGGTGTAGCCCATGTTTCCTCCTTCGCGGTTTTAGCGAAACTCGCAAAGCTCGTTTTCAGACGGCCTCTTGTTTTCAGACAGGCCGTCTGAAACATCAACGCCCCTTCGCTTTGGCCGACTCGCCGCCGATGCCGAAATGCTGCTTGGGCATTTCGTTGATCAGCACGCGCACCGATTCTTTCGGCGCACCCACGGCGCGAACCATGGCTTCGGTTACTTCGCGGATGACGGCTTCTTTTTGCTCGTCGGTACGGCCTTCCATCATGTGGACTTGAATAATCGGCATGGTTGTTTCCTTTCTTTAGGTTTTTGTTTCTATTGAAACAACGATAATGAATTAGCTTAAAAACAGTTCACCCGCCATACTCGGGCTAGCCCCGGTATCTTGCGCTTCGGTCACGTTTGGAGATACTCGGGTCAAGCCCGAGTATGACGGTGCTGCTATTAAGTAACGGTTGTCGCAACAAAGTTATTCAAAACGGCCGCTGATGCTGCCCAAATCTTGGAAATGCACGCAGAACGAGTCGCCTTTTTCCACCTGCACGGCGGCGGTAATCGCGCCGATCATCACAAACGAGCCTGCCGGCAGATATTCGCCGCGCTCGGCCAGCATGTTTGCCAGCATGGCGACCGATGCCGCCGGATGCCCCAACACCGCCGCGCCCGCGCCGGTCTGCACCACTTTGCCGTTGATTTCCATTACCACGCCCAGCGTTTTCAAATCCAATTCGCTCGCGGGTTTGGCACAGCCGCCGGTAATGAAACGGCTGGAAGAAGAGTTGTCGGCAATCACCGATTTCAAATCGAATTTGAAATCTTTATAGCGCGAGTCAATCACTTCGATGGCGGGCATCACGAAATCGGTGGCGGCCAATACGTCGCCGATGTGGCAGCCGGGGCCGCGCAGGTCGGCTTTGGTTACAAACGCCAATTCCGCTTCGATTTTCGGGTGGATCAGCTCGTCGTGCTTCACCGCCGCGCCTTCGGGCACGCTGAAATAGTCGGCCAGAAAGCCGTAGCAGGGATGCTCCACGCCCATTTGGCTCATCTTCGCCCATGAGGTCAGCCCCATTTTCATGCCGACGATTTTGTTGCCGCGCGCTTCTTTGCGGCGGCGGATTTCCCATTGGATGTCGAAGGCGTCTTCGTAATCCATGTCGGGGAAATCGTCGGTGATTTTGGTGACTTCATAAGCCTGCAATTCGGCGTTTTCCAAATGTTCGGCCAGTTGTTCGATTTGTTGTTTGCTTAATGTGCTCATGCTGTTTTGCCTTTCTGCTTGGCCATAGTGAGTGCTAAATCTTCGATCATGTCTTCCTGCCCGCCGACGGTGCCGCGCTTGCCCAGCTCCACCAGAATTTCGCGGGCGGACACGCCGTATTTGGCTTCGGCGCGTTTGGCAAACAGCAGGAACGACGAATACACGCCCGCATAACCCAGCGTGAGCGCGTTGCGGTCGACGCGGATGGGGTGGTCCATAATCGGCACCACGCGGTCTTCGGCCACGTCCATCAGTTTGAATAAGTCGGTACCGTGCTCGACGCCCATGCGCTCCAACACCGCCACAAACACTTCCAGCGGCGTATTGCCCGCGCCTGCGCCCAAGCCCGCTACAGAGCCGTCGATGCGGTTGGCGCCGGCGTTGATGGCGGCCAGCGAGTTGGCGATGCCCATGCCGAGGTTGTGATGGCCGTGGAAACCCAGTTCGGTTTCGGGCTTCAGGGCTTGGCGCAGCGCACCGATTTTCTCTTCCACTTCTTCGGGCAACATGTAACCCGCCGAATCGGTGCAGTAGATGCAGTTGGCGCCGTAGCCTTCCATCAGCTTGGCCTGCTCGATCAGTTTGGCCGCGGGCACCATGTGCGCCATCATCAGAAAGCCGACGGTATCCAAGCCCAGCTCGGCGGATTTGGTGATGTGTTGTTGGGAAACGTCGGCTTCGGTGCAGTGCGTAGCCACGCGGATGCACGACACGCCCAAGTCTTTGGCCATCAAGAGGTGGTCAACGGTGCCGATGCCGGGCAAAAGCAGTGCCGACACTTTGGCCTGCTTCATTTTGGGAATCACGGCGCCGAGGTATTCTTCGTCGCTGTGGGCAGGAAAGCCGTAGTTGAGCGACGCACCGCCCAAGCCGTCGCCGTGGGTTACTTCGATCAGCGGCATACCGGATTCGTCGAGACCGGTGGCGATGTTTACCATTTCGTCTAAAGAAATCTGATGGCGTTTGGCGTGCATGCCGTCGCGCAGGCTCATATCATGCAGGGTAACTTTTTTACCTTTTAAATCCATGTCGTTCTCCTTAGCGTGCGGGCAGGGTTAAAACGCCGTTGGCCGCTTCTTCGGCAAACATTTCGGCAGTGCGCAAACCGGCGGCGGTCATGATGTCGAGGTTGCCGGCAAAAGGCGGCAGGAAGTCGCCCAAGCCTTTCACTTCGATGAAAATCGACACTTTGTTGCCGTCGAACACGGGGCCGTTGACCAGCGTGTAGCCCGGCACATAGCGTTGCACGTCGGCCACCATGCGGTGTACCGATTCGGTAATCGCGGCTTGGTCGGGTTCGCTTTCAGTGAGGCAGTGGATGGTGTCGCGCATCATCAAAGGCGGTTCGGCCGGATTGATGATGATGATGGCCTTGCCTTTTTTGGCGCCGCCCACGCTTTCCACGGCCTGCGCGGTGGTGCGGGTGAATTCGTCGATGTTGGCGCGGGTGCCGGGGCCGACCGATTTGGACGACACGGTAGCAATGATTTCTCCGTAGCTAACCGGCTGAACGCGGGAAATGGCTGCCACCATTGGCACGGTGGCTTGGCCGCCGCAGGTAACCATGTTCACGTTCATTTCCAGCTTTTCGGCGTGTGCTTTCAGATTCACGGGCGGAATGCAGAAAGGGCCGATGGCGGCGGGCGTGAGGTCGATCATGATCACGCCCTGCTCGTTGAGCTTGCGGCTGTTTTCGGCATGCACATAAGCGGACGTGGCGTCGAAGGCGATGCGGATGTCGTCTTCTTTCACATACGGCAACAGGCCGTCCACGCCCGTGTCGCTGGTTTTGATGCCCATGTCGCGGGCGCGCTTCAAGCCTTCGGATTGCGGGTCGATGCCGACCATCCACACCGGCTCTATCCACTCGGAACGCTTCATTTTCATCAGTAAGTCGGTGCCGATGTTGCCCGGCCCGATAATGGCCGCTTTAAGTTTTTTACTCACGGCTTTCTCCTCGTTATTGGTTTTGGTTTTTTCAGACGGCCTGTCCGAACATCTGAATCATGGTTTAGATTTTCTTAAACAAGGCCGAACGGGTTTGTGTTTCGCTGCCGTCGGCGGCCGTGAGGAAGCGCTCCATGTGGATGTCGCGCTCAAACAGGCGGCTTTGCATCAGCGTGGTAATGGCGGCTTCGATCATCGGCGGCGGGCCGCAGAGATAGGCTTTGTGGCCGCTGCAACGGTTGTTGAAGTAATCGGCCACGGCTTCGTGCACGAAACCGTTGAAGCCTTCCCAGTTTTCTTCCGGCAGGGCGGCGTTGAGCGCCGGGATGTAGTGGAAGTTTTCATGCTCTTCGGCCAGCTTTTCAAACAGCTCGCGGTGGTAGAGTTCGGCCACATTGCGCGCGCCTTGAAACAGGTAAATCCGGCGGCTGTCGCCTTCTTCCAGCAAATCCAAAATCATGGATTCGGGGCTGGACAAGCCCGAACCGCCGGCAATGAAAATCGCGTCTTGACCGTCGGACTTGCGCACGAAGAATTGGCCGTAAGGGCCGGAAAGCGGCAGCTCGTCGCCTTCTTTCAGGCTTTCGTGCAGCCAAGTGGTGGCCGCGCCGCCTTCTACTTTGCGCACATGCAGCTCAACCGTGTCGGCCATAGACGGCGGGTTGGCAATCGAAAAAGCGCGCGTGCCTTCCACGCCCGGCACTTGCAGGTTGATGTATTGGCCTGCCTGAAATTTCATGGGTCGGTCGAGTTTCAGGGTGATGCCGAGAATGGTGGGCGAAAGCGGCTTCAGCGCAGTGACGGTGGCGGTGTAGTCTTCCACCGTGTAGCCCAAGAAATCGGGATCGACGTCGATATCGGCTTCGATGGTCATATCCGATTCGGGCATGCAGCAGCAGGCCAGCACTTTACCTTCGTCGCGCTCGACGTCCATCAGGGCGAAGGGGGAAGCGTTGCCGAGGTCGCCGTAGCCTTCGGTAACCTGCACTTTGCAGGTACCGCAGGTGCCGTGTCCGCAGGCAAACGGCAGCCAAACGCCTTGCCGCAGCGCAGCGGCCAAAATGGTTTGGCCTTCTTCCACTTCGATCACGTCGCCGGTGGGTTCTACCGTTACTTGATAGCTCATGGTTTCCCCCTTTCTACACGCCGGTGCCGTTCCAGCCGTTCAGCCCGGGCGTTTTGAAGCGCAGCAGCGATTTGTGGTCGAAACCGAGCTGCTCCAGCGTTTTGCCGTCGTCGGGGGAGAAGGCTTGGTTGTTGAGCCGCCATTGCACTTCGTTCCACTTGATGTGTTCGAAGTCGGGGTGTTGGGCAAAGCCTTCGGGCAGCACATGCTCGCGGAAGTCTTTGAAGGTCATGGCCGGCGGAAGCGGAAACGCTTTGGCGGAGCAGAAGAGCAGGTGTTCGTCCCATCCGACATACACTAAGATGTTGCCGCCGAAGTTTTCGCGGCGGTCACGGATGTCGCCGTGGTAGTTTTCATGGATGGCTTTAGTTGGCATGGTTTCTCCTTTTATGTTGTTATTGATTGACGATGAGGCCGTCTGAAACTGCTTGTCAGGCCACGCCTTTCCATTCTTTCCAGCGCTGCTCGTCGGGCGAACCTTTCATGTCCAAATTGTCGGCGCCGACGTTGATGCGGTAATACTCGCTGAGGATTTTCTCCAGCTCGGGGCCGCCGCAGTTGCCTTGCAGAATCTGATGCACGGGCAGCCAGGATTGGGCGAATTTTTCAGGTTCTTCCACAAAGATGTCGTGGCAGCCGTCTGAACACATGTGGTAACGCTCGCCTTCAAACTCGGCGCAGCGGTAGCTGATTTCGCCGGCATCGCCGTTCATTTCGGTAAAGCCCATCGGCACTTGGCACACTTGGCAAAGCTGCGGCAGTCCGCTGGAATAGAAGCGCTTGCCTTCGGCTTCCATTTTTTTCGCCAATTCCCAACGCGGGCGGTAGTATTTGTCGAAGGTGTCGGGGTATTTTTCGCTCAGCCAATCCAGCTCTTCGTCGGCCGGAATCCAAGTGTGGAAGCCTGCCGCGTGGCCGAAGTTGTAGAAAATCCACCAAGCCTGATGTGAGATGTGCTCTTTTTCTTTTTCGATTACGTCGCTGTATTTGGGCATGCGGATGCCGTAACGCTCGAGGTCTTTAAACAGCGCGCCGCCGGCTTCTTCGAAATACACTTCCCATGCTTCTTTCCACGACATCACTTTGTTCGGCAGCATGTAGTCCATCATCATGGCCACGATGGAGAGCAGGCGGGTGCCGCGCCAGAACCATTTGTCGATCCATTTCTGCACGATGGGCAGGTTGTCTTCGTGTTGCTCAAGCAGGAACTTGATGATTTCGAGACCGAGCGTCATGTGGCGGGCTTCGTCGGATTGGGCGCTGAAGCCGAAGGTAACGGTGGCCATGTCGCCGTTGTGCGCCGCGCCCGACATAAACGGTACGAACAAGAGGTTGGTCAGCACATATTCGAAGGCGAAGCTGATGGCGAGCAGGAATTCAAACGGCCCGGCCGAACGGGCGTCTTCAAAGAATGACTTCGGCACGGAGAGATACCACACGCGGTCGTGCATGTGGCTCCAGTCTTGGAAGCCGTCGAAATACTTGTTGTAGTGGCTCATGGCATGGATTTGGGTTTGCACATGGCGCAATTCGTCGATGGACTGCATTTGCGATGCGATGCGCGCACCGATGCCGCTAAACTGGCGGCCCACATGGGCGTAGCCTTGATAAGCCTGATATTCGAGCGGGGTAACGCCGGTCAGGAAGATTTTGATGGCGTTGACGTAGCGCGGGTCTGAGATGTTTAACTGGCCGTTGTTTTGGGCAAACGCATCAAAAATGGCATACAGTTTTTTCTCTTTTTCGGCCTGATACTTCCAATAGGCATCCATGGTGAGGCGGAACGGGTCTTCCCATTTCGACCAGTCGGTGATTTTGATGCCTTCGAAGTCTTCATACGGAAACGCTTCTTTGCGGTCTTGATAGGAAAAATCCCAATCCAAATCGCGCGTGAGCAAACGGTATTTGTCTTTTAAATTCAGTTTTGCCATTGTTTTTTCTCCTCTTTATTCTCAAGCGGTATGGTTAATGGCAAATAAACTTATTTCTGATACAAGGCAGCAAGCCGAAGACAGTACAGGTAGTACGGCAAGGCGCAGCAACGCCGTAGCAGAAATTAAAGTTTATTTGCTCAGCGGTTCCAGCTTAAGGTGAGTTGTTCATCATCCTCATCCACATTGCCGCCGATGGTGACCAAATTCAGATGCAGCTCCTGCACGTCCCAGCTTTGACCCATTTTTTCTTCCACGGTGGCCTTCTTAACAACCAATTGCCCTTCGCATTCCATGCGGATCATGGCGGGCTGGTGGATGACCACCACGTCGGGGTTGTCTTGCTCGATGGCTTCTACGATGTAGCGGGAAGTGTCGTTGTCTTGCAGGGCGAGATAAACTTTTGAACTCATGCTTATTTTCCTTTTTCGATTAATCCGGTTTTCGCGGCGCGCTGTTGGATTTGGGCGGCGGTTTCGGCCAATATGTTTTCGGCTTCGCCGCCAAACAGGTCGGCAATGATGGGGCGGTAGGCGGCAAAGGCTTTTTCCTGCCATTTTTCCATCCAGCTCTTGAGCTGTTCGCGGTTGGCTTCGTTTTCGGCGGCCAGCGTTTTCAATACGTTGTCTGCCCAGCCGGCTTGGTCTTTCAGACAGGACTGCATGAATTCGGTCAACATGGAAATATCGCGCGCGCCGTTGGCAGAAAGCCAGTTGTCGAAGTGCTGATAGAAAACGATGTTCAGCAAGGTATCCACCACCAGATTTTGGGCAACGAACAATTCGCCCCAGTCTTTATGCACCAGCAGCTCTTCGCACAAAGCGCGCACGCCCTGCCACGCGGGGTCTTCCATCCATGCTTTTTTGGCCACGGCCAAAGATTCGCCGCTGTTGTCGTCCAACGAGAGGCCGATGCGCGAGAGGTATTGGGCGATGCCCAAGCGGTCCATCGCGGCATATAAGCAGGCTTGGGTTAAAGCGGTGCCGTAGCCGTAGGCGCAGCACGACATCATGTTCAGGTTGGCGGTTTGCTCGACATGGCGCAGCGGCAACAGGCCGGTGATGATGCGCGTTTTCACACTTTCTTCAATCAGCGAAGCTAGATTGCGCTTTTCAAAAAAGGCATAGTTGCTCTCGGCCGTGTCCTGCATCTTGGCGCGGTTTTGCACATAAGCACCGTAGTAAAACTGGCGCGGGTCTTTCAGCGCGTACCAGTCCTGCATGGTCAGCGCGGTGTGAGTGGGATCGTTCAGCTCTTTTTCGGGCATCCAGAGCGGGCGGTAATGGAAATTGACGGCGGCTTGGGCGTCGTAAGTGGCTTCCTGATAGCGGGAAGCGGGCTTCTCGCCGAAGCGGCGGGCGATGTGCGCGTAGGTTTGGCGCACGGGGTCGATGGTGGCGGTTTTGATTTCCAAAGACATTCTGTTTCTCCTTCTCCTCGGGGGATGGTTATGGCTGCGGAGCTAACTGTTTTCAGACGGCCTTCACTTAAATGCCTGTCTGAAACCGTGTGCCTCAGCTATTGTGGTGTTGGCGGTTTACCGCAGCTCGGCTTCGGTGCCGTAGCGCCATTTGGCGGCTTCTTCGTCGTTTTTCTCCGCTTGCTCTTCGGTCATGTACACAACTTCGTTGCGTCGGCAGAACACATCAAAACAGTCTTTCGGCATGATGAGCTCCACAAACAGCGACGGGTCGTTAATCGCAAAGTCAAATTCGACAAAACGGGCATCCGGCTCGCTGCGTACCCGGACATACTTGACAAATCTGGCCGGTGCAGTTGTTTGCATATTCATCCACTTCCTTTCTTAAACGGGCAGGCCGTATGAAAGACCTAGCATTTTTGATGCCAAACCCAACTTTCAATCACAATTTATTGATAATTAGAAGAATAAAAATTTGATGGGCAAATATGCGGCAGAGATATGAAAGACAAGCAGGGAAAATATTTCATCATTTGGTGAAGCGCAGCAGCCGTTTTCACCAAATAATCAAACAGGATTGAAAATATGTATATAAAACATAGTGATACAAGTTATAAAAATCATTGAAATATTTGACAAAATATTGATAGGTGTGAATATTAGTAAGCAGGGCGCCATCAAATGCCTGTCTGAAAACCGTTTTTTCAGACAGGCATTCAGATACAAACAAACGAATAAAGGCCGTCTGAATCATGCTTACAAAGGAGCAATGCTATGTCACCGCACCAAACAGGGCAGATAGACAAACAAGACCTGATCGATCAAATCAGGTTTGATGTAGAGAACGGAAAAATATGGTTTTGCGAACAGCGCATGCTGCTGAGCCACGCCTACGCCTTATGGCGGCTGCGCGAAGATTTGGTCGAATCTTTGGGCAAAGAGCGGGCCAAACGCTTTTTCATGCGCTACGGCTATTACGCCGGCGTGCAGGATGCCGAAATCGCCAAAAAAGTGCGTTCCAGCAGCGACCCGAAAGACGCATTTCTGGTCGGCCCCCAGCTGCACACCACCCGCGGCATGGTAAAAGTGACGCCCGTTACACTCGATATCGACATCGAGCACGGCAAGTTTTACGGCGTGTTTGCATGGGAAGATTCGTTTGAAGTGGCCTATCACAAAAAGAAAAACGGCATCAGCCAAGAGCCGGTGTGCTGGACTTTACTCGGCTATGCCAGCGGGTACAGCAGCTATTTCATGGGCAAACAGATTGCCTTTACCGAAACCCAATGCGAAGCTATGGGGCATACCCACTGCCACATCATCGGCAAACCGATAGAAGAATGGGACGAAACCACCGATTTGGAACGCTCCATGCTGCCCGATCCAGTGGAAGAAGAATTGTTCAGTCTGCGCAGCGAGTTGGATGAACTCAAACACCGCAAGCAAAACGACCTGCTCGAGCAAGACAGCCTGTTTGACGCCGTGGGCGAATCCCCCGCCTTCCGCCACGTGTGCGAGATGCTCAACAAAGCCTCCAAAAGCAAAGCCGCCGTGTTGCTCGAAGGCGAAACCGGCGTCGGCAAAGAAGCCTTTGCCAAAGGGCTGCACGCCGGCAGCGACCGCAGCAATCAGCCTTTCGTCGCCATCAACTGCGCCTGCATCCCGCCCGAGCTGATTGAAGCCGAACTCTTCGGTGTCGAGCGCGGCGCCTTTACCGGCGCCACACAAAGCAAAGCCGGCAAATTCGAACGCGCCGACAAAGGCACGATTTTCCTCGACGAAGTCGCCGAACTGTCGCCGCGCGCACAAGCCGCGTTATTACGGGTTTTGCAGGAAGGCGAACTGGAGCGCGTAGGCGGCGCACAAGTACGCAAAGTCGATGTGCGGCTGGTGGCCGCCACCAACGAAAGCCTCGCCGACGCCGTAGCCGCCGGCAAATTCCGCGCCGACCTCTATTACCGCCTCAACACTTTCCCCGTCTATATCCCGCCCCTGCGCGAACGAAGGCAGGATATTCCTTTGCTCATCAAATACTTTCTCGAAAAATACAGCGCGATTTACCAGAAAAAAATACTCGGCATCAGCGATCAGGGGCGCGAGCTTCTGCTCAAACACCAATGGCCGGGCAACATCCGCGAATTGGAAAACGTGATAGAACGCGGCATCATCCTGACCGAACACAACCATGTTGTTGAAGCGCAAAACCTGTTTCCCCATTTTACGCCCGGTTCCGATTATTTCAGTATTGCCGGCGACGCACTTTCTGCCAGCATGGAAGCAAACCGCAAAGATGCGTATATCGGCCAGCTGCTGGAGCAGGGTTTTGACTTGGAAAATTGGGTTGCCGACATTCTTCAGGAAGCTGTGCGCCGCAGCGGCGGCAATATTTCCGAAGCCGCGCGTAAACTGAATATCAGCCGCGCTACGCTGGCTTATCAGTTAAAGAAATACAGTTTGCATTCTGAATAAATACGGCTCAATATGACCGGCATAACAATGCCTGTCTGAACATTATTCAGACAGGCATTGTTGAATTCAGATGTGCCGTTGTGGCAATGGTTTATTGCTTGATCAACTCCAATTCCACAGGAATCGATTTTTCCACGGTTTCGCCGGCAATCACTTTTTTCGCAGTATCTACACCGATTTCGCCGATTTTGGCCGGTTTTTGAGCAACGGTAGCGGCCATTTTTCCGGCTTTAACTGCGGCTTGAGCGTCGTCGGTGGCATCAAAACCTACTACGATCACGTCTTTCTTATTCGCTGCTTCCAAAGCTTTTACCGCGCCCAAAGCCATTTCGTCGTTATGCGCAAATACGGCTTTGACGTTCGGATGGCTTTGCAAAATGTTTTCCATCACAGTCAAGCCTTTGGTGCGGTCGAAGTCGGCCGGTTGTTTGGCAACGATTTTGATTTTTTGCTGTGCGTCCATCACTTGGTGGAAACCTTCGCCGCGTTCGCGGGCGGCAGAAGAGCCGGGAATGCCTTCCAATTCAACCATTTCGCCGCCTTCGGGCAATTTGCTTACGATAAACTCGGCCGCCATTTTACCGCCGGCAACGTTGTCGGATGCCACATGGGAAACCACATCGGCACCTTTCACGGAGCGGTCGATCGAAATCACGGGAATACCTGCTTTGGCAGCGCGGTTTACAGAAGCGGCCGCAGCCTCGGAGTCGGTCGGGTTGATCAGCAGCACTTTGATATTTTGTTGCAGCAAATCGTCAACACCGGCGGCTTGTTTGCCGGAATCGTCGTTGGCGTCAACCACTACCAGTTTCAAACCGTGTTTGTCGGCTTGGGCTTGCGCACCTTCTTTCAGGCTGACGAAAAACGGGTTGTTTTGGGTGGAAATCGCCAAGCCTACGGTGTCGCCGGTAGCGGTTGCAGAAGAGGCGGCGGTTTTATTGTCGGCTTGCTGTTGGCCGCAGGCAGCCAGCAAAACGCCGGTAATCAATAAGGCTGAAGCTTTGCGTAAAAATTTCATGGTGGTTCTCCATTTGAGATTGGGGTGGGGTAAAAATCAAGCGTTTTTGCGGTCGAGCAATACGGCAAACAAGATGACCGCACCTTTGATAATCAATTGGTAATTGGCCGATACGTTCAACAAATTCAGGCCGTTGCTCAATACGCCGAGCAACACCACGCCGACCAATGTGCCGAACAGCCAGCCGCGCCCGCCCGACAAACTGGTGCCGCCCAGCACAACGGCGGCAATCGCGTCCAATTCGTACATCACGCCGGCATTGGGGCTGGCGGAAGAAAGGCGGCTGGTGACTACCAGAGCGGCCACGGCGGAAAGAATGCCCGACAGGGTATAAACCCAAAGTTTCAGGCTTTTGACTTTCAGGCCGGAAATACGGGCGACGTCTTCGCTGCCGCCGAGTGCGTAAACATGGCGGCCGAAACGGGTTTTCTTCAATACAAACCATAAGATAAAGTAAACGGCCAGCATCAACACGACCGGTGTGGGAAAGGTGTTGAAAAGATAGCCCGAGCCGATGTCGTTAAAGAAGCCGTCCACATTGATGGTGATGGGTTTGGATTGGGAATATTCCTGCGCGATTCCGCGGAAGAGAATCATGGTTGCCAGTGTGGCGATAAAAGGGGCGATGCGGCCTACCGATACCAACAGCCCGTTAACCGCACCGCAGGCGGCACCGAGCAAAATGCCGATGCAGGAAGCCAAAATCGGATCCATGCCTGTCTGAATCAGGCTGGCGGTGATGATGCCGACCAAAGCCAGAATCGCGCCGACCGATAAATCGATGCCGCCGATCAGAATCACAAACGTCATGCCGAAAGCCAGCAGGCCGCTGTATGTGACTTGGCGCAATACGCTGAATAAGTTGTTGGAAGTCAGAAAGTTGGGCGTGGCCGCACTCAATACGGCCGACAACACCACCAAACCCAATAAAGGCCCCATTTTTTTGACGGTGGCGCCGATAGACAATTGTTTCATGCTGCGTTTCCTCCGGCTGCCAATGCCATGATTTTTTCCTGGTCAGCCTCTTTGGTATTCAAAATGCCGTTCAGACGGCCTTCGCACATCACCGCCACGCGGTCGGACACGCCGAGCACTTCCGGCAGCTCCGACGAAATCATGATGATGGCCACGCCTTCACGGCTTAATTCATTGATAATCCGATAAATTTCGGCTTTTCCGCCCACATCCACGCCGCGCGTAGGCTCGTCGAGAATCAGAATTTCCGGCAGCTCCATCAACCATTTGGCCAACACCACTTTTTGCTGGTTGCCGCCGGAAAGACGGCGCACGGCTTCTTCGGTGTCGGCCACTTTGATTTTCAGCTTCTCAACCGCTTGTTTGATGTAGCTTTTCTCGTGGGCGCGGTCGACCATGCCGTTTTTCACGGGCAGATGCACCAACGTGCTGTTTTCGCGCACGCTCATGTCGAGAATCAAACCTTTGGCTTTGCGGTCTTCGGTAACGTAAGCGATTTTGTGGTCGATGGCGTGGCGCGGGCTTTTAATCTGCACGGGCTTGCCGTTGATTTTGATTTCGCCTTCCGTCTGCGGGGAGAGGCCGAACAAGGTATTGGCGATTTCCGTCCGGCCTGAGCCGATGAGTCCGGCGAACGCCAAAATTTCGCCGGCGCGAACCTCAAAGCTGATGCCGCTGATATTGAGGCCGTCTGAAAGATTGCTGACTTCCAGTTTCACTTCTCCGATGCGGCTGTCGCGCTCCGGGAAACGCTCGTTCAGTTCCCGCCCCACCATCATGCGGACAACATCGTCGAAATGCGTGTCGGCAATTTCTTTGGTGCCGACTGAAATACCGTCGCGCAATACGGTAATGCGTTGGCAGATTTGGAAAATTTCCTCCATACGGTGCGATACATAAACCAAACCGACGCCTTTTTCGGCAAGCTGACGCACAATCACAAACAGCCGCTGGATTTCAGGCTCGGTTAAGGCTGCGGTCGGCTCGTCCATGATGATGACTTTCGCATCAATGGAAAGCGCACGGGCGATTTCCACCAACTGCTGCTGTCCTACCGACAACTCTTTAATTAAGGTATCAGGGCCGAAATTGGCCTGCAAAGCGGCAAGCTGCTCGGTCACAATCTTGGCCATTTCCTGCTTTTGCAGCACGCCGTGTTTGACGATTTCGCGCCCTAGAAAAAAGTTTTCCGCCACCGTCATTTCCGGCAGCAGGTTGAGTTCTTGGTGGATGATGGCAATGCCGAGCTTTTGTGCGTCAACCGGTGTTTTGATGGTTTCTTCACGTCCGTCAATCAATACCCGGCCTTCTTCGGCCTGATAAATGCCGGTAAGTATTTTCATCAAAGTGGATTTGCCTGCACCGTTTTCACCCATCAGGGCATGCACTTCGCCGGCGCGCAAATCAAAGTCCACACCGCGCAGCACCTGCACGGGGCCGAACGATTTGTTGATTTGCCGCATCTCCACCAATAATCTTGGCTGGTTCATTAAAACGGCACTCCGGAATGAAGAATAATATTGGTGTAAGGCGTTATATCGCCGGTGCGCACGACGGCGCGGGAGGTTTGGGAAAGCTGTTTGAGCGTTTCGTGGGTAACTTTGTCGGTTTGAATCTGCTTATTTTCTGCATGATCACGGGCAAAACGCCATAAATCGGGGCTGCGTTTTTCGGTTTCTTCAGCCAGCGTAATCTTTTCCAAGCAGATTTCCTGCAACACCGCATCCAGCACTTGACGCAGCGTGGGCACGCCTAAGCTGACGGCCAAATCGATGCAGGGCACGCTGGGGGGAACGGGCAAACCGGCATCGCCGATCACCAGCATGTCGCCGTGCCCTAAAGTGGCAATGAGTTTGGACAGCTCCGCGTTGAGTACGCCTGTCTGTTTCATGATGGTTCCTTCGCGTAAATTCTCTGTTTCAGTGCTTTTATGGCAGTGGGCGTTTGCGCGGGCTGCCGAAGCACTTGATTTTTCGATAGCAATTGGGATTACTTCCGATTACAAAGCGTAAGTATAATGGTTGGCTTGACTGTATTTCAACGAATATTTAGGAAACAGCTGGTTTTTGTTAAGGCGGCTTTGCAAAGTATGGGCATCAAAAATGCCTGTCTGAAAAACTTTTCAGACAGGCATGTGCTTATTGTCAAACGGGATTGGAAAACTTAGTCAACCAATTTGATTTTGCCGCGCATGCTGGCTAAATGGCCGGGGAATGAGCAGAAGAAATCATAGCTTTCTCCGGCGGCAAGTTTAGCGGGATCGAGATTGAGGGAAGCTTCTTCACCGCCGCCTACAAGAGGTGTGTTGGCAATCACGCGGGTATCGCCGGGCTTCAGGAAGTTTTGTTCGGCACCGGCCGATGCGCCTTCGCTTATGACGGCCTCAACATCTGAAGTGCGGGCGATTACGATGTCGTGCCCCATGGATGCTTTGGGCAGGGTGCCGGTGTTTTTCAGCTTGACGGTAAATGAGGGGCAGGCTTTGCTGATGGTGATTTCGGCGGTGTTGTATTTCATGGTGTCGTTTGCTTCCACAGTGGCCGAGCAAGCTGCCGAAGCGGCAGGGGCGGACGCCGCGGTGCTTGCAGGTGCGGTTTGCGTTTCGGAAGCGGTGGGGGCTGGTGTTGGGGTTTCGGCTGGTGCGGCAGGCTCTTGGGAGCATGCGCTTAAACCTATGAGGGCGGCCGCGATTAGGGTGAGATGATATTTCATATGTATTCCTTTCTTGTCTATAAAGCGGATGGTTCCTGCCGGCTTTGTTCCGCCTTGTATGGAAATGTTTATAGCTGGATTGGTATGGTTTTGATGAACGTAAGGCCTGTCTGAAAACCAGTCGGTTTCAGACAGGCATACGGAGGTTAGTTATTGTCCGGTCGGGATTGCGGCGAATAAGCGGGCGGCAATTCCGGTAGCACGAGCGCTTCTTTGGGCACACTGCCGGACAAGGTGTTTAAGAAGGCAACAATATTGCGCACTTCTTCTTCCGGCAGTTTTTTGCCCAGTTGGGCCTCGCCCATGATGCCCACGGCTTTTTCCAGCTCACACACGCTGCCGTCGTGGAAATAGGGATAGGTTTTGGCCACATTGCGCAGGCCGGGCACGCGGAACACGAATTTGTCGTTTTCGGCTTTGGTTACTTCAAAACGGCCCTCGTCATGCTTTTTGCTGCCGGTAAACTGCCAGTAAGGGCCTTTAACCAAACCGAATTTTTTGGAAAGAATTGCCGCCGAGGTTAACGCCTTGGTGGCAGGCAATGCAGCCGTTGTTGATAAACGAGCGCACACCTTTGCGCTCTTCGGGCGAAAGGGCGTTGATGTTGCCTTTCAGATAATCATCCCATTTTGTGGGCGTGATCAGAGTGCGTTCAAACGCGGCGATGGCATCGGTAATGTTGGCAAAAGACACGGCTCCGCCGTTTTCGCCGTAAGCTTTTTTGAATAAAGCTTGATATTCGGGAATTTCAGCAATTTTCTTTTCAACCGATGCTTCGTTGGTATTGGCCATTTCCACAGGATTGAGCAGCGGGCCGCCGGCTTGCTCTTCAACTGTGGCGGCGCGGCCGTCCCAAAACTGGCTGCCGAGCAAAGCGGCGTTTAATACCGTGGGCGAGTTGCGGCCGCCGAACTGGCCTTTATGGCCTTGGCTGGTCGACATATTGTCTACGCCGGCGCTGGCTAAGTTGTGGCAGGAATTGCAGCTGACCGTATTGCCGCGCGAAAGGCGGGGATCGTGCCAAAGCTGGCGGCCGAGTTTGACTTGTTCTTCGCTAAATGGATGGGCTTTCTGCATCTCTTCCAATGAGGGCAGCGGTTGGAAAATCCCTTGGGCTTGTTTCAGCAGGGCTTTGTCTTCTTCTGATGCGTTGCCTGCGTCTGCAACAGCCGGGGCGGATGCGGGAGCCGGAGCTTTGGATGAAGTTTGCGGCGCTTGTTCTGCTTTCTTGTCGGTTTTGGATTCGCCGCAGGCGGCCAATAATGCCAGCAGGGTCAAACTGCCGATTTTTACGGTATGGTTCATGATGGTTCCTTTGAGTTATGTTTATTTTTGGTATCGTTTGCGCTGTTTCTTATGACAAACGCAAGCTTAAGTGTAAACTTTGTAAAAAACCGTCGGTTGATTTAAGTCAATGGGTTTGGATTTTGATGCGGAATGAATAATGCCTGTCTGAAAACCAATTCAGACAGGCATTGTTGTGTTGAAGTGTGGGGGAAGCCTACACTGGTTTGCAGGCAATCATGTAGTTCACGTCGGTATTGTCGTTTAGCGAGTAAACTTTGGTCAGCGGGTTGTAGCCCATGCCTTTGGTGTCCACCACGTCAAGCCCGGCTTGGCGGCACATGCGCGCAAGTTCGGCGGGGGTGATGAATTTTTTCCAGTCGTGCGTGCCTTTGGGCACGAGGTTTAAAATGTATTCGGCACCGAGAATGGCGTGAACGTAGGATTTCGGGTTGCGGTTGATGGTGGAGAAAAACACCATGCCGTCGGGTTTCACCAATTTGGCGCAGGCGCGGATGATGGAATCGGGGTCGGGAACGTGCTCCATCATTTCCATGCAGGTTACGATGTCGTAGCCGTGCGGGGCTTCGGCAGCCAAGTCTTCCACGCTGATGCAGCGGTATTTCAGATTCCCTACACCTGATTCAAGCGCGTGCAATTCAGCGATTTTCAGCGATTTTTCAGCCATATCGATGCCGGTTACGGCTTCCGCCCCCAGTTTGGCCATGCTTTCGGAAAGAATGCCGCCGCCGCAGCCGACATCCAGCACGGTTTTTCCGGCCAGCTGCCCGTGCCGGTCGATATAGCCCAGCCGCAGGGGATTAATGTCGTGCAGCGGTTTGAATTCGCCGGCGGTATCCCACCATTTGTGGGCGAGGCGGCTGAATTTGTCGATTTCGGCATCGTCTACATTGCGTTCGGGTTCGGTATGCTGATCCATGTTTTGCTCATTGGGGTAATGAAAGATTGGCGGTATTTTAACCCAGATTGCGCGGGGGTGCAGGCTGGTTGATGCCTGTCTGAAAGTTTTCAGACAGGCATTCTTAAATTGGCACAGTCGGGTAAGTAAGCGGGAAATACCGCCCCCATTCAACCAATCAACTATACCGCGCCGGATAATGGTACACTTGCCGCCTTGTTGCCAAGAGTGAAACCATTTGAAAATGAGAAGAATATTGTCGTCGCTGCCGGTGTGGATTGTGTTGGCGGATATGCTTTACGGATTTTCGGCCAACCTGGCCAAAAGCCTGCACCTGAACAAACAGGAGCTGCCCAAAGACGGGCTGCCGGTTGCACCCGAAATCGCGTTTAACGGCTTGCAGGTGCTGGCAAACGGCGGCATGGTGCTGATTGTGGGCTTCGGGCTGCTGGTGTTGCTGCGGCTCAACCGCACCGTGCTGCAAAAGCGCGTGATGCACATCGGCTTTTTCTCCACGCTGGGCTTGCTTGCCGTGTTGGCATTTTCATTGGGTTCGCTATGGGAATGGGCTTGGGCTTTGGTGAAAATGGCGGGCGGGCAGCAAGTGGTGTCGTTTTCTAATCCGCGCTATCTGATTGTGGCGCTTTGCCTGCCTTGGATTGCCATACTTACTATCCTGCGCTTGGCGGGCTGGTACCGCTTGAGCAGGCGGCAGGAGCGGTTGGCGGCAGCCCAAGCAGATTATGCGACAAGCGGAGAGGAAACGCCGCCGCAAAACGGATAATGCCTGTCTGAAACCGAATGCCGCCGCCACTTCATGCTATAATCGCCGCCGCATACAGGTAGAACAGGCAATCGCCGCGCAAGGCTTCGTGCCTTGCGGGGAGGAAAGTCCGGGCTCCGCAGAGCAGAATGCCGGCTAACGGCCGGGCGCGGTAACGCGACGGAAAGTGGAACAGAAAGCAATACCGCCGATGGCTGCTTCGGGCAGCACAGGTAAGGGTGAAAAGGTGCGGTAAGAGCGCACCGTGCACTTGGTAACAAGGCGCAGCAGGCTAAACCCCATTCGGAGCAAGACCAAACAGAACACCACGACGCTGCTCGCCGAGTGTTCGGGTAGGTTGCTGGAGCGCATCAGCAATGGTGCGCCTAGAGGAATGATTGCCCAACGACAGAACCCGGCTTATCGTTTTGCCTGTATGCCTTTATTTTTTATCTTGAATTAAACAATGCCTGTCTGAAAACAAGCTAAGTAAGTTTTCAGACAGGCATTGGCTTATCGGTGGTAAAACCGATCAATCGTGCACTTTCAGCAGCTCCACCTCGAATACCAGCGTGGCATTGGGCGGAATCACGCCGCCTGCTCCGCGCGCGCCATAACCCATTTCCGGCGGAATGGTCAGCTTGCGTTTGCCGCCTTCTTTCATGCCGCCGAAGCCTTCGTCCCAGCCGGCAATCACTTGGCCCACGCCCAAAGTGATGGTGAGCGGCTGGCTGCGGTCGAGGCTGGAATCGAACTTTGTGCCGTCTTCCAGCCAGCCGGTGTAATGCACGGTAATTTCTTTACCTTTTACGGCTTCTTTGCCGCTGCCGGTTTCGATGTCTTCAATCTTCAGGCTCATAAACGCTCCTTGCTGTTGCGGGTTGGAAATGCCCGAAGCGTAACACAGTTCAGCTGCCTACGCATTGGTGCAGCGGGATTTTGCTTTTTTGGGGAGAGCGGATGCCTTTTTTGCGTTCATAGCGGTTCCATGCTTTTTCATGGAAATAAAACACCACTGTGTTGGCAAGCGGTTCAATCAGCGCCACGGCGCTGGAAATGCCGATGCTGCCGGTAAGCAGATAAGCGATGCTGAAGGCAACGCCGAAGTGTAAAATAGCAAAAGTGATGGTTTTTAACATAATCTTAAGTGCGGTTTGTGTTTTAATAATGAAACACAATATCATTTGCCGCCGCAGAAGCCCATGTGATTTTCTCAATCTGATGTTAGTTAAAATAAATCGTTATTCTTTTTAAGATTTAAAATGCTAAAAACATAGCCTTCAATAAAGGAGCAAAGCATGCTCAATATCGTGATTCTCGACCGTGATACCTTACCCGACCAAGCTTTCCAACCCAAATGCCCGCACACGCTCACCGAATATCCTTACACCGAGCCGGAAGACACAGCCGAACGGATTGCCGGTGCCGATGTCATCATCACCAATAAAGTGGTGATTAATGCGCAACATATCGCCGATAATCCGCAGCTCAAGCTGATTGCCATTGCCGCTACCGGTTATGACAATGTGGATATTCAAGCCGCCAAAGCAGCGGGCATTACCGTGTGCAACATCCGCGCTTACGGCAATGAATCGGTGGCCGAACATGCGTTTATGCTAATGATTGCCCTGATGCGCAATCTGCCCGCCTATCAGCGCGACGTAGCGGCCGGAGTGTGGGAGCAGGCGCGTTTCTTTTGCCATTTCGGTGCACCCATGCGTGATTTGAACGGCAAAACGCTGGCGATTTTCGGGCGCGGCAACATCGGCAAGATGCTGGCCGGTTACGCGGAGGCGTTTAAAATGAACGTGGTGTTCGGGGAACACAAACATGCTTCAACCGTGCGTGAAGGGTATGTGCCATTTGAAGAAGCCATCCGCAGAGCCGACGTGGTTTCCCTGCATTGCCCGCTCAATCCGCAAACGCGCAACATGATAGGCGAAGCCGAGCTGCAAAACATGAAACCCGGCGCTATCCTGATTAACTGCGGACGCGGCGGCCTGGTTGACGAACATGCCCTGATTGCCGCGCTGAAATACGGCACGCTGGGCGGCGCCGGTTTCGACGTGCTCACCGAAGAGCCGCCGCGCAACGGCAACCCGCTGCTCAAAACCCGCTTGCCCAACCTGATTGTCACGCCGCATATGGCCTGGGGCAGCATCGAAGCGCGCAACCGCCTGTTTGACATCCTGCGTGAAAATGTGGAGCGCTTTGCAGAGGGCAAGCCGCAGAACGTGGTGGTGTAGTTGAATGATGCCTGTCTGAAAAGATGGATTCAGACAGGCATAGTGTTCAATGTTAAAATACCGGCTTGATACACTCAGGGTGCGGGCTTTCTTGCCCGCCCGCTTTTTATTGCTGCCAACATGCTGACCGACCTAGAAAAAAACGCCATCCGCGACCACTACCGCGCCATTTCCGAAAACCTGCCGCAGTTCACGCCGCGACCCTCGCAGCGCGAAATGATTGCGGCTGTGGCCAACGCGTTTTCACGCAGCAAAGTGCGGGAAGAGGGCGAAGAAGCGCCCGAGCGCGAGGGCGAGAGCATCGCCGTTATCGAAGGGCCCACCGGCGTGGGCAAATCGCTGGCTTATCTGCTGGCGGGCGGCATTATGGCGCAAACGCGCGGCAAACGTCTGATTGTGTCGAGCGCTACCGTGGCTTTGCAGGAGCAATTGGTCAACCGGGATTTGCCTTTTCTGGTGGAAAAAAGCGGCCTTGAACTCAGCTTTGCCCTCGCCAAAGGGCGCGGCCGTTATTTGTGCCCCTATAAGCTTTACCAGCTCACCCAAACCAATGCGCAAACCAACCTTTTGGGTTTTGAAGACCTGCCTTCCGTGATGTTCAGCGACAAGCCGAGCGCGCAAGATTTGGACACTTTGCGCAAGCTGGCGGACGAATTTGCCGCCCGCCGCTTCAACGGCGACCGCGACACGTGGCCGGAAAAAATCCCCGATAAACTGTGGTTTCAAATTACCAACGACCGGCACGGCTGTCTGAAAGCCGCCTGCCCCAACCGCCCCGAATGCCCATTTTTCCTAGCGCGCGAAACATTGGAAACCGTAGATGTGGTGGTGGCCAACCATGATTTGCTGCTTTCCGACATCAGCATGGGCGGCGGCGTGATTCTGCCTGCGCCTGAAAACAGTTTCTACTGTATCGACGAAGCCCACCATCTGCCCAAAAAAGCCCTCAGCCGCTTTGCCGCCGAACATTCGGTAAACCTGGCGTTGTGGACGGTGGAAAAGCTGCCCGCCATTGTGAACAAAGTGGCCGCGTTAACCGACAAAACCGAGCCCGCCAACCTGGCCGACGAAGCCGCCGCCGGTCTGCAGGAAAGCCTGTCTGAATGGCTGTTCCACCTCGGCAGCGAACCGAAGTTGGATTTAAGCGGCAAAGACAACGATCCCGTTTGGCTCTGGGAAGACGGAAAAATTCCGCCCGACTTGGCTTTGCTGGTTTCCAACACGAATACCGCCGCCAAAAGCCTGCTTAAAAACATATATAGCTTAAGCGACGCGCTGGCCGCCGCCCGCCGCGACAAAGACAAAGACGGCCCGCTAATCGACCGCCTTACCGGAGAATTAGGCCTTTTTGTCGCGCGCGTCGAACAAATCGCCGCCGTGTGGGAACTGATGGCGACCGAGCCGGAGGAAGGGCAGGAGCCGTTGGCCAAATGGGTGGAGCGGAAAACCGGCGACAAAAACGACTATATATTCAATGCCAGCCCCATTAGCAGCGCAGGCCATCTGGCCAACGGTTTGTGGCGCCGCGCCGCAGGTGCATTGTTAACCTCGGCTACCTTGCGTTCACTAGGTAATTTCGACCTGCTGCTGCGCCAAACCGGTCTGATATGGCTTCCCGACACCACCACGCTGGCCCTACAAAGCCCGTTTAATTTCGCAGAGCAGGGCGAGCTCTATATTCCGCCGCTAGCCGCCAGCCCGAAAACGCCGGATGCCCACACCGACGCCATTGTCGAATGGCTGCCCAAACTCATATCCGCCGAAGAAGCCATTGGTACGCTGGTGTTGTTTACCTCGAAAAAACAGATGAATGAAGTGGCCATGCGCTTGCCGGAAAGCCATTTGCCTTATCTTTTAATACAGGGTGAAATTCCCAAAGCCGTGCTGCTGCAAAAGCATTACGAAGCAATTGCAGCAGGCCGACCCAGCATTATTTTCGGGCTGGACAGCTTCGCCGAAGGCTTGGATTTGCCCGGCGAAGCCTGCGTACAGGTCATCATTGCCAAACTCCCGTTTTCCATGCCCGACAACCCGATTGAAAAAACGCAAAGCCGCTGGATTGAGCAGCGCGGCGGCACACCGTTTATAGAAATTACCGTACCGGAAGCCAGCATCAAGTTGGTGCAGGCCGTGGGCAGGCTTATCCGTACAGAGCGCGACTACGGCCGTGTAACCATCCTCGATACCCGCATCCAAACCCATTCCTACGGCAAACGCCTGCTCGCCTGCCTGCCGCCGTTTAAGCGGATAGGTTGATGAGTTTGACGGTGTTAGATCCAACATAAGGCAACCGTATTTTCAGACAGGCATTCCCATAATCTCAGCCATTTGCCGTTATACTCGGGTTAAGCCCGAGTATGCTATAAAGTGTGCTATTTTCAAGTTGATTCACTATTGTTCGGAAGCTTCATGCCTGTCTGAAAAATCCGGTGCAGATTACATGAAGTTACATAAGCTTCTACTTCACTGTATACAGTGAAATTTCCATAACTGTTGTGCAGTTGCCCTGTATTTTCCGCACCTGATTATCTGTGGTTTGCTGCCTTATCCGAAAGCAATTTTCACAGCTATGCCGTTTATTTAAACATTCATAAAATCAGATGCTTCTGAGTAATTAGCAAGCGCAAAAAACAAGTGCAACATGCCTGTCTGAAAGAAGCATTTTTTCTTAAATTGCTTTCTATATTTCCGAATAGTGATAATTGAAACATTTAGCTAATTATTTTTTAGCTAAATTGAGCATAAAATTCCAAAAAATGAAAAAATAAAACTTTCTGGGCTTTAAGCAGGAAAGCTGCGTATTTTTTAGGCAAGAAATAAAGCAATGAAAGCAGGTGATGTGCTATGCATATTGAAAATATTAAGAAAAGTTAAATTGAATTAAATACAGTTTAAAATAATCTCATCTGAAAACGCTTAAAAAATAAGCAAAATAATTTCAGAAAAAAATTTAATGAGAATCGTTATCATAAAAGTATTGAAATTATTGAACTTTTTCAAAAAAATCGAGAGTGTTTAACTTTTAATCACAAGCAAATTTGGCTACAATAACCTACATTTATTTTATCTATTTGTGCTTAACAAAACAGGTGTAAAAAACCATGTTAGCTAACTATTTTCCCGTTTTAATCTTTTTGATTGTCGGTTTGGCAGCGGGCATTTTGTTTTTGGTGCTGGGCAACGTGCTCGGCCCGAAACGCCATTATCATGAAAAAGATACGCCGTTTGAATGTGGCTTCGAAGCATTTGAAAACGCCCGCATGAAATTTGACGTGCGTTATTACTTGGTGGCGATTCTGTTTATTTTGTTTGATTTGGAAGTTGCATTCATGATTCCGTGGGCCGTGGTGTTTAAAGACCTGATGATGTCGCACGGGCAGTTTGCCTTCTGGTCGATGTTTGTGTTCATCGTGGTGCTCACGGTGGGCTTTATCTATGAATGGAAAAAAGGTGCGCTGGAATGGGAATAGAAGGCGTTTTGAATAAAGGCTTCGTAACCGCCAGCGCGGATACGGTGTTGAATTATGTGCGCACAGGTTCGTTGTGGCCGGTAACGTTCGGTTTGGCCTGCTGTGCGGTTGAAATGATGCAGGCGGGTGCTTCCCGTTACGACCTTGACCGCTTCGGCATTATTTTCCGTCCGTCTCCGCGCCAGTCCGACTTGATGATTGTGGCCGGTACGCTGTGTAACAAAATGGCGCCTGCCCTGCGCCGCGTGTACGACCAAATGGCCGAGCCGCGCTGGGTGTTGTCGATGGGTTCTTGCGCCAACGGCGGCGGCTACTACCATTATTCCTATTCCGTGGTGCGCGGTTGCGACCGTATCGTACCTGTCGACGTGTATGTGCCGGGTTGCCCGCCGACTGCCGAAGCCCTGATTTACGGCTTGATTCAGCTGCAAGGCAAAATCAAACGCACTTACACCATTGCCCGCAACTAGGAGAACAAGATGCATGTAAACGATTTGTATCCGGTTGTCCAAAATGTGTTGGGCGACAAAGCCAGCAAGGTGATTCTCGCATTGGGTGAGATTACCGTTGAATGCCTGCCTGAAAACTATCTGAACGTAATGACTACGCTGCGCGATCATGCCGATCTGCATTTTGAATCCTTGGTGGATTTGTGCGGTGTGGATTACAGCACCTACAAAAACGAACCGTGGGAAGGCAAGCGTTTTGCCGTGGTCAGCCAACTGGTTTCCGTAAAAAACAACCAGCGTATCCGCGTGCGCGTATGGGCGGCCGAAGATGATTTCCCTGTGGTCGATTCCGTGGTGGATATTTACAACAGCGCCGATTGGTACGAGCGCGAAGCATTCGACCTGTTCGGCATCCTGTTCAACAACCACCCCGATTTGCGCCGTATCCTGACGGATTATGGCTTTGTCGGCCATCCTTTCCGCAAAGATTTCCCGATTTCAGGCTATGTAGAAATGCGTTACGACGAAGCTGAGAAACGCGTGATTTACCAACCAGTAACCATCGAGCCGCGCGAAATTACTCCGCGCATCGTCCGCGAGGAGAACTACGGTGGCTAATAAATTAAGAAACTACACCATCAACTTCGGCCCGCAGCACCCCGCTGCCCACGGCGTATTGCGTATGATTTTGGAGTTGGAGGGCGAAACCATCGTCCGCGCCGACCCGCATATCGGCCTGCTTCACCGCGGTACCGAAAAACTGGCCGAAACCCGCACTTATCTGCAAGCCCTGCCTTATATGGACCGCTTGGACTACGTTTCCATGATGGTCAACGAACAAGCCTATTGTTTGGCGGTAGAAAAACTGACCGGTGTCGAAGTGCCGATCCGCGCCCAATACATCCGCGTGATGTTTGCCGAAGTGACCCGTATTTTGAACCATTTGATGGGTATCGGTTCGCACGCGCTCGATATCGGCGCGATGACTGTATTCCTGTATGCCTTCCGTGAGCGTGAAGAGCTGATGGACTTATACGAAGCCGTATCCGGTGCGCGTATGCACGCGGCTTATTTCCGCCCCGGCGGCGTGTACCGCGATTTGCCCGATTTCATGCCTAAGTATGAATCCAGCAAATTCCGCAATGCCAAAGTGTTGAAAAAGCTGAACGAATCGCGCGAAGGTACGATGCTCGACTTTATCGAAGCCTTTACCGATCGCTTCCCTTCTTGCGTAGATGAATACGAAAGCCTGCTGACCGACAACCGTATTTGGAAGCAGCGTACCGTCGGCATCGGCGTGGTTTCTCCCGAGCGCGCGCTGCAAAAAGGCTTTACCGGCGTGATGCTTCGCGGTTCCGGTGTGGAGTGGGATATCCGCAAAAAAGCACCGTATGATGCCTATGCCAATGTTGATTTCGACATTCCCGTCGGCGTAAACGGCGACTGCTACGACCGTTACCTCTGCCGTATCAACGAAATGCGCGAATCCAACCGCATCATCAAGCAATGCGTGCAATGGCTCAAAGCCAACCCCGGCCCCGTGATTGTCGATAACCACAAAGTCGCTCCGCCCAAACGTACCGAAATGAAAATGGGTATGGAAGACTTGATCCACCATTTCAAACTGTTTACCGAAGGCATGCACGTGCCCGAAGGTGAAACCTACACTGCCGTCGAACACCCCAAAGGCGAGTTCGGCATTTACATGATTTCAGACGGCGCCAACAAACCCTACCGCCTGAAAATCCGCGCACCCGGCTTCGCCCACCTGCAAGGCATGGACGAAATGGCACGCGGCCACATGTTGGCCGACGTGGTGGCCATCATCGGTACGCAAGACATCGTATTCGGGGAGGTAGACCGATAATGTTATCCGCAGAATCTTTAAAACAAATCGACGTCGAGCTGGCGAAATACCCGGCCGACCAACGCCGTTCCGCCATCATGGGCGCATTGCGTATCGCCCAAGTGGAAAAACGCTGGCTCACGCCTGAAATCATTGAATTCGTTGCCAACTATGTCGGCATCGCACCGGCTGCCGCCTACGAAGTGGCAACTTTCTACAATATGTACGATCTGCATCCGGTAGGCAAATACAAACTGACCGTCTGCACCAACCTGCCTTGCGCCCTGCGCGGCGGAGTGAATGCCGCCGAATACCTGAAACAGAAACTCGGCATCGGCTTCGGCGAAACCACTTCAGACGGCCTCTATACCTTAGTGGAAGGCGAGTGCATGGGCGCGTGCGGCGATGCCCCCGTTATGTTGGTAAACAACCATAAAATGTGCAGCTTTATGACCGAAGAAGCGATTGAAGCGAAATTGACGGAATTGCAGTAAAGGCTACCTGAAAAGTAGAAGATTGAAGTTGGCTTAAAAACCCGGCAACACCGCAAAGACCGTCTGTAAAAAGTGGGTCAATTAAGTTGTTAAGCAGGTTATGAACTCAAAAGAATTGGTGAAATATTTTTATGAGCAGATTTTTTCGAGAAATCTGGTGGATGAAATCGAAAATTATGTTGATAAAAAATGTAATTTGAGAGTGGGGACAGAAATATTTCCAATAGGCTTAGATGGTATGAAAAAGCACATTTCAGATGTGCGGGAAACGTATCCTGATTTTACAATCCAAGTTATTAACCAATTCTCAGAAAAAGAGTATGTAATTTCGGAAATTATTGCAACGGGAACCCATAAAGGCGTGTTTTTGGGAATACAGCCGACAAACAGAAAATTGACTTTTACTGGAATTGATGTCGATAAAGTTGAGAATGGTAAGATTGTAGAGCACAGCGGGGCAATCAATACTTTTGAAACTTTTATCCAAGAAAATATTATAAAGATTTGAATAAATAGCAAGCCGTAGGTCGGATTCTTGAATCCGACAGAAGGTTTTAACTCGAACAAACTGTCGGATTCGAGAATCCGACCTACAAAACGTCAAAGGTGTTCGAATCCACTACGGCGAAACAGTTTAAACACTTTAAAAAATCCTTTTCAGACGGCCTCAACAAGGCTACCTGAAAGGCTGTCTGAAAACAAAGAAAGGAAGCAGAAATGGAAGCGAAATGTTTGTGCGGTAAAGTATCGCTAAAAGTCGAAGCCGAGCGCAAGCTGCACGCTTGCCATTGCGGCAAATGCCGTACTTGGGGTAGCGGTGCAAATTTTTCCGTAACCGCCAAAACACCTGAAATCCACGGTGGCGAATATATCGGACGCTACCGTTCGTCCGAATGGGCGGAACGCTGTTTCTGCAAACAATGCGGTACGCACCTGTTTGTGCAGGTGGGCGACGATTATTACATCAATGCGGGATTATTTGCCGATAACGCCGATTTTGAGCTAGAAAGTCAAATCTTTATCGACTGCAAAGCACCGTATTACGAGTTGGCTGACGATACGCCGAAACTGACGGAAAGCGAATTTTTGGCCATGATAGGCGCGGCGGAGTAGCCGTAGGTCGGATTCTTGAATCCGACATCAACAAGGTTTTAACTCGGACAAACTGTCGGATTCGAGAATCCGACCTACAAAACGTCAAAGGTGTTCGAATCCACTACGGCGAAGCATTTTAAACACTTTAAAAAACGCTTTTCAGACGGCCTCAAGGCTACCTGAAAGGCCGTCTGAAAAATTTTTCAGACAGGCATAACAAAACAAACAATAAGTACATACGCACAACAGCAGTTGGGCGGTAAAGTAAAAAGATTGAAGAAGTTAACCGATTAGGGCTAAGCAAATGGCTATTTTCCAATCAGGCGTGATTTTTGAGAACGTCGATACCCATAATCCGAGCTGCTGGAAGCTGGACGAATACGTTAAGCGCGGCGGTTATCAGGCTTTGCGCAAAATCCTGACTGAAAACATGTCGCAAGACGATGTGATTTCAGAAGTAAAAACTTCGGGCTTGCGCGGCCGTGGCGGTGCGGGCTTTCCCACCGGTTTGAAATGGAGCTTTATGCCCCGTTCTTTCCCCGGTGCGAAATACGTTGTCTGCAACACCGACGAAGGCGAACCCGGCACATTCAAAGACCGCGACATCATCAACTTCAACCCGCATTCTTTGATTGAGGGCATGATTATTGCCGGTTACGCGATGGGTGCCGAAGCGGGTTACAACTATATCCACGGCGAGATTTTTGAAGGCTATCAACGCTTTGAAGCCGCCTTGCAGGAAGCACGCGACGCCGGCTTTTTAGGCAAAAACATCATGGGCACGGACTTCTCATTCGAGCTGTTTGCCCATCATGGTTACGGCGCATATATCTGCGGCGAAGAAACCGCTCTGCTGGAATCGCTGGAGGGCAAAAAAGGCCAGCCGCGCTTCAAACCGCCGTTCCCCGCTTCATACGGCCTGTACGGCAAGCCAACCACCATCAACAACACCGAAACCTTTGCTTCCGTGCCGTTTATTATCCGCGACAGCGGTCAGGCGTTTGCCGACAAAGGCATTGAAAACGCAGGCGGTACCAAGCTGTTTTCCATTTCCGGCCATGTTGAACGCCCGGGCAACTATGAAGTGCCGCTCGGTACGCCGTTTGCCAAACTGCTCGAAATGGCCGGCGGCATGAAAGACGGCAAAAAACTCAAAGCCGTGATTCCCGGCGGTTCGTCTGCGCCCGTACTGCCCGGCGAAGTAATGATGACCTTGAACATGGACTACGATTCCATCGCCAAAGCAGGCTCTATGTTGGGTTCCGGTGCGATTATCGTGATGGACGAAGACGTGTGCATGGTCAAAGCGCTTGAACGCTTGAGCTACTTCTACCACGAAGAATCCTGCGGCCAATGCACCCCCTGCCGCGAGGGTACAGGCTGGCTGTACCGCGTGGTGCACCGCATTGCCGAAGGCAAAGGCCGCCCCGAAGATTTGGACTTGCTGGATTCGGTCGGCAACAATATGGCCGGCCGCACCATCTGTGCCTTGGCTGATGCCGCCGTGTTCCCCGTGCGCAGCTTTACCAAGCATTTCCGCCATGAATTTGAACACTATATCGAGCATGGCAAACCGGCTAAAGAGCATAAGTGGTGTTAGTAAAAGCCGGCTGGTTGGAAAGTAGTGCCTTTTCAATAATAAGGTTGGTTTTTTTCATTGATTGATTCAGTTTGGTTTTTATAAAACTTCAATGTGAAAATGTTGGTTGATTATAGTCAAAATATTTCTCTCGAATTGGTCTAATTGGCTGCTTAAATTTTAATTTGAGGATGAGATTGTGAAAAAAATAAAATTCTTTTCTAAGCAAACAGCTTGGGTTTTTACTGTATCTGTTGCTGTTTCAGCAGTGGTATTTGGCTTGGTGTCCGAGTCTAATCATCGGCAACAAATGGATTACGCAGATTTGGCGGATAAGGATTTGCTTTCACATCAACATAAAGTGGAGGTGTGGAAGGATCCCAATTGCGGTTGTTGTACTGAATGGGTTAAGCATATGGAGGATAACGGCTTCCAAGTGGTTGTACACAATACTGGTAATCGTGAAGCGAGAGATGAGTTAGGGATGCCGCAAAAATATGGGGCGTGCCATACAGCCAAAGTAGATGGTTATGTTATAGAAGGACATACACCTGCAACGGATATTCGCCGTTTGCTCAAAGAAAAACCAGAGGCTTTGGGTTTGGCAACACCTGGTATGCCGTTGGGTTCTCCTGGTATGGATGGAGAAATGTATCAAAATCGGAAGCATCCTTATGATGTGTTATTGGTCGCTAAAAACGGGAGTAATCAAATTTATCAATCTTACTAATATGTAAGAGAAGGTTGGGTTATTAATTCCAGTAAGAGTAGGTTGGGTTGTAAAACCCAACACAAATATCAGGCCGTCTGAAACATTGGGTTTAAAACCCAATCTACTTACATGATTGATTCCCTTTCAATCAGGCAGAATTTGCCTTGAAGCTTTAAAAAACTAATTAATGAAGTCGGAATTGAAAAACAGGCTACCTGAAACACAGTCAAAAATAAAATGCCTGTCTGAAAACTTGGTAAACGTATACAACAAATAAAAAAACAGTATTTCAGACGGCCTTATTTAAATTTTTAATAAAACCGTAACTAGGAAACACACCATGTTACAAATTGAAATCGACGGTAAACAGATTGCAGTCAAGCAGGGTGCGACCGTAATGGAAGCGGCGCACGAGCTGGGCACTTATATCCCGCATTTCTGCTACCACAAAAAATTATCCATTGCCGCCAACTGCCGCATGTGCCTGGTGGAGGTGGAAAAAGCCCCGAAACCCTTGCCTGCCTGTGCCACGCCGGTAACAGACGGCATGGTGGTGCATACCCATTCCGCCAAGGCCAAGCAGGCGCAGGAAGGCGTGATGGAATTTCTGCTCATCAACCACCCGCTGGATTGCCCGATTTGCGACCAGGGCGGTGAGTGTCAGTTGCAGGATTTGGCCGTGGGTTACGGTAAATCGTCGAGCCGTTATCAAGAAGAAAAACGCTCGGTTGTGCCCAAAGATATGGGGCCGTTGGTGTCGGCGGAAGAAATGAGCCGCTGTATCCACTGTACCCGCTGTGTGCGCTTTACCGAAGAGATTGCCGGTTTGCAGGAAATCGCTATGGCCAATCGCGGCGAGTTTTCCGAAATCATGCCGTTTATCGGCAAAGCGGTGGAAACCGAATTGTCCGGCAACGTGATTGATTTGTGTCCGGTGGGTGCCTTAACCAGCAAACCGTTCCGCTACGATGCCCGCTCCTGGGAATTGAGCCGCCGCAAAACCATTTCCGCGCATGATGCTTTGGGCAGCAATTTAATCGTGCAAACCAAAGACCACACCGTGCGCCGCGTGTTGCCGTTGGAAAACGAAGCTGTTAACGAATGCTGGATTTCCGACCGCGACCGCTTCGCCTACGAAGGCCTCTATCATGAAAGCCGTCTGAAAACACCGAAAATCAAGCATGGCGGCGAATGGCATGAAGTGGATTGGCAAACTGCGCTGGAATATGTGCGCAAAACTTTAGACTGTATTGCCAAAGAAGGCGGCAAAGAGCAAATCGGTATTTGGGCAAACCCGATGAATACCGTAGAAGAGCTGCACTTAGCGAAAAAACTGGCCAACGGTTTGGGCATCAAACATTTCGATACCCGCCTGCAACAGCAAGACAATCGTTTAACAGGCCGTCTGAAAGGTGCGCAATGGTTGGGTCAAAGCATTGAAGATTTAGGCAACAGCGATGCCGTGCTGGTCGTGGGTGCCAACCTGCGTAAAGAACAGCCGCTGTTAACCGCCCGTTTGCGCCGTGCTGCCAAGTCTTATATGGCGTTGAGCATTATTGCCGGCAGCAAAGAAGAATTGCACATGCCGTTGCTGGCGCAAGAAGCGGTACACCCGAATGAATGGGCAGGCCGTTTGAAAAACTTGGCGCAGGATTTGGAACAAGGCGTAGCCGCCAGCCTGAAAAATGCCGAAAAAGCCGCGATTGTGTTGGGTGCCGAAGTACAAAACCACCCTGATTATGCGGCGATTTATGCTGCCGCTCAGGAATTGGCTGCGGCCACCGGTGCGGTTTTGGGTATTCTGCCGCAAGCTGCAAACAGCGTCGGTGCGGATATCTTGGGCGTGAACAGAGGCAACAGCATTCAAGAAATGTTGGCGCAACCGAAAAAGGCCGTATTGCTGTTGAATGTGGAGCCTGAAATCGATGTAGCAAACGGCGGTAAAGCAGTGGCTGCATTGAAGCAAGCTCAAAGCGTAATGGCGTTTACTCCGTTTGAAAGCGAAACCTTGCGTGAAGTGTGTGATGTGATGCTGCCTATTGCGCCGTTCACCGAAACTTCAGGTAGCTTCATCAGCATGGAAGGCCGTCTGCAATCGTTCCACGGCGTGGTAAAAGGCTTTGCCGATTCACGCCCGTTGTGGAAAGTGCTGCGTGTGTTGGGCAATGTGTTTGAACTGGAAGGTTTTGAGTTCGACAGCAGCGAGCAAGTGCTGAAAGAAGCCGTCAATAAAGAAGGCCTGTCTGAAAAACTGAATAACGCTGCCGATATTCAAGTGCAGGCGAATCAGGCTGCGGGCCAATTGGTGCGTGTGGGCGGTGTCGGTATTTACCATACCGATCCGATTGTGCGCCGTTCTGCTCCGCTGCAGGCAACCAGCCATGCACAAGTGCCGGCAGCGTGTGTGCACCCCAACACATTGGCTGCGTTGGGTTTGCAAGATGGTGCAACCGTACAAGCAGGGCAGGGCGCGGAGCGTATCAACGTAACAGTTGTTGCCGATAAAGGCCTGTCTGAAAATGTGGTGTATCTGCCGCTGCATTCTGAAAATGCCGCGTTGGGTGCGTTGATGAACACGATTGAATTGGCGGGAGCTTAATGATGCAAGAGTGGTTCCAATCCTTATTGGGGAATGATATCGGCTTGGTTGTGTCGATTCTGGTCAAAATCGTTTTGATTTTGGCACCGCTGATTCTGACCGTGGCTTATCTGACTTACTTTGAACGCAAAGTGATCGGCTATATGCAATTGCGTGTCGGCCCCAACGTTACCGGCCCGTTTGGTTTGATTCAGCCGTTTGCCGACGTGTTGAAGCTTCTGTTTAAAGAAGTTACCCGTCCGAAATTGTCGAACAAAGCTTTGTTTTATATCGGACCGATGATGTCGCTGATGCCGGCTTTTGCTGCTTGGGCGGTGATTCCTTTTTCCGATGAATGGCTGTTGACCAATGTCGATGCGGGCTTGCTGTATATTCTGATGATCACTTCTTTGTCTGTATATGGTGTGATCATTGCAGGTTGGGCGTCCAACTCCAAATATTCATTTTTGGGTGCGATGCGTTCGTCTGCACAAACTATTTCCTATGAAATTGCTATGGGTGCAGCTTTGGTATGCGTGGTTATGGTTTCGGGAAGTATGAACTTCAACGAAATTGTTGCCAGCCAAGCCAAAGGGATTGCAGGCGGTTCGATTTTCTCTTGGAACTGGTTTGCATTGTTCCCGGTGTTTATCGTGTATCTGATTTCCGCCGTAGCCGAAACCAACCGCGCACCGTTTGACGTGGCAGAGGGTGAGTCTGAGATTGTGGCCGGTTTCCATGTGGAATATTCCGGTTTCGCCTTCGCCTTATTCTTCTTGGCCGAATACATTTTCATGATTTTGATCGGTGCGCTCACCGCCATCATGTTCTTGGGCGGTTGGTTGTCTCCGTTCCCGCAAAGCTGGGGCATTATCGGCACGCCGAGTGCGTTTTGGATGTTCCTGAAAATGGCCTTTATTTTGTACGGCTATCTGTGGATTCGCGCTACTTTCCCGCGTTACCGCTATGACCAAATCATGCGTTTGGGTTGGAAAGTGCTGATTCCGGTAACGTTCGTATGTATTGTGCTGCTCGGTTTGTGGATGATTTCACCCTTGTCGCTGTGGAAATAAGGGGAGAGTGAATTATGGCTAATTTAGTAAAAACCTTTTTGTTGGGTGAGCTGGTAAAAGGCATGGGTGTTACGCTCAAAAACTTTTTCGCCCGCAAAGAAACGATTATGTTTCCCGAAGAGAAAACGCCCCAATCCGTGCGTTTCCGCGGTTTGCATGCGCAACGCCGCTATCCGAACGGGGAAGAACGCTGCATTGCCTGTAAATTGTGCGAAGCAGTATGCCCGGCAATGGCAATCAACATCGAATCTGAGCAGCGTGAAGACGGCAGCCGCCGCACCACGCGCTACGATATTGATTTGACCAAATGCATTTTCTGCGGCTTCTGTGAAGAAGCCTGCCCCACCGATGCCATTGTGGAAACCCATATTTTGGAATACCACGGCGAAAAACGCGGTGATCTGCATTACACCAAACCGATGCTGCTGGCCATTGGCGATAAATACGAAGCTGAGATTGCCAAACGCAAAGCGGCCGACGCGCCTTACCGTTAAAGGAGCAGAACCATGACTTTTTCACTGATTATGTTCTATGTTCTGGCGGCGGTTATTCTGTTTGGTGCGGTAAAAACCGTTACCGCTAAAAACCCTGTACACGCTTCTTTATATTTGGTACTGACCTTCTGTATGTCGGCCATGATGTGGATGCTGATGCAGGCAGAGTTTCTCGGTATTACGCTGGTGGTCGTGTATGTGGGTGCCGTGATGGTGCTGTTCCTGTTCGTCGTAATGATGCTGAACATCGACATCGAAGAAATGCGTGCCGGTTTCTGGCGTAATGCGCCCGTGGCGTTTACTGTGGGTGTGTTAATGGCTGTGGTGTTAATCATGATTCTGATGGCTCCGGATACCAATTTGGCGGCATTCGGCTCTATGAAAGACATCCCTGCCGATTACAGCAACGTACGTGACTTGGGTAGCCAAATTTATACTACTTATCTGTTACCGTTTGAATTGGCTGCAGTATTGTTGGTACTCGGTATGGTGGCTGCAATTGCTTTGGTGCACCGTAAAACGGTTAATCCGAAATACATTAATCCTGCCGATCAAGTAAAAGTAAATGCAAAAGAAGGCCGTATGCGCATGGTGAAAATGGAAGCTGTGGTGCTGCAACCTACTCAACCTGAAAACGATTCAGACGGCCAAGCAGAGGAGGGCAAAGCATGATTACGATTACGCATTATTTGGTGCTTGCCGCCCTATTGTTCGGTATCAGTGCCATGGGCATCTTCATGAACCGCAAAAACGTATTGGTGCTGTTGATGTCGATAGAGCTGATGCTGCTGGCCGTGAATTTCAATTTCATCGCTTTTTCGCAATATTTAGGCGATACCGCCGGCCAGATTTTCGTGTTTTTCGTATTGACTGTGGCTGCTGCCGAATCGGCAATCGGTTTGGCGATTATGGTTTTGGTGTTCCGTAACCGTAATACGATTAATGTTGCAGATTTGAACAGTTTGAAGGGCTAATCGGGAGAATAAGAAAAAATGAACGATATGACTTTATATCTGGCGATTGCCCTGATTCCTTTGGCCGGTTCGCTTTTGGCCGGTTTGTTCGGCAACAAAATCGGCCGTGCAGGCGCTCATTCGGTAACGATTCTCGGCGTGGCAATCTCTGCCGTACTGTCCGGCTATGTGTTGTGGGGCTTTATTGACGGCACGCGCACCAAATTTGATGAGAATGTGTACACATGGTTAACCATGGGTGGCGTTGATTTCTCTGTCGGTTTCTTGGTAGATACCTTAACCGCCATGATGATGGTGGTGGTTACCAGCGTTTCTTTAATGGTACATATCTATACCATTGGGTATATGCACGATGAGAAAGTAGGCTATCAACGCTTCTTCAGCTATATCTCGCTGTTTACTTTTTCCATGCTGATGTTGGTGATGAGCAATAACTTTGTTCAATTGTTCTTCGGCTGGGAGGCAGTGGGTTTGGTGTCTTATCTGCTGATCGGTTTTTACTTCAAGCGTGAAAGTGCTATTTTCGCCAACTTGAAAGCCTTTTTGGTCAACCGTGTCGGTGACTTCGGTTTTATCTTAGGCATCGGTTTGGTGCTGGCTTATTTCGGCGGCAGCTTGCGCTATCAAGATGTGTTTGCTTACTTGCCCAATGTGGTCGGCATGCAGATTTTCGGTTGGGATTTAATTACCGTAACTTGTTTATTGCTGTTTGTTGGTGCAATGGGTAAATCGGCACAATTTCCGCTGCATGTGTGGCTTCCTGATTCTATGGAAGGCCCTACGCCGATTTCTGCATTGATTCACGCGGCAACCATGGTAACGGCAGGTTTGTTTATGGTGTCCCGCATGTCGCCGATTTATGAGCTTTCTACTACTGCGTTAAGTGTGATTATGGTGGTAGGTGCGATTACCGCGCTGTTTATGGGCTTTTTGGGCACTATTCAAAACGATATCAAACGTGTGGTGGCTTATTCGACTTTGTCGCAATTGGGCTATATGACCGTGGCTTTGGGTGTGTCTGCTTACTCAATCGCCATGTTCCATGTGATGACCCATGCTTTCTTTAAAGCCTTGCTGTTCTTGGCAGCAGGTAGCGCGATTATCGGTATGCATCACGATCAAGATATGCGCCATATGGGTAATTTGAAAAAATATATGCCCATTACATGGATTACAATGCTTATTGGTAATTTGTCGCTGATCGGTACGCCGCTGTTCGCTGGTTTTTACTCTAAAGATTCGATTATCGAAGCCGTACATTTCAGCAACTTGCCGGGCAGCGGTTTTGCTTACTTTGCCGTGTTGGCCAGCGTATTTGTTACCGCTTTCTACGCTTTCCGCCAATATTTCATGGTATTCCATGGCAAAGAAAAATGGCGTGAAATCCATCACGATCACCATTCAGACGGCCACGATGACGAACACCACCACGGCTTGGGCAAAAACGATAATCCGCATGAAAGCCCTTGGGTTGTCACCCTGCCTTTGGTTTTGTTGGCGATTCCCTCAGTGATGATCGGTTATGTAGCCATTGAGCCGATGCTGTATGGCGACTTCTTTAAAGATGTAATTCATGTGAATCATGAAGCGCATCCGGTTATGACTCAAATGAAAGAAGCCTTCCACGGCCCGTTGGCAATGGTTTCACATAGCCTGCATACCCCGGTTCTGTATTTGGCAATCGGCGGTGTTGTAGCGGCGTGGTTCCTGTATGTGAAAGCGCCTCATCTGCCGGCTAAGATTGCTTCTGCATTCAGCCCGATTTACAAACTGCTGGACAACAAATACTACCTTGATGTGATTTATTTCAATGTATTTGCCAAAGGCAGCCGCGCATTGGGTAACTTCTTCTGGAAAGCGATTGATACGGCCATTATTGATAATGGCTTGGTTAATGGCAGTGCGAAGTTGGTTGGCGGCATTGCTGCTCAGGTTCGTAAATTTCAGACAGGCTTTATCTACACTTATGCCGCATTTATGGTATTCGGTGTGTTGGCTCTGATTGTGACCTTCTTTTGGGGTCTGTTTGTGAAGTAATGGTACGAATTCAATTTTAGAATAACAGGTTACGAATATGTTTGATAACTTACTCAGCTTGGCAATTTGGGTGCCGATAATTGCCGGTGTGCTGGTCTTGGCGACAGGATCAGACCAGCGTGCGGGCTTGGCGCGTATTCTTGCTTTGGTAGGTTCGCTGGCAGGTTTTTTGGTAACACTGCCGCTGTTTACTCAATTTGATCGGTTGAGCGGCGGTTACCAGTTTACCGAATTCCATAGTTGGATTCCTATCTTGAACATTAATTATGCCTTGGGTGTCGACGGTATTTCCGTTCTGTTTATTATCCTAAATGCTTTTATTACTTTGATGGTGGTATTGGCGGGTTGGGAAGTGATTCAGAAGCGTCCGGCGCAGTATATGGCGGCATTCTTAATTATGTCTGGTTTGATTAATGGTGCATTTGCCGCACAAGATGCCATTCTTTTCTATGTATTCTTTGAAGGCATGTTGATTCCTCTCTACCTGATTATCGGTATGTGGGGTGGCCCGCGCCGTGTGTATGCTTCTGTGAAGCTGTTTCTATATACTTTGCTGGGTTCGTTGTTGATGCTGGTAGCTTTGGTTTATTTGTCATACCAAGCAGGTGGCAGCTTCTCAATCGTAGAATTCCAAAATCTGAAGCAGATTCCTTTGGGCATCCAGCAATTGCTGTTTATTGCCTTCTTCCTGTCTTTTGCAGTGAAAGTGCCTATGTGGCCGGTACATACTTGGCTGCCTGATGCGCACGTTGAAGCACCTACCGGCGGTTCTATGGTGTTGGCAGCGATTACCCTGAAAGTAGGTGCATACGGTTTCTTGCGCTTTATCCTGCCGATTCTGCCAGACGCTTCGCGTTATTTTGCACCGGTAATTATTGTGCTCAGCCTGATTGCGGTGATCTATATCGGTATGGTGGCTTTGGTGCAAACCGATATGAAAAAACTGGTGGCGTATTCATCCATTAGCCACATGGGCTTTGTAACATTAGGTATTTTTCTGTTCAGCGGCATGTTTTCCGGCGCTAATTTGGGTGAATTGAACGACTGGGGCCTGAAAGGTGCGATTGTGCAGATGATTTCCCACGGTTTTGTATCGGCTGCTATGTTTATGTGTATCGGTGTAATGTATGACCGTTTGCACAGCCGCAATATCGCCGATTACGGCGGTGTGGTAAACGTGATGCCTAAGTTTGCTGCTTTTATGATGCTCTTCGGCATGGCCAATGCCGGCCTGCCTGCTACTTCGGGCTTCGTAGGTGAGTTTATGGTAATCATGGGTGCTGTGGAAGTGAATTTCTGGGTGGGAGCGTTGGCTGCCATTACCTTGATTTACGGTGCATCTTATACCTTATGGATGTATAAACGGGTGATTTTCGGTGAAATCAAGAACCCGGAAGTCAAAGAGATGAAAGACATCAACTGCCGCGAGTTTGCTATTTTGGCGATTTTGGCAGTAGCCGTGCTGGGTATGGGTTTGTGGCCGCAACCTTTTATTGAAGTCGTACATCAAGCTGCGAATGATTTGATTGTACAAGTAGCGCAAAGTAAGATTTGAGGTGTGTGAATGAACTGGACTGATTTAAATTTAAATATCGCCATGCCTGAAATTGTGCTGCTTTCGGCATTATTTATCGTGTTGCTGGCGGATTTATGGATTAGTGATGCTAATCGTAAAATCACACATTATCTGAGCCTGCTGACTTTGGTATTGGCTGCAGGTGCGCAATATATGGTGTGGTCACCTGCGAGCACTCTGGCATTCAATGGCTTCTATGTGGCAGACAGTATGTCGCAATTGGCAAAAATGGTGATGTATGCCACCGTATTTGCAATATTTGTTTATGCCAAGCCTTATAACCAAGTGCGCGGTATTTTCAAAGGTGAATTTTATACCTTATCGCTGTTTGCGCTCGCCGGTACCAGCATCATGGTCAGCTCAGCCCATTTCCTGACTGCTTATTTGGGTTTGGAGCTTCTCTCCTTGGCTCTTTACGCTTTGATTGCTTTGCGCCGCCATTCTGCGAATGCTGCCGAGGCTGCGTTGAAATACTTTGTTTTGGGCGCCTTAGGTTCGGGCTTGCTGCTTTACGGTATTTCTATGGTTTACGGTGCAACAGGTTCGCTTGCTTTTGCGGATATTCTGGCGCAGACCCATGTAATGGGCGGCTCTCCATGGCTGCTTAAGTTGGGTTTGGTATTCATTGTGGTTGCCGTTGCATTCAAATTGGGTGCAGTTCCCTTCCACATGTGGGTGCCGGATGTTTACCAAGGTGCGCCAACTTCCGTGGCTGCTTTGGTAGGTACTGCGCCCAAGATTGCAGCGGTGCTGTTTGCGTTCCGTATTTTGGTGGGCGGTTTGGATACCATGTCTGCCGACTGGAGCAAAATGCTGATTATTTTGGCTGTTGCTTCATTGGTGATCGGTAATTTGGCTGCCATTATGCAAACCAATATCAAACGCATGCTGGCTTATTCAACCGTGTCACACATGGGTTTTATCTTGTTGGCGTTTACTGCAAGCATGGTAGGATTTGCTTCTGCACTTTATTACGCACTGGCTTATATTGTGATGAGCTTGGTAGCGTTCGGCGTGTTGATGCTGCTTTCTAACGAAGAGCATGAATGTGAAGAAATCAATGATTTAGCCGGCCTGAACCAGCGTAATGCTTGGTATGCTTTTCTGATGTTGTTGACCATGTTCTCAATGGCCGGTATTCCGCCTCTAATGGGCTTCTATGCGAAATTTACAGTTATTAATGCCATGCTTGGCGTTGGCCATATTTGGTTGGCTGTGTTCGCTGTGGTGATGTCGCTGATTGGCGCTTTCTATTATCTGCGTGTTGTGAAAGTGATGTATTTCGAGAAAGCGGAAACCGAGCGTCCGGTTGAAAGCGGTTTGCCGGTGAAGGCTTTGTTATCTGTGAATGCATTTTTACTGTTACTGTGGGGCGTATTGCCGGATAGCGTGATGCAATGGTGTATTGCTGCTGTCCGCCAGGCTGTGGCCATGCAGTAAACAATGCCTGTCTGAAAAATAAAACGGCAACCATAGGGTTGCCGTTTTTGTTAATATAATGCCTTATTTAAAGATATTTCAGACAGGCATTGTATTGTTGGGCGGTTGGTTTGAACAATGCCTGTCTGAAACGCAAAGCATAAGGAATTATGAACGCATCTATGTATATTTTGTTGGTGTTGGCGCTGATTTTTGCCAACGCTCCGTTTTTAACCCAACGCTGGTTTGGCTTGATCAAACTGAAGCCTAAACATTTTGGCCACCATTTGGTCGAACTGGCGGCAGGCTTCGGTTTCACAGCTTTTCTCGCTTTTTTTCTGGAAAACCGCTCGGGCACGGTGCATCCCCAAGGTTGGGAGTTTTACGCGGTTGTGGTGTGCTTGTACTTGGTGTTTGCCTTTCCTTGTTTCGTGTGGCGTTATTTCTGGCATGCGAAAAATCAAGATTAAACATTGAAATATAGCTGTTTGTGAATTGTGTCTTTCTTCAAAAGAGATAACGCTATGCAAAAGACAACCCATAATCTGGCCGAGGCCAAAACAATCGTTGTAAAAGCAGGCTCCAGTTTGGTTACTGCGGAAGGCCGCGGGATTGATCAGGCTGCTTTGGATAATTGGGCGGCGCAAATTGCAGCGCTGAGAAGTCAGGGTATTGAAGTGGTGTTCGTATCCAGCGGTGCCATTGCAGAAGGCATTAAGAGGCTGGGTTGGCCCAAGCGGCCTAAAGCCGTAAACGAATTGCAAGCCGCCGCCGCAGTAGGGCAGATGGGCATTGCTCAGGCATATGAAACAGCGTTTTCACCCCACCGCATACATACGGCGCAAATTCTGCTGACCCACGATGATTTGAGCAACCGTACACGCTACCTGAATGCGCGTAGCACATTGAAAACCCTGTTGGCAAAGGGCATTGTGCCCATCATTAATGAAAACGACACCGTAACCACTGATGAAATCAAATTGGGTGATAACGATACCCTCGGTGCATTGGTGGCCAACTTAATCGAAGCAGATGCCCTGATTATCCTGACTGATCAGCAAGGGCTTTATGATAGTGACCCGCGTAAGAACCAGCAAGCCAAATTTATCCGGCAGATTTCTGCCGCGCATCCTGATTTAGAAAGTATGGCCGGAGGTGTGGGCAGCAGCGTGGGTACCGGCGGCATGTATACGAAAGTGCTGGCTGCGAAACGCGCCGCCTTAAGCGGTGCGGCCACAGTGATTGCGTCGGGCAGGGAAGAAAACGTGTTGCTGCGTTTGCTAAAAGGCGAGAGCATAGGCACATTGTTTACCAGCGAGCAAAGCCGAATCAATGCGCGCAAACAGTGGTTGCTCGGGCATGTGCAGATGGTGGGAAGCGTTGTGGTTGATCAAGGCGCGGAAAAGGCGGTTGCCGAGCAACACACCAGTTTGTTGCCGGTAGGCTGCATCAGAGTAAACGGCCATTTTTACCGTGGCGAATTGGTTGCGGTGTTAAATAAAGAGGGCAAAGAAATTGCGCGCGGGTTGGTTAATTACAGCAGCGAGGAAACGGCTAAAATTTTGCAGACTCCATCCGGTAAAATTGCCGATCGGCTGGGCTATGCGCATGAAGACGAATTGATTCACAGAGACAATATGGCGCTTCATTGGTAAGCATAAAACGGAAAATGCCTGTCTGAAAACGAGCAACGCGAGTTTTCAGACAGGCATTTTCTATTCTTTACAACACAAATCAGGCTTTTGCAGCACGCATATTATCAATAAATTTATCAAACAGATAAGCTACATCATGCGGGCCGGGGCTGGCCTCGGGATGGCCTTGGAAGCTGAATACCGCACGGTCGGTAAGCTCGATGCCTTGCAGCGAACCGTCAAACAGTGAACGGTGGGTAACTTTAACATGTGCAGGTAGGCTGTCTGCGTCCACTTCAAAACCGTGGTTTTGGCTGGTGATCGCAACTCTGCCGTTTTCCAAATCTTGTACGGGATGGTTGCCGCCGTGGTGGCCGAAAGCCATTTTGCGGGTTTTGCCGCCAACAGCCAGCCCTAATAATTGGTGGCCTAAGCAAATACCGAAAACAGGTTTTTTGCTTTCCAGCAATTCTTTCACCGCTGCAACTGCATAATCGCATGGCTCGGGGTCGCCCGGGCCGTTGGACAGGAACACACCATCTGGGTTCATGGCCAAAACATCTTTGGCCGGTGTTTGCGCAGGCACTACGGTTAAGCGGCAGCCGCGTTCGGCCAACATGCGCAAGATATTGGTTTTTACGCCGAAATCATAAGCTACCACATGATAAGGCTGTTCTTCGGGAGTTTGGAAACCTTTGCCCAATTTCCATTCGCCTTCGGTCCATTCGTAAGGCTCGGTGCAGCTCACTTCTTTTGCCAAGTCTTTGCCGACCATGCTGCCGAATGCGGCAATCAGTTCGCGCGCTTTTTCTTCCGTGGCGTCTTCTCCGGTAAGGATGGCGCCGGCCTGAGCGCCTTTGTCGCGCAGAATGCGGGTGAGGCGGCGGGTATCGATGTCGGCAATGGCTACGGTTTGGTTGCGTACCAAATATTCCTGCAAACTTTCTTTACTGCGGAAATTGCTGTGTAAAAGCGGTAGGTCGCGGATAATCAGGCCTGCCGCATATACAGAGCGGCTTTCCACATCTTCTTCATTGGTGCCTGTGTTGCCGATGTGCGGATAAGTAAGGGTAACGATTTGTTTGCAGTAAGAAGGGTCAGTAAGGATTTCCTGATAGCCGGTCATGGATGTGTTGAATACGACTTCGCCGGAGGTCGAGCCTGCGTGGCCGATTGAAGTACCGCGAAATACGCTGCCGTCTGCGAGAACCAAGATTGCGGGGGTTGTCATGATGGATTCCTGTTTAATCTTTAATGAATCTGATGCGGCTTGGCAAGCAAAGGGAAACCAAGCGGCCGGTAACGGCTGAAAAAAAACACGCTTCGCAACTTGCAGCCAAGTTGTGTGACGTGCTTTAGCTAAAACGGTTTAAATGTTTTAGAAGCGGTTTATTTTAGAATAAATCATGTTTCTGCTCAAGGGAGCAAAAGTAAATAAGGCATGATGCCATGCAAAAAACAATGGATACGTTATGAGATGAATGGATGCTAACTTGGGCTAAGCGGCATGAATTCCAATCAAAACTATGGAACAGCATAGTTTGCGCTTAGAAAAGCGAAACCTTTTTATCGGAATCGGGTCAGTTATACTTAGGTTGAAGAACCAAAATAATCATTTTCAATCAAGCCCGGCAAACTCAAATAGGGCGGAAATTAGAGAGGAGTTTACAAAAATGACTAAATCATTATTAGCTGTGATGACTATGGCATTTGCATTGACCGCATGTGGTGAAAAGAAAGCGGATGCACCTGCTGCTTCCGGTGCGGCAACTGAAAGCGCTGTGAATCTTGCGCCTGAGTGCCAAGCTTATTTTGAGCGTATGGAAAAATGCTTTGCCAAAGGCGGCGCCCAAATCGAAAGCTTGAAAGCCGGTTTGGAAGAATCTAAAAAAGGCTTGCTTGAGTTGCCGGCCGATCAACAGGCTCAAGCGTGTAAAATGGGTAATGATCAGTTTACTCAAGTTGCACAAACAGCAAAATGTGAATAAAGAATCGGGTTGTTCATACATTCATACATAAGAAGAGCGGTATAGTGAATAAACGAAAAACAATTACCGTATAGTTTGTTTTTTAATTATGTGGTTACTGCTTTATTTGCTATCAGCTTTTTCGAATATCAAAATGCCTGTCTGAAAAATTTCAGACAGGCATTTTTAATTAAGTAGTTGACATGTTTTAACAGTATGGTTGGGTTTTAGCCCCTAATTCAAGAGATAAGCGGAATTGACATAAAAGCGAAAAATTTCCATTTTGTTAATCACTTTGCGTGATATTTAGCATAATTTCCTAACTGAAGAATTAGGTGAATTGACGGTACATTAATGAGATAAAAGGTTTTTTTTTAGAAAACAGTGAAAATAATTTGCAAATAAAAATGGTTGCTATTAATATCAGTTTTCTATGGAAAATAAACGAATTTTAATACCGTCAGTTTTGATGGTTATCATACTTTTACATGTGGGGTTGATCGCTGCATTATGGAAAATGACGCCTCCGAAGCCTATGGAAATCATGGAAATCGAGTTTGTCGATTTGGGCGGCGGAGGTGGCGGCGGAGGAGCAGGAGAGCCTGCTGTTTCCGAGAAATCTGCGCCCGAGCCCAAGCCGGTGCCGCCGACTGTGGTTAAACCCAAGCCTGAACCTAAACGGGTCGAGAAAAAAGTTGAGGCGGCCAAGCCCAAAGTGGCTGCTGTGAAAACCCAAAACAAGGATGCGGATTTTGAAGCCAAACCGAAAGTTGAAGCTAAACCGAAGTTTGAACCGAAACCCGAACCCAAACGGGAAGTAGTAAAAGAAGTAAAACCAGAGCCGAAACCTGAACCGCAGGAGAAAGCGGAACCACTGCCGAGGAGGCAGGAAACATTTAAACCGAGTGCCGGCGAATATCAGCAAAAGTCGGGCAGCGGCGCTTCTGGCAGCGGCAACAAATCTGAAGCCGGTAACGGCTCAGGCTCCGGTGAGGGATCAGGAACCGGTTCGGGAAGCGGAAAGGGCTCGGGTAGTGGTTCCGGTTCGGGTAGTGGCAAAGGTGACGGAGCAGGCTCCGGCGGCGTGAGGAATATAGGTTCGTTCGGCGTGCCGAGTTATCCGAGCATTTCAAGGGAAAACGGTGAAGAAGGAACTGTGCGTTTAAAGGCCACGGTAAGCCCCGGAGGCGGCGTGAAGGTAGAAGTGATTAAGAGCAGCGGCTATTCGCGGCTGGATAATGAAGCCAAGCGCACGGTGCGGGGCAGCAGCAAATTCAGCGGCCCGGGCGTATATGTGGGCAATGTGTCTTTTAGGTTAAACCAATAAAAGGTATTCAAGAGGGCAGGCTGGATGAGGCCTGTCTGAAAATGCCAAACAGCTTGCAACAGTATTTAGTTTATTTTTGAGTAACGGAAATATTATGAATTTATCTTTAGTTTTTCAATCGGGCGATGCCGTTTTGATTTCGGTGTTTATGATTCTTGTACTGATGAGTATTGCCACTTGGAGCATTATCATTATCCGTGCCATTAAATTGATGAAAGCAAAATCTGCGAATGCGCAGATTCATGATACGGTTTGGTCCAACAAATCGTGGCAGGATGCGGAAAAAATGGCGGCGCAAAACCATTCGCCGATGGGCGAGCTGCTTCAGGATGCGGTGCGCGCCAATAAGCTGTATCACAGCGGCAGCTCGCAGGATTTGTCTACCCATCTGCCGTTCAACCAATTTATGCTGCGTCAGATTCATCATAAGATGGGCATGATTATGCGCAAGTTTGAAGGCGGGATGACGGCTTTGGCTTCGATTGGTGCCACAGCGCCGTTTATCGGCCTGTTTGGTACGGTTTGGGGTATTTACCATGCGTTAATCAACATCAGCCACAGCGGCCAGATGAGCATTGCTGCGGTGGCCGGCCCGATCGGTGAGGCGCTGGTGGCTACGGCCTTTGGCTTGTTTGTGGCGATTCCTGCGGTTTTGGCGTATAACTTTTTGGTTCGCAGCAATAAAAAATTGGGCCAAGACATGCATGCTTTTGCGCACGAATTGCATGTTCAGATTTTGAACAGTAAGGAGTAAGCGGTGAAAGATTTTGGACACGGCTACGGCCAAGATGAATCGCCGATGGCCGATATGAACGTTACCCCGCTGGTTGACGTGATGCTGGTGCTGTTGATTGTGTTTATGATAACCATGCCGGTGCTAACGCATTCCATCCCGATTCAATTGCCCACGGCCTCGGAAGCGGCCAAACCTAAAGACGAGCCGAAAGAGCCTTTACGCTTGGCGATTGATGTAAAAGGAAAATATGTTTTAGGTGAGAAAGAAACACCGCTTGCCGATTTGGACGATGCCTTGAAAGAAGCCAAAACTAAAAACAACAATGTGGTTTTGGAGATTGATGCCGATAAAGACGTATCTTACGATGCGGTGGCTCAGGCGCTGAACGCGGCTAAGGATGCGGGTGTGTCGAAAGTGGGCTTTGTAACGGAAGTGAAAGCGAAATAGAATAACTTTGATAAACAGATGCCTGTCTGAAAACTGTTTTCAGACAGGCATCTGTTTTGTGTGTTGGCGGTATCGTTGTGAAGCGGTGAGCCTTACGGCAACATCTTTCATTTCGATTTATCTTCCAAATAGTCCACCGTGTCTTTTTTCTCGGGGCTGTCGGTAACCGTGTATTCACCCTCGATCACATCGTCTTGGTTACCATAGCGCCTGTGGGCCGTGTAAGTAAAACCGTCCTGCTCATTGCTGTGGCTGCCGCCGCTCAAATCGGCCACCGGTTTGCCTTTGAAAGGCAGCATCAAAACCAACGCGGCAAGCATGGAAACGAAACCCGGGCTGAGCAGCAAAACCCCTGCTACGGCATAGCGAATCGGCCAAAGCAGCTGGTAAAGCGACACTTTCCCTCCGGTACGCATGGCCGCCGCAGCCAGCAACACGCCCGAAGTGCCCATACGGCGCAGCATGAAAATCCCGAGCACAAAGCTGGCAACCATCAGCAAAAGGGTTACGCCGCCGCCGAGCCAATCCGCCACCCACACGATGGACATGATTTCCAAAAACAGCATAACCAAAAAAATGATACCGAAATATTGCATGTTGCGTTCCTTGTTTGCATGAGCCTGTAACATAACGCCAAAACCATTTGTTTTCAAGAAACAGTTTTGTATTATTCCGCCGTAAAAAAAGGTAAAGCAAGCGCCAAATGCGGCGAATTTGTTTATCCTTTGCGCACTATGAAAAAGAATGTCATTTTTATACAATTTTTGAATACCGCCTTAGCAGGCGTTGTTTTATTAACCGCTGCCTGCGTGGGCGCGCCCAATACCAAAGGCCCGGTGCCGCCCGGCTATTACCGCGTACAAAGCGGTGATAACCTTTACCGCATCGGCCTGCGTTTTGGTCAGAGCGCCGCCACTTTGGCTAAATGGAATAACCTTGTTGACCCTACCCGTATCGAAGTGGGGCAAGTGCTGAAAGTGAGCGACAAAGCCGATAAAGGCGGCGCCGGTGTTGCCCCTGTCGCCAAAGAAGTGAAGCCCACCAATACGGTTATGCCGATGAAATGGCCGGTGGATAACCGCCAAATCATTGCCAACTACAACGGCTCCACCAACAAAGGCATTGATTTTGCAGGGGAACGCGGCACGCCCGTGCGCGCGGCCGAAGCGGGCAAAGTATTGTTTGCGGGCGAAGGCGTGCGCGGCTACGGCAAGCTGATTTTAATCAGCCACAACCGCAGCACCTTAACCGCCTATGCCCACAACGACCAGATTCTGGTTAAGAAAGACCAAACCGTAAAAGCCGGCGAGCAAATCGCCACCATGGGCGACAGCGAAACCGACCGCGTGAAGCTGCATTTTGAAGTGCGTGTGGGCGGCAAAGCCGTGAACCCTTTGACCTATTTGAATCAATAACCGGCTTTGCCCAAGTATGGGCTTAAGCGGATTCTAAATAACCCGATAACTGAATCACCGGATAGCTGTTTATGCTGAAGCTATCCGGTGATTCAGTTATTTGGTTATATAATGCCGCTATTCTTCATATGCCTGTCTGAAACATGAAATCCACCCGCCGCCAGTTTCTCGGCTATACCGCCACACTCACCGCCGCCGCATCCGCTTCATGGCTGATACACCGCCATTTAAACCCGATGCCGAGCATAAAGGTTAACCGTGTCGGCCTGCCGCTGGGGCATCTGCTGCGTGACGGCGCCTTGCTTCAAACACCGGCCAAAACCTACCATTGCGACACACTGATTCTCGGCAGCGGCGCAGCAGCATTGAGCGCCTTGTGGTATCTGGAAAAAAACGGACACCGCAATATTCTGCTGGCCGAAGGCTTTGAACGAAACGGCAACAACGCAGGCTATTACACCGGGCAAAAACTCGGCGCCCCCACCGGCGCGCACTATCTTGCGCTGCCATCCCGAGAAAGCGTTTATGTGCGTGAAATACTGGCTGATTTGGGCATCATCGAAGGCTTCAATCAAGCCGGCAAGCCGGTTTACCGCGAAACCGATTTGGTTTACGCCCCGCAAGAGCGCTTACTTTATCAAGGCAAATGGCAGGAGCACCTGATTCCGAAAGACGATGCCGACACCCGCCGCTTTTTCGATTTTATCCGCCAAATCAAAACCGCCCGCGGCAGCGACGGGCGCAAACTTTTCGCCATCCCCATAGTATTGTCTTCGGCAGACGAAAACTGGCGCCGTCTCGACCGCCTTACTTTCGCCCAATGGCTGACACAGCAAAAATACCGCTCGCCCACGCTGCTTTGGTATCTCGATTATTGCTGCCGCGACGACTACGGGCAGGGCATCGCACAAGTTTCCGCCTTTGCCGGATTACACTATTTTGCTGCGCGCGGCAACGAAGATGATGCCGTGCTCACTTGGCCCGACGGCTTGGCGCACCTTTCCGAAGCCCTGCGCAAACGCACCAAGCTGCAAGCCCTGCCGCGTTTGCCCGATACTTCGGCGCCGGAGTTTCCCCAACCCGCTTCATTCGATGCCTCCGCAGTCAAAATCAAAGAAACCGAACACCATGTAGAAGTGTGGCTGCGGCATAACCAAAGCGGCGAAACCGTTGCCGTGCACGCCAAGCGCCTAATCAGCGCCATGCCCTTGATGGTGGCGGCCAGAATATTGGAGCGGGCGGGCGATTACGGTTTTCAGACAGGCCTGTCTGAATACGCCCCGTGGCTGGTGGCCAATTTCGTGATGCGCCGCTTCCCGCAGGAAACCGGCGGGAGCGAGCTGGCTTGGGATAACGTGGTTTACGGCAGCAAAGGCTTGGGCTATGTGGTGGCGACCAACCAGTTTATCCGCACCGCCAAGCCCGCCGAAACCGTGTTCACCACTTACCATGCACTCAACCACGACACCCCGCAACGCATCCGCCAATGGCTGCTCGAAGCATCCGACCAAACCCTGCTCGACTATGCCGCAAAAGACCTAACCGCAGCCTACGGCAAACGCGTTTTAAACCATGTAAAGCATGCCGACATCACCGTGCGCGGCCATGGCATGAGCGTGCCACAACCCGGCTACCTCAACCGCCCGCTGCTGCACGCCCTGCGCAACCACCTCTCGCGGATTGTGTTTGCACACAGCGATTTGAGCGGCTATTCGGTATTTGAAGAAGCCGCTTACTGGGGCGTGGAAGCAGCCAAAAGCATATTGGAAATGCCTGTCTGAAAAGGTTTTAGACAGATTGATTTTTAGATATTGAGGCAACACTAAGATAGATAAGAAGGCCGTCCGGAACGATATTTCAGGCGGTCTTATCGTTTCCATAGATTAACTGCCGCATCACGGCTGGTGCCGGTTAGGCTGCGCAGGCTGAATATCATTCCAGCTTGCGCAATTTATTTAAAGATTACGACAGCTTATTAAGAGATTAAAAAGACCAAGCCCCACTCCCCGACCACGATAGTCAATCCACTTAATTTTTAATACAAGGCAGCAAGCCGCAGACAGTACAGGTAGTACGGCAAGGCGCAGCAACGCCGTAGTAAAAGTTAAGTGGATTGACTATATCTCAGTGAACTGGCCAGCCTCAACTGCCCCATCACTTCCGGCATAAAGGTCAAAAGTGTGCCCGATGTTTTTAAATGGCAAAACACATTCATGTGGTTGCAGTGTAATGGCGAATCCGATCCGCAAATTCAACACTATCAATCATTTTGCTCGCCCAGCTATGCAATATTGCTCCCACCGGTTACCAACTTATATACCGGCTACACAAACGAATCAGGAGAAAACAGCACAGTAAAAGTAGAAGCATTATTGTTCAGCCTGCCGGACATGCGTTTCATTACAAGTGTTTACACTCCCGTTCCCAAACCCACAGAAAACAAAATGTTCACGGTAAAATATCTAAAAATCGAACCGCAAGCCCACAGGCACGTCGCGACCGGTGAAATTATGGAGTACACATTTGACTTCGAACCCATTGTGTTAGAAGAGAATAAATAGCTTATTACATCCAACTGCCAACGAGTACCCATATAACGAAGGCCGTCTGAAAATCTTATGGCAAGCATTTTCAGACGGCCTTACTGTTTCTATACATCAATTATCATATTGTCGACAGTAGTGGCTGGTAGAGTGTGCGGCGCAAACCACGCACACGGTTATTGGAAAAGCAAACAACGCGTGCGTGCCCATGGTATATACTCTACATACAGGCTACGGCTTGCTTTACAATCAAACCTATTTGCTTCTTACCTTTTGAGTAAAAAATTTGCACCCAATATATCTTTCGTGGTATTTTTTGGAAAAATTTTCCAAAAAATACCACGAAATGGGAATTGAAATGCTTATTGAATTTAGCGTAACCAATTTTCGGTCTTTCTGTAACTCTCAAACTTTAAGCTTAGTTAAAAGTAAAGGCAATGAACTTCCTGATAATGCTTTTGAAGTTGAAGGGATTAAAGATTTAGATTTACTACATTCCGCAGCAATTTATGGAGCAAATGCAAGCGGTAAGTCTAATTTATTGAAATCTATTCGAGCAATGAAGCAAATCGTCACAGCAACATCTCAGCGTGGCAGCAAACTACCAATTACTCCATTTAAATTAAATAAGGACAGTATCAGCAAACCAACGGAATTTGAAGTTGTATTTATCGTAGATAACGTAAGATACCAGTATGGTTTTAGTGCAACAGAAGAAAAAATTTTTGAAGAATGGCTATTCGCCTATCCCAAAGGTCGAGCACAAAAATGGTTTGAACGAATTTGGAGCTCTGAAAAAAATCAATATCAATGGCAGTTTGGAAATTTTCTTACCGGAACTAAACAGGTCTGGCAGAATGCTACTAGAGAAAATGCGTTGTTCTTGTCTACTGCGGTACAATTAAATAGTGAGCAGTTAAAACCACTATTCGATTGGTTCAAAGAAACATTAAGATTTAGCTCTGTCGGTGGTTTTGGCCCTGAATATAGTGCTTCTTTATGTATGGAAAATAGAAAAGAGGAAATTCTAAAATTCATGCATGCTGCTGATTTAAATATTAGTGATATCAATATTGAAACAGAAGATTTTTCTCCCTCAGTTTTACCCAATGATATGCCAGAATCACTTAGAGAAATTATCATTGATGGTATGAAAGATAAAAAAATGATGAATATCCAAACAATTCATCTTGATAGTCAAGGGAATTCTATTAGGTTTGATTTGGAAGAAGAATCTGATGGCACACAGAAATTTTTTGCTTTTGCTGGACCTTGGCTTGATGTATTAACCAATGGATATGTTTTATTTGTTGATGAACTACATGATAATCTTCATCCTAAATTAGTACAGTTTTTAGTTGGGCTTTTTCATAGCAAAAAAACAAATCCTAAAAATGCACAATTAATTTTTACTACTCATGAGACATCTATTTTAAATCAAGATGTTTTTCGTCGGGATCAAGTCTGGTTTTGTGAACGAAACCAAGAACAAGAAACAGTTGTCTATCCGCTATCTGATTTTAGTCCTAAGAAAGGTAAGGAAAATTTAGAAGCAGCATATTTATCAGGAAGATACGGTGCGCTGCCATTTCTACGTTCTTTAGATACCTTATAGGATAGGAGCAAATTTGTGGGTAGTGATGATTTATTTAAAAAACGTAAGGCAAAAAGAATAAAAGATCATCAAAGGAAGGTTGCTTGTCGCCAACCCTATGAGAGAATTTTAATAGTTTGCGAAGGAGAAAAAACAGAGCCATACTATTTTCAAGGGTTATGTGATAGTTTGAGTTTACATACTGCAAATGTTGAAATCACTGGTAATTGCGGTTCTTCCCCTAAAAGTGTATTTGAGAGGGCACTGGAAATATTCAAAGAATCAGAGAAGCAGCGAAATCCATTTGATAAAGTATATTGTGTTTTCGATAAAGATAACCATAGCTGCTATGATGAGACAATTCGTAAAATCACGTCACAACAGCCTAAAAATACATTTTTTGCTATTACATCAATACCATGCTTTGAGTATTGGTTGTTACTCCATTTTCAATATACCACACAGCCTTTCAATAATGCGGTAAGTGTAATGTCTAAGCTTAAAGAATTTATACTTGATTATGAGAAAGGTAATAGCAAAATTTTTCAGGTAGTAAAAGATTCGGTCAAATTTGCTATAGAGAATGCTCGAAGAGCGAATACAGAGGCCGAGCAAAATCATACAGATAATCCAACTACTCTTATGCCAGAAATAATAGAGAAATTATTAAATTTAAAAAATAGATAGATAAGTTTTATATAAATTATTTTATAAATTATTTTTAAGATTCTTGTTTCAAAAGCAAGGCCATCTGAAACTTTTCAGATGGCCTTTTTTCTACCCTTTATTCAACCTCTCCCACTCCTTCATCAACCTCTTCACCGACACCGGACTCGGTGTCTTCAATTCCTGCGCAAACAGTGACACGCGCAATTCCTCAATCTGCCATTTAAACATCTTGAGGCCGTCTGAAACGGGTTGGTTTTGTTTCAACAGGCTGTCTGTTTTTTCTTGCCACATCTGTTCCAACTCCTGAATATCGGCTTCACGGGCGGCATCGCGGGCGGGGTTGGTGCTGTATTTTTCCATGCGCAGGGTCATGGCTTTGAGGTAGACGGGTAGGCGCGGCCATTGGCTCCAAGGGGTGCGGCTGGCGAATCCGGCGGACAACAGGGTTTGGGTGCGTTCGCGCAGCAGATGGGTGAGCGGGTGTTTGCCGAGTTTGCCGTTGAGTTCTGCGTAGGCGGCGGTGGTGTCTTGCAGGTAGCGGCTGATGGCTTCTTTGACGGCGGGCAGGCGGCTGCGGGCGCGTTTGATTTGTTCTTTAAAGGCTTTTTCGCTGCGGGGCAACTCGTCGTCTCCGATAAAGGCACGGTCGCAGATGGCGGCGGTGAGGTCGTCGCGCAGGTTGTCGGCACTGATGTGTTTGAGCAGCATGGCGGCTTGGGTGAAGCCTTGTGTGCCTTTGTTGAGGTCTTTCATGTGCTCTTTGAGCTGGAGCTGCATGAGGGCGATCACGCCTTGACGGTGGGCTTGTTCGGCGGCCTCGGGGGTGTCGAACAGGCGCAGGGCGATGGTGTTGTTTTTTTCTTTTTGCAGGCCGAGGTAGCCGGTGAGCTGTTGTTTGCCGCGGGCGAATTTGATGCTTTCAGGTAGCGTTCCGATGTCCCAGTTGGTGAGGTTGTCGCGCTCGAATTCTTGGGTGTTGTCGCGGAAGGTTACGGCGGCGGCTTGGCCTAGCTCTTGTTGGAGTTTGGCTAAATCGCGGCCGGAGGCAAGCTCTTGGCCGCCGTCGTCGATGATGCGGAGGTTGAAATAGCAATGCTCGGGTAGTTTGAATGCGCTCCATTCGTCTTGGTCGATTTGCTCGAGCAGGCGCATGTCGCCGGCGGTTTTGGCGATAAAGCGGGCAAGCTGGGGGATGATCGGCTCTTGGCGGTTGGGGTTGCTTTCTAAAAATTGGGTGATGAAGTCGGGCACGGGCACGCAGATGCGGCGGATTTGTTTGGGCAGGGCTTTGATAAGCAGTTGCAGTTTTTCGCGCAACATGCCGGGCACGAGCCATTCGAGCGCGGGGGCGTGGAGGCGGTTGAGCACGGTGAGCGGCAGGGTAAGGGTTACGCCGTCGAGCGGGTGGTGCGGCTCGAAGCGGTAACTGAGTTTGAATTTGCCGTCGCTGTTTTGCCAATGGTGGGGGAATTGGGCTTCGGTGATGTGCGCGGCGGCGTGCTGCATGAGGTCTTCGCGGGTGAGGAAGAGCAGGCGCGGGTTGTCGCGTTCGGCGGTTTTAAGCCAGCTTTGGAAGGTGCGGATGTCGGCAAGGGGCAATGGTTTTTTCAGACGGCCTGTGTGGTGCGGGCTACCTGAAAGGCCGTCTGAAACGGGGGCGGTGGTGCTGGGTAGGGATGCTCGATCTACGTTTTTAGACAGGCCTGTATTGTCGGGCAAGGATGCCCGACCTACGGTTTTAGTTTTCGTAGGTCGGATACTTGTATCCGACATGATATTTGCAGTTGAATCGGGGATTGCCTTTGTTTCTCCCGTGTTGTCGGATTCGAGAATCCGACCTACGTTTTCTGCACTTTCAGACAGGCCTATGTCGTCGGGCAAGGAGGCCCGACCTACCTTTTCAGACGGCTCGTAAAACTGCGGTAAACGCCGGTTGTAAAACTCAAACAAGGCTTCTTCGTCCACCAGCACGTCCTGCTTGCGCGATTTGTGCTCCAACTCGCTGATTTCTTTAATCAGTTTTTTGTTGTGGATAAAAAAGGCCGTCTGAAGATTGCATTCCTGCGCCACCAGTGCGCTGCGGATAAAGATTTCGCGGGCTTCTTCGGGGGCGACTTTGCCGTAGGCAACGGGGCGGCGCGGCAGCACGGTAAGGCCGTAGAGGGTAACGCGTTCGCTGGCGACGACTTCGCCGCGTTTCTGCTCCCAATGGGGCTCGAAATAGTGGTAGCGCACGAGGTGTGGGGCTTCCTGCTCGATCCATTCGGGCTGGATGGCGGCGACATCGCGGGCATAAAGGCGGGTGGTTTCGGTGAGTTCGGCAGCCATTACCCACTTGGGTTTGGATTTGAACAGGGCTGAAGCGGGGAACAAATGAAAGTGCGAGCCGCGTGCGCCGGTGTAGTCGTGGCCGTCGGGCGATTTCATACCGACGTTGGCGATCAGGCCGGTCAGCAGAGCGCGGTGGATTTGTTCGTAGCCCGCTTCTTTGGCGGCGCGGATGTGGGCGCGATGCTGTTTTTTATCCAGTTGTTTTTGTTTGAGTTTGGCAGATAAATCTTGATCGCCGGTGTTTTTCCGCAAGGGACTTCCTTCGGTTGCAGACGGCAATTGCGGTTGTGCAGGAGGCCGTCTGAAAGCCTGCTCTTTGGTGGTCAAACCCATTTCCACGGCAATGTCGGCAAGCTGGTGGTGCAACTCGCGCCACTCGCGCATCCGCAGGTGGGAGAGGAAATATTGGCGGCACCATTGCACCAGTTGCTTATTGGACAAACCTTTGTCGCGCTCGCGCTGGAAGCTGTCCCAAATATTGAGGTAGGCGAGGAAATCGGACTGCTTGTCGGTAAAGCGTTCATGCGCCTTTTGGGCGGCTTCGCGGGCTTCCAGCGGGCGTTCGCGCGGGTCTTGAATCGACAGGGCGGACACGATAACCAGTATTTCCGCCATACAGTCGTGCTTTTGTGCCGCCAGCAGAATGCGGGCGACTTTCGGATCAATGGGCAGGCGTGCCATTTGCTCGCCGAGTTTGGTTAGGCGGTAGCGCGGTTTGCTTGGGGAAACGGGTTTCAGGCCGTCTGAAAGGTTTTTGCTTTGCAGAAACTCGCTTTGCTTGCCTTCAGACGGCATATTTGTATTTTCCGATTGATTATTTTTGATGTTTTGCATGATAGCTTTTTATCTGTTTAGGAACGCTACACAAACCGCGTTGGTTTCCTGAAAGCGTTCTTTACTATTTTGAGAAGGGCATTTTATCGCATACAAAAGGAGGCTGAAACAGGAAAACGCACTTTCATTTGAAAAAATGAATATGAATAACACTTTTTCATTTGAAAAAATGTAAAATCCAACTAAAATAACAAGAAAACTTTTGTGAGGCTCTTCCCATGCAACGCAAGATTATCCAATCTCTAGAAAAATGGAAAAACCAGCCTAAGCGCAAACCATTGATTATTCAAGGGGCAAGACAGGTTGGTAAAACGTGGGCGATGAAGCACTTCGGCGAGCAGCATTTCGCCAAAGTCGCATACATCAATTTTGACAACAACCCGCGCATGAAAACGCTGTTTGCAGGCGATTACGATATCAACCGCCTGATACTCGGCTTAAAAATTGAAAGCAGCGTAGATATTCAGGCAGAAGATACCCTATTGATTTTTGACGAAATTCAAGAAGTGCCGCAAGCGTTATCATCACTCAAATATTTTTACGAAAATGCGCCGCAGTTTTATATTGTGGCGGCAGGCTCGCTGCTGGGCGTGTCGCTGCATCATCAGGTTTCGTTTCCCGTGGGCAAGGTGGATTTTCTGCCGGTTTATCCGATGGATTTTCAGGAATTTCTCACCGCGCTGGGTAAACAGGATTTGGTGCAACTGCTTGAAACGCAGGATTGGGCGTTGATTGCCGCCATGAAAACGGTCTACATCGACCTGCTGCGCCAATATTATTTTGTCGGCGGCATGCCCGAAGCGGTGCAGACGTTTATCGATACACAAAATTTCGATGCGGTTCGCCAAGTACAGCGCAATTTGCTGTTGGCGTATGAACAGGATTTTTCCAAGCACATCAAAGACGGGCAAACCGTACAAAAAGTGCGGTCGATTTGGTCGTCCGTTCCCGAACAGCTTGCCAAAGAAAACAAGAAATTTATCTACTCGCAACTGCAAAAAGGCGCACGAAGCAAGGATTATGAAATTGCCCTGCAATGGCTCAAAGACAGCGGTTTGGTACATTGCGTGCCGCGCATCAAAAAACCACATCTGCCGCTTTCGGCATATCAAGACAACGCTTTTAAGCTGTATGGATTGGACGTCGGCCTGCTCGCCGCACAAAGCCATTTGGATGCCGGTGTTTTACTGGAAGGCAGCCGTATTTTTACCGAATTCAAAGGCGCATTAACCGAGCAATATGTCTTGCAACAACTGGTTGCCACGCAGGAAAACCCTGTGTTCTATTGGGCTGCCGAACGCGGCACGGCGGAGGTGGATTTTGTGCTGCAACGCAGGCAGTCGGTTATTCCCATTGAAGTAAAAGCGGAAGAAAATTTGAAAGCCAAAAGTTTGAAAGTGTATGTGGAACAGTTTCAGCCCGAGCAGGCGCTGCGCTTTTCTATGGCGGATTATCGGGAACAGGATTGGCTGGTGAATGTGCCGTTGTATGGGTTTAGTGTGGCGACAATTTAATAAAATATACCAAATATTTACTATGGAGTAATTTATGGAAACACAAGAATTTATGGAAGTACAAGACTGGGGCGGCGGCTTAACTACTCACGAAGTAGAAGCGATCGAAAAAATCAAGCAAGCTTTTTCAGGTTCCATAAAAGTAAACCAATCTTTCAAGGGGCAAGGATTACAAGCATTAGGGGCATTGAAATCTATTTTCCCTTGGAAGGGCTATTCAGGTTTTCGCTTTGCAGATGTAAAAGAACGGAAAGAAGGAGAATTTGATCTAGTTATTATTACGCATTGCAATGTTTTGATTGTGGAATTAAAGCATTGGAATGGGCAAATTACATCTCTCAAAGATAAATGGTATTTAAATAATAGAGATATGGGGCGTTCGCCTGTTTCCATTACACGAAATAAGCAGTTTTTATTGGAAAAGAAACTGGATAAATTCAAACAACAATTTACTAATAAAGGCTTTCGTCCGCAGGTACATTTTTTAGTGGTGATGACAGGTAATGCTGATTTTAGCCAATTACCTGATAGTGAGAAAATGCACGTTCTGACTTTGGCGGAGTTTCTCAAACTTAAAAACGAGCATGAGTTTAACCAACGTTTCCGCCCACACCCTGATAGTAAAACCTTAAATCAAGATTTTGAGCTTTTTGATAAAAAAATTTTTGGAACAGATACCATCAAACCCAAATCCATAAAAATTAACGGCTATTTTGCTGAAGACACGGCTATTTTTTCACATCCAAAAAATATTTTCGAAGAATATCTGGCTCAAACTGAGAACAAAAAACACCAAGACCAAGCCTTATTACGCCGCTGGGATTTTACTCAGATCGAACGTCCTGAAGTACAAACACCCGATGGGCGTTATCGTTTGGTTAGTCGTGAATATGATGTTTTAAACCATATCAAATTACAAAACAAAGAGTTGTATCACGCCTGTTTAAATTACAAATCCACACCGCAAAAAGGCGAGATTACCGCTGAACATATTGATTTGTTTGAACTGTTTCCACAACAAAAACGCTTTAATCAATTTGTCGGCGGATATAGTGGTGAAAACTTAAGTCATGAACGCCGCTTGGGATTGGTGCAATTATTATTAGACAAATTTGCCCAATTGCACAAAATCGGTATTGCTCATAGAGATTTGGGCGAGCACAGCATCTGGCTGTCGGCTGATGACAAAATTACTTTATCAGGTTTTGCGACCGCTTACTTTCCGTCAGAACAAACGGTTGGCGATATCCGTGAAATTTTGGAAGTATCAGGAGATTTGGCTAAAAAAGCTTTTGAACTTTCAGACGGCCTCAAACTTACGCCCTATCAATATGATGTACGTTCATTGGCAGTGTTGGCTTGGCATATCATCAAGGCGGAGCGGATTTCCGCTGCCAGCATTACCGATATGAAAGCAAGATTGAATGAAGAAACAGAGTGGTATGGTGATTTATTGCAGGTTGCATTGTCCGAAAAACCCTTTGAAAGTGCAGTAGAATTTTTGGGCAGTTTTAATCAAAACAAACCCAATCAAGCGGTCGATTTTTCGTTTAATTTTTCAAAATTAGAGCCATTTACACACGATATTAACCATTCTCGTAGCTATCGTGAAGACGATGATTTTATTGTTGAAACCAGTGAAAAAGAAGTTTACCGCTCTAATGGTTTATTGGTTAAAGCATGGTTGAATGCAGACCCGCAAACCGATAGTTCAAAAGCCAGAGTAGTTTTGCATTGGCTGGAAAATATGGCGAAACTGGCGAAATTGTCGCCCGATTATGTGCCGAAAATCCGTGAATTCGGTATTGCTAAAAAATCGGGCTGCCTGTTTGCAGTGAGCGATTTCATTGATAACGGTATACCTTGGCAAAAAATTCAAGAAATCAATTTGGCTGATGAGCTTAAGCTCACGCTTATTAATCAGCTTGTTCAGAATGTTGAACATTTGCACAGCTTGGGTTTTACGCACGGTGATTTGAAACCTGACAACGTATTGATAACGATTGATGGCGACAATATTAGGCTTCAGATTTTGGATATTTTGGATTTTTCGCCAAACGGGCAAAGTCAGTTCAATACCGAATATTCGCCAGAATTTGATCATGTTACCGAAAAACAGCGGGATAATTTTGCCGTAATGAAAATGGCGTGCGAATTATTGGATCTAGAATGGAATAAGCCGTCTGAAAATTTTGCTGAAATTGCCGAAGCGATACAACAAGAATATTCAGACAGCCAAACAGCGTTTATTTCGTTGGCAAGATTTAAAGAAGCACTCAGCCCGAAACCGACCACGCCGATGATAAATATTACCGTGGGTGGTCGTGATTCGTTTTTGCCGATCGAAATTTACCCTGAAAATGGCGAATTGTTTGTTCAGTTTCAAGAAAGTAAAAAATATCCAAAAGAAGAAGTAGATATTACCTTTATTGGCTTGGGTGGAAAATTTACAGCGTTTTATACCATTAATGACAGAAAATTCAGGCACGCTATTTCGCCGTTTGAACGTAGCCATATTAGCCGAACAGACAAAGAGAAAAGTGTGGCCAGTTTATCTTTAGGTTTATCAGTTTCTCATAGCAATTACAGCAACTTAGATAAGTTGAGTGATTATTTGGCTTATCATGAAACATTTCAAAATACGTTACATCAATTCATTGGCGAACACATTTTCAGGTTGCCTGAAAAAGAAAATCTTGAAGAAATTGAAATTATTGAAACCGAAATCGTTGATGTTGAAATTTCAGAACCGATTATTGAACAACGCCCCAGCATTCAAAGGCTATGGCAAGCAATTTTGGATACAGAAACCGAAGCGTTACCATCTGTTACAGCTAGTGAAGCTTTGCAAAAAACCGAAAACGGTGACATTTATATTCCATATGATGGTGAAGTCAATCCAATTGATCAATTTAAGCGTGATGAAATTGTGGAAGCCGTTGGTAAAAGTGAAGACGGCGAAAAAACGTTTGTTTACGGCACGGTAGATGTTGCCAAAAGTACATTAAATGAAATTCATCTGAAAAAATATAAAGATAAAAATAATAATCGAATTCAAGCGGATACGCCTGTTTACTTGCAAAGTAAACAAAACAAAGCGTCTTACACCCGCCGTAAAAAGGCTTTACAACGTATTTTAGACGGCGAAAGTGTGGTTAAAAATTTAGTTAATTATTTTGATGAACATTGTTCATTGCCGTCTGAAAAATATGAGGTTCAGGTTAGCGATGGTGAATTTAAACGCTACGACCAACCTGAAAAAGGTGTAAGTTTGAATGAAGCACAACGTATCGCTTTCCAAAAACTGATTGCCAACGGACCGTTATCCTTATTGCAAGGTCCGCCGGGGACCGGAAAAACAGAATTTATTGCCGCATTTGTGCATTATTTGTTTGATGTACAAAAGGTGCGCAATATTCTGTTGGTCAGCCAATCGCATGAAGCGGTCAATACGGCTGCCGAACGTATACGCAAACACTGTCAGCGTTTGGGAACGGATTTGCAATTGGTGCGTTTTAGCAATCGTGAAATTGCTGATTCTGAAATTTTGGAAGATGTGTTCTCACCGAATTTGGTCGGGCAAAAAAGAGCACAGTTAAATGTGAATAAAATTGGCAATATCTGTCAGCTTGGCCGCAGCATGGGGCTGCCTGAAAGCTATTTGCGTGAACGGGCTGAAATCATGTTTGATATCGGTTCACAAATTCGTCGTTATGAAAAAATCATTAAAAATTCAAAAGATGAGAATATTGATGAAGACGAAAAGCATTTACGCAAACGATTAGAAAAAAGTATCAAAGAGCAAGCCCAGACAATGGGAATACGTGAACTGATGGAAATTGATGACATTTTGCCAAAGCTAATTAGCGAATTAAATCAAAAGCACAATATTCAGCCAGTAGAAGATGTTCAGGCAGGGAAATTGATTGGTTTAACCCAAGATGTGTTGGAAGCGCTTTCCAATGAACGTACCAATTATGATGAGTTTTTGGCACGTTCCCGTCAGCTTGTGATTGGCACTTGCGTGGGTATTGGCCAACGCCACATCGGCATTGCAGACAATATTTATGATTGGGTAATTGTGGATGAAGCGGCACGCTCCATTTCCAGCGAATTGGCAATCGCTATGCAGTCTGGCTCTCGAATCTTATTGGTAGGTGACCATAAACAATTACCGCCTTTATATTCGGAAGAACATAAAAATGCACTTGCCCGCCGTTTGGGGATTTCCAAACGTGGCGAAGAATTAGACCAAGCATTGGGTAGCGATTTTGAACGGGTGTTCCAATCGGAATACGGCAAACAAACTTGTGCAACACTTAAAACACAATATCGTATGGCGCCTGCGATTGGCAGTTTGGTGTCTGCTTGTTTTTATAATAATGTTTTGGAAAATGGTAAAACCGATAATGATGTGCCCAATATTTACGCGAAGCTGCCAGAAAAACTAAAAGCCGGTGTTACTTGGTTGGATACCACTTCATTGCCTAATTCTTATCATGAACAGGGTAAAAGTGGCAGTTTATCTAATCGTGCTGAAGCCAAAGAAATTATTGATTTGCTGCAAAGTTTCCAAAATGATGAAACGTTTATGAACAGCGATGTTGTGCAACATTGTTTAGATAAAAATGAACAAGCTATCGGTGTGATTTGTATGTATGGCGAACAGAAAAAACTCATTCGCATAATGTTTAATCAAAAAAGTTGGGACGAACGTTTCCGCCGTCTGGTCAAAATCGACAGTGTGGACAGTTATCAGGGTAAAGAAAACCGGGTGATTATTTTATCGTTGGCTCGACATGACAAAACATACAGTACAGGCTTTTTGCATTTGCCGAATCGTATCAATGTCGCTTTGTCTCGTGCGATGGATAAACTGATCATTGTCGGTGCAAAAGCTGTGTGGGAACAGCCCAAAAACAGCAAAACCCCACTGGCAAAAGTTTTACGTTTTATGCAAGAACAAACTAATCTACAATATTACGCCATTAAGACCCTGAAAAATGGAGTGAAAAAATGAATGAACAAAAAACGCCGTACAATCAAATAGATTTTGTGGTTAAAGCTCCACGTTTTCATATCGTTTTTTCGTATATGAGCGATAAAGGTGTAGCATTTGTGTGTGAATATTTGTTGAGACTGCTGGAAGTAACACCGTGCAAACCTGAACAAATTGCCCAATATTTCGGATTTACTCAACATGAAACCGAAGTCGCTCTTGCTGATTTGGAAAAAAATAAATGGATTACTTGGCGAGATGATGGTTTGATTGAGTTATCGGCTGAAGGTTTACGATTGTTTCACAATGACGGACAAGATTCTCCCAAAATTCCAACATTAAAGGCGTTTGGTAATGAATATCGCATGGAATTGTTAGATAACAATTTTTTTCAGAAAGAAGATTGCGATAAAGTCCGCCAGCAAGCTATTGAATTGGAAATTGAACCCAAAGTATTATCCGAAAGCAGTGAAATTGCCCAAAAAACTTTCCAAAATCGTTTTCGGCACTTAATGGAAGATGAAATCATCAATTTAGATGAAAAAGACATTTCTTTATATAAAATTGATGCCATCGAACCCAAAGGTGCGCCTGATTATTTTCGTTTTACGCAAGCATTTGAACTGCTGCCGGAAACAGGTGAAGCCAAAGAACGCCATGATGTGCCAACCATTACTTATCAAGACAATATTCAGCAAGCGATTACAGTACAACTGGAACAATTTGCCAGCCGTGATAATTTGCGTGAATTACGAAAAAGCATGGAAGAGATTGGCGATGAGGATACAGTGAATGTGTTGTTTGGCGGGCGATTTGATGCTATCGAATTTAGAAAAATTCAATATCAATTTGAACAAAAAAACGGCTTATATTTTTTAGGACAGGTTTATCACCAAGAAAATTTATTCAAAAAAATCAATGATATTTTGAAAAAACTGGATAAAAAACAGACTAAAAAACTATATTGGCTTGCCCCGAGTGATATTTATTGGGGAAAACAGAAAAAAATCCACGATCAAATCCAAAATCTAGTAAATAATCAAAAAAATGGTTATGAATTTCGCCTGTACTTACCTTTATTGCCTAAGTGTAGCAATCGCGAAAAACAAGCATGGGAATATGAGTTTAAGGGTATTGCCGAAAAAGAAATTGCAGAAAAAGTATTGTATGGCTTTTATGAAGGATTTTTAGACAGTCATACGGAAATTTTATTTTTAGAAGATAAATTTGCAGTTGTTTGTTATCACGCTAAATTAGTAGGTTATCCTGTTACCGTGCCACTTGGTTTTATGACAACTCAAACAGATAAAATCAGACATATTATTAAATTAGCAGAAAATTATCTCAATTCAACCATATTCTCTGATAACGATACAGATGAGAAAGGCCAAAAAGATTTTGGATTATTGAGCAAACTTTAAGGCAATCTACACTGTAAAAAATGCCGTCTGAAACTCATTTTTTCAGACGGTATTGTACTTTTCAGACAGGCATTTTCAGGAATGCGTGCAGACTACTCATAATTCTCTTCAACCGCCCCCAGTTCCAATAGCACCTGAAACCCATCATTGATATAACGCTGGTCGGGTGCTTCGAGGAACGGAAACGCTGCCACATCGCCCAGTTTCAACGCGGCCATGCGCAGGATGACGGCGGCCAGATTGCTGCGGATGATTTCGGGGTCGGTAAAGGCGGGGCGGGCGTTGAAATCGTCTTCGCTGTACAGGCGCACGGCGACGCCGGCGGATACGCGGCCGCAGCGGCCGGAACGTTGGCGCGCGGCGGCTTGGGAAATTTTTTCCACATGAAGCTGTTCCACTTTGGCGCGCGCGGAATAGCGTTTGACCCGTGCCAAGCCGGTGTCGATTACATATTTGATGCCCGGCACGGTGAGCGAGGTTTCGGCCACGTTGGTCGCCAGCACGATGCGTCGTTTGCTGCCGCTCGGGTGGAAAATTTTGTGCTGTTCGGCGTTCGACAAACGGGCAAACAGCGGCAGGATTTCGTCGTCACGGCGCAGTGGCGATTTGCGCAGTGCTTCGGCGGCTTCGCGGATTTCGCGCTCGCCGGGCAGGAACACCAGAATATCGCCGTCGCCCAGTCGTGCCAGTTCGTCGGCGGCATCGACAATCGCGTCGGTCAACTCGATTTCCGCTTCGTCTTCGTCTTGCGAATGCAGCGGGCGGTAGAGGATGTCGACGGGGAAGGTGCGGCCGCTCACTTCCAGCACGGGCGCGTTGTTGAAATGTTTGGAAAAACGCTCGGCATCGATGGTGGCTGAGGTAATGATAACTTTCAAATCGGGGCGGCGCGGCAGCAGCTGTTTCAGGTAGCCGAGCAGAAAATCGATGTTGAGGCTGCGTTCGTGGGCTTCGTCGATAATAATCGTGTCGTAGGCGGTGAGGAAGCGGTCGGTTTGCGTTTCGGCGAGCAGAATGCCGTCGGTCATCAGCTTCACATAGGCATCGCGTGAGGTGTTGTCGTTGAAACGTACTTTGTAGCCGACGGTTCGGCCGATGTTGCTGCCCAATTCTTCCGCAATCCGTTCCGCCACCGAACGCGCCGCCAAGCGCCGCGGCTGCGTGTGCCCGATCAAACCGGCCGCACCGCGCCCGAGCTCCAAGCAGATTTTCGGAAGCTGGGTGGTTTTGCCCGAACCGGTTTCGCCGCAAATAATGGTTACTTGGTTGTTTTGAATGGCGGTTTTGATGTCGCTCAAACGCTCGTGCACCGGCAGTGTGCCCTCATACTGCGGCTTGGGCAGCGCGGCTTGGCGTTTTAAAAACGCGTCGTGCGATTTTTGGTATTTTTTCCGCACGGCTTCGATGCCGCCGAAACGTTTGGGGTTTTTGAAGGCGTTTTGCAGGAAATGACGGTCGCGGGAGAGCGTTTGGGTGAAGTCGGGCTGCTGCATGGTGTGTTTGTGTGTGAGGGAATTTAAAGGTTGTGATTATAACAAAATGCCTGTCTGAAAGTTTTCAGACAGGCATTGTTGATGGCGGCGCTTATTCTTTATAAATAAACAAGGTGCTTGGTTTGGCGGCAATGATGAAATCGTTTCGGTGTATGCCTGATGCTCGTCAGAAGGATAGTGTAAAAACCTTGCGGCCCCGGCTTGCGGGTCGGATAGCCCTATATAACTCTATATTGTCAATCTAAACGTATGAATCCTAAAGGCAATTTTTGATGCCTGTCTGAAAAGAGTTTTCAGACAGGCATATCGGCGGCTGATAATTTTTTAGCTGGGGGTTGACACGGTTATGGTTAAGGAATATAGTTATGTTCTTCAGACGCGGGGTGGAGCAGCATGGTAGCTCGTCGGGCTCATAACCCGAAGGTCGTAGGTTCGAATCCTGCCCCCGCAACCAGATTTATAAAAAGCCCTGCTTAATTGCGGGGCTTTTTCTTTGGTTTTGACGCACCATCTTCAGATTTTAAAATTTGATTTAAATCAAACAAAGTTTATCTTCTTGCAAAGTTGTAGTAATGTCGGTAATTGTCGCGTAAAATGCTTACATATTCAGCAGATTGTTGCGGTATTTCCGCACATGAAAGTATCCTATACGGATACAATGATAACTAATTAAATATTGATATCCGTAGTTTCCCGCGGTACGATATTATTATTCCAACTAACAACCAAAAAGAATATTATGCCCAGCGCGATTATTGTAGAAGATGAAATTTTGGCCGCAGAGCGTTTGCGTGTGTTGCTTGAGGAATGCCAAGTTGTATTGTTGAAAACATTCCATCATGCCCAACCCGCTTTGGAATGGTTGAGTGTGCATGAGGTGGATATTGTTTTTGCAGACATCGGCTTGCCTGAGATGGACGGCTTGGAGTTTGCCGAGCGGATTAAGCGCGTTGCGAAAAAACAGCCTCATGTGATTTTCACAACGGCTTATGAAGAGCATGCGTTGCGTGCGTTTGAGCTGGCGGTGGCGGATTATCTGCTCAAGCCGATCAAACTCAGCCGCTTGCAAACGGCTTTGGCGCGTGTGAGTGAAAAAGAAGAGGAAGAGGGCGGCGGATTTACGCATTTCAAAGTGTTTAGCCGCGACCGTATGGTGGAGATTCCTTGGCAGCAGGCGCGCTATTTATTGGCTGAGCATAAAACGGTATTTTTGTTTACGGGTGACGGTAAGAGCTATGATCTGCCGAAAACGCTGGTGCACTGGGAAGAAGTGTTGGGCGACAAGGTTATCCGTGTGCACCGCAATGCGCTGGTGTTCCGCCACACGCTGGATTGCCTGATCCGCTTGGATGATGACGATGATGAGGGTAATGCAAGCTGGGGGGCGCAAGTTTTGGATATACCCGACCCGCTGCCTATCAGCCGCCGACAGCTTTCTGCGATACGCCGTATTCTGCGTGATAACGGTTGATTGAGAATGATTGGATGCCTGTCTGAAATTTTTTCAGACAGGCATTTTGTTTGAAATTGCAATGAATGATGGTTGATTAAAGGGTACAATAACAAGTTGTTGTGTGCGATTGTGTCTGCGCCTATGAATATCAGAAGTTTTTATACACGCTTATGGGACATTGCCCCGTTTTTTATCCGCCGCTATTTGAAAAAGCGGGGGCAGAAGAATGCTGCTTACTTGGCGCATTGGGGCGAGCGTTTCGGTGAACCTTATGTCAAACCTGTGAAAGGTGCAGTTTGGGTGCATGCCGTGTCGGTAGGGGAAACGAGGGCGGCGGAGCCGCTTTTGCAGGTTTTGCGCAAGCATTTTCCTGATTTGCCGATTCTGATGACGCAGATGACACCCACCGGCCGGGAAACCGCGCAAAAATTGCTGCCGGATGCGCAATGTCGTTATCTGCCTTATGACAAGCCGGCTTATATCCGGCAGTTTTTGAAAGAACACAAGCCGTGTTTCGGCATTTTGATGGAAACCGAAATCTGGCCGAATTTAATGCATGAGTGTGCTAAAGCCGGTGTGCCTTTGTTTTTGGCGAATGCACGCCTGTCTGAAAAATCGCAGCGGGGTTATTTGAAAATCCGTTCGCTGGTTGAGCCTGCCATGCAGACGCTCAGCGGCTGCTATGCGCAAACGGCTGCCGATGCGGAGCGGCTGCATCTAATCGGGGCATCCAATGTGCACGTGTGCGGCAATTCCAAATACGATATTGCGCCGCCGCCTTCGGCCAAGCAAACTGCGTCGGCGTTTAAGGCGCGCATTGGCGAGCGGCCGGTCGTGGTGTGCGGCAGCACCCGGGTTTATAAAGAGCAGAACGAAGCGGAAATGCTGCTCAAGGCATGGCAAGGTTATCAGGGTGATGCGCTTTTGGTGTTGGTACCGCGCCATCCAGAGCGTTTCGACGAAGTGTATGAAACGGCGCGAGCATTAGGGTTTAAAACGCAAAAACGCAGCGACGGGCAGCCGGTGGCGCCGGATACGCAAGTGTGGGTGGGCGACAGTATGGGCGAGATGTTTGCTTATTATCTGTGCGCCGATGTAGCATTTGTGGGCGGCAGCTTGGTGGATGCGGGTTGCCAGAATATTATCGAACCGATTGCCTGCAAAGTGCCCACTTTGTTCGGCGCATCTATTTATAATTTTGCCGATACCTGCAAAGGCGCGGAAGCGGCGGGCGCAGCCAAACAGATATTCAGTGCGCAGGAATGGCATGCCGTGGTGAGCCGTTGGCTGCTGAATGAAGAAGAGCGCAAAAGCTACGCTGATGCGGCTGAGGCCTTCGTGGGCAGGCACAGGGGCGCCAGCAGCAAAATGGCAGACTTGATTGCCGAGTCTATCAGGCGCCAAATCAGATAGTTAATTTATAGAATGGGATAATGTCACCTCTGTCTGAAAAAGTTGAATCCGCATGAAGGGTTCGGTTGTATGTAGAGAATCAACTTAAAAATAGTACACTCGTCATACTCGGGGCAAGCCCGAGTATGACGGTGTTGTTATTATGTAAGTTGGTTGACTATAGCTCAATGTTTTCAGACAGGCATTTTGAGTGCTTATAATTTATGAGGTTAATGGTTAAAACGCCGCCGGTAAACGCCAAAGTGATTGCCACGTTGCCGGTTTTTTTGAGCGTGTGCGTCGCCGCGCTGGCAATACGTTATTTTAATCTAAGTATAGAAGCGATTCCGCTGGTACTCGGTGTGATTGCGGGCGGGCTGGTGGATTTGGATAACCGGCTCACAGGCCGCATCAAAAATATTTTCATCACACTTTTGGCGTTTACCGTGTCCACGCTGGCCACGCAGCTTTCCGTGGGCAAGCCGTGGGCGCTGGTGCCGGTGATGACGCTCTTGGCGTTTTCGTTCACCTTTATCGGCGCGGCAGGTGTGCGCTACCGCACGATTGCATTCGGCACGCTGGCGGTGGCGGTTTATACCTTGCTCACTTACGAACCGGAGCAGCCGCTTTATATTAATTCGCTGATGATTCTGATCGGCACGCTGCTGTATAGCGGCATGACGCTGCTTTGCCATGTGGTGTTCCCACACCGCCCCGTTCAGGAAAATATGGCTGCTGCGTATTCCGCGCTGGCGGATTATCTGGACGGTAAAGCCGATTTTTTCGACCCCGACGAAGTGTGGCAGATTGAGCAGAAGCAAATCCGGCTGGCGATGAAAAACAGCCGCGTGATTCAGGCGTTTAACCAATGCCGTAGCGCGTTGTTTTATCGTATGCGCGGCCAGCACCGCCATCCGCGCACCAGCCGCATGCTGCGTTATTATTTTGCTGCGCAGGATATTCACGAACGCGCCAGCTCCAGCCATGTTCAGTATCAGGAGATGGCCGAAAAGCTGAAAAACAGCGACTTGATTTTCCGCTTTCAGCGCTTGCTCGAATTGCAGGCGCAAGCGTGCCGCGATGTGGCTGCCGCTCTGCGCAATAATACTGCTTATACTTACGACGAACGTTTGGCACGCTCCGCAAAAGGCCTGACGCAATCGCTGCAATATTACGCGGCAAGTCACGAGGAAAGCGAAGTGCATCCTTTGCAAAGGCTGGCGGCCAACCTCAACGGTGTGAACCTCCAGCTCGGCAATCTGGAAAACAATCCCGAGCAGGAGCAGAGCGGCGATGCCACCCGAATCGCGCACCACGAAACCAGCGGGTTGCGCAATATTCTGAAGGCTTTATCCGGTCAGTTTAATTTGGAATCGGCTACGTTCCGCCATGCCGTACGCATGGCACTGATTACGCTGGTGTGCTGCGCTTTGGTGGAAATTACTCATTTGCATTTGGGCTATTGGGTGTTGCTGACTGCCGTATTCGTGTGCCAGCCCAACTATTCGGCCACGCAAAAGCGGCTCAAGCAGCGCATTATCGGCACGCTGGCGGGCGTGTTGATAGGTTCCGTGCTGCCTTATTTCACGCCTTCGCTGGAAACCAAACTGATTGTGGTGGTGGTATCGACCACGCTGTTTTATTTCTTCCGCACCAATAAATACAGCTATTCCACCTTTTTTATCACCATACAGGCGCTTACCAGCTTTTCGATTGCCGGCTTCGATACGGTTAGCGCGATTCCCTGGCGGATGGTCGATACCGTTATCGGCTCAATGCTGGCTTGGGCCGCCGTGTCCTACCTCTGGCCGGACTGGCACTATTTGGCTTTGAACAAAACCGGCGTGCAGGCGGTGAACGGGAATGCCGGCTATCTGAAAAGCATTTTGGAGCAGCTGAAAAACGGCGGCGGCGACCATGTGCTCTACCGCAGCGCCCGCCGCAACGCGCACGAGCGCGCGGCCGCTTTGTCGAGCACTTTGTCGGATATGTCGGGCGAGCCGGAAAAATACGGCGATTGTTTGCAGCAAGGTTTCAGCCTGTTGAAAATCAACTATTCGCTGATCGGCTATATTTCCGCGCTGGGGGCTTACCGCAACCAAATCCATAAAAACGAAACCGACCAGGCTTTTCTCGGCGTTTTTTTCGAAGCAGCAGACATGCTGGCCGATACGCTGGAGCGCATCAGCGATTTGCAGCCGGAGGATTTTGCCGCGCGCATGGAGGCCATCCGCAGCCGGCTGGATGTTTTGCACAATATCGAATACCACGACGAACAAAGCAATGTTTTGTGGCAGCAGCTTGTGATGATTACCAACCTGCTCGAACCTTGTTATCGGGCCTTGAGCCGGGTTGAAGAAGAATTTTCCGAGCAGGCCGCTGCGTGAACACGATGCCTGTCTGAAAAGCTTTCCTGTTTTCAGACAGGCATCGTTATGGCCCGCCCCGCGTTAGGCCGCATATCCTTATAAGCGCCACCGGCATCATCTTTCAGACAGGCATTGCCATACACCGAAATAACTAGGCACTAAATACAAGGCAGCATCAACAATCTTTGCAAACCAGCTTAGAATCAAACATATAACCGACCAACAGCCGGCAGAGCCGATGTTGCCTCTTTCCGCCACAGCCAACCCACCAAGCGAGCATGCCATGTTAACCGACGCATTCGGCCGCACCGTAGATTACCTGCGCATATCCGTAACCGACCGTTGCGATTTGCGCTGCACCTACTGCCTGCCTAAAGGCTTCAAAGGTTTCGCCGTTCCCCAAGAATGGCTGACCATCGAAGAAATAGGCCGCGTAGCCGCCGCGTTTGCCCGGCTGGGCACCAAGCGCTTCCGCTTAACCGGCGGCGAACCCTTGCTGCGCAAAGGTCTAACCGACTTGGCGGCCGGGATTAACCGCCAAAGCGGCGTGGAAGATATTTCGCTCACCACCAACGGCACGCAGCTTCACAAACACGCGCACGCGCTGCGCCAAGCCGGCGTGCGCCGTCTCAATATCAGCCTCGACAGCCTGCGCCGCGACTGTGTGCAAAGCATCACCGGCACCGATTGCCTGCCGCAAGTGCTCGAAGGCATCAAAGCCGCCAAAGCAGAAGGCTTCGAGCGCATCAAAATCAACATGGTGCCGCTGCAAGGCATCAACGACCGCGATTTGGACGACATGGTCGCGTTCTGCATCGAACACGGTTTCATCCTCAACCTGATTGAAGCCATGCCCATGGGCGAAACCGGGCAGGCGCAGGCCAAAGTGAGCCTCCAGCCCGTGTTGGCCGATTTGCAGCGGCGGTTTGACTTAGTACCGTTCGAAGGCAAAATCGGCGGCGGCCCGGCCCGTTATTGGCAAAGCCGCAGCGGCGGTTTCACCCTCGGCCTGATTACTCCGATGAGCCAGCATTTCTGCGCCACCTGCAACCGCGTGCGCCTTTCCGCCACCGGCAATATCCATTTGTGTCTGGGGCAGGAAGACAAAGTCGCTCTGCGCCCGATGCTGCGCGAAGGCTGCACCGATGCCGAATTGGAGCAAACCATACGCGATGCGGTGATGAAAAAGCCGGAGAAACACGAGTTTGTAGAAAACCCGAAAAAAATCATCCGCGTGATGGCGCTGACCGGCGGCTAGAGCTTCCATGATTAAACACATGCCTGTCTGAAAAACCGGTTTTCAGACAGGCATGTGTTTATCGTTAATCCACTTACATAATAACGATGGCGTCATACTTTTAAGTTGATTCACTCCATATGGGGGTGCTCTGGTTTTGCATGGAATGCACCCCGGCGTATTGTGTACCAACCCGATGGCCGCGCCACCATGAAGCGCAAGCTTAAAATAAAGCAAAACCAAGAATTCCTTATTCCGCCAAGCAGTTGGCATTGCAATGCCTGTCTGAATCTTTTTCAGACAGGCATACACCATTTGCAATCATTTGCATGTCAATATGAATTATTTTAATATAGGCCTCCGTTTATGCCTGTCTGAAAAGCTATGGAATCCATTATCGAATTGCGCCACCTCAAAACCCTGCTGGCTTTGGAAGAAACCGGCAGCGTGTCTCTGGCGGCCAAGCGCGTGTTTTTAACGCAGTCGGCGCTGTCGCACCAAATCAGGGCGCTGGAAAATTATTATGAAACGCCGCTGTTCGAGCGCAAGTCCAGCCCGCTGCGCTTCACGCCGGCGGGCGAACGGCTGCTGAAACTGGCGCGCGACCTGCTGCCGCAAGTGGCCGCGGCAGAGCGCGATATGGCGCAGATTATCGAAGGCGAAGCGGGCGAATTGCGGCTGGCGGTGGAATGCCATACCTGTTTCGACTGGCTGATGCCCGCGATGGGCGTGTTCCGCCCCTTGTGGCCGCAGGTGGAATTGGATATCGTGTCGGGTTTTCAGGCCGATCCGGTGGGGCTTTTGCTCACGCACCGCGCCGATTTGGCCATTGTTTCGGAAGCCGTGCCGCAAACCGGCATTGCCTACCGGCCTTTGTTTGCCTACGAAATGGTGGGCATTTGTGCGCCCGACCATCCTTTGGCGGAGAAAGAAGTGTGGGAAGCGCAAGATTGGGCGGACGAAACGTTGATTACTTATCCCGTGCCCGATGATATGCTGGATTTACTGCGCAAAGTGCTGCTGCCCGAAGGCATCAACCCGCCGCGCCGCCACAGCGAACTCACGATTGCCATTGTGCAATTGGTGGCAAGCCGCCGCGGGATTGCCGCGCTGCCTTATTGGACGGTGATGCCGTATCTGGAAAAAGGCTATGTGATTTCGCGCAAAATCACCCGAAAAGGTCTGCAAAGCGAGCTTTATGCCGCCATCCGTTCGGAAGACGCGGGCAAAAGCTACTTGGAAAACTTCTGCCGGATTGTGCGCGATAAAGGCTTTGCCGACCTGCCGGGGCTCAGCGTGCTGGAAATGGCCGAATGGCCGGAGCAATCCGCTTCATGAGGCTGTGGCATCAGGATTTGATTGAAAAGCTGCCCCGCGCCCAATTGCTGGGGCAGCACAGGGAATGCGCGGCTTTGCGCGGCGGCGGCTGGGGCAAGCCGCATGCCACGGTGAATTATGTGTTTGCGCATTCCCCTTATTTGCTGTTTCTCTATCACGAATTGGTGATGCGGGAAATGCTGCGGCGCGGCTACCAACCCGACGGGCGCTGGTTCGATCCGCTGTATCGGGGCAAAACCGAAGCGGCTTATGCCGAACTGGCGCCGGTGCCGCCGCAAACGCCGCTGTATCCCGAGCACGACGATGCCTATATGGCGGAATGTTTGGATAATTTGCGCGGCAAAAACATTATTTTGGAATGAGGTTGTTTGACATGAAAACAGAATCGCCCGACCTTCGGCACAAAGGGGGCGCAATGGTGGCCGTATTGGGCGGCGGGCTGGTAGGCCGCTTAACGGCTTGGCAGCTGATGCAGCATGGCATTAAGGCGGATGTATTCGACAAAGGCCCGCGCGAAGGCAGCGATGCCGCGGCGTTTGTGGCGGCCGCCATGCTGGCGCCTTCGGCGGAATCGGTGGAAGCCACGCCTTTGGTGGTGGCGTTGGGCAGGCAGAGCATTCCCTTGTGGCGCGATATTTTAAGCCGTTTGGATAAGCCCGTGTTTATGCAGCAAAACGGCAGCCTGATTGTGTGGCACCCGCAGGATAAGCCGCTGGCGGTTCAGTTTGAGCAGCATTTGCACCGCGCCGCAGGCGATGTGGCGCAGCATTGGCAGCGTGCAGACATTGCCGCACACGAGCCGCAGCTTGCCCCGCGTTTTCAGACAGGCATTTATCTGCCCGAAGAAGGGCAGCTCGACGGGCGCCAGGTGCTGCTGGCTTTGGCCGACTCGCTGGAGCAGCAGCTTGCCTGCCATTGGCACACGGAAACCGATGTGGAAACCTTGCGGCAAAGCTACCAATGGGTAATCGACTGCCGCGGTTTCGGCGCGCAAAGCGTGTGGAACCGTGCTGCCGCGCCTTCGCCCAGCAGGCTGCGCGGCATCCGCGGCGAAGTGGCGCGGGTGTATGCGCCGGAAATTTCGCTCAACCGCCCCGTGCGGCTGCTGCATCCGCGTTATCCGCTTTATATCGCGCCGAAAGAGCAGCATGTGTTTGTGATCGGTGCCACCCAAATTGAAAGCGAAAGCCGTGCGCCGGTGAGCGTGCGCTCGGGTTTGGAATTGTTGTCGGCGCTGTATGCCGTGCATCCGGCGTTTGGCGAGGCGCAAGTGTTGGAAATAGCGGTAGGCTTGCGGCCGACTTTAAACCACCATAATCCCGAAATCCGTTTCAGCCGCGAAACGCGCGTGATGGAAGTGAACGGTTTGTTCCGCCACGGTTTTATGATTGCGCCGGCGGTAACCGGAGCGGCGGTGCGGCTGGCTTTGGCTTTGATGGACGGGCAGCAGCCCTTGCCGCAGGATGCCGAAACCGCGTTGCCTTATATTGAAATGCCCGGTCAAGCCGCCATGTATAGCGAATCAACTTAAGAGTATGATGCTATCGTTATTATGTGAGCGGATTGCTATATGTTTAAGCGGTTGTAAGGGTCTGACGGGAAACCGTTTCAGACAGGCATTCTGATTTCATCCGGAGCATTGCGCTCCAATCAATTCCGAGAGGTGGTTATGAAGATTATTTTAAACGGCGACGCCGTTGAATTGGACGGGCAGACGGTGGCCGATTTAATCGCACAAACCGAGCCGGCCAAGCCGTTTGCCGTGGCGGTGAACACAGGCTTTGTGCCGAAAGGCCGTTATGCCGAAACGGTGTTGAACGAAGGCGACAAAGTCGATATCGTCAAACCCGTAGTGGGCGGCTGATGCCTGTCTGAAAAGGAGTGGAGATGAAAGGAAGCTGCTTGTGCGGCGTGGTGAAATTAAGCGCGGACATTGTTATTGTATGTCCGTCGGAAAAGAGAACCTAAAATGAATACGATAACCGAACACACATCACCCAAAGGCAGCCTGCTGCTGCGCAACCTCGCCATGCCGGCCGACACCAATCCCAACGGCGATATTTTCGGCGGCTGGATTATGTCGCAGATGGACATCGGCGGCGGCATTTTGGCAGCCGAAATCGCACAAGGGCGCGTCGTTACCGTGGCGGTGGAAAAAATGGCGTTTATCCGGCCCGTGAGCGTGGGCGACGTGGTCTGCTGCTACGGCTATTGCGTGCGGGTCGGCAACACTTCGCTGCAAATCAAAATCGAAGTGTGGATTAAAAAGCCCATGCATGACAATGCAGACAATGCCCGTAAGCTGGTAACCGAAGCCGTTTTCACCTATGTCGCGATCGACGCCGAAGGCAACCCGCGCCCGGTGCCCAGAGAAAACAACCCCGATTTGGAAAAAGCATTAATCAACGGATAAACCGTTTTCAGACAGGCGTATAGCCAACCAACTGAAAAAGAGTACGTTCGTCATGCTCGGGTCAAGCCCCAGTATGACGGTATCGTTATTATGTAAGCGGATCGGCCATAGCCCCGAAAGAATGTTCATGAACCCATTTACCCTATACGATCAAACCTTCCCTTCACGCCTGCTGCTCGGCACCGCAGCCTATCCCACCACCGAAGTGCTGCGCCAATCGGTGGCCGTTGCCAAGCCCGCCATGATTACCGTGTCGCTGCGCCGAGCCGGTTCGGGCGGCGAAACCCACGGGCAGAGCTTTTGGGCGCTGCTTCAGGAAATGAACATCCCCATCCTGCCGAACACCGCCGGCTGCCAAAGCGTTCAAGAAGCCGTAACCACAGCCCAAATGGCGCGCGAAGTGTTTGAAACCGATTGGATCAAGCTCGAACTGATCGGCGACGACGACACGCTCCAGCCCGATGTGTTCCAGCTTGTCGAGGCCGCGAAAATCCTGATCGACGACGGCTTTAAAGTGCTGCCGTATTGCACGGAAGACCTGATTGCCTGCCGCCGCCTGCTGGATGCGGGCTGTCAAGCGCTGATGCCGTGGGCGGCGCCGATCGGCACCGGCTTGGGCGTGGTGCACGAATATGCGTTGAAAGTTTTGCGCGAACGCCTGCCTGAAACCCCGCTGATTATCGATGCCGGCTTAGGCCTGCCTTCGCAGGCGGCACAAGTAATGGAATGGGGCTACGACGGCGTATTGCTCAACACCGCCGTATCCCGCTCCGGCAGCCCCACCGATATGGCGCACGCCTTTGCGCTGGCGGTGGAAGCGGGGCGCTTGGCATACGGAGCCGAACCCGTGCAGCCGCGCGAACAGGCACAAGCCAGCACACCCACCGTGGGGCAGCCGTTTTGGCATTCCGCGGAGTATTGAAGAAGACAAAATGCCTGTCTGAAATGTTTTCAGACAGGCATTTTTGTTATAGCAAAGCAGCTTGTTAAAGAATACCCCGCAAAGCGGTGTCCGAATATCACGGTATCCTTACCGTGTAATCTGCTTGGCCGTTACATGGCAGAGGCAGAAAATATCCATTTAAACTGCCGCCTGCAAGCATCCGAAGAGCGGGAAAGTAAGTTTCTGAAAAATATTTTCATGCACGTATAAAAATCATAGCGTATCTTCTTTGCACACTTTAAAATAACAGGTTTTAAAAATCGAACCACAGGGCTTGCGCAACAGCGCAAATGCCTGTCTGAAAAGCGCAGATTGGAAATACGGATATGATGAAAAACAGAGTGAAAAACATCCATTTTGTCGGCATCGGCGGCTCGGGAATGTGCGGCATTGCCGAAGTGCTGCATAACCTCGGTTTTAGCGTTTCCGGCTCCGATCAGGCGCAAAGTGCCGTAACCCGCCATTTGGCAGGCTTGGGCATTCAGGTTTATCCCGGCCACACGGCAGAGCATGTAAACGGAGCAGATGTGGTGGTTACTTCCACCGCGGTTAAGCGGGAAAACCCCGAAGTGGTGGAAGCGCTGGCGCAGAAAATTCCCGTGATTCCGCGCGCCCTGATGCTGGCCGAGCTAATGCGCTTCCGCGAAGGCATCGCCGTTGCCGGCACACACGGCAAAACCACCACCACCAGCCTCACGGCTTCTATTTTGGCCGCGGCAGGTTTGGATCCCACATTCGTAATCGGCGGCAAGTTAACCGCCGCAGGTACCAATGCCCAACTGGGGCACGGCCAGTATATCGTGGCCGAAGCAGACGAATCCGACGCTTCTTTCCTGCATCTGACACCGGTGATGTCGGTGGTAACCAATATCGACACCGACCACATGGAAACCTACGGCCACAGCGTTGAAAAGCTGCATCAGGCGTTTGTGGATTTTATCCACCGCATGCCTTTCTACGGTAAAGCGTTTTTGTGTGTCGACAGCGAGCATGTGCGCGCCATCATCCCGAAAGTCAGCAAACCTTTCGCTACCTACGGCTTGGACGAATCGGCCGATATTTATGCAACCGATATGCGCGCAGAAGGCGCCCAAATGCACTTTACCGTGCACGCGCCGAAAAGCGGTGTCGAGCCGTTTGGCGTTGTTTTGAACATGCCCGGCCGCCACAATGTGTTGAATGCGTTGGCCGCTATTGGTGTAGCGCTGGAATGTGGTGCAGGCGTAGACGCCATTCGGGAAGGCTTGGCCGGTTTTGCCGGAGTGGGCCGCCGTTTCCAAAGTTATGGCGAAATTACCTTGCCGCAAGGCGGCAAAGCTTTGGTGGTTGACGATTACGGCCACCATCCGGTTGAAATGGCGGCCACATTGGCAGCGGCGCGCGGTGCTTATCCCGATAAACGTTTGGTGTTGGCGTTCCAACCGCACCGCTATACCCGTACCCGCGATTTGTTTGAAGATTTTGTCGGCGTATTAACCACGGTAGACAGTTTGGTGCTGACCGAAGTGTACGCGGCGGGCGAGGAGCCGATTGTTGCAGCCGACAGCCGCGCATTGGCCCGCGCCATCCGCGTGCTGGGTAAGGTGGAACCGATGTATTGCGAAGATGTGAACCAACTGCCGCAAACCCTGCTGAACGTGCTGCAAGACGGCGATGTGGTGTTGACTATGGGTGCGGGCAGCATCAACAAAACCGCGCAGGCTTTGGTGGATGCTTGCAAATAGGAACGGCAATGCCTGTCTGAAAAAAGCCCGACGGGTTTCAGACGGCATTCAGAGTATAGAAATTAAAGGATGATACATGCAGGATTTCGGTAAAGTAGCCGTGTTGATGGGCGGTTTTTCCAGTGAGCGAGACGTTTCGTTGAGCAGCGGCAGAGCGATTGTGGCGGCTTTGAAAAGCAAAGGCATCGACGCCCATGCGTTTGACCCGAAAGAAACGCCGCTGGGCGAATTGAAAACTCAGCAGTTCGATGTTGCCTTTAATATTCTGCATGGCACTTGCGGTGAAGACGGCATGGTGCAGGGCGCCCTCGAAATGCTCGGCATTCCTTACACCGGTTGCGGCGTTTTGGCTTCAGCCATCGGTATGGACAAATACCGCTGCAAACTGCTTTGGAAAGCATTGGATTTGCCGGTGCCCGATTATGCTGTTTTGACGGATGAAACCGATTTTGATGCGGTTGAGCGCGAACTCGGTCTGCCGCTTTTTGCCAAGCCTGCCGCAGAGGGCAGCAGCGTCGGCGTGATTAAGGTGAAAGAAGCCGGCAGCCTCAAAGCCGCTTATGAATCCATCAAGCACATGCACGGCGCAATTTTGGCAGAAAAATTTATCGGCGGCGGCGAATACGCCTGCTCAGTGCTCAACGGAAAGGCCCTCCCCAGCATACGGATTATTCCGAAAAACGAGTTTTACGACAAAGAAGCCAAATACGAGCGGGACGATACGGTTTACCTTTGCCCGTCTGACTTAAGCGAAGCAGAAGAGAAACAGATGGGTGAACTGGCCATCCGCGCATTCGAGGCAATAGGCGGCGAAGGCAACGGACGCATCGATTTCTTGAAAGACGAACAAGGTCAACTCTATTTGCTTGAAGTAAACACCCTACCGGGCATGACCGCTACCAGTTTGGTTCCGAAAGCGGCGGCCCAGCAAGGCATACCGTTTGCCGATTTGTGTGTGGAAATACTAAAGAGCGCACATGTCGGATAAGTTAAAACCCTTCCGCCGTTTCAGAGGCTGGCTGATTCTGCTGGCTGTTGTGCTGTGTTTGGTCGTGATTATTGCATGGTTGTATAATTCCACCTATTTCCCGATTAAACAGGTTAAAATAGAAGGCAATTTGGCGCGCACAAACAGCACGGAATTGGAAAAAATTGCACAAGAATACATGCGCGGCAATATTTTTCAGGCAGATTTAAACGGCGCTCAGATTGCATTTGAATCCATGCCCTGGATAGATACGGTTGTAGTCAGCCGACGATTGCCCGATACGGTGGAAATCCAGTTGGCAGAGCATCAGCCGGTAGCGCGTTGGAAAGACGGCAGGCTTGTCAGCAGCAGCGGAAAAATTTTCAAAGCATCCAGCGATGAAGTGTTTCCGGCATTTGAAGGCGAGCCCGGCACAGAAAAAAATATGGTGGAACATTACGAATTGTTTCAACAGCAGCTTGTTCCGCTAAATTTGAAAATCCAGAAACTGATTTATACCCCCCGTTCCGCTTGGTCGGTAGAGTTGGACAACCATATTACCGTCCACCTCGGGCGCGAAAAAGAAAAAGAGCGCCTAACCCGATTTACCGAAGTGTGGCGCAGCATATTAAAACCGCAACAAACCGTATTGGATTATGTGGATATGCGCTATAAAGACGGCTTTGCCATACGCAAAAAGGCAGCCGGCAACACGGTTGCAGCGAACGAAAACCAACAAGAAGATTAACAAATCGAATTCATCGAATGGAATATTATGATTAACAAACAATACATCAGCGCATTGGATATCGGCACATCTAAAGTGATTGCTCTGATAGGCGAGATAGGAGACGACAACGAAATCCATATTGTCGGTTTGGGGCAGGCGCCTTCACGCGGCTTGAAAGCAGGCATGGTAACCAATATCGACGCAACCGCACAAGCCATCAAGCAGGCAATGGAAGAAGCCGAACGCATGGCCGACAGTAAGGTTGACAGCGTAACCACCGGTATTGCAGGCAATCATATCCGCAGTATGAATTCCCAAGGCGTGGTTAAAATCAAAGACGGTGAAGTAACTCAGGCCGACATCGACCGCGCAATTGAAACGGCCAAAGCCATCAATATTCCGCCTGATCATAATATTCTGCACACCGTAGTGCAGGAATACATCATTGACAACCAGCCGGGTGTTAAAGAGCCGATAGGTATGAGCGGTGTGCGCTTGGATACCCGTGTCCACATCATCACCGGCGCCATTACCGCTCTACAGAATATCCAAAAATGCGTCAACCGCTGCGGCTTACATATGGAGCAAATCATGCTCCAGCCCTTAGCGAGCGGGCAGGCGGTCTTGACTGAAGATGAAAAAGACTTGGGCGTGTGCGTGATTGATATCGGTGGCGGTACCACAGATATTGCTGTTTATACCAACGGCGCCATCCGCCATACTGCGGTTATTCCTGTAGCAGGCGATTTGATTACCAGTGATATTGCCCATGCTTTGAGAACACCATATGTGCATGCCGAATACATTAAAATCCACCATGGTTTGGCGATTGCTGATATGGACATGGAAGATGAAATGGTGGAAGTGCCCAGTGTAGGCGACCGGCCGATGCGTCAAGTGCCCCGCAGCGTGTTGGCTCAAGTGATTGGTCCGCGTGTAGAAGAAATTTTGGAACTGACGCTAAATGAATTGCGCCGTTCCGGTTTCCCGGAAGAAGTGTTGAATTCAGGTGTGGTGCTGACCGGCGGCGCATCTTTGTTGCCGGGTATGGTTGAATTGGCAGAAGAAATTTTCCAAGTACCGGCCCGTATTGGTGTGCCGCAAGACATGGCTGGCGTGTCGGAGCGCATAAGAAATCCACGCTATGCTACGGCTATCGGTTTGTTGCAGGCGGCTCGCGGAGAGTTGGAAGGTAAGAGTGTGAGTGGTGCGGTAGCTGTTGGTAACAGTAAAGAAAGTTTGTGGACCAAAATCAGAGATTGGTTAAGAAATAACTTTTAATTGAAAGTTGCGTGAAGTAGTTATAACAATCGCTCAAGATGCCGAAAAGAACGCTTTTGCCAAGTATACAAGTAATAAAGAGTTCTTTATAATAACACTTATTTGCAAAAATTTTTGTACGTCCTAACGCAGGGCGCTGAGGAGCATATTAAATGGATTTGGTTTACGACGTAGTAGAGTCTGCCGCAAGCCCTGCGGTAATTAAAGTGATCGGCATTGGCGGCGGAGGCTGCAATGCGATTAACAATATGATTAACAACACCATTGCCGGTGTTGAATTTATCAGCGCAAATACTGATGCGCAAGCTTTGGGCAAAAACCAAGCACCAAAACGTATTCAATTGGGTACTAATCTTACTCGTGGTTTGGGAGCGGGTGCCAATCCGGAAGTGGGTCGTGCAGCGGCTCAAGAAGACCGCGAAGCTATCGCCGATGCCATCCGGGGGGCCAATATGTTGTTTATCACAACGGGTATGGGCGGCGGCACCGGCACCGGCGCAGCGCCTGTTGTTGCGGAAATTGCTAAAGAGTTGGGTATTTTAACAGTTGCTGTTGTTACCCGCCCGTTTGAGCATGAAGGCAAGCGTATCAATATCGCTCACCAAGGTATCGAGCAGCTTAAAGGCCAAGTAGATTCTTTGATCGTGATTCCGAATGATAAATTGATGACTGCTTTGGGTGAAGATGTTACTGTGCGTGAAGCATTCCAAGCTGCAGACAATGTATTGCATGCTGCGGTTGCAGGTATTTCCGAAGTGGTAACCCGTCCCGGCTTTATCAACCTTGACTTTGCCGATGTGAAAAATGTGATGAGCATTACAGGTATGGCCATGATGGGTTCAGGTTCGGCTCAAGGTGTTGATCGTGCACGTTTGGCTACCGAGCAGGCGATTGCAAGCCCTCTGTTGGATAATGTTAGCCTTGATGGTGCGCGCGGCGTGCTGGTAAACATTACCACTGCCCCGGGCTGCTTAAAAATGTCCGAATACCGCGAGATCATGCGTGTGGTAAATGAATATGCGCACCCTGATTCAGAGCGCAAATATGGTACATCGGAAGATGAGGATATGCCGGAAGATGCCATTCGCGTTACCATTATTGCGACCGGTTTGAAAGAAAACTATACGCAGCCTGCTCATCAGGGCGGTTTGCGTCAGAATGTTCGCGGCCAAGCTTTTGGTTCAAGCCATTCAGGTCGTGGTCAAGCAGCTTATTCTTCTAATGAGTTGGATGAAATGGAGGCGGCTGCAAGAATGATGGGAGAGCGTAGCTATCCGAATTTGGATAATGTGATTCGTTCGGGTCGTGGCACACGGAAAATGGATTTGTCGGCCGCTGATTTCTCCAATCAAGCTATTTTGGATGACTTGGAAATCCCGGCCATGTTACGCCGTAAGCAGAATCAAAATAATCATAACGATTAAACAGGTTAATGGGGATAAGCCGGGTGTATGCCCGGCTTATTTTTTCAGACAGGCATATATTCAATCAATAGAAAAGGGGCACATTGATCGTGATGCCTGTCTGAAAAGTTAAGCGTTCGGCTATAATGCGAAATATTCAGCTTTTCATCGACGTATTAGTTGGCGGATTTTATAGAGTGTGATATAGCCATGGGCTTTAATATTTCATACTGTGTTGGATTCACCCGGAATGGCAGTAAACATACCGAATGTTACAAATAGAGCGGCTTAGAAACAGCCGTTTGTTAGTAAATTATTAATTTATATCAGGAAACTAAATGACAGAACAAGAGTTACAAAATTTGCAGCTCATGACCGATGTTGCTGTAAATGCGTTGGAGGATGTTAAAGCGAAAGACATCATTGTGTTGGACACCAGTGAGAAGACTTCTTTGTTTTCCCGCATGATTATTGCCAGTGGTGACAGCACCCGACAAGTAAGAGCGTTGGCTAATAATGTGTCGGTGGATTTAAAAGAAGCTGGTTTTGAAATTTTAGGTAGCGAAGGGCAGGATTCAGGTGAATGGGCATTGGTTGATGCGGGAGACTTGCTGGTGCATGTGATGTTGCCTGCGGTACGTGATTTTTACGATATCGAAGCTTTATGGGGTGGTGAAAAACCATCTTTCCATGCCGGTTCGCAGAAACCTTGGCATGCAGCAGATAATTAATCGAGAAAACAGCAGATTTATGCGATGAATATCACGGTTTTAGCAGTAGGCACCAAAATGCCGGGCTGGGTTGATGATGCGGTGAAGGAATATTCCAAAAGATTTGGAAGGGATATTCAATATACAATCAAAGAAATCAAGCCGGAAAAACGAGGGGCTGGGGTGAATGCCGCGCAAGGTATGTTGGCTGAAGAGCGCAGAATTTTGGAAGCAATACCGAATGGCGCTTTTTTGGTGGTACTGGATGAGCGCGGGAAAGCACCCACTTCGGTGGAGCTTGCCGGATATCTGACTCAATGGAAGCGTGATGGGGAGCATATCTGCTTTGTGATTGGCGGAGCAGATGGTATGACTGATGCTTTGAAGCAGAAAGCCAGTTTGATGATACGGTTGTCGAATATGACCTTGCCGCATGGAATGGTGCGCGTGTTGTTAACTGAACAGCTTTACCGTGCCGAAACTATTTTGAATAATCACCCGTATCACCGTGAGTAATCGGATGCCTGTCTGAAAAGTAGTTGGGATGTGGTTAGTGCTTGACAGAGTAAAATAGGCTGGTTATAATTTATTTTTATTCCCCGATAGCTCAGTCGGTAGAGCGACGGACTGTTAATCCGCAGGTCCCTGGTTCGAGCCCAGGTCGGGGAGCCAAATTCAGAGCCTGAGTTATATACTCAGGCTCATTTTATATTCTGCTGTGAAGATCATTTAATTTAATTTATGGTTGCGTAATATGCAGCGTTGTCTCGTTTTACCGCCTTGTATCAAAAATCCAGTTTCATAGCCATTAAGCTCATGAAGAAAATAAATGTTTTAAGCTACTTCTAAAAATGGATGAAAGGACAAGAATGTCTGCCAAAAAACCATCGCTTATCGGCGGTGCTTTATTAATTGCCGGCACAGTTATTGGTGCCGGCATGTTTGCGAATCCCACGGCTACTTCCGGTATTTGGTTTATCGGCTCGTTAGTAGTGCTGGTGTATACATGGTTTTCCATGTTGTCGGGTGGTTTGATGATTTTGGAGGTAAACACTCATTATTCGCATGGTTCGAGCTTTGACACGATGGTGAAAGACTTGCTCGGCCAAGGGTGGAATGTTGTGAACGGATTGGCGGTGGCATTTGTGCTTTATCTGCTCACTTACGCTTATATTTTTGTGGGCGGTAACCTTACGGCACAAACGGTCGGTTCGCTTACGGCTTCCGAGCAGCCTTTATATGTGGGGCAGCTGCTGTTTACGGTGGTTTTTGCCGAATGTGTGTGGCTTTCGGCGCGCTTGGTGGATCGTGTGGCGAGCGTGTTATTGGGCGGGATGATTATTGCGTTTTTCTGGGCAACCGGTGGATTGCTCGGTTCGGTACAAATACCGGTTTTGCTGGATGCTGCTGCGCCGACCGATACGCCTTATTGGATTTATATCGCTGCTGCACTGCCTGTTTGTTTGGCTTCGTTCGGTTTTCACGGTAATGTGTCCAGCTTGCTGAAATATTTTGATCACGATGCGCCTAAGGTGGCAAAAGCTTTGTGGCTGGGCACGCTGATTGCATTGTTTATTTATGTTTCGTGGCAGCTGGCGGTTCAGGGCAATTTGCCGCGTTCGGCTTTTGCACCGGTTATTGCTGCAGATGGCGATGTGAGTGTGTTGATTGAGAATCTGGCGAATTACGTGCAAGTGGGGGTGATGGCAAAGATTTTGAGTTTTTTTGCTTATATGGCGATTGCTTCTTCCTTTTTAGGCGTAACCCTGGGTTTGTTTGATTATTTGGCCGACATGTTTAAATTTGCTGATGATATTGCGGGGCGTACCAAAACTGCCGCCATCACTTTTTTACCGCCTTTGCTTCTGTGTTTGTGGCTGCCCACCGGCTTTGTAACAGCCATTGGTTATGTGGGCTTGGCGGCGGCAGTGTGGACTTCTATTGTTCCGGCCATGATGTTGTATAAAGCGCGCAAGAAATTCGGTATCAACGATCATTACCATGTGTATGGCGGTGTTGGGTTGATGGTTTGGGTGTTTTTGTTTGGCGTGATTAATATCGCGGCGCAGCTGTTTAGCCAGTGGGGTTTGGCGCCGGTGTTTAAAGGCTGATACACAGTGATTTTTTAATGAAGATGCCTGTCTGAAAATGTTTTTTCAGACAGGCATTGTTGTATTTAAATCTTTCTACACCTAAGAATCGTATGCCCCATTCCCAAGCCGTCATGAACGGCTTCGACTTTCAGACAAGCATTGTGGATGCAGCGTATCATGTCTTCAGAATGGTAGATTTTACTGTTGCCGTTGGCCAGTGCGGTGAAATAGAGGCTGGTTTGGGTTAAGCAATAGGCCGCGGTTTCGTATTGCTGTCTATCCCAGAACGGCTCCATGATGTATAGATCAGTGTGGCTGCTCATCGACTGTGCGGCGCGGTGCAAGATGCTGGTAACTTCATCTTCGGAAAAGCAGTCGAGAAACTGGCTCATCCATATAGCATCAAAACCTTTCGGAAAGGGTACGGAAGCATCGAGCAGGTCGGCAGGGTGGCCGTGAATGCGTTCCGCGCCGGAGCTGCCTGCTACGGCTTCGCGCATTAAGCCCAGCTGTTGCGGCAGATCCATAATGGTTACTTCTACTTCAGGGGTGTATGCCACGCATTGCTGCGCCCAGCGGCCGGTGTTGCCGCCGATATCCAGCAAGCGCTTAACCGGCTTGGAAAAGATGATTTTCAAAGCTTCGGGGAAAGCACTGTCGGAATAAAAATGGTCGAATGCCAGCCATTTTTCCTGTGCTTGAGGCGGAAGCTGGGACAAGCCTTCGTAAATCGTCGGCCATTGGCCGAACACTTTCAACCCCTCAGGTTTGCCGCTCAGCAGCGTGGCTTCCAGATCAAACATGCCTTGATAACAGATTTCCTGTACAAATTCCATATTGATGCGCGACATTTTGTCTTTGATCAGAAACCAGCCGGCTTTGCTGATGACATATTTATCATTTTGAATAAGCACGGTACCGATAGACAAAGATGCTTCAAGCAATACTTGGGCAGCATAGCGGCTCAGACCGGCGCTTTCGGCGATTTCGTCTAAAGACATGCCGTTTGCCTGCCGCTCGTTTAGGCGGTCGAGAATGCCGAATTTAACCATCAGCCGTGAAACTTGGAACACGATGGGGCCGAATGCGATTTCCTGGGCCAATCTTTGGGCGGCTCCGGCAGAAAGTTGTTCGGTGCAGTAGCGTTCTTCTAAAGCGGGGGATAATTTCATTATGGTTCCGAGTGAATGTGAATCATGCAGTCAGCATTGTAGCGTAAATCAAATGTATGGCCGAAAAACTTAATGTTTTGCAACGTGGTTCGTTGCTTATAGTCAATCAACTTAACTTTTGCTATGTCGTTACTGCGCCTTAGCTCAAAGAGAACGATTTTATGAGCTTGCTGAAGCAGCAACAAAATCAGCTCCGTATTGCTTGTAGTGTCTGCGGCTTGTTGTCTTGTATCAAAAATTAAGTTGATTGACTATATCCCGAGTATTCAGTTTGCTAGCGATAGCTTTAAGAAAGATAAAGCCGTTTGAACCCATTGCGTCAAACGGCTTGAGCGGCTGAGCCAAACTTAATGAAGGCTGCCTTTAAGTACCACGCGGCTGTTCCACGTGCCGATGTGGCATTCGTATTCGCTGCCGCCTTTGGTTTGCTTGTCGAAATAGCTTACTAAACGCACGGATTTGGCATTCTGTTTAACCGCAGTGGATTGGAAACGTTTGACCGCACTCAAGAATGCACGTTGGCAGGTTTCATCAGGTGTTTTCCCTACTGAATTGGCTACTTGGCGTGATACCAAAGTTTGGTTGCCTGTGCTGCCGTAGCTGACTTTAATAGCCGGATTAAGCACTTCATGAGCTTCTTTGGAGTTAAGCGCAGCAGAAGCAGAACACATGTAAGCTTCGTTTTTGCCTTTGTTGTTGATTTTTCGGCCTTCGCCAATGCTGCGGCATGCGCCGGAAGTTTTTGTCGGGCTTTGTACTTCGGAAGACCGGGTTTCAGGCGTTTGGCTTTCAGGCTTATGCTGTGCCGCACATGCAGACAAAGCCAAAACTGCGCCGAATGTCAAAAGTGTAGAGAAAGATGGTTTCATAGAAGCTCCTTTGTGATCGGGGTTTGCCGGCAAATCTAGACTACTTTATGACAATGAAAACAGAAAATTAATGTAATGAATTATGTGTATTCTGACACAAGTTTACAGCTTCTCACAAATATATAACTAAAAAATTTGATATCCCTCAGCATTGGTTCGCCGGTTTGAGTGAAATAGGTGTTTCCCAGCCCTATAAATGCCTGTCTGAATATTTTCAGACAGGCATCACAATATCTTGCATTATATATAAATAATAATTATTATCATAAATCAAACATTGTTTACTGATATTTGAGAGAGAGGAACCTTATGGCTTATACCTTACCCGAACTCGGTTATGCTTATGACGCACTGGAACCACATTTCGATGAAATGACCATGAATATCCACCATACCAAACATCACCAGGCTTATGTGAACAACGCCAATGCTGCATTGGAAAACCTGCCTCAATTTGCCGGTTTGCCGGTGGAAGAATTGATTGCCCGTTTAAGCGAATTACCTGCCGACAAGCAAACCGTGTTGCGCAATAACGCAGGCGGGCATGCCAACCATGCTTTTTTCTGGAAGAACCTGAAGCAGGGCACACAGTTGTCAGGCAAATTGAAAGCAGCCGTTGAGCGCGATTTCGGCTCGGTGGAAAACTTTCAGGCCGAATTTGAAAAAGCAGCGGCCAGCCGATTCGGCTCGGGCTGGGCATGGCTGGTGTTGGATGAAGGGCACTTGAAAGTGGTGTCGACTGCCAATCAGGATTCCCCGCTGATGGGCGAAGCGGTTGCCGGCTGCAAAGGCTATCCGATTATCGGCTTGGACGTGTGGGAACATGCTTATTATCTGAAATACCAAAACCGTAGGCCGGATTATGTGAAAGCATATTGGCATGTTGTCAACTGGGATGAGGCCGCGCGCAGGTTTGAATCGCAAACAGCATAATATGCTATAATCGCACCATGCCTGTCTGAAAATATTTCAGACAGGCATGGTTTTATTTGTTTGATATAAAATAGAAAAGTGCATATGGTGTTTTTTGTATAAGTGAAATGGCTAACGAGCGGCTGTTTGTATTGTCTACGGTTCGCCGTCTTGTGCAGCATTAAATGTTGCACAGTGATATGCCGTTTATACCGTATCTTTCACATTCAGGGAAATATCTGTCACAATTTTAGTAAATGTTGGCATAATTTAATATGCAATTGGTATAATCTTTAAATATGCCAATAAAACCGAGTACAACACAACACATATTATGAGTAAAAACACATCCAAACTGCCCCGCCTAAAACGCGCGTTGTCGCTGCTGCTGATACTGGCGGCAGCCGGTACAGTTGGTTTTTCACAAGCTTCAACCGATCCGGAAAAAATCCTTATGAATGCAGCTGCACAAAGCGTGGCACCCAAACAAGGCGGCCTGATGCTGGATACCGCCCGCCATTTTTATCCGACCAATGTCATCAAAGACTTTATCGACACTATTGCCAAATCCGGGGGCAATTTCCTGCATCTGCATTTTTCAGATCACGAAAACTACGCGCTGGAAAGCCATATCTTGAACCAGCGCGCAGCAGACGCTACGCGCAATGCCGACGGCGTGTATATCAATCCCGTAACGGGCAAACCTTTCTTAAGTTTCGAGCAGCTTGAAGAAATCAAAGCGTATGCGAAATCAAAAAATATCGAGCTGATTCCCGAAGTGGACAGCCCCAACCATATGACCACGATTTTCACTTTACTGGAAGCGCATCGTGGTAAAGATTTTGTTAACAAGATTAAATCCAAGTATTCCGACGAAGAAATCAACATCACCAATCCTGAAAGCATTGCGTTCATGAAATCGCTGATTGGTGAAGTGGCCGATGCGTTTGGCGACAGCAGCCGCCACTTCCATATCGGCGGCGACGAATTCGGTTACAGCGTTGACAGCAACCATGAATTTATTGCATATGCCAATGATTTATCGGCTTTTCTCAAGCAAAAAGGCTTAACCACCCGCATATGGAACGACGGCATCATTAAAGCCACGGTAGATAAGCTTAATCCTGAAATCCAAGTCACTTATTGGAGCTATGATGGCGATGTGCAAAATAAACAAGCTTCTCAAGAGCGCCGCAGAATCCGCACCAGCATGCCCGATTTGATTGAAAAAGGCTTTAGTGTGTTGAACTACAATTCTTATTATTTGTATGTCAACCCTAAGCAGGAGTGGGGCACTTCCTATAACAGTGATTTTGCCACGCGCGACATCATCAACCGTTGGAACCTAGGCGTGTGGGATGGCGAAAACCAGCAGAATGCGGTTAAAAACACCGATAAAATCATGGGAGCCGCGCTGGCTATTTGGGGCGAAAATGCCGGTTCGATGAGCAGCAAAACCATCCAGAAATATACGGCCGGTTTGTTGGAATCAATCATCCGCAAAACCCATGCCGAAGCCGATTCGGGTGATAAACTGATGCAGAACTTGGCCGTGCTCTCAGGCAACTCGCTGAAGCAGAGCTATATGGATTGGTCGCTGATTCAGGATGGCGAAGCGTTCAATCTTCAAGATAACGGCACCGAGAGCCTGTATTTATTGCAGGAGCAGGCGCTGCAAGAGCGGAAAAACCTGAATGTTTGGGTGCGTGGTGCGGAAAGTAATAAGGTGGTGCTGAACGGCAATTGGCAGGAAACCGAAGACACAGCCGAAAAAGAGGGTGTGAATTACCGCGCCTATAAATATCTCGACAATACTTTGTGGATAGATAAAAAAGTGCCGATTGAATTGTTTACCGGTTAACCCTTTCATTTTCTAATTAATGCAATGCCTGTCTGAAAATATTTTTCAGACAGGCATTATTCTAATCCCCGCGCCATGACAGCTTGTTTTAAATATGTTATGGTAAAAAGCCAAATATGGCCGGGAACCGAATATTCACGATAAGTTTATATTGATAATAAGCCTTTCACACATTTATTTGCCCGAAATACACCGTATTTCTAAGCATTTCAAGTTTAAATGTCTTATATAGCTGCCGGGCAGCCGTTCAACACAATAATTAAAACAGCAAGGCTCAATTACCGGGCAATGCCGCATATAAATAAAAAGGAGTACCCATGCAAACATTAACCGCATACATCAATGGCGCCTATACCGCCGCCGATTCACAAGCCGAAACTTTTGAAAATATTAATCCTGCCAATGGCGAAATGCTCGCGGTGGTGCAGCAAAGCAGCGAAGCCGAAATCGAAACTGCCGTGCAAACCGCAGCGGCAGGCCAAAAAGTTTGGGCGGCGATGACCGCCGTAGAACGCAGCCGTATCCTGCTCAAAGCCGTGGCCATTCTGCGCGAACGCAACGACGAATTGGCGCGTATCGAAACCTTGGATACCGGCAAACCCCTGTCTGAAACCCTGTATGTCGATATCGTGACCGGCGCGGATGTGATTGAATATTATGCAGGTTTGGCGAAAGCCATTGAAGGCCGCCAAATTCCCCTGCGCGACACCGCGTTTGCCTACACCCGCCAAGAGCCGTTGGGCGTGGTGGCGGGCATAGGCGCGTGGAACTATCCGATTCAGATTGCCATGTGGAAAGCCGCGCCTGCATTGGCGGCGGGCAATGCCATGATTTTCAAACCCAGTGAAGTTACGCCCACGGGCGCGTTGAAACTGGCGGAAATCTTCACCGAAGCCGGGGTGCCCGACGGCGTGTTCAACGTCGTTCAAGGCGATTGGCGCGTGGGCGAGGCCTTGAGCAACCATCCGCAGATTGCCAAAGTATCGTTTACCGGCGGCGTGGCGACCGGCAAAAAAGTGATGTCGCAGGCCGCTGCGTCTTCCCTGAAAGAAGTAACAATGGAATTGGGCGGCAAATCACCGCTGATTATCTGCGACGACGCTGATTTAAACCTCGCCGCCGACATTGCCCTGATGGCCAATTTTTACAGCTCCGGCCAAGTCTGTACCAACGGCACGCGCGTGTTTGTGCCGGTAAACAAAAAAGAAGCGTTTGAAGCCAAAGTGCTGGAGCGCGTAGCCCGCATCCGTGCCGGCGACCCGCTCGACGAAAACGTAAACTTCGGCCCGCTGGCAAGCTTTCCGCACATGGAAAAAGTGTTGGCCTATATCGAAAAAGGCAAAGCGGAAGGCGCACGTCTTTTGGCGGGCGGAGGCCGTCTGAAAGAAAACGGCATGGCAAACGGCGCTTACGTTGCCCCCACCGTGTTTACGGACTGCACCGACGACATGGCCATCACCCGCGAAGAAATTTTCGGCCCCGTGATGAGCATTTTGGCCTACACCACCGAAGAAGAAGTGATCGTGCGCGCCAACAATACCGACTACGGCTTGGCCGCAGGCGTGGTCACGCCCGATGTAAAACGCGCCCACCGCATCATCGGCCAGCTTCAGGCAGGCATCTGCTGGATTAACGCTTGGGGCGAATCGCCCGCGCAAATGCCCGTGGGCGGCTACAAACAATCCGGCATCGGCCGCGAAAACGGCGTTCAAACGCTGATGCACTACACCCAAACCAAATCGGTGCTGGTGGAGCTGGGGGATTATCAGTCGGTGTTTTGAGGCCGTCTGCAGTTTTTAGCTTCTCATAAACCCGCAGCATTGCTTGTTTTCAGACAGGCATTCACGTTGAGTTTTGAGATTATCGCAACTTCAACTGTGTCCACAATACGGACAACCATATCTAAAATCCATTCTCAAACAGCCCCATCTCAAACACAGGCCGTCTGAATCTTTGCCATAAGTTTTCAGACGGCCTTTTACTATGATTCGCAGTTGTAGTATGTTGCTTACTCATTTTCTATAAAACATCTAAATAAGAGATAGCCATGAATCATCCGAAAAGACTGCATTCGCTCCAGCAAAGCCGCAGCTACCACTCAGCGAAAAAAATCAGCTATTGGCTTGATGACAACTACCTCGACGGCATTATCGGTTTGGTGCCGGTAGCCGGCGATATATTGTCGCAGAGTTTTCATGCAGTGTTTTTGTATTTGTCGGCGGTAAAGCTGCGTTCGGCGCGGCTAACACTAGTCATTTTGTTCAACAGCCTGCTGGATATTTTTATCGGCCTGATTCCGTTGCTGGGCGAGGTGTTGGACTTTGTGAATAAATCCTACAAACGCAATCTGGCTCTGATTGAAGGTTTTGCCGCCGGAGATAAGGCGGTAGTCAGCTGGGTCAACCGTCAGGCGGCGATGGCGGCGGTGGGGATTGTGCTGATGCTGGCGGGTATTGTGATGCTGGCGAAGTGGACGTTCTCCTTGCTGGCGGTGCTGTATCATTGGTTGCCGAATTTGTTTTAATTGCTTGCTGTGAAATGCAGTTGAGCGGCCGAAACAGGAATCAAACAATAGGGCAGGGTAAAGCCGATCAGCTTATTGCTCCGATTATTTTATAGCTATATAAAGGCTTAGCCCGCTACTGTTGTTTTTCTTGATATGGGTTGAAATGTGTTATGATTTTACAAGGCTTGATTTAAATCAAGCCGATAATCTAATTTACGAGAGGATCAGATATGAAAAAATTTTTAGCTATCGCAATGGCTGTTACTGCGTTAGGCGCTTGCTCGCAAGAGACCAAACAAGAAACCAAAGAAGCTGCACAGGCAGTTAAAGAAGATGTGAAAGACGCTAAAGATCAAGCTGCATCTGCCGTTGATTCAGCAGTACACAATGCAAAAGAAACGGGCGCGGAAGCGAGTGCGGCGGCTAAAGAGGCAGTAACCGAAGCCAAAGATATGGCGAAAGAAGCTGCACAAGCAACGAAAGAAGCAGCCCACGATGCCGCTCAGGCAACCAAAGAGGCAGCTCACGATGCCACTCAGGCAACTAAAGAAGCAGCTCACGATGCTGCGCAAGCAACCAAAGAAGCGGCACATAAAGCGAAAGATGCAGCCAAAGATGCTGTTAATGCCGCTAAGGAAGCTACCCAAGGCAAGTAAGCATTTATTTATAAATGAAAGGCTTGATGCGAACACAGACCCGATGATTCCGGGTCTGTGTTTATTTTAAAGGTTCAGTGTTGCTGCGCCTTAGCTTAAAGAGACGATTTGGTAATTTGTTATAGCCGTAGGCAATGCCTGTCTGAAAACCAATGGCTGGACGCTGGGTTGGACTTGGCGTATTCTTTAATGGCGCACCAAAAATAGCGATGGTGCCCAATTTTTAATGTGAAAAGCCTGCAGATTCCGACTAAACATATTCTCAATTTCCGCCATGCCTCCTGTTTTTCTTCCTCCCTCGGTTCAGCCGCAACATTTGGACGATTTAATCCGCAGCCTGAACATGTTTGCGCCCGTGTTGCAGGTGCTGCCCAGTACGGTGTTTTTTGTGAAAAACACGCGGGCGGAATATGCTTTTGCCAACGATACGCTGCTGCACCGCTTGCAATTGCCCGATATGGCGGCTTTAATCGGCAAAACTTCTGAAGATTTGTTTCAGTCGGAGTGGGGGCAGCGCTATACGCAGCAGGACAGGGAAGTGTTGAGTGGGGGCAAAACCATCAGCAACAAACTGGAGCTGCATACTTATGCTTCGGGCGAATTGGGCTGGTGTATCACGCATAAAATGCCGGTGCGCAATCCGCAGGGCGAAATTATTGCCATGCTCGGCGTGTCGGTGGACGTGGAAACCAACGACAGCAACCGCCCCGAGCTGAACAAAAAAATCGCGTTGATTGAAAAATACATCGCCGGCCATTTCGACCAAAGCATCAAAATGAAAGACTTGGAAGCCGTTTCGCGCCTTTCCACAGCTCAAATCGAGCGTTATTTCAAAAAGATTTTCCATATCACGCCTTCGCAATACATTCAAAAAGTGCGCATCGAAGCGGCGATGGCGATGCTGGAAACGGGCTTGTCGGTCACGGAAATTTCCGCCCGTTGCGGCTATTCCGACCACAGCGCGTTTACGCGGCAGTTTAAGGTGCTGGTAGGCTTGGCGCCGTCTGAGTTTAAGAAATCGAGATAACGGCGAAAGTGTAGAAATGCCTGTCTGAAAACTATTTTTCAGACAGGCATTTTGTTTTGTGCAAGCGGTAAGTGAAGCAATCTGCACCAAAGTACGTCCGTCATACTCGGGCTTGACCCGAGTATCTCCCAGCCTTACTGAAATTCGAGATACTCGGGTCAAGCCCGAGTATGACGGCTCTGTGATTTAACTGCGGGTATGCCCATTTCTGCACAAAAAACGGGAAATTCATCAAGACGGCGGCAGCGGCGGTTTTGTAAGGTTAGCGGAAGTTTGTTTAGCGATAGGATTTTGCCATGCCGCATACCGAATACACTTTTTCCGTGATTGATTCCCACACCGGCGGCGAGCCGACCCGTGTGGTGTACGGCGGTTTCCCCGAGCTTTCCGGCAGCAGCCTGCAGGAGCAGTGCGCCGATTTTGCCGGGCGTTTCGACCATTTGCGCCGCGCGTTGATTTTGGAGCCGCGCGGTTCGGACGTTTTGGTGGGGGCGCTCTTGTGCAAGCCGCAAGACCCCGCTTCTGCCGCCGGTGTGATTTTCTTCAACAACAGCGGCTATTTGGGCATGTGCGGCCACGGCACCATCGGCCTGATTAAAACGCTGCAACACCTCAAACGCATTGATGTCGGCACGCACACCATCGAAACGCCGGTGGGCAATGTGCGCTGCACGCTGCATGAAGACGGCTCGGTGAGCGTGCGCAACGTGCCGGCCTACCGCTACCGCAAAGACGTGGCGCTTAATGTAGAAGGCATCGGCAGCATCACCGGCGATATTGCTTGGGGCGGCAACTGGTTTTTCTTGGTGAACGACCACGGCTGCACCATCGCGCCCGACAATCTGGAGCAGCTCACCGATGTTTCCTGGCGCATCCGCACCGCGCTGAACGAGCAGGGCATCACCGGCAAAGACGGGCAGGAAATCGACCACATCGAGCTTTTCGGCAAAACCGATACGGCAAACAGCCGCAGCTTCGTGCTTTGCCCGGGCAAGGCCTACGACCGCTCGCCCTGCGGCACGGGCACCAGCGCGAAGATGGCCTGTTTGGCTGCGGACGGTGTGTGGCCGTCTGAAAAAGAATGGATACAGGAAAGCGTGATCGGCAGCCGCTTTGCCGCGTCTTACGAACCGTTTTCAGACGGCCTGCATACGGAGGGTCTGATCATACCGACCATCAAAGGCGAGGCGCACATTCATGCGGCGGCGGAGATTTTTGTGAACGCGGACGACCCGTTCCGCTACGGAATCGAAACATCATGAGCGGCCAAGTTTTTTCTGCGGCCGTGGTCGGCGGCGGCATCGTCGGCTTGAGCATCGCGCTGGAATTGCAGCGCTGCGGCGAAAGCGTGCTGCTGTTGGAGCGCGATACCGTATGCGGCGGTGCGTCTTACGGCAATGCCGGGCATATCGCCACCGAGCAGGTGTTTCCGATTGCGTCGCCCGACGTGCTCAAGCAGCTGCCGAAAATGCTGCTCGACCCGCTCGGCCCGTTGCGGCTGGACTGGAAATACCTGCCGAAAATCACGCCGTGGCTGTTCAGCCTGTTGCGCAACCTCACGCCCGAACGCTTCCGGCGCAGCCACCGCGCCCTGATGGCGCTCAACAGCCGCGCTTTACCGGCATGGCGGGCGTTTGCGCGCGAGTGGGGCGTGGAAAAGCATATCCGCATCGACGGCTCGCTGCTGGTGTGCGAAACCGAAAGCGGGCAGGCGGCGTTGCAAAAGCACGGCAGGGTGTTGAATGAATTGGGCGTGACCAACGAATGGCTCGACCATGCCGGCCTGCACGAGCGCGAACCGGCGCTGGCCGACACGCAACGCGGCGCGCTGTTTTACCCTGATACCGGCCATGTGGTCGATTTGGCGGGCATGGCGGCGGATTTGCAGCACGCTTTCGTGCAGGCGGGCGGCACGGTGAGTGAACATACCGACGTTTCCGACATCCAATCATTTTCAGACGGCCTGTTCCGCATCATCGGCGGCGGCAAGGCGTTTGAAGCCAAGCGCGTGGTGATTGCCGCCGGTGCGTTTTCCAAGCCGTGGCTGAAAAAGCTGTGCGGCAGCGACGTTCCGCTCGACACCGAACGCGGCTACCACCTGATGCTGCCGCAAAGCCCGAATATTTTGAACGTGCCGGTGAGCAGCTTCGAGCGCAAATTCATCATGACGCCCATGAACGCGGGCTTGCGCTTGGCCGGTACGGTGGAGTTTGCCGGGCTGGACGCGCCGCCGAATATGGAACGGGCGGAGCAGCTGTTCCGCTTGGCGGAGCCTATGCTCAAAGGCCGTCTGAACCGGCAAGGCGCCGTGCCGTGGATGGGTTTCCGCCCGTCGGTTGCCGACTCGCTGCCGGTAATCGACCGCAAAGAAAACATTTTGCTGGCGTTCGGGCACCAGCATTTGGGGCTGACCCAAGCGCCGCTGACCGCACAACTGGTGAAAGCCCTGTATTTCGGCGAACAGCCTGCTATGGATTTAAGCCCTTACCGTTTTAACCGTTTCGGCAGCTAGAAAGCCCCGTCATACCCGGATCAAGTCTGGGTATGACGAATGTAGTTTTTTTAAATTGATTCACTATTCATCTCAAGAGGAGACGCATCATGAACATCGAAGGTATTTTAGTTCCCATCGTTACCCCGTTTACCGCCGACAATCAGGTGGACACCGCGCTGCTGGCCGAATTGGTGGACGCGTTTATCGCCAAAGGCGTGCGCGGCATCGTGGCCTGCGGCACCACGGGCGAGTATTACGCTTTGTCGGAAGCCGAGCGCGAAACCGTGTTGACCACCATCGTGAAAGCCGCCGCAGGCCGCTGCACGCTGATTGCCGGTGTCAGCGATATGTCGAGCGAAGTGGCTGCGCAACGCGCCGTCCGCGCCAAAGAATTGGGCTACCACGGCCTGATGCTGTCGGCGCCGCCATACAGCCTGCCGTCGCAACAAGGCATCATCGAGCACTTTGAATATGTGGCTTCCAAAACCGACTTGCCGATTATTCTCTACAACTTCCCCGCGCGCATCGGCGTAGAACTCGAATTCGACACAGTGGCGCATTTGGCAAAGCATCCCAACATCGTCGGCATCAAAGAAAGCACCGGCAATTTCTCCAACGCGCTGCGCATGATTCAGGCGAAATTCGACAATTTCCAAGTGGTGTGCGGCTGCGACGACCAACCTTTGGATTTCTTCTTCTGGGGCGTGAAAAGCTGGATTGCCGGCGCGGCCAACGTGTTCCCCGGCGAGCAGGTTGCCCTGTTTAACGCCGCCCAAGCCAAAGATTGGGACAAAGCCCGCCAGATTCTGACCGACCTCTATCCCGCCCTGCATTCGATGGAATCGGGCGACTACAACCAAAAAGCCAAAATCGGCTGCTTAAACGGCACCAAACCCGCCGGCAAAGTGCGCCTGCCGCTGCACAACCTGACCGCGCAGGAAGCCGCCGAATTTACGGCTTTGTTGAAATAAGTTTCGAACCGCTTGCCTTGTTACGGCTCGTCATACTCGGGCTTGCCCCGAGTATCTTGAGTTCCGGTAACTTTAAGAGATACTCGGGTCAAGCCCGAGTATGACCAATGTAGTGTATTCAAAAATACCCAACCTTTCTTAAGAGAGGTTTCCGAACGAAAAGGAGTGTAGATGAAAACCGTTGAACAAATCTTCGAGGCCGCCAAAGCAGGCAGCCTGTGGGCGGGGCATTTGATTCCGAACCACGCCGATTCGGACAAGAAGCTGGAAAACCGCACGCCCATCGACAATTCCCTCATCGGCTACATCGCCGACGGCAGCGAACAGGATATAGATGCCGCCGTGCGCGCCGCGCGTGCCGCGTTTTCAGACGGCCTCTGGGCAGACAAAAGCCCGTCTGAAAAACGCGCGGTGCTGCTGCGTTGGGCGCAATTGATTGAAGAGCATGCCGAAGAGCTGGCCGCGTTGGACTGTATCGACGCGGGCAAGCCCATCAGCGAGTGCATCAACACCGATATGCCCGCCACCATCGAAACCTTTTATTTCTACGCCGAATATGTGGATAAAGCCTTCGGCCGCGTCGCACCCACCGGCAACGACGCGCTGGGTTTGATTGTGCACGAGCCGGTCGGCGTGGTCGGCGTGGTGTTGCCGTGGAACTTCCCCGCGCAGATGTTTGCATGGAAAGTGGCGCCTGCTTTGGCGGCAGGCAATTCGGTGATTGTGAAACCGGCCGAGCTGACTTCATTGAGCGCCTACCGCATGGTGCAGCTGGCGCATGAAGCGGGCGTGCCCGAAGCGGCGCTGACGCTGGTGTGCGGCTTGGGCGAAACGGTCGGCAAGGCTTTGGGCGTGCATCAAGATGTGGACATGGTGGCCTTTACCGGCTCCACCGAAGTCGGCCGCTATTTCTTGGAATATTCGGCGCAAAGCAACCTGAAAGAAATCGTGTTGGAATGCGGCGGCAAAAGCCCGCAAATCGTGTTTGCCGATGCGGATTTAGACAAAGCTGTGCCGTCGATTTTGGCCGCCGCGTTCTGGAATATGGGCGAAAACTGCAGCTGCGGTTCGCGCCTGATTGTGGAAGCAGGCATCAAAGACACCTTGCTGGCCAAACTTTCAGACGGCCTCAAGCAAGATTGGAAAGTCGGCGACCCACGCCTGCCTGAAACCAACCTTGGCCCGCTGGTGGAAGAGGCGCATTTCGATAAGGTGTGCCGCTACTTCGATACCGCGCTGAAAGAGGGCGGCAAACTGCTCACCGGCGGCAAAACCGGCGAGGGCTGGTATTTCGAGCCGGCGATTATCGACGGCGTAACCGCGGATATGACCGTGTTTAAAGAAGAAATTTTCGGCCCGGTGCTGGCGGTAACCACATTCAGTAGCGAAGAAGAAGCCGTTCGTTTGGCGAACCAATCGGATTACGGCCTGGCTGCTTCGTTCTACACCTCGAATGTGAGCCGCGCCCACCGCGTTGCCCGCAAAATTCAGGCAGGCACGGTATCGGTAAACGGCTTCTCGGAAGGCAGCATCGCCACACCGTTCGGCGGCTACAAGCAGTCGGGCTTCGGCGGCCGCGACAAAGGCGTGGAAGCGTTTGAGCAGTACACGCAAGCAAAAACCATTTGGTTTGTGGAATAACAAAAAATAAAGCTCAGGCCGTCTGAAACCGGTAGGTTTCTGCAAAGCCCAAAGCGTTTTTTCAGACGGCCTCATTACCACAAACGATTGCAAAGGAGAGAAAGATGGAAAATATAGTAAATACGCTGGTGGATTATATCTGGGGCAACGGTCTGGTTTATCTGGCTTTGGCCGTCGGCCTGTATTTCACCGTTATTACCAAAGGCGTGCAGTTCCGCTATCTGCCGGAAATGATCCGTTTGTTGAAAGAAAAGCAGGAATCCGGTGCGGGCATTTCGTCGTTTCAGGCATTCTGTATGTCGCTGTCGGGGCGTATCGGTGTCGGCAACATCGCCGGCGTGGCCACCGCCATTGCTGCGGGCGGCCCGGGCGCTGTGTTTTGGATGGTGGTAATGGCGCTGTTGGGCGGTGCAAGCGCGTTTGTGGAATCGACTTTGGCGCAGGTTTACAAAACCAAAGTCGGCACGGAATACCGCGGCGGCTCGCCTTACTACATTGAGAAAGGCTTGAAGCTGAAAGCCTTTGCCGTGTTGGTGGCCGTGGTGATTTTCCTGAGCTACGGCGTGTTGGTGCCGGGCATTCAGGCCAATACCATCGCCACTTCGTTTGACAACGCTTTCGGCTTGTCGTCATGGGTCAGCGGCGCAGTCGTTACCGCACTGTTGGCCTTTTTGATTTTCGGCGGCACCAAACGCATCGCCCGCGCCGCCGACCGCATCATCCCGCTGATGGCTTTGGGCTATGTCGGCCTGATGCTGATTGTGTTGGTAACCCATGCCGCGCAGATTCCCGAAACCGTGAGCCTTATTATCGGCAGCGCGTTCGGTATTGACGCGGTATTCGGCGGCATTGTCGGTACGGCAATCGCGTGGGGCGTGCGCCGTGCCGTGTTCTCCAACGTAGCCGGTGCGGGCGAAGCGACGTTCAGCTCGGCTGCCGCAGAAGTGAGCCATCCCGTGAAACAAGGTTTGGTACAAGGCTTCTCGGTGTATATCGATACCGTGATCGTCTGCACCTCAACCGCCATCATGATTCTGATTACCGGCATGTATAACGTGCATCCGCCCGGCATGGAAACCCCGCTGGTGGAAAACATCCCCGGCGTGGCCGCAGGCTCGGCCTACACGCAGGCGGCATTGGGCACCGTGTTCGGCGATTTCGGCGGCGCATTCGTGGCGGTGGGCATCTTCTTCTTTGCCTTTACCTGCCTGCTGGCTTATTACTACATCGCCGAAACCGCGCTGCTTTATCTCGACCAAAAGCTGAAATACCCGATACTCAGCATGATTCTGCGGGTGGTGTTTTTAGTGGTGGTATTCGCCGGCAGCGTGCAGTCCGCCAGCCTGATGTGGGGCTTGGGCGACATCGGCTTCGGCAGCATGTGTTATCTCAACCTGATTGCCATCGTATTCTTGAGCAAACCCGCCCTACGCGCGCTGCGCGATTACGACCGCCAGAAAAAAGCCGGCCTCGATCCGGTATTCGACCCGCGTGAGGCAGGGATTGAGAATGCCGAGTTTTGGGTAGACTATATACAGCAACATGATAAGCGTTGAGATTTGCTGCTAGGGTAGATGTAAAGAATGCCTGTCTGAAAACTTTTTCAGACAGGCATTTCTCAATAGCAATCAAGCCTTAAACATAGCGCCGATCAAGCCTGCGATCATCAAAACAAAAGAAGGAATCATGGTTAGCAGAAAACCGATCGCGCGGGTTTGCGGGTCGGCCGTGTAAGCACGCCAGTAAATAAAACGCCCCACCAGATACACCACACCGATCAACGCGATGATGCCTTCAGACCAATAAACAGCGGCGATAAACAGCGCGGGCAAAAACACAACCAGCTGCTCCAGCGTGTTTTGCTGGATACGCAGGGCGCGTTCGAAATGCTCGTTGCCCGAAACGGCAGGCGCGTGGATGCCGTATTTGGATCGGGCGCGTCCAACCATAAAGCCGAAGAAAAAATACTGAATCAGCGCCAGTATGGTGACGATGTGAATAAAGTTCATAGTACTCCTCCTGATGGGTTGAAATATGTTTTTTCAGACAGGCCTGTCTGAAAATATTTACTGCTTGAAACTTTGATGGCAGGCCTTGCAGCTTTGGCCGACTTTATCGAAAGCGGTTTTAACAGCATCATAATTGCCGCTTTTCGCCGCTTGATCCAAAGCTGAGGCAGCGGCGTTGAAACGCTTGATTGCCGCTTGGAATTCCTGCGGTTTGCGCCATACATCGGCGGAGGCGTCGGAACCTGCTCCGTCGCTGCCGGCATTGTAATGCTGCCAGGGTTCGTTGGCTGTTTCGTTCAACTGCGCTGCCAGAGCGGCAAAAGAATCGGTAGGGAAAGAGGCGGTATTGTGTTTTTTCAGGATGTCGCCCATTTTTTTATTCAGGCCGCGCCATTCTTTCATATATTGTTGGCGCGCTTTGATGTCGCCTGCATCGGCGTGTGCCAAACCTGCAATCAGACAGAAACATAATGTGGTTAAGAAATGTTTTTTCATGGTGTGTCCTTTTATTTTGTTGTTGATAGTCTGTTGAAGCATACGTCAAGTCAAACCCAGCGTCCAGTTGTCGGGTTAAAACTTGGAAACGGAATACAGTGAATGAATTAAAACCCGGGCATGACGAATGTACTATTTTTAAATTGGTTAGCCACAAAAAATGCCTGTCTGAAAACCTTTCAGACAGGCATGGCTTCTCTATTTCACAGACTTAGCTTTATTTGGCAGCTAACTCGCTACGCAGTTTTTTGGTTACTTCCATCATCACTTCAAGCTGCTCGATGGTTTCTTTCCAGCCGCGGGTTTTCAGGCCGCAGTCAGGGTTGACCCACAAGCGTTCCACCGGCACCACGTCCATGGCTTTGCGCAGCAAGTGTTCGATTTCTTTGGCTTGCGGCACGCGCGGGCTGTGGATGTCGTACACGCCCGGGCCGATGTCGTTCGGGTATTTGAAATCGCCGAACGCAGTCAGCAATTCCATGTCGGAGCGAGAGGTTTCGATGGTAATCACGTCGGCATCCATAGAAGCGATAGCGGGCAGGATGTCGTTAAACTCCGAGTAGCACATGTGGGTGTGGATTTGGGTGCTGTCTTCCGCGCCGGTTGAGGACAAGCGGAAGGCTTCGCAAGCCCATGCGAGGTATTCGTCCCATTGTGCTTTTTTCAGCGGCATGGCTTCGCGGATGGCGGGTTCGTCGATTTGAATCACTTTGATGCCGGCTTTTTCCAAATCCAACACTTCGTCGTTCAAGGCCAAGGCGATTTGTTTGGCAACTTCGCTCAACGGAATGTCGTCGCGCACAAACGACCATTTGAACATGGTTACCGGGCCGGTGAGCATGCCTTTCATCGGGCGTTTGGTCAGGGTTTGGGCGTAGGAAGACCAGTAAACGGTCATCGGGTTGGGGCGGGAAACGTCGCCGAAGATGATGGGCGGTTTCACGCAGCGTGAGCCGTAGCTTTGTACCCAACCGAATTGGGTGAAGCAGTAGCCGGCCAGTTGCTCGCCGAAGTATTCCACCATGTCGTTACGCTCGGCTTCGCCGTGTACCGGTACGTCAAGCTCCAATTTTTCCTGTACTTCCACGCAGTAGGCGATTTCTTTTTTCATCGCCGCATCGTAATCGGCAGCGGAGAGTTCGCCTTTTTTGAAGGCGGCGCGGGCTTGGCGGATTTCGGTGGTTTGCGGGAACGAACCGATAGTCGTGGTCGGCAATACGGGCAGGTTCATCCAAGCATGTTGGGCTTTGATGCGCTCGGCAAACGGTGATTTGCGTTGATCGGCACCTTTGGGCAGGTTGGCTACGCGTGCTTTTACGGCGTCGTTGTGGATTTTTTTGTTGGTAGCGCGGTCGGCAGCGGCGGCATCGGAAGCGGCAATCGCGTCTTTTACGCTGTCTTTACCGTGTGCCAAAGCTTGTTTGATGACGCCCAGTTCAACCAGTTTTTGCGCGGCAAACGCCATCCAAGATTTGATTTCGCCGTCCAGTTTTTCTTCCACGGCCAAGTCTTGCGGGCTGTGCAGCAGCGAGCAGGAAGGCGCAATCCACAAGTTGTTGCCCAGTTTGGCTTTTACCGGCTCCAAAGTGTCGATCACTTTGCTTAAGTTGGCACGCCATACGTTGCGGCCGTCAATCAGGCCGACAGACAATACTTTGTTTTCCGGCCATGCGTCGGCAAATACGGCGAGTTGCTCGGGTGCGCGCACGCAGTCGATATGCACGCCGTGTACCGGCAGGGCTTTCAGCAGGTTCAGATGCTCGGCTACGGTAGCGAAGTAGGTGCCGATGATGATGCGCACGCCGGTGTTGGCAAATTCTTTGTATGAGGTTTCAACGGCTTTAATCCAGTTGGCGTCGGCATCGGCAGAGAGGATAGGCTCGTCGATTTGAATCCAATCCACACCTTCGGCGGCCAGTTCGCGCAACAATTGTGCGTAAGCGGGCAGCAGTTTCGGCAACAGGCTGATGCGTTTGAAATTGTCGTCTTTGGCTTTACCCAACCACAGCAGGGTAACGGGGCCGACCAAAGTCGGCTTGATGTCGTAGCCTTGGGCTTTCGCTTCTTTGATTTGGGCGATCAGGTTTTTGGCGTTGACTTTAAATTCGGTGTCGGCGTGCCACTCGGGTACGATGTAGTGGTAGTTGGTGTCGAACCATTTGGTCATTTCCATTGCGAACTGGGTGGCGTTACCGCGCGCCAGTTGGAAATATTCAGGCAGGCTTAAGTTGGCAGAATCAAAACCGAAGCGTTTCGGAATCGCGCCCAAAGTGCACAGCAGGTCTAAAACGTGGTCGTAGAAAGAAAAATCGCCTACGGGCAGCAAATCGGCGCCGGCGGCTTTTTGGGTGGCCCAGTTCAAACGGCGGATTTCGGCGGCAACTTCTTGCAGCTCGGCTTCGCTTTTCGCGCCTTTCCAAAAGGCTTCGACGGCAAATTTCAGCTCGCGCTTCGCACCGATACGCGGGTAGCCGGATAGATGAAATGTGTTCATGTTCAACTCCTATATTGAATGAAATTCGGATGTTTGATGTGATGGTCGTATAGTGAACGGTTTTGGGAAAGGGTGCAAACGATTATTTTGCATGGCAACATGAATGTTTTTAATGTTTGACCGCCGGAGAATGTGGATAGGGTGGAATGGGTAAAACCGACGGACCCGAATGCCTGTCTGAAACGATATAGTTAAACTACTTATTATAATAACAGTGCCGTCATACTCGGGCTTGATCCGAGTGTGACGAATGTGCTGTTTTTAAGTATTCCAATCTAAAACAATGCC
>NZ_JH165159.1:663413-684922 GCF_000227765.1 Neisseria wadsworthii 9715
TGCCTGTCTGAAAAGCTTTTCAGACAGGCATTTGTTGAAAGCTTATTGATCAACGCTCCAAATGCAAAAACTGCATGTGCCGTTCGTATTGGTTCAGAATGTCGATAATAATCTGCTCTTTCGTGTAGCCGACGATATCGTAATCTTGGCTGCCTTCGCTCAAAAACACTTCGGCGCGGTAGTATTTTTCCTGTTCGCTCTGCGGTGCGATATTGCCGGCCTGCCCCAGTGCAAACACGGGCTTAATGGCTTCTATCAGACGCACTTCGTAGAGAAAATCCACTTCTTCGCCATGCAGCACTTCCAGCTTGAGCACATGGTTTTCTTCATCTTCCGTCAATTTGCTTTCGATGCCTTTTTCCTGCAATTCGTGCGCCACTTCGAGCATAGCCGGTTGCAGGGTTTTGATCATAAAGCGCTGTGCGGTTTTGGCATTGGGGAAATCCACCAAACGGCTCAGGCGGTTGCGCCAGTTGCGGCCGTCGTCGAGCACCATCGCTTTATCGATCTGGGTGGCTTTGCGTTTATTGCCTTCTTGGCGCAGGCAGATCCACATCGAAATCATGTACACCACCAGAATCAGCGAAAACGGCAACCCCGCCACCACCGACACGGACTGCAGCGAGCTGAAGCCGCCGGCAAACAGCAAACCGAGCGTGATCAAACCTGTGGCCGCCGCCCAGAATAAACGCAGCCAAATCGGTGCGTCGGCACCGGAGGCCAGATTGCGCGAACTCAGATTGGCCAACACCAGCGCACCCGAGTCGGCGGAAGTCACGAAGAAAATCAGCCCGATAATCACCGCCATAAACGACCACAGCGAAGCGAGCGGATAATGCTCAAACAGCGCAAACATGCCCATCGCCGGATTTTCCAACGCGGTTTTGCCCAGCTCGACCGCGCCGTTGTTTACCAGCTCGATTGCGCTGTTGCCGAAAATCGAGAACCACGCAAAGATAAAGCCCAGCGGGATAAACATCACGCCGAACACAAATTCGCGCAAGGTGCGGCCGCGCGAGATGCGGGCGATAAACAGGCCGACAAACGGCGCCCACGCCACCCACCAAGCCCAGAAGAAAATCGTCCAAGCCGATTTCCACTCCGCGCCTTTGTCGCCGGTGTAGGCATACACTTGAAACGTTTTGCCGAGCAGGGTTTGAAAATAATCGCCGATGTTTTCGGTGAGCGCGTTCAGCAGAAATACCGATGAACCCATTACCAACAAAGCAATCAGCAAAAAGGTTGCGCCCAGCATATTGATTTCAGACAGGCGTCGTACACCGCGTTCCACGCCCGACATAGCCGACAAACCGGCGACCACCACCACCGAAACGATAATTACCGCCTGCACAAACTGGCTGCTTGCGATGCCGAACACATGGCTCAAGCCCGCATTGGCCTGCAACACGCCGATGCCCAAACTGGTGGCGATACCCAACAGCGTACACACCACGCCGAAGGTATCCACCGTATTGCCCAGCCAGCCGTCGGTGCGCTTTTGGCCGAACACCGGCACCAGCGCGCTACGCAACGCCAACGGCATGTTTTTGCGGTAGGCAAAATAAGCCAGCGCCATGCCGATTAAGGCGTAAATGCCCCAGCCGTGCAAGCCCCAGTGCAGAAATGTCTGTGCCAAAGCCGCGCGTGCCGCTTCGGGCGTGCCGCCTTCGCCCATGTTGGGCGTGAGATAGTGGGTCAGCGGTTCGGACGCGCCGAAAAACAGCAAATCAATGCCGATACCGGCGGAAAACAGCATGGCCGCCCACGCCAAAAAAGGAAAATCGGGTTTATCCTGATCTTTGCCGAGTTTGATATCGCCGTAGCGCGACATGCCGACAAACAGCGAAAAAATCGAATACGCCGCCACCACCAGCATGTAATACCAGCCGAAATGGTCGGATACCCAGCGCAGCGAACTGCCGAGTACGCTTTCGCCGATTTCGGGAAATAAAACGGTAAATAAAATCAGTGAGATGGAAATAACGGCGGAAGCGAGAAAAACGGTTTTATTGACCGCCAACTTGGGCGTTTCCGCCGCCGCAGGATTGGGTGCACTGTGCATGTGTCCTCCTTTATTATGGTTTTGATGGTTTTCAGACGGCCTTGATAGGCTGAGATGGCTTGAGGCCGTCTGAAAAAATCGTTTTGCCCGCCTGTCTCATGACAAACTGAAACGACACCTCCGTCATACTCGGGCTTGATCCGAATATCTTGGGTTTCAATGAGTTTACGAGATACTCGGGTCAAGCCCGAGTATGACGGTATGGTTAATGGTTGAATCCTTTTCATGATCAAGGCTGATTGTTTATCCATTTGATAAGGCCGTCTGAAAACGCCATTCAGACGGCCTCAGCCAGCCCTACGCCTTGCGCTTCGGCTCGCCGCGAACAGGCGCGCCGTGGGCCACATAATAATCCGCCGTCGATTTCGGCAGCGGCTGGCGGCCGCGGATTTTGTCGGCGATTTTCTCTGCCAACATAATCGTGGTGGCGTTCAGATTGCCCGTGATGATGTTGGGCATAATCGACGCATCCACCACGCGCAAACCGTCGATGCCGTGTACGCGGCCTTCGCCGTCCACCACCGCACCGTTGCCCTCGCCCATCGCGCAGGTGCACGAAGGATGGTAAGCCGTTTCGGCGTGTTGGCGCACATATTCGTCGAGCTGTTCGTCGGTTTGGATGTGTTCAGACGGCGTGATCACCGCGCCGCGATAACGGTCGAGCGCGGGCTGGTTCATGATTTCGCGTGTGATGCGGATAGCGGCGCGGAACTCTTCCCAATCCTGCTCGTGGCTCATGTAGTTGAACAAAATGCTCGGATGATCCGCCGGATTGCGCGACTTCAGCTTGATGCGGCCGCGGCTGGGCGAACGCATCGAGCCGACGTGCGCCTGAAAACTGTGCGACTTGCTGGCATTGCGGCCGTCGTAGCGCACGGCAATCGGCAAGAAATGATATTGGATATTCGGCCATTCAAACTTTTCATGCGAGCGGATAAAGCCACCGCCTTCAAAATGATTGGTCGCACCCAAGCCCGTACCCATCAACAGCCATTCCGCGCCGATGGCAGGCTTGTTCCACCAATTCGTCGCCGGCGCAATCGACACCGGCTCTTTGCACTCATACTGCATGTAAAGCTCGAGATGATCTTGCAGGTTGTTGCCCACGCCCGGCAAATCCAACACCTCGCCCACGCCCGCCTCGCGCAGCCATTCGCCCGGGCCGACGCCGCTGCGTTGCAGAATCTGCGGCGACGCAATCGCACCGGCGCACAACAACACTTCGCGGCGCACTTCGATGCTGTGCGTTTGGTTTTGGTGGGTAAAGCGCACACCGCGCGCGCGTTTGCCGTCGAACAAAATCGTGTCGGTGAGCGCGCCGGTGAGAATCGTGAGCCGCTCGCGGTGTTTCGCCATATCCAGATAACCGCGTGCGGTAGAAGAACGGCGGCCGCGCGGCGTCACAAACCTGTCCATCGGGCCGAAGCCTTCCTGCTGATAACCGTTCAAATCGTCGGTGCGCGGATAGCCCGCATCTACGCCTGCCTGAATCATGGCTTCAAACAGCGGGTTTACATTCGGCTTGGCGGTGGTGACATGAATCGGGCCGCTGCCGCCGTGGTAATCGTTTTCGCCCGCATCACGGTGTTCGGCCTTTTTGAAATAAGGCAGGCAATCGAGATAAGTCCAATCTTCCAAGCCGGGGATTTTCGCCCAATGATCGAAATCCAGCGCATTGCCACGGATATAGCACATGCCGTTAATCAGCGAAGAGCCGCCCAAACCCTTGCCGCGTCCGCAATCCATGCGGCGGTTGTTCATAAACGGCTCGGGGTCGGTTTTGTAGCCCCAGTTATAAGTCAAACCTTGCAACGGCATCGCCAACGCCGCCGGCATCTGCGTGCGGAAATCCAAACGGTAGTCGGGCAGGCCGGCTTCCAGCAGCAGTACGGATACGTTTTCGTCTTCCGTCAGCCGCGCCGCCAGCACATTGCCCGAGCTGCCCGCGCCGATGATGATGTAGTCGTAAGTGGATTTTAGGGTCATGGGTTTCCTTTTGTGTGGTTTTCAGACAGGCATTGCTCGGTACTAAAGATAATGCCTGTCTGAAAAGATGGGTACGGCTGATGATATTTAAACGGAATAGGATTAAGGCAGATGTGGTTCAACACATTGCTTAAGAATGCCGACAAGCTCTTCATCCATATATTGATAATCGTCAGGAATATCCAGTACCAATATCGTTTTGTGCTGTAAAGCGCGGGGAAACATGGCTTGCAGGCGGTTTCTATGTTTGTGTTCCATCACCATGATTTGGTCTGCCCACAAAATATCTTTAATGGAAACGGTGCGTTTGGCATTGGGGCTGGTGCCGGCCGAGCGAACCGAAATGCTTTGTCGGTTGCGGAACACATGTTCTGCGGTGGGGCTGCGCCATTGGTTGCGGCTGCAAACAAACAATATATTCATATTCAAGCTTTCTGCATAAAACTTCAGGCAGCCCTGAGGCTGCCCGAAATCAATCAAACCATTCTGCATCGAATGTTTTGCGGTTGAAAGGATAGATCAAACGCAACTGCTTGGCGCGGCGCATTTTTTCATCGCGGAAATACATCATACTCCAGTTTTTTTCCAAGCAACGCAGCTCAGTGTTGCGCTTGCGGAAAGGTTCGGCTTTTTTATGCGAAGGCTTTTGATTTTGCCAGCGCCTCCAAGCCCGGCTTCGTGTGCGGCAAGGCTCCGTTGAAATTTCCATGAGATTCGTCTCCTAAATCAAACAAAATCGGGTTCAGCAGCCGCGATATTATTTGGCATAAGGCACTTTCTCGAGAAAACAGGGCAGATATAGTTAATCAACACATTTTTAATACAAGGCAGCAAGCCGAAGACAGTACAGGTAGTACGGCAAGGCGCAGCAACGCCGTAGTAAAATTTAAGTTGATTGACTATAATAATGAAATTTCTTTAAGCGCACAAGCTTTAAGCTTAAGCAGTAGATAAAGCAAATGCCTGTCTGAAAACATTTTTCAGACAGGCATGATTATTATGCCGCCGGGAAGCTGCCCATAATCAAATAAACCGTATAAGCAGTATAAGCCGCCAGCAGCACCAAGCCTTTGAAGCGGCCGACTTTGCCGAAGCCGCCTTTGCCCAAGCAAAACACAAACAGCAACACAGTTAATGCCGACATCACCACCACATCACGATTCAGAATTTCCGGCGCCACGTCCATAGGCGAAATCACGGCCGCCAAACCCACCACCGCCAAAGTGTTGAACAAGTTCGACCCCACCACATTGCCCAGCGCAATATCATGCTCGCCCTTGCGCGCCGCCACCACAGAAGAAGCCAGCTCCGGCAGGGAAGTGCCGATGGCCACCACCGTTAAACCGATAACCAAATCACTCACCCCCAGGCTCTGCGCCACCGTAACTGCGCCCCACACCAGCAAGCGCGAGCTCAACACCAACACCAGCAAACCCAAAGCCAGCCAAAACAAGCCCCGTTTTAAAGACATGTGCGTGTTTTCCAACTCAACCGAAATATCTTCAATCAAGTTATCCGCACCTTTCAGATTCTGCATAACCGTGCGCGCCATATAAACCACTAAAATCACCAGCAAAGCCGCACCATTCCACACGCTTAATCTGCCGTCAAGCAGCAGTAGCACCGACAAAGTCGTAATGCCCAGCAAAACAGGCATCTCTTTTCTCACAATCTGCGGCTGCACCACAATCGGGCTGATCAGCGCCGTAATCCCCAAAATCAGCGCAATATTCGCAATATTCGAGCCATAAGCATTGCCCAGCGCAATGCCCGGGCTGCCGTCGAGCGCCGATATCACCGACACCACAATTTCCGGCGCCGACGTGCCGAAGCCCACAATCACCATGCCGATTAACAAAGGCGGCATCCCAAAATGACGCGCCGTGGCCGCCGAACCGTCAATAAAACGGTCTGCGCTCCAAACCAGCAGCACCAAACCGATAATCACCGCTATGATCGCGTAAAGCATTATTTTCCTTAAGTTTTAAAAATGAAAGCCGCGTATTGTAACATTGTTCAACCCTTAAGCGTATGCGGTTTTGTTTTACGCGGCAGAATAGGAAATGGCTGTCTGAAAAAGGTTTCAAACAGGCATTTGCGTAGGTTTGGTTTTAGTATCATCCATGATGTAAACAGCAGTAGGTCGGACTCTTGAATCCGACAAAGGATTTCTCAAATATCGGATACGAGTATCCGACCTACGCTGGCTGAGCGACTGTGGCTTTGCGTTGTTGGTAAGAAATTGCGTCACCAGCAGCACAGTTTCAACGGAACAATGTCGCGGCGGGTGGTCGTGCCGATGTGGCGTTGCAGGTTGAGGTGCAGCAGGATGGGCAGATGATATTTGGGCACGGTGGTTCCGGGTGCCCAGGCTTCGCCTTGCAATCCGCGCAGATCCAGCGCTATCCATTCATGGTGTTCCGGCAGGGAAATGCCGCGTTCGGCAGCATAGCGGCGGATATGCTGCGGGTATTGGCGAGATTGGAGCGGTACGCCTAAGGCGACGAGTTCGGGTGTGGGAGGGGTGTAAATCGTCAGGCGGCGCAGGGTGATGCGGGCGGGGTTGTGGCGGAGGTTTAACTCGATGAGGTTGGCTTGTGCGGGTGCGGTCTGCGGGTTGGGGGAGAGGTCGTAAAGCTGAGCGGTGCCGTGGCGGTTTAGCCATTGGTGCAGATCCGGTGGAACTTTGCTCAAGCGGTAGTCGTATTGCCGCCCGTGCAGAATGAGGCTGCCGTCCGCCTGCGGGCTGATGGCGTGCAGGATTTCCGCTTCTTGGCTGACGTTTTCGTACCAGGTAGCGGTTTGCACGCTGCATGCGCTGAAGATGAACAGGGCAGACAAAGTGAGGATGGCGGTTTTTACCATATTCGGGTATTGGTGCTGTTTGATTGCGGGGCAGAGGCTTTGCTGGGGATGGTGTTCCATGATTATCAATGCGCCTCTTCCCAATTCTCCCCCACGCCCACTTCCGCCACCAACGGCACGCCCAGCATGCCGTCGGCTACGCCTGCCATAATCTCGGGCAGTTTTGCTTTCACTAAATCCAGTTCCGATTCGGGCACTTCCAGCACCAATTCGTCGTGCACTTGCATGATGAGTTTGCTTTGGAGGCCGTCTGAAACGAGCCAGTTGCGGACGGCGATCATGGCGCGTTTGATAAGGTCGGAGGCTGTGCCTTGCATGGGGGCGTTGATGGCGGCGCGTTCGGCGCCGGCGCGGGCGTTGGCGTTTTTGTTGTGGATGTCGGGCAGGTAGAGGCGGCGGCCGAACAGGGTTTCTACATAGCCTTGGGCTGCGGCCTGTTCTTTGGTGCGCTGCATGTAGTCGGCCACGCCGGGGTAGCGGGCGAAGTAGCGGTCGATGAAGTTTTTGGCGGAAAGGTTGTCGATGCCCAGTGATTTGGCGAGGCCGTATTGGCCCATGCCGTAGATGAGGCCGAAGTTGATGGTTTTGGCGTAGCGGCGCTGTTCGCTGCTGACGTTTTCTTGTGCAACGCCGAATACTTCGGCGGCGGTGCGGCGGTGGATGTCTTCGCCGTTTTTAAAGGCTTCGATCAGGGTTTTGTCGCCGCTTAAATGCGCCATGATGCGCAACTCGATTTGGGAATAGTCGGCGGACACAATCACGCTGCCTGCGGGGGCGGTAAAGGCGCGGCGCACGCGGCGGCCTTCTTCGGTGCGGATGGGGATGTTTTGCAGGTTGGGGTTGTTGCTGGCAAGGCGGCCGGTGATGGCGACGGCTTGGGCGTAGGTGGTGTGCACGCGGCCGGTGTGTGGGTTGATCATTTCGGGCAGTTTGTCGGTGTAGGTGGATTTGAGTTTGGCTAGGCCGCGGTTTTGTAAGATGATTTTGGGCAGCGGGTAGTCGAGCGCGAGTTGTTCGAGTACGGCTTCGTTGGTGGAAATGCCGCCGGAGGCGGTTTTTTTCAGCCCTTTGGTGGGAATGCCCATTTTGTCGAACAGGATTTCTTGTAGTTGTTTGGGCGAGTTGAGGTTGAAGGGCTGGCCTGCGGCTGCGTAGGCTTGCTGCTCCAGCGCCAGCAGTTGGGTGCCGATTTCGTGGCTTTGTTGGGCGAGTTCGTTTTTGTCGATGAGTACGCCGTTGCGCTCCATTTCAAACAGCACTTGGGCCACGGGCAGCTCCATGTTTTGATACATTTCAAGCTGTTTTTCGTCCATTTGTGCTTTCAGCCAGCCTTCGATACGCAGGGCGAAATCGGCATCTTGGGCGGCGTATTCGGTGGCTTGTTCGAGGCCGACATCGGCAAACGAAATCTGCTTGGCGCCTTTGCCGCACAGGGATTCGTAGGTGATGGTGGGCAAGCCGAGCCAGCGTTGGGAAAGCTCGTCGAGGCCGTGCCCTAGGTGGCTTTCGATGATGTAGGAAGCGAGCATGGCATCGCCGGCAATGCCGTTCAGGGCAATGCCGTAGTTGGCGAAAATGTGCTGGTCGTATTTGAGGTTTTGGCCGATTTTTTTGAGTTCCGCATTCTCCAAATGGGGTTTCAGACGGCCTAATACGTCTTGCAAATCAAGCTGTTCGGGCGCGGTGGTGGGCGTGTGGCCGAGCGGGATATACACGGCTTCTCCTGCTTTGAAAGCGATGCTGATGCCGACGAGCTGCGCTTCCATCGGGTTGAGGCTGGTGGTTTCGGTGTCGATGCCGATGGTGTCGGCTTGCGACAATTTGCTCAGCAGGGCGGCGAATTGGCTTTCGGTGGTAATGGCTTGATAATCCAGCGTTGCAGGGGCTTGGGCGATGCCGATTTCTTTTTCAGACGGCCTCTCTGCGGCTAATGAGGCCTGTTCGCCGATATGCGCCGCGCCGAATAAATCGCCGTTGCCTTCGTGCATGCGCTCTTCGGCTTCTTTCAGCCAAGTGCGGAAGTTGAGGCGTTTGAACTCCACCGCCAGTTGCGACCATTTCGGCGTGGTGCGGCGCAGGCTTTCGAGGCCGTCGTCCATATCGTTGTGCAAGTCCACATCGGTTTTGATGGTAACGAGTTGGTAAGACAGGGGCAGTTGCGGCAGCGCGGCTTGCAGGTTTTCACCGACTTTGCCTTTGATTTCAGACGCATTGTCCATCACGTTTTGCAGCGTGCCGTATTGATCCAGCCATTTCACGGCGGTTTTGGGGCCGCATTTGTCCACGCCGGGTACGTTGTCCACTTTGTCGCCGATTAAAGTCAGATAATCAATGATTTGGTCGGGGTGCACGCCGAATTTGTTTTTCACGCCGTCGATGTCGAGCTTTTCATTGCTCATGGTGTTGACGAGGGTAACGTGCTCGGACACCAGCTGTGCCATGTCTTTGTCGCCGGTGGAAATCACCACGTTCCAGCCCGCTTCCTCGCCTTGTTTGGCCAACGTGCCGATGACATCGTCGGCTTCCACATCGGGCACAATCAGCACCGGCCAGCCCATCAGCCGCACCATTTCGGGCAGCATTTCGGCCTGCGGGCGCAATTCGTCGGGCATCGGCGGGCGCGTGGCTTTGTAGTCGGGATACATTTTGTGGCGGAAGTTTTCGCCCTTGGCATCAAACACCACCGCGCAATAGTCGTGCACATAATCGGCACGCAGGCGGCGCAGCATGTTGAGCACGCCGTACAACGCGCCGGTGGGCGTGCCGTCGGGCGCGGTAAGCGGCGCCATGGCGTGGAATGCGCGGTAGAGATAGGAAGAGCCGTCAACGAGGAGGAGGGTTTGCTGGGTCATGATGATGCCTGTCTGAAAAATGGATAGATGGTAGGATTATAAGGTATTGGGCTGAGAACTTTGTAACTAATATAAAGTGGCTTTAATAGCATGCCGGCTATCATGAGCAATGAAGCATGCCTGTCTGAAAACGCAGTTGGGTAACCCACATTGTTCGTTTTCAGACAGGCATATGTTAAAAAACCCGCTTGATGCGGGTTTTGCTTTGCTAACTTGCGCCGGCGATTAATTGCCGTTCATCCAATCGTCCAACTCTTTTTCGGCTTGCTCTTTGGTGTAGCCGTAGCGTTCTTGGATTTTACCGGCAAGCTGGTCGCGTTTGCCTTCGGCAACTTTCCAATCGTCATCGGTTAATTTGCCCCATTTTTCTTTGGCTTTGCCGACAAATTGTTCCCATTTACCTTCGATTTGGTCCCAGTTCATATGGATTCCTCTCTAAAAATTTCTAAATTAAAATAACGCGTTGTGCGTAACCAGCAAATGAGGCGGGATGGTCTGTTTTCAAGGAAAAGGCTTTTCCTTTAACATGGATTAAATACAAAATGGATAAAAATCATATTTTTATAGGCATATCTTAATATATTTTTACTGAGAATAAGTAATCGTTAATTATAGATATTTATTGATTTTTAAAAATTATCAGTAAAAGTATGGACTTGCTATAATTTTTAATTGATATTGAATTGCTTAGCAAACAATATTAAATTTATTTTTACATAATTGGTTTGAATGTTTTATTTAAATTATCAAACTTCGTTTGCAATGCCGGTTTTTATCATTTTATGTAATTGGTGTTGGGGGAGCAGTATGTTATTGTGATTGGCATTCCGTTGTTGCTTGAGAAAGCTTTGCGTTTAAGGTGTTGGCGGAATACATAACAATTCATTAAATAAAAAGGAAAGAATATGCTACGTTACTCTGTTATATTTTTTGTGATTGCGATTATTGCTGGTGTGTTGGGTTTTGGTGGCATTGCGGGCAGCGCAGCCGGAATCGCAAAAATCCTATTTATCGGCTTCTTGATTTTGGCCGTGTTGTCGCTGATTTTCGGCCGAAAACGGTAAGTAAACTTTTAAATTAACGATTCAATATGAAACATGCCTGTCTGAAATCGGTTCAGACAGGCATGTTTTTTCAGACAGGCATTACCAGTGGCCCAGTATTTTCCACCAAACGCCGCCGATTAACACGAACACAATAATGTTTACCACGCTCATGATGAAGCCCGCTTTCCACCATTCGTTCAAGGTGGTATAGCCGGAGCCGAAAATCACAGGCGATGTGCCGGTGGCGTAGTGGGTGAGCGTCATCATAATGTTGGAAGCGGCAGCCATTAAGAGGGCAAACAGCATAGGCGGCGCGCCCAATGCAATACCCGCAGCATAGAACGCACCGAACATGGCAGTGATGTGGGCGGTGGTGCTGGCAAACATATAATGCGCATAAAGATATGCCAGCATCAGCAGGGCGGATGCGCCGATCCAGCTTAAGCCCAGATGGGAAATACCGTCTTTCAGCGTGCTGGAAAACCAGGCGATTAAGCCGAGCTTATTGAGGAAGGTGGCCATCATCACCAAAGCGGCAAACCAGGTTACCGTATCCCATGCGCCTTTTTCTTTCAGCACGTCATCCCAAGTAAGCACCCCTGTGAGCAGCAGTAACACCAAGCCGATAAATGCCGTAGCCGTGGCATCTACCGCAAACGCTTTGCCGAAAATCATAGCGGGAACGCCGGCCCAAAGCAGCAGCAACACGGAAAACACGCCCAGCATGATTTTTTCCGCACCGCTCATCGGACCCTGCTTGGCCAATTCTTCTTTGGCAAACTGCGCTGCATTCGGCGTGTTTTTGATTTCGGGCGGAAAGATGAAATAAAGCACCAACGGCATCAACGCAATCGCAGCCAAACCGGGCAGCAGCATGGCTAGCGCCCAAGTGCCCCAAGTCAGGTGGATTTCGGAGTCTGTGGCATCGGCCACCAGATTTACCACCAGCGGGTTGGGCGCAGTGGCGGTGATGAACATGGCCGAGGTAATCGGGTTGCTGTGGTAATTCACCAGCGCCAAATATTTGCCCATGCGGCTTTGCGTGCCTTTTTCCGGGTCGGAATCGTAGCTGCTGGCAATCGCTTTCATAATCGGGTGGATAATGCCGCCGCCGCGTGCCGTGTTGCTCGGCGTAACCGGAGCAATCAGCAGCTCGGAAAATGCCAAACTATATCCGATGCCCAGCGTTTTTTTACCGAACACGGAAATAAACAGATAGCCGATGCGCGCGCCCAAACCGGTTTTCAGAATGCCGCGGGAAATCATAATCGACACGCCGATCAGCCAAATCAGGGGGCTGGCAAAGCTGCTTAATGCGTCTTTCATGGCATTGTCAGGTTTTTCCGCGGTAACGCCGGTTACCGCCACCAGCATAATCGCCAGCATGGCCAGCGCGCCGATGGGCATGGCTTTGCCGATAATTGCCGCGATGATGCCCACAAACATCGCCAGCAGATGCCAGGCTTGCGGCGCAACCCCTGCGGGTACGGGAATCAGAAACCAAATGACCAGGGCGATTGCCAGTGCAACCGCAGCAGGTATCGGCTTAAAACCCAATTTATCCATATCGGACACTCCTTGATGATTATTGTATATAAAATAAGAAACGATTTTAACGCTATTTTGTTGCCGGAAAAATGATATGGCACAAATAAAATAATTCAGTTATCCTCAAACCCCTGTCTGAAAAAATTAACAAAGGAGAAAAAGCATGACAATTCAAACCCGTACCCTAAGCTACACCGATTCGCAAGGCGTCACCCTCAAAAGCCATCTCTGTCTGCCCAAGCAAGCTGTAGACGGCCTTTCCGGCGTGTTGGTAGCGCCGGAATGGTGGGGCTTGAGTGAACACGCCAAACGCAGCGCCGAGCGTTTGGCCGAAGCCGGCTACGCGGCGCTGGCGATCGATTTATACGGCGATGCACTGCTCACCGACAAAGCAGACGTAGCCAACCAAAACATGACTTACCTGCTTGAACACCCTGAAATCCTCAACGAGCGCACCGACCTTGCGCTGACCCAACTGCAAAACCTGCCTGAAGTGGCGCAAATGAATGTGGGCGCCGTCGGCTTCTGCTTCGGCGGCAAAGTGGTGCTCGATATGGCGCGCCGCGGCCTGCCGCTCAAGGCCGTAACCAGTTTCCACGGCATCCTCACGCCCGCCGCGCCCGCGCTCGAAGGCATGGTGAAAGGCGAAATCCTGGTGCAGCACGGCGAGGCCGACACGCTCACCACTATGGACGACGTGGCCGCGTTCCGTAAAGAAATGGATGATGCCAAAGTGGTTTACCATATCGACGTGTTCCCCGGCGTGAAACACGGTTTCACCAATCCGCAAGCCACCGAAAACGGCGAGAAAAACCATGTCGATTTTCTCGACTACAACGCCGAGGCCGCCGAAACCAGCTGGCGCAATATGCTGGGTTTTTTAGAGCGCCATTTATAAACACACCGAGCAATGCCTGTCTGAAAGAATGTTTTCAGACAGGCATTGTTGAATAAAGTATAGTCAATTCACTTAAGCTTAATAACGATACCGTCATACTCGGGCTTGACCCGAATCTTGAGTTCCAGTAACTTTAAGAGATACTCGGGTCAAGCCCGAGTATGACGAACGTACTATTTTTTAAGTTGATTCACTATCACACAAAGGCAGGATTCGGCATGATGCAAAAAACCGTTTTCAATATCGCCAAAATGGACTGCCCCTCGGAAGAGCAGATGATCCGGATGAAATTAGCCGGGTGCCGCAGCATACATGCGTTGGATTTCGACATTCCCGGCCGGCGGCTCACGGTGTATCACGAAGGCGGCCATGAAGCCGTTTTCAAACAGCTCGACAGTCTGAAGTTCGACACCACTCTAATCAGCAGCGAAGCCGTAGACAAAATAGAGCAGGGCGCCGCTGCGCAAGGGCAGGGCGAAGCGGAACGCGCATTGTTGTGGCAAGTGCTGGCGATTAACCTCTTTTTCTTTTTTCTGGAAGCCGTAAGCGGCGTGTTGGCCGGTTCGATGGGTTTGCTGGCCGACAGCTTGGACATGCTCGCCGACAGCGCCGTGTATGCGCTTGCCCTGCTGGCTGTGGGCGGCACCGTGCAGCGCAAGAAAAAAACCGCATTTTCAGCCGGCGTGTTCCAGCTGGTGTTGGCGCTTTGGGGCTTTGCCGAAGTGGTGAAACGCTTTATAGGCTGGGAGCGCGTGCCCGATTTTAAAACCATGATTGCTGTTTCCCTGCTCGCGCTGGCCGGCAATGCGCTGTGCCTTTACCTGCTGCAAAAAAGCAAAAGCCGCGAAGCGCATATGCAGGCCAGCATGATTTTCACGTCGAACGACATTATCGTAAACTTGGGCGTGATAGCCGCCGGCGCGTTCACGCTGTGGACGCATTCCAAATATCCCGATTTGATAGTGGGCACAATTGTATTTGTGTTGGTGGCCTCGGGTGCGTGGAAGATTTTGAAATTGGCGCGTTAGGGTTGGATTGTTGTGATACATAGGCCTGTCTGAAAGAATGTTTTCAGACAGGCATATTAGCCAATATAAGCCGGATGCTCGTTGCCCGTCATACCCGGCTCAAGCCCGGGTATGACGGCATCGTTGTTATGCAAGCGGATTGGCTATAAAACATTTCTACCGGCAATGTATCCCTGCGTCCGTCTCATTCTCGAATCCGACAAATCTCCAGCAATATTTCAGCCTACCGCAAGGCCGGCCATCCGTTATAAAATGCCAAGCCCTTTATCCGCAAACCCAATGCCTGTCTGAAAACCATGCTCGGCACCATCAACCTCACCACCTACATTATCGGCACCATCGCCGTGATTTTATTGCCCGGCCCCAATTCCATGTTTTGCCTTTCCATGGCGGCGCAGCACGGCGTAAAAGCGGCTTACCGCGCCATCGCAGGCATTATTCTGGGCGATTCCCTCCTGATACTCGCCACCGTTTTGGGCGCGGGCACATTATTAAAGCTCTATCCGCCGCTGTTTCACGGCCTCAAGCTGGTGGGCGGGCTGTATCTGGCCTATATCGGCTTCAACTTGCTGCGCGGCGCTGTAAGAAAATGGCAGCTTGCCCCGTCTAAATTTCCAACCGGCTCCGAAGCCGCCGCCGAACCCGCGCCCCACATTTTCAAACGCGCCTTGCTGCTGAGCCTGACCAACCCGAAAGCCATATTGTTTTTCCTCTCGTTTTTCGTGCAGTTCGTCGACCCCGCTTACCCGCACCCCGCGCTTTCGTTTCTCGTGCTGGCGCTGATTTTGCAGGCCACCAGTTTTATTTATCTCAACATGCTGGTGTTTGCCGGACACAATATGACGCGCCTCTTTCGGCGGCACCATAAACTATCCGCCGCCGCCATGGGCGCCGTAGGGCTGATGTTCGCCGCGTTTGCCGTGAGAATGTGGGTGGCCGCGATATAAAGCGGGCACGCGAAATGCCTGTCTGAACACTTCAAATTTAAGGAGCAAACCATGCGCGAATATGAATTTGTTTTGGTCAACGTGTTTGCCGAAACCCACTTCGGCGGCAACCCGCTGGCTGTATTTCCCCAAGCCGAAGGGTTGGACGACAAGACCATGCAGCAGATTGCCCGCCAATTTAATTTAAGTGAAACCGCGTTTGCTTTTCCTTCGGAATCCGCCGCAGCCGACCTGCGGATTTTCACGCCCGCACACGAGCTGCCGCTGGCCGGCCATCCCATCCTCGGCAGCGCATCCGTGTTGCAGCAACGGCAAGGCCTGTCTGAAAACTTTGTGCTCAATACCCGCGCCAAGCCCGTTTACCTGAGCGGCTCAAACAACATGATGACCCTGAAAATCAGCGGCTACACCTGCCGCCCTTCAAGTGCTTCCCGTGTTGAATTGGCCGAAGCCACAGGCATTTGCGAAGCGCAAATCGCCGAGCACGCTTACTGGCTGGATAGCGGTTCGCCGCAGCTTTTGCTGCAAGTTTATACCGCCGCCGCGCTGGCAAACGCCCGCATCGATTACGCCAAACTCAATGCCGTTTGCCGCGCAGATTTGGGGCGCACCATGATTTACCTGTGGCATGAACAAGGCGACACCGTAGAGGCGCGGATGTTTTACGCACAAAACGGCGCCATTTTGGAAGACAGCGGCACCGGCTCCGCCTGCGCCAACCTCGGCGCCTATTACCTTTCGCGCGGCACATTCCCGTTCACACGCAGCGTGCGGCAAGGCGACCAAACCGGCCGCCCCAACCGCCTCAGTTTGCGCGTTGACGAAGCCGGAAATATCTATGTGGGCGGGCGCGTAGTAGAAGTCGGGCGCGGCGTGTTCACGCTGCCGCTTTAGCCGGATCAGTCTGACCCGGTAAGGCTCCAATTAACTTAACAATGCCTGTCTGAAAACAAAACACTTCACAAACATAAGGAAACCACCTCAATGATTACCCTGATTTTTATCCTCTTTTTCGCCATCCGCCTCGTATCCCTTTCCATTTCCATCCGCAACGAAAAGCGCCTGATTGCCGAAGGCGCCAAACAGTTCGGCGAAAAAAATTCCAAGCTGCTCGCCGCCGCCCACATTGCCTACTACTTCGCCGCCCTGGCCGAATCCCATATCCGTGGCGCGCAGTTTGATGCCGTTTCCACCGCCGGCACCGCTGTTACCGCCTTCGCCCTCGCGATGCTGTTTTACGTGATCCGCGAGCTTGGCGAAATCTGGACGCTGAAAATCTACATCCACCCCCGGCACACCCTCAACCGCTCCTGGCTCTTCCGCCATGTGCGCCACCCCAACTACTTTTTAAACATCATTCCCGAACTCATCGGCATCGGCCTGCTCTGCCACGCCTGGGCAACCATGGCCGTAGGCCTGCCCGTTTACTTGGTGATTCTCGCCATCCGCATCCGCCAAGAACACGAAGCCATGCGCCATTTATGGTAAACCGCGTTTAAAAACATTTTTGCGCCAAGCATAATCAAGCGCCGTTAAATATCGTATAATCCCGCCTGGCCGGATAAAAAACCACTCAGGCAGAAAAAAAGAAGCGCATAACATAAGGCTGTCTGAATTTCAGACAGCCTTTTTATTAAGATAAACGCAGCATGGGGTATTCGCGGAAAAGTACAGCCCGATTGAGTTTTCAGACAGGCATTGATTGGTAGGGGTGTACTAACGGCACGCACGCGGTACTTTAACTGGGGAGTGACTTTGCTTAAGATTGCCTAGATGTAGGTCGGATTCTTGAATCCGACAGAATAGGGAAATGTGCTGTAAGGAAAAATAGTTCAGACGGCCTCAAATGGCTTGTCGGATACGAGTATCCGACCTACGGCTGTTTGAAATATTGTAGGTTGTTGCTAAGGAGTTTTTACATTGATTACTCTAAAAAAAGATAGGGAGCTGGTTTATTTAGCAAGATGGTCTGAGTTGGAAGAAATGGCAGGTTTTTCTTCTAGCTTAGACCCAAGCATTACAGAATTACAAGAAATTATTGGTCGATACAAAGGTGAACACGGGACTGTTAAATGTGGTCTTAAAAGCTGTCAGACTCCACATAGTAAGGGGTATATTATTTCAACACAAAGTGGCAATATCACTAATATTGGACATGTTTGTGGTAAAAAATACTTTGGAGTTGATTTTGAAACCATGTCAAATAAATTAGATATGGACTTTGATGATAAAGAAAATAGAGAGTTGATTGATAAGTTTTCAGATACTGATTTACCATCATTACAAGATTGGATAAAAGAAAAACAGAAAATTTCTTCGAGTATTAATAAAGGGTTAAATCCGATTAGATACGGAAGAGCTGGTGAAAAAATTCCTAAAAGTATCCAATCTACTATATTTCATATGCAAAAAAATAAAACTGTTCAACTCACTATTGAAAGGAAGCTAACACAGTCAGAAAGAGAGTTAGCAGAAACATCTAATAACTCCAATAGAAATCAATTTAAGACAGAAATAGTAGGCATTGTTAAAGGGATAGAATGCTTATACCCAGAAAACGATTTAAATATTCTTTTGAAACAACTAAAAGAAGAGATTGAAAATTTTTTAAATCTAAATCCCAGCAATCTAACTCATAAAGAATTAAAGAGATGGGTAAAATGGATACGAGAGACGCCTATCACAAAGCAAAAAATAGAAAATTCCATTTTATACGCTCAATTATTTTTAACTTATGAGAATTTAAACACTTTTTATAAAATTCTAAATGATGAGAAAGATAAAAACATATGGAAATCTTTCCTGACACCGTTCGAAGCCTTATCTAAACTTCAGCATCAATAGTTTTGATTCCTTATAAAGAGACCCACCATGCCCAAACGTACCGACCTAAAATCCATCCTAATCATCGGCGCCGGCCCCATTGTGATCGGCCAGGCCTGCGAGTTTGACTATTCCGGCGCGCAAGCGTGTAAGGCTTTGCGCGAGGAGGGCTATAAAGTCATTCTCGTCAATTCCAACCCCGCCACGATTATGACCGACCCTGAAATGGCCGATGTAACCTATATCGAGCCGATTATGTGGCAGACGGTGGAAAAGATTATCGCCAAAGAGCGCCCCGATGCGGTGCTGCCGACCATGGGCGGCCAAACGGCGCTGAACTGTGCGCTGGATTTGGCGCGCAACGGTGTGCTGGCGAAGTATAACGTCGAGTTAATCGGCGCCACTGAAGACGCGATTGATAAAGCGGAAGACCGCGGTCGTTTTAAAGAAGCGATGGAAAAAATCGGCTTGCATTGCCCGAAATCTTTCGTGTGCCACACCATGAACGAAGCGCTGGCGGCGCAAGAGCAGGTGGGCTTTCCTACGCTGATCCGTCCGTCGTTTACCATGGGCGGTTCGGGCGGCGGCATTGCCTACAATAAAGACGAGTTTTTGGCGATTTGCGAACGCGGTTTCGATGCCTCGCCCACGCATGAGTTGCTGATCGAGCAATCGGTACTCGGCTGGAAAGAGTACGAAATGGAAGTGGTGCGCGATAAAAACGACAACTGCATCATCATCTGTTCGATTGAAAACTTCGACCCGATGGGCGTGCATACCGGCGACTCGATTACGGTTGCGCCCGCGCAAACGCTTACCGACAAAGAATACCAAATCATGCGCAATGCTTCGCTGGCGGTGCTGCGCGAAATCGGCGTGGACACGGGCGGCTCGAATGTTCAGTTTGCCATCAACCCTGAAAACGGCGAGATGATTGTGATTGAGATGAACCCGCGCGTGAGCCGTTCTTCGGCGTTGGCTTCCAAAGCCACGGGCTTTCCGATTGCGAAAGTAGCGGCGAAACTGGCGGTGGGCTTCACGTTGGACGAACTGCGCAACGACATCACCGGCGGCCGCACGCCTGCGTCTTTCGAGCCTTCGATTGACTATGTGGTTACTAAGATTCCGCGTTTTGCGTTTGAGAAATTCCCCGCTGCCGACGACCGCCTGACCACGCAAATGAAATCGGTGGGCGAAGTGATGGCGATGGGCCGCACGATTCAGGAGTCGATGCAGAAAGCTTTGCGCGGTTTGGAAACCGGTTTGTGCGGCTTTAATCCGCGCAGCGACGATAAAAACGTGATCCGCCGCGAGCTGGCCAACCCCGGCCCCGAGCGCATTCTGTATGTGGCCGATGCGTTCCGCGCCGGTTTCAGCAAGGAAGAAATCCACGAAATTTGCGCGATTGATCCGTGGTTCTTGGCGCAGATTGAAGACTTGGTTCAAGAAGAGCAAAAAGTTACAGACGGCCGTCTGAACGATTTGGACTACGCCACCCTGCGCCGCCTGAAACGCAAAGGCTTTTCAGACAAGCGTTTGGCGCAATTGCTGGGCCTGTCTGAAAAAGAAGTACGCGAACACCGCTACGGCCTGAAACTGCATCCCGTGTACAAGCGCGTGGACACTTGCGCGGCGGAGTTCCAATCCGACACCGCTTACCTCTATTCCACTTACGAAGAGGAATGCGAAGCGAGGCCGTCTGAAAAACGCAAAGTGATGATTCTCGGCGGCGGCCCCAACCGCATCGGCCAAGGCATCGAGTTCGACTATTGCTGCGTACACGCCGCGCTGGCGCTGCGCGAATCGGGTTTTGAAACCATTATGGTGAACTGTAACCCCGAAACCGTGTCCACCGACTTCGACACTTCCGACCGCCTCTACTTCGAGCCGCTCACGCTGGAAGACGTGCTGGAAATCGTGCGCACCGAAAACCCGTGGGGCGTGATTGTGCATTACGGCGGCCAAACCCCGCTGAAACTGGCCAACGCGTTGGTGGAAAACGGCGTGAACATCATCGGCACGTCGGCTGATTCGATTGACGCCGCCGAAGACCGTGAACGCTTCCAAAAAGTGCTCAACGACCTCGGCCTGCGCCAGCCGCCCAACCGCACCGCGCGCAACGAAGAAGAAGCGTTGGTGCTGGCAGAAGAAATCGGCTATCCGCTGGTGGTGCGCCCGTCTTATGTGTTGGGCGGCCGCGCCATGCAGGTGGTGCATTCTGCCGAACAGTTGCAGAAATACATGCGCGAAGCCGTGCAGGTTTCCGAAGACAGCCCCGTGCTGCTCGATTTCTTCTTGAACAACGCCATAGAAGTAGACGTAGATTGCGTTTCAGACGGCAAAGACATCGTGATCGGCGGCATCATGCAGCACATTGAGCAGGCCGGCATCCACTCGGGCGACTCCGGCTGTTCGCTGCCGCCATACTCGCTTTCCGAAGAGATTCAAGAAGAAATCCGCCGTCAAACCAAAGCCATGGCTTACGCGCTGAACGTGGTCGGCTTGATGAACGTGCAGTTTGCCGTGCAAGACGGCGTGGTGTTCGTGCTGGAAGTGAACCCGCGCGCTTCGCGTACCGTACCGTTTGTTTCCAAAGCCACTTCCGTGCCGTTGGCCAAAGTGGGCGCGCGCGCGATGGCGGGCATCAGCTTGAAAGAGCAAGGCATTGAAAAAGAAGTGATTCCGGATTTCTACGCCGTGAAAGAAGCCGTGTTCCCGTTCATCAAATTCCCCGGCGTGGACACCATTCTCGGCCCGGAAATGCGTTCTACCGGCGAAGTGATGGGCGTGGGCGAAACCTTCTCCGAAGCCTACCTGAAAGCCCAACTCGGCGCGGGCGAACGCATGCCGGCCGTGGGCAAAGTGTTTATCGCCGTGCGCGACGAAGACAAACCGCTGGTGGTGCAAACCGCGAAAAACTTCCAATCGCTCGGCTACGGCGTGTGCGCCACCCGCGGCACCGCTGCCTACCTGAAAGAACACGGCGTGGGCGTGCAGGTGGTCAACAAAGTGCAGGAAGGCCGCCCGCACATCGTGGACGCGATTAAAAACGGCGAAATCGCGCTGGTGGTCAACACTGTGATCAGCGACCCGCAAGCCGTGGCCGACAGCCACAGCATCCGCCGCAGCGCGCTTACCCAGCGTGTGCCGCAATACACCACCATCGCCGGCGGCGAAGCCATGAGCGAAGGCGTGAAGAGCCTCAACGCCATGGGTGTGTACAGCGTACAGGAACTGCATGGAAGGTTGAAGAAATAAGCAGTTTTGAATAGGAATGCCTGTCTGAAAATATGTTTCAGACAGGCATTTGTTATTGTAGTTATTAAAATTCAGTTTATTTGCTATATGTATCAAATTACGAACCACTCAGCTCGAGCACGAATTTTCTGTTTTTGTCGACCGTCTGTTTTTCCGATGGTCACTAGTAATACAGGCAACAGGTTTTCAGACAGGC
>NZ_JH165159.1:685585-712598 GCF_000227765.1 Neisseria wadsworthii 9715
AGGCCTGCGGTTTGACGTACGGCCTCGGTGTCGAAACCACTCATCGGACAGCTCGCCCAGCCTTGCTCCTGCGCGGCCAGCATCAGAGTCATAGCGGCGAGTGAGGCGCTGCGTATGGCTTCGTCTCGTTGAGCCCGCGGATTATCGTGAAAGGCGGCATGTGCGGCGGAAATCCAGTTTTGCGCCGTATCATTATCTATGATGCCTGTCTGAACAGAGGCCTGCAATTTTTCGTTTAAATCCTGATAGCCTGTGAGTTTGCCGCTGATCACAATTACTGCGGCGGCTTGCATAATTTTATGCTGGCGGAAAGCAGCATGATATAAAGCTTGTTTGGCTTTTTCTGAGCAGACGGCAGTGAAATGCCAGTTTTGCAGATGATAAGCAGAAGGCGCATGGCAGGCAGCTTTGATCAGGTAGTGCAATTCGGGCTCACTGATATGGCTGTCTGAAAAACCATAGGCCGAAACACGCTGTTGTAATAATTGAAAAAACGGGGTCATGCAGATTCCTTTGAGTTTTGGAGCGCACGTTGTACGCCGAAGATGGAAAATAAGGCCAATGTTAATCCGATCATGGATTGAACATTCAGGCTTTGCCCCAAAAACAGCCAGCCGAGCAGAAACGCGGCAATCGGGCTGAGTAGGCCTAAAGCCGATACCACGGCAGAGGGCAGCTTGTTGAGGCCTTGGAAAAACAAAACATAAGCCAATACCGTGCCCAACAGACTGAGGTAAACATAGCCGCCTATATTGGTTGCGCTCAATGCCGGAAGCGGTGGTTCGAGCCATAATGCTACGGGTAAGAGACACAAGCCGCCAAGAAGCAATTGCCAGCCGGAGAAGGCCAATATGGAAAGGCCGAACCGCCAATGTTTCGAGAAAAAAATACCTACTGCCATCGAAGCCGCGCCAAGCAGGGCGCTGGCGATGCCAATCGGGTCGAACCGGATTTGCGGAGAATATACAAGTAACACTATACCCATTACACCCAAAAGAGCGGAAAACCAGGCGGTTTTAGGCGGTTTACTTTTGCCGACCAGCCAAACCCAAACCAGAAGCAAAACCATCAAAGTTTGCGTGGAAGTGAGAATGGCAGCCAGGCCGCCCGGCAGCCGGTAAGCGGACACGAAAAGCATGGCTTGGAAAAAGCCGATGTTGAACACGGCCAGCAAAAAAACTTTGCCGATTTCATGCTTTTGGGGCCATTCGCGTTTCCATAAAAGCAGGAGCAAGCCGGCCGGAAGTGTGCGCAGCAAAGCAGCGGTAAAAGGCCGGTCGGGCGGCAAAAATTCAGTGGTGACCAAATAAGTCGAACCCCAAATCAGCGGCGCGAGTGCAGTGAGGAGAATGATTGGAAAGCGTGTGCTCATAAATTACCTTGATTTCAAGATAAATGGATTGTGATGGTATTTTATCTTGAAGTCAAGGTAAAATATCAGGCGTGAAATCCCAAAATGCCGTTCCGATAATCGGTCGGCTCGCAAGATTTTTTCAGACAGGCATCAAATGCCGGACGGAAACAGCATTCTTTAAAATCTTTAAAGGGTAATGATGGATACAGACACACATAATACGCAGCCTGATGCGGTGGACTTGATTGTGGCGCAGTGGCGGCGGGAAATGCCTACGCTGGCTGCGGAAAATATGGCTTTAATCGGGCGCTTGAAGCGTTGTGCCGCTTTGGTGCAACCGCAGTTGGATAGCGTGTTTGCAGAATTCGGCTTGAGCGGCGGAGGATTCGATGTGTTGGCCACGTTGCGCCGTGCGGGCAGCCCGTACAGCCTCACCCCGACCGAGCTGTTTGCCTCGCTGATGGTTACCTCCGGCACCATGACCACGCGCCTGAAGAATTTGGAAGCACAAGGTTGGATTTGCCGTTTGCCCAATCCCGAAGATGCGCGCAGCATGCTGGTGCAGCTTACCGACAGCGGCAAGGCTTTAATAGAAGAAGTAGTGTTCAAGCATGTGGAAAACGAGCAGAAACTGTTGGAAGCTGTGCCGAAGGATGTACAAAAGCAGCTGAATGAAGGGTTGGCGGTGCTGATGCAGGTTTGGGAAAAGCGAAAGGATAATCAGTAGATAAGCTTGGTTTATAGCAGTATGCCTGTCTGAAAAGTTTTAACGATGTAGCAACTTTTTCAGACAGGCATATTTGTTTTGGTTGGCCTTAATGATGGGGCAAATTAAAGCAACAGTATGTCCGCCATATTCGAGGTTATGCCCGAACATGAGGTTACTGTTACAGGGAACCGGTTTAATAGTAACAATTTATGCAGAATGCAATAATCCGGATTGGCAGTTTTTTCTTTAAACGAATTAAAAAAGCTTTTTTATTTCAGTTTTTATAAAAAGCTTGACTGATTGTTTTTTAGCTAATCATTAGACTGGAATAAAAAATTATAAAACAAATCATAAAAGTTAAAATATTCCATGAAATTGTTAAATATATTAAAGCGCAAACAACTGCTTTCGGCTATGATGGCTTTTCGTTTAGCTAGTTTAGATTATTGGGAGCTGCGTTATGACTGTTTCTTACAAAATTTCTCTTCCTTTGAGCGTGTTGGCGGCGGCTTTATTGTCGGCTTGTTCGCCCGCAGAACAAAAAAACGCGGCTCCGGCTGCTTCCGGTGCTTCGGCAGCGGGCGGTGCGCCTGCGGTGGGAGATAAGCGCATTGCGATTACGGCGATTGTGGAGCATCCGGCGTTGGACGCTGTGCGTAAGGGCGCGTTGGAGCAGCTCAAAGCGGAAGGCTTTGAGGAAGGGAAAAACCTGAAAGTCGATTTCCAAAGTGCGCAAGGCAATCCGGCTACGGCGGCACAGATTGCGAAGAAATTTGCCGGCGACAAGCCAGATGCGGTGTTGGCAATTGCCACACCGAGCGCGCAGGCGATGGTGGCAGCTTCCAAAGAGATTCCGATTGTGTATGCTGCGGTTACCGATCCGGTGGCGGCCAAGTTGGTGCCCGGCTGGGAAGCTTCGGGCAGCAATGTAACGGGTGTGTCGGACGATGTGCCGCTTGGGCCGCAGATTGATTTGATGAAAAAGCTGGTGCCTGAGTTGAAAAACGTGGGCTATGTGTTCAGCCCGGGAGAAGTGAATTCAACCGTGGTGTTGGACCGCTTGAAAGCCGATTTGGCCAAGCAGAACATTACGCTTTCCGCCGTGCCTGCGCAGCGCAGCACGGATGTGCTGACGGCGGCGCGCAGCTTGGGCGGCAAAGCCCAGCTGATATACACTTCGCTGGATAACAATGTGGTGTCGTCTTATGAATCTATGTATAAGGCGGCAAACGAAATCAAGGTGCCGCTGGTGGCGGCTGACACGGCTTCGGTTAAGCGCGGTGCGGTGGCGGCTTTGGGCATAGACTACACGAGCTTGGGCAAGGAAACCGGCAAGATTGTGGCGCGTATTCTGAAAGGCGAAGCAGCGGGCAGCATTCCTTCTCTACGCATGGATAAGTTTGATCTGTTTTTAAGCCCCAAACATGCGGGCGAGCAGGGCATCACGTTGCCGGAAGACTTGAAAAAACAGGCGGCTGAAATTGTTGAATAAGCATTTGTGTTGAAGCAATCCCTAACCGATGCGGCACGCGGCCGGCATCGGTTTTGGGTTTTTACAATGCCTGTCTGAAAATGGTTCGGACATATGGTGGCGGATCAGTTTAAACCAGTGCGTCCGTTAAACCGGCATATTGAAGATAACGTTACTGTGTACGTGTATTTACTAGGGTTATAAAAAAGGAAATTCATGTCTTTACTTGCCTTATTCGGCACATTTGAAACCGGTTTGGTTTACGCGCTGGTAGCGCTGGGTGTGCTGCTTTCTTTCCGCATTCTCGATTTTCCCGACCTTACCGCCGACGGCAGCTTTCCGCTCGGCGCATTTTCCTGCGCCGTGTGCATGGTGGCGGGCATCAACCCGCTTTTGGCGGTGGGCATAGGCTTTTGGGCCGGCGCGCTCTCCGGAGTGATTACCGCGTGGCTGCATGTGAGGCTGGGGATTTTACAGCTGCTGGCGGGGATTATCGTGATGACGGCGCTTTATTCGGTGAACCTGCGCATCGGCGGCGCACCGAATATTCCGCTGTTGGGCAGCGGCACGGTGTTTGATTTGTTTGCACCCTTTATAGGCAGCGGCATGTGGCAGAATTCTGCCGTGCTGTTGGGGTTTGTGCTGCTGGTGAAATTTGCGCTGGATTGGTTTTTTTCTACTGAAACAGGCTTGGCGATGCGCGCTACCGGCGCCAATCCGCGCATGGCGCGTGCGCAAGGCATCTCCACAGGCAATATGGTGTTGCTCGGCATGGCGCTTTCCAACGGCCTGATTGCTATGGCGGGCGCGCTGTTTGCCCAGCTGGTGGGCGGCGCCGACGTGAGCGCGGGTTTGGGCACCATCGTGTTCGGCTTGGCGGCCGTAATTTTGGGCGAAGCCTTGCTGCCGAGTAAAAATATCTGGTTGGTTACGCTTTCCGTGATTCTCGGTTCGGTGATTTACCGCCTCTTCATTATGGTGGCCATGGGCAGCGAAACCCTTTCCGGCTTGGGGCTGCAAACGCAGGATTTGAACTTGGTAACGTCGGTGTTGGTGGTGCTGGTGTTGATGCTGCCCAAAACCAAAGCAAAGCTTCAGATGAAAAGGAAACAATTGTCATGATGCGCGCAGAAAATTTACGCTTAACCTTCAACCCGGGCACGCCGATTGAAAACCCGGCTTTACGCGGCATGAACCTGAACATCAAAGACGGCGAATTTGTTACCGTAATCGGCAGCAACGGCGCAGGCAAATCCACTTTCCTCAATGCCATCAGCGGCGACATTGCGGTGGATTCCGGCAGCATCCACATCGACGGTGCGGACGTAACGCGCCTGCCCGCCTACAAGCGTGCCAATCTGGTGGCGCGGGTGTTTCAAGACCCGATGGCCGGTACATGCGAAAAACTGAGCATTGAAGAAAACATGGCGTTGGCCTACAAACGCGGCCGCGGCCGCGGCTTGCGGGCGGCTTTAAACAAGGCGAACCGCGAAATTTTCCGTGAAAAGCTCTCGATTTTGAAGCTCGGTTTGGAAAACCGCCTCACCGACCGCATGGGCTTGCTTTCCGGCGGGCAAAGGCAGGCCGTGAGCTTGCTGATGGCCAGTTTGCAGCCTTCCAAAATCCTGCTGCTCGACGAACACACCGCCGCGCTTGACCCGAAAACCGCTGCTTTTGTGTTGGAGCTGACCGACCAAATCATTACCGAAAACAAACTGACGGCCATGATGGTCACCCATTCCATGCAGCAGGCGCTCGACCACGGCCACCGCACGGTGATGCTGCATCAGGGTAAGGTTGTGTTGGATGTGGCGGGCGAAAAACGCCAAGGCATGGGTGTGCGCGATTTACTGGATATGTTTGAAAAAACGCGCGGTGAAAAAGTGAGCGACGATTCGCTGCTGTTGAGCTAGTGTTTAAGTTTGGAAAATGGGAAATGCCTGTCTGAAAACGGTTTCAGACAGGCATTTCCCATTTTCCGGCTGTTGGCCGCCTTATTCGAATCCAGCCCGAATATGACGATGTTGAACCAAAATCAAGCGGTTTAACTATAATAGAAAGAAAGCGCGTGCCGTTGGCGTCGAGTTAATATGCGTGGCTCAGCTTTCAGACAGGCATAGACATGGTTAGCCGGCAAAATGCTAATCGGGCATTAAAAAACCGTTTTCCTTTTTTCGCCGTGCGCCTTCCCGCATGGATAAAGGCTTCGCAGCGGGTTGGTTTGCGGAAGCATATTCCCGTTCGCTGTTTTGCCCGCCGATGCGGTGGCTGCCGCGGATGCCGATGTGGCTGCCTAAGTCGTTGACGGTGGCGCGGGTGTGTTTCGGGCCGCCGCCGGTTTGGATTCGCGAAACGGAGATGCCGCTTTTAACGGTGCCGTAGAGTTCCACTTCGCTGCATGCCAAGGCAGGGAAGAGGGCGGCAGACAAAATAAACATTAATTTTTTCATGGTTGTTTGCGGATAATGTGTTGCAAGCGGTGTATTATAAAATGTACCAACGTAAACAAGCAGCATTTTTCTAAAGGAATCATATGGATATTTTAACCCGACTGCAAAATCTGCCTCCGGGCAAATTCCACTATAAATTATTGGTGCTGATTGGTTTGGGCTGGCTGTTTGATGCCATGGATACCGGCATGGTGTCGTTTGTGTTGGCTACGCTGGGCAAAGAATGGAATCTCGCACCTTCGCAATTGGGCTGGATTGTCAGCGTCGGCTTTATCGGCATGGCTTTGGGTGCGGTGCTGAGCGGGCGGGTGGCAGACCGTATCGGGCGCAAAAATGTGTTTATCGCCACGATGGTGGTATACAGCATTGCCACGGGCTTGTGCGCCTTCGCCTGGAACCTTGAAAGCCTGTTGTTTTTCCGCTTTTGGGTGGGCTTCGGCTTGGGCGGGCAGCTGCCGGTGGCGGTGTCGCTGGTGAGCGAGTATGCGCCGCCGAAAGTGCGCGGGCGCTTTATCGTGCTGCTGGAAAGTTTTTGGGGCTTGGGTTGGCTGGCGGCGGCGATGGTGTCGTATTTCTTTATCCCGCATTACGGCTGGCAGAGTGCATTCTTGATCGGCGCGCTGCCCGTGTTTTACGCATTTTTCGTGTGGAAACTCCTGCCTGAATCGGTGCCCTATCTCATCAATAAAGGGCGGGTGCAGGAAGCGCATGAAATTGTGTGCAAACTTGAAGCGCAGGCCGGTTTGCCGGTGGTGGAAACGGCTGTGGTGGCCGAGCAGCCTTCTACCGAGCCGCCACGTTTCGCGCAGCTGTGGCAGGCGCCGTTTGCCAAGCGCACTTTGATGCTGTGGCTGATCTGGTTCGGCATTGTGTTTTCGTATTACGGTATTTTCACTTGGCTGCCGAAGCTGCTGGTGGAGCAGGGGCATACGGTGGTGAAAACCTTTGAATATGTACTGGTGATGATTTTGGCTCAATTGCCGGGCTACTTCGCGGCGGCGGTGCTGGTGGAAAAAATCGGCCGCAAAGCCACGCTGGCCGGCTTTTTGTTTGCCTGCGCCGTGTGTGCGTATTTCTTCGGCCACAGCGATTCGGTGGCGATGATTATGTTTTGGGGCTGCTGGATGTCGTTTTTCAACTTGGGCGCATGGGGCGTGCTCTACACTTACACGCCCGAGCTGTATCCTGTGCGTTTCCGTGCCTTCGGTTCGGGTTGGGCCGGTGCCATCGGGCGTGTCGGCGGGATTGTTGCGCCGATGGCCGTAGCGGCGATGATCGGCGGCGAGGGCGGATTCGGGCGGATTTTTGTGATGTTCACAGCCGTGTTGATGGCTGTGGTGGCGGTGATTGTGGTGTTGGGCGAGGAAACCAAAGGCCGTACGCTGGAAGACATCAGCAGGCAATGATGAACTATGCCTGTCTGAAACTATTTTGAGCGCGGCCAAGTTCGTATTCAGGAAAAAGCTATGGAGATCAGAAAACACCATTTGCAGCAGGCGGTGGAGCGGCAGATTATCAACGGGCAGCAGGCCGACGCTTTATGGGCGTTGTGGCAGCAGCAAAACAGCCATGTGCCGCAGTTTAGCTTTACCCATGTTTTGTATTATCTCGGCGGGCTGCTTGCCATCGGCGCGATGTCGCTGTTTATGACGCTCGGTTGGGAAACGTTCGGCGGTTCGGCGATTGTGGTGCTGTGTTTGGTTTACGGCGCCGCAGGTATGGCGTTGACCGAATATTTCCGCAAACGCGGTCTGCATATTCCTGCCGGCATCTGCGCCACGTTTGTGGTGGTGTTGGTGCCGCTGGCTGTGTACGGCTTGCAGCAGGCATTGGGCTTCTGGCCGGATAATGAAATGGCTTACCGTGATTACCACCGCTGGATCGACTGGCGCTGGCTGATGATGGAGCTGGCCACGCTGACGGCCGCTGCCGTGATGCTGTGGCGTTACCGCTATCCGTTTTTGGTGATGCCGGTGGCGGTTACGCTGTGGTATATGTCGATGGATATTGCCGATTGGATTATTTACGGACACGGCGGGGTTTACGATTGGGCGCTCAAGCGGCAGGTTTCGGCTTTATTCGGCGCGGCGATGATTCTGCTGGCGTTTTGGGTGGATTTCCGCAACCAAAGTGAGCGTGATTATCCGTTTTGGCTGTACCTTTTCGGGGTGATTACGTTTTGGGGCGGCCTCAGCTTTATAGAGTCCGACAGCGAATGGAACAAGTTTTGCTATTTTCTGCTGAACGTGGCCATGGTGTTTACAGGCGTGTTGATCCGCCGCCGCGTGTTTGCCGTGTTCGGCGCGTTCGGCATATTTGGCTATTGCTGGTATCTGGCCGACAAGATTTTTCAAGACAGCTGGCTGTTTCCGATTTCGCTCACGCTCATCGGTCTGCTGATTGTGTGCATCGGTGTGTGGTGGCAGAAGAAGGAAGCGGTTTATACGCAGAAGCTGCAAAACAAAATGCCGCCAGCGGCGCGCCGTTTTTTGCAGCGTAAGTTTCACTAATGAAACCATGCCTGTCTGAAAAAGCGTTCAGACAGGCATTTGATTCTGTTCTTGATCACGCCACAGTATCCAGCGCTGCGGCGATGTCCTGATAAATATCGTCAATATCTTCAATGCCCACCGAAAAACGCAGCAGGCCTTTGCGGATGCCTAATTCCTGTTTCAATTCCGGCGGCATGCCGCTGTGGGATTGGGAATAGCTGTGGTTGACCAGGCTTTCCACACCGCCGAGGCTGGAGGCCATTTTGACAAGCTTCATGTTTTTAACCACGCTGTCGGCCGCGCTCACACTGTCGTTTTTCAGATAAACTGAAACCACGCCGCCGAAGCCGCGCATTTGCTGCCCGGCCAGTTTGTGGTGTTCGTGGTTCGGCAGGCCGGGATAGAACACTTTTTCTACGGCAGGGTGTTGCTCCAAACGGCGTGCCAACTCCAGCGCATTGTTGCAATGCTGCTGCATACGCAGGGCGAGGGTTTTGATGCCGCGCAACACCAGCGCGCAATCCATCGGCCCCGCTACGCCGCCTGTGTTGACCATCATGCTTTGCAGCGGCTCCGCCAGCTCGGGCGTTTTGGCTACCACCACGCCCATCAACACGTCGGAATGACCGCACAGATATTTGGTGGCGGAATGGAACACAATGTCGCAGCCCATATCGAGTGGGTTTTGCAGATAAGGCGTGGCAAAAGTATTGTCTATGCCTACCAGTGCGCCGGCGGCTTTGGCTTTGGCGGCCAGCAGAGGAATATCCACCAGTCGCAGCAGGGGGTTGGACGGTGTTTCCAGCCAAACCAGTTTCACTTTTCCTTCGGCCAAAATGCGGTCGAGGTTTTCGGGTTGGGTGAGGTCGGCAAACACCACGTTCACGCCCCATTTGGCATACACCTGCGTGAGCAGATCATAGCTGCCGCCGTAGATGTCGCCCACGGCTACGATGGTGTCGCCGGGTGCAAGAAATGTGCGGAACACGCAGTCGATACCCGCCATGCCGCTGGCAAACGCAAAGCCGTGCGAACCGTGTTCCAGCGCGGCTACGGTATCTTCCAGCACTTTGCGCGTGGGGTTGGCGAGTCGGGAATAGCGGTAGGGGATTTTTTCACCGATTTCGTGCATGGCAAACATGCTGTTTTGATAAATCGGCGGCATAATCGCGCGGTTGTGTTCGTCGCAATCATATCCGGTGTGGATGGCTTCGGTAGAGAATTGATAGGGCACGGCGCTACTCCTTAGTAAACAGATGAAAGCGCCATTTTATACTGATTTTAAAGGGAGCTTCGCATCGATGTTGGAAATACGGGTGTAACGGTGTGCTTTTCTTGGCAGAGGCAAGGCTAATTATTAATTATAATAACCGGTAATAAACCATTTAGAGACGAGAGAGAGTGCTGAAAAAATAATCAATGGTTTGAGATAAACTGAAAAAGTTTTCCAACTAAATCCAGATTTGAAAATGTCGTACAGCAAGGCTCCGATTGTTAAGCATAAGAATGTAATAAAAATGTACATGCAAATAATGAAAATGAAACGCATGGTTTTTTCTCCTTGTTTTAAATTTCAGAAATCAATATTTTGTTTTAAGTTAGGAGTTTGGGCAGCAATCAATCTAGTGATCCTGCCCAAACTATTTTAAATAATTACCAATCGAGCAAACCGACGATAAAACCGCCTACAGCTCCCACGGCGCCTCCAATCGCTCCTGCTGCTGCAATTCCTCCAGATACTGTAATTGGAGAGGAAGGACCACCTGCTAGGCCTATGCCTGCACCAATACCTGCTCCTGCTGCAGCGCCTGCGGTTGCACCACTAGCTGCGCTAGAGATAGCATCTTCCCAGCGGCCGGATCCGGCAACATATTCCATTTCAGCTAAGGTTAATTCCCGCATACCAAGAGTATCGGCAGTTGTTACAGCGTGCATAATAAACTCCTTAAATCATCATTGATTAAAATAACTAAGAATATGAAATTCAATTGTCATAAAACGACTGAATTCACTTGTGAGATGTAAGCAGGCCAAGTTTGTTTCAGGTATTTAAGTTTTTTTTGTAAGGTTTAGTTGTTTTTTATTTCAAACGTAATTAAGCTTTTGCAAGATTTGGATGTAGTAAAATTTTATAAAATATTTCCAATGCTTGCTGATCGTAGGGGTTGGTTTAAAGCTAATGAGATGGCAGGGAATTAATTTCTGTTTTAATAGCTATTCTCAATGGCTATTTCTTGCTTGCAGTTATATACTTACGCCCTATATTAAGGGCGTTGCCCCGCATCAAAAGGAAAAATAACGCATGAACGCCATTATTGCAGACGTGCAAAGCAGCAAAGATTTACGCAATACGCCGATTAACCAGGTTGGCATCAAGGATTTACGCTTTCCCATCCTACTCAACACAGCCGAAGGTACGCAGCATACTATTGCGCGCCTCACGATGACGGTTTACCTGCCCGCCGATCAAAAAGGCACGCACATGTCGCGCTTTGTGGCTTTGATGGAGCAGCAGACCGAAGCCTTGGGCTTCCAGCGTTTGAAAACGCTGACCGAGGAAATGGTGAAGCTGCTCGATTCGGATTCCGGCCGCATCAGCGTGTCGTTTCCCTTTTTCCGCAAAAAAACCGCGCCGGTTTCCGGCATTCAGTCGTTGCTGGATTACGATGTTACGCTGACCGGCGAAGTGAAAGGCGGCGCCTATTGCCACAGTTTGAAAGTGTTGGTGCCGGTAACCAGCTTGTGTCCCTGCTCTAAAGAAATTTCGGAATACGGCGCGCACAACCAGCGCTCGCATGTAACCGTGTCGCTCGAGTGTGGCGGGGGAGAAGTGGGTATAGAAGAGGTAATCGACTGTGTGGAAGAGCAGGCTTCCTGCCAGCTTTACGGTTTGCTCAAGCGGCCGGATGAAAAATTTGTTACCGAGCGCGCTTATGAAAACCCGAAATTTGTGGAAGATATGGTGCGCGACGTGGCGGCAGCCCTACGCTCCGACAAGCGGATTACCGGCTTTACGGTGGAGAGTGAGAATTTCGAATCGATTCACAACCATTCGGCCTATGCCTGCATTATGTATCCTTAAAAAATAAGCCAGCCTTGTTTATTTTATATAAATGCCTGTCTGAAAATGCTTTCAGACAGGCATTTATACCGATAAGGATTTGAAAATATGCGGTTGCGACGTTTTACTGCCTGATTTCTTACAGTTTTAGCGGGTAATAAATTGAAATTTTCAGAAAAAATTTAACTGAATGATGGCATTTTGCTGTGTCAAACAGGATAATAGCGGTGTTTTAGTTAGAAAGTGGTTTAAAACCAAGAAACAGGCAACACAATGAAAAAAATATTGAGTTTCTTAATCGCGTTTTTTGCTCTGGCGCAAGCCGCTTATGCGGTGGACGCTTCCAAGCTGCTTCCCCCCGAGCAGGCGTTTGTGCCGCAGGTGGAGGTGAGTGACAAAGGGGTGGATGTGCAGTTCGCCGTGGCCGACGGCTATTATCTGTATCAATCTAAAATCCAGGCAGAAGCCAGCGAACCCGGTTTGCTGGATCAACCGCAGTTCAGCCCGGGAAAGGAAAAAGAGGACGAATTTTTCGGCAAGCAAACAGTGTATTACCACACCGCTCAGGTGCTTTGGCCTTATAAGCAGAAAGGTGTGCAAAATTATAAGCTCAAGCTTGCTTATCAGGGCTGCGCGGATGTGGGCGTGTGCTATCCGCCGGTCGAAAATACATTTGAAATCAAAGGAAACGGTTTTTACCAAGTGGAAGGCCTGCCTACGGCAAACGGCAAAGACCGCTTTTTGCAGCCTGCAGATTCTGACGGTGTGATTGCGCCGCCCAAAAGCAAAGGGGGCAGCCCTTTTAAAATTTCCCGCGAAACGCTAGGCGCCAACTTGTTGGCGTTTTTTATCGCGGGTTTGGGTTTGAGCTTTACCGCGTGTATGTATCCGCTTTTGCCGATTGTTTCGGGCATTGTGGTGGGCGATAAGCAGGCGGGCAAAGGGCGTGCGTTTGCTTTGTCTATGGTTTATGTGCAGGGCTTGGCGCTCACTTATACTGTGGTGGGTGTGATTGCGGGCTTGACCGGCTCGCTGCTGACTGTTTGGCTGCAGCAGGCATGGGTGGTGTTGGCGGCGGCAGGTGTGCTGGTGCTGCTTGCGCTTTCCATGTTCGGTTTGTTCAATATCCAGTTGCCGGCTGCGCTGCAAAGCTATTTCCAAAACCAAAGCAACAAGCTTTCCAACGGCAGATTGGCTTCTGTGTTCGGCATGGGCATGCTTTCCGCACTGATTGTCGGCCCTTGTGTGGCGCCGCCTCTGGTTGGTGCCTTGGGTTATATCGGTCAAACGGGCGACGGTGTGCTCGGCGGTTTGGCGCTGTATGCGCTGGCGTTGGGTACGGGTGCGCCGCTGATTGTGGTGGGCACGTTCGGCGGGCATGTGTTGCCGAGGGCCGGGGTGTGGATGAACGGAATCAAATATGCGTTCGGTATCATTCTGTTGGCCGCCGCTTTGTACATCGCTAGCCCGTTTTTGCCTTATCCGGTGGTGATTACGTTATACAGCCTGTTGCTGGTGATTCCGGCAGGTATGCTGCTGGCACGGGTGATGTACACGGAGGGAGCGATGCGCAAAGTGTGTGCAATACTGGGCGGCATGATGCTGGCGGGCGGTTTGTGGTTCGGCTTCCAAAGTTATCAAAACCAAACCACTGCGCTGCATGAGTTTCTGACCTTGCACCCACCCGTTGAAAACGGACGTGTGCATGGCGAGAAATTTACGGATATTGAAGAGCTGAAAACCGCTATGACAATGGCTTTGCAGGAAAAACCCAATGAACCGGTATTGCTGGATTTTTACGCAGATTGGTGTGTGAGCTGCAAAGAGATGGAAGCCAGAACATTAAACCAGCCCAAAGTACACGAAGCAGTGGATATGACCCGTTTTTTTCAGGCAGATGTAACGGCCAACACCCTGGAGCATCAAGCCTTTCTGAAAGAATACGGTTTATACGGCCCGCCGGGTGTGTTTGTACTTAAAGCCGACGGCAGCCGCAGCGAAGCGTTGCTCGGTTTTGTGAAGGCGGACGAATTTATAGAATGGGTAAACAGCAACCGCTGAATAAACAAATGCCTGTCTGAAAACTTTTTCAGACAGGCATTCTGTTTTTAGCCACGCAGCCGGTGCTTAAATCACTCTAAAACCACTTCCACACGGCGCGCTTCAGCATCATTGCCTTGGCCGGCTTCCGTATTTTCAGGTTTACGCAGCTCAATTTGGCTTTCAGGAACACCAAATCCCAGCAGGGCATTGCGAACGGCAAAAGCACGCTGCTTCGATAATTCTTCGTTAATTGCGACGTTGCCGGTGCTGTCGTTATAGCCGGAGATGACTGCTTTTTTACCTGCTTTCACACCGGCCAGCACATCTTTCAAAGCTTCCTCGGCATTCGGTGCCAAGTCCGCTTTGCCGGTAGCAAAATAGAATTTCACCACGCCGTTTTCAACCACTGCGTTTGCGCTGTCGGCTGTTGCTGCGGCTGGAGCAGTTTCAGCAGGTGTTTCAGCCAAAACCTGTTCGGCGGGGCTGCTTGCAGATGCAGCCGCTGGTGCAAGTGTTTCCACAACCACTTCACTGGCCGCAACTTCAGAAGCAGCTGCCACTTGAACGGTTTCGGAAGCCGCTTGGCCATATTTCGGAGAACCCTCGATTTTACCGCTCTCCCAACCATAGACCGAATAAAAAAGCACAGACAACACAGCTAAAGCCGCAGCGCCACCAGCTACCCATAAACCGATACGTTGTTCTTTGTGATCATCATTATTGTCAGCCATCAATCAACTCCTTTGTTGTATAGATTGGAAAAATACAAAATAGATAAATTTTGCCGCATTATACCGAAAAACTGCCTCCACGCTAGCCTGAAACCGGCCGAACGGCTAAAATGCACCCTTTACTATTCATCATTTGCGTGAAATTCCGAAATGCTTACCTTCCAACAAATCATCTTCAAATTACAAAATTTTTGGGCCGAGCGCGGCTGCACCATCATCCAACCCTTCGATATGGAAGTCGGCGCCGGCACCAGCCACCCCGCCACCTGTCTGCGTGCCCTCGGTCCCGAGCCTTGGTATGCCGCTTACGTACAACCCAGCCGCCGCCCCAAAGACGGCCGCTACGGCGACAACCCCAACCGCCTACAACACTATTACCAATTTCAAGTGGCCTTAAAACCCGCCCCCGCCGACATTCAAGAACAATACCTCGATTCACTGCGCGAACTGGGCATCGACCCTAAAGTGCACGATATCCGCTTTGTCGAAGACGACTGGGAAAACCCCACCCTCGGCGCATGGGGCTTGGGCTGGGAAGTGTGGCTCAACGGCATGGAAGTGACCCAATTTACCTATTTCCAACAAGTCGGCGGTATCGACTGCACACCCGTTTTGGGCGAAATCACCTACGGCATCGAACGCCTGGCCATGTATCTGCAAGGCGTGGAAAACGTGTATGACTTGGTCTGGTCTAAAACCCCCGACGGCCAAACCATCACCTACGGCGACGTGTACCACCAAAACGAAGTGGAACAATCCACTTACAACTTCGAATATTCCGACGCAGAATGGTTGTTGAAACAGTTTAACGACTACGAAGCCCAAGCCAAACGTCTGCTGGAAGTGGAAGACACCTCACTCGCCCTGCCCGCTTACGAACTGGTACTCAAAGCCGGCCACACCTTCAACCTGCTCGATGCCCGCGGCGCCATTTCCGTAACCGAACGCGCCACCTACATCGGCCGCATCCGCACATTGAGTCGGATTGTGGCGCAGAAGTTTGTGGAGAGCAGGGAGAAATTGGGTTTCCCGTTGATTAAGGATAAAACTGTTTAAAACAGGCTTTAAGACTATGAGTAAAGTACCTTTTGATTTGAAACCAAATGACATTATTAAACGTTCAGAATTACATGATAAATTTGGTGGAAGTCGTCAAAGTGGCATTTCTCCATCTTTAAAGTCGAATAGCGTTTTTATTTTCACCAATCCTGAACATGGTGAAGAGCACGGTTACTATGATAGCTGGGATAAAAATGGCCAAGTATTTCATTATTCAGGCGAAGGTCAAACTGGCGACCAAGAAATGAAACGTGGCAATAAAGCCATCTTTCAACACAAAAGTGATAATCGTGCTTTATATGTTTTTCAGCACACTGAAAAAACAGGCTATGTTCGTTATATTGGTGAGTTTCAAATTGACGAGCTAAAACCTTATTCGGTCAAACAAGAACATAGCACTAACAATGGCCCCAGACGAAATGTGTTCATATTTCATTTAAACAAACTGAAATAATTTCAGACGGCCTAAAGCAAAAAATTAAACTTGAAAGCATCCCAAATGACCCAAACCCTCTTAATCGAACTCCTCACCGAAGAGCTACCCCCAAAAGCCCTCAACAACTTGGGCAACAGCCTTGCCGCTTCCATCGTCGAAGGCTTGGAAAAAGAACAATTCATCGAAGGCGCAGCCGAATACACCGCCTACGCCTCGCCCCGCCGCTTGGCCGTGCAAGTGAAAAACGTGAAAGCTGCTCAGGCCGACCGCTTGGTGGTGAAAAAAGGCCCGAGCGTGGCTGCCGGCATGAAAGACGGTGCGCCTACCAAAGCGTTGGAAGGCTTTGCCCGCTCTTGCGGCACCGATATTGCCAGTCTGAAAATCGACAACGACGGCAAACAAGATGTGTATGCCTACGAATTTACCCAACAAGGCCAGCCTTTGGCGGCATTGATCAGCGACATTTTGGCGCAAGCCGTGAAAAAGCTGCCGATTCCCAAAGTGATGCGCTGGGGCAGCAGCACACATACCTTTGTGCGCCCGGTACACGGTTTGGTGGTCATGCACGGCGCAGACACCGTACCGGCTTCGATATTGGGTTTGGACAGCCGCAACTACACCCTCGGCCACCGCTTCTTGAACAGCGGCGACATTGTGTTTGCCAATGCCGACAGCTATGCTGAAAAAATGCGCCATGAGGGCAAAGTGATTCCTTCGTTTGCCGAACGCAAAGCCGCCATTCAGACGGCCTTAAACGAACAAGCCGGCCGTCTGAATGCCACAGTCGCTGCCGACGAATCCCTGCTCGACGAAGTAACCGCGCTGGTGGAATGGCCGGTGGTATTGGAAGCGCAGTTTGAAGAACACTTCCTTGCCGTGCCGCAAGAATGCCTGATTCTCACCATGCAGCAAAACCAAAAATACTTCCCGCTGCTCGATCAAAACGGCAAACTGATGAACCGCTTCCTGCTCGTTTCCAACCTGCAAGCCGAAGATCCGAGCCACATCATCCATGGCAACGAACGCGTATTACGCGCCCGCCTCGCCGATGCCGAATTCTTCTACAAGCAAGACCAAAAAGCCACGCTCGAAAGCCGCCTGCCCAAACTGGAAAACGTGGTGTACCACAACAAACTGGGCAACCAAGCCGAGCGCATCAGCCGCCTGATGAGCATCAGCGGCCACATCGCCAAAGCATTGGGCGCCGACGTTGCCGTTACCGAACGTGCCGCCCGCTTGGCCAAAGCCGACCTCGTTACCGAAATGGTCGGCGAATTCCCCGAACTGCAAGGCACCATGGGCAAATACTACGCCCGCTTGGACGGCGAAAGCGAAGAAATCGCCCAAGCCATCGAAGCGCATTACCAACCGCGTTTCGCCGGCGACGACTTGCCGCAAAGCACAACCGCCACCGCCGTGGCGCTGGCCGACAAACTGGAAACCCTCGTCGGCATTTGGGGCATCGGCCTGATTCCCACCGGCGACAAAGACCCCTACGCCCTGCGCCGCTCCGCGCTGGGCATCTTGCGCATGTTGATGCAGCACGATTTGGACATCAACGACCTGCTTCAGACGGCCTACAACAGCTTCCCTCAAGGCAAGCTCGCCGACAACACCGTTGCCGAAGTCGCCGACTTCATGCAGGCGCGTTTGGCCGTGCTGCTGCAAAACGACCATCCGCAAGACATCGTTGCCGCCGTATTGGCCAAACAACCCAGCCGCCTGAACGACCTTGCTGCCAAACTGCAAGCCGTGGCCGCGTTCAAACAACTGCCCGAAGCTGCCGCCCTTGCCGCCGCCAATAAGCGTGTGCAAAACCTGCTCAAAAAGGCCGATGCAGAATTGGGTGCGGTAAGCGAGAACCTGTTGCAGCAAGACGAAGAGAAAGCCCTGTTTACCGCCGCACAAGCCCTGCAGCCGAAAATCAAAGCCGCATTGGCCGCCCAAGATTTTCAGACAGGGCTGTCTGAATTAGCCAGCGTTAAACCGCAAGTGGATGCTTTCTTCGACCATGTGATGGTGATGGCCGACGATGCAGCCGTAAAACAAAACCGCCTGAATCTGTTGAAACAACTGGCGGATTTGATGAATGCCGTGGCGGATATTGCCAAGTTGGGTGAGTAAGCCAAGCGTTTTGATTTGACGTATTTTATTTGCATACAATGCCTGTCTGAAAAATGGTTTTCAGACAGGCATTTCTAATCTTGCCGGGTAACTTCTAAAAGGATAATCATATATTTAAATCAATAGTTTGGTTGATATGCTGTCATGCTCGTGTTTAACCTGTGCATCTCAAGGCTACTGAAACCCAAGATACCCGGATCAATCCCGAGTATGATGTGTGTAGTTTTTTTAGTTGGTTTACTATCGCTTGGCATCGTGGAACGGTCAGGTTCTTTTGCTATATAATGAGCAACTTACCAATAATGCCTGTCTGAAATGACTTACGATCATATTGCTTTTCATTATACCAACGATTTCCCCGACGACCTTGCCCAAGAAAATGCTGTGCACCACATCGGTTTTTATTTTGCATGGGCTGTTTCGCAAGGGCTGCATAACCCTGAGTGGGCGCAAGCTACGCCGGATTTTGCCAAATTGCAAAAAGGCGAATTGTCCGGCCCGAAGTTTGTCATGGCCCATATGGGCGGGGAGCTCTCCGACGACGATTTCAACGAACTGGGTAACCGGTTTACCCGTTTTTATTATGAAGACGAAGAAGAGGGGTACGGGCTGTTTATTGAAGATTATTTCAATGCACTCGGGCTGGAAAGTGAGGATGATTTTTACAGAACCGAGGATACGGCGGAAAATCAGGCCAAGCTCAACCGCGCTTTTCAGACAGGCTTTGATACTTGGTTGTCACGATTGAAATGAAGGCAGATTTATGAAAAACATTGCCATCAGCATTAATCGTTTCAGCCGCGGCGGAGGTATGGAAAGCTATACCTTCGATTTGGTCAACCAAATCACTGGAGACGGACACGCCGTTAAGATTTATGCAGCACGTTTTGATGTTGAATTGGCAGAATATGCCAAAATTAAAGCATGTTTAGTCAACCAAAGCCGCGTGCCTAAAAAGCTGCGCCCGTTTTTCTTTTCCCGCCAGCTGCAAAAACAGCGGGCAAATAATGAATATTTGATTGCATGCAACCCTTCTGATAATGCGGATTTATTTGTGTGTGGCGGTACACATTTGGGGTATTTGAAAGGAATGCAGCAAAAAACCAATCTGCTGGATAAACTCATTATCCGCCGCAACCGCACAAACTATGAAACAGCCAAAAATATCATGGCTCATTCTGCTTTGATGAAACAGGAAATTACCCAGCTGTATGGCATTGATGGCCGGAAAGTTCATGTTGTTTATCCACCTGTTGATACAAAGCGCTTTCATAATGATCACAGCCAAAATGAAGCAGTGCGCCAATGTTATGGCTTCAGGCCCGAAGAAACCGTGTTTCTCTTTCCTTCTACCGGCCATAAACGCAAAGGGTTGGATATGCTGGCAGAATTTTTTGAGCATACGGATTTACCGGTCAAATTGGCAGTGGCAGGTTCCCCTTTGCCCAGACCCATGAAGAATGTGGCCGAGCTGGGCTTCTGCAAAAATATGCCTGAGCTTTACCGCGCAGCGGATTACACCATCATGGCTTCTCTTTACGAACCATTCGGTTTGGTGGGCGTTGAATCAGTGTTGAGCGGCACTAAAGTTGTTTTATCCGATAATATGGCTTGCACCGAAGTTATGAAACCTGAAGCAGGTTTCTTTTTCTCGCGCAATGATCCGCAAACGCTGGCTGATGCAGTTGAACAAGCTGTGATGCAGAAGCAGCAAGGCAAGCATAAAATAGCCAATCCGCTTGAGGTTTTAAGCTATAACCCTGAATTGAGCCATCATGTTAAAGCCTTATACCAATTCTTAGATTAACGTTCAGCCGCTTCCTCTTGAAAGGCCGCCATGTTACATAATTTTGTAATCAGCATATCTTCAGCATACGACCGCCGAAACCATATTCAGCAAGAGTTTTCCGCCCAAAATATCCCTTTTGAATTTTTTGATGCAATGACGCCTTGTCCCCAATTAGATCAGGCGATTCAACGTTTTGTACCGAATTTAGCTCAGCATCAATATCAGATATCGGGCGAAAAAGCCTGTTTTATGAGCCATATATTGCTGTTTCAAAAATGTATTGATGCAAACTTGCCTTACATCGCTGTTTTTGAAGACGATATTTTGTTGGGCAAACATGCTGACGCCTTTTTAGCGCAAGATGCTTGGCTGTTGGACCGTTTTTCAACGGATAGCGCTTTTGTGATTAAAGTGGAAACACATTATTTGACACCGGCAGGTGTGAAGTTTAATTCAGGTATTCCTGCTCACGCAGAGCGTAATTTTGCTGTATTAAGCAGTGTTCATGGCGGTTCGGCCGGTTATATTATCTCGCAACAGGCCATCCGCTTTATATTGAAGAGGCTTCAAACTTTACCCGCCGATGAGATTAAGCCGATAGATATTTTATTATTTGGAAATTTGTTGAATCACGGAGATTTAAAAGTTTACCAACTTGTTCCCGCACTTTGTGTCCAAGAATCTCAGATTAACCAAGAAAACAGCCAATTTAAAAGCCAACTTCAGTTAGAGCGTGCACAAAATTGGCATCAAAATCCGGAACCTAGAAAAAAGAGAACCTTCAAAGAACGCTGCATCCGCGCATTCGGTAAAGTAAACCGTATTCTAGAAAAACGCCGTCGACAGATTATCCCGTTTCAATAAACACCAATCAAAAACCACTAATATGCTTGAAAACATTTTTAAAAATCTAATGCCGCAATATCGGGATTCAGACTGTGTGGTTACCGAACTTGGCGGAATGACGAATAAAAACTATTTGGTTACAGTATCGGATGAACAATATGTTTTGCGGATTCCGGGTGCAAAAACCCAAAACATGATTAACCGTGAATATGAGGCGAAAAACAGCTTAAAAATGTCCCAAGCCGGTTTTAATGTGGAAACATGTATCTTCGATCAGAAAAGCGGTCTTAAAATTACCCGGTTCTTAAAAAATTCCCTGTCTTTAGATCATAAAAACATTAAAAGCCAAGCAATATTGCAAAATCTAGCTACCCGTTTGTTGGAACTGCATCAAAGCCAAATAAAGCTCGGCAATCAATTTGATGTTTTCCAAGAATATACAAAATATTTAGGTTTGCTCCGGAATAAACAATCGTTCTACGGCTATAACACTTATATTTCCGATATTTTAGCGTTTTTAGATACAGCACATACGCGATTGAACCAAACCGGCAGGAATAAAGTTGCTTGCCACAATGATTTAGTGCCGGAAAATTTATTGCTACAAAACGATAAGCTCTATTTTATTGATTGGGAATATTCAGGGATGAACGACCCTGTATTTGATATTGCAGCGTTCTTTTTGGAGTCTCGAATCCATGAAAACGAGCAAAATTTATTTTTACAAACGTATTATGCAGATAAAGAAGATTTAACGGCAATCAAACGGGATATTTTATTGTACCAATTCACCCAAGACGTATTATGGTTTGTGTGGACATTGGTTAAAGCCGAAGAGAACGAACATTTTGGTGATTATGGTGAACAACGGATTAGCCGGGCACACAATATTATGCTGGATTTAAAGAAATCATATGGCTGAACTTTTGCAAAACTGCTATTTTGGTGCTCCAATGAGGGATGTTATTTGTTTTAGTTGTGTTGATACCGGCTGTTTGCGTATTGTATTTTGGTAATGAAATAACCACAAAAACAGTAATGGTGCAGAACGGCTCTGCGCACTCACTCAAGTGCATGGGCTGTGAGTAAGGGATACTCAAGCTAAGCTTGGATATGATGAAAGTGGTCGGAATTAAGGGCATGCCTGTCTGAAAAGTTATTTTTAAACGGACATTATGTTGTGCCATTTGCAGGAATTCCATTGTATCGGAAATGAGATGAACGCTATTATTTTAGCCGCTGGTGTGGGTAGCCGTTTTAAAGAAATAGGGCAGAAAACCCATAAGTCGCTCCTGCCCGTACAAGGTGTGCCAAACTTGGAAAGAACGGTGCTGTATTTACAGCAAGCAGGCATTCACGATATTTGTATTGTGGTCGGGCATTTGGCGGAACAATTTGATTTCTTGAAAGAAAAATATGGATGTAAACTGATTTACAACCCTAAATATCGTGAATATAACAGTATTTATTCTTTTTATCTGGCAAGCGGGTTTTTTGCTGATAGCTATGTGATTGATTGTGATGTTGTTCTGTTTAAAAATATTTTTGAGGAGCCGTTATCAGGCAGCCATTATTTTTTAATCCCCCGGCCGATAAGCGAAGAGAAGGAATGGCTTGCTGAAATAAATAATAACCGGATTACGCAAATTGAAGTCAGCAATAAGTCGGGGTACAGCCTGCTTGGAATTTCTTATTGGGATAAAAAAGAGTCGCGAAAAATCTTGGAAAAACTGCCTGATTATATGAGCCTTGAAATTCTGAGAAACAGCAAGTTATATTGGGATAACATTCCATTGGAAATATTATCGACATTGGAAGTAAAGCCTTATTTATTACGGCTGAAAGACGGATTTGAAATGGATAATATGGATAATTACAACTTTATTCTAAATAATCTAACGGATTAATAGGGCTTATTGTGACAATGCCTGTCTGAAAAGAATTTGAGACATTATGGATAATCTATTTACCAGTAAATTTTGGATTGCATTGCGTCATCCTTTCAGCAGCCAAAAAAGAAAAGCTGCCAGAAAAGAAATCAGTGATGCGATAGAAGCAGAACGATTCAAGTTATTCCATCAGCTTGCCCCCCAAGCATTACTGGATTTATCGGCAACAATCAAAGCCTATAATAAGCCGGTTAATATGTGGCTGGAGTTCGGCACACTACTCGGCGCCTATCGTGAGAGAGGCATTATTGCCCATGACTCGGATCTTGATGTGGGTATAGATGAACGAGATTTTACGCCTGAATTTATTCAGCATCTTATGAAATACGGTTTTAAACCCTTACGTAACTACACCATAAAAAGCACGGATGCCGCTATCGATGGATTTTTAGCGGAATACACTTTCCAATACAAAGATGCTGTGAATATTGATTTTTTTGTTTTTAAAACCGTAGGGCCGCATAAAATCTGTTTTTCATTTGATGTTGAAGAAGGCTTATCGGTAAAAAGCACCTTGAAAAAGTACCATCAGCACCTTAGGGCGATTCAGATTCAGCTGAATGATTTTGGTTTGGTTAAAAGCGAATTTTTAGGCGGAACATTTCTGATTCCGGATAATACTGCCGAGCATTTGGCGGAGGTGTACGGCCCCGATTTCATGACTCCTAAAGCATACTCTTATGAAAACAGAATAAAAGATTACGAGGTTTTATTGGATACCGACACGCTTGGAAAACCCAAATTTTTTTCATAAATTTGATTATTAATAGAAAGCTGCTGGCGATTTTGCTATGTCATTATTCAAACAGATTACGCTGCGTTTGTTCGGAAATAAAAAAAGCAATCCGGATTTTGACTTTCGTCGAGTGTCATCCGTATTAATCAGACCGATGGGACACGCGGTGGGAGATACGGTTGCCCACATAGCTTATATCCGACAGCTCAAAGCGATTTACCCTAACTGCAAAATCGGTATTTTTGTAACTGAGCGCAGCCGACCGATTTACGAACACTGCCCGTTAATAGATGAATTTTTAGAAGACTCTTTTATTGAATGTATAAAACAGCATACAAAATGGCAAGTTTATTTAGATTTTTATGAAACTTTCAATAGCCAACACATTATCAAAACAGCTTTGTTAGCTGCGGATATCAATATTATTTTTCATAAAAGTGACAAAAAATACTACCATACCGGCAATGTAAAAAATTACGACTTCCACTGCCCGCCTCTTTCAGACAGGCATATGGCGGCACATCTGCAAACATCGGTATTTGCCAAGTTTTTCCCCATTCCTGAGCCTGACGTATCTTTGGATCTGGATTCTGCAACCCTAAATGAAATTACACCTTTCTGGAAAGATGAAGCAGATAGAAAATACCGTATTTTGCTTGCGCCGCAAGGTAGTGAGGCAACGCGTCAAATTCCTCCAAGCGAGCTGGCGGCACTTATCAACCGCTGCAATCCGGTAGATTTGCAGGATGTGCGGTTTGTGCTATGCAATACAAGTAATAGTGGAACATATTTTGAGCAATTGCAAGAATTATGCAGTGATAATATCTCTTTGCTGCTTTCCCCGAAAACCAGTTTGCATCAATACCTAGCTTTGGTTGCCTCTGCTGATCTGATTGTTTGTGTGGATAGCGGCACAGTACATTTAGCTTGTGCGTTCAAGCGGCCATTATTGGGTTTTTATGCAAATAATCCGGCCAATATCAGTAAGTGGTATCCTTTGTCTTACAAGGGTGTTCCACATATGGTAGTAGTTGCGGATTTACCCGCTCCTTCAAAAGAGACCCATCACTTTCCTTTGGATGATGCAAGCGATTGGCTGAATAATTGTATTGTTAATGGTATTGCCGCCATAAAGTCAGCAAGTCTTCGCATATAATCCGACACTCGGGCACCACATTCGGCAGCTTCATAATATGCTGCAAACTTAAGCAACCGTATTGGAAAAGGAGAAAGCGATGTCGTTCAGCCAAGAAGCTTGGAAGCGTAATCGGGATTTATATCAAGCCACTTTAAATTTGCCTTTTAATCAAGAGCTGTCTCAAGGTATTTTGGATAAAGACGCATTTTGCCATTATGTGATTCAGGATGCGCATTATTTGGTGGCATATGGCCGGGCTTTGGCGGTGTGTGGCGCCAAAGCTTATGACGCTGATGGGATTTTACAGTTTACCGACGCGGCGCATGGGGCGATTGTTGTTGAGCGTAGCCTTCACGAAGAATTCATGCAGCAATTCGGCATCACAAGTGAACAATTCGAGCAAACGCTGCTTACGGCTGCCAGCCATCATTACACTTCATATTTGCTTGCTGTGGCGTGGTCTGAAAGTTATCCCGTGGTGCTGGCTGCGCTGCTCCCCTGTTTTTGGATTTATGCAGAAGTAGGCAAAGACATCTTTGAAAAATCTGTACCTGGAAACCCCTATCAGGCTTGGGTGGACACTTATGCGGGTGAAGAATTTAATAACGCGGTGCGCCGGGTAATCGAAACGATAGATAAGGTGGCCTCCGGCTGTGATAACTATACGCTGGAAAAAATGCACGAAGCTTATACAATGTCGGCGAAACTGGAATGGCTGTTTTGGGATAGTGCCTACCGGCAGCGCCAATGGGCAGGTTTGGAACGGTTTTGAAATTGAAAACTAAAAAGTGTGATTTCCTGCTTCGAAGCCGGAAAGTGCCCGGATTCCTCATCAGAGGAACAAAATAAAAGTTTTCAGACAGGCATTCATGAAACAATAGGGCAATTTAAATCATAAGCGCACCAGCCGGCCCTTAGTTTATTAGCTTAAAGCTAAATACCAACAGAAAGACAATTTGAATGAAGTTGATTATTCTCGACCGCGACGGCGTGATTAACCACGACCGCGATGATTTTGTGAAATCGGTAGACGAGTGGGTGCCGCTGGAAGGCAGTATGGATGCCATAGCATTTCTTACCGAAGCCGGTTACACCATTGCTGTGGCTACCAACCAGTCGGGTATCGGGCGCAAATATTTTACCGTGCAAGAGCTGACTGAGATGCATAATAAAATGCACAAGCTGGCGCAACAAGCCGGCGGGCAGATTGACGGTATTTGGTTTTGCCCGCATACCGCTGAGGATAATTGCGCTTGCCGCAAGCCTCAGCCCGGCATGATAAACGATATTATCGATCGCTTTGATGCCAAACCGGAAGAAACCTATATGGTTGGCGACAGCCTACGCGATTTGCAGGCGATAGAGAGGGCAGGGGGCAAGCCGATTTTGGTGCTTACCGGTAAGGGTAAGAAAACCCTGTCTGAACAAGGCGATCAGTTGCCCGAGCAGACTCAGATATTCGATGACTTGATGGCGTTTTCGCAATATATGATGCAATTGGAATCAGAAAAAAGTGCATAGCATTTAAGCCATTATTCATTTGTTTGCAAAAGAAAGAACCCCATGCTGCTTATCCGAAATTTAATTCATTGGCTGATATTGTGTGTCAGCGCCATCATTATGTTTATTTTGGTGCTGCCCGCTGCTCTAATTCCGCGCGGAGCCAACCAAATCGGCAAAGCTTGGGCAAGAGTATTGCTTTGGTCGCTGAAGAATATTGTTGGTTTGAAATATGAGGTGGAAGGGTTGGAAAACATTTCAGACAGGCCTTCCATTATCTGCTGCAAGCACCAAAGCGGCTGGGAAACGTTGGCTTTACAGGAAGTGTTTCCCCTGCATGTTTATGTGGCGAAAAAAGAGCTGTTTAAAATCCCTTTTTTCGGTTGGGGTTTGAAAATCGCTAAAACCATCGGTATCGACCGAAAAGCAGGTTCGAAAGCGGCAGCAGATATGATCAGGCAGGGTAGGGAACGTAAAAAAGAAGGTTTCTGGATTGCCGTTTTTCCCGAAGGTACGCGTATTAAACCGGGTGAGAGCGGTAAATATAAACAGGGCGCAGCGCGCATGGCCAAAATGCTGGAAATGGATATGGTGCCGGTTGCTGTAAATAGTGGCGAATACTGGCCGCGTGATTCTTTTCTGAAATATCCGGGCACCATTAAAATGATTATTGGCAAACCGATTCCCTATACTGCAGGCGAAGTCGATGAGTTGACCGCATTATGTGAAAATTGGATTGAAGGGCAAATGCACATGATTAGCGGGCAAGGTCCGTGTTATCCAAAGGCATAACCGAATTTTTGTGGTTTGCTTGTTGTGGCAGTTTGAATTGATTAGGAATGGAAAGATGCCTGTCTGAACAAGTGTTCAGACAGGCATCTTTAGTATGGTATATATAGTCAATCAACTTAAGAAAAAGTACATACGTCATACTCGGGCTTGACCCGAATATCCCAAAATTTACTGAAACTCAAGATACTCGGGTCAAGCCCGAGTATGACGAAAATGTTACTAAAATTAAGTAGTTTAACTATAGCAAATAAACTTAACTTTTGGGGCTGCAATAGATTAGACTCATAAATAATGAATTAATTAAATAATGAATTAATTAAATAATGAATTAAT
>NZ_JH165159.1:712648-724448 GCF_000227765.1 Neisseria wadsworthii 9715
TGAATTAATTTGCCAGCCATTCCTGAATCTGCTTTTCCAAAGCTGCTTCACTTAAGCCCAGCTGGTCGAGTAGCAGGGCCGGATCGCCATGTTCGGTTACGATGTCTTCAATAGCGGCGAGTAATACAGGTTTGCAGATTTTGTGCTTTGCCAAAAGTTCCAATACTGCGCTACCTGCACCGCCTTGTTCGGCATTTTCTTCAGTGCAGACAAGGTAATCGTGCTCACGGGCCAATTGTAGGATCAGGGGTTCATCAAGCGGTTTGACGAAGCGCATATCGGCTACGGTTGCATTGAGTTTTTCTGCAACGCCCAAAGAAGGGCGAACCATGCTGCCAAAAGCGAGAATGGCGGTTTTGTTTCCCTGCCTGCGGATAATGCCTTTCCCGAGCGGCACGGTTTCCAGATTAGCAGCGGGAACGGCGCCGTTACCGGAGCCTCTCGGGTAGCGCACCACAGTTGGCGCATCCAATGCATAACAAGTGGAAAGGAGTAGGCGGCATTCGGCTTCATCGCTAGGCGCGGCAATTACCATATTCGGAATGCAGCGTAGAAAGCTCAAATCGTATACACCTGCATGAGTCGGGCCGTCGGCGCCGACAATGCCTGCGCGATCAACGGCAAACATTACGGGCAGGTTTTGCAATGCCACATCATGTACCAATTGGTCATAGCCGCGTTGCAGAAATGTGGAATAAATCGCCACCACGGGCTTTGCGCCTTGGCAAGCCAAGCCTGCGGCAAAGGTGACAGCATGTTGTTCGGCAATGCCGACATCAAAATAACGTTCGGGAAAACGTTGCTCAAACTCTACCAACCCGCTGCCTTCTCGCATGGCCGGCGTAATGGCAACCAGCCTGTTATCAGCTTCCGCTTGATCAATCAGCCATTGTCCGAAAATTTGGGTGTAAGTAGGTTTGGGCGGAGCAGCCGGTTTGTCTGCTTCGGATGCGGTGGGTGTTTTGCCGATAGCGTGGTATTTCACAGGATCGCGTTCGGCCAATTTGTAGCCATTACCTTTTTTAGTAATAACGTGCAAAAGCTGCGGGCCTTTTTTGCTGCGCAGCTCGCGAAGTACATCAACCAAGTGCTCAACATTGTGGCCGTCTACCGGGCCGGTATATTCAAATCCGAAGTTTTCAAACAGTGAGAGTGACTGCTTGATATGATCGCCTTCGCTGGCGATGGCTTTGATTTTGTGTTCGACTTTTTGTGCAATTTCCAGCGCGCCGGGTAATTTATCCAGAACTTTACCGGTTTGGTTTTTGATGGTGCTCAATACGCCGCGCATGTCTCGAACGACATTGCTTGCCAGATATTTAGGAAGCGCACCTACATTAGGGGAAATCGACATTTCATTGTCATTTAGAATAACCAGCAGATCAATATCCATATCACCCGCGTTATTTAAGGCCTCGAAGGCTTGGCCGGCTGTCATCGCGCCATCTCCGATTATGGCAACGCTGCGGTTGCTTCGGCCCGCCAGTTTGTCTGCCACTGCCATGCCCAAAGCTGCACCGATGGATGTGGAAGAATGGCCTACGCCGAAATCATCGTATTCGCTCTCGCTGCGCTTAGGAAAACCCGCCAAGCCGCTGTATTGACGCATAGTGTGCATCCGATGGCGGCGACCGGTGAGGATTTTATGCGGATAGCTTTGATGGCCGACGTCCCACACCAAATGATCATTGGGTGTGTTGTAAACATAATGTAGTGCAATGGAGAGTTCTATAGCGCCAAGATTGCTTGCAAAATGACCGCCGGTTTTGCTTACACTTTCCAATAAGAATGCGCGCAATTCGCCAGCCAGTCGCGGCAATTGCGTTTTTTCCAAGCAACGCAGGTCGCTTGGCAGGTTTATGGTATCTAATAATGGCGTGCTCATAAGGCGGTCTTTTGGTAAGTGTAGTTATAAGCGTTGATTATAACAAGTTTTGCGCCAAACTGAATATGCTTTACCGATGCCTGTCTGAAACGTTTTTTTCAGACAGGCATTTTGAATCAAAACAGAATTTTCTCACACTATCCCCTTTAAATTATTGCTAAAACGGAGTACATTTCAGAGCTGATTCAATTTAATCAGGACACAGCCAAAATGGAACGTTTTCCCAAATCTCATAAGCTAGATCATGTTTGTTACGACATCCGGGGCCCGGTACACAAAGAAGCTTTGCGTCTTGAAGAGGAAGGGCACAAAATTCTGAAGCTCAATATAGGAAATCCTGCACCTTTTGGCTTTGAAGCACCTGATGAGATTTTGGTGGATGTTATCCGCAATCTGCCTTCTTCGCAGGGATATTGTGATTCAAAAGGCCTTTATTCCGCACGAAAAGCCATTGTTCATTATTATCAAACCAAAGGTTTGCGCGATATCACGGTGAACGACGTTTATATTGGCAACGGGGTGTCTGAATTAATCACGATGGCTATGCAGGCGCTTTTGGATACCGGTGATGAAATTCTTATTCCTGCGCCGGATTATCCTCTTTGGACAGCTGCCGCCACTTTGGCAGGTGGCACTGTGCGCCATTATTTGTGTGACGAAGAGAATGAGTGGTTTCCTGATATTGAGGATATCAAAGCCAAAATTACGCCAAATACCAAAGCCATCGTTATCATTAACCCTAATAATCCTACCGGCGCGGTGTACAGTAAAGAAATCTTGCTTGAGATTGCGGAAATTGCCCGTATTCATAACCTGCTGATTTTTTCAGATGAAATTTATGACAAAATCCTTTATGACGGTGTAGTACACCATCATATTGCCGCACTGGCTCCTGATTTGCTGACCATTACCTTCAACGGTCTTTCGAAATCTTATCGTGTTGCCGGATTCCGCCAAGGCTGGATGGTACTTAATGGGCCAAAAAGACATGCGCAAGGCTATATTGAAGGCTTGGATATGCTGGCATCTATGCGCTTGTGCGCAACTACACCAATGCAGCATGCCATTCAAACTGCATTGGGTGGCTATCAGAGCATTAATGATTTGGTGCTTCCGGGTGGCCGGCTTTTGGAGCAGCGTAATAAAGCTTATGAAATGCTGGTACAAATCCCCGGTATTTCGTGCGTGAAGCCTAAAGGCGCTATGTATCTTTTCCCTAAAATCGATACAGAAATGTATAACATTCATGATGATATGCAATTCGTGTTTGATTTGCTCAAGCAGGAAAAAGTATTGCTGGTGCAAGGTACCGGCTTTAACTGGCCGAAACCGGATCATTTCCGTGTGGTTACTTTGCCCTATGTGCATCAGATAGAGGAGGCGATGAACAAACTGGCTCGCTTCCTGAAACACTATCATCAGTAATTTGACTGTGTAACTAGAGAAAACAGTGCTTTTGCAGATAAAAAATGCCTGTCTGAAAACATTCTTTCAGACAGGCATTTGCTTTTGAGTCCCAATAAATCACTTAATCTTTCAAGAAGGTTACGCCTGCCAATTGTGATTGCAAGATAGCATTGCGAATAGTAGACAGTGCCTTAGGCCGTATGAAATTACGGCGGTAAGCCAAAACAATACGCCGCTCCGGTGCCTTACCTTTAAACGGTATGATGCTGAACAGCATGTGATCATTTTCTGTTAACGCAGTTGCCGGTAGTACGCTGATTCCCAAACCGCTGGCAACCATGTGGCGGATGGTGTTAATAGAGCTGCCTTGCAGGGTGTTGGTCAGCCCCATGATTTTTTGGCGCGAGGCCAGTTCGGAACAGCTATCCAGCACTTGATCACGCATACAATTGCCTTCGGTAAGCAATAATACTTGCTCCTCGGAAAGTTCTTGGGTATCGACTGCATCAAGTTCTTCAAAGGGGTGTCTTTTGGGAACAATAACAAAAAACGGCTCATCGTAGAGTGGCATACTGATGATACCGGGCTCATGGAAAGGTTCTGCTACTATAATGGCATCTAAGTCGCCGCGTTTGAGTGCTTCGGTAAGTGCTTGGGTGTAATTTTCATCAAGCATCAGCGGCATCTTCGGAGCAGTTTCGCGTAGTGAAACAATCAGTTTCGGTAAAAGATAAGGGGCAACGGTAAAGATCAAACCAAGCTTGAAAGCGCCTTCCAACTCATTTTGCTCTTCAGATGCCAAGTGTTTGATGATCTCAGCTTCTTCAAGCACCTTGCGCGCTTGAGCAATGATGCGCTCTCCCGCTTCAGTAGTGATAATTTCACTACTGCTGCGATCAAACAATGACACTGAAAGCTCTTCTTCCAGCTTTTTAATGGCGATAGAGAGTGTGGGCTGGCTTACAAAGCAGCGCTGGGCGGCGCGACCGAAGTGCCGCTCTTGCGCCACGGCAACGATATAGCGTAATTCGGTCAGTGTCATTTTTTAACCTTCTTTTTTCTGATCGGGTAATGTAATGTTTAATTCAAGTACATCAAGCCCGTTTTGTTTTTCTTGGGAAATGCGAATATCGTCTAGTGAGACGTTGACGTATTTCGACAATACTTCCAGCAATTCTTTTTGCAAAGTCGGCAGATAATCCGGAGCCTGCTCTTTCACGCGCTCTTGTGCAATGATGATTTGCAAGCGGTCGCGGGCGACTTGTGCGGTTTTGGGCTTGCGGCCGAACAGGATATCAATTAAAGCCATAGGATTAACCTCCGAACAGGCGTTTGAAGAAGCCTTTTTTCTCGGCATCCAGGAAACGCATTTCGCGGTTTTCGCCTAACAAACGGGAAATTACGTCTTTATAAGCTTCAGCAGCCACGGCATCTTGCTGATGGATAACGGGTGAGCCGGCATTAGAAGCTTGCAATACATTTTGTGATTCGGGAATCACGCCAATTAATGGGATGCGCAGGATATCTTGGATGTCTTGCACGGAAAGCATCTCGCCTTTTGCAACACGCTCGGGGGAATAGCGGGTAATTAACAGATGTTCTTTAACGCTTTCACCTTTTTCAGCTTTGCGGCTTTTACTACCCAAGATGCCTAAGATGCGATCTGAGTCGCGCACACTGGATACTTCAGGGTTGGTGGTAATAATGGCTTCATCTGCAAAATAGAGCGCCATTAATGCACCGGTTTCAATACCGGCCGGAGAGTCGCAGATTACATATTCGAAATCCATTTTTTCGGTGAGCTCGTTGAGCACTTTTTCTACGCCTTCTTGGGTTAGTGCGTCTTTGTCACGAGTTTGAGAGGCCGGCAGGATAAATAGGTTATCGCAATGTTTGTCTTTGATGAGTGCTTGGTTGAGCGTAGCCTCGCCTTGGATGACATTGATTAAGTCGTATACCACACGGCGTTCGCAGCCCATAATTAGGTCAAGGTTGCGCAAGCCGACATCGAAGTCGATAACGGCAGTCTTATGGCCGCGCAGGGCCAAGCCTGTTGCGATGCTGGCGCTAGTAGTTGTTTTACCTACGCCGCCTTTACCTGAAGTTACTACAATGATTCTTGCCACGGTGTTTCCTTCTGTTGATTTGTTAATGTTAATTAATTTTACCATCATCTTATTCTGCATCAATTGCACTGATGATTAAACGGTCGTCTTGCAGGTATACCTGCACAGGCTTATGGTTGAGGTGGGCGGGCAGGTCTTGTTCGAAAGTGCGGTAAATTCCTGCCACAGAAACCAGCTCGGCCTGCATGGAGTGGATAAATATTCTGGCATTTCGGTTGCCGCTTGCGCCCGCCAATGCGCGGCCACGCATGGGGCCGTAAATATGGATATTACCATCGGCAATGAGTTCTGCACCTTTGCTGACCATGCCGGTTATGATCAAATCACCGTTTTCGGCATACACTTGTTGACCTGAGCGGATGGGAGAGGAAACAAAAACGGTAGGTTTGCTGATAACAGTTGCTTGGGGTTGTTGTCTAACCTCGGCAATGGTTTCAGTTTGCTGTATTTTGGTCTGTGGGATATCTGAACTGTTTGCGCTGCCAATTTGACAAAAGGGTAGACCGTGCTTGGTGGCAATTTGGCTCCATTGTTCGTGTTCGTGGCGTAAGCCGGCTAGCACTAATCCGTGGCTCCTAATAAGAGAAGCGATGCCGCCGACATTGAGGTCGGCGGGGTTGTTAAAATCCTGCACATCGAGCAGGAGCGGCATATTTAGTTCTTTATATTGGGTGGCGCGCTGCTTTAGAGCCTGATCTATTTTTCCTAGGTCACTTGTATGGATTTGTAGTGCCAGAGCATCGAGGCGCGCGGATTTCACGTCAAAAACGGTATTCATTTTAAAATGGTTACCATAAAAAAATTTAATTAGTAGAAGTTTACCGCGTAAAACAAACCTATTCAATCTATGCTGGGTAGTAATGATGAAAAAAGATTTGAGCGGTGGTTTGGCGTGTGAAGAAAAGTAAAGTTGTGCGGCTATTTTACAACGTGATTTAAACAATGCCTGTCTGAAAAGGTGTTTCAGACAGGCATTGTTTGTTGTGGCGGATATTTAGTTTTTTTGTTGTTTCCGACTATGTATTAGGGAGTAGAGAATGGATATGCCTAGTGCGCAGAATATAATAATCAGTGAAACTCCCACTGGTATGTGTGCCCACTTCACGATCAACATTTTTATGCCGATAAAGCTGAGCACAAATGCCAGTCCGTAGTGAAGGAATGCAAAACGGTCGGCAATATCGGCCAGAAGGAAGTACATGGCCCGTAAGCCTAAAATAGCAAAGATATTGGAGGTTAATACAATGAAAGGGTCGGTGGTCACGGCAAAAATGGCAGGGATGCTGTCAACCGCAAAAATGACATCTGAGAGTTCGACCATGATTAGAACCAGCAGTAAAGGTGTTGCAACACGTTTACCATTTTCAATAGTAAAGAAATTTTCACCATCTAGATTGTGGCTTACACGGATGTGCTTTTGAAGCCAGATCAGTGCTTTGTTGTGTGACAAATCTTCTTGTTCGCTATTTTCGCCATGCTTGAGCATTTTTAGGCCGGTATAAAGCAGAAATGCACCAAACACATATAAGATCCATGAAAATTCCCGAACTAATACGGTGCCGATAAATATCATGATGGTGCGAAGAACAATGGCGCCAAATACACCATACAGCAATACGCGGTGTTGGTATTGCGGTGGAACTTTAAAATAGCTGAAAATCATCAGAAATACGAAAAGGTTATCGACCGCCAATGATTTTTCAAGCACATAGCCTGTGAAAAATTCCATCACTTTTTGGGTGGCAATGTGTTGTCCGATAGCTTGGTTGTGAGCCAATTCCCAATAAAGCCATCCGGCAAAGCCGCATGAAACAGCCACCCAGATAACGGACCAAATCAGAGCTTCTCTTATACTTACTTTGTGTGCGCCTGTTTTTTTTAATGACAACATATCAATGACAATCATAACCAAAACGGCAACGCAAAACACACCGTAAAACAACGGTGTGCCTACTGATATTTGGGGTTGCATTTTGAAAATACCTAAATCGAATTAAAGTTCAGTTGGTTATTTTAGCAGAAGTGTAGTCAATAAAAGAAAAATGGGTTTCGCATGGTTTTGGAAGTCAATGCCTGTCTGAAATTAAACTGCTCATTCAGGAAGGTATTTACCAACTAAGATAAAACATAGACTTGGCTAAGAAAACAATCAGTATCATGTGGCAGAACACAGCCCTGTGGATATATTTAGACCATGCTAGTGTCAATGTGCCGCGCCGCATTTTGCTGACCGCAATGATAAAGTGTAGTAAAACGCTAAGTGCTAAAAAAACCTTAAAAACCAGTTGAATAGAAAAGGGAGAACTAAGCGGTTGAGCAAATGCCTCCACATAACGGCGGGTCATAACTAGCCCTGAAACGAAAACACTGATAACGACTACAGGCATTACAAGAGTAGCTCGTCGCGAAATGGCCTGTTCGGTTTCCTTGCGGGCTTCGCGGGAAACTTGCTTGTTATGGATTGCACTTAATATCAGCATTTCAAAAAATACGCCGCCGACAAAAATGATGGCGCAAAATAAATGAGTAATATGAGCAATGGCATAGGTTGTCATAACATAATCCTGTAAAACTTTAACGATGAAAAAGTATCTTAAGGTCAGGTATTGCAATAATGGTTCATTAATTATTGTATTGTATGTATTAATAACAAATTTGGAATAGATTAATTATCTACCAATTGCGAATTTAAGGAGTTTACTATGAAAAATACGGTAACTAAGATTATGACAGTAACAGTAGTTGCTGCTTTGCTCTCGGCCTGTCAAGGCATGACAACTACTCAGCGTAATACTGCAACTGGTGCGGTTATTGGTGGTGTGGCAGGTAATCTAATCGGTAAAGATACAGGCTCTACATTGGGTGGTGCTGCGTTGGGTGGTGTTATCGGTAGCCAAGTTAAATAATCCGACCGAGTTAAAAACTACTGGTTGATTAAATTTGCTGTGTATCTATAACAAATGCCTGTCTGAAAAATTCAGACAGGCATTTATATTGCTTTAAGCAAACATAGCTTCTAAAAAACATTGGCTGTGCATAATGTGACGCGCCGTGTTCTTTATGTGATCGGTAACTGAGAGCGTAGTAAATAATTCTCTTATAAAGCTTTTTGACGTATTCCATTGACTTGGTTGTTGTAAAGCAGCTATAATTCCGCTCTTGTCGGCATGGTGTCGGCAAGTATTTAACTCAACAGGACGAGAAAATATGCCTACTATTAATCAATTAGTACGCAAAGGCCGTAAAAAGCCTGTGTACGTAAATAAAGTGCCCGCACTGGAAGCTTGCCCGCAAAAACGCGGCGTATGCACCCGTGTGTACACTACTACTCCGAAAAAACCAAACTCTGCATTGCGTAAAGTATGTAAAGTGCGCCTGACTAACGGTTTTGAAGTGATTTCATACATCGGTGGTGAAGGCCATAACTTGCAAGAGCACAGTGTAGTACTGATTCGCGGCGGTCGTGTAAAAGACTTGCCGGGTGTGCGTTATCACACTGTTCGCGGCTCTTTGGATACTGCAGGTGTTAAAGACCGTAAACAAGCCCGTTCTAAATACGGTGCAAAACGTCCTAAGTAATATTAGGATTTATCAGGCACGTAGGCGGCTCTAAAAGCTGTCGAGTAAGTGAATATCCTGTTGGATATTCATGGGAAATGCCCAACTGAATAGATATTTAAGGAATTAAAATGCCAAGACGTAGAGAAGTCCCCAAGCGCGACGTATTGCCGGATCCGAAATTCGGTAGCGTTGAATTGTCTAAATTCATGAATGTTTTGATGATTGACGGTAAAAAATCAGTGGCTGAGCGTATCGTTTACGGTGCACTTGAGCAAATCGAGAAAAAAACCGGCAAAGCAGCTATCGAAGTATTTAATGAAGCCATTGCTAATGCCAAACCTATCGTGGAAGTGAAAAGCCGCCGTGTCGGTGGTGCCAACTATCAAGTTCCTGTTGAGGTGCGTCCTTCTCGCCGTTTGGCGCTGGCAATGCGTTGGGTGCGTGATGCTGCCCGCAAACGTGGTGAAAAATCAATGGATTTGCGTTTGGCGGGTGAATTGATTGATGCAGCTGAAGGTCGTGGCGGTGCAATGAAAAAACGCGAAGAAGTACACCGCATGGCTGAAGCCAACAAAGCATTCTCTCACTTCCGCTTCTAATCCAGATTTAGAAAGGCGACCAAAATGGCTCGTAAAACCCCTATTCAACTGTATCGTAATATTGGTATTTCAGCCCATATTGATGCAGGTAAAACTACTACGACTGAACGTATCTTGTTCTATACCGGTTTGACTCACAAACTTGGTGAGGTGCACGACGGTGCAGCAACTACCGACTATATGGAGCAAGAGCAGGAGCGTGGCATTACCATTACTTCTGCCGCTGTAACTTCCTACTGGAAAGGTATGGCTGGTCAGTTTAAAGAACACCGTTTCAACATTATTGATACCCCGGGACACGTTGACTTTACCGTAGAGGTAGAGCGTTCTATGCGTGTATTGGATGGTGCGGTAATGGTTTATTGTGCGGTGGGCGGCGTTCAGCCACAATCTGAAACTGTATGGCGTCAAGCCAACAAATATCAAGTTCCACGCTTGGCATTTGTGAATAAAATGGACCGTCAAGGTGCCAACTTCTTCCGCGTGGTTGAGCAGATGAAAACTCGTCTGCGCGCTAACCCTGTGCCTATTGTTATTCCGGTAGGTGCAGAAGATAACTTTAGTGGTGTGATTGATTTGTTTAAGATGAAATCAATCATTTGGGATGATGCTTCTCAGGGTACTAAGTTTGAATATAGTGAAATTCCTGCTGACTTGGTTGCTACCGCTGAAGAGTGGCGTCAAAATATGATTGAAGCTGCTGCGGAAGCCAGCGAAGAGTTGATGGACAAATATTTGGGCGGCGAAGAGCTGACCGAAGAAGAAATTATTTCTGGTTTGCGTCAACGTACGTTGGCAGGTGAAATCCAACCTATGTTGTGCGGTTCTGCTTTCAAAAACAAAGGTGTTCAACGTATGTTGGATGCTGTGGTAGAGTTATTGCCCTCTCCAATTGACATCCCTCCCGTGCAAGGTGAAACGCCTAATGGCGAAAAAGCCAGCCGCGAAGCCAGTGATGATGCTAAATTCTCAGCATTGGCATTTAAAATGTTGAATGACAAATACGTTGGTCAGCTGACTTTCATTCGTGTTTACTCAGGCGTCGTTAAGTCGGGCGATACTGTTATCAATTCGGTAAAAGGTACACGTGAACGTATTGGTCGTCTGGTGCAAATGACTGCTGCCGATCGTACTGAAATTGAAGAAGTTCGTGCGGGTGATATTGCTGCCGCGATTGGTTTGAAAGATGTAACGACAGGTGAAACTTTGTGTGCTGAAGATGCGCCAATCGTGTTGGAGCGCATGGAATTCCCAGAACCAGTTATTCACGTTGCTGTAGAACCTAAAACCAAAGCAGACCAAGAAAAAATGGGTATTGCTTTAAACCGTCTTGCAAAAGAAGACCCTTCTTTCCGTGTTCGCACTGATGAGGAGTCTGGTCAAACTATTATCTCTGGTATGGGTGAGCTGCACTTAGAGATTATCGTTGACCGAATGAAGCGTGAATTTGGTGTGGAAGCCAATGTCGGTGCACCACAGGTAGCTTATCGTGAGACCATTCGTAAAGAAGTGGAATCTGAAGCGAAGCACGTTAAACAGTCTGGTGGTAAAGGTCAGTATGGTCACGTAGTGATCAAGATGGAGCCAATGGAACCTGGTGGTGAAGGTTACGAATTTATTGATGAAATCAAAGGTGGCGTAATTCCACGTGAATTTATTCCATCTTGCGATAAGGGTATCCGTGATACACTGCCCAATGGTATTGTTGCTGGCTATCCAGTAGTAGATGTTCGTGTACGTCTAATTTTCGGTTCTTACCATGATGTTGACTCATCTCAAATAGCATTTGAATTGGCTGCTTCTATGGCCTTCAAGGAAGGTATGAAAAAAGCTAGTCCAGTGTTGCTCGAGCCGATTATGGCTGTTGAGGTGGAAACACCGGAAGAATATATGGGCGACGTAATGGGTGACTTGAACCGCCGCCGTGGTATCGTATTGGGCATGGATGATGATGGTATTGGTGGTAAAAAAGTTCGAGCAGAGGTGCCATTGGCTGAAATGTTCGGTTATTCTACTGACCTTCGTTCGGCTACTCAGGGTCGTGCCACTTACTCCATGGAGTTTAAAAAATATGCCGAAGCTCCTGCTCATGTAGCGGCTGCTGTTACCGAGGCGCGTAAGGGCTAAGGCATTTGTCAGGTTGTCTAAATAACTGGAGTTTTCAGGCAGCCTTTGTTCTTTGAAATGATCTTTTGTGTAAAGGAATTAGCTAATGGCTAAGG
>NZ_JH165159.1:725078-739504 GCF_000227765.1 Neisseria wadsworthii 9715
TTATTGCTTAATTCAAAAGGATATAGATAAATGGCAAATCAAAAAATCCGTATCCGTTTAAAAGCATATGACTATAGTCTGATTGATCGTTCAGCTCAAGAGATTGTAGAAACTGCTAAACGTACAGGTGCTGTAGTAAAGGGCCCAATTCCCTTGCCAACAAAAATTGAGCGCTTTAATATTTTGCGATCACCTCACGTAAATAAGACTTCACGTGAGCAATTGGAAATTAGAACTCATTTGCGTTTAATGGACATTGTTGATTGGACTGATAAAACTACTGATGCTTTGATGAAACTGGACTTGCCTGCAGGCGTAGATGTAGAAATTAAAGTGCAATAAAAATCCTCAGTTTGAGTGGTGTCTAAAAAACTCCTAGATATTTTAATTGTCTAGGAGTTTTTTTTGAGTGCGAGTAATTAAATTTATTGTCGTGGATATGACATCCATATGAGGTGAAGGTTATAGGTGTTGCAAATAACGCGGCAAGATAAGTTAGTGAAGTGTGACGGATTAGGTTTCATAATTATAGTTAACTGCATATTATATTTTAGATGCCATATTAAATTTTTCTTGTAAAAGAAGTTGTTAATGTGGTATAGTCCGAAACTTGGCATTTTGCTAAGTTTATTTTTACTGGAAATAATCGATCAATCGTAATCGAATTTAAGTTAATAAGGAAAAATCATGACGTTAGGTCTGGTTGGACGTAAGGTAGGCATGACTCGAGTGTTTACGGAACAAGGTGCTTCTATTCCGGTGACAGTGTTAGATATGTCTGCGAATCGTATTACCCAAGTAAAATCCAAAGAGATTGATGGCTATATTGCTGTTCAAGTTACCTTTGGTCAGAAAAAAACTAACCATGTCAATAAAGCTGAGGCTGGGCACTTTGCTAAGGCAGGTGTGGAAGCTGGCCGTGGCTTAATTGAGTTTAGTTTATCTGAAAGTGATTTAGGTGAGCTGCAGGCTGGTGGTGAAATTACTGTTGCTATGTTTTCTGAAGGCCAGTTGGTGGATGTGACAGGTACCTCAAAGGGTAAAGGTTTCTCCGGTACGATTAAGCGCCATAATTTTGGCGCGCAGCGAACTTCTCATGGTAACTCTCGTTCGCATCGTGTACCTGGTTCTATTGGTATGGCACAAGATCCAGGCCGTGTGTTTCCTGGTAAACGCATGGCAGGTCAATATGGCAACACAAAATCAACGGTGCAAAATTTAGAAGTTGTTCGAGTTGATGAGGACCGCCAGTTGCTGTTGGTAAAAGGTGCTGTGCCTGGTGCGGTAAATAGTGATGTAATTGTGCGTCCTAGCGTGAAAGTAGGTGCGTAATGGAATTGAAAATAATCGATGCTCAAGGCCAAGTTTCTGGTAGTTTAGCAGTATCAGATGCTTTATTTGATCGTGAGTATAATGAAGCGTTAGTTCATCAGTTGGTTACAGCTTTTTTGGCAAACGCTCGTTCAGGCAATCGTGCTCAATTAACGCGAGCAGAAGTAAAACACTCTACTAAAAAGCCTTGGCGTCAAAAAGGTACTGGTAGAGCTCGTTCGGGTATGACTTCCTCACCTTTGTGGAGAAGTGGTGGTCGTGCATTTCCTAATAAGCCTGATGAGAATTTTACACAAAAAGTTAATCGTAAAATGTATCGTGCTGGGATGGCTACTATTTTGTCTCAGCTGGTTCGAGACGAACGTTTGTATGTAATTGAGAATTTGTCTGCAGCTACTCCAAAAACTAAAGAATTTGCTAGTAAAGTAAAACAATTGGGAATGGAGCAAGTGCTATTTGTTACTAAGCAATTAGATGAAAATATTTATCTTTCTTCTCGTAACTTACCAAATGTGCTGGTCGTGGAAGTTCGGCATATAGATCCATATAGTCTTCTTCGTTATAAAAAAGTAGTGGTTACTAAGGAGGCTGTTGCGCAACTTGAGGAGCAATGGGTATGAATCAATTACGTTTAATGAAAGTAATTTTAGCTCCTGTTGTTTCTGAAAAAAGCAACTTGTTAGCTGAAAAGCGTAATCAAATGACGTTTAAAGTGTTGCCTGATGCAACTAAGCTTGAAGTGAAAGCTGCGGTTGAATTGTTATTTGGTGTAAAGGTGGCTTCTGTGACGACTGTTTCTATTAAAGGCAAGGTAAAACATTTTGGTCGAACATTAGGGCGGCGTAGTGATGCGAAGAAAGCTTATGTTAAATTGGTTTCTGGGCAATCATTAGATTTAGAAGCTGCTGCTGCAACTGCAGATAAGGAATAAAATTATGGCTATTGTAAAAATGAAGCCTACCTCTGCTGGTCGTCGTGGTATGGTTCGTGTTGTAACAGAAGGGTTATATAAAGGTACTCCATACGCCCCTCTAATAGAGAAAAAGAATTCTACCGCTGGTCGTAATAATAACGGGCATATTACTACACGACATAAGGGAGGTGGACATAAACACCATTATCGTGTGATAGATTTTAAGCGTAACAGTAAGGATGGTATTTCTGCAAAAGTAGAACGCATTGAATATGATCCTAATCGAACTGCGTATATTGCATTGTTATGCTATGCTGATGGAGAAAGGCGTTATATTATTGCTCCGAGAGGTGTTCAGTCTGGAGATGTTCTAGTGTCTGGTTCTGAGGCGCCAATTAAAGTAGGTAATGCTTTGCCTATTCGTAATATTCCCGTTGGTACAACAATTCATTGTATTGAAATTAAGCCTGGTAAGGGTGCTCAAATAGCAAGATCTGCAGGTGCTTCAGCTGTTCTGCTTGCGAAAGAAGGTATTTATGCTCAAGTTCGTTTGCGCTCAGGGGAGGTCCGTAGGATTCATATCGATTGTCGCGCGACCGTTGGTGAAGTTGGTAATGAAGAACAAAGCCTGAAGAAAATAGGTAAAGCAGGTGCTAATCGTTGGCGTGGTATTCGTCCCACAGTTCGAGGAGTGGTAATGAATCCTGTTGACCATCCTCATGGTGGTGGTGAAGGCCGTACGGGCGAGGCGCGTGAGCCTGTTAGTCCATGGGGTACCCCGTCTAAAGGTTATCGAACCCGTAACAATAAGCGTACGGATAATATGATTGTTCGTCGTCGTTATTCTAATAAAGGTTAATTAATATGGCTCGTTCTCTAAAAAAAGGTCCATATGTAGATTTGCATCTACTTAAAAAGGTAGATACAGCTCGTGCAAATAATGATAAGCGCCCAATTAAAACTTGGTCTCGTCGTTCTACTATATTGCCTGATTTTATTGGCTTAACTATTGCTGTTCATAATGGACGCACTCATGTGCCAGTATTTATTAGTGACAATATGGTTGGTCATAAACTGGGTGAGTTCTCATTGACTCGTACTTTTAAAGGTCATTTAGCTGATAAAAAAGCTAAAAAGAAATAAGGTTAATCATGAGAGTATATGCACAACATAAAAATGCACGAATTTCTGCTCAAAAGGCTCGTTTGGTTGCAGATATGATTCGTGGTAAAGGTGTTGCACAAGCCTTGAATATATTGACATTTAGTCCTAAAAAAGGCGCTGAGCTAATTAAAAAAGTGCTGGAATCAGCTATTGCAAATGCAGAGCATAATGAAAGTGCTGATATTGATGAGTTAAAAGTGGTTGCAATATATGTTGATAAAGCTGCATCACTAAAACGTTTTCAAGCTCGTGCCAAAGGTCGTGGTAATCGCATTGAAAAACAGACTTGTCATATTAATGTGGCAGTAGGTAATTAAGGAAAAGCTATGGGACAAAAAATTCATCCAACTGGCTTTCGTTTAGCAGTAAATAAAGATTGGTCATCTAAATGGTTTGCTAAAAATAATGAATTTGCGACGGTTTTGAAGCAAGATATTGATGTCCGGGATTATTTGCGTGGACGTTTAGTTGGTGCATCTGTTGGTCGTGTAATTATTGAGCGCCCCGCAAAATCTGCCCGTATTACTATTTATTCTGCACGGCCCGGTGTAGTAATTGGTAAGAAGGGTGAGGATATTGAAGTATTAAAACATGATCTGCAGAAATTATTAGGTGTTCCGGTTCACGTTAATATTGAAGAAATTCGTAAACCGGAGTTAGATGCACAGATTATTGCTGACGGTATTGCACAGCAATTGGAGAAGCGAGTGCAGTTTCGCCGTGCAATGAAGCGCTCTATGCAGAATGCAATGAGAGCGGGTGCAAAGGGTATTAAAATAATGACTTCAGGCCGTTTAAATGGTGCGGATATTGCACGTAGTGAATGGTATCGTGAAGGTCGTGTTCCTCTGCATACTTTGAGAGCCAAAGTAGACTATGCTACTAGTGAAGCACATACTACTTATGGTGTGATTGGCTTGAAAGTCTGGGTATATACCGGGGAAGGTAAAGAGTTAGCTCAGTCTCGTTCAGAGCAAGAAAATAAACGCAGAAAGGGTGGTCGAAATGCTGCAACCAACTAGAATGAAATACCGGAAACAGCATAAAGGTCGCAATACTGGTATCGCAACAAGCGGTAACGTAGTAAATTTTGGTGATTTTGGATTAAAAGCTGTAGGAAGAGGTCGTTTGACTGCTCGTCAGATTGAGGCAGCCCGTCGTGCAATGACTCGTCATATTAAAAGAGGTGGTCGTATCTGGATTCGGGTGTTTCCTGATAAACCTATTACTGAAAAGCCCATTCAAGTTCGTATGGGCGGAGGAAAAGGTTCTGTTGAATATTATGTTGCTGAAGTAAAGCCTGGCAAGGTTTTGTATGAAATGGATGGTGTGGCGGAATCTTTAGCTCGAGAAGCGTTTACTTTAGCTGCTGCGAAACTGCCAATTCCCACGGTGTTTGTAACTAGACAGGTAGGTAAATGATGAAAGCTAATGAGTTGAAAAACAAATCAGTTGAGCAACTGCAAGCCGATTTATTGGATCTGTTGAAGACACAATTTAGTCTCAGAATGCAACATGCTACTGGCCAGTTGGGTAATACTAGCGAGCTGACCAGGGTGCGTCGTAATATTGCTCGTGTTAAAACTATTTTAACTGAAAAAGGTGTGAAATAATGAGCGAATTAAAAAATGTACGTACCTTGTTAGGTAGAGTTGTAAGCGATAAAATGGACAAAACTGTAACAGTATTGGTGGAGCGTAAAGTTAAACATCCTTTGTATGGGAAAGTAATTCGCCGTTCTACTAAGATTCATGCGCATGACGAACAGAATCAATATGGTATTGGTGACATTGTTGTAATTGAAGAAAGTCGTCCTCTATCGAAAACTAAATCATGGACAGTAAAGAAAATAGTTGAAAAAGCTCGATCTGTTTAACTTTACATTAGTCGTATGTAAATAGTTGGAGGCGGAGCTTGCGGAAATTCTAAAAATTCTGTAAACTCCGCTAATTGCTTTCAGTTCTTGAAAGATTCTCCCTTCGGGACCCAAGACTGGTTTACTTGAACCATATAGGTTTCAAAATTTACTTTGTTCAGTTTTTAAGAGTAAATTTTGAAAGTGGTAAATTAAGTTGGATTTATTATTAAGGTAAAGAAATGATTCAAATGCAGACCATTCTAGATGTGGCTGATAATTCTGGTGCGCGCCGTGTAATGTGCATTAAGGTATTGGGTGGATCTAAACGTCGCTACGCTAATGTGGGTGATATTGTTAAGGTGGCAGTTAAAGATGCGGCTCCTCGTGGACGAGTAAAAAAAGGTGATGTGTATAATGCAGTAGTTGTGCGTACTGCGAAAGGTGTTCGTCGTCCTGATGGTGCGTTGATTAAATTTGATAATAATGCTGCTGTATTGCTAAATAATAAGCTTGAGCCAATGGGGACCCGAATTTTTGGTCCAGTTACTCGAGAGCTTCGTACTGAGCGTTTTATGAAAATCGTCTCATTAGCGCCTGAAGTATTGTAAAGGAGGTGGCGATGAATAAAATTATTAAAGGTGATACGGTTATTGTTATTGCTGGTAAGGATAAGGGTAAGCAAGGGCAAGTGCTTCGAGTTTTGGGGGATAAGTTGATAGTTGATGGTGTCAATCAAGTCAAGCGGCATCAAAAACCCAATCCGATGAGAGGTGTTGAAGGTGGTGTGATGACAAAAAATATGCCTTTGGCTATTTCTAATGTTGCTGTTTTAAATCCTGAGACAAATAAAGCAGATCGAGTTGGTATTAAGTTGGTTGAGGCTGAAGGCAAAGTTAAACGCATTCGGGTCTTTAAATCCAATGGTGCTAAGATTGGTATTTAAGGAGTTATAGTTGAGATGGCTCGTTTGAAAGATTATTATACAGATGTAGTAGTGCCTGAGTTGACAAAGCAATTTGGGTATAAATCAATTATGGAAGTTCCCCGTATTGAAAAGATAACTTTAAATATGGGAGTTGGCGAGGCTGTTGCTGATAAGAAAGTAATGGAGCATGCTGTTGCTGATTTGGAAAAGATTGCGGGTCAAAAGCCTGTGGTGACTGTGGCTAGAAAATCTATTGCTGGCTTTAAGATTCGTGATGGCTATCCGGTGGGATGTAAAGTAACTTTACGTCGTGGTCAAATGTTTGAATTTCTTGATCGACTGGTTACTATTGCTTTGCCGCGTGTGCGCGATTTTCGTGGTGTAAGTGGTAAGTCATTTGATGGTCGTGGTAACTATAACATGGGTGTGCGCGAACAAATCATTTTTCCTGAAATTGAATATGATAAAATTGATGCTTTGCGTGGATTGAATATTACGATCACTACTACTGCTAAAACTGATGATGAAGCTAAAGCGTTATTATCTTTGTTTAAGTTTCCGTTTAAAGGATGATCATGGCTAAAAAAGCACTAATTAATCGAGAAGCTAAACGTATTGCGTTAGCTAAAAAATATTCTGCTAAGCGTGCGGCTATTTTTGCAGTCATTAATGATGCTCAAGCTACTGATGAAGAACGCTTTGAGGCTCGTTTGAAACTACAAGCTATTCCGCGTAATGCTGCACCAGTTCGTCAGCGTCGTCGTTGTGCGATTACTGGTCGCCCTCGTGGAACATTTCGTAAATTCGGCTTGGGCCGTATTAAAATCCGAGAAATTGCTATGCGTGGCGAAATCCCGGGTGTTATTAAAGCCAGCTGGTAATAGGAGAAAATTAAATGAGTATGCATGATCCTATTTCCGATATGTTAACTCGTATCCGTAATGCTCAGTGCGCTAATAAAGCTGCTGTTTCTATGCCGTCTTCTAAATTAAAATGCGCAATTGCAAAAGTTTTGCAAGAGGAAGGCTATATTGAAAGTTATTCTGTTTCAGGTGATTTAAAACAGGTGCTTGAAATTCAGTTAAAATATTATGCAGGCAGACCGGTTATAGAACAAATTAAACGAGTTTCAAGACCTGGATTGCGAGTATATAAAGGTTCTGGTGAAATTCCGACTGTTATGAATGGATTGGGAGTTGCTATTATTAGTACTTCAAAGGGAGTTATGACTGACCGTAAAGCTCGTGCTACTGGTGTTGGTGGTGAGTTATTGTGTGTGGTTGCATAACAGGGAGAATTTTTAAGATGTCTCGCGTAGCAAAAAATCCAGTAACTGTTCCAACTGGCGTAGAAATTAAATTTGGAACAGACGTTTTGACTGTGAAGGGTAAAAATGGTGAGTTATCATTTCCCTTGGGTGACGAAGTAAAGGTTGAATTGGATAATAGCCAGCTAACTTTCGTTGCTGCTAATAACAGTAAACATTCTCGTGCAATGTCTGGTACCGTTCGTGCATTAGTTGCTAATATGGTAAAAGGTGTTTCTGAGGGGTTTGAAAAGAAGTTACAATTAATCGGTGTCGGTTATAGAGCGCAAGCTCAAGGTAAAGTTTTAAATTTATCATTAGGTTTCTCTCATCCAATAAATTATGAGATGCCAGAAGGTGTCACGGTTCAAACACCGACTCAAACAGAAATTGTATTGAATGGGGCTAATAAGCAAGTCGTTGGTCAAGTAGCGGCTGAAATTCGCGCGTTTCGTCCACCTGAGCCTTATAAAGGTAAAGGAGTTCGTTATGTTGGTGAAGTGGTAGTGATGAAAGAAGCTAAGAAGAAATAATTGAGGTTCCATTAATGGATAAACATGCAACAAGACTCCGTCGTGCTCGAAAAACACGTGCGAGAATTGCGGATTTAAAGATTGTTAGATTGTGCGTTTTTCGTACAAATAACCATATTTACGCTCAAGTAATTAGCGCTGATGGTGGTCAAGTTCTGGTATCAGCGTCCACTTTAGAAGCTGATGTTCGGAAAGAATTGAAATCAAGCTCAAATGTTGAAGCTGCAGCATTTATTGGTAAACGCATTGCGCAAAAAGCTAAAACAGCTGGTATTGATGTGGTTGCTTTTGATAGATCTGGTTTTCAATATCATGGTCGAGTTAAAGCATTAGCAGAAGCAGCTCGTGAGAATGGTTTGAGCTTCTAAAGATTTAAGGATTTTGGAGATCTGAGACATGGCAAAACATGATACTGAAGAGCGCGGCGACGGCTTAATTGAAAAAATGGTGGCTGTTAACCGTGTAACAAAAGTGGTGAAGGGTGGGCGGATTATGGCCTTTTCTGCGCTAACCGTTGTTGGTGATGGTGATGGCCGTATCGGTATGGGTAAAGGTAAGTCACGTGAAGTGCCTGTTGCTGTTCAAAAGGCAATGGATCAAGCTCGTCGTTCAATGATTAAAGTCCCTTTAAAGGAGGGAACTATTCATCATGAAGTGATAGGTAAACATGGAGCAACTCGAGTTTTTATGCAACCTGCTAAAGAAGGAAGTGGCGTAAAAGCCGGTGGCCCTATGCGTTTGATTTTTGATGCAATGGGTATTCATAATATATCAGCAAAAGTCCACGGTTCAACGAATCCCTATAATATAGTTCGTGCAACTTTGGATGGTTTATCTAAGTTATATACCCCTTCTGAAATTGCAGCTAAGCGTGGTTTAACAGTAGAAGAAATTTCTGGGTGATAATGATGACTGAGCAGAAAAAAATTAAAGTGACTCTAGTAAAAAGTTTAATTGGTACAATCGGCTCTCATCGTAATTGTGTCCGAGGCTTAGGATTACGCCATCGTGAGCATACTGTTGAAGTTTTAGATACTCCAGAAAATCGCGGTATGATTAATAAGGTAAGTTACCTTTTAAAAGTGGAGTCTTAAATGTTATTGAATACTATTCAACCTGCCAAAGGTGCTACACATGCGAAACGTAGAGTTGGTCGTGGTATTGGTAGTGGTTTAGGTAAAACTTGTGGTCGTGGCCATAAAGGCCAGAAGAGCAGATCAGGTGGTTTTCATAAAACAGGCTTTGAAGGCGGACAAATGCCGTTACAGCGTCGCTTACCTAAGCGTGGTTTTAAATCACTAACTGCCCGACTCTCGGTAGAAATTCGATTGAATGAGCTGGATTCAATTGCAGTACAAGAAATTGATTTGTTGGTTTTGAAACAAGCTGGGCTAATTCCTTTAAATGCTACAACTGTAAAAGTGATTGCTTCAGGTGAGATCAAGAAAAGTGTTTATTTAAAAGGTATTAGAGTGACTCAAGGTGCTAAAGCTGCTATTGAGGCTGCTGGCGGTAAAGTAGAAGAGTAAGGTTTAGTAAATTGGCTTATCAACAATCCAAATCGGGTTCTGTAAAATTTAATGATTTGAAAAATAGATTGTTATTTTTACTCGGAGCGCTAATTATCTATAGAATTGGTACTCATATACCTGTGCCAGGTGTCGATGCAGCTATTCTTGCTAAGGCTTATCAAAATCAGAGTGCTGGAATACTTGGTATGCTAAATATGTTTTCAGGTGGATCCTTGGAACGTTTTAGTATATTTGCAATTGGTATTATGCCTTATATTTCGGCGTCAATTGTAATGCAATTGGCGTCTGAAATATTACCTTCTTTAAAGTCTTTGAAAAAAGAAGGTGATGCTGGTAGAAGAGTTATTACTAAATACACGCGAATTGGTACAGTCTTATTGGCTACCTTGCAGAGTATTGGCGTTGCAAGTTTGGTTTATAGCCAAGAAAATTTAGTCATTGTTTCTAAATTTGAGTTTTATATCTCAGCGATAGTTTGCTTAGTCGGTGGAACTATGTTTTTGATGTGGCTAGGGGAGCAAATGACTGAGCGAGGTATTGGTAATGGTATTTCTTTGATTATTACTGCAGGTATTGCTGCAGGTATCCCTTCAGGAATAAAACAATTACTTACATTATTAAATAATGACTCTACTGGTGTACTCCAAGTTATTGCTATTGGATTGGGAGTTATTTTCCTGGTTTATATTGTTGTATGTTTTGAGAGTGCATTAAGAAAAGTGCCTATTCATTATGCAAAAAGGCAAGTAATTGGCGGACAAAATACCCACATGCCATTTAAATTGAATATGTCAGGGGTAATTCCCCCGATATTTGCATCCAGTTTAATCATGTTTCCTGCTACAATAGGAAGTTGGCTTGGCAATAACCAAAATGAAACTTGGTTGACGCAATTGGTGTCAATGTTAGGTCATGGGCAGACTTTGTATTTATTATTGTTCTCCTTTTTGATTATATTTTTCTGTTATTTTTATACAGCTCTCGTTTTCTCTCCAAAAGAAATGGCGGAAAATTTAAAGAAAAGTGGTGCTTTTATTCCTAACATCAGACCAGGTGAGCAGACTGCTAATTATCTGGAAAAACTTGTAATGCGCTTAACTTTTTTTGGTGCGCTTTATATAACAAGTATTTGCTTATTACCGGAACTTTTAACCTTAAAGGTTAATATCCCCTTTTATTTGGGTGGTACGTCTTTATTGATTTTAGTGGTTGTAACCATGGATTTTAGCACTCAAATCGCTTCCTATAAGATGACTGAACGGTATGAGCATTTTAATATGAAGTCTTTGTCTCGTAAGTAAAAATGGCTAAAGAAGATACTATACAAATGCAGGGTGAAATTTTAGAAACTTTGCCCAATGCTACTTTTAAAGTAAAGCTTGAAAATGATCATGTGGTGTTAGGTCATATTTCGGGAAAAATGCGTATGCACTACATACGAATTTCTCCAGGAGATAAAGTAACTGTTGAGCTGACTCCTTATGATTTAACTCGTGCTCGAATTGTTTTTAGAACACGGTAATCTTGATGAAAGGAACTAATGATGCGCGTTCAGCCGTCTGTTAAAAAAATTTGTCGCAACTGTAAGGTTATTCGACGTAACCGTGTAGTTCGTGTAATTTGTACAGATCCTCGTCATAAACAACGCCAAGGTTAATTTCTTGGTTTAAGGATTTTATGGTATAGTGACGAGTTTTTGCCTTAAAGGAAATAAATATGGCTCGTATTGCAGGGGTAAATATCCCTAATAATTCCCACATCGTTATTGGCTTACAAGCTATTTACGGTATTGGATCTACTCGTGCTAAATTGATTTGCGAAGCTGCGGGAGTGCCTGCTAGCACTAAAGTAAAAGATTTAGACGAAACTCAATTGGAAGCTTTGCGTGAGCAAGTTGGTAAATATGAAATTGAAGGTGATTTGCGTCGTGAAGTAACAATGAGTATCAAGCGATTGATGGATATGGGTTGCTATCGCGGCTTCCGTCATCGTCGTGGTTTGCCTTGTCGAGGTCAGCGTACTCGCACGAATGCTAGAACTCGCAAAGGCCCACGTAAAGCTATTGCAGGTAAGAAATAATTTTTTAAGGATTAATTTAGATGGCTAAAGCAAACACAGCTTCGCGTGTACGTAAAAAAGTACGTAAAACTGTGAGTGAGGGTATTGTGCATGTTCATGCATCTTTTAACAATACCATCATTACTATCACCGACCGTCAGGGCAATGCATTGTCTTGGGCTACCTCTGGGGGCGCTGGTTTTAAAGGTTCACGTAAAAGTACACCGTTTGCTGCTCAAGTAGCAGCAGAAGCAGCTGGTAAAGTTGCCCAAGAGTATGGCGTAAAAAATTTGGAAGTTCGTATTAAGGGTCCTGGGCCTGGTCGTGAATCTTCTGTGCGTGCATTGAATGCTCTGGGTTTCAAAATTACCAGTATTACTGACGTTACTCCATTGCCCCACAATGGTTGCCGTCCGCCTAAAAAACGTCGTATTTAATTTTGGAGTGATTGAAACATGGCACGTTATACCGGCTCTAAATGTAAATTAGCTCGCCGTGAAGGCACTGATTTGTTTCTGAAGAGTGCTCGTCGCTCTTTGGAGTCTAAATGTAAAATTGATTCTGCTCCTGGTCAGCATGGTGCCAAGAAACCTCGTTTGTCTGACTATGGTCTGCAATTACGTGAGAAGCAAAAAATCCGTCGTATTTATGGCGTATTAGAACGCCAATTTCGTCGTTATTTTGCAGAAGCTTCACGCCGTAAAGGTTCTACAGGTGAGCTACTGCTCCAGTTGTTGGAATCTCGCTTAGATAATGTTGTGTATCGTATGGGTTTTGGTTCTACCCGTGCGGAAGCGCGTCAATTGGTATCGCACAAAGCAATTACTGTTAATGGACAGGTTGTCAATGTTCCTTCATACCAAGTAAAACCAGGTGATGTAGTTGCTGTACGTGAAAAGGCTAAAAAGCAAGTTCGGATTCAAGAAGCACTAGGATTGGCAGAACAAATCGGTCTGCCGAGCTGGGTTTCTGTGGATGCAGGTAAGATGGAAGGTATATTTAAAAATATGCCAGATCGATCTGAGCTGTATGGCGATATTAATGAACAGCTAGTGGTTGAGTTCTACTCTAAATAATACTAGCTCTGTGAGGGACAGTTAAATGCAAAATAGCACTTCCGAATTTTTGAGACCTCGTCAAATTGATGTAGATACCTTATCTTCAACTAGAGCAAAAGTATCTATGCAGCCTTTTGAGCGCGGTTTCGGTCATACTTTAGGTAATGCTTTGCGCCGTATCTTACTGTCGTCCATGAATGGTTTCGCGCCTACTGAAGTTACTATTGCCGGGGTATTACACGAATATTCTACTTTAGATGGTGTTCAGGAAGATGTTGTAGATATTCTTTTGAACATTAAAGGTATTGTATTTAAGCTTCATGGCCGTAGTGAAGTTCTATTGACTTTGAAGAAGTCGGGTGCTGGTCCGGTTTTGGCTGGTGATATTGATCTACCACATGATGTAGAAATTATTAATCCTGATCATGTGATTTGTCACTTGGCTAGTGCAGGTAGCATTGACATGGAAATCAAAGTTGAACAAGGGCGTGGCTATCAATCTGTTTCTGGTCGTCGAGCGGGGCGTGATGATAACAGGATTGGTTCTATTCAACTGGATGCGAGCTTTTCGCCTATCAGTCGAGTTAGTTTTGATGTAGAAGCTGCAAGGGTTGAACAACGTACGGATTTGGATCGTTTAGTTCTGGATATAGAAACAAACGGTTCTTTGGATCCTGAGGAAGCAATCCGTAGTGCTGCTCGCATTTTGATTGACCAAATGTCTATCTTTGCTGATTTGCAAGGGACTTCGGTAGAAGAGGTTGAGGAGAAAGCTCCGCCTATTGATCCTATTCTGCTTAGACCGGTTGACGATTTGGAACTGACGGTGCGTTCGGCTAACTGCTTAAAAGCTGAAGATATTTATTATATTGGTGATTTAATCCAACGTACTGAAACTGAGTTATTAAAAACTCCGAATTTGGGTCGTAAATCTTTGAATGAAATTAAAGAAGTATTGGCATCCAAAGGCTTGACGTTGGGTTCTAAACTAGAAGCTTGGCCTCCTGTTGGGTTGGAAAAGCCGTAAGTTTAAATATTAAAGGATAATGACATGCGTCATCGTAATGGTAACCGTAAATTAAACCGTACCAGCAGCCATCGTGCTGCAATGTTGCGCAATATGGCGAATTCTTTATTGTCACATGAAACAATCGTGACTACTTTGCCTAAAGCTAAAGAATTGCGCCGTGTTGTTGAACCTCTGATTACTTTGGGTAAGAAGCCTTCTTTGGCCAACCGTCGTTTAGCATTCAACCGCACTCGTGATCGTGATGTTGTTGTTAAATTGTTTGATGATTTAGGTCCGCGTTTTGCTAGCCGCAATGGTGGCTATGTGCGCATCTTGAAATACGGTTTCCGTAAAGGCGACAATGCTCCTCTTGCTTTGGTTGAATTGGTAGACAAAGCGGCAGAGGCTGCTGAGTAATTGCAGTGACTTGTATCAATTAATGCTGTTAACTTTTAACCTATATTTAGGTAGTTGACATGAAAAAGGACTGAAATCCATATTGTTTTATTATGGAATTCGGTCCTTAATATTTTAATTAGTATTGATTTTTATATAGCAAGCAGCTGTGTGCTGGATATTTAGTTTAATTGTTATAAGCTTGAAGGCCTGTCTGAAAGAATTGAAGCGATAACCAAGAGATTGGATATTCCATACTGTATTGGAGGAAATGTAAATTTCCAAAATAAAACTTATGAGGCCAATAAGTCTAAGGCGTTTTTGCAATCAAATAATTTTTTA
>NZ_JH165159.1:739721-742638 GCF_000227765.1 Neisseria wadsworthii 9715
TTTTAAATTAGTCAGCCCCGCGATTACGGGTTACCTGAAGAAAGTAGAACCTTATTATGAAAAAAGTATTTATCCGTACTTTTGGTTGCCAAATGAATGAATACGATAGCGAAAAGATGCTGTCTGTTTTGGCTGAGGGAGAAGATTTAGAACAAACTGATAATGCTGATGAGGCAGATATTATTCTGTTTAATACTTGTTCCGTTCGAGAAAAAGCACAAGAGAAAGTATTCTCGGATTTAGGGCGCGTAAGACCTTTAAAAGAAAAGAATCCTAATTTGATTATTGGCGTGGGAGGGTGTGTTGCTTCGCAAGAAGGTGAGGCGATTGTTAAGCGTGCTCCTTTTGTTGATGTTGTGTTTGGACCGCAAACACTGCATCGTTTGCCGCAAATGATCGATGATAAGAAAGAAACAGGCAAATCTCAAGTTGATATTTCCTTTCCTGAAATTGAGAAGTTTGACCATTTGCCGCCTGCGCGGGTTGAAGGTGGTTCGGCATTTGTTTCGATTATGGAGGGTTGCTCGAAATACTGCTCTTTTTGTGTGGTTCCTTATACGCGTGGGGAAGAATTTTCGCGCCCTTTAAACGATGTGTTAACCGAGATTGCCAATTTGGCACAGCAGGGTGTGAAAGAGATTAACTTGCTGGGGCAAAATGTGAATGCTTACCGCGGACTGATGGACGATGGTGAGATTTGTGATTTTGCGATGTTGCTGCGGATTGTGCATGAAATTCCAGGTATTGAAAGGATGCGTTTTACCACAAGTCATCCACGTGAATTCAGCGACAGGATTATTGAATGCTATAAAGATTTGCCAAAGTTGGTATCGCATTTGCATTTGCCGATCCAGAGTGGTTCTGATCGAGTGTTAAGTGCAATGAAGCGTGGTTACACGGCTTTGGAATATAAGTCTATTATCCGAAAATTACGAGCAATCCGCCCCGATTTGTGCTTGAGCTCAGATTTCATTGTGGGTTTTCCAGGGGAAACTGAGCGGGAATTTGAGCAGACTTTGAAATTGGTGAAAGATATCGCTTTTGACCTGAGCTTCGTATTTATCTATAGTCCGCGTCCGGGTACGCCGGCGGCCAACCTACCTGATGAAACGCCGCATGAAGAAAAAGTGCGCCGTCTTGAAGCTTTGAATGAAGTAATTGAGCAAGAAACGGCTCGTATCAATCAAACTATGTTGGGTACAATCCAGCGTTGTTTGGTTGAAGGTGTATCGAAAAAAGACCCTGACCAGCTACAAGCGCGTACAGCGAATAACCGTGTTGTCAACTTTACCGGAGATCTTGGGTTAATTAACCAGATGGTGGAGCTTGAGATTACCGAAGCGTTTACATTCTCATTGCGTGGTGAGATGATAGCAGCTTAATATATCGATGCCTGTCTGAAATGTTTCAGACAGGCATTCTGCATTGTTTTATCAACCTTTATTCAATCTGGATGATTATGACTGACTCACAAAATAATCTGCTTGAAAAACTATTCAAGCTTAAGGAAAACGGCACTAATGTCCGCACCGAAATATTGGCAGGTTTAACCACTTTCTTAACCATGTGTTATATCGTGATTGTGAACCCGCTAACCCTTTCTAATGCCGGTATGGATTTTGGCGCGGTGTTCGTGGCCACGTGTATTTCAGCTGCTATCGGCTGCTTTATCATGGGTGCTTTGGCTAATTATCCGATTGCTCTGGCTCCGGGGATGGGTTTGAACGCTTATTTTACTTACGCCGTAGTAGACGGTATGGGCGTGCCTTGGCAGGTGGCTTTGGCGGCAGTGTTTATGTCGGGTATTATCTTTATCGTATTTAGTTTTCTGAAAGTGCGCGAAATGTTGGTCAATGCTTTGCCGATGAGTCTGAAGATGGCTATTGCGGCGGGTATTGGTATGTTTTTGGCATTGATTGCGTTAAAAGGTGCTGGGGTGATCGTTGATAATCCGGCCACTTTGGTTGGTATGGGGCAATTCCGCGTGCCTTCACCAGATAATCCTGAAGTAAAAATGATTAATTGGCCGCCCATTCTGGCTTTGTTAGGTTTTTTTCTTGTCATCATGCTGGATCGCTTCCGTGTGAAAGGTGCGATTATTCTTGCGATTTTAGCGATTACGGCAATCGCAGCAGCTTTAGGCTTAACCAAATTCGAAGGGCTGATATCTGCTGTTCCGAGCATTGAACCAACGTTTATGCAGATGGATTTTAATGGTCTGTTTAACGGCAGTATGATTGCGGTAATTTTCGTGTTTTTCTTAGTGGATTTATTTGACAGCACCGGTACTTTGGTTGGTGTATCGCATCGGGCAGGGCTTTTGGTAAACGGTAAATTGCCACGTTTAAAAAAGGCCTTGTTTGCCGATTCTACTGCTATTGTGGCCGGCGCAGCTTTGGGCACATCTTCTACCACTCCTTATATTGAAAGCGCTTCCGGTGTGGCGGCAGGCGGCAGAACAGGCTTGACAGCAGTTACCGTGGGCGTGTTGATGTTGGCATGTTTATGGTTTTCGCCGCTGGCAAAAGCAGTGCCAGCGTTTGCTACTGCGCCAGCTTTGCTTTATATCGGTGTGCACATGATGCGCAGTGCAACGGAAATTGACTGGAACGATATGACCGAAGCCGCGCCTGCTTTTATTACCATTATTTTTATGCCTTTTTCTTATTCTATTGCAGATGGCATTGCAATGGGCTTTATCACTTATGCCGTGATTAAATTAATCTGTGGCCGAGCCAAAGAAGTAACGCCAATGGTTTGGATTGTTGCGGCGGCATGGGCGGCTAAATTTTGGTATTTAGGTACGTAATTCAATCGATTTGTTCACGTAAAGATGCCTGTCTGAAAAATTTTCAGACAGGCATCTTTGTTTGGAATTATGCTGAACAATTCATGTCCTATTTGCAATAGATGGATC
>NZ_JH165159.1:743715-804966 GCF_000227765.1 Neisseria wadsworthii 9715
GGATCAACTGAATCATTGGTATGGGCAGGGTACACCTTTAACTTTTATTTTCCATTATAGTCAATCAGCTTAAATTTTACGGTGTTGTTGCACCTTAGCTCAAAGAGAACGATTTTGTAAGCTGCTCAAGCAGCAACTTACTTGATAGTACACTCATCACACTTGGGCTTGTCCCTAGTATCTTGAGCTTCGGTAAATTTAGGAGATACTCGGGTCAAGCCCGAGCATGACTGAACTGTTATTAAAATTAAGTGGTTTAACTATAACAGTAGCCAAGATTGACTAATGGCTTAAGGGTATTTGGCCTGTCTGAAAAGTGGTTGTCAAATAGAGGTGGTGTTGTGTGGGTTTATTGGAAATTTCACAATCCGGGCCGGCCACGTGAACGCTGGTTTTCGTTTGATACCAGTTCCAGCTTATACCCCAAACTGAAAAGGTTACAAAGCTCATATCCCATGTGTTGCACTGCCTTTCCATATTATCCATACTGCCTACGGCTGGCTGAGTATTAAGTTTTTCGGCTATAAGTATTGTCAGCGGCTGCTAAATTCGTTATAACAAAGGTGTAACAAAATTTTGAGCAATTAAATAAATTTTGTAATTAATTTACAAATTAGATTCTTGGTTTTAGCTTGTTTAATTTTTTAATCTATTAAAGGATTTAGTTATGAGAATCGGCATTCCGAAGGAGACATTGGCGCTGGAAACACGCGTTGCCGGTACCCCTTCGACTGTAACTCAGCTACAAAAGTTGGGTTTTGAAGTGGTAGTGGAAAAAGGCGCGGGTTTGGCAGCCAGTTTGGACGATGCGGCGTATGAGGCTGCCGGAGCAACGGTGGCTGACACAGCCGAGGTGTGGTCTTGCCCGTTGATCTATAAAGTGAACGCGCCATCTGAAACTGAAATTGAATATTTGAATGCAGGCCAAACATTGGTAAGCTTTTTATGGCCCGCACAAAATCCCGAGTTGGTGCAAAAACTCACCGATCAAAAAGTGAACGTGCTGGCGATGGATATGGTGCCGCGTATTTCACGCGCGCAGGCATTGGATGCGCTGTCGTCTATGGCGAACATCAGCGGCTACCGCGCCGTGATTGAAGCGGCGAATGCGTTCGGCCGTTTCTTTACCGGCCAGATTACCGCCGCGGGTAAAGTGCCGCCGGCGCAAGTGCTGGTGATTGGCGCAGGCGTGGCCGGTTTGGCGGCGATTGGTACGGCAAACTCGTTGGGCGCGGTGGTTAAAGCATTCGATACCCGTTTGGAAGTGGCCGAACAAATCGAATCAATGGGCGGCCAATTCCTGAAGCTCGATTTTCCGCAAGAGTCCGGCGGCAGCGGCGACGGTTACGCCAAAGTGATGAGCGAAGAGTTTATCGCGGCGGAAATGAAACTGTTTGCCGAGCAAGCCCAACAAGTGGACATCATCATCACGACTGCTGCCATTCCGGGCAAACCTGCGCCGAAGCTGATTACCAAAGAAATGGTGGAAAGCATGAAGCCGGGTTCGGTAATTGTCGATTTGGCTGCGGCTACCGGCGGCAACTGCGAGTTGACCAAACCGGGCGAGCTGTTCGTTACCGGTAACGGCGTGAAAATCATCGGCTACACCGATATGGCCAACCGTTTGGCCGGCCAGTCTTCACAGCTTTACGCCACCAACCTTGTGAACCTGAGCAAGCTGTTAAGCCCGAATAAAGACGGCGAAATTGCGCTTGATTTTGAAGATGTGATTATCCGCAACATGACCGTTACCCGCGACGGCGAAATCACGTTCCCGCCGCCAGCGATTCAGGTTTCCGCCGCGCCGCAACAGCAAGCGCAAGCCGCACCTGTGGCGAAACCCGAGCCGAAACCCGTTCCGACATGGAAAAAACTGGCTCCTGCCGTAATCGGTGCGGTGTTGGTATTGTGGATGGGTGCCGTTGCGCCTGCTGAGTTCTTAAACCACTTTATCGTGTTCGTGCTGGCTTGCGTGATCGGCTATTACGTGGTGTGGAACGTGAGCCATTCGCTGCACACGCCGCTGATGTCGGTAACCAATGCCATCTCCGGCATTATCGTGGTGGGCGCGTTACTGCAAATCGGGCAGGGCAACGGTGTGGTGTCGTTCCTCGCCTTTATTGCCGTGCTGATTGCCAGCATCAATATCTTCGGCGGCTTCTACGTTACCCGCCGCATGTTGAATATGTTCCGTAAAGGTTAAGGAGGCGGGAATGTCATCTGGATTAGTTACCGCGGCATATATCGTCGCCGCAATCTTATTTATTCTTTCTTTGGCCGGCCTGTCGAAACAGGAAACCGCCAAAAACGGCTGCTATTACGGCATCGCCGGTATGATTATCGCCCTGATTGCCACCGTGTTCAGCGAGCAAACCGCAGGCTTGGGCTGGATTATCATCGCTATGGCCATTGGTGCGGCCATCGGTGTTTACAAAGCCCAAAAAGTGGAAATGACCGAAATGCCCGAACTGATTGCCTTGCTGCACAGCTTCGTAGGTTTGGCTGCCGTGTTGGTGGGTTTCAACAGTTTTATCGAATCGGGCAATGTGTCTTCCGATATGCACACCATTCATTTGGTGGAAGTGTTCCTCGGCATTTTCATCGGTGCCGTAACCTTTACCGGCTCGATTGTGGCGTTCGGCAAACTGAACGGCAAACTCAGTAGCGCGCCTTTGCAACTACCGCATAAACACAAGCTGAATCTGGCTGCCTTGGTGGTGTCGTTTATCCTGATGCTGGTGTTTGTATCGGCTGACGACGGCAGCTGGTTGGCTCTGATTCTGATGACCGCTATTGCACTCGCGTTCGGCTGGCATTTGGTGGCTTCCATCGGCGGTGCAGATATGCCGGTAGTAGTTTCCATGTTGAACTCGTATTCAGGCTGGGCGGCTGCCGCAGCGGGCTTTATGCTTGCCAACGACTTGCTGATTGTTACCGGTGCGTTGGTCGGCTCAAGCGGTGCGATTCTGTCTTATATTATGTGTAAAGCCATGAACCGCTCGTTCATTTCCGTGATTGCAGGCGGCTTCGGCACCGATGGTTCTTCCGCAGCAGCAGGCGGAGAAGAAATCGGCGAATACCGCGAAGTGAAACCCGCCGAAGTGGCCGAAATGCTCAAAGGCGCAAACTCAGTGATTATCACGCCCGGATACGGTATGGCCGTTGCACAAGCGCAATACCCCGTTGCCGAAATCACTGACTTACTGCGCAAACAAGGCGTGGAAGTGCGCTTCGGTATCCATCCCGTAGCAGGCCGTCTGCCCGGACACATGAACGTATTGCTGGCCGAAGCTAAAGTGCCTTACGACATCGTATTGGAAATGGACGAAATCAACGACGATTTCCCCGAAACCGACGTGGTGCTGGTGATCGGCGCGAACGATACCGTGAACCCCGCCGCCCAAACCGACCCGAACAGCCCGATTGCCGGTATGCCGGTATTGGAAGTGTGGAAGGCCAAAGAAGTGGTGGTGTTCAAACGCTCGATGAACACAGGCTATGCCGGCGTGCAAAATCCGCTGTTCTTCAATGAAAACAGCGTGATGTGTTTCGGTGATGCCAAAGCGACTGTGGATGAGATTCTGGCGGAATTGAAGAAATAAGGCGGCCAGAAAAATGTCTGTCTGAAAGTTTTCAGACAGGCATTTTTAAAGAAACATATACTCGTCATATTCAAACTTGCTTCGAGTACTTTAAACGCCAATAGCTTTCGGATATGCTTGAATTAGGCTTGAGCAGGACGTATGTACTTTATAAAGTCGATTTAATGTAGCAATGCCTGTCTGAAAACTTTCAGACAGGCATTTGTTTTTCAGACAGGCATTAATCCTTTTGCAAGTGTCCGAGCGGCAGGGCCGTGGTTTTTTTGATTTCTTTCAACACAAAGCTTGATTGCGCATCTTGTACGCCAGGGTGGGAAAGCAGGGTGTCGAGCACGAAATGGGAGAATGCGTTCATATCCGTGAAAAACGTGTGCAGCAGATAATCCGTTTCACCGGTGAGCGCAAAACAGCTTAATACTTCGGGCCAGCTTTGCACCGAAGCGGCGAAATCGTCGCGCGCTTCGCTGGCTTTGTTGATGGAAACCCTGATAAAAGCCTGCAAACCGAGTTGAACCGCCACGGGGGAAAGCAGCGCGGCATATTGGCGGATAATGCCCGCGTCTTCAAGCTGCTTTAAGCGGCGCAGGCAGGGGGAAGGGGAGAGGGCAACGCGTTCCGAAAGCTCCACGTTGGTTAAGCGGCCGTTTTCCTGCAAAACCTGCAAGATTTTCAGATCGGTTTTATCCAAGGTTACGGTTTGTGGCATGGTTTCATCCTTTTTTTCTTTTAATGTAGACAATGCAGAGTGCTGGAATCCAAATATATGATAATTTTATTTAACGCACAATAGTTTAAAAAATTATTTTTTTTTAAAATTATATGTTTTTTTAGCTAAACGGATGAATACGCAAACCGCCCGCATCATCCATATGCCGCCGCCGAAGGGTTTTTCTTGAGGAAAATCTTGCCGCTCGGGGGGATTTTAGCCATAATCATGCCCGTGCAGGAGAGCGTTACACCCGATTACACCGTAACCGCCGAAGGCGCAGACACCCTTAAATCGCTCAGGCAAAAGGACTGCATTTATCACAAACATCTGGAGAGCGGCGCAGCGGCGCCCACCGAAGGGGAAAAGGCGTTTGAATGCTTCAAACCGGCCGAAAATCTCAGGTTAAAGGACAGATAGGGGCGCGTGAAAAGCAACCGCATAGATACGTTGCGGCCATTTCCCCCTATTCGGAGACCTGAAACATGACTACCCTCAAAACCACCCCGTTCAACCAAGCCCATAAAGACGCAGCCGGCAAACTCGTTGATTTTGCCGGCTGGGAGCTGCCCGTCAACTACGGCTCGCAAATCCAAGAACACGAAGCCGTGCGCACCGACGCAGGCATGTTCGACGTATCCCACATGCTCGTTTCCGACATTAAAGGCAGCCAAGCCAAACCATGGCTGCAAAAACTGCTCGCCAACGACGTAGCCAAACTTTCGTTCGTCGGCAAAGCCCTCTATTCCGCCATGCTCAACGACAACGGCGGCGTGATGGACGACCTTATCGTTTACCGGACCAACGAAGCCGAAACCCAATACCGCATCGTATCCAACGCCGCTACCCGTGAAAAAGACTTGGCACAATTTGCCAAAGTCGGCGAAGCGTTCGGCATCGAAATCACCCCCCGCTACGACCTCGCCATGCTCGCCGTGCAAGGCCCAAAAGCCATTGAAAAACTGCTCGCCGTCAAACCCGAATGGGCCGAAACCGTCAACGTGCTCAAGCCCTTCCAAGGCGCAGATTTGGGCAACGACTGGTTTGTCGCCCGCACCGGCTACACCGGCGAAGACGGTGTAGAAGTAATCCTGCCCGGTACCGAAGCCACCGCCTTCTTTACCGCGCTGCGCGAAGCCGGCGTACAACCCTGCGGCCTCGGCGCACGCGACACCCTGCGCATGGAAGCCGGCATGAACCTCTACGGCCACGATATGAACGACGAAACCAGCCCCCTGCAAGCCGGCATGGGCTGGACGGTGGACTTGAAAGACGAAAACCGCGACTTCATCGGCAAAACCGCCCTCGTCGCCCTCAAAGAAAAAGGCGTGGACGTGAAACAAGTCGGACTGCTGTTGGCCAAAGGCGGAGTATTGCGCGAAGGCATGGAAGTCGTTACCGAACAAGGCAAAGGCATCACCACCAGCGGCGTGTTTTCCCCCAGCCTGAAACAATCCATCGCCATTGCCCGCGTGCCCAAAACGTTTGAAGGCGACGCCGCCAAAGTGGTGATTCGCGGCAAAGAAGTGGACGTGCGCGTGTTGAAACTGCCGTTTGTACGGAATGGGCAGAAACAGTTTGATTGAGGTTTGTGGTTTCAGGCGACCAACAGAAAGTTGGTCGTCTGGAAAAATAAATTGTCTATATTACATTTAATGTTCTAGAGCAATTTGTTTTCAGATAAAGTAAATAATATTTGTACTAAAGATTTGAGAAAAATGAAAAAGCAATTTTTTATATCAATGTTGGTAGGGATTACTACATTAGTATCAGGTTGTGCCTCGATTCCTCCTCTAAATTTTACGCCTGATGAGGGTAAAGTTGTTGTTAATGAAGAACAAAGACTTAATGCTGATTTGAAATCAATTATTGTTACTTCGGCTAAATCAAATGAGCAGTTGGGTCAGATTCAAGTTGGTTTTGCAGGTAATGTTTATGAGTCTTCGTTAAAAGAAACTTTTAGATCTTCTTTGGAAGAAGCTATTTTAAAATCTCAATTGTTCTTTAATCAGCAAGGAAAAAGTGTCAGCTTATTAGCCAAGATAATGAAGTTTGAAACCCCGGGAATGGGTGTTCGCTTTAAAACGCATGTTATTGTCCGATATCAGATTCTGGATAGAAGTTCAGGGGCTTATTTGTATGATCAAAATATTGAGTCATATGGTGAGGTATCTGGGGATTATGCTTTTGCAGGAATAGTGAGAGCATCAGAGGCTCGTAATCGGGCTATGCAAGAAAATATTGCTAATTTTCTAAATGATTTGAAAGTCAGGGGATTAGCAGAGAAATAGTAAACGTAGCAACAGACACAGTTATTACATAAAGAAAACAAGAGTTGCTTAACCCATACCTAAAGCTTACAGATATGATGTGTTAAACCCCGGTAGTTGTACCGGCGCCTAAAGGCAACCGTACAATCAATATATTTTCAGACAGGCATTTCGTTAACATGCCTGTCTGAAAACGTAACAATAACTAAGGAGAACAAATGAGCAAGAAAATCCTGCTGTTGGCGGGCGATTATGCCGAAGATTACGAAATCATGGTGCCATTTCAGTTTTTGCTGGGATTGGGCTATGAAGTTCATGCCGTGTGCCCCGATAAAAAAACGGGCGACACGGTGGCGACGGCTGTGCATGATTTTGAAGGCGAGCAAACGTATAGCGAAAAGCGCGGCCATAATTTTGCGCTGAATTATGATTTCGATAAAGTAAACGCCGCCGATTATGCCGGTTTGGTGATTCCCGGCGGCCGGGCGCCGGAATATTTGCGCCTGAACCCGCGCGTGATTGAGATTGTGCGCGAGTTTGATGCGGCTGAAAAACCGATTGCCGCAGTGTGCCACGGCGCGCAGCTTTTGGCGGCGGCGGATATTCTGAAAGGGCGGCGCTGCTCGGCTTATCCGGCTTGCGCGCCCGACGTGCGTGCGGCAGGCGGCGATTATGCCGATATTGCGGTTACCGATGCCGTAACCAGTGGCCATTTGGTTACCGCGCCCGCATGGCCTGCGCATCCGGCATGGCTGGCACAGTTTGTGAAGCTTTTGGGTGCGGAAATTAAGATTTGATTTTTATTTCAGACAGGCATCTTGATACAATGCCTGTCTGAAAAACTGTTTAACCATCGCGGCGGCCGTCCCGCCCATCTCAACCAACGGAGAACAAACCATGAGCAATATTCCTGCTGATTTGAAATATGTATCCAGCCACGAATGGCTGCGTCTGGAAGCAGACGGCACCGTAACCGTGGGCATCACCGAGCATGCGCAAGAGCTGCTGGGCGACATCGTGTTTGTGGAGCTGCCCGAAGTGGGCGTGAATCTGGCTGCCGAAGAGCAGGCCGGTGTGGTGGAATCGGTGAAAGCCGCTTCCGATGTGTACGCGCCGATTGCCGGCGAAGTGGTGGAAATCAACCAAGATTTGGTAGATGCACCCGAAACGGCCAACAGCGAACCATACGGCGCAGGCTGGTTCTTCAAAATCAAACCGGCTAACGCCGCTGATTTAGACGGTTTGCTGACCGCCGAGCAATACGCTGCGGAAATCAGTTAATATCAACAGCGATTGGAGTAGGGCGGGCAGAGATGCCCGCTTTACAATTGATTTATATTTTTCAGACAGGCATCAAGCTTTCATTGGAGACGAATGTCTGTCTGAAAAACCATCCGGCGGCATATCATGAAAACCATAGGCATCATCGGCGGCATGAGCCCTGAAAGCACCGTGTCGTATTACCAAATCATCAACCGCGAAACCAACGCGCGACTGGGCGGCAACCACAGCGCCGACATCGTGATGCACAGCATTGATTTTGAAACCATTGTGCGCCTGCAAAAAGTGGGCGACTGGGCGGGCGCAGGCCGAATTTTGGCGGCAAGCGCGCGTAAACTCGAAAGCATGGGGGCGGATGTGTTGGTGTTGGCCACCAATACCATGCACAAAATTGCCGACGCCATACAAAGCGCAGTCGGTATCCCCCTGCTGCATGTGGTGGATACCACCGCCCAAGCCGTGAAAGCGCAAGGGCTGAACACAGTAGGCCTGCTCGGCACACGTTTCACCATGAGCGACGGTTTTTACACCGAGCGCATGAAACAACACGGCATTGAAACACTGGTGCCCGCAGATACGCAGCAACACACCGTCCACCGCATCATTTTCGAGGAGCTGTGCCTAAACCGCTTTGAACCGGCTGCCAAGCGCGCTTACCTCGACATCATTGCCTGTCTGAAAGAGCAGGGCGCGCAAGGCGTGATATTCGGCTGCACCGAAATCGGGCTTTTGCTCAAGCAGCAGGATTGCCCGATTCCCGTGTTTGACAGCGCAGAAATCCATGCGCTGGCAGCGGTGGATTATGCGTTGGGATGAAGTTGTTTTGCAGCCGGGCCATCATAAATCGGTATAAAAACGTAAATCCTGCGAACAAAAAGGCGGTATTCCACTCAATTGTATTTGACAAATTTAGCGCAGGAGCTTGATGATGCGGCAAAACAAGGTGCAAGAATTAGAACGCATTTCGGGAAACCTTTCTCCGGTTGAGGGTAAGGGCGGCAATCCGAATCGGGACTTTACCCGTGCGAATCGTTTGGAAACCTTTTTGTATTCTGCATCCGTAATGCGTGCCGCCGCAAAAACGACGGCGGCAAAGAGGCTTTCGGCTGCTCTTTGCGTGTGTTTATTAAGCGCATGCAGTTATCTCGATACGGATAATTTGACCGTCAAACCTTATCCTGACCATTCTGCCACCAAACATTTTGATCCCGCCTGTGATAATTATGCGACCGGCGGCCGCCCCCTTTCCGGTGAGCGCGCCAAATGGTCGGATCACGGCAATTATTGCAAGTCGGCAGGTTTGGGGCAGAAAGCGACGTATTAATCTTTGTTTCAAGAATTGGGAGGGCATAATAAACGATGCCCTCCTATCGTTATGATGATGGTTTAATCCTATCATTACTGTGTGCCGATAACATTGTCTATATAAAAGGCCTGTCTGAAATGACTTACTGCGACTTTGCCAACGCGCTGCCACCGGATACGGATAATCCGAACAAGCATTATCACGATTGTGTGTACGGCTTTCCGCTTGATGACGACAATGAATTGTTTGGGCGGCTGGTGTTGGAAATCAATCAGGCCGGGTTGAGTTGGACGTTGATATTGAAGAAGCAGGCGGCGTTTCGCTCGGCTTATTCGGGGTTTGACATTGCCGCCGTTGCGGCTTACACCGAAGCCGACCGCGGGCGTTTGCTGAATGATGCGGGCATTGTCCGCAACCGTTTGAAAATCAATGCGGCAATTTATAATGCCGGGCGGATTTTGGCTTTGCAGCAGGAATACGGTTCGTTTAAGAGCTGGCTGGACGCGCATCACCCGAGAGGCCTGTCTGAATGGGTGAAGCTGTTTAAAAAGCATTTTAAGTTTGTCGGCGGCGAGATTGTGAAAGAGTTTCTGATGAGCACGGGGTATTTGCCCGGTGCGCATACGGTAAGTTGTCCGGTTTATGAGGAGGTGTTGAAGAGGCAGCCGAAGTGGGCGGAAGAGAGAGAATCCACTTAAAATAGTAAACTCGTCATACTCGGGTCAAGCCCGAGTATGACGGGTGTGTTGATTTTTAAGTTTATTCGCGACACCTTGCCAACAATACAAAATGCCTGTCTGAAAAGTTTTCAGACAGGCATTGTTTATGCGGGCATTAGTGGCGGAAGTGGCGCACGCCTGTGAGCACCATGGTGATGCCGTGCTCGTCGGCTGCGGCAAACACTTCTTCGTCACGCACGGAGCCCCCGGGGTGGATGATGGCTTTGATGCCTTGCTCCGCAATCACGTCGATGCCGTCGCGGAAGGGGAAGAAGGCGTCGGAAGCGGCGCAGGCGCCGTTGAGGTTGAAGCCGCCGTCTTGCGCTTTACGCGCAGCGATGCGGGTGGAATCGACGCGGCTCATCTGGCCGGCGCCTATGCCGTAGGTTTGGCCGCCTTTGCCGAATACGATGGCGTTGGATTTCACGAATTTGGCCACGTTCCACACAAACATTAAGTCCTGCCACTCTTGCTCTGTCGGCTGGCGTTTGGAAACCACTTTCAAATCGTCGCGTTTGATGCGGTGGATGTCGGGCGTTTGCACCAGCAGGCCGCCGCCCACGCGTTTGAGTTCGAAGCGGTTGGCACCGGCCATCAGCGGCACTTCGAGTACGCGCACGTTTTTCTTGGCAGCAATGATTTCTTTGGCTTTGTCGGTGAACTTGGGCGCCATCAACACTTCGAGGAACTGGCCGGTTACGGCTTCTACCGTGTCGGCGTCCACTTCGCGGTTAAACGCGATGATGCCGCCGAATGCGCTGGTGGTGTCGGTGGCAAAGGCCAGTTTGTAGGCGGTAAGCGTGTCGTTTGCCACGGCCACGCCGCACGGGTTGGCGTGTTTTACAATCACGCAGGCGGGTTGGTCGAAGGCTTTCACGGCTTCCCATGCGGCATCGGCGTCGGCGATGTTGTTGTAAGACAATTCTTTGCCTTGCAGCTGGGTATAGGCGGAAAGGCTGCCGGCAGCGGGGTAGAAATCGCGGTAGAACGCGGCTTGCTGGTGCGGGTTTTCGCCGTAGCGCATTTCCTGAACTTTGAGCCAGCTTTGGTTGATTTGGGCGGGAAACTCGTTGATTTGCGGCTCGCCGCTGAGTTTTTCGTCGCACACGCTGGTGAGGTAGTTGGAAATCATGCCGTCGTATTGGGCGGTGTGGCTGAAGGCTTTGCGCGAGAGGTTGAAGCGGGTTTTGTCGCTCAGCCGGCCGCTATTGTTTTGCAGCTCTTCGATGACGGGGGCGAAGTCGCCGTTGTCGGTGATGATGGCAACATGTTTCCAGTTTTTGGCGGCGGAGCGAACCATGGTGGGGCCGCCGATGTCGATGTTTTCAATTGCGTCTTCCAGCGTGCAGCCGGGCTTGGCGATGGTGGCGGCAAAGGGGTAGAGGTTGACGCACACCAAGTCGATGTTGCCGATGTCGTGCTCTTTCATTTTTTCAACGTGTTCGCTCAAATCGCGGCGGCCGAGGATGCCGCCGTGGATTTTGGGGTGCAGGGTTTTCACGCGGCCGTCGAGCATTTCGGGGAAGCCGGTGTAGTCGGCCACCTCTATCACGGGCACGCCTGCGTCGGCCAGAAGCTTGGCGGTGCCGCCGGTGGAAAGGATTTCAACGCCCATTTCGTTTAATGCGCGGGCAAATTCTACGGCGCCTGTTTTGTCGGACAGGCTGATGAGGGCACGTTTTACGGTTGCCATGTCGGTTCCTTTGTTTGGTTAATACATTGAGTCGAAAAAACATTCAAAATTAAAACAGTATTTTTTCAGACGGCCTGCCGCCGTCTTTTCGCGTGCAGGCCGTCTGAAACCGTACATTTGCCTCCATCGGCATATGTGTTGACGCTTACATGCCGCTTTTCAAAGCTTTAGCCACCGCCTCGCCGTTTTTTCTGCCCACTACCGATAATTGGTAGCAGACGTTTTTATGGGTGGTGAAATAAGTATCGCGACCGCTGCCGCCCGGGTTTTTCTCAAAATACGTTTTACCATACATCTTCACCTTGCGGCATTCGGGGTGGGTGTTGTAATACACGGCCATTACCGTACAGACTTGTGCGCCATCACATTCTGCCGAATCCTGCTTGGTCGAATAATACACACCGGCATCATTATTGATATCGGTGCCGCGCTGCACCGCCCAGCCGCGACTTTTCGCCAGCGGCGCCAGCGCGCGTTGGATTTGCTGCTCCAAGCGGACATCTTTCTTATTGCTCCAAGCCAAAATTTCCATTTCTTTCCGCTCGCTGATTTTTTCTGCGGCAGCGGCAGAAACTGCGGCACATAATAAAACAGCAGCAAAGCATGATTTTTTCATTTTGTTTCTCCTTACAGACATGGTTAAAACCGTATCAATGGCACATGAAAACGTGAGGCCGTCTGAAAACCTGAATTGTTTGTTTTCAGACGGCCTGATGAACTTAACTTTCCAATAATCCGTGCAGCATGAGTTTTTTGCGCAGAGTGTTACGGTTCAGCCCGAGCATGGCGGCAGCTTTGGATTGGTTGCCGCCGCATTGTGCCATCACGCAGCGTAACAAGGGCTGCTCTACTTGGTGGATAACCATATCGTACACGCCTTGGGCGGGTTCGCCGTCGAGCGTACGGAAATATTGGTTAAGGTTTTGTTCGATGGTATGGGCGATGTCGGGCACTCTACCGGGCATAGTGTTTTCCTTTATAGTGATTCGTCTGGTCTGACGGAATGCCTGTCTGAAAACTTCTTCAGGCAGGCACAGTAATTTTATCTGTAATCGGTCGGCCAGTATTCGAGCGGGCAGCTTTCGAGAAAACGGGCTGCTGCGTCGTATTGGGCGGCTGCGCTTTCCAGGCGGTTGGCTTCTTTGCGGAAAGCTTCACCCTGCGGAAGACGGGCGGTGTACCAGCCGATGTGCTTGCGGGCAATACGCACGCCTGCGGTTTCTCCATAAAAATCGTGCATGGTCTGCAAATGCGCCAGCATGGTGGCTGCGGCCTGCGCAAACGGCAGCGGGGCTGGCAAACCGCCGGTTTGCAGGTAGTGGCGGATGTCGGCAAACAACCAGGGCTGGCCTTGCGCGCCGCGGCCTACCATCACGCCGTCGGCGCCGGTTTGCGCCAGCACGGCGGCGGCTTTCTGCGGGCTGGTGATGTCGCCGTTGACCCACAGCGGGATGCTGATATTCTGTTTCACTTCGGCAATCAGCCCGTATTCGGCTTCGCCTTTATACATTTGGGTGCGCGTTCTGCCGTGGATGGCCAATGCGGCAATGCCGGCCTGTTCGGCCATGCGGGCGACGGTGCGGATGTTTTTATTGTCGTCGTTCCAGCCCAAACGGGTTTTCAGGGTAACAGGCACATCCACCGCGCGCACCACGGCATTCAGGATAGCCTCGACCAAAGGCTCGTTTTGCAGCAAGGCGCTGCCGGCCAATACGTTGCACACTTTTTTGGCAGGGCAGCCCATATTGATGTCGATAACCTGCGCGCCCTGCTCGACATTGTAACGCGCAGCTTCCGCCATTTGGGCCGGGTCGCTGCCGGCAATCTGCACGGCAATCACGCCGTTTTCGCCTTGATAATCGCTGCGGCGCAGGGTTTTTTTGGTGTTTCTGAGCGAGGGGTCGCTGGTCAGCATCTCGCTTACCGCCCAACCTGCGCCGAATGCGCGGGCAAGGTTGCGGAACGGTTTGTCGGTAATGCCTGCCATCGGCGCCAGAGCGAGCGGAAATTCGGTTTGGTAGGGGCCGATGAGCATAGTAGATGGAGTGTGGTCTTGCTTATTATCAGGAACGTTATTGTACAATTTTTAGGCAGATTTAGCCAAGCAACAGAATGCCGTATTTATATGCCTGTCTGAAAATTATCTTGGCCGGCGGCAGAATGGAGGCGAAATCTGCTAACATGCGGCTTTGTTTCCGCTTTTCACGCATCAATATGACCGACCAACTTATTTATCTGCTGATTGCAGCCGCCGCGGCCTGCCTGTTTGTGTTTCTGTTGACTTGGGCGGTGCTGCGCCACCGCTACCAAACCGAGCGGCAGGCGCTGCATACCCAGCTTGCCGAACGTTCCGAGCAATACCGTTTTGCCGCGCAGGAAAAAGAAGAAGCGGAAGCCGAGCTTGCCGGGCTGCGCCAAGCCCACCAATCGGTGCAAAGCAACCTTGCCGCCGCCAATCAGCACATTGAGGATTTGCAGGCGCGGCAGAGCGATTATGCCTGTCTGAAAAAAGATTATGAAGACTTGCGCGTGAGCAACGAGCGGCTGAACGCGCAAATAGAGCAGGAGCGGCGCACCCACGAAGAAAAAATCACCCTGCTGCAAGATGCGCGCGCCAATCTGAGCCATCAGTTCCAAACGCTTGCCAACGATATTTTGGAAGAAAAAACCAAACGCTTCACCGAGCAAAACCGCGAAAACCTCAACCAACTGCTCAACCCGCTCAACGAGCGCATCAGCGGCTTCAGCCAATTGGTGCAGAACACTTATGAAAAAGAAACCAAAGAGCGGCTGACGCTGGAAAACGAATTAAAAAGGCTGCAAACCCTGAATAACCAGCTGCATATCGACGCCAAAGCGCTTACCCAAGCGCTGGTGGGCACGCAAAACAAGGCTCAGGGCAATTGGGGCGAAATGATATTGGAAAGCGTGTTGGAAAATTCGGGTTTGGTAAAAGGGCGCGAGTATATCGTGCAGGCATCTTCCACCCGCCAGGAAGAAGACGGCAGCGTCCGCCGCTTGCAGCCTGATGTGTTGGTGAACCTGCCCGACGGCAAGCAGATGATTATCGACGCCAAAGTGTCGCTCACCGCCTATGTGCGCTACACTCAGGCGCAAACGAAAGAAGATGCCGAGCGCGAATTGGCCGCCCACGCCGCCAGCGTGCGCAGCCACATCAAAGGCTTGTCGATCAAGCAATACAGCGAAATCGAAGGTGTGAACACGTTGGATTTTGTGTTTATGTTTATCCCGGTCGAGCCTGCGTATCTGCTTGCCCTGCAGCATGACAACAACCTGTTTCAAGAATGTTTTGACAAGCGCATCATGCTCACCGGCCCGAGCACGCTGTTGGCCACTTTGCGCACGGTGGCGCATTTGTGGCGCAACGAACAGCAAAACCAAAACGCACTGACCATAGCGGAAGAGGGCGGCAAACTTTACGATAAGTTTGTCGGCTTCGTGCAAACGCTGGAGAGCGTGGGCAAAAACATCGAACAGGCGCAAAACCAATATCAGGCGGCCTACAAACAGCTTTACGAAGGCCGCGGCAATTTGGTGAACCGCGCGGAAAAGCTGCGCAAGCTGGGCATTAAAGCGGGCAAACAATTGGAGAAAAGCCTCACCGAGCAGGCAGCGGCGGAGCAGGAAGCGCCGCGAATCGGAGCGGTTGGAAGCGGCGGGGAAGCGCAAGATTGACGGTTTGAAAAATGCCTGTCTGAAAAGTTTTCAGACAGGCATTTCATAATTCGGTTTGGTTTCCGCCATGTTCGGGCTTGCTGGGGGGCATAACGAAACCGTAGCCGAGTTTTCAGACAGGCATGGTCTACTTGCCGAACAAAGCGGCCACCATATCGGCTTGCTCTTGTGTGAAAGCCGGCTCGCCCAAGCGGGCGGACACGGTGAATTCGTTGGCGAAACTCTGCTGCGCCGACACGTCGCGCCATTCTTTGAGCTTGGCCTCTTTGCTTGTTTTCAATTTTGCCGCTACTTTGAGTGCGGCCTGCTTTTCTTTTTGCATAACGGGTACGGATGGATATGGCTAAATCGTTATTTCAAAACATATTATTGCCTACCGGTCGCTGCGCACGCGTAAAAATGTGGCGAAGCGGGGCAGGCCTTTTTGTGTGTAACCTCGGTGTTTGTAGGTAACCAGCGTGCCGACGGGCGGCGGGTTGCTGCGTTCGCTGTCTTTAAAGCCGCTGCCGATTCTGAATTCGCCCGATTCGTTGCGGCAGCTAATGGCGCCGAGCTTGCCGGCATATTTGCCCTTGCCTTCATGATGCGCGGTTACGGTGCATTCGGCGTCTTGTTCGGGTTTGAGCTTTAAAAAACCGTTGCTGCGGCCGCTGGTGTAAGGCAGGGCGGGATCGCGCACAATCGCGCCTTCGCCGCCGGCTGCGATGATTTGGTTCATAAAATCAAACGCATGTCGGTTATCGCGAACCGGAATCTGCGTGATCACTTCGATATTGGCCGGATAAACTTTCAGCCGCTCTTCAATCACTTGCAGGCGTTGGTACAAGCTACCCTCGGCGCGCGGCACATCAAACACATAGAATTTAATGCCTTGCCAGTTGCCCGACCGGGTGCGCACGGCAGCGGAAATCTGCTCGAACCGGCCGCGTGCGCTGAATAATTCGCCGTCAAGCGGGTAGGGCGGGAAATTGTGCGTAAAGTTTGGGGGCGGCGTGAATGCGTAGCCCTGGCGGCTGATAAGCTGTTTGCCGTTCCAATAGGCGCGCACGCCGTCGAGCTTTTCGCTCATGGCCCAGCCGCTGAGGTTTTGTCCGTCGAAAGTTTTGGCCAGCAGCAAATCTTGCGCATCCGAGTTTGCCGCGATGCTTAGGAGCAGCGCGTAAAGTATGGTTTTCATGATTTTCCCCGTGTTTTGGTTGTGGTTTGATTATGGCATAATCGCTGCTTCAATTAAACACGCTATGCCTGTCTGAAAGAAGTTATGACTTTAAAATGCCAAATTATGCCTGTTACGCCTTTCCGCCAAAACTGCACGCTTTTGTGGGATGAGGAAACCCGCGATGCGGTGTTTACCGATGTGGGCGGCGATGCGCCGTTTTTGCTGGAGGAGGCCGAAAAGCTGGGGCTGAATGTGCAGGCCGTGTGGCTGACGCACGGCCATCTCGACCATGCGGGCGGGGTGGTGGATATGCTGGGGCGCAAGCCTTTGCCGGTTATCGGGCCGCATGAGGATGATTTGTTTTTGTTGGAAAGCCTGCCTGAAGTGACTGCGAATTACGGCTTCCCCGTGTCGCCTTCGTTCACGCCCGATCGTTGGCTCAAGGAACACGAAAGCTTAACGGTGGGCAAACACCGTTTCGAGGTGCTGCATATTCCGGGGCATACGCCCGGCCATGTGGTGTTTCATGCACCTGACGACAAGCTTTTGATTGCGGGCGATGTGTTGTTTTACGAAAGCATAGGCCGAACGGATTTTCCGCGTGGCAACCATGAGGATTTGCTGCACAATATCCGAACCAAGCTGTTTACGCTGCCGGACGATACTCTGGTGGTGCCGGGGCACGGCCGTACGACGACTATCGGGCATGAAAAAACGCACAATCCGTTTTTGAGATAAGCCGAAGCAAGCCGGAATAGACAATGCCTGTCTGAAATTTTTTTCAGACAGGCATTGTGTTTGCCCTTGGACTTATAAAAACCAAATTAATCGCCGGGGCATTCTTTGCATTCGCTGTGCTCCTCGCTGGTTCTCAGCTTGGACATCACGTCGCGCAGCGCCGTGCGCAGGCCTTCCTCGATAACGGGATGGTAGAAAGGCATATCCAGCATTTGCGGAACGGTCATTTTCGCTTGGTGAGCCCAAGCCAACAGGTGCGCCAAATGTTCTGCCGACGGGCCGAAGATTTCCGCGCCGATGAAGCGGCCGGAACCTTGTTCGGCATAAACGCGCATATGGCCTTTGTTAACCAACATCACGCGGCTGCGGCCCTGGTTGCGGAACGACACTTCGCCGATGGCCACGCAATCCATATTTTTATAGCGCTCCTGCACTTGGGCAAATCTTAAGCCTACACTTGCGATTTGCGGGCTGGTAAAAACCACGCCGATCATACTGCGGCGCAAGCCGTTTTCAATATTGGGATAGCGGCCTGCGTTGTCGCCGGCGATTTTGCCCTGGTCGCTCGCCTCGTGCAGCAGAGGCAGTTGGTTGGACGCATCGCCTGCGATAAAGATGTGCGGGATGCTGGTTTGCATGGTGAGCGGGTGGGCTTTGGGCACGCCGCGATCGTCCAGCACGATATCGAGGTTTTCCAAACCGATATTGTCCACATTCGGGCGGCGGCCGGCGGCAGCCAGCAGGTATTGTGCGGTAAAAGTGCCGCTTTTATCGCCTTCGCGCCATTTTACTTCCACATCGCCTTCTTTATTGAGGCTGACTTCGGTTTGGGCCTTCAGCGACATGGTCAGCTCTTCGCCGAACACTTCTATGGCTTCTTTCAAAACCACAGGATCGGAAATGCCGCCCAAAGAGCCGTTGGGGCCGAAGATGTGGACTTTCACACCTAAGCGGTGCAGAGCCTGCCCGAGTTCCAAACCGATTACACCGGGGCCGAATACGGCTACGCTTTCAGGCAAGGTATCCCAAGAAAATACGTCGTCATTCACAATCAGACGCTCGCCCACTGCTTGCCATTCGGGAAGCAGCAAGGGGCGCGAGCCGGTGGCAATCACGATGCGGTCGGCTTTGATTTGGGTATGGTCGTCGATTTGAACGGTGTGTTCGTCAATGAATTTGGCGTGACCCATGATGCGTTTGTCGGCAGGCCATGCTTCGACATCTTCAACAACGAAGCCGACAAAGCGGTCGCGCTCGGATTTCACGCGGTGCATAACCTCTTCGCCATTAACGGTAACGCTGTTTTTATCCAAATGGATGCCGAAAGGATCGGTATGCAAAGTATGGTGACGCGCTTCGGCAGCAGCAATCAGCAGTTTGGAAGGCATGCAGCCCACGCGGGCGCAGGTTGTGCCGAAAGCATGGCCTTCGATCAGGTAAACATTGTCGGTATGCAAACGGGCATTGCGGAATGCGCCCATACCGGCAGTACCGCCACCGATAACCACTACATCTGCTTGGATTGTTTTCATTTTCTTGTTGTCCTTTAAATAATAGGCTAAATAATAGGCGTGCTGTTTTGGGTTCAGACTGTTTGAAGAGGAACGATTAAGATCAGTACAGCTGGAGAAATCTTGCGGTGCTCGATTTTTTAAGTGATAAGGATATTAAATGTTGGCAGTCTGGATATTTAAAACGTGCCGTTATGGCTTGATAACGGCACGTTGCGATACGGTATTTAAACCATGATTTTATAAAGAATAAATTATTTGGCTAAAAACGCTTCTAATTCTTGGCTGCCGCCGATGTATTTGCCACCGATAAATACTTGAGGAGCAGTATATTTACCTGTGATGGCACGTACGGAAACGGTGGTTGCGTCTTTGCCCAATATGATTTCTTCATAGCTTAAGCCTTTGTCTTGCAACAATTGTTTGGCTTGCGCGCAGAATTGGCAACCCGGTTTGGTAAAGATAGAAATAGATTCTTGCTCTTTCCAGTTGGGGTCAATGAATTTCAGCATGGTATCGGCATCGGAAACTTCAAAGGGGTCACCTTCTTTTTCCGGCTCGATGAACATTTTTTCGATTTTGCCGTCGTTCACTAGCATTGAATAACGCCAAGAGCGTTTGCCGAAACCCAGGTTGTCTTTGTCAACCAATAAGCCCATACCTTCAGTGAAATCACCGTTGCCGTCAGGCACTACAACGATATTTTCTGCTTCTTGGTCTGCTAACCATGCGTTCATTACGAAAGTATCGTTTACAGACACACACAGGATGCTGTCTACGCCGCGGGCTTTGAATTCTTTAGCCAGCTCGTTGTAGCGTGGCAGGTGGGTAGAAGAACAAGTGGGGGTGAAAGCGCCGGGCAGGGAGAATACAACGACTTTTTTGCCTTTGAACAAATCATCGGTAGATACGTCTTTCCACGCATCACCTACGCGAGTGTGGAAAACAACACTTGGTACTTGTTGTCCGGTACGGTCTTGAAATGCCATTATGATACTCCTTATAGAATTTATGTTGTTAGATAAAGCGTGATATAGATTTTATAAATCATTAACTAATTAATTAATTATAAGCTGCTTGTAGCTAAGAAACTGATTTATAATCCAAATAGCCTTTATTGCAAAAAGCTATATCCTGTTCGGATAAACCGAACTTTTCAAAATATATTGGGTTGCTTGTACTGGGCTCAATGTTGTTTACGGAACTTTACTGAATACCGCATCTTCAGGCGGTTGTTCGGGGGAATCTTCGTAAACTTTTTCACGAATGGGCGTTTCCGCCATATCTTTTAAAGCGAAGCGGTCTTTACCGGGATGTTCGGAAGGAACGACAGGCGCCGCGAAATCTACCACTACGGTGATTTCTTTCATAGACAGTATGCGCCATAACGATCTGATCAAGTTGACATCTGAAAACGAAGGCACGGTGGTGCGGCTGCCGGTGCTATCGTAATAGCGCAGGGCGATGGGCTGTATGGGCGCGTCGGCTTGGATGGCAGACTCGAACAAGGCCGCTTTAAAAGGCAGCAGGCCGATGCCGGAAGAAGTGGCGGATTCGGGGAAAAAGCAAACGTTATGGCCCTCTTCCAAAGACGCGCTGATAGCCTTGTTGATGGGGTTGATATTTTTACGGTTTTTGCGGTCGATAAACACGGTGCCTGCGTTGGTGGCGATTTTGCCCAGTAGCGGCCATGATTGCATTTCTTTCATGGCGATGAAGCTGCTCGGACACAAGGCGCTGATGGCGAAAACATCCAGCCAGGAAACATGGTTGGAAACAACCAGCATACTGTTGTGCCCGGTTCCGTTTTTAGGGGTGAGCACTTCAAGCCGCACATTCATTACATTGAGGATTTCGCAGCTCATGCTGCTGATAATGTGGTTGCGGGTACTGATAACAGCGGATTCGGGGCGGGTAAACCGGCGGCTTTGAACGAGGATGAGTTTGCTCAGGCGCCAAAGGCGGCCAAACCGTTGCAGAAGAGGCGTTTTTTCGTAAGACATTATGTGCAGTGTGTGTTCGATAAGAAGCAAAAGTGGATTATAGGAAGCAGAGGGTTTTTTGTAGAGCAGGTTTGCTTAATTTTAACCATTTGCTAGATGAAGTGTGCATTATTATTTTAAATCAATAGTATAGTTTTGATGGGTGTGGTATTGAATCTCAAATAAAATTAATTTTGGCATTGGATTTTAATGAATGCCTGTCTGAAAGCTATTTCTGGCAATTCGGGCAATAAAATGTGCCGCGTTGGCCGATGGTTTCTTTGCGGATGGGCTGGCCGCAGCGCGGGCAGGGTTGGTTATGGCGACCGTAAACGGCGTATTCCTGCTGGAAATAGCCGCTGTTGCCTTCGCTGTCGACAAAATCGCGCAAGGTGCTGCCGCCGGTGTCTATGGCGCGCTGCAATACGGTTTTGATGTGGGTGCATAGTGCAGCGGCTTCTTTTTTGCTGACTTTGCAGGCTTGGCGCTTGGGGGAAACGGCGGCGCGGAACAGGCTTTCGTTGGCGTAAATATTGCCCACGCCCACCACCAATGCGTTATCCATGATGGCAAGCTTTACGACGCATTTGCGTTTTTTCAAACTTTGATAAAGATATTCGGGATTAAATGCTTCGCTGAGCGGTTCGGGGCCGCATTTTGACAGCAGGGGGTGGTGCTCGGCAATACCGGCAAACCAGAGGATGGCGCCGAAGCGGCGCGGATCGTGGTAGCGCAGGACGGTGCCGTCGGCAAAAGCGATGTCGGCATGGTCGTGTTTGCCGGGCGGCGGGGCGGCGTTGGGTGTGAAAATGCGCAGGCTGCCCGACATGCCTAAGTGGATGATCAGAATGCCTGTCTGAAAATGGATGAGCAGGTATTTGGCGCGGCGTGTGCAATGGGTAACGGGCTGGCCGTGAAGGGTGTCGGCCAGATGTTCGGGCACCGGCCAGCGCAGTTTGGGCTGGCGGATGTTGACTGCGGCAACGATTTTGCCGGTGATGTGTGGTGAAACGCCGCGCAGGGTAGTTTCGACTTCGGGCAGTTCGGGCATGGTGCTTGGTGTTTTATATCATCAGTAACGCATGGATTATGTGTGCGCTGTGCAGATAATTCAAGCACCTGCTGAGTTTTCCGTGAAAGCTTGTTTTCAGACAGGCCTTGTTTAGGTCGAACGTAATGCCGCTGCTTCTCTGGCCAGGCGGGTAATGGCAGCCCAGTCTTTCGCGGCAATGGCATCTTTGGGTGTAAGCCATGAGCCGCCGACGCACAATACGTTGGGCAGTTTCAGATATTCGGGTGCGGTTTCAAGGCTGATGCCGCCGGTGGGGCAGAACTTGGCTTGTGGAAACGGGCCGTGCAAGGCTTTGAGCATGGCACGGCCGCCCACAACTTCGGCGGGGAAAAGTTTTAAAGTGTCGATTCCGTGTTCCAAGGCCAGCATCAGTTCGCCCGGCGTGGCGACGCCCGGAATCACGGCGATGCCGCTGCGCTCGGCGGCTTTGGCAAAGCTGGTGTTGAAGCCGGGGCTGATGGCGAATTCGGCACCCGCGTTTTCCACGGCTTTAAGCTGCTCGCCGTTGATTACCGTGCCGGCGCCTACGATGGCGTTGGGCACTTCTTTTTTGATTAGTTCGATGGCTTTGATGCCGTGTTCTGTGCGCAGGGTGATTTCGAGCGTGGGAATGCCGCCTTCAACCAAAGCGTGCGCTAAATCGACGGCAGTGGATAAATCTTCGATAGCCATCACCGGCACCACTGCGCCGGCGCTTAGAATTTCGCGTGCATTTTTCATAATGGGTTTTCTCCGAATTTGTTGGTTTCAGACAGGCATTGTTTTGGTTTACAGGCAATGCCTGTCTGAAAAATCAGGTTCAGGAAAATTCGCCGCCAAAACTCATGGCGCCAGTTTCTGCGCTGCCGGCAATGCTGCGGAAGCCGGCAAACAGCTCGCGGCCTATGCCGTGGGTGTTGTGGCTCAAGTCGGGCTCGGGTATTTCACGGGCGTTCCACTCTGCTTCGTTAACCAATGCAGAAAGCTCGCCTGTGATTGAGTTGAAACGGATGAGGTCGCCGGTGCGGATTTTGCCGATGCCGCCGCCGAGCAGTGCCTCGGGCGACATGTGAATGGCGGCGGGCACTTTGCCTGATGCGCCGGACATGCGGCCGTCGGTAACGAGTGCTACTTTAAAGCCGCGGTCCTGCAAAATACCGAGCGGGGGGGTGAGCTTGTGTAACTCGGGCATACCGTTGGCACGCGGGCCTTGAAAGCGCACAACGCACACAAAATCCCGTTCCAACTCACCCCGCTCGAATGCGGCCAACACTTCTTTTTGATCGTTGAACACAATCGCAGGAGCTTCGATGATGCGGCAATGTTCTCGTACGGCAGAAACTTTGATGACACCGCGCCCGATATTACCTTTCATCAGACGCAAACCGCCATCGGGTGAGAATGGGCGGGAGAATGGGCGCAGAATTTCTTCGTCGCGGCTTTCGGCCACGGCGTCCCGCCATTCCAGTTTGCCATCAATCAGGAAAGGCTCTTTGGTGTAGGCTTCCATGCCGCGGCCCGTTACTGTGTCGACATCATCATGCAGCAGGCCGGCATCGCGAAGTTCCCGGATAACGAAGGGCAGGCCGCCGGCGGCAGCGAAATGGTTGATGTCGGCTTGGCCGTTGGGGTAAACGCGGATGAGCAGCGGGATAATGGAAGAGATTTCGTCGAAATCGTCCCAGTTCAAAATAATGCCGGCCGCACGCGCCATGGCAACCAAATGCATGGTGTGGTTGGTCGAGCCGCCGGTGGCCATCAGGCCGATCAGGGCGTTGACAAATGATTTTTCAGACAGCATTTCACCAAGTGGTTTAATGGTCTGGTTTTGCACGCTTTCGGCTAGGTGCGCGGCCGCATAGCGTGTCAATGCCTCGCGCATGGGGGTGTAGGGATTGAAGAATGCCGCCGCAGGCAGGTGCACGCCCATCATTTCCATCATCATTTGGTTTGAATTGGCGGTGCCGTAAAATGTGCAGGTGCCGGGGCTGTGGTAAGAGCCCATTTCGCTCGCCAACAAAGCGTCTCGTCCGACTTTGCCCTCGGCAAACTGCTGGCGTGTGCGGGCTTTTTCTTTATTGGCTATGCCGCTGGTCATCGGCCCGGCAGGCACGAAAATGCCGGGCAGATGGCCGCAGCTCAGTGCACCTATCATCAGCCCGGGCACGATTTTGTCGCACACGCCGAAGTAAAGTGCGCCGTCAAACATTTGGTGCGACAGGCCTATAGCTGTGCTCATGGCAATCACGTCGCGGGAAAATAAAGAAAGCTCCATGCCTTCGTAACCCTGCGTGATGCCGTCGCACATGGCGGGTGTGCCGCCGGCTACTTGCGCCGTGGCGCCGTGTTTAAGCGCTTCTTCTTTAATCCAGGCCGGGAATTCGGCAAAAGGCTGGTGTGCGGAAACCATGTCGTTATAAGCGGTAATCATGCCTAAATTGGGCACGGTGGGGCGCAGCATTTCAATTTTGATGGCTTTGGGCATGGCGGCGTAACCGTGTGCCAGATTCGAGCAGCCCAAGCGGTCGCGTTCGACACGGCCTTGTTGTTTGAAAGCATGGATGCGTTTCAGATAGGTTTCGCGAGTTGGGCGGCTGCGTTCGATAATGCGCTCGGTTATGGCTTTTAAGGCAGGGTTTAAGGTAGTCATGGTGCCCTCTGTTGGTGTTTTATTGGAAGGATGGCGGTGTTGCTTTAATATGTTGTGGCGGTTTGGCTTATGAAAAACAAATATCTAGTGTGTAGCCGAGCTACACAATCAAGAAAGTTTCAGCTTTTATTTTGTTTTGTAGTTTTCTAACATAATAGCATTTTAGTTTGAGAAAGTATTTACTTAAGTCAAACTTTTACGTGCATGAAACGATAGACAAAATATGTAACCGCGTGTAGGATTGCTACGTAGAATGAAACGGTATTTCAAAAATATCACGCAATGAATTATTCTTATAAATCAATGATAAGGGAATTTTTGGGGGATATATTTTGAAATGTAGCCAAACTGATATGCTACGGCGTTGGTTCGCTTTGCCTCACTGCTTATGCTATCTGCGGCTCGCCGCTTTGTGGTAAACATTACTTTGGCTAAAAGTTTTCAATCCAAAATCGAATGGAAGAATGCGACAGGCTGAAATCTGCTAGATTTTTGAGATGTTTTGAAGGAACAAGATTGTAATGAATAAACAAACAAATTTTGATTTGGTGTTGTTTGGCGCGACCGGAGATTTGGCGATGCGCAAACTTATACCCAATCTATATCAGGCACATGCGGCGGGCTTATTGAACCCTGAAGGGCGTATTTTGGGCGTAAGCAGAAGCAAGCTGGATACGGCTGGGTTTTTGAGGCAAATAGAAAGTGACGCCAAGGTTCACATCAAAAAAAACTTCTCGGAAGAAATGTGGAATTCGTTTTTAAAACGCATTCAATATCTCACTGTAGATGTCACGCATCGGGCCGATTTCGACAAGCTGGCAGAGCTGGTTAAAGCGAGAAAAAATACCGAAAACGTGATTGTCTACCTTTCCACTGCACCCACCTTTTTCACCCAGGCTTGCGCCAATCTCGCAGCAGTGGGTTTGAATGGTAAAAATGTGCGTGTTGTGTTGGAAAAACCTTTAGGCACCGATTTGAAATCTTCTCAGAAAATCAATGCCGATGTAGCCGAGCATTTTGAAGAGTCCCAAGTTTACCGTATTGACCATTATCTGGGCAAAGAAAGCCTGCAAAACCTGATTCCGCTGCGTTTTGCCAATGTGTTTTTCGAGCCGGTATGGAATAAAGATTTTATTAAAAGCGTGCAGATTACCATTGCCGAGCAACTGGGCGTGGAAGAACGCGCCGAGTTTTACGATGCAACCGGTGCATTGCGCGATATGGTGCAAAACCATATGCTGCAAATGCTGTGTTTTGTCGCTATGGAGCGGCCCAAATCTCTGGCCGGCGATGATATGCGCGATGCGAAAATGAAAGTATTGAAAGCGCTCAAACCATTATCCCCGGCGGATATAGATGTTAATGTGATACGGGCGCAGTATACCGCAGCGGAAGGGCATGCCGGTTATCTTGAAGAGCATAATGTGCCGGCCGACAGCCGCACGGAAACTTATGTCGCCATTAAAGCTGAAATTGAAAATGAACGTTGGCAGGGTGTGCCTTTCTACCTGCGAACCGGCAAACGCTTGGCGGCTAAAACCGCGGAGATTGTGCTGAATTTCCGTGAAGATTTGGATGACTTGTTTCCCAACACCCCAAACCGTCTGATTGTAAACATGCAGCCGCGCGAAACGGTAAGCACTTGTGTGTTTATCAAAGAGCCGGGCAGCAGCATGAACGCCATGCCTGTTGAAATGGTTATTGATTTGGCGCATGCAGTTGAAGGCCGACGCGCTGAAGCTTATGAATTGTTGCTGCGCGAAGTGATTGACGGCCGCCTGAGCCGGTTCAACCGCCGCGATGAGCTGGAGGCCGCTTGGGAATGGGTAATGCCGATTATGGAACATTGGGCGAAGAGTCCGGTTGCTCCGCATCAATATGCCGCGGGCAGCTGGGGGCCGCAGGCGGCACGCGATTTATTGGCTAAAGACAACAACGCTTGGTTGGAAGACCAATAATATTCAGCTTTTAAAGCAACACTATTTTTCAGACAGGCATTTCATCTTAGGACAATGCCTGTCTGAAAACACAAAATACCTCGTGAAGAGGAAAACAATTAAAACGAGAGAATACAATAATGGCTTATCAATTATATATGCACGCCGATGCCGGCGGAGCCGCTCAGGCTCTGGCGGAAGCGGTTGCTGCTGCATTGAAGGATGCGATTACACAAAAAGGCAAAGCTGTGTTGGCTGTGTCTGGAGGCAAGTCGCCGATAGCTTTTTTCGAGGCTTTGTCGCAAATAGATTTGGATTGGGCTAAGGTAGGTATAACGCTGGTGGATGAACGTATCGTACCCACTACGCATGCCGACAGCAACACCGGCTTGGTGCGCAAATATCTGCTGCAAAACCAAGCTGCAAAAGCTACCTGGATTCCTATGATTGAGGATGGTGCCGATGAGGCTGCTTTGGCCGACAGCGATAAGGCTGTTGGCTTTGCATTGCAGCATTTCGAGCAACCAGATGTGCTGGTGTTGGGAATGGGCGGTGACGGACATACCGCATCACTGTTTCCGCAGGCACCGCAGTTGGATAAAGGTTTGGATGCAGGCAGTGATGTTCCGTTGTTGCATACCACACCGGTAACGGCGCCGCATGAGCGCATTTCCATGACGCTGCCTGCGATTGAAAATACGGCAGCCGTGTTTCTGGCCATTGCCGGAGCGGAAAAGAAAACGGTGTTTGATCAAGCTGCAGGAGCTGCCGATAAGGCGCTGCCGGTAAGTTTTATCCTCAATTCAGAAAAGGTTGTCTGCCATGTCCACTACACAAACTAAAACCCAAGCATCTACGAGCACAGCAAGCGTTTTGTGGCCGCGCCTGGTGGCCGATATCGGCGGCACGAACGCACGGTTTGCGCTGGAAACATCTCCTCAGAAAATCGAAAAAGTAGAAGTGCTGCCGTGTAATGATTACGATACGGTTGTGGATGCGATTAAAGAATATCTCAGCCGCGTAGATAATCCGACTATCAAACATGCGGCCATTGCCATTGCCAATCCGATTGTGGGGGATTGGGTGCAGATGACCAACCACCATTGGGCGTTTTCCATTGAAACCACACGCCAAGCTTTGCATTTGGAAACTTTATTGTTTTTAAATGATTTTACTGCGCAGGCTTTGGCGATTACCAAAATGGATTCCGACAAACTGGTGCAGATAGGCGGTTCCGCGCCGATTCCAAATGCACCGAAAGCCGTGCTCGGCCCGGGCACGGGTTTGGGTGTGAGCGGGTTGATTCCGAACGGCGATAATACTTATACCGCGCTGGCAGGAGAGGGCGGCCATGTGAGCTTTGCGCCTTTTGACGATGCGGAAATTCTGATTTGGCAGTATGCGAAGAAGAAATTCGGCCACGTTTCAGCCGAGCGTTTTTTGAGTGGCGCAGGCTTGGGGCTGATTTACGAATCGCTGGCGGCGCGCGAGGGAGTTAAGCCGCAGAAGCTGACGCCTTCAGGAATCAGCGAGCGCGCCTTGAGCGGCACCTCCCCTTTATGCCGCTTAACATTGGATATTTTCTGCGCCATGCTGGGTACGGTTTCATCCAACCTTGCGCTCACTTTGGGTGCGAGGGGTGGTGTTTATCTTTGCGGCGGCATTATCCCGCGTTTTATTGACTATTTTAAAAACTCACCGTTCCGTAACCGCTTTGAAAGTAAGGGCCGATTTGATGCCTATTTGGCAGCCATTCCGGTGTATATCGTGCTGGCGGACTATCCGGGCATTTCCGGTGCGGCGGTGGCTCTGGAAAACGAATTGTCTGCCAAAGGCATTCGATAAAAGAGTACATGATTTTCCGCAAATATGCTGAATTTGTGGAAAACTGTAATAATGCAGCTTTAAATAAAAACGGTATGCGGCACTTTTCAGACAGGCATGATGATTACCTGCGCCGACAACCGGAACATTTTATAGCCGAATCATTTTTAAACAGTATTATAGAGTTTACTTATCATCTTAACCGGCTGTTTTAAATGGATTGAACTATATAATGCCTGTCTGAAAACAGAGTTTACGCGCTTCCTGAAGAACAAATCCAAGCACAAGGAACGATAAAATGTTGAGTAAAATCAGTGAATTCTTAAGCGAATTATCTGGTGCCGAGCGGAAAGTGGCCGAATGCGCTTTGGCCGAGCCGAAATGGTTTGTGCATGCGGCGGTGGCAGAAATTGCCGAACGCGCATCCGTGAGCCAGCCTACGGTTATCCGTTTTTGCCGCAGCCTCGGCTATAAAGGCCTGCCTGAATTTAAGCTGGCTTTGTCGGCCAGTATCGGCCATGAAGGCATGCCGTATGTACATGCTGAGCTCAACAGCGACGACGATATGGGCGATGTGATGGAAAAAGTGCTGGGTAATACCGCTGCTTCCATACTTGGCGCGCGCCGCTATTTGAATGAAACTGAGTTGGAAAATGCCATTGCCATGCTGACCCATGCGCGCCGAATCGAATTTTACGGTGTGGGTAATTCGGGCATTGTCGCGCAGGATGCGCAACACAAATTTTTCCGTTTCGGTATGTCTACAGTGGCTTATTCCGATCCGCATATCCAATTGATGGCTGCATCGGTATTGAGTGACCAAGATGTGCTGGTGGTGATTTCCAACTCGGGTTCGTCGATTGAAGTATTGGATGCTGTGAGTATTGCCAAAGAAAACGGTGCTTCTGTGATTGCGATTACGCGGGCTGATTCTGCTTTGGCACACCTTGCCGATTGTGTGTTGAATGTGGCTTCTTCGGAAAACAGCGAGCAATACACGCCCATGGTGTCACGCTTGTTGCAGCTTGTGGTGGTGGATATTTTAGCAATCGGCTTGGCCTTGCGATTGGGGGAAACCGCCAGCTTACAATTGCAAAAAGGCAAACGCAGCATTTACAGCAAGCGTGTGGAATATGAGCCGCAAGACAATAAAAAATAGTAGATTTCAGTATTTTATTTAGATGTAAGTAAATTACTCAGACCTTCGGAAATTACTTCGGGTGGATTTAAACCGCTAGGGTAATTTCCGTTTTTTATTGGAAAATATGAAAAAGCTTCATGTTGTTTTGCTATTTTGAAACCTTGTGCTAATATCCGCCCACAAATAAATTTGATAAAAAAAGTTAATTTTATAAAACAATAAGGAGATGATTGTGAGCCACTCGCACGAGAAACCTTATGCAGAACTGCATAAGCCGAGTTCGGACTTTCCAACCCGAAATGAATATTTGGAACACGAGCTGCAAATCATGCAACCGAAACGCTGGCGTGCCAACCTGCCGTTTCGTGACTACCGTTTTGAATTTGAAGACATGATTCCCGCCATGGCCGGCACCATCGGTAAAGTTGTGATGGTGGGTGCCGTGGCGGCAGCTTTTGCCGGCCCGCTTGGTTTGCCAGAAGGCTTTGTATTGGAAAATGTGCGTTATGAGTTGCTCATCGCATCTATTTTTATTCTTCTATTGTCAGGTTTTTTTCTGCCTACTGCCAATCTGCCGGGTACGCACGGCCCATTAATTCCGCTAATTCCGCTGGTTGTTGCAGCCGGCGGTCATCCGTTGGCATTTGGTTTGCTAATCGGCTTATTTGGATTTTTGCTCGGCATTTCCAAAGGCGGGAGTTTGATGGCTAAACTTACCAGTAACGGTGTGTGCGGAGGGCTGCTGCTTTATCTCGGCTTTATCGGTACGACCGGACAGGTGAAAAAACTGTTCACTTGGGCTGAAGGTTTCAATATGCCGCATATCGCGTTTATTGTGATATTGGGCACGATATTGTTATACGCCCTGTTGGAGCACTGGCAGAAACGTTGGCTGGCCGTACCTTTAGGCTGTTTGCTCGCTGGAGTGACTGCATATTTGCTGGGTGCGCCGTTTGAGTTTAAAACCGCCCCCGGCCTGCCGCCGATGAGTCCTGCTTACTGGTGGGGCGAAAACAGCGGCTGGATGCTCGGTTTGCCGACTATGGAAAGTTTCTTGGCGGTGTTCCCTTTTGCCGTGTTGGCGGTGGCGATGTGGTCGCCGGATTTCCTCGGACACCAAGTGTTCCAAAAAATCAGCTATCCCGAGCGCACGGAAAAAGTACATATGAATATCGACGATACCATGATCAGCTGTTCTGCCAGACAAACAGTCGGCTCCATCTTGGGCGGTGCGAACTTTTCTTCTTCGTGGGGCACTTATATCGTGCCGGCGTCGATTGCTAAACGCCCGATTCCCGCTGGTGCGGTGTTGACTGCTTTGTTCTGTATTGTTGCCGGCATTTGGGGCTATCCGATGGACTTGGCGATTTGGCAGCCTGTGTTAAGCGTGGCTTTGGTGGTGGGCGTGTATGTGCCGCTCTTGGAAGCGGGAATGGAAATGACCCGTAAAGGGAAAACCACGCAATCTGCTGCGGTTGTGGTATTTGCTTCTGCTTTGGTTAATCCGGTGTTTGGTTGGTCTTTGACCATGCTGCTCGATAATTTGGGTTTGATCGGCTGTAAGGAGCGTAGTACGGAGCTGGGTTTTGCCGGTAGGGTGGTTGTTCCGTTGGTCGGCTTTACGATTTTGTGTGTGGCTATGGGCGCAGTGGGTATGTTTCCCGGTATTCCGGCATTTTTGGAGCAATTCCGTAATTAACCTAGTATGACGAACGTACTGTTTTTAAGTTGACACACTATAATTAAAAAGAATGCCTGTCTGAAAACTTTTTCAGACAGGCATTCGCTTATACAGCTCATTTCATCATGTTTTTAATCACACCCATAATGCTGCGGGAAATGGCACGTGTAACTTGTTTATTAAGCTGATCGCCAACCGAGTCGGCCAAGTCATAAGCCATGCCTTGATTGGATTTTTTGCGGCTGCCGAACAATCCGCCAAGAAAACCGCCAACAATGCCGTCTTTTTCAGCAGGCTGGCTTTTGGCTGTGTTTGCTTGTTCTTTTGCTTCTGCCTGCGCTTGCGTTTCCGCTGCTTTTTGCGTGTTTAATTCCTGCAAAGCTTCATAGGCCGAATAATTGTCGATAGCATCTTTATAGGCCGGATAAAGCGTATCGGTTTGATACATTCTGTTGCGCTCGTCTGCGCTGATCGGGTTTAGCTGGGATTGAGGAGGCATCACATTGGCGCGTTCCACAATGCCCGGCATGCCTTTTTCATCTAAAAAAGACACCAATGCTTCGCCTACGCCCAATTCGGTAATCACTTCGGCCACTTTTAAATTCGGGTTGCTGCGGAATGTATCGGCAGCGGCGCGCACAGCTTTTTGGTCGCGCGGGGTAAAGGCGCGCAAAGCATGTTGCACACGGTTGCCGAGCTGGCCGAGGATGGCGTCGGGCAAATCCAACGGGTTTTGGGTAATGAAATACACGCCCACGCCTTTGGAGCGGATCAGGCGCACCACTTGCTCAACCTGCTCCACCAAAGCGGGCGCGGCATTGTCAAACATCAGGTGCGCTTCGTCGAAAAACATCACGAATTTGGGTTTGTCCAAATCGCCTACTTCGGGTAACGTTTGGAACAATTCCGCCAGAAACCACAGTAAAAACGCGCTATACATGCGCGGGCTGCGCATCAGTTTTTCCGAATTCAGAATATTGATAACGCCCTTGCTGCCCTCGGTTTGCATCCAGTCTTGCAGATTCAGCTCCGGCTCGCCGAAGAAACGCTCGGCACCTTCGTTTTCAAGTACCAAAAGCTGGCGCTGGATGGCACCCACACTGGCAGCAGATACATTGCCGTATTGCGAGCGGTATTCTTTGGCGTTATCTGAGACATGTTGTAGAATGCCGCGCAAGTCTTTCAAGTCGATTAAGTGCCAGCCGTTGTCGTCGGCCACTTTAAACACAAGATTGAGCAGGCCTTCTTGCGTGTCGTTCAGGTTCATTAAGCGGGAGAGTAACATCGGGCCCATTTGGGAGATGGTTACGCGGACGGGAATGCCGGTTTCGCCGTATACGTCCCAAAAACGTACGGGAAACGCGCTTAAATAAGATGAATCCAAACCATATTCGGCCATACGTTCGCCCACTTTGCCGCCGTTGCCGCCGGCACGGCATAAGCCCGACAAATCGCCTTTCACATCGCCTAAAAACACAGGGATGCCTTGATTGCTGAAAGTTTCCGCCATTTTACGCAGGGTCACGGTTTTACCCGTGCCGGTGGCGCCGGCAATCAGGCCGTGGCGGTTGCACATTCTGCCGATAATATCGATGGGGTGTTTGCCGTCTATGGAAAATGCAATGGTCAGCGGTGTGGTCATTTTGGGAATATCCTTGAAAACAAAAGATTAAGTTCGCTTATTTTAGCGTAATGTCAAATGCCTGTCTGAAAAGTTTATTTGCGATAGCTTCGACGAAGCCCTGTTTTCAGACAGGTATGATTTAAGAATGCAGCTGAGAAGCTGAATATTTTATAATATTCTCTTAATAATTACTGTAATATGCTATTTGAATTTTATGATTATAAAGCTATGGTTCCCCTATAACGAATACAGGGTTTCTTGACTGTATCATTATTATTCCAGCTTTCACCGATTAACTTTTAAAGTGTGTCGTTTGCTTAGGTTGATATATGTAATTATTTTTATTTAATAATTTTTATATCAAAATTAGGATAATCATAAATAATTTAAATTCTAAATCTAGTTTATAGTTTTAATAACGAAAATTTTTTGCTATAGTCCGCTTCATGATTCACCCTGAAGAGGGCAATTAAGATAAAATACCAAGATATGAATACCGAAGATACTTGTTATTTTTACGCTTTCAAATTTACGCTTTCAAACAAATAAACACAACCACTCATTGATAAATAAAAGGAGCAAATCATGAGCAAATGTCCCGTAACCCATTTAACCATGAGCAACGGCGCACCTGTTGCCGACAACCAAAACAGCCTGACCGCCGGCCCGCGCGGCCCCTTGTTGGCGCAGGATTTGTGGCTGAATGAAAAACTGGCCGACTTCGCCCGCGAAGTGATTCCCGAACGCCGCATGCACGCCAAAGGTTCGGGCGCGTTCGGTACGTTTACCGTTACCAACGACATCACCAAATACACCCGCGCTTCCATTTTCAGCAAAGTCGGCAAAAAAACCGAAATGTTCGCCCGCTTCACTACCGTAGCCGGCGAGCGCGGTGCGGCCGATGCCGAGCGCGATATCCGTGGTTTCGCCTTAAAGTTCTACACCGAAGAAGGCAACTGGGATATGGTGGGTAACAACACGCCGGTATTCTTCCTGCGCGACCCGCGTAAATTCCCTGATTTGAACAAAGCGGTTAAACGCGATCCGCGCACCAATATGCGCTCGGCCACCAACAACTGGGATTTCTGGACGCTGCTGCCTGAGTCTTTCCACCAAGTAACCGTTGTAATGAGTGACCGCGGTATTCCTGCTTCTTACCGTCACATGCACGGCTTCGGTTCGCACACTTACAGCTTCTGGAACGAAGCGGGCGAGCGTTTCTGGGTGAAATTCCACTTCCGCACCCAACAAGGCATTAAAAACCTGACCAACGAAGAAGCCGCCGCCATTATCGCCAACGACCGCGAGAGCCATCAGCGCGACCTGTACGAGTCTATCGAGAAAGGCGATTTCCCGAAATGGACCATGTATGTACAAATCATGCCCGAAGCCGATGCGGAAAAAGTGCCTTACCACCCGTTCGACCTAACCAAAGTATGGCCGAAAAAAGACTATCCGCTGATTGAAGTGGGCGTGATGGAATTGAACCGCAACCCTGAAAACTTCTTTGCCGATGTAGAGCAATCCGCTTTCGCACCGAGCAATTTGGTCCCCGGCATCAGCGTTTCTCCCGACCGCATGCTGCAAGCCCGTTTGTTCAACTACGCCGATGCACAACGTTACCGCTTGGGCGTAAACCACAAACAGATTCCGGTAAACGCACCGCGCTGCCCCGTGCACAGCAATGCCCGCGACGGTTACGGCCGCGTGGACGGCAACTACGGCAGCACCATTGCCTACGAACCCAACAGCTTCAAACAATGGCAGGAGCAATCGCAATACGCCGAGCCGCCTTTGAAAATCAACGGCGATGCGGCGCACTGGAACTACCGCGAAGACGATTCCGACTACTTCAGCCAACCGCGCGCGCTGTTCAACCTGATGAGCTGCGAACAAAAAGAAACCTTGTTCAAAAACACCGCCGCTGCTATGGGCGATGCGCCTGATTTCATCAAATACCGCCACATCCGCAACTGTAATGCCTGCGATCCGGCTTACGGTGAAGGCGTAGCAAAAGCCCTGGGCTTAAGCGTGGCCGATGCTATTGCAGCACGCGAAAGCGACCCCGCTTTAGGTCAACCCGGATTGCTGTAATGTGGTTGGATATGAGTGAAACTTTGGCCGAAATCATCGGCCGGGTTTCTGAAAAAAGCAGGCAAAAATAAACCTGCTGATGTATAAACGGAATGCCTGTCTGAAAATTTTCAGACAGGCATTTTTTATTATTCTGTGTGCTTATCACACTTGGACTTCACCTGAACATCTCGCATTTTAAAATATATAGTCAATTCACTTAAGTTTAATAACGATACCGTCATACTCGGACTTGACCCGAGTATCTTGAGTTCCAGTAACTTTAAGAGATACTCGGGTCAAGTCCGAGTATGACGAGCGTACTATTTTTTAATTTGATTACTATAGTTGGAAATGTTCGGCTCGCATCTTAATGCGGTAAAAGCGTTATTTTTTAAGCTTAGTTGCTAGAAATGCCTGTCTGAAAGTTTTCAGACAGGCATTTCTATAACGACAAACTGTTTCTTAAGCAGCATCAACAGCCGATTCGCGGCGCAGCAAGGTAATCAAATCGGAGATGCGTTGTTTCATTTCACGGCGGTCGACAATTTGGTCGATGGCACCTTTATCCAATAAGAATTCCGCACGCTGGAAGCCCTCCGGCAGGGTTTCGCGCACGGTTTGCTCAATCACGCGCGGGCCTGCGAAACCAATCAGTGCACCCGGTTCAGCCAACACAACATCGCCTAAAAACGCAAAGCTGGCAGACACGCCGCCCATGGTTGGGTCGGTCAGCACAGAAATAAAGGGTAGGCCTTTTTCGGTCAGCAAATGCAGGGAAGCGCTGGTTTTGGTCATCTGCATCAATGAGCTTAAACCTTCCTGCATACGCGCGCCGCCGCTGGCGGAAACGCAGATAAAGCTGCAATGGTCGGCTACGGCACGGCGCACGCCTTGCACGAAACGCTCGCCTACTACGGAACCCATCGAGCCGCCGATAAAGCGGAATTCAAACGAAGCAATCACAACGGGCTGGCCGTTCATCGTACCTTTCATTACCACCAGCGCGTCATCTTCGTTGGTCAGTTTTTTAGCTGCGGAGAGGCGGTCGGGATATTTTTTGCTGTCTTTGAATTTCAGAATATCGGTAGGCTTCACATTGGCGGCGATTTCTTCACGGCCTTCGGCATCCAGCAGTAAATCCAAACGCTCTCGGGCGGTCATGGCATTGTGATGGTTGCATTTCGGGCACACGTTTTGGTTATGGGCCAAATCGGTTGCGTATAAAGTTGCGGAACAAGACGGGCATTTATGCCACAGGCCTTCGGGAATGCCCGATTTGCCGTTTTCGTCTTTTTTAATTTTGGGCGGAAGAATTTTATCCAGCCAGCTCATGGTCGACTCCTTGAATGTGTTCAGACAGGCATTGGCCCATCCGCGATGTTTTAGTAGTAATCCGTGATATGGGCATATTGCCGCAACACTTTGCTGATTCGGGCGTTGCTCCGGTATGTACGGATAAGTTTCGGGTATTGCTTATTGGCTGTTGAGCAGGCTGCTTGTGTTTCGGCAGCGATGCGGCGTTGCTCTTTTTGAGGTAAATCAGGATCAAATTCTCCGGCGAAGTGTGCGCAATCTTTCGCATGTTCAATAAAAACAGCTACTTCACGCGGATAAGATATATGGGTTTCAGCTTTCGCAGCAGGCAATATAGCCAGCAAAAGCAGGATTGGCAATTGTTTTTTCATAACTGCATCAGTATCACAGCGCCGCTTTGAGCTCTTTAACCAACGCGCCGACTGCTTCGGCCTCTTTACCCAGATGATGCTCGATTTCTTTCACAATCCTGCTGCCGACAATCACCGCATCGGCAATTTGGCTGATTTTTCGGGCGCTTTCGATGTCGTTGATGCCGAAACCCACGCCAATCGGAATCGAGATGTATTTGCGCAATACGGCAATTTTTTCAGCCACGGCTTCCGTATCAAGCGCAGCGGAGCCGGTTACGCCTTTGAGCGACACATAATAAACGAAGCCGCCCGCATGCTCGGCAATGGCTTGGATACGCGCTTCGCCGGTGGTTGGTGCAATCAGGAAAATACAGTCTATGCTCGCCTCTTGCAGCACTTTCTGTAAAGGAGCGATGGTTTCAACCGGGTCATCTACGGTTAACACGCCGTCCACGCCGGCAGCTTTAGCGGCGTGGGCAAATTCGGTGTAACCCATTCTGTGTATGGGATTCAGATAGCCCATCAACACTACGGGCGTGGTTTGGTTGGTTTGGCGGAACTCTGCCACGGCAGCCAATACGTCTTTCAACGAAACACCGTTAGCCAATGCGCGTTCTGCGGCACGTTGAATGGTAGGGCCGTCGGCCATCGGATCGGAAAAGGGCACGCCCAATTCAAGAATATCCGCGCCGTTTTCCGCCATGCTGTGCATGATGCTGACGGTGGTCGAAATGTCGGGATCGCCGGCTGTGATGTAGGTAATCAGGGCTTTTTTGCCGTTTAAGGCGGAGAAAGTGGTTGAGATTCTGCTCATGTAGGTTTCCGGTTTTGATGTTTTCAGACAGGCATCAGCATGTCAAACTTTATTATATGCCTGTCTGAAAATTTCTACCAACAGGGTTTAGTTTTTCAACGATTGCACTGGTGCCGGAATCCGCCCGCCGCGGTTGACAAACACTTCGCAAGAGCCTGATTTCACCGGCATAATCGGCGCATAACCGAGCAGCCCGCCGAATTCCACGCTTTCGCCCACATCTTTGCCCGGCACGGGAATAATGCGCACGGCGGTGGTTTTGCTGTTGATCATACCGATGGCCGCTTCATCGGCAATGATGCCGGAAATGGTGGCCGCACTTGTATGGCCGGGCACGGCAATCATATCCAAGCCCACCGAGCATACCGCAGTCATCGCTTCCAACTTATCCAGCGTGAGTACGCCGGACTCTGCGGCGGCAATCATGCCTTCGTCTTCCGACACGGGAATAAACGCGCCGCTCAAGCCGCCAACTGCGGAAGAAGCCATCATGCCGCCTTTTTTCACCGCATCGTTGAGCAGCGCCAGCGCAGCGGTGGTGCCGTGAGTGCCGCACACGCTCAAACCCATGGCTTCGAGAATGCGCGCCACAGAATCGCCTACTGCCGGCGTCGGCGCGAGTGATAAATCGAGAATACCGAAAGGAATGCCCAAACGCCGTGCGGCTTCATGACCGATTAATTCGCCCACGCGGGTGATTTTAAACGCGGTTTTTTTTACGATTTCGGCGATTTCGGTTAAATCTTTGCCTTCGCAATCGGCCAACGCAGCCTGCACCACACCGGGGCCTGACACACCTACGTTCAACATGACATCGCCTTCCCCTGCGCCGTGGAATGCACCTGCCATAAAGGGATTGTCGTCTACAGCATTGCAAAACACTACGATTTTGGCGCAGCCGAAGCCTTCGGGCGTGATTTCGGCCGTGCGCTTGATGGTTTCGCCCATCAGCTTCACGGCATCCATATTGATGCCCGCGCGGGTGCTACCGATATTGACCGAGCTGCACACAATATCCGTGGTTTTCATGGCTTCGGGAATCGAACGTATCAACACTTCGCCCGAAGGTGTCAGCCCTTTGGGCGCGAGCGTAGAAAAGCCGCCGATAAAAGACACGCCGATGGCCTTGGCGGCTTTATCCAGTGTTTGCGCCACGCTCACATAAGAATCCGCGCCGGTAGCCGCGGCAATTTGGGCAATCGGGGTAACGGAAATGCGCTGGTTCACAATCGGCACGCCGTATTTGGCGGATAGGTATTGCGCGGTGGCAACCAAATCTTTGCCGACGCGGGTAATTTTGTTGTAGATATTTTGATTGAGTGTGTCGAGGTTGGGGCTGATGCAGTCGTGCAGGTCTATGCCGATGGTTAAGGTGCGCACGTCGAAATTTTGGTCGGAAACCATGCGCACGGTTTCTAAAATCTCGCTGGATTGGATACTCATGATTCAGGCAGCCTTTCAGATGCGGTGCATGGCGTTGAACAAATCTTCGTTTTGCATGCGGATGTCAAGCGCGAGCTTTCGGCCTTCTTCGGTAAACAAATCCAGCATTTCCCGGCACGATTTGGGGCATTGTTCGGTGTCGGCCAAAATAATCATGGTAAAAAAGCCACCCATCAGCTGCTGGCTGATGTTAACAATATTAATTTGGTTTTCCGCCAGCAATTTGGATACGTCGTAAACAATGCCGATGCGGTCTTTGCCGATCACGGTGATTACTGAATGGCTCATAATGGTTTCCTGGTTGAAATGTTTTCAGACAGGCATCTTATTGCTGCAATGCCTGTCTGAAAATAGATAATTGATGAGTTTATTGAATAATGAATGAGGCAGATTATAACCGAATCGCAGGGGTTTATAGCCAAATAATAGTAAAATAACCGAAAAACAGTAACAGGGCAGGGCAAGGATCTTTGCACGCATGTTTGGCAGCGGCTAAATGAATATCCGAACCAAGCCCTAGTATGACGATAAATGCCAGGAATAATGGCAATGCCTGTCTGAAACAGTGGTTTTCAGACAGGCATTGCGTTATCTGCGCAGCAGGCGCCTATTTTTTCAAAATATATTGGCGCACGGCATCGTTGTGTTCGCTCAGCGAGTGGCTGAATTTACTTTTGCCTGTGCCGTCCATTTTGGAAACGAAATAAAGATAGTTGGCATTGCTCGGGTGGGCGGCGGCTTCCAGTGAAGCTTTGCCGGGCAGGGAGATGGGCGTTGGGGTGAGGCCGGCGCGGGTGTAGGTATTATAAGGTGTGTCGCGCTGGAGGTCGGACTTGCGGATGTTGCCCTTATAAGCATCGCCCATGCCGTAGATAACGCTGGGGTCGGTTTGCAGGCGCATGCCGATGTTGAGGCGGTTGACGAACACGGCGGCAACGTGGCGGCGGTCGTCTTTATGGCCGGTTTCTTTTTCCACAATGCTGGCCATTGTCAACAGCTCGTAAGGGTTTTTGTAGGGCAGGCCGCTTTGGCGCTCTTCCCAGGCGGCTTGTAGGTTTCTTTGCTGGGTTTTGTAGGCCAGTTTGTAGAGCGCCAAATCGCTGCTTTCGGCATCGACTTCATAGCTGTCGGGCGCAAACAGGCCTTCGGGATGGCTGCTCGGTGCTGCAGGGTCGATTTTTTGCAGAAGCTCAGCATCGCTCAGGTTTTTGGTGTCGTGCGCCAAATCGGGCGACTGGTTGATGACGCCGCGCATCTGGCTGAATTTCATGCCTTCGATAATGCGGATGGTAACGGTGTCGGGGCGGCCTTCTTTGAGGCGTTTGAGAATCTGCCAGGCGGATACTTTTTGCGGCAGCTTGTAGTTGCCGGTGTGTAGCTTGTTTTGTACGCCTAAAACATAAGCGCCGGCCATCATCACGGTGCGGTTGTAGATAATGTCGTCTTCAGCCAGCTTGCGGCTTACGCCGGAAATGCCCTGGCCTTTGCCGACACGCATGCGGTAGGTTTGGCCGTTGTCTTTTTCGGCAAAGAGCAGGTAGCCGAAAGTGCCGCCGGCTGCGGCCAGAAATATGAGTGCGCCAACCAGAACGGGCTTGCCGGAATGCTTTTTAGTCTTTTGTTTTACCATGAATTATTGATGTATTATGAAGGAAATCGGGCGTAAGTATAACAGGATATGCCGTACGGGGCGTGTTACAATGCGGACGGTGTTTTTTCGGGTGCGGGCGTGTATTCGGTTTCAGACAGGCATTGCTTTTATTTAAGGAGAAAGTGAACGATGCAATCTCATTTTCTAATCCATAAAGGTGCAAATCTGCATTTCCGGCTCGGCGGGCAGGCCGATGCGCCGGTGATGGTGTTGCTGCATGGCGGGTTCGGCTCGATTGAAGATTTCGCCGCTTTACTGCCGCGTTTGCAGCAGCACTTCCGCGTGCTCGCCATTGATACGAGGGGGCACGGCCGCAGCACTTTCGGCCATGCCACATTGACTTATGCGCAAGCCGCCGAAGATGTGCGCCGGATTTTGCAGCATTTGGATATCCGGCAATACAGCGTGTTCGGCTTCAGCGACGGCGGCATTATTGCTTACCGCTTGGGCGCGGAAGATGAACAGGTGCAGCGCATCAGCACCATAGGTTCAGCCTGGCATAAGGACCACTTAAGCGCAACGCGCCCGATGTTTGAAGCAGTTGATGCCGAATTCGTGCGCGAGCATATGCCGGAGCAACTGGCCGCTTATGAGGCGGAGAATCCCGAAGTGGATGTAGAAAAATGGGTTGGCAGCCTGAGAGCGATGTGGCTGGATGAAAGCGACAGCGGCTATCCCAACCAAACCGTCAGCCGCATCAAAGCGCAAGTGCTGGCTATCCGCGGCGAGGCGGATTTTCTCTATTCGCTAGCGGACTGGGCGGCGCTGAAAAACGAATTGCCCGATGCGCATCTGATGAACATACCTTTTGCGGCGCATGAAGTCATCAAAGAGCAGCCCGATATGGTGTGGGCGGCGCTGCAGGCATTTCAAAAGCATGAAACCATGCCTGTCTGAAAACATAGTGAGGCAAACAGTGGAGAATGATTGGCAAAACGGCTGGTTCAGCCCCGCACGGCGGGTGGATTCGCCCAATTTTTGTGCGCGTGAGGCAGGCGAGTGCGTGAATTTGGTGGTGTTGCACAATATTTCGCTGCCGCCTTTTGAGTATGGCAACGGGGCGGTGGAAAAGCTGTTTACCAACCGCATTAATCCGGTGGAGCATCCTTTTTTCAGCATTCTGACCGAATTGCGTGTGTCCAGCCATTTTCTGATTGCCCGAAGCGGCGAAATCGTGCAGTTTGTGTCGTGTGATGATATGGCTTACCACGCGGGCGTGTCTTCGTTTCGCGGGCGCGAAAAATGCAATGCGTTTTCGATAGGCATCGAGCTGGAAGGCTGCGATTTCGAGCCGTTTGCCGAAGCACAATATGAAAGCCTGAATACACTCCTGCATGCCTTGCAGCAGGTTTATCCGATTGAAGCCGTTACCGGCCATCAAGACATCGCGCCTGGCCGCAAATCTGACCCCGGCCATTTTTTCGATTGGGCGCGTGTGTGGCAGGCGGGTTTTCCCGTGGCGCGCTGAGGGTTTTTCAGACAGGCATGGATGCCTAAGCCGTTAATTTTGGGTATAATCACGGCCAGTTTATGCCATTAAAAAATTAAATTTTAAAATCATACCAAACAGCTATTTCTAACAATGAGTGATGCCATGCTGATTTTTTTAGTTTTAGGCGCCGTCGTGATTCTCGGCGTGATTGCCTACAATATGTATCAGGAAAATAAATACCGCCAGCAGGTGCGCGCCCAGTTCGGCCATTCCGACAAAGACGCGCTGCTGGAAAAACAAACCCGCTCCGTGCGCGACGGCCGCTTGCCTGGCCACCAGCCTAAAAGCGAACCTGTTAAAAAATTAAGGGAAAAAGACATTTCCGAGCTGCCCACCGAAGATATGTTCGACCAAATGGCCGCCGCTGCCGCAAAAGCCGAACAAAAGTCGCAGAAGCAAGGTTCGCGCAAAGCTGCCGCCAACCGCCAAGACGTTGAAATCGAAATGGAAGAAGACAGTTTCGGTGCAGCCTTTTCGCTTGATTTGGATGCGGAATTGGAAAAAGAAGCGAAGCAGGGCAGAGGCTTTAAGTTTAAGAAGGTAGAAGTGCCCGTGCCTTCGCAAACCAAAGTGAAAAACAAAAAAGAGCTGTTGCTTGATTTAGACGATATGGTGCATCAGCAATTGCCGTGGTTTAACCACAATTTCGATTACATGGCCTACATTTCCCTGCGCGAGCCGCAGGAATTGCACGCCCTGCCGCGCTTTGCAGGCCGCCACCGTTTTCAGATTGCCGGCTGCACCATGGACGACCGCTGGCAGATTGCCGAGCCGATTCCCAGCGTTTATTACCAGGGCTTTGTGGTGGGCTTGCAGGCCATCAGCCGTAACGGTTTGGCCACAACCCAGGAATTGGAGCGTTTCGGCGAGCAGGTTAACCATTTTGCCGAGCAGCTTGATGCCGGTTTGCTGCTGATGGATGTGCCCAGCTTCCTAGACACTGCCCGCCCGCTGGACGAATTGTGCGAGCGTGTCGACCAAACCATCGCTATTCACTTGGTATCGCGCGGCAGCATCAGCGGCGTGGAGTTGCGCAATGTATTGGAAAATTCAGACTTCCGTTTGGGGCATGATGGTGCTTTCCACTTGCAGGATGATAATGGCGAGCCGCTGTTCAGCATTGTTACGGTTGATGGCAGCCCGTTTACCGCCAGCCTGCTTTCCAGCCAGGCTTATCGCGGTTTCAGCATGTTGTTCGATATTACCCGCGTGCCGGCCGGCGAGAAATATTTCAACCGTTTTATGGACATTGCCGTGAATTTTTCCGGCAGCCTCGGCTTGGATTTGGTTGACGATAATATGAACCAGCTTTCCCCCGAGTGGTTGAAAAACGTGCGCAGCTTTGTGTTGGCGCGTCAAGAAGAAATGAAAAAAGTAGGCATCGAGCCGGGCAGGGACCTCGCAGTACGCCTGTTCTCTTAAACTTATCCGTTATAATGGGCGGGCACTTGATTAAGTGCCCGCTTTTTTCAGACAGGCATTTTATGGCTGTCTCCACTTGCATCTTAATACTATGAACGAATTATCACACCGCATCCGAACGCTTACCGACCAACTCAACCGCTACGCCCACGAATATTACACGCTCGACGCGCCTACCGTGCCCGATGCGGAATACGACCGACTGTTCCGCGAACTGGAAGCGCTGGAAGCGGCGCATCCCGAACTACGCCTGCCTGAAAGCCCGACGCAGCGGGTGGGCGGCGGCCTGTTGGCAGGCTTCGAGAGCGTGCGGCACGAAGTGCCCATGTTGTCGCTTTCCAATGCGTTCTCGCCGCAGGATGACAGCGGTGTATTCGACCATGCCGAAATGCTGGCGTTCGACGAGCGGGTGCGCAGCGGTTTGGGAGGCGGCAAGCCCGAGTATGTGATTGAACCGAAGTTCGACGGCTTGGCCGTGAGCTTGCTGTATCGCGACGGTGTGTTGGTGCGCGGTGCAACCCGGGGCGACGGCGAAACAGGCGAAGACATCACGCAAAACGTAAAAACCATCGGTAATGTGCCGTTGCGCCTGTATGGCGATGATGTGCCCGAATTGATTGAAGTGCGCGGCGAAGTGCTGATGCTGAAGGCCGACTTTGAAGCATTAAACCGTCGGCAGGCCGAGGCGGGGCAGAAAACCTTTGCCAATCCGCGCAATGCCGCGGCCGGCAGCCTGCGCCAATTGGATTCGCGCATCACGGCGCAACGCAAGTTGCATTTTTTTGCTTACGGCATTGCTCGCCAGCAGGGCGGTAAAGTGCTCAAAGCGCATATTCAGGAGTTGGCCTATTTGGGCGAACTCGGATTCAGCCTGCCGCACGGGCATTTCGGCTTCTTCGGCAATATCGCGGATGTGTTGCGTTTTTATGAAGATATGCGCCAAAAACGCCCCGAGTTGCCATATGAAATCGACGGCATGGTGGTGAAGGTGAACAGCTTGGCGCAGCAGCGCGAGTTGGGTTTTATTTCCCGCGCGCCGCGCTGGGCGGTTGCCCACAAGTTTCCTGCAGAAGAGGCGTTAACCGTGGTGGAGGCGATTGACGTGCAGATAGGCCGTACGGGCGCGGTAACGCCGGTTGCCCGTTTGCAGCCGGTATTTGTGGGCGGAGTAACCGTAACCAACGCCACTTTGCATAATCAGGACGAAGTGAGCCGCAAAGATGTGCGTGTGGGTGATACCGTGGTGGTGCGCCGCGCCGGCGATGTGATTCCCGAAGTGGTAAGGGTTGTAGCGGATAGGCGGCCGATGCGCGCTGCAAACGTTTCAGACAGGCATTTGCAAGAAACCGTGCAGAGCGATTTGTTTGCACCCACTGTGGAAAGTGGAGGCGCAGAACCGGTTTACCCGCCTTACCGTTTGCCTGAGCATTGCCCGATTTGCGGCAGCGATATTGAACGTGAGGCGGGCGAGGCGGTGGCACGTTGCAGCGGCGGGATGCTTTGCCAAGCCCAGCGTGCGCAGGGTTTGATTCATTTTGCTTCGCGCAAAGCGATGGACATCGAGGGCCTGGGGCAGAGGCAGATTGAGGCTTTGGTGGAGCAGGATTTGGTACGCCATTTTGCCGATTTATATCATTTGGATATTGCTGCTTTGCAGCGTATGAAAGAAAACGCCGCCGAAGATGTGGCGGAAGAGGGCAAAAATAAAAAGCAGTCGCCCACCAAATGGGCGCAGAATATTCTCGACGGCATTGCCGCCAGCCGGCAGCCGGAATTGTCGCGTTTTCTGTTTGCGCTCGGCATCCGGCATGTGGGCGAACGCACGGCCAAAGTGTTGGCGCAGGCGTTCGGTACGCTTGAAAACGTGCGGCGGGCGCCGGAACCGCTGTTGGCCTGTTTGCCCGACATCGGTGCCGTGGTGGCCCGTTCAATCGCCCATTTTTTCGCGCAAAGTGAGCAACAGGTGATGATAGATGAGCTGTTGGCGGCGGGTGTGATGCCGGAAGCGCAGCCGGTGAGCCTGCCGCCGGCGCAATATGCGCAGCCGCAAAAATGGTTGGCCCGCCTGCCCGGTATCCGGCTTACCGAAAATAAAGCGCAGGCTCTGTGGGATTTGGCCGGACAGGATATAGATGCGTTGCTGAACGATAAAGCTTTGCCGGCCGAGTGGCAGGCATGGCGGGTAGATGAGCAAAACCGCAAACTGCTGCAAGCAGTGCAGCAATTTCTGTCGGAAAATATGGCCGGGCAGCCGGCGGAAGTTTCAGACAGGCATCATGCAGCAGCAGGCAAAACCTTCGTTTTGACCGGTACGCTGCCCACCTTAAAGCGTGATGAAGCGCAAGCTTTGATTGAAGCGGCAGGCGGCAAGGTATCGGGCAGCGTGTCGAAAAAAACCGATTATGTGGTGGCAGGCGAGGCGGCGGGCAGCAAGCTGGAGAAAGCCAAGGCTTTGGGTGTGGCAGTGCTGGATGAAGCCGCATTGCTCGCGTTTTTACACGAAACAGAATGATTGAAATATGATGCCTGTCTGAAAATAATGTTCAGACAGGCATCAAGCTATCGAAAGAAAAACTATGACTTCTAAAACCATCAGAAAAGCCGTTTTCCCCGTGGCCGGCATGGGCACGCGTTTTCTGCCTGCTACTAAGGCCAACCCTAAAGAAATGCTGCCGATTGTTGACAAGCCTTTGATTCAATATGCGGTTGAAGAAGCCGTGGAAGCAGGCTGCACCGAGATTATTTTTGTAACCGGCCGCAACAAGCGCAGTATTGAAGATCATTTCGACAAAGCTTATGAGCTGGAGTCGGAACTGGCTTTGCGCAATAAAGAAAAATTGCTGGCGCATTTGAAAGACATCGTGCCGAAAGACGTGAGCTTTCTCTACACCCGCCAGCCCGAAGCGCTCGGTTTGGGGCACGCGGTTTTGTGCGCGCGCCCGGCAGTGGAGCAGGAGCCTTTCGCGGTGTTGCTGGCGGATGATTTGATTGACGCGCCGCAAGGAGCATTAAAGCAGATGGTTGATCTGTATAGCCAAACCGGCAGCAGCGTGCTCGGCGTGGAAACCGTGGATCCTTCGCAAACCGGGTCTTACGGCATTGTGGAAACCGAAGCGTTCCGGCATACGCAGCGGGTGAAAAGCATTGTGGAAAAACCCAAGCCGGAAGATGCCCCTTCAAATTTGGCCGTGGTCGGCCGCTATATTCTGAATCCGCGTATTTTCGATTTGCTGGTCAACCTGCCGCGCGGCGCAGGCAATGAAATCCAGTTAACCGACGCCATTGCCAAACTGCTGCATGAAGAAACCGTTTTGGCACATGCATTTACAGGAACGCGCTACGATTGCGGCAGCAAGCTCGGCTATTTGGAAGCAACCGTAGCATATGGGTTGAAGCATCCCGAAACTGGGGAAGAATTTGCCAAGCTGTTGAAGCGGTATAGCCAAGCCCAACCATAGTCGCGAGAGGCATAACCGTCACTTTGCGGTATGGCTAGATCCTGCTGTGTTTACTGCTCATGTGACCTGTCTGAAAATACAGTGTTGTAATAGAGGAACATAATTAGGCCGATTGTAACAATGAAACAAAACAACATTGACTGAAGTCAAGTATTGGTACAAAATAACGCTCATCAGGTTCTTTAAGAGAGGAATCTGATAGTTTCTCCTCTATTTCTCCTCTATTTCTCCTTTGTAGACTTGGCGCACATTCTTGAGAATGTGTGCATTTTTTTTTACCCAATGCATCTTGCTATATTCAAATATCGTATCAAGAAAATAGCTGTAAAAGTGATGCTTTTTTGCAAAAAAGCTCAAATCAGCAGGAAATTCATCAGATTTTTATTGACGGGCTTGATGTGGAAGCAGGATAATACGGCCCGTTAGGTAGTTGCAATGACTGCTTAATAGTTTCTCCTCTATTTCTCCTTTGTAGACTTGGCACACATTCTTGAGAATGTGTGCATTTTTTTATCTGTAGTGTCGGCAAAAAACAATGCCCGTCTGAAATAAAGCTTCAGACAGGCATTGTTTTTATGATATGGCTTAGTCAACTTGTAACAAGCTGTCTTCTTTTACTTCTTCCATTGCCATATAACTGCGGCTTTCGCTTGCCGCGGGCAATTGCAGCAGAATATTTCCCAACAAATCACGGTAAGCCGACATGTCTGGCAAGCGTACTTTAATCAGATAATCATATTCTCCCGAAATGAGATGGCATTCCATAATTTGTGGAATTTTCAGCACTTCACGGCGGAAGTCTTCAAAAATATTGCCGGATTTGGATTGCAGCTTCAATTCCACAAATACCAATAAATTCTGCCCCAAGGCCTGCGGATTGAGGCGTGCATGGTAGCCCTCAATCACGCCTTCGCGTTCAAGGCGGCGCACGCGCTCGGTAACGGGTGTGGTAGAAAGCCCGACTTTCTCCGCAAGCTCGGTCATCGGGATGCGGGCGTTTTGTTGCAGGATGCGCAGGATTTTGCGGTCGGTTTTGTCTAAATCTTTCATCTGCTTTTCTCTTTTAAAGTGCAGAAATTCTCAAGAAACATCTTTTCAAAGCTCTAAATATAGTGAAAAAAACTATTGGTTTTTGAATACACTACAATCTTTCACTAAAACAGACACGCAATCATAATGAGGAGCGGATAATGAAAGTTATCGTGTTGGGAGCGGGAGTGGTGGGCATCAGTACGGCTTGGTTTCTGTGCCGAGCAGGGCATGAGGTAACGGTTATCGACCGAGCCGGAGCAGCGGCGATGGAAACCAGTTTCGCCAATGCCGGCCAGCTTTCTTATGGCTACACCACACCGTGGGCGGCGCCCGGCATTCCCAAAAAAGCGGCCAAATGGCTGATGAAGCCGCATTCTCCTTTGATTGTCCGCCCCGATGGCAGCCTTTTCCAGCTGAAATGGCTGAAGCATATGCTGGAAAACTGCGATACCCGGCATTATAAACTGAATAAAGAGCGCATGGTTCGTGTGTCGGAATACAGCCGTGAAATGTTTGCCCGGGTTATAGCAGAAACCGGCCTGGCTTTTGAAGGCAGAAATAAAGGAACGCTTCAGATATTCCGACAAGATAAGGAAGTGAAAGCTGCTGAAAAAGATATGGCGGTTTTGGCTGAATACGGTGTACCCTACAAACAATTAAGCGCCCGCGAATGTTTGGAATACGAACCTGCTCTGGCAGGGGCAGTCGGCAGGCTGGCAGGTGCGCTGCATCTGCCCAACGACAGCACGGGCGATTGTCATTTGTTTACCACGCGGCTGGCTGAGTTGTGCCGCGAAAACGGCGTAATATTCCGCTTTAACCATACGGTTGAGCGTTTTGATTACAACGGCAAACATGTTCAGGCGGTTTATGCAAACGGCGAGCGTTTTGAGGCTGACCATTTTGTGTGTGCACTGGGCAGTTTCAGCCGGCCTGTGTTGGCTCAGTTAGGTTTAGACTTGCCTGTTTATCCGGTGAAAGGCTATTCGCTTACTTTGCCGATTATCAATCCGCAAGGCGCGCCGGTTTCAACCGTGTTGGATGAAACTTATAAGGTTGCGATTACGCGATTTGACGAACGCATCCGTGTAGGCGGCATGGCCGAGTTGTCAGGTTACCAGATCCAGTTGACCGAAGCGCGCCGCAAAACTTTGGAAACAGTGGTTAAAGATTTATTCCCCGACGGCGGCGACATGGTGCAAGGAAAATTCTGGAGCGGCCTGCGCCCCATGACACCCGATAGCACTCCGATTATCGGCCGCAGCGGCTTTGATAACCTTACTTTAAATACCGGCCATGGCACGTTGGGCTGGACGATGTCGCTTGGGTCCGGCAAAGTGGCCGCCGATATCGCCGGCGGCGTGCAGCCGGAAATACGAACGGATGATTTGGGTTTGAACCGCTATGGTTAAACCGTTTACTCACGTAATGGTGAAGAAATATTATGGCATTAAATGGTTGAAATAATGCAAATGCCTGTCTGAAAGATGGTTTCAGACAGGCATGATGTTTATAAATGCTTGATTAAGGCAGGTACGGCCTCAAGCCTTTCCCTACGGCTGCTCTCCGGCTCGCCCGTATTGAGCGAAGACCATTTCGGACGGCTTCTGGCTTTAGACAATTCGCTCGGTAAGCGAGAAGGCTGCCACGGCGTTTTGCCGCTGATCATTTGAATATCGTTTTGCGCCGCATGGCCGCGTTTTTGCAGCGCAGTCAATAAATCCAGCGAACGGGCCGCCAGCAGGGTTATGCTTTCAGGGTCGATAAACAGGGTTTGTTTGCCGCTTAATTTATCGGAAATATCCTGCATATTCGGCAATACGCCGCCCAAAATGCCGCCGATGGCCGTGCCCAAGCCGAGCGAGCCGCCCAGTGTGACCATATCCACGCCCAAGCCGATGAGCGCACCGGTGGCGGCGCCCGTGCCGGTGCGGATGCCGTAGGCTTTGAGTTGCTCCGCATCAAACGGATCCTGTCTGAATTCTTTTAAAGCCCATTCTCCTGTGTCGATTTCATTGTGGTAAAAACGGTAATTTTGAAACAGCTGTTGTTGAAGTGCGCGCTCCAGTTGGCGTACCGAAGCCTGCATTTTGTGCAGTGTCGGCTCGGGCGTGGCGTTGTCGTCGATTTCCTGTTTGTACGCCGCCACATCAAGCAAAAAGTGAGCGATATCGCGTTTGGAATCAATGTTGAGTTGCGCCCATTCGCGCCTGCGCATCTCTATTAAGCGGTCGAGTATGCCGCGCTCGGGCAGCATGGTGGTAAGATTGTCCCACAGCTGCACTTCTCCTTCAAAATCAAAAGCTACCGTGTCAAATCCGCTGTAAACATGCAGCCCGCGCCGCGCCAGCATAGTGGTCCAGTCGCTTAAATCTTGTCCTTCGATAAAGTTGAACACCGGCATCACGGGCTTGGCGCACCATGATAAAACGGTAAGCTCGTCTTTATATTTGTTCAACACCGGCTCGCGCGCATCCACCACATACAAAGCCATATCGCTCTGCAAAAGCTGGCGCAGCACTTTGGCTTCCTGATTGAAATCGCCCGCCGCTTCGGGGCTTTCAAGAAACTTGTGCAGCCGTTCGATGCCGTCTTCACGCGAAGAGGTGTGGGTTTCCAGCCAATCCAACACGCCGCCCGCATCTTCCAAGCCGGGCGTGTCATATAAGTGAACCAGCGTGCGGTTGCCGTCGTTAATCGCCGCTTCTTCCACGTGGCGCGTGGTGGCAGGCGCGTTTTTAACTTCGCCGAACCGGCTATCGCGTAGCAGAGTGCGAAGCAGGGAGGTTTTTCCGGTGTTGGTGTGGCCGACTACGGCCAAAGATAAGGAGGTGCTTTTCATAATTACATCTACTTAATAGATTAAGGCGAAAATGTGTTGTGTGCCTGCTTGTTGTTAATGCCTGTCTGAAAATCCAATATTCGGTTTCTTAGCCTTATTTAAGGTGTTAGCTAAAATTCGAATTTGAACCATTTTCAGACAGGCATTTCTTTTTGTCTATTCTGCTGACTAATTCGCGGAGGATTCAGCCACGGTAGGTTGCGTTCGTTAAGTGCGTTTTGCCATTGGCTTAAATAATCATCAAGCCTGTCTGAAAAATCAGGAGCGGCAAGCAGTTGGATCAAGGCGCCGCCTTGTGCTGCTTCGGCCAAGCTCACGATTTGGCGCAAAACGCCGCGGTCGGGCACGTTGTGGGCGCGCACGCCGATTAGCAGTTGGGCCGGCTGTTGCTGCAATTCGTTTTTCAACGCGGCTACGGCGTCGCGGCTGTCGGCGGTGCCTTTGTCCAACCACTCTTGACCGAGAACGTGTTTGAACCAATGCGTTTCGGGCCATTCGGTTTCCAGCATCACGGCCCATTTCGGGGCTTCGTTCAGGCTGATTTTGGGCGCAACGGTGGTAACGGTTTCGCTTTGGGTGTCGGCATCGACCACGCGTTTTTGCCATTGCTGGATGATGTTTTGATAATAGGGTTTGTCGAGCGGCAGGCGGTTGATGCGTTTGCGCGACAGGATTTTGCAGGTAAGCCATGCAGCAAAACGCGGCAATATGCCGTAGCACACGATGCTGCCGATCAAGAGGCCGCCCCATTGGCGGGCGGTTTCGGTGTTGCTATTGAGCCTGCTGCCGAGCACGGCTTCTGCGTCGGGCACGGGGAAGCCGAGTTTGGCGGGCAGCCACGCCAAGATGCTGACGAGATTGATGGATGTGGTGTCGCTTAACAGTGTGCTTTCCCAGTTGAATGTGTATTGCCGCACCATCAGGAGCAATACCACGGCGGCGAGCATGCCGAATAATGTGGCCAGCCACAGGCGGTGGGTGGTTTCGCCGATGCGCCAGCGGGCGGAAGGGCGGTTGAACTCATCGCTGTAAAGCCGTAAAACGGCTTGGTTGACCGGATCTTTACCGCGTATCCATAAAGAAGGATTAATGAAAAAGCTTGTGTTTTTGCGCAGCAGAAAAAGGGAAGCCAGCCATACAATAAGCATTAAAGTGTGTAAGCCCAATACACCGGCCAATACAAAAAAGAAGTTCAAACCGCTTTGCTGCATCAGGCCGAACGTGCCGGAAAAGCCGATAAGGAGCCAGATTAGGGTGGCGGCTGCTACAGCCCAGCCAACCGTATTGCGCACACGAAGCAGCGTGTCGTAAAGCTTGTGGTCGCTATCAATCATTTCAGCGCGGCGGATAAGCTTTTTCTCGGCGCTTTCCTCCGTTTGACGCAATACTTCGGTAATCGGTTGCGGGTTGGCGGCAAAAATATAACCGCGCTCTTGTAAAAGGCGCACGAGTTCGGTGAGCTGGATGGAAAGAGGAAACATTATTATTGATTATTCTGGTACTGAAAGAATCGGAATTTTAACATAGAGATAAAGCAAAGCATGATGATGGCTTTGTATATAGCGAAATGATTTAATGGGTTGGTTTGGATGGCTATTTTGGGGTTTTATCAAATTTTTTAAATTAATTTTCTTTAAATATCATTAAGATATAATTATTTTTATAAAAAATTATAAGAATTTGCCGGTAAGCGCCGTCTAAACGTGTGTACAGCAAATACACAGTGAAAGGTTCACAAAAATGACAGAGATAGCACAACCTGCTGCTTATCATAATCACAACAGCAGCTTTTCCTCTACTTGGACTAAAGACATTTCTTTACTCGCCTTACGTTTGTTTGCCGCTTACGAATTTTGGGAAGCGGGCGTTGAAAAGTGGAACGGCGAAAACTGGTTTGCAGAAATTCAAACAGCCTTCCCTTTCCCATTCAGCGTGTTACCGGCAGATTTAAACTGGTTTACGGCAATGGGTATTGAATTGGTTGCTCCCGTGTTGCTTGTATTGGGTTTGTTCAGCCGTTATGCTGCCGCGGCATTATTTATGCTCACTGCTGTCGCCTGGTATGCGGTTCACGCAGAAAATGGCTATAACATTGTTCAAAATGGTTATAAAATGGCGCTGATTTATTGCCTGGTTATGTTGCCTGTGATATTGCAAGGCTCGGGCAAGCTGTCGCTAGACACTTTATTAAAGAAAAAGTTTTCTAAAATTCCGTTGTAAAAACGGTTATTACCCTCTCGTTAATTTTATTTAAATCAATTTTTTAGGAGTGAACACAATGAAAAAAACCTCTTTAATTGCTTTGGCCGGTGCGTTGACTTTGGCTGGTGCTGCATGCGCCGACAGCAAAACCACTACCGTACAACCTGCTCAGCAACAATCACAAAAAGCGAAAGAAGGCGCTTGCGGACAAGGAAAATGCGGTGCTTCACACAAAACCAGCAAAGCCAAAGCCGGTGAAGGCAAGTGCGGTGAAGGTAAATGTGGCGAAGGTAAATGCGGTGCTTCTAAAGCCCACAGCAAAGCTGCTGAAGGTAAATGCGGTGAAGGCAAATGTGGCGAAGGTAAATGCGGCAGCAAAAAATAAGCTGTTTGCCGGCCGCTGCGGTAGGCTGCGCTCTATGCAGCGGCTTTCTTTTCCAAACTTATATTTGATTTGATAGGTAAGCATATGGCTACGGTTTTGCAAGGTGCCGGCTTGGGCTTTAAGCGTGATCTGGCAGAAGACCTACTGAACATTACCCCTGAAAACAGTCCGATTCAATTTATCGAAGTGGCACCGGAAAACTGGATTAAAACCGGCGGTGCGGCACGCAAACAGCTTGATGCGCTGGCGGAACGCTTTCCGATTGCCTGCCACGGGCTTTCGCTTTCACTGGGCGGACGTGATCCTTTACAGGTAGGCTTTTTGCAGGAAGTTAAAGCCTTTATGCGCCAATACAATATTGATTTTTTCTCCGAACATTTAAGCTATTGCAGCCATTTCGGCCATCTTTATGATCTGTTACCGCTCACGTTTAATGATGAAACTGTGCGGCATACTGCGGCAAGAATCCGCCAAACGCAAGATATATTGGAAATGCGTATAGCCATTGAAAATACATCTTCTTACCTGCTCGCTCCGGGCAACGAAATGAGTGAGGTGGCGTTTCTCAATGCGGTGGCAAAAGAAGCGGATTGCGACATCCATTTGGATATCAACAATATTTATGTAAATGCAATGAATCACGGCCAAACCGACGGCCAAACGTTCATTAATACGGTGGATTTGGATAAAGTGGTTTACCTACACATGGCCGGGCATGATTCTGATGAAGAAATTTTAATCGATACGCACGGCGAAGCCATTTGCGGTGATGTGTGGTCATTATTTGATTACGCTTGCAGCAAGTTTTCCCACCAGCCGCCTTGTCTGCTTGAGCGCGACACTAATTTTCCGCCTTTTGCGGAGCTGGAAGCAGAAGTAGCAAGGATTGCCGCTATTCAGAAAATATACGGAAAGCAAGCAGATGCAGCGTGATGATGTGAGCAAATGTATAGGTACGGATTTCCAAGCCCAACTGGCTGCCGCCGTAGGCAACCTCGAAGCCGGAGTACCTCAAGATTTTAATGCAAACGGCTTAGCAGTTTACCGTCGTTTGGTGCACAACAATATCGCTTCGTTTTTGGAGCGCTGTTTTAGCGACAGCATCGCATTTGCCGATGCGGAACAATGGCAGGATCTGCAAAACCGTTTTTTAAGCGAAGGCAAACCGGAATCGCCTTATTTTAAAGATATTCCCACCCAGTTTTTAGCATTTGCCCGAAGCCAGCTTTCAGACAGGCTTCTGCCGCAGAATGTGCTGGCGATGATGGAATTTGAAACAGATTTGCTGCACGCGGAAACTGCGCTATGCGGGCTGCGGAAGCCGGCTGAATCAAACAACGATATTTTGACATTGGCAGAAGGTGTGCGCCTGAAACAGTATCCCGTTGATTTTATCCGCACCGGCCTGAAAAGTTTTGAGAATGACGAAACTTATGTACTCACTTGGCGCAATTTGGAGGATGAAACCTGTTATCAAGCCATTGATGATATTGATGTATTCCTATTGCAACATTTCGAGCAGCAAAACGACAGCATTGCTTCGCTCACTCAAAGCATCCGTGAATTGACGGGTAGCAGCGATGCCGAACCTTTATTGCTCGAACGGCTGGCGCATTGGCAGGAAGAAGGTGTTTTGATAAAGGTGCAAAACGGATAACCATGCCAACATTTACCGATTTCAGCAACCGCATCGCCGCTTTGCGTCCCGCCATGCTTAAATTCGCCAGAATGCAGCTGCGGGATGAAAGCCTGTCTGAAGACTTGGTGCAGGACGCGCTTTCCGCAGCCATTAACAAACAAGAACAATACCGGGCAGGTGCCGAACTCGGCACTTGGGTGATGAGCATACTCAAAAACAAAATCATCGATTATTACCGCGGCCGCAAAGACATGATTAGCCTGGATGACAGCGACCAGGCCGCAAGGATTGATGCACAATATCAAGCCTGTTTCGATGAAGGCGGCCATTGGCAGAAAGAATCCAGCCCTGAAGTTTGGCAGCCTAATCCGACCGAAGCCCATTTAGAACAACAAGATTTTTTTAAAATACTGGAGAAATGTCTCGGCAACCTGCCGGAAAATACCGCGCGTATTTTTTATTTGAAGGAAGTCATGGGGATGGAAGTAGAAGAAATTTGCCACGATTTCGGCATTACACCTAATAATTGCTACGCCATCTTGCACCGTGCTCGCAACGGCTTGCGCCAATGCTTGCAGAAAAACTGGTACGGAACCGACAAAGGAGAAACATAGTGTTGATTAAATGCAAAGAGGCATGCCGGCTGCTTTCCGAGCAGCAAGACAGGCCGCTTAGTGTGCAGGAACACATAACCTTGCGCCTCCATCTTGCCTATTGTTCGCATTGTCGTAAATACAGTCGGCAGATGCAGCAAATCAGTGACAGTATGCAAGCATGGGTGAAGCATCTTTCGGAAGAAGAACAGAATAAATAACAGTAAATGAAAAACAATGCCTGTCTGAAACATATTTTTCAGACAGGCATTGTTGATTTTGCTTTCAGACAACAACCTTACTCAACTTTTTTCAGGCCTTTTTGGCGCACAGTTTCGATGGTGCCGTCGATGCCTTTTTGCTTCACCAGCTCATTAAACTGGTTGCGGTACACAGTTACAAGGCTGGCTCCGTCCACTTGGATATCATAAATCTTATAAGTGGAGCCGACCGGATAGAGACGGTAGCCCACTTCGTATTTTTTACCGCTGCTGGTTTTAATTTCAGTAAACACGGTAACGCGCTTGTTTTTTTCCTCTGTCAGTTTCGGCAACATGGTCACTTGCGAATCTACCGCACCCATTAAAGCGGAATGTGAATAAATAGAAACCACCATATCTTTAAACGCTTTGATAAACTCGCTTTTCTGATTGGCATTGAATTCGCGCCACGGCATACCTACGGCCAGCGCGGAAATGCGCTGGTAATCCAAATAGCGGTCGGCATAGCCGGTAATACGTTGGATTTTTTGATCTTCGTTTAAGCTCTTGTCGCGCGCAATTTTCAGCACGGCATCCATGTTTTGCTTAAACTGTGTTTGCGCCGGATGTTGTGCGGGTGCGGCGTGTACGAAAGGCGCAGCCACCAACACAGGCGCAGTTAACATCACGGTAAAGATTTTATTCATACTAATCCTCTCTGTTTTTTGTTTTGGAAACATTTACAGCATTTACAAGCATAACAGGGTAGGCATTCGGGTGAGCAAAGTTTTCAATATTTTGCTGAAAATAAACTTAATTGAGTAATACGATTGGTCACAAAGCGGTGGGCCGATCACCGCTTGTATAAAAAACTCATTTTCACCTTACACGAATATTATGAATAATTAATAATTAAAAAACAGTATGTTAGGAAAGGTGGTTGCCGCAAAGCCGAATGGCTGCATTATGGAATGGCCGTATGTGCCGGATGGATTTATAGGCGTCTTAGCCGGTTGGTCGGTGGTTTTGTTGTTTGCTCTGGCTGAGTTTTTAGCAGTAGTTTATTGCGGGGACGGCATGTTCTGCTGGGGGATATGATGGGTTGTATGATTGGGTGTATGATTTGGGTGAAGCTAGCGAAGATGAGAATGGCGGCGGTGATTAGCTGGTTGGCTGTGTTTATGGTGATGCCTGTCTGAATGTTTTCAGACAGGCATTTGTGTTGCCGGCCGATAAAGTTTTGCGGCGTTTGGCGGTTTTTTAGGTTAAAATATGCGGCTATTTGGCCTGATACCGAATGCCTGTCTGAAAGCGTTCAGACAGGCATTTCAAAATAATGCATCATCATGAACACTATGAAAAATATCCGAAATTTCTCTATCATCGCCCATATCGACCATGGTAAATCCACGTTGGCCGACCGCTTCATTCAATATTGCGGCGGCTTGGAAATGCGCGAAATGAGTACGCAGGTGCTCGATTCTATGGACATTGAAAAAGAGCGCGGCATTACCATCAAGGCGCAAACCGCTGCGTTGAACTATAAAGCGCGCGATGGTCAGCTGTACCAGCTCAATCTGATTGACACGCCGGGGCACGTTGATTTTTCTTATGAAGTGTCGCGCTCACTGTCTGCTTGCGAAGGTGCGCTTTTGGTGGTGGATGCATCGCAGGGTGTGGAAGCGCAAACCGTTGCCAACTGCTACACCGCGATTGATTTAGGTGTGGAAGTGGTGCCGGTGTTGAACAAAATCGACCTGCCCGCTGCCGACCCCGACCGTGTGGCGCAGGAGATTGAAGACATTATCGGCATCGACGCAGTGGGTGCGGTAACCTGTTCGGCCAAAAGCGGCTTGGGTGTGGAAGACGTGCTGGAAGAAATCGTGGCAAAAATCCCCGCTCCGACCGGCGACCCCGAAGCGCCTCTGCAAGCCATGATTATCGACTCATGGTTTGACAATTATGTGGGCGTGGTGATGCTGATCCGCGTGAAAAACGGCACTTTGAAACTGAAAGACAAAGTGCGTTTTATGTCGACCAAAGCGGAAACGCTGGTGGAGCAGCTGGGCGTGTTCACACCGAAATCCGTTGCCAAGCAGCAGCTGAGTGCGGGAGAAGTAGGCTTTCTGATTACCGGCGTGAAAGAGCTGGGGCAGGCTAAAGTGGGCGACACGGTAACGCTGGTATCCAATCCCGCTGCCGAACCGCTGCCGGGCTTTCAAGAGGTGCAATCGCAGGTGTTTGCCGGTTTGTATCCGGTGGAAAGCCACGATTACGAAGCCTTGCGCGAAGCGCTGGAAAAGCTGCAATTGAATGATGCTTCCCTGAAATTCGAGCCGGAAGTATCGCAGGCTTTGGGGTTTGGTTTCCGTTGCGGCTTCCTCGGCCTTCTGCATTTGGAAATCGTGCAGGAGCGTTTGGAACGCGAGTTCGATATGGACTTGATTACCACTGCGCCGACGGTGGTGTATGAAGTAATCATGAAAAACGGCGAAAAAATCGAGGTGGAAAACCCATCGAAGCTGCCCGATATCGGCAGCATCGAAACGATTTTAGAGCCGATTATCACTGCAACTATCCTGGTACCGCAGGAATATGTGGGCAATGTGATGACTTTGTGTAACCAAAAGCGCGGTGTGCAGGTGAATATGCAGTATATGGGTCGTCAGGTGATGCTCACTTACGACTTGCCGATGAACGAAGTAGTGATGGATTTCTTCGACAAGCTGAAATCCACTTCGCGCGGCTACGCTTCTTTGGATTATGAATTTAAAGAATTCCAACCTTCCGATTTGATTAAGCTTGATATTATGGTGAATGGCGAGAAAGTAGATGCGCTGAGCCTGATTGTGCACCGCCAAAGCGCAGTTCACCGCGGACGCGAGCTGGCCGCCAAGATGCGCGAGCTGATTCCGCGCCAGATGTTTGATATTGCCGTTCAGGCAGCTATCGGCAGCCAGATTATTGCGCGTGAAAACGTGAAGGCATTGCGTAAAAACGTATTGGCTAAGTGCTACGGCGGCGATATTACGCGTAAGAAGAAATTGTTGGAAAAACAAAAAGCAGGTAAGCGCCGCATGAAGCAGGTGGGTAATGTGGAGATTCCGCAAAGTGCGTTTTTGGCGATTTTACAAGTGGGAGACAAATAAACCATGGTGAACCAATGGGTTGTAATGGCTGCTTTGGCGCTGGTGGCCGGTGGCGTTTTATACGCGGCCAGCAATAAAGAGCGCAGTGTGAACGGCGAGTGGAGCAACGGCCTGCAATGGGGCTATCTCTTGATGATGGTGGGCGTGTTCGGCCTGTTTTCCGCCATGATGAGCTTTACGGCCGTGCTGCTGATTTTTGTGTTGTTTACCGGCGGTGTATGGGTTTGGCATAAGTACACATCAAAATGGGTGCCCGATGTATCGGAAAGCGGACGCGACGACAATCATTTCCGAGATTACATGAGCGGCTTTTTTCCGATTATCTTGCTGGTGTTTGTGTTGCGCACATTTATCGCCGAACCGTTTCAGATTCCTTCAAGCTCGATGCGCCCGGGTTTGGTGGTAGGCGACTTTATCTTGGTGAAAAAATCGTCTTACGGCATCCGTGTGCCGATTTTGAATACGGTTTTGATTCCTACCGGTCAGGTGGAGCGCGGCGATGTGGTGGTGTTTAATTACCCTGAAGATACCAATATCAACTACATCAAACGTGCCATCGGCCTGCCGGGCGATGTGGTGGAATACCGCAACAAAACCTTGTTTGTGAATGGGGAAGAGGTGGAAGCGCAATCGGAAGGCCTGTATCACTATCAGGAAAATACACCTTTTGGTTTGCAGGAAGTTCAGGCAGACCAATATCAAGAGCGTTTGAACGAGCGTGACTATACCACTTTGCGCATCAACGGCAATCCTGCATTCTCGCCCAGCCATGTGCGCGCTCATTTCGCCCATCGCGAGAACTGTGACTATTCGCGTGACGGTTCGTGGTTCCGCTGCAAAGTACCGGAAGGCAGCTATTTCATGCTTGGCGATAACCGTGATGCCAGTGAAGACTCGCGCTACTGGGGCTTTGTAGATGATAAGTTAATGGTTGGAAAAGCATTTTTCATTTGGTTGAATTTCAAGGATTGGGGCCGTATCGGTACGTCAATCAAATGAGGTTGAGAGAAAAGCAAATGCCTGTCTGAATGGTTTCAGACAGGCATTTTTGTTGGTAGGTAAGCTTAACCGAAACAGTGAAATAGCCAGAAATGATGATATCGAAAATAGATTTATTTTTGTCATGGTTTCGTCAAGCCAGAGTATGACGAAAATAGCCCGTTTCTGCTGTTCGGCTTAATTTCCCAAAAGTTTCAGTCTTCAGTTTCATGGTCGGACGGCTGAACACAAAACAAATTTCTTACTTCCGCTTCAATATCATCTGAACGCATAAATGTTTCACCGATTAAGAAAGTATGCACACCGTAACGGCGCATGAAGTCAATATCTTCTTTGCCGCGGATACCGCTCTCGGCGATGACGATATGCCCCCGGAGCTGCGGCAAAAGATCGATTGTTTGTTGTATGTTCACTTCGAAGGTGCGCAAATTTCGATTGTTGACACCGCGCAGAGGAGTGGTGAGGCGGCGGCATTTTTCCAGTTCGGAAGGATCGTGCAGCTCTAGTAGGACAGACATGCCGAGTGAGTGGGCGGTTTGCTCAAAATGCTCAAGCTCTTCGGAGCTGAGAGCGGCAGCAATCAGCAAAATGGCGTCGGCGCCCCAAGCCCGGGCTTGATAGATTTGGTATTCGTCGACGATGAAATCTTTTCGCAATACCGGCAAGCTCACGGCGGCGCGGGCTTGTTTCATGTATTCGGGTGAGCCTTGGAAATATTGCTCGTCGGTCAGCACGGAAAGGCAGGCGGCGCCGGCGCGTTCGTAATCCTGCGCATGGGCGGCCGGGTTGAAATCGGGACGGATTAGGCCTTTGGAAGGGCTGACTTTTTTGATTTCGGCTATGATGGCGGGTAAGCCTTGTGCATGTTTGGCGCAGATGGCTTCAGTGAAGTTACGTACCGGTTCGGCATGTTCTGCTTGACGGCGGATGTCTTCCAGAGAAATGGCGGCTTTGGCTGCGGCCACTTCTTCAACTTTCGTGGCGAGGATTTTTTGCAGGATGTCGTTCATGGTGTGTAGTCGGTTTGAGTGGGTTGGATAGGCCTGTCTGAAAAGTGGGTTTGCTGCACTTTCACTTTCAGACAGGCATTGATATGGGGAAACTTCTATCCTCTATCAGGTGTTTTGGGCACGGATTCGGGTAGTCGGTTTCGGGCTGTATGTTAATGCAAAAGCCCAGCAAGGTCTATCGGTCGGCTTGGTCGGTGTTTTAAAAAACTTTCAATTTCGGGTTTGAACCGAGTATGACGAGTGTACAGTTTTCAGTTGACTTGCTTAGATGAATGCCTGTCTGAAAAAGCCGTTTCAGACAGGCATATGTTTAGGCGCTTCAGGATTGCTGTTTATGAATGTTTACCGGGACTGTTTGATCTTATCGTGCATCAGCTGGTGGATGCCGATAACGGTGCTCATGCCGGTTAGCCAGCCGACGAGTACGTCGGTGGGATAGTGTACGTCCAATATGATTCGTGCGAAACCGGCCGGTAATGTGAAGAAGGGGAATGCGCCGAGAATAATCCATGCACGGTAAGGGCTGGCCAGCACAGTATCACGATGGTGGTGGCCAGAGCGGCGGGAAAGGTGCGGTGGCCGCCGGGAAATGAAGCGTTGTGTTAT
>NZ_JH165159.1:805432-882180 GCF_000227765.1 Neisseria wadsworthii 9715
CATGCAAATTAAGTGGATTAACTATATTCAACGATGCGCGGCCAGAATTCGGGGCGGGTGCGGCTGAAGAAGGCTTTGGCATGGATTAAGGCTGAGGCAGAGCGCTTGCAGGTAGAGGCGGACGCCGAAGAGGCCGAAATCGAAAAAAAGCCGTAGCTTGGTATGAATGGCAGACAGGTAGACATGACACGCAAAAATCTAAAAACGTGTATGCCTACCTGAATATGGCGCAGCCGGAAAAGCCCGAGTATTCGTATTTGGCCGACTGGCTGGTTTTTGCTTATTTCCAAATAGGCAGGAGCCGCAGATACGAACAGGGCATTCCTCTGCCCTTATCCTTGCGCGATGTGAACGATTTTGCGGAATGCGAAACCGTGCCGGTAAGCAGAAAGCTGTTTAACCGCGTGATATTTGCCATTGACGATGTTGCGCTTAACGCCGCCCGGAAGAAAAGTTGACCGAAATATGCAATAAGCCCTTTTTGTTGTATGATGTGTTTTTTTGTCAACAAATGGATTAAAAATGAAAAGAATTGTTGTTTTGTCGGCTGCGCTGCTTTTGGCAGGGTGTTCGGAATCTGATACAAAAGAGAGCTTTTCAGATGAGAAAAAGGCAAGTCAAGAAACGGCAATTTCCAAAGCAAAAATAAGTCCTGATGCTTTGAGTGAATACCCTAAAAAGGGATTTCCTAAATTATGGAAAAAATGGGGGAAAGATGGAATTGCTCGTATCATAGAAAATGACAAGTTGGCGATTGAACAAGCCGCCAAGTTCGGTAAGTGCGACGTAGTAGAGGCAGCAGCGTATTCTGACAGAAGCGTTTACCCTAATAAAATCGTGAGTTTCGTCGATTGCGCCAACGGAGAGCGGTTTTATTACGAGGGAGGCGCAGATGAAAATCGTGCTGTCCCTCAATCTGCAAAAATGATTAGGGAAGTCGATGCAATGATGAAATGCCGAGAAATGGTCAAACCATTGCTAAAAAATTCTTCTTCATTTGATATGAATCTCAGCGACGGTAGATTTTTTGCAGATAGAACAAGCGGAAATGCATCATATGTTATGTCATTTTCGTCAAAGAATGATTTCGGGGCTGAGGTTGACAATGAGGTTAAATGCTCTTTCCCAGCTGATAACGCCCCTGAAATTGAAGTTATTAGATAAAATATTTGATATTTTATGCCTTGAATGTCAATTTTAAATCCCACCAATCGGTGGGATTTAATTTTTTCGAGTTTTTCAAAATGAGAAAATCTCACTTTGCTTTATGGCAGTGGGCAATGCGGTGCAGAGGATCACGAACACGGCGCGGTTGGTACGGAGATTACGCAGTTCGTACCAGGCAATCAGTGCGGTAATTAATGTGGCGGCTGGCCATTTGCCTGTTCAGTGCAGGGCAATGGCAAGATAAGTGGGCAGGCTGTCTCGGGTGTGATGATGAACGGTCAGCATCAGTGGCTGTTCAAAGGCAAAACGCTCATGTGCTAAGAGATGCTCGCCGATTTCTCCGGCAATCAGTAAGGGAATGAACGTGCCGGGAAAAAGTATCAACGGGCGGCAAGGTGAGGGAATGTATTTTTTCAGGCTCATGGAAATGGATGGTGTGTTTGGATGAGTCCAGTGTTGCTGAGTGGTTTAGTTATCGTTTCTTATGCGGCCATTTTATCGAATCGGCCTGAAATTAAGCCTGTCTGAAAATATTGGTTGTTTTCAGACAGGCATTATTTTTTGGTATCTTGCCCAAGGCATTTAGTTTAACAAGGGCTGCCCGGCTGCCATGCGCTCCCATTCCAAGCGGTAGGTAACCAGCTCTTCATAGTCGGGAATGTCGAGCGTGATGCCACGCTTTTGGGCTGCGTCCATTAAGTCGCCCAGAAGTTCGATGGGTTCTATTTCAAGGCCGTATAAACCGGCATCGAATTCCACGCCGGCCAAGCATTCGTCTTCATCCATATTAATCAGCCAGGTGCGCATGAATTCTGCCAGCGGCACGGCTTCAATCTGGTAAACGCTCCATTCTTCGCTTTGGCAGGCCTGTGCGGCTTCGGCTGACGACCAATAACACAAAACCGCAATCGGTTCGCCGTCGGCACCGTTGTATTCGGTGGAAGGGCATTCGGCCACGCCGTTTTCGTCGGCAAGCGTGTAAACGGTTTGGGTGTCGAGCAAAGTGTCGATAAAACGCTGGTATTCGGAATCTTCAAATGCTGTATACATAGCGGAACCTTTATTCTTCAGCTTCTTCGGCTAAGTTGTTTACGCCGCTGCTACCCGACATCACGGCTTTAATTTCTTGATACAAGGCGCGGAAGTTTTTCGGCGGTTTGCCCAGCTCTTTTTCTTTGCGTGTGTTGCGGATTAAAGTGCGCAAAGCGGCAACATCGGCATGCGGGTATTCGGATACAAACACGGTGAGAGCGTTATCGTTTTCCAGCAATCGCTCACGCATTTGCTCAATGCGCTGTAAAAAGGCATTGTGTGCGGTGTTTTCACCTTTGAGCTTGGCGAGAAATTCGCGTATCGGTGCAGGATCGGTTTCGCGCATCAGGCGGCCGATGTATTGGGTTTGGCGTTTGAGTGCGCCGTTGGAAGTGATTTTTTTGTATTCGCGCACCGCTTCGTACAAATCTTCGGGCAGGTCGATTTTTTTCAGGGTTTCGGCGGAAAGGCGGGTTAATTCCATGCCCAAATCCTGCAATTCGTCCATACGCTTTTTCATTTGCGTTTTGCTGATGCGCTCTTCTTGTTGTTCACTCATGTTTCATACTCGATTTAAGGATTTCCGCATTCTAACATAGCCATAGACTATTTCTTCAACGGCAGCTGCTGAAAAGGGTTAAAATAACCTTAGTTTTCAAATAGGAAAAAATATGTTTCACCACTCTTCAGAAGAAATGGGCCGTTTGTGTGCGCAGGTGCTGGATTTAGCCAAGCAGAAAGGGGCTACGGCGGCAGAGGCGGATTTGAGCGAATCGCTGGGGCAGAGCGTGCAGGTGCGTTTGCAGCAGATCGAACAGATTGAATATCAACAAGATAAATCGCTTGATCTTACAGTGTATGTGGGGCAGCGCAAGGGCCGTGCCAGTACTGCGGATTTTTCTCCAACTGCCCTGGCAGAAACCGTGCAGTCAGCCATTGATATTGCTAAATACACGGCAGAAGACGATTGCGCGGGTTTGGCTGATGCGGAATTGATAGCAAACCAGTTCGGTGATTTGGATAAATACCATGAGTGGAACTTGAGCAGTGAAGATGCGGTGGCACTGGCGATGCGTTGCGAAGCGGCGGCTTTAGATGCCGATAAGCGCATTCAGAATTCCGAAGGTGCGGGCGTGCAGACTTACCATTATCAGTTTGTGTACGGCAATACGCACGGCTTTTTGCAGCACCAGCGAGGCACGCGCCACAGTATTTCGTGCAGTGTGGTTGCTGCGGACGAGTCGGGTATGCAGCGTGATTATTGGTATGACACGGCGCGTTCGGCGGCGGGTTTGGCCGGTGTCGAATCAATCGGCGGCACCGCCGCAGAGCGCACCGTGCGCCGCTTGGGTGCAAAGAGTGTGCCGACCGGCAATTACCCCGTGTTGTTTGACACAACGATTGCCTCAAGCTTGATCGGGCATCTGGTCGGCGGTTTGAGCGGCGGTTCGCTTTACCGCCAAAGCAGCTTTTTAACCGACAGCCTGGGTAAACAGATTTTTTCCGATTTTATCAATTTGCGCGAAGAACCGCATATTCCGCAAGGATGGAGCAGCACTTATTTCGATGCCGACGGTGTGGCGACCAAGCCGCGTTTTGTGGTTGAGCAAGGTATGGTGCAAGGCTATTTTCTGAATAGTTATAGCGCGCGTAAGCTGGGTTTGCAAACCACGGCCAATGCCGGCGGCGCACACAACTTGATTCTGGCACCAACACATGCCGATCAGGCGGCGCTGTTGAAAGAAATGGGCACGGGGCTGTTGGTTACCGAGCTGATGGGGCAGGGCGTGAATATGCTGACCGGCGATTATTCGCGCGGTGCGGCAGGTTTTTGGGTGGAAAACGGCGTGATTGCTTATCCGGTGGAAGAAATCACCATCGCTTCGCGCTTGCAGGATATGTTTATGAACATTGTCGGCGTGGCTGATGATGCTTTGCGCCGCTCCAGCCATAAAGTGGGTTCGCTGTTGGTGGAAGAGATGACGGTAGCCGGGGCTTGAGTTTTGAACATGCTTGAAAAGCTGACGATGCCTGTCTGAAACAGTTTTCAGACAGGCATTATTTAAGTAAGCGTAACGTGATATTCGGGCCGGCTCTAAGTATCTTGAGCTTCAGTAACGTTGGAAGGTACTCGGGGCAAGCATGAGTATGATGGGTATAGTATTTTTATTATGGATTCAAATAGTGCATATGTACATAGCAAACACATGCTACTTACCGGCAAAGGAATTTTCACACAGACTACACTTGTTTATCTTCTAAATATTTAGCCCAATTATTATAGATTCTTTGGATGTAGTCTTCTTTACTTTGTAATAAGAATTCGTCTCCTCCATTATCATGTATAGACATATATCTAACAAATGATTCAATTTCCTCTGGGTAATCAAAATCTGCATAAATTTTTTCTACTTCCTCTAAAGGATCATCGAAACTATCTTTGGATTCATATACTTTTTTTAAAATGATATATAACCACTTTCCCTTATCATAATCGTCATAGTTAAAGTTTGGAGATAATCTTTCTAAGATGATACCTACTTTAAAAGCATTACATTTGGTTAAAAAAGCTAATTCGTCAATAAGGTCATTTTCAGGAAAATTCTTTAAGTTGGCTTTAGCAAAATTTACTATATCATGCCATCCTAGGTATTGATTATGATATCCAAACTTAATGTCATCCCAAGACAACCCAATTAAGTCGTTAGTTAAATAGTCCATTATAAAATTACCTCTTAGGTTTTTTATGGGATGCCTGTCTGAACACTTTTCAGACAGGCATTGTCAGCTTTTCAAGCATCTGCCATTCGGTTTGCGGAAAATGCGTGCGGATATAGTTTTGTAAAAAGCGCTCGGTTTCGGTGTTGATGGCCGGGTCGTATTCGGGGTGGCGGTTGTAGATAATCCGATGCAGGGGCAGGTTGCGTTGGGCGACGGCGTGTATGCTGAGCAGGGTGTGGTTGATGCTGCCCAGCTTGCCCGATGTAACCAGAACGATGGGGTAGCGGTGTTGGGCGGCGTAGTCGAGGATGGTGGTATCGCGGGTAAGCGGCACCATCAGGCCGCCTGCGCCTTCAAGCAATACGGTGTCATAGTGTTGCAACAAGGTGGCGGTGGCTTGCAGGATGCGGTTGGGGTCGATTACCGTGTTTTCTCGTTCGGCGGCCATATGCGGTGAGCATGGGTAGGGGAACACGTAGGGCGCGGTGGTGCCGTTTAAATCGTGTTCGGTTAGGGGCACGCCCTGCAATTTCCGGTGGGTAAGAATGTCTTGAGCGATTCCGGTATTGCCTGTCTGAACCATTTTTTGCGTGATTACGGAAAGGCCTTGTGCGGCAAGCTCTTGGGCGTAGCGGGCGGTGGCAACGGTTTTTCCGACGTCGGTATCGATGCCGCTGATAAGGAAAATGCGTTGGGTCATGGTGTGTTAAGCGGTTTTTGCGCCACAATGTAAAGCGGCGTGTAGGTGAGCGGGTAGCGGCCGTCAGTTGCGTAGCGGTTGCGGTATGCTTCGGCAAAATGCTGCATGCGGGATTTTGTCCACATTTGTTTTTGCGTCGCGGTTACGCCGGTGTATTTCAAATGCTGCAACACGGCCAGAGGGCTGTCGAAATGTAAAGTAAGGCTTTCGGATTCGGTATGGCAAACGTGAAAACCGCAGTTCAGCAGCAGTCGGCGCCATTCCTGTTCGGTTGGGTAATCCAAGCCAGCTCCGGTAAGGGATTTGATTTGAAAAAGGTTTTCGGGTGTGAACGTGCTGAAGGCGAGTATGCCGCCGGTGTTCAGACAGGCATTGAGTTTGCGAAGCAAAGCAGCAGGTTCGGCAAGCCATTGGAAAGTGGAAGAAGAGGTAATTAAATCGTATTGCGTGTTTAAAGCCAGCGTTTCGATATCGCCGCCTAAAAAACGGTGGGCGCTCACCCACGCTTCGCACGCCGTAGATAGATCGTTGACATGCCATTCTCGCACGGGCAGGTTGCTTTGCAGCAAGTCGGAATAAATGCCCGAGCCGCAGCCGATTTCCAGCGCACACGCCGCTTCGCCGGAGAACTGCTGCTTCAGCAGAGTAAGCAGCTTTCCGGCGATTTGGGTTTGTGCCGGCGCATTTTGCGCGTAAGAGGGCAGCGCGCGGGTAAAGCGGCGGGCGATATCTGTTTTACAGAGCATGGCAAAGAGTACGCAAAAATCAGGGATTGTAGCAGATTTGTATTTGTCGCAAGCCCGGGGCTTGGTAGAATTAGGAAAGCCGGCTTCAGACAGGCATTTCCATCGCCGCTTCAGGCGGATTTTCAGTTACAATCAAGCCCATGAACACATCAAAAAAAAATCTATTTCTTATCGGCCTGATGGGTGCGGGCAAAACCACAATAGGCAGGCGGCTATCCCAAGAATTGGGGCAGCCTTTTTACGATAGCGACCATGTTATCTGTGAAAAAACCGGTGTGTCTATTCCCACTATTTTCGAGTTGGAAGGAGAAGAAGGGTTCCGCACAAGGGAAGCTTGCGTAATCAACGAATTAACCGGCAAAAAAGGTATTATTCTGGCCACAGGCGGCGGCGCGGTGCTGCGTGAGGAAAACCGCCGCTGCCTGCAAGAGCGCGGATTGGTTGTTTATCTGCATGCCAGCCCGGAAGTTTTGCTCAAGCGCACCCGTTGCGATAAAAACCGCCCGCTGCTGCAAGTGGACAATCCCCTGGAAAAGCTGCAGGAGCTTTACGAAGCCCGTGATCCCGTTTACCGCGAAGCCGCAGCGGCTGTGGTGGAGGCAGGCGAAGGAAGTTGCCGCAAAACCATTGAAACCATATTGAACCTGATTCAAGAGTAACCCTACATGCAAACGCTCACAGTCAACACCCCGTCGCACAGTTATCCTATCTTTATAGGCAAAGATCTATTAAGCCAAATAGAAATATTGCGCCCTTATATCAAGCAAAAAGCCGCAGTTATTACCAATGAAACCATTGCGCCGCTTTATTTGGAAGCCATGCAAAAAGGTCTGGATAGTTTGGGTGTGGATCACTTTTCCATCATCCTGCCGGACGGTGAAGAACATAAAAACTGGCAGACGCTCAACCTGATTTTCGACGGTTTGCTCCAAAACAGGGCAGAGCGGCAAACCACGTTAATCGCATTGGGCGGAGGAGTAATCGGCGATATGGTCGGTTTTGCCGCTGCGGTGTACCAACGCGGCGCACCTTTTATCCAAGTGCCCACCACTTTGCTGAGTCAAGTGGACTCTTCTGTGGGCGGAAAAACGGCGGTTAATCACCCGTTGGGCAAAAATATGATCGGCGCATTTTACCAGCCGCAAGCCGTATTGGCCGATTTATCTACTTTGGCCACGTTGCCGCCGCGCGAATTTTCTGCAGGCATCGCCGAAGTGATTAAATATGCTTTGCTGGGAGATGCCGATTTTCTCGTTTGGCTGGAAAACAATATCGACGATTTGATGCGGCAAAAAGAAGAGGCGTTAAGTTATGCCGTTTACCATTGCTGCAAGATGAAAGCCCAAATCGTGGCGGCTGACGAAAAAGAGCAAGGTATACGCGCATGGCTTAATCTCGGCCACACATTCGGCCATGCCATTGAAGCGGAAATGGGGTATGGCGTATGGCTGCACGGAGAAGCCGTTGCCGTAGGTACTGTGCTGGCATGCCGTTTGTCGCAGGAGCTGGGCAAATTGACTGAAGCAGATACTCAGCGTGTTATCCGTTTGCTTGCAAAAGCAGGGCTGCCCACCGAAGCGCCGGAATTTAGTTTCGAGCGCTGGATCGAACATATGCAGCACGATAAAAAAGTCAGCGGCGGAACCATGCGTTTTATCAGTTTGAACCGATTGGGCGAGGCCTGTATTACTCCGATCAACGATATGGAAATCTTGCGCCGTGTGCTGGGCGGTTGATGTTGCTTGAAATCAGTGTAAATCCGACACTTATACATCTTGGCAAGCTGGAAAAATGAAACTGATACAACAAACACTTGCATTAAAACGCCAAACTATCCTAAAATTAGCGGTTTCCCATATATTCTATTTTTCTCCAAGGAATTTTTAAACATGGTAGTTATCCGTTTAGCCCGTGGCGGCTCTAAAAAACGCCCTTTTTACAGCATTATCGTAGCAGACAGCCGCAGCCGTCGCGACGGCCGTTTCATTGAACGCGTTGGTTTCTATAACCCTGTTGCCAATGAAAAACAAGAGCGTGTTCGTTTGAATGCTGAGCGTTTGAATCACTGGGTAAGCCAAGGCGCGCAAGTGAGCGAAGCAGTAGCCAAATTGGTTAAAGAACAAAAAGCTGCCGCTTAAGTTTCAATAAAGCAAATACACCATGAACGATTCTCGGCAATGGGTAGCTATGGGCTACATTAAAGGTGCGTTCGGTATTAAAGGCTGGGTTAAAGTAGCTGCCAATACCGAATATCCTGATAGCCTGTTGGATTATGCCGAGTGGCGCTTGGTTAAAGACGGCCAAATCAATAATGTTGCCGTAGAAAGCGGAAAGCTGGTCGGCGGCGAGCTTCAAGTGAAATTTGAAGGAGTTGACGACCGCGACATCGCACATGCCCTTCGCGGCTATACGATTGAAATTCCCCGCGAAGAATTTGCTCCGGTTGAAGAAGATGAATACTACTGGGCTGATTTGGTGGGTATGGAAGTATTCAACCGTGACGGCGTTTCATTAGGCAAAGTTGAAAACCTGATGGAAACAGGTGCACATGATGTTTTGATGGTTAACGGCAGTCACGGAAAGAAGCTGATACCGTTTGTGTCGCACTATATCGACCGCGTTGATTTCGAAACACAATCCATTACGGTAGATTGGGGCTTGGATTATTAATGAAAATCCAAGCCATTACCCTGTTTCCGGAGATGTTTGAGAGCATCACGCAATACGGCGTAACTTCCCGCGCCCTTAAGCAGGGATTGTGGCAGTTTGATAGCATTAACCCGCGCCGGTTTGCCGATAACAAACTGGGTTATATCGATGACCGTCCTTTTGGCGGCGGGCCTGGAATGATTATGATGGCGCCGCCATTGCAGGCAGCTATTGATGCGGCAAAGGAAAATCTTGCCGGTAATCAGACTGTTGTGATTTATTTAAGCCCGCAAGGTATGCCGCTGACGCATCAAAAAGTGGCAGAATTCGCTCAGATGAGCGATTTGATTTTGCTTTGTGGGCGTTATGAAGGTGTGGATGAACGCATATTATCGACAAGCGTCGATCAAGAAATCAGCATAGGTGATTTTGTAGTGTCAGGCGGCGAGTTGCCGGCCATGATGCTGATGGACGCGGTGCTGCGCCTGATACCCGGCGTGTTGGGCGACAGTCAGTCGGCGGAGCAGGATTCTTTTGCAGATGGTCTGTTGGACTGCCCGCACTACACACGCCCTTTGGAATTTCGAGGTATGGCTATTCCTGAAGTGTTACGCTCGGGAAACCATGGTTTGATAGCGAAGTGGCGGTTAAAACAATCGCTGCAACGTACTTTACTGCGCCGACCGGATTTGCTGGAAAAGCGCAATTTAATCCCAGAGGAAATCCGACTCTTACAGGAAATTGAAGAAGAGCAACGGACAATCCAATCATAATTAAGGAAATGAAATGAACCTGATTGAACAATTAGAGCAAGAAGAAATTGCTCGTTTAAACAAAGATATCCCTGAGTTTGCTCCGGGTGACACCGTTGTGGTATGGGCGCGCGTGGTAGAGGGTAACCGTACCCGTTTGCAAGCTTATGAAGGTGTGGTGATTTCACGCCGCAACCGTGGTTTAAACAGCAACTTCATCGTGCGTAAAATTTCCAGCGGTGAAGGTGTGGAGCGTACTTTCCCACTGTATTCTCCGCGTCTTGAGAAAATCGAAGTGAAACGCCGTGGTGATGTGCGCCGTGCTAAGCTGTACTATCTGCGTGGCTTGACTGGTAAAGCGGCACGTATTAAAGAAAAATTACCTGCGCGTAAAGGCTAAAATCAAATATTGCCTTAGGATAAATATAAAACCTCTTAAGCGAAACCGGCTTTATCAAGCTGGTGGCTTGAGAGGTTTTTTTGTTTTAAGTTGGGTGTTTTGAGATTGTGTTTATATAATTAAAACGCTTACATAGTAATAGTTCCGTTATGATGGATGGGGTTTGAGCCTAGGTATGGCCGGATTATAGTAATGCCTGTTTGAAAAGTCTTGTGGACCTGTTTTCAGACAACCTTTGTGTATGGTTACGGTGATGACTCAACGATAAAACATTGCTGATATCTAATGGCTTCAGTTATTATCAAGTTACTTCGGTATTGAATAAGGATTAAATATGAATAATATCAAAGTGGCAGCCATTCAAATGGTTTCTTCTACACATCCGGATGAAAACCTTGAAACTATGAAAAATTTGGTGCGGAGCGCTGCCAAATTGCAAGCGGACTGGGTGTTGTTGCCGGAGTATTGGCCGCTTATGGGTAAACAGGATGCTGATAAGTTAACGGTGGCGGAGCCTTTAGGTTGCGGGCCGTTTCAGCAGGCTTTGAGTGAGTTGGCGCATGAGTGTGGTGTGGTTTTATTTGGTGGTACGGTGCCTTTGAAGAGCCGTGAGTTGGATAAGGTTTTAAATACCATGTTGGTGTTTGATGCGGATGGCGGGCGCTTGAGCTGCTACGACAAAATGCATTTGTTCGGTTATTCGGGGTTGGGCGAGCGTTATGCCGAAGCTGATACGATTTTGGCAGGCCAGTCGGTGCCCAGCTTGCGGGTTGACGGCTGGGGTGTAGCTCAGGGGGTATGTTATGACATTCGATTCCCTGAGTTTTTTCGTGCGCAATTGCCTTTTGATGTGTTGATGCTGCCGGCTGCGTTTACTTATACAACCGGTTTGGCTCATTGGGAATTGTTGCTGCGCGCACGAGCCGTGGAAAACCAGTGTTATGTTGTGGCGGCTGCTCAAGGTGGTTTTCATGAGAATGGGAGGAAAACGTTTGGTCATACGATGATTGTTGACCCTTGGGGTGAGGTGTTAAATGTCTTGGGCGAAGGTGAGGGCATTGTTACGGCAGAGTTGGATGTGGCGCGATTAAAGAGTGTCCGCGCGCGTTTGCCGGCTTTATCGCACAAGATGCTTTAAGCTGTTGTTGATCAAATGCCTGTCTGAAACATTTCATTTCAGACAGGCATTTGGTTTATGGGCTGGATAATGCAACCGGTATGCTCATGGGTGCTTGATGGCGGGTGTAATAGAGGGGGAAGGTAATGTGGTGTGTTTCCGTATCCCACCGTAGCTGTCGGGACGGGCTGCTATGGCGGGCTAAAATGGAATTGAATGCAGCTTGCCTTTGGTGCGCCGGCAACCGGTACAAATCCAAGCCGGCCTGGAAAGCACGCAATAGCATTTGGGTATCTTGCAGGCGGTTTTGATAGTCGGAAAAATCAACAAGGGCTGAGCCGAAGAAACGGCAGCCGAGTACATTGCTTTTGCATGACCAGCTATGATAGCTGATTGCTTCAGGCATTGAGACGGGGCCGGTGTCTTGCTTCAAAGACTGCAAAGCAGATGAGCGGCAGAAAGGTGCGTAGGATGTGGCAAGAATGGCTTCATTGTGTTCCGTGTTGAACACCGGCAACGTCATGGCTTGGAGAGCCAACGGCCAAAAGGGTTCGTTATCGTCAAGCAGCAGAAACCATGAGTTCTTTGGTTTGGTAATAAGCTCAAGGCGGATATTGAAAGAGGAATTTGCTCCTATTTGCCGATTCAGGTTGCGGATCGAACGGAATTCTTTTTTTATTGAACCGCAAATGTTATGTTCGTTTTGTGTGAACGGCATGAGCGCTTGAGTGCATGTTTCGGGCAGGTGCGTTGCCCATTCGGGCTTCTCCGAAAGCATGTGCGCAACCAAACGGGTGTTACCGGAAACTAAAACATCGCCCATCATGGCGTAGATGAGTTCTTGTTGCTTCTGGATCAAGGTTTTGCCTAATTTGATTTGGCGGCAGGCGCGTTGCAGAGCCTGTTTGGGTTGGTTGTCTGCCCATTCTACGGCAGCAGCGGCGCGTCCGTAGGAAAGTAGGTTGAGTTGGGGCAGGCGCTGTTTGAACGGGGATAAACCATCGCCGGGCGGATGGTCGAGATACAGATTTTCATAATCTGCAAGCGCGTCGATATTGCGGATAAGGTCGCGGTATCGATAAAGAGCTTGCTTGTATTCGGGAAGCTTGGCTTTGATTTCAGACAGGCATTCGGCTGCGTTAGGAGCGCAGCGCATTTCTTCATTTTGGGGCAGGAGCAGTGCCAATGCCTGTAATTCTTGCGGTATTTCAGCGTCGGTATTGTGCAGGGCTTCTTGGTATTTTTTCATTAAGCCGGTGCGTTCGGCTTCGGAGCCCGTTTGGTAGGGCAAGAGCCATAATGCGGCGTAGCCGTTATTCGGATGTTTGGATGGTTCCGTGTTTTCCGAAGCCAGAAGTTGCAGATCGGCTTGTGCGGCTTGGATCTCGCGGTGTTTGAGATAGGCGGGCAGTAGATAGAAAATGCCGGCAATAAGGGAAATAACGGTAAGGGTAATGAGTATGCGGATTCGTTTCATGATGTGGAAATACAGTCAATCAATTTAACTTTTACTGCGGTGTTGTTGCAGTTTGACTGACTGTGGATAAATATTATGGATATAAATGTTATGGGCGGATTTTATCCGAAAGCCGGCGGTTTGCACGAACTATAGACAAAGTGTGCGGTTTTTCGCCGCAGCGGATCAGCCGGTAAGCTTTATCTACTATCGCTGTATTGTGGCTTGGAACATGCCTGTCTGAAAATTTTCAGACAGGCATTGGTTTGGGTTCTACATTGAATGAAAACGTGTTTTTTAGTACAATCGCGCATCTTTAATGTGATGCAGGTGCGGTAAATCCGCTGCCTGATTAAGCTGTGAAACCTAATCATTCGACAGCCTTGCCGAATATCCCGGCCTTGTGCTCGTGCTGTGATTAGGTTTTTTCGCTAGACGCTGTTTTGAGAATAAAAAATGTCGAATATTCCTTCAGAAGTGCGCCGCCGCCGCACGTTTGCCATTATTTCCCACCCGGATGCGGGTAAAACCACCTTGACCGAAAAGCTGCTGCTGTTTTCAGGGGCCATTCAAAGCGCCGGTACGGTGAAAGGCAAGAAAACCGGTAAGTTTGCCACTTCCGACTGGATGGAAATCGAGAAGCAGCGCGGTATTTCGGTGGCGTCTTCAGTGATGCAGTTTGAATATAAAGACCATACCGTAAACCTGCTCGACACCCCCGGCCACCAAGATTTCTCGGAAGACACTTACCGCGTGCTCACCGCTGTTGACAGCGCGTTGATGGTGATTGATGCGGCCAAAGGTGTGGAAGCGCAAACCATCAAGCTTTTGAACGTCTGCCGCCTGCGCAATACGCCGATTGTTACCTTCATGAACAAATACGACCGTGAAGTGCGCGATTCGCTTGAGCTTTTGGATGAAGTGGAGAGCATCCTGAAAATCCGCTGCGCGCCGGTAACCTGGCCGATAGGTATGGGTAAAAATTTCAAGGGTGTGTACCACATTCTGAATGACGAAGTGTATTTGTTTGATGCGGGCGGGGAAAAGCTGCCGCATGAATTCGAGATTATCGAAGGCATTGATAACCCGCGCTTGGATGAGCTGTTTCCGTTGGAAATGGAAAACCTGCGTGCCGAGATCGAATTGGTTCAGGCTGCATCAAACGAATTTAACCTTGAAGAATTTTTGGCCGGCGAGTTGACCCCCGTGTTTTTCGGTTCGGCCATCAATAATTTCGGTATTCAGGAAATTCTCAATTCGCTGATTGATTGGGCACCTGCGCCGAAAGGCAGGGATGCTACTGTGCGTGTGGTTGAGCCGTCTGAAGAAAAGTTTTCCGGTTTCGTGTTTAAAATCCAAGCCAATATGGATCCGAAACACCGCGACCGTATTGCCTTTTTACGCGTGTGCTCCGGCAAATTCGAGCGCGGCATGAAAATGAAACATCTGCGTATCAACCGGGATATTGCCGCTTCCAGCGTGGTTACGTTTATGTCGCACGACCGTGAGTTGGTGGAAGAAGCCTATGCCGGCGACATCATCGGCATTCCCAACCACGGCAATATTCAAATCGGCGACAGCTTTTCCGAGGGCGAACAGTTGGCATTTACCGGTATTCCGTTTTTTGCGCCGGAGCTGTTTCGCAGTGTGCGTATTAAAAACCCGCTGAAAATCAAACAACTGCAAAAAGGCTTGCAGCAGCTTGGAGAAGAGGGCGCGGTGCAGGTGTTTAAACCGCATTCCGGCGGTGATTTGATTCTGGGTGCGGTGGGTGTGTTGCAGTTTGAAGTGGTTACATCACGTTTGGCTGCCGAATACGGTGTGGAAGCGGTGTTTGATAATGTCGGCATTTGGTCGGCGCGCTGGGTGTCTTGCGACGACAAGAAAAAGTTGGCCGAGTTTGAAAAAGTGAATGCTGTTAATTTGTCAATCGATGCCGGCGGTAATCTGGCCTACCTCGCACCTAATCGCGTAAATTTGAATTTAACGCAGGAGCGTTGGCCGGATATCGTGTTCCATGAAACCCGTGAACACGCGGTTAATTTAAACGGGTAAAAGCGGTTTAAGCAATAATATTTAATGCCTGTCTGAAGTTTATTCAGACAGGCATTTTATTGGTTAAAATCTTTTGAATGGCGCTTGTCAAGTTATGATAAGTTAAACCAATCAAGAGTGTTGTGAAAAAGTTGAAAAAATCAAATAATCGGGTGTTATTTTGGATAAGCGTTAATTTAAATGATAAATAGATAATTTTGTTATAAATCATGGCGATATGGTTTCGAATGTCTATAGTAAAGCAAGTTGTTTGATTTATTACAAGGAAAATGTTAAAAAAAAGATTGGAAAATACCGATTGTCTGATTAGAATGCCATTTATCTTTAGTTACATTATGTTTAAGCACTGGTAAATATTTTCAGGCAACTTTCAATCATGAAAACCATTTCTATCGATTTCCAACCGCAGCGCAGCTTTCTTGGGCATTCCAGAAGAGCTGCTGTTGCTCATATGGGAGAAATGGTTGCCGAATTGAATAAAAATGCCTTGTTTGCGGAGCAACGTATATTAGTGAGAAGCCAGCCTGATTTTTCTTTGAACCATGTTGAAGAACAGCGTAAATCACCTTTTGCCAGTGCAGGTTTCGTGGATGTGATTAATGCGATGGAAGGCAGTGAGCTGTTACAGGGCATGCCGTCTGAAAGCCGTTACCATAAGATTTTCTCAGTTAATTGCACGAATGATGCACATCAAAGCCTTTGCTTTCATGATAAGGAAGAGTTGAAAAGCACCGGTCTGATTGAGTGGTTGCTGGAACAAGAGGCCTCTACACTGATTATCGGCGGCACAGCAACAGACCGCAGCTTGAAAGAAACTGTGAAGCAGCTGCGCTTTTTTGGTAACTGGGATATTGTTGTAAATCTGGCTGCTTGTCGTGGGTTTGATGCGGAAGATACATTGTGTGCCATCAATGAAATGCGCAGGGTGGGTGTGCGCACCATCACCAACTCTATGGAGTTGCTCAGCAAGCTGATGCCTGAGGGATCAAAATCCGAGGAGTTTGCTAAAATCAATCATGCGTTGAAATTTGCCAGAATCTGATTACTTATCTATAGTAATTTGAATATGCCTGTCTGAAAAGTTTAAATGATTCAGACAGGCATATTTATTATGATGATGTTTTTGGAAAAAGTGTACTGCCAGCTTTCTTCGTTATAGATATAGTTCTATAATAACCAAGTCAGTGGTCGCATGATGGAAATTTATTAATAAAAAATTTCTTTTGTTGCTGATTTGAATTAAAAATTAATAATAAACATTAGATTATAATCATTTCATTATAAATTTAATATTTTAAGGAACACAGTATGTCTGAGCAAGCTAACCAACAGCCGGACAAGCCGAAACCAACTTCATCCAAACAAGCCGGAAAAGAGCAGGTCATTAATCTTTATCAGGGTAGCAAGCGAATCCATCCTAAATTAGCGAAAGGCCGTTTCGCTAATTGGCGCGTGGTTGCAATTTTTGCAACACAGTTTGTGTTTTATGTTTTGCCCTGGCTTAACTTCAATGGTCGGCAAGCGGTATTGTTTGATATTCCCGACAGGCATTTTTATATTTTCGGTTTGTCTTTAGGAACCGGCGATTTAATTTATCTTTCAGGCCTTTTGATCGTGTCGGCATTCGGTCTGTTTTGGTGGACAACCATTGCAGGACGGTTGTGGTGCGGCTATGCTTGCCCGCAAACGGTTTATACCGAAGTGATGTTGTGGATAGACCATTTGGTTGAGGGCGACCGTAATAAACGTTTGAAGCTGGAAAAATCGCCTTGGAATTTCACAAAAATCCGTATTAAAGCTACCAAATACCTGCTGATTTTCGCCGTGTGTGCATGGACGGGTATTTCATTTGCGGGTTGGTTTACGCCGATACGCGAATTTGTGCCGAATATTTTCAACGGCACGGCTAACGCCGCGCCCATGATTGCGGCCGCATTTTACGGCTTCATGACTTGGCTGATGGCGCATATGATGCGGGAACAAGTGTGTAAATATATGTGTCCGTATGCACGTTTCCAGAGCGCCATGTTCGACCCGGATACTTTGATTATTTCTTACGATGAAGAGCGCGGCGAACCGCGTGGCGCACGTAAGAAAAACATGAGCAAAGAAGAAAGCGGCTTGGGCGATTGCATCAATTGCACCATGTGTGTGCAGGTTTGCCCGGTTGGCATCGATATCCGGGATGGCTTGCAGTATGAATGTATCGGTTGTGCGGCGTGTATTGATGCGTGCGATGAGATTATGGATAAAATGAATTATCCGCGCGGCCTAATTCGATATACTACTGAAGCTGCACTCAAGCACCAATATCCTGAAGCGCAAATCAAAAAGCGCCTGCTCAGGCCTCGAGTGGTGGGGTATGGTTTGTTTTTATTGGCGGCAGTGTCGGCATTGCTGTTTGGTCTGTCTACACGTGACAGCCTGAAAGTCGACATCATTAAAGACCGGGGTGTGATGGTTCGTGAAAATAAACAAGGCCGTTTGGAAAATGCGTATAATCTGAGGGTTGTGAATTATGGCGAAGAAGAACAGATAGTCACGGCAACGGTAAAAGGCTTTGACGATATCGTGTTGACTGGTTTGCCGGAAGAAGGCTTGCGCGTACCGCCAAGTGAAACGCTGACTGTGCCGGTGCAGGTTGCTACTTACCCGGAATATGCCGATAAAGGTACGCACCCGATTGAATTCACTTTCAAATATAGAAAAGCGGCAGAAACACCTGAAGTAGCCGCGGAGTTGATAGAAAAATCCTCATTTGTCGGAGAATAAACGTGAATGAACCGAAGCAATCCAAGGTTTGGTACAAAGAACCGTGGCCTTGGATTCTGATGGCAGGTCCCGCCATTGTGGTGGTAGCGGCGATTACCACTTTCTTTATTGCCAAAACCAATAATTCGGATTTGGTGATTGATGATTATTATAAAGACGGTAAATACATTAACCTGCAAATCGAACGTGATCGGGAAGCGCAGAAGCGTAATATTCAGGCTCAAGTGTTGATCAGCCCTTCGAATGATGCGGCTAAAGTGTTTATCAGTGGTGATTTTAATCCGAAAGAACCGATTAATATTTTGTTCATGCATCCGGCACGGCAAGCAGATGACCAAACAGTTAAGCTTCAGGCGGGTTCTGGGGGATTATCCGGTGACAAGCACGAATATAATGCTGTATTTAAGCCGCTTCCTCCTGCCAAGCATTGGTATGTGCGCGTTGAGGATGTTGGAGGTAAATGGCGTGTGGAAAATAAATGGCAGGTGAATAAAGGCAATGCATTAACGCTTTCTCCTATGGAAAAGCTGCCGGAGGCAGGCGGTTGAAGATGTTAGCGTGCCACCATAAAGCTTTGCCATGCTGTTCAAGTTGCTAACAGAGATGCCTGTCTGAAAACTTTTCAGACAGGCATTTTTGAATGATGTAAAGATTATGCAAAAAAGCCATTAAAGCTAAATTTGGCGCACGCAGCAAAAGCCTTAGCTTTAAACAGCCTCCCGTGTTAACATTACGGTAACATCAAATTACATTCCGTTGGAAAAATACGATATTAGGATTGAAAGTACCATGGACGATTTAATCAAAGAAGCAGCCCTTCATTTCCACGAACACCCGTTTCCGGGCAAAATTCAAGTAGCGCCGACCAAGCCTTTGGCTACCCAGTATGATCTTTCGCTGGCGTATTCGCCAGGCGTAGCCGCGCCTTGTATGGAAATCTATAATGACCCGCTCGCCTCATATAAATACACGGCACGAGGCAATTTGGTTGCAGTTATTTCCAATGGTACGGCTGTTTTAGGCTTAGGCAATATCGGTGCGCTAGCCGGTAAACCCGTGATGGAAGGTAAGGGGGTATTGTTTAAGAAGTTTGCGGGTATTGACGTTTTTGATATTGAGGTAAATGAAACAGACCCTGATAAATTGGTTGAAATTATCGCTTCTTTAGAGCCGACATTCGGCGGCATTAATTTGGAAGATATTAAAGCACCAGAATGTTTCTATATCGAGAAAAAACTGCGTGAACGTTGTAATATCCCTGTATTCCACGATGATCAGCACGGCACGGCCATCATCACTGCGGCGGCAGTAATTAACGGCTTACGTGTGGTGGGCAAAGACATTGCTGATGTGAGCTTGGTGTGTTCCGGAGCCGGTGCGGCGGCGATTGCCTGCTTGGATTTGTTGGTTGCGCTGGGTATGAAAACCGAAAACATCACGGTTTGCGATTCAAAAGGTGTTATTTACCAAACCCGAGAAGACCGTGAACGCATGGATGAATCCAAAATCCGTTATGCCATCGCAGATAACGGCCAGCGAGTGTTGGCCGATGCAGTTGCGGGTAAAGATATCTTCTTAGGTCTCTCAGGCCCGAATCTCTTAAGTGTTGAGATGCTTAAGACTATGAATGACAAGCCGATCGTGCTGGCTTTGGCGAACCCGCAGCCTGAAATTTGGCCGCCTGAAGCCAAAGCTGCGCGCCCCGATGTGGTAATCGGTACGGGCCGTTCGGATTTCCCCAACCAAGTGAACAATGTATTGTGTTTCCCGTTCATTTTCCGCGGCGCGCTGGATGTGGGTGCAACCACCATCAACGAAGAAATGAAGCTGGCATGTGTACGCGCGATTGCCGATTTGGCGATGGCGGAGTCGAGTGCGGAAGTGGCCGGAGCGTATGAAGATGCTGACCTGACTTTCGGCCCGGAGTATCTGATTCCGAAACCGTTCGACCCGCGTCTGATTGCGAAAATCGCGCCGGCTGTGGCGCAGGCGGCAATGGATTCCGGCGTGGCAACCCGTCCGATTACCGACATGGATGCCTATGTTGAGAAGCTGAACCAGTTCGTTTATAAAACCAGCTTGTTTATGCGCCCGATATTTAATCAAGCGCGCAAACAGATTAAGCGCATTGTGCTGACCGAGGGCGAAGACGAGCGTATTTTGCACGCTGCGCAGCAAGTGGTTTCGCAAAAACTGGCTTTCCCGATTTTGGTGGGGCAGCGCAAAGTGATCGAAGAGCGTTTGCAGTCGCAAGGCTTGACCATTCAGCCGGGGCGTGATTTCGAGCTGATTGATATTGATGATAATCCACGCTTTGAAGCAAGCTGGAAAGAATATTACCGCTTGCGCCAGCGCAAGGGCGTTACCGAAGAAATGGCACGCCGCCGTGTTCGAGCCAACAGCACGTTGATCGGCGCATTGATGGTGCGCTTGGGTCATGCCGACGGTATGTTGTGCGGCACAATGGGGCGTTTTTACGATCATTTTGCTATTTTTGAGGAAGTGATTGGTTACAATAATCCTGAAAAACATGCGTTTGCCATGAATGCGTTGATTTCCAATAAAGGCAACTTCTTTATTGCGGACACTTATATCAACGAAGATCCGGATGCCGAGCAATTGGCTAAGGGTACTTTGATGTGCGCTAAAGAAATGAAGCGTTTCGGTATCAAGCCGAAAGTGGCGCTGGTGTCTAATTCGAACTATGGTTCGCGCCATGATAAAGATGCCGTGAAAATGCAAGGCGCGCTTGAAATGATACGCGAGCTGGATCCTGAATTGGAAATCGATGGCGAAATGCAGGCAGACGTGGCAATGGATGAAGAAATGCGTAAATCCATTTATCCGGAAACCACACTGACAGGTTCCGCCAATCTGCTGGTGATGCCCAACGTTGAAGCCGCCAATATCAGCTATAACCTGTTGCGCGTGAATGCAACCAACGGTATTACAGTCGGCCCGATTTTGATGGGTATGAATAAACCTGTGCATATTGTGACGCCGATATCTACCGTGCGCCGCATAGTCAATATGATTGCATTAACTGCCGTAGATGCGCAGCGTCAATAAGCTTGATTGAGCATGAATGCCTGTCTGAAAAAAATGTTCAGACAGGCATAGTTGTTATTACAGACTTTCGGCAGGCGCGCTTATCCTTTAAAATAAGCAGCGTTTTATTTCAGGAGCCGATTCGTGGAATGTCCGATATGCAATGCGCGAGACGAAGACGTTTTGTTGCAAACCGATAAATTACGTGTGATTGCTGTGCATAATGAGGCCCATGCTCCGGCTTTCTGCCGCGTTATCTGGCAGCAACATGTTGCGGAGATGACCGACCTGTCGGCAGTAGAGCGTAATGAATTAATGGATGTGGTGTATCGCGTGGAAAGCGCGATGCGCGAGGTGTTTAAGCCTGCCAAAATCAATTTGGCCAGTTTGGGCAACGTGGTTCCGCATTTGCATTGGCATGTGATTGCCCGTTTTACCGATGATGCACATTTCCCCGCACCTATCTGGGCAGTACCCAAGCGCACGTCTGCCGTTGCGCTGCCAAAAGATTGGCCGCAACAGATCAAAGCATTAATCAATTAAACTAAACGAAAAGGAAACAATATGGATTGGCAAACCTCACGCCGTAATTTGTTGCGCGCAGGAGCGGCGGTGGTCGGTGCCGGTGTGTTGCAGGCCTGTACGGGCGGGGCACAAAAAAAGCCGACTGTGAAATCTACCGGAAAAGCCGTGCCTGTTCAGCCGAAGCCGACCATTAAACGTTCAGGAAAAAATGTGTTAAGAGTTGTTGCACCTTCCGGTTTTGCGGAAGATAGAAACCGTATCGAAATCGGTTTGACCCGTCTTTACAATGCCGGGTTCACTGTAACTAACCAAGAAGCTGCTTATCGCCGTTATCAGCGTTTTGCCGGTGCAGATGCTCAGCGGATTGCTGACTTTCAGGATGTTGCCTCCGGCCGTGTGCCCGCGCCGAAAGTGTTAATGGGGCTGCGTGGCGGTTATGGTGCGGCACGATTGCTGCCTCATATCGATTTTGCTTCGCTTGGTGCAAGAATGCGGGAGCGCCAAACACTGTTTTTGGGTTTTAGCGACGTGTGCGCTATCCAACTCGCGCTTTTGGCTAAAGGCAATATGATGAGCTTTGCCGGGCCTATGGTGTATAGTGAATTCGGTAAAACCATGCCTAGCCCTTATACAATGGATTCATTTATCAACGGTACCACTAATACGCAAAACACTATTACCGTGTCATCTATTCAGCGAAAAGGTGTGAGTGCGGAAGGTACGCTTTGGGGAGGGAACCTAAGTGTGCTGGCATCTTTGGTGGGATCGCCTTATATGCCTGATATTCAGGGCGGTATTCTGTTTTTGGAGGATGTGGGTGAACAGCCCTACCGTATCGAGCGTATGCTGCAAACCTTGCTTTTGGCAGGTATATTGCAAAAGCAGCAAGCCATTATTTTGGGTGATTTCCGCATGGGTACTATCCGTGATATTTATGACAGTAGCTATGATTTTACTAATGTAATCAACATCATTAGCCGAGTAGCCAAAGTCCCTGTGTTAACCGGTTTCCCGTTTGGCCATATTACTAATAAATCTACTTTCCCATTGGGCGGACATGCGAAAGTAAAACCGAGTTCGGACGGAGGCTATTCTGTGACGTTCAGCGGTTATCCGGTTTTAGACAAAACCACTTTGGCTTTGGATACGCTGATTCCGCCGCCGGTATCGTTTGAAGACCCGTTAAGCGGATACAATCAGATTATCGAAGAAAAAGGTGATTTGGAATAATTTGGCACTGATATTGCCATTCATAGACCATAGTTAACCTGTTTTATAGAATTGAGCACAATGCCTGTCTGAATAACAAAACGTTTCAGACAGGCATTCTTTGTTGATTGGTTTTAAATATTTTATGCGGTGCTTGCAGCGCTGTTTGTGGAGGCGTATCTTCTTATATATTGATTTCGCTATAAACACAATTTAATAATTTATGTTATAGTCGCTTTTCAATTTTATTGCTAAATATTTATTTTATATGTTATGAAGTTTTGTTAATGCCACTATAGTTAAGTCAATAACAACTGGTAAATATATTGATGGATACACAAGTTATGCTACGCCAAATCATACGTTCCGATATTCAAGCAATGACTGCCTATGCTGTGGCAGATGTGCCTTTAAACTGTATTAAGCTCGATGCAATGGAGATGCCGTACCGTTATCCGGACGAACTGAAAACACAATTAGGAAAACTTCTGGCAGAAGCGCCGGAGAATCTTTATCCCAATCCGGCTACCAGCGGGCTTCAAGAAGCATTGCGTCAGACTTTTGGCATATCTGATGCTGCGAATATTGTTCTGGGTAACGGTTCCGATGAGTTAATCCAATTACTTACCATGCTGGTTGCCAAACCCGGCGCTAAAGTTTTAGCTTTGGAGCCGAGCTTTGTTATGTATCGACACAATGCCCGCCTGTTTGGCTTGGAATATGTCGGGGTTTCGCTGAATCAAGATTTCACGATGAATCTACCGGCCGTGTTGGCCGCGATTGAAAAACACCAACCTGCTTTGATATTTGTGGCTTACCCCAATAATCCTACAGGGGTTTGCTTTGAGCGGGATGAAGTGCAGATGATTATTGATTTGGCTCCGGGAATTGTGGTGGTTGATGAAGCTTATGGGGCGTTCAGCCGAGATAGTTTTTTGCCGCAAGCCGGCAGTTGTGAGCGTCTAGTGGTTATGCGCACACTGAGCAAAATCGGCTTTGCCGGTTTACGGATTGGCTATGCCGCCGGCCATCCGATGGTGATGCAGGAGCTGACGAAAATCGTGCCGCCTTATAATATGAACCAACTAAGCCTTGCTGCTGCTAAATTTGCTTTGCAAAATCAAAACTGGATTACACAGCATATTGATATTTTGAAGCAGGAACGAAGCCGTTTAAGTGAAGCACTCTTAGCATTAGGGATTGAAGTTTTTCCCAGTGAAGCTAATTTTATTACGGTAAAAGTGAATGATGCCGAAAAAGTATTTGAAACTTTATGGCAGAATAACATTCTTATTAAAAAACTACATGGAATGCATCCGTTGTTGGCGCAATGTCTGCGCATTACCGTAGGCACACCTGAACAGAATGATGCCGTTTTAAATATTTTAAAAAATATTACAACATCAATCTTGAAACCAAATTAATAAAGTAAGCGAACTTTTTATGAAAACCAAAAAAGAAATCCGTAATGAAAATTTCAACCGCTTGATTGAAGAAGCAGGTTCCATTTCCGAGCTGGCACGGCGTTGCGGTTATGAGAATCCCGCTTCACTCTATCAGCTGAGAGTGCGTTTGAATAAACAGGAAGAGGGTAGCCGTGGTATCACCAATACACTGTCGGCTAAGTTGGAATCCGGTATGGGTAAGCCGCGTGGTTGGATGGATATTCCCCAAGAGAGCACAGTGGGCAGTTCGGGTACGGTATCGGGCAGTAGTGTTAGTGCAATTGATATGAGCAATGCCTCAGGCCGTGTCGTAACGGTAACGCGCAATACCAATGAAACCCAAATTACCATTTCGCTTAACCTGGATGGAACTGGTCGAAGTCGTTTTGATACAGGTGTGCCGTTTTTGGAGCACATGCTTGACCAAATTGCACGCCACAGCCTGATTGACTTAGACATTTCCTGCAAAGGTGATCTGCATATCGATGACCACCATACAGTGGAAGATATCGGTATCACACTCGGCCAAGCTCTGAAGCAGGCTTTGGGTGATAAAGCAGGTATCCGACGTTATGGTCATGCCTATGTGCCTTTGGATGAAGCTTTGAGCCGTGTGGTGATTGATCTTTCCGGCCGTCCAGGTTTAGTGTATAACCTTAATTTCACTCGAGCATGGATCGGTAAATTCGACGTTGATCTATTCAGCGAGTTTTTCCACGGTTTAGTGAATCACAGTATGATGACATTGCACATTGATAATCTGAGTGGTTACAATGCACACCATCAAGCTGAAACTGTATTTAAAGCGTTTGGCCGTGCATTGCGTATGGCGGTAGAACATGATCCGAGAATGGCTGGCCAAATGCCGTCAACCAAGGGTACTTTAACTGCATAGGGCTCCATCGTGGTTGAGTCAGTTAGCCGCTTTCGCGTCGCACTTTCAGACAGGCATATGCCTGTCTGAAAATGTTTTAAAGTCTTCAAAATATATACGTAAGGTTTGTGTGTAATGAAAATAGCAATAGTCGATTACGGCATGGGTAATCTACATTCGGTTTTAAAATCTGTTCAAGCGGCAGACAAGTTGGCCAATACCGGCGCGCAAATTGTACTGACTGACAAACCGGAAGATGTGTTTTCTGCTGATAAAATTATTTTTCCGGGGCAGGGCGCCATGCCTGATTGTATGACCGCTTTGCAACAGAGTGGTTTGGGTGAAGCTGTGTCCGATGGTTTGAAAAACAAACCTTTTTTCGGCATTTGCGTAGGCGCGCAGCTCTTGTTTGATCACAGCGAAGAAGGTTCCACAGCTGGATTAGGTTGGTTTAAAGGTGAAGTGAAGCGCTTCCCGGCTGATAACACCGATGCAGATGGTAATAAACTGAAAGTGCCACATATGGGTTGGAACAGTGTGCACCAAGTTTGCTCCCATCCTTTGTTTAAAGATATTCCCGATGAAACGCGTTTTTATTTTGTACACAGTTATTACTTTGCGCCACAGGAAGAAAGCATAATATTGGGCACCAGTGAATATCCTGAACCATTTGCGTGTATTGTCGGACGCGACAATGTGTTTGCCACCCAGTTTCATACTGAAAAAAGCCATGATGCGGGATTACTGTTGTTGCGTAATTTTTTACACTGGAACGGATAAATTGTGTTAAAATCACTAAATTATATTTCAGACAGGCATTTCTGAATAATGAAACGCCTGTCTGAAACGATAATGTTTACCGCGTTTCGTTTGAGTTAGGTCAGCTAATCATATTTTGATTGCGATAAATATTTTATTTGAATAATGGATTTGCCATGTTACTGATTCCTGCCATTGATTTGAAAAACGGCCAATGCGTGCGCTTGAAGCAAGGCTTGATGGATGAAGCAACCGTATTTTCAGACAAACCAGTCGAGATGGGGCGGCATTGGGTGGAACAGGGCGCGCGTCGTTTGCATTTGGTGGATTTGGATGGTGCATTTGCCGGTGAGCCGAAAAATTTTGAGGCTATCAGGGAGATTGTGGCCGTAACTTCACGTGATGTGCCGGTCCAATTGGGTGGCGGCATTCGTGATTTAGGTACCATCGAAAAATATTTGGGTTTAGGTTTGAGCTACGTCATAATCGGTACGGCAGCAGTCAAAAATCCTGATTTTGTGCGAGAGGCATGCAAAGAGTTTGCCGGGCACATTATTGTTGGTCTGGATGCAAAAGACGGCATGGTTGCCATTGATGGCTGGGCTACGGTAACCGACCATCATGTGATTGATTTAAGCAAACGATTTGAAGATGATGGTGTAAACAGCATTATTTATACAGATATCGGTCGCGACGGGATGATGAGCGGGGTTAATGTAGAAGCAACCGTTAAACTTGCCGAGGCTGTCGATATTCCTGTGATTGCTTCTGGCGGTTTAACGAATTTAGAAGACATTAAAGCATTGTGTGCAGTTCAGGAAAGCGGCATTGAAGGTGCCATCACAGGCCGGGCAATTTATGAAGGCAGTATTGATTTTGCCGAGGCCCAAACATTGGCGGATGAATTATCAAAGTAAGCAAGCATTTTACATTTATCTGGATTAATTAGTTTTATTAATAGCAATCTCGCAGCCTGCTAACGGGTTGAAATTAAATATATTAAACGAGATTGCATGCATATTCGCAGGGAATAGAAAAAATGTTGGAAGTATTTGTTTTAGGTTTTTGGCTGATATGGTCGTCTGAACGCGACATTTCAGCACTGATGGAGGGCTTGGCATTTGTCGGGCTTACTGTTCTGATTCGCAGCATCATGGTCTTTTCTCCGCCTGAAATTAACCAATTATTTTTTATTACGATGGGCATTGAATGGGCATTTGTATCTTTGATAATGTGGGCGATAAACCGTTATTCGACCACTTTCATTACTACTTTGCTGTTTGCGCTAATCGGCTCGGCATCTTATTATTGGTTATCGCAGCATTCGCTCGAAATTGCCGAAAAAATTATTACATAATTGAACAGATTGAACAGGCTGCTTGGCAAATAAAGCAGCCTGTCGTTATTTTGGAGTAGTAAAGGAATCGTTATGGCATTGGCAAAACGTATTATTCCATGTCTGGATGTAGAAAATGGTCGTGTTGTGAAAGGTGTCAACTTTATCGGCTTACGCGATGCGGGCAATCCGGTTGACGTAGCCAAACGTTACAATGACGAAGGTGCGGATGAATTGACATTTCTCGATATCACAGCATCTTCTGATAACCGCGACACCATTTTGCATGTCATTGAAGAAGTTGCCTCACAAGTGTTTATTCCACTAACAGTTGGTGGCGGTGTACGTTCTGTAGCAGATGTGCGCCGATTGTTAAATGCCGGTGCAGATAAGGCCAGCATTAATACTGCTGCCGTTACCAATCCCGATTTAATTAATGAAGCCAGTGGTTTTTTTGGTTCACAGGCAATTGTGGTAGCGATTGATGCCAAAGCCGTCAATCCTGAAAACACACGTTGGGAAGTATTTACCCACGGTGGGCGCAAAGCCACAGGTATTGATGCTGTTGAGTGGGCAAAAAACATGCAGATGCGCGGTGCAGGTGAGATTCTTTTAACCAGCATGGATAGAGATGGCACGAAAATAGGTTTCAACCTGCCGCTTACACGAACGATTAGCGAAGCAGTGGACATTCCTGTGATTGCATCAGGCGGTGTGGGTAACGTGCAGCACTTGATAGATGGCGTGAAAGAAGGTAAGGCTGATGCTGTGTTAGCGGCCAGTATTTTTCACTTTGGAGAAGTAAGTATTCGTGAAGCTAAGCTGGCAATGCAGGCCGCAGGAATAGAGATACGGCTTTAAATTAAAATCCGTTAAACTAATTTTTTAAGTTGATTCACTATGGTCAATCAACTTGACTTTTATTACAGCCTTGCGTCTTGCTATATCTGTGCTGTTTTGTATAAGCGGCCAGTTTCATAGCTATATAAAAAAGCGTACTCATTTTGAGTACGCTTAAAATTTGGAGAGAGTGTACAAATAAAGAATTAAAGCAAATATAGCAAGCTTGTTTCTTAGGCTCCTCAGGTTTGGGAGGAGTGTCGATCAATAGCTTAGGAAGGAATTAACTATCTGTTGCTAAAGAAATAGTTAGAAGATATCTTGTTTGTTAAACATCTAAAAATCACATCATTGATGCATCGATGCATTTTATTTCTTTGCTACAGTTAGTTTCTTAAATAAGCATGTTGCTTATTTTTTCAGACCTAATTGGATTTCGCCACCTTTGCTGAATTTGATTTCTTTAACAACGCTGAACTCTTGTGCTTGGCCGTTTACGAAAGCAGGGCGTAGCGTTTGGTTGGTCATCCATGCAATAGCTTGATTGTCGACGGTTGCGTTGCCGCTGGTGCGGGTAACACGAACATCTTTTACGGAGCCGTCTGTATTAATGGTAAGGCGTACGGCCAATTTGCCGTCAATTTTTGCTTGGGCTGCGCTCACTTCTTGGTTTTTTTGGAAGAATTGCAGGCTTTGTGCAGAAGCAGCTTGAGCAGACAACAGAGCAGCTGAAATAGCGATAGAAGAGAAGATAGTGCGGATAGACATTGTAAAACTCCTTGCGTAATGTGTTGAGTATAATTATTAGCATAAAATGCTAAATTTCTATATAAGAAGCATTTTCGACCTGTGTTGGTTTTAGGTCTTTTTTGCTTTTCGATGGGCTCATTGTGCCAAACATTTTTTTTATTTGCAATAGAATTAAAATGTCAAAACAAATTTATTTATTGCATTAAAAAATGGATAAACGGTTATTCTGGTTTTGTGATAGAGCAAAAATTAGCGCTTAGTGTTTAATGATAGCTGGATATTTGGCTTTTTATTTTATTTTATTTCAATTAAATTAGTTAGTTACTTTTAATAAGTTTAGTTCTAAATTATTTATATATGCATAATTTTATGCTTTTATCATTTAAAAATATACCAAATATCACCTTTATGTACCGATTGTTTAAATTTTATTTGTGTTGTATTTGTGATAATTGTAGACAATTTTGTGGTGAGGTTTTATGTAGATTGCTAGTTTTTTAGGCAATTGCTATTTTTATGGTATAGATAGTTGATTTTTTGTGATATTTGCATAAAAAATTTTTTCTAAATATTCATTTTAATTATTTTTGAAATATAATTTCAATTCTGGGTTTTTGAATTAGTGGATGACGGCTGGATAGCATTTGCTTGTAATTAAACTAGATCCATTTTGTGGGTATGTAATTAAATATTTTCAGGCAGCCTATTTATTCTTGGCTTAATCGGTGCTATTTTCTTTAAGGTATGCATGTTCATCTGCGTGCACTATGAGAAAAACAATTCAGGAGAACAATAATGACCTATCAATACACTCAAGCTGCCGACTTGAAAGTTGACAATCATCTCTACCATTTCATCGTTGAGGAAATCCTTCCTAAGCAAACCAAACATACGCCGGAAACGTTTTGGCAAGCGCTTTCCCGTTTGGTGCACAAATATGCGCCGAAAAACCGCGAGTTATTGGCCAAGCGGGATGAATTACAGTTGAAGCTGGACGAATGGCACAAAGCTAACCCTGGCCCGGTTCGCGATGAGGTGGCTTATCAGGCGTTTTTGCGTGAAATCGGTTATCTGGTTGATGCGCCGGCTTCTTTTAAAATTGTCACTCAAAATGTTGACCGTGAAATTGCCGAGCAGGCCGGCCCGCAATTAGTGGTGCCGATAAATAATGCGCGCTATGCGTTGAATGCTGCCAATGCACGCTGGGGCAGCCTGTATGATGCGCTTTACGGTACCAATGCGATTGATCAAACCGGCGATTTGGCGCCGGGTAAAGGCTACAATCCGAAGCGCGGTGATGCGGTTATTGCATTTGCGCGCAAGGTATTGGATGAAAGTTTGCCTTTGGCCAAAGGCAGCCATAAAGATGTGCTGGCTTACAGCGTAGACGGAGGGCAACTGAAAGCGAAATTGAAAGACGGCAGCGAAAGCGGCTTGAAGCAGCCTGAATTGTTTAAAGGTTATAACGGCAACCCGCAGGCGCCTTCTTCTTTATTATTCCTGCACAACGGTCTACACATTGATATTCTGATTGATAAAGACAGCCCTATCGGCAGCCAAGACCCCGCCGGTATTAAAGATATTGTGATGGAAGCGGCTTTATCCACCATTATGGACTGCGAAGACTCGGTGGCAGCGGTTGACGGCGAAGACAAAACTTTGGTTTACCGTAACTGGCTGGGCTTGATGAACGGTACTTTGGCGGAAGAAGTTGAGAAAAACGGCAAAACCTTTACCCGTAAGCTCAACCCCGACCGCGAATATACTGCGCCTGATGGTTCTTCTTTCAAGCTGCCTGGTCGGTCTATGCTGTTTATCCGTAATGTAGGCCATTTGATGACGACGCCGGCAGTATTGGATAAAGACGGTAACGAGATTCCCGAAGGCATTCTTGACGGTGTGATGACGGCAATGATTGCGCCTTTCGATTTGAACCGCAGTGAAAACACCAACAGCCGTTCAGGTTCGGTATATATTGTTAAACCGAAAATGCACGGGCCGGAAGAAGTGGCTTTTGCCAACGAATTGTTCGGCGCATTTGAAGATTTGGCCGGTTTGCCGCGCAATACTCTGAAAATGGGCGTGATGGACGAAGAGCGCCGCACTTCTGCTAATCTGGCGGCTTGTATCGAAGCGGCGAAAGAACGCTTGGTATTCATCAACACTGGCTTCCTCGACCGTACCGGTGATGAAATGCACACCTCCATGCATGCTGGTGCGATGGTACGCAAAGGCGATATGAAGTCGACCGATTGGATTAGGGCTTATGAGCATAACAATGTTCAGCAAGGTTTGGCCTGCGGCCTGCCGGGCAAAGCGCAAATCGGTAAAGGCATGTGGGCGATGCCTGATTTGATGGCGGAAATGTTGGAGCAGAAAATCGGCCATCCGAAGTCCGGTGCAACGACTGCTTGGGTTCCGTCGCCAACAGCCGCTACGCTGCATGCATTGCACTATCATCAAGTGAACGTATTTGATGTGCAGCGGGCTTTCCAAGCGCAAGACGATAAAAAAGTCCTGTCTGAAATCCTCACGATTCCGGTGGCTGAAAATACCGGCTGGTCGGCTGAAGAGAAACAGCAGGAGCTGGATAACAACTGTCAGGGTATTTTAGGCTATGTGGTTCGTTGGGTAGAGCAGGGCGTAGGTTGCTCGAAAGTGCCCGATATCCATAACGTAGGCCTGATGGAAGACCGCGCGACTTTGCGCATTTCCAGCCAGCATATTGCCAACTGGTTGCTGCACGGCGTGGTAAGCAAAGAGCAAGTGCGCGAAACTTTGGAGCGCATGGCTGCCGTAGTGGATAAACAAAACGAAGGCGATGCGGCTTACACGCCGATGGTTGGCCGCTTCGACAGCTCGCCCGCTTTCTTGGCGGCTTGCGATTTGGTGTTTAAAGGCACGGAGCAGCCCAACGGCTATACCGAGCCGCTGCTCCATTACTGGCGCCGCGTTGCCAAAGGCAACTAGCCTTTAGGCCGCAAGCGTGAACCAATGCCTGTCTGAAAAAGTTTTAACTTGGTTAAAGCCTGCTTTCAGACAGGCATTTCAGTTATAATCTACCGTAAACGGGGCATGTGCCCCGTATTTCCATTATAGATTGAGAAGATATGGCCACTTATTCCCTATTCATTACCTGCCCGCGGGGCTTGGAACCTGTATTGCAAACCGAGCTGGAAACACAAGGCTGCTCCGATATTCGGGCAACGGACGGGGGCGTGGCATGTAAAGGCGGCTTGGAACAAGTTTACCGCGTGAACCTGCACTCGCGCACCGCCAGCCGTGTGCTGCTGAGGCTGACCAAAGGTAGCTTCCGTAGCGAGCAGGATATTTACACTTTGGCGCGCAACATCCAATGGGATAACTGGTTTGATGTGCACAATACGTTTAAGGTCAAAGTGGAAGGCAAACGCGCACGGGTAAAGAGCCTGGATTTTACGGGGCTGAAAATCAAAGATGCTTTGTGCGACAGCTTTCGAGGGCAAACAGGCAGCAGACCCAGCGTGGATAAACACCGTCCGGATGTGCGCGTTCACGCATTCATTAATGAAAACAATATTCAGATTTTTATCGATACCAGCGGCGAAGCGCTGTTTAAACGCGGATACAGGCAAGATGCGGGCGATGCGCCGCTGCGGGAAAATCTGGCGGCCGGATTGCTGATGCTGGCGGGTTACGACGGTACGCAGCCTTTCCAAGACCCGTTTTGCGGCAGCGGAACGATTGTCGTGGAGGCCGCTTGGATTGCGATACACCGTGCGCCTGGTTTGATGCGCCGTTTCGGGTTTGAACAGTTTAAAAATTTCGACCGTGCTTTGTGGATTCAAATCAAACAGGCGGCGCGCGATGCGGAAAAAGCGCACGCACCGGCACTTATCGGCGGTAGCGATAATGACCGCCACATGATACACACGGCTCAAGCCAACGCGCGGGCAGCAGAAGTGGATGCTTTCATACAGTTTTCAGTAAGCGATGCGCAGGATGTGCGCCCCAACGGCGCTGCCGGCATTATGCTTTCCAACCCGCCTTACGGCGTGCGCCTGGCCGAAGTGGAAGCCTTGCATGCGCTTTATCCGCAGCTCGGCGCATGGTTGAAGCTGCATTATGCGGGCTGGCTTATCGGCATGTTTACCGGCGACCGAGATATGCCCAAGCTGATGCGTTTGCAGCCCAAGCGTAAAATTCCGCTTTATAACGGCAACCTCGACTGCCGTCTGTTTCTTTTCGATATGGTTAAGGGCAGCAACCGCTGATGCCTGTCTGAAACGGATAATTTATGAATCATAATCATCAGGAAATGATGCGCTTATCCAAGCGCATGGCAGAGCTGGGCTTGTGTTCGCGTCGTGAAGCGGACGGCTATATCGAGCAGGGTTGGGTAAAAGTAAACGGCCAAACTGCGGTGCTAGGGCAGAAGGTGAGTTTGTCCGACCGCATCGACTTGGATAAAAAAGCGCATGAAAGTCAAGCGGGGCGGGTAACGATTTTGTTGAACAAGCCGGTAGGTTATGTGAGCGCCCAAGCTGAAAAAGGCTATGCGTCTGCCACTTCGTTGATTACGGAAGAAAACCGCTGGGAAGGCGATTCGAGCGGGATTGTGTTTAAAAAGAACCATTGCCGCAATCTGGCGCCGGCCGGCCGGTTGGATATTGATTCGGTCGGGCTGCTGGTGTTGACGCAAGACGGACGGATTGCCAAACAGCTGATTGGTGGGCAAAGCGGCATAGAAAAAGAATATCTGGTGCGGGTGAAAGGCACGCTTTCCGACGAAGGGTTGCGCTTGCTCAACCACGGCCTGAGCCTTGACGGCGAAAAATTGCGCCCCGCACAGGTTTCCTGGCAAAACCAAGACCAACTGCGTTTTATTTTGAAACAAGGTAAAAAGCGCCAAATCCGCCGCATGTGCGAATTGGTCGGCCTGCGGGTTGTGGGTTTGAAACGCATCCGCATGGGCAAAGTCAAACTGGGTGCGCTGCCGCCGGGTAAATGGCGCTATTTGGATAAAAAAGAAAAGTTTTAAGAATCAGCAGCAAATGCCTGTCTGAAAGCAAACAACTTGATAGCTGTTTGTTTTCAGACAGGCATTTGCTGTAACGGTACAGGTGCTACGATAGAAGGCGTAACCACGCCGAAGAAAAGTTAAGTTGCTTGATTATATCGCCCGCTTTATAAAGCACGGTCAAAATACAAGGGTACTTTCGCTGCCTTCGACATTGTGTTTACATAAGCCAGCAATTTCTCCGGTAGCTCCAAACCGCGGACCATGGTCAGATTACGCAGAATAGGGAAGATGAGAATGTCTTCCATACTTAATTTGCCGGCTAGGGTCTCGGTTGATACAACCAGCTTTTCCAGCTCTGCTAAATCAGTGTGCAATTGGGCCAAATATTGAGGAGTATTCGTTAGATGTTCTTCGAATTTGCCGATAGTTTCTTCTTTTTTCTTCACAAAATAATCGATTGCCGATTGGGTGGGATAGTCAGGTAACCCCAATTTGATATTACGCGGCCAAACCAGCTTGTTTTGATAGCTGCTTACTTTATCGAACCATGCCTGTATTTCGGGGCGGATAGCTTCGTCTAATTTGCCATCGGCATATTCTCTAACCCAGCGGACAATATCCAAGCTTTCTCCCATGTATGACCCATCGGGCTTTTGCAAAATAGGCACTTGCTTTGCGCCAATCATACTGATGGGTGTGTCTTCATCATCGTTAGCTAGGATAATCTGCTCAACATCAATATTGAAAAGGCCAAACGACATACGGGCACGAACACAAAAAGGGCAATGGTCATAAATATACAGCTTCATAATGCTTCTCCGTAGAGGGAATGGGTTTTAATAAAAAATATAACTTAGTTAAAAATTATTTTTAAAATATTTTAAATTGTAATTAAATGTATTAAAATTAAACTCAAAATAAATAAAGAAAACATTTTTTTACAATTGCAGTGTTGTATTATTTTTATGTATTCTTAGCATTTGTTTTTTCAGTAAATTTCAAAATTAAAAATAAACGGCATTTTTCTTAGATAAGCGGGATTATGCAAATTAATTGTTATTGTGTGAAAATTGCTTAAATTTTGAGCGGCGAAAATTTTACAACTTTCGTGTGCCGCCCTATACTTACAACATATTATCAGAGCTACAAGCTTAATGCGTATAGATTTTTTCAAACCCCTTGGCAATGCTGCATCAAAGCGTCAATGTTATGATGCAGTTGATTTGTAAATAAACTTGTTTCAGGCTTGCAGCATTATTAAATGTGTTTTTTATAATATTTAGTGGAGAGTACTATGAATTACGATAAAGCCGTATCAGAAATGTTGAACGTTGATGGTTCTATTGCTGCTGCTGTGGTTGATTATGCAAGCGGAATGCTTTTAGCCGGTGGCGGATCACCTTCCGTAGACTTGGAAATTGCGGCTGCCGGGCACACTGAAGTAGTTTCTTCAGAAATGAAAACCATGAAAATGCTGGGCATGAATGATGTTATCGAAGACATTCTGATTACATTGGGTAAACAATACCATTTGCTCCGCCCGTTAAAAAACCACGACGGTTTGTTCCTGTATTCTGTATTGGACAAATCTAAATCCAATTTGGCTTTGGCTCGTCGCTCTTTGGTTGAGGTAGAGCGTAATTTGGGCTGATTCTAAAGAGAGTTGGTAACGAATCCAGCCATCTTAACGGGCTGGATTTTTTATGGTTGGAATACAAGAATGCCTGTCTGAAAACCAGTTTCCAGACAGGCATTCTTGTATTCCAACGGCTTATTGTTACATGCGAGTGCGTTGACACGGTAGATTTTCTCTCTTTCGTTTGTCATGGCGGTTTAAGAATGCTTGGTTCGCGGCTGGATTTAGCCTATGCTTAACGCTACAATAATCCTTCAGGGAAACACTAGCGGGTAGAAACTATGACGATCACGTCCACCGTAAGCAGCCTTGCTCTGGATTTGGATAAATATCGCGATTGGTTTGATATTTATCTTAAAGGCCTGTCTGAAAAACATCAAAAGCTGCTGAAATCGGCACTGGATTTGGCCGAAGAATGCTATCCCGCAAATGCTGTAACGCATACCGGCGAATTACTGATCAGCAATTTATTGGGTGCGGCTCAAATGGTTTCTGAGATGGACTTGCTGCCGGATGCCGTGGCAGCCACCATCCTCACGGATATTTCCTCTTTTTGCGAAAATTGGCAGGAGAAAGTTACCGAAACGTGCGGTAAGCAAATATGCGATTTGGTGAAGGGTATCGATGAAATCCAAAAGCTGACTCATTTTGCCAAGGTTGATAATCTGGCTACGCCTGAAGAGCGGGCGGAGCAGGCCGAAACCATGCGGAAAATGTTACTGGCCATGGTGTCGGATATTCGGGTGGTGTTGATTAAACTGGCGCTCCGCACCCGTACGATGCAGTATCTCTGCCGTTTGCCGGATAGTGAGAAAAAGCGGGCGATTGCTAAAGAAACCTTGGATATTTTTGCTCCTTTGGCCAACCGCTTGGGAGTTTGGCAGCTCAAGTGGCAGCTGGAAGATTTGGGTTTCAGACATCAAGACCCTGAAAAATACAAAGAAATTGCCAATCTGCTGGATGAAAAGCGCACCGAGCGTTTGGAATATATTGAAAATTTTCTAAACATTTTGAGAAAAGAGTTAGATAAATACAATATCCACTATGATGTAGCCGGCCGACCCAAACATATTTATTCCATTTATAAAAAAATGGTTAAGAAAAAGCTTGGTTTTGAAGGTTTGTATGATATCCGTGCCGTGCGGATTTTGGTTGATACTGTGCCCGAGTGTTATACCACGCTCGGTATCGTACACAGTTTGTGGCAGCCCATCCCGGGTGAATTTGATGATTACATCGCTTATCCTAAAGCCAATGGCTACAAGAGCTTGCATACGGTTATCGTGGGGCCGGAAGATAAAGGTGTGGAGGTGCAAATCCGCACTTTTGAAATGCACCAATTCAACGAATTCGGCGTGGCGGCACACTGGCGCTACAAGGAAGGGGGTAAGGGCAATAGTGCTTACGAACAGAAAATCGCGTGGCTGCGCCAGCTTTTGGATTGGCGTGAAAATATGGCGGAAAGCGATCAAGAAGATCTTGCTTCAGCCTTTCAAACAGAATTATTTAACGACACGATTTACGTGTTGACGCCGCACGGCAAAGTGTTCTCACTACCGGCGGGCGCCACCCCGATAGATTTTGCTTACGCTTTGCATTCTGATTTGGGCAATCGCTGCAGAGGTGCAAAAGTAGATGGGCAGATTGTGCCGCTTTCCACGCCGCTGGAAAACGGCCAGCGGGTGGAGATTATTGCTGCCAAAGAGGGCGCGCCATCGGTAAACTGGCTGTATGAGGGCTGGGTAAAAAGCCCGCGCGCCATCAGCAAAATCCGCGCCTATATCCGTCAGCAGAACGCGGAGGCTGTGCGCGAAAACGGCAAGGCGCAGTTTGAAAAAGTGCTGGCCAAAACTTCCCCCAAACCTAATCAGCAAGAATTAAGCGAGAAGCTCGGGTTCAAAAAAATCGAAGATCTTTATACCGCCATAGGGCAGGGCGAAATCACGCCTCGAGCCATACAAAAGGCTTGCGGTATGTTGAATGAGCCGCCGCCTGCGCAGGTTAACGAAACCAGTATTGTCAAACGGTCGAAAATCAAATCCGATAATAAAAACGGGATTTTAATTGATGGCGAAGAGGGTTTGCTTACCACATTGGCCAAATGCTGCAAACCTGCGCCGCCCGACGATATTATCGGTTTTGTAACCCGGGAGCGGGGTATTTCGGTGCATCGAACCAACTGCCCGTCGTTTCAAAATCTTGCTAAGCAATCACCGGATAAAGTATTGCCTGCTTCTTGGGCGCAAATACAAGAAGGTCAGGTATTTGCGGTGGATATCGAAGTGCGCGCGCAAGACCGTAGCGGGCTGTTGCGTGATGTATCCGAAACATTGGCGCGCCATAAAATCAATGTGACAGCGGTTCAAACACATTCCCGTGATTTAGAAGCCAGTATGAGGTTTACTTTGGAAGTGAAACAAGTGAGCGAACTGCCCCGTGTTTTAACCAGCTTGAGCGAAGTTAAAGGTGTACTGAGCGTTACGCGGCTCTGATGTGCTATATACACTGAAAAAACGGAATGCCTGTCTGAAAACTTGTTAGAACTTGAGTTTTCAGACAGGCATTCCGTTTACCGAATTATGATTGGATTTATTTCAGCTGATCCAGCCAACGTTCTGCATCGAGCGCGGCCTGGCAGCCGGAAGCGGCGCTGGTAATGGCTTGGCGGTAGGTGTGGTCTTTCACGTCGCCGGCAGCCCAAACGCCTTCGATGTTGGTTAGGCCTACGTTATCGGCCGAGCCGCCTTTGGTTTTCAGATAGCCTGTTGCGTCCATATCGAGCTGGCCTTTGAAAATGGCGGTGTTGGGTTGGTGGCCGATGGCGATGAACACGCCTTTTACGGTGATGTCTTCGGTGTTGCCGTCGGTGTATTTCAGGCGGGCACCGGTTACGCCGCTGTCGTCGCCCAATACCTCGTCGAGGTTGGCGTTGAGTTTGAGGATGACTTTGCCTTCTTCGACGCGCTTCATCAATTTATCAACCATGATTTTTTCTGCACGGAAGGTGTCGCGGCGGTGGATGAGGGTAACAGTTTTGGCAATATTGGCCAGATACAGCGCCTCTTCCACGGCGGTGTTGCCGCCGCCGACCACGGCCACGTCTTCGCCTTTATAGAAGAACCCGTCGCAGGTGGCGCAGGCGGAAACGCCGCGGCCTGCAAAGGCTTCTTCGCTCGGCAGGCCGAGGTATTTGGCTGAAGCACCGGTAGCGATAATCAGAGCGTCGCATGTGTAGCTGCCCATATCGCCTTGCAGGGTAAACGGGCGGTTTTGCAGATCGACTGTGTGGATTTGGTCGAAAATCATTTCCGTACCGAAACGTTCGGCATGGGCTTGGAAACGGGCCATCAGTTCGGGGCCTTGCACGCCTTGGGCGTCTGCCGGCCAGTTGTCGACATCGGTGGTGGTCATCAATTGGCCGCCTTGTTCGATGCCGGTGATGATAACGGGCTGCAGGTTGGCGCGGGCGGCATAGATGGCGGCGGTGTAGCCTGCGGGGCCTGAGCCTAAGATGATGAGTTTGTGGTGTTTGGTTTCGCTCATGATAAATCCTGTGGTTATGCAGATAAGTTCAGATAGGCATTATGAATGACTTCATGCCTGTCTGAGAAAAGTGTAGCGTATTAACGGCGGCGGCCGAAACCGCGTTTGCCGCCCATGCTGCGCTGTTGGCGCGGTTGTTGGTAGTTGTTTTGCGCGTTATTGCTTTGACGGTAGGCGGATTGGTTGGCCTGTTGTGCGGCTTTTTGGCGCGGGGTCAGTTTGTTGGGTGCTTGGGCGGTTTTGCCGCGGTATTGTTGGGCGTATTGGGTGCGCACTTGTTGGGCGGCCGGGCTGTTGGCGGGGGCTTTGGTGAATTTGTTTGCCAAAGCGCTGCCGATAAAGGCACCTGCCGCGGCACCGATCAGGCTTTGCAGCAGCCAGCTGCCGGTTGACGGGTCATACATATATTGCTGGCCGTCGGTACCGGTAACCACTTCGCCGTTTTTGCCTTTTTCCTGCTCGGCGGGAGGAATGGTTTCGTTAACTGCGCTTGCAGCCAGCTGGTAAACAGTGGTGTCTTGTTGAGCCTGCAGTTGGGCAATCTGTTCTTGCTGGGCTTTCACTTGAGCTTCCAGCTCGGCTTGTTTGTTGTCGCCGCAGGCGGTAAGCGCAAGGGCGGAAAGGCTGATAAGGGCGAGGTATTTCTTCATAGGTATTCCGATTGTATCTTGTGGGTTTCAAACAGTTTTTAATATATAGCCAGATAATCGAATATTCAATAAACGGATTTGGCTGCGGCTGTTTAATGGTACAAGGGGGGGATGACAAAAACAGCAATGCCTGTCTGAAAGCTTTTCAGACAGGCATTGTTTGCTTTACTCGGGTTTTTTGAAGTGTTTTCGGCGTTCGTGTTCTTGCAGGTAACGCTTACGCAGGCGGATGGATTGCGGTGTGATTTCCACCAATTCGTCGTCGTCGATAAACTCAACCGCGCTTTCCAACGTCAGTTTGACCGGCGTGGTCAGGCGCACGGCTTCGTCGGTGCCGCTGGCGCGCACGTTGGTGAGTTTTTTGCCTTTCAGTGGGTTAACCACCAAATCGTTGTCGCGGCTGTGGATACCGATAATCATGCCTTCGTAAAGTTTGTCGCCGGGCGATACGAACATGCGGCCGCGGTCTTCCAAGTTCCACAATGCGTAAGCCACCGCTTCGCCTTGCTCTTGGGAAATCAACACGCCGTTGTGGCGGCCGGGCATATCGGGTTTCACCGGTGCGTAATCGTCGAAAACGTGGCTCATCAAGCCGACACCGCGGGTTAAGGTCATGAATTCGCCTTGGAAACCGATCAGGCCGCGGGCGGGGATGTGGTATTCCAAACGGGTGCGGCCGTTGCCGTCACTTTCCATATTGGTGAGTTCACCGCGGCGGCGGCCAAGCTCTTCCATTACCGCGCCTTGGTTGTCGTCGGGTACGTCAACGGTCAGGTTTTCATAAGGCTCACATTTTTGACCGTCGATTTCGCGGTAAACCACACGAGGTTTGCCGACGGCCAATTCGTAGCCTTCGCGGCGCATGTTTTCCAACAGAATGGTCAAGTGCAGTTCGCCGCGGCCGGATACGCGGAATACGTCGGCATCTTCGGTGTCTTCCACGCGTAGGGCAACGTTGGTGAGCAATTCTTTTTGCAAGCGGTCGCGGATTTGGCGGGAAGTAACGAATTTGCCTTCGGTGCCGGCCAGCGGAGAAGTGTTTACCATGAAGTCCATGGTTAAAGTCGGCTCGTCCACACTCAACATGGGCAGACCTTTGGGGTTGTCTTTATCGGTGATGGTGACGCCGATGCCGATGTCTTCAATACCGGAAATAATCACGATATCGCCGGCTTCCGCTTCTTCCAACGGCACGCGTTCCAAGCCTTTGAAGCCTAAAAGTTGGTTGATGCGGCCTTGTGCAACTTGTTTTTCGTGGTTCATCACGGCAACCACTTGGCCGGGTTTGATGCGTCCGTTCAAGATGCGGCCGATACCCAAGCGGCCGGTATAGTTGTCGTAGTCGAGTTGGGAAATTTGCAGTTGTAGGGTTTCGTCTGCGCTGCCGCTGGGGGGCGGGGTGTGTTTGAGAATGGTGTCGAACAATGGGCGCATGTCTTTGCTTTCGTCGCTTTCTTCCAACTTGGCGAAACCGCTCAAGCCTGAAGCGTAAATGATGGGGAAGTCTAATTGTTCGTCGGTTGCGCCGAGGCTGTCGAACAGCTCGAAAGTTTGGTCGATGACCCAGCTCGGACGCGCGCTCGGTTTGTCGATTTTGTTGATCACTACAATCGGGCGCAAACCTAAAGCCAAGGCTTTTTTGGTTACGAAACGGGTTTGCGGCATCGGGCCTTCTTGGGCGTCCACCAGCAAGACCACGCAATCCACCATGCCCAATACGCGCTCGACTTCGCCGCCGAAGTCGGCGTGTCCGGGGGTGTCGACGATGTTGATGTGGTAGCCTTCGTATTCGATGGCGGTATTTTTGGCAAGAATCGTGATGCCGCGTTCTTTTTCGATGTCGTTGCTGTCCATCACGCGTTCGTCAACCTGTTGGTTGGCGCGGAAGGTGCCGGATTGGCGCAGGAGTTGGTCAACCAGCGTGGTTTTGCCGTGGTCGACGTGGGCGATAATCGCAATATTGCGGATTTGTTTCATGTTTGTGCTTTAGCTAGAATTTGAAAAACTGTGAATTATAACATGCTTTTACCGGCTGAATGTCGGCAATAAAAAACAGGCGGTAAAGTTAATTAATGTAAAATCTAAATCTAATTGATAGAGCTTATCAAAATCGTATCAAATAAAACATTATTAAAAACAATATGCTGATATTTTCTTTGGGTAAAAAAGGTGCTATTTATTGTTGATAATTGTTTGTATTTTAAATAGAAAATTTGAAATATCCGGAATAGTTGATAAAATTTGAATCATAGAGAGCTGTACAAAAGAAACACATACTGTATCAAGACAGTAAACAATCATGGAATCATGAAAGGAATAACCATGCAAGGCAATCAAGCTGTAATTGATTATATGAACGAGTTGTTGGCGGGCGAATTGGCTGCGCGCGACCAATATTTTATCCATTCTCGTATGTATGCGGAATGGGGTTACAACAAATTATTTGAACGTATCGGCCATGAGATGGAAGATGAAACCGAGCATGCAGAAGCGTTTATCCGCCGTATCTTGATGCTGGGCGGCACGCCGAAAATGGTGCCTGCAGCTATTAATGTAGGTACTGATGTGGTTTCCATGCTTAAAGCCGATTTGAACACAGAGTTGGAAGTGCGCGCCGCTTTGAAAAAAGGTGTGAAGCTTTGCGAAGAGCAACAAGATTATGTTACCCGCGAATTGCTGGTTAATCAGTTGAAAGATACTGAAGAAGACCATGCACACTGGCTTGAGCAGCAGTTGCGCCTGATTGATATGGTCGGCATGCAAAACTATCTGCAAAGCCAAGTTTAATATTTCGAACCTTGAAAGGAGTCGATGATGCAAGGCGAACGTTCGGTAATCCGTGAGCTGAATATAAATCTAGGCTTGCTGCTGGTAACCATCAATCAATATTTCCTGCATGCCCGCATTTTGAAAAACTGGGGCTTTGAAGAATTAGGCGAGCATTTCTACAAACAATCTATTGTGGAAATGAAGGCTGCCGATGATCTTATTGAGCGCATTTTACTGCTGGAAGGTCTGCCTAACCTGCAAGACTTGGGCAAATTGCTGATTGGTGAAACCCCGGAAGAAATTATCCGTTGCGATTTGACTAAAGAGCAGGAAAAACATGATGCGTTGGTGGCTGCGATTGCCGAGTGCGAGGTTCAAGAGGATTATGTAAGCCGTGCACTGTTAACCGGTTTGAAAGACACCAATGAAGAACACATCGATTGGTTGGAAACCCAGCAAGAATTGATTGGCAATATGGGTTTGCACAACTATCTGCAATCTGCTGCGCAAGAGGACTAAGCAGGGTAACCCGCTTAGTAACAAACACTACCAAACTGACAACAGCTTTTGCGCAAGCTGTGGCAACAGCCCGTCATACTTGATGGGCTGTTTTATTATGTATGCCTGTCTGAAAAGTGTTTAATTAGTTTTCAGACAGGCATTGCCGAAGATATATAGTGGAAGCAGTAAACTTGTGCTATAAATAAAAACGTTTTTTATTTAAACAGAAAGCGAACAGCAATGGATGCATTGGCGCTATTAACGACACGCCGTTCAAGCAAGAAATTGACTGTGCCCCGGCCAAACAGGGCGCAGATTGAAACGATGCTGCAAGCGGCAACACAGGTGCCTGATCATGGCAATATGCGGCCGGTTAAGTTTACCGTTATCGAGAGTGAAGAAGGTTTGAACCGTTTCCGCGAGCTGCTCAAGCAAACCGTGGTTGAATTAAACTTTGGTGAAGAGAGTTTGCAAAAAGCCGAGAGAGTAGGGCGTATGGCGCCTTTGGTGGTGGGGGTGACATTCAGCCCAAATCGTGAAGTGTCGAAACCCAAACCCGAATGGGAGCAAATGTTGAGCGCAGCTTGCTCTGCATATGCTTTTCAGCTGGCTGCCAAAGCGCAAGGTTTTGATAATGTTTGGATTACCGGGCTTTGGGTAAACAGCCCTTTATTGCGCGAAGCTTTCGGTTGCGCTGAAAAAGATAAAATCATTGCTTTGTTGATGGTGGGCACAGGCGAGGAAAACAGCGACGGTGCAAAAAACACGGATTTATCGGAATCGGTAACTTATTGGTAAACGATTAAAACCCGGTTGCTCTTCATGGCAGCCGGATTTTTTCAGACAGGCATCGGATAAGTGAACTTTAACTACTGATTAGCTATTGATAAGCAATCTCAAATAGAGTTATAATGTTACGTTATAACACTAGGAGGAAGTTATATGAAACCCAATATTCATCCGGAAAACTACCGCACTGTTTTGTTTTATGACAGCAGCGCAGATGAAGGCTGGCTGATTCGCTCTTGCGCGCCCACTTCTAAAACCATGCAGTGGCGCGACGGCCAAGAGTATCCTGTATTTATGCTGGATACATCATCCGCAAGCCATCCAGTATACACAGGCAAGCAGCGCGAGCATAACCGTGAAGGCCGTGCCAGCCTATTTAACCAACGCTATGCGGGCATGATGAACGCACTTAAGAAAGGATAAGCACATGCAAGTTTTATCATCTTTAAAAGCCGCCAAACAACGCCACAGAGATTGCCAAGTGGTGCGCCGTCGCGGAAAAGTTTATGTGATTTGCAAAAGCAATCCGCGTTTTAAAGCGCGCCAGCGTTAAAAATATATTCCCTTTATCTATCGAAATTGAGCTGCCTTTGGGCAGCTTTTTTTATGTTTTTGAAAGTAGATTTTCAGACAGGCATTGAGATAAATCAAAATCATATTAATCATCTGCTGTCAAATAGAATTAATAAAATTTAACTATTGAAATACATCTTCATAACCCAATATCGCATTTATCCAACAAATTAAGCTATTAAACAAGGAGCTCTAGAAACATGAGATTCGATAAATTAACCGCAAAATTCCAACAAGCTCTGGCCGATGCCCAGAGCTTGGCTTTGGCTGCCGACAACAGTTATCTCGAAGCAGGCCATGTATTGAAAGCCTTGCTCGACGATGCCGAAGGCGGCACCACAGCCCTGCTTTCACACGCTGGTGTAAACGTACCCCAAGTAAAACAACAACTTACCCAAACCCTAAACAGCCTACCCAAAGTATCGGGCACCGGCGGCGAAATCCTGCCCAGCCGCGAATTGCAGGCCGTCTTAAACCTGATGGATAAAGCCGCCGTGAAGCGCGGCGATGCCTATATCGCCAGCGAACTGTTCCCGCTTGCCTTGGTACAGCAAAACGACAACACCGGCCGTATCCTGAAAAACGCCGGAGCCACCGAACAAAACATCAACGCCGCCATTGACGCGGTACGAGGAGGAGCCTCTGTGGATAACCCCAACGCCGAAGACCAACGCGAAGCCCTGAAAAAATACACCACCGACTTAACCCAGCGCGCCCGCGAAGGCAAACTCGACCCCGTGATCGGCCGCGACGACGAAATCCGCCGCGCCATCCAAGTCTTGCAACGCCGCACCAAAAACAACCCCGTGTTAATCGGCGAACCCGGCGTGGGTAAAACCGCCATTGTGGAAGGCTTGGCGCAACGTATCGTGGACGGTGAAGTGCCCGATTCCCTGCGCAACAAACGCCTGCTGGTGCTCGATTTGGCCGCATTGATTGCCGGTGCCAAATACCGTGGCGAATTTGAAGAACGCCTGAAGGCCGTCTTAAACGATTTGGCTAAAGACGACGGCAACACCTTGATTTTCATTGATGAAATCCACACGCTTGTCGGCGCGGGCAAAACAGACGGCGCAATGGACGCAGGCAATATGCTCAAACCCGCTTTGGCACGCGGCGAGCTGCACTGTATCGGTGCCACCACTTTGGACGAATACCGCCAATACATTGAAAAAGATGCCGCGCTGGAGCGCCGCTTCCAAAAAGTATTGGTGGGCGAACCGAGCGTGGAAGACACCATCGCCATTCTGCGCGGTTTGCAGGAGCGTTACGAAATCCACCACGGCATCGACATCACCGACCCGGCCATCGTTGCCGCCGCAGAGTTGAGCAACCGCTACATTACCGACCGCTTCCTGCCCGATAAAGCCATTGATTTGATTGATGAAGCTGCCAGCCGCATCAAAATGGAGCTGGATTCCAAACCCGAGCAGATGGACAAACTCGATCGCCGCATCATCCAGCTCAAAATGGAAAGAATGCACGTTGAGAAAGAAAGCGACGATGCCAGCAAAAAACGCCTCGATTTAATCGACGAAGAAATCGCCGGACTGCAAAAAGAATACGCCGATTTGGACGAAATCTGGAAAGCCGAAAAAGCCGCTTCCGCCGGCACCGCCGACATCAAAAAACAAATCGACGACATCAAAGTCAAAATCGAGCAGGCCAAACGCCAAGGCGACTTCGCCCGCGCATCCGAGCTGGAATACGGCGAACTGCCCAAACTCAGCCAACAGCTGCAAGCGCTGGAAAACAATCCGCAAGAGCAGCAGGCCAACAAACTTTTCCGCACCAAAGTGGGCGCGGACGAAGTGGCCGAAATCGTATCGCGCATGACCGGCATTCCGGTGAGCAAAATGATGGAAGGCGAACGCGACAAGCTCCTGAAAATGGAAGAAGTATTGCACAACCGCGTGGTGGGGCAAGACGAAGCCGTGCGCGCCGTTTCCAACGCCATCCGCCGCTCGCGCTCCGGCTTGGCCGACCCCAACAAACCATACGGCAGCTTCCTCTTCTTAGGCCCGACCGGTGTCGGTAAAACCGAACTGTGCAAAGCCTTGGCGAGCTTCCTGTTTGACAGCGAAGACCATTTAATCCGCATCGATATGTCGGAATACATGGAAAAACACGCCGTTGCCCGCTTAATCGGCGCGCCTCCCGGCTACGTCGGCTACGAAGAAGGCGGCTACCTAACCGAACAAGTCCGCCGCAAACCTTACAGCGTGATCCTGCTCGACGAGGTGGAAAAAGCCCACCCCGACGTGTTCAACATCCTGCTGCAAGTGTTGGACGACGGCCGCTTGACCGACGGTCAAGGCCGCACGGTAGACTTTAAAAACACCGTGATCGTGATGACTTCCAACATCGGCAGCCACCACATCCAGCAAATGGGCACATCAGATTACGAGGCCGTGAAAGAAGTGGTCATGGAAGACGTGAAAGAACACTTCCGCCCCGAAATGATTAACCGTATCGACGAAGTGGTCGTGTTCCACGGCTTGGATCAGGCCAATATCCGCAGCATCGCCAAAATCCAGCTCAAAGGCTTGGAAAAACGCCTTGCCGCCCAAAACCTGCACCTCAAAGTCGACGATGCCGCGCTGGACATCATCGCCAAAGCAGGCTTCGACCCCGTGTACGGCGCACGCCCGCTCAAACGCGCCATCCAAGCGGAAATCGAAAACCCGCTGGCTCTTGCCCTGCTCGAAGGCAAATATCAGCCTGAAAGCGTGATTCATGTGAAAGCGGATGGGGATAATTTAATATTTGATTAACTATTTTATAGCTAACTATAACCAAAGGCCGTCTGAAAATTTTCAGACGGCCTTTTCATGAGTTAAAATACGTTTCTTTGTGATAACTTCAGCCATTATTCACTATGTCTGCACTGCAAACTCTTCTTTCAAAATTTCGCGAGCTGACTCAAACCGAACGTGATAAAGGCACGGCTTTTGAGAACCTAATTATTCGTTATTTTGAAAACGAACCTTACTACCGTAGCCAATATGCCAAAGTGCAGACCTATGCCGAGTGGGCGCAAGAGCATTTTGAATCACTAGGACTAAGCAGCAAAACCGATGCGGGTATTGATTTAGTTGCTACTACTCAAGTTGGTGAGTTCCATGCGATTCAATGCAAAAACTATGCTCCGGAAAAAACCATTCAAAAAGCAGACATCGATAGTTTCTTTACCGCTTCCGGAAAACACTATTTCAACCACCGTTATATTGTGACCACTACCAACAAATGGTCATCGAATGCCCGTGCTGCGCTAATTGACCAACATATTCCGGTAGCGGTTATCAATCTGGAAGATTTGGAAAACAGCCGGATTGACTGGACACAATATCAAATTGATGCTTCTCCCGTATTAAAAGCGCGTAAAGATCTGCGGCCACACCAACAACAAGCACTTAAAAGTGTGCAAACCCGTTTTGACGGAGGGGAAACCCGAGGCAAACTGATTATGGCTTGCGGTACAGGCAAAACCTTCACCGGCTTAAAAATTGCCGAAAACATTGCAGGTGTAGGGAAGCGGGTATTGTTTTTAGTACCCGGTTTATCCTTATTAAGCCAAACCTTGCGGGAATGGACGCAAGACAGCGAAATCGCTTTAAACAGCTTTGCCGTGTGTTCCGATAGTGACGTTGGCAAGAAAGGTAAAAAAGACGAAGATGACCGTGTGCTGGTCACTACCAGTGATTTGCAATTTCCGGCGACAACCCATGCGAAAAGTTTGGCTCAAGCCATAAGTGTTGCCGAAGCCAAAAACAATCGGCAGGCTATGACTGTTGTCTATGCCACTTATCACTCTATTGATGTGATTCATCAGGCGCAAAAACAATTCGGACTACCTGAATTCGATCTGATTATCTGTGACGAAGCCCACCGCACTACCGGAGCAACCTTCGACGGTGATGATGAATCTGCCTTTGTCCGTATCCATGATGCCGATTACATCAAAGGTGCAAAACGTCTGTATATGACTGCCACGCCGCGCATTTACGGTGAGACCGCCAAAGCTGCTGAAGGAGTGGTGTTGTATTCGATGGATGACGAAACCCATTACGGCAAAGAATTTTTTGTTCTTACTTTCTCTCAAGCCGTTTCAGACGGCCTCTTAGTCGATTACAAAGTGATTGTGCTGGCGATTGAAGAATCACATGTCAACCGTCGTTTACAAAACTTGCTTACCGATAGCAATAACGAGCTCAAAGTCGACGATGCCGCAAAAATCGTCGGCTGCTGGAAAGCCTTATCAAAATATGGGTTGAGCGGCGAGGATGGGGCTTTATATAACCCCATGCGTCGAGCTGTTGCTTTTTGCCAAGTGATTGAAAAAGAATATAAAGGCAGCAAACACAAAGTCAGTTCGAAACTCATTGCCGAAATGTTCCAAGCCGTAATTGAAGAATACCAACAAGCCGAAAGCAAAGCTTTATTAGAACACAATCCCGATTTAAAACTGCCTCCGCAATTGGCCATGAAGTGCGAAGCCGAACACGTTGACGGCAGCATGAATGCAGGCGAAAAAGAAAGCAAATTACAATGGCTCAAAGCAGAGCTGCCCGATAATACCTGCCGCATTCTTTCCAATGTACGTTGCCTGTCTGAAGGCGTGGATGTACCTGCACTTGATGCAGTACTGTTTCTTACACCGCGAAATTCACAAGTGGATGTTGTGCAGTCTGTCGGGCGCGTAATGCGCCGTGCAGAGGGCAAAAAACAAGGTTATGTCATTCTGCCGGTTGTGATTCCTGCCGGTATCGAAGCCGAAGATGCTTTGGATAAAAATGAAAACTACAAAGTCGTTTGGCAGGTGCTCAATGCCTTACGTGCGCATGACGACCGCTTTGATGCCATGATCAACAAACTAGAATTCAACGGCCAAGATACTCAAAAAATGGAAGTGATTGCCGTTGCAGACAAAGTACAGGCAAAGCAAAAACGCCAAAACAAGAGTGCAAAAGCAGTAGGTAACGCACGCGGTGGCAACGCTATCGGCACAAAACCCGAACACAATCCCGATAATCAAGGAACCATTGAATTCGAAATCGGCGAAATTGAACGCGCCTTGTACGCTAAAATCGTCAAAAAATGCGGCAACCGCCATCACTGGGAAGACTGGGCAGGCGATATCGCTAAAATCGCCCGCACCCACATCGACAGCATCACCGCCATTTTAGAAAACCCGGCTAACACCGCCGAACAAAACGCCTTTGAAGCCTTCGCCGCCGAATTACGCGACGACCTCAACAATGCCATTACCGATGCCGAAATCATCGAAATGCTGGCACAGCACATGATTACCAAACCCGTGTTCGATGCTCTGTTTGAACAATACAGCTTTGCCGAGCACAATCCCATGAGCCGCGCCATGCAAAACGTGCTGGATTTATTACAGGCCAAAAACCTTCATAAAGAACGAAACACCCTTCAATCGTTCTACGAATCCGTACAAATGCGTGCATCCGGTATCGAAACCGCCGAAGGCAAACAGAAAATCATCGTCGAGCTATACGACAAATTTTTCCGCAACGCCTTCCCCCGCATGACCGAGCGGCTCGGCATTGTTTATACCCCGGTTGAAGTCGTCGATTTCATCATCAAAAGCGTGGAAGACGTATTGCAAAACGAATTCGGCAGCAGCCTAAAAGATAAAGGCGTACACATTATCGACCCCTTCACAGGCACCGGCACCTTTATTACCCGACTGCTGCAAAGCGGCATTATTCCTGCCGACAGGCTACCTGAAAAATATCAAAACGAAATCCACGCCAACGAAATCGTTTTACTCGCCTACTACATCGCCGCCATCAACATTGAAGCCACCTATCACGGCATCTTGCACGGCAATATCGACGGCAAAATTTCAGACGGCCTCGCTTACCAACCCTTTAACGGTATCTGCCTGACCGATACTTTCCAAATGTACGAAAAAGGCGACATGCTCGATGAAATGCTGGTAGACAACAGCGCACGCCGCAAACGGCAGAAAGAATTGGATATCCGAGTGATTATCGGCAATCCGCCATATTCAGCGGGGCAAGAAAGTGCCAACGACAACAATGCCAATATCGAATACCCGCATTTGGACGACCGTATCCGTGCAACTTATGCCGAGCATTCCAAAGCCACGAATAAAAACGCTCTATACGACAGCTACATCCGCGCCATCCGTTGGGCTTCCGACCGCATTGGAACGCAAGGCGTGATCGGATTTGTGACCAACGCGGGTTGGGTGGAAGCCAACACCGCCGACGGCTTAAGAAAATGCCTGTCTGAAGAATTCAGCAGTTTGTATATCTTTCATTTGCGCGGAAATCAACGTACATCAGGTGAACGTTCGCGCAAAGAAGGAGGCAAAATTTTTGGTTCGGGAAGCCGGGCTCCCATTGCAATTTCCATTTTGGTAAAAAATCCGCAAGCCCAAAAACAAGGGCAGATTTATTTTCACGATATCGGTGACTATCTAACCCGCGAGCAAAAACTGGAAACAGTTTCCGAATTCGGCAGTATTAACGGCATTAGCGCGCAAAACGCTTGGCAGCAGATCGTACCGGATGAATTCAACGATTGGCTCAATCAGCGTGATCCGAATTTTGATGACTACATCAGCCTGGGAGATAAAAAAGATAAAGACGCGCTGGTGGTGTTTGAGAATTATTCGATGGGTATTAAAACCAACAGAGACGCATGGGTTTACAATTTTTCAGGTAGCCTTTTGCAACAGAACATGCAAAACATGATTGGTTTTTATAACTCTGAAGTCAGTCGTTTTCAGACTGCCTGTATCGGAATAGAAAAAGACAAACAGCCCGCAGTAGAAAGTTTTATTGATCCCGATACAACCAAAATCAGTTGGTCACGTGCATTGCGTTACGATATTGGAAAAGGAAGAGAACATCAGTTTAAACCGCGAGCAATGACTTTGGGTTTATACCGCCCGTTTACGAAACAACACCTTTACTTCGACAGGAACTTTGTGAACGATATTGCACAAATTCCACGAATGTTTGCAAGTGGTGATTTAACCGTAAGTCGGGCATTTATGTCTGACACCAACGCCGTTATTTCCGTAACAGGCCGCGGAGCAACCAAAGAATTCTCCGCATTGATAACCAACGAAATTCCAGACTTGGAAATGATTTCCAAAGGGCAATGTTTCCCGATGGATTTGTATGACGTTTCAGACGGCATAGAAACAGCCGAACGAACGAACGAACGAACGAACGAACGAACGAACGAACGAACGAACGAACGAACGAACGAACGAACGAACGAACGAACGAACGAACGAACGAACGAACGAACGAACGAACGAACGAACGAACGAACGAAATTATACCGCACCGCAGCATAGAGAATTTAACCATCTGCTTGACAGTAACGGGCAGCAAGGGCTTCTCGGTGCTGATGACCGATACCTTGCCCGACCTACATCTGATTGGCGATGCACAATGCTTCCCAATGTTCCTCTACGAAACGGAGGAAGCATAATGGCAACGCAAAAAGATTTATTTGCCGCAGATGCTGCACAGGGACCGTCTGAAACAGAAAAAGCACCGAAGCAGAAAAAGCTGGTACGTCGTTCTGCCATCACCGATGAAGCGTTAACGCATTTCCGCGAACCTTATTCAGCCGAAGATGCTGAAAAAATCGGCAAAGAAGACATTTTCTACTATATCTACGGATTGCTGCACAGCGAGGAATACCGTGAACGCTATGCCGACAATTTAAGCAAACAGTTGCCGCGCATTCCGCGTATGAAAAACTATGATGATTTTGCCGCCTTCAGCCAAGCCGGACGTGATTTGGCCGCATTGCATCTGAATTATGAAAGTGTGCCGATGTATCAGGGCATCAAACTTTCAGGCAGTCTGAAAGGACTCAAACTTACCCCGCAGCAAATTGTCGGTGGAGAAGACGAAGATTTCCGTGTGATAAAAATGAAATTCGCCAAAAAAGACGATAAAACCAAAGTTATCTATAACGGCAAAATCACGGTAGAAAACATTCCCGAAACTGCTTACGATTACATCGTGAACGGCAAGTCGGCAATCGAATGGGTAATGGAGCGACAAGCCGTTACCACCGATAAAAAATCGGGCATTACCAACGATGCCAACGATTGGGCACTCGAAACGATGGGTAATGCGCGTTATCCGTTAGAATTGTTGCTGAGGGTGGTTACCGTAAGCTTGGAAACTCAGAAAATTGTAAACAATTTACCTAAGCTGGAGATTTTGAAAAGTATGGAGGAAGTTGCATGCAACAACGACCATTAGGCCGCAGCGGTATCCGGGTGAGTAAAATCTGTTTGGGTACGATGACTTGGGGCGAGCAGAATACGGAGGCCGAGGCGCATGAGCAGCTGGATTATGCGCTGGCGAACGGTGTGAATTTTATCGATACGGCGGAGATGTATCCGGTGCCGCCGCGTAAGGAAACGTATACGCGCACGGAGCAGTTTATCGGTAATTGGATTAAGGCGCGCTGCCGGCGTGATGATTTTGTGTTGGCGAGTAAGATTGCGGGACCGACGGGGGCGAACGGTTTGGAGCGCTATATCCGCGGCGGCAATGATTTTTCGCGTGCGCAGATTTTCGAGGCGTGTGATGCCAGTCTGAAGAGGTTGAACAGGGATTATCTGGATGTGTATCAGCTGCATTGGCCGGAGCGGAAGACGAATTTTTTCGGCCGTTTGGGTGTGCAGGCAATCGGTGAGGACGAGCGGTTTACGCCGTTTGACGAGATTGTGGATGCGCTGGGCGAGCTGGTGAAGCAGGGCAAAATCAGGGCTTACGGTGTGTCGAACGAAACGCCGTGGGGGACGATGCGGTTTTTAAACGAACATGATCGCAATCCAGCTTTGCCGCGCGTGGCTTCGGTGCAGAATCCTTATAATTTGTTGAACCGCAGCTATGAAGTGGGCATGAGCGAGGTTTCGTTGCGCGAGGATGTGCCGCTGTTGGCTTATTCGCCAATGGCGTTTGGTGTGTTGAGCGGCAAATACCGCCACGGTGCGGTGCCGGAAAACAGCCGGCTGGCTTTGTTTCAGCGTTTTCAGCGCTATACGAAGCCGCAGGGTTTTGCGGCGGTGGAGCGTTATGCCAAGATTGCGGACGATGCGGGCATGAGCCTGGCGGTGATGTCGCTGGCGTTTGTGACGCAGCAGGCTTTTGTAGCGAGCAATATTATCGGTGCGACGACGATGGCGCAGTTGCGCGAGAATATCGGCAGCGCAGATGTGGTGCTTTCGGGCGATGTGTTGGATGCGATTAATGCGGTGCACGCGGAAATCAGTAATCCTTGCCCTTAGCGGGATGCCTGTCTGAAAGCGGGCAATAACAAATATTTATGGGTTTCGTCATACTCGGGCTTGACTCGAGTATCTTGAGTTCCAGTAACTTTAGGAGATAATCGGGTCAAGCCCGAGTATGACGGGCGTACTATTGTTTAAGCTTATTTGTCATAAGCGTTTCAGACAGGCATATTTATTTTGCTTTTCCAATCAGATAATCCACCAGCGGCGGCACGCCTTCGGCGGCTTTTTTCGGCACGATTTCTATATGCGCGCCGGATGCTTGGGGATTCGGGTCTACGAGATAAACATCGGCATGCGGCGGGGCGTAGTGCAGCAGCGAGGCGGCGGGGTAAACTTGCAGCGAAGTGCCGATAATCAATACAACGTCTGCTTCGTGCATCATGGCCACGGCTTTGGGAAACAGCGGCACGTCTTCGCCGAACCAAACGATATGCGGGCGCAGCGGGTGGCCTTTGCTGTTGGTGTCGGAAAGGGCTTGGTCGCCTGTCCATTCGATAATGTCGGTTTCGTCTAGGGTGCTACGCAGTTTGCTGAGTTCGCCGTGCAGATGCAGAACATGGCTGCTGCCTGCGCGCTCGTGCAGGTTGTCGACATTTTGTGTGATGATCTGCATTTGATAATGCTGCTCCAGCTTGGCCAGCGCCAAATGGGCGGCGTTGGGAGAGGCTTGTTCGGCCTGTTTGCGCCGCTGATTGTAGAAATCCAGCACGAGCTGCGGATTGCGTGCAAATGCTTCGGGTGTGCACACTTCTTCCACGCGGTAGCCTTCCCATAAGCCGCCGGCGTCGCGGAAGGTTTTTAAGCCGCTGTCGGCGCTGATGCCGGCGCCGGTTAGGACAATGCATTTTTTCATGATGGTTTGCCGTTCGGAATAAACAGGGTTCACTATATCAAACAATGCCTGTCTGAAAAACCTTCCAGCGGGCGGGAAAAAGGGGCGCGGAGTGCGGATTCTGCTATATTTGTTGCGGGCAAACTGATTGTTTTGCAACAAGGGGTTAAGTGATGAATGTCAATAAAGTTTGGTTTTATATTGCGCTGCTCAGCATTATTGTGGCCGGCGTGTGGCTCTCGGCGCCTGATGAGGCGGCGCAGCAGCGGATGAAAGAAGCGGTGGCCCAAAAGAAAGCGGCGCAAAAGCAGAAGCAGCAGGAGGCGGCATCGGCAGCGCAGGGTGAGAGCGGTAAATGAAGTGGTTGAAATGGATTGCGGCGATTTTGGCGGCAGCGGCTTTGGCATTGGCCGCCCTATGGTTTTGGCTGCCGCAGGATGTAGGTTTGACACCGCGCCAGAAAATGCTGCTTGGGCAGAAGCCTTTGTCTGAACGCGCGGTGGTGGCGCGTTTGGTGTTGCGCAAGGGCGCGCGTGAAATGGATGCTTATGATGAGGCGGGAAGGCTTTTGAAAACCTATCCCGTATCGCTCGGTTTTAACCCGAAAGGGCACAAGCAGTTTGAAGGCGACGGCAAAACGCCTGAAGGCAGCTACACGATTAATGACAGAAACCCAAACAGCGGCTACCACAAAAATCTCGGCGTGTCTTATCCGAACGGTCAGGACAAAGCGTTTGCTGAATCGCAAGGCAAAAGCCCGGGCGGCGACATCAAGATTCACGGCCTGCCCAACGGCTCGGGCGGCATCGGCGCACGGCATTTGCTGCGCGACTGGACAAACGGCTGCATCGCCGTTACCGATGCCGAAGTGGATGAGCTTTACCGGCATGTAAAATACAAGGCTCAAATAGATATTCTGCCTTGATTAGATTTTCGCTGTATAAACAATAAAATGCCTGTCTGAAAAAAGCTTTCAGACAGGCATCATGTTACAATCCAGCATCTTAATTCAGAGAACCTCATGCATACCCCCAACCCTAAAATCATCTTTTTCGATATAGACGACACGCTCTACAGCACAAAAGAACACCGCATTGCCGAGAGCACGCGTGCAGCTTTAAAAGCGCTCAACCGCAAAGGCTTCATCACCGCTATCGCCACCGGCCGCGCGCCCTGCCTGTTACCCGAAGTGATACGCGAACTGATTGAAGAAACCGGCATCGACATGCTGGTGAGCATCAACGGGCAATACGTGCGGCACAAAGGAAAAACATTGGCCGAATTTCCTTTGCCGCAGGCAAGTGTGCAGGAAATCATCACTTTTCTGAAGCAGGCAGATGTTGCTTACGGGCTGGTGTCTGTCGAGCACTTCAGCGTTTCGCGCGAAACAGAAGCCTTACTCGATGCCGCCGGCGCGCTTAAACTACCTTACCGAATTGCCCCGGATGCCTATCTACATGATCCGGTTTACCAGATTATCGGTTTTTACGATGAAGCCACCGAGCAATCACTCAACGGTAATTTGCCGGCAGGCATCAAAACCGTTCGTTGGCATCCTTACGGCGTTGACCTGCTGGATGAAGGAGGCTCCAAAGCTCGAGGTATCCAGGTTGCGTTGGATAAACTGGGCTTGACTATGGCGGATGCGATGGCTTTCGGCGACGGCCCGAATGATATCGAAATGATGAAAGCCGTCGGCTTCGGTGTGGTTATGGGCAACGGCCACCCAGATACCAAAGCCGTGGCGGACTTTGTTTGCCCGCCCGTAACGGAAGACGGCGTATACCGCGGTTTGCTCAGTTTGGGTTTGATTGAAGAAATGCCTGTCTGAAAATGATTCAGACAGACATTTTTATCAATATGATTTAAGGAAACAAAATTTTACATATTGATAAAAATAAAGATGAGATGCAGGTAAAAGCCGCGTAAAACCTGATTTTTACGGGCAATATTCACAGAAACGCATTGTCTTGCTGGTAATGAAAAAGGCATATTATTCATTATGTAATGTAGTTGTGCTTGAAACCGCTTTTAAAAAAGACTAAGCTGTTTTCAAGCCCCTTGGATTGATTGAAACAAGAGTGGCTGCATGTTTGATAAATCCGAATTACAAAATAGAAGGAGAATCATGATGGCAAAAAACTTGAATGTATTTGACAAAGAATACGGCCTGTTCATTAACGGTGAGTGGACTAAAGGCAGCAAAGGTGAGTTACTCACTTCTTATAACCCTTCCAACGGCGAAGAGTTGGCTAAATTTGTTGATGCCAGCAACGAAGATGTTGATGCCGCGGTGAAAGCGGCACAGGAAGCTTTTAAAACGTGGAAGAAAACTACTGCGACCGAGCGTGCTTTGATTTTGAACCAAATCGCTGATGTGATTGATGAAAATGCAGAGCTGTTTGCTTTGCAGGAAACACTGGATAACGGCAAACCCATCCGCGAAACGCGTGCAGCCGATATTCCTTTGGCGTCCGACCACTTCCGCTACTTTGCAAGTGTGATCCGAGGTGAAGAAGGCACTTGTAACCAACTGGACGAAGAAGATTTGTCTATCGTATTGCGCGAGCCTATCGGCGTGGTAGGTCAAATTATTCCGTGGAACTTCCCATTTCTGATGGCTGCGTGGAAAATCGCCCCCGCTTTGGCTGCCGGTTGCACCATCGTGATCCATCCTTCAAGCAGCACTTCTTTGAGCCTGCTTTCGTTTGCACAGAAAGTGAGCCATTTATTGCCTAAAGGGGTGTTGAACATCATCACCGGTAAAGGCTCCAAATCCGGTGAGTATATGTTGCATCATAAAGGTTTCAACAAGCTGGCATTTACCGGTTCGACCGCAGTAGGCCGTCGCGTAGGTATTGCTGCTGCGGAACTGTTGGTTCCGGCTACTTTGGAATTGGGTGGCAAATCGGCCAACATCTTCTTTGACGATATGCCCTTTGACAAGGCTTTGGAAGGTGCGCAAAAAGGCATTTTGTTCAACCAAGGACAAGTATGTTGCGCCGGTTCGCGTATCTTTGTTCAGGAAGGTATTTACGATAAATTTGTGAATGCGTTGGCTGAAGAGTTTAAGAAAGTGAAAGTTGGTCTGCCGTGGGAAGACGACACTCAAATGGGTGCGCAAGTGAATGCCGGTCAGCTGGAAACGATTTTGAAATATGTCAAAATCGGTGAACAAGAGGGTGCCCGTATTATTACCGGCGGTAAAAAAATAGAAGGTGGCGATTTGGGTAAAGGTGAATTCGTTGAGCCGACCCTGATTGCTTCCGACAGCAATGATGATCAAGTTTCCCAAGAAGAAATCTTTGGCCCGGTAGCAACTGTGATTAAGTTCAAAACCGAAGAAGAAGTAATCAAAATGGCCAATGATTCTGAATACGGTTTGGGCGGTGCGGTTTGGAGCAAAGATATCAACCGCTGTTTGCGCGTATCCCGTGCATTGGAAACCGGCCGCGTTTGGGTAAACTGCTATAACCGCTTGCCTGCCGGCGCACCGTTTGGTGGCTACAAAGCTTCCGGTATCGGCCGTGAAACCCACAAAATGATGCTGGCTGCTTACACCCAAGTGAAGAATATCTACATCAGCACCCGCGAAGAGCGTGAAGGTATGTATTAATTGCTGATTTGATATTGGTTTGAATGAGGCTGTCTGAAAATTTTTCAGACAGCCTGTTTTTCTGTGAGATATTTCCAATAACGTTGCGGCATTTGTTGGCGGTGTAAACGAGGATTACGCCGCGAAAAAATGGTCGTGCTTTGAAAATAACGCTGCCATAGCTTTTGGTAGTCTTTTTCGTGTGTGGCACGGCTCGTTTGCGGAGGGTTTTCTTCCGAACCGCTGATGGGGTAAAGGCTGCCTGAATCGTGATATATGCCGTAATGCCTTTGGATATCGAAAATTGCCCATTTCTGATCGGGATAGCGGTTTCGGAAGTGGCGTACAATCAACGGTAGGACGTCAAATTGCGGTTCAATCCGTGCCAGATAAAGGTTGTTTTCCCATTCTTCAAAGCGTACAAACGCTTCCATGCGATGTTTTTCGCAGCCTACGCTTTTTACCCATTGTGCCCATTGCATCACATCGAAATGACCGTAATCGCTAAGTATGTTGGCATGGTGCGGCTGTGCGAGTGCGAGGCGGACGATGCGGAAAAAGGTATCCGGCATTTCCGGAGCAGCGGACAGGAAACCATAGAGCAGCTTCAGCATCCCGCGTCGGCCGATTTGCCGTTCTAATCGGGTAAAAACACGGCGGGCATGTTCGGGAGAAGTGGGTACGGTTTCATTTTGTGCAAATAAATCGGCATGGTTGTTGTTGCAGGAAATATGTATGGCCTGAGGTGGGTATTTTTTCGCGTAAATATAGAAGACTGCGCTTAGCAAACCGTCGAAGCTGCCGTCGTAATATAGATGGTGCATGAGTATTCCTTTTTCAGACAGGCCCTTATCCAAATAAATCGCCTTGTTGTGCATCGCTTTGGCTGAATTTTGAACGTATGTTTTGCAGCAGCAGGCAGCTTAGTTTCGGGCTGTCGATTAAGTCGGCATAGCGGTTGGGTTCTTGCAGCGTGATGAAGTAGCGTGCTCGGTTGAGGGCGATGCCCATTTTTGCCAGTTGGGCGAGGGTAATGACGCGGAAGCGTCGTGCTTGCACTATACGCTTAGCTGATTTCACTCCAATGCCCGGCACGCGTAAAATGGTTTCGAGGGGAGCGGTTTGCAACGGCACAGGAAACCATTCGCGGTGGCGTAGCGCCCAGGCGAGTTTGGGGTCAAAGTCCAAATCGAGAAAGGGTTGTGTATCGTCGAGAATCTCGTGTTCATTGAAGCCGTAAAAACGCATCAACCAATCGGCCTGATAGAGGCGGTTTTCGCGCCGAAGCGGCACTTGTGCGGACAAAGGTGGCAGGCGTTTGTCTTCTAAAACCGGAACATATCCGGAGTAATACACGCGTTTGAGGCGGTAGTTGCGGTAAAACTGGCCGGCCGCTCGGATAATCTGGCGGTCGTTTTCACCTGCCGCACCAATGATAAATTGCGTACTTTGGCCTGCGGGAGCGAATTTCGGCGTGGATTTGATGGTTTTACGGGTTTCTTGTAATGCGGTGATTTCGTTGCGCACAAAAGCCATTGGTCGGGTCATGTCGTGATGGTTTTTTTCAGGTGCAAGCAGTTTAAGGCCGGAAATGGTGGGGATTTCCATATTGATGCTGAGGCGGTCGGCGTACAGGCCGGCTTCGTGTAGGATTTCTTCTGAGGCTTTCGGGATGGTTTTGAGATGGATGTAGCCGTGAAACTGGTGCTCCAGCCGTAGTTTTTTGGCGATCCGCACCAAACGCTCCATGGTGTAATCCGCGTTTTTGAAAATACCCGAGCTTAAAAACAGACCTTCGATGTAATTTCTGCGGTAAAAGCTAAGTGTCAAATCGACCACTTCGTCTACCGTGAAGGCTGCTCGGACAATGTCGTTACTGCGGCGTGAAACGCAATAGGCGCAGTCGTAAATGCAATGGTTGGTAAGCAGGATTTTTAATAATGATACGCAGCGGCCGTCTTCAGTGAAGCTGTGGCAAATGCCTGCCCGTGAAGCGTTGCCCAGACCGCTGCCGTTATTAGTGCGTTTGCTGCCGCTGGATGAGCAGGAAACATCGTATTTTGCTGCGTCGGCCAGTATTTCCAGCTTTTTGCTGATTTTATCGTAGTCCATGATGTTTCTCTGTAAAACTAAAGTTTATTTATTATAATTGTAAGATTTTATGTAGTCAGCTAAATTTTTTCTTAGTTTTGGTGTGGGGAGTTATTATGGATAAGGCTGTCTGAAAACTTTGTTTCAGACAGCCTTTTTATGTGATTCAGTTTGAATAGCTTATTGCAATAAGTTTACTTACCGGGTTCAGCCTCGCCGCTGTCTATCGACCAGGGAATGCCGAAGCGGTCGGTAACGATACCGAAGCCTTGGGAAAAGAAAGTTGCTTCAAACGGCATTTCGATGGTGCCGCCTTCTGCCAAGGCATTGAAAATACGTTGCCCTTCGGCAGGGGTGTTCACGCTGATATTGATTTGTATGCCTTGCGGTTTTTGATAGCCGCTGCCTGTGGCGCATAGCTCGGAGACAATGTCGGATGCCATTAAGGTTTGCGAACCGATTGTTAACTGGGCATGCATGATTTTTTGTTTGTTTGCTTCGGATAAGGGCGGCATATCGGGATCAGGCGGCATGTCGTTGTAGGTATAGCGGTCGGTGATTTTTGCATTGAAGAGTTGCGCATAGAATTCAATAGCTTCGGCGCAATCGCCGTTGAAATAAAGATATGGAATGAATTTCATGGTGTTCTCCATTGTGTGGTTTGATTGGGAGAAGCCCGTTTTTTTCAGACAGGCCTTGCGGCAATGATAAGGTATTTGAAGAAAAGCTATTTATCACGGATTGCGCTGGGCTTTGATAAATTCAAACAACAGCTTGGGCAGATTGACGGTAATCGGCGGATCGCTGGATTGGAAGGGACGCATGTTTAAGCTTACCGTAAGCGGAGCGGCCAAAGGAAAGCAAATGGGTTCGGGGTGGATGCCGCGCAGGCAGTGGTCGAGGCGGAAATAGTGCAAAGGGTTGAGGCTGGGTTCGATTTCGCAACCGAGCAGATAATAAATACCGTCGGGCACATTACGGATTGAGAAACTTCTGGTATGGAATAAGGCGTTGCCGACTATGGGCACGCCGCGAGGGATGGGTTCGGGAAACAGGCCGGCAAATACTACGCTGTGCGAATTTGCGCCTGAAATGGAGATGTTGAGAGGATGCGGTTGCCGGTGTTTTTCAGGATCAAAGTTGTAATGGGGAAGGGCGCGGGAGGTGGGTTCGGAAACCTGTTCGTTGAAAATGCGGCTTGCGGTTGCGGCTTGATTGCGGTAATCGCGCGGGGTTTGGCCGGTATGGTAATGGAAGCGTTGGCTGTATGTGCCTGCGCTGGCGTGGCCGGCTTCAAGTTGTGATTCGATAATGCTTTTGCCTTCAATCAGAGGCCCGATGCCTTGTTCGATTTTGAGGGCCGCAATGTAGTCGCGCATGGAAATGCCTGTCTGAAGATGAAACCAGCGGCTGAGATAGAAGCGGCTGTAGCCGAAATGTGCGGCGATATCGGCTGGTGTGGGGTTGTCTTTCAGACAGGCTCTGATATGGGTGGTTACTTCGTCTAGTGAAAGCATAGTTTGGGTGCTTATTCGTAGGGCTCTGTAAAGCTGACAGGGGTGGTTAAAGTAAACGGTGTGTCTGTGTAGCCGTCCAAACCTTCGTAGTCAAAACAATAAACGCCTTCTATGGTAACGGAAACACTGCCGTCGGAGTTAGCTTGGAAGGTTAAAGCGTTTACGTCAATCGGATGGTGTACTCCATCAAGATAAATCGATCCGTCGATATAAGGCGTGGTTGGGGTGGCTGCTGCATCGTTGAGGGGAAATTGGAATGTGCGGCCGATTAAATCTTCCGGTTGGAGTGAGGGCAGCCTGATGCTGTCGAGGCGGATTTCGGTTTCTTCTTCTTCGTAGTCGTCGTTCCATTTAAATGTATGTAGTGGGATGGTTAAGGAAGCATCGTTTGGCGAACCGAGTAAAGCGGCGTAGCGTGGGCGTAAGAGATGTGTAGGAAAAGTTTTCATTGCGGGCTTTCTGAAAAATAGATTGTTGGTAATTGAGCATGCTCGGTAAATGCGGGTTCAAAGCAGCCTGTTACGGCTTTGTGATATGTGATTCTTTTGCGACCTTATCCAATCGTTTTTTATCTGTTATTTTTTGTTTTACATCAATTTTAGCTGATGAGAATATGAATCTCAAAATGCCTGTCTGAAAAGTTTCAGACAGGCATTGATTATATATGCTGATTTGATAAATGATTTGATTGTAATCCGGTAAATCAGTTTTGCTTCAGGTCAAATTTGGTTGAATCATTTAAAGGAAAGCAGCGGATATTGGTTGAACGCAATATGAATGAAAATGACACGTTGTTAGAATACAAAAAATTCATAATGAATTATATAAAGCAGGTGCGTTTGCTTCTTTGGGCAGACGGGTTGGCGCAGTCTGATTTTGAAATAAAGGAGAAACTATATGACAAAGCTGTATCTTGGCCCAGTGTTGTCGTTCCGTGGTGGGGCAGAGCAGGGGCAGTGGAAAGTGAGTGCGATGATCGGCGTTTCCGATACTGAGCTTTTCCCTGTGGTGCGGGTGGACGGAGTGGCGACCGATGCGCCGAAAATATTGTTGCGGCATGGCGGGAAAGCTTATCTGCGTTATGATTTGTCATGCAAACAGCGGGCGCAGGAAAGAAGGGTTGAATACCGTATCGATGGGGTTGATGAAGTATGGCATTTTACCGTTCCGGCCAAAGGGCAGGCGCCGCGTATGGTTTATGTGTCGTGCAATGGTTTTTCGGATGCCAACGGTATCCGAAAGTTGATTAAAGGCGAAAATGCGGTTTGGGAAGATTTATTGTGTAATCACGATAAAACCGTGCGCCCGCCGCGTTATCAGCTGGATAAGGAGCAGCTTTGGCACGAAGCGCGCACGCATGATAAAGGTTTGCAACGCTTTCATCTGATGGTGATGGGCGGTGATCAGATTTATTTTGATCCTATTTGGGAAGATATTAAGCTGTTGAAAAAGTGGATCGGCCTGCCGCGCAAGGAGCAATTGAAATACAAGGTTAACGCACAGCTCGAAAAGGTGATAGGCGATTATTACATTAATTTTTATCTGAGCCGTTGGCTGCCGAGCAATCATGCGCCGTGGGGTTCGTCTAACAAAACTTTGGATTCGGCACACGGTATGGCGCGTATCCCTACTGTGATGATGTGGGATGACCATGACATTTTCGACGGTTGGGGGTCTCATAGTCCGGAAATGCAGCGCTGCCCGCTGTTTCAAAGGATGTTTTATCACGCAAGGCGCGCGTTTTGGGTGTTTCAGATGCAGCAGGCTGAAGAGCAGCTTCCTGAATTAAAGCTGCGCACGGATATTAATATGCGGATTGATGACCCGATATTTGAGCCGATTGAGTGGTCGAAAGTGTTGAAATCAGACAAACTGGCTTTGCCCTTATTCGATAATCAGCCCGGCTTCTCTTTTGCCCACGCTATCGGCCCCGTCAGCCTGCTGGTGGCGGATTTGCGCACCGAGCGTTCGCATGAGCAGATTATGGGGCCGACAACATGGCATTCGATGCAGAAATGGCTGGCATCAGGAATTCCCGAAGCCGGCGGCTCGCGCCATTTATTGTTTGTATCATCGGTGCCGGTGATGCACCCCAAACTTTCATTGGCAGAGCTGCTGATGGACAATCTGGGCTACGACCATGTGCTCGACAGCAGCGCCGATGATTTGAAAGATCATTGGACCAATGATGATCATGAAGGCGAACGCAAGCGTTTGATAGAAACGCTGTTTAGAACAGCGCAAGAAAAGCAAATGCGCGTAACCGTATTGTCAGGGGATGTGCATGTTGCCGCATGGGGCGTGGTTTCACGCACCGACACGGATTGCTGCGACGGCAGCACGCAGATTCAGCAGCTTACCTCCAGTGCGGTGGTACATCCTTCGCTGGTGTCTGTGATGGAGCGTTTGTTTTGCCAAATGCTCAATTCGTTGGCCAAGAAAAAGCAGAAACTGGACGGTTGTACTGAGGCTGAAATGATGCTGTTCCCTGCGTCTAACCGCTATGTAGTAGCGGCGCGAAACTGGCTTGCGCTTGAGTTGGATGAAGATATGAAAGGCGGTAAATTATGGGCAAGCTGGCGTTGCGAAACAAAAGACGCATTTACCAATCATTTGCTGGCTATTGAGCCGGTAAAAAACAGTTGAGTTGGTTTTAGTTTGAGTTCATGGGAATGCCTGTCTGAAAAAGTTTTATGGGTTTTCAGACAGGCATTTGTTTGGAGTAACGAAGCGTATGATGAAACCAACGTTTGCGGTTGTTATTCCTTTTCTACCAAATCGCATGAAATATGCCTGGTTTGAGCATCTAAACAGCAACCTGCGCTTTAATATGCGGGTGCGGGTCGTAATCGATTAATTCAAAATCTTCAAATTTGAATTCAAAAAGGTCTTTTATATCAGGGTTTAACTTCATTTTCGGCAGTGAGCGCGGTTCGCGGGTTAATTGCAGCTCGGCTTGCTCGAAATGATTGTTGTAAAGATGAGCGTCGCCAAATGTATGGATAAACTCGCCTGCTTGCAAACCGCAAACTTGCGCCACCATCATGGTTAACAAGGCGTAGCTGGCTATATTGAAAGGCACACCTAAGAAGATGTCGGCGCTGCGTTGGTAGAGCTGGCATGAGAGTTTGCCGTTTGTTACATAAAATTGAAACAAGGCATGGCAGGGTGGTAAAGCCATTTCGTCTACCAGCGCAGGGTTCCATGCGGAAACAATCAGTCGGCGGCTATCGGGGTTGCTTTTGATTTGCTGGATTAGATTGGAGATTTGGTCGATATGCCTGCCATCGGGAGCCGGCCAACTGCGCCATTGGTAGCCGTAAACCGGGCCGAGGTTGCCGTTTTCATCTGCCCATTCATCCCAGATCGACACATTATTGTCTTTCAGGTATTTGATATTGGTGTCGCCTTTTAAAAACCACAGAAGCTCGTGAATAATCGAGCGAAGATGCAGTTTCTTTGTGGTTAATAATGGAAAGCCTTCACTTAAGTCAAAACGCATTTGGTAACCGAATATAGAGCGTGTGCCCGTGCCGGTGCGGTCGGCTTTATCTGTTCCATGTTCGAGTACATGTTGCATCAGATCTTGGTAGGCTTTCATTAAAGTTCCTTATGTGTAATATTCAGGCATGTCAGACAAGGCGGCATTGTAACATTTGCGTAGGCGGTGTATGCAGTTTTGTTACTTGGCAGGTAGGTTAAGCTGCTTGGTTAACTGCTTGAATTGGGTTGGTTGTCGTGTTTTGCATCAAAGTTTAATTTTTTTACCTTAAATCAAATTTATGTTGTTTTCTTTAAAAAATATTTCTTCGCGTGTGTTCGAAAGGGCTCTTAATTTTAATAAATTTAAAAAATAAGGCATAATGTTTTAAATATGATGTCTTTGGGTTTTTAACTGCTAAAAATAAAAATAATGTAAATTGAAAATGTTGACAATTTTATACATTTTTTTCTTGGCAAAGCCATTTAAGAGGTTTATATTTATAGACACTGTAAATTTATTTCACAGCTTTGTTAACTTCACTTTTATCTTAAGGAAGAACATTATGTCGGTAAATCTAAATAATCTATTCGAACAAATCAAAAAACGCGACCCTAACCAATCCGTGTTTCACCAAGCTGTTGAAGAAGTGTTTGGCAGTTTGGCTCCTTTCTTGGCGAAAAATCCAAAATATACCCAACAAGGGTTGTTGGAGCGCCTTGTAGAACCAGAGCGGGTGATTATGTTCCGCGTTTCTTGGGTGGACGATCAAGGTCAAGTACAAGTAAACCGTGGCTACCGCGTGCAAATGAATTCTGCCATCGGACCTTACAAAGGCGGCTTGCGTTTCCATCCGACCGTGGATTTGGGCGTGTTGAAATTCTTGGCTTTCGAGCAAGTGTTTAAGAATGCATTGACCACTCTGCCTATGGGCGGCGGTAAAGGCGGTTCTGATTTTGACCCGAAAGGTAAGAGCGATGGCGAAGTGATGCGTTTCTGCCAAGCGTTTATGACTGAACTTTACCGCCACGTCGGCGCCAATACTGACGTGCCTGCGGGCGATATCGGTGTAGGCGGGCGCGAAATCGGCTACTTGTTCGGCCAATACAAACGCATTGCCAATGAGTTCACTTCTGTGCTGACCGGTAAAGGCTTGGGCTACGGCGGCAGCTTGATCCGTCCTGAAGCAACAGGCTATGGCACGGTTTATTTTGCAGACAGTATGCTGAAAACCAAAGGTGACAGCGTGGCCGGCAAGAAAGTAGTGATTTCCGGCTCGGGTAATGTGGCGCAATATGCTGCCGAAAAAGCCATCCAATTGGGTGCGAAAGTGCTGACTGTTTCTGACTCCAACGGCTTTGTACTTTTTGGCGATCAAGGTATGACCGAAGCGCAATTGGCTGCTTTGATTGAGCTGAAAGAAGTTCGTCGCGAGCGTTTGTCAGTTTATGCCAAAGAGCAAGGCCTGCAATATTTTGCCAACCAAAAACCATGGGGTGTGGCTTGCGAAGTTGCATTGCCTTGTGCAACGCAAAATGAATTGGATGAAAGCGATGCGAAAACCTTGTTGTCTAATGGCTGCTTCTGTGTAGCGGAAGGCGCGAATATGCCTTCTACTTTGGGCGCGGTTGAGGTGTTTGTGAACGCGAAAATCCTTTACGCGCCGGGTAAAGCCTCTAATGCGGGCGGTGTGGCCACTTCAGGTTTGGAGATGAGTCAAAACAATATCCGCTTGTCTTGGGAACGCGGCAAAGTGGACCAACGCTTATTCAATATTATGGAAAATATCCATGAAAATTGCGTGGCCAACGGCTCTGAAAACGGCTATGTGAATTATGTGAACGGCGCAAATATTGCCGGCTTCAAGAAAGTGGCTGATGCGATGTTGGCACAAGGCGTGGTGTGATCGCCTGTTGATTGACTAAATAGCTTGAATAGGGCTGTAACTAAACAAATGCCTGTCTGAAAATTTTCAGACAGGCATTTTAAATTGAATGGCAAAGTAGCAAGAGTTTGATTGCTATACAACTGCTTCTTCTTTAGCTTTCTGGGGTTTGGCAATATTTTCGCGGCTTAGTCCAAACATAACCAGTAAAGGGCTGGCCACTAGAACTGATGAATAAATACCGAACACAATACCAATAGTCAGTGCTAAAGAAAAACCATGCAATGCACTGCCGCCGAAAATCAACATGGCGAGTACCATCGCTTCGGTTGAACCATGCGTGATTGCGGTGCGGCCCATGGTGGCAGTGATCGCATTGTCAATGATTTCCGGCACGCTTTTATTACGCATACTGCCTTTTCGGAAATTTTCGCGAATACGGTCGAATACTACAACTGATTCGTTTACCGAATAGCCTAAAACAGCAAGAATACCGGCCAATACGGTTAAAGAAAATTCCCACTGGAAGAATGCAAAACAGCCCAAGATAATAATCACGTCGTGCATGTTGGCGATGATAGCTGATACGGCAAACCGCCATTCAAAACGCACCGAAAGATACATAATAATGCCGATAATCACCAAAGATAAGGCAATCAAGCCGTTTTGTACCAATTCATCACCTACTTGAGGGCCGATAAATTCTACTTGGCGCAAGCTGACTTGAGGGTCGTCTTTTTTCAGAATATTCATAACCTGATTAGATAAAGTTGCCGAAGTTGTACCTTCTTTATTCGGCAATCTGATCATTACATGCCGGTTACTTCCTAATGCCTGAACTTGAACCTCGCCCAAGTTGAGCACGTTTAAATCTTGCCGCACCTTATTGATTTCGGCCGGTTTACTGTATTGGACCTCCATTACTGTGCCGCCAGTAAACTCTACCGAAAAGTTCAAGCCTTTGGTAAATAAGAAAAATACCGCCATTACAAAGGTAAGCAGGGAAATAAATGTGGTGAGCTTACCGTATTTCATAAACGGAATGTCGCGTTTAAAGTGAAACAGTTCCATGTGTTACTCCTTATTCTGTATCGGCAACATCAATATTTGCCGCTTTAACAGCAACCGGATTTTTAATGCCAATGGCAATTTTTTTCAGGCTTCTACGGCTTCCGTACCAAAGGTTGCACAATGCGCGCGAAACCACTACCGAAGAGTACATTGAGGTAAGGATGCCGATACAATGCACTACGGCAAAACCGCGAACCGGGCCTGAGCCGAAAATCAACAAGGCGATACCGGCAATTAGTGAAGTGATATTTGAGTCGACAATGGTGGCCCACGCGTGTTTATAGCCTTCATTAATGGCAGTTTGGGGCTTTTTACCGGCTCTTAATTCTTCGCGGATGCGTTCGTTAATCAGCACGTTTGAGTCAATGGCCATACCCAATGTCAACGCGATAGCGGCAATACCGGGCAAGGTCAAAGTGGCTTGCAGGGCCGATAAAATAGCCATTAGGAACAGCAGATTGGCGCAGAGTGCGACCACGGAGAAAATACCGAATACACGGTAGTAAATCACCATAAATGCGGCCACTACCACAAAGCCCCACAAGGTTGAATTGAAACCTTTTTCAATATTTTCTTTACCCATAGAAGGGCCGATGGTGCGTTCTTCCACAATCTCCATTGGTGCGGCCAAAGAGCCTGAACGCAATAGCAAGGAAATATCGTTGGCTTCCTCAATAGACATGCTGCCGGAAATGATGGTGCGTCCGCCGGTTATCGGCTCATTAATCGTAGGCGCGGTAACCACTTCCGCTTTACCTTGGTCGATCAATACCATCGCCATGCGTTTTTTGACATTATGGCGTGTCAGGTCTGCAAAAATAGCAGCGCCGGTATTGTCGAAGTTAATGCTAACGGCAGGTTGATCGTTTTCATTGAAGCTGGGTTGGGCATCATTAATATTGTCGCCGGTTAATTCAACTTGGCGGTTAACCAATACGGCTTGAGGCTGTTCGCCGCCGGTATAAAGCAATTCGTAACCGGCAGGTACGTTGCCTGAAACAGCTTGCTGGAATGCAACAGGATCGTCGTTAACCATGCGCACCTCCAATGTGGCGGTGCGGCCAATGATATCTTTGGCTTTGGCAGTGTCTTGAACACCGGGCAACTGCACAACAATACGGTCTGCGCCGGCTTGCTGAATAACGGGTTCTGCTACGCCTAATTCATTAACACGGTTGTGCAGGGTTGCAATATTTTGTTTAACCGCATCGGAACGAATTTGATTAATTGCATCTTCAGACAGGGTTAGAATCAGGCGGTTGCCGTCGCTGGTTAAAGTGGTTTGCGGCAAGAGTTTCTGCAGCTCTTTTTGAGCTTTGTTTAAATCGGCTTCGTTTTGGAAAGGTACGGCGATGCTGTTATCGCTTTGCACGATGTTACCCGCGCGGATTTTCTGGCGGCGCAATTCACGGCGGATATCGCCGGCGTAACGTTCAAAAGTTTTCTGCATAGCGGCTTTCATATCCACTTGCATGGTGAAGTGCACGCCGCCGCGCAAGTCCAAACCTAAAAACATCGGATTGGCTTTGATTTTCGCCATCCAGTCTGGGCTGTTGGGAATCAGGTTCAAAGCCGTGATATAGCCATCCCCCAGCGTTTTTTCGATAACGTCGCGGGCTTTGATTTGTGTGTCGGTGTCTTTAAAGCGCACACGCAGCGAGTTATCGGCAATAAACATGCCGTCAGAAGCGATGCCTGCCTGCTGCAATGCGGTTTGTATTCGATTTTCGGTTTGATTGTTGATAACAATGGATTGCCGGTTGGTGGAAACCTGAACAGCCGGTGTTTCGCCGAAGAAATTGGGTATCGTGTAGAGAACGCCCAAAATAATGGTGGCCAGAATCAGCAGGTATTTCCAAAGCGGATAACGGTTCATAGGTAAATCTTCATGGTTTATAAAGACAAACAGCCGCAAGGCCGGTAAATACCGGCTGCGGCCTTGAAATAAAGATTAGGCTTCGAGCTTGCTGGCAACAGCGTTGCGCTCTACCTGAACTTCAACGTTTCTGGCAATTTCAACAGTAAAGAACTTATCATCTGAGCGCACAATGCGGCCTACAAAACCTGAAGCAAGCAACACACGATCTCCGCTTTTCAGTTCGGCCAACATGGCTTGATGGGCTTTAAATTTTTTCTGTTGCGGGCGCATAATCAGAAAATAGAAAACCACCAGAATCAGAATCAACGGAGCAAACTGCATCAGCATGTTGGGTTGGGCAGCGGCATCTGCGGCGTATGCAAATTCAATCATTTGTTATCCATCTATTAAAATTATCCATAAACAGGCTATCCTTTATTTAAAGAGATAGCCGCTCTTTAATGCATTATTCTAAAGGGCAGGGCACTTTTTTCCAAGAAATTTCCACATTTATTATCGTTCATTTACCAATGCCTGCCTGAAAAACGGTTTTCAGACAGGCATCATACAGTCTAATAAAAAAATACCTCTTGAAACAGTTAGAGGCAGCCCTATATAGAGAAATCATGTATCGAGAACATTATGAAATTTACCTCTTTATTCCGTAAGGGACGAAATATGACAGAACAAACCCAATATCCAGAAGAAAATTTGACTGATAACGAAGAAAACATTGAATCTTCAGAGCAGCAGGATGAAGCCGAGCAAGGAACAACACCTACTTATGAAGAATTGCAAGCTAAAGTGGCTGAGCTGGAGGAACAGTTGAAGGAAGAACAGCTGCGAGGCTTGGCAAACGAGCAAAACCTGCGTCGCCGTCACCAAGAAGAGATTTTGGCAACGCATAAATTTGCAGGCCAAAAATTTGCAACCGAAATGCTGCCGGTAAAAGACTATCTGGAAATGGCCCTGCTTGACCAAAGCGGTAATTTCGATGCTTTGAAAATGGGCGTGCAGATGACTTTGAATGAATTAAATAAGGCATTTGATTCAACCCAAATTAAAGAAATCAACCCGCAGCCCGGCGATAAACTCGATCCGCATCATCACCAAGCTATGCAAATGGTGGAGAGTGAGCAAGAACCCAATACCATCGTTAATGTGATGAAAAAAGGTTATACATTGGCCGACCGAGTATTGCGCCCGGCAATGGTAACGGTAGCGAAGGGTAACGAAGCTTAACAATGTAAGCCTGGAAAAGTTATTGTGTTGGATAATTGTTTGAATTTTTAAGAAATTAAATTTAATCAAAAACAGTTATCCACACTTGAAAAATAATCGGCAAGCCTTATTTAACAAACCGAACAGGGCTGTAAGTCCCAACAATATTCTATATTCAAGGAGCTATAAAATAATGGCAAAAGTAATCGGTATCGACTTAGGTACAACCAACTCATGTGTCGCCATCTCGGAAGGCGGCCAAACACGCGTAATTGAAAATGCAGAAGGTGCGCGTACCACACCTTCCGTGATTGCTTATTTAGATGGTAACGAAGTATTGGTGGGTGCGCCTGCAAAACGTCAGGCTGTAACCAACCCAAAAAACACAATTTATGCGGCCAAACGCTTAATCGGCCATAAATTTGAAGACAAAGAAGTACAAAAAGACATCGACTTGATGCCTTTTGAAATCATTAAAGCGCAAAACGGTGATGCTTGGGTGAAAGCGCAAGGTAAGGAATTGTCTCCGCCGCAAGTTTCTGCTGAAGTGTTGCGCAAAATGAAAGAAGCAGCCGAAGCTTATTTGGGTGAAAAAGTCACTGAAGCCGTGATTACCGTACCTGCTTATTTTAACGACAGCCAACGCCAAGCCACCAAAGATGCCGGCCGCATTGCCGGTTTGGATGTAAAACGTATCATCAACGAACCGACCGCTGCCGCATTGGCTTTCGGTATGGACAAAGGCAACAAAGGCGATCGTAAAATCGCTGTTTATGACTTGGGTGGCGGTACGTTCGATATTTCCATCATTGAAATTGCTGATGTTGACGGTGAAAAACAATTTGAGGTATTGGCTACCAACGGTGATACCTTCTTGGGCGGTGAAGACTTCGACCAACGCTTGATCGACCATATCATTTCCGAGTTCAAAAAAGAGCAAGGCATTGACCTGAAGCAAGATGTGATGGCGCTGCAACGCCTGAAAGAAGCGGCTGAAAAAGCAAAAATCGAATTATCAAGCGGCCAACAAACCGAAATTAACCTGCCATATATCACAATGGACGCGTCAGGCCCGAAACACTTGGCGATGAAAATTACCCGTGCCAAATTCGAGAGCTTGGTTGAAGATTTGATCGAGCGCTCCATCGAGCCTTGCCGTATTGCCGTAAAAGATGCTGGCTTTAGCGTAGGCGACATCGACGACGTGATTTTGGTCGGCGGTCAAAGCCGTATGCCGAAAGTGCAAGAGGCTGTGAAAGCGTTTTTCGGTAAAGATCCGCGTAAAGATGTGAACCCTGACGAAGCTGTGGCACTGGGTGCTGCGATTCAAGGTGAAGTATTGGGCGGCGGCCGCAGCGACGTATTGCTGCTTGACGTAACCCCGTTGTCGCTCGGTATCGAAACCATGGGCGGTGTGATGACCAAACTCATCAACAAAAACACCACCATCCCGACCAAAGCGTCGCAAGTGTTCTCGACTGCCGAAGACAACCAAAGTGCGGTAACCATCCATGTATTGCAAGGCGAGCGCGAACGTGCTTCTGCCAACAAATCGCTGGGTAACTTCAACTTGGGCGACATCGCACCTGCACCGCGTGGCATTCCGCAAATCGAAGTAACCTTCGATATCGATGCCAACGGCATTTTGCATGTGTCTGCCAAAGACAAAGGCACAGGCAAAGAGGCGAAGATTACCATCCAAGGCTCTTCAGGTTTGAGCGAGGAGGAAATCGAACGCATGGTGAAAGATGCTGAAGCCAATGCCGAAGAGGATAAAAAACTGACCGAACTCGTGGCTTCACGCAACCAAGCCGAAGCATTGATTCACTCTGTGAAGAAATCTTTGGATGAGCACGGCGATAAGCTGGGCGCAGAAGAAAAAGCTAAAATCGAAGACGCCGTAAAAGCCGCTGAAGAAGCAGTTAAAGGCGAAGACAAGGCCGAAATCGACGCTAAAGCCGAAGCTTTGGGTGCTGCTAGCCAAAAACTGGGTGAGATTGTGTATGCTCAAGCGCAATCGGAAGCCCAAGGTGCTGCCGGTGCAGGCCAGGCGGATGACGCATCCGCTTCAGGCAAGAAAGCCGATGACGATGTAGTGGACGCCGATTTCACTGAAGTAAAAGACGACAAATAATTGTCGAAGGCAAAAAGCGCTGCTTAAAAAGCAGCGCTTTTTTGTGCCGGTTGATAGGGGCAACCGGTTTTATCATGCCTGTCTGAAAAACTTTTTTCAGACAGGCATGGATATTGTACCGGTCGTTTTCACTATAATTAATCAACACATTAGTTAATCAACACATTTTTAATACAAGGCAGCAAGCCGCAGCAAGTAAGGATAGTACGGCAAGGTGCAGCAACGGCGTAGTAAAAGTTAAGTTGATTAACTATATAGTCAATTCACTTCAGTTTAATAACGATACCGTTATACTCGGGCTTGACTCGAGTATCTCTTAAAGTTACTGGAACTCAAGATACTTGAGTCAAGTCCGAGTATGACAAGCGTACTATTTTTTGATACAAGGCCGCAAGCTGAAGGCAGTACAGGTAGTGCGGGACTGATTTTGTTGCTGCTTCAGCAGCTTACACAATCGTTCTCTTTGAGCTAAGGCGCGGCAACGGCGTAGCAAAAGTTAAGTTGATTCACTATAATCCTTAATCCTTTTTTATTTGCTGTTCGGTTATTATGACAACCACGGAAATCATCCATATTATCGGCACTGCCGCGTTTGCCTTATCCGGCTATCTGGTCGGCGTGCGCAAACGCTTGGATATGCTGGGTGTGCTGATTCTTGCTTTGCTCACGGCGGTGGGCGGCGGGATTATGCGTGATGCCATTATCGGGCGCATTCCGCTGGTGTTTACCCAGAACACGGCATGGGTGGTTATCGGCATCACTTTGCTGCTGGCTTGGCTGTTTAAGTTGCAGAAAAGCAGAAAGCGGGAGCTGGCGGCCGTGTTTGTGTGGGCGGATTCTTTAGGTTTGGTGGCGTTTACGATTACCGGGGCGCAATTGGGTTTGTCGCTGGATTTGAATATTTTTGGCGTGGTGATGCTCGGATTTATCACGGCGGTGGGCGGCGGAATTGTGCGCGATATGTTGGTGAACGATATTCCAATGATTTTGCGTAAGGATTTTTACGGTACGGTGGCGGTGATCATCAGCTTGGCAATGTATTTTCTGAACATGTTGGGCTGGATTAATCCGCTGGTGTTGAATGTGCTGCTGGTTGCCGGCTACGCTTTGCGTTTGTGGGCGCACCGGGTGGCTTGGACGCTGCCGCGTTTCTAAATAAACGATTGCAACAACAATGCCTGTCTGAAAACGAGCAACGCGGGTTTTGCGAAGCTCGAGCTTTTCAGACAGGCATTGTTTATGGATGCCTTATATCAGCACCACATCATATTGTTCTTGCGTATAGCTGTTTTCTACCGCCAGCGAAATCGGTTTGCCGATAAAGTCGATCAGCAGCGCGAGCGATTGGGATTCTTCGTCTAAAAACAAATCAATCACTTCGGGCGAGGCGAGAATGCGGAACTGCTTCACATCGAAGCGACGGCTTTCTCGGACGATTTCTCGCTGGATTTCGTAGCACACGGTTTGTGGCGTTTTCAGGCGGCCGCGCCCCTGGCAGGTGGGGCAGGATTCGCACAGCACATGGCTCAGGCTTTCGCGCGTGCGTTTGCGGGTAAGCTCGACCAGGCCGAGGCTTGTGAAGCCGTTGAGCGTTACCCGTGTGCGGTCGAAGCTCAGGGCTTTGGCCAGCTCCTGTAGCACGGCCTCGCGGTGGTTTTCCGACACCATATCGATAAAATCGATAATCACAATGCCGCCGATATTGCGCAAACGGAGCTCGCGGGCGATGGCGTGGCAGGCTTCAAGGTTGGTTTTGAAAATGGTTTCGTCAAAATTGCGCGCGCCGACAAAGCCGCCGGTATTCACGTCGATGGTGGTCATCGCCTCGGTGGATTCGATAATCAGGTAGCTGCCGAAATTGAGCGAAACGCGCGGTTGCAGGGCGCGGTTGATTTCCTGCTCCACATTATGAGTTTCAAACAGAGGCCGCTCGCCCGTGAACCATTCGATTTTCTCCGCCGCACCTTGCACATATTGAGCGGCGAATTCACACATTTTCTGGTGATTTTCTTTGGAATCAACCAGGATTTTGACCGTATTGTCGCTGAACATGTCGCGCAACACGCGCAGCGATAAAGGCAGGTCCTGATACAACATGGTTTCGGCAGGCCGGGTTTTTGCCTGATACTGGATATTCGCCCACACTTTGGTCAGATATTCGATATCGGCCTGCAGTTCGGCATCGGTTGCCGTTTCGGCACTGGTGCGAATGATGTAGCCGCCGTGGTTTTCTTTAGGCAGCAGGTTTTCCAAGCGCTGGCGGAGCTGGTTGCGCTCTTCTTCGTCTTCAATACGCTGGGAAATGCCGATATGGCTGTCTTGCGGCAGATGCACGAGAAAACGGCCGGCCAGCGAAATTTGGGTGGAAAGCCGCGCGCCCTTGCTGTTGAGCGGGTCTTTAATTACTTGAACCAAAACGGTTTGCCCTTCAAACAGCATATGCTCGATGCGCTGGTCGGCATCCGGATTCTGCCGCTGCTCCAACACATCGACAATATGCAGAAACGCAGCGCGCTCCAAGCCAATGTCGATAAACGCGCTCTGCATGCCCGGCAATACGCGGCGCACAATGCCCAAATAAATATTGCCCACCAAGCTGTGGCCGCTGTTGCGCTCGATATGCAACTCGCAAATATTGTTTTCCTCAACAATCGCTACACGGCTCTCTTGCGGGGTGATGTTGACCAAAATGGTTTCCGGAGGGCGCACAATATCCTTGTGCAAAGGGATGCTGGGTAACATAAATCACTTTCTGAATTCAAAAATTTTCTGCCGCAGATTCTTAACGTTAAAAAGCTGTGGCAGAACATTCTTGTGTTTATTAAGAGGCAATTTGCCTACATTTTTTCAGACAGGCATCTCGTATTATAGGAAAGAGCGGCGTTATGGCAAAGCAGCATTTTTGTTTAATGTAAAGTGCATACAAAACTCATGGTTCGCACGAAGGCTTTTATAGCTGTGAAACACTATTTCATACATGACTGAGAACCGCAGGCTGTACACATGGTATGGCAAAGCGGGCCTAAGCATTATGAAATGTTAAGTTTAGCCGCTGTGCCGCTTTTCAGACAGGCATTAGGTATAATGCCTGTCTGAAAACCACACACATAATTAAAAGGATATATTCATGGCAGCCGCACCCGAGGCCAAATACACAGAAGAGACCGTTTTGTGGGTTAAGCACCACACGCCCAAACTCATCACATTCGCGATTACCCGCCCCGAAAGCTACCGCTTTTCTGCCGGCCAGTTTTCCCGCCTCGGATTCCGCGACGGCGAAGGCTTTATCTGGCGCGCCTACTCTGTTGTTTCCGCCGAATACGCCGACACACTCGAATATTTCGCCGTATTGATACAAGGCGGCCCCATGTCGGCCAAGTTGGCGGCAATGAAAGAGGGCGACACCATCCTGCTCGACAAAAACGCCACAGGCTTCCTGCTGCCCGAACGTTTCCCCGACGGCAAAGACTTGGTGATGCTCTGCACAGGCTCCGGCATCGCACCGTTTTTATCCATTTTGGAGCAGCCCGAAATCTGGCAGCGCTTCGACCGCCTCGCGCTTGCCCATTCAGTATCTTATGCCGAAGAACTGATTTTCAACGGCCGAATCGCCGCCTTGGCCGAGCATCCGCTGATTGAAGAACATTTCCACAAACTGCATTTCGTCCCCGTCGTTACACGCGAAACCGCCGAAGACGCACTCGGCAAACGCCTGCCCGAACTCTTGAAAAACGGCGAACTCGCCGCCGCATTCGATATGCAATTCACTTCAGCCGACACACGCTTCATGATCTGCGGTAACCCCGCCATGGTTAAAGACACCTTCCAAACCCTGCTCGACATGGGCTTCGCCATGCACCGCAACCGCGTGCCGGGGCAGATAATGATGGAAAACGGGTTTTAGGTGATTTGACAAGCT
>NZ_JH165159.1:882484-892504 GCF_000227765.1 Neisseria wadsworthii 9715
AGCTGTATAAATCTAGGGCTAATCTGCTTCAGCCCCTTATTCAATCGGGGCTTGCTTACCCGGTTATAGCAGTTAAGGTTGTCATGCCACCCGCCTTGTTTTAGAATGGTACTAAATATTAGTGCCATTTATTTTTTATGAAAAAGAAACACCAAAGAACACTTGCTTTAATATTCAGCCGCCCCGTATCCGGCAGCATTAAATGGGCGGATATTGAAGCCCTGTTTATCGAATTGGGCGCGGAAGTTCAAGAAAGGGAGGGCAGCCGTATAGCGGTCATCCTTTTCGGGCAAGTGAAAGTGTTTCATAGGCCGCATTCAAGCCCTGATACGGATAAAGGCGCGGTTGCAAGCGTGCGTAAATGGTTGGAAGAAAACGGAGTAAAGCCATGAACAATGTAATGGAAATCAACGGCCATAAAGCCATTATTCAATACGACCCTGAAACCGAGTTACTGCGCGGCGAGTTTATCGGCCTCAACGGCGGGGCGGATTTTTACGCCGATAACGTGGCAGACTTGCACAAAGAGGGGGCGGCCAGTTTGGCGGTTTTTCTCGATGTGTGCAAAGAAAAAGGTATTGAGCCGTATAAACAGTATTCAGGCCGCTTTAATGTGCGGGTAAGCCCTGAAACCCATGCAGCGGCGGCCGCGGCGGCAGCGGCGCAAAATATCAGCCTTAATGAGTGGGTAAACCGTGCAATCAGCCAATCTGCCCATATCTGAAGAAAGATTTTCCTGCCTTTCTTCCGATTTTCAAGTGAGCGTAAAAGTTGGGTAAAAAAGTGGGTAATTTATTTTATTGAAAATTATTTTATATTTATATTCAATAAATTAAATTATAAAGACAGATAATGATGGAAAACGGGTTTTAAACGCAAGGCTGCAAATATGGTTTTGTTTTTGGATTTTGATGGGGTGCTGCATCCGTGGCCGTTTAAGAAACGGGCGGATTGTTTCAGCCAAGTGCCTGTGTTGGAAGCGTTTTTGAGCAGGCCGGAGTATGCAGATATTGATGTTGTGGTGTCTTCGTCTTGGCGGGAAGGGCGCGGGTTGGCGGAATTGCAGGTGCTGTTTTCGCCCGGGTTCGGGCGGCGGATTGTCGGGGCGACGCCGGTGTTCCGTAAGCCGGTGTTCCGTAAGAAGACGGGAAAGGGAGTGCGGGAGCGTGAGATTCTGGCTTGGTTGGAACAGAACGGCAGGGAAGGGGAAAGCTGGCTGGCTTTGGATGATTTGGAAGGTTTTTTTGATCAGCATAAAGACAGGGTTTTTTTCTGCGACAACAGCACGGGGCTGATGGAAGATGATTTGCCTGCTTTGGCGTTGATGTTGAAGCGTGTTTGGGAATGCTGATGTTTCAGACAGGCATCGGGAATGCCTGTCTGAAAGCATGGATGGATTTGAAAGTATCTGTTTTTAATGTGTTAATGCCGTAAAACGATGACGCCTGAAACAAAAAAACTGCTGAAAATCACGGATACCGCTGCGCAGAAGCTGGAGAAGCTCGATTTGCACAGCGCGTGGGACGTGGTGCTGCATTTGCCGCTGCGTTATGAAGATGAAACGCATATTACGCCGATTGCGGATGCGCCTTTGGGTGTGCCTTGCCAAGTTGAAGGTGTGGTAGTGCGGCAGGATGTTCAGTTTAAGCCGCGTAAGCAGCTGATTGTGCAGATTCGGGATGATGCGGGCAAAGTGTTGTTTTTGCGGTTTATTCATTTTTATGCCAGCACCCAGAAGCAGCTGGCGCAGGGGCGGCGGGTGCGTGCGGTGGGGGAAATCAAGCACGGGTTTTTCGGCAACGAGATGATTCACCCGAAAATCAGGGATGCGGAAAACACAGGCCTGTCTGAAAGCCTCACGCCGGTTTATCCCACGGTAAACGGTCTGAACCAGCCCACTTTGCGCCGCATCATTCAAACGGCGCTTGATGCGGTGTCGCTGCATGATACTTTGCCGGACGCTTTATTATCCGAATTGAAGCTGCCCGGCCTGGCCGAAAGCCTGCGTCTGTTGCATGCACCGCCGCCGGAATACAGCATCACGCGCTTGGCCGACGGTGCTTTGCCTGCGTGGCAGCGGTTGAAGTTTGATGAATTGCTGGCGCAGCAGCTATCCATGCGGCTCGCCCGCCAAAAGCGCATCAACGGGCAGGCGAAACCTTTGCGCGGCGACGGCAGCCTGAGCGGTAAGCTGTTGGCAAATCTGCCGTTTGGGTTGACCGGCGCGCAAAAGCGGGTGTTGGACGAAATCCGCTCGGATATGCGGCAGCCGCACCCGATGCACCGCCTGCTGCAAGGCGATGTGGGCAGCGGGAAAACCATTGTGGCGGCTTTATCTGCGCTGACTGCGGTTGAAGCCGGCTTCCAGGTGGCGGTAATGGCGCCCACCGAAATTCTGGCCGAGCAGCATTATATGAAGTTCAAACAATGGTTTGGCGCTTTGGGTTTGGACGTGGCCTGGCTCACGGGCAGCGGGCGCAAGAAAATGAAAGAGCAAACCAAAGCCTTGCTGGAAAGCGGCGGCGTCAAGATAGCGGTTGGCACGCATGCTTTGTTTCAAGACGATGTGCAGTTTCAGAATTTGGGCTTGGTGATTGTGGACGAGCAGCACCGTTTCGGCGTGGCGCAGCGTTTGGCCTTGAAAAACAAAGGGCAGGATGTGCACCAGCTGATGATGTCGGCCACGCCGATTCCGCGCACGCTGGCCATGAGCTTTTTTGCCGACTTGGATGTGTCGGTGATTGACGAGCTGCCGCCGGGGCGCACACCGGTGAAAACCCGTTTGGTCAACAGCTTGCGGCGCGCGGAAGTGGAGCAGTTTGTGCTCGGCACCTGTGAAAAAGGGCAGCAGGCATATTGGGTGTGCCCCCTGATTGAGGAAAGTGAAACGCTACAGCTGCAAACCGCGGTGGACACGCAGCTTGAGCTGCAACAGGCCTTGCCCATGCTGAACGTAGGTTTGCTGCACGGAAAAATGAAAGCGGCGGAAAAGGCGGCCGTGATGGAAGATTTTTCTGCGGGCAAAATTCATGTGCTGGTGGCGACCACGGTTATCGAAGTGGGCGTGGACGTGCCGAATGCCAGCCTGATGGTGATTGAGCATGCCGAGCGCATGGGTTTGTCGCAGTTGCACCAGTTGCGCGGCAGGGTGGGGCGCGGCGCGGCGGCGAGCAGCTGCGTGCTCTTGTTTGCAGAGCCTTTGAGCGAGCTGGCCAAAGCGCGCTTGAAAGTGATTTACGAGCATACCGACGGCTTTGAAATCGCCCGCCAGGATTTGAATATCCGCGGGCCGGGTGAGTTTCTCGGTGCGCGGCAGAGCGGGGTGCCGATGCTGCGTTTTGCCGATTTGGAAGAAGACATGCGCCTGCTGGAATTGGCACGCGATATTGCGCCGAAACTGATTGCCGGGCAGCCGGATATTGTGGATGCGCATCTGGCTAGATGGCTGGGCAGCCGCGAAGGTTATTTGGGTGTGTAGTTTTGTTTTCAGACAGGCATTCATATGCCTGTCTGAAAACCTTTGCAGGCAAACGGCTTTTGCCGAACCTTGCGGCAAATTATTATTTGACCTTAAGATTTAATTTGAGCCTCAACACAATCTAATCTCTTTTCAGACAGGCATATGATGCCTGTCTGAAAACGCATTCAATCCTAACGGAGTGTCCCCATGAAACCGAAGCAGCTCACGCCGCAGCAGCAAAAAATCCAGCAACAACTCAATAAAATTTCCGCCCGTTTTAAGGAATATTCGGCTGCGGGTCATTTTCAGCAGGCGATGAAAGAATCTTTGAAAGCGCATAAATTAGCGCCGAATTCCACTGCGCCGTTAAGCGATGCGGCAACGATGGCGGTGAAAAGCGGTTTGTGGGACGAAGCGGTTAAGTATGCCAAGCAGGTGTTGAGGCGCGACCCGAAGCACATCAATGCCCACGATGCTTTGTCGCATGCTTATGATGGCAAGAAAGATTGGGCAGGCTGCGGTAAATATGGTTTGCGCGCGTTGGAGTTGAGAGACGAAATTTACGGCCGAACCTGCCCAGAGCTACCGAAAATCGAACCGAAGAACGCGGGCAAAAAAATCATTTCGTTCTCGCTTTTCGGCGCAAGCTCCGCGTATGGCGAACCGGCCGTGATGAATGCCGAACTGTGCCCGCTGGTTTATCCGGGTTGGGTATGCCGCTTTTATATTGACGGGAGCGTGCCGGAGCATGTGGTCAGCCGTTTGAAAGAGGCGGGCGCGGAAGTGGTGCGGGTGGATGAAACGCTGCAAAGCTGGCCGGGTACGCTTTGGCGTTTTCTGGCGGCGGACGATGAGGATGCGGCTTATGTGCTGTTTCGCGATGCGGATTCGGTGATTTCCCCGCGCGAAGCCAAAGCCGTGGCGGCATGGCTGGAAAGCGGCAAGCTGTTTCACACCATGCGCGACGCGGGTACGCACACCGAGCTGATTTTGGCGGGCTTGTGGGGCATGGTTGCAGGTGCGGTGCCGGATATGAGGGGCAAGATTGAGGCCTATCTGAAAAAGCCTTTGGAATCGCGCCATTTTGCCGACCAGTTTTTCCTGCGTGAAAATATCTGGCCTTATGTGCGCCAGAGCGTGTGCGCCCATGACCGCTTGTTTGGCTTTATGAATGCGGCGGACTTTCCCGAAACATGGGAAAACTTTGATCCCGACCACCATCATGTGGGCTGTGATGAAGGCAACTCGCATATTTCCGCCACGCTCAACCTGCCTGAAGGCAGCCGTATCCTGTGGCGGCTGTTTACCCGCATTTCGCCTCAGTTTGGTGAAAATTATGAAGAAATCGTGAATGAGCAGGAGCGCTTGGTGTGCGCTTATGAAACAACGGTGCAAAACGGCGGATTGAGCGCTTATATCCCGCGCCGCTATTCTAAAGGCGTGGAAAAGGGTTTGACTAAAATAACAGTGGCTCCGCTGGACTGATATAGTGAGTGGTGGAGCTGAATCTTCCATTCAAAGCTGGCTTGCACTGCTGTGTTTTCCTCTATGGTTTGCGGCCCGCCACATTATATGAAAAGCTTATTTTTACGGCTATATGAAGCATAATGCCTGTCTGGAAGTTTTCAGACAGGCATTGTATTTTATCTAACGATTAGATTAACGACGGCCTTGAACGTTGTATTTCTTCTCAAGCGAGGCAAACAGCCAGCTCAGGCACATGGTCATCGCAAGATAAATCAGGGCGATGGTATAAAGCGGCTCTTCATAAATGGAGTAGCGGCCTGAAATGGTTTTTTGCACATAGGCCAGTTCGGCAACGGCGATGACCGAAATCAGCGAGCTGTCTTTCAGTAAAGTAATAAACTCACTGGCCAATGGCGGCAGCATACGGCGGGTTGCCTGAGGCAGAATCACATAACGCATGGCTTGCGGGTAACTCAACCCCAGTGAACGTGCCGCTTCCATTTGGCCTTTATCGATGGATTGGATGCCGGCGCGGAAAATTTCGGTGATATATGCACCTGCGTTTACGGTAAGCGCCAACACACCGGCAATCAGCGCGCCGTAATTGCGGCGGATTTCATTGGCTTCTGCGCCGCTGATGAGTATGCCGCCGTCGTAGCTGACTAAAATCGGAAACCAGACAAAGTGCCAAATAAAGATTTGTACGAATAAAGGCGTGCCGCGAAATAAGGTAACGTATACGGTGGTGATGGTGCGCAGCAGGCTTACTAAAAGCTTCAGCGGCCAGCCGCCTTTTTCAACGCGTATGATGCGGGCCAATGCGCCGAACAGGCCGAGTATGGTGCCGCCGAAGGTAGCCGCTACGGTTAATCCCAGAGTGGTGAGCGCTCCGTAAAGAAACATCCAACGGTATTCGTAGATGATGTCGAATCTGAAATCCATAATTTTTTCTTTAGAAAAACAGCAGTTAAAGGCGCGTGCAAGCGCTTAAACAAAAGTAAACCCAGTATTTTACAAGAAAATACAATTGAAAGGTTTTTTAATTTTGTGTTTTACATAAATTCTTTCAGACAGGCATTTAAAACGGATTAAGCTGCCGTATCGGATTGTCGTAAAGCAGGCATAACGTTTAAAATAGCGGGTTTTGGTTAATACTACTTAGAAAAATCACATGGAAATCTGGTTCGGCTTAAACCGAAAGCCTGTTTTTGCTCAGGGGGTTGCTGCAACCATCGGTAATTTCGACGGGGTTCATCTGGGGCATCTTCATATTCTGCGGCGCTTGAAAGAAGAAGCGCAGAAGCGCGGCCTACCGGCGGTGGCGATTGTGTTTGAGCCGCAGCCGTCCGAATTTTTTGCGCGTAAATTTAACAAGCCTTTGCCTTTCCGGCTCAGCCCATTGCGCGATAAATTGAAGCTGCTGGAAGCAACCGGCTGCTTGGATGCGGTTTGGGTGTTGCGTTTTAATCAGAGCTTTGCCGATATTCCTGCGCAAACTTTTATTGACCGCTTGCTGCGTCAAAGCTTGGATACGCGCTATCTTTTGGTGGGCGACGATTTCCGTTTCGGAGCAGGGCGGGAAGGTGATTTTGCGATGTTGCAAAACCAGCAAGGCATGTTTACAGAGCGTACGCCTTCCGTGTTGATTGAGAATATGCGGGTTAGCAGCACCGCGGTGCGCCAAGCTTTGGCAGGCGGTTTGCTGGATTGTGCAAGCAGCCTGCTCGGCCATGATTATGTGCTTAGCGGACGTGTCAAACACGGGGCCAAACTGGGGAGGACGATCGGTAGCCCTACGGCCAATATTCATTTGCCTAACCATCATTATGCTTTGAGCGGCGTATTTGTGGTGGAAGCCGAAGGCAGCTTCGGTAGAAAACGCGGCGTGGCCAGTTTTGGTGTGAATCCCACTGTTTCTCAAACCAGCCGGCAAAAGCTTGAAGTTCATCTGTTTGATTTTGATGGAAATATCTACGGCGAGCGGCTGCATGTTCATTTTCTGCACAAATTGCGCAACGAAGAAAAATTTCCCGATATAGAAAGCATGATGGTGCAGATTCGCGCTGATATGGCCGAAGCAAGGGGCTGGCAGCCGATGCCTGTCTGAAAGCCCTTATAAAATCAAGGCAATTCCGTTACAATAGTTTTATTTTCTTTACTTTAGAATATCGGGCCGGCAGTTTAATCTGAGCCGGGCCGAACAACACAGCGACAGAGAACCAAAATGACCGACTACAGCAAAACCGTAAATCTGCTTGAAAGCCCGTTTCCTATGCGCGGCAATTTGGCCAAGCGCGAACCTGCGTGGCTGAAAAGCTGGTACGAGCAGAAACGTTACCAAAAATTGCGCGAGAAAGCGCAAGGCCGCCCGAAGTTCGTGCTGCACGACGGCCCGCCTTATGCCAACGGTGACATCCATATCGGTCATGCTGCCAATAAAATTTTGAAAGACATCATCGTCCGCAGCAAAACGTTGGCCGGCTTCGATGCGCCTTATGTGCCGGGTTGGGACTGCCACGGCCTGCCTATCGAATTGATGGTGGAAAAGCTGCACGGTAAATCCATTCCTGCCTCCAAGTTCCGCGAGTTGTGCCGCGAATATGCTACCGAGCAAATCGCGCGCCAGAAAAAAGACTTTATCCGCTTAGGCGTGATGGGTGATTGGGAAAATCCTTATCTCACCATGAACTACCAAACGGAAGCGGATACCGTGCGTGCGCTGGGTGAAATTTATAAAGCGGGCTATCTGTATCGCGGTGAAAAACCGGTTCAATTCTGCTTGGATTGTGGCTCTTCGCTGGCAGAAGCGGAAGTGGAATATAAAGATAAAGTTTCCCATGCCATTGATGTGGCTTACCTGTTTCAAGACAATGCCGCTTTAACCAAAGCATTTGGCCTGTCTGAAATCAGCGGGAATGCTTTTGCCGTTATCTGGACGACTACGCCGTGGACGCTGCCGGCCAGTCAGGCGATAGCTGCCGGTGCAGATGTGGTTTACCAACTGATTGATACGCCCAAAGGTAAATTGGTGCTGGCAAAAGATCTGGTTGAGGATGCGGTTAAACGCTATGGGTTTGAAGAAGGTCAAACGCAAGTTTTAGCCGAAACCAGCGGCAGCAAGCTTGAGCATTTGCATCTGAACCATCCGTTTTTAGAGCGTGACATTATGGTGCTCAACGGTGAGCACGTTACCACCGATGCCGGTACGGGTTTGGTACACAGTGCACCGGCTCACGGTTTGGAAGATTATTTTGTATGCTTGAAATACGGCATACAGCTTTACAATCCGGTTAACGGCGAAGGCCGCTATATTTCCGAAATGCCGCGTGTAGCCGGTATGACCGTATGGGAAGCCAATCCGGTTATTATTGAATGGCTGGAAGAAGAAGGCAAGCTGCTGGCAAACAATAAAATCGAACACAGCTATGCGCATTGCTGGCGACATAAAACGCCTTTGATTTACCGCGCAACCGGCCAATGGTTTATCGGTATGGATAAAACCGGCGCTGATGGAAAAACTTTGCGCGATAAAGCCATGAAAGCAGTGGATAATACCGAGTTTTTCCCTGCTTGGGGTCGGGCACGTTTGGAAGCTATGATTGAAGGGCGCCCCGATTGGGTGGTTTCCCGCCAGCGCAACTGGGGTACGCCTATGACTTTTTTTATTCACAAAGAAACCGGTGAACTGCATCCGCGTTCGGCTGAGCTTTTGGAAGAGGTTGCCAAAAAAATTGAGCAAAAAGGCATTGAAGCGTGGTTTGCCTTGGATAAGCATGAATTGTTGGGCGAAGAAGCCGAACAATATGAAAAGCTTTCCGATACCATGGATGTGTGGTTCGATTCCGGCAGCACCCACTTTTCTGTGTTGAGAAGGCGTGAAGAGTTGGTTTGGCCTGCCGATTTGTATCTCGAAGGCAGCGACCAGCACCGCGGCTGGTTCCAGTCGTCTATGTTGACAGGTTGCTCCACGGTTGGTCGTGCGCCGTATAAGCAATTGTTAACCCATGGTTTTGTGGTTGACCAAAACGGCCGTAAGATGTCCAAATCATTGGGCAATGTGGTGGCACCTCAAGAAGTGTATAACGAATTCGGCGCCGATATCCTCCGTTTGTGGACAGCTTCTACCGATTATTCCGGCGAGTTGGCGATTTCTAAGGAAATTCTAAAACGCGTAACAGAAAGCTATCGTCGCATCCGCAATACTCTGAGCTTTTTGTTTGCCAATTTGAGCGATTTCCGCCCCATGGATGATGCGGTTCCGCAAGATCAAATGGTGGAAATTGACCGTTATGCCATGGTGCTGGTACGCCGCCTGCAAGAGCGTTTGGCCGGTGATTATTATCCGCGTTATGCGTTTCACTTTGCTGTGAAAGACATCGTGGCATTCTGTTCAGAGGATTTGGGTGCATTCTATCTTGATATTTTGAAAGATCGCTTGTATACCACTAAAGCAGACAGCCATGCGCGCCGCAGTGCGCAAACCGCGCTGTACCATATCACTCGCAGCCTTGTGTTGTTGATTTCCCCGATTCTCTGCTTTACTGCCGAAGAAGCTTGGGACATTATCGGCGGGGGAGAAGAAGACAGCGTTTTGTTCCACACTCTGCACGAATTTCCCGCAATGAACGAAAAAAGCGAAGCTGAATTGGTGCGCAAATGGGAAGCTGTGCGCCAAGTGCGCGAGGCAGTAACTGCCGCTATTGAACCTTTGCGTGTCGATAAAACCGTTGGTTCTTCTTTGCAGGCGGAAGTGGAGATTACCGCGCCGGAAGATTTGGCCGGATATTTGAAAGCGTTGGGTGATGAATTACGCTTTGTGTTATTGGTGTCTAAAGCGACCGTTAGCAAAGGCAGCGAGCTTTCTGTAACTGCTAAAGTGAGCAACGGCGAGAAGTGTGAACGCTGTTGGCATTACACAGATGATATCGGCTCTGTTGCCGGGCATTCGACTATTTGTAAGCGTTGCGCCGGGAATATTGATGGAGAAGGCGAACATCGCGATTATGCATAAAGCCGTTATCAGTTAACCAATATAATGCCTGTCTGAAAAAGTTTTCAGACAGGCATTTATGTTTGGGATGGCTTAAAAGCCC
>NZ_JH165159.1:893411-924278 GCF_000227765.1 Neisseria wadsworthii 9715
AGCCCGTGTATGGCGTTGTATGAACCGTTCGGTTTGCTGAGCTAATTGTTTGTAGCAATGTGTTATAAAATATACACAAAGATTAATATGCTTATATCTTAATTTGATATGTAATATTTTGAATCATTGAAATGTTTTTCGGGTTGCTAAGGAAAAACATGATGAAGTTAATTACACTTGACTACATTTTTGCTATAATGCGCGCGGTCGCTGCATGAGGCAGATAGTTAAGCCACTTTGAGCAGTAACTGTGTTGGTGTATCTGAATTATATTTACTTTGCTCCGCCGGTTTGCTCTGCTTTCAGTGGATTGATTAAAATTTGTACAAACCAACAAAATTAAAAAGGAAATACACGATGGGCATTAAAGTTGCCATTAATGGATATGGTCGCATTGGTCGCCAAGTATTGCGCGCTATCTATGATTACAAATTGGAAGATCAATTGGAAGTGGTGGCAGTAAATGCCAGCGGTTCTTTGGAAACCAACGCTCACTTAACTGTTTTCGATACTGTACACGGCCGTTTTAATGCGGATGTTAAGCATGATGATAAGAATCTGATTATCAATGGTAAAACAATTGCATTCTTCTCCACTCGTAATCCTTTAGAATTGCCTTGGAAAGATTTGGGTGTGGATTTGGTATTTGAATGCACCGGTGCATTTACCAGCAAAGCCAAAGCGCAAGCGCACTTGGAAGCAGGTGCCAAAAAGGTACTGATTTCCGCACCGGGCGAAGCCGATGTCGACGCAACCGTGGTGTACGGCGTGAACCATGATGTGATTACGCCTGAGATGACCGTAGTATCCAATGCATCTTGTACAACCAACTGCTTGTCTCCGGTAGCTAAAGCGCTTCATGATGGTCTCGGTATCGAAAAAGGCGTGGTTACCACGATTCACTCTGTAACCAATGACCAAAATGTTACCGATGTGCGCCATAAAGACTTGCGCCGTGCGCGCAGCGGTGTAGCAAACCTAATTCCTACCAAAACCGGTGCGGCCAAAGCAGTAGGCTTGGTGCTGCCCTCATTGAAAGGTAAGCTGGACGGTTTGGCTATTCGTGTACCAACGATTAACGTGTCTTTGGTAGACCTTTCGTTTACCGCCGCTCGCGATACTTCTGTTGAAGAAGTTAACCAAATTGTGAAAGAGGCTTCAGAAGGTTATTTGAAAGGTGTATTGGGCTACAACACTTTGCCTTTGGTATCTATGGACTTCAACCATACAACTCAAGCCAGCATTTTTGATGCGACGCTGACTAAAGTGGTTGCCGGTAACTCTGTTAAAGTATTTGCTTGGTATGATAACGAATGGGGCTTCAGCTGCCAGATGTTGAATACTGCGCGCGTTATGTTCGGCTTGGAAGTGCGTCCTTTTTCTGTGTAATACCGAATAAACAGCGTATTTAAAAATGTTGGATGCCTGTCTGAAAGTGAATCAAAGCTTTCAGACAGGCATCGTTTTATTATATATAGTGAACCGACTTAAAAAGCATGTCTATATTCAGATCAAATTGGAACATAGCGATAAGGGAGAGTGGAGAATGCCTGTCTGAAAGCCTTTTTCAGACAGGCATTTTGTTGTAGGTAGATTTTGTTTCTTTCGTCTTATCGATTTTGTTACGATTTTTGGGTTATGTAATGATAGTTTTCAAAGCTCTAGCCGAAAATTGTATTTCGGTTATTTTCTTAAAGCTTTGGGCAACACAAAAACAATACTTTCTTCCACGCCTGCACCTTCCTCAATGGTTTTGTGTCCCCAACCCTGAATGGTTCGGATAACTTCTTGGACTAGCACTTCAGGAGCGGAAGCGCCTGCCGTAATTCCCACTTTATTTTTACCGTTGAACCATTCCTGTTTCAGGTAGGAGGCATTGTCGACCATATAAGCATCCACACCGCGCAATTTGGCAACTTCGCGTAGGCGGTTGCTGTTAGAAGAATTGGGGGAGCCAACCACGATGACAATATCGCATTCGGCTGCAAGATTTTTCACAGCTTCCTGGCGGTTGGTTGTCGCGTAGCAGATATCTTCTTTATGCGGGCTACGGATATTGGGAAAACGCGCTTTTAAAGCAGCAATAATATCTTTGGTTTCATCTACCGAAAGTGTAGTTTGGCTGACATGGGAGAGTTTTTCAGGATCTGCTACTTGTAATTTAGCTACATCATCTACGGTTTCGACCAGCAGCATTGATCCCTCAGGTAGCTGCCCCATCGTGCCTTCTACTTCAGGATGGCCTGCATGGCCAATCATGATAATTTGATAGCCTTGCGAATCCAAACGGGCCACTTCTTTATGCACTTTGGTAACCAGAGGGCAGGTTGCATCAAAAACTTGAAAGCCGCGTGCTTCAGCTTCTTCCTGCACTGCTTTAGACACACCATGCGCCGAGTAGATAAGCGTAGCACCTTCCGGTACTTCGGCTAAATCTTCAATAAAAACAGCACCTTTTTCACGAAGATTATCAACTACAAATTTGTTGTGTACTACTTCGTGCCGCACATAAATGGGTGCGCCGAATTCCTCAAGAGCGCGTTCTACAATGCTGATAGCACGATCAACGCCTGCGCAGAAGCCGCGGGGGTTTGCCAGCATGATGGTTTTGTCTGCCATGATTAAATATTCTGAGTGTGTGTTAATTGATAACTTTGGGGCTTGCAGCGGCTTCTTTTTTGCTGTTTTTAAAGCCGTCGATAACCAATAATGTTGCGCCGACTACGATAAAACTGTCAGCTACGTTAAACGCGGGATAGTGCCAGTTTTGCCAATAAAATAGTAAATAATCAATCACATGGCCGTGTTGGAAACGGTCAATCACATTGCCGATCGCACCGCCGATAATCATGGAGGCGCCAATTTTTCCAAGTGTGTTGAATTGATTTCTAATGATTTCCCTGGCCAGATAGCCGCAGATTAAAATAGCCAAACCGATAAAAAAGAATTTTTGCCAACCCCCGGCGTCTGCCAGGAAGCTAAATGCCGCTCCGGAATTATGTGCCCGTGTCAGATCAAAAAAGTTCGGAATAATATTTAACCGCTCATATTCCTGGAAATTTTTGATAACTGCTAATTTGGTGATTTGGTCGAGAATGACGGCGATAAGGGCAAGTAGCCAATAGCGTGTGTTGGATGGTTTTGTTTTATTCATATATTTTTGCTGAGATTCGATCAGGGTTGCCATTTTACCTGATTCGGTTTGATGCTGGGGTTAATTTATGAAATCAAAAACTTAATTTTTAAGCAAATAAATAGTGAATAGATGCCTGTCTAAAAAAAGCAGGTGAAACATGCAAAAAAAACGCCATCTAAATCAAGGGATATGAAATAGATGGCCAAACACATTACGGGGAAAACGTCTTACTCACTTACTTGCGGTTAGCAAGTAACGTCTATCAGACAGGGCGAATAATAAATTAGTTCCTGAATAATCGGCAAAAAAAACCTTAAAGGTATGAATAACTGATAAACGGTGTTTTAAAATTAGTTTAAATGACACAGATCAAATTTTGGTAATCTTTGGTGCTTGCGTAAATGAAAGGAAAGTTATTGGAAAATAATCACTTATGAAATTTAGGTGGATTTTTGTTATTTTTTAGATAAAAAAAACCATCTATACCAAGGGGAAAGTATAGATGGCCAAACACATTACGGGGAAAACGTCTTACTCACTTACTTACTCTATGAAAAGTAAGTGCTTGTATGACTGGGTAGGCTATGAATAGTTCCAAAATTAATATGTTAAACAATGTAAATAGAATAATTCTAATTATAACGGTATGAAATATAAGTAATTAAATTAATAAATGATTTGAGAATCTTAATCGGGATTAATGAACCGCCATTCACCGGGAGCTAGATTTCCGGTTTCCCAGCGACCGAAACGCAAACGATGCAGCTGTTCAATACGGTTGCCTGCTGCTGCGACCATGCGTTTGACTTGATGATATTTTCCTTCGGTAATGGAAAGCAGTAGTGTGGTGGGGTTGTTCAATTCGGCATCGGCAGCGATGACGATTTCGTTTTCATCGTGCAGCAATACACCCGCTTTTAGTGTGTCGCATAAAGTTTGGTCGGCAGGATGTTTGAGCGTTACTTGATATAGTTTGGTAACTTTATACTTGGGCGAAGTCATGTTGTGGTTGAATTTACCGTCATTGGTAATGAGCAACACGCCGGTGGTATCCGCATCCAATCGTCCAACTGCTTGCATGCCGACTTGCCTCATATGCTCAGGAAACAGGCTGAATACGCTGGGATAATCACGTGGTTTGTGAGAGGTTTCGTAGTTTTCAGGTTTATTGAGCAGAATGTAGAAATAGGGTTGCGGAATAACGATGAAAGATTCTCCGTTGATTGATAAGCTGGTTACATCATCCGGATTAATCATGCTTTTGGGTTGATTTGCAAGTGTGCCATTGATTTCGATACAGTCGTTTTCAATTAGCCATTGGCATGTTTTACGGCTGCCTATGCCTTGGGCTTGAATATATTTTAAGAGTTGCATGGTGGAAGGGTTATTATTGATGAAACATGCTTATTGTATAAGAAAATGCCTGCCTGAAAAGGGATTATAAGCGTTCAGGCATTATGCTTGCCTGCTATACGGCATAATTATTGTGTAATTAAAGATGTATCATGCCATATTCGTCTGGAATGCGGGCGGCTGCCTTGTAGATATCGATAAGAGATTTTAAAAACATCACGGGCAGGCCGATAACCGTTAATGAGATAATCAGATGTACGGTTGCTGCAGCACGGTCTCCTATCAGCAAGTGATGTAAACCAAATACGCCACCGAAAAAACCGCTGATGATATAGGTAGACTTATTGATGGTACGCATTCGTCGGAGCTGCTGTTCTTCAGGAGAAAGGAGGCGCTCTTCAACAAAGATTGAATAATTGTTTTCATCCGCAACTTCCGTAGCAGTTTCCTCTTTGGCTGATTCTGTGTTGCTTGTTGGGATGTGATCCAATGTTTCCCAAAGCTCGGGATGGGTTTGAAATAATTTTAAGTCATATTCAGCTTTGGTAACCAGCGTAGATAAATTATCTTTGATTTCTTGTAATTGATTCAGTGAAAGTAACTCCTGTTCAGTTGCTTGAGAAAGGGCTTTGCTGATTTGCTGCGAATCTGCACCGGCAGGTAAGTTGAGTAAACTGTAAAGATTTTTCATGAGCGATATATTTCTGAATATTGAATATTTATTTCTTATGTATAACTCATGTTATTTTAAGTTAAGTAAAAAATCAAATTAAAAATAATTTATATATGTTATAAATGTTGGATGAGCGAATACGAGTTTCTTATAACTCTTTATAATTATGCAGATAGTGTAAAATATCGGGCTACTTTGACTGTGTCATTAAAGCAAGGAATGAGATATGTTGACCTTATATTATTTGCCCGGAGCATGTTCGTTGGTGCCTCAGGTTGCTTTAGAGTGGGCTGATGCCGATTACCAGGCTGTAGAGGTTCCACGAGATAAAATGAAATCTCCTGAATTTCTGGCATTGAATCCGATGGGGAGTGTGCCGGTTTTGCAGGAAGGGGATTGGGCATTGTCGCAAAATATCGCTATTTTGGAATATATTAATGAGCTCTATCCTCAGGCTTTAGTATTGGGTAGCGGTAGTGCGAGGAATAGGGCGCAAGCTCGAAAATGGTTGGCGTTTATGAATGCTGACCTGCATCCGGCGTTTGCTCCTCTATTTGCGCCGCAGCGTTTTGTTGATGGGGAAGAAGAACAGGCGAAGTTGCGTGCCGTGGCTGCAGGCAGAGTTACGATGTTATATGCTTATCCGCATGAAGTATTGAGCAAACAGCCTTTTTTGGTTGGAGAGAAAACAATTGCTGATGTGTATCTTTATGTTACCTTGCGTTGGGCCAAAGCTTTAGGGTTGGATTTGAGTTTGTATCCTGCATTTACAGATTTTTATCTGCATATGGAATTTGACGAAGGTGTGCAGAATGCTTTGAGTAAGCAGGGCTTGCTTTGAGTGTAAACAATGCCTGTCTGAAATTTCAGACAGGCATTGTTTATTAAAATAATTTATACAAACCAGCCACGTACTGCTTCTAAGCCATGATGGTTAATGCGTGCATCGGCATGAGCTTGTGCTTTGGGTTTGGCGCGATAGGCTATGCCGATGCCGGCAGCTTCAAGCATTGGGATATCATTGGCGCCGTCGCCTATTGCTAATACTTGTTTGGCGTCTAATCCGAGAGCGTTGCGATGCTCAATGAGCAGATTGGCTTTGGCTTGGGCATCAATGATGCGGCCTTCAAGTTGGCCGTTTAATATGCCATTAATACTGCTTAGTTCGTTTGCATAGGCATAGTCTAAGCCGAGTCGGCTTTTCAGACGGTCGGTAAAGAAGGTGAAGCCGCCGGATACCAGCATAAATTTCACGTTATGTTTTTTACATTCTGCCAAAAGGTATTCGGCCCCGGGGGAAAGCTGTAATATTTGGTCGTAAACCTGTTGCAATACTTGCTCTTTTAAGCCTTTGAGCAAGCTTACACGTTGGCGCAAGGATTGTTCGAAATCCAATTCTCCGCGCATGGAGCGTTCCGTAATGGCGGCAACTTCGTTTTTTAAACCTACTCCGGCCGCTATTTCATCAATACACTCAATCGTAATCAGAGTGGAATCCATATCGCTCACAATCAGCCCGAGTTCTTCAAATCTCATGTCGGGCAATATGGCAAAATCGATTTTTTGTGTGTCTAAATCTTCAGCAATATCAGCTGGCAGGCAAAATTCGGCTGATACGGGAATCCGTATGCTGGTGTGATTGTGTGGTGGAGGCAAGGTAACATAGCGGGCGAGCCGGCTTAGTTCACGGGATTCAATGGATGGGTGCTGGAGAACGAGGGCGTAAGACATGATAAATAAGCTCAAAAAATAAGGCGGATTATAGCCTAATGCCTGTCTGAAAAATATGGTTGTTGTTGGCGGGAAAAATGGCTTTGCTGCGCCGAATAAAGTAAATCCCCGAACCAATGGTTCAGGGATTTCAATGTTTGGCACGCCCACGGGGAATCGAACCCCGGTTACCGCCGTGAAAGGGCGATGTCCTAACCGCTAGACGATGGGCGCGGATAATTTAATTTTGGCGCACCCGGAGCGATTCGAACGCCCGACCCTCTGGTTCGTAGCCAGATACTCTATCCAACTGAGCTACGGGTGCGAGAAAGAACGTTATTTTATGGACTGGGCTGATGCTTGTCAACTATTTTGTCGCGAAAATTTTGAAGAAAAGGTAGAATACGCGGTTGTTGTTTGAATTTCATGGAAATTTAGTTATGTCGGACTTGATGTGCAGGTGGCCTTTGTTGGTATCTGCATTTGCCCGTTTGGAGCGGCCGGTAGTGATTGTGGACTTGGAAACTACGGGCGGCAATATGCTGACTGACCGTATCACGGAAGTTGCGATGCTCCGTTTTGAACAGGGCAAAGTGATGCGGCGTGAGTGGCTGGTTAATCCGCAGAGGCCGATTCCTCCATTTATTACCGGCCTGACGGGTATTGATGATGAGATGGTTAAAGATGCACCTGGGTTTGCCGTATTGGCGGAAGAGTTGTTGCCGTTTTTGCAAGGTGCAGTTGTGGTTGCGCACAACAGCCGGTTTGACTATACGTTTTTACGCCATGAGTTCCAGCGTGCGGGCATAGATTTTGCTGCACCTGCTTTGTGCACGGTTCAGCTTTCCCGCAAACTTTATCCGCAATTTCATAAACATAATTTAGACAGTATTATTGAGCGCTGCGGTATTGTGATGGAGCAGCGTCACCGCGCGATGGCTGATGTGTTGGCATTGGCTGAGTTTTTGGAAAAAGCCTTATGTGAGTGTGGTGTGCAAGAGTTTGAGGCACGAAGCAGGGCGTTGATGCATCCGAAAATGTTGCCTGCATGGTTATCCTCTGATTTGGCTGATCAGTTGTATGCGTTACCGGATCGCCACGGTGTGCTGATTTGGTTGGACAAAGGCGGGCGGGCGCTTCATCTTATTGAGCATGAACACGCTTTTTCTGAAGTGGCCTCTTATCTGCATTTGACCAAACCGGATCATGCGGTGCAGGCGGCGGCTGTGCGTTTTATCCCTGCTGTGGGCGGCTTGCATGCTTTGTGGTTGAAGGCACAGTTGGCTCAGGAATATGGGTTGAGACATGAACAGGGTACAAAAACTTATTTGACTGTGCGTTTCCGTGAGAGTGAAACGGGGGAATTGCAAGCAAAAGTCGAACCGTTGCGCTCCGGTAAACATATCCAGAAACCTTATGGTTTGTTTTTGCACAAAAAATCTGCCAAAAGAGCGTTAACGGCATGGGCGGCGGAAATGGGTTTGTGCCCTTCCGTGTTGGACATTTTACCGCAAACGTATGCGCGGGATATGCCGTGTCCGGCGATGGTGGCGGGGAAATGTGAAGGCAGTTGCGCTTCGGAAGGTGGAAAATCCTTGCATAACGAGCGTGTGTTGGCGCACGCTGGATTACTGCCCGTTGCTGATTGGGGGCGCATGCATGATATAGAGATAACGGAAACAGATGTTTTAAATGGGCAATGTGTAACGTTTCGTTGCGCAGGCGGTGCGTTGTCACTACCCGACGGCAGTTGGTATTTTGATGAGGGGCTGCCTACTTTGCTGAAAATGAAATTTAAATTGGGTAGCCGCGTAGTGAAAATGTTGGGCTAGAATCTGTTTAGTATTAAAAATGCCAGTCTGAATACTTTTCAGACTGGCATTTAATATTTCAAGCTTACATGTTTTGCAAACGGGCGATACGGTTATCCAAGCTTGGGTGTGTGCTTAGAAGCGAATCTCTGGCTTCGCTTGCGATGCCCATAGCTGTCATATTTTGAGGGAGATCGCTGGGGTTTCCTTTAAGGCGTTGCAAAGCGGCAATCATTTTAGGCGTGCCAACCAGTTTGGCGGCACCGGCATCTGCCCGGTATTCGCGTTGGCGGCTAAACCACATCACGATAATGCTGGCCAAAAAGCCAAATAAAATCTGTAAGACCATGCTGACAATAAAATAGATGCCGCCGCTGGTTTCGCCTCGGTCATTGGTAGCAACTATGTTGGAAATAATGCGTGAGAGGAAAATCACAAAAGTGTTGACCACGCCCTGGATTAAGGTAAGTGTAACCATGTCGCCGTTGCCGACGTGTGCCATTTCATGTGCGAGGACGGCCTCAACTTCGTCACGGGTCATATGGTTCAGCAAACCAGTGCTGACGGCCACTAACGAATTGTTTTTGCTTGGGCCGGTGGCGAATGCGTTTGGCTCGGGAGAGTCGTAAATGGCCACTTCTGGTGTTTGTATATTCCATTGGCGGGCTTGGGCTTCCACAGTTTTGAGCAGCCATGCTTCCAGCTCGTTTTCCGGTTGGGTAATCACTTCGGCGCCAACGGATCGTTTGGCAACCATTTTGGATGTCAGAAGTGAGATGATTGAGCCGGTAAAACCAATGACGGCAGAAAAGGCAAGCAGCCCGGCCGTGTTGTTTGGATCACCGTTTAAACCTAATATGCTTAGAATAATGCTGATTACCACCAAAACGGCGATGTTGGTCAGCAGGAATAAGAAAATGCGTTTCACAAGTTTCCCTTCTTGAATATGTGTATTGCTTTAGCTCAAAACAGTGTGGCTATTTTCGCAAAAACCATTCAAAAGAAACAGCATGGTTTGGGCAAAGGTATGCAAATTTGCACGGAGTTTGTTGTTTTGTTGTCTATAAGCTGTAAAACCTTATCATTTCATGACTTCGTATTGCGTGGTTTCGCTGCTATATATTTTGTTGTTTGAATTTAAAATGACTTAAACTCAAACATCATAACAATGCCTGTCTGAAGCATTTTCAGACAGGCATTGTTATCTTCTAAAGGGAAGATGCTTATCTGCGAATCTGTCCGTTGCCTAAAACAACCCATTTCTGGCTGGTTAATCCTTGTAAGCCCACAGGGCCGCGGACGTGGATTTTATCGGTGGAAATGCCGATTTCCGCCCCTAATCCATATTCAAAGCCATCTGCAAAACGGGTAGAGGCGTTGACCATTACGCTGGCGCTGTCGACCAGGCGCAGGAATGTTTGGGCGTCGGTGTAGGATTCGGTAACAATGCTGTCGGTGTGGTGGCTGCCGTGGGTGTTGATGTGGGCAATGGCTTCGGCCATGTCATCGACAATTTTTATGGCCAATATCGGTGCGAGGTATTCCGTGTCCCAATCTTCGGTTGTTGCGGCTTTGATGTTGTTTAATATAGATAATGTGCGCGTGCAGCCGCGTAGCTCAACCCCTTTTTCTGTGTATTTTTCCGCTAAAACCGGCAATATTTCTTGGGCGCGGTTTTGATGTATCAATAGGGTTTCCATAGTGTTGCATGTGCCGTAGCGGGAGGTTTTTGCGTTGAATGCGATGTTTATGGCTTTTTCTTTATCTGCTGCTTGGTCTATATAAACATGACATATGCCGTCGAGGTGTTTTATGACCGGCACGCGTGCTTCTGCGGAAATGCGTGCCACTAGATTTTTGCCGCCCCGGGGAATGATGACGTCAATCAAATCAGGGCTTTGTAACATGGTGCCTACGCCTTCTCGGTCGGTATGTTCAATGAATCCGACAGCCGCCGCCGGCAACCCGTTGACCTGCAATGCTTGTGTGATGAGTTTGGCGATGGCCGTGTTGCTGTTGAACGCTTCGCTGCCGCCGCGCAATATGCAGGCATTGCCTGATTTCAAGCATAATGCGGCTGCGTCAACGGTAACATTCGGGCGGGATTCGTAGATAATGCCGATTACGCCGAGCGGAACGCGCATTTTTCCGATTTGCAAACCGTTTGGACGAGTGCGGAATTCGTCCATCTCGCCAACCGGATCGGGGAGGGCGGCAATTTGGCGCAGGCCTTCACACATGCTCTCTATCGTGTTGCCCGTGAGCTTCAGGCGGTCAAGCAAAGCGGCGTCCAATCCTTTGGCTTCGGCTGCTTTTAAGTCTTCCGCGTTGGCTGCAAGAATGGCATCTTCGTGTTGTTTAATCAGCTCTGCCACATTTAAAAGGGCGGCATTTTTTTGTGCGGTTGTGGCTGCAGCGAGTTGATAATAGGCCTCTTTGGCCGCCTTTGCTTTGGCGTGGACATAATCTTGTATGCTTTGCATGGAGTATCTCTATTTCTGTTGATCGACTTTGCATCAATATTATAGAAATCCGAATGATTTGCAAACAGGGCTGTGCTGTAGCTGAAAAGCTTAATATGAACAATGCCTGTCTGAAAAAGTTTCAGACAGGCATTAAGTTATTGCAGGTTATACGGTTTGTGAGTATCTCACTTTTGTTTCGCGATGCCGCAAGTGGTAATCGAATATCATGGCAATGTTACGGATGAGAAAGCGGCCTTTGGGGCTGACGGTAAGGCTGCCGGTATCAAGGTGCAGCAGCCCTAATTGTGCCATTTGGTTTAAGTCTTGAAGCTCTTGCTCGAAATATTCTTCGAACTGGATGCCGAACTGCTCTTGGTATTCAGAAAAATCAAGTGAGAAGCGACACATTAGGTCTTGGATGATTTGGCGCCGCAGAATGTCGTCTTGGGTAAGTTGGTAGCCGCGCATAATGGGTAGGCGGTTTGCGTCGAGAGCAGCATAGTAGGCATCGATATCTTTCTCGTTTTGAGCGTAAATGCTACCGATTTTGCCGATGCTGGATACGCCTATGGCAATCAGATCGCAATCGGCGTGGGTTGAATAGCCTTGAAAATTACGTTGCAGGCGGCCTTCGTGTAGAGCAATGGTCAGTTCGTCTGTCGGCTTGGCGAAGTGATCCATGCCGATAAACTCGTAGCCACGCGCGGTTAGGGTTTGTACGGCATATTGCAGAATATCGAGCTTTTCTTCGCTGTCAGGCACGGCATCGGTATCGATACGGCGCTGTGGTTTGAAAATATGAGGCAAGTGGGCATAATGGTATAGTGCCAGTCGATCGGGGTCGAGTGACAGTACAGTTTCAATGGTCGGCTTGATGCTCTTGAGTGATTGCTGAGGTAGACCGTAGATTAAGTCAACACTTATAGACTTGAATCCAGCTTCGCGCGCGGCTTCAATTACTTCACGGGTTTCGGTTTCTGTTTGGATACGGTTGACGGCTTGCTGCACTTTAGGGTCAAAATCTTGAATGCCTACGCTCATGCGGTTAAAACCGAGTTTACCTAAATGAAATACGGTGTCGCGGCTGACTTTTCTAGGGTCGATTTCTATTGAATATTCACCCGTAGGTATTAAGGTAAAGTGTTTGCTTATCATGGCAAACACGCGTTCAATTTGGTCATCGTTCAGAAATGTAGGCGTGCCGCCGCCAAAGTGGAGCTGAGCGAGTTGGCGGCGGCCTTTTAAGTGTGGTGCCAAGAGCCCCAGCTCGCGTTCGAGATATTGGATATAAGTGTCGGCGCGTGCCTTGTCTTTGGTGATGATTTTGTTGCAGCCGCAGTAGTAGCAGATGGTATTGCAGAATGGTATGTGGATGTAGAGCGATAAAGCTTTATTAGGGGTGTTTTCCTGCTTTGTTGCTAATGCTGAAATATAGTCCTGTTCACTCCAACTAGAATCGAAGCGGTCTGCAGTAGGATAAGATGTGTAACGTGGGCCGCTGGCCGGAAGGCTGGCGATAAGCTGGCGGTCAAACACGGGTAGCGTGTGGTTATGAATTGTTATGATTTTCATTTAAAAGGTTTTATTGTGAGCGATAAATGTTTTTGATGATTGGTAGGGAGTTTTCCATAGTCAAAGGGAAACCCGTTTGATAGAATGCGGCTATTATGAATAAAAAGCATTGACTTGAGTCAAGTACATATAAACAAAGCGATAATAAATGAGCAATTATTTAAACCGTGAAACGGGTATGCATTATGACTACACACACGAATCCAGCAATTAAGACTTTATGCTCTTCTTGCTCTTTGCGCGAACTGTGCATGCCGGTAGGTTTGGTTCCTGCTGAATTTGAGCAGTTAGACTCGGTTATCAAGCAAAGCCGCCGTTTGAAAAAAGGCGAATATTTATTTCGCACCGGGGAGGCGTTTACTTCGCTTTATGCCATCAGAACGGGCTTTTTTAAAACAACTGTAGCCAGCCAGGATGGGCGCGATCAGGTAACCGGCTTTTCTATGTCGGGTGAATTAATCGGGATGGACGGTATTTGCTCGCATATTCATAGCTGCGACGCAGTTGCTTTGGAAGACAGCGAAGTATGTGAGCTGCCTTTTGCGCATATGGAAGAATTGGGTAAGAAAATCCCTAGCCTGCAAACTCATTTTTTGCGTTTGATGAGTCGTGAGATTGTGAAAGATCAGGGTGTTATGCTGCTTTTGGGAAATATGCGTGCAGAAGAACGGATTGCTGCATTTTTATTGAATCTTTCTCAGCGTTTGCAGGTGCGCGGTTTTGCAGCCAATGATTTTATTCTCCGCATGTCGCGTGAAGAGATAGGTAGCTATTTGGGCTTAAAGTTAGAAACAGTAAGTCGAACGCTGTCTAAGTTTCATCATGAAGGATTGGTTCAGGTAGAACATAAGCACATCAAGCTTTTAAATCCCGAGGCGCTTAAGAAGATGGTTTCAGGTTGTGTACATGCAGTAGAGTAGATGTAGGTTAATTACGTTAACAATGCCTGTCTGAAAAATCTCAGACAGGCATTTTTTGTTATCGCATGGTTTTATTACTTAAATGGAGAAGTCTTCTTCAATAGGCTCATAAAGTAATTTATCAATTTTTTCTCTAGTCAGCCCGGGAGAGAACATATTGATAAACTCATAGGTGTAGCCACGTAAATAAGAGTCCGGTCGAAGTGTAATCGCCGTGTAAGAAGACTCAAACAGATGAGATGCGTCTATCATCTGCAATCCTTGATCGTTGTCAGGATCGAATGCCATTTGAGCCATAATGCCAATGCCCAAACCGAGCTTGACATAGGTTTTTAATACATCTGTATCTGCAGCTGCCAGCACAACATTTGGATGCTCGATTTTTGCTTTGTTAAAAGCATGTGAAATACATGAATTACTGTTGAATGCAAATTCATAAGTGATCAGCGGATAAGCCGCCACATCTTGTAGCCGAATGGTGGCAGCAGTGTTGAGTAGAGGGTGTCCGTCAGGAATTATGATGCCGTGAGTCCATTTTGAGCAAGGGATGCTGCGTAGCTCATCTAAGCTATCAAGTGACTCTGTTGTAATGGCAAAGTCTGCTTCACCCGACAAAACCATCTGTGCCAATGCAGATGGGCTGCCCTGCTTGATTGAAAGCTGTACCTTAGGGTACTTCTTAACGAATTCTGCAATAATTGAAGGAAGAACGTAGCGGGCTTGTGTGTGTGTGGTGGCTATGGTCAGAATACCGCTGTTGTGATCGGTAAACTCTTTGCCGATATTTTTAATATTGTGTACATCATGTAATACACGCTCAGCCAATACCAACACAGCTTTCCCGGGCGGCGATACAGATATGATGCGTTTGCCGCTGCGAATAAAAATTTGAACGCCAAGCTCTTCTTCTAGTAACCTAATTTGTTTGGAAACGCCTGGTTGCGAGGTAAAAAGAGCATCAGCTGCGGCTGAGACATTAAGGTTTTGACGGTAAACTTCCAATACATAGCGCAGTTGTTGTAATTTCATGATGGCGTGAGAAAAAGTTGAATGAATAAAGCTTTGTAGGCTTTATACGACAAAGCGGAAATCACTGTAGCATATTTTGTAGAAAGATTGCGGCGAGGCCTAGGTTTAAACTGATAAGGGGTTTGTTTTTTCTGAAATTATATAAACAACTAAAACACAGTTTTACGAAAAAAGCATTACGCTGATGTTGCTTTTGTGCAACTGCTGTAAGCAATGTCGGTTGATTTGCCTTTAAATAAATGACACGAAGTTGATTTTTCGGCATAGTTCATAACTAGGAAGCGGGCTTTTAAGCAGTCGTATAAAACATTCGCTATTGACAGTTTGTGCTTGGCTTCTTTATAGTGCAAACCTGAAATATCCGAATTGCTGCGGCAGAGTGCTGTGGCCTGTATATTGTGATGTGCAGCAAAAGCCGGAGGGCTTGTTGTTGTACGGCAATCTTTAGATGAGGGAATAATAATGACCAAACAGCTTAAATTAGGTGCTTTGATCGTTGCCGCTATCGCTTCTGGCAACGCTATGGCAAGCGAACCGCACGGTAAAGACGGCTATGTAATCAGCCGCGAATCTCATGAAGTTGTGCGCAACAACTATGGTGAGTGCTGGCGTGACGGTTATTTCGATAAAGACGCCCAAGGCCGTGTAGAATGTGGTGACGCTGTTGCTGCTGCTCCTGTTGCACCTCAGTACGAAGAAGAAACAGTAGCCCTGTCTGCTAAATTCCTGTTTGACTTCGATAAATACACTCTGCGTGCTGAAGCCACCGAAACTCTGAACAACTTGGCAACCCGCCTGTCTGACGCCCGCGTTGAAGGTGTGCGCGTTGAAGGTCATACTGACTTCATGGGTTCTGACGAATACAACCAAAACCTTTCTCAAGAGCGTGCTAACGTTGTGGCTAACTACTTAGTTAACCGCGGTGTAGCTGCCTCTAAAGTAAGCGCTGTTGGCTTGGGTGAGTCTCAAGCTCGAATGACTGCTACTTGTGAAGCTGAAGTAGCTAAATTGGGCAAAAAAGTATCTAAAGCGAAACGTCGTGCTGCTCTGATTGCATGTATTGAGCCTGACCGTCGCGTAGATGTTAAGATTCGTACTTTAGTAACCAAACAAGTTTCTGAAGGTCAAGCTGCTCAAGGTGAGCGCTCTGATGTAGATGCTGGCTGGCATCCTCAAAATAATAAATATCACGGCTTCACTCGTCCGTAATATTTGTTAAGTATTAAAAACCCTGCATTTGCAGGGTTTTTTTACGCTTGTCTGAAAAACAGCAATATCCAATCAGATTTTCAGACAGGCATTCGATTCAGACAGGCATTCGATATAGTCAATCAACACATTTTTGATAGAAGGCAGTAAACCGTAGGCAGTACAAGTAGTACGGGACTGTTTTGGTTGCTGCTTTAGCAGCTTACAGAATCGTTCTTTATTGAGCTAAGGCACAGTAACTCCGTGGTAAAGTTAAGTTGATTGACTATAGCTCTCAAATCGAACGATTTTAAAATATTGTTTAGTCTTTCCGTGTTAATCGATATTGTTTGCGGGCTTGGCTTTTAAAAAGTAATGTAATGCTATAACAGTGTGATAGTATGCGGAACTTATTTATCATGAGTGGAACATATTGAATATATGTTATGGTCGCATTGTTTTAGGAAAATAATGGAGTCGGTTTATTAGATTAAATTTGGGTTTACTTACTATAGTGAAATAAACAGGAAACTAACGAACAATCTGGGGTTTGCTGCTGGTTATCTATATGATCCTAAAATGAAAGGTCTTGATTACAAGCGTATGGCGGTACGTATTTGAAATTATGTGAATGCCTATCTGAAAGATGGTTTCAGACAGGCATCGCAATGAGCAAGTGTAGGGTGTTCTAGTATATCAAGCTGCTATTTTGTTATGATTTTAATAACTATAATTATCGAATTAATTGAATAACCATCTGCTCAATGTACATTTCAGACAGGTATCTGGATTCTTGATGAATCAGCACCTGAACCACAATCATTTTTACACTTTTGAAGTGACAGGCGATGACAGAGTTTGAATTTATTTATAATTTTTTGGTACGGCAACACGATGATGATGTGTTGTTGGGTATTGGTGATGATGCGGCAATCGTGCGGCCGCGTGCAGGATATGATTTGTGCTTCAGTAGCGATATGTTGATTTCAGGTAAGCATTTCTTTGCAGATGCTGCTCCTGAAGACATAGCGCATAAAGTTTTGGCCGTTAATGTTTCGGACATGGCTGCGATGGGGGCAACCCCACGTTGGGTTTTGCTGAGTGCTGCTTTTCCTGAGTTAGATATGCTATGGCTGAATAAATTTTGCGGCACTTTATTCGAGAAATTAAGTCAATACGATATAAGCTTGATTGGCGGTGATACGACAAAAGGGAATTTGACATTCAATATCACCATCATAGGCGAATTGCCGCAAGGGCAGGCATTAAAGCGTTCGGGAGCCAAGCTCGGAGATGATGTTTGGGTTTCCGGCCAAGTGGGTATGGCTGCGGCGGCTTTGGACGGTTATTTAGGAAAGGTTGTTTTTCCTGAAGCGGTTTGGCAAGAGTGTCGGCAGAAATATCTGAGGCCGGTTCCGAGGGTAGCTTTGGGACGGGAATTATTGTTGCTTGCACATGCGGCTCAAGATATTTCTGATGGGCTGGCTCAGGATTTGGGACATATTTTGAAAGCCTCCGGGGTGGGTGCCGAGCTTTGGGCTGACCGTGTTCCTATATTGCCGGCTTTACGTGGTTGTGCACCTGTTGAACAAATTCGTGCGTGGCAATTGAGCGGTGGAGATGATTACGAGTTGTTGTTTACTGCTCCTGAGGCAGTAAGGGCGCAGATTTTGGCTGCGGGAGAAGCTTCCGGTACACAGCTTTCGCGTATCGGCAAGATTATTAAAGGCACTAAACTGCGTATTTTAGATGATGCAGGTGGTGAAATTCATTTGCATAAAACGGGGTTTGATCATTTTGGCTGAGTTTAAACCGAGCTTGCGTTGGCTTTTGCAGCGGCCTGTATGCTTTTTAGGATTTGGTTTTGGAACCGGTTTGGCACCGTTTATGCCGGGTACGTTCGGCACATTGCCCGCATTGCCAGTAGCTTATTTGCTGATGGCCTCTGGTTTGTCTGCGGTCGGATTGTCTTCGGTTTGTTTGGTGCTGTTTGTGCTTGGTGTTTGGATTTGCAATGTGACCGAACGGGAATTAGGCATTCAGGATTATGGCGGAATCGTGTGGGATGAGATTGTTGCGATGATGCTGGTACTGGCTTGGGTGCCGCAAAGTTTAAGTTGGTGGCTCGTTGCATTTGTGGTGTTCAGATTGTTTGATATGTTGAAACCTTGGCCGATTAAATGGTTTGACCGACGTGTGCATGGCGGCTTGGGTATTATGCTGGATGATGTAATTGCCGGACTGTTTGCTATATTGGTATTACAAGCGGTTCAGCTGATGATGCCTGTCTGAAAAATAGGGAGAACGATTGAGATGGAAAATTCTATAGAAGTGATTGTTGAACCACGCTATTTAGCAGATCAGAGTAATTTAATCAAAGATCGTTATATATTTGCTTATCATATCAAGATTCGTAATCATGGTGGTGAAACCGTTACGCTGAAAAACCGTTTCTGGGAAATCACCGATGCAAACGGTGAGGTGGAGAAAGTATCCGGTGCCGGTGTTGTAGGCGAGCAACCGACGCTTTACCCGGGAGACGATTTTGAATACAGCAGCGGCACCCATCTCTCTACGCCGTGGGGCAGCATGAAAGGGTATTATGAATTTGAAGACGATATGGGTGGGCGGTTTACGGTACAGATTCCGGAATTTGATTTGAAAGCCAATATTATGTTGCAGTAATAATTTGATTTTTAAGAAGTAAATACTTTACTGGTGAGTCGGAAAGGCTGTCTGAAAATGTTCAGACAGCCTTTATCTGTATCATGCTCTGTAACTAAAAGTTAATTTAAGCTTGCATTAGTTAATTTCTTGTGCTGAAATGATGTGAATGTGTGTTTAGGGCGCGTAGATATTCTGTGCTTTCGGAAGGTTGTACATTGAATGATTGATGCGTGCTAAATGGTTGGCGTGACAATTTAGTGCTTTCGGCAGATTATCGCTAAATTATTTTAAAACAGCTTTTATACTTGGTTTGCCGCTTATTCTATTTAAAGTAGATTTGATTTTCATGCGTAGATTGTTGTAAATACGTCATATAACCAATAACTTAGAGAATTTTGCTCAGGAGGAACAATGGAAGGCCTGAAGAATTTTTTTGATATGGTAGGCGGCTGGGTTTGGGGGCCGGTAATGTTGGCATTGCTGGTTGGTACAGGCATATTGCTGACCATCCGTTTGGTTGGTTTGCAATTTTCCATGCTGCCTTATGCTTTAAAGCTGGCTTTTTTCCCGCATCCGAAAAAAGGTGATGGTTCGGATCATGAAGGAGACATTTCACATTTCGGTGCTTTGATGACAGCGCTTTCCGCAACCATCGGTACAGGTAATATCGCGGGGGTGGCGACCGCAGTCATTATGGGCGGCCCGGGTGCAGTATTTTGGATGTGGATTACCGCGATTTTTGGTATGGCAACCAAATATGGCGAGGGCGTGCTGGCGGTGAAATACCGTATTATCAATGCCAAAGGCGAGATGTCTGGCGGGCCGATGTATTATATTGAGCATGGATTGAAGCAAAAATGGCTCGCTCTTTTGTTTGCTTTGTTTGGGACGATTGCTTCGTTTGGCATTGGCAGCTCGGTTCAATCCAACTCTGTGGCGCAAGCTGTACATTCGAGCTTCGGTGTGGATCAGGTTTATACCGGCGTGATTTTGACTGTGTTGACTGCTATTGTGGTGCTTGGCGGTATTCGTAGTATCGCTACGGCTTCGTCGTTGATTGTGCCGATAATGGCTGTGCTGTATGTGGCAGGCGGTTTGGTAATCATTACCCTGAATCTGGATAAAGTGGGGCCCGCCGTAGGCCTGATCTTGAGCGATGCGTTTTCAGGGGCAGCGATTGCGGGCGGCGCAATCGGTACGGTTATCCGCTATGGTGTGGCACGTGGTGTGTTTTCAAATGAGGCGGGTATGGGCTCGGCGCCGATTGCGGCTGCGGCTGCCAAAACCGACCACTCTGTGCGGCAGGCTCTTGTTTCTATGACGGGTACGTTTTTGGACACCATCGTGGTGTGCTCGATTACAGGTATTGTGTTGGTAATGGGCTTGACCCAAGGTTCCGAATTTACCCCTTTGCTGGGTGAAGACGGTAAAGCCATTACCGGCGCTGTGTTAACAGGTAAGGTTTTTGATCTGCTGCTGCCCGGGCCGGGTGGTTGGATTGTAACAATTGGTTTGATTTTTTTCGCTTATTCTACGATTCTCGGCTGGTGTTATTACGGCGAGAAGTGTGCGGCTTATGTGTTTGGCGATCGATCTGCCAATATTTATCGTGTGATTTATGTAGCCAGCGTTATGATTGGTACTGTGGCGAGTCTGGATTTGGTATGGGCGGCAGCAGATACTTTCAACGGTTTGATGGCTGTGCCTAACCTGATTGCGCTGGTGTTTTTATCGGGCGTGATTGTGAAGGAAACCAAAGACTTTAAAGCAAAACGTGCAAGCGGTGAGTTGCCGTAGTCTGAATCAATATTGGATGAATGCCTGTCTGAATACTTTCAGACAGGCATTATTGTTGGGCTGCGTAATTTACAAGCAAAATGTTATACAGTATCATTTCATCTTTGTTGTGTTTTTATGACGAGTGAGTTTTAAGAAGCGGCAGTAAGCCCGTAAATCAGCTATAAAGCGCTGCCGTTGGTTAAAGCGGTTTAGCTGTGGAAGCAGGCGAAAATGTGATGGCTGTATAAAAACGTTAAACTTCTTGTTCGCAATACTCAAAAAAAGCGGCTCCATAGTTGAAAGAATGAGTGGTGCCGCTTGTTTAACTTGGTAACTTTAACTTGCAGAGGCTTGTTTTCAGACAGGCATATGCTATCAAAATATTGATACAAACAATGAATCTTTTATTAACCGGCCTGATCCAGCGCTTATTACTGGCAGTCTGTGCCTTGATGTTTTTATGGGGCGTGTATTTTTGGGCAGTGGCCGAATGAGTATCTGTATCCATAATCTTACGGTGAGCTATCATCGAAAACCTGCCGTACATCATATTGACATGGAATTTGATGCCGGTTCGATGTGGGTAATTTTCGGGCCTAACGGAGCGGGTAAGTCGACCTTGCTTAAGGCCATTATGGGTCTGCTCAAGGCAGATACGGGGAGCATCAAATGGCAGGGCATGAGCCGGAAAGATATTGCTTATCTGCCGCAGCAATCTGATATCGACCGCAATCAGCCGATGACTGTGCTGGAGCTGGCGGCTTTAGGGCTTTGGTATGAAATCGGCTTCTTCGGCCGGGTTAATACCTCGCAAAAAGCACGCGTGATGGATGCGCTCAAGCGTGTGGGTATGGAAGAATTTGCCCACCGGCAGATTGCCCATTTGTCTAACGGCCAATTCCAGCGCGTGCTGTTTGCCCGCATGCTGGTGCAGAATGCCAAATTTTTGTTGCTAGACGAACCGTTTAATGCTGTGGATGCGCGCACGACTTATGCGCTGTTGGACGTTTTGAAGCAGTGCAGCCGAGAAGGGCAGGCCGTGATTGCCGTGTTGCACGATTATGAGCAGGTACGGGCTTATTTTCCGAACACACTTTTGGTGGCGCGGGAAAAAGTAGCGGCAGGCAAAACAGAAGAAGTGCTGACTGATGCTTATTTGCAAAAGGCGGCTGAGTTGATGCAGAAAACCGAAGGTGCAGAGTGGTGCGCCGTGTGAGATAGAACGGTTTCAGACAGGCATGGTCCAATGCCTGTCTGAAACCTGCTAAAACATGAATTTATACGAATTATTAGTTGCCCCTTTCGCCGAATTCGGCTTTATGCGCTATGCGCTGGCTTCGGTAGTGTTTCTTGCTTTATCGGGCGCGCCGGTCGGCGTGTTTTTGGTTATGCGGCGGATGAGTTTGGTTGGCGATGCGCTCGGCCATGCCGTGCTTCCCGGTGCGGCCGTCGGTTACATGCTGGGCGGTTTGAGCATGCCGGCCATGAGCTTGGGCGGTTTTACCGCCGGGTTGATGATGGCGCTGTTGGCCGGCTTGGTAAGCCGTTTTACTAATTTGAAAGAAGATGCAAACTTCGCTGCATTTTATCTGAGCAGCTTGGCCATCGGTGTGGTGTTGGTGAGCCAAAGCGGCAGTAATATCGATTTGCTGCATCTTTTGTTTGGCTCAATTCTGGCGGTGGATTTGCTTGCTTTGCAGCTTGTGGCAATAAGCGCAAGCGTTACCATCATCACATTGGCCGTGATTTACCGCCCCATGCTGCTAGAAAGCATAGATCCGCTGTTTTTGAAAGCGGTAAACGGCAAAGGCGGCTTATGGCATCTGATATTTCTGGTGCTGGTGGTGATGAATCTGGTGGCAGGGTTTCAGGCTTTGGGCACTTTGATGTCGGTGGGGCTGATGATGTTGCCCGCGATTACCGCGCGCTTGTGGGCGCGAAATATGGGGATGTTGCTGTTTTTAGCCAGTGTGTTCGCATTATTGTGCGGTATCGGAGGTTTGCTGTTTTCATATTATGTGGAAATACCTTCCGGCCCCGCGATTATCTTGTGGTGCGGCGCGTTTTACTTGATTTCTATTGTTTTCGGTTGGGAAAGCGGGCTGGTATCTAAATGGCTGCGCCGCCGGAAACACCATACTTATTAAAGGAGTAGAAGAATGAAACATTGGAAAATCGGTCTTTTGGCGCTTTGTGTATCCGGCGCGCTGCATGCCGCGCCTCTGCCTGTGGTATCAAGCTTCAGTATCTTGGGCGATGTAACCAAACAAATCGGCGGTGAGCGTGTGGCGGTGCAGAATCTGGTTGGCGCAGATCAAGATGCGCATGCTTATCATCTGACGAGTGCGGACATTAAAAAAATCAGCGCGGCCAAGCTGGTGCTGGTAAATGGTTTGGGTTTAGAGAAAGCCGAGCTGACCCGAGCTGTGAAACAAAGCAAAGTAGCCTATGCGGAAGCGGCTGCCGGTATTAACGCTTTAAAAATACCGGAGGGCGGCCACCACCATCATCACGGAGAAGAAGGCGGCCACCATCATCATGATCATGATCATGATCATGGCGAATATGACCCTCATGTATGGACCGATCCTGTATTGATGCAGAAATATGCAGCCAATGTGGCGGACGCCTTGATTAAAGCCGACCCGGCCGGCAAAACTTATTATCAGCAGCGCCTGAGCTCTTATCAGGGAGAGTTGAAAAAGCTGGATGCTTACGCAACACAAAAATTCAACGCCGTGCCTAAAGCGCAGCGCAAAGTATTGACCGGGCATGATGCTTTTGCCTATATGGGCAAACGCTACGGCATTATATTTATTGCCCCACAAGGCGTGAGCAGCGAGGCGCAACCTTCGGCAAAACAAGTGGCAGCAATTATCCGTCAAGTGAAGCGCGAGGGCATTAAAGCCGTGTTTACCGAAAACATTAAAGATACCCGCATGATAGATCGTATTGCGAAAGAAACCGGTGCGAAAATCGGCGGTAAGCTTTATTCCGATGCTTTGAGTAATGGTGCTCCGGCCAATACTTATATCAATATGTACCGGCATAATGTAGATACCTTGAGTGGTGCAATGAAATAAATTTTTGTGCAGCATAAAATGGCCGGTATCAAGCCATATTGAGCAATGCCTGTCTGAAATTCAGACAGGCATTGGTTATCTAATATGAAAAACGATAAAAAATAATGTATTATTTCTTGACTTTAAGCATAAAAAAGCGTTTAATAGCAACTATTGAATTTACACGCCGATTTGACACAGCTTGCGGGCGTTTAAAACAGCTAAAGCGTACAGAGTTTTTCATTTAAGCTGTTATATTTTGGCCCGTTTGTGTGCAGACACAATCGGGCTTTATTCTGTTTCAGAATAACGTGAAGCAAACAAAGAAACAGAAGTAGGAATACACATATTTATGATTATCTTAGATAAAGTAAGTAAGCGTTACCGCAGCAGCGATACCGGAGGCTGGTTTACCGCGGTTGAGCCGACCAGCTTGGAAATCAAGCAAGGGGAAATTTTTGGCCTGATGGGTTATTCAGGCGCGGGTAAGTCCACATTGCTCCGTCTTATCAATCTTTTAGAGCGGCCTGATGACGGCCGCGTGGTTGTAGAAGGGCAGGATTTAACCGAGCTTTCACCTGCCGCTTTACGAAAAGCACGTCAAAACATTGGCATGGTATTTCAACAGTTTAATTTGTTGAGCAACCGAACCGTTGCCGAAAACGTGGCATTCCCGCTGGAAATTGCCGGTTGGGATAAAGCCAAAATCCAAGCCAGAGTGGCTGAGTGTTTGGAAATCGTGCATTTGAGCGATAGGGCGCAACACTATCCAGCCCAGTTGTCCGGCGGGCAAAAACAGCGTGTCGGCATTGCACGCGCTTTGGCGCCCAGCCCGAAAGTGATTTTGGCCGACGAGCCCACTTCTGCATTAGATCCTTTCACCACGCGGAATGTACTGGCGTGTTTGGAAGAGATTAATAAAAAATTTAATGTTACAATTGTTATTGTTACGCATGAGATGAGCGTTATCCGCCGTTTATGCGATCGTACCGCACTCTTGCATCATGGCAAGCTGCTGGAAGTGGTGGATGTGAACAATAACCAAATCCACGCCCGATCAGAAATCGGCCGCGAATTGATTCGGGAGGATTGAGTATGTCTGATCTAACTTTAGCCCAAGCAGTGGATAATCTGTGGGGCATGAAATCCGAGATATTGAAAGCCACTTGGGAAACCTGCATCATGATGGGCATTTCCGTTCCGGTTTCCGTGTTTTTCGGCACGCTGCTCGGCATCGGCATGTTTGCTACCGGTAACCACATGCTTTTTTATAACCGCACGGCCAATAAAGTTTTGGATAATGTTATCAACCTGATTCGTGCGTTTCCTTTTGTGATTTTGATGGTGGCAATGGGGCCGTTGACCTTGTTGGTAATTGGCAAAAGCATAGGCCCGTATGCGGCTTCTTTGATTTTATCCGTGTCCGGCATGTTTTATTTCGCCCGCCTGGTGGAGCAAAACCTGCGTGAAGTGCCGCGCGGCATTATAGAAGCGGCGACCAGTATGGGTGCGTCACCGACCGCCATTATTTTCAAAGTGTTGCTTTCCGAAGCACGTTCGGGCATGGTGTTGAGCATTACGGTGTTGAGTATCGGCATTTTGTCGTATAGCGCGGCAGCGGGCATGATCGGCGGCGGCGGCTTGGGCGATTTGGCAGTGCGCTACGGCTACCACCGTTTCCAAACCGATATGATGGTATTTATCGTAGCCGTATTGGTGTTGGCTGTGATTGTGATACAAAGTTTGGGCAATTTGATTGCCCGCAAATTAGATAAGCGCTGAGAAATTGAATGCCTGTCTGAAAATTTTCAGACAGGCATTCTAGAAAATATTGGTAGGCCATGACTTGGCAATCGATACTGATATGAAACACCCCCTATTTAACACACTTACATTTTAAGGAGCTTGATATGCAACCTAACACATTGTTGTTCAAAACCCTGTCAGCCGGTGTTATCGCCATTGCGCTGTCGGCTTGCGGCGGTCAAAAAGATAATGCCGCTCCTGCCGCATCAGGTGCTTCTGCTGCGCAGGCAGGCGCTGAAAAAAGCAAAATCGTATTCGGCACAACTGCCGGTGATTTCGGCGATATGGTGCGCGAGCAAGTGAAACCTGCTTTGGAAAAACAAGGTTATCAAGTTGAATTGGTTGAGTTTACCGATTATGTACGTCCCAATCAGGCATTGGCGCAAGGTGAGCTGGATATTAACGTGTTCCAGCACAAACCTTATCTTGACGATTTCAAAAAAGAACACAAATTGGATTTGGTAGAAATTTTCCAAGTGCCGACCGCACCTTTGGGCTTGTATCCAGGCAAATTGAAATCGTTGGATGAAGTAAAAGAGGGCAGCAGTGTTTCTGCGCCGAACGATCCTTCAAACTTTGCCCGTGTTTTGGTAATGCTGAATGAATTGGGTTGGATCAAGCTGAAAGACAACGTTGATCCGCTGACAGCATCTAAAAAAGACATTGCCGCGAACCCGAAAAATCTGCAAATCGTGGAATTGGAAGCCGCACAGCTGCCGCGTAGTCGTCAAGATGTTGACTTTGCGGTAATTAACGGCAACTATGCAACCAGCTCGGGCATTAAGCTGACTGAGGCATTGTTTCAAGAGCCGAGCTATGCTTATGTAAACTGGTCTGCCGTGAAAACTGCTGATAAAGACAGCAAATGGCTGAAAGACGTGGAAGCCGTTTATAACTCTGAAGAGTTTAAGAAGTACGCGCAAACCCGCTTTGCCGGTTACAAATACCCCGAATCATGGGGCCTGAATGCAGCACAAGGCGCGAAAGCAGAAGCGGCTTCAACCGTTGCTGCATCAGCAACTTCTAAATAAAGCCGATTGGCAAGATATAGTCAATCCAACTTGCATAATAATAACGCCGTCATACTCGGGCTTGGCCCGAGTATCTTGAATTCCGATAACTTTAGGAAGTCGGGTCAAGCCCGAGTATGACGAGTATGCTATTTTTAAGTTGGTTCGTTATATAAAAATGCCTGTCTGAAAATTTTCAGACAGGCATTTTTTGATTATGCGCTTAAACCGCTTCGGCTTCCTCTGCCAAGAAACCGCGCAGTTTCTGCATGGCTTTGGCTTCGATTTGGCGGATACGCTCGGCTGAAACACCGTATTCTGCGGCCAATTCGTGCAGAGTCAGCCCGCCATCGTCTTGCAGCCAGCGGGTTTCTACGATACGGCGGCTGCGGTCGTCGAGTTTGGCCAATGCGTTTTGCAAGCCTTCGGTTTGCAGCGATTCGTTGGCTTTCAATTCGATTTGGCGGGTCGGTTCGCTGTCGTTGTCGGCCAACCAGTCGATGGGGGCGTAGCTGTCTTCATCGTCGCTGTTGTCGGCCAAAATCCCGATGTCGCGTCCGGTCATGCGCTGTTCCATTTCCATAACTTCGGAAAGTTTCACGCCCAAATCGTCTGCGATATCCTGAGCTTCTTTGGGCGAAAGTGCGTTCAGGCTTTTACGCATGCTGCGCAGATTGAAAAACAGTTTGCGCTGAGGTTTGGTGGTGGCTACGCGAACCAAACGCCAGTTGCGCAGAATGAATTCGTGGATTTCTGCTTTAATCCAGTGTACGGCAAATGAAAACAAACGGGCGCCGCGCGAAGGCTCGTAGCGTTTTACCGCTTTCATCAGGCCGATATTGCCTTCCTGAATCAGGTCGGCTTGGTTGAGGCCGTAGCCGTCGTAACCGCGCGCAATCGATACAACTACGCGCAGGTGGGAAAGAATGAGTTTTTTGGCGGCTTCCAAGTCGCCTGCAATTTGGCGTTCCGCTAAATGGGTTTCTTCTTCGGCGGAAAGCATGGGAATATTGTTAACGGTATGAATGTACTGCTCCAAACTGCCGTGACCACTCGGTACGGGTAATGCAAAAGCGTGATTCATCGTCATTGTATGTCGTTTCCTTTTTCTTTCGTTGTTTTTATCGTTTGGCGGAGAAGGGGCATTGTAACATTGTTGATTTTCTCTGTCAGTTCTGCCCCGACACTTGTGTATGCTTATTAGACAGAAGTTTTGTGTTTGGTTCTACACTTAATAGGTAAAATTTTGTATTTTTTAAAATTTGATTGTTTTTGAATATTTGAGTGAGTTTGTCGGGATTGTAGCAATGCCTGTTTGAATGTGTTTCAGACAGGCATTGGGCTTAAAGCTTGCGTTTGCTGCCGAAGCCGAACAAGGCGGCCGCCGCCAAGCCGATCAGGCTGATCAGCGGCCACGAACCGCCGAGCTTCATATAAGGGGTTTCTCCGGTGTAGCCCCGGATTTCTCCTTCCAATATGGTAACGGTATCGGGCGGGGCGGACAGTGTGATGCGGCCTTTGGGATCGACAATGGCGGTGGCGCCGGTGTTGGTGGCGCGTACCATGTAGCGGCCGAGTTCCAGCGAGCGGGCTTGGGATTGTTGGAGGTGTTGGTACATGGCATTGGATTTGCCGTACCAGGCAAGGTTGCTGGCGTTGGCAAGCAGGCTGGCTTGTTTGGCGGGCGCGATGAGTTCGTCGCCGAATCCGTCTTCATAGCAGATATTGAAAGCAACTTTCTGGTTGCCCATAATCAAGGGCTGTTGGTTGCTGCCGCCGCGTTTGAAGTCGGCCAGCGGCATGTTCATCATTTGGTAGAGCGGCTCGGTAATGGCGGGCAGGGGTTTGTATTCGCCGAAAGGGACGAGATGGTTTTTGGCATAATAGGGCAGGTCGTCGGGTTGGGCAGGATTGTAGGCCGACATATTGATGACGGCGTTTTCGTAATTGGTGCCGTTATCGGTAAATTGGGCAATGCCGATGGCTAAGGCGCTGCCGTTGGCTTTGGCTTGTTCGGAAAAATAGCCGAGTATTTCAGGGGGAAGCTGCTGCCGCATCACGGTAAGCGCGGTTTCAGGCAGGATAACAATATCGGCGCGTGTGGCGGAAACCATGTCGAGATACCGCTGTATGGTCGGCAGCACTTGGGCTTCGTCCCATTTCAGGGTTTGTGGGATATTGCCTTGCGGTAGGGCAACGGTGGCTTTGCTGCCGTCCGGCCGGGTAAATTCTACTTGGCGCAACAAACCGCCGGTAAGCAGCAGGGCGGCGAGTGCTGCGGCGCTGACGATGCGTTGCTTGGTTTGCCCGGGGTTGTCGATAACCAGCACAAGCCAAGCGCCGGCAAAAGCGGTGGCGAGTGTAACCAAATGAATGCCGCCAACGGGAGCGAACCCGGCCAACGGGCTGAAGTCGGCAATTTGCGAGTAGCCTAAAGCCCCCCAGCCGAAGCCTGTGAGCAGGCGCTCTCGGGCGAATTCGGCAAGCGTCCAGTAAACGGGTAGGGCGATGCCGGTTTTTAGCGGGCGGCTGAGTCGGGTTTTCTGCCACAGCCACACGGCCAGCATGGGAAACAGGGCCAGATAAGCGGGCAGTAGGAAGGTTAGCGGTATGGCATAAATATTGGGCAGGCCGGAAATATCGTGCAGGGCGGTGTGTATCCAGTAAAACTGGCAGACATAGGCAATCAGCCCGAACAGATAGGCGCTGCGGATTTGGCGTCCGGGCCGCAATTCAAGCAGGCGGATCAGAGCGCCGAAGATGAGCGGCATCAGCCAGAAATGGTAATACGGCGCGAATGTGAAAGGTGTGGCGGCAGCCAGAATAACCAGCAGCGGCCAGTAAACGGCGGGTTTTTGCCAGAGTGTGTCGAAACGGGAAAATGTCATAATTATAGATAGGTGTGAGTAATGCCTGTCTGAAAAAGTGTTCAGACAGGCATTATATAGTGATTCACTACATAGCCTGGCAAGCCGCTGTTTTCTAGACGGATTTAGTGGGCTTCTTTCTTGCCAAAGGCTTTCATCAGTGGCAGCACCACGGCACAAACGATGGCGCCGATAATCACGCCTATTACCAAGCTGGCAAGACCACCCATCAGACCGTCGGCCCAGCCGCGCGCTTCGAGGAAGTGGTGTAGGCTGCCGACATAGTGCACGAAAATACCGCCGCCGACCAAAAACATGGCAATCGTGCCGGCCACGCTCAAAAAGCGCATAAACCAAGGCATAAAGCCGATAATGCCTTTGCCGATGGTGGCGGAAGCGCCGCCTTGCTGCATCATTTTCAAACCCAAATCATCGGCTTTCACAATCGCTGCCACCAAGCCGTAAACAGCGATGGTGATACCGATGCCGATAGCGGAAAGGGAAATGATTTTCACACTGAGCGGCGATTGCGCCATCACACTCAAAGCGATGATGATGATTTCGGCAGAAAGAATGAAATCGGTGCGGATAGCGCCACGGATTTTGTCTTTTTCGCTAATCACTTCATCGGGTTTGACGGTATCGACGGTATGGGTTTCGCCATCTTTGTGCAAAAATTTGTGCAGCAGCTTTTCCACGCCTTCAAAACACAGATAAGCGCCGCCTATCATCAGCAGCGGCACAATCAGCGAGGGCGCGAATACCGAAAGCAGCAACGCAACGGGAATCAGAATAGCTTTGTTGACCAAGGAGCCTTTAGCCACCGCCCACACTATCGGCAATTCACGGTCGGCGTGGACATCGGTTACTTGATTGGCATTCAGCGCCAAATCGTCGCCAACCACGCCGGCGGTTTTTTTGGCTGCCATTTTGGTCATCAGGGAAACGTCGTCGAGGATGGAAGCGATATCGTCGAGTAGGGTAAAGAGGGTGGAAAAAGCCATGTGTGAATAGTCCTTAGTTCTTGGATGGTCCGTTTTTTGGGAATATTATAACGGATAAAGCATGCGTATATTAATACAGTTGTGGTATATTTTCAGACAGGCTTGGTATTAGGTACAGATTGATTGTGTATTGATTCAAAAGCATAAAAAAATTAAGGGAGCATAAAAATGAAACGGAGTATCTTACTGACTTCTGCTTTATTGATGTTATCGGGTTGCACTGGATTGCAATCGTATTCACTGCAGCCGCAGTCATCTTCCCAAGATGTGGCATCGCTGAAGGAAATCTCTGTGCAGCTGGATGGTTATTTTAACAGGGGCTTTCCAGAAGGTGACAAAAGAGCGTCGCTTCCATTGGCAACCGATCAACTACGCCTGCTTGCTAGGGAAGGACATATTAATCAAAATAACCGGGATGAATGGCTAAAGTTGGTCACCAGAGCTTATAGATTGGCAAACCATGTTGCTTTTGATTTAAAGAATCCCAAATATTTTCCTCAAGAAAACCGCATAGGGTGCATGATATATAGTGTGGCAATGAAAGATATGATCAGCTCGGTCGCCCGTTTTGCCGCCGGTCAAAGCTGCGAGATACAAAACGAGTTGGAGGAGATTGATAAGTTTAATGCTTCTGTTGCCGACTATACACAATATATCGGGCAGTTTTATGATTTGAATAAAGCTGAAGACAGAGAGAAAATCATATGGAATGTGAAGTATGATTTATCCCAGTGGCCTGAGGTAAGAGATGCTTTCTTTCATGAACTGGGATTATATGAATCATTTAAAATGAATAATTAATATAAATGAAAATA
>NZ_JH165159.1:924328-956087 GCF_000227765.1 Neisseria wadsworthii 9715
TTTTACATAGGTATACCGTTTATTTTCATTTCATTATTTCTGTTTGGGCTTGTTCCATTGATTCTTCGGAATGGGTTTAGGGGCAGGGATTGGATTTGGCGGGTTTATAGTGGGATCTTTATAATAAGAAGTTATATACTGATCATTTTTCCTTGTTGTAATATAGCCATTCGTTTGAATGCGGGTGGTTTGAATAACGGCGGAATTTATTTTTTTAGGGCGGCCTTGTTTGCCTAATTTCCATTCATAGTAAATAAAAAAAGTAACATTTCCGCTTTCCGGCAACGGTAAAGGAACAGGGTAATCGTTTCTTCCGCCATAGGCTAAATCTGTTCCGTTTAGATAGTTTGGCTTGCCGTTGCTGTAAAAACATTTCAGCCACTCGCTCCCGCCATCTTTGTAGTCGCCGTGAGGCTGACCGGTTGCATCGGAAAGTATGCCGCTGCCCCGAGCGTAGCTTTCTAATTCACGGAATTGCAGGGCGCTGAAGTTTACGGTATTGGGTAATATAAACATATCGGCTGTAAAGCCGGTGCCCATCACATCTTTAATATGTACTTTTTTGGCTAATTTAAATTTTACTTCTTTAGGTTCTATAATTGAAAATGTAATGCTTTCTTCATCATAATCATGCTTCGCAGTGATGGTTACCGAACCGGCTTTATCAAGTGCCGTAAAAGTGAACCGGTTGGATAGTCCCTGTGGAACAGACGAGTTGATTAAGCTTGTATTGACCTGCCATTTCACGGGAGTGTTAGAATAGATTGTTACTTCTTCGCCTACGCCAATTGTAGTGCGCGTCCGATTTTTAGGCAGAGTCGCTGTGGTTTCTGAGTTTAATTCAATTTTTTCATAAGTATCATAGTAATAGCTGAAAACACCTTCCAAGTTTCCCCCTGAAAAATAACCTCCGGGTAGCATGCATACGTCCTCACCGGGTGATTGTTTTTTGAAATAGCCTTTCCCGGATGATTTTTTAATTTCTTGTTGGCAGTGTTGTTCGGGAGTCATGCCTTTCAATACTGATAAGGGAAGCCTGTCCCTTCCTGCTGCCGCTCTACCGCCGTAAATGGATTTTAACTTTCCACGAATTTTTTCACCCATATATTATTCCTCCGGTAAATTATGTAGATTGTAAAGATTTATTCTTCTCTAATTTTAGTTGCCATTAATGTGTGCAGCCTGCGGTTGTCGGCGCGGGCTACGGTAAATTGCAGCTTGCCCAGAGTGACTTTTTCGCCGCGCACCGGCAAACGCCCCAATTCTTGAATAACCAAGCCGCCGATGGTGTCGGCTTCTTCGTCGTCATAGTCGGTGCCGAAATAGTCGTTGATGTCTTCCACTTCGGTAAACGCATTGATGCGCCAGCGGCCTTCGGACACGGCGAAAATGTTGTCGGCGCTGTCGTCTTCGTCGAATTCGTCTTCGATATCGCCGAGGATTTCTTCAATCAGGTCTTCAAACGTAACCAGCCCCGATACGCCGCCGTATTCGTCGATAACCACGGCCATGTGGTTGCGTTGCTCGCGGAAGGCTTTGAGCAGCATGTTCAGCGGCATGCCTTCGGGTACGAACACTGCTGGGCGCAGAATGCTTTCTAAATTGAAATATTCGTTGCTGAACGCATATCTCAGCAGGTCTTTGGCGTGCAGAATGCCCAAAACATTGTCTTTGTCTTCACTGATAACGGGAAAGCGGGAATGAGCGGTTTCGATGATGTAGGCTACGATGCGCTCCAAGCTGTCGCCCGATTTGATGACATTCATTTGGGCGCGCGTAATCATGGCGTCGCGCACTTCCAGCTCATTGAAATCCAATATTTTTTCGAGTCGTTGTAAGGTTTCGGCATCGTATACTTTGCGGTCGTGCGCCTGACGCAGGATATCGACAACTTCTTCAGCGGATTCTGGCGCATCGTTGGTGATGCGGTTGATGAGGCGTTCAAAAAAATTGGGCTTCGACGGGTCTTCCATGTCAGATTTTGTCCTGTTGGTAAGGGTTTGGGTATGCTAACTGATTTAACAGTTTAATTTCAAGTGATTCCATAATTTCGGCTTCTTCTTCGGAAATATGGTCATAGCCCATCAAATGCAATGTGCCGTGTAGGGTAAGATGGGCGAAATGTGCTTCCAGCGTTTTGCCCTGTTCTGCGGCTTCTTTGGCAACGACTTGCGGGCAGATTATAAGGTCGCCGCTGAGGGTGTCGGGGTTTTGCGCAAGCACGGTTTCGCCTTCGTCAAGCGCAAAACTCAATACGTTGGTGGCGTAATCTTTGCCCCGGTAGTCGCGGTTGTAGGCGCGTGCGTCTTCTTCGTCGAGCAGAATCAGGCTGATGTCGGCACGGCGGTATTCGTTTTTAAGGGCATGCCATATCCATTGCCGGAATTTATGTTCGGCAGGCAGCGGGGAAAAACCGGATTGGTCTTCAAAGTAGAAAGATAGGCGGGTGTGTTGCAGTTTTAAAAAAGGGTAGCGTTTGGCTTGTTTCATTATTGAATATAGATTGAAATGTTTTCAGACAGGCATTATAGCAATATCTCGGGTAGGGTAATGAATCAATTATGTGGTCCCGTTCATCAATGACATGCCTGTCTGAAAGATGTTCAGACAGGCATTGTGAAGCTCCTGAAGAGGAGCTATAAGTTTTCGGCTATGGCTTTTAATTTGGTGTGGCAGTATGGTAAGACATTAACCGTAACGGAGTTGGAATTCAGCCATAAAGTCAATCAAAGCCGCCACACCTTCTAGCGGCATGGCATTGTAAATACTGGCGCGCATACCGCCCACGCTTTTGTAGCCGCTCAGAAATTCCAAGCCCTGGAAAGATGCTTCGAGGGCAAAGCGTTTATCTAAATCGACATTGCCTGTTGAAAAGACCACATTCATTTTTGAGCGCGCATCCGGGTGGATATTATTGGTGTAGAAGCCGCCGCTGTTATCAATGGCGGAATAAAGGGTTTCGGCTTTCAAATCATTTAAAGCCTCCATCTTTTTTAGGCCGCCTTGTGTTTGCAGCCAGCGGAACGTCAAACCGGCAATGTAAATCGGATAAGTGGCGGGCGTGTTGTACATGCCTTGTTTGTTGATATGTGCTTTGTAGTTCCACACGTTCGGCACGCGGTCGGAGCAGCGTTCCAGCAAATCTTCTCGGATAATCACCACAGTTACGCCCGACGGGCCGATGTTTTTTTGCGCACCTGCGTAAATCACGCCGAAATCGGCCACATTGATTTTGCGCGAAAGAATCTCGCTCGACATATCGCAAACCAAAGGCGGCATGCCTGAGGTCAGCTTCGGCATGGTGCGGTATTGCAGGCCATTGGCGGTTTCATTGCTCACAAAATGCACAAAAGCCGAGCCGGCATCAATATCCCATTCTTCAACACCTGGTAAAGCCGTGTAGCCGGACGGCTTGCCGTCTGCCGCCAGATGAATGTCTACATCAGAAAGTTTGCCCATTTGGGAATGCGAGGTAGCCGACCAATTGCCCGTTACCACCGAATCCACGCGCTTGAAGCCATTGGCAAAGTTCATGACCACCATATTGAATTGCGCATTGGCGCCGCCTTGTAGAAACAGCACTTTATAGTTGTCAGGAATCGCAAGCAGCCCGCGCAAATCCTGTTCCGCATGATGCAGGATGCCCATAAACATGTCGGAACGGTGGCTCATCGTCATCACCGACATGCCTGTGCCGTTATAATCCAGCATCTCGTGCTGGGCCGTGCGCAAAACGGCTTCGGGCAGTGTGCCGGGGCCGGAGGAGAAATTGTAGACGGTGCGGTTGGCCATAGTGAAAACCTTATCTTGTTGGTATTTATAATGAAATTTGAGAATTAAGCTGCTAATTCTAGTCTCGGCGCACTCTTTGTGCAAGGATAATAATGCCTGTCTGAAACCTAGATAAAGCGATTAAAACAAACACTTTTCTTTTATGAATAAAAGGTTTATAATCCACAAAATTTTTCAGTTATATGAAGAATGGCCACAGGGCCATTTTTTGTTTTTTACGGAGCGGAATTTGGATATTCAAAGCATTCTTGAGAAAACCCTGCCCGGCTTAGGCTATGAAGTGGTGGACTTCGAGCTGACTGCCCAAGGCACTTTGCGTGTATTTATCGATAAAGAAGGCGGCATAACGGTGGAAGACTGCGCAACCGTGAGCAATCATTTGAGCCGCGTGTTTATGGTGGAAGACATCGACTATAAAAATCTGGAAATTTCCAGCCCGGGTCTTGACCGCCCCCTGAAAAAAGCTGCCGATTTTGAGCGCTTTGTCGGAGAGCAGGCAAGAATCAAAACCCGCCTGCCGGTTGACGGACAGAAAAACTTTATCGGACACATCGAGGGCTGCAAGGATGATATCGTGCGCATTTCCTTCGACGGTAAAACCGTTGAATTGGCTCTATCCAATATCGACAAAGCCCGCCTGAAACCCGAATTCAAATTTTAAAATCAAATCAATCAGGAGTTTGACCATGAGTCGCGAAATGTTGCAATTGGCCGAAGCACTTGCCAGCGAGAAAAACGTAGATCCGGATGTGGTGTTTGATGCGCTGGAGTTTGCATTAGGCACCGCCGCCAAGAAAAAATCCGAGCGCGAGCATATGGATGTGCGTGTGGAAATCAACCGGGATACCGGTGAATATTCTACTTACCGCCGCTGGTTAATCGTGGCGGATGAAGATTACACCTATCCGGATACCGAAAAGACCATTGAAGAAATTCAGGAAGAAATCCCGGGCACAACCATTCAGATCGGCGAATATTACGAAGAACAACTGCCAAACGAAGCTTTTGGCCGTCAAGCTGCACAAACAGCCAAACAAATTATTCTCCAACGTATCCGTGATGCCGAGCGCGAGAAAATCCTGAATGAATTCTTGGAGCGCAAAGAAGACATTGTTATGGGTACAGTGAAACGTATTGAGCGCCACGGACTTATTGTTGAAATCGGCAAACTTGATGCTCTGATTCCGCGGGACCAAATGATCCCGCGCGAAAACTACCGTAACGGAGACCGCATCCGCGCGTTGTTTTTACGTGTAGACGAACAAGGTTCGCGCAAACAAGTGATTCTGAGCCGTACTTCACGTGAATTCTTGGTTAAATTGTTTGAACAGGAAGTGCCTGAAATTGCCGACGGCCTTTTGGAAATCAAAGAGGCTGCCCGTGATCCGGGCCAACGCGCGAAAATCGCAGTTAAATCAAACGACCAACGTATCGACCCTCAAGGCACCTGTATCGGTGTGCGGGGTTCGCGTATTAACGCTGTAAGCAATGAGCTTAATGGCGAGCGCATTGATGTGGTGTTGTGGTCGCCCGAAACTGCGCAGTTTGTGATTAATGCGCTTTCTCCGGCTGAAGTAACCCGCATTCTGATTGATGAAGACAAGCACGCGGTTGATGTGGTGGTGGCTGAAGACCAACTAGCGCTTGCTATCGGACGCGGCGGACAAAACGTGCGCCTTGCAGCCGATTTGACCAACTGGCAGCTGAACATTATGACTGTTCAAGAAGCGGAAGAGCGCCATGCCGCGGAAGATGCAGCTATCCGTAACTTATTTGTTCAGCATCTGAACGTGGATGAAGATACCGCTGATGCATTGGTTCAAGAAGGCTTCTCAACTTTGGAGGAAGTGGCCTATGTGCCGGCGGAAGAATTGGTGGAAATCGGCTTTGATGAAGCCACGGTTGACACTTTGCGCAATCGCGCCCGCGATGCCATCCTCACGTTGGCCATTGCTTCCGAGGAAAAATTGGAAGAAATCGCAGAAGATCTGAAAACGCTGGAAGGTGTGGATCAAGATATGCTGCGTGATTTGGCTCAAGCCGGCATTATCGACCGCGACGGCTTGGCAGAATTGGCTATTGACGAATTAATCGAAATTACCGGCGTCAGCAAAGAAGAAGCTGAAAAAGTGATTATGGCTGCCCGCGCCCACTGGTTCGAAGAAGAAAATAAATGAGAGGTAAGGCATGAGTAACAGTACCGTAGAACAATTTGCAGCAGATCTGAAAAAACCGGTGGAAGAGCTGCTGAAACAACTGAAAAGTGCCGGTGTTGCCAAATTATCAGGCAGCGATGAAATTACTGCCGACGATAAAGCTTTATTGCTTGCCTATCTGAAGCAAAGCCATGATACGCAAAGCAGCACAATCAGCATTGCCCGCAAAAAAACCGAACGCAGCACTATTGACGGCGTGCAGGTAGAAACGCGCCGCCGCAGCCGCAAAGTTGTTGTGCCTTCGCCTGAAGAATTGGTGGTTCAGGCTAAAGCTCAGCAGCAAAAAGCCGCGGAAGAAGCAGCAGCCGAGCAGCAAGCCCGAGCGGAAGCAGAGGCGGAAGCAGAAGAAAAAGCCAAAGCAGAAGCAGAGGCTAAAAAACTTGCAGAAGAAGCCAAACAAAAGGCTGAAGAGCAGGTAAAAGCCGAAGCAGCAAAAGAGCAACAGGCCGCTCCGGTTGAGGAAGCACCGAAATTCGAAAAACCGGCGAAAAAAGGGAAAGACAAAAAGAACGCCCCTCTGCCTAAGCCTGTGGAAGTAGTTAGTGCTGCGGAGCAGGCTGCGCGGGATGAAGAAGCCCGCCGTGCGGCTGCCCTGCGTGCGCATCAAGAGGCGCTTTTACGTGAAAAACAAGAGCGTCAAGAGCGTCAGCAGCGCCGTGAAGAAGCGAAAAAGCAGGCTCAGGAAGAGGCGCGGGCCGCACAAAAAGCGCGTGCCGACGAGCAACGTTCTGCCAAACCGTCAGAGAAAAAGCCGTTGGCCGTTTCAGGCAGCCCTTCGGCTAAGGCCAAAGACCGCGGAGCGGAAGATGTGAATCCGAGCAGCGGCAGCCGCAAGAAGGAAGACCGCCGCAACCGTGATGATGGTGATATGCAGTCACGCGGCGCGAAAGGCAAAGGCAAGGGCAAAGACCGCAATGCGGCGCACGGCAATGAAGAGCGCGTGCGCGGCGGCGGTAAAAAAGGCAAGAAACTCAAGCTTGAGCCGAACCAACACGCCTTTACCGCGCCTACCGAGCCGGTGGTGCATGAGGTTTTGGTGCCTGAAACCATTACCGTGGCCGATTTGGCGCACAAAATGGCTGTAAAAGGTGTGGAAGTGGTTAAAGCCCTGATGAAAATGGGCATGATGGTAACCATCAACCAATCGCTTGACCAAGAAACCGCGCTGATTGTGGTAGAAGAAATGGGCCACATCGGCAAACCTGCTGCTGCGGACGATCCGGAAGCTTTCTTGGAAGAAGGTGCGGAGCTTGTTGAAGCCGAAAAATTACCGCGTCCGCCCGTGGTTACCGTGATGGGTCACGTCGACCACGGTAAAACCTCGCTGCTTGACTACATCCGTCGCGCTAAAGTGGTGCAGGGTGAGGCCGGCGGCATTACCCAACATATCGGTGCCTACCATGTGGAAACACCGCGCGGTGTGATTACTTTCTTGGATACTCCAGGTCACGAAGCGTTTACCGCAATGCGTGCGCGCGGTGCCCAGGCAACCGACATCGTGATTCTGGTTGTAGCTGCCGACGACGGCGTGATGCCGCAAACCATTGAGGCGATTGCCCATGCAAAAGCAGCGGGCGTGCCGATTGTGGTGGCTGTGAACAAAATCGATAAAGACACCGCGAACCCGGAGCGCATCCGTCAGGAATTGACCAACTACGAGGTTATTCCCGATTCTTGGGGCGGCACGACCCAATTTGTGGACGTATCTGCCAAACAAGGCATCAATATTGATGCGCTGTTGGAAGCGGTGTTGCTGGAAGCTGAAGTATTGGAGCTACAAGCTCCGGTTGACGCACCTGCCAAAGGTATTATTGTGGAAGCACGTTTGGATAAAGGCCGCGGTGCGGTAGCCACCTTGCTGGTACAAAGCGGTACTTTGAGAAAAGGCGATATGCTGTTGGCCGGTACGGCTTTCGGTAAAGTGCGCGCCATGATTGACGAGAACGGAAAGCCGATTGAAGAAGCAGGGCCTTCCATTCCGGTGGAAATTCTCGGTTTGTCGGACGTGCCGAATGCGGGCGAAGACGCGATGGTGCTTGCCGACGAGAAAAAAGCCCGCGAAATCGCACTGTTCCGCCAAGGCAAATACCGCGACGTGCGTTTGGCCAAACAGCAAGCCGCCAAGTTGGAAAATATGTTCAACAACATGGGCGAAGGCCAGGCACAAAACCTTTCTGTGATTATCAAGGCCGACGTGCAAGGCTCTTACGAAGCGCTTGCGGGCAGCTTGCAGAAACTTTCCACCGACGAGGTGAAAGTGAACGTATTGCACAGCGGTGTGGGCGGCATTACTGAAAGCGATGTGAACTTGGCGATTGCTTCCGGCGCATTTATTATCGGCTTTAACGTGCGCGCCGATGCTTCTGCGCGCAAGTTGGCGGAAACCGAAGATGTGGAAATCCGTTACTACAACATCATCTATGATGCCATCGATGATGTGAAAGCGGCCATGAGCGGCATGTTGGCTCCGGAAGAGAAAGAGCAGGTAACGGGCACGGTGGAAATCCGCCAGGTGATTTCGGTATCGAAAGTGGGCAATATTGCCGGCTGTATGGTAACCGACGGCGTAGTAAAACGCGATTCGCATGTCCGTCTGATCCGTAACAATGTGGTTATCCATACCGGCGAGCTGGCATCTTTAAAACGCTTCAAAGACGATGTGAAAGAAGTGCGCATGGGCTTTGAATGCGGCTTGATGCTGAAAAACTATAATGACATCATGGAAGGCGACCAGCTGGAAGTGTTTGACATTGTAGAAGTGGCGCGTACTCTGTAACGCCTCAAGTATCTTGGAATGCCTGTCTGAAAAAGTTTCAGACAGGCATTTTTATTGGTTTGAACGGGTATTTCCGATTGTTTGCCATAGAAGAGCCGCGGGTAATTTTGCTGCAAAATGGCACACGATATTGCGGCAAGCGGAGGGAAAACGGGTTGAGCGGTATCCAAACGTAATATCTTGTTAAAGAAACTTTGAGAAAAGTATTTTGTCGGATAATAAAAACAGTAATGTATGTAAATTTGTTCACATCCCTCCCTCCTGAAAGGACATCGTAAAATGAACATGATGAAAACTTTAACTGTGTTAGCGGCGGCTTCCGCTATGTCTTTGACCGGCTGTGTTACTGATCCTACCACCGGCCAGCAAAAGGTAAGCAAAACCGCCATGTATGGTTTGGGCGGCGCGGCTGCGTGCGGTGCGATCGGTGCGATTACCCATGGCGGCAAAGGTGCGCGTAATGCGGCTTTGGCCTGTGGTGCGGTGGGTGCCGGTGTGGGCGGCTATATGGACTATCAGGAAGCCAAATTGCGCGAGAGCCTGAAAAACAGCGAGGTACAGGTTTCCCGCGAAGGCAACCAAATCAAGCTGACTATGCCGAGCGCGGTAACGTTTGACACCAACAGCGCGACTTTGAGCGGTGCGGCTATGGATTCTTTGAACAAAGCGGCCGAAACTTTGGTGCAATATCCTGAAACCACGATTACCGTGGCAGGCCACACCGACAGCAGCGGGAATGATGCGATTAACCAACCCCTGTCTGAACGGCGTGCCCGTTCAGTGGCGGATTATCTGGTTCAGCGCGGTGTAGCGGGTTCGCGATTGAGCACGATTGGTTATGGTTCGCGCCAGCCTGTTGCCGGCAATGATACCGCAGCGGGTAAAGCGCAAAACCGCCGGGTCGAAATTCTGATTAATCCGACTGCTAATGCGGGTAAATAGTTATCTGTTTGAATTAAACAAAATGCCTGTCTGAAATTGCAGACAGGCATTTTTGACGTTAAGAACTGATTAAGCTTTAGAAGTTGCTTTTTTTCTTCGGGTGGTCAGGCAGGCATAAGGAAAAAGCCCAGCCTGCAAATGCGCCGCATAAACCGGCTAACAAACCTTGCATAAAGCTCAACTCGTAAATCAGCCATCCGGTAAGCAGGGAAGTGAATGCGGCGGTAATCATGGTGATGAGCGTGCCGAAAACGCCGCGCTTCAAATCCATAATAAATAACACAGCCCACGTGAGCACTGATGGTAGGAAGCCGAAGCGCCAACCCATTAAGGCCAAACTAATCAGCATATCAGGATTGCGGGCAGCCTGTACCCCGGGGTTGATTGAAAGCGCAACAATAATCGGAAGGATGCCGACCATGCCGCCGATTAAAGCAAGTGTACCGAGCAGCCACCAGTAGCGCCCATCGGTTTTTCTGTATTCCCATCCCAGTATATTCATGATGATGTTTCCTGTTTGTGTTTGGTTATTAATTATATATAAGAGTAAATACTCTGAAACCCAGGTGGAATTATAACAACTTTTTAATTAACTTTACAATTAAATATGAGGTAATTTTTAGGTAAATACAATATTAAGAACTTTTTGATACAGCTCAAGAGGTATGATTTTTAATCGGTTTTCTTTTTTGATGGGAGGTTGTTTGGGGCTGGTTTAAAGTAAAAAAAATTAAGAAAATATATTTTAATGTATTTAATTGAAAAAATATGTATTGGATACGGTTGGGTCTGCTTATTTAGTAATAGGACTGCCATACAGCGGTTTGCCCCGGATATTTGCCAATTCGATAACCTTGGGGATACTCGGGTCAAGCCCGAGTATGACGAGTCCACTATTTTTAAATTGATTGACTATGGTGTTTTGATAATTGCATCAAGCAGGTTCTATCGCTGTTTCAGATACCAAAACGCCGTCTTCATCGCAATAAACATAATCGCCGGGGCGGAAAGTAACGTTGCCGAATGATACCGGTATATCCACTTCTCCTGCGCAGTCTTTGGCGCTCTTACGCGGGTTGGTGCCCAAGGCTTTGACACCGAAATCCATCAAGCCGATAGCGCTGCTGTCGCGTATTACGCCGTAAATCACAGCGCCTGCCCAGCCGTTTGCAGCGCCGGCTCCGGCAATCAGGTCGCCCATCAAGGCGCTGGCAAGTGAGCCACCGCCGTCGATGATCAGCACTTCTCCATCGGAATTGGTGTTCATCAGCTGCTTAATCAGGCCGTTGTCGCGGTCGCATTTTACGGTGCGTGCGCGACCGCAGAAGTGGGTTCTTCTGCCGAAGCTGCGGAACTGGGTTTCGCATGATGGGGTGTCGGGTGCGATGTCGATTAAATCGGCGGTGCTGAATTCTTGATTCATGGTGTTTCTCCTTTGTTTTATGGTTTTTAAAATATGCCTGTCTGAAAATATATGTGTTTCAGACAGGCGTGGTCGGGTTATTGATTGTTTTCAAGCAGCCAGTAAACGTAGCGGCTGACGCCCTCGTTTACATCAAAGAAGGCTTCTTCGTAGCCCACTTCGCGCAGTCGGGAAATATCGGCTTCGGTAAAGCTTTGGTATTTGCCTTTGAGTGCGTCGGGGAAGGGGATGTAGCGTATCAATTCTTCTTTAACCAATTCCTGCAAGCTCATTGCCGGCTTGCCTTCGGCGATGCGGCAGGCGTTGACGGTGGCGGCGGCCAAGTCGTTAAACAGTTGGCTGCGACCGGTTCCGAGATTGAAGATGCCGACAATTTCAGGGTGGTCTAAAAAAAACAGGTTCACTTTAACAACATCTTCCACGCTGACGAAATCGCGGCTTTGCTCGCCGTCGCCATAACCGTCGTAGCCGCTGAAAAGGTTAACGTAACCTTGTTCGCGGTATTGGTTGAAATGGTGAAAGGCTACTGAGGCCATACGGCCTTTGTGTTGTTCGCGGGGGCCGTAAACATTGAAATAGCGGAAGCCGGCTACTTGGGCTTTGAGGCCTTCCGCCATGCGGCGGCGCACAACTTGGTCAAACAGGAATTTGGAATAGCCATACACATTGAGCGGGCGCTCCAGTTCGCGCTCTTCGCGGAAGATTTCGCCTTTGCCGTATACGGCGGCGCTGGATGCGTAGATAAACGGGATGCGCTCGTCTTGACACCAATCCAGCAAATCCAGGCTGTATTGGTAGTTGTTTTCCATCATATAGTGGCCGTTGTGTTCCATAGTGTCGGAACAGGCACCATCATGAAATACGGCTTCGATGTCGTCAAACGGCAGGATGTGTTCGCGCACTTGGCGGATAAATTCGTGTTTGTCGAGATAATGGGCGATTTCACTGTCGGCCAAATTGGTAAATTTTTCGCCGCGCGTGAGGTTGTCAACGGCAACGATGTCGGTAATGCCGCGCTCGTTGAGCGCTTTTACGATATTGCTGCCGATAAAGCCGGCGGCGCCGGTTACGATGATGGTCATAGATGTTTCCTTAATGTTGCGGGCGGATGTTTGAAAATGTGTAGTGTTGCGTGGAATATGCAGTGTTTCTTTGGATTGTCGGAGATATTATAACAAAAGAATTTGGAATGAAACGGGCGGCGATGGGGCGGATGTTGTGAAAGGTTGGAATGCCTGTCTGAAAGTTTTTCAGACAGGCATTGTGCTTGGGTTTAGCGGAACAGGCGGTCGAACCAGCCGCGTTTTTTTTCAATTTCCTGATTGTCTGTTTGATAAGGCCCTGCGGAAAAAATGGTTTTGCCTTTGTGAAATTCGCGCAGCCACATGTCGCCGAAAGATTCTCCGGCGCCGCGTGCGTAAAAATGAACGTCTGGAAAGGCGGATGCGATGTGGACGAGCAGGGCGATGAGCTGGTCGGACGTCATGCCGGTGAAACCGTAGGAAAAAGGTTCGTCGACGCTGGCGTCGAAATCGTGCGTAGTGTTCGGGTCGAAACCGTGTTGCGCCAACCATTCGGTTACCACGGGTTCGAGTTTTTGCGGAGTAAAATCACCGTCTTTGTATTGGCTGTCGTCCCAAGTGAACTCTAAGCGGGTGCGGTAATATTTGGTCATGATTCCTCACTCTTTTTTATGGTTCGGGCCTGCCGAAAGGCACCGGTTTCTCCCAAAGCGCCTGAACACAGCCGGATATTCAAAAAAAGCTTTGCCGTGCTGGCGGCATGCTGAATATTGTGTGTTCCGACGTACATATAGCGCATCACAAACCTTCTGCCAACTCCTCAAAAGAGCAGACGGCCGTGCCGACTTTGCCCACCACCACGCCTGCGGCAATGTTGGCCAGCTGCATGGCTTCGGGTAAATCCAAACCTGCGGCCAAACCCAAGCCCATGCCGGCGATAACGGTGTCGCCCGCGCCGGATACATCATAAACTTCGCGCGCTTGGGTGGGTTGGTGGTGCGGATCGCCGTTGCGGAAGAGCGTCATACCTTCTTCGCTGCGGGTAAGCAGCAGGGCGTTTAAGCCGAGGCGGCGGCGTAGTTGTTGGGCTTTTTCGGTAAGCGTGGTTTCGTCTTTCCAGCTGCCGACCACTTCTTTCAATTCCGCGCGGTTGGGTGTAAGCAGGGTGGCGCCTGCATATTTTTCATAGTCATCGCCTTTGGGGTCGACCAATACGGGTTTGCCGGCTTCGCGCGCCCAATCGATAAAAGTGGTTACATGGGTAAGCCCGCCTTTGCCGTAGTCGGAAAGAATTACCAGATCATAATGCGGCAACAGCGCTTGATATTGCTCTTTCACTTGCGACAATATTTCGTGATTGGGGTTGTCTTCAAAATCAAGGCGGATAAGCTGCTGGTTGCGCGCGATAACGCGCAGTTTTACTGTGGTGGAAATGTCCGTATCGCGCAGCAGATGTGCGGATACGCCCCATTTTTGCATCAGCATATCGAGGCTGTCGGCGGCTTCGTCGTCTCCGGTAACGGAAAGCAAAGCGGCCTGCCCGCCCAGCGCGGCGATATTGCGCGCCACGTTGGCCGCGCCGCCTGCGCGTTGGTCGGTTTTATCGATTTTGGCAACGGGCACGGGCGCTTCGGGGGAAATGCGGGAAACGTCGCCGAACCAGTAACGGTCGAGCATAACGTCGCCCACCACCAAAACGCGGGCATTGGCTAAGCGGCTTCTCAGGGTTTCTGCGTAGAGAATCATGGTGTTCTTTCTTGCATTCCGTATGTTTTCAGACAGGCATTGTTTTATACTGCGGTCAGGGTGTTGATTTCGCGCAATACGGCCACGGGGTCGGCCGCTTGGGTAATCGGCCTGCCCATCACGAGGTAGCTGGAGCCTGCTGCGAGGGCTTGCGCCGGTGTCATGATGCGGCGTTGGTCGTCGTTATTGCCGGCGATGTCGAGGCGGATGCCGGGGGTAACCAACACGAAACTGCTGCCTAAAGCGGTGCGCAGCGGGGCGGCTTCGAGCGCGGAGCAGACCACCCCGTCTAAGCCCGAACTTTGGGCGAGTTTGGCCCAACGCACAACCAATTCTTCCACCGGCAGTGTAAGCCCGATTTCTGCCAGGTCGCTTTGTTCCATGCTGGTCAGTACGGTTACGCCGATTAACAAAGGTTTGTGGCTATGATTAGCCACGGCTTCGGCGGCGGCTTCCATCATGCGGCGGCCGCCGGAAGCGTGCATATCCACCATCCACACACCCATATCGGCGGCCACTTTGCATGCTTGGGCAACGGTGTTGGGAATGTCGTGGTATTTCAAGTCGAGAAAAAGTTTGAAGCCTTGGTTAATCAGTTTTACGGCTAAGCTTCGGCCGGTGGAGGTGAATAATTCTTTGCCGATTTTGAGCTGGCAGAGCGCGGGATCCAGCTTGCGCACGAAATGAAGCGTGTCGGCTTCGTTGGCAAAATCCAGCGCCACAATCACGGGCGAATGGGAAGCGGGCGGGGTGAAATCGGTGATTAAAGGGTTCATGGTGCATCCTTAAAATGATGGCTTTCAGACAGGCATTATGGTAAGGCGCTGAATTTGGCTGCGTGACGGGCAATGTATTCGGCTGCTGCGGCCATGTCGGCTTCGGCGCAGTCGTAGTAATCGGCATCCAACTCTTCAAATTCGGGAAATTGCGCCCGTAAGCTGTCCGCCCCGGCGCCTTCCGAACTTAAGCGCTCAATTTCCCCGCCGTGTTTCAGATAAAGGGCTTTGGCTTGGTCTAGGATTTTCGGGGTGGGTTTGATTTTCCAGCGGCGCAGGCTGTCGGCAAGCGGGTTGAGCAACACATATTCGCCGTAGCCCGAAGCGATAAGTTGCACGAAGCCGCCTTCCTGCACTTGGCTGTCGAGATAAACATAGGCCATCAAGGCGTGTTGCTCGTCGGTAAGCAGGTCGGCTGCTGCATCGCCGTGGGTTTCTAGGTAGGCGAAATAACGGTCGGCCAACGTGTAGATGAATTGTTCGGGTGAATCGTAGGATTGCGGGTTTAAATCAAGCATGATGGTCGGCGCTGTGGGTTGGTGTTCAGACAGGCATCGTAAAAGCAATGCCTGTCTGAACAGTATCAAACTTCAATTTTGTTGGGTGTGAACGTTTCCCATTTGTTGCAGGCGGGGCAATGCCAGAAAAAGGCTTGCGATTTGAAGTGGCAGTGGCGGCAGCGGTACATCCAGTTTTTCTGCAATTGGCGGCCGATAACGCTGCGTACCATATCGGCATCGCTTTTCCAAGTGGGATTCATGTCGCTGATTTGCAGGCCGAGCAGGCGGTACACACCGTTTAAATCGGGCTTGCGGCGCACGATTTCCACTGCGGTTTCATTGGCGGCTTTCTCGCCTTTAAGCAGCAGTGATTTTTCATAAATCACATTGATCAAATCCACTTGCGGAAACGCTTCGGCATAGCTCACCAATACATGCAGGCCTTCTTCGGGTTTGCCAAGTGCATCGTAGGCATCGTAAATCCGCTCGCCCACCATGCTCAGGTAGGCATGGTTTTGCTTTTCGATGGCGGCATAGGCATCCAGTGCGGCGCGGTAGTTGCCGCGTTTGAGCTCGATGTCGCCCAAAATCATATTGGCGCGGGTGCATTTTGAATTGGCTGACAAAGCGGCTTGGGCATGTTGGTGCGCGGTGTCGAAATCGGATTTAAACAAAGCGGCCTGCGCCATTTCGCAATAAAACTGGGAAATTTCGAATTGGTAGGTCAGCTCGTCGTGATTGAGCAGCTTGGCCATAGCAATGGCTTTTTCCCAATCGCGGTCTTGCTGGTAGATATTGAGCAGTTTTTCGTGTGCCTGTTTGGCCATATTGCTTTGCTGCAATTCCAGAAAAATCTGCTCGGCGCGGTCAACCAAGCCGGCGTTTTGGTAGTCTTGGCCCAGTTCGAACAGCACGCGCTCGCGCTTTTCGCCCACCGTGTCGGGCGAATCCAGCAAAGCTTTGTGCATGGCGATGGCTTTGTCGTTTTCGCCGCGCTGGCGGTAAAGCTTGCCTAAGGTAAGGCTTAAATCATAAGAGTCTGCCGGGCGTAAATCTACCACTTCGGCGAGGTTGCGGGCAGCTTGCCCGGTGTTGCGGTCAACCAGGGCGTCCAGGCTTTTGTAAAATCCGGCGGGCACGCTTTTGGCATGCCGCAAAACGGTTTTCATGTCTATCCGTGCGGCAAACCAGCCCATCGCGAAAAATACCGGCAAAAGAATAATCGGCACCAGCCAGATCCAAGTTTCGGTTTCCATCATTTGGTTTCCGCTTCTTTTTTATGGGTTTCGGCAACAGGTGCGGGATTGTGGGGCAGGGGGGGAGGCGCGTATAAGTCTTGCACGCTTATACGTGCGGTTTTTTCCACTTCGCGACGCAGGCGGTTGTTTTCGCTGCGCAGGGTCAACAGGCGGCCGAACATGGCCAATACGCCGAACACGGCACCGATCACGAAAAAGCTGAATAATAAGGCGATTAGTGGCAGATCAATCTGTTGCGCAGGCAGATAGAAAAACGGTACTTTTTGAAGATTGTTGACAGCCAGAATTAAAAATACGATAAGAATCAGAATTTTAAAAATTAAGGAAATAAATTTCATTATTCGCTCCGGGTCGAGTTGACGCATTCTGCCGCTAGTTTAAACGATTTAAGGCTTTGATACGAATTTTAATGGCGGATTGGCTATAAAAAATCATGTGTAATCACTTTGCCCGGAGCATACACAACTGCATACTTATGTCGTACAATAACCGCCATAAAACTAACCCGATAACCTGATTAAGGAACCAATCATGAGCGAAACCCGCGAACCTGTTGTGATTACCCCGCATGATTTGCCGCTGCATTGCTCCGGCCCGAAAAATGAAACTTGGAACGGCCATCCGCGCGTGTTTTTGCCCATCGAATCAAACGGCACGGTAGAATGCCCTTACTGTGGCACGGTTTATCGGCTAGACGGTGAAATTAAAGGTCATCATTAAATGATTGAAACAATGCCTGTCTGAAAGCCGCTCATTGTTGCTTCAGACAGGCATTGGCTATTAAATGACGAATATGTCTAAGAAAATCCTCATTATTTCTCCGAGCTGGATCGGCGATTGCGTGATGACGCAGCCGCTGTTCCGCCGCCTGCTCAAGCTTTACCCGGGCTCTGTGATAGACGTGTTTGCGCCGAAATGGTCGATGGCGGTGTTTGAGCGGATGCCGGAAGTGAGCCGCATTATTGAAAATCCGTTCGGCCACGGCGAGCTGGAGTTGAAAAAACGCTGGAAAGTCGGACGGGAGTTGGGTAAACAAGGGTATGATCAAGTGATTGTGTTGCCGGGCTCGCTGAAGTCTGCACTGATTGCCGCGGCAACCGGCATCTGTCAGCGCACCGGGTATGTGGGCGAGTCGCGCTATTTGTTACTCAACGATATTCGCAAGCTCAATAAAGAGTACCTGCCTTTAATGGTCGACCGCTATACCTCGCTGGCTTATCCCAGGCAAGAGGCGTTTAACGGCCATTCCGATAATCCGCAATTTCAGATAGACTCGGAAAGCCAGCAAGCCGCACTGGCTGCTCACGGTTTGAACATGGAAAAGCCCGTGCTCGCGTTCTGCCCTGGCGCGGAATACGGCCCGGCCAAACGTTGGCCGCCCAAGCATTTTGCCGAGCTGGCACGCCGTTATGCAGAGGAAGGTTGGCAAATTTGGATTTTCGGTTCGCAAAAAGATTTTGATATCGGCGAAGAAATCAATGCCTTATGCGGCGGCATCTGCGCTAATTTGTGCGGAAAAACCAGTTTGTCGGAAGCGATAGACTTGCTTGCCTGCGCTGATACGGTGATTTGTAATGACAGCGGGCTGATGCACCTTGCGGCTGCTTTGGGGTGCAAATTGTTGGCTATATATGGCTCTTCAAGCCCCGAACATACGCCGCCGCTGAGTGATAAAGCCCAAGTAGTAAGTCTGAATTTGACATGCTCGCCTTGTTTCAAACGTGAATGCCCGCTGGGGCATACGGATTGTTTGAATAATTTGACGCCGGAAATCGTGTGGAATCGGGCGCATAGAGATACGCAGTAAGTTTATTGTGAAATGCCTGTCTGAAAGTTTTCAGACAGGCATTTGTTATGGTTTTTCGCAGGGAATGGCTATTTACCTGATGCGGCAGAAGCAGCCGCGGTTTGGTCTGATGCCTGGGCTTCCTTGAAGTTGGTGCTGGAGCCGCCTTGGGTGAGTTTGGCGGAGGAACCGTCGGTTTCCCAAGTGATGCTGCCGTTGCTATAAATAGCGCCTTGCGGCAGGGCATCGGTTTGTTTTAACACGGTTTCGGGCTGGTTGCCGACAGTTAGGCGGACAACGGGCATCTCGCCGGAGTTGTCGTATACGGCGGTGGCGGCGCCTTTGTCGGAGCGGTAACTTACCGTGCGGTTGCCGTCGGCGGGAATCAGGTTGTCGTAGTCTTGCGGTGCTTCGCCTGAAGCGTAATCATCGGGCAGCATATCGGGCGGCGGTGCTTCGGAGGCATCTGCATAGGCGCCGCTAGCACTCTCGATGTGTGCCTGCTCTTCGGAGGAGGAAAGCTCGTTATCGGGCTGGCCTGAGCCACATGCGGATAAGGCAAGCGTGAGTAGTAGAGGCATTACAAAATTTTTGTATTTCATTACGGTCATTCTCCTTTGGGCGTTTGACTGTTTGAACGGTGTTAGGTTCAATCGTGTATGCTTTGAATAAACGGTAAAATTCGGCGATATAAGTTGATTGTGGCTTATGGTTTTGAATTTAATAGGTATTCGGAATAATGTAAAAATGCCTGTCTGAAAGATGTTTCAGGCAGGCATTGGTTTAGAGGTTGTCTTTGTGTGCCAGTATCTTTCGTGCGCCGCTTGAATCGGCTTCGGAAAGCACGCCGGCTTCTTCCAGCGCTTGAACCAGATTGGCGGCACGGTTATAGCCGATTCGCAGATGGCGTTGCAAGGAGGAGATCGAGGTTTTGCGAGATTCCAACACAAAGGCCACTGCTTGGTCGAACAATTCGTCGCTGTTGGCATTTGGGTTGACCACATTGGTGGTTTCCAGAGCCGCTTCGCCGGTAAGCAGACCTTCGATATAGTTGGCCGGCGCTTGGCGTTTGATATGCGATACCACTTCATGCACTTCGTGGTCGGACACAAACGCGCCTTGCAAACGGGTCGGCTCGGCATTGCCGGGCTGTAGAAACAGCAAATCGCCGTATTTGAGCAAATCTTCCGCGCCCATTTGGTCGAGAATGGTGCGGCTGTCGATTTTGCTTTGAACGGTAAAGGCCATGCGGGTTGGAATGTTGGCTTTAATCAGGCCGGTAATCACGTCCACACTCGGGCGTTGGGTGGCGACAATCATGTGGATGCCGGCTGCGCGTGCTTTTTGCGCCAGGCGGGCGATTTGCTGCTCAACGGCTTTGCGTTCGGTCATCATCAAATCGGCCAATTCGTCAATTACCACCACAATCAGCGGCAGTTTTTCCAGCGGTTCGGGGTCGTCCGGATTCAGGCTGAACGGGTTGGGAATCGGTTTGCCTGCCGCTTTGGTTTCTTCGACTTTCTTATTGAAACCTTCTAAATTGCGCACGCCTGCATGGGAAAGCAGGCGGTAGCGTTTTTCCATTTCGGTAACGCACCAGTTGAGCGCCTGGCCGGCTTCGCGCATGTCGGTTACCACGGGGCAGAGCAGGTGCGGGATGCCGTCGTACACGCTCAATTCGAGCATTTTCGGGTCGATCATGATGAAGCGTACTTCGTCGGGCGTGGCCTTGAACAGCATGGACATAATCATGGCGTTCACACCCACCGACTTGCCCGAACCGGTCATGCCGCCGACCAGCAGATGGGGCATTTTGGCCAAGTCGCCCACTACCGGCACGCCGGCAATGTCTTTACCCAGAGCAACGGTAAGCTTGGACTTGGCATCGTTAAATACGGAAGAAGAAAAGATTTCCTGCAGCAACACTTCTTGGCGGCGCTCGTTGGGAATTTCGATGCCCATGGTGTTTTTGCCGGGGATGGTTTCCACCACGCGAACCGACTGCATGGAAAGCGAACGCGCCAAGTCTTTGGAAAGGTTCACAATCTGGCTGCCTTTTACGCCTTGCGCCGGCTCGATTTCAAAACGGGTAATCACGGGGCCGGCGGTAGCGCTGACTACCTGCACTTCAATACCGAATTCCAATAGTTTGGCTTCGATGCGTTCGGCGGTTTGCTGTAGCACTTCGGGGTTCGGCGGAGGCACATCGTTTTTCGGGGTGCTGAGCAAATGCAGGTTGGGTTTGGCGTATTCACCGGGCGGCAGCGGCTCGGCGGCTTTGCCTTTATCGTCGAAGAGCGTGGTTTGTATGGGAACTGGCGGTGCTACGGAAACAGGCATGGCTTTGCGGTTGCTGCTGCTGTTTTCCAACATAGGTGCAGGTTCTGCGGTGATTTGTTTGGCTTCGCGCACCATGCGGCGGGTGGTTTTTGAGTCGGGCATTTCGGCGATATAGCCGCTTTCCCTACGCTGGAATTTCGTCCATGCCCATTCCATTTTCTGGCCGGTTTTTTCCATCATGTCTAGCCAGGAAACCTGAATCAGCAAAGACAGCGCCAACAGCAGAATCACCAGCATAATCAACAGGCTGCCGGTGTTGCCAAGCAGCCAGCTCATGCCTGATGCGATATACGAACCGAACAGCCCGCCCGCACCAACGGGCAATTCTCCTGCTAATTCGTCCTTCAAAATAAACACTTCCAAAACAGGGCTGCACAGCAGCAACACTATCAGGGCGGCCAGCGCAATGCCGGTGTTGTACGGTTTTTGCTCGGGCTTTTGCAGAGGGCGGAAATTTTTTATCAGAAAAACCAGTCCGGCAATCAGAAACCACCAAAATGAAAGGCCGAACAGATAATAACTGATGTCGGAAAAATAAGCGCCGAAAAGCCCGCCCATGTTGCGCACGTCATCTGCGGCCGGCACGCTGCGCGACCAGGCAGGGTCGATCATGGAAAAGCTCAAAAGCGATACGGCAATATAAATTACGGCTACCAAACCGAGCAGCCAGAGTGTATCGCCGACCAAGTTGGCAATGTGTTCGTTGCGTTTGTTTTTTTCCTGATTGTTTACAACGCCTTTGGGCCGTTTGGGCGGCTTGATGTCGATTTTGGTTTTCGGCAATGGCTTTTCGGCTTGCGGCTTGGGTGTGGCAAGCGATTTGCGTGTTGTTCTGCCGTGAGGGGATTTAGATTTTTGAGGTGATGTGTTTGCCATAAGGTTAAGCTGATGCCTGTCTGAATGTTGTGAAGCGGAACATTCCGTTTGTTTGAATAGTGTTATTCAGAGATGAATAGTGTGAATTATACAGTATCCGCCGGAAAGTGAGAAAGCCGATGCCTGTCTGAAAATATGGGTTTCAGACAGGCATGGGTAATGTTGATTGTGTTGCATCAAGCATAGTATCCGGCACCCAAAATACAGGGCTTGCGGGCTCCTGTGGCGTGATGCGGGTTGCCGGGGGTGCGGTTAATCCAGCAGGCTGCGAGCCAGCCGAATGCGGCAGCTTCCAGCCACTGTGGGTCAAGGTTTAATTCGGCGGTGCTGTGTAGCGTTATGTTGTGCGGCTGCAAACAGGTTTGCAGCGTGTTGACCAGCAAAGTGTTACGTATGCCTCCTCCGCCAACGTACACTTGGCGCGCATCAGGGGCGGATTGTGCGATGGCTGAGGCGGTGCTTTGCGCAGTATATTCGACTAAGGTGCGCAAAACATTGTGTGGGTTTTCATGGCCGCTTAAAAATGTGCGTAGCCAATTTAGAGAAAACAGTTCGCGCCCGGTACTTTTGGGCGGAGGAAGCTGGAAGTAGGGATGGGCAAGCAGTTTGGTTAGTAAGTCTGGCAGAATTGCGCCTTGTGCCGCTTTTTCACCATTGGCATCATAAGCTTGTTGCCAAATGGAATCGACCCAAGCGTCCATCAGCATATTGCCGGGGCCGGTGTCAAAACCAAATGCACGTGAATCGGCAGGCAATACGCTGATGTTGGCAATGCCGCCTAAGTTCAACACCACGCGAGTTTCCTGATTGGATTTGAACACGGCTTCGTGGAAAGCAGGCACCAATGGTGCACCTTGGCCGCCTGCCGCCAAATCGCGGCTGCGGAAGTCGCCAATGGTAAAAATACCGGTTTGTTCCGCAAGCTGAGAAAGGTTGGCCAGTTGGATACTGTATGCCGATTCCGGAGCATGCCGTACAGTTTGACCGTGGCAGCCGATGGCGGTAATTTCGTGTGCCGGAATGCCGGTTTCTTTAAGGAGGGTATGAACCGTTTCCGCGTAGAGTGAGCTGAGCTCTTGGGCAAGTATCATGCTTTTATGCAGCTCGTTTTCGCTGATGTTTTGCAAGTTGAGCAAAGACTGTTTTAATTGGTAGGAATAGGGTATGAACGCATGAGCTTCAGCCGCCTGCCATTGCATGCCGTTCATGCGAATTAGCACGGCGTCGGCACCGTCCATGCTGGTGCCGGACATAATGCCGATATAAAGTTGGTGGGAATTGTTCATACTACCTCGGTTCATACTGGATAATGCCTGTCTGAAACCGAGTTTCAGACAGGCATTGCGCTGCTAAGTTTAGACGGTATTGTGGAATGATCCGATTGAATAATCGGGTATCGGGGATTGCCACGGCTTTATATGCTGCAATACCCTTCATAATAAAAAGCAGTTTAACAGGTTGATTTGCCATCGGATATTCCGGCATATAAATTTAAGCAAAAAGGCGTACCCGATGGGGTACGCTTTTTATGCAGATTGATAAATTATTTTTTCGCGCTAGCTTGTGCCGGAGAAGCGGGTGAAGCAGCAGCTGCAGGGGCTTCTCCTGAAGCAGCGGCATCGGAAGCTGCCGAAGCAGGTACAGCAGGTGCTTCAAATTTACCTCCGGATTCGTTTGTCATGTAGGCAATGGCGCGTTTCAATTCATCGTCAGTCAAATCGCTTGCGCCACCTTTGGCAGGCATATTGTTAAAGCCGTTTAAGGCGTGGCTGAACAAAGTATCGAAACCTTTGGCAATGCGAGGAGCCCAGTCCGCAGTATTGGTAATGCGCGGTGCGCCGGCTACGGTGCTGTCAGTCGCGTGGCATTGGATACATACTTTTTGGAAAATCCGGTCACCTTGGCGCATACCCACGGGTACACCATCACCCATGGTAACATTACCGGTAGGCATGATGCGCGTCGCAACAGCATCTGCCGTCATTTCATCAACATTACTAAAGTAGCCGCTGGTTGCCAAGCGCACTAAGAAAAACAAGGTAGCCAGAAGAATAACAATGCCGCTGATCAGGGTGAAAGAGGTGGATCCGCGGACACTTTGTTTGGTTGTATGGTTCATGTGTTTTGGCCTCGCCGATAGATATCGTTTTGGACGAAATTTTATTAATTTGTTAAATTGTATTAACAATAATTTGCTGGATTATACTGAATTCGGGCGTGTTTTCCAATCATTTAAGTTTGGCTTATCTCAAAAAAGATTTAAAAATTATTTTAACACGGTAAATTTATAGTTGGGTGATGAGGTGTTTGAGTTGGTTACAGGCTGTGTAAAAAATGCAAAACAACATCAGAAAATTTTGCCAAAGTGCCGCTTTTCGGGTATCTTATCGGCTCGCTTGTACCCGTAGCTCAGTTGGAAGAGCGTCAGTTTCCGAAGCTGAAGGTCGCTGGTTCGATCCCAGTCGGGTGCGCCAAAGTTTTCAATATTATCAAAGCAGCCGAAACATTCTCGTTATACGAAATGCGGCTGTTTTTTGATTTGTTCAATTAATGTGTTGTGATGGCTTGTAATGTGTTGTGATGGCTTGTTTGTTGCCCATCTCTAACAAATTGTCTTCTTTAAGGTTGTTGTTAAATTATTTTGAAACAGCCTGTAATTTCGCTTGATTTCACCGATAATTTGCGCTACCTTACGCAAACTTTATTCTTTTTTAAATTTTTAATAAACCTCAAGCAGCTATTTCAATTGATTGAAGCGTTCTGGTTGTCGCTGAATGATTCCGTATCGCGTACCCTAAATCGTTGTTCGGAAAACAAGCATTACAGATGCTGTGGCGAAGCTGATGTTTCCTATTGATTTACCTGCAGAATATAAAAGAGGCAATCATGCAATTATCAGGTGCACAAATACTCGTGCAGAGTCTTAAAGCCGAAGGCGTGGAATACGTTTTTGGTTATCCCGGCGGCGCAGTTCTTGAAATTTATGATGCGCTTTTTCAATTGAACAAATTTAAGCATATTCTGGTTCGTCACGAGCAAGCGGCGGTACATGCTGCTGATGCTTATGCCCGCACAAGCGGTAAAGTAGGCGTGGCACTGGTTACCTCTGGTCCGGGTGCGACCAATGCGGTAACGGGTATTGCTACAGCTTATTCTGATTCGATTCCGATTGTAGTGATTACAGGTCAGGTTGGCACGCCAGCCATCGGCAGTGATGCGTTTCAGGAAGTAGATACCGTAGGCATCACCCGCCCGTGTGTGAAGCATAATTTCCTGGTTACCGATATTAATGATTTGACAACCACGATTAAAAAAGCGTTTCAGATTGCTGCCAGCGGCCGCCCCGGCCCTGTGGTGGTGGATATTCCGAAAGATGTTACCCAAGCGATGGCAAAATTCAGCTATCCGCAAGAAGACATTTTTATCCGTTCCTATCAGCCGGTTACACAAGGCCATGCAGGGCAGATTAAAAAAGCGGTACAAATGTTTGCTTCGGCTAAGCGGCCCATCGTGTATTTTGGCGGAGGTATTGTTTTAGGCAATGCTCATCAGGAACTGGTTGATTTCGTAAAGCTTACCGGCGCGCCGTGTACCGGTACCTTAATGGGTTTGGGCGCTTATCCTTCGAGCGATCGCCAATATCTCGGCATGTTGGGTATGCACGGTACTTATGAAGCGAATCTGGCTATGCAAAATGCCGATGTGGTTTTCGCAGTAGGTGCACGTTTTGATGACCGCGTGGTTTCAGTGCCTTCAAAATTCTTTGAAAAAGCTAAAAAAATCATTCATATCGACATTGATCCCTCAAGCATTGCCAAGCGAGTGAAAGTGGATGTGCCGATTGTGGGCGATGTGAAAAATGTTCTTTCTGAAATGATTGGCTTGTGGAAAAAGCAAGAGTTGAACATCAACGCTGCTGCTCTTGAAAAATGGTGGCAAACTGTTGAGGGTTGGCGCAGCCGCAATTGCTTGTGGTTTGAAGATGACGGAGAACTTATCAAGCCGCAATATGTGGTACAGAAGCTTGCTGAAGTGACCAATAATTCTGCCATCATCACATCGGACGTAGGCCAACATCAAATGTTTGCTGCTCAATATTATCCGTTTGAACAGCCGCGCCAATGGTTGAATTCAGGCGGTTTGGGCACGATGGGTGTGGGTATTCCTTATGCTATGGGTGCTAAATTGGCGGCGCCGGAACAGGATGTGTTCTGTATTACAGGCGAAGGTTCGGTTCAAATGAATATTCAGGAACTTTCTACCTGTTTCCAATACAAACTGCCGATTAATATCGTGACATTGAACAATGGCTATTTAGGTATGGTAAGGCAATGGCAAGAGCTGTATTACAGCAACCGTGAATCGGAAACTTATTTTGATTCTTTGCCGGATTTTGTCAAACTTGCCGAAGCTTACGGTCATATCGGTATCCGTGTACACAATAAATCTGACGTGGAAGGTGCATTTCTTGAAGCACTGAAACAAAAAGACCGTTTGGTGTTTCTGGATTTCATCACGGATAAGAAACAAAACGTATTTCCGATGGTGGGTAACGGTAAAGGCTTGGATGAAATGGTATTGCCGCTGCATATGCGCCAAACCCCCCAAGATTCTGACGTGAACGAAGTTACAGACCGCGATTACGATACAAGGAGCGTGCCATAATGCGACATATATTATCTATCCTGATGGAGAATGAATCAGGCGCGATGAGCCGCGTGGTGGGCTTGTTTTCGGCTCGTGATTACAACATTGATTCGCTGTCGGTGGCTGCCACGGAAGACAAAACGCTCTCTCGTATGACTATTGTAACCCATGGTGACGAAACAGTTATTGAGCAAATTACCAAGCAATTGAACAAGCTGGTTGAAGTGATTAAAGTGGTGGATTTGAATGAAAGCCGTTTTGTTGAGCGTGAGTTGATGCTGATAAAACTGCGTGCAGTCGGCAAAGACCGTGATGAGTTTTTGCGGCTTACCGAGATCTACCGCGGCAGCGTTGTGGATGTAACAGATAAAACCTATACCGTTGAAATTACAGGATCTTCTGATAAACTGGATTCATTTTTGGAAACAGTTGGAAAAGCTCAGATTCTTGAAACTGTACGCACCGGAGCAGCTGGTATCGGCCGTGGCGAGCGGATTCTGAAAATCTAGTAGGGTTTCTGTGTGTATATTCAAATGCCTGTCTGAAAATATCGAACAGCATTTTCAGACAGGCATTACGGAAAATCATTGTTGTCGGTAATCGTAAAGTTTCACTTTAAAATGCCTGTCTGAAAATTTAACTGGCCCAATCAATTCATAATGGATTTTAGGGTTTTTGATCTAATTCATGAGGAATAGAATGAACAAGGTTAAAATTGCCGCCACTATTACTATTAAACCCGAGTATCGGAGTGAACTGCTTGATGTATTGCAAAAATTGGTTGTTGCCAGCCGTAATGAGGCGGGCAATATCCGTTATGATCTGCATCAAGATCTTGATAATGAAAACCGGTTTGTATTTTTTGAAAACTGGCAAAACACTGCGGCTGTTGAAGAGCATAAAGCTTCAAATCATTTTCAAAATTTTTTACAGTCGATTGAAGGCAAGGTTGAAGGGCTGGATGTTGTTTTATTGAAAGATGTTTCTGAAAACATTGATTGATCCTCAATTTGTTCCCCGCTTATTGTTTACTTAAGGAAATCCACATGCAAGTTTTTTACGATAAAGATGCTGATTTATCATTGATCAAAGGTAAAACCGTTGCCATTATCGGCTATGGTTCGCAAGGTCATGCCCATGCCGCAAACCTGAAAGATTCAGGTGTAAACGTGGTCATCGGTCTGCGTCAGGGTGGTTCATGGAAAAAAGCCGAAGCAGCCGGCCATGATGTGCGCAGCGTTGCAGATGCAACCAAAGCTGCTGATGTGGTAATGATTCTGTTGCCTGATGAAAACCAGCCTGTCGTATATAAAAACGAAATCGAGCCCAACTTGAAAGAGGGTGCGGTATTGGCATTTGCACACGGCTTTAATGTTCATTATAACCAAATCGTGCCGCGCAAAGATTTAGACGTTATTATGGTTGCCCCTAAAGGCCCAGGCCATACTGTTCGCAGCGAGTACCTGAAAGGTGGCGGCGTGCCAACTCTGATTGCCATTTATCAAGACCAATCTGGTAAAGCCCGCGATATTGCTATGTCTTATGCAGCTGCTAACGGCGGTACTAAAGGTGGTGTGATTGAAACCAACTTCCGTGAAGAAACCGAAACCGATCTGTTTGGTGAGCAAGCAGTATTGTGCGGTGGTGCGGTAGAGTTGGTAAAATGCGGTTTCGAAACACTAGTAGAAGCTGGCTATGCACCTGAAATGGCATATTTTGAATGTTTGCATGAGTTGAAACTGATTGTAGATTTGATGTATGAAGGCGGCATTGCCAATATGAACTACTCAATTTCTAACAATGCGGAATTCGGTGAATATGTAACCGGCCCCGAAGTGATTACGCCGGCAACCAAAGAAGCAATGAAAAAAGCGCTTTACCGCATCCAATCAGGCGAATATGCCAAAATGTTCATTCAAGAAGGCGCAACCAACTATGCCAGTATGACCGCCCGCCGCCGCTTGAACGCTGATCATGAGATCGAAAAAGTAGGTGCGCAATTACGCGGCATGATGCCATGGATTGCTAAAAATAAATTGGTTGACTTGGATAAAAACTAATTAGCCGATTTTGAAGCATATGAAAAATGCCTGTCTGAAAATGTTTTCAGACAGGCATTTTATTAATGAGAATTCACTTAACACGGTATGCTCGTTGTACTCGGGCTTGCCGTAGTGTTGTGGGAGATACTCAGGTCAAGTAACGAATATGACGGTAGGTGATTGGAATTATGGTAATGCCTGTCTGAAACAGTTGTTTTTCAGACAGGCATTGTATGCATCTCAGTTTTTACACATCAATATTCTGTGCAATCAGTGCATTGCTCTCAATAAATGCACGACGCGGTTCAACCTCATCGCCCATTAAAGTCACAAATACCTCATCTGCCGCAATAGCATCTTCAATGCGCACTTTCAGCAAGCGGCGCACTGCCGGATCCATGGTGGTTTCCCAAAGCTGCTCGGGATTCATCTCACCCAAACCTTTATAGCGCTGGATAGACATACCTTTCTGTGCGATTTGTAACAGAATTTCCAAAGCATTGTCAAAGCTATCAATATCGTATTCATTGTCACCTTTATAGAGCTTGGCGTTTTGGGATACCAAACCTTTCAGCATGCCTGAAGTTTGGCTGATGGTTTGATAAGCCTTACTGCTTAGAAACTTAGGTTCGATATAACTGATTACGACATTACCATGCAGTTTTCGCGTGATTTTAATAAACACATTGCCTTCATTACCGATAATGCGTTCCAACGCTATTTCTTTTTCATCTAAAAGAGGCATCAACTCCGCAATAGCTTTATCGGCACTTTCTGGTGAAGACAAATCGATCGGTTCTGCCAAGAGCATTGCACGCAAAACCAAATCATCAATTATCCGGTTTTCCTGCTCAATAACGGTCTTAGCTTGCAAGAACTGTTTGGCTGCTTTCTCAAGCTCTTCACCCTCAACAACGCGGCCATTAGAAATAATTTTCGCTTTATCGATGGCTAAACCGAGTAGAAATTCATCCTTCTCAGCTTCATCTTTCAGATAACGTTCTTGTTTGCCGTGTTTGGCTTTATAAAGCGGTGGTTGGGCGATATATACATAGCCGCGCTCTACAAGCTCAGGCATTTGGCGGTAGAAAAAGGTCAGTAACAAAGTACGGATATGCGCGCCATCTACGTCGGCATCCGTCATAATGATGATGCGGTGGTAGCGCAGCTTTTCAGGATTGAATTCTTCTTTTCCGATACCCGCTCCCAATGCGGTAATCAATGTTGCAACTTCTTGGCTGGCCAGCATTTTTTCGAAGCGTGCTTTTTCAACGTTCAAGATTTTGCCTTTAAGCGGCAAAATCGCCTGAAATTTACGGTCACGTCCCTGTTTCGCAGAGCCTCCTGCGGAATCACCCTCTACCAGATAAAGTTCTGATAAAGCAGGATCTTTTTCTTGACAGTCGGCCAACTTGCCGGGTAAGCCCAAACCATCCATTACGCCTTTTCTGCGAGTGATTTCACGTGCTTTTCGGGCAGCTTCACGCGCTCTTGCTGCATCAATGATTTTGCCGCAGATAATTTTCGCTTCGTTGGGGTTTTCTTCCAAAAACTCTGTTAGCGCTTGGCTGATAACTTCGTTAACCACAGGGCCGATTTCGCTGGAGACCAACTTATCTTTGGTTTGCGATGAAAATTTCGGGTCAGGCAATTTTACCGATAGCACACAGGTCAAGCCTTCACGCATATCGTCACCTGCTGTATCCACTTTTGCCTTTTTGGCAATCTCATTGGTTTCAATATAATTATTGATTGTGCGCGTCATTACTTGGCGTAAGGCCGTAAGGTGTGTGCCACCATCACGTTGCGGAATATTATTGGTGAAACATTGAACCGACTCTTGATAACTGTCGTTCCACTGCATTGCCACTTCTACACCCATGCCTTCTTTTTCACCGGCTGCGAAAAATATTTTTTCATGCAAAGGTGTTTTTTTTCGGTTCATGTATTGCACAAACCCTGCTACACCACCGGAGAAAGCGAAGTTTTCATGTTTACCGTCACGTTGGTCAAACAATTCAATGTCCACGCCGTTGTTTAGGAACGATAGTTCACGAATACGCTTAGCTAAGATATCAAAGCTGTATTCAACCTTGCCAAATGTTTCTTCACTGGCACGAAAGCACACCGTGGTGCCTTTTTTGTCTGACGGGCCAACTTCTTTTAACGGCTCTTCCGCTACACCATTTACAAACTTCACAAAGTGTTCTTTGCCATCGCGGTGAATCGTCAGCGTTACCCAATCAGAAAGTGCATTCACTACCGAAACGCCCACCCCATGCAAACCACCGGAAATTTTATAACTATTATTATCAAATTTACCGCCAGCATGGAGCACGGTCATAATCACCTCTGCAGCCGAACGGCCTTCTTTAGGGTGAATACCTGTAGGCATCCCACGACCGTTATCTTCTACGCTTATTGAGTTATCAGCATGAATAATAACGTTGATTTTGTCACAATGGCCGGCAAGCGCTTCATCAATCGCATTATCCAATACCTCAAACACCATGTGGTGCAAACCTGAGCCATCCTGCGTATCGCCAATATACATACCTGGGCGTTTCCGAACTGCTTCCAAACCTTCTAAAACCTGAATGCTTTCCGCGCCGTATTCTTCTCGTTGCTGATTGGTCATAATAAATAATTCTTTGAATTTAAAACTGATTTAATGATATTTGAGCATCACGGAAGTGACGCAAATATTAGAAACTAAAGACTTCATATTATACCCTATTTTTAATACCCTCGCTTATGGAAATGAGTATATGAAAACACTTAATTAAAACTAAAAACGTATTAATTTTTCAGCGTGCAATAATTCATTTCCTGCCGATTATATCGATGCTCCAACAAACTTCATCTAATCCGTTATAATGCACAAAACGATTCAGACAGGCATTTTTTAAAATCATGCCTGTCTGAAGCTTACCCTGTCAGAGAACACTAAATTATGCCGTGGAACATACCCATATTCCTAACCTGGATGCGCATTCTGCTTATCCCTGTATTTACTACCTTGTTTTACCTGCCCCATAACTGGATCGATCCGCAAGTCGTCAATTGGGCTGCGGCATTTATTTTTGCTGCGGCAGCTGTAACCGACTGGTTTGATGGTTTTTTGGCGCGCAGATGGAAACAAACATCAGATTTTGGCGCATTTTTAGATCCGGTTGCCGACAAGCTGATGGTTGCTGTTGCTTTGATTTTATTAGTCAAACTAGACAGAACTTTAGCTCTGTTTGCCATGATTATCATAGGCAGAGAAATCACTATTTCAGCATTGCGCGAATGGATGGGACAAATGGGCAAACGTGGCAGCGTAGCAGTTGCCACCATAGGTAAACTAAAAACGACCGCACAAATGGCGGCCATTCTGTGTTTGCTGGTGGGTTTGGATGATTTTTACGGTTTAAATCTTCTAATCATTGGCAACGTATTGATGTTTATCGCATCTATACTAACTATCTGGTCAATGTTTTATTATCTGAAAATGGCATGGCGGGAAATCCGTTAAAAAAATTAAAACAATCTATTGACACAAATTTTAAAATATTTATAATGGCGTCTCCTTTTGCAGATACTTTTATTTCTGTGTTGAAAAAAGAACTGTAAA
>NZ_JH165159.1:956311-968722 GCF_000227765.1 Neisseria wadsworthii 9715
GCTCCAGATTTTAAACTTCTTTTAAATTTTTAAATAATTTTAAAGTTTTAAATAAAGAAGTTTTTGAATATGGCGAGATGGCAGAGTGGTTATGCAGCGGCCTGCAAAGCCGTGGACGCCGGTTCGATTCCGACTCTCGCCTCCAAAATTTGTTGATACATCCAGCTTACGGCGGGGTGGCAGAGTGTTTATGCTGTGAAGGGTGCAACCTTCATATAGGCCGGTTCAAATCCGCGCCCCCGCCTCCACATTAATATGGCTGCCATAGAGCAGCCTAAAAATTAATCATTGCCCGGGTGGTGAAATTGGTAGACACAACGGACTTAAAATCCGTCGGCCCTAATACGGCCGTGCCGGTTCGATTCCGGCTCCGGGCACCATAACCATCATGATTTTCCTAAGAAAATTATCTTTTCGTATCAAATAATCCTCGAGCAAAATCTTTCCAGTTAAAGTTACTGTGACAAATTTGTGTCGTCATTTTGCGAATGTCTCACCAAATCAGACAGTATCTGAGCATGTGACTGCAAATGCTCCGACGACAGGTGAGCATAGCGTTGAACCATAGATAGTGTTTTCCATCCACCCATCTCCTGTAACACCCTCAATGGTACTCCGCGTTGCACTAGCCAGCTTGCCCAAGTGTGTCTCAAATCGTGCCATGTGAAATCTGTTATGTTGGCCAACTCAAGACTTTTCTTCCAATACCTACTGTTTATACCAACAATAGGATTCCCACGCTTGTTGACAAAAACGTAGTCGGAATGTTTTCCAATCTGCCGCCTCAAAACCTCAATCGCGGCTTCATTCAAAACAACACCCAAAGCTCTTCCAGCTTTCATCTCATCAGGATAACACCAAGCAACTTTACGATCTAAATCTATTTGGCTCCACTTTAGATTTAAAACATTGCTCTGTCTTAAACCAGTATTGAGACTAAATATAATCAGATCAGCAAAATACCTTGGTTTTGCAACCCCAATCAGCCTTTGAGCTTCAGCAGGCTTTAACCAGCGAACTCGCCCTTCATTCTCTTTGTATTTTTCGATGTATGGGGCTTTGTCTATCCATTTCCATTTTTTTGCAGCTGCATTCAAAATAGAAATGATAAGAGATAAATAGCGGTTCTTCGTGCTGTCTTTGCAATTCAGATTGCCCACCACATTCATCACGAACTCGTTATCAATGTGATGTAAATAAACTCCTCTGAATTGTGTCAGCATTCGTATTTTTGACTTGTCGTCTTCTATACTTCTTTTTGCAGCCTTCTCCTTAAGCCACTTTAAAGCGGCTTCATCCCATAAACGCTTAGGCTTTTCGCCAAGTTGGGAAACTCGCCAAGCATCATGCTTGAGTTTATCTCTCAGCTCTTCGGCTGATTTTTTGTCTTTTGTGCGAGCAGAGCGTCTAACTCTTTTTCCGCTTGGTGTCGTAAAATCAATGTACCAGACACCGTTTCCACGGCGATACAATCCATCGGTTTTAAGCATTTTTCTTCACTCCTATTAGCAAGTGAAGCCTGCAATTGCTCATTCTCTTGATTGGAAAGGAATGCGTCAAGTGCAGACCTCTTAATGCAATATTTACGACCGGGTTTGGACGCTACTAATCTGCCTTCCCTGATATGCTCCCGAATGGTTTCCGGGTGGCATTTACAGTATTCAGCAGCTTCTTCAACATCATATGTATTCATATCTGTTCACTCATATACTGTTTCATACACCGTGTACGTTGCTGTTTTCAGAAATTCAGCCAGCTTTCCAATGGCAAGATGCCGTTTTATTTTTGGCTCAAGTATCAAAAAGTCTTTGCTCGTAACGTAAAAAAACAGGCAGTAGAATCTGCCTGTTTCTGTTTGCACCGGTAAAAGCCGGTAGTGCGGGTAGTTGTTTTCCGGCGGAGTAAAGCCGGGCGGTATCTTAATGGTACGAATAATAGGAGTAGCCTCACTCAGCATTGTAATACTCCAAGTAATATCAAGATACTGACTATTTAAAAACGACAACCCCGACCAGTAGCAGCAATCCGATAACCCAAGCCGCAGAAACAAACATCAACAGCTTTTTCAGACGGTCTATAAAGGCTGTATTAGCTTTCTCTACATCCCGAATAACTCGTTCAGAAACCGAGGCATAAACACGATCTTCAGTTTCTTCTATCCTACTGTTGGCTTGCTGTGCTAGCTCAACCAAAAGCTGCTCGCGGTAGGTTTCAAGTTTTGCGGCGGCAGCCGTGATGTTTTCGGCATGGGCGGCAATGGCTTCGGCGTATTGCTCTTGATGAGATGAAAGCTGTACAAAAGATTCATCAAACATCTGCTGTTGCATAAGAAGAACCGCCATTACCGGATCATCTTTGGAAATACGAAGACCTGTAAGGCGGAATACTTCAGATATGATGTGGTCAGTTTTACTACTCATCGGTCGCACCGTTTTGCTGATTTACCCATATTGGTAACGTTTGCAATTGAGCATATAAGTCGCGTTTTACAGTACGCAAGCGTTGGCGGGTCATAATACCGAAGTCAGGCGATGTGTCAGCTTCGTTGAAAGTAAGGTTCGCAGCTGTCATAGCTTGTATATCTTTACCAAATGTGTCGGGATTGCGCCGCGGAAGATGAACGATACCGATAATTTTACTTTTACTATCTTTGTAAACAGGCAGATCGGTAAATTTTTTACCGTTGGACAATTGCACTATTCCATGATAGTCATTCAGCCATACTACAATTTCCGCATCAATTGCAGCAGCAGTCTGTGCTAACCCTACCGCACAATCTTCCAAGGCCTGTCCGCCCATTATAGGCACATGCAAAATCATGCGAACACCGCTGTCTTTCAAAAGTTCGTCCACATGATTCTCGGCCATATATGACATCAAAGGCACAAAAGTTGCCGCTCCATTATCTACCACAGCCATGCCATCAACCTCAATCATCTTCTCGATCAAGCTGTCGAAACGACGGGTGTCTATGATGTTGTCCGCCGTCATAATTTTTACCATTTCAGTTTGCAAAGCAGTAAAACGGCTGAAGGTCTGATTTACTGGGTCTGTATCGAAACAGTAAACAGGAATTTCGTCATTAGCCGCCATCTTCAAATACTGAGCGAGCATGGCTGCCGTCAACGATTTGCCCACACCACCCTTACCCTGTACAACCAAGTGCACTTCTTTCATTGTTTTTTCCTTTTTCAAACGACCAGTCGGCCAATCTTTTTACACATTAAAAAACACCTTAAATCAGGCGCGCTTTAGTCTGTAAAAAGACCGGCGGAGAATGCTAACTCCGCCGGTTGAAGTTGCTCCGGTAGGGTTGGATGGAGGAATGAAACCGGAGCCGAGTGAACTTATTTCACATCAACCCAACGGCCGCCTTCTTTTTCTTCGCCTACATACTTCACACGGTCGCCTGCGGTTGTCCAACCATGATCAAAATAGGCTTTGCAGTAATCCGGATAAGCTTTTTTGATGTATTGTTTTGTTACTGTCGAATAAAACCAATCTGATCTGCGGCCGATTTTATCTGCTACTTGTTCAGTGTAAGTGGCGCGGTTTACTCGGTTTAGCTCGGCAGCATCACAACGGCCTGCTCCATTCACCAACGCATTGATCAATTCAGGCATATTTTCTTCTTTGCTGGACGGGCAAAGCTTCAAGAAGTCGCGCCGAGCCTCTAATGTTTTGTGCAAGCGTTTATGTTTGATGGAGAAATACCGCTTGATAGACGGTGCACATTCAGACGGCCTGTCTCCGCTGGATAAACACAATGTTGCCTCACAGGCCAATTTGGCATCGCCGGTAAGGGTTTCAGCCTGTACCGGCACAGATACAAAAAAAGCAGCCAATGCCGCCGTTACCGATAAAACTCTCTTCATTTTGATTACTCTCCGTAGTTGCACTAATCCCGAGAAAAAAGGATAATCTCCATACCCCTATGGAAGATTATCCTTGCATTCGGAAGACCGCTTTGGAAACAGAGCGGTTTTTTATTGCCATTTAACTGCCTGCACCGTGTAGCCGCTCCCTTTTTCGGACGGCACAATGTTGGCGCAAGCGTCGGGATCGTTTCCCCGCATAAACAGATCAACCTGCTTTGACGCAGCCTCGAGCGAATCATAAGTGCCGATTACCGATACAGGCACAGGCTTACTGATTTGTATATTGAACATAGTCGTTCTCCTTTAGGGTGATAAAAGTTGGGAGGGATAAAAAGGCCGTCTGAAAATCATCTTTCAGACGGCCTTTGCTGTAAGGCGGGTGTTTCAATGCCCGTGTTAAGATTGGATTCCCACATCTTCTCTTTACACAAAACAGGAAACGCCCATGAAAGAATATCAAAACGCACCTACGTTACGCGAAAGCATAGCGATTATTTTAGTGCTTATCCTTTATTACTACTTCAGCATGAACGGAAATATCGTTTTTGCCCATTGCGGTTTTTTGATCTTTTCAGTATGGACTTTTTTTCAAAAACGTAAGCAAATTATTTTTAAAGTTCGCAGGGTAGTAGGTTTTTTCATTTGCTCCGCAATGTCGTTTTTCGTAACCAAGATGATTGCAACTTGGCACTTCAATAACAAATATGGAATTTTTAAGGAAAATCTTGATTTTTCAGTTACTGCGTGGGCAGCTTGTATTGCTTGTACCGTTTTGCTGTGTATCCCTTTATTCTGCCAATCAATCAAATTTGCATGTCAAGCATTTCATTCAGGGAGCATCATGCTCTCCTTTCGTTATGCTATCTATTCAGGCTCATGCCTCCTACTTATCGTTATTTTGGGCTACGCCTACCGAAAAGTGGAGCAATACGATTTATGGCTGCTATGGCTGGATGCTTACCGGTATTCAGATTGCGGAATGATACAAAACGGATATGCCATTCGTAAAAATAGCGAAGCCTGCTATCAATTTATTTTTCAGTCTTTATTTCAGACGGAATTGAGGGAATATCCTGCTCCCAAGCCATAGGAAAACATTCAGCAAGTTGTTGTTCTGCCTGCTCACTATATTTCAACCTGTCTGCCGTAAAGGTTTTGCCAAGACTATCCGTCAATTCCAATCTGCCCGTGCGGCTGAATGTGATACGGCAGATTTTTTCAGATGGCCGGTAGAACGTCTCTTTCCCAATAATTGCGCCATTATCCCAGTAGAAGCCGTTTTGCCCAAAGCGGAATACCTGATCTTCGTCTGTGTAGGAATAAGTAAGAAAAAGCATGTCGACTAAGAAAAAGATCATCAAGCCGATATAGAAATAATACGCTGCCGTTTCCCGCCCGAACGGAAAACCGAACAGCAAGTGTTTATCAAACAGACAGGAAGCAATAATCGGTAAAATACCGAATATTAAACCTGCAAAATAATTCTCATATTGAACACGCGGTACTTTTTTTAAATCGTATTCAAAATACACGGTGGACATCGCAATCTCCTTTAGGGCGAATGGTAAGCAGAAAAGCGGGCCTTTCACCCGCCCGAACCGGTATCGCGAGGTCTGTAAGCGTCTTCCCACCCCCTTTCGGCCGGAGCAGGTCGAACTCTAAAGGCTGATTGAGTGCGTTAACGCCCTGCCAAAGGCGAACTGTGGTGTGCGAAAAAACATAACGGAGGCCACACCCGAGCCGCTTGCTGCATCCTCCCTGCCGAACGGGATTCAGCCCCGACCTCCGTTATGGTGAGGCCGTCTGAAAATCATCTTTCAGACGGCCTTTCTGATATTCCGAATGGCCGTCTTTCCGGCCTGTCAACCTTTAATGTCGGTTAGACCTTTGATATAGTTAAGTTTCCTACAACCAACCAATCAAAGAGGTAAAAAATCATGACACAATTTGAAGCAATTCAGCTTGCCCTTATCATGTTTAAAGACAGAAAAGAATATCAGCCTCGGGAGGTAGAAGTAGGTCCGGGGCAGACAAAAATGGAGCAAGTGTCCCATTATGTCTTTATTAGCGATATGTTCTTCTTTGCCAATGAAATATTGAAAGAGGCCAAAAAGTGGGAATCTAAAGAATAGATTTGCTTACTTCGTTTTTCCATTCTTCATTTTTAAAATGACGAATGCTTTCTATGATGTGAAAAGCTGTTGCATGGACGCTGCCTGACGGAGGCGTTTTTACCGTCAGTTCTTCTGAAGCGACAATTTCTCCATCGACAACCCACTCAAATTTCAAATAATGCTTGCGTATTTTTTCTGCATTGCCCATTGGAAACTCCTTTAAGTTCAATTGAAAACAAGACCGTCTGAAACCCTTTTTCAGACGGCCACCTGCCAAATCTCAACTACGGCGCAACAAATAATAAGCATTCATGCGCTTTAAATCGGCTTCATATTCCCCACTGCCTTCCTCACCGCCGATGCTTTCGAGATAGTCGCGGTACGACTGTCCGTCCACTTTTACAATTTTGCCGTCTTCCATCTCGATTTCAGTAATGAACCACAGAGGCATTTTTCCGGGGTCGGCAAAGAGGTCGCCTCCGTATTTGCTGCACTCTTTTTTGGCAAAGGCCAAATCGTTTTTGATTTCCTCGTCCGTCCACCCGCGTTCTTTCAAAATATAAATTTCCGCCTCATCGTAGCTGTTGAACAAACCGTGAGAATTGCCGTCGTGGCCGACATGGAATTTGGTTTCAGTCATATAGCCTCCTTATATCAACATCCAGAATACATAAAATAACTTTAGTTACTTTCAAAACTGAATACGTGTAAAATACCCACACGGAAGCCCGCTTTAACAAACGGGCTTGGGTCTGGGTACAGACCTAAGACGGTGTGCGAGACCGTCTTATAAAGAGTGTGCGTCATCGGCACGCTAAAGGGCGGTAACGCCCTGAATCTGCCCGCCAAGAGGCAGCCTCAAAAATTCAGTATGTAGTTTGGAGCTTGTCCGTAGATTATCGCTCCGCATCGGGGATACGCCCCGATTATCAAATACGTTCAACAGCCGCCTGTTACCGGACGCTTCACTGCGCTACCCGGATGCGCGGCTTTTCTTTTTTTAGGCGGTTGAATGTCGCCTGCAACCGTTTGTGCGCCCACCGTTCCGGTGGTTTTATTTACCCAAAGGCTCGAAGCCTTTTCTACGCCTGCCGTCCAAAGTTTTAGTGATGTCTGCACATTTCAGTCAATAATAAGCATGAAGACTTAGACGGCTCCGAAGGCCGGTTGCATCGCAATCAAGTTGTTAAAGAACTATTTAGCCTGAACAAATATTAGCATTGTAATTTCAATTAGTAAATAGAATTGTAATATTAGAAATGTAAATTTTAATAAGAAATGTAATGAATTAGTTAAAATAAGAAGGCCAGCTATTATTAGCTGGCCTTCTTCAGGGCTAATAGTTTTTAGAAAGAGTTTGTACCTCCCCGCCAAATTACCCTGCCTAGTATCTCATCAGAATCTATCGCATCAACATCAGAGAATCGGGTTTTATCAAGGTTATCGCATCGGTATATCCATTTTTGAGAGGAATCTAAAATAGTTCGGCGTATAAACACTAAACCACTACTTCTTTTAATAACAAAAACTCCATTTTCATGCTTAACAGTATCTAGACGGCTAAAAATAACATCATCGAAAATGCTAATAGTAGGAGACATACTCTCATCTTTACATTGAATAAAATCAATATATTCAGCATCCCAATTATTTGCTTTTGCAAATTCTTTTTTTAATGCAACCGAACTTGAACTTGATGTAATAAATAAATCGTTGCTTTCAATATTAACAGGTTTAATTTTTTCAGAAGGGGGGTTCTTTCCGTACAGCAACCATTCTGGGCTTACATTGAGAGCTTTTGATATTTCATATATCTTACCAGTCCCGTGGTTTCGTCCACCTTCTAGTTGAGCAATTGTACCTTGAGAAACATTTGCTCTTTTCGCTAAAGCTAATTGGCTGAGTTCTAACTCGAGCCTACGCTTTCTGATACGGTCTCCGATATTCTCCATCATACTCACACATAGCATAAAATTAGAGTTTATGGTTTTGAGTAATTAGTTTGGCTATTGTTTTCCATTACAATACTAATTAGAATGTAATTATTCATATGAAAGGAATACAATGGATTGGTCAGCGATTATTCAAGACATTCAAGATGCAGGATATTCTCAAAAACAAATTGCTGAGTTTTGTGGTTGTTCACAGGGCCTCATCTCTCAAATAAAAAACAAGCACAAAAAGAGCAATAGCAAAAGTAGAGCCGCAGTTTCTTTTCAACTTGGTACATCTCTTCTAAAAATGCACCAAGACATCAAAGCAAGATAATGCTTATTTCAGACCTGCGCCCACACCTTACCCAAAAATTCGTCCAAGTCTATGACGAGTTTATGCCCGTGTGCGCACATGATTTTCAGGCGGCCTCGTTTCTATCTAATCTGTTTTGGTGGAGCGATGTGGCCGATAAAGAGCCGAAGCGGTGCGGCTGGCTCTACAAGACCGCTGCGGATTTGAAGCAGGAACTCGGTCTGACACGGCGCGGCTATGAAAAAGTACGCCGCACCCTGCTTAAGCTCGGCTTGGTGCAATATCGGCGTAGCGGTGTCCACGGTAAGATGCACTGGCTACTCAATCGTGAAGTGCTGTTGGCCAAAATCTACGAATTGCGGGGCATTCCCATTCCCGAGACGAACAGTCGCCATCACTATGACCGTGATAACTACCGCCTGCCGAAATTCATCCCGCTGGATTTGTGGCACAACTATCTCGATATGCGGATTGAGGCTGGTAAAAAAGCGGGCACAGGGGCAAAAAAAACCGCCATTAAGCAACTGGCGGCATTCCACAATCAAAATCTCGATCTTCGTCCTATTATGGAGCGGAGCATTCTCAAAGGCTGGTCCGGCTTTTATCATAACGATAACACCCAACCGAACAGGCCGTCTGAAGCGTCTTTGAAAGCACAGGAAGAACGCACGCGGCGAGAACTGGAGGCAGCTGCAAAAGAGCGTCAGCAGCGCGCCCCACCGCAAGAAAAGCCCGACAAGCCCCCGCCCTCAAAACCTGATCTATCAGGTAATAAAGGGTATCAAGCAATACAAAACTATTTGAAAAAAGGCGGTTGAAATCAGGTAAATAAGACCTGACGGCATACCGCGCCTTGTCTTTACCCAACTGTCTTAAACAAATGATTTTTACCCTGCTTTTGAGCGATTCAAAGGCATTTTGTTAAGGTCGATGCACTGCATCGGCCGTTTTTTTATGCTTTTTTCGTGATTTCGGGTATTGAGGCCGTCTGAAACCGGTGCTGTCCATTTTCAGACGGCCTTTTCCATTGCTATACTTTATTTAATAAAATCATATCTTTGTACATATTGTACAAAGTACACTGTACATATTGAACAAAAAACTTTGTACGCCGAGAACAATATCTATACAGAGATCACATTAAAAATCACATACAGATATTAAAAGGCCATTCGGCCTGATGATTTTTTGTGCAATTCTTTTTTTGTTTTGGAAATAGCCGTTTGAAGTGTTTAGCAGGGGGGATATTCACGTTTTTTGTGGATAACTTAGTTGACAACAATACTACAAAGTTATAACATTGTTATTACATACAATAAAAAGGAGCTGTGTAATGAAAACGACAATCAGAAAAATGGGCAATTCTCATGGGGTAATTATTCCCAAAGCCCTTATAAATCAGCTTGGCTTTAACGATTGTGTCGAAATGTCCGTTGTGGACGGCACTATTGTTTTGAGCAAACCCAAGCCTGCCGTGCGCAAGGGTTGGGCAGCGGCGGCTGAAGATTTGGCACGGCACGGAGAAGACGGTTTAACTTGGGAAAACTTCCGAGAAGATGAGGTTGTAGAATGGCGATGGTAAGGCGTGGCGAAGTGTTTTGGGTTCAATTGGATCCAACCGTAGGCAGCGAAATACAGAAGACGCGACCGTGTGTAATTGTTTCACCGTCTGAAATACACGATCATTTGAAAACAGCCATTATTGCGCCGCTCACTTCTGCCGGGCGACCGGCTCCTTTCCGCGTACCGGTAACATTTGGCGATAAAGACGGATTGGTTTTGTTGGATCAAATCCGTGTTGTCGATAAACGCCGGTTGGTCAAATCAATGGGGCATTTGAGCAATGAGGTGCTATCCGATATTTTGTCTGTACTCCAAGAAATTTTTATGGAATAACCCACTGACAGGCTTTGAAGCCGTCTGAAAAATTCAGACGGCTTTTTTTGTGGCAGTTTTAGGTTTCTTCCGAATGCTGTTTTTCAGGAGAACCAAACAGTTTCTCGCGTGAAGGCGGATTTTGCCAATCGAATTTACGTGGACTACCGTTTTTGTCCTTTTCGTTTTGCAGATATTCAGAAATCTTCGTTTCGCCGCCGACCGGTAATTTGTTATCCGATGCCACTGCGTTGGTCGAATTTTTTTGCTGTCCACGTTCAGCGGCAGGTTCACTTTTGGCGGGAACCATGTAACGGGTTTTGATGAAGTGATGCAGGGCTGTTTTACTGATCTGCACATTATTGAGGCTCAAAAAATTCAGAATTTGAGCCAAGGTATAACCACTAGAATGAAGCAGCAGAATATCATTTTTCAACGGCTCCAGCTTGGAATTTTTTGTAGCCCGTTGTTGCTGGCTCATAAAATCTTTTGCAGATAGTTTCATTGCATTCTATTCCGTTCTAATTGATTCTAAATCATCCTACAAATATTAACCCATTATTCTATTTTATTCTAGTAAATTCCAAAATTAATCTATTTAAGTTCTAATTAATTTCATATAAATTCTACTATTATCCTAATTAATTCTACATAAATTCTATATTGTTCTAAAATATTCTACCCAATTAACGTCAATATCCAAGTCCACTCGTACCTCACCCCTGCTAAAAACGCAAAATTTCCCCAATAAACCCATTTTCAAACTAGACGCAGGATAGGCAACGAGTGCCAAAAAACGCCCCAAAGCGTTTTTAAAAATTCCGCCCAAAGGCGGAAACGCCGCAAGCGGCTGTCCCATAAAACAACCATCGGGGGCGGTCGCCGCCGTGTTGTCTCGAGATGTCTAAATTTCAAAGCGCAAAAAGTCCAGACCAAGACGAGTGTCTTTGCACGTCTTCCACCTTTTCCACCACGCCGCTAAGGGCGCACCGGACAAAGATGAAAGCCGCACAAAGCCAGTCTGGACTTTTTGCGCTTTGAAATTTTTAACGACATCACAACACGGCGGCGACCGCCCCCGATGGTTGTGTGTTGTTAATTATTTAACATGAAAGGAATGACTATGGGATTGGACATGTACGGCTACACCATGCGTGCCGAGTTTGCGGGCGACCGACAAACCGATGTGATGCCAAAAACTGATGAAGAGCGCGAGCAAGCGCAGCTAACCGATATTGCCTATTGGCGCAAATTCAATCATCTGCATGGTTGGATGGAAGAGCTTTACAGAGAAAAAGGCGGGCAAGACGAAGTGTTTAACTGCCGCACGGTAAGGCTGGAGTTAGCGGACTTGGTACGGTTGGAGCAGGCGTTGGACAACGACGAATTGGAATATACGCCGGGCTTTTTCTTCGGTGGAGAAGAGGTGTACCCCGAAGATATAGAAGAGACCAAGAAATTTATTGCAGCCGCCCGCGAAGCCATAGCAAACGGCTTGGCAGTCTTTTATGACAGTTGGTGGTAATCGTTAACCATGTTTCAGACGGCCGGTTGAGGCCGTCTGAACAACACAACGGAGATTAAATGATATGGCCGACATCAATAAAGAGATTGTCAGACTGTTTCAGTCGTTCGGTGCTGCCTATCGGGTTGCAGATTTATTTAGGGATTTTGTCGAAGTGGCCGCCATTGTATTGATGAACCAATACGCATTTGACGATAAGTGGGAGCTACGGGAAAACCGTTACCACGAAATCCGCAAACAGTATGCAGAAAGTGATTTTAAGCGGTTTGCAGAAATACTTGGCTTGTTGATTGTTGAAACCCATAGCCACAGAGAACAAGGCTTATTTGCCGATATTTTAGGCTGCTTATACATGGACTTGGGATTAGGCAACCCAAACAGCGGGCAATATTTTACCCCTTACAACATCAGCAAACTGATGGTGGCCATTGTTAATCAGGATTTGGCTGAAAAGCTGAAAACCGAGCCATTTGTAAGCGTTTTAGAGCCTACCTGCGGAAGTGGGGCGAACGTGATTGCTTTCGCCGAAAACGTCCGTTCACTTGGCTACACACCTGCACAGCACATGGTCGCTATCGGAATTGATATTGATGCCTTGTGCGTTTGGATGTGTTTTATCCAATGCCAGCTTTACCGTATCCCCGCAAAAATCGTGCATGGCAACAGTTTGACGCACGAATTTTGGGCGGCTTGGTGTACGGCCGATTGGATACTCGGCGGCTTCGGTCAGGCAATGGCGGACAGAATATCCGCCGATAAGAAAGAAGCTGTT
>NZ_JH165159.1:970434-990594 GCF_000227765.1 Neisseria wadsworthii 9715
CTTTTGTACGGGCATCAATATAAGCGTGGGCGGTTATGACAATTAAAACACTACTGCCGAGCAACGCCTCAAGGCTGGAAAAGGCACTGTCCGAATCGGCCTTTGATGCCGTGCCCTTGCCGCTGCGCGATTTATGGCGGCCGCAGCATTGCCCGGCCGGGTTGTTGCCTTATTTGGCGTGGGCTCGGTCGGTCGATAGTTGGTCTGATGATTGGCAGGAGTCGGAAAAGCGCGCAGTGGTGGCGTCGTCTTTTGAGGTGCATCGGCAGAAAGGCACGGTCGGCGCGATTAAAAGAGTGGTCGCGGCTTTGGGGTACGAGTGCAAAGTTACGGAGTGGTGGCAGGCAGGGGTAAACGGCCGGCGCGGTACTTTTGCATTGCAGGTGTTTGCCGCAAAGGCGGTATTGCCGGAAACCTATGCCGAGTTGGAGCGGCTGATTAACGAAACTAAGGCTTTGTCGCGCCATTTGACCGGAATCAATATCGGTGTGCAAACCTGCGGGGCAGTGTATGTGCATGCGGCGTCGCTGCTTGGTGATGCGACAACCGTTTATCCTTATCTGAATGCCAATGTCGAAACGGAGAGCCATATTCGGGCTGCTGTCACGTTTCAGGCGGCCGATCAAATTGTCATCTATCCAAAGGTATAAACAATGACACAAAAATATTACACATTATTGACCAATATCGGCGCGGCGCGCTTGGCTAATGCGGCGGCGTTGGGTAACAAAATCAACCTAACCGAAATGGCGGTGGGTGATGGCGGCGGTGCGGATGTTGTGCCGAATGCGGCGGCAAGGGGGTTGGTGCGCGAAGTTTACCGGGGTGCGGTAAACAGTTTGGAAGTTGATCCGAAAAATACCAATCAGATAATTGCTGAAATCGTGATTACTGAAGAAGTCGGGGATTTTACGATTCGCGAGGTGGGTATTTTCGATGCGCAGGGCAATTTGTTTGCTTACGGCAACCTGCCGGCCACTTATAAGCCGGTGTCGAGTAGCGGTAGCGCACGAACGCAAACCATCAGAATGGTTTTACAGGTGTCTAACAGCGATAGCGTTCGATTGAAAATAGATCCTGCTATCGTACTTGCTACGCGGGAATATGTAGATGCGGCGGCGAGGGAAAGGCTTGCCCGCGTCGGTAGCGTGGAAGAGTTGCGGTTGATGAATAAGGCCGGTGTGAAGAGTGTTTTTGTGCATGGCTATTATAAGGATCGCCCGGGAATCGGGGGCGGTATTTTTGTGGCGGATGATGCTGATAGGCAGACTGCCGATGATGGCGCGATGGTGATTGTGAGTGCGGATGGAACAAGATGGCGGCGCGCCGATAAGGTGTTGTCTGTCGAAATGTTCGGTGCTATCGGCGACGGAGAGTTGCATTTGTCGGCCGGCCGGTCGTTGGACGGTATCGCCATTCAGCGGTTTATCGATTATGCGGCGGCCAGCGGCGGCGCCAAGAAATGCTTGTTGCGCGGGCATTATGTGATTAATCACACGATTGTTTTAAAAAAACATGCCTATTTAATGGGTGATTCCGCGTGGACCAGTTTAATTGAAAAGGCGAGCGGCTTTAACGGTGATGCGCTGAAAACAGATGGATTTGATGCGCTTAAAGCCGCAGTCGGCAGTTTGGCCGATTGTCCTTATGATTTCGGCGTGTGCGATATTAAGTTTGACGGCCGGTATATAAGCAACAGTGGGGACGCATACATCAACACCTCCGGCGGCGGTCTGAAAATCATCGGCACGCAGTTTAAGTTGGTGGCAACCGTATTTAATCAGGCGGGTGTAGGTGTGTATTTATCGGGTAAAGGCGAAGAAACCGTAGAGCGGTATCGCGACGGCAAAATATCTTTACGCATCGATACGACAAAGGATGAAGGGTTTATTTTTGCGGGTCCTCATGATTTGAAGATAGATAAAGTGTTTTGCCGCCGCGCAGGCGCCGTATTGTCTAATGATCCGAAGAGGTGGACGTTATGGGCTACCGAAAACTACCCGTCAAAGCAGCGGGTGGACGGCATCGTGTTTGAAACGGCGGGCGAGATCGATTTAATTCATTCGTGGGGACATGAAGCGGGCTATGGTGTGGCAGTAAACGGCGGGCGGCTTAATGCGGATTTAATCATCTCCGAATCTGCGATCGGCGGCATCGATTTTTCGGGCGGTGCCTACGGAATGATTGATAAATTGAGGGTACACAATATTAAAGGCGGCGTTGCCTATCAATCACCCTCGCACGCATCGGCAGGTACGATGCCGTCGGTTAACTACAATACGTCCGGGCATTTTGCAATCAACTCTTTATCGTGTCAGCGCAGCGGCAGCGGCCAGACCGGGCAGGATGAATTAAGAATTGAGCGCGGCAGGTTGATTATCGGCAATATGACGCTTAACGGGCACGCCAAGCCGGGGCACGGCATTAAACAGAACGGCGGGGTGCTTGAGATTGCCAACCTTGATGTGGATAACATCAAGGGCAATGCGGCTGATGGCAATGCCAGTGCCGCGTGGGTGGGAAATGCTACGGGGAATTATGCTTATGCCAAAATCAGCGGCTTTGTCAGTAACTCGGATGTAGGCATTCGTAAAGTGAAAAATATGCAGGCGGAACGTATTGACTTGCAAATGCGTAATGTGGCAACGCCGTGGGGTGGGGTTAAAAAGAATAGTGCCGCCCAGCGGTGGCAGATTGATGCTGTGGGTACGGTATCGAAGTCATCTAGATTTGTGGGTGCGGTCGAATTTAATCCGCTGTCGACGGATGTGCAGAAAGTCAAGATTGCGCACGGCTTGTTATACGGGCCGAATATATCCAACGTTCAGGTAAGTGTGGCGGATAGTCCGACATCGATTATTGATTCGCCGGCGGAATACGCAAGCATTGCGGTTTATGAAGTCGATGATGAGTTTGTGACTATCGGCATGAAGTTGAAGGTGCCCGGAACGCTGGATACCACGCCGAGGATTAACATTCATATGGAGGTGTAAGTAATGGCTGTATATCGTGCTGTAAACAGCGAGGGGCAAACGCTGTATAAATCAACCGCGCCTTTTGCGGCGGATTGGTTGGCGGAAAACGGGTATCGGATGGTGTGTGAGAATTCGGCGCCTGATGAGGGTGGTTCGGCGGTTGAAGGGAAAAAGCGGCGCGATGTAAAAAAAACCCTTAACAGATAGGGATGTAGCCGCAGGATTTAAATTTAAGCATGATGGTATCTAGTTTGTTTGATAAGGAATGAATAATGACAGCAAGCCGACACCACGGCATTACCGCGAATGAGTTTACCGGCGGGGTACGCCATATTTCCGATATTTCCACTGCCGTTATCGGCATGGTTTGCACGGGTGATGATGCGGATGCTACGGCATTTCCGTTAAATCGGCCGGTTTTTCACGCATCGGCTTATGATGCCATGTCAAAGGCCGGCACGAAAGGCACTTTGGCAAAGTCGCTGGATGCGATTGTCGATCAGGCTGATGCGCAAGTTGTGATTGTACGGGTGGCGAATGATAGAAACGCCGAAACGTTGAAAGCCAATGTGATCGGCACGGCCGAAGGCGGTGTTTATACAGGCTTGAAAGCATTGCGCCAAGCGAAAGCCTACACCGGCTTCACGCCGAAAATTTTGGGCGTGCCGGAATTGGATAGCCAAGAAGTTGTAACCGAGCTGGCGGGATTGGCGCAGGCCACGCGCGCATTTGTGTATGCGTCGGCCGGGGATAATGCCGATATATCCCAAATCAAAGCATACCGCCAAAATTTCGGGCAGCGGGAAGTGATGCTGATCGATAACGAGTTTATGGCGTTTGATCCGGGCGCTTCGGCATCGGCAACGGCGGCCACGATCGCCCGTGTGCTGGGTGCGCGCGCCAAGCTGGATGCGCAGGTGGGTTGGCATAAATCCATTTCCAATACCGTTATCAACGGTGTGGATGGTCTGAAATATGCGCGCAGCTTTGATTTGCTGGAAAAAAACTGCGAAGCCAACACGCTGAATAACGATGACGTTACCACGCTGATTCGTGAAAGGGGTTTCCGAATTTGGGGCAACCGCACATGCTCGGCAGATCCGATGATGGCGTTTGAAGTGGCGGTGCGCTCGGCGCAAGTTATTCAGGAAACCATTGCATCCGCCTTTTTATGGGCGATGGATAAGCCAATGCATCCCAGCTTGATTGAAGATATTGTGATGGGCATTAATGCCAAGCTGGCGGAGTATGTCAACAAAGGGTATATCCTCGGCGCGCGCGTGTTCCTTGACCGTAAGAAAGTTACGCCGCAGGCGGTGTCTGCCGGGCAGTTTACGTTCAGCTATGAGTGGACGTATGTGCCGCCGTTGGAAAACATGGTGTTCGAACAGCACAATACCGATACATTCTTTGTGAACTTGGTGGATAAGACTATCCAGTTTGCCAACAACATCAAGCCGACAACCGTTTAACAAAAGCCTGTCTGTTTCAGACAGGCATTGAAGGAATCAGAAAATGAAAATGCCTAAAATCCTAAAAGGCTTTAACGCCTTTGTCGACGGCGAAAACCAATACGGCGTAACCGTCGATATTAACCGCCCGAAAATCGCCCGCAAAACGGAAGACTACACCCCGGGCGGCGCAATGGGAGAAATGACAGTCGAACACGGATTTGAAAAGCTGGAGATGGAAATCACCAGCAAAGGTTATGACGCCGATATGTTGAAATCCATGTCATCCAGCATCAACGGCAAGCTAATCCGTTATCAAGGCGCCTTGCAGGAAGAAGACGGCAGCGGCTACCGTGAGCTAAAGGGCGAAGCGCGCGGCCGTATTATCGAAGCCGATCCGGGCAGTGATAAACAGGGTGAGGGTGGCGAGCACAAATTTAAAATTGCTTTGGTGTATTGGAAAGAAACGCTCGACGGCGAGCCGATTGTCGAGCTGGATATTATGGGCAACAAAGCCGCTTTCGGCGGCGTGGACGAACGCGCCGGGCTGCGTAAAGCATTGGGTATGATGTAACGACTTGCCCGCCGCCCCTGCGCAAAATTGTGTACGCGGCGGGAATTATTCAGGGGTTAAAAAATGAGCCAAACCATTAAAATCAATCAGGATAACACCTTAACCGTAGCCGTTTCTTCGGGCGAATCTTTTGTTTTGCGCGAGCCGCTGGCAAAAGACATGGACGGATTAGGGCAGGATTTGCTTAAAATCAAGCACACCGATACCGTGCAAAAGCTGCTTGGGCGCATCAGCAGCCCGCCGTTAACGCGCCTGCAATACGGTAAATTAAGCCTGTCGGATGCGCAGGTGTTTAATACCGCATTGGATTTTTTTTCAGCGCCGCCTTCAGCCAAAGCGGAGATTCGAGCGTCTTTGCAGGAATTGGGCTACCTGTCGGATTCCGAATCGGCGCTTGCGGCTTCGGGCGCTGTTTAGCCGGGCAGCCTGATCTTTACCAGCAGGCGGAAAAAGAAGAATTGAAATTTTTTAATGCCGTTGCCGATTGCCTTGCCCAGTGTGCGGCAACATTCGGCGGCGGCATTGATGTTTACGGCAGGCTGGCTTTGCTGGATTTGTTGCGTTGGACAAACCGCGCAGTGAAGATGCAGGGCGGTAGCGAGGAATAGAAAAAGCCGCCTAGCGGCGGCATGGGCGCATCAGCCCGGATTAATACCGAGCATGGCCATGATGAAAACGGCGGCAAACGTCAAACCGATAACCAGCAGCCCGCCGAAAATGCCGAATAGGAAAAGCGCACCTAAGCTGGAAAAGAGTCGAAAATAGTTCATAAGGAAATTTAAAGATGGCTAACGATCTTGTGTTGAATATTATTATGAAAGCCAGCGATAAGGCAAGCAAGGAGTTTGAGAAAGTACGGCGCAACAGCCAAGGCTTGTCCGGCGAGCTGGGCAGGCAGCAGCTTGCATTGAAGAAGGTGGAAGCGGCGCAGAAAAAGCTGGAGCGCGCAGGCAAAGTGCGCAATAACTTGTCGGGTTTGGCGGCCGATTTGGGCAAGGTGCGGATGCGGCAGAAAGAATTGCTGGCGGAAATCCAAGCTTCGGGCAGGGCTACCGCCAAGCAGCGTGCAGAGATGCAGTCGTTGGCCAAGCAGGCGGGCGCGGTGGCGGCCAAGCAGGCCAAATACCGCAAAGAATTGCAGGAGCTGAATCAAGAGCTGAAGCAGGCCGGCGTATCGGGCGGCCATTTTAAGCAGCAGCAGGCGGCATTGGCGGCGGCCAGTGATAAGGCTGCCGCTGCGATTAAAAGGCAGCAGGCGGCTTTGGATAGGCTGGATAAAGCGCAGGCAAGGGTTCAGAAAGCGGCGGAAATCCGCGATCATGCGGCTAAGGTGTCGCTGGTGGCGGGCGGTGCGGCGTTTGCGGCGGGGCGCGCATTGTCGGTGCCGGTAAAAGCCTATGCGGAAAGCGAAAGCGCAGGCATGGATTTGCGCGTCGCCATGATGGACAAAACGGGCAAGGTAGCGGCGGAGTATGCAGAGATTGATGCGCTGGCAACCAAGCTTGGCGATAAGCTGCCCGGCACGACGGCGGATTTTAAAAACCTGATGACCATGCTTATTCGGCAGGGTATGAGCGCCCAAACCATACTTGGCGGCACGGGTGAGGCGGCGGCATTGTTGGCCGTGCAGCTTAAAAAATCGCCCGAAGCGGCGGCGGAAATGGCGGCCAAGCTGCAAGATGCCACGCGCGGCACCGAAAGAGAGATGCAGGGCATTATGGATAGCGTGCAGCGGCTGTTTTATGCGGGCGTGGATGATAATAATATTTTGGGAGCATTTTCCAAAATGTCGCCGGTGTTGGATATTCTGGGCATCAAAGGCGAAGCGGCAATGAGGAAGCTGGGGCCGCTGGTCGGTATGCTCGATCAGTCGGGCTTATCGGGTGACAGTGCGGGCAATGCTTTGCGCAAGGTGTTCGACCGGGCGATGTCGCAAGACGTGCAGAAAGCTGTTGCCAAGGCCAAAAAATCGGGCATGGTGGGCGCCGATTTCAGCTTGGATTTTACCAACGGCAAAGGCGAATTCGGCGGCATGGAAAAAATGTATCAAGAGCTGGCCAAGCTGAAAGGGCTAACCACGCAGGCGCGCGGCGAGTTGCTTAAAAGCATTTTTAAAGAAGACGCTGAAACCACGCAGGCATTAAACGTTATGATTGACAAAGGCCGGGCGGGCTATGAAGAATTTGCCGCCAAAATGGCGGCGCAGGCTTCGCTTAAGCAGCGCGTTAACGAGCAGCTCGGCACGCTGTCGAACCTGTGGGATGCGGCCAGCGGCACGGGCATGAATTTTTTGGCGGCGATGGGCGAATCGGTATCCGGCGAGCTGAAAACATTGGTGGAATGGATAGGCAATATCAATGAAAAATTAAGCGTATGGGCGAAAGAAAACCCGGAAGCTGCCAACGCTTTAATGAAGGTTGCCGCCGTGGTTACCGTGGCTGTGGCGGTATTGGCCGGTTTGAGCGCCGTGTTGGCGGCGGTGGTTTTGCCGCTGGCTTCGTTTCACTATCTGCTTACCGCATTAAAGGTGGGGCAGTTTGCCACGCAGTTGGGTAGCTTGGCAAAGGTATTTGCCGTTGTGAAATCGGCTTTATCGGGCTTGACGTTAGGGCTATGGGGATTTGCCAAAGCGGCCGTCGTGTTTTTGTTTACCAATCCTTTTGGCTGGGCAATTCTGGCTGTGGGTGCGCTGGCTTTGCTGTGGTATAAGTGGGATACAGTAAAAGCCGCGCTGCTGGCGGGTTGGCAGGTTATTAAAAACACCTTTCGCGATAATCCTATTTTGGGGTTTGTGATGGGGCCGATTGGGGCAATCGGCACGCTGATTGCTAATTTCGATCGTCTGAAGGCTAAAGCTATTGAAGTGAAAAACGCTATTGCCAACAGCGGTATAGGTCGTGCTGTAAGCGGCGCGTACAATACGGTTAAAAACTGGGCGGGTTTCTCGCGCGGCGGCTATACCGGCGCGGGCGGCGTGAATCAGGCTGCCGGTATCGTACATAAGGGCGAAGTGGTGTTTTCGCAGCGCGATGTTGCCAAATTCGGCGGCTGGCGCATGGTGGAAGCGATCCGGCGCGGCGGTGCGGGTATGCTGGCATTGGCGGCGGATAAGCTGGGCGTAGGTGCGCAGGGTCGGCCGGTGTTGTCGGGCGTGGTGCCGGTGCCTTCGGGCGGGTTTGCCCGTCCTGCTGCCGGTGCGGTATCGGTGGGCGGCGATACGGTAAGCATTCATGTGCATGCTGCGCCGGGAATGAGCGAGCGCGCATTGGCCGATAAGGTGGTCGATATTTTAAACCGGCGCGAGGCGGCAAAAAGGCGCCGCGCCAACAGCAGTTTTTTAGACAGGGATTGATTATGGTGATATTGGCGGCATTGGGCATGTTTGTTTTTACCACGCACAGCATCCCGTTTCAGGGCTTGGAGCGCGCGCAAAATTGGAAGCATCCGCATCAGAATGTGGTGGGCGATTATCCGCCCAGCCAGTACACCGGCAAAGAGCCGGAGGAAATCAGCATCAGCGCCGAGCTGCGCCCGGAAGTAACCGGCGGCGTATACAGCATTCGGGATTTGCGCGAAATGGCGGATACAGGCGAGCCGCACCCGCTGATACTGGGCACGGGAGAGGTGTTGGGCAGCTTTGTGATTACATCCATCAGCGAGAAGCGCAGCGAGTTGAATAAGGATGGCAGCCCGCGTGCCATTGCGTTTAGCATGGGTTTGAAAAAAGTGTCTGAAACCGCTGTGGGGATGCGCGATAAAAACCTGCTGCTGGCGGCCGGAATGGTGCGCAAGATTACGGGGATTTGATGATGCTTGAGCAATTGCAAAGCCGTGCGGTAAAGCTGTTTGACGCCTTGTATGATTCGGGCGGCAAGCATTTAACGCCCGTGGCGGAATTAACCATAAACGGCCGGCCTTTCGGCACGCTAACCATGAGCCGGATTATCAGCATCGAGCTTACCGACAAGCGAGGATTTGAGGCGGATGAGTTAACCGTTCAGCTGAATGATTATGACGGTGCGCTTGCCATTCCTGCTGTGGGCGATAAAATCACCCTTGCGCTGGGTTATAAGGAAACCGGGGTGGTGGATAAAGGCGAATATCTGTTTTCGGAATTTACCGCCAGCGGCAGCCCGGATACCTTGAGCATCACCGCCCGATCAGCGGATTTGGCCGAAACATTGGCCGAGCAGCAAGAAAAAAGCTGGCATAAACAAACCCTGTATCAGATTGTGGAGGCGATAGCAAAGCGGCACGGCTATCAGGCCGTGATTGCCGATAAATACCGAAACGAAAAAATCGACCATATCGACCAAACCAACGAAAGCGATGCCGGATTTTTAACGCGGCTTGCCGAGCAATACGATGCCATTGCCACGGTTAAGGCGGGCAGGTTGCTGTTTATCCCGGCAGGCGAGGCGCAAACCGCCGGCGGCAAGCCGATTGAGCCGCTGCATATCGTGCGCGCGGCGGGGGATAGCCATAGCTTTACCTATTCGGCCACCAATGCTTATCAAGCCGTGCGCGCTTATTACACCGATAAGCAAACCGGCCGGAAAAAAGAAGTGTTGGTTAATCAGGATAATGCCTACCCGAAAAAAGAAACGGCGCCGCCGAAGGGTAAGCCTAAAGGAAAAGGCAAAAAGCCCGAAGAAAAAGCCCGCAAGGTGGATACCACCGGGCAGAAAACCAAAACCCTGCGCCATCTTTACGCTACCGAGCGCAGCGCATTAAACGGTGCGCGCGCGGCCTATAAAAAGCTGAAGCGCGGCGTGGCGGAATTTTCCATCACCCTTGCCGCCGGCAGGCCGGATATTTACCCGGAAACACCGGCTACCGTGCAGGGCTTTAAGCCCGAAATCGACAATGAAAACTGGCTGATAATAGAAGTAGCGCATAGGCTGGATGACGGCGGCTATACCTGCGCCGTTAAGCTGGAAGCGCATGCCGCGCTGGATGGCGTGGTGGAAAACAATGAATAGAAATGCCTATTTGGATGAGTGTGTAAAAATACATATTGAGCTTGACTTAGGTTGCTTGATGTGTAAAAATACACACATCTAAAACAAACAAGGAAGGAAAATGAAGAGTAGCGAACTCATCGCCATCATCGAAGCCGACGGATGGAAGCTGGTAAGAGTGAAAGGCAGCCATCATCAGTTTAAGAAAGAAGGCGTTAACCACCTGATAACCATCAGCCACCCGGAAAAAGACGTATCGCGCCATCAGGTGGCGGATGCAAGAAGGAAATCAGGATTGAAGTTTTAACGGTATGCCCCGCAAGGGGCTATCGGCTACGATTCATTTTTTTTAGGAGGTAAAATCATGATTTATTATCCGGTAGCCATTTTTAGGAGTGACGGCGAAGCGGGCTACGGTGTCATTATTCCCGATCTGCCCGGCTGTTATCCCGTGGGCGATACCGTCGAAGAGGCATTGGCAGATGCCAAAGGGGCGGCATTGTTTCACATTGAAGGCAGCATCGAAGAAGGTTTGGGGTTTGAAACCCACCCCAAAAGCATTGAAGAGCATCGCGCCAATCCGGACTATGCGGAGGCAGTATTGTGGGCGATGATTGAGATCGACGAAACGGCTTTTACCAAGCAAACCCGTTTTAACGTGAGCTGGCCCGAATATCTGTTGGAACAGGTTGACCGATATGCGGCGGCCAATCATGAAACCCGCAGCGGTTTTTTGGCAAAAGCCGCCCAAAGCGCCATGAGGCGAAATGCCGTCAAGTAAGCAGGATGTAAGAAAGGCCGTCTGAAAGCAGGCGGCTTTTTTAGCTTCATCATGCGAAAAGTTTGCTTTGCTGTATCCTATGGGATACAATGATGAATAAAGAAACAGGGTGCACATATGAATATTATCGAGCAGACCGAGCATTTCGCCTCATGGCTGAAAAGCCTGAAAGATTATCAGGCCAAAGCTGCCATATTGAAGCGCATCAAACGCATGGAAAGCGGATTGTTCGGAGATGTGAAAAGCATTAAAAACGGTTTGTTTGAAATGCGTATCGATGTGGGGCAAGGCTGGCGCGTTTATTATTTCAGAAGCGGCGAAACCGTTTATCTGCTGATACACGGCGGCAGCAAATCAGGGCAGCAGGCCGATATAGAGCAGGCATTGGCTATGAAGCAGGCTATACAGGAGGGAAAAAAATGAACATCCGAAGATTCGATATTGCCGAATATCTCGACAGCGAAGAAATGATTGCCGCCTATCTTTCATCCGTATTGGAAGACGGCAGCGCAGAAGAATTTATCGCCGCATTGGGCGATGTGGCGCGCGCCAGAGGCATCAGCGAGTTGGCGGAGAAAACGGGATTGGGGCGCGAAAGCCTGTATAAAACCCTATCCGGCAACAGCAAGCCGCGTTTTGATACCGTGTTGAAAATCGCACGCGGTTTAGGTTTGGAATTAAGCCTTACCGCACATGTTTGAACTTGTGCTTGGTAAAACAAGGCCTGTCTGAAATTTCAGACAGGCTTTATTAGTTTGTTAGGTGTAGTAAATTTCGCCGGTTTGAGTGTCTGTTATAGTGTTGTGAATACGGTCAAGTCTGAAGGTTCGGTTTTCACGTTTTGTCATGTCGTAACCGTCTAGGTATGTTCTGCCGCACCGCGAAACTCTTATTGTTCGCATAGAGGTTTCCCCTTTCCCATTTGTGTAGCCAAAACAAACAATAGAGCCTGTGGGCGGCTTCCCTTTCGCGGAGCGGTTTTGGGGATGTGATGAAAAATTACGGTTATATGTGGGTGTGGCGGGTGTTGGTTTGTCGGAATTTGTAGGCGTTGTTTTGTTTGATTCTTCGCTGGGAACTTGACTGGTGGATATTAAGCCGATAAATATAAAAATGCTGCCTAAGATAGCCCACGGATGCAGAAAAGGAAGCATTATAATGAGTAAAGCGTTACCTGATAGGGTTGCTTTAGGCCAGTTGTTTTTACCCGCATAGTAAAGCTCGTGTACAGGTTTCCATGAGCAAATAATGCTGATAACAGCCATAATAATGCTTGATATGAAAAGCAGCATAATTTATCCCTTAATGTTTTGCAATGTGAGTCGTTTAGATAAAACAAAGCCTGTCTGAAATTTCAGACAGGCTTTTGGGTTATTGGATGGTGCAGTCGGCCAGCATGGGGGTTCCTGCTACCTCACTGTTGCCGATGCAGGTTAGGTTGATTTTCTGCCCTTTTTTGAGATTGGCGGCTTTGTCGTGTTCGGTTTTGGCAAGATGCGCCTGCGGGCGGTTGAACATATCCATATCGCCGCCGGCTTTTAGGGTGAGGAATGGGTTGTCTGAAAAATCGGCGTCGATGCTGGCGATGGTGGCGGCGATGTGCAGGGTTTTGCCTTTGAATTTCTTGTTAGCCCCTACTTCGTTTTCTTTGTAGGCTTTTAGGAGTTCGTTTGCCGTGGTTTTAATAGGCGGTTCCGCAGGTGCGGCGGCTTCGGTCGGAGGGGAGGCGGTTTGTGTTGTTTCCGGTGTGTCGCCGCATGCAGAAAGAAAAATGAGGGAGGAAGTGCAAACAAGCGGGAAAAGAAGTTTGTTCATGATATTTCCTTTGTAAGTGTTTAAAAGGAGCGCCTTACGGCACAGGGTAAACCGTGTTGTTATTTTTGTGTATTTTATTGCCGTATCAAGACACGCGGCCGATTTTGGTATGGCACGCGCCGATGATGGCGAATTGGCTGTCATCCAGTTGGCTAAGGTCGAGTATTTCGGGTTGGTAGAGCGGGTTGTCGCTGCTGATGCGTAATGAGCCGTTTGCCAGCCATTGTAGGCGTTTGATGCGCAGGGCGTCGCCGATGCGTAATACAAACACGCCGTCGCCCTGTTGGGCGGCGCGGTTAACCAATACGATGTCGCCGTCGATTAAGCCCGGCTGCATGCTGTCCCCTTTGATGGGCAGGCAGACCAGGTTTTTTTGATTTAATCCCTCTTGTTTGAGCCATGCGGTATCAAACGGCACATGTTGAATGATGTTTTCGGTATCAAAAAAGCTGCCGTTGCCTGCTGATGCGGGCGTGTCGTAAAGCGGTACTGGGGTGGTATTGCTTGTGTCTGAATTTATTATAGGTGATTCAATAAATTTACCTGTTTGTGTGACGAAATCTGCATTTAGGTATGCTTTATTGAAGTAATTCGGGTCAATCGCTCGGTAATGATTGTCTCCGTCTACATCCCCAAATAATAACCAATCAACTGGAACTCCTGTTGAAAGTGAAAGATCTGCGCAAAATGCGTATGGTATTGAATTTCTTTTTATAGCGCTGCTAATTCCTGATTCAGACATACCGGTTTTAAATGAAAGTTCTTTGGATGTTTTGACACCAAGGACTAATTTTATCCTCTCAAACACATCTGAAGCTGTACTTCCGTAAAAAAAATCTGCATTCAAAATAATAACCTATGAAATATATTTGCAATCTGCAAATATTATGTATTGCATAGTTCTCAAAATGAGAATAATATACAGCCACTAATACGCAATTTGTTAATGAAAGTTACTAGCCAATATTAGAGGTTATTATAAGATGAGTGTTAAAAAAGTCAATAAAGATGCTCTAGACGATCAAGCGCGTTGTCAATCTGCTGCTGTTTTTCAGGCAGTTATCTCAAAAAAAGAACATGCTGAATTGATTAGAGAGGCTGCTGAATTAGTAGGAGCTTCTGTCTCGGGATTTATGCGTGCTTCGGCGGTAAAAGAAGCTCGTAGAGTAATCAAGCAATTTAAGAATTTCTGATGGCAAAGTAAGGGTGAAGAAATGAGCGGCAAAAAAATCAACCGCCGCGCCATGCGCCGGCTGGATCGGAATGCGATGCGGATTGTTGCGAAGCTGTCGGTGGCGCTGAAGCGGCCGGGTAAGGCGGTGGATGATGGCGCTGAAAAACCGTAATCAGCATGATCCCGACCGTTTCCGTATCGCCCACGCCTGCCCGGTGTGCGGTTCGCCCTGTTTGGTGCGGGGCAGCGACCGGCAGACGTTGGTAAGCCGGATGAGTTTGCTTAGATGCAGTAACCCTTCCTGCGGGTGGTCGGGTGTGGCGGTTACGGAGATTGTGCGGACGATTTCGCCGGCTTCCAAGTTTTACGATAAGTCGAATCAGCCGCCGGAGGTAGACGGAAAGTATGAGGCGGCGGTGCGCGCGGAGCTGGAGGCGGCGGCGCAAGAGCAGTTGATTTAGAGGGGGCGGAATATGGAAATGATGATGGTGAGCGGCAGGAAATTTAAGAGCAATGCGCAGGCGCTTGCGATGGGCAGCATTGCCCGCTGTTTAAACAATGCGCCGCGTGTGGAGGTAAATGCGCCGAAGCCGCAGCCGCTGCATTGGTCGCAGCAGTTGCCGATGTTGCCGGAGCATGAGCGCACCGAGGTGCTGGCGGAAAAGCTGTTAAGCCGCAATCAGCAGATTGTTTTAGGCGGGATTATCGAGATGCTGAAGGAAATGGGCAATATGGCCGCCGACATCAATATTCAGGCGGGGGCTTACGAATTACCGCTGCCGCCTTTGCTGATGGATGATGTGCGGGCTTATTCGGGTGCGATTTATCGGGCGCTGGAGGATGCGATGTTGGCGGCGGATAAGCTCGGGCAGGATAAGGCGGCGGATGTGCTGGAGCGGGCGCGCGAGCTGCGTGATTTTAAGAAACGGGTGATTAAGCTGTCGGATAAAAGACGGCAGGCAACGGGTTATTTTGATAAAGCTAAGGGGTTTGAACATGACTAATTGGGATTTGGAAAAGATTAAAGAGCGCGTGGAGGCGATGAAAGAAATCGCTATCGGCGAGGTGATGAAGAAATATAAGGATTGGTTGGCGGTGGCGCCGGCGATGAATGGTCTGATCCGGGAATGCCTGTCTGAAAACGCGGGTGTGCGGTTGGCGGCTTTCAATGCTTATGCTTATCCGGCGGTGGTGGTGGAAACGGATAGTGATGAAGGCGAGATAGCGGCGGAGCGTGTGATGCGCGGGTGGTGCGAAAAAGAGGGATTCAGGGTATCGCGCGGCGCGGCATCTTACGAGCGGAAAAGTAATGCGGTGTGCTATGTGTTCCGCAAGCCTTTGGATGATGGGGATCAGTATTTTTTGGTGCGCTTGGTGCGCAAGTAGAGGGGAACGGCAATGTTGGTGAGGATAACAATGTGGTTGGCGCTGTTTGCTTTGTTTGCGGTGTTGGCGGCTACGGGTGCGGCGGGTGCGGATGACTATAAGTTAATCAGCCCGCAGCCTGCGGATGATACGGCGGCGCGCTTGGTGCAAATGGATGCGGCGGCGCGCGCGGCGGAGATTGAGGTGTTGCGGCAATATGAAGCGGTTGATTTTGATTGGGTGAAAGGGGTGGTTTATGAGCCTGTGGAAGATGATACAAGCGGCGGTTGATTGGTTGGTGGGCTTGGCTTGCGAGCTGGGTGTTTATGAGTTTTGGCGGAGAAAGGCGGGTGATTGAGATGGGTATGTTGGTTTTTGTGTCGGTAGCTGCGGCGGCGTGGCTTGGATTGAAGTGGGTGTTTAAGGAATTGGAAGCGCATTTGGATAGCGGTGATGATCATCATCCGGACTAAGGAAAAGGAGCGGGAAAATGGCTGTGTATCGCGTGATGAATTATGAGCCGGAAGGTGAAGATGTGGAGATCGGCACGCTTGAAACCGTTGCCGGTGGCGAGGTGGTGGTGGATGTGTTGGGCGTCAGCGGCGGCAAGGCGGCTAATTTGAATATTGCGTTGTGCGAGCTGCGCGAGGGTTGGGGCTGGCCGGGGGCTTATTTGGAGGGGAAATGATGGATTTGGAAGGGAAATTGGTCTTGGATCCTTGTTGTTCGGGGAGAATGTTTTGGTTTAATCGTAATCATCCTGCTGTGGTCTTTGGGGATATTAGAAGGGAATCTATTGTTTTATGTGATGGTCGGGAATTTGATGTTGATCCTGATGTGCTGATGGATTTTTCTGATATGCCGTTTAATGATGGGTCTTTTAGGCTGGTTGTGTTTGATCCGCCTCATTTGAATCGGGCGGGGAATGGATGGTTATCTAAAAAGTACGGGCGGTTGGATGGTGATTGGATGTCTATGTTGGAGCGTGGGTTTTCGGAGTGTTTTAGAGTATTGATGCAGGGCGGCGTTTTAGTATTTAAGTGGAATGAAGTACAGGTCCCGGTAGCTCAAATATTGAAGCTTGCTAAAGTACCACCGTTGTTTGGTCATAAGTCAGGGAAAAGATCGGATACACATTGGATTTGCTTTATTAAACCTGAATGATTGGTTTGTTGTGAACTTTGAATATATTAAGCGGTTTGAGGAACCCACCAAATCGGCGCGCGAATTGATCGATCTGTTGCCGAAAACCATTGGCAGCCGGGTGCGTAAGCGTTGGCTGGAGATGGCGAATCAGGCGCCGGCGGTTAATGGTTTGGGTGTGACTGTACCGCCGCATTGGCGCAGCAGTGATGCCGATCTTTATGTGGTGGAAGTGGTGAGGCCGTTTCGTAAGAAATGGACGATGCCGCTTGATAGCTCGGCTACTGATGAAGAGGTATGTGCCGAGGCTAAGAAACTGGCGGAGGAAAACCGGCAGTTTTGGAATGAGGTGATGGCTAAGGTGCAATACCTTAAGCAGTTGTTGCGCGGGCAGGATGAATTGGAAACGGCGCTGCATGTTGACGGCTTGATGATGGCGAAACTGCGGCAGATGGCGGAAAAGAGCGCGGCGCGAGGTGTGCCGGTCGATGATTTGCTTGCTGATAAGCAGGTGCGGGTAAAGGCAATCGCCGCGCGTTTGTGTGATGAGCAGTTTTGCCGCCGCCGCTTGCGCCGGGTGTTTGGTCGGGTGCGTGAGGAGATTTTGCGCAATCATTTTTTGGAGGTCAGTAACCGGCGCGGGCTGTATGTGTCGCATGAGGCTTTGCTGGCCCGGAAGAATCAGCGGGCAAGGAATGCGGCGGTGTTGGAAGCGGTGTTGATGATTAATGAGCTGGCGCAGGAATTTAAGCTTGCCGAGCTTATGGAAAAATCAAACGCCAATCCGGCGATTCGGCGGGCGGAATTGATGGTGCGGATTGCCGGGTTTGAGCAGATTGCAAAAGATTTGGGGCATGTGGGGGAATTTATTACGTTAACCTGCCCGTCGGCTTATCACGCGGTGCATTATAAATCGGGCGTAAAAAACGATAAGTTTAATGACACGACGCCGCGCGAAGCGGCGCAATATCTTAACAGGGTGTGGGCGCGCATCCGTGCGCAGTTGGCTAAAGAGGAAATCAAGATTTACGGCTTCCGTGTGGCGGAGCCGCATCATGACGGCACGCCGCATTGGCATGGTTTGTTTTTTATGCAGAAAGATAAGGTGCAGCGATTCCGGCAGATTGTGGCAATGCATGGTTGCCGGCAGGATGCTAAGGAGCTGGGATTGAAATATTTTAAAACGGCGGCGGCGCGGCGGGCGGCGGCAAAGCGGATTCAGGATAAGCAAAAGGCTTGGATGCTGCCGCGAGGTATGAAGCCGCAGACGCTGGCGGAGATTGAAAAAGATTTGGCTTTGGAAGCGGAGTTTTGGGGCAATGCGGATTTTTGGCGCTTGCGCAAGGCGGCGCCCCGGGTTGAGTTTGTGCATATCAACTGGAAGCGCGGCAGCGCGGCCGGTTATATCGCTAAATATATTGCTAAAAATATCGATGGTAAGAATGTGCATGATGAAAGCATCGGTGCGGATTATGAAGCTTTAGAGTTGGATAGTGCGGCGGTTACTGCCGAGCGGGTGGATGCGTGGGCGGCGGTGTGGGGTATCCGCCAGTTTCAGCAGATTGGCGGCCCGTCGGTAACGGTGTGGCGCGAGCTTCGCCGGTTGGAGATTTCGGATGATGAGGATGAAGGCGAGCTGATGCGGGCGGCGGAAGCTGCGGATAAGGGCGATTGGGCTAAGTTTGTGATGGTTATGGGTGGTGTTGACTGCCGGCGCGATGTGCGCCCGGTGGCTTTGTATAAGGAGGATTTCGGCGAGATGAATAGATATGGTGAGCCGTGTGCGCCTGTGGTGCGTGGTGTGGTCGAGCGGTCTACGGGGGTGTTTAAAATCGGCCATGTGCATGATTGGGTTGTGAAAAAATGCGGCGAAGCCGCAGCTTGGACTTGTGTCAATAACTGTAACAATTCGAAATTTTCGGAGACGAAACCCTTATCAGATAAGGCTTTGAACGGTTTTGAAGGTGCTTATGACTTTGAGGCGGCGGAAATTCGCGAATGGCTGCGGCAGAAAGGCGAGAATCCGCATGTGGATATTGAGCCTTACCGCGTGATTTTCAGACAGCAGCGCCATATTGATGCGGCCGAAGCGGATGCTATTAGGCTGCCTGAAAGTGTGGTGGCGGATATTTTGGAAAGTGCGCAAATCGGCGCGCAAGTGTTGCGCCGCAAATCGGATAACTTGTGCACCATGCGCGACTATATGGCGGCGATTGCCAAGCTGATGCCGAAGAAACGCGGTATTGCGCCGAAGCGCGAAAAATTGGATTTGAGCGATTGCAAGGTAAGTAAGAAACCTAGCAGGGTATGGAATGAGCCGGTGGCGGTTACGCCGGAGGCGTTGATTAAACGTTCGAAAGATTTGCGCATGAAAATGCGCGCAGCAATGGAACAGGATGCCGCCAAGCTGGCGGATGCGATGCAGTAAAGGGGATGGAAATGCAGCAGCAAAATCAGAATTTTAATGAGTTATTGGAGGGGCTGAAGCAGGCGGTGATGTCATCTATGATGGATGATAAAAACCTGTGGACGTCGGAGCGTTGCGCAACTTATTTGGGCTATTCAGTGCGCTATTTCCGCCGCTCGATTGCCACGCTTAAGGGCTTTCCGAATCCGATTATTCTGCCCACGGCCGCCGCGCGCGGCGGTGAGCGTTGGGAGCCGAAAGAGGTTAAGGCGTGGGCCGAAAGGTTTCGGAGGGGGTAATCATGAGCGTGCATTTTTCAAGCAAAACAGATTTATGGGCAACGCCGCAGGATTTTTTTGACAAGCTTAATGCGGAGTTTGGCTTTGAAACGGATGTTTGCGCATTGCCGGAAAATGCAAAATGCCCGGTGTTTTATACGCCGGAGGTAGATGGATTGAAGCAAACATGGGGGGTGTATGCTGGATGAATCCGCCATATGGGCGCGAGATCGGCAAATGGATGCAAAAGGCATATGAAAGTAGTTTGAGCGGCGCAACGGTGGTTTGTTTAGTGCCTGCTCGCACTGATACCAAATGGTTTCATGATTTTGCCATGAATGGTGAGATTAGATTTATTAAGGGGCGTTTGAAATTTGGCGGGGCGAAAAATTCTGCGCCTTTTCCGAGCGCGGTTGTGATTTTTAGAGGTGTGGGGAATGGTATTGTGGGATGAGGTTTTGGGATTGGAGATTAAAGTTAGAGACTTAAAAGAGGCGGTTGATTACTTTGAAAAACAGTCACACGACCAACTAAAAGCAGGAGCGCAAGTTATCGAATCGAATCACAGCAAGGAGGATTACTACCTTGAGGTGTTTGATAATGGGGTGATAGTGGAAGGTTATTTTGATTTATAAAACTGATATTTAAAGGTATTTAAAATGAGTAATGAAAAAGAGTTGTCTAGGATGAAGTTTAAATTTGGCGATATGGTGCGCCATAAAGAGACTGGAGAATTATTGATTGTCTCGGATTTGGAAAAGGACGAAAACAATATTGTGGCGATGTACCAAGCTGATGCGATCGTGTGGTCGGTTGATAAGGACTTACTGGAGCTGGTGCCGCATCCCGATACTGTTCGCTTGGAATATATGGGAAAATTGGTAGCTGAATCAATGGGGATGAAATATGACGCCGTCGAACACCGTAGACAGATAGATGAATCAATTAAATCAACATCAAAGCCTAGATTTTTTTGGATTGGAGAGGAAACAGAGATTTTTGTCGGTAAAGATATTTATGTGATTTTGGATAAGTTCTTTAAAGATGATGAAGGTAAAGAAATTCTGGAAAATGGGTTGTTTGGGGAGATTGATCCGAATGGGAAAATGGTAAGGTTGGATTGTCCTGTGCAGGTTGCGGATGATTTCATTCCTATGTTGAGTTTGGCCGGTATTGATTGGCAGGATAATCCGCGGCAAGTTTGTACGAAATATTAATATCGTAGGAGTAGTAGGC
>NZ_JH165159.1:991099-1032694 GCF_000227765.1 Neisseria wadsworthii 9715
AGGCTGTCTGACGTTTCAGACAGCCTTTTTTTAATCCAGCAGATCGGCAAGGCTGGATGCGTCCGGAGCGTAGTAGGTATTGAGCAGGATTTTTACGTCTTTATGCCCGGATATTTTTGCCAAGTCCATCACGTTAACCTTTTTTGCCATGCGCGTAAGGGCTTCGCGGCGGCTGTCGTGAAAATGCAGATCGTCGATTTCCAGTGCTTTGGTGGCGCGGCGGAATATTGCGTCTAGGGATTGGGAGGTTAGTCCGAACGTATTTTCAAATTTTAAAGGTATCAGCTTTTGCAATATTTCAATGGCTCGGCGGCTTTGGGGTACGTCGCGGCTGCTGCCGTTTTTTGTGATGTCGAGGTGTACGTATTTTTGTGATAAATGGATGTTATGGGGTTGGATGCTGCATATTTCGCCCGCGCGCATGCCGGTTTCCATTGCGTATAGGAATGCCAGTGCGACACGCTGTTTGGTTAATTTCGGCGGGGTGTCATCGTCGTATTCAAGGTAGGCGCATATTCTGCGTGCTTCTTCTTGCGTGGGCCTGCGGGTGCGCGGCGGGTTTTCTTTAGGGCGTGATATTTTTAATATGGGGTTGTCTTTGGCGTATTGCCATTCTTTCACGGCGTGGTTTAACACGGCGGATAGTGTCGATAGCTCGCGGGTTACGCTGCTGCCTTGTACATGCTTTAGTCTTTCGTCGCGCCATTCGGCGAAATGGTGGGGCTGAAGGTCTGTTGCGGGAATATTGCAGATTTTATAACGCAAGAAGCTTTCAAGTCTGATCGCTTCGCTGCGGGCGCTGCGTTTGCCGGGCGTTACTTCGTTTTTGTAGCGGGTGATGATGTCGCCTAGCGTGATGTGCTTGGGCACGATTCCCAGCGCACGGTTATTGGCATCGGTTTCGGTTTGTGCTGCCCATGCTTTTGCTTCGGCGGCGGTACGAAAGGTTTTGGAGGTGTCGATATTCTTTGTGCGTACGCGGGCAAGGTATTTGCCATTGCGCTTAACAATTGTTGCCATGATTTTTTTAGGGGATGTTGTGGTGATGGAGGTTGTAAGATACAACACAAAAAAGAATAAAGACACTCATTTGTCACAAGTGTCTTTTTATGCTTTGATTTATAAAGGAATATTGGTGCCGGCGGCAGGATTCGAACTCGCGACCCCCTGATTACAAGTCAGGTGCTCTACCAACTGAGCTACACCGGCGTTTGAAGAACTGAAATTATACAGGCTCTTTATTTTTTGACAAGGGATGAGATAGTGTTTTTTTTGTGATGTTTGTCATCATTTTGTTTTTTAATAGATAAAAATATAAAAATTGTTGGTTGGGTGATTGTTGATTTAATGCAATGGTTGAGAATTTTGTCGTGTGCTGTGCGTGCTTGTTATAAAATGCTCTCTTTTTTATTGGGTTATGGGTAATTTTATGGCTCGCCATCCTTATCATCGTGTTCGTGCGCAGAGTTTTGATTTGCCGGAGGTTGATATTTCTGAGGAGGGAAATATCCGCTCGATGCATTTGGGCAGTAAAACGATTCAGAGTTCGATGAATTTGGATAATCCTTCGGAGCTTGTGCTTTCTTACAGCCGTGCGATGATGGCTTGGCTTTTGTTTATGGATGCGCCGGAGCATATTACGCAAATCGGATTGGGCGGCGGTTCGTTTGCGCGTTGGATTGATGAGTTTTTGCCGGAAACAAAGCAAACTGCGGTGGAAATTAATCCTCAGGTTGTGAATGTGGCGCGCGGTTTGTTTGAGCTGCCTTTTGAAGAGGATGGCTTTGAAATCGTGGTGGCTGACGGTGCGGATTATGTGAAAACCTTGCTGGGCGGTACGGATGTGATTTTGGTGGATGGTTTTGATGGTGAGCAGATTATTGATGCTTTGGTGAGCGAGGAGTTTTTTCGGGATTGCCGCCGTGCGCTGAGTAAGAATGGTGTGTTTGTTACAAATTGGTGGAGTGGTGACAAACGCTATGGTCGTTTTGTGGAAAGTTTATTGGATGTTTTTGAAGGGCGGGTGCTGGAAGTGCCGGCTGAGAGTCACGGTAATGTGGCTGTGATGGCGTTTCGGAACACGCCGAAGGATCAGCGTTTAGATAGCTTGAAAAAGCGGGCTGAGAAGTTATGTGAGGCGTATGGGTTGGATTTTCGCCGTATGTTGAACGATTTGAAAGCGAATAATCAAAACAATGGTAGAACTTTTTATTTGTGATGGCGCGAGGCCTGTCTGAAAATGGTTTCAGACAGGCATGAAATAGGTTGATAATCTTGTTGAGTTGTCGGATTTAATTTTATTTGAAGAAGAATATTGTTTATTAGGTTGAGGAACGTTTTGTGGTTTTGAAATACGATCTAGTTTGGGTAGATGGCCCTTCGGGCAAATTGGAAACAATTTATTTGGCCGCTCAGGGTAACGAACGCGGAGTGGCTGTTATCAACCATCCTAATCCTTTGCAAGGTGGAACAAACACGAATAAGGTGATTCAAACGGCAGCCAAAGCTTTGGCGGCATTAGGTTTTCATTGTTATTTGCCAAATTTCCGCGGTGTGGGTAATAGTGAAGGGATGCATGACTATGGCGTAGGCGAGGTTGACGATTGTGTGGCGGTGGTTGATTTTGCGCGAATGCAGCATCCTGACGCGGAAAAGCTGGTGATAAGCGGGTTTTCTTTTGGCGGCTATGTAGCTGTGTTTACGGCGCATGTGCGCGAACCGGATTTGCTTTTGTTGATGGGGCCTGCGCTGCATCACTATGAGCGACGTGAACCGGCGGCGCCGAATGCATCGAAAACGTTGATTTTTCATGGGGCGGAAGATGAGGTTGTTGCTTTACAAAAATCGTTGGATTGGGCAGCGCCACAAAATATTCCGGTGATTGTGTTTCCGCAAACATCGCATTTTTTTCACGGCAAGTTGGTTCCTCTGCGTGATGCGGTATCGCGTTTTGCACCGGTTGTGTTGGGAATGTAAGTTGTGTGGGATGGCATAGCGGTTGGAGGATATGGCTATCAAGCTAATGTTTCTACAGTGTTTCTCTCCTTTCCTTTGAGGCTTTACCGCTTGCGGCCTGCTGCCTTGTATTAAAAATAAGTTTGTTTGCTATAGATAACAATGCCTGTCTGAAAGTTTTCAGACAGGCATTGTGTTTTCAGATTGTTGTAGCTACATGATTATGTATTTGATTAATTAGACGCAAATGTATTGCACTGAGCGGGATCGCCGCTTTGCAGTCCGCGTTTGAACCATGCGAGGCGCTGTTCGGATGTGCCGTGAGTAAAGCTGTCGGGAACAACGTAGCCTTGGTTCTGCTTTTGCAAACGGTCGTCGCCCACGGCTTCTGCGGCGTTGAAAGCTTCCTGTAAATCGTTTTCATCAAAAAAGCCTTGGGCGGCGATATAGTTGCCCCAGATGCCGGCATAGCAGTCGGCTTGCAATTCCAGTTTAACTGACAATTCATTGGCTTTTGCTTTACTTACCCCTTGTTGCATCTGGCTTACTTGCGGCAGTATGCCGGTAAGGTTTTGTATGTGGTGGCCGACTTCGTGGGCAATCACATAAGCAAAAGCGGTATCGCCTTCCGCACCAAGCTTGTGGCGCATGTCTTCATAAAAAGATAGATCAAGATAAACCTTTTTATCGGCAGGGCAGTAAAACGGCCCGGCAGCAGCTTGGCCGTAGCCGCAGCCTGTTTGCGTGCCGCCTGTGTACAGCCTCATCACAGTCGGCTCATAGCGGGCATTATGTTTTTGAAAATAAGCCGACCATACTTTTTCAGTGTCGCGTAACACAACACCGGAAAGCTCTTTGAGTTGACTTTCGAGCTTGCTGTCGATTTGGGTTTGCGGGCCGCTTTGTATAGCCGCGCCGCCTCCTACGCCGCCGACGATACCGGATAAATCTATGCCGTAATAAGCGCCGACCAATAAAACGATGATGCCTATAATTCCCGGCCCTTTGCCACCGCCTCTGCGTGGACTCTGACCGCGTCTGTCTTCTATATTGCTGCTTTGTTCACGACCTTCCCAGCGCATGATGTTCCTTATATTTTCAATGGTAACAAATAGTTTATTATAAATTATTCTGTTTGTTGTCGAAGATTATTGGATGAATGGTCGAATGACGGTCTGAAAAAGAATAAAAAACCTTTGTGGAAATACTGTTTGCGGCACATTTACTGAAAATAAAAAAACGCTGTCTTTGGATTGCAAAGACAGCGGTCAAGGATTGCATTATGAAAGGATTACAAAAATAGGAAAATACAGATACTGTTGGTACTAGTATCAGATTTATGTCGAAAGTGGTTTCATTCAATCGACATAAAATGGAATGTACATGAATTTGTAATAGATGACAAGCTTTTTATTTCTTTTGTAACTACCACTGCCTTTTCATTTTGTCGATCTGTCGTCTGTCGCGTTTGGTTGGGCGGCCTTCAGGATAAGCTGCTGTAACACGGCTGGTTTGATCAAGTAGTTTTTGCTCATCGCGTTGTTTGGCAACCGTGGCATCTTCTTCATAAAGCAACCGGGCTTCAGGAGCGGGGCGGCGTTGGTGGTTGAGCGCCTGAACAGTAACCAAGTAGGGCAGCGAGTTGAGGGTAAGGTGAATTTTGTCGCCAACGCAGATGTTTTTGCTGTTTTTAACCTTGTTGCCGTTCACGAGAATCCGCCCGAGTTCGATATGTTTTTGCGCCAGCGCCCGCGTTTTGAAAAAGCGGGCTGCCCACAGCCATTTGTCGAGCCGCATGGTGTGTTTGTCTTGAGATTCGGTCATTGTTGGTTGATGCTGTTGGTATTTTCAGACAGGCATTAGTGTAGCATATTTGTTTTGTGTGGAAGGATAAGGAATGAATGCTTGATGTTTCATTTTTTACTTGCCCAACCGCCGTTTATCGCGTAAATTCACTTTTTATTTACCATTGCATTTTACCATTTAAACTGGTTTCAGATTTAGCAGAAGAAATCAGGGAAATGAATAAAGACATCATTTTATGAAACCCGTTTTTCTAGATTTTGAGCAATCAATTGCCGAATTAAACAATAAAGTTGAAGAATTGCGTTTTGTGCAAGACGGATCTGCTGTTGATATCAGTGAAGAAATAGATCGTCTGCAAAAGAAAAGCAGCGATTTAATCAAGTCTATTTACAGCAAACTGACACCGGCCCAAGTATCCCAAGTTTCACGGCATCCCCAGCGTCCTTATACTTTAGATTATATAAAAGTTTTGTTCACAGACTTCCAAGAGTTGCACGGCGACCGCCATTACGCGGATGACCATGCCATTGTAGGCGGTTTGGCGCGATTCAACGATCAAAGCGTGGTGGTTATCGGCCATCAGAAAGGCCGCGATACGAAAGAGAAAATCCGCCGCAATTTCGGTATGCCGCGCCCGGAAGGTTACAGAAAGGCTTTGCGCTTGATGCATTTGGCGGAAAAATTTCATTTGCCAGTGCTGACATTTGTTGACACGCCGGGTGCTTATCCGGGCATCGGTGCAGAAGAACGTAATCAGTCGGAGGCAATTGGTAAGAATCTGTATGAATTAACCAAACTGCGTGTGCCGGTGATTTGTACAATTATTGGCGAAGGCGGTTCGGGTGGCGCGTTGGCCATTGCCGTAGGCGATTATGTGAATATGCTGCAATACTCGACTTATTCGGTTATCTCACCAGAGGGATGCGCATCTATTTTGTGGAAAACCGCAGAAAAAGCTGCGGATGCTGCACAAGCTTTGGGCATCACGGCAGACCGTTTGCTTAAATTGAACTTAATCGACAGAGTAGTGGAAGAACCTTTGGGCGGAGCGCATAGAGATCATGGTGAAACCATGAACCGCTTGAAGAAAGTTTTAACTGAGCAGTTGCGTGAAGCGCAATCTATGCCTATGTCTGATTTGCTGATGCGCCGTTTTGATCGGATTATGGCTTACGGCCAATATCTTGAAAAATGAGTGCTGTGTAGATTTTATACAAATTGAGGAAGGTAAGCGATTGCTTGCCTTTTTTGTTTTTGATTGGGCGGGTATGATATGCCTGTCTGAAAATATGGATATGAATAATCATGTTATCTGACTTGGATAAGCGTTTGTTGTCCAAATTGTCGGTTTCATTCGATCGTTGTGTGAATCAGGGTGCTTCGATAGAGGTTGGGTTGAGTGGCGGTTTGGACTCGATAGTTTTACTGCACTTGCTTAACCGCTTGAGAAATGACAGACAGTTTGATTTATGCTCAGTGCATATTCATCATGGCTTACAGGCTACGGCAGATGATTGGCCGCGATTTTGTGGTGAGTTTTGCCAAATACTTCAAATTCCTTTTCGCGTGGAGTATGTTCAAGCAAATACTGAAAAGGTTGGTGTGGAGGCGGGCGCCAGACGGGCGCGTTATCAGGCTTTCATGCAGAGTAGAGCAGATATCGTGGCATTGGCGCACCATCAAGACGATCAGGTGGAAACATTTATGCTGTCTGCTTTGCGTGGCAGCGGTATTAGAGGATTGTCGGCCATGCCTGAGTTGCGTGAGTTGGGTGAGCAGCATCAGTTATGGCGCCCTTTTTTAGAAATAACTCGGCAGGAGTTATCGGCTTATGCGCAGCTTCATTGTTTGCAATACATTGATGACCCCAGTAACACTGATGAATCTCTATTGCGCAATTGGTTGAGAAACACGGGGTTGCCTATCTGGCGCGCACGATTGCCTTTTTTAGACCGCCATATTATGACAAGCGTTAAAACGCTTCAGGAAGAGTTGGCGGTGTTGGAGGAAGTGTCTGAACAGGATAAACAGGCAATTTATCATTCAGGTTTTTTTGATTGTACTGTTTGGCGTAAGTTAACTGCGGCGCGTCAAAGCAGGCAGTTATTGTTTATGGTAAAACAAAACAATCTAGGCATTCCTACTCAAGCATCGCTCAATGATTTCCGTCGGGTTTTGAACGAATGCGGAAATGGATCGGCGGAATGGTGTTTGCATGGCGGTAAAATTTATGCTTACCAGAGCCGTTTGTTTTGCGTTCACGATAATTGGTTGGATGATTGTGTCTGGCTGAAACCAACATGCCTGTCTGAAAATAGCAGTGCTTCTTTAAATACTGTTTTAGAGAAGGCTAATTTTAAGCTGTGTAGACATTTGTATGGGCTTCGTGAAGATGTTTTAGAGCAGGTTGGCAATATTAGAGCGGTAAGTACCGATGATATGATTGAATTGACCGTTGGGCATAAAAAAGTACGGAAATTATTGCAAGAATGCAAGATTCCCCCCTTCGTTAGACCATATTGGCCTGTCATCACCAACCAAGAGGGTCAGTGTATTGCTGTGGCAAATTTATGGGTTAATCCCGGTTATGCCTGTCTGAACGGTGTTGTTCTGCATTTTGAAAAATTTAGTTGCTTTGTTTTGGAACCAAAGTAAAAATAGAGTGTCATAGTTTATAAGAATTAAAGACGCTCTGCTTTTGCTTTCCTGACGCATTTAAGGGTAAGTATGAAAGATCGTGAAGCCGATCAAGCTCTGGTTGAGCGTGCACAAAAAGGTGAACAAAAGGCTTTTGAGTTGCTGGTATCTAAGTACCAGCGCCGCCTTACGCGCTTACTGTCACGTTTTATAAAAGACGAACATACGGTAAATGACGTTGCACAAGAAGCGTTGATAAAAGCATATTGTGCGTTGCCTAATTTCCGCGGTGAGAGTGCCTTTTATACATGGCTTTATCGTATAGGCATTAATACTGCAAAAAATTATTTGGCAACCAACGGTAAGTTGAGTGTTATTAGCGCAGATGTTGCAAATGAGGAGGGGGATGTTCTTGATTTGGTTGAACAAATCGCAGATGAGCATACCCCTGAAGCTGAATTGATGAATAGGGAAATTCTGCAGACCGTTGAGACTGCAGTAGCGAGACTGCCGGATGATTTGCGCCGTGCAATCACATTGCGTGAAATGGAAGGCTTGTCTTACGATGAAATTGCTCAGATTATGGATTGTCCAATCGGTACAGTGCGCTCCCGGATTTTCAGGGCACGGGAAGTGATTGCCAGCGACTTAAGGCCACTATTGGATACATCCGAAGACCAACGATGGTGATGAAATGGCTCAAGAAAAAGATTTTGAATTTGTGTCTGCGGCAATGGACGGCGAATTGTCTGATGATGAATTAGACCGACTGTTGCAAGACGAGGATGTTCAGGAAAGATGGTATCAGTATCATCTTATCCGGGACTGTATGCAATATAACCAGCAAGTTGTAGGTAAAGATATTGAGTTTACCTCGCAAGAAAGCTTTCTGGCTAAACTGAATGCAATTACAGAGGAGCGTAAGGCTGCTTTGGCATCGGGGGAAGGTGTGCAATGCAAGCAACCTGTTGTTAGGGAAGCTTCCAACCATAATTTCCGCTGGTTCTCAGTTGCAGCAAGTGTATTGGCTGTTGCGGTGATTACATGGCAAATGTTGCCTGCTAATAATGACAGTGCGGCTGGAGAAGTGGCGACAAAGAGTATTGAAAAAGTACAACCTGCAGACAGTGCTGTTGTGCCTGTTTCAACTAAGCCTTCGGCTGCGCCTGGCAATAAGAGTGCTGATGTAGTTGTGCCGCAAGCCGCAATTGAAAACCAAAATAATGCGGAAATTAAATCAGCCGTGCAAACTGAAAAACAAGATGTAAATCAAGAGCGTCAGCACACAGATGTGAAGCCTGTCGTGCAATAATCTTGTATATTTTTTGTGAGAACAAGCTCTGCTTTATAGCAGAGCTTGTTTTGTTTGTAACGATATTGCTACAAGTTTCAGTGGAATGACCTAGAGAGAAATTTGCTTGTGTGTATGGTTGTAAAATTAAAGGGATACCCTACCAAAGTATGATGGAAAGAGGCCAGAATAAATGCCTGTCTGAAAAACTTTCAGACAGGCATTTATTCTGGAATGATTATTGTAGTTTCAAACGTTATTAGCAATGTTTGCTGCTTTTTCGGGAACGTGCAGCCTGTTGGCGGATGGCGCTTTGCTTTGCGAGGAAAGCGCGTTTGGCTGCTTGAAATATTGTTTGTCTTCTGCGATGTTGCATAATAAATCCTTTCTTTATTATTAATATCTTACTTTTTTAGTATTTCATTAATATGACAGGCTTTGCAGAATAAAGAAAGGTGTTTTACACCAAACAGCATTATGTAAGGTTCTGCGGTTTCAGGTTAAGGCCACAGCCAAGCCCATACACGCCGTCCCTCGCTTTGCAGGATCATGAAGGTGCGGCAGGCTGCCGGTGTGGTCATGGTTTCCAAACCTATGCCTTTTGCGGCGAGCTTGGCGGTAATTTTGGGGTGGAGGAAACAGTGTTTTCTACCGGTGCCAACCAAAATCACTTCGGGAGCTAATGTATTTTCAAATTGGGATAGGAAAAATTGATCATCAACAGTTTGTAAGCTTACCTGGCTGATAGGTAAGATTTCCTTCTCTGTGATGCACAGGGGGAGGGAGTGGTTGGTGCCGTTAATTTCTATTTTATCTCTATTACAGGCGGTGATAGCCAGTGTGTTTTGCAGGCGGTTTTCTTCAATATGCATGGTGTTTCTTTCTTGGTTTTTCGGCCAAAATCGGGTACGATTATTGGTTTATTTTGTAACAGTTTATACCAACGCATCAGGGCTTAACAAGGAGATAGGATGAAGCCAGTCAATATCGGTATCTTGGGTTTGGGAACCGTAGGCAAGGGGACGGTTGAGGTTTTGAACCATAATGCCGAAGAAATCAGCCGCCGCTTGGGGCGTGATGTTAATGTGTTTATGGTTTCTACACGTAATGTGGAGAATGCGCGTCGTATCTGCTCTGAGCAAACTTTAATGACGACCGATCCTTTTGAGGTGGTTAAGCATCCTGAGGTGGATGTGGTGGTTGAGTTATTTGGCGGTACGGAAATCGCCAAAGATTTGGTGCTGGAAGCGATTAATCAGGGCAAACATGTGGTTACCGCCAATAAAAAGCTTTTGGCCGAATACGGCAATGAGATTTTTGCCAAAGCCGAAGAAAAAAACGTAATGGTCCAGTTTGAAGCGGCAGTAGCGGGTGGCATACCAATTATTAAGGCCTTGAGAGAAGGCTTGGCCGCCAACAATATCCGCAGTATTGTCGGGATTATTAACGGAACCAGTAATTTTATTTTGAGTGAGATGCGGGAAAAAGGCAGCTCGTTTGCTGATGTATTGAAGCAGGCTCAGGAATTGGGCTATGCGGAAGCCGATCCGACTTTTGATATTGAAGGTCACGATGCTGGTCATAAAATTACCATTATGTCTGCTTTGGCCTTTGGAACTCCGGTAAATTTTAATGCCTGTTATCTGGAAGGCATCAGCAAGCTGGATAGCCGCGATATTAAATATGCAGAAGAATTGGGCTATCGCATCAAGTTATTGGGAATTACCCGCAAAACAGGAAAAGGTATTGAGTTGCGCGTACATCCTACTTTAATTCCAGAAGTGCGCTTGATTGCCAATGTAAACGGTGTGATGAATGCCGTACGTGTAGATGCTGATATGGTTGGTGAAACAATGTACTACGGTGCGGGTGCGGGTTCTCTGCCTACTGCTAGCGCGGTGGTGGCCGACATTATGGATATCAGCCGCTTGATCACTGCGGATACGGGTAATCGTGTGCCGCCATTGGCGTTTCAATCCGGTGAGGTAAAAGAGCAGGTTATTCTGCCAATGGATGAGGTTGTCAGCAGTTATTATCTGCGGGTTCAGGTAGATGATGAGCCGGGTGTTATGGCGCAGATTACGAAATTGCTTGCAGATGAAAAAGTGTCTATTGAAGCCTTGATTCAGAAAGGTGTGATTGACCAATCAACGGCGGAGATTGTCATTTTAACGCACAGCACGATAGAAAAACGCGTGAAGGCGGTCATTGCGGGTATCGAGCAATTACCTTGTGTGCGTGGCGGTGTAACGATGATCCGTATGGAGAGCTTACATGGCAGAAACGGATAATCAACCGAAGTTGCAACAGGACGAAGAGCAGCTGCGTGCGGCGGAGTTGAAAAAGAGCAAGGCAAAAATCCGCACTATCCGCATTTGGCTGTGGGTGATTGCCGGTTTGTTTGCTGCGTTTTTCTTTCTCTCGCAATGTGCGATGTCTAAGCCGAAGGCGAAAGCGGCTATTATTGAGTCGTGTATCAAGAATGTGCCGTTTACCGATAAATGGCAGGCGGATTTGAAAGCACGGGGTTTGGAAAGCCAGTCTGAAAAACTGATTCAGGATTACTGCGTTTGTATGTGGGATGAACCGCTGGAGAAGCTGACCGATAAGCAAATCCGTTCAATGAGTAAGATAGATGCAAAAGCACAGCTTGATTTGTTGGGTGGTGCCGATGCGTTTGAGAAACGCGATGAGCAATGCGTTGCACGATTGAAATAAATAAAACCGCCTGATAATTTATCAGGCGGTTTTATTTATAAGGAGAGTCAGAGATGCGTGAGTGGCAGATTTACTGCGCAGGTGGCGATGTGTTTTTACCGGAACCGAAGCGCAAGCAGGTGTTTGATAGCATGAAGAAGTTGGCCGAAGATTTTTCAGACAGGCATTATAGCTTCCGGCTTTTGATTCCTTTGGATAACGAAGTTGTTTTGCAACCGGGTGATTCAGTGGAGGTAAAACGCGCCAATGCACTTACAATCCGTTTGGCTAATGAAGAAATGATACGCCGCTGTGATGTGGTGATTGCTAATCTGTCTCCTTTTCGAGGAGAGGAGCCGGATTGTGGCACGACTTACGAATGTGGTTTTGCACGTGCATTGGGCAAGCCAGTGTTGGTATATACCGATAATCCAGTAGAACAAACGGTAAAATATGCGGGATTTGATTTCGATTGCGAAGCCGTAGATGGCAGATTCGCTTATTCGGAAGTAGAGGATTTTGCTTTGCCTTTTAATCTGATGCTTTATGATGCAGACACACCTGTGTTTGCAAGCTTTGCTGATGCGTTGCTGTTTTATGTTACTTGGAATGGGAAGTTTTGATAACTCGATTTCAAGGCGGAATAAGGAGGTTGTAATGCCTGAAAATAAGCATAAAGCAGGGCATGTTCGGCAAGGAAAAAAACAAAGCCAGCCGTTTTGGCAGGCCGACAAACCTTATCTGCATGAGCATCATATTAGTGATGCGCGTTTCCGTTTGCTGGGTTATGTGATGGCTTTTTTGGCCGGGGCAATTAATGCGGGCGGTTTTTTTGCAGTTGCCCGTTATACCTCGCATGTGACGGGTGAGATGTCTTTTGCTGCAGATATGATGTATACGGGTGAATGGCAGGCTGTAACCGTGGCAATGTTGGGCGTTGTGAGTTTCATCATAGGCGCGGCGCATTCGAGCTGGGTGATTCTGTGGACGCAACGTCAGCGGTTCCGTGGTAGTTTCGGTTTGTCGATGTGGCTGGAAGGGCTGTATTTATTGTTTTTTGGTTTTTTAGGTGTGACCGAAGTAGAATGGAGCGGCGGCACTTGGCCTTCAATTGCCATGCTTTTGCTGTGTTTTATTATGGGCATGCATAATACGGTGATGACGATTTTGTCTGGTGGCGTGATCCGCTCTACGCATATGACAGGCACGGTTACCGATTTGGGCATTGAAATCTCCAAAGTGCTGTATTATAGCCGTAGCGATAATCCCAAAATACCTAATGTGAATGTGAACAAACCAAAGATGAAGTTGCTGTGTGGGCTGATGATGGCCTTTGTTGCAGGTGGTTTTATCGGAGCATGGGGATATCATACAGTGGGGCACCATTTTGCTTTGCCTGTGTCTTTGGTACTGTTTATATTGGGATTCGGATCGGTAGGCTATGATGTGCGACTGAGGATTAAATGGTGGTTGATTGCTCGCTTGAAAAAGCGGTAAAGGTTGAGCAAGGACTGTTCAGACAGGCATTGATATATAATCATGAAACTATTGTGAATCAACTTAAAAATATTACATTTGCATATTTGGGCTTGATTTGGGTATCTTTAGTTACAGTAGCGTTGAGAAATACCCAGATCAAGCCCTAGTATGATTCAACTGTTGTTAAGTGTTTGGTTTGTAGATATAAATTTTTATACGGCGGTTTGGCTGCCTCGCTGTAACACCTACGGCTTGTCGTTTAGCACGAAAAGTTTAGTTTCATAATTAAAGGTTTCTTCTCTATTGATTGATTTGAGAATAATAAAATGCCTGTCTGAATTTCAGACAGGCATTTTATTATGCTGATTTACTTACCAGTATAAGCTTGATATTGGTAGTAGTTGCGTGCGGTGCGTTCCACACCGTTAAAGATTACGCCTTCAACTTTAATACCAGCGTTATTCAGGCGGCTCATGCTGTCTTCCAGCTCATCATGAGAAGTTTTTCTATAACGGGCGATCAATAAAGTTAAATCAGCAACTCGGCCAATGATAGAGCTATCGGTTACAGCCAATACAGGAGGAGTATCGATAATTACATAATCGTATTTATCTTTGGCAGTGGCAATAAACTCTTTAAATTTATCACTCATTAACATCTCAGACGGGCTCTGTGGTGAATGACCGCGAGAAATGAAATCCAAGCCTGGAACATCGGTATGTTTGATGCTGGCATCAAAAGTTGATGAACCATCTAAAATTTCAGCCAAGCCATTTTCTTCCGTTAAACCGAAAGAGTGATGCAGCATGCCACGGCGTAAGTCGGCATCGACCAGTAATACTCGTGAACCTGCTTGAGCTGTAACTGTAGCTAGGTTGGAAGACACAAATGATTTGCCCACACCAGGAGTGGTACCGGCGATCATGATCATGCTGCTCTTATTGTTAATAGTAGCAAAATGCAGGTTGGTGCGCAGAGCACGAATAGTTTCTACTGCAACATCGTTGGTATGGATATTGGCAAGTAGATATTGTGGGCGCTTGCTCTTACCTGCGCTCAAACGGTTGTAACGTTTGTCGGCTTTCATTTGAGTGTTGGAAGCCGGGATTGTTGAAATCAGGTTGTAGCCCATCGCGCGAATATCATCAGATACTTTAATGGTTGGGCGTGCAATTGCGCGTAACACAAAGAGAGAAGAGGCCAATAAACCTGCTGCAATGGCGGAAAGCAGAGTAATCATTGCACGGCGTGGTTTAAATGGTTTTTCTTCAGCAACTGCAGGGTCTATAACACGAATATTACCTTGAGAGCTCGCTTTTAAAATGTTCAATTCTTGTTGACGGTTTAATAATTGAACATAAGTGGCTTGGTTGATTTCTACGTCGCGGTTCAAACGGATAACTTCTTGCTCGGTTTGAGGCAAGGTAGAAATTTGGCGGTTAATGCGGTCTCTGGCTTCTTCCAATACTTTCAAACGATCACGAACAGATTTGTAAGAAGGATGCTCTGGGGTGTAAAGCTCAGACATGCCCGCCTCTTCTGCACGTAGCGTCGTAATTTGGGTTTCTATATCTGTCAAGCTGCGAAGCGCACCTTGGGCTTCTGATGGAATATCAACTGAACCGGTATTGGTACGGTATTGATTTAATTTGGTTTCTGCATCTTGCAAAGATTGTTTTAAACGAGGCAATTCTTCGCTGATAAACGCTAAACCACTTGTGGCCATTTGAACATCACGATTTTTGTTTTGGCTAACATAGTTATCGATAATATGGTTAAGGACAGTTTCAATTTTTTTTCTTTCTGTGCCGGTATAGCCTAAAGTTATCAGAGGGCTACCGTCACCTTGTGCGCTTACAGATAAATTATCGGTAATGTTATTAATGGCTTTTAAGCGTGAAAGCTTGGTGATTGAAAAAGATTGTCCCGGTTCTGCAAGGATTTGATTGATAAAAAACTCACCATTATTGGAAAATTTTAGAGGTTTGCCTACTTTGCCTTCTAAGGATTCACCATCGGGAGTAGTCAAGATATAAGAAGTTGGGCTCTCTACTTTTAAACTAAAAGTTTGATTTTCAAAGTCTTCTGGTGCTGTAAAGCGCTCAACTTTAATTGTAGGCTGGCCAGCATTACTGAATTTAGCTAATGTCGAACCAATTATAGGGGTGTAAATTGGTTGAATATCTAAGTCTAGCTGTAGATTATCAACGGTTTGACCGATAACTGAACGTGATTTGATTAAGTCAATTTCAGCATCAGGACTTGAACCATTCATACCCCTTTGAGGTAGGGCTCCGGTATTGAGTTGAGGCAAAATTTGATTGTTTTGCGCCTCTACTGCAAGTAAGGCATCCGCACGGTACACAGGTTGGGCAGACATACTATAAAGACCGCCGACAATGAAACCTGCTGCAATAGCTGTTCCAATAGGTAATTTATGGCGATACAAAATAGTCAGTAATTGACGTAAATCAATCGAACTTTCAAATGCTTGGGTAGATTTAGTTGCCATTTATTTATTCTCTAAAAATTTGAGCGGGTTATTTTGATAAACCAATATTTCAAGATAGAGTTGTGTATTTAATTTAAGTTGCACTCGGAAAAACCAAATTATTTCAGTTTTTCAGCCCATGTTTTACAGGCATTTTCAATTTGTCGATAAATTTGATCAAATGTATCCTGGCTTTTTTTGTAAGGGTCTTGTATGAACAAAGGGCTTGTCCATTGACCTAAAAGCATAGTTTTACTGCGGGCTTGCGGACAAATTAACGCTATATCTTCAATATGCGATTCTTCCATTACTAAGATTAAGTCTGAAAACTCGCACATTTGAGGAGTTAATTGCCGTGCAATATGCGGTGATATATCTATACCATTTTTATGAGCTGATAAAATAGCCTTGGGTTCCACTTTCCGGTTTGGTGTTGCGTTAATACCTGCCGAAGCAATAAATAAATCTGGCAATAGTTGTTTTAAAATATATTCTGCTGTGGGAGAACGACAAATATTGCCAGTACACACAATTAATATCTTGTCATACTTCATGAACGTTGGAGTTAAAATGAGTTGTTCACTGCAGAAACAGTATTAGCCAAACCAACAGCTTGAGAAACAACGCGATCCCAACGTGTAACGGGTGCGGCAGTAACATAAACCACATCATTTGTTTGTAACTTAAAGCGGTTGCCCAAAGCATAGGCAGTAGCATCTTTAAGATTCAATTGATAAACATGGATTGGTTTCTCAACATCTGATGGCACATTCCGAATGACAAATACACCGCTTGCGTTTGCATGTATTTGATCCATGCCACCAGCTTCACTCATTGCTTCTGTTAATGTTATACCTTTAGGAGGCATACGCAAAGAGCTTTGGCGGGTAACTTCGCCTAGAACAAATACTTTGCTATTTTCATTAGATGGAACGTAGATGATATCTCCATCACTTAATAAATGGTTCTGTGTAGCATCGCCATTGGCACGCAGATCTTCAATAGAAATTGTATGATCTACACCTTTGTGTGTCCATTTTACGCTTTGCGGATCTGCTTGATCTGTAATTCCTCCAGCCAAGTCAATAGCATCTAACAATGTCATAGGAACGTTGGTAATAGGCAATTGTCCGGCTTGACGAACTGAGCCTGAAACGCTTACACGTTGAGAACGGAATTCTGCAACGTTCACTTCAACTTGAGGGTTTTTGATGTATCTTTTCAGGCGCGATGAAAGCTCAGATTGAACTTGATTAATGGTTTTACCTGCAACAGTAATCTCGCCAACAAGAGGAAAGAAAATGCGGCCATGATCATTAACCCAAATACCATTGTTACTTTGTTGGTTTTGCAGTGTCGTAGAAAGTGTGCCTGCATTTGAAGAAGGTACGCCGATAGTAGCCGGTGTATTCAAGTCGGGGTGGTACCAAACACGAATATTAAGAACATCCCCTTTACCTAAAGTATAGCGATACGCTGACTTTCTTTTTTCTAGTTCATGATTTGGGCGGTTAACTTTCGGGGGAGCTTCAATACTTTGTAAGAGATTAAGTGTAATAGGATAGATATTAACTCGGCTATCCAATTGCACTTTTTCATCTGCAATATCATTCTCGTGGTGCACAACGGTTTTATTACCTGTTGGCAAACCGGAGCCGGGAACGACCGTACAGCCAGAGGCTGCAAGAATAACTGATAGGCTAATAAGAGTTAGTTTTTTCATATTTACTAAGATTCCTTACTTAAGGTAAGCCCGTTTTTTAGGCGGCATCATCATTATATTTGTGTATTATTTTAGTAATCGGGTGTACGCTTCATAGAGTAATTTAGGTTTGTTGACCAGCTTGCTTTGCCACCCATACCAGATCGCATATGTCATCTTTAGGTTTGAAACCCGTTGGGGCTTCAAGCAATAGTTGACGAACTGTTAGCTGGTCACCATTTGAGCAGGCCTCATCCATTTTCTCTAATATATCAGAAAGATTTTCCCATGAAAGCATTGTTTCATTAGCGGTCATAATGCGAGGGTGAGTGGTTTTTTCGACAGCGTCGCCGATTAATAATTCTTCATAAAGCTTCTCTCCCGGGCGCAGACCTGTGATTTTGATTTCAATGTCTCCCGTTGGATTGTTGCTGTCTTTTACCTCTAACCCGCTTAGACGAATCATTTGGCGTGCTAAATCAATAATTTTTACTGATTCTCCCATGTCTAAGACAAATACATCACCTCCTTTACCCATTGCGCCTGCTTGAATAACTAATTGAGCAGCTTCAGGGATAGTCATGAAATAACGAGTAATATCTTGGTGGGTTAATGTTATTGGACCTCCGGATGAAATTTGTTTTTCAAAAACCGGAACCACAGATCCCGAAGAACCGAGAACATTTCCAAAGCGTACCATAGCAAAACGTGTATTATGGTTTTTTTCTGCAGCCAATGCTTGGAGTATCAATTCGGACATGCGTTTGGATGCGCCCATAGTGTTGGTTGGACGAACAGCTTTGTCTGTGGAAATTAAGACAAAAGTTTCGACTTTTGCATCAATCGCTGCTAAAGCACAGAACATAGTGCCATAGATATTGTTGCGAACGCCTTCTAATGTGTTGAATTCGACGATGGGTACATGTTTGTAGGCTGCTGCGTGATATATGGTTTGCACGCCAAACGCCGTCATTACATTGTATAAACGCTTGCGGTGTTGTACAGAACCGAGAAGTGGAATAATTTCAAGCTGTATTTGGTTTGCTTCTGTATATTCGCGCAATTCTTTATCGATGCTGTATAAAGAAAATTCTGATAGCTCGAATAAGATTAATTTTTTCGGATTGTTCTGGATAATCTGACGACACAGCTCTGAACCAATGGAACCTCCAGCACCAGTTACCATAACGACTTTGTTATTAATATCAGCGCTCATCAGTTCGGATTTGGGTGCAACGGGATCGCGGCCGAGTAAGTCAAATACAGAAATCTTGCGTAATGAGCTAACACTGACTTTGCCATCCACCAGCTCTTTCATACCGGGCATTGTTAATACTTCGCATGGATATGACTCTAGAGAGTGGATGATTTTTTTGCGTTCTTCTTGAGATGCGCTTGGAATTGCCAGTAGGATTTTTTCTACATGATATCTTTCGATTAGCTCCGGTATGTTGCTAGGTAGATGTACAGTTATGTTGTTAATAATACTTTTTTGTAGCGAGGGGTTATCATCTACAAAAGCAACAGCATGATATTCATTAACTTGTTTGATGGCTTCTAAAAGTTGGCGTCCGGATTGGCCCGCACCGTAAATAATGACAGGCGCCATTGTTTTGGTGTTTCTGCGGCCGTTTAAAATTGCGCGCAGGACAAAGCGGGAACCGCATGTCAGAACCAACATTAATAAAAAGTAAACAAAAGAAGGCAACCAATCTATGCGTTGATGGGATATGCTCAGACACATAGTCATAATTATGGTGGACAAAAGGCTGCCCAATACGGCAGTGGTAATTACTTTTGTGCCCATAAAACGAGTGACAGCCCGATATAAGCCAAGCTTGATGAAGAAGGTGATCGTCAAAGCTGCGGTTATGATGAACACAATCCAATTGCCGATAGCCAACCACTCTTGTGAATAGTCTGATTTTAAACTCAAGCTAAACCAAAAAGTGAGGAAGATAATTAATGTGTCATGTATAACGAAGAATGCTTTTTTGATACTTCGCGGTAATGAGAGTAGATAGGCTAAATTCATAATATTTAATAGCTTATGGTTTAGTAGTCGTTATTAGAGAATTCAATAGGACTCTTTATTTTGAAAAATATTTTTCAGTTTGAAACAGTTTACTTTTATTTGCTTAATTTTAAATCTTGTTAAGAGGCTAGAAGATAGGATACTTCATTTGAAAGTTAAGAGAAATATTTACTGGATAAATGGTTTATTTTGGGAATAAAACGTTAAATTGGTGTAAATGTTGATACCGCCTGCCCTGGGCAGGCGGTTTGGTTTTAAATTTAAGAGGAAGCTTTAGTAAGGACATTGTGCAAATGCTTGCAACAAAAATCTATTTGCTCTTCTGTGATTGTGGGGTGTACGAGGAACATCAAGCTGGTTTCTCCTAATTCCACTGCATTTTTTAAGCGTTTTTTGGGGCGCCAAGGAGTGTTGTCGAAAGCTTTTTCCAAATATACTTCAGAGCAGCTTCCTTGATAGCAGGGAACGCCCGCATCATTTAATTCATTTATGATACGGTCGCGCGTCCAATCTTTTGATAAGCGTTCGGGTTTGACAAACGCGTAATATTTATATTGGGCGTGTTGAATATAGTCAGGTACTTCGACAGTTCTGATGAAGTCGAATTGTTTTAGCACTTCTTCTAATCGTGCTGCATTCGCTTGTCTTTTTGCGGTCCAGTCTGCCATGCGTTTCAGCTGGATTCTGCCTATGACTGCTTGCATTTCTGTCATCCGCCAGTTTGTGCCGAAGCTTTCATGTAGCCAGCGGAAACCGGGAGGGTGTTGGCGGTTGTAAACGGCATCATAGCTTTTTCCATGATCTTTATAAGACCACATTTTCGACCATAATTCTTTGTCATTGGTAGTTACCATACCGCCTTCGCCACCTGTCGTCATGATTTTGTCTTGGCAGAAAGACCAAGCACCAACATGCCCGATAGAGCCGACTGATTTTCCTTTATAACGGGTTCCGTGCGCTTGTGCACAATCTTCAATAACCCAAAGTTTATGTTTTTCAGCCAGCGCCATGATGGCATCCATTTCAGCGGGCATGCCTGCCAAGTGAACGACAATGATGGCTTTTGTGCTTGGAGTGAGTACGGCTGATATGGTTTCTGCTGTGATATTTTGGCTGTTTAAGTCAACATCGGCAAATACGGGGTTTGCTCCTGCAGTGACAATAGAAGAGGCCGAAGCAAGAAAAGTGCGGGAAGTAACGATAACATCATCACCAGTGCCGATGCCCATAGCTTTCAGGGCTACATCTAAAGCCAAAGTACCGTTGCCGAGTGTGATGGCATATTCTGTACCTGCCCATTGTGCGAATTCTTTTTCAAATTCACGGCATTCTGTACCTGTCCAGTAATTGACTTTGTTTGATAACAATACGCGGGAAACGGCGTCTGCTTCTTCTTGTGTAAAGCAAGGCCATGGTGCCAATGAGGTGTTTAACATTGTATTTTCCTTAATTGATACTTAATTGGGAGAGTTGCAAGGGTTTGAAACCGTTTGCAATTTTCTTTTGTTTATGGTTTCCCGTATAGTTGATGTTTATTGGTCTTCTTTTTTTGTGCCGGTAAATTTATTCATCGTGGCTTCCCCTTCTGCTTCGATACCTTCTTTGATGAATACTTTTTTTACGGTTAGGAATAATATTTTCAAATCAAGCCAGAATGAACGGTTATCTACATACCATACATCCAATTTGAATTTTTCTTCCCATGAAAGTGCATTGCGGCCATTGACTTGAGCCCATCCGGTTATTCCTGGGCGTACATCGTTTCGACGGCGTTGCTCGTCATCGTAGTGCTCCAGATATTCCATTAGCAATGGACGGGGGCCGACCAAGCTCATGTCGCCTTTTAATACATTCCATAATTCTGGTAATTCGTCTAGGCTGGTGGCGCGCAGGGCTTTGCCAAAGGGGGTGAGACGTTCTCCGTCAGGCAGGGGGTTGCCGTCTTTGTCTACTGCGTCGCGCATGGAGCGGAATTTAACCATTTCAAAGGGCCTGCCATCCTTGCCTGGTCTGATTTGACGGAAAAGAACTGGAGAACCTAGGTTTTTGCGTACGAAAAAAGCAACGATTAACAATACAGGAAACAAAAATAAAAGGCCGAAGAAAGCGCAAATGATGTCGAAAAGGCGTTTGATAATGTCTGACATGATGATCCTATTTTTAGTATCTATGCCTGTCTGAAACATTTTTCAGACAGGCATTATTGTTATGGGAGGGGTCTGAAACAATCAGATATTCATGTTCCGCAGCATAAAATCGTTGATGATGTTTACATCGTATTTGGTTTTAACAATTTCCAAAGAGGCCTGCCGCATGCTTTCGATTAAATCGGGCTGGGTAATGAAACGCTCCATTGCTTCTGCCAATTTTTCCGAAGATTGTACTGGAACAAGGAAACCATTATAGCCATCGTCAACGGTCTGGCGGCAGCCGGGTGCATCAGTGGTAATGATTGCGCGACCAGTGGCCATGGCTTCCAATACGGTACGCGGTGTGCCTTCCCTGTAAGAAGGTAAAACAAAAACATGGCAGGCATTTAGAGCGGGGCGTACGTCGCTTAGCTTGCCCCAAAATTTTATTGTTCCTTCATTAATCCATTGATCAAGCTCTGTTTGTGTTACCGAACTGGGGTTAATATCAATAAACCCAACCATATTGAACACAGCATGTGGATGTTTTTGTTTAACCTTTCGTGCAGCATCAACATATTCCCTAACACCTTTGTCTTTGAGTAGCCGACCGATAAGTAGAAAGTGGATTTCATTCCCTTCAGGCAGGGGTTGAGGGGAGAATTTCTCTGTGTTTACTCCGGAACCATTCACCACAATGGTATGTTGGCCGGGAGAAGTAATACCCAAATCGGCGAATAGTTTTTGGTCATCGTCATTTTGGAAAAAAGTTACTTCTGCAGAGGCCAAGGCTTGTTTATATAAGCCGCGTGTGATTCTTCGGATCCAGCTTTTGGCGGCGCTGTTATCGGTGTCTTGAAAAGCATATCCTAAGCCGGTGATTAAGGCGATGCGGTGTGGCACGCCTGTCGATTTCGCTGCCAACATACCGTATATAACCGGTTTGATGGTGTAGGCTAAAACGTAATCAGGCTTGATTTGCTGCATCAATTGGCGCAATGCGAGTAAGGTTTTTAAATCTTCCAGTGGATTGGTGCCTGTGCGTTGCATCGGTACGTTATGCAGGATGAATCCTTGAGCTTGGAGCTTTTCACGGGTTGGTACATCTTGCAAAATTTCAGGAGCGGCGATATGTACTTCCAAACCTTTAGCTTGTACGGCACAGATTAAATCCCAGCGAAAATTCAAAACAGATTCGGCAAAGCCGGCAATCATCAGAAATTTTTTCATTGTATTTCCCTAATTATTTATCGTTGTTGTGTAAATTGAATGCCTGTCTGAAAAGCCGAGTCAACTGGTTGCTGCCTTACGGAGCAGCTCAGATAAGCGGGGAGCTGTTTTTTGAATGCAGAATAAATTTTCGGCGTCTTGACGTCCGCGTGCCCCATAGCGTTGCCGCATATTTCGGTCTTGCAACAAAGTCTTGAGTGCGTTCAGCCAGCCGGCATCATCATTTACTAAAAATCCGTTGGCATCGGGCTCGACAATATTTTTATTTGCACCTACATCAGAACCAACAACCGGTAATCCGCAAGCCATGTATTGAATAAGTTTGTAACCGCATTTTCCATTGGTCCACGGTGTATCGGGTAAAGGCATAATACCGATATCACATTCGGCAACAAGAGGTACTTCGGTATTTTCCGACCAATCGAGAGATTCGGTATTTACCCCCGGGATATTCAGCTTGGCTCCGATGATGCGTAATTTATAAGGGATTTCTTTCGCTAAATCAGACAAAGGACGGGCGATATCGTTGACATATTGTGCGGTTGAAGGCGAACCAATCCACACAATAGTCGGTATCTGATTAACTTTTTCGTCGTTGGTGAAATAGCGGTCGATATCGATTACAGTTGGAATAATTTCTATCCATTTCGCCCCGGCTTGATGCGCTCTATCGGCTAAATATTGATTGCCGCACACAACAAGTTTGGCAGAAGCCATTAAACTATCTAAGCGCTTACCAAATACTTTACGGACGATTGGCAGACGGTGCATATCATAATTGTGGAAGAGTGCATCGTCATAATCCAATACATAAGGCACGCCGGATAATAAAAGTTTTTCAAACCATGCGGGTGTCCAAGGTAAGGCTTCTTTTTCAATCCAAATCAAATCGTATTGATCTTTTGCTGCTTGGAGCAAACGAATGCGGTTCCAATAAGTTTGGAACATTTCGTTGTTGCTATATGATTGTTTGCTGTATTTTGCAGTTAAAGCTTCATCGCTGATTAAAGGAAAAACATCGCAATGGATGCCGCTTTGCTCTAGCCAAGGTACATATTGCATAGTACGCAGGCGAGAAGACGCACCCTTGGGACCGTATTTGGTAAGCATCAGGATTTTCATCGGGTCTGGCCTTTCAATACGGCGGGTAAAGCTTTCCACAACATGACATAACCTGCCCAAGTGTTTTTAACATCGGCAGTAGAACCTTTAAGTAAAGCTAAAACTGAGCGGGAGAAAGGTTCTATAAATAATGTGACTACAGTAATGCCGACTGCTTTAATAAAAGACATATGGGTAAAACTGTAAATAAGCCGACTACGCAAAGAATAAAACAAGCGTGTGGCTTTTACTTGGCTTGATGTACCCCCTCCTGCGTGAAATGCTTGCGCGTCAGCTAAATACATGCTTTTGTAACCGGCTTGCTTGGTACGGTATGCCAAATCAAGATCTTCAAAGTAAACGAAGAAGCGTTCGTCGAAACCTTTGAGCTGTTCAAAAATAGAACGGCGCATGAAGTAGAAAGCACCAATAACCTGATCTACTTCTCTTGTGGTCATGTGATCCCAATCACCCATATGCATATGCATGGATTTAAAGAATTTGAAAGGCAGTTTGTTTAGGCCTAAGGCGTTTACAGTAAAAGTGGTAAAGGAAGGGAATCGTGTACAGCTGCGTGCGACGTGATTATTCTCTTCCAATAATTGAATACCACATATGCCGACATTTTGGTTTTCAGGACGCTCCATATATTCATATGGAACCCTGAGAGAGTCTTCAAATAGCTGTGCATCAGGATTCAGAAACAAAATATATTTACTGTTGCAAATCGCCGCGCCTTGATTACACGCTGCTCCAAAGCCATTATTGGTTTGATTCTTGATGATTTCTAATTTGAAAGGGAAATCGCTGCCTAATTGTTCAACCAATTCAATCGAGTTATCTGAAGAATGATTGTCGACAATGGCTACGGTGCCTACCAGATTGTTATGGTATTTAATAATACTGGCAACTGCATCACGCAGCAGGCTACCGGCATTCCAGTTAACAAAAACAATATCTATCATAGTGATGTAGGTTCCAAAATATTTAATTGGTTACAAGTCTGCTTTGGTGGGTGATCGGAGCAACTTGTTCTGATTTTTGTGCTTCAAGTCTTTGCAATTGGTTAAAAAAAGCAATAGCAAATAAAGTAATCGGTGTCATTCTCCAGTAAATCAGGTTGGAGAAGCCTATTTCAAAAATCAGATAAATCAAAATCAAAAAGTAGGCATATTTACTGTCTATGTTGCGCAATACAAATCTACAAAAAGCAAAGACAATTGCAATCGGACCTAGAATTGAGTTACGCAAAGAATATTCTAGATAACCGGAATCACCGTACATATATTCGGTGGTGTAGCCAAAGCCAATGCCTTGCAGAGGATTGTTAAAAATGTATTCCAAGTTATTGGCTAAGTTTCCGCCTTCTGAATACCTTCCGCCTAAACCATTGTTCTCAGAGAACATTTTATCAACAGCAGAACTGATGAGATCGCTGGCAAAGGGTAATATGACCACGAGCGCAAGTAATTCCAAACCATATATGACATAAGCAAAGTGCTTGTTGTATCTGTATAACTCGGATTGTAAAATAATCAATGAAAAGAGTAGCAATGCCAAAGATGTTGATGACTGCAGGAAAAATAAAAATATCAAAAACAAAAAAGTAGCCAATAAGAATCTTTTTTGATGTGTATATTTAAAGGCCATTATGTTTAATAAAACAAACATAAAATCGTAAAAGCCCGCGACTGAGTGTGTACCGAAAATGGTTACAGGTTTTAATTGGAATAACATATTTGGAATCAAATCATCATAGAATGATGAATAGTATTCTCGTATTATTTCGGTGATCGCAGGTACTTCTAAAATAATACCGATTGATAATGTTGAGAAGAAAATATTCGCAATCGTAAGGGTATGTAAGTAGCCTTTTAAATTTAATGGATTGTGGTTGGTATTGATTAGGATAAAGAAAAAGAAAACAATAAAATATAAGCCATTACCATATTTATAGGTGTAGTATTTTGAAAAGAGGGTGAAGACCGTAATGGCAACCCCAAAACTTAATCCTATGAATAAATTGACCATGTCTATCTTTTTTTGTCTGAATAATAGGATAAATAAGAATATCAGACTAATAAAAGACAAAGTGACCCCGGAGGTGGAAGAAATCACACCTCCGATTGAGGCTGGTGCCATAATTCCTATTAGGAATAAAGTAAAAATTAAATAATTATTCATAACTGAAGTGTTCTATCTCTAGAAGGCTTGCTAATTGATTTTTTGCAAGCCATCATTAATAAGCTTAGATCTAGAGCCATTCTGGCAGACCAAGCTATTGCTGCACCCATAATACCGAATTTTAGTAGTGCAAAGTATAAAAATGCAAAATAGATTGGAAATTCTATCATGTGAAACTTGGCTGTAACCGAGGCTTTGCCAAAAGCGTGTAATTGGGAATAGAACAGAGCGGAAAGAGAATTGAGAAATACGCCCGCACATAATATTTGTCCAACTAAAACGGATTCCGGATGAAATTCTTCTTTAAGCCAGAATTTGAGTATATACGGCATTAAAAATGCCATAGCAGATGTCATCACTAGCATTAAAGCGCCTACACGGAACAACCACGTTTTGAAGTATTTCTGCCAATTATCAGGCTGTTCCTGCATTAAGCGGGAAAGAGAAGGAAAAATAACAGAATTGATAGCAGTAACCAGAATCAAACTTTGTGCTACCAATTCGAAAGGAACCACATATATTGTTACGGCGGCCGCTGAGAGCAATGCTGCAATCATGAAGCGGTCTAGCTGAACCATCATTGGGCTCAAAATGCTGCTTACAGTTACCCAGCCGCCGAAAGAAAACAGTGTTTTGGCAACTTGGGATGAGTAAACCAACTGGTTGGGATTGTAATTCGGTTCGTTTTTTGTCATGCATGAGAATGCTAAATGGCGGAAAAACAGTAGCGATACAACACGGCTGATAACCAAACTGGCGATAATCCAGGCCAAGTCTTGTGTGAAGTAGGAAATGATCAAAGGGCCGGCAAAGTTAATGGTGCCGAGCAGTACGCGCAGAATACTGATGCCTTTGAAGTTCATATAGGCTTCATTCATACCGCGGTAGGTCGCGCTCATGGCCTGTGTTGGTAAAGCAATTGCCAAAAGTAAGACGGCATTACGGATTTCGGACTGAGGGATATGTTCGGTTTTTATCAATCCGCTGCAACCGAATAACGCAAAAAGGACAATGCCTAAGCTGCCTACCAAGCCTGCAGTCATGGTAATACGGGACGCAGTGGTCAATACAACGGGGATTTGATCAGGTTTTTTCTGCCCGCGTAGTTTGGAAACCATTTGCGTCAATGCGCGGCCAATGCCTAAGTCAAGGACGCCGGCGTAAGTCATCATTGCCCATGCTAGAGCCAGCAGGCCAAAACGTTCATTGCCGATGTTGGCTATCAATTTAGGAATGGAAACCAGGGCGATGAGTAGGGGAAGCGCCAGACCGGCCATATTCCAGCTAATATGCGACAGTTTCAAGGTGTGCTCTCTTTTAATTTAAATCAGGTTACTTGTCATGGAATTTATCAATTATCAGCCTGATTTAAGGTATTACTGTATTTGATAATGAAGATTTGAACTAAATAATTAAATTTTTAAAATATTATTTTTCAGATTTACTTGATGGATTTTATAAATTATATGTGAACCAGGGCGCATAGCCGTAAAGTAGTTTTAATTTGATTATTGTATAAACCATACTGAGGGTTATTTTCAGACAGGCCTTTAAGGCGTGAAGGCCTGTCTGAAAATATTGGGCAAGGCTGCTCAGCTACATTTTATTTTAAAAAGCCTTTATACCAAGGCATGGCTTTTTGAATGCCTTGCTCAATCGTAAACTGCGGGTCATAACCAAGCAGGCTTTGTGCTTTTCCGATATCGGCTTGAGAATGGCGCACGTCCCCTGCACGGAAGTCGCGATAGATGGCGTCTTTCGTGTATTGGATATCGTTATCGGCTAAGCTGTTGCGGATATAGTTAAACAGTTGGTTCAATGTTGTTCGGCCGCCAACGGCTACGTTGTATACCTGGTTACGTGCCTCTGTATTGTCGGTTGTGGCCGCCAAAATATTGGCCTGTACCGTATTTTCGATAAAGCAGAAGTCGCGGCTGGTTTCGCCATCACCGTTGATAAACAGGTCTTCGTTTTTAATCATCGCCGAAGTCCATTTTGGAATCACGGCCGCATAAGCACCATTTGGATCTTGGCGTTTGCCGAACACGTTGAAGTAGCGCAAACCGATGCATGTGAAGCCATAGGTCCGGGCAAATACATCAGCATAAAGCTCGTTTACGTATTTGGTTACAGCATAGGGGGACAAAGGTTTGCCGATGGTGTGTTCCACTTTGGGCAGGCCGGGGTGGTCTCCGTATGTGGAGCTGCTGGCTGCATATACAAAACTTTTCACTTTTGCATCGCGGGCAGCAACCAGCATATTCAGAAAACCGTCGATGTTGGCGCTATTTGATGTGATTGGATCGTTAATCGAGCGCGGCACAGAGCCTAAAGCGGCTTCATGCAATACATAATCTACGCCGTTGCAAGCTTGATGGCAGGTTTCCAAGTTGCGGATGTCGCCTTCAATGAAAGTAAAACGTGACCATTGTTCGGGAGTAACGGTACGTTGCACTTCATCTAAGTTATGTTGGTGACCTGTAGCAAAATTATCCAAGCCGACTACGGTTTGATCTAGCGTTAACAGAGTCTCAAGCAGGTTGGAACCGATAAAGCCGGCCACGCCTGTGACCAGCCATTTTTTCGGTGATTGCTTCAGCTCCTGTTGGATATGTTCATACTTATTCATTATGTGGATATTCCGTACGTGTAAGGACTTATAGACGCAAATCAGTTTCTTCTGCGGTAAACAGGTATTTTAAGTCGTAAATAACGTGTTCTTTTTTCGCTAGTTTACGGATGGCATCGATACCCATTTCTTTAAATTGTTTATGTGCTACTGCCAGAATGATTCCGTCATATTTGCCTTCTTCCAAAGTAGAAATAGGCGTGATGCCATATTCGTGTTGAGCTTCGCCATGGTCAATCCATGGATCGTAAACGTCAACAGTGATGTTGTATTCTTTAAGTTCTTTGATGATGTCGACAACTTTGGTGTTGCGTAAATCCGGGCAGTTTTCTTTGAAAGTCAAACCCATCAGCAAAATTTTTGCGCCTTCTACCTGTACGCGTTTTTTCAACAAGGCTTTTACCAATTGTGAAGCAACATAACTTGCCATGTTGTCGTTTAAGCGGCGACCGGCTAGAATGATTTCTGGATGGTGACCGATACTTTGTGCTTTATGGGTAAGGTAGTAAGGGTCAACGCCGATACAGTGGCCGCCAACCAAGCCCGGGCGGAACGGCAGGAAGTTCCATTTTGTGCCCGCTGCTTTCAATACGGCTTCTGTGTCAATGCCCATTTTATTGAAAATAACGGCTAATTCGTTAATCAGGGCGATATTTAGGTCGCGTTGGGTATTTTCAATCACTTTGGCCGCTTCCGCTACTTTGATGCTGGAAGCTTTGTGGGTGCCGACAACAATGATTTCGTTGTAGAGTGCATCGACAACATCGGCAATTTCAGGCGTTGAGCCGGAAGTGATTTTTTTGATGGTGCTGACACGGTGCTCTTTGTCACCAGGATTGATGCGCTCGGGGCTGTAGCCGGCGTAAAAATCTTGGTTGAATTTTAAGCCTGAGAATTTTTCTAGAACAGGCACGCAGTCTTCTTCGGTTGCGCCGGGATAAACAGTGGATTCGTAAATAACGATATCGCCTTTTTTCAGCACTTTACCAATGGTTTCAGAGGCTTTTACCAGAGGGGTAAGATCGGGTTGGTTGTGCTCATCGATAGGTGTAGGCACGGTTACGATAAACACATTGCACTTTTTTAAATCTTCCAAATCGGCAGAGTAGGTTAGATGTTTTGCGCTAGCCAGTTCTTCATCGTCTACTTCTAATGTTGCGTCGTGGCCTTGTTTTAAGGCTTCGATGCGTGCGTGGTTGATATCGAAGCCTACAACCGAACGCTGTTTGCCGAACTCTACGGCAAGAGGCAGGCCTACATAGCCCAAACCGATAATGGCCAAATTGATTTGTTCTGGTGTCATCATAATTTTAGTAATCTCTAAAGTTGAAGATAGTGAAATTTTTTGTGATGCCTTGTTTTTAAGTTTTCAGACAGACATCAGTGTTTTGTGCTGTTTAAAACCATTATGCGTATAATTCACGCAGCTCCTGCAAGGACTTGCCTTGCTGGTCTTTGGCTGACAATAAAGGGTTGTCAATTGGCCATTTGATGCCGACAGTCGGGTCGTTCCACATCAAACTGGCTTCAGCTTGCGGATTGTAATAATCGGTACATTTGTATTCGAAATCAGCAATATCGCTCAGTACGACAAACCCGTGAGCCAAACCGGGCGGGATCCAGAATTGGGTTTTGTTTTCCTCGCTTAAAATCACACCTTCCCATTGGCCGTAAGTGGGTGAGTCGGGGCGGATGTCTACCGCAACATCAAATACTTCGCCGCGCACACAACGTACCAGCTTGCCTTGCGGGTTAACGGTTTGAACGTGCATTCCACGTAATACGCCTTTTTGTGAGCGTGAGTGATTGTCTTGTACGAAATCTAAATCAATGCCGAGCATTTCGCGATAACGGTTTTTCTCGAAAGTTTCTAGGAAAAAGCCACGTTCGTCGCCGAACACTTTGGGCTGAATGATTTTGACGTCTTTGATTTTTGTGTCGATAACTTGCATTGTGTATTCCATATTTTCAGACAGGCATTTGTATGAATGCTTCTTACAATGCCTGTCTGAAAAACTTTTATTTTGAGGTGTCTAACAGGCGTTGCAGGTATTGGCCGTAACCTGTTTTGGAGAGAGGTTTGATTTTTTCAGCCAACTCTTCTTTGTTTAGCCAGCCTTTGTTGAAAGCGATTTCTTCCAAGCAGGCCACTTTCAAGCCTTGGCGGCTTTCGATGGTTTGAACGAAATGACCGGCTTCCATCAGGCTGTCGTGTGTGCCGGTATCCAACCAAGCGAACCCGCGGCCTAATAATTCCACATTCAATGTGCCTTCTTCCAAATACATCTGGTTGATGCTGGTAATTTCCAATTCGCCGCGTGCAGACGGTTTGACACGTTTTGCTTTTTCAACAACGCTGTTGTCGTAGAAATACAGACCGGTGACGGCATAGTTGGATTTCGGCTTTTCGGGCTTTTCAACGATAGACAATACTTTGTTGTCTTTATCGAATTCCACTACGCCAAAACGTTCGGGGTCGGCCACCTGATAGCCGAATACAGTCGCGCCTTTGGGGCGGGAAGCAGCCAACTCCAGTTTGCGGCCAAAGCTTTCGCCGAAGTAGATGTTGTCGCCCAAAATCAGACAGGCGCTGTCGTCGCCGATGAATTCGTCACCAATCAGGAAAGCCTGTGCCAAGCCGTCAGGGCTGGGCTGGATGGCGTAGCTGATATTGATGCCGAAATCGGAACCGTCACCTAAAAGGCGTTGATAACCCGACATGTCTTCAGGTGTTGAAATAATCAATATATCGCGAATTCCGGCCAGCATCAGCACGGAAATCGGGTAATACACCATTGGCTTGTCATAAATTGGCAGCAATTGTTTCGAAACGCCTCGGGTGATTGGGTAAAGACGAGTTCCTGAGCCGCCGGCTAAGACGATACCTTTCATAGATTTCTCCAGTTGTTTTAGTTTTTTAAGCCCAAACGTTCGCCTTGGTAGTTGCCGTCCAATACGGCTTGCCACCATGCCTGATTATTCAGATACCATTCTATGGTTTTGCGGATACCGGTTTCGAAGGTTTCTTGTGGCTTCCAGCCTAAATCACGACCGATTTTCGCAGCATCGATGGCATAGCGGTGGTCGTGACCCGGGCGGTCGGTAACGTGGGTGATGAGTTCTTGATATGATGTGATGTTGGGTGTGTTCGGGTTTTGGGCAGTGGGGCGCAATTCATCTAAGATATCGCAAATGGTTTTAACGACATCGATATTTTTGCGTTCGTTGTGTCCGCCGATATTGTATGTTTCTGCAACTTTTGCTTCGGTAAATACTTTCCACAGCGCGCGCGCGTGGTCTTCTACAAACAGCCAGTCGCGGATTTGATTGCCTTCGCCGTAAACAGGTAAAGGTTTGCCGGCCAGACAGTTCAGAATCATTAACGGAATCAGTTTTTCCGGGAAGTGGAACGGGCCGTAGTTGTTTGAGCAGTTGGTCAAGACAACAGGCAGGCCGTAGGTTCGGTTCCACGCGCGTACCAAGTGGTCGCTGGATGCTTTACTTGCCGAGTAAGGGCTGCTCGGTGCGTAAGGCGTGGTTTCTGTGAACAAATCGTCTGTGCCGTGCAGATCGCCGTACACTTCGTCGGTGGAAATATGGTGAAAGCGGAAAACTACTTTGTCTTCTTCCGAAAGAGTGTTCCAGTATTGGCGGGCCGCTTCAAGCAAGGTATAGGTGCCGACGATGTTGGTTTCGATAAAAGCGGCCGGGCCGTCGATGGAGCGGTCTACATGGCTTTCTGCGGCTAAGTGCATAATGCCACAAGGTTGGTATTGCTCAAATAGTTTGTCGATTGCTTCACGGTCGCAAATATCGGTTTGGGAAAAAATATAACGGGGGCTGTCGGCAATGCTGTCTAAAGAATGCAGGTTACCGGCATAAGTGAGTTTGTCGATGTTTACCACCGTTACGTCGGTGTTGTTGATTAAGTGGCGGATTACGGCGGAACCGATAAAGCCTGCGCCGCCTGTGACGAATACGGTGTTTTTTTGCATAATTGTTTAACCTGAATTTGAAAATAAAATAGTTGGAATGGTTGATTATTTTGTGCCTAACTTAACGACATAATAATTTTATCCTCTTGTGATTGTAGGGTCGTTGGATTAATTTTTGTTAAAAGAATCGCAAAAAAGCATGAAATGTGATAAGCGATATAACTATCTGTTTTTAAGAAAACTTTTTGTTATATAGGGTTATTTTGATGTCATTTCCCAGAATGTCTGCAGATGATGGAAAAAAATCGGGAGTTTCGCTTAAGATTCTGTTGTTTTCCGGCAATAAAAATAATCCTTTTGCGCTGTTGCCCAACATTTTAGCAGATTGGTACAACACAATTTCATCAACCAAACCGGCTTCTATCAAGGCAGTATTTAATTTTGCGCCGGCTTCTACCAGAATTTCTCCGATACCTTGTTGTGCTAATTGCTGCATAAGCTCATTCAAATTTATGCGGCCGTCTTTTTCAGACAGGCATAAGATGGAAGTATTCGGATGCTTAAGATAGGGAGCATGTTTTTGAGTGTCGGAAACCAAAGTGCAGATAATGGAAAGGCTGTTGCTGTCTTGGATAACAAAAGAATCGAGCGGTGTTTGCAAGCGGCTATCGAGGATAATGCGGATGGGTTGGCGCAAAGTAGGGAAGGTGCGCACATTCAGTTTAGGGTTGTCTGCCAGAACTGTGCCGATGCCGGTAAGTACGGCACAGCTTTCGGCGCGAAGAATTTGCACATCCGAACGCGCGGCTTCGCCGGTTATCCATTGACTTTGGCCGTTGCTCAAAGCGGTTTTGCCGTCTAGGCTGGCGGCGCATTTAAGACGAATAAATGGTCTGCCGCGCTCGATACGGGATAAGAAACCGCGGTTTAACAAGCGGGCTTTTTGTTCTAAAAGGCCGCTTTCCGTTTGGATGCCGGATTGTGTGAGCAGGGTTAAACCTTTGCCGGAAACCAGAGGATTGGGATCGGTCATGGCGGCGACTACGCGTTTTACTTTGGCTTTGATCAGAGCTTCTGCGCAAGGTGGTGTGCGGCCGTGATGGCTGCATGGTTCTAGGGTAACGTATGCAGTGGCTCCTTGGGCTAGCTTCCCGGCTTGTTGCAAGGCATATACTTCGGCGTGCGGGCTGCCTGCACGGATGTGGAAACCTTGTCCGACGATTTGATCGCCATGTGCGATGACGCAGCCAACCCGCGGATTGGGGCTGGTGGAAAAGCGGCCTTCCCACGCGAGGGTTAGGGCGGTTTGCATCAGGCGGATGTCTGTATCGTTGAACATTATGATAGTTGAGTATAAAAATAAAGGCGCATTGTAAAATACGCCTTGGGTTTTTGTATAACTATTTTTTTCAGACAGGCATTTGAAGCTTTTCTAAAACCGCCGTTTGCCTGCACATTATTTATGTTTCGTTTGTATTCGCTGCACAGCGACACATTTGGCGGGTTTTGAAAAGGTTTCAACCTATTTAATCAATGATTAAGTTTGATATTTTTCAATACGCTGTCTAATTGCTGTGTGGTTGCGCTTGGGCTGTATGCACAAATATTGTAAAGACCTTCTGTCGAGTAAACGGCCACGCAGGTTTCATTTAAGGTTTCGTCGCCGCTGGTTTGTGAATAGTGGTAATCCATGCGGTTTTCAGTGGCTATGCCGGTTTTGACGTCTTTAAGGCTTGGATCTGCTTCAATGTGTTTTTTCAGGTTGGCAAAGTATTCGTTTGCCGGCTTTTTCGGCTTGCCCAGGTTGGTGGTGTAAAGAGTGATATTTTGCGCGTCGTCTTGCTGCATCATGGTTAAGTCGGCCGCGTTAACGCCGGGTGGAAGAGGAACGGCTTCTTTGGAAATGTCTGTAAAACTGCTGTTTTCAATAACGATGCTGAGCTTGCCGTCTTTACTGGTTAAGGTTTGCACGGCGCTTTGAGGTATGGAAGCGGCTTCGTTGATGGCGGAAGCGGCAGAAGAGGCGGCTTCGGGGGAAACGGATGTTTCGGGCTGCTCGTTGCAGGCACTTAATGAGATGGCGGCCGCCAGAGCCAGGAAAGCTGTTTTCTTCATATTTGTTATCCGTTATGTTTATGTTGGAAATAATTTTGATTGTTCCGAAGTATAGCAAAAACTGGGAATGGCTGAAAATTTACCTGCCGACAATATATGCCCTCGGCTGATGTTTTCAGACAGGCATCCATGTGTTAAAGGCACGGTTTTATTGTGTTTTTATTAGTTTTCGGTGCGTAGAAGGTGTTTGGCGGAGTGTGTGTTTATGCGACAACACCGGCGGCGCGGGCGATTGCCAAACCTTCTTCTTGGGAAAGGTAGCGCGGTTTTTCCGGTCTGTTGTGCAGAGCGATGTCCCCTTGTTGAAACACAATTAATTCATCACAGGCAAATTGTTGCCAGGTTTCGTTTTGCGTGAGCGGCAGGGTTGCAATAACGGCAACTTTGTCGTTTGGCGTGGTAACGGATGCGAAATCGACGGCCACATCGTCATCCAGCAAACGGGCCTCTCCGAAAGGGGCTTTGCGGATGATGTAGTAGAGCAGGGTGCTGGCGTGGGCAAACATGATGTCGCCGTTTGACATGATGAAGTTGAACAGGCCGTGGCTGCGGATGCGTGCGGCCAGCTCCTGTATGGCTTCGGCTAAAGTTTTGAGGTCAGGTTTTTCATCGAAACGCCGGCGTAATTCTTCCAAGATATAGCAGAAAGCGGCTTCTGAATCGGTTGTGCCGACGGGGCGGTAGTATTGGCCTTGTGAGGGTTTGAAATTCATTAGGTTGCCGTTGTGTGCAAAGAGCCAATATTCGCCCCACATTTCGCGCACAAACGGGTGTGTGTTGGCCAGCGAAGTCCTGCCTTGTGTGGCTTTGCGGATATGGGCGATAACGTTTTCGGATTTAATCTGATAGGTGTTGACTAAATCTGCAACGGGTGAGTTGGCGCTGGGTTTGTCGTCGTGAAACAGGCGTATGCCTTTTTGCTCGAAAAAGCCGATGCCGAAGCCGTCTGCATGGTGGTCGGTCAGACCGCCGCGTAGGCGGAAGCCTTCAAATGAAAAAATGATGTCGGTGGGGGTGTTGCAGTTCATGCCCAAGAGCTGGCACATGGTTCATCCTTTGCGGTTGATACCGCAAATAAACTTTATTTCTGCTACGGTGTTGCTGTGCTTTAGCTCAAAGAGAGCGATTTTTGTAAGCTGCTGCTCAAGCAGCAAAGCAACAAAATCAGTCCCGTACTACTTGTACTGTCTGCGGCTTGCTGCTTGGTGTCAAAAATAAGTTTATTTGCTATAGGTAAACTTTAAAAGAAATTAAGTCTATCATTAACGGTGAAGCTTGTAGAGCCCATCCATGCCTGTCTGAAAATTTTCAGACAGGCATGGATGGGCTTGATTTTAACATTTCTGTAACCATATAGCGGTTAATAAATTTGATGCAGAAAGAACATTATGACTTCTAATAATCTGACCGCTGTGTCGCCGGACAACAGCCGCAACCGTTTCATTTTCGACAATATGCTGGTACGCGGTTTGCATGTGCGCCTGCAGGAAGTTTGGCAGCATATTGTCGGGCGCAAAACTTACCCCGAAGCTATCCGCCGCGCGCTGGGCGAGCTGTTGGCGGCCGGCGTGTTGCTTTCGGCTGATTTGAAAACGGCAGGTACGCTGATTTTGCAGGTCCAAGGTCAGGGAAGATTGAAAATGTTGGTAGTGGAGGCAACTTCCGACCAAACCTGCCGCGCAACCGCGCGTTGGGACGAGTCGGCCGAAATCGGAGAAGACGAAACTTTGAGCGGTTTGCTGGGCGATCAGGGCGTGTTTGTGATTACGCTTCAGCCGAAAGACGGTGAACCCTGGCAAGGCGTGGTACCTTTGGAAGGCGGAAGCATTGCGGAAATGCTTATGGCTTATATGCGCCGTTCCGAACAGCTGGATACGCACATCACGCTTGCTGCAAATGAAGAGAGTGTGGGTGGTTTATTGCTCCAGCGTTTGCCGGAACAAGAGCAGGATCAAGATGCCTGGGCACATTTGACCACGATTGCCGATACGGTTACGCCGCAGGAATTGTTGGACTTGGATGTGCAGCATGTACTTTACCGTTTGTTTCACGAAACGCCGCCGCGCATGTTTGCGCCGGACTCGCTTGAATTTGCCTGCACATGTTCGCGCGGCAAGGTAAGCGATATGCTGCTGTTGCTCGGCGGGCAGGAAGTGGGGCAGATCGTGGCTGAGCAGGGCAGTGTGGAAATCGATTGCGATTTCTGCAATGAGAAATATGTGTTTGATGAAGCGGATATTAATTTACTGTTTGATGCGGATGTGGCTGCTGTGCAGGAAGAGCAGCATCGTTTGCAATAAACATGTTTGGATAACACAATGCCTGTCTGAAATATTTTCAGACAGGCATTTGATTATTTGAATGCCGGATCAGACATTATTTTTTCAAAGAGTCGCGGATTTCGCGCAACAGCAACACTTCTTCGGAAGGCGCGGCAGGTGCTTCTTCAACGGGCGCTTGTCTTTGCAATTTGCTTAGGGCGCGGATAACCATGAAGATAGCGGCTGAGATGATTAGGAAGCTGATAACGGTGTTTAGGAATGTGCCGACGTTCAGGGTAACGGCACCGGCGGCTTGCGCGGCAGCCAAAGAAGCATAGCCGTCAGCCGGAGCGTTTGCACCGTCTTTTAATGTAATAAACAGGTCTGAAAAGTCAACGCCGCCGATCAATAAACCGATAGGGGGCATGATCACATCGTCTACCAATGATTTAACGATACCGCTGAACGCAGTACCCACAACCATACCCACGGCCAAATCGACCACATTGCCACGCATGATAAACGCTTTAAAATCTTGTGCTAAAGACATTTCTAGTTCCTTTAAGTAAGTGAAGATTGAAACAGTTTAAGAGGATTTACAAAAGAAAAGCGATAAATCTTAATACCGGATATAAAATGAGGGCGCCATTCTATGATAAAGGCGGGAAATGCTGCCGTTTATTAAATGCAAGGTTTGATTTTCCGTTAAGCGGTTCGCTTTACTTAATATATAAGAAAGATAAAATCATTTTAAGTTCAGATAAATTTACGGCCTATGTCGATAAACATTGGCCGTTTTCTGTTAAATACTTATGTAATAAGCTGTAATAGGTTGATTATACTTCACTTAAGGCATTGATGCTGTATCCGCCGTCAACATAAGTGATTTCGCCGGTAATGCCCGAAGCAAGGTCAGACAGCAGGAAAGCCGCGGCATTGCCTACTTCTTCAATGGTTACATTTCGGCCGAGCGGGTTTTGTGTGGCAACATGGTTCAGCAGTTTGCCGAAATCGGCAATGCCGGAAGCAGCCAAAGTTTTGATAGGGCCTGCGGAAATGCCGTTACAACGGATGCCGTCGCGGCCCACGGATGACGCGGTAAAGCGGATGGCTGCCTCCAAGCTGGCTTTGGCCAAGCCCATCACGTTGTAATTCGGGATGGCACGCACGGCACCTAAGTAAGAGAGGGCAACCACGGCGGCATTGCGGCCTTTCATCATCGGGTGTGCGGCTTTCACCAATGCGGGCAGGCTATATGCCGACACATCATGGGCCACGTTAAATGCTTCGCGGCTGATGCTGTCGAGAAAATCGCCGTTGAGCGACTCGCGCGGTGCGAAAGCAATGGCGTGCACCAAGCCGTCCAAGCCGTCCCACGATTTGCCTAGATCGGTGAAAAGCTGTTCGATTTCGGCATCGCTTTGCACGTCGCAACGGAACACCAGCTCTGAGCCCAGTTCGGCAGCCATTTTGCGCACACGGTCTTCCAATTTGTCTACCACATAAGTAAACGCCAGCTCGGCACCTTGGTCGCGGCAGGCTTTGGCGATGCCGTACGCAATCGAGCGCTCGGAAATCATACCGGTGATGAGAATTTTTTTACCTTGTAAGAAACCCATGTTTTTTCCTTAGTTTGTTTCACAGTCGCGATTTTAAGGGGCATTATAGCGGACTTTGGAAAATCCCTGCAAAGATATATGCTTTATTGATGCCGGCGGTTTCAGGTTACAATGCCTGCTATGGAAAACCTGATGTTTTGATTATGAAGAAACTCTTTGCCGCCGCTTTATACTTGTTTTCGTTCCCGCTTTATGCCGCACACGGTTTCAGCTTGGGCGCGCCTTTGCTTTATCCGCCCGATTTCAAACATTTTAGTTATGTGAATCCTAATGCGCCCAAGGGCGGAACATTGGTTTTGCCCGCATTGGGTAGCTTTGATACGTTGAATCCGTTTACGATGAAAGGTGATGCGGCATCCGGTATCAGCATGCTTACTGTCGATCAATTAATGGTGCAGGGGCAGGATGAGCCTTTTGCGATGTACGGTCTTTTGGCTGAATCGGCGGAACTCGCGCCGGACGGGCTTTCCGTTATATTCAAAATTAATCCTAAAGCGCGCTTCCATAATGGTGATCCGGTGCTGGCAAAGGATGTGAAAGCTTCTTTCGAGCTGCTGACCAAAGATGAAGCGGCGCAACCGATGTACCGCTTATACTGGCCGGACGTTGCCGGAGTGGACGAATTGGATGCGCGCACCGTACGCTTCCGGTTCAAGCAGCGCAATGCCGAGTTGCACCTCACGCTCGGCCAATTGCCCGTGTTTTCCCACAAAAGCTATCCGAAAGGTTTGGCTGCTGCACCGAATACGCCGCCCATCGGTTCCGGCCCTTACAGGCTGGGCAAAAGCGAGAGCGGGCGCAGCATTGAGTTTAAACGCGATAAAGGATATTGGGCGCAGAATCTGCCGGCACGCAAAGGGATGTTCAACTTTGATACCGTGCGTTTTCTCTATTACCGCGACAATGCTGTACGCATAGAGGGCATCAAGGGCGGACGCTATGATTTTACGGAAGAATATACGGCGAGAAACTGGGCGAGAGCCTATCCGGATACGATATTGCAAAAACGCGCTTTGGAAAAACGCGAATGGCCGCACAGCAACACTGCAGGTATGCAGGCTTTTGTGATGAACCAGCGGCGCGGTTTTTTCAAAGACATCCGCGTGCGGCGCGCGCTGGTGTTGAGCTTTGATTTCGAAAGTATTAATCAGCGCCTGTTTTACGGCACTTATACCCGCAGCAACAGCTTTTTTACCAACAGCGAAATGGCGGCAACCGGCAAGCCGGAAAGCGCGGAGCTGGAAATTCTGAAGCCATTGAGTGGCAAACTGCCCGAAGCGGTGTTCAAACACAATGTGCCGCAGCCGCCGAAAATCGATATTCAGACAGGCATCCGCCCGAATTTACTGCAAGCAAGAGCTCTGTTGCTGGCTGCAGGTTACAGTTACCGAAACGGCTTATTGGTCGGCAAAGACGGCAAGCCTGTGCAGATAGAATATCTGGCCAGCCATAAATCATTCGAAAAAACCGCAGTGAAATGGCAGCGGGATTTAGCCAAAATCGGCATCACGCTCAATATACGACTGGCGGATACGGCGCTTTACCAGCGCAGGATCAAAAATTTTGATTACGACATTATCATGACCACTTATGCCAACAGCGAAAGCCCGGGCAACGAGCAGTTTTCATATCACAGCTGCCAAGCCGCGAAAACACCGGGAGAGCGCAACTATGCCGGTTTGTGCGATGAGGCGGTGGAAGCGCTGCTCAAACGCTTCAGCAGCTTCACAAGCCGCGCGGATTTGGTGGCGAGCGCCCGTGCGCTCGACCGGGTGTTGCGTTGGCAATATTTAGTGGTGCCGAACTGGTATTCGGCTAAAAAACGTGTGATTTACCGCAACACGCTTGCCATGCCGGATAAGCTGCCTAAGTATTACGATGCAACGACATGGGCTTTGGAAACTTGGTGGGTTAAGAAGTGATTGTTTAATCAAATAATTGAGCCTGAAAAATGCCTGTCTGAAAACTTTTCAGACAGGCATTCTTGTTATGGATGTTTAATTAAATTCTGCCAATACTGGCGCGTGGTCGCTCGGCCGTTCCCAGCCGCGGGCTTCCGTATCGACCGAAACGTTGTGCAAAGCATCTCGCATAAGGCTGCTGACTAAAATATGGTCGATGCGCAAACCTTGCTTGCGGCGGAACATGGCGCCGCGGTAATCCCACCAAGTGTACATCACGGCATCGGGGTGGATGTGGCGCAGGCTGTCGTGCAAACCTAAATCCAGCAAAGCTTGAAACCATGCTCGTTCGGCGCTGGAGCAATGAATTTTTTCATGCCATTTTTCAGGGTCATAACAATCCAAATCTGCCGGCGCGATATTGAAGTCGCCCAGCAATACCAGCTTTTCATGACAGGCAAGTTCCTCTTTTACAAAGGCATTTAAAGCAGAGAACCATTCGCGCTTATATTCGAATTTCGGGCTGTCGAGCGCTTCTCCGTTGACACAGTAAACGTCAATGACGCGTACGCCGTTAATAGTGGCGGCTATCACGCGCTTTTGAGGATCATCAGGCAGTAAAGGCAGGTGGGTGCAGACTTCGGCAATATCGTGTTTGCTGATAATGGCCACCCCGTTATAGGTTTTTTGCCCGCTCCAAACAACTTGATAACCCTGCATTTGAAAAACAGCAGCGGGAAATTGGTCGTGATCTAGCTTGAGCTCCTGCAGAACCAACACATCGGGCTGGTGTTGTTGCAGCCATTCCTGCACTTGTGGCAGGCGGACTTTTAGGGAGTTGACGTTCCAAGTGGCGATTTTCATAGCGAACGGATTGGATGGATAAAGAAAATGGGATTGTAGCAAAAAACACAAAGCACCGAACCATTACTTTGCTGTATTCAGCAGATATCAGTAATGATTCGGTGCAAAAGGCAATGCTATTGTTTAGCTTCCCGATCAGTTGCGCAATAAACTTGGCACATGGCTTCAAGCAGGTTGAAGATTTCCGGAGAGGTGATGCGGTATTGCAGAATCCTATGGTAGCGGGTGTAGTCAACCACACCTTTTGCGCGTAGTTTGGCTAAATGATTGGATACGGCGGTTTGATTGATGCCGATAATATTCACGATTTCGGTAACATTACGCTCACTTTGCGCCAACAGACACAAAATCATCAATCTGTGCGGATGGGAAATCAATTTCAATAAGGAAGATGCGCGCTCGGCATGCTCCATCATTTGATTAGCGGTTTGTGATGTTATTGTCTTCATGAGAGCATTGTAGATAGTTATGTAAAGAGCTGCAAGTGCTTTGATATTTAAGGATTTATATCAATTTTATAGATATAAATGAAGT
>NZ_JH165159.1:1033745-1071586 GCF_000227765.1 Neisseria wadsworthii 9715
ATTTTCTTTGGTTTGGAAAGAATTTTTGAAAATTAGTATCAAATAGATGTTTTCAGACAGGCATTAAACGGATATGCCACACAAAACCAACAGGCCTTGTTTCGATTGCACGATTCAGCGCAGTTTGCGGTACAATCGCGTGTCTTTACTAATTTCCAACGATGAAAATCATGAAAGCCAGCCAATTTTTCATTTCCACTTTAAAAGAAGCCCCTGCCGAAGCCGCGCTTGCCAGCCATAAATTAATGCTGCGCGCCGGTTTGATCAAAGCCAATGCTTCCGGTTTGTACACATGGATGCCGATGGGTCTGCGCGTGTTGCGCAAAGTTGAAAACATCGTGCGCGAAGAAATGAACCGTGCCGGCGCGGTAGAGCTGCTGATGCCTGTGGTGCAGCCTGCCGAGCTGTGGGAAGAAAGCAGCCGTTGGGAATTTTACGGCAAAGAATTGCTGCGCCTGAAAGACCGCCACGAGCGCGATTTCTGCTTGGGCCCCACTTGTGAAGAAGTGATTACCGATATTGTGCGCAAAGAAATCACCAGCTATAAGCAGCTTCCGAAAAATTTCTACCACATCAACACCAAATTCCGCGACGAAGTGCGCCCCCGTTTCGGTGTGATGCGTGCGCGTGAATTTGTGATGAAAGATGCTTATTCGTTCCATGCCGATTACGAATCGCTGGTACGCGACGGTTACCAGCCGATGTATGACGCTTATTGCCGTATTTTTAACCGTTTAGGCTTAAACTACCGCCCCGTTGCCGCAGATACGGGCAGCATCGGCGGCACTGGTTCGCACGAATTCCAAGTGCTGGCTGAAAGCGGTGAGGATGTGATTGCTTACAGCGATACATCTGATTTTGCCGCGAATGTGGAACTCGCACCGACTTTGCCGCAACAAGGCGAGCGTGCCGCTGCTGCTGAAATATTAACCAAAGTTCACACGCCGAAAGTGAAAACCATTGCCGATTTGGCGGCATTTTTAAATATTCCGGCTGAGAAAACACTTAAATCGATTGTGGTAGAGGGCGAAGCGGAAGGCGAACTGGTGCTGCTGCTGTTGCGCGGAGACCATGAATTTAACGATATCAAAGCTGAAAAGCTAGCAGGTGTGAAGTCGCCTTTAGCCATGGCAACGCCCGAAGCCATTCAGACAGGCTTTGGTGCCAACGGCGGCTCGCTCGGCCCGGTAGGTTTCAAAGGTAAAGTGTATGCCGACTACGCCACTGAAAAGTTGGCTGACACCGTAATAGGCGCCAATGAAGACGACTACCACTACACCGGTTTTAATTTCGGCCGCGACTGCCCCGAGCCTGAGTTTGTCGACCTGCGCAACGTGATTGAAGGCGATCCGAGCCCGGACGGCAAAGGCCGCCTAAAACTGGCACGCGGTATTGAAGTGGGGCATGTGTTCCAGCTGCGCGACAAATATTCGCAAGCCATGAACGCCAGCTTCCTTGATAACAACGGCAAATCGCAAGTGATGGAAATGGGCTGTTACGGCATCGGTGTAACCCGCATTGTTGCCGCTGCCATCGAACAGAACAATGACGAGCGCGGCATCATCTGGACGGATGCGATGGCGCCGTTTGAAGTGGTGGTTGTGCCGATGAATTACAAAAAATCCGATGCCGTGCGCGAAACCGCCGATAAACTCTATGCCGAGTTGTTGGCAAAAGGCGTGGATGTGTTGCTGGATGACCGCGACGAACGCGCCGGCGTGCTGCTGAACGATTCCGAGCTTTTGGGCATTCCCCACCGCATTGTCATCGGCGACCGGGGTTTGAAAGAAGGCGTGGTCGAATACGCCAAACGCACCGATAGCGAAGCGCAGAGCGTGGCGGTGGATGCGGTGGTGGAAAAGATCGCCGCCGGGCTGCAAAAATAAAGCGTAGAAACCGTTTGGGCTTGGTTCAAACGGTTTTTTTATTGATAGGAGAACACCGTGATTGAAGTGAAACTGGAGCAAAAAGCTGCCGCTGTAAACAATATTTACTGCATCGGCCGCAATTATGTCGACCATATTGCCGAATTGAAAAACGAAACGCCTACGGAACCTGTGGTGTTTATGAAGCCGAACAACAGCATTCTGCACAACGGCGGCACGATATGCCTGCCTGAATACAGCCGCTCGGTGCATTATGAATGCGAATTGGTTTTGCTGATCGGCAAAGATTCGGATGGTGTGCAGGGCGATTTAAGCGGTATTGTTGTGGGCTACGGAGTGGGCTTGGATTTGACGGCGCGCGACGTGCAAAGCCGTTTGAAAGAAAAAGGGCTGCCGTGGACCAAAGCCAAAGGCTTCCGCGGCGCGGCTTGCGTGTCGGATTTTATCGCGGCGGAAAAGCTGCCGGATGCGCAAGATTGTGTGTTTACTTTCAAAGTGAACGGCGAAACGCGCCAGCGCGGTCAAACTTCGCATATGATTTACCCGATTGCCGCTATTTTGCGGGAATTGGCCGACAGCTACGGCTTGAAAGCGGGCGATGTGGTGTTTACCGGCACGCCGGCGGGCGTGGGCGAGCTGCATTCGGGCGATAAATTGGCATTGGATTTGGCCGGTATGGTGCAGGCTGAATTTGATGTGGCTTGAGCGGGGATGTTGGCAATGCCTGTCTGAAAAAGGTTTCAGACAGGCATTTTAATGCACGCGTTACGGCAAAATAATTTAAAAATTAGCACGTCTGTCAAGCCCGAGTATGACGAAGATATGACCATGACCAAAACAAAGTTTATTTGCACTATCTTGATAAAAAATGCCTGTCTGAAAAAAATTTCAGACAGGCATTTTGCTGATTAGTGCGAATTATGCTTTATCCAACTCAAATGCTTTGTGCAGCACGCGGGTAGCAAGTTCCATGTATTTTTCATCAAGCAACACGGAAACTTTGATTTCGGAAGTGGAGATCATTTGGATGTTGATGCCTTCTTCGGCCAGAGTGCGGAACATTTTTGCCGCTACGCCTGCATGTGAGCGCATGCCCAAGCCGACGATGGAAACTTTGCACACGCCGTCGTCGCCGTCGATTTCAGTGGCGCCCAAGCTCTCTTTCAGGCCGTTTATAAGCTCTAAAGTGGGTTTGTAGTCGCCGCGCGGTACGGTGAATGAGAAATCGGTGGTGCCTTCGTCGCCCACATTCTGAATGATCATGTCGACTTCGATGTTGGCATCGGCCACGGTGCCGAGGATTTGGTAGGCAATGCCGGGTTTGTCGGGTACGCCGCGCACGTTGATGCGGGCTTGGTTTTTATCGAATGCAATGCCTTGTACGGCGGCTTTTTCCATGTTTTCGTCCTCTTCAAAGGTGATTAAAGTGCCTTCGCCTCCGTCTTGCAGGCTGCTTAATACGCGCAGGCGTACTTTGTATTTGCCGGCGAATTCCACTGAGCGGATTTGTAAAACTTTCGAGCCCAAGCTTGCAAGCTCCAGCATTTCTTCGAAGGAAATGGTGCTCATGCGGCGCGCTTCGGGCACAACGCGCGGGTCGGTGGTGTATACGCCGTCTACGTCGGTGTAGATTTGGCATTCGTCGGCTTTCAAGGCTGCGGCTAAGGCCACGGCTGAAGTGTCGGAGCCGCCGCGGCCTAAAGTTGAGATGTCGCCGTCGGCGGTTACGCCTTGGAAGCCGGCCACGATAACGACTTTGCCTTGTTTTAAGTCGGCACGGATGTTTTCATCGTCGATATGGTCGATGCGGGCTTTGGTGTGTGCGGAATCGGTTTTCACGGCAACTTGCCAGCCGGTGTAGCTTCTGGCTTCCACGCCGATGTTTTTCAGCGCCATGGCCAAAAGGCCGATGGTTACTTGCTCGCCGGTGGCCAGAATCACATCCAATTCGCGGGGATCGGGAAATTCCTGCATTTCGTGGGCAAGTGCAACCAAGCGGTTGGTTTCGCCGCTCATTGCGGAAACGACAACGACAACATCATGCCCTTCTGCGCGGGCTTTGGCCACGCGCTTTGCTACGTTTTTGATACGGTCGGTAGAGCCCACTGAGGTGCCGCCGTATTTTTGTACGATTAACGCCATTTTGCTGCTTTCTTGATCGGATTTTTTACATGCAACAATTCAGATTATTGCGGTTGGGAAACAACGAAATATTATTACTATTTTTACTTGGGAATTCAAGGTTTCCGGCTGATAAATTATTTCGTGTGCGGCAGAGCCGGCAATGCCTGTCTGAAAATGTTTTCGCTTCGCAGAAACCCGTGTTGCTCGTTTTCAGACAGGCATTCGGCTTTGCTTATTCGGCGCTGCGCTCCAAAGCTTTTTGCTGGTGCGCTATCAGCTCGGCAATGCCTTTCTGGCCGAGCGCGATGAGCCGGTTGAGCTCTTCGAGACTGAAAGGTGCGCCTTCAGCCGTACCCTGGATTTCGATGATTTTGCCTGATGCGGTCATCACGATATTGACATCGCTGTCGCAGCCGGAGTCTTCGGGATAATCCAAATCCAGCAGCGGCACGCCGCCGACCACGCCCACGGAAACGGCGGCTACGGCTTCGCGGATCGGGTTCTGTATCAACATGCCTGAATCCAGCAGCTTGTTAACCGCCAGCTGCAAGGCGACAAATGCGCCGGTAATCGAAGCGGTGCGCGTGCCGCCGTCGGCTTGAATCACATCGCAGTCAATCAGAATCTGGCGTTCGCCCAGCTTTTCCAGCTCGACAACGGCGCGCAGCGAGCGGCCGATCAAGCGTTGGATTTCCTGAGTGCGCCCGCTTTGCTTGCCCGCAGCGGCTTCGCGGCGCATGCGGGTAGCGGTGGAGGCGGGCAGCATGCCGTATTCTGCAGTTACCCAACCTTGGTCTTGGCCGCGCAAAAAAGGCGGCAGGCTTTCGTCGATCGAGGCGGTGCAGATCACTTTGGTGTTGCCGAACTCAATCAGGCAGGAACCGTCGGCATGGGGGAGAAAGTGGGGCGTGATGGTGATGTTGCGCAGGGTGTCGGCAGGGCGGGCGGTGCGGGTATAGTTGGCTGACATGGATTTTCCTTAAAATTTATTCGCGGTGGATTATATCATGCGGGCTTATGGTATATTGGAAAGCGATTTCACTCACTATTTAATCTCGGAGTAAAACACCATGACGATTCACAGTATGACCGGCTTTGCCAATGCGGTGGGCGAGTGCGGCGGCAAACGCATTAATTTGGAAATCCGCGCAGTAAACCACAGGTATTTGGATGTGCAGTTTAAAATGCCTGATGATTTGCGCTATCTGGAAAGCACTTTGCGCGAAAAAGTGGCGCAATATGCGGTGCGTGGCAAAGTGGAATGCCGTATTCAGGTGCAGCCTTTGGAAAACGGGGAAATCGAGCTGAATGTGAATGAAGCGCTGGTTGGCGAACTGGCGGCTTTAAATGAAAAGTGGCGCAAAAAATATGAAGGTTTGGGCAAGCTCACGGTGGCCGATATTTTGAAATTTCAGGGCGTGCTGGTGAGCCAGGCGGCGGATGAGGAAGCGTTTGCCAAAATCGTGCAGGATTTGCTGGTGCAGGCGCTGGAGGAGTTTTCGGAAACGCGCCGCCGCGAAGGTGTGAAGCTGCAAGAGCATATTGTTACCAGGCTGGACGGCATGGCTGAAATTGTGGACGCTTTGGCGGAATTGTTCCCGCATTTGTTGCAGGCCTATATGGAAAAAATCCGTGCGCGGCTGGCGGAGGCGGTGGAAAATATCGACGAAGACCGCCTCAAGCAGGAATTTACGCTTTATCTGCAAAAGGCTGATGTGGATGAAGAATTCAGCCGCTTGCGGGCGCATATCGCGGAAGTTAAACGCATTGTTACCGCGCAGAAGGGAAGTGTGGGCAAGCGTTTGGACTTTCTCATGCAGGAATTGAACCGGGAAGCCAACACGTTGGGCAGTAAAGCGATTTCGGCGGAATGCACGCAGGCTTCGGTTGAGTTGAAAGTGCTGATCGAGCAGATGCGAGAACAGGTTCAGAATATCGAATAGACGGCTTTTCAGACAGGCATTGGTGATCAATGCCTGTCTGAAAATGTATTGAGGCTGGTATTTCAGCACTGGGAGCCGCAAGCAAAGGAGAGAATATGTATAAATGGGACGAACGCTACGACACGGAAGAATTTGTGTTCGGCACCGAACCGAATGATTTTATTCTGGAAATTCTGCATCATCTGCCCAAGCAGGGCAGGGCGCTTGATTTGGCCACGGGAGAAGGGCGCAATGCTGCATTTCTCGCGCAGCACGGTTTGGAAGTGTTGGGCGTGGATTTGTCGGATGTGGGGCTGCAAAAAGCGAAGAAATTGGCCGAATTAAAAGGCGTCCGTTTTGCCATACAGCAAGCGGATCTGACCGAATTTGATTTTCCGCAAGAGCATTACGCTGTTATCACCAATATTTTCTGCCATTTTACCGAGCCGAACCGGAGCGAAGTGTACCGCCGCGTTATCGATGCCTTGGAGCCGGGCGGCTTGTTTGTGGGCGTGTTTTATCATCCCGAGCAGATTATGTTCGGCACGGGCGGCCCGAGCGATCCGACTATGTTGGGCACGCTGCGCGATATGGTAGATGTGTTCGGCGGGCTGGAATGGATTGTAGCCGAGCATGTGCGCAGGGAAGTGTATGAAGGATCGCGCCATACCGGGCAGAGTTCGTTGATTCGCCTGTTGGGCAGAAAACCGCTTTGAAAACCGGTTATGCCTGTCTGAAAACCCAGTATTGATAAGATAAGAAAGCCTATGTTAAGATGCCGCGCATGAATACGCAAAACTTCTTTTGGCGCAATTGGCAACTGCATTTCGGTGCGGCGCATGATTGCGCGGTTTGCTAAAGCAAATCCGGCGTACGAATCTGAAACCGCTCCGTCTATACCGGGCGGTTTTTTTGTATCTAAAATTTATCAAACTTAAATTCATATTGAATACAGGAGAAAATCATGGCGCACGAACAACTCAATCCGCTGGTTTTGCCCGATGCAGACGGCAATTTCGGCAAACACGGCGGCAAAATCGGCCATCCGCAGCTTGCAGCGGCTTTGGCGGAAATCGAAGCAGGTTTCCGCAGCATCATCGGCGATGCTGCGTTTGTTGAAGAAATGAAACGCCTGCAAGCCACTTATATCGGCCGCCCCAGCCCGATTTACCACGCGCAAACCTTATCCAAACGCGGCGCACAGATTTATCTGAAGCGCGAAGATTTAAACCACACCGGTGCCCACAAAATCAACCACTGCATAGGCGAAGTTTTGCTGGCGAAAAAGCTGGGTAAAAAGAAAGTGATTGCCGAAACCGGTGCGGGGCAGCACGGTGTGGCGTTGGCAACGGCAGCGGCTTTGCTCGGTTTGGAATGCGAAATCCATATGGGTGTGGTGGACATTCAAAAAGAGCATCCGAATGTGTCGCGCATGAAAATCCTCGGAGCGAAGCTGGTGCCGGTGTCAGCAGGTGCGGGCGCCTTGAAAGAGGCGGTTGACAGTGCGTTTGAGGCCTATATGAGCCAATTGGACAGCAGCATGTTTGCGATTGGTTCGGTTGTCGGCCCGGCGCCTTACCCTGAAATGGTGTCTTATTTTCAAAGCATTATCGGCCATGAAGCGCGTGAGCAGTTCCAAAGCCAATATGGCGGCTTGCCGGATGAAGTGGTTGCCTGCGTGGGCGGCGGTTCAAACGCATTGGGTTTGTTTAACGCATTTATTAATGACGAATCAGTGGATTTGGTCGGTGTGGAGCCTGCCGGGGAAGGCTTGGATAAGCCGGGGCGGCACGCTGCAACCATGACTTTAGGCAAGTTCGGCAATATCCAAGGCTTCAATTGCTATTACCTGCAAGAGGCAGACGGCATGCCGGCAGCCGTGCACTCGATTGCATCGGGGCTCGACTATCCGGGCATAGGCCCCCAGCACTGCCACTTGAAAGACCTTGGACGGGGAAGATATGAAACGGTTACCGATAAAGAAGCGCTGGATGCGTTTTTGGCTTTGTCGCGCGAGGAAGGCATTATTCCGGCGCTGGAATCTTCCCATGCTGTTGCGTATGCTTTGCGCCGAGCTAAAGAATTGGATGGCAATAGGCGCCTGTTGATAAATCTGTCGGGCAGAGGCGATAAAGACATTGACTATGTATTGAGCAAGATTGATGTTTAACGGTTGACGGCTGTAGAAAGGCAAATGCCTGTCTGAAAACTTTTTCAGACAGGCATTTTGTCGTGAATTATTCAAAATCTGATTAATCTTCCGTATTTTCACGCCACAAAACCAGCAGTTTGCCGATATGCTGAACAAGTTGGGCATCTACTGCCCCGCATAAAGCTTCGCAAATGGCGATGCGTTCCTGACGGTCGTCGCCCAAAACGCGTACTTTGATTAATTCGTGTGCTTTCAATGCAGCATCGGTTTCTTTGATAACCGATTCGGTTAAGCCGTGTTGGCCGATCATCACAACGGGGTTTAATGAGTGGGCGCGGGCTTTGAGCTCCGCAATTTCGCGGGGAGTGAGTTTTTCTGACATGGAACCAAATGAAATATATACAGATAAATTTGCTATTCTACGCCAGTTCCGCTAAAAAATCACATATAATACGTGGTTGGTTTTCCGCAAAGAAAGTAATCGGATGGCAGTGCGCTCCAAATCCTCCAAAGCCTGGTTGAACGAGCATGTAAACGATCATTATGTGCATAAAGCGCAGAAAGACGGTTACCGCGCGCGCGCGGCTTACAAGCTTTTGGAAATCAATGAAAAAGACAAGCTGATTAAACAGGGCACGGTTTTGGCCGATTTGGGCAGCGCTCCGGGAAGCTGGTCGCAAGTGGCTGCCAAGCTGGCGGGTTCGGACGGTGCGGTTTTTGCGCTGGACATATTGCCGATGGAGCCCGTGGAAGGCGTGTCTTTCATTCAGGGCGACTTCCGTGAGGAGGGTGTGCTGCAAGAGTTTGAATCCTTGCTGGGCGGGCGGCCTTTAGACCTTGTAATTTGCGATATGGCACCCAATATGAGCGGCAATTCGGTAACGGATCAGGCACGCAGCTATTATCTTTGCGAACTGGCTTTGGATTTTGCCCGAAACCACTTGAAAACAGGAGGTTGTTTCTTGGTAAAGGTGTTTCAGGGTGCGGGCTACCAAGAGTTTACGGCACAAATGAGAGAGGTGTTTCAAAGTGTGCAGGTACGCAAGCCCGATGCTTCACGCAATCGCTCCAGTGAGATTTATCTATTAGGGAAAAATAAACGCTGACAATAGAGTGTGTCTGAATTACAATCCATTTTTATTTAATTTTTTATGTATGGGAGCCTGTTTCCGTGGGAAGCACCATGAAAAGCCTGTTGGTCTGGATAGCATTGGCAGTCGGTTTGATGATTGCCTTTAATGCTGTTGTGGGCAAGCAGGAAGAAAAAAAAGAAATTACATATTCGCAGTTTATCGAGCAGGTAAATAAGGGTGAGATAGCCAGCGTTAATTTTGAAGGCTCGGTTTTCTCAGGTTATTTGATTAAGGGCGAGCGCAACGATAAAACCACGTTCTTAACCAACGCCCCTTTGGATGACAACTTGGTAAAAACGCTACTGGACAAAAAAGTGGCGTTGAAAGTAACGCCCGAAGAAAAGCCGAGTATTTTTACCAGCCTGTTATTGAACATGTTGCCGATTCTGCTGCTGATCGGCGTATGGATTTATTTCATGCGCATGCAGACAGGTGGTGGCGGTAAGGGTGGTGCATTCTCTTTTGGTAAAAGCCGTGCCAAGCTTCTGGATAAAGATGCCAATAAAGTTACTTTTGCTGATGTTGCCGGTTGCGATGAAGCCAAAGAAGAAGTTCAGGAAATCGTAGATTACCTGAAAGCGCCTAACCGCTACCAAAGCTTGGGCGGTCGTGTGCCGCGCGGTATTTTGCTAGCGGGCAGTCCGGGTACCGGTAAAACTTTGCTAGCAAAAGCCATTGCAGGCGAAGCAGGCGTGCCTTTCTTCAGTATTTCAGGTTCCGACTTTGTGGAAATGTTTGTTGGTGTAGGTGCCAGCCGTGTTCGCGATATGTTTGAACAAGCCAAGAAAAACGCGCCGTGTATTATCTTTATTGACGAGATTGATGCGGTCGGCCGCCAACGTGGTGCCGGCTTGGGTGGCGGTAACGATGAGCGTGAGCAAACCTTGAACCAGTTGCTGGTGGAAATGGATGGCTTTGAAAGCAATCAAACCGTGATAGTGATTGCTGCCACTAACCGCCCCGATGTCCTTGATCCTGCCCTGCAACGCCCCGGTCGTTTCGATCGTCAGGTTGTAGTGCCTCTGCCCGATATTCGTGGTCGCGAGCAGATTTTGAAAGTGCATGCCAAAAAAGTGCCGTTGGATGCTTCAGTAGATTTAGTATCATTGGCGCGCGGTACGCCGGGTTTTTCCGGTGCGGATCTGGCCAACTTGGTGAATGAAGCTGCGCTGTTTGCCGGTCGTCGTAATAAAACCAAAGTGGATCAAAGCGACTTTGAAGATGCTAAAGACAAAATCTATATGGGTCCCGAGCGCCGTAGCATGGTGATGCATGAAGATGAAAAACGTGCAACCGCATACCATGAATCCGGACATGCGATTGTGGCGGAAAGCCTACCGTTTACCGATCCTGTGCATAAAGTGACCATCATGCCCCGAGGCCGTGCATTAGGTTTGACTTGGCAGCTACCGGAACGTGACCGTATCAGCATGTATAAAGATCAAATGCTGAGCCAGATTTCGATTCTGTACGGTGGTCGTATTGCCGAAGACATTTTTGTCGGCCGCATTTCTACCGGTGCTTCCAATGACTTTGAACGTGCAACACAAATTGCCCGTGAGATGGTTACCCGTTTTGGCATGAGTGAAAAAATGGGCGCGATGGTTTATGCGGAAAATGAAGGCGAAGTATTCTTAGGACGAAGCATTACCCGTTCGCAACATATTTCTGAGAAAACCCAACAAGAAGTGGATGCCGAGGTGCGCCGCATTTTGGATGAGCAGTATGCAGTGGCTTACAAAATTCTGGATGAAAACCGGGATAAGATGGAAACCATGTGTAAAGCTTTGATGGAATGGGAAACCATCGACCGCGATCAGGTTGTGGAAATCATGGAAGGCAAACAACCCAGCCCGCCAAAAGATTACAGCCACAATATCCGCAAAGATGAAGAGCAAAAGCCTACCCAAGAGCATGCCGAACAATCTGAATCTGATAAAAAAGAAGAAAGCAATGTTGCTTATTCTGACGTCATCAAAACCGAAGAGCAGCGCAATAACGATAAAGCTTAAGGTGGATTGTTATAAAACATATGCCTGTCTGAATATTTCAGACAGGCATATGTTTTATCTGTTTTAATTATTACGCGGCAGTATATCGGATATAATTCTATCTTTTTTCAAAATCGGTTTAACAACCATGAAACATTATATCTGGCAAGCAGGTCGGTTTCAGATAGACTTGTCCAAAACGAAAGTAATGGGCATCATTAACCTGACTCCCGACTCTTTTTCCGACGGTGGAAATTATTCAAAAAGCGTGGATGAAGCGCTGAAGCATGCTGAAAAACTTTTAACGGAAGGTGCACATATTTTAGATATCGGTGGCGAATCAACTCGCCCGGGTTCGGCTTATATTTCTCCTGAAGAGGAATGGTTGCGGGTGGCACCCGTTTTGGAAAAATTAGCTGCTTGGAATGTGCCGATCAGCTTGGATACACGCCATGCTGAAATTATGCAAAAAGCATTATCAGCGGGCTATGCGGATATAATTAATGACGTGCAAGCCCTTGAAGATGAGGGTGCGGTGGCTACATTGGTACAATATTCTCAAATAGGTATTTGCTTGATGCATATGCAGGGCATGCCGGAAAACATGCAGGATAATCCGCACTATCAGGATGTGGTCGGCGAAGTGGCAGATTATTTGAAAGCACGGGTTGCTGTTTGCGTTGAAGCCGGTATTGATGAGAGAAGAATTGTACTTGATCCCGGTTTTGGATTTGGTAAAACACTGAACCATAATCTATTATTGATGCAGCATTTGGATGGGTTGGCGGAAGCAACAGCGTTGCCATTGTTAATCGGTGTGTCTCGCAAACGTATGATAGCCGATTTAACAGGCGAGCAGGAGCCGAAAGAGCGCGTGTACGGTAGCGTGGCGGCTGCATTGGCAGCGGTGGCGAGGGGGGCGCAGATTGTTCGGGTTCACGATGTTAAAGCAACAGTAGATGCCTTGAACGTGTGGCGTGAGCTGGGTGTTTTTCAGGCGGATAAGGCGGGCAACCGTTTGTAAGCAATATCTGCCTGTAAGCCTGTCTAAAAAGATTCAGACAGGCATGTGTAAGATAATCATACCCCTAAATTTAAAAGCAGCCGGAAGGCTGTAACAAAATAAACTTAATTATATTAAATCTGGAGTGTCTTTTAAGATGGCTAAAAAATATTTCGGCACCGATGGTGTGCGCGGTGAAGTAGGTCAGTTTCCAATTACACCTGAATTCGTTTTGAAGCTCGGCTATGCTGCCGGTCAAGTTTTGGTGCATCACGACAGTGAACACAAACCTACTGTGATCATCGGTAAAGATACCCGTATTTCCGGCTATATGCTGGAAGCTGCTTTGGTAGCGGGCTTTACCGCAGCCGGTGTAAACGTGATTCAGACAGGCCCTCTTCCCACGCCCGGAATTGCTTATTTAACCCGCGCATTGCGCCTGTCGGCCGGTGTGATGATTTCCGCATCGCATAACGTGTATTCTGACAACGGCATCAAATTTTTTGCGGAAGGTGGTGTAAAGCTGAGTGATGAGGTTGAGCTGGAAATTGAAGCCAAGCTTGATCAAGAAATGGTGACTATGCCTTCCGACCGTTTAGGCCGTGCCCGCCGCATTAATGGTGCGGATGACCGATATATCGAATTTTGTAAATCCACTTTCCCAAACCATTTGGACTTACGCGGCCTGAAGTTGGTGGTTGATACTGCAAATGGTGCGGGCTACCATGTTGCGCCGAAAGTGTTTCATGAGTTGGGCGCAAAAGTGGTGACTATTGGTGATGAACCGAACGGCTACAACATTAATGAAAAATGTGGTGCCACCCACACTAAAGCTTTACAAGCGGCCGTGTTGCAGAACGATGCGGATTACGGCATTGCGTTGGACGGCGACGGCGACCGCCTGATGATGGTCGATAAGAACGGTAAAGTTTATGATGGCGACAGCTTGATTTATGTGATTGCCAAAGCATGCGCGAAAGAGGGCGTGCAAATCGGCGGAGTAGTCGGCACAGTGATGACTAACATGGCGATGGAATTGGCTTTGAAAGAAAAAGGCGTTGCTTTTGCCCGCGCCAAAGTAGGCGACCGCTATGTTTTAGAGCAATTACACCAGCGCGGTTGGTTGATTGGCGGAGAGGCTTCGGGTCATATTCTTTGCATGGATAAACACAATACCGGCGACGGTATCATTTCAGCTTTGCAAGTATTGGCGGCTATCCAAACCCTGAATCAGGACTTGGCAACTGCTTTAGACTGGCGTCCGTATCCGCAAACCATGATTAATGTGCGCATTGAAAAAGGGCAGGATTGGCAAAGCGCGTCTGCCGCTGCACTGGCTGAGGTGGAAAAAGAGCTGGAAGGCAAAGGCCGCGTAGTATTGCGCGCTTCAGGCACCGAGCCGGTGGTGCGTGTGATGGTGGAAGCCAAGCAATCTGATTGGGCGCAATCCGGAGCCGAACGCATCGCTGCGGCTATTCAAAATCCGCCTGTAAAAGCAAGAAAATAATCGCAACACAAGCAGAAAAACAAGCCCCCGTCTGTTAGAATGGCAGGCGGGGCTTGAATGTTATTTCAAGTGCTTCGAAACTAACCATATACACACGAAAAAGGAAGCAGGGCTTATGATTTCTCTCGCCCTCTTGGAGTCATTTTTTACACAATACGGTTACGCTGCCGTTTTTTTAGTATTGGTTGCGTGTGGCTTCGGCGTGCCGATTCCGGAAGATATTACCCTAGTAACAGGGGGCATTATCGCCGGTTTGGGATACGCGGATGTGCACGTTATGTTTTTGGTCGGTATGCTTGGTGTACTGGTTGGTGACGGTATGATGTTTATGGCCGGAAAAACTTACGGCGATAAAATATTAAGATTCAAACCCGTGGCGCGTGTGATGACGCCCAAGCGTTATGCGCAAGTGCAGGAAAAGTTTGATAAGTATGGCAACTGGGTATTATTTGTAGCACGTTTTTTACCGGGCTTGCGTACGCCGATTTTCATTACAGCCGGTATCAGCGGAAAAGTTTCGTTCACACGTTTCTTGTTAATGGATGGTTTCGCTGCTTTGATCTCCGTGCCGGTTTGGGTGTATTTGGGTGATTATGGTGCATCCAACCGCGATTGGTTGATGAATAAGGTTCACCAGTTTCAATATGGTTTGTTTATTTTAATCGGCATCGGCGCGGTAGTGTTAGGCTATTTCTGGTGGAGAAAGCGCCAGCGCATACGTTTTTACCATCGGAAACTGCGCGAGCTACGCCAACAACGACAGGCATTAAGGGCGGCGAAAAAAGCGGAAAGAGCGCAAAAGCAAACCCAAAAAGAAGTATAAACCCGCATAAGGTTTTCAGATGCCTGTCTGAAAGCCTTATTTCTATTTTCAGACAGGCATGGGCATGGTTTGCGTATGGTTTAATTACGCTGCCATTACAAAAAGCGGCTTCCCGCCGTATTATTTTTTAGCGGTTGAACGCTAATACAACATTATTCGATTCGAGAAATTTCAAAGGCATTTTACACTATGACCGAAAAAATCTATGGCGATGGCGCATTCCGCCGCGAAGGACTGATAGGCTCAACTATTGAAAACACTTATGCCGGCGCATTATCGTTTATGCGCCGCAACTATACGCGAAATCTGGAAGGCGTTGATGTGGTTGTATCGGGTGTGCCTTTGGATTTGGCCACTACTTTCCGTCCGGGTGCGCGTTTGGGGCCGGCGGCAATTCGTGCGGCCAGCGTGCAATTGGCAGAGCTGAATCTTTTCCCGTGGGGATTTGACCCGTTTGATGATTTGGCGGTGATTGATTACGGCGATTGCTGGTTTGATGCGCATCAGCCTTGGACAATTCGGGAAACCATTGTTCAGCATGCGCGCGATATTATACAAAATTCCAAGGCAAAAATGCTTACGTTTGGCGGGGATCATTACATTACTTACCCTCTGCTGCAAGCTCATGCAGAAAAATACGGCAAGCCTTTGAGCTTGTTGCATTTTGATGCGCATTGCGATACCTGGCCCGATGATGCAGAAGAGTCGTTAAATCACGGCACCATGTTTTACAAAGCCGTTAAAAACGGGTTGATTGATCCGAAAACTTCGGCGCAAGTCGGTATCCGAACTTGGAACAGTGATTTTATGGGCATGAATATGCTGTTTGCGCCGTGGGTAAATGAAAACGGTGTAGATGCTACCGTGCAGCGGATTTATGAAATCATCGGCAATAATCCTGTTTACATTACCTTCGACATCGATTGCCTTGATCCGGCCTTTGCTCCGGGTACCGGAACGCCGGTGCCGGGCGGGTTGAATTCGCATACGGCTTTGGGCATCGTCCGCAAGCTCGGTGATTTGAATATTGTGGGTATGGATGTGGTGGAAGTGGCGCCGTCTTATGACAGTGCTGAAATTACTGCGATTGCCGCCGCGCATGTGGCCGCCGATATGCTTTGTCTGATGCGTAATAAAAAAGTTGCGGGCAAATGATAATGCCTGTCTGAAAAAAATTGTGGCAGTTGTTCAATGAAAAAACATATCTTTGTTCTTTATACCGGCGGCACCATAGGTATGAGTGCGGGCAGTAAAGGCTTGGTTCCCGACACCGCTTTGGTTGGCAAAGCGCTTGCTCCGTTTGCTGCACGCTGCGATTTTGACTGGCATGTTTGCAATCCGCTGATTGATTCTTCTGCCGTTACGCTGCTCAACTGGCGAAACTGGCTGGCTATTCTGAAAGACAAAATTCCTCAATACGATGGGGTTTTGGTGCTACATGGCACGGATACGCTGGCTTATACAGCCAATATATTTGCATTGTCGTTAAAAGGCTTGAATAAGCCCGTTGTGCTCACCGGTGCACAATGGCCTTTCAATAGTGAAAACAGTGATGCGCCGCTGAATTTGGCCACGGCGGTGGCAGCTCTGGAACGGCCGGATCTGAAAGATGTGATGCTGGCATTTAATGGCAAGCTGTTTCCTGCGGTAGGCAGCAGCAAACTCAGCACAGAATCCGCTGCGGCATTCGATAATGCGCATTTTGGTGCATCGGGTATGTGGAGTGAAGAAGGCGGTTGGGAGAAAGTATGCCTGTCTGAAAAAACAGTAGAACCGTTTGCCGTGCAAGAAATTAATCCGGAAGCCAATATTGAATGCTATACATTGATTCCGGGGATAATGGCCGACACTATTGCACGCAATATTGTTCATGATACTGCTGATGCGGTGATACTGCAAACTTACGGGCATGGAAATGCGCCGGATACCCCGTCATTGATTGAAGCAGTGCGCACTTTTACGGAACAGGGTAAATTGCTTCTAAATATCAGCCAAGTACCGCAAGGTTGTGTAGCCGCGGTATATGCCCAAGGTAGTGCATTGTGTGAGGCCGGGGCCGTGAGTGGTGGAAAATGTAATCTGGAAACAGCAGTTGCGTTGTTAACATTAGCTGTGAGTAGGCAGGCTGATGTTACATGGCTGAAATCACAATTGCATTGTTTGCATTTAATTTGAGATAAAGAATGCCTGTCTGAATATTCAGACAGGCATTGATCATGGTTAATATTTTGCACCGGTTAGTCTGCCGTTTTGATAAGTTTGCTGACGCATGATATTGCCGTTATAAGCATAAACGGTCAGCGTGCCATCGAGCGGATGGGCATTGAAGTCCATTAATTGCTTGCGTGTTAATACCATTGGGTCGGTGCGTTTTCTGCCGTTGTCTTCATAAAAATCTTGCACAATATATTCATTGTTGCTGCGTTTGCTGATGAGTTGGCGGTAGAATCCACCTTTCACGGCCGCATCGCTGGTGTTGCCCTGTGCATCGAAGTGGGTAACGATTTGCTCCTCAATAACATTGATGCCTGAATCAGATTTCTTACTGGAAATGTCCACCGGTATGTTAACCGATGTTCCTAAGCCCACATGTGAGCCGATACGGCTGCCGATGCCGAGGTTGACAGACATGCCGGAAGGTCCGGAACTGCATGCGGCCAGTAGAGGGAATAGAAGAAATGGAATGTATGCTTTCATTATTTGTCTCTTTTAATCTGACGATTTAATTGAAAGTATATAGTTGAATTTTCAAAATTGGTAATTGAAATAGCGTAAGTATTCCTGTTTATTGCGAGGCAGGGGTTTTAACCGGCCATTGCTTGCTGTTATGAATGATAAGGCTGAGAAAACCCGCTTTTATGTTGTGATGACATTCAGTTTTTTACATATAACAGGATTCTGTGTCAGGTGTGGCTTAATTATGTAAAAATCCGGCAAAACAGGCCAAAGCTGCTTCGCCGGATTGGATTGGCTAAAATCTTAATAACCGTATTTAATCTCTTTGATGGTGCTAAACACGCGGGCTTCACCGTTTTGAGATACAGGGCGTAGCTGCTGGCGAGACATCCACTCCACTGCAGCTTGATCAATTTGTTTAGAGCCGCTGCTGCGCGCAACTTTAATGTTTTCAGTATACCCGTCAGGCTTAATGGTTAGGCGAAGTGCTAACTTGCCTTTAATCGGTGCTTTGGCCTGACTGGCTTTTTCATAGAACTTAACATCGCTGACCGCCGCTTGTGCAGTTCCAAACAGCATGGAGCTTACAAGCAATGAGAAAAGGATTTTTTGCATATGAATATCTCTCTTATGGATTGAAGAAATTGTTATTGATTGCAGAGATATTTTAAATGGGTAAAGTTCCGGTCGGCTAAAAAAAAATTAAACGGTCAATATTTGGAATGAATATTGACCGTTGCATTTTGTTTATATGGAGAAATTTATTTATTCATGCCAAAAGTAGAGGCGGTTTGTAAGGTTTGGCTTAACACTTCAGTTGTTGAAGAGTTGATTGGGTTGCTATGTGTGGCCAGCGTTTGAGGGTCTCCCATCAGAATAAGTGCTAATACAGCAATTTGCAGCAATAATCCGATAATCAAAGGCAGATAAGCTTCAACATACTTTTTCATGACGTTTTCCTTGGGTTTGTAATGTTATTCGTAATGTTATTGAATGTAGTTTTTATAACGTTGGCAAAGTGATTTTGCCGGTTTGTTTTGTGTTTTGTTGGGTGTATTTTGTCTGTTTTAAGAGGAAATATCAATAGAGGATTTGTCAAAAAAAAATTGATAAACGGTATTTGATAAGGAAGTATGTATTTGGTATGGCGATAATTCTTGCCACTAATGGGCAGTAGGTGACAAATTATGTCGCTTTAGTTTGTCATTAAATGATTTTATATGAATTAGTTTATATAAAACATATTGTTATTTTTATTTTTAAATAGGGTATTCAGAATGTGGGATGACATTTTTTTGTATATTTTTAGCGAAAAATTTATTTAAATAAATACCGATTGTTTTAAATTACAACCGATTAAACTGTATCTTTTATGCAACTATTTGATTGTGTGAGTGCTCAACATTGGCGATGAAGCCTGTTTGATTGAGTTGATGAATGGATGAGTTTGCAAGAAATCCATTGTAATATTCTAAATGTATATTTAGGCTTGGTCTGATAAAGATTTTGAGACGCGTAATTGTATGGTGAAGGCGATAGTTTATGAAAATTTTGCCTATCGTCTGCAACTGATTTCATTTTTGTTTTTAGTAGTTTAAAAAATCATACTTTTTGAATGAAGTTGAACAACATTGCAGAATTATTAAGTTAGATTATAGAAGAAGGTTTGGGCTTATGTTATAAAGCTAGTTTAAGCGGCAGTTTGTGTGCTGCCGTTGGTTTGAAGAAAGTTGTTGTTTATGAAAACGCTGAAATTTACGAAAATGCACGGCTTAGGTAATGATTTTATGGTGGTTGACGGTATCAGCCAGCAATTTGATCCTTCCCAAGCTCCTTTAACACAATGGGCAGACCGTCATACGGGGGTGGGGTTTGATCAGTTGTTATTGGTTGAAAAGCCGCATACGGATACAGTGGATTTCCGCTACCGTATTTTTAACGCTGACGGCAGTGAAGTAGAGCAATGTGGTAATGGTGCGCGTTGTTTTGTGCGTTTTGTGACAGACAAAGGTTTAACCGGCAAGCATGAAATCGTAGTGGAAACGGCACGCGGCATCATTTTGCCGAAATTGATGGAAAACGGTTTGGTCACGGTAAATATGGGCAAACCGCATTTTGCACTCGAGGAGATTCCTTTTTTGCCGCCTGTTCAGGAAGAGGAAAATGCACTCACCTACAGGATTATGGTGGGTTTGGAATCTGTTCCGGTGAGCTGTGTCAACATGGGAAATCCGCATGCAGTTATTCTTGTTGAAGATGTTGCTTCGGCACCTGTGCAGCAATGGGGCGCCGAGATTGAATCGCATGAGTGCTTTCCCAGCCGCGTTAATGTTGGTTTTATGCAGGTTGTGGACAAAACCCACATCATGCTAAGGGTTTTTGAGCGTGGCGCAGGCGAAACAAGGGCATGCGGCACCGGAGCGTGCGCTGCTGTGGTGGCGGGTATCCGATTGGGTTTGCTGGCTGCTGGGGAATCGGTTCGGGTAAGTTTGCCCGGAGGCGATTTGTTTATCATTTGGGAGTCGGAGCAAGATGTTTTGATGATGGGGCCTGCAGAAACCGTGTTTGAGGGTGAGCTGCAATATTGATGTATGCTGCTTTCGGCTGTGCGAGGAAAATATGCCGGGTGATTTCGGTTTGTGGTGCTTATTGGTTTATATCGGAGTGTTTTTGTACACTTCATTTAAAGAAGGTATGTTCCAATGGCTTTGGGCAGGCGTGTTGCTCTGGCTGGGGTTGAGCATCTTATTTGGAAAAGTATTGCCTGGTTTGGCGGGAATCACGCATGTAAGCGCTTTTTATGTGCCTCAATTTTATATTGCAGTTGCCAGTTTGTTTTTCTTTGTTCATAAATGGCACCGCTTGCCGGGAAAAAGTTTGTGGATTGCGAATGCGGGCGTGTTTATCAGCTTGTTTGCAGTCACCGGTGTTTTGATGCACGCGGCTTTTTTGTGTTTGTGTAGCTTGGCTTGGCTTAATTATCCGCACGGTATGTCGGCGTATATTTTGCCTGCGCTATTTCAAATGTATGCTTTGGAGCCGGAGTATTGGATTGGAATGCAAGTTTTGCTGATGGCGTTGTTTTATCTTCATCGTGTAGCAGTGGAAAAACAGCCCGGTAATGTATTCAGCTTGGGGCAGTTGCAAAGCGGTTTTCTGTTATCTTTGCTGTATCAGGTTGTTTGGGTAGCTGCTTCAATGCCGCATTTTCGTTATTGATGTATGCGTGTAGCGAAAGTTAAGTTTATTTGTTATAGCTGTGGCAATTAATATTTCCTATTTGAGTGGTATCTTTTTGTATAGAATATTAATTTTCACAGCTATTATAAGCACTTTACAATTGCATATAATTTTTAGTTTTAAGTATGTGCTAATAAATTATTTGGCTTTCAGACAGGCATTACTTAGTATAGCTTAGTTGGTAAATTAAGGAGCATAAAGAATGAAGATTGCAAGTAGCATTACAGATTTGATCGGCAACACACCATTGATTGAGTTGAACCGTTTGAGCAAAGATTTGCCGGGTCGGGTTGTGGCTAAGCTGGAGTTTTTCAATCCTGGCAGCAGCGTGAAAGACCGTATTGCGGCAGCTATGATTGATGCGGCTGAAAAAGCAGGCAAAATCAATGCAAACACCATTATTGTTGAACCGACCAGCGGTAATACCGGTATCGGTTTGGCGATGGTGTGTGCGGCGCGTGGTTATAAATTGGTCATCACGATGCCGGAAAGCATGAGTAAAGAGCGTCGTATGCTGTTGCGTGCATTTGGTGCCGAGTTGGTATTGACCCCTGCTGCCGAAGGGATGGGCGGAGCGATTGCGAAAGCGCAAGAGTTGGTAGACAGCGATCCTGAAGTTTATTTTATGCCGCAACAGTTTGAAAACGCTGCTAATCCGGAAGTGCATCGTAGAACAACCGCGGAAGAAATTTGGCGTGATACCGACGGTCAAGTCGATATTTTTGTTGCAGGCGTCGGCACCGGTGGTACAGTAACAGGTGTGGGCGAGGTGCTGAAAGAACGGAAACCATCGCTTGAGGTGTATGCTGTTGAGCCGGAAGCTTCACCGGTATTGAGCGGCGGTCAGAAAGGCCCGCACCCGATTCAAGGTATTGGCGCAGGGTTTGTTCCCGGCATCTTGAACACCGGTATTTATAATGGTGTGATTCAAGTGCCAAATGATGCGGCTTTCGCTACGGCCCGTGCAGTAGCTGAGAAAGAAGGGATTTTGGTAGGGATTTCTTCTGGCGCGGCTGTTTGGAGTGCATTACAGTTGGCGGCTAAGCCTGAGAATAAGGGTAAGCTGATTGTGGTACTGATTCCTTCATATGGTGAGCGTTATTTGTCTACACCATTGTTTGCGGATTTGGCATAATCGTTTAATAAAAATTCAGACAGGCATTTAATGCCTATCTGAATTTTTTTGTTTGAGAGACGGCCTTTATACTGTCTACCCGATTTTCCGACGGTGCATTGTTTCATTAAATTAATCATACCGTTGCAGCCTTAAAAGAATACGCTTGGCAGAGAACGATAGTTCTTTTGCAATTCTTGTTTTATACTTACAAAAATTGTGTCACGGGTGCGTGTGTGCCTGCTTTATTATCTAATGATGCAGTGTCTGCGGCGAGAATGATGTTACGTAGCAGCTGGAATTGTTGTTGCGGTGTGTCGGGATTCTGTTTAATTATATTGAAAGTGATTGTAATAGCTGCCATGAGAAAATATCTTTTACCCATTATCTTGGTAGGGGCGCTGACCGGTTGTGAATCGATTTATCTGCCGACGTTGAAAGAAGTGCCCGTTCACCCAACCAATCCTAAACGCACAGAAGCGCCAAGCAGATTTGCTCTGGCTTCTACTCATTGGACCGATGTTTCAAAAATCAGAGATGAAGCTACCAGATTGAGTTATCAAGTCAGCAAAGGCCAGCTAACTAAAGTTCAGGCTGCGCAATATCTTAACCGCTTCCGTATCAAGCAGGTTGGCCGCAATGCGGTTGATGATAGTATGTATGAAGTGTATTTGCGTTCTGCGGTGGAGAGCCAGCGTGGAGCGATTAATACCGAGCAGTCCAAACTTTATATCCGTAATGCCTTGCAAGGTTGGCAACAACGTTGGCCGAGCATGACAAATAAACCGAATAATCCGGCTTTTACTAACTTCCTGATGGAAGTGATGAACATGAAGCCGCTGCAGTAATATTTTTGAGATGATGAATAATGCCTGTCTGAATATTTTCAGACAGGCATTATTTGTTTGGAGGATCTTTGGATTGGATGGCCTTGAGGTTTCCTTATTTTGAGGCTCGGAAGTCGTTGGGTGAAATTCTGCTGAAATGCCAATCGGTTGTTTTTCAATCAAGTTTTCGGCATGAAAGCCACGAATTTTCCATTGAACACGGCAACGAGTTCGTTTTGAACAAACATCTCGATTGATAATGAAATTTTTCCTTTGCCTGTAGTACGCAACATATCGTGCATATAAGCCCAATCTTCTTGAGGAACCGGCCGGGTTTTAACGGTCAGATCGCTCAATGCCGGGCGAAGATAGCGGGTATCGCCGTTTTGTATCACGATGTTGCCTTGTGCTTGGGGGCAGTTCACATGTACTGCCGACCAGCCGCATAATGTGGCCGCAAGTGCGATGCTGCCGCCGAAAACGGTGTTTTTATGGTTTCGATTGATGGCGTGTGGCATGTGCAGCTTAATTGATTCGGGATTACACTGGACAACGCGGATATCAAGGGCGTGTGTGGCAGGAATGTTTTGATGCAGGAAGCTTTGTAGCTCTTCGGCGGTCATGGTAGTAATAAGAGTCTGTTTGATGATGGTTTAATTATATAGCAAATAAATTTAACTTTTGCTATGGCGTTGCTACGCCTTAGCTTAAAGGGAACGATTTTGTAAGCTGGCCAAGCAGCAACAAAATCAGTCTCGTACTATTTGTACTGTTCGTGGTTTGTTGCTTTGTATGGAATATGTGTTCGCTACTATATGACGGTAAGTGCTTGAAATGATAATGCCTGTCTGAAAGATGGTTTCAGACAGGCATTACAGCAATCTGCCGCAGGTAGTCGTTCGGCAAAAATCTCGGGAATGATTTAGGGTTTGGGATCAATCAATAAAATGCGTGCGTTTGGTTCCGACCATAGCAGTTTTGCGGTTTGCCGCAGGCGGGTTTGAATGATGCTGTATTTTAATTCGGGTAAAGCGCGGATATAGCGCACATCGCCATATTTCTGGTGGCTTACTGCGAGCCTGTCCAGCCATACTTCCGGGTTTTTTTGACGCAAGGCTTCTTGCTCAATAAACAATTGTTGCAGGTTGGCTGCTTCATCTCGGCTGATGTCTTCCGGCATACGTTGCAGAATGTGCTGCGCAGCTTGCCATAATTCTTGGGCGCGCTGTGGTTCCGTATTGAAATAAAGCTGGTTTTCTACGAGGTTGTGTTCGGGATCGGGCTTAGTCGTGAACTTGAGGCTGTAAGTGCCTTGCAGGCGGCCGCGTAATTCGTTTTTCAGACGGGCATTGGCCAGATTGGCGAGCAACGGGATTTGTTCGGAGGTTTCCGGTGTCCAGTTATAAAAAGGCTGCCACGACCAGGCGCTCACGTCGGTGTGGTTGGTGTCGCCGATGGGCATACGCTGAACGGTGCTGCCTGTTGTCGGTTGCAGGCGGATGTTTAGAGTAGGCGAGCGGACAATGCCTGCAAGTTGCTGCTCGATTAAGGTTTTGATTTTTTGTGAAGATTCATTGGTTACTATGTAATATGCCACAGGCGTGTGATTGAGCAGGTGCCATTGTTGCAGCAGCTTTTCGCCGCTGAGTGCGGCTATCTGATTGCCGGAAGGCTCTTCATATTCGCTTCTTCCATAGCGTAGGTTGAATTCTGCGGTTTCCTGCCTGCCGGGTACGGAATTTTGGAATACCGTCCGCCGGGCAGCTTCGGTTTCCAACAGGCTTTTCCATTTGCTGTTGACATAGGTGGGGTTTTGATAAGCGCGGTAGAGCTGGAGCAGGTTTTCAAAAGAAGCGTTTGGTGCGCTGCCGTTGAAAACCTGATGGTAAGGTGTGATTTCGTAATTAAGTTTGATTTGGCGCTGGGATTTCCAGGTGGCAAACTGGGTTTCAGACAGGCCTAGCGGCGCGGTTTTCCAAATGATTTCTCCGGCCAGGTGGGCTTGCCATGGCACAACATTGTTTTGTAGATAGCCTGTTTGCGAAATGATTTTGAGATAGGTTTTGTTACCGGCAGAAGGGTTTTGCAAAACGACGGCAGTGTCGCCGTTGCTTAAATTGATGATTTCGGTTTTGGCGGCTGAATCGTATTGTCCGCTTGTAATTTTGCCTGCCGGAGCTGCAATGGCAAACGGATTATCCGAGGTTGTTTGGGTGGTTTTGGCAACTGTGGCAGATGGCGGTGTGATTTTTGCTGCCGGGCGGGATTTTACCGGTTTTTGAGCAGTCGTGTTTAATTGGGCCGAAGGATTTTCTGCCAACATGGGGAGTTTGGCCGTGTCCGGCAGATTGATGCTGCCCATGCCGGGTGCCTGGGCTTGGATAAGTTTATCGTTGGCAGAAAGCATTTGCTTAATGCGTTCGTTAACATGTTGGCTGCTGATTTTATAGAGGGCGGGGCGTACGGCTGCAGTATGTTGCGCAGGGGTGCGCAAAGGTTTGTTATCCAGAATGGTTTCTTGGACTTGGGTAAGCAGCTCGTCAGGTTTGCTTGAAAAGTGCGGCTTATTTTGGCTGAGGCGCAAGAGATTGTTGACCTGGCGGCGGTAGGCCGCGGTTTCTTCGTTTGTAGCCGGTTCGGCCAGAATGTTTTGGCGGATATGCAGTAATGTGCGTAAGGCTTCGTCATGGCCTTCGGGTGTGATTTGGGCAAACAAGCCGATAAAGCCGGTGCGTTGGCCAAGATTACCGCTGCGCAAGATGAGTTTTTGTATGGATGGCGGCAGTGTTTGTTTTTGTAAGCGCTCGTTGATGATGAACGCAGCAAAGTTGTTCAATAGGCGTTCGTACTCACCCTCTGCGGTGTAAGTTTGGGCTGTTTCGTTGGGAAAGCGGAAGATGAGGTTAAGTTCGCTATCCGTATTGTCTTTGTCTTGCAAACGGTCTATATGCCAGCCTTGGCGGAGTTTGGGCTCATAGTCTTTTATTTGGCGCAGAGGTAGGTTGCGCAGAGGTAAATCGTTGAGATGTTTTATGATTTTCTCTTGAACCTGCTTGGGTGCGAGGGCGCTGATGATGATGATTTCGGCATTGTTCGGCGCGTACCATTTTTTGTGGAATGCGCTGAGTGTGTCGACCTGCATGGTGTTGATGGATTGTTCATCGCCTATCGGCCGGTATCGTGCTTCGCGTGAGCCGCTTTTCAGACTGGCCGTACGCTGTTGAGCCATGCGCTCTTGCAGGTTTTGAAGGGTTCGGATTTCGCCTTGGATGATTTTTTGCTCGTGCTGCCAGTCTGCCGCTTGAAACTGGCGTGGCTGAACGAACTGACGCATGATGATTAATGCTTGGTCAATTTGGTTGCGACCTTGGGGCGGCGTGAGCATATAGCGGGTGTATCGGTGTGAAGTTTGAGCATTGAAATGGCGGCCCATCTGCCAGCCTTTTTTACTCAAGGTATCGGCGATTCCGTCGGGAAATTGTGGGCTGCTTTTAAATGCTAAATGCTCAAGCATGTGGGCAGCGCCTTTCTCGCCCTCGATTTCATCGTTGGTGCCTGCATGAACTTGTAACCGTAATTCCAACCGTTTGCCTGCCTCTGGCGCTTGAAGGATGTGGTATTTCAAACCATTTGGCAGCTTGCCTTGGATATAGACCGTTTCCGCGGCAAAAGCAGGTAGCGAAATGATGATGGCGGCAATGGGAATCAGGGAAAAAATAGGGTTCATGATCAGAGGTGTGTGTAATGTGTTTCAGACAGGTATAGAAAAATGCTTTACGCACTAAGCCGATTAATCAGATTTAAGGCGTGGTACGGCTTAAACATCTTTGGTTTTCCAAAGATGTTTATTTTTATTGTGAAAACCTGTTTTAGTGGTTGTGTTTAGTGTGTTTTAAAGACTGGATTTTAATCGTTTTTGGTGTTTACTTGCGAAAATATTGCAAAGAAATACTGTAAAAGTCGTGTTAGTTTGGGTTGTGGGAATTAACAGAGTGGAGAAAGTCGGCTGAGTTTGGAAAATATTTTATTAAGCATCTTACTTATTGTTTGTTTTGGTTTTTAAGAAAACTGTTAGCCGTTTATCGTGCATGACATCCGAATAACGTATATTTAAATAATGCTATTTGGGTTAATGTATGATTGGTATATACAGAAGGGAGAATGCTTACTTAATTAATGTAGTATTAATCAATCTGGGAGATTATATCATGACTTATGGTATTAAAGTTGGTAAATACAACGATGGTTACTCACAAGCAATTAATAATTCTGCTTGGTATTATGATGAAAAATATTCGGGAAAAGGCAGCGACAAAAAACACGGCAAGAAAAAAGATAAAGATTGGGATGATGACTATTATGATAAAAAAGGGAAAGATAAAGATTGGGATGATAAATATGATAAGAAAGGAAAAGACAAAGATTGGGACGATGATTGCGATCGATGTGATGACGATTACAATGTAATTACCGGTGACGATTGTGATAATGTCCTTTGCGGCACTGAGTGTAATGATAAAATCGACGGTAAAGATGGCAATGACACCATTTATGGTAAAGGTGGCGATGATTTGCTGTATGGCGGCGATGGCTGCGATTACATTGATGGTGGAGAAGGTTGCGACACGATTTGCGGTGGTGACGGCGACGATATCCTGATCGGCGGCGGTGGCAACGACACGCTCTACGGTGGTGACGGCAATGACAAATTGTACGGCAGCAACGAAGCAGACTGCCTGTATGGCGAAGATGGCTGCGATTTGTTAGATGGCGGCTACGGCGATGATTATTTGAACGGTGGTTCCGGTGCAGATACTTATGTATTCGGTGCATGCTATGGTGATGATGTGATTGAGGATTGCGGCGATCCTTGCGAAACCGATGTGGTGGAATTTAAATCAGATATTAACCTGAGCGATGTGTGCTTTACCGCTTGCGGTTGTGATTTGCTGGTTACTGCCGGAAAAGGTGATTCCATCACAATCAAAGATTGGTTTGCCGGCAGTCAGAATCAAATAGAAGAATTTAAATTCTGCGAAGGTACCATCACCAACACCCAAATCAATGATGCGTTGGTATGTTACGATACCGTGTGCGCACCTTCGTTGATTCAATTGAGCGAAGAAGCAATGGGTGCAAATGTGATTGGATAATTAAAAATTATTTAAGAAGCAGTTATGGGTCGGTTATCCGACCCTTTTTTATAGCATTGAAAAATGCCTGTCTGAAAAAATTTCAGACAGGCATTACATTTTTTACCTAATGATTAAGGTTTCACCGCTTTACCGTTAATGGTGGCGGAAGTCAGTTTCAGATTATAGGTTTTACCGTCGTCAGTGTAGGTGATTTGTGCCGGGATATTGTTAACCGCTGTGGCAAACGAATAGTTGACGGTGCTGTCGCCGCGGTTGACACGGTATTTGTCGACTTGGGTTTTGCCGCCCGCGAAGCTGAACTGCTCGCTGCCGGTTTTACTCATGCCGCCTACGGAATACAGTTTTTTACCGTTGGTGATTTTCAAGCCGGCGGGTAGGCGGGCGTCGTTGGCGGCAAGTTGCCATGCCAATGTGAACAAGTCCATTGCGGGGCCGGATACGTTTTCGGTTTTCTGTTCGCCTGTTTTGCCGTATGTCACGCGGTTGCCGCTGAAGCGGGCTTCGGCATAGGTTTTGCTGCCGCGTACATCGCGGTAATAACTGGGCTTGAGCGTGTTGCCGGAAATGGTGCCGCCGCTTTCGAAGCGGATGCTGTACATCGGCACTTTGATATTCGATACGATGGTGTAGCTGTTACCGTTTCGGGTGAATGTCATGGTGGCGGGAATGCCGTAGGAGCCGCTATATTTTAATACTGCGTTTTGCGGCAGTTCGGCGGCAAGGGCCGGTAAAGCAGCGGTAGAAGCGCCAATCAGGGCGATGGAGCGGATTAATTTTTTCATAGTTGTCCTTTCTTTTAAGTCAGGCAAGCAATTGGGTGTGGGCATCAGGTGTGATGCTACCGAGCACGCGGTTTTGCCGGATGCTTAGTTTTCCTGCTGCAAAATCAGCTACGGCCTGAGGCAGCAGTTTGTGTTCGGCGGCTAAAACGCGTGTAGCTAAAGTTTCCGGTGTGTCTTTGTCTAATACAGGCACAACGCCTTGAGAAATAATCGGGCCGCAATCCAGTTCGGCCGTAACGAAATGCACGGTGCAACCGGCTACGCGGCAGCCGGTTTCCAGTGCGCGTTGGTGGGTGTTGAGGCCGGTAAATGAAGGCAGCAGGGATGGGTGGATATTGATTAGGCGGCCTTCGTAATGGGTGCAGAATTCGGGCGTGAGAATGCGCATAAAGCCTGCCAATACCACTAAATCCGGCTGGTAGCTGTCGATAAGCGCCATCATGGCGGTGTCGAATGCGAGGCGGTTGGCAAACGCTTTGTGGTCAAGCGTGCCGGTGGCGATGCCTTGCTCTTTTGCCCAAGCCAAGCCTGTTGCTGTTTCATCATTGCTTAATACAGCTACGATTCGGACATTGGGAATATTCGCGTTAACAATGGCCTGCATATTGCTGCCTCGGCCGGAGATGAGGATGACGATGTTTTTCATGTTATCTGAATAAGAAAAGTTAGAGGCAAAATAAGGCTTGCGGCGTATGGCGGCAAGCGGTTTAGCCTAATTTAACGGGATTTTAAACGGCGGTGTGCAAAATGCAAACAATGCCTGTCTGAAAAAGTTTTAGCTGAGCAAAAATTTGTGTTACTCGTTTTCAGACAGGCATGGCCGGTATTGATCAAAGCAGAATGCCCGCCGCCTGTCTCAATAAACCGAATGCCAAATAAAGCATCATCAGGGCGATTAGGCTGTCGAGTATCTGCCAAGTGCGCTCCCGGCGGAACAGCGGCAGCAGCAGACGTGCGCCGTAGCCGATGGCGGTAAACCAAATGCCCGAAGCGCTGAGAGCACCTGCCAGAAAATGCCATTTGCCCGTTGGCGGCAGCGGCGCGGCTGCGCCGCCGATGAGCATTACGGTATCGATGTAAACATGCGGGTTGAGCAAAGTTAGGGCGAGGGTTGTCGCCGCGGTTTTGAACGGGCTGGGCGAGGTAGGCGCGGTGTCGGGGGTGAGAATGCCGTTGCCCTGCCAAGCGGATTTTGCGCTCCGCCACGCATAGGCGAGCAGAAACAGACCGCCGGCCAGTGCCATCAGCGCGGTTGCCTTCGGGCTGTCGGCGAGCAGCGCGCTGACGCCGAACACGCCGGTGGAAATCAGGGCAAAGTCGCACAGCCAGCAAATCCATACGACCACTCCGACATGCTGCTTGAGCAGGCCTTGCTTGAGCACAAACGCATTTTGTGCGCCGATAGCGGCAATCAGGCTGGCGGTAATCATAAAACCGGAAAGAAAAGCGGACATATCGGGATTTCTTCTAAGAAGCGGCAATAATGAACGGGTTGGCGGTGTTTTTCTTTAGAATAAGTGTGGAATTATATAGTTAAACTACTTAATTTTGGTAACACTTCCGTCATACTCGGGCTTGACCCGAGTATCTTGAGTTTCAGTAAATTTTGGGATACTCGGGTCAAGCCCGAGTATGACGTATGTACTTTTTCTTAAGTTGATTGACTATAGTAGTATTTTTTAAAGTTTAGGCTGGTTTTCAGACAGGCATTGATGCATCGCTAGTGCCGGCAATTTGCGTGTGCTACAGGCTCCCAGAAGATGCCTTCAACCGTGTTGCTTTTTTTATTGAACACAATTTTATACTGGCATTGCTGCATTTTGCCGCTAAAAGCGTAGCGGTAGAGATAGTTCCATTCGGTTAGGTAAGAGCTGCCGTGGTGCCAGGGCTTGCCGAGCAGTTGCTGCACGGTCGCGGCGTTCATGCCCGGGCGGATTTGGTTGAGTTTGTCCCAGTCGGGCTTGATACCGAGATTGGGGTCGTTAACCGTGCGCCATTTGAGGATATGGTTCACTTTGTAAGCCTTTTGCTTGTAGGTAACTTCGTATTTTTTGCCGGATGTGTGAACGGGTAAAGTGCGCACCGTTAGTTGCGGTTGGGGCTTTTGGGCGCAGGCACTTAATAGGAGCGCAGACGTTAGGATAAGGTAATGTTTCATGATTATTTATTGAGATTGAATAGGATAAATGAGTTTAGCAGAATGGTATATAAACAAAACAATGCCTGTCTGAAAGGTTTCAGACAGGCATTTTGTGGTGTTCGGTCTTGTAGTTAGAACGGGGCGTCGAGCAAAGCGGCCAAGCGGCGGGAATTGGCGATTAAGCCTTCGTCTTGTTGTTCGTCAAGCTCCAGAGCAGTTTTCATCATCAGAAGATTAGCCGGCCGGCCTGAATGCAGGCTCATTTGGATACGCGCCGGAGTGAAATCGAGGCCGTGTTTGCGGGCGAATGCTTCGGCGCGGCGGTTGGCGGTTTCCAGCATAAACATCAGGCTGATATCAAGATGGAATACGCGTGCCTGCAAAACCAAGATACGCGCGGCAAACCAGTCGGCTTCGTCGGTGATGATGCTGGGTGTGTTTTTGCCTTCTACCAAACGCTCGGCGGCAATCATCAGGGCAACCGTGCGCACTTGCGGCAGCATGGCTTCGCAGAACAGGGCGCCGGGGTGCTGCGGTAAATCGGCTAATAGCAGGTCAACGCGGTGGGCGTTGCCGTCAACCACCAAATTGCAGCGGCTGAGAATTTCGGGCTGGTGTTGTACGATGCAGGCTGCTTGGGTTTTCATGATGGTCTTCCTTATATTGAGATGGTTTAGCAGGCGGCCCGGAAATTTCAGGTAAAACAAAAACCGCCTGTGGATTTTACGGGCGGTTTCTTGTTTGGTGTTCAATTGCTGCTTTCAGACAGGCACAAACAGATACCGCGCATTGCTGCGGTACCAATAAAAATAAGTGTTTGTGCGGATGGTGTTCATATAAAAGCTTTCGTAGGCTTAAAACTGAGTTAGTTGGGCGAAGATTAAAACAGTTTGTCTAGAATTGTCAATATCCATTTGACAAAAGCTGCAATCATGCCGACAAATTCGCGCAATCCTTCCATTTATTCCCCCCATTTTGGCATAAGTGTGTGCTCTATGCGCAATTGATCGAGAATTCTGGCAACAACGAAGTCGATTGAGTCGTTTAATGTCTTCGGATGGTGGTAAAAGCCGGGCGACGGGGGCAGAATAACGGCGCCCAATTGTGAAAGTTTGAGCAGGTTTTCCAAATGCAGCGACGATAAAGGGGTTTCGCGCGGCACGAGAATCAGAGGGCGGCGCTCTTTGATGGCCACGTCGGCGGCGCGTTCGATAAGATGGTCGGACGTACCGTGCGCGATTGCGGCAACCACGCCCATGCTGGCAGGGCAGACAATCATGGCATCGGCCGGGTTGGTGCCGGAAGCGGGCGGGGCAAACCATTCGTCTTTACCGAACACACGCAGTTTTTCCGGGGAAACTTGGAATTTTTCGCACAGCATTTCGCGGCAGACTGCCGTGTTGGCAGGCAGGGAAAGCCCCATTTCCTGCTGCGCCACCACTTGGGCGGCTTGGGAATAAAGTAGCCACACGGTTTTATCGGCTTTAAGCAGGCATTCGAGCAGGCGTATGCCGTAGGGCATGCCGGAGGCGCCTGTAAAGGCAAGTGTAACAGTTTGGATGGAGCCGTTGGCTGTCATTGCGGGACTATCGTTGTGAAAAAACGCTGATTATACAGAAATTTAAAACAGGCCGAAATAATGGCAGATGTAGCCGGTAAGTATAACCGGCGGCAGGAAAAGCCGGGCAAATTGCCGTTTGACTTGAGGCTGCTCTTTCAGGTGTGCGGCCAGAAATTTGAATAAAACATATTTAAACAAAAATACGCACTCGCAAGCCAGAATGATACCGTAAGTGAGATGATTGGCCGGTGTTTGGGCGGGATTGAACGTGAAATAAACGATGGTGACCAGCGGAATCAAACATACGGCCAGCCAATGGAAGAGCATGTTGTTTGCAGAAGCTGCGTTCATAAATTCTTGATGATGGGAGGAGATATAAAAAACGGGGATTATTTTAGCGGACAAAGAAGATGCCTGTCTGAAAAATTATTTTCAGATAGGCATGGTTCAGATTTATCACTATGGCTTACATTAAAAAGAAGTATGCCCATATACCTACTAGAAGAACGCACAACAGGTTGAGCAATATGCCTGCACGCATCATATCTTTCTGAGTTACCAAACCGGTACCGAATACGATGGCATTGGGTGGCGTGGCAACCGGCAGCATAAATGCACAGGAAGCACCGATGCCGATAATCATAACCAACACTTCTTTAGGCAGGCCCATTTGTGTAGCGACGCTGCCGAAAATGGGTACGAGCAGTGCTGCAGAGGCGGTGTTGCTGGTAAATTCAGTTAGGAAGATGATAAATGCGGCCACAGCCAATACGACAATAAACGGATGTGCCAGAACGAAAGCCGTTGCCATTTCCTGACCGAGCACGGCGGAAGCGCCGGAATGTTTTAAAAGATTACTCAAGGCAATCCCGCCGCCAAACAGCATCAATACGCCCCAGTCAGTGTTGCGTGCCACTTCGCGCCAGCGAACGGTGCCGAACACCACCACTGCGGCTGCAGCACACAAAGCAATGAATGAATCCGGGTTAATAATGCCGAATTTTTCTTTCAACGTGCCGCTCATAATCCACGCAGCTGCCGTTACGATGAAAATAATGATGGTAATAATGCGGTGCAGCGTCCACGGAATATGTTCTTCTTTTACTTGGACACGCTTGGAAAAATCGGGTTTTAAAATAACGTATAAAGAAAGTAGCATCAGAGGCAGAATCAGAATCATCATGGGCAGAGCCAATTTCATCCAGCCGGCAAAGTCCAAATCAAGCGCTTTGGCTGCGATGTTGTTGGGCGGAGAGCCAACAACCGTGCCTAAGCCGCCAATGCTGGCGCAATAAGCAATGCCCAGTAAAACGAACACAAACGTTTTGCGGTCTTTCTCTTTATCGAGATGATCCATTAATCCCAAAGCCAAAGGCAGCATCATCGCCGCGGTGGCCGTGTTGCTGATCCACATGGATAAAAATGCTGTGGCGGCAAATATGAGCAAGACCGCCACCAGCATATTGCCTCGAGAAAGGGAAATCAGCCAAACTGCAATTTTACGGTCGATGCGCTGCATATGCAGGGAGGTAGCCAGTGCGAAACCGCCGAAAAACACATAAATAATCGGGTCGGCAAAGCTAGCCAGCGCCTGCTTGGTATTCATTTCGGGAATGTGGAATAAAACGGCCAAAATCGGCACCATCAAAGCGGTTACCGTGATGTGAACAGCTTCGGTAAACCACATAATTGCCACAAAGCATAAGATGGACAAGCCTTTGTTGACGGTGTCTTCATAAGGCAGAATCATATAAACAATCGCGCTGATAACGGCTGCGATAATAGTAATCAGCAATCCTTTGAAGTTGGTAATCGGCGCTTGTGCGCTTAGCAACTCGGTATTTTCAGGCAGGCTTTGTTTAGGGCTCTCGCTCATTTATTGTTCCTTGTTGATTATTGTGAAGGTTTTTATATTCGGTTCCGACTTATTTTTTTGCTTGAAATTTAATCAGGCAATCTTGGAAAAATTACAAAAATTGAGAGTTTGTAATTGTATGTAGTATAAAGTTAACTTCATGGAAAAAGCAAATCGTTTTATTTTTGCGCAATAAAATGCCTGTCTGAATATGTCTTTCAGACAGGCATTTGAGTTGTCGGAATGGATTTTATACAGCTGTGAGCCGCATGCTTTCATGTTTGGCGACGGATACGGCGATTAATAACAGCTTTGTGCAAACCCTTTTGCATTATGTTGGCAGAAACGGCCTTCATGTGGATTCCAGCGGTAGCCTGCGCCTTCTCCGTTGGCAATTTTCTTAGGTTTGGATGCTTTCGGGGCTTTGGCGGAATGGTTGTTGTTTTTGGCTGATTTTATGGATTTTTTGGCATGAAAGCGTTTGAGTTCGTCACAAGAGGGGGTGCCGTTACGGTCTTTTAACAAAGAGCCTTGCTCAATCCGGCAGGCACGCTCCAATCTTTCTTGCTCGAAAGCGTGGGCATCGAAAGTAAGAAACAGAAATAATAAAGGGATAGCATATTTTGACATGGCGTTTTCCAATGATTCCGTTAATGTGATGGGTTACTTGATGGGGCTGAAGTAGATTAGCCCTAAATATCACACCAAAGCCGTAGAGTTTTTAACTGCTGCTTTGGTGTCCCGAAGTTAAAACGAAACTCACATTCTTTCAAGAACAGAGGAAAAGACAAGAACAGAGGAAAAGATTTTCGATTGATTCCGTTGTATTCGCGCAAGACACGTTTCGCCTGATTCCAAAAATTCTCAATGCCGTTGATATGGTTTTGCCGGTCGGCAAACTTTTTGCTGTGATTAATCCTGTGATGGTGAAAACCGCTGACATCCAACACGTCGTAACTGCTCAAGCAGTCCGTATAAACTACGCTGTCAGGCGTGATTTTCCTCGTAATAACAGGAAAAGGAAATAAGCTTTCTCGTTGAGCATTGTTCACGAGAACCGTATAAACCTTGCCTCCACGTTTAAGGATACCGAAAGCCACCACTTTACCTGCTGCTCCCCTACCGCGCTTTCCTGTACGCTTACCGCCGAAATAGTTCTCATCCAATTCTATAGCGCTCTCAAAAACCTGATCTGCTTTCAAAGCCAAATGATGGCTGATAACAAGACGGATTTTGCGGTAGAAGAGAATGGCCGTATTGGGCTGAATAGCCAAGATATCGGCAGCAGAACGTGCGGTTACTTCCAATACAAAATATTCAAGCAGTTTTCTTTGCAGACTCTTCTTTAGCTTACAGTGGGTTATCTTCATTTGGGCAGCCTATCATGACTGCTAATCTACTTCAGCCCCAAATTTTATAGTCAATTAACACATTTTTGATACAAGGCAGTAAGCCGTAAACAGTATAGTTGGTAAGGGACTGATTGTGTTGCTGCTTTAGCAGCTTACAAAATCGTTCTCTTTGGGTTAAGGCGCAGTAACGCCGTAGCAAAAGTTAAGTTGATTGGCTATATGGCTGTGGAACTCTGAATCTTTTCATAATGCGTTGGTTTGCCTTACAGTACGATCTATATTGTTTGCGGCTTACCGCCACATTTGAAATATTAATGATCGGCTGTTTTCCAATTATTGACACAAACTCAGATTTAAAAAATGTAAAGATTTGTTTATTGTATGAGCTGTCCGCTTAAATCGCTTAGAATTTCAAGTCTGATTTTTAAAATGATCAAATCTAAACAATATAGGCTGTGAAGCGGGGCTATTTGTTCGGCTTGCCAGCTGAATCTGAATAATATTAATTTAACAGAAGAATATCTTAAGATGATGCAAAACCGTATTTTCAAGCTCACGATTGTGGCGGTTGCCGTTACGGCTTTGGCTTCTTGTTCGTCCCGCGAGCAGCGTGTAGAGCCGGTAAAGCGTGGAGCAGATGCCACGCACAGCGGCGTACATTTGCCAATAGTCAGAGCCACTGAGTCTCCCAGTAAAATTTTATCTGACTATCAAATGTATCAAAGCGTATTGGATGCCATCAAGCTTGATGATGATGTATTGCCTTCGCAGTTTCTGAGTCTCGCAGATAATAATAGTGCGATGGCTGAAAATGTTCGTAATGAGTGGCTGAAAAGCTTGGGCAAGCGCGGCCAATGGGCGCAGTTTCAGCAGCAATTTGCCAAGCTGGATAAAGCAGGCCGTGTGCAGGAGGTATCCTGCTACGCCGAATACAATGAGTTGATGCAGGGAAAAAGAAGCGAACTGGCTAAGAAAATTGTTGGTGAGCTGGGTAGACAGGCAACAGGCTGTACCTTGTTGGTAGAAGAATCGGCAAAGCGCGGGCAGCTGGATACGCAAAGTGCCTGGCGCCGCGTAAGAGGCTTGATCAGCAACAATCAAATCACAGATGCACGCAATCTGGCCGCTGCGCTGGGTAGCCCGCTGGATGGCTTTGAAGGGCCGGGCGCACAAGAAAAATTGTTGGTCAATGTGATTAGCCCTTCTGCCCAGAAAAACGGCTCTGCGGCAAGCCGTTTGAGTGATTTGGATGGCATGCTTACCCGTGAACAGAGCGGTTTTGCTTGGGGGGTGCTGGGTTATGCAGAGGCTAAAAAACAGAATTTTTCTACTGCGTTGAACTATTACAACCGCGCCGATAAAAAGCAATTGTCCGACGATCAGTTTGAATGGTATGCCCGCTCGGCTTTGCGTTTTTCCCGCTGGGGTGATTTGGCCAGTATTATCGAAAGTATGCCTGAGCACTTGAAAAAGAAACCGGATTGGCAATATTGGCTGGCACGCAGTTTGGCTGCTCAAGGCAATAGCGGCCGTGCGAAAAGTTTATACTCTCAGGCTGCCCAATCAGGACGTAATTTCTATGCCGTGATGTCGATGGAGGAATTGGGCCAACGGGTCAGCGCTAAAAATAATGTGTCGGATGCTTCGAAAAAAGATGTGAAAAAACTGGCGCAAGACGGAGCGATTGACCGCGCGCTGAACCTTTTCCAAGCCAGCCAAACATCGGGCGATTGGAAAATGCGCCGCCAAGCCCAGGCAGAGTGGCGTTTTGCCATCCGCGGTTTTAATGAAGATACTTTATTGGCCGCTGCGCAACTTGCTTTTGACAAAGGTTTCTATGAAATGGCTGTAAATACGGCCGACAGCACCAATCAGAAGTTGAATTACACGCTCCGTTATATCTCGCCGTTTAAAGATATTACCGTGCGTTATGCGAATCAAGTAGGCATTGATCCGGCTTGGGTATATGGTCTTATCCGTCAAGAGAGCCGGTTCATGCTGGGCGCGCAATCCAGCGTCGGTGCGCAAGGTTTGATGCAGGTTATGCCTGCAACTGCACGTGAAATTGCCGGCAAAATCGGTATGGACAGCAGCGAGTTATATACTATGGACGGCAATATCCGCATGGGTACTTGGTATATGGCGGATGCCAAACGCCGCTTGCAGAACAATGAAGTGATGGCCACAGCCGGCTATAACGCAGGGCCGGGCCGGGCACGCAACTGGCAGGCGGCTATGCCGCTGGAAGGCGCGATTTATGCGGAAACCATTCCGTTTAATGAAACCCGTGACTATGTGAAAAAAGTGATGACCAATGCGACTTATTACGCAACAATGTTTAATGAGCCGCAAACATCGCTGAAACAGCGTATGGGTACTGTGCCCGGGCGTTAATTTTTTCAGACAGGCATTTTAGTTGTTAGCTTTAAAAGCCCATCACATTGATAGTGATGGGCTTTTTAGTTTAGGGTTTGTATTAATGTGTCGATTGACTATAGCAAATGAACTTAACTTTTGCTACGGCGTTACTGCGCCTTAGCTCAAAGAGAACGATTTTGTAAGCTGCTGAAGCAGCAACACCATCAGTTCCGTACTAT
>NZ_JH165159.1:1071636-1107520 GCF_000227765.1 Neisseria wadsworthii 9715
ATATTTGTACTGTCTGCAGCTTGCTTCCTAAGCCCTTATTTGATTTATGCTTGTTTTTATTTTGATAGTAATAATTGAATTATATTTAATAATGATTATATTTATATGAAGCTTTATTGAGGTGTGATTATTCAACCGCGCGGGTGGTGTTCTTCAACAATATTTTTCAAGCGCTCGTTGGCAACATGGGTGTAAATCTGGGTGGTGCTGATGTCGGCATGCCCGAGCAGCAGTTGGACAACGCGCAAATCGGCGCCGTGGTTGACCAAATGGGTGGCAAAAGCATGCCGTAGGCCGTGCGGGCTGAGGTGATTGATGCCTGCGGCTTGGGCATATTTTTCTACAATCATCCAGGCGAGCTGGCGGCTGATGCCGCCCCGTTTTTGGCTGACAAACAATTTGTCGCATGTCTTGTTTTTCAATAAAAGCGGGCGGGCTTCGGCGATATAGCGTTGTATCCAGTAAGACGCTTCTTCTCCTAAAGGAACGATGCGCTGTTTGTTGCCTTTGCCTATGGTGTTAATCATGCCTTTTTGCAGGTCGGCTTCGCCGATTTTGAGGTTGACGGCCTCGCTTACGCGCAGCCCTGTGGCATATATCAGCTCCAATAAGGCTTTGTCGCGCAGGCCGTGTGGGGTTTCTGTGTCGGGTGCGTTGAGCAGGGCGTCGATTTGAGGTTCGGTAATCAGCTTGGGCAGGGTTTGCGTCTGTTTCGGTGCGGTTAGGTGTTGTGTGGGGTTGTCGTGACGCTGATCGGTTTCAAGCAGCCAGCTATACAGGCGTTTGCAGGCGGAAAGGGCGCGGGCTTGCGAGCGGGGTTTTTCGTCGGGATGGTATACCGCTGCGGCAAGATCGGTGGTTTGTGCGGTTTGCCAGTTGAGGTGGCGTTCGGCCAGGCGGGCGGCGATTTTCTCCAAATCCCGGCGGTATGCTTCCAGTGTATTTCTGCTCAGGCGGTCGTTAAGCCAAAGGTGTTCGAGCAGTCGGTCGATCGGTTCGTTCATAATCGGTGTTTTTCAGACAGGAATGGTTGGCAAGGTGTTAAATGTCGATGCCTTCATGTCGTAGCAGCCAGCGTTTGATGGCTAACGCATCCCCTTCGCCGCTGGAAAAACCGCCCAAGCCCTGTTTGGCTACAACGCGGTGGCAAGGCACCACTAAAGCCAACGGGTTTTTGCCGCAAGCGCCGCCGACTGCGCGCGGATGGCTGCCGATTTTCAGGGCAATGTCTTGGTAAGTGAGCACTTGTCCGGCGGGTATTTCGGCGATCGCCTGCCATACTTGCTGCTGGAAGGCGGTGCCTTTTTTGGAGATAAGGTGGTTGAAGTTTTTCAGCCGGCCTGCAAAGTAATCGTCAAGCTTTTGCTGCCACACGTCGGGCAGGGGATAGGGCGCGTATTCTGGCTTGCCGTGTAAGTTCAGTTCGACAAGGTTGTGTTCCGCATCGAACACTAAGGTGATATTGCCGAATGGGGCGGCGTAAAGGCAGGGATAATTCATGACAGCAAAGATGGTGGAAAGATGTTGCGGCTTATTTTATCTTATTTGGTTTTAAGGCTTCATATTTATTGTGGTGGTGCCTTTTCGGCAACCGGTTTGACCATCAGCCAAATGCCTGTCTGAAAGTTTTCAGACAGGCATGTGTAAACGGCAAAGCTATTTCAGGGATACTTCGAAAACGCCTCGTAAGGCGTTGCTCAATAATATTTTTTCTGCACGCAATATGTCTTTTCGGGTCAGGCGGCTTTCCACCGGCGCTATGCCGTCCAAGTAATCATTGGGGCGGTCGAAAACGGCTTGCCGCATAACGCCGTTGAGAATGTCCAGCCCGACCGGCGGAGTGTGGTATGCCCCGTCGATGAGCAGGAACACGTTGCTGCGGCCGCCTTCGAGCAGAAAACCGCTGCGGTTGAAAAACAGGCTGTCGAACGCGCCTCGGGTTTGAGCCGTTTGCCAGCCCTGATCGTAAATATGCCGGTGGCTGGTTTTGAAACGGCGTAGGAAATCAGTGTCGGAAAGGGCGGTTTCTGAAAGTATGATGTGTTGTGGTGTATCAAAATCTGTGAGTAGCCCGATTTCATGTTGCAAACTGCCATCCGGCTTTAGGATGATTTTGAGGCGGTGGGCATGTTGTGGCAGAGATGCTGCTATGTTACGGATATAGTTGGCAGCGGTGGTTTCATTATAAGGAATGTTTAATGTGTGGGCGCTTTGGGCGAGCCTTTGTAAATGATAGGGCAGCAGTATGCTTTGCCGGTTTTCAATGCGGATGGTTTCTATCAGGCCGAATTCGGGGGCAAGTTGCGTGATAAAGCGGGATTTCCAACGGCATTCTTCGTATTCGGCGTGGCTGTCGCTGTCCCAAACAATGCCGGAGCCCACACCGTATATGGCTTCGTAGCAGTCTGTGTTTTCGGCAGGGGCAAGTTGTAGGGTGCGGATAACGACGTTGAGCGTGCCGTGAAAGCCTAAGCCGCCGGCACACGGAGCCAGATGGCCGATGCTGCCGGTGTAGAGTGAGCGTGGCTCAGTTTCCAATTGTTGAATCAAGTGCATACTCATGCGTTTGGGTGCGCCCGTGATGGAGCCGCACGGAAAAGCCGCTTTGAAAATGTCGGCGGCGCTTGTGCCGGGCTTGGCTTGGGCGTAAACGGCACTGGTCATTTGCCAAACCGAGCCGAAGCGCGATACTTTAAACGGCTCGGGCACGCGCACGCTACCGGTTTCGGCGATTTTGCCCAAGTCGTTGCGCAAAAGGTCGACGATCATGATGTTTTCGGCGCGGTTTTTGGGGTCTGCTTGCAGCTCTGCGGCGCGGGCGGCATCTTGCCCGTCATTTAACACGGGAGCCGTGCCTTTCATCGGCTCGGTTAGCATTTCGCCGTTTTCCGATATTTTGAGAAAGAGCTCGGGGGAGAAGCAGAGTGTCCATTTGTGTTGCTGCTGCCCGTCGGGCAGGCAGGCTAAAGCGGCATAGGGAACCGGCTGGCGCAGGCGGGTGTAGAGCTTTACCGGGTCGCCGTAGGCTTGGGCATGGAGGCGCGTGGTGTAGTTGATTTGATAGGTGTCGCCGCGGACTATGGCCGCTTTGATCCGGTTGACGGCCTCGGTATAGGCGGCTTGGTTTACTGAATTGCGGGTGCAAGTGAGGCCGGCGGGTTTGCTGCCGCTTTGTTCAGACAACCATTGTTGCGGATTGTCGAGCAGGGTTTTTTCTGCAAACCAGTGCAAAGCGAGTAAACCCTGCTCGGCAGGCAAGGTTTGCAACGGCAGGCCGAATTCGTAGTCGGCAAAAATGACTACATGCAGGTTTTCCGCCCAGCCTTTTTTCAGACAGGCATCCAGTTTGCCGATTGCGTCGGGCGGCAAAAACTCGCTGCGTATGTGGTTTTGAAACAGCTGTGCACGGTTGGCAACAGCATCGTCGAGCAGGGCGAAATAGGGCATCTTTCGAATCGGCGGTATGGGGTTCGGATTTATTTTCAGACAGGCATCTGCATTGCGTGAACAGGCGCAATAAAAAAGCGCAAATTGGATTTGCGCTTTCTTTTCAGACAGGCCTTATTGTTTGCCTTCTTCGCTATCCAGGAAGCTCTTCAAGCGGTCGCTTCGGGTCGGATGGCGGAGTTTGCGGAGCGCTTTCGCTTCAATCTGACGGATGCGCTCGCGGGTTACGTCAAATTGTTTGCCTACTTCTTCAAGCGTGTGGTCAGTGTTCATGTCGATACCGAAACGCATACGCAACACTTTCGCTTCGCGCGGTGTGAGGCTTTCCAATACATCTTTGGTGACTTCGCGCAGGCTGGAATACATCGCCGCATCCGAAGGCGCCACGTTATTGATGTCTTCAATAAAATCGCCCAAGTGTGAATCATCGTCATCGCCAATCGGGGTTTCCATAGAAATCGGCTCTTTGGCGATTTTCATGATTTTGCGGATTTTGTCTTCCGGCATTTCCATCAGCTCGGCCAGTTTTGCAGAATCGGGTTCTTCACCGTTATCTTGCAGGTATTGGCGGGCAATCCGGTTCATTTTGTTGATGGTTTCAATCATATGAACGGGGATACGGATGGTGCGGGCTTGGTCTGCAATCGAACGGGTAATGGCCTGACGGATCCACCATGTTGCGTAAGTGGAAAATTTATAGCCGCGGCGGTATTCGAATTTATCCACCGCTTTCATCAAGCCGATATTGCCTTCTTGAATCAAATCAAGGAATTGCAGGCCGCGGTTGGTGTATTTTTTGGCAATTGAAATCACCAGGCGCAAGTTGGCTTGAATCATTTCCTGTTTGGCGGCCGCGGTTTCTTTTTCGCTTACCACCATGTTTTTGTTGATTTCTTTTAATTCGTCAATCGAAATGCGCGCCTGCTTTTCCATTCCGGCCATTTCGGTTTGTTTTTCCAAAATGGCATGCTGGAAGCGGCTTAACGCATCGCTCCAAACGCGATTTTTGCTGATTTCTTCACCTACCCAATCCAAATTGGTGGTGTTGGGTAGGAAAGATGCGATGAAGTAATCGCGATCCATATGTACCCGGTCTAGGCAGATGTCGCGGATTTCGCGCTCAAGCTTGCGGATTTGATCAACATTGTTGCGCAGGTTGCTGCTGAGGTTTTCGATTTGGCGTGTGGAAAAACGCACTTCCAGCAGTTTGTTGGCGATGGCGTCGCGGTGCTTCAGGTATTTGGGATGTTTGCTGTCGTATTTGTCGAGCGCAGCAATCATTTTTTCGTAGCTCTCATTGATGCCGTCGAAATGTTCGAGCACTTTCTGTTTCAACTCTTCCAAGTTGGTGTTTTCCAGCGTACCACCATTGTCTTCTTCATCTTCATCTTCGGAATCGTCTTCCGCTTCGTCGTCGCTGCTTTCTCCACTTGAATCGGCAGTCGCGGTTTCCAAATGGCCCAGCCCTAATTCGTTGAGCAGCACTTCGTTCGGATCAATAATGGCTTCAACAGCTTCATCCACTTTGATTTCATCGTTGCGCACCTGCTCAATTAGCGCAAGAATTTCAGCAATGGAGCCGGGGCAGGCGGAAATGGCCTGAATCATGTTTTTCAGTGCGTTTTCGATTTTTTTGGCGATGATGATTTCGTCTTCGCGGGTAAGCAGATCCACTTGTCCCATTTCGCGCATGTACATGCGCACGGGGTCGGTGGTGCGGCCGAATTCCGAATCGGCGCTGGAGAGGGCGGCTTCGGCTTCTTCTACGGCGTCATCATCAGTAATGCCTGTACTGTTGTCGTTCATCAACAGGGTATCGGCGTCGGGGGCTTCTTCGGTAACTTGAATGCCCAAGCCTTGAATCATGTTGACGATGTTGTCGATTTGTTCGGCGTCGGACATGTCATCGGGCAGGGCATCGTTGATTTCCGCGTAGGTGATATAGCCACGGTCTTTACCCATGATAATGAGCTGACGCAGGCGGGCACGTTGCTCTTCCGGCGTGAGCGGACGGTTGTCGTCGCGTTCTTCGTTTTCGGAGTCTTGAATGTTGTTGTGTTGGTTGGTCATTATCAGTCTCGGTATGTTCGGTCGGCATCCGCACGCGAAAATGGGTGTTCTGCTTTAGTTTATGCAGCTGAGATAGAGTTCGGCGGATTTTTGATAATAGTCATTTTTGCCTGCGATAGCATCATCTGCTTTCAGGCGATGGAATTTATTGTTCCGCTTTTAAATGGGGATATCTGCTTCGATTGCAAGCGTGTGGCGGAAAAAAGTCAGTATTATATAAAAATCTTTTTGCTCCAACAAGATAAGGCTTATCTGAAATAGATGGTTTTTTATGTGGCAGGGTTGTGAAATGCATATTTCATACAAAGTACCGATCTGAGGACAGTTCAAATAGTAGAACAAGGAACGGCAGCGGAGTATGAAACTTTCGGTTTCATCGCTATGGATGGTTTCAGTGTTGGTTTTGCTGCCTCGTCAAAGTATGGTTGTGAAAGTATTTGAGGGCATTGTTTTCAGACAGGCATCAGGCTTGTTGTTGTGTCTATGCTTGGTGCTGTTTTTGTACTAATAAGTTCAACAAAAGTTTTTTCTCTGCGTCGTTAAGGCCGCTGGTGCTGCTTTTGGCTTTGAGGGCGTCGATTTGGGAGGAGTGAAATTCGCTCAAGAGTTTGGCCATGCCTTGTTTGAATTCTTGCTGGCTTTCTTTGCTTATGGTGTCGGGTTCGGCGTCATATTCGCTGTTTCGGAAAATATTGAATAAAACGGTTTCATAAGGGCCGCCGCGCATGTGTTCGAAAATGTGGGCGCTGTTGGTGATGTGTGGGTTGTTTTTAATGGTCTCGGCTACGTTAGCCAGACAGGCCAAATCGCCTGTGAGCGGCAAATATTCGGGGAGGTGTATGTGTTCTGCCCACTCGGGGTTGGCGAGTAGCGCACGGATTTGTTTTTGTGCGAGGGTTGCCATTTGCGGCTGGCGGGCAGTGCCTGCGGGGAGCTTATAGCTTTTTTGTTTGACTTGGCGCTTAGGCGCTTCTTGACCGAGCAGTTGGGCAAGATTGGCGGGGTCGATGCCAACCAGATCGCTTAATTTTTGTTTGAGCAGAAAGCTTAGTGCAGGCGCGTTGATTTGGGCGAGTAGGGGGGCGCTGGTTTTAACAAGTTCGGCTTTGCCTTCCTGTGTGCGCAAATCAAGTGTTTCTGTGAGGGCATCCCAAATATATTCAGACAGGGGTTTGCTTTGGTGGAGCAGGGCGTCTTCGAATTGGGCTTTGCCGAATTGGCGTACATAGCTGTCGGGGTCGTGTTCTTCGGGCAGGAAAAGAAAATGAAGCGATTTATCGTCTTTCAGTTGGGGCAGTGCGTTTTCAAGTGCCCGCCATGCGGCTTTGCGGCCTGCGGCATCACCATCGAAACAGAAATAAATGCTGTCGGTTTGGCGCATTAGAAGTTTCACATGTTCCGAGGTGGTGGATGTGCCTAGCGAGGCAACGCTGTAGCCTATGCCGAATTGGGCGAGGGCAACCACGTCCATATAGCCTTCTACCACTAGAATGCGGCCGGCATCTTTGATGGCTGCGCGGCCTTCGTAGAGGCCGTATAGGTTTTTGCCTTTGTCGAATAAAGGGGTGTCGGGCGAATTAAGGTATTTGGGTTTGGAATCATCCAGCACGCGGCCGCCGAAACCGATGATTTGGCTGCGTGTGTCGCGTATGGGAAACATGATCCGGTGGCGGAAGCGGTCGTAATGCTTGCCTTCGTTTTCGATAACCATGCCGCTATCGATGAGTGCGGTGTTTGGGTAGGGCTGGAACACTTGGGCCAGCGGCTGCCAGCCTTCCGGCGCGTAGCCTAAGCTGTAATGTTCGATGATTTCGGGGTTTAAGCCGCGTTGTTGAAGATAGGATTGTGCTGTTGGGTAAAGCTTGAGTTGTGCACGGTAGAAGTCTGCGCAGGCTTGGGTGGTTTCTTCGAGGGTTTGCTGCTTTTTTTTGCGTTCGGCGCGCTTTTCTGGGTTGTCGGCTTGGCCTTTGGTGCGGGGTACGGTCATGCCGACGCGGTCTGCCAGAAATTGTACTGCTTCTGTGAAACTCAAGCCTTGGTATTCCATGATAAAACCAATAGCCGAACCGTGAGCGCCGCAGCCGAAACAATGGTAAAACTGTTTGGAGGGGCTCACGGAAAATGAAGGAGATTTTTCTTTGTGAAACGGGCAACAAGCCATATAGTTTGCCCCGCCTTTTTTGAGGGGCACGTGTTCGTCGATGATGTCAACGATGTCAACTTTGGCCAGCAGCTCGTCAATAAAGTCGGATGGAATCATGGTGCGGTAGAGTGTGTTTCAGACAGGCATTAAACAATGTATGGGCAATGCCTGTCTGAAAAAAGTAATCAGCTTAAACGGGCTTTAAGGATTTTATTGACTTCACCCATATCGGCTTTGCCGGAAAGAGAAGTTTTCAATAATCCCATTACTTTGCCCATATCGGCCATGCTTGCTGCACCGGTTTGCGTTATTGCTGCGTCAACGGCGGCTTGAATTTCTTCGTTGCTCATCATTTCCGGCAGATAACGGTTTAATACGTTGATTTCGGCGGTTTCTTTGTCGGCCAAATCGCTGCGCCCTGCGTCTGTGTAGATTTTGGCTGAATCTTTGCGTTGCTTAATCATTTTGCTCAGAATGGCTGTGATTTTTGTGTCGTCTGCCTCGGTACGCTCATCTACTTCGAATTGTTTGATGGCGGCATTGATTAAGCGGATGGTTGACAGCGACACTTGGTCTTTGGAGCGCATGGCTGTTTTCATATCTTCGGAAAGGCGGGCTTTTAAAGTCATCATTCGGGCTTTCGTTAAGTGTTTTCAGACAGGCATTCTAAATGCTAAAAACACCGAAAAACAAGTTCTCGGTGTTTTTATTTTTTTGATGTATTAAATCGGATTAATACATTTTAGGAGGAAGCTGCTGGCTGCGCAGGCGTTTTTGCAGGCGTTTAACTGCCGCTGCTTTTTTGCGTTTGCGCTCGGTAGTTGGCTTTTCGTAAGCTTCGCGGGCGCGCAGCTCGGTCAGCAAGCCGGTTTTTTCTACAGCACGTTTGAAACGGCGCATCGCAACTTCAAAAGGTTCGTTTTCTTTTACACGAATAGCAGGCATTTTATTTCCTAGTATTAATTTAAATTGTTTGGATAACTGCGCCGGATATATAGACGGGCAGTTTGGATAATGAATGTGTATCTCGGTTTCGCAACTAGCGGGGCGGGGATACGCGCCGTGATGTAAACATCACCTCCTAACAGGCCTGCCGCTTTTGCCGCAGGCGGAAAATAATCAGCCTGTGTAATACAGGCTGGAAAATCATGTAATTATCTTAAAAAATGTGCGGCATGTCAATCCGTGTTTACACGCGGGTAACTCGGCGGACTTGCGGGATATGGTGCAGGGCATGGATGATGCGGTTGAGCTGGGTCAAGTCTTTGGTTTTTATCCGGAATTTAAATTCGATAAATCCTTCGATACCTGCCTGGCTTTGCGACGGGGTTTCAACGGCTTCGATATCCGCACCTTCACCGGAAAGCGCTTGCGCCATAGCGGCCAATAAGCCGTGTGTATCTTCGGATGCAACCAAAATATTGGTGCGGTAAGTACGGTCTTGGATGGCACCCCAATCGGCATCAAGTTGTTGATCGGGATCGGCTTTTAATATATTGGGGCAGGTATCCCGATGGATAATCATACCTTGGTCTTTAATGATTACCGCTTTGATGGCATCGCCGGGAATTGGGTTGCAGCATTGGCCCAGATGCACGCGTCCTGTTTCGTTTCCGCTGATTTTAATCGGGCTGAGTTTGACTTCATCGCCAAAATGCTTGCCTGCCAGTTCGGCTATGTGCATGGCTACGGAGGCGGGCAATGTGTGTCCCATACCGACGTTGTATAAAACGTCCTCAAAAGTAGTTTGCTGATTGTTTAAATCGGCAAGATATTTTTCTTTCAGCTCTTCAGACAGGAGTACGTTTTGCGGCAGCAGGCTGGAAAGTGCTTTTTGCAGCAGGTTTTCGCCAAGAAGGATGGCATCTTGGCGGTTCATGTTTTTAATGTAGTTGCGGATGGCGCTGCGTGCCCGGCTTGAAACGGCAAAGTTGAGCCACGCAGCGCTCGGGCGGGCCTGCTCGGAAGTGATGATTTCTACCGTATCGCCTGTTTTCAGTTTGGTGCGCAGCGGCATGGCTACTTTGTTGATACGGGCGGCAATGCAGCGGTGGCCGACGTCGGTGTGCACGGTGTAGGCAAAGTCAATTGGTGTAGCGCCTTTGGGTAATACAACAATCTTGCCTTTGGGTGTGAAAATGTAAACTTCGTTGGGGAAAAGGTCGACTTTTACATGCTCTAAAAATTCGGTTGCGCTGGCACTGCGCGATTGCAAATCTAGAATATTTTGCAACCATGTATTGGTGTTTATGGTAGCTTGGTCGAGTTTGTCATCGCCTGATTTATAAGCCCAGTGGCTTGCTACGCCGCCTTCTGCCACAGCTTCCATTTCACGTGTGCGGATTTGCACTTCGATGGGAAGGCCGTAGGGGCCTGTTAGAGTAGTGTGGAGGCTTTGGTAGCCGTTGCTTTTCGGGATTGCGATGTAGTCTTTGATTTTGCCTGGTTTTGGTTTGTAAAGTTGGTGTAATGCGCCCAGAGCAGCATAACAAGCGGGAATGTTGTTTACGATCACGCGAAAGCCGTAAATGTCCATTACTTCGTCGAAATGAATGTTTTTATTGCGCATTTTTTGATAAATGCTGTATAGGTTTTTTTCGCGGCCTTTGATTTGGGCTTCGATATTAGCGCTGACTAGGCGCTGGCTGAATGCACTCAGCACTTTGCCGACCACATCATGGTGATCTCGCCTGAATGCGCTCATGGCTTTGCGGAGCGCTTCGTAGCGGTTGGGGTAGATATTTTGAAAAGATAAATCCTGAAGTTCGCGGTAAGCATTATTCAGGCCGATTCTGTTGGCAATCGGTGCGTGGATTTCGAGTGTTTCATTGGCAATGCGCCGGCGTTTATCGGGGCGCATGGATCCGAGCGTGCGCATGTTGTGCAGACGGTCAGACAGTTTGACGATAATCACACGGATGTCTTTGGTCATTGCCAAGATGAGTTTGCGGAAACTTTCTGCTTGATGTTCGGCTGCGCTGCCATATTCAAGTTTTTCCAATTTGGATAGGCCGTCCACCATGTCTGCAATGGTGTCGCCGAATTCTTCCGCAAGTTCGGCTTTGGTGGTGCCTGTGTCTTCTAAAACGTCATGCATTAAGCCCGCGCACAGGGTTTGTAAATCCATATGCCATTTAGCCAGCTCGGTGGCCACGGCAATCGGATGGGTGATGTAAGGTTCGCCGCTTTTACGGGTTTGCCCGTCGTGGGCATGAAAAGCGTAGGCACAAGCTTTTTCAAGTTGAACCAGCTCTTCTTTGCTTAAATAGGCCGCAGTACGGAATAGGAGGGCGCGGGCTTCGGTGGTTAGCTTGTCGTAAGGGGCGGTGGGTTTGGGCGCGGACATGGCAATGCCTGTTATTTGTTAAGCTTCAGAATGTCAGCGGTAATTTGGCCTGCAGCGATTTCGCGCAGTGCGGTAACGGTGGCTTTGTTGTTGCGGATGTCTTCAACCAAAGGGGCTGTGCCGTTTTCCAGCTGGCGTGCGCGGCGTGCTGCTGCCAAGGTTAAATCGAAGTGATTGGGGATTTTACTGATGCAGTCTTCTACTGTGATACGGGCCATGTTGTTTCTTTCTTGAATTAATAAATAAAAATTTTGAAAAGTATAGTGTGAATATTGTCGCTAAATTTTAGGAATTTTCCAATAGGTTTTCGATAAATTGTTTTTGATTTGATTGCTTTAATCTATTGGATTTGATGATGTGCAGCAGATTGTTTTCTGCTTCATCCAAGTTGTCGTTGACAACTAAATAGTCGAAAAGCAGTGATTGCTCAATTTCATTACGGGCTTCAGACAGGCGTTTGTCAATCACTTCTTCGCTATCCGTTTTCCGGCCCCGCAAACGGTCGCTCAAGCTTTGGAATGACGGCGGCAGAAGGAAAATGCTGATGGATTCGGGTAGGGCTCGGCGGATTTGTTCGGCGCCTTGCACGTCGATTTCCAATATCACATCGTAGCCTTGGTTTTGCAGCTGTTCAACACTTTCTTGGCTGGTGCCGTAATAGTTGCCGAAAACATTTGCATATTCTAAAAAGGCGGATTGATTAATCAGATGTTCGAATTGTGAAATATTAACGAAATGGTAATGCTTGCCGTCGATTTCGCCTTCGCGGGGTTGGCGGGTGGTGTGTGAAACGGAAGCGCAGATGTCTTTGTTACGGTTGAGCAGGCGGGAAACCAGAGTGGTTTTACCTGTGCCGGATGCGGCGGATATAATAAAAATATTGCCTTTTTGGGGGGTGCGCATAATCGGATGGGAAATGGTTTTGTAACTTATTAATTATACCGCAGGCATTTGAATTCAGACAGTAAAACATAAAATTTGTTACAATGTTTTGTTTTTGTTAATTGAACGGGAACTGTATCTATGATGTTGACGCATGCTGATGCGATAGGTGTTCGTGAATTAGCCGATAAAATCAGAAAAATTCCGAACTGGCCGGAGAAGGGTATTCTTTTTCATGATATTACGCCGGTTTTGCAAAGTCCGCAGTATTTCAGATTGTTGGTTGATTTGCTGGTTTATCGCTATATGGGGCAGAAAATTGATGTGGTAGCCGGATTAGATGCCCGTGGTTTTATTATCGGGGCGGCGCTGGCATATCAGTTGAATGTCGGCTTTGTGCCGATTCGCAAAAAAGGCAAGCTTCCTTTTAAAACGGTTTCCCAAAGCTATTCTTTGGAATATGGCGAGGCCGTTGTTGAAATACACACCGATGCTGTGCAGTCGGGATCAAGGGTGCTGTTGGTGGATGATCTGGTTGCAACAGGTGGCACAATGCTGGCAGGGGTTGAGTTGATTAGGAAGTTGGGTGCGGAAGTGGTTGAGGCATCGGCAATTTTAGAGTTTACAGACTTACCGGGCGGCAAAAAAATCCGCGATGCCGGAGTGTCTTTGTTTACTCTGTGTCAGAATGAAGGATGTATGTAAGTTTATATGTCTCGCGATATAAACAATGCCTGTCTGAAACTTTTTCAGACAGGCATTGTTTATAGACCGCCCGGTTAAAACTGAGTTTTAAGACGGGCGTTGGTTCATCCAAGATTCAATGCGTCGTGCATCGTTTACGCGGGTAGCTGATGAGGGAGAGTTCAACAGAATAATCGTTACGGGTTGTTTTTGCACATTGGCTTTAACTACCATGGAGCGACCGGATTCGCGAATGTAGCCGGTTTTCTGTAACTCAATATTCCAAGAGCCTTCGCGTACTAAGGCATTGGAATTTTTATAATTTTGTTTGCCGGAGGCTGTGTACACCGAGCTGTAGTTAGAGGTGCTCAGCTGGCGGATTTTTGAGTAGCCGCTAGCAGCGGAAACCAGCTTGCTTAAATCGCTGGCAGTCGATACGTTGCGGTAATCCAAGCCGGTTGGTTCGTAGAAACGGCTGTTGGTCATGCCCAAAGATTGGGCTTTTTTATTCATGTCTGCTACAAATGCGCTCATGCCGCCCGGATATGTACGGCCTAAGGCGTGAGTAGCACGGTTTTCGCTCGACATCAAACTCAAGTGCAGCAGTTGGCCGCGGGTAAGCGTAGTCCCTATTGCTAAGCGGCTGCCGGTACCTTTTCTGCGGTCTATCTCGTCAGATGTGATGGTTATTTCTTCATTTAGGCTTTGTCCGCCGTCCAATACAACCATTGCCGACATCAGCTTAGAAATGGATGCAATGGGCATAACCCGGTTCATGTTTTTCTGATAGAGAATCTCACCGGTTTTGTTATTCATAATTAAAGCAGATTGTGAAGAGAGCAATGGACCTGCCATGGCCGCCTGCATTTCGATTTGTTGTGCAGGGTTTTCGGCAATAAAGTTACCGATAGGATCGTGCTCGGTGGGGAAGTTTTGCTCAAGGAATTGGCCGAGTACATCTAGGTCGTTTGCAGCGGCAGGTAAAGATGCTGCGCTTAAGCTGATACCGAGTAATATGGCCGCAAAGGTTTTCTGGGTACGTTTCATCAACATAAGAAAAATCGCTTTCTGATGTTTAAAATAGGGATTTGTAGACGGTTGGAATATAAATGCTAATAATTCTGTAAACGATATAATAAGTTACAGTGCTTGCCGTGAAATTTTAGATTTGCGGCGTTATTTTTTTATTGTCGGTTAGGTTGCTTATTTTTGTAAAGTATAGTTTGCCTAACTTGGCATTTATTTGCCAAGACTTTGCGTTGTTGTGTTGCGTGCCTGTCTGAAAAAGCAAGGGGTTGTTTGAAAAAGTGGCGGATAATTATTATACTTTATATTTTGTCAGGCGTTTTTGCGCTTGAAGTATTTATCACATCACAGACTGGATCATCCATGACCACGGAAAATGAAAATCGAACTTGCTCTTTTTGCGGTAAAGCAGAGCATGAAGTAAAGAATTTAATCGAAGGCGAACACGCATTTATCTGCAATGAATGTGTGGAAGCGTGTGGTGTGATGCTGGGCGGAAGCGAAGCGCCTGAAAGTGGAAAAGTAGGGCCGAACAAAGATTCGGGATTGTCGAATAAATTGCCCACGCCTGCAGAAATTGTAGCGAATCTGAATGATCATGTAATAGGCCAGGATCAAGCGAAAAAAGCTTTGGCTGTGGCGGTTTATAATCATTACAAACGCCTGCGCCATCCCAAAGAAAATAATAATGTGGAGCTTTCAAAGAGTAATATTTTGCTGATCGGCCCTACCGGGTCGGGTAAAACTTTGCTGGCCCAATCTTTGGCAAGAAAATTGGATGTTCCTTTTGTGATGGCGGATGCCACTACACTGACTGAAGCGGGCTATGTGGGCGAAGATGTCGAGCAAATCATTACCAAATTATTAGGAAAATGTGATTTCGATGTTGAAAAAGCCCAGCGCGGTATTGTGTATATTGATGAAATCGACAAAATTTCACGTAAAAGCGATAACCCTTCCATTACCCGCGATGTATCGGGTGAGGGGGTGCAGCAGGCTTTGTTGAAACTGATTGAAGGCACGGTTGCCAGTGTGCCGCCGCAAGGTGGGCGTAAACATCCTAATCAGGAATTTATTCAAGTAGATACCACCAATATTTTGTTTATTTGCGGTGGTGCGTTTGCCGGTTTGGAGAAAGTCATCCGCCAGCGTACGGAAAAAGGCGGTATCGGTTTCGGAGCGGCGGTACATAGTAAGGATGATGATTCTAAAATTACCGAGCTTTTCCAAACGGTTGAACCGGAAGATTTGATCAAATTCGGTCTGATTCCCGAGCTGATTGGTCGTTTGCCGGTAATTGCTGCGTTGGCAGAATTGGATGAAGATGCGCTGATTAATATTTTGACCGAACCTAAAAACGCATTGGTGAAGCAGTATCAGGCACTGTTTGAAATGGAAGGCGCAGAGCTGGAAATAGAAGAAGCGGCGCTGCGCAGTGTTGCCAAGTTGGCTTTGGAGCGTAAAACAGGGGCGCGTGGTTTACGCTCCATTTTGGAAAAATCGCTGTTGGATACCATGTATTTGCTGCCGGATTTGAAAGATGTGAAACGCGTTTTGATTACGGCTGACGTGGTTGAAAAGGGAGAGCAACCTAAGCTCTTTTTGGCAAATGGGAAAGAATATGAGGCGAAAGCCGGTTAGGTTTTTGTTTTGAGAATGCCTGTCTGAAACATGCGTAAGTTTTCAGACAGGCATTTTTTATTTAATACACCATTCTGCACTGTTTGTCAGTGCTGTTGGCACCTGAGAAGAAATTATCGTTGTCATCGCATGTGCTTTTGCTGGATTCGCAAATGATAATTTGCTGGGCTTCGTTGATTTTAATAACACGCGGCTCTGCGCTTTTGTTAAAAGCAACGGCTTTTAATGTAAACCGATCGGTATTTGCGCCGCGGGCATTGCCTTGAGGTTTGATACAGAAATGGTTATTGGCAGTAATGGGAAGTGTGGGCCAAGTGGTGGAGTTTCGTTTGAACGAGTGGTGTTGCAGATAGAATTTTTCCATAAAATGGGCGTTTTCAATTAAAGCGCCCTGCACTTCGGCGATTCTGGCGTCGCGAACGTAATTGCTGTAAGTAGGGTAGGCAATTAGGGCGAGTATGCTGAATACTGTGATGGCAATCAGCATCTCGACAAGCGTAAATCCGCTGTTGAGTGAATAATTGTTATGCATAATTAACCCAAATGTGAAACTAAATAAGATAATAATTATTTTGGTTAGTATGCTGAATTCACGCGGATTTGTCAAAATTATTGCTGGATTTGGCAGCCGGTATCAGAGGGAACACCTGTAGCTGAAATATCATTGGCGGAATTGCAGATAACCAAGATGTTGCTGTCATTCAGTTGCAGTACACGCTGCTCGTTGGCATTGGTATCTGGGATAGGGTTTGCCTGCAGGGTAAAGCTGTCGGCAGAAGGGGAGCCGTTGGCAAACTGGATAGTAAAGAAACGGTTGTCGTCTTCCAAATTATTGAAACCAACAAACGTGCGGTTTTGAATGTAGTAACGCTCGAGCTGCTGGGCATTGTAGATTAAATCGGCACGCGCGTTTTCAATACGGGTGTCGCGGACGAATTTTTCGTAAGAAGGGTAGGCGATTGTGGCCAAAATGGCCAAGATTAACACGACTATCAGCATCTCGGCGAGAGTGAAGCCGTTTTGTTGGTTTTTGATATTCATAGTATTTTTTATATGTCAGTAAAACTGAGTTTTAGTTTTGCAGAAACTTATTTCCTTGCGGAAACTTCGTTTTCTTAAATCATGAAAAAGTTTTTTCATGAGTCCCGTATTTTCTTGTATTGGAAAATATTTTGGATTATAGCCCTATTCCTGCTTTAAGAGGAGTGTAATCAACTTGATACGTGAAAATATTTGTTTTGCTGTGTTAGAACCGTTGCAAACTTTTGGGCGTTGTGTAAAACAAGTATCGGATTGTTTTTATAAAACAAGGTATTGATGGAGCTGGGGAAATTTAAACTTGGCGGTATGTATGGTATGCAGTACACTTTGTTGCAATTTAAACATATATTTAGAGTATCTATAAATGAGAAAAGCCATCAAATGGATTGGGGGTGTATTGGTGCTGGCTGTGATTGCTTATGCCGGCTGGCAATATATGAAACCGGAGCAGAAGCCTGTTTATATCACGGAAGCAGTAAAGCGCAGTAGGCTCAGCCAAACGGTTTCGGCGACGGGCGAGTTATCTTCTTCACATTTGGTTGAGGTGGGCGCGCAGGCGACAGGCCAGATTAAAAAGCTCTATGTCAAACTTGGCCAGCAAATAAAAAAAGGCGATTTGATTGCCGAAATTGATTCAACTTCGCAGCGTAACGAACTTAACACACTCAAAGCCAAACTGGAAACTTATCAGGCGCAGCTGGCTTCTGCCAAAATTTCTTTAAATTCAGCTGAGAAAAAATATAAACGGGAAAAAGCGCTGTGGGCGGAAAATGCTACTTCAAAAGAAGAGTTAGAGCATGCACAAGATGCGCTGGCGGAATCAAAAGCCAAAATTACCGAATTGCAATCAACCATCAAGCAAACACAAATTTCTATCAACACAGCGGAAGCTGACCTCGGTTATACCCGTATTATCGCGCCTATGGATGGCACGGTTGTTGCCCTGCCTGTTGAAGAGGGGCAAACCATTAATGCGGCCCAAAGTTCGCCAACTATTATCCAGCTTGCTGATTTGGGCACTATGCTGAATAAAATGCAGATTGGTGAAGGCGACATTACCAAAGTGAAAAGCGGCCAGAAAATTCAGTTTACCATTCTTTCTGAGCCGGATTCGCCGATCGAGGCTACGCTTGAGAGTATAGATCCTGCCTTAACCACTATGTCGAATAGCACCGGCAATACCAGCATCAGCGCGGATAACAGCAGCTCGGCCATCTATTATTACGCACGTGCTTTGGTGCCTAATCCCGAGGGTAAACTTTCGATTGGCATGACCACGCAGAATACGGTATTCGTTACCAGCCGTGAAAACGTTTTGATTGTTCCGGCTTTAACGGTAAAAAGACGCGAAGGTAAGTCTTACGTTCAAGTTCTGGATGCAGAGGGTTATGCCCATGAAAAAGAAATTCAGACAGGCCTCAAAAACAGTTCGTCAGTTGAAGTTATTTCGGGTTTGAAAGAGGGCGATAAAGTGGTGGTGTCTGAAGCTAGCGGTGATGAGTGGCGGAATGATGAACGGAGCCGTAGGGGTGAACCGTTGTAAACCGTGCGGAGAAGCCAGATGAGTTTAATCGAATGTAAAAATATCAACCGCTGTTTTGGTTCGGGCGCCAATCGCGTGCATGTGTTGAAAGACATCAACCTGAAAATTGAAAAAGGCGACTTTGTAGCGATTATCGGCCAATCTGGTTCGGGCAAATCTACTTTGATGAATATTCTAGGCTGCTTGGATACACCCAGCTCCGGTTCATATGTGGTGGACGGCGTTGAAACGGCCAAAATGGAAGCTGATGAGCTGGCAGGGCTGCGCCGCAAGCGGTTTGGGTTTATTTTTCAACGTTACAATCTTTTGAATGCGTTGAGCGCGCGCGATAATGTGGCTTTGCCGGCGGTTTATGCCGGCTTGCCGCATAAAGAGCGTTACAATAGAGCGAATGCTTTGTTACACCGGCTGGGCTTGGAAGACAAAGAAGAAAATAAGCCAAGCGAACTATCAGGCGGCCAGCAGCAGCGTGTGAGCATTGCGAGGGCTTTGATGAACGGCGGTGAGATTTTGCTGGCCGATGAGCCGACCGGCGCGCTGGATTCCAAAAGCGGCGAAAATGTGATGGAGATCATCCGCCAACTGCACGGCGAAGGCCATACCATTATCATGGTTACACACGATCCGAATATCGCCGCACTGGCCAACCGTGTGATTGAAATTAAAGACGGCTATATTATTTCAGATATAAGCAAAAACAGCGAAGTAGCTCCCGGCTCGGTAGAAACCCTGCCTGAAAACCGCTCATGGCTGTTTCGCAAAGACCAATTGCTCGAATCGTTCAGGATGTCGGTACAGGCGATTATGTCGCACAAAATGCGTTCGTTGTTGACCATGCTCGGTATTATCATCGGCATTGCCTCGGTGGTGTCGGTGGTGGCTTTGGGCAGGGGCACACAAACGAAAATTTTGGGAGATATTGCCTCAATCGGCACCAATACCATTAGCATTTACCCCGGCAAAGGATTTGGCGACCGCTTCAGCGGCAAGATTAAAACGCTTACCGTTGCTGATGCCGAAGTTATCGGCAGGCAGAGTTATGTGTCGAATGTCACGCCGATGACCGCTTCAAGCGGCACGATCACTTACCGCAATGCTGATTTAACCGGTCAGCTTTACGGCGTGGGCAACCAGTATTTTGACGTGCGCGGTTTTAAGTTGGATAAAGGGCGCTTGTTTGACGAGCAAGACGTAAAAGACAATGCGCAGGTTGTGGTGATTGACCAGAATACTTTAAAAAAATTATTTCCTGAGGATGAAAATCCGCTGGGTAAAGTGATTTTGTTTAAAAAGCGGCCGCTTACGATTATCGGCACGGTAAAGGAAGAAAAAAATGCTTTCGGCGGCGATTCAGACAGCCTTCAGCTCTGGTCGCCTTACACCACCGTGATGAACCAGATTACAGGCGAGCGGCATATCAGCTCGCTCATCGTGAAAGTGGGCGACAATGCCAGCTCGCAGGCCGCGGAAAACGGCTTAACCGAGCTGCTGATTTCGCGCCACGGCACGGAAGACTTTTTCATGCGCAACAGCGACAGCATCAAGCAAACCGTAGAAAGCGCTACCGGCACGATGACGTTGCTGATTTCCAGCATTGCGCTGATTTCGTTGGTGGTGGGCGGTATCGGTGTGATGAACATTATGCTGGTGTCGGTAACCGAGCGCACCAAAGAAATCGGCGTGCGTATGGCGATAGGCGCGCGGCAAGGCAATATTTTGCAGCAGTTTTTGATTGAGGCGGTATTAATCTGCCTGATCGGCGGGATGACCGGCATTGCGCTTTCGGTATTAATCGGTATGACTTTTAACCATTTCGTTACCGATTTTGCCATGACGTTTTCCGCCATGTCGGTTGTCGGTGCCGTAGCCTGCTCCACCATTATCGGCGTAGTGTTCGGCTATATACCGGCTAACCGGGCATCCAAGCTCAACCCGATTGACGCATTGGCACATGATTGACCAGTTTCAGACAGGCATAGATAGCACAAGCTTTCCGTTAATCACAATGCCTGTCTGAAAGCCTATGGAACATAAATTAATGAAGCACACTCCTTTTTTTCAGACAGGCATCCGCTTTGCGGCTGTGTTGGTTATCAGCGCATGTGCTGCCGGCCCGAAAACCGATTCCGGCCTTACAATCGAATCTTCCGGTAGCATCATTTCCGCAGAGCAGGCCGCTGCCCGTTATCAAATTGACACCCAATGGTGGGCGGCTTATCAAAACGCCGGCCTGAATAAGCTTATCGAGCAAGCATTGGCAAATAATGCTGATTTGAAAAAAGCCGCCATCAATATGAACAAAGCGCTTTATCAGGCTAAAATTTCAGGTGCCGACCGCTTGCCAACTTTAGATGGTTCGCTAAGCGCAAGCACCCGAGAAAACCTCAAAACCGGTGAAAGTAGCCGAACATTCAGCAGCCAAGCCGGCTTGAGCTATGAAATCGATTTATGGCGTAAGCTGCAAGCACAAACCAATGCCAAAGTGAGCGAATATCAGGCAACGCGCTATGCTTTGGAAGCAGCCAGGCTTGCCTTAATTAACAATGTGGCCGACGCTTATTTCAATATCGCTTATCTGAATGAAGCCATCAGCTTGAGCGAGCAAACCCTAAAGCGTTACCAAGAAATTAAACGCATCGCCGCCGCGCAATATCGCGAAGGCAAGGTTTCCTCGGCCGATCCCCGCCAAAGCGAACAAACCTTGCTGGCAACCCAAAACAACTTAATCAGCCTGAAACGCGCGCGCGACACACAAGAACAAACCTTGCGCAATCTATTGGATCTAAAGCCAAATGAAGCGATAGACATTGCTGCGGCCGACTATAAACTGAGCCATCCGATTAATGTCGATATGAACGTGCCGATTGCCACATTGGCCAACCGCCCCGATTTGCGCGCGGCAGAAGCCCGCCTGCAAGCCGCCGTGAGCCAAGTGGAAGCGCAAAAACGCAGTTGGTATCCCAGCGTTACTTTGGGCGCGACTTTAAGCACTGCGTCCGATAAGGCCAGAACCATGTTTAACGTACCGTTTTTGGGTGGCAATGTGAGCGTGAACCTGCCGTTTTTAAACTGGAAAACCCTCAAATGGCAAAACAAAGCCGTACAAGCTGAATTTGATGGTGCCGCAGTTGACTTTGAAACTGCACTGACTACCGCGCTGAATGAAGTCAACACTTATTATTTGGCCTATGAAAAAGCCCGCCAAACTTCAGCAAATGTGCAGCAGAAATATGAATTGGACAAAAAAAACAGCCGCTATCACCAATTGCGTTACCAGCATGGAAAAAACAGCCTGAAAGACTGGCTTGAAGCGCTTAACACCGAATACAGTTCCGCGCAGGATGTATTGAACCAGCGCTATGAAGTGCTGCGCTATGAAAATTTGATATTCAAGGCGATGGCGGGGCGTTATAGCAAGCAAGTTGCAGACAGTCCCAATGGCAGAAGAAGGTGAGATAACGCAGCTATAAAAGAAACTAAAGTATCTAAAAAATAGAGGAAAATAATGCAGAACTACATTACCCCGAATTTTTCTTTCGCACCCGTAATCCCCGAACGTGCTTCGGGCAGCCGCGTTTGGGATACCGAAGGGCGGGAATATATTGATTTGGCGGGCGGGATTGCGGTAAACGCACTCGGCCATTGCCATCCTGATTTGGTGGAAGCGCTCACGCAGCAAGCGCAGAAAATGTGGCATGTTTCCAATATTTACACCACGCGTGCTGCACAAGAGTTGGCACAAAAACTGGTTGAACAAACGTTTGCGGAAAAAGTATTTTTCTGCAATTCAGGTGCCGAGGCCAATGAAGCCGCGCTGAAGCTGGCGCGTAAATACGCGCGCGATCACTTCGGTGCGGAAAAAAACGAAATCATCGCCTGCGCAAATGCGTTTCACGGCCGTACGCTGTTTACAGTGAGTGTGGGCGGGCAGCCGAAATACAGTCAGGATTTTGCGCCGCTTCCTGCGGGCATCAATCATGTGCCGTTCAACGACGTTGCTGCACTGAAAGCCGCAATAAGCGATAAAACCTGCGCCGTGATTATCGAGCCGATACAAGGTGAAAGCGGTGTGTTGCCTGCCACGGCAGAATACCTGCAAGTCGCGCGCCGTTTGTGCGACGAGCACAAGGCCTGCCTGATTTTTGACGAAGTTCAGACAGGCATGGGGCGAACGGGCAAATTGTTTGCCTATGAACACAGTGGCGTGCAGCCCGACATCATGACTTCAGCCAAAGCATTGGGTTGCGGTTTCCCCATAGGCGCTATGCTGACTACCGAAAAAATCGCATCCAGCTTCGGCCCCGGCTCACACGGCACCACCTTTGGCGGCAACCCGCTTGCTTGTGCAGTGGGCTCAAGAGCGTTTGACATCATCAACATGTCGAAAACACTGGCACATGTAAACCGGCAGGGCGAGAAATTAAAGCAAATGCTGACGGAATTAGGTGAAGAAAACGGCGTATTCCAAACCGTGCGCGGTGAAGGCTTGCTGATAGGCTGTGTATTGGCAGACGACTATGCCGGTAAAGCAGGCGAGATTAACGCTCTGGCTTTAGCACATGGATTGATGATTTTGGTGGCAGGCCCGAACGTCTTGCGCTTGGCACCGAGTCTGCTGATTACAGATGAAGAAATTGAAGAGGGCGTAGCCAAGCTGCGTTCGGCTTTGCAAGAGTGGTTGCAGGTTTGCGGCAAAAACGGCTAAGGCCATGCTGAAATGAAAAAATGCCTGTCTGAAAAAATTGTTCAGACAGGCATTTGCTATTTCAATACCACATCATTCGGTAATTCATCCACGGATTCTTGCGGACATTGAGGAAAATGTTCGGTAAGCACGGCGGTAACGTCTTTCAGGCCGCGTTCTAAGCCGGCTACAAATTCATCGCGTTTGAAATGCATCAGCATATTTTGGCAAACTTCCTGCCATTGCTGCGCGCCTACTTTTGCTGCGATGCCCCGGTCTGCTACGATTTCCACTGCGTGGTCGGCAAACGAAATATAAACGAGTACGCCGGTGTTCAATTCGGTATCCCACACGTTTAGCTCTCCAAACCATTGGCGCGCGCGCGTGCGGGTGTTCAAGCCGTTTAATATGGCGGCCGAAGGGTAGCGGGATTCAATAACAAATCGAACCTGGCCTTGATGGTTTTTTTCAGACAGGCCTATGTTTTCGCTGATGCGTTTTAAATCCTGAGTTGGGAAATAACGTTCGACACGTTGGCGTGGGTGCAGCCAGTGCTGCCACAAACGTTTGAATCTGTTTTGTTTCATTACCAGCCTCCTGATGCGCCGCCGCCGCCGAAATTGCCGCCGCCACCGCTAAAACCACCACCGCCGAAGCCGCCGCCTCCACCAAAGCTGCCACCACTCCAGCCGCCCCCGCCGAAACCGCCGCCAAAGCCGCCACCTCTACCACCACCGCCTGAAATAAAAGCTGTGGAGCCGATAAGGAAAGATAAGACAGCTCCCGCAAGCGCTGCAATGATTGCGATGATTGGGCCCCAACCGAACAACATGCTGGCACCGAACATGACACCGCCGGTGAGCAGGCTGCCAACCGTGCGCCCGAAAATGGCTTTCAAAAAACCGCCGGCAAAAAAGGGAAGGATCAGCAGCAAAATAAAGCTTTCACCAAAATCTTCGCCGCTGTTTTGGTTAGGATGTGCCGCTTCAGGCAATTGTTCGCCGGCGATTAGTTTTTCCAGTTGTGCCGTGGCTGCAAAAATACCTTGATCTACCTGACCGTTTCGCAGGTGAGGGCGCAAAACATCCTCTAGAATACGCTTGGCATATACATCGGGAATTGCACCTTCCAAGCCTCTTCCTACAGCAAGATGGGTTTTGCGTTCATCCCGCACCAGAAGCAGCAACACGCCGTCGCTGATGTTTGCCCTACCGATTTTCCATTGCTCCATCACACGGGCGGAGTAATCGAATGGTGTTTCCGGAGCAATGGCGGGCACGGTAAGGATTACAATCTGGCTGCCTTTTTCACGGCTGTATTGCAGCAAGTGCTGATTCAGCTCTTCACGCGCCTGCGGCTGCATTATGTACGCAGTATCCATCACGGGCGCGGTAAGCGGCGGCACGCTTGCCAGCTCGGCGGCAAACAGCCAGACGCTGCACAGCATCATGGCCAAAAATGCACCCAAGCGTTGCGTTAGAGATAACATGGCTTTCCTTTTTGCATTGGCTTTCGGGTGGTGCCTGTCTGAAAAATCAAGTAGTCAGGCGGGTACGTTCAGCCGCTCTGTTTAAAACGCTACTTTAGGTGAAGTAGAAACCGCCGCTTCGTTTTCTACGGTAAAGTTGGCACGGGTTTTCATACCGAAGATTTTTGCAGTGATGTTTTGAGGGAATTGGCGGATGGTTGTGTTATAAGTTTGAACCGATTTGATGTAATTGTTGCGCGCCAGGGAAATGCGGTTTTCAGTCCCTTCAAGCTGGGCTTGCAAGTCGCGGAAATTCTGGTCGGCTTTCAATTGCGGATAGTTTTCGGAAACTACTAATAAACGGGATAATGCGCTGCTCAATTCGCCTTGGGCTTGTTGGTACTGCTTTACTTTTTCAGGGTCGGTAGCGTCTTCTGCCGTCATCTGAATGCTACCTACTTTGCTGCGCGCTTCGGTTACGCGGGTGAACACTTCCTCTTCGTGTTTGGCATAGCCTTTAACAGTATTGACGAGGTTGGGAATCAAATCGGCACGACGCTGGTATTGGTTCAATACCTCGGACCAAGCAGCATTAGCCGCTTCGTCTTGACTTTGCATGGTGTTGTAGCCGCAGCCGCTTAAAGCGAACATGGATGTAATGAGGGCTAAGGTAGCCAGCCATTTTTTAAACATATGAGATGCTCCGTGGAGTTGAAAAAAGTTCAGGCAGCGTGTTTACAAGTTCATTTTGATTAAAATGCAGGCTGCCCGGATTGGGATTCAGTATATAGGAAAGAAGAATACTGTAAAACCAAGCACCGGTTAAACGGTATTGTTCAGGTGTTGTTGGTCATGAGAGGCTATGGTTAAACTAAGTGGTACCGTCAAGCCTCAGTATAACGAACGTTCTATTGAAAGTTGATTCACTATATCAAAGGAGAAATGCCTGTCTTAAAACTATTGATTAAATAAAGAAAAACGCTGCTTTTTCAAGCAGCGTTTTTTCAGACAGGCATTATTTCTTCAGTTCGTTAGCCAGATACAGCCAAGTTTCAATTACTGTATCAGGATTCAACGATACGCTTCCGATACCTTCTTCAACCAGCCATTTGGCAAAATCTTTATGGTCTGAAGGTCCTTGGCCGCAAATGCCTACATATTTATTGTGTTTGCGGCAGGCAGAGATAGCCAGATGCAGCATCACTTTTACTGCGGGATCGCGCTCGTCGAAAGTTGCCGCAATCGGGCCGCCGCTGTCTCGGTCTACACCCAAAGTCAATTGGGTCATATCGTTGGAGCCGATGGAGAAGCCGTCGAAATATTGCAGAAACTGTTCTGCCAGCAAAGCATTGCTCGGCACTTCGCACATCATGATCAAACGCAAGCCGTTTTTGCCGCGCTCCAGGCCATTTTCTTTCAAGGCTTTGATTACCAGCTCGGCTTCAGACAGAGTGCGAACGAACGGAATCATGATTTCAACGTTGGTCAGGCCCATTTCGTCGCGCACATATTTCAATGCTTTACATTCTAAAGCAAAGCATTCTTTGAAATCATCAGACACATAGCGTGCGGCACCACGGAAACCCAACATCGGGTTTTCCTCGTGCGGCTCGTAACGGCTGCCGCCGATCAAACCGGCATATTCGTTTGATTTGAAATCCGACATGCGCACAATCACTTTGCGCGGATAAACCGAAGCAGCAAGTGTGGCAACGCCTTCGGCGATTTTATCTACATAGAAGTCGACAGGAGAAGCGTAGCCGGCAATGCGCTCCGTGATTTCTTCTTTGATGTCGGCATCTTGGCGATCAAATTCCAACAGAGCTTTCGGGTGGATACCGATTTGGCGGTTGATGATAAATTCCATACGCGCCAAACCAATACCTTCACTAGGCAAGTTGGAGAATGAGAATGCCAATTCGGGATTGCCCACGTTCATCATGATTTTGGTGGGGGACTCAGGCATGTTGTCGAGAGGAATGTCATTTACTTCAACATTTGCCAAGCCGGCATAGATTAAACCGGTATCACCTTCCGCACAAGATACGGTAACTTCTTGGCCTTCGCTCAATACTTCAGATGCGTTGCCGCAGCCTACAACGGCAGGGATACCCAGTTCGCGAGCAATGATGGCTGCGTGGCAAGTACGGCCGCCGCGGTTGGTCACAATCGCTGCCGCACGTTTCATTACCGGTTCCCAATCCGGGTCGGTCATGTCGGTAACCAGAATATCGCCGGCTTGCACAATATCCATTTGAGAAGCATCTTTAACCAAGCGTACTTTACCTTGGCCTACTTTCTGACCGATTGCACGGCCTTCGCACAACACTTCACCTTTGTTGCTGAGGTTGTAACGGCGCAATACGCGGTTGCCGGTTTCCTGAGATTTAACGGTTTCCGGGCGGGCTTGCAGAATGTACAGTTTACCGTCTAAGCCGTCACGACCCCATTCAATATCCATCGGTCGGCCATAGTGCTCTTCAATAATCAGGGCATATTTAGCCAATTCGATAATTTCATCGTTGGAGATGGAGAATTGTTTGCGGTCTGCTTCCGGCACATCAACAGTTTGTACAGACTTGCCAGCTTGGGCACTGTCGGTAAAGGTCATTTTAATGATCTTGGAGCCCATGGTTTTGCGCAGGATAGCAGGTTTTCCGGCTTTCAGAGTAGGCTTGTGAACGTAGAATTCGTCGGGGTTTACAGCGCCTTGTACGACGGTTTCGCCCAGGCCGTATGATGAGGTAACGAAAACAACGTCTTCAAAGCCTGATTCGGTATCGATGGAGAACATTACACCGGCGGCGCCGCTGTCGGAACGAACCATACGCTGCACACCGGCAGACAATGCAACGATATCGTGGGCAAAGCCTTTATGTACACGGTAAGAAATGGCACGATCGTTGTAGAGGGAAGCGAATACATGGTGCATAGCTTCTTTTACATTGTCCAAGCCATTGATATTCAAGAATGTTTCTTGCTGGCCGGCAAACGATGCATCAGGCAAATCTTCTGCAGTGGCTGAAGAACGAACGGCTACGGAGATTTGATCTGTACCCGCATCGGCAACCATTTTGTTCCATGCGCTTTCGATTTCCTGATCCAATTGCTCGGGGAAGGGGGTTTCTAGAATCCATTGACGGATTTCTTTACCTACCCGTGCCAATTCGGTTACATCTTCCACATCCAAAGTAGCCAGAGCGGCAGAGATACGCTCATTCAAGCCGTTGTGTGCCAAAAATGCGCGGTAAGCATCGGCTGTGGTAGCGAAGCCGCCAGGTACGCGGACGCCTTTTTCTGTAAGCTGACTGATCATCTCGCCCAAAGAGGCATTTTTACCGCCAACGCTTTCCACGTCGGTCATACGCAGGTTTTCAAACCAGATAACGTAATTTGAAGACATTGTTTCTAATCCAATTGCAGGGGTTAAAAGAAAAATTAAATCTTTTGCCGCGCCATTCTAACCAGTCAATCGGATTGTGTCATGTTTTTTTAAATAAGCGGCAGTTTTTCCGGAATTGTAATATTGCGGAAAATGCTTTGGGTAAGCTTATGAAACTAAATAATATCTTTTGTTACAATACATGTAATTCTTTGTAAAATAGGCGCTTATGAATAAATTAATCGCTGTTTTTTACTATATAAAACGAGGAGTTGTTGGATTATTGTTTTAAATTTTTATATATTTTGACATTTTATTTTTATTTTAAGCTAAATGATAAAGCGTTGTAATTTGATGTAGCGGGTTTGAATCTGCTTTCAATAAATGCCGCAGATTGTTATGATTCCCGCTTTTAGTAGAGAATTTTATTAACCAGCCATTTTTAAAGAGAGAAGAACATGTCGCGCCGCAGAGCATTTTTTATATCAGATAGAACCGGTCTGACTTCCGAAAGTATGGGTGAGGCATTGCTTGACCAATTTGAAGGGGTGCAATTTAAGCGCGTTACCTATCCGTTTGTCGATACCGTGGAAAAAGCCCATGCGATGGTTCAGATCATAAACAATGCAGCGGAGCAGGAAGCGCAACGTCCGTTGGTGTTTACGAGTATTATTGATCCTGATATACGCAAAATCGTACAAAGCAGTGTAGGCTTAAACCTGAGTTTTTTTGATGCCTTTTTGCATCTTCTGGAAAAAGAATTGGGTGTGAAAGCGCGTAACTCAATCGGTAAACTGCACAGCATCACTGATACTGATCGTTATGATGCCCGTATGGAAGCCGTTAACTTTTCTTTGAACCACGATGATGGGATCAGTGCTAAAGATTTGGAAACGGCGGATGTGATTCTGATGGGCGTGTCGCGCAGCGGCAAAACGCCGACTTGCCTGTATCTTGCTCTGCAATATGGTATTCGTGCGGCAAACTATCCGCTCACACCTGATGATTTGGAATCTACTGATTTACCCCGAATGGTTAAACCTTTCAAAAACAAGCTCTTCGGTTTAACAATTCAGCCCGAACGTTTGCAGGAAATCCGTCAGGAACGCCGCCCGGATTCCAGATATTCGAATATCAATACCTGTAAGAGCGAAGTAAATGATGCACAAGCGATGTTCCGCCGCCACAATATTGCGTTTACCAATACAACGCATAAATCGGTTGAAGAATTGGCGGTAAGTATTATGCAAGCGTGCAATCTAAAACGTCGTTTTTAAGCAATAGTATATTTTGGTAACAATGCCTGTCTGAAAGATGGTTTCAGACAGGCATTGTTACTATTCCGGTTATCTGCCGCAATACTTGGGCTTGACTTGATACTTCATTAATTTCAAAGCCATATATAACGGCAGGTATGTTTACTCTAAACTGTTATTATATTTAAGTTTATATAATTCATTAACTTATTCGGCGTTTTTGTTTTCTACACCTTTTCATCTTCTCTCTATACGAAAATTTACTTATAATTGTTATGTTATAACAAAATATTTGGGAAGTCTTGAAAATCATGGGAAAAACTAAAATAGCTTTAGGGGTGTCGCTGGCTTTTGTTTCGCAAGCGGTTTGGGCGGAGACGTCTGAAGAAAATATGATAAAAGTAGACACGGTTATCGTGAAAGGAGAGGGTTACGCCGCCAAGTCGGAAGGAAATGTGTGGAATCAAGACAGAATTACCGCTACGCCCAAGGGAAACGGCACAATTAATGATTTGCTGCGCACCAGCCACAGTGTACAGTTTTCCAATACCGAAGGTACGGCCGACAGCGCTGGGGAAATTGCGCCGCCGAATATTTCGTTTCACGGAGAGAAGTTTTACAACAACCGTTTTTCGATAGACGGCGTGAGCAACGACAGCAATCTGAATCCTGCGCACAATGGCTCTAATACGCAGCTGGATGCGGATACAATAAACACGCACACAGTGGGTGAATTGCCTGCGGGGCATCCGCAAGCATTTTGGATAAGCCCTTCGTTGGTGGAGAACATCAAGGTTAAAGACAGCAATATTTCTGCGAAATATGGCCGGTTTACCGGCGGCGTGGTGGATGCTGATTTAATTAAAGCAAACAAGGACAAAGCATTCGGCAGCCTGTCATACCGTACCACACGCCACACTTGGACACACCATTATATCGATCCGCTGTATGCCGACGAATATCGCGCGGGGCAATCGTCTAATACGCAGCCAAAGTTTACCAAGCATGAGTCCAACCTCACGCTGAATCAACCTGTCGGCAAAGATTCGGCCGTGCTGTTTTCATATAGTCGTCAGCGTTCGTCTATTCCGTTTTTACACCAGCATCTGGGGCAGTTGACTAAGCAAAGGCGATTGGCGGAGACTTTCTTGTTGAGAGGTGCGCACCGCATTAATGACGACAACAATCTATCGGCAACGGTGATGTATTCTCCGCATTATGCCACTTACCATCCGGCCAACTATAAAGACGGCCGTTTTACCAACAGCGGCGGCGGCTGGCGTTTCGACTTGGATTGGGAACGCTATGCCGGTTTCGGCAGGATGCAGAGTAAACTGAGCTATCGAAGTACGGAAGAAAAAACCGCTTACGATCAAGACAACTTATACCGCTACAACGACGACACGCCGTCGATAAACTGGACAACCCATCCCGAGGTGGATGAAGCTGCTATCGGCGGCATTGGTACCAGCCGTTCGTTTGGCAAGCACGTTAATCTGCAACAGCATTTTGAGTTTAACGAAGCGGATTGGGGCGGCTGGAAGCACGGTTTCAATGCCGGTTGGGAAGCGGAATATGCCGAAAAAGGTTTTGAGCGTAAAAAGCCCACTATTATTTACGGCGGTCCGAGAATGACCGACCGCACGGACTGTACCGAATGTATTCCGGGTGAACAATTCTTTACCGGCTATGCTTACAATTATCCGGCCAATATCAAAGTAGGTACGCATAATCTTGCCCTTTATTTTGAAGACGATATCGAAAAAGGCAATCTGCGCTTGAAGCCGGGTATCCGTTTGGATTACAACGGTTTTCTGAAAAATACCGACATCGCACCCCGTTTCGCTTTCGACTACCGTTTACCCTTGAAGCCGACCAAATTTCATGTGTTTGGCGGAGCGAACCGTTATTACGGCAGTGAAATGCTGACTTACAAACTGCGCAGTGCACATCTATTCCAACGTAATTTCGACCGCTTCGAGCTGGATGATCCGTGGACATCGCGTGAGTTGAGAGAGCCTCGTTACGACAGCAGCGATCTGAAAACGCCGTACAGCAACGAATGGAATCTGGGCGTGCGCCAGCATATCGGCAACAGCGAATGGCAATTGAAATGGGTGCGCCGCAGTAGCAGAAACCAGTTTTTAACCAAGGAAAAAACTGATGAAAACGGCCTGACCTACCGCGTACTTACCAATACAGGCCGTTCCGACAACGACACCTTCAGCTTTTCCGCCGGTTTGAACGAGCCGTGGAAGCTCGGCCCGACCTTGTTCCGCTGGCGTGCGGGTGCCGATTACAACAAACGCCGTTCCAACCAAATCGGCACGTTCCAAAACTATGACTGGAGCGAATGGGATGTGAAAAAAGTATTGGTTGACGGCAAGCTGAAAGATCCTTACGACCTGCCTGCGATGGATTTCAACCAGCCGTGGAACGCTTTTGTCGAAACTGAGTTGGCCGTGCCCAAATGGCATTTAACTTGGACGCAACGCTGGCGCTACTCTCCCGGTACGGTGGAATATACGCGGGAAAACATCCGCTGCACCCCCGAACGTGCCCAATTGTGTCAAGGTTATGTCGGCAATCTGAGCAAGTTCGACCAAATCAAATATAATTCCGCGCTAATTGCAGACTGGCATTTCTCGTGGGAAAAACCGCTGGCGAAAACGCAGAAGTTGGAGCTGAATCTGGATGTGTTGAACGTGTTTAACCGCAAAATCGTCGGCAAAAAAGTCTACACGCCGGAATGGCAGGAAAAAAAGCGCGATTTATCTTATAAAACAGGGCGCCAGTTTTGGCTAGGCGCGAAATATTCTTGGTAATTAAGCTAAAAGCGGGGCGTGAAGAAACCCCGCTTTTCAGACAGGCATTCTTAATCATTCCAACCACTTATCGTTATACTCGGGTTTGGCTGAGTATGACAAGTGTATTGCAAATAAACTTTATTTCTACTACGGTGTTGCTGCCCTTAGCTTAGAGAGAGCGATTTTGTAAGCTGCTAAAGCAGCAACACAATCGGTCCCGTACTACCAGTACCGTCTGCGGCTTACTGCCTTGTATCAAAAATAAGTTTAGGGGCTAATCTACTTCAGCCCCATTCTTAAACTTCGAATAAGACAATGCCTGTCTGAAACCTTTTTTCAGACAGGCATTGTTTTGCCATAAGCCGTTATAGTTATTTATAACCTGCTTGTTTCATCAGCATCACAGCTTTTTTCTGGTTGCTGCCGGCAACGGATACGTTAATCACGTCTTGTTTGAATTTACCCCATTTAGCTACTTTAGGATCAGGGTTAACTTTAGGATTGGCCGGATATTCGTGGTTCAGGTCGGCGAATAGGTTTTGAGCTTCGCTGCTGCTGAGCCATTCAATGAATTTTTGGGCTTCGGCTGCTTTTTTGCTGTGTTTCACTACGCCTGCGCCGGATACGTTAACGTGTGTGCCTTTGCCTTGTTGGTCGGCGAAGAAGATACCGATCGGCAGATTAGGCTGTTTGTCCATTAAACGGCCGTAGTAATAAGTGTTGGCGATGCCCACATCGCAGCGGCCTGCGCCGATGGCTTCAAGCATGGCAGTGTCGTTGGCGAAAGGCTCGGCAGCCAAATTGCTTACCCAACCTTTTACGATTTGGGTGGTTTTTTGTGCGCCTTGGTTGGCAATCATGGTGCCCACAAGCGATTGGTTGTACACATTATCGGAAGTGCGCAAACACAGGCGGCCTTTCCATTTTGGGTCAGCCAAGTCCGCGTAAGTAGAGAGATCGGAAGGTTTAACTTTTTGTGTGTTATAGAAAATGGTGCGTGCGCGGACAGACAGGCCGTACCATTGGTTTTTCGGGTCGCGCAGGTGAGCAGGAATATTGGCTTTTAATGTTGCCGAATTGATAGGGCGCAGTAATCCCATTTGGGTAGCCTGCCACAGGTTGCCGCCGTCAACGGTGATGAATACGTCGGCAGGGGTATTGCTGCCTTCGGCTTTCAGTTTGGCCATCAGCGGGCCGGCTTTATCGTTAACCAACTTAACGGTTGTGCCGGTTTTCTTTTGATAAGCTTCAGCAATCGGTTTGAGCAGATTGTCGGCGCGTGAAGAGTAAACCACCAGTTCTGCTGCATATACGGGCGTGGCAATGATTGCGGCAGCTGCAAGGGCAATCGCTTTTTTCATCATATTTTGATTCCTCTGTTTAATGAATTTGAAATTGTGTTGTTAGACACGATGGGATGGTTCGAAAAAAAACCAACTTGCAAACGCTTTGCATTATAGGTTAAGTAGTTTTTGCAAACAATATAAATTATCGTTTTTATTGAAGTAAGATGTATTTTATTGCATCATGTTTTTAAATTGATGATAATAGCGCGCTTTATTATGGATTTACCTGATAACAGGTGTATTTATCGGGTTGTTTCGTATTTAAGCGATCGGTTTATGACATCGTCTTTGTGGTCGGCCAATTTAATTTCAATATGGCGGCGTTGTTGCTTTGTATTGATGTGTTGATTGACTAACTAGGTTCTCAAGCCGGCCTGTTCAGAAGCCGGTTTCTACGGTTACTTTATTGTTTGTGTTTAATGGATGCTTATGAAACCTGCGTTCCGTAAGTTGCTGCTGCCGCGATTGTGGCTGCTGCTTTGTGTATGCTCTATCGCTGTGCCGCTGGGGGTGATCGTTGCTTCTTTCGGCACATTTGATGCTGAAATTTGGACGTTTCTGCTTGAGTTTCAATTGCCTTTACTGGTGAAAAATACGGTTTGGCTGGTGTTGGGCGTGGGCTTCGGCACAGCGGTGTTGGGTACTTCATGCGCTTGGTTGACGGCCATGTATGACTTTCCGATGCGGCGCTTCTTCTTTTGGGCGATGATGCTTCCGTTGGCCGTACCTGCGTATGTGTTGGCGTTTACCCAATTGGGATTGTTTGACTACACCGGCCCGATCAGCACTTGGCTTCGGGAAAGCCGTGGGTTTGAACAAGGCCTGCCTGAAATCCGCAACGGTTTCGGCTTGGCAGTTGTGATGAGCCTTACTTTTTATCCTTATGTTTATTTATTGGCACGCAATGCGTTCGGCAGCATGGGCCAGCGGGCGCTGGAGGCCGGCGCTTCATTAGGGCTTTCGCCTACACGCTCTTTTTTCCGTGTGGCTTTGCCGATGGCACGCCCTTGGATTGCAGGCGGCACGGTGTTGGTGTTGATGGAAGTGTTGTCTGATTTCGGTACCGTTTCCGTGTTCGGCTACGACACGTTCACCACGGCCATTTATCAGGCCTGGTTTGATTTTTATTCTTTGGAAACAGCCAAGCAGCTGGCTGCGCTTTTGATTACGGCGGTTTTTGTATTGTTGGTGTTGGAGCAGTTAAGTAGGGGCGGGCGGCGTTACAGCCAATCAGGCAGGATACAGCACCGCAAGCGCCAAAAACTTCCGGCCTTCTCGGGGTGGTTGGCTTTTGCTTATTGCACCTTGCTTCTGACATTCGCTTTCTTGATTCCGGTGGTGCAACTCTTGATTTGGGCCTATGAAACATTTAACGACGGCTTCAATACCTCGCTATGGGAAAATGCCTGGCATTCGTTTGCGGCAAGTATGGCGGCTGCCTTATTGGCTGCTGCGGTGGCTTTGCTGTTGGCACTGTCTAAGCGGGTAGATAAAAGCCGCTTTGCCGCGTTTTCCGCACGTGCGGCCACTTTGGGTTATGCCATTCCGGGTACGGTTTTGGCAGTGGGGGTGTTTGTGCCGGTGGCTTGGTTGGATAATGTGTTGATTGATTGGTTGAAGCTGCCGGAAGAAGTGACCGGAATATTCAAAGGCACTTTGGCCGTGATGCTGGCAGCTTATGTGATCCGTTTTTTAGCGGTGGCTTTTGCTTCGGTGGAGGCCGGTTTGGAGCGCATCAGCCCGTCGCAAGCAGAGGCTGCGCGATCTTTAGGCTATAACGGCGCGGGTGTGTTGCGTCGGATTTATTTGCCGCTGCTTAAAGGGGCATTGGGCACGGGCATGTTGATGGCTTTTGTCGATATGATGAAAGAAATGCCGATTACGCTGATGACCCGTCCTTACGACTGGGATACGCTGGCTGTGCGTGTTTATGCGTTCACAATTGAAGGACAGTTTGCCAATGCCGCATTGCCGGCCTTATTGATTGTATTGACCGGATTGGTTCCGGTGATTCTGTTTTCGCGCACGGAGCAAAAATCATGATTCTGGAAGTATCGCAACTTAATCTTTCATTCGACCAAAAACCCGTGCTGCAAGATTTCGGTTTTGCGTTGCAGGAAGGTGAAATTGCCTGTCTGCTCGGGCATTCAGGCTGTGGTAAAACCACAGTGCTCAGATCCGTAGCCGGTTTTGAGCAGCCTGATTCGGGCACCATTATTCTTAGAGGGCGCACACTTTCAGACAGGCATTCTTTTATGCCGCCGCATCTGCGCAAAGTGGGCATGGTGTTTCAGGATTACGCTTTGTTTCCACACCTCAGTGTGAAAGACAATATCGCATTTGGTATTGCCAAGCAGCCGGCCGTCGAGCGCAAAAAAAGAATTGAAAGTTTACTGGAACTTATCGGGATGCCGGAATATAGCAGCCGTTATCCGCACCAGCTCTCCGGCGGCCAGCAGCAAAGGGTCGCGCTGGCGCGCGCGTTGGCGCCTAAACCGGAGCTGATTTTGCTGGATGAGCCGTTTTCCAATCTTGACTCTACATTGCGTATGCGGCTTTCTAAAGAGGTGCGCCGCCTGCTCAAACAGGAAAACACCAGCGCGCTGATGGTTACGCACGACAGGCACGAAGCATTCGCTATGGCCGACAAGATCGGCATTATGGCAGAGGGCCGATTGAAACAATGGGACACGCCGCGTAATCTTTACCGCAATCCGGTAGACGCCGAGGTGGCACGCTTTACCGGTAAGGGTGCTTTATTGGGGGGTACGATTGAACGGGGCGCAGTGAAAACGGCAGCAGGCGTATTGCCGTTAATGCCGGAAAACGGTGTTGAAAGCAGCATGGTTCAAGTGTTTGTGCGACCGCAGAATGTATTGGTCGGTGTTGAAGGCGGTGCTGTGGCTGAAGTAATAGAACAGGATTTTCAAGGCCGTTGCCTGATTCTCACGCTGAAATTGGAAAGTGGTGAAACCATGCTGGCAGAGACGTCTGCAGAGTGTAATTTGGATGTGGGTAGCCGTGTAGGCATAAGGCTTGCAGTGGAAAAACTTGCTGTGTTTGCCTAGGAACCAATTAATGTTTACACATGCCTGTCTGAACATTTTTTCAGACAGGC
>NZ_JH165159.1:1109364-1165604 GCF_000227765.1 Neisseria wadsworthii 9715
ATATCGGGTATCTGAGGGGAATAAAGGGAGTATTTGGAACGGAAAACAGCCGAAATCCTGTGTTTGGATTTCGGCTGTTGGGTAAAGAGGTTATTTTGCAAAGGTCTCAGGCATTATTTGATTTATAGGTAATCAACTTAACTTTTACTACGGCGTTGCTGCGCCTTGCCGTTTGGCAGCCTGTCATGACTGCTAATCTATGTTAGTTCTTTTATTTATGATAGTGGAGTAAAAGTGATAGAAATGCCTGTCTGAAAAACCGTTTTCAGACAGGCATTGTTGATTGTTTGTAAAAGTTTATTTGAAGAAATCACCAAAACCGGGCGGCAGGCCTTGTGTGAATGCGCCCATGGTTTTGCTGGTTAATTCTTCGGCCTGATCACCTGCTGCGTTAACCGCAGCCAAAACCAAATCTTCCAGCATTTCTTTGTCGTCTGCGGCCTCGGCGATTAAGTCGGGGCTGATGTCTATGCTTTTTACAACGTGGTTACATGTCATTACCACTTTGACCAAACCGTTGCCTGCCTCGCCGGTTACTTCTGTAACTGCCAGTTTAGCTTGGGCTTTTTTCATATTTTCCTGCATTTTTTGGGCTTGCTGCATCAAGCCGCCCAGACCTGCTTTTCCGAACATCGCGGGATACTCCTATTAGGTAAAAATTAATATTTCTGATTGTTAAACCAGTTTTGAAACGTAATGCCTGTCTGAAAACGGGCAACGCGGTTTCTGCGAAGCCAAAACATTTATTCAAACCCGACTTGCCTGCTTTCAGACAGGCATGTTTATTCTTCGATATTTTCCGCCAGCTCTATTGTGTCGGCTTTCCACTCGTGGCAATCGAGCAGGTTCATCAATTTCTGGCAGGCGGGGTCGCTTTCTAGAATCTGTTGCGCGCGTTGGCGGCCTTCAATTTGGAGCCTGTTTTTCCGCATGACGGGGGTTTCCCAGTTGCGGCTTTCTTCCCAAGCACAGGTTTGCAGCTTGAGTTCGGGCATATCGTAGGCTTCTGCCAATGCGTTGCGGATTTTGTCGAAAAAGCCTTTGCTTTTGGCTTCTTTGGCGGCATTCGCAGTGAGTGAGAGCGTGAGCACGCTGTTTTCCGCATCAAAATCTACCCACGCGGCATGATTGGTCAGCATTTGGGCAGCACCGAGCTTGCGGGAAAGACGGAATGAAATTTGTGCCCAGTTTTCTGCCGCAAACTCGGGCATGGGTACGAAAGCGGCTTCTTCTTCAGCTTCCGTGCCGGTTTCGTCTTCTTCGTCGTGATTCGGTTGCTCAAGCTGAGATGGTTCGGGCATGGGGAAATAATCCATGCTTTCGTCATCATAAGTTGGGTAGTCGGCCGGATAATCCGGATAGGGTTCGCCTGCCGAAGTTTCGTGTTCCGGCGCAATTTCTTCCCACGGCGGGCTGTATTCTTCGGCTTGGCTTGCCGTAACCGCTACGGCATGTTCAAAAATGGCATCAACCGGCACGGCTTCTGCAAAAGACGAAGCCTCTGTAATGCTTTCAAGGGGTGTTTCAGCCTGCTCTGATTCAGTGTGTTCTGCGGTGTACTCCGCTGTGCCGGATTCCGATGCGGTTTCTGCAATGTGTGCTGTGGTCGGCTCGTTGGCAGCAGGAGGCTGCTCGGGATAATCAGGCAGGACTAAGGGCTTTTTTGGTTCGGTTTCCTTTTCGACGGAGGGGGTGTGCAGCTCGGTGCTGCTGATTTGACCGTTGGTCGGGTTGCCTGCGGCGGCAAGCGGGGCGAACGCGAGCATGCGCAGTAAGGTCATTACGAAGCCTGCGTATTCGTCGGGCGCGAGGCTGAGATCGCGTTTGCCGTGAATGGCGCATTGGTAGTAAAGCTGGATTTGTTCGTCACCTAAATGCTCGGCTAATACTTGTAAAGTATCCCGCTCGGGGTCGTCTTGGCTGATGGCAGAGGATACGGTTTTGAAGAGGGCGATGCGTTGCAGCAATACGGCCAGTTCGCTCAAGGCGCTGTCGAATCCGATGGCGCGTGCCGCCATTTCCTGTGCTTTTTGCAGCAGGGCTTCCCCGTTTTGTGCGGCAATGCTTTGCAGCAGTTCGTAAAGGTAGCGTTTGTCGACTGCGCCTATCATGTGGCGCACGTCTTCTTCACTGACTTTGCCGGAACCCATTGCGATGGCTTGGTCAAGCAGGCTCAGAGCGTCGCGCATGGAGCCTGCAGCGGCGCGACCCAATAACTGGAGTGCGGCAGGTTCGGCAGGAATGTTTTCGGCTCGCAGAACATGGGCAAGATGGTCGGCGACTTGTTGCGGAGTCATATTGCGCAACACGAATTGCAGGCAGCGGCTCAACACGGTAACGGGCACTTTGTGCGGATCGGTGGTGGCGAGAATGAATTTCACATGCTCGGGCGGCTCTTCCAATGTTTTGAGCATGGCGTTGAAAGCCGATTTGGAGAGCATGTGCACTTCGTCGATGATATACACTTTGTATTTGCCGGAAGTGGGTGCGTATTGGGCGTTTTCGAGCACCTCGCGGATATTGTCGATACCGGTGTTGGATGCGGCGTCGATTTCCAATAAATCGACAAAGCGGCCGGAGTCGATTTGAGTGCAGCTTTGGCATTGGCCGCAAGGTTCGCCGTTGCTCGGGTTTTCGCAGTTAAGGCTTTTGGCAAGAATGCGTGCAATGGTGGTTTTGCCGACGCCGCGGGTGCCGGTGAGCAGATAGGCGTGATGCAGGCGGCCTTTATCGAGCGCATTTTGCAGGGCTTTGACAACGTGCTCTTGGCCGACTAAATCGGCAAAGGTTTTGGGGCGCCATTTTCGGGCAAGAACTTGATAAGCCATAAGCTTTCTTTTTAAAGATGCGGGTTGGGATAATTGAATGTTTTCAGACAGGCATGGCGTTTGATTTAACCCCTATGCCTGTCTGAAAAAACAAAGTTGCGCTATTTTAGCAGATATGGAAGGAGAACTTAATCATCAATCAAACCGGCTCAATATTTGGCGGAATTGTCAGATAGCAGATACTGTTCAGGTTTTTGCTGCGCACGGTGTAGAAATACGCAGCAGATAGCCGTGTTGCGGAGGTTTCAGCCGATTTATTAAAGAGGCTTATGCGCCATCTGGTTGATTTTTCAGCTGCCACACGTTTTCTACGCTCTGTTTGATCAAAACAAGGGCAGGGTCGTGTTCGTATTCGTCCAGATAAATGAAATTGAGTGGTAAGGTTTGGCGGAATTCTTCAATCACGCTAACCGGTTTGCCGGCATTGATTGCGTCCTGTGCTTTGTGGCTGGGCACCATCGCCACGCCGATGCCGTCGCTCACTAAGTCGACTATGGTTTGAGGATAGTCGCAGATAATCTGCCGCTTGGGCGAAAGGCGGTTGGCGCGCCAGAATTGCTGTAAGTGTTTATTACTGGCAGACACGCCCGACATTTCGATCCAGATATAGTTTTCGAGATTTTTGGGTAGGTTGTTGCGGATGTTTTCTACTTCTGCCGTGGGGCAAATGAGTGAATATTGAATGTTTTCAAGAAAAATGCTGCGCACGCTGCGTGTGTTGACCGGGCCGAGAAAGAAACCGCCGTGCAGCTGTTTGGACAATATGCGCTCCAGAATTTCACCGCTCATGCCATATTGGATGTGTAGTTGGATATCGGGCGCCGAATCGTTTAGCAGGCGGGTTAATTTGGATACGCGTTTGCTGCTGATGGGATGTATCAGACCGATTTGTGCATCTTGCGTGTAATGTTCGGCCAGTGTTTTGGCGAAGTTGTCAAGTCGGTGTTTGTGTTGCAGAAGGGATTCGGCTTCCGGCAGGAAAATTTCACCCGCGCGGGTTAAGCTCATGCCGTTGCTGGTGCGGTTGAATAAAGGCGTGCCCAAATAGGTTTCGATGGCTTTAATCTGGGCGGATACGGCGGGTTGGGAAAGAAACAGGCGCTCTGCGGCTTGGGTGAGGTTGCAGTGGTAGGCAACTGCTACAAACGATTTTAAATGGTTGATGTCCATATCGGTATTTCTCAATTCAGCAGATAAAGGTCGGAAACATAGTGTATTCCGGCCATTTTTATTATGTATACATTATTTTTTTAATATATTAACTGATTGGAGATAAATTTGGAAATTGTTTTAAAAACAGAAAATTATTGTTAGGTCATAAGAAAAACAGATGGACGGTATCAAAAAAGAAAATACAGCATCAGCTTATCTTTGAAGTATGGTTATGAAATTTTAATATTTAGGTTATGGATAACCCCGTCGTTGCGTGTGGTTAAGCCATAGCAAATGAACTTTGTTTCCTACTACGGCGTTGCTGCGCCTTATATCAAAAATAAGTTTATTTGTTAAAAGCAGTTCGACTATATTGGCGATTCGGTTTATCCGTTATGGATTATTTTAAAGGCTAGGAGGAGAAAATTAAGATGGACAAACAAACAGCACGCAGCGTGTTGGATGATCCTGAATTTCAAAAAATGGCCCGGCAAAAAGCTTTGCTCGGCTGGGGGTTTTCGGCGGTCATCCTGTTTATGTATCTGGCTTATATATGGGTGATAGGCAGTAATCCTGATTTGCTTAAAAGCCCTGTGTCTGCAGACGGTATTACCACTTGGGGCATTTATGTCGGCATCTTTGTGATTGTATTTTCATTTATCACGACAGGGATTTATGTGACGATTGCCAACGGTAAGTTTGAAAAAATGACTAAGCAGGTAATCGACAGTGTTATGGAGGATAAAGCATGAATTTTTCAGGCAAGACTCTGTGGTTTTCAGCTTTGTCGATGCTGGCATGTTCGGGTGCGTTTGCCGATGCCATCTCCGGAGAGGTGGAAAAGCAGCCCTTAAATATGCCGGCAATTATTATGTTTTTGATTTTTGTAGGTATGACTTTGGGCATCACGGTTTGGGCGTCGATGCAGAATAAATCTACAAAAGATTATTACACCGCCGGCGGCGGTATTTCAGGCTTTAAAAACGGCTTGGCGATTGCGGGCGACTATATGTCGGCAGCATCGTTTCTCGGTATTTCCGCAATGGTGTTCACTAGTGGCTACGATGGCCTGATTTATTCGACCGGCTTTTTGGTGGGTTGGCCGATTGTGTTGTTCTTGGTGGCCGAGCGTTTGCGCAATCTGGGTAAGTTTACCTTTTCCGATGTGGCGGCTTACCGCTTGGCACAAACGCCCGTGCGTCTGTTTGCCGCTTCCGGCTCGATTCTGGTGGTGATTTTTTATCTGATTGCCCAAATGGTGGGGGCGGGTAAGCTGATTCAGCTTCTCTTCGGCATGGATTATATTTATGCCGTGATTTTGGTGGGTGTGTTGATGGTTTGCTATGTGTTGTTCGGCGGTATGCTGGCTACGACATGGGTGCAGATCATTAAGGCTGTGCTGCTGCTTTCAGGTGCGACGTTTATGTCGTTTATGATTTTGAAGCACGCCGGTTTCAGCTTTGAAACCATGTTCCAGCAGGCTACTGCCATTCACGAAAAAGGTACGGATATTTTAGGTCCGGGCGGTTTGGTGAAAAATCCGGTGGATGCTTTGTCGCTCGGCTTGGCGTTGATGTTTGGTACGGCCGGTCTGCCGCACATTCTGATGCGCTTTTTCACCGTGCCTGATGCGAAGGAAGCGCGCAAATCCGTGTTTGTGGCAACCGGTTTCATCGGCTATTTCTACCTGCTCACTTTCATCATCGGCTTCGGTGCGATTATTTTTGTGTCTAAAGAAAATCCGCACTTCTTTACCGCCGTTTTGAAAGAAGGCAAAACAGTGTATGAGATGGTGGGCGGCACGAATATGGCGGCGATCCACCTTGCCGAAGCTTTGGGCGGTAATTTGTTCTTGGGCTTTATTTCTGCGGTGGCGTTTGCCACGATTTTGGCGGTGGTGGCCGGTTTGGCTTTATCCGGCGCTTCGGCTGTGAGCCACGATATTTATGCCTCGGTTGTGCGTAAAGGACAGGCCACTCAAGAAGAGGAAATGCGCGTGTCCAAACTGACCACGCTTACGCTGGGTGTATTGGCGATTGTGTTCGGCGTGATGTTTGAGAAACAAAACGTGGCATTTATGGTGGGCTTGGCGTTTGCCATTGCTGCATCGGCCAACTTCCCTGTGTTGATGCTTTCTATGTTCTGGAAAGGTTTGACCACTAAAGGCGCGGTAGCCGGCGGCTTTACCGGCTTGATTTTGGCTTTGGTGCTGATTGTGTTGGGGCCGACCGTATGGGTGAGCGTGCTGCACAATGAATCGGCTATTTTCCCGTATGCGAATCCTGCGCTCTTCAGTATTCCTGCTGCGTTTATTGTGGGCTGGTTGGTGTCGCTAATGGATAAATCGGAGCAGGCTAGAAAAGACAAAGAAGGCTTTGAAGCACAATATGTGCGTTCGATGACGGGTATCGGCGCGGCCGATGCTTCGGATCACTAATCGGACTTGCTATAAAAAACCATCCGCCCGGTTGCGGATGGTTTTTTTTCAGACAGGCATTGCGGGGCAGTCATAACTGCCGACGCATACTTTCAGACAGGCATAGTTTGAAGTACAATCCCGCTTCGCTAAAACCGAATCTAAAGGATAACCAAGCATGTATTTTGTCGACCGAACGGCCGTAGTGCTGAAGCCTACTGAAAAATTTCTAAGCTGGCTGAAATCTTCCGATCAGGATATGCCCGACTTGACCTTGGCGCAAATCCGCACCAACTGTTCGGTTTATCTGGTTCCCCAGTTTGACGAGCCGGAAGCCGTGGTTTCTTATTTCGACGAGCGCTATCAGGAAATTTTTGAAGCCGAAATTTCCGGCTGGGACATTGAAAAAAGCAAATGGCCGCAAGATATGAGCCTGCAAGCCTTTTGGGAATTTTTCGAGGTGGAAATCCATGATATGGTGTTGGACATGGATGATTCAGACATCAGCGTCAGCCCCGTGTTTGACAATATGATGTAAACCCGATGCAGGCTTTTCAAGTCAAACTCAAACCGTCAAAGCGCGGTATGCTGCTGGCGGCGGCGTTGCATATTTATGCTTTTGTGTTGTGCTTCACTGCATTTTACGGCTGGATGCGCTGGCTGGGTGCCGCGGCATTGGCAGTAAGCTTGGTGTGGGCATGGCGGGTGCAAAGCCTGAAAGGCAAGCAGAGTGTATCCGCCATCCATATCGATACTTCGGGCCGCGCCTCGCTTTCGCAATCGGATGCCCTGTTACGCCATGCAAGCCTGTCTGAAAGCAGCTTGATACACAGAAGAGGTTGTTTTCTGCGATGGCAGCTTGAGGGTAAGCGCATATCGCACGCCGTGTTGCCCGATATGACCGATGCCGAAAGCTACCGCCGCCTGATTGTGTGGGCGAAATTCGGCAGAAGCAAAGAAGATAAAGAAGATTAAGCGTTAACCCACTTATGCCTGTCTGAAAGTTTTTCAGACAGGCATTCAGCCAATATCATCAAAACCATGAAAAAAAATCTGAACGACTGGCTCTCCCATTTAGAAACCGCCCACAGCGCGGGTTTGATTGATATGGGCCTATCCCGTGCGGGCGAAGTGAAAAATACCATGCGCCTGAACCCGCAATGCCCGGTAATCGTTGTGGCGGGCACCAACGGCAAAGGTTCGGTGTGTGCATTTTTATCGCAGATATATAAAGAAGCCGGCTTCAAAACCGGCACACTGACCAGCCCGCATCTGTTGAAATTCAACGAGCGCATTTGTGTCAACACACAGCCTGTGTCAGATGAAGAAATTGTGGCCGCGTTTGAGCGTATTGAAGCCGCGCGTGGCGATATTTCCCTCACTTATTTTGAATTCAACACGCTGGCCGCCGTGGATATTTTCATGTGGAATCAAGTGGATGTGATGATATTGGAAGTCGGGCTGGGCGGCCGTTTGGATGCCGTGAACATATTTGACGCCGACGTGTCCGTGGTAACCAGCATTGATTTAGACCACCAATCTTTCCTTGGCAACACCATAGAGCAAGTTGCTTATGAAAAAGCCGGTGTGTTCCGCAGCGGCAAACCCGCCATCTGCGGTCAGAACCCGCCACCCGAATCGCTTAGAAAACATGCTGGAAGCATAGGTGCGGATTTATTGTTGATCGGAGAAGATTTCAGCTATACCAGGCTGGAAAACCAGCAATGGTCATACCGTTTTCACTCACAGCCTAATCCGCAGTTTTCAGACAGGCATACGCGCAACCGCAATGCCTTGCCGATTCCCGCCTTGCGCGGTGCATATCAAATCCATAACGCAGCCTGTGCGCTGACCGTTATCGAGTGCCTCAACCATCAATTGCCGATAGACATAGGCGCCATCAAACGCGGTTTGTTGATGGTACATAACCCCGGCCGTTTCCAAGTTTTACCCGGCAGGCCGCTGACCGTTTTGGATGTGGGCCATAACCCGCATGCAGCCCGTGCGCTGCGTCAAGGGCTGATGGCCTTGCCGTTTGCTCAAAACCGCACGGCTGTGCTCAGCATGTTGAACGACAAGGACATTGATTCGGTTTTGGAAATTTTGAAAGACCAGTTTGACGAATGGCATATCGCGCCGCTGCATCTGCCGCGCGGCATGACTTCCGAGCAGCTTGCCGAAAAACTGGCTGCTCACGATATAAGCAATGTAAAACAGTTTGAAAATATAGCAAAAGCTTATGATGCGGCTTTTGCGGCGGCTTCGGAAAATGATAGAATTGTCGTGTTCGGCTCCTTCCATACGGTTGCCGAAGTTATGGGAACACTATAATACACTTACAGGATTAAGCAATGCTGCCTAAGCACTTGGAATCATTGGAAGAATACGAAAATCTCAAGCGCAGAAACCGCCGCCGGTTAGCCGGTGCGTCGGCTATGGTGGTTGTGGTGGGTTTGATATTTGCCAAAACTTCAGGCAAAGATGAAGCAGAGCAAGCCGCCGCTTCAGCCCCCGTTGTTGCAGCATCCAAAAAAGTTACCCAATCCGAGCAGAAAAAAGACGAAGTATCCGAAGAAGCCGACATTAAGAAAGCAGAAGAGGAAGCCGCACGAAAGGCGGAAAAATCAGAAAAGGCAGAACAAACTTCAGCTGCTGAGAACAACAAGCAACGCGTAGTGTTTCTCAGCCCGGACGACACCAATCCCCCTCCCAAAGAAGAAACACTAGATGTTAAGCCTAAATCTAAAGATAACCGGATTTATGAGCTGGCCGAAAATCAGGAAAGTGTAGAAGTTTCGGATGAAGACGGCCATTCCCGAACCGTAACTCAAAAAGCAGCCCCGGCTGAAAAAATGGATCCCAAGCCGGAAGAGTTTGCACCGATTCCGATAGTGACTATTAAAAACACCAACAAAGAAGCGGTTGTCAAAGAGCGTGAACGTAAAGCCGCGGAAGAGAAAAAGGCTGCTCAGCTGAAAAGAGAAGCTGATGATGCTAAAAAAGCAGAAGCAGAAAGAAAATCCGAGGAAGCCAGAAAGGCGGCTGACGAGAAAAAAGCCGCCCAGTTGAAGAAAGAGGCGGAGGCGAAGAAAGCGGCGGAAGAACGGAAAGCCGCCCAGCAGAAAAAAGAAACAGAAGCCAAAAAAGCAGCGGATGAGAAAAAGGCCGCCCAGTTAAAGAAAGAAGCAGAAGCGAAGAAAGCGGCGGAAGAACGAAAAGCCGCCCAGCAGAAAAAAGAAGTGGAAGCCAAAAAAGCGGCGGATGAGAAAAAAGCCGCCCAGTTGAAGAAAGAAGCAGAAGCGAAGAAAGCGGCGGAAGAACGGAAAGCCGCCCAGCAGAAAAAAGAAGTGGAAGCCAAAAAAGCGGCGGATGAGAAAAAAGCCGCCCAGTTGAAGAAAGAAGCAGAAGCGAAGAAAGCGGCGGAAGAACGGAAAGCCGCCCAGCAGAAAAAAGAAACAGAAACCAAAAAAGCAGCGGAAGCAAAAAAAGCCGAAGATGCTAAAAAAGCTGCCCAGCAAAAGAAAGATGCAGAAACTAAAAAAGATTCCGGTAGGGCGGTAATTCAGGCAGGCGCGTTCCGCGATGAAGAAGCAGCCAAGAAAACGCTGCAAACCTTGCGCCAATCCGGCATGAGCGCTTCTATTAGTAAAGTAGAAACCAATAAAGGTACGGTTTACCGCGTGCGCAGTGGTTCTTTCCCTAACAAGGAAGCTGCGGACAATGCTTTGAACCGGTTGAGAAGTAAGGGTGTAAACGGTTCTGTGGTTAGTCAGGGTAAATAGTATTGTTATGGCAACTTTTGATATTCTTGCCGCCCTCGTGGTTTTTATATGCATTATTATTTCGATGATGCGCGGCGTAATTGCCGAAATTGCGGCTTTGATGACTTGGATAGTGTCGTTTATCGCCGCGCGTATGTTCGGTCAGGATTTTGCCGAAGCATTTCTCACATCAATCCAACCCCATGCATTAAGCGTGGCGGTTGGTTTTATTTTGGTATTTGCTGCGGCGTGGTTGGTGATGTATCTGCTGCGCTCTTTGCTGACTTCGATGGCGGGGTCGCTGGGTTTAGGCAGCGTGAACCGCTTACTGGGCGGGGTATTTGGCGCGTTAAAAGGGGTTTTGATTATTACCTTTGTGGTGTTGGTGTGCTCATTTACCGATTTGCCGAAAACCCATGATTGGCGAAGCTCGATCAGTGCGCCTTATTTTGAAACGCTGGCCTCCACTGCGTTGCCGGCGCTTTCAGACTATATGACGGAAAAATTGAAAAATCCGATGATTTAATTGTTTTGGAGATATAAACAAGATGTGTGGTGTGTTTGGGTTGGTGGCGCATGAACCTGTAAACCAGTCGCTGTATGACGGTTTGCAAATGTTGCAGCACAGGGGGCAGGACGCAGCGGGCATTGTCACGGTTCAAGGTAATATGTTTCACATGCACAAAGGCAAAGGCATGGTGCGGGATGTTTTCCGAACCCGCAATATGCGTGATTTGCGCGGCAATGCGGGTATTGCGCACGTGCGTTATCCTACTGCAGGCAGTGCGGGCAGCGGTGCCGAAGCGCAGCCTTTTTATGTAAGCTCGCCTTTCGGCATTGTTTTGGCGCATAACGGTAATCTGACCAATACCGACGAGCTGTATGAAAATGTGTGTAACAGACATCTGCGCCATATCAACACGCGTTCTGATTCGGAAGTGTTGCTCAATGTATTTGCCCATGAGCTGCGCCGCGAGGTAACTTCTTCTAATGATGTTCAATTGAGCGTGGATAATATTTTTAATGCCGTTTCCCAGCTTCACCGCTGTGTGCGGGGCGCCTATGGCGTGGTTGCGCTGATTGCGGGCTATGGTTTGGTGGCATTTCGCGATCCCAATGGCATCCGCCCCTTGGTTTTGGGTGCGCAAACCGATGAACAAACAGGCAAAACGGCTTATGCCGTGGCTTCGGAATCGGTTGCGTTTAACTGCTTGGCTTTTGACTTGGAGCGCGATATTGCACCGGGCGAGGCTGTGTTTATCACGTTTGACGGCCAGTTTTATTCACGTCAGTGTGCCGAAAATACCAAACTTTCTCCTTGTTTGTTTGAATACGTTTATTTTGCCCGCCCGGATTCGGTGATTGACGGTGTGTCGGTTTATCAGTCGAGGGTCAAAATGGGTGTGGCCTTGGCGGAAAAAGTGAAGCAGCATTTATCGGTAGATGATATTGATGTGGTAATGCCGATTCCTGATACCAGCCGCCCCAGTGCAATGGAGCTGGCGCATCACTTGGGCAAACCGTATCGTGAAGGTTTGATTAAAAACCGTTATATCGGCCGTACATTTATTATGCCCGGCCAGGCTACCCGCAAAAAATCCGTGCGCCAGAAGCTCAGCCCTATGGCTTCCGAATTTGAGGGTAAAAATGTTTTATTGGTTGACGATTCCATTGTGCGCGGCACCACCAGTCGGGAGATTGTTGAGATGGTGCGGGATGCCGGAGCGCGTAAAGTTTATTTTGCTTCGGCAGCGCCTGAAGTGCGCTACCCCAATGTTTACGGAATCGACATGCCGACCCGCGAGGAATTGATTGCCAATGGCCGCTCTGCCGAAGAAATCGCGCGGGAAATCGGTGCGGATGCCTGTGTATTTCAAGAATTGGTAGAATTGGAAAATTTGGTGCGTGAGTTAAACCCGGAAATAGAAGGTTTTGAAGACTCTTGCTTTAGCGGCTGCTATCCGACCGGCGATATCGACGAAGCCTATCTAAAACGCCTGTCTGAAGGCGAATCTACCGGCTCGGCGGCTTTTGTCCAACCGAGCTTGATTGACCATAACGTACGCGTAGATATCAGCTCGGATACGGATGAATAATGATTAACCAAATGTTTTAAACCTGTTTAACCGGTAATGCCTGTCTGAAAACGTTTTCAGACAGGCATTTTGTTGTTGAACGAGGCAAGCTGTACATATATGGTTAAGCCCGAGTATGAAGAACATACTATTTTTTTAGTTTATTTGCTATATGCCTTTTCCGCGCATTGATGCATTGTACGCATATTTCATTTATTACTTAACCAAGCGCCTTGAAATCGCCTGAAAATAAGCGCAAAATCGTTGCTCCATTCAAACAACAAGAACCAAGAATAAAGGAAATCAAGCATGAGTGAGCTTCACCCCCAAACTCTGGCAATACGGGGCGCTAAAGAGCAAACCGAATTCAACGAACACAACCAAGCCCTCTTTCTTACCAGCAGTTTTATGTGGCAGGATGCTGCTACCGCCGAAGCTTTGTTTTCAGGTAAGCAAAGCGGTTATACATACAGCCGCACGGCCAACCCGACCGTGAGCGCGTTCAATAAACGGATGGCTTATCTTGAGTGTGGGGAGCAAGCGGTTTCGATGGCTACGGGCATGGCTGCGATTCAGGCTGCTTTGTTGACCTTTCTCAACGCAGGCGACCATATGATTGCCAGCCGCAGCCTGTTCGGCACCACCATGGGTTTTATTATGAACCATGTTACGCGCTTCGGCATTGAAGTAACGCTGGTTTCGCCCACCGATGTGGCCGAATGGCAGGCCGCATTGAAGCCGAATACCAAAATCCTGTTTTTGGAAACGCCTTCCAATCCCTTGGGCGAAGTGGCCGATTTGGAAGCACTTGCCAAAGTGGCGCATGACGCAGGCGCGCTTTTGGTGGTGGATAACAGTTTGTGTACGCCCGCTTTGCAGCAGCCGCTGCGCTTCGGCGTTGATTTGTCGGTGGAATCGGCTACCAAAGGCATCGACGGCCAGGGCAGGGTGCAGGGCGGTGTGGTGGTAGGCAGCGCTGAATTGATGAAGCAGGTTCAGGTTTATATGAATGCCGCGGGCATTTCGATGTCGCCGTTTCATGCTTGGGTGCTGCTCAGCGGCTTGGAAACGCTGGCTGTGCGGATGAATGAGCAAAGCCGCAATGCTGCACAGATTGCCGATTGGCTCCGCGCGCAGCCGCAGGTGGAAAAAGTGTATTACGCCGGTTTTGCCGACCATCCGCAGGCCGAGCTGGTTAAGAAACAGCAGGCTTCTGGTGGGATTGTGATTGGTTTTGAGGTAAAAGACGCAGAAACTGCATGGAAAGTGATTGATTCTGCAAAAATCTTTTCCAGAACGGCAAACTTGGGCGATGTGCGCTCCACCATCTGCCATCCGTGGACGACCACGCACGGCAAAATGGCGCCGGAAGAAAAGCGCGAAGCCGGTATTGGAGAAGGCTTGGTGCGTTTGTCGGTGGGTTTGGAGCATCCCGACGATTTGATTAATGATTTGAAACAAGCATTGTCGTGATGCGGTTTTCAGACAGGCATAGCTGATATGCCTGTCTGAAAATATTCAAACACGCTTTATTAATCAACATCATGCCTGTCTGAAAGCTTTCATCATGTCTGCTGCTAAAAAATATACTTTGCTTACCATCGCCGCTATCTTCCTGATAGCCTGCTGCCTGCGCACGCCCATTGTGTCGATGGGGCCGCTGGTGAAAATGATTCAGGCAGACATGGGCAGCGGCAGCACCTTGATGGGGATTATCGGCACGGTGCCTGTGTTGGTGTTTGCTTTTTGTTCGCCGTTTGCCGCTCCGCTGGCGCGGTGTTTCGGTTTTGAAGAAGTGTTGATCGGCGCGCTTTTGGCTTTGGGCGCAGGGATTATGTTGCGTACGGCGGGCATGTCGCCGATATTGATGCTGGTGGGTACGCTGATTTTATCGGTGGGCATTGCGATGGGCAACGTGTTGGTTTCAGGCGTGATTAAACGCAGCCTGCCTTCGCATGTGGGACGCTTTACCGCGCTTTATAGTGTGACTATGAGCCTTACGGCGGCTTTGTCTGCGGCTGTTGCAGTGCCTGTGGCGCACCGCGTGGGCTGGCAGATGTCTTTAAATATGTGGGTGTTGCCGGTGATGCTGGCTTTGGCGGTGTGGCTGGTTTTGCGTGTGAAGCAGGGGCATATGCCGGTGGCGGGCGCGGCGGAGCAGGAGCAGGTGGTGTCGGTGTGGCGTAATAAGCTTGCTTGGGCAATCAGCATTTTGATGGGCATGCAATCGCTGCTGTATTACACGTTTTCCGCCTGGCTGCCCACCATTCTGGCCGACCGGGGCGTGGGCGCCGACGAAGCCGGCTATTATGCAATGTTGATGCAGATGGCGGCTTTGCCGGCGATTTTTTGCGTTACCACGTTTTCCATGAAGATGCGTAATCAGCGCTTGCTGGTGCTGTCGGTAACATTTTTGAGTTTAATCGGTATGGCGGGGCTTTGGCTGCTGCCTTATGCAACGGCTTTATGGGTGTTCTGCCTCGGCGCAGGTGTGGCGGGCACGTTTACTTTGTGTTTGCTTTTATTCGTGCAGCGCACTGATTCGGCGGCGGAAGCGGCCATGCTTTCGGGTATGGCGCAAACAGTCGGCTATCTGCTGGCGGCAACCGGGCCCGTGGGTGCGGGCTGGTTGTTTGATAAAACACAATCGTGGAATATGGCGCTGGCTGTTATGACCATGTTGATGCTGGTAAAATGTGCTTGCGGATGGTATTGCGCCCGCCCGGTTACTTTGCGTGAGGCAGCCGGAATCAAGAAAGGATAAAGATAATGACTGAAGCGGAATTCGCAACTTGGTCTTTGAGAATCGGCCTGACCGTGTTGGTGGGCTTCTTGGGTTTTATCGTGTGGGATTTGGGTAAAAAATCCAATGCGGGTAAATTCGGCATGTTTATGCTCTTTTTGGTATTGGGCTTGGGCGTGATCGGATTCTTGTTTAAAAACGTGTTGGTTGAGCTGATGTTGCTCAATAAATAAGCAAATGCCTGTCTGAAAAGCATTATTGTGTTTTCAGACAGGCATTTGCTTAACAAGGATTGGTTGCATGCTCCGATACATCATCCAGCGATTGCTGCTGCTGGTTCCCACGCTTTTGGGGATTTTGGCGATTACTTTCGCCATCATCCAATTTGTGCCCGGCGGCCCGGTTGACCAAATGGTTGACCGGCTGACCGGTGCGGGCATGATTAGCGAAGCCGCGCAGGGCAGCGGCGTGGGCATTAACCGCAGCGGCAACCGCCTCAACGCGGAAGACATGGCAAAGCTAAACGCGCTCTACGGTTTCGATAAGCCGCCTTTGCAGCGTTTTGGCGAAATGGTGGCGAAGTTTGCCCGCTTTGACTTGGGCGAAAGCTTTTTCCACCATCAAACCGTGTTGGAACTGGTGAAAGAAAAACTGCCCGTTTCCATGAGTTTGGGGCTGTGGACATTTTTCCTTACCTACCTGATTTCCGTGCCTTTGGGCATTATGCGCGCAGTAAAAGACGGCACGCGCTTCGATGCCTTGAGCGGTATCGTGATTTTGGTGGGCTACACTGTGCCCGCTTTTGTGTTGGGCTTGGTGCTGCTGGTGCTGTTTGGCGGCGGCAGCTTTTTCGCCTGGTTTCCGCAAGGCGGCTTAACCGGCAGCAATTGGGACGAACTGAGCACCGCAGGCAAAATCAAAGACTACCTCTGGCACATCACGCTGCCGATAGCCGCTTCGGTGGCCGGCAATCTGGCCGTGGTTACCGTGTTGACCAAAAACGTGTTTCTCGAAGAAATCCGCCGCCAATATGTGTACACCGCGCGCGCCAAAGGCCTGTCTGAAAAACATATTCTCACTAAACACATCTTCCGTAACGCCATGATTCCGCTGGTAACCGGCTTTCCCGCCGCATTTATCGGCGCATTTTTCACCGGCAGCCTGCTGATTGAAACCCTGTTTTCGCTCGACGGCCTCGGCCTGCTTTCCTACGAATCCGTGATGAAACGCGATTATCCCGTGGTAATGGGCACGCTCTACGTGTTTACCCTCATGGGGCTGCTGGCCAAGCTGCTTACCGACATTTCCTACTCATGGGTTGACCCGCGTATCCATTTCGGCGGCCGGAAATAGCCTTTCAGACAGGCATAGACCAAAACGGAGACTTATGCGAAACATCTTAGCCGCAAAAGCCTGGCAATCCTTTAAAAAACACAAGCGCGGCAGCATCAGCCTGATTATCCTGCTGCTGCTTTTTGCCGCCGCCTTGCTCGCACCCTTGTGGAGCAACGACAAACCCTTGTGGGTCAACTACGAAGGCCGCCATTACTTTCCCATTTTTAAAACCTATTACGACAAAGATTTCGGTGGCGACTTCGATACACCCGCCGATTATCTCGACCCGCTTATCAAACACAATATAACCAACGGCGGCAACCGCGCGGTTTATCCTGTTAACCCCTACGCCGCCAACACCTTAAACGATTTCGACACACTGCCCGACCCCGCGCCGCCGTCTGCCAACCACCTGCTGGGCACCGACGACCGCGGCCGCGACGTGTTGGCAAGATTGGTATACGGCTTCCGCGATTCCCTGCTGTTTGCTTTGGTGTTGACCGCGGTTACCACCACCATCGGCGTGTTGGCCGGCGCCGTGCAAGGCTATTTCGGCGGCAAAACCGATTTGTTGATGCAGCGTTTTATGGAAATCTGGGGCGGCATGCCCGAGCTTTATCTGCTGATTATTCTTTCATCATTTTTCAATCCCGGCCTGCTGGTGCTGCTGTTTCTGCTCTCCCTGTTCGGCTGGATGGGCTTATCCGATTATGTGCGCGCCGAATTTCTTAAAAACCGGCAAGCCGATTATGTTTCGGCCGCCAAAAGCATGGGCGTGCCCGACCGCACCATCATGTGGCGCCACATCCTGCCCAACAGCCTAACCCCCGTGCTTGCTTTCCTGCCTTTCCGCATCTCCGGCGGCGTGCTTGCCCTTACCAGCCTCGACTTCCTCGGCTTGGGTGTGCCCGCTTCGCAAGCGAGCTTGGGCGAACTGCTGGCTCAAGGCAAAGACAATCTTGACGCCTGGTGGATAGGCCTGTCTGCATTCGGCACCCTGACCGTGATGCTGCTTTTACTGGTAATGATAGGTGAAGGGCTGCGGCATGCATTTGATGTGAGGGCGAGGGGATGAATATTCTGCAAATTGAAAACCTAAACGCCTCTTTCCCCGGCAAACAAGTGCTGTACGACATCAATCTCAACGTCAAACAGGGCAGCAAAACGGCGGTTGTGGGCGAAAGCGGCAGCGGTAAAACGGTGTTGGCGCAGGGGATTATGCGTTTGAATCCGGATGTGTCGTTGAGCGGCAGCCTGAAATTTAACGGCGAAAACCTGCTTGATTGCAGCGAACGGCAGTTGCGGCGTTTGCGCGGGCGGGAAATCGGCATGGTGTTTCAGGAGCCGATGACGGCGCTGAACCCGGTGATGCGCGTGGGTGCGCAAATCGCCGAGGTGTTGACGTTGCATTTGGGATTGGATAAGAAACAGGCATGGGCGCGGGCGGTTGGGCTGCTTGCGGAAACAGGCATTCACGATCCCGAAGAAAAAGCGTTTGCTTACCCGTTTCAGCTTTCCGGCGGGCAGCGGCAACGGGCGATGATTGCAATGGCGGTGGCAGCGGAACCGAAGCTGCTGATTGCCGACGAGCCGACCACGGCGCTGGATGTGGCGGTGCAGGCGCAGATTTTGGATTTGCTCGGGCGCTTGCAGCAATCGAAAAATATGACGCTACTCTACATCAGCCATGATTTGAACTTGGTGCGCCGCTTTGCCGATAATGTGGTGGTGATGCAGCACGGGCGTGTGGTCGAGCAAGGCAGCGTGGCGGAAGTGTTTGCGCGGCCGCAGCATGAATATACGCAAATGTTGCTGAATGCCGTGCCCGAGCGCAGGGTGCAATGCCTGTCTGAAAACGCGGAAACGGTGATGGAGGCAGAGCAAGTCAGCGTGTCGGTCAGCGAGCGGGCGGGCTGGTTTAAAAAGCGGGAAAAAGTGTTGCTGCAACCGGTGTCGTTCACCTTGAAAAGCGGTGAAACGCTGGGCGTAATCGGCGAGAGCGGCAGCGGAAAAACCACGCTGGCCAAGGCTTTGGTACAGTTGATGCCTGCAAAAGGCAGCCTGAAAATCCGGGGCGAAGCTTGGCGGCCGGATTTGCGTCGCGAAACGCAGATGGTGTTTCAGGATCCGTTCGGCGCATTTAACCCGCGCATGAATGTGTTGGAAATAGTGTCCGAGGCTTTGAACGTGTACGAGCCTGCGTTGGATGCAGATCAGAAAAAGGTGCGGGTGCTTGAGGTGCTGCAAACGGTGGGTTTGCACGGCGATATTCTGGAGCGATACCCGCACGAGTTTTCCGGCGGGCAGCGCCAGCGGCTGGCAATCGCACGCGCGATTATTGTGCGCCCGAAAATTTTGGTGCTCGACGAGCCGACCAGTGCGCTTGATGTGCAATGGCAACAGCAGATTTTGAAGCTTTTGGGCGATTTGCAGCGGGAGCATGGTTTGAGCCTGATTATCATCAGCCATGATTTGGCGGTGATCAATGCTTTGTCGCACCGGGTGATGGTGTTGAAAGACGGTGCGGTGGTGGAACAGGGCGATTGCAGGGCGGTGTTTGCAAATCCTGATAACGACTATACGAAAAAACTATTAGCGCATAATAAGGCTTGAAATTTAAGCCAGGCGGCCTTATCCTCACAGATAGGTAAGTTTTAATTTACAGATATGGCTATGAAGTTTGATTTTTCATAGCCATCTATTCCAAAAGAAAAGGAAAAAATATGAGCAATTTAGTCGTACACGCTACCGATGCTTCTTTCGAGCAAGATGTTTTGAAATCAGATGTGCCGGTTTTGCTGGATTTTTGGGCGCCGTGGTGCGGCCCTTGCAGAATGATTGCGCCGATTTTGGACGAAGTGGCGGCTGAGTTTGAAGGCAAAGTGAAAGTGGTAAAAATCAATATTGACGACAACCAGCAAACGCCTGCGCAATTCGGCGTGCGCGGTATTCCGACGCTGATGGTGTTTAAAAACGGCCAAAGCGTTGCCACTAAAGTGGGCGCATTGGCCAAAGGCCAGTTGGTGGCGTTTGTGAATGCTTCTATCGGCTAATGTGAAATAGTGTTTCAAATGCCTGTCTGAAACTTTTCAGACAGGCATTTTTCTTGCCCGCCAACCTGCAAGCAGAAACACGGCTACGCCGGCCCACACCCATAAATAGCCGATGAAGCGGTTGAAATCGAAGCTTTCGCCAAACAAAGTCAGCCCGATTAAAAACTGCAAAGTCGGTGCGCCGTATTGCAAGATGCCGAGCAATGATAAAGGGATACGTTTGGCGCTGGCGGCGAAAAACAGCAGAGGTATGGTGGTAATGGCGCCGGAGCCGAGCAGAAGGGAGATTTGCAGGTTGTTGAGTTCACCGAAAACCAATGTGCCTTGCGTATGGCACCAAGCCAAATAAGCCAGCGCGAAAGGCACGATAAGCACAGTTTCCAAAGCCAAGCCGGGTAAGGCTTCCATGGGGGCGAGTTTGCGTATCAGGCCGTAGCCGCCGAAGCTGAAGGCAAGCAGCAGAGCCACCCACGGAATCTGCCCGGCAGGCAGCGCCAGCCAAAGAATGCCGATAAAGGCGAGCACAACGGCGGCTTTTTGGGCGCGGTTTAACGGCTCCTTAAAAATCAGGCCGCCGAGCAATACGTTGAACAAAGGGTTGATGAAATAGCCGAGGCTGGCATCCAGCACATGATGGTTGACAATCGCCCACAGGTAAACCAGCCAGTTGATGCCGATCAGAAAAGATGAAAGCATCAGCAGCCCCAAAACTTTGGGTTGCTTAAACGCGGCGCGCACGGCAGCAGTTTGCCTAAATATAAGCAACATGAGCAGGGCGAATATGGCCGACCAAACGATGCGTTGCGCTAAGATCTGATCGGCGCCTATGGCAGATTGGTTGAGCGGATACCAGTAAATCGGGAACAGCCCCCAGATGGAATAGCAGCCCAGCGCATACCATAAGCCTTTGCGTTCTTCGCCGGATGCGTGGAGGTTTTCTGTTGTGTGCATGTGGGTAATGAGGGTTGCAGGTTTAAAGGTAATGCCTGTCTGAAAAAGGCGGCGTGGTTTTCAGACAGGCATCGGATTACTGCTTATGCATTTGTTTTGCAGCAGTGATCATTCAATCCCTATATCCAAACACAGGGTTTCGCCGCAATAAGCTTTGCCGGCCTCATTAAGATGCGCAGGTTTGTAGGCGGCGAACGTGTAGGTGATGTCGGCCTGAAAAGTGTCGGCATCGGCTTCGGCCGTATCGCAGTTTAAGCCGGTAGGAATATCCAGCGCGATTTTAGTGCCCGGCATGGCGTTTAAGCTGCGGCAGGTTTCTGCCACGGCCTGCGGCAGCGAGCCGGTAAAACCGGTGCCGAAAATGCCGTCGATAATCAAGGCATAAGGCTTTTTCAGACAGGTATTGAGTTCGGCAAATTCGATGCCGTGCAGATTAAGCAGCTTTTGGCGGTTGGATTCTGCCAGCGGCGACAATTCGTTGCCCAACACAAACACAATGTCTGCCTGCCAGCCTGCCGCTTGCAAAATGCGGGCGATAACCAAGCCGTCTCCGCCGTTATTGCCTTTGCCGCACACAATCAGTGCGCGGCCGGCTTGGGGAAACCGCTTGAGTAAATCTCCCGCTGCCGCGCTACCGGCATTTTCCATAAGTTGTGCAAAACTGATGCCTTTATCCACGGCCATTTGCTCGTGTCGACGCATTTCTTCTGCTGTGTAAACTTTCATGGCATGTTCCTTAGCTGGGGGTGTTGGGAAACCGCGGTTTACCGCCTAGCCGCAGCGCATCAACTGATGCGTTCGATTTTCGCGCCTACTTTGCCGAGTTTGGTTTCGATGTGTTCGTAACCGCGGTCGAGGTGGTAGATGCGTTCGACAATGGTTTCTCCGTCGGCCACCAAGCCAGCCATCACCAAGCTGGCGGAAGCGCGCAGGTCGGTGGCCATTACGGTGGCGCCGGACAATTTTTCCACGCCTTTCACAATCGCGGTGTTGCCTTCGGCAGTGATGTTCGCGCCCATACGGTTCAACTCGGGCACGTGCATAAAGCGGTTTTCAAAAATGGTTTCCACCACTTTGCCGGTGCCTTCGGCGATGGCATTCATCACCATAAACTGTGCCTGCATGTCGGTGGGGAAACCGGGGTGCGGCACGGTGCGGATATCCACGGCTTTGGGGCGTTGCTGCATATCGATGGAAATCCAGTTGTCGCCCGCTTCGATAATCGCGCCGGCTTCCACCAGTTTGTCCAGCACCACTTCCATGGTTTTCGGTGCAGCGTTGCGCAACACGACTTTGCCGCCTGTCATGGCGACAGCGCACAGGAAGGTGCCGGCTTCGATGCGATCGGGCACAACGCTGTGTTCGCAGCCGTGCAGCTCTTTTACACCTTCAATAGTCATAATGGATGTGCCGATACCGCTGATTTTCGCACCCATTTTGACTAAGCATTCGGCCAAATCCACCACTTCAGGCTCGATGGCACAGTTTTCCAAAATGGTGGTGCCTTCGGCCAAAGTGGCGGCCATCAGCAGGTTTTCGGTGCCGCCCACGGTAACCACATCCATCACCACGCGCGCGCCTTTCAAGCGGCCTTTGGCTTTCACGTAGCCGTGTTCGATGGTGATTTCCGCGCCCATTGTTTCCAAGCCTTTCAAGTGTTGGTCGACGGGGCGCGAACCGATGGCACAGCCGCCGGGCAAACTCACTTGTGCTTCGCCGAAGCGCGCCAGCGTGGGGCCGAGCACCAGAATCGAAGCACGCATGGTTTTTACCAATTCATACGGGGCAACGGTGTTATTGACCGTGCCGCCGTTGATTTCAAATTCGTGCACATTGTCGGTCAGCACGCGCGCGCCCATGCCTTGCAGCAGTTTTTGGGTGGTTTTCACGTCGCGCAGCATGGGCACGTTTTTCAAGCGCAAAGTGCCGGCGGTAAGCAGGCCGGCGCACATCAGCGGCAGGGCGGCGTTTTTGGCGCCGGATACGGTGATTTCGCCGTTTAATGGGCCGTTGGCGGAGATTTTGAGTTTATCCACAGTTTTGGTCTTTCGAAATAATAGGAGCGGCAGCGCATTTCGGCTGCTTGGGAATGAATGTTATGGCTTATGCGCCGAATTTGGAATTATAAAAGATAAAGGCGATTTTGGGATATGGGTTGGTAATGCCTGTCTGAATATTTTCAGACAGGCATGGGTTCGGATTAACGGGCTTTATTCAGAATATCCTGATAGGATTGCAGCCGTGCTTTCAAATCGTTGGCATCCACCCATTCACCTTGCTCTCGCTTGGCAAAAGAGCCGCTGCCCAAATCAGTGATGAGTGTTTCGAATGTGCCGTTTTCGTAAACGAGCATTTCCAGAAAAAAACGATGGTTGCTTTGTGACAGATAAATATGGTCGCTTTTTTCTTTAGACGGAATCTGGTTGATTTGCAAGTGAATGATGAAAGCTTGCAGGTAGGTTCGTTTATCCATCATCGCCGGAAACCTTTTATCAGTTGCCTTTGGCGGCCCATTCTTCAGGCGTGGCGGCAGTTTGAATGGAAAGGGCGTGTAATTCGTTGGAAGCGAGCTTTTCGGCCAGGCCGTCTTTAATCATGCGGTGGCGTGACAAGCGGGCTTTGCCTTGAAATTCGCTGGAAACGATGGTGGCAAAAAAATGATGGCCGTCGCCTTCCACTTCAATATGTTCGCATTTTGCGATATCTGCAATCATTTGCTTCACTTGATCGGGGGTTAACATTGTGTTTCCTTTTATCTTGGATTTGTTTCACATTATAAAACAGACGGGCGGTTTTCGTCGGCCTTATTGTATAATCGGTCAAATATTGGTTTAAATATTACATTGGCTTAAATAATTCACAGACAACCATCATGATACGATTCGAACAAGTCTCTAAAATCTATCCGGGCGGGTTTGCCGCAATTAAGAATCTGAGCTTTCAGATTAATAAAGGCGAAATGATTTTTTTGGCAGGCCACTCCGGTGCGGGTAAGTCAACCGTGCTCAAGCTGATTGCCGGAATCACCAAGCCCACCGAAGGCAAGGTTTGGATGAATAATCAGAATATCAGCGATCTTTCCGATAACCAACTTGGTTTTCTGCGCCAACATATCGGCATTGTTTTTCAAGACCATAAAATCCTTTATGACCGCAATGTGCTGCAAAATGTGATTTTGCCGCTGCGTATCACCGGCTATGACGTGAAAGCGGCGGAAGAGCGGGCGCTGATTGCGATTGAAAAAGTGGGGTTGGCGGGCAAAGAGAAGGCGGATCCGATTACCATGTCGGGCGGTGAGCAGCAAAGGCTGTGTATCGCCCGCGCGGTGGTTCACCAGCCCAGTTTGCTGATTGCCGATGAACCTTCGGCCAACTTAGACCGCGCTTATGCCTTGGATATTATGGAATTGTTTAAAACATTTCATGAAGCGGGCACCACGGTTATTGTGGCGGCGCACGATGAAAGCTTGATGGCGGATTACGGCCACCGGATTCTGCGTTTGCACCAAGGGAGGTTCGCATAATGAATCTGAAACATTATTTTTCGCTGCATACCGAATCGGCCAAGAGCGCAGCCGCTCAATTTATCCGCCAACCTTTCGGTATGTTTTTGATTCTTATCATGCTTTCAATTGCGATGACCTTGCCGTTGTCGCTTTATCTTGGTGTGCAGAGTGCGCAGGCGTTGATCGGTAAAATGAAAGAAGCGCCGCAAATTACGCTTTATATGGAGCTGAGCGCGGATACGGGCGACAATGAAGAGGTGCGCAAACTTTTGTCGCAAGACAAGCGGATTGAGAAATATGAATTTGTCGGTAAGCAACAGGGCTTGGATGAATTGCAGAAAAGCATGGGCGGGCAGGATTTGGTGTCGATGCTGGATGAAAATCCGCTGCCCGATGTGTTTATCGTAACCCCGCAAGGCCATCCTGCGCCGGAGCAGATGAAGGCGTTGCAAAATGATTTGAACCAATTTCCTATGGTGGAAAGTGCGCAGCTCGATGCGGAATGGATGCAAACGCTTTACCAAGTGAACGATTTTATCCGAAAAATATTTTATTTTCTTGCGGTTACTTTGAGCTTGGCTTTTGTGTTGGTGGCGCACAATACCATTCGTTTGCAGATTCTGAGCCGTAAAGAAGAGATTGAAATTACTAAACTTTTGGGTGCGCCTTCATCGTTTATCCGCCGTCCGTTCCTTTATCAGGCTGCGTGGCAAAGCCTTTTGGCGGCGGGCGTGAGTTTGGTGTTATGCGCTTGGCTGATGGCCTCGAGCCGGCCTCTAGTGAACCAGATATTCAAACCTTACGGTGTGAATATTGAATGGCGTTTTTTTACCTTCTCGGAAATTTTGCTGGTGTTGTTGGTGGTTACCGCGCTGGGGATGGGCGGCGCGTGGCTGGCAACACAGCAGCATTTATTGGGCTTTAAAGCTAAGAAGTCGTAAAAAACGATTGGTCATGAAGAATGCCTGTCTGAAGGTGTTTCAGACAGGCATTCTTTTGTGCCGGTATAGTTGGGAATGGTAGATTAAGCGTTTTGCTCTTGCGCCAGTTTTTGTGTGTAGGCAACCAGCTCTTGCTGCTTGGCTTTGGCGCGACCTGAATCGAGCGCTTCTTTGGCGGCTTCAAAACCTTCTGCCAAGGAGTCGGCCTTGCCGCCGGTGTAGATGGCAGCGGCGGAGTTGAGCAATACGATGTCGCGTGCGGCACCGGGTTGGCCGGCCAATACGGCGTTCATCATTTCGAGAGATTGTTGGCTGTTATCTACGCGGATTTCGTTGAGGTTTTCGCGCAGAGGAATGCCGAATTCTTCAGGTGAAATATCGTATTCGTTGATTTTGTTGTTTTTTAGTTCGGCAACACGGGTGGTCCCGGTCAGGGTGATTTCGTCCAGCCCGTCTTTCCCGCAAATAACCATCACGTGTTTGGAACCGAGTTGCTGCAAAACGCGGGAGAGGATACCGCATAAGTCGGTATGGAATACACCGAGCAGCTGATTGGGTGCGCCGGCAGGATTGGTAAGCGGGCCTAAAATATTGAACATGGTTCGGATGCCGAGCGAGCGGCGCACGGGAGCGACATAGCGCATGGCATTATGATGGTTCGGAGCAAACATAAAACCTATGCCGGTTTCGTCGATGCATCTCCCTACTTGCTCGGGTGAAAGGGCGAGCGATACGCCCATTTGCTCCATCACATCAGCCGCGCCGCTGGAAGAAGATACCGAGCGGTTGCCGTGTTTGGCGATGTGTGCGCCTGCTGCTGCGGCAACGAATGTGGTGGTGCTGGAAATGTTGAATGTTTTGGCGCCGTCTCCGCCAGTGCCGACGATATCAACCAGATTTTCATGGTTGATTACGGGTACGGGCGTGGCAAACTCGCGCATCACGGTAGCTGCTGCGCTGATTTCAGATACGGTTTCCACTTTTACCCTTAAGCCGACCAGAATGGCGGCGATTTGTTCGGAGGGAACTTGACCGCTCATAATCTGACGCATCAGGTCAGTCATTTCATCATAAAAAAGTTCATTGTTATCAATGAGGCGGGCAATTGCTTGTTGGGGGGTGATCATAATTCTTTTTACGATTGCGGATTGTAGGTTATTCGGTTTTCAGACAGGCATTGAAGGTTTTGAATGCTTCTAAAAAGTTGTTTAGCATATCATGGCCGTGTTCGGTAAGCAGCCCTTCAGGGTGAAACTGCACGCCTTCGATGGGCAGGGTTTTATGGCGCACTCCCATAATTTCGCCGTCATCCGTCCAGGCTGTGATTTCAAGGCAGTCGGGAAGGGTGGTGCGGTCGATAACCAGGCTGTGGTAGCGCGTGCAGGTTACGGGATTGGGCAGGTTGCGGAACATGCCTTGTCCGAGATGTTTTACGGGTGAAACTTTGCCGTGCATCAGGGTTTTCGCACGAACAATATTCCCGCCGAAAGCTTCACCTATGGTTTGATGCCCGAGACAGATGCCCATAATGGGGAGTTTGCCGGCGAAGTGTTGCATGGCGGCAACGGAGATGCCGGCTTCTTTGGGCGAACAAGGGCCAGGGCCGATAATGAGGTATTGAGGGGAAAGTTTTTCTATTTCTTCCAAGCTGATAGCATCGTTGCGGCGCACGAGCACTTTCTGCCCCAATTCGCCGAAATATTGCACTATGTTGTAGGTGAAGCTATCGTAATTATCAATCATTAAAAGCATTTTTGTCTTTCTGTATGCCTGTCTGAAAAAAGCCCGTACTTTTTGTACGGAGCTTATTTTACAGAGTTGATGTTTTCAGGCTTGTTAATGAAGTTCCACAGCTCTTCATCGTTTTTAAAGATATTTTTTCGGATAACATAGGTAAGGTTGCGGGGCACGAGGTTGTCGGCAGGACGGCGAACAACCCTCATGCCACATTGGTGGGCGGCAATTTCCAGAATTTTGGCGGAAAAGCGGGGCTGATGCAGACGCGGAATAATCAGGGGGTGGCGCTGAATGTAGGCATTCAGGTCGCGGCTGCTGTCATCATAGGAATGGCCTTTTTTATCGATAAATACGATGATGAAAGGCATCTTTCTCAGGTAATCCATAGCTGTACGGTATATTTGATTACTTGTTTTTACACTATACCGTGAATTGTACCGCCTGAAAAGCTTTCTTCTCCTAAGGGGAACGAAAGCCGGTTAAAAGGACGTGGGCGCCAGTGTGGCACTTAGTGGAAGATGGTCGGAAAGGTTTTGCCAGGGGGTGCCGTTGTGTAATTGGGCGTCGAGAATATCCAGATTGCGCGTATAGATTCGGTCGAGACTTAAAAAAGGCATACGTGCGGGAAAGGTTTTGGGCCGGGAGCCGAAATAGTCGATAAACACTTCTTTCAAGCCCAGCGTGCGGCCTATGTTCATGCAGGATTTGTGGCGCCAATCGTTGAAGTCGCCGGCGAGAATAAGCGGGCTTTGCGGTGCAACGTAGGTGGTAACGTATTCGAAGATGGCGGTGTATTGCTTGACTCGGTCAACTTCCAGCAGATTGAGGTGGGCACACAGGCATACGATGGGGAAAGGCCAGCCTTCGGGATGGATTTCGCAATGCAACACACCGCGCCGCTCGAGCTTGTTGACGGTGATGTTCAGATTGTGTTGGGTGTGGATGGGCAAGTGGCTCAAAATGGCATTGCCGTGGTGTTTTTCTTTATATATGGCGTTTTTGCCGTAGCTTGAGTAATAATCCAGACGGTCGCTCAAAATATCGTAATGGGGGGCTTTAGGGAAAGCGGGCAGCTTGAGCTGGCGGCGCAGGTTTTCACCTTGTACTTCTTGTAAAAATAAGATATCGGAACGTAGGCTTTGGATGGCTTCTGCCATACTGTCGACTTGCACAAAGCGGTTGAGTGGCGACATGCCTTTGTGCATATTATAGGTGGTAATAATAATGGGATTGACAGACATGGTTGTGGTGTTTTCCGTATTGTTTGTTGAAGTTATACAATTAATATATGCCTGTCTGAAAGGATATTCAATCTTTTCAGACAGGCATTTTCAATGTTTAGCCAAATTTAAAATAGCGCTGCGGTTTGACGGTGAGAATACCTTTTCGGCTGCTTCTTTTGCGGGTAGCCATCGGTAGGAAACGTGTTCCGCCAAAGTAATCTTGCTTGCTTTGGAAATGACGGCGGAAAAGATGTGTTCGGTATTGTGTGTGACACCTTCCGGGTAGCGCCAGCGCCAATGCGGGTAGATTTCATATACCGTGCTTTCTTGCCAATCATTTAAATCTTCGGCATTCAGCCAGATGCCGGTTTCTTCCCAGACTTCGCGGAAGGCGGTTTCAGACAGGCTTTCGCCGGTTTCGACACTGCCGGTTACAGACTGCCAGAACCCTGCGTTGTCAGCGCGTTCCAGCAATAAAACCTGCCCCGCGCCGTCGTGGAGCACGACCAGCACGGAGATGGGCTGTTTTAAGGGTTTGGCTTGATTCATTCGTCGCTGTCCGGGTCGATGGATTCGGTATCGCCGCGGGCTTTAAGGCCTGCCCGCAACATGGCCATATCGCTGGGTTCGGCGGTTTCGTTGAGGATGCGCACTTCGCGTTGAGGGAACGGAAATTCGATATTCTCTTCATTAAAGCGTTTCCAAATATCCAGCAGGATGGCGGAAAACAGGCCGAGAAAGCCGTTTTCCGGGTCTTTTACCCAGAAGGTAACGCGTAAATCGATGCCGTTGTCGGCGAAACCGATCAAAAATGCGTTCGGTTCGGGAGAGGTTTCAACACGCTCTTGCGCAGCCGCTGCCGCCTGCATGATTTCCATCGCGCGGACAATATCAGAGCTGTAAGAAACTTGAACATCCAAGCCTTGAGACAAGGATTTGCCGGTATAGGATTCGTTAACCACCATCGAGGTAATAAACGTTTCGTTCGGAACCAATGCTTCGGAACCGGTGGCGCTGCGCAATACTACGAAGCGGGAAGTAATTTTGGTAACGTAGCCTGTGAAGTTGTCAACGGTAAGCCGGTCGCCGGGACGGATGGAACGGTCGCCGAGAATGATGAAGCCGGAAATATAGTTGCTGGCGATTTTCTGTAAGGCAAAACCGATACCCACACCCAATGCGCCGCCGAATACAGACAATACGGTAAGGTTGATGCCGACCAAAGGCAGCGCAATCAACACGGATAAGATAACCAAAACGGTTTTGACAATATTGGAAAGCATAATCCGCAAGTTGATGTCGAGATGGTTGCTGCTCATCAATTTGCCTTGAATCACTTTTGATAACCATAAGGCCAACATCATAATTACGCCTACCCACAGCAAGCCGGTGAGTATGGTGTATAGGCTTAATGTGCCGGAACCTACCGAGAAGGTTAGGTTTTTCATCCAATTGATGATGATGTCGTCAATGCCGGAAACCCAGAGCAGGAAGTAGCCCCAAAGTGTGCTGGCAATGGTGTTTTCCAGCCAATTGCTGAATTTGTTGGCCGGCATGGCGGCATGAACGATAGCCAAGGCGGCGCGGATTAGAATCATCCATTGCGCGGCCAAGAGCAGCAGCCTCAGCCAAAGGGGGCGCAAGCCGATGGCGTTCCAGACAATCAGTGCGATAAAGGTCAGCACCAATATCAATACGGGCCAAAGAATCCGTTGCCCCAAGTGGCGCAGAAAGGCGAAGCGGGCAGAATAATCAATCGGTTTTTTGCGTATCCACACAGAAGACAGCCAGTAGGCCAGGCCCATAATGACGGCGGCCACGGCAATATCGAGCCAGCCGGAAAAGTGGCTGAAGCTGGTTTGTAAAAACTGCGAGGCAAATTCGTCTCGTGCGAAGAGGGAAAGAATGAAGCTTTTGAATCCTTCGCCGGTATTTTTAAGCAGAGCCGTACCGGTTTGGTCGGCAATTTGCGGAATAAGATGTGTGAAGTCTGAAAATAAGGGGAACATAGTTTATAGATTTAATTAGGATAAATGGTGTTGCATTATAAAGAACTTGAGCCGACTTGGAAAACGGCAGATTAGGATGCCTGTCTGAAAAATGCTTCAGCGTTCGGTTAAATTCGCCCCATCATATTTATGGAGGAGGGCGAATACTTGAGAGGAAGAAAAAGTGATGATGCCGATAACCCAGAAAGTATAACGAAAGGCGTTATGCAGGTTGCCCCCGCTGATTTCGGGAATGCTGAACCGGTTGAGCAATAAGGCGCCTAAGCGATACCGAGGCTGATTGAAAGCTGCTGGTTTACCGTCATCAGGCTGTTGCCGCTGCTGGCCTGACCCGGGCGTAGGTCGGCAATAGTCAGAGTGTTCATGGCAGAATATTGTAGTGAGTTGCACATGCCTAAAAGGAATAATAATGGTATGAGCAACCATAGAGGAGTTGTTGCCGTTGGAAGGGAAAGCATGATGATAATGATGCCGATAAGCCGAGTGTTCCAAATCAGCACATTACGGTAGCTTGCGCGGCTGATAAGGGACTTGATCAGCGGTTTGGTCATTAATGCGGCAAGGGCAATTGGTGCCAGAATCCAGCCGGATTCGCTGGGACTGCGGCTGAAGGCCAATTGCAAGAAAAGCGGCAGCAGAAAAGGCACGGCAGCCATGCCCAGCCGGCTGGCAAGGTTGCCCGCAATGCCCAAACGGAATGTTCTCACTTGCATTAAATTGAGCGGATAAAGTGCCTGTTTATCCTGCTTGGCATGTTGCAGATAAAGCCAGAAAGCAGCCATGCCGAACAATCCTAATGAGATGGAAAACCAATGTGGGCCGGGGTGCGTTAAGGTTTCTATGGCTAAGCTTAGCGAAACGGCTCTTGAGGCAAACAGAAAAAAGCAGGACACATCAAAACGAGCAACGGCGGTTTCAGGTGCATGAAAATCCGGCATGATTTTCAATGTGAACCAGATGCCGATAATGCCGATAGGCACATTAATTAAAAAAATCCAATGCCAACTTGCATATTCAACCAAGTAACCTCCCACTAAAGGCCCCAGTACCGGCCCTAAGAGGGCGGGCATCACCACGAAATTCATCACATACAAAAGCTGCGATTTATCATAAGCCCGCATCAAAACCAAGCGCGGCACCGGCATCAGCATCGAGCCGCCCATGCCCTTAACCACGCGCGCGACTACCAAAGTAACCAGATTAGGTGCTGCCGCGGCCATGATAGAGCCTGATACAAACAATCCCATAGAAACGGCGAACACTTTCCGAGTGCCATAGCGGTCGCACAAATAGCCGCTAAGCGGCATAAGCAAAGCCAAGGTTAAAGCGTATGAAATAACCGCCGACTGCATGTTTAGTGGTGATGCTTGTAAATCTTCCGCCATTTTCGGCAATGCGGTATTGAGAATAGTGGCGTCAAGCATTTGCATAAATATCGACAGCGCAAGCAGCAGGGGCAGATATTTGTGCGGTTTGACCGGAGGCATAGCGATATAGAGCGGAAAAAAATAATAATGTAATGATGAATGGGATTATGCCTTGAGGCAAGAGATGCTTTAACTTCGCCGAGTTTATTTTTATGGCTGTGAAATAAAGGATTAAAGAGATAACAGGGTTAAGCTAGAGTGTGAAAGTAAAGGGTTATGGTTATGGAAATGCCTGTCTGAAAAAGTGGTTTTCAGACAGGCATCAATAACTTTATTTGTTATTGTATTTAACTGATTTTGTTGATGATTTGGTAGTTTTCAAAATCGTTCTCTAGCAGATTTTGAGTGCGGTTGATGCCTGTCTGAAAGCTTAGTGCGATAGAAACCGTTACCGGCAGAAACTCAGTATGGCATCTACGTTTTTTTCGGTTTGCTCTGATAGGGTTTGTAGCGGAATATTTCGTAGTTCGGCCACAATTTCAGCAATGCGTCGCACATTGGCGGGAACATTGGTTTTATTTCTCAGCATAAAGGGGCTGTCGGTTTCCAAAACAATGCTTTCCAAAGGCAACCCTGAAGCTGCTTTGCGGACTTTTTTTGCCATCGGATTCAGCAATAAAGAACCGATGCCTATTTTAAAACCAAGCTTGATGAATTCGTTTGCCTCTTCAAGGCTGCCTGAAAAGGCATGGGCGAAACCGCCTTGTGAGAAGCCGGTTTCTTTAATCATGCGGATAAGATCATTACCCGAGTGCACATTGTGCAGAATAACGGGGCGGCTGTGGTACATGGCAAGCTTGAGCTGCTGTTTGAACACATTTTTTTGTTGATTGAGAGATTCAGGCGCTTGTTTTTTATTGGCATAATCCAAGCCAATTTCACCAATCAGCGCGTGCGGATGAAATTGCAAAAGTTTATCGAGTTTGCCTAAAGAAACCTGATCGGCTTCTTTTGCAAACCATGGATGAATGCCGAAAGCGCAATGAACAGAGTGCGCTCGTAATTGCGCTACTCTGTTCCAATCATTAACGGATGCGGAAGGAACAATGAAACGCCAGACACCAACATTGCCTGCTTGTTGTAGAACCGGCTGAAGCTGATCGTATAGCTGGGTATCAGCAAGATGTGTGTGGGTGTCGGTAAACTTCATAGTAAAAACATTGGGATATATTGAATAAGGCGGCTATAAGAGCCGCCTTAAAGTGTATGAAAAACTGCATCAGTTGGCAAACGGATGTTGCAACAAGATGGTTTCGTCGCGATCCGGGCCGGTAGAGATAATAGCAATCGGTGCGCCGCATACTTCTTCGATGCGCTTCAGATATTTTTTCGCATTTTCAGGCAGCTTGTCATATTCTTTTACACCGAAAGTCGTTTCACTCCAGCCGGGTAAAGTTTCATAAATCGGTTCGCAACCTGCAACTGCATCTGCACCGAAAGGCAGAATATCGGTTGTGCTGCCATCGGGCAACGTGTAGCCTACACAGAGCTTGATTTCTTGAATGCCATCCATGACATCCAGCTTGGTAATACACATGCCGGTGATACCGTTAATTTGGATAGAACGTTTCAGAGCTGCGGCATCAAACCAGCCGCAACGGCGAGCCCGGCCGGTTACTGAACCAAACTCATGGCCGCGCTCCGCCAAACCTTTACCCACCTCATCAAATAACTCGGTAGGAAACGGGCCGGAACCTACACGGGTAGTGTAGGCTTTAACGATGCCCAAAACATAATCCAGCATATGCGGAGGTACGCCTGCTCCCGGTGCTGCGGCACCTGCCGAGCAGTTGGATGAAGTTACAAACGGATAAGTGCCGTAATCAATGTCGAGCAAAGTACCTTGCGCGCCTTCAAACAGCAGGCATTCGCCTTTTTGTCCTTTTTCATGCAGGGTGCGCGATACATCGGAAATCATGGGCAGAATACGGTCTTTGAAACCTTTGATGGTTTCCATGATTTTTTCATAGCTTACCGGTTCTGCATTGTGTAGATATTTCAGTTGAACATTATATAGCTCAACGTTGGTTTTGATTTTTTCGGCAACTTTTTCAATATCGAATAAGTCGCCGGCACGAATCGAACGGCGGGCTACTTTGTCTTCATAGGCAGGCCCTATACCGCGTCCGGTTGTGCCGATTTTTCCTGCGCCTCGTGAGGCTTCGCGTGCTTGGTCCAATGCGATGTGATAAGGCAGAATCAATGGGCAGGTCGGTGCGATTTTTAAGCGGCCTTCCACATTTTTTACACCCGCTGCATTCAGTTCGTCAATTTCGGCCAAAAGCGCTTCTGGGCTTACTACGACACCGGAACCGATAAAGCAATCAAGATTTTCATGCAGAATGCCGCTTGGAATCAGGCGTAAGATCGTTTTTTTGCCGCCTACAACTAAAGTGTGGCCTGCGTTATGGCCGCCTTGGAAGCGCACTACGCCGGTGGCTTGCTCAGCCAACCAGTCTACTATCTTACCTTTACCTTCATCACCCCATTGGGAGCCGATCACTACTACATTTTTAGCCATGTTAAATAACCTGTGTGAATAATATGAATAAATTGTTGGAATTACTGAACTTCCCAGTTGCCGTTTTTTAATATTAATCGGCGGGAAGCAATGCTATCGTTAGATTCAACGCCATAATCAATGATAACGCGCTCGCCGTTTGCACGTAGATGATTAACCGCATCGCGTGCTGTTTCTAGGTCTTGATAAGCAACACTGATAGGAGGGTTACGTTGCTCGGTAAAGCTACCGGTGAACCGACGTAAGTCGAAGCTGAAGCCGGTAGCCGGCCGGTTACGGCCAAAATGCTTGCCTAATCCGTCATATCGACCGCCGCGGGCAATTGCGTCATGACTGTGTTGGCCATAGGCAGCGTAGAGCAGGCCGGTGTGGTAATTATCGACACGCAATTCAGAGAGGTCTATATGCATCGGTTGATCAGAAAATGCGTTGCACACCGTTTCAAGCTGGTCTAATGCGTTGTTGACATTGAATAAGTCAGGCAAGCGTTGGCGGGCCTCTGCGATTACTTCGCGACCACCGTATAAAGACGGGAGCAGGGTGAATGCTTTGGCCCACATGCCGTCAAGTTTCCATTCGCCAACTAATTTTTTGATCACATCGGTGTCTTTATTCTGCATTAAAGCCAATAATTGTTGAGATTGGCCCTCACTCAGTTCGGCAGCGCTGGCAAGCGAACGGAAAACGCCGATATGGCCGAGAGAAAGTAATACATTGTTAATATTGCCTATTTGCAGGCTCTTGAGCATTAATTCGATGATCTCGATGTCAGCTTCCACCCCTTCGTAACCATACAGCTCTGCACCTGTCTGAAAAGGCTCGCGCGTTGTCAGAAAGCCTTCGGGTTTTGCATGTAGTACGGAACCGGAATAACATAAACGGTTGATTCCGTTGTTAGCCGATAAAAGGTGGGCATCGATACGGGCGACTTGGGGTGTGATGTCGGCACGAATGCCTAATTGGCGGCCGCTTATTTGATCCACTACGCGTATGGTTTTGAGTGAGAGGCCGGCATCAATATGGGTAAGCAGCGAAGCACTGTATTCCATAAGGGGCGGGTGCACAAGTTCGTATCCGTAAGAACGGAAGAGAGCCAATAATCTTTCTTTCGCGCTTTCAAGATGCCGTGCGCGGTCAGGCAGAATGTCGGCAATATGTTCGGGAAGTTGCCAAGACTGCATACTAAGAATATCTTTCTCAAAGCACAATAAAAAAAGCGGCATCGACCGCTTGTGCCCAATGAAGTTATTAAAACCAAACTTTAACACAAAAAAGATTTTTTTTGCAGCCACGATTCGAGTTATGGCTAATCTGTGCCCTATTTTTCTTGTAAAAATGGTTGCAAATAAATTATGCCTGTCTGAAATGGTTTCAGACAGGCATTGTGCTTCTTCGTAACTTAATATCAAATTACTTGATAGGGGTTGGGTATGTGCCCGGAACCAGAATCTGTTCGTCTACATCGTGGATGTCGCGATGGCCGGTAAATGCCATAGAAATATCCATTTCTTTATAGAGAATCTCCAGCGCACGGGTTACGCCTTCTTCGCCATAAGCGCCCAAACCGTAGAGGAAGGCACGGCCAATCATGGTGCCGCGGGCACCCAAAGCCCATGCTTTTAGAATATCTTGACCGCTGCGGATACCGCTATCCAACCAAACCTCAATGTCGCTGCCCACGGTGCTGACAATATCCGGTAAAGCTTTAATACTTGAAATGGTGTCATCGAGCTGGCGGCCACCGTGGTTGGAAACAACAAGGGCATCTGCACCACTCTTAACAGCAAGTTCAGCATCTTCAGGCATCATAATGCCTTTGATAATCAATTTGCCGCCCCACAAATCTTTGATGCGTGCTACATCATCCCAGCTCAAACGCGGGTCGAATTGCTCGGAAGTCCAAGATGATAAAGATGATAAATCGCCTACGTTTTTGGCATGACCTACGATATTGCGGAATGTGCGGCGCTCAGTGTTGAGCATTTTCATACACCATTCGGGTTTGGTGGCAAGGTTAATCAGGTTAGCCAATGTTGGTTTGGGAGGTGCGGAAAGGCCGTTTTTAATATCTTTGTGGCGTTGGCCTAAAACCTGCAAGTCGGCAGTTAAGATAAGCGCAGAACATTTTGCCGCCTGGGCGCGCTTAATCAGATTTTCCATAAACTCACGATCGCGCATCACGTAAAGCTGAAACCAGAAAGGTGCGCTGGTGTTTTCTGCAACATCTTCAATCGAACAGATGGACATGGTAGATAATGAAAATGGAATGCCAAATTTTTCTGCTGCGCGCGCTGCCAGAATCTCACCGTCGGCATGCTGCATGCCGGTAAAGCCGGTAGGGGCGATGGCAACAGGCATTTTTACGTCTTGGCCAATCATCTTGGTGGCCAAACTGCGGCCTTCCATATTCACTAAAACACGTTGATTGAATTTAATGTCTTTAAAGTCAGTTGTATTCTCACGATAAGTCGCTTCAGTCCACGAACCAGAATCAGCGTAATCGTAAAACATTTTCGGCACTTTACGTTGAGCTACCCTGCGCAAGTCTTCAATGCAGGTCATTTTGCTTAAATCTCGTTTCATTTTTATTACCTATAAGGATGTTATAAGTGGGTATTTACAAATAGCACTGTTTAACAGGGTTTGTTTGCTATTAATGCTTATACTCAGGTATTTGTGCAAATAAAATTCGCCTCATTCTATACTAAGAAAAAAAATATTCCAATTTTTTTTGCCTGAATGGTGTGAGTGGGTATTTTAATTAATCAAATGATTTCAAACCATATAATTGGCGGTGTGCAGTAGTTTGAAAATTAGTAAGTAAATTTAAGAGCATTTTATCTCAATACTTGACTAAAACACTCGGATATTGGACAATTTCTTCTCCCTGAAAATTTTAGAGTCGGACTAAATCTTAACGAAATGCTTTAAATTTCGTTTAATACATTATAGAGTAAAGAATTTATGCGACTGACTACGAAAGGCAGGTTTGCCGTAACTGCCATGCTGGATTTGGCTATGCATGCCAATCATGGGGCAGTAAAGCTTAATGCTATCAGCGAAAGGCAGAATATATCTTTATCGTACCTCGAACAGCTATTTAGCAAATTAAGGCGGGCGCACTTGGTAGAAAGCGTGAGAGGACCGGGGGGAGGATATATTTTGTCTGCAGGTGCGGATAAAATTAATATCGCTCAGATTATTTCGGCAGCTGAAGATAGCTTGGATGCCACACAATGCAATGGAAAAGCAAATTGTCATAAAGGCGCCCCTTGTCTTACTCATTATTTATGGGAAACATTAAATCAAAAAATTGATGAATATTTGTGTAATGTGACATTGCAGAATGTTTTAGATCAATACGCTGCTGAAAATACCTGGAATATACAAACAATCAGTTTTCCGCAGATGCGCTAATCTGAATCAACTAAATTCTTCTGAAGAAAAATCAAATATATATAAAATTAGATCATTAGGAAAGAACAAATACCATGGCCATTAAAACACCGATTTATCTCGACTATGCAGCTACTACTCCTGTTGACCCGCGCGTGGCCGAAAAGATGATTCCTTATTTAACCGAAATATACGGAAATCCTGCTTCAAATAGCCACGGTTTCGGATGGGTTGCAGAAGAAGCTGTTGAAAATGCACGTGCAGAAATTGCGAAACTTATTAATGCAGATGCTAAGGAAATCGTTTTTACCAGCGGTGCCACTGAGTCTAATAATCTTGCGATTAAAGGGGCGGCCAACTTCTATAAGACCAAAGGCAAACATCTAATTACAGTAAAAACCGAGCATAAAGCTGTTTTGGATACCATGCGTGAGTTGGAGCGCCAGGGTTTTGAAGTTACTTATCTTGGCGTGAAAGAAAATGGTTTGCTTGATTTGGAAGAGCTGAAAGGAGCTATCCGACCGGATACCATTTTGATTTCGGTTATGTGGGTAAATAATGAAATTGGCGTAATTCAAGATATTCCGGCTATCGGTGAAATCTGCCGCGAAAATAAGATTATTTTTCATGTTGATGCGGCACAGGCCGCAGGTAAAACACCTGTTGATGTGGAAGCGGCTAAAGTTGATTTGTTAAGCCTTTCTGCTCATAAAATTTATGGGCCTAAAGGGATTGGTGCGCTTTATGTACGCCGAAAACCACGAGTGCGCCTAGAGGCGCAAATTCATGGTGGCGGACATGAGAGAGGTTTCCGCTCCGGAACTTTGCCGACACATCAAATTGTCGGTATGGGGGAAGCTTTCCGTTTGGCTCGAGAAGAATTGGAGCAGGATTATGCTCATGCTTTGAAATTGCGCGACCTTTTCTTAAAAGGCATTGAAGGTATCGAAGAAGTATACATCAATGGCGATTTAGAACATAGGGTGCCAACAAATCTGAATGTAAGCTTTAACTTTGTTGAAGGTGAGAGTCTGATTATGGCTGTGAAAGAGTTGGCTGTATCCAGCGGTTCGGCTTGTACTTCAGCCAGTTTAGAGCCGTCTTATGTACTACGTGCATTAGGTCGCAATGATGAATTGGCACATAGCTCGCTGCGTATAACCTTTGGCCGTATGACCACAGAAGAAGAGGTAGCTTTTGCAGCAGAACTGATTAAATCGAAAATTGATAAATTAAGAGAGTTGTCTCCCTTGTGGGAAATGTTTAAAGAAGGTGTTGATTTAAGCACGGTAGAATGGGCTGAACACTAAACTCTGTAATAGTTTATAATAAAAAAATTACAACATGGAGAAACGGAAAGATGGGTCATGGTTGATTTAGCCAAATGTCATTGCTATGCCGCAAGTTTTCCTGATGGAAGCCCTTGCATTATTAGAGTTCGTACCGACTTAGCTGAAAAGGCGCCGTTAGCCGACAAACCTATATTATGCAACATTGCCTTGGGATATAAAGGTGAAGCAAACGGCTTGCCGACAGAGCAAGAAGTGGTGCGTTTGCAAGCTTTTATAGAAGGTATTATAGAACATGCCGAAGCGAAACAAAGCGGCATTTGGGTGGGTTCAATTACTTCACACGGGCAGCGTATCGTCTTTTTCTATTCAGATGATGCGGATCTGTTCCACAAAACCAATGCTGTATATTTAAACAGCCTGTCTGAAATCCCGTTTGTTCTGGGAGGAAATGCAGAAGACGATCCTGATTGGCAGCTCTACCGAAATACCTTGTTACCGAGCAGGGAAGCGCAGGCTTATGAGCGTAATGCTCCTATGATTGAAGCTTTGCAAAATTATGGGGATAATCTTTCCCAATTGAGGCCAATTCACCACTATGCTTATTTCGATACCTTGGCAGATGCAGAGGCATTTGCGTGTGCTGCGGAAAGTTTAGGTAAATACCTAAATGATATTAATCGCTCAAGGGATAATGCAGAAGTGTATAGAGTAACGCTGACCCATGTTGATTACATTGATGCAGAGAAAATGGCGAAGATAGCTGCTAATTTAGAAGCACTCGCTGAACAATACAACGGAGAATATGATGATTGGGAAGCTTTATTGGTGAAATAAGGTAACCCCACCATCTCAATAAACATACTATATATCATGAAGGAAAAAAACCATGGCATACAGCAATAAAGTAATTGATCATTATGAGAATCCGCGTAATGTCGGTTCGTTTGATAAGAACGATGAATCAGTCGGTACAGGTATGGTCGGAGCCCCTGCTTGTGGTGACGTGATGAAATTACAAATTAAGGTAAATGATGAAGGTGTAATTGAAGATGCCAAATTCAAAACGTATGGCTGCGGTTCGGCTATTGCATCTTCGTCTTTGATTACAGAGTGGGTAAAGGGCAAAAGTCTGGATGAGGCTTTGGCTATTAAAAACAGTGAAATTGCCGAAGAATTAGAGTTGCCTCCGGTAAAGGTGCACTGTTCTATTTTGGCGGAAGATGCGATTAAAGCAGCTATTTCTGATTATAAAAAGAAAAAAGGCGTTTAAGTTTTTCAGACAGGCATTATTTAATTTGTAACGTATCAAACGAATGTCAAACGAATGTTTAGTGAGGTATGTGATGGCCTTTACTGAAACACAAATCCAATCATTATTGGCGCAGAAAGGTATAGGCACAACAGTATTGAAACGCTTGCAGCAAATGGGCTTGGATGACGTTACGCAGCTGGCTGCCGCCAATGTGGAAGATATTTTGCGACAAGGTGCTGTGTTAACCGGTTCTGCTTGTTGGAAAAATAGCCCTCAGGCTAAAAGTGCTATTCGAGCAGCGGTAGAATGGGCGAAGCAACAGTCCGAAACTGCTGGATAAACATAAACACAATGCAGGCTTTCTAAGTAACTAAATTAATTCTTATGGTTTTTTTACTTTGCAAGCAACTCTGAAATGCCAGATTGATTATGATTAAATGAGGATCAAATTATGATTACCCTTACTGAAAAAGCGGCCAACCATATCCAAAGCTTTCTTACTAAGCGCGGAAAAGGCGAGGGTATCCGCTTGGGAGTAAAAACCAGTGGTTGTTCGGGTATGGCTTATACTTTAGAGTTTGTTGATGAGATTCAACCAGAAGATTTGATATTCGAGGGGTTCGGTGTAAAAGTGTTTGTCGATCCGAAAAGCCATGTTTACCTCGATGGTACTGAGTTGGATTACGCAAAGGAAGGCTTACAGGAAGGTTTCAAATTTAAGAATCCGAATGTGAAAGATGAATGTGGTTGCGGTGAGAGCTTTCACGTTTAACTAAGCCGGTTCATTTTTTGCGAATGCCTGTCTGAAAATTAAAAGGTATGTTGCCTAATTTTTCAGACAGGCATTACTTGTTTCTTAATAGACGTACTAAATAAGGTGGATTGGATTGGCGAAAATTTTGCTTTTCAGCTACAATGCCGCCAGATTTTATGACAAAAAAACTAAATCATTATTTGGTTTGAATTTCAAAAGAATAAGATTTGGTTTTGTCACTATTAGAGATAATTTCCGATACATTGCTTCTCTTTGAAATTTGAAGATTAATGCATTGTTGGAATGGATAAAAAACATTCTAACTAATCAACGCTTGGACTTTATCAACAAAAAACAGCAGATTTAAGGAATCTATAAAAATATTTGTTACCCTAAAATAGGAAACGAAAATGACCCAAGAAACCGCTTTGGGCGCAGCATTGAAAACCGCTGTGCAAACCATGAGCAAGAAGAAACAAACTGATATGATTGCCGATCATATCTACGGTAAATATGATGTCTTTAAACGGTTTAAACCGTTAGCTGTTGGTATTGATCAGGATTTGATTACTGCCATGCCACAATATGACCCGGCTTTAATTGCACGGGTTTTGGCAAATCATTGCCGCCGTCCCCGTTATCTGAAAGCTTTGGCTAAAGGTGGTAAACGCTTTGATTTGAATAACCGCTTTAAAGGTGAAGTTACGCCGGAAGAGCAGCAAATTGCTGCGCAAAACCCTGCCGTAAAAGAATCTCTTGAACGTTTGGCGGTAAAAAAAGCTGAAGCAGCGGCAAAAGCAGCAGTTAAAGAAACGGAATTGCAAGAGCAAGATGCGGCTACGCAAAGCGATACGTTTGAGGCCTCAGAATAAATCAATTATTATCTGGATGACTGACGATTGATCTCTGCAATGTCTATGTTTTATTAACAAATAAGATGTTCATTCAATTCGGGCGTTTGTGCGTAAAAAACTAAAATACGTTACAATGCCCTTTTTTATATTCTAATTATTAGTATGTTCTATACCATAGAAAAATACAGTGGCTTAGCCAAGGTTATTATTGGCTTGATTGCTTTAACATTTGTCGGTTTTGGTGTGAATAGTGTGGCATTTGGTGAGTCTGATTACATCACGAAAGTCGGCGACCAGAAAATCAGCCGGGAGCAAATCGATCAAGCTTTGAGAAATCTACAAAATAGTGGAAATGCGGGCGTGGCTCCCGCCAGTATTTATCAAAGCTTGTTGCAACACGCTTACTTGATAGAAGGTGCACGTTTAATGGGTATCGGTGTTTCTATGGAAACGCTTAAAAAGAATATCGCTCATGCACCGATATTTCAGGAAAACGGGCAATTCAGCCAAGTCAAGTTTAATGAATATCTTAAACAAATCGGTATTTCAGAAGATCAGTTGGTTGAGCAAGAACGTGATGCTTTGGCTTTAGAAACTTTGGAAAATCTGTCGAGAGATGGTGCGATTGTCAGCGACGCCCAAGCCAAGCAGATTGTCAGTATCTTAAATGCAGCGCGTATTGTGCGGATGACCACAATCAATCCAGAAGCTTTTTTGGCAAAAGTAAGCTTGGATGATGCGACACTGAAAAGTTACTACGAAGCTAATAAAAAAAATTATATCTTGCCGCAGGCTGTGAAGTTTCAATATATCGCATTGGCGCCGGAAGATTTGATCGGCAAACAAACGGTTAGTGAAGCAGAACTAAAAGAAGCATATGAAAAGTCTGCCAATGATGGAAAACCACGTCGCTCTGTGCAGCATATCCTTATTCCCTTGGGTAATTCAGACGAAGAAAAAGAAGCCAACAAAAAGCTGGCTGAGAAAGTTGCCGCAGAAGCGAAAGCCAGACCTGAATCATTTGGAGAACTAGCCAAACAATACTCTTCAGATGCTGCAACTGTTGGAAACGGGGGGAACTTGGGTTTTATTCAGAAAGGCGGTCAGTTGCCTAAGGCTTTTGAAGATGCAGTATTTGCGATGGAGCAGGGCAAAGTGAGCGGGCCGGTTCAAGTTGACTATGGCTATCATATTATCAAGCTGAATGAAATCCGCGATAAGCCGAATTTCGAACAAGATCGTGCTTTATTGGCGGAAGAAATCAAGCTGAAAAAAGCCCAGCAAGCCATGATTAAAGCGCGTGAAGAGTTGGAAACCGCAGCATTCGACAATCCTACTGATTTGGCTAAAGTTGCCGAAAAAATGGGAGTTAAACTCAATACGATTGGCCAATGGGTAACCAAAGCTGAAGCGGAACGTGAAACAGAAAAGATGGGTTCGCCTGAAATGGCCAAAACGCTATTTAGTGAAGAATCTTTGAAGAGTAAGCACAATTCCGAACCAATCACTGTGGGCAATGGTGTGATTACAGTGGTGCGCGTAACAGATGTTCGCCAGGAAACAACGGAATCGTTTGAAGCTGCAAAAGAAAAAGTGAAATCAGCTTATCTGGCTTCTCAAGCACGCAAATTGGCGCTCGATCAAGCCAAACAAACTTTGGCAGATTTGAAAACCGGAGAGAAGGTTGATGTACAGTGGTCTCCTGTACAAAAACTGACTCGGGCCGAAGCAGGCCGTGTGTTAGGTCCGGAAGAGGTGAATGCGCTTTTGAAAGCTAAGCCCCAAAAAGACAAACCGGTTTATGTATTGGCCGAGAATCTACCTCAGCCGGTATTGATTGAAGTACAAGGCATTGAAGAGCCTGAGAATATTGAGGCTCAAATGCCGCAAGCACGTGCCGCTTTAGTACAGAGTATGAATATCAATATTTATGATGCTTTTTTGCGTTACTTGCAACGTGAAATCAAACAGAAAAACGGGTCGCAGAAATTAAGCTCTGAGAGCGAAACTTCTTAAAACAGGCGTATGATGGAACTGTAACAATGCCTGTCTGAAAACTTGTTTCAGACAGGCATTATTTTATTGTGATGAAAGTCTGTTCAACGTAAGCATATTCTGGGGGAAAGCTTACTCCAAGACATTTCCATTTTCATCCCATACGGTTCGGTTTATTAACACATCATCCTGATATGCAGATTCGGATTTTTTTTCGCCGTTGGGGTACCAATCCAAAACGATCCCGCTGCGTTTGCCGTTGGCAATGCTTAATTCGGAGGTTAAGCGGCCATCTTCATCCCAAGTGACTAAAGTGGTTACTTCGTCATTGTGGATGATGCTTTCGCTTTTAGGATTCCCGCTTGGATACCATTGCTTATGCAACCCGTTGGCTTTGTCATTTCGAAAACGGATTTCGCTTTCTTTACGGCCATTACGGAAAAAACGCTCGCCCAAGCCTTCTGTTTTACCATTTACATAAGGCATAACGGCAGATTTTTTACCATTGGGATACCAATGAATCCAATTGCCGTGCGGTTTTCCTTGACGGTAAGAGCCTGCCATTTTTTTTGTTCCGTTAAAATGCCAAAGCGTTAGCGTACCGTTTTGCAGATTGGGTACGAATTTTTTAATTTCCGATACTGGAATTTCATACGGATCAGAATATTTTTTCATCGATGGGTAATAGAAATCGCGCACTTTTGCGGTGGCTCCGTCAACTTCATATTGACGTTCGTAAGCTGCGTTTACGGTTTCTGTGATATATTGTCCGCGCTCAGTAAAATATGCTTTTTGCAAGTCAGACGCATGCAACATTAGCGGAAGTGATGCTAATGCAGCCAAATAAGTCTGTTTCCATTGTGTATTCATTATTTTTTATTTCTGCCAATAAGTTTTTATGTTTACGAATTCATATAAACCGAATTCGGATAATTCTCTTCCGAAACCCGATGCTTTCACGCCGCCAAAGGGCAGACGCAGATCGCTGCTGGTATGTCGGTTAATGTACACGGCGCCGGTTTGTAGCTTCTGCGCATATTGCCATGCGGTTTCTTCATCTTGGGTATAAATACTGGCGCCCAAGCCAAAAGGATTGTCATTGGCCAGATCAACAGCATCTTCCGCATCGCGAGCGAGCAATAAAACGGCGACGGGGCCGAATACTTCTTCATGATATACGCGGCAATCAGGGGTTACGTCAGCCAAAACCGTTGCCGGGTAAAACCAGCCCGTGCCTTCGGGGAGAAAGCCGCCGTACAAAACTTTTGCACCGTTATTCACTGCATCAAGCACCTGCCCGTGAACTTGTGCGCGTAAATCTTCCCTGTGCAATGGTGCCAGAGTTGTTTCGGAAAGCATGGGATTATCCATTTTCAGATAGGCAGTTTCTTTTAAAAACAATTGGATAAACTCATCTGCTACAGCTTCGGTGACAATAATTCGTTTTGCGGCATTGCATGATTGGCCGGCATCACGAAAGCGCGAATAGCAGGCATCTTTGGCGGCTTGTTCTAAATCGGCATCCGGCAACACAATAAAAGCATTACTTCCGCCCAGTTCCAACACGGTTTTTTTCAAATGTCTGCCTGCATATCCGGCCAAAATACGGCCGGTTTCGACCGAACCTGTAAAAGCCAGTGCGTCTGTATCCGCAATGGCTTTTTCCAAATCTTCATGCGCAAGCCATGCCGGGATAAAAGGCAAATCATCGCCGACTAAATCAAACAAAGCCGCAGTTACTCGGGCTACACTTGGTGCAGGTTTGACCACGCAGCCATTTCCTGCACATAAAGCAGACACGGCAAAGCGCAAAATTTGCCATACCGGGTAATTCCACGGCATTACAGCCAATACTATTCCCAAGGGCTCAAACCGAACTTGACTCAAACTGGCTTGGGTTGCAATGGTTTTGTATGCGAGTAATTCGGGAGAAAGATGGCTGTAATAATGAATCAGCTCAACCGATTTATCCAGTTCTGCTTCACATTCTCTTAAGCAGCGTCCAACTTCTTCGCACACCATGCGGGCAAGTTCGGCTCGTTTTACTTTTAATCTGCTGCCGAATTCCGAAAGCAAAGCAGCCCGCTTGGTTACGGGAAGGGCAGCAAATATTTGCTGCCGAGCTTTCAAGTTTGCCAGATTTTGCGCGAAAGCGGCGTAAGAATCGGCAGCGCGTTCAAACAACACTTCTTGCGTAATAACATGCTCGCTGCGAAACACAGATTCTCCGGTATTTTATTTAATATCTAGGATATTGAATCATATCCTATTTACACTCTTTTTACATTGCTTTTTCTTTAGTTAGCGCGTTTTCAGACAGGCATTGTTATTTTTTGTTTAAAACTATCGGCATAATTTACAATCCCAATACTTGCAATAAAAACTGTTTGCATTTATATTTACGAACAAGATTAAATCTCATTTACGATTACAAGCAATAACACTGCAAAACATCACGTGGAGGAGCCATTATGTTTGTATGTATCTGCAATGCCATTACCGATCACCAAATTAAAGAAACCGTTGCTGCCGGTGCGATGACCTTGAGTGATTTACAGGCTCAGTTGGGTGTGGCTACCTGTTGTGGTTGTTGCAGTGACTTGGCTTCTTCTTTCCTTTCGGCTACCGGCTCACAAAGCCAGAATGCCGTTACTGCTGGTATTAAAGTATCTGTTTAGGATATTCTGGATTTTAACAATGCCTGTCTGAAACCGTTTTCAGACAGGCATTTTCACGTTCTTTAACGATATAACGAAACTTAAACTAATTCTCTTATAGAATGCCAGCCTATTATTTCCCTAGTCTCAAATCGAAAGCAGAATATGAAACAAACTCTTAAATTCAGCGCTTTGGCGATGGCAGCTGCACTATCCCTCGCTGCATGCAAGCAAAGCAGTACCGCCGAACAAGCGGCTTCCGGCTCATCAGCTCCGGCTGCTGCATCAGGTGCCGGTGCGGCCAATATGGCGCCCACCACCGTAGGTTACGCATTGGGCTTGCAATTGACTGATTTCGTGACCTCCGCCTATAAGCAGCGCGGTGTGAAATTCGATAATGCCTATCTGTTGGAAAATGTGAAAGCCGTTGCACAGGGTAAAGAACCTTTGTTTAGTAAAGAAACCTTTGCCAAGCTTTCAGCAGAAGTGCCTGCAATCATGCAGCAGGCATCTTCAGGAACGGAGCCTAAATTTAGTGCAGAACAGCTGAAAAATCTCAGCGGCTTGCTTGGCGCTCAAATCGGCAGCGGTTTTTTAAATGCCAAAGAAGCCGGTGTTGATGTGGATCTCGATAGCTTCACTATAGCAATTTCCGATACATTGGAAAGCAAAAAAACGCAGATGTCGCTGGAGCAGGCAGGCCAAACCCTGCAAGCGGTTGAAGACAATTTCTCGAAAAAAGAGCTGGAAAAAGGCCAAGCTTTCTTAAAAGAGAATTCAACCAAAGAGGGTGTGAAAACCACAGCCAGTGGCCTGCAATACAAAATCACCAAAGAAGGTAGTGGCAAACAGCCTAAGGCAACAGATGAAGTGAGCGTTGTATATGTCGGTAAGCTGGTTGACGGCACGGAATTCGACAATAGCAAAGGCCAAGCCGTTACTTTTCCTCTTAACGGCGTGATTAAAGGCTGGACAGAGGGGCTGCAATTGTTGAAAGAAGGTAGCGAAGCAACTTTTTACATTCCTGCAGAATTGGCTTATGGCAAAAATCCACCGCCCCAAAGCAATATCATGCCGAACTCCGTTTTGGTATTTGATGTGAAACTGGAAAAAGTGGGTAAATAATTAAATAGTGCCTAAATTTTATAATGCCTGTCTGAAAATGTTTCAGACAGGCATTTTTAGCATCACCTCTTAAAGCGGGTATAGTGTTGAAGTTTACTGCCTATGGTTTAAAATACGCATTTATTTCAATCCCATTTTGAAGGATTCCTCATGCTAGACATTCAACAGCTCCGTAATAACACAGCAGCCGTTGCCGGGCGCTTGGCCGCGCGCGGTTATGAATTCGACACAGCACGCTTTGAAGCGCTTGAAAACAAACGCAAACAATTGCAAGTGAAAACCGAAGAATTACAGGCTGCACGCAATAGCGAGTCCAAAAAAATCGGCGCATTGAAAGGTCAGGGCAAACACGAAGAAGCTGAGCAGGCAATGGCGGAAGTGGCGCAGATTAAAGCAGACTTGGAACAAACTGCTGTGGATTATGAAGCTGTGCAAGCTGAGTTGGATGCTTGGTTGGCAACGATTCCCAATTTACCGCACGAAAGCGTGCCATTGGGTGAAGATGAAATGCAGAATATTGAAGTGCGTAAAGTCGGTTCACCGCGTGAGTTTGATTTTGAAGTGAAAGACCATGTAGATTTAGGCGCACCATTGGGCTTGGATTTTGAAACCGGCGCCAAGCTTTCCGGCGCGCGTTTTACTGTGATGAAAAATCAGGTTGCCCGCCTGCACCGCGCGCTGGCGCAGTTTATGCTGGATACCCACACGCAGCAGCACGGTTATATTGAATGTTACACGCCTTATATCGTGAATGACACTACGCTGTTCGGTACCGGCCAGCTTCCGAAATTCGGAGAAGATTTATTTCATGTAACCCGGGGAGGCGATGAAAGCAAAACCACGCAATATTTGATCCCTACTGCAGAAGTTACCCTTACCAATACCGTGGCAGACAGCATTTTGGCTGAAAACGAATTGCCGGTGAAATTGACCGCACATTCCCCTTGTTTCCGCAGCGAAGCGGGCGCTTACGGTAAGGATGTGCGCGGCTTAATCCGCCAGCATCAGTTTGATAAAGTGGAAATGGTGCAAATTGTTCATCCAGAGCAATCTTATGATGCTTTGGAAGAAATGGTCGGCCACGCAGAAAAGATCCTTCAATTACTGGAGCTGCCTTACCGGGTGATTGTGCTTTGTACCGGCGATATGGGTTTTGGTGCGGCTAAAACTTATGATTTGGAAGTATGGGTGCCGGCACAAAATACCTACCGCGAAATTTCCAGCTGTTCCAATTGCGAAGACTTTCAAGCCCGCCGCATGAAAGCACGCTTTAAAGATGAAAACGGCAAAAACCGTTTGCTGCATACTCTTAATGGTTCCGGTCTTGCTGTGGGCCGCACATTGGTCGCTGTATTGGAAAACCATCAGAATGCCGATGGTTCAATCAACATTCCCGCAGCATTGCAGCCTTATTTGGGCGGAGTGGGTAAGTTGGAAGTGAAATAAACTTTGATGCCAAAAAGCCGGGCCGTTTGAGCCGGCTTTTTTGTTGGTAAAAGGTGTTGTATTTTTTGGTTATCTTTTCAGACAGGCATTCAGAATCACAAACTATGCCTGTCTTAAAAAGTTGGAAGCTGTTGACGTGGTGTTAATATAGAAACACAGTAATATTTTTGTTTATATTCTGCTCCGTGCTGATACATTTGGGCGGGATTTGACCATAATTCCAATATCTGCAGGAATGATGAATTGGTATGGAAACAGCCGTTTATGTTGAACATTATGTTCAAGACTGATTTCTTAATTCATCTACAAAAGAATGGATATTTGGTAAATCACTTAATTTTGATTGAGTGAAATTTCCATATTTAATACAATAGAAAAATTGTTTAAAAACTATAAAAGGCCACGCCATGCAATATGCGAAAATTCTCGGTTCGGGATCTTATCTGCCCGCCAAGCGTGTCAGTAATGATGATTTGGCGAAGTTTATTGACACCTCGGACGAATGGATTACCAGCCGCACCGGTATTAAAAACCGGCATATTGCCGCGGATAATGAAAAAACCAGCGATTTGGCTGTTTTTGCAGCGAAAGCCGCATTGGCTGATGCAGGGTTGAGTGCATCTGACATTGATTTGATTATTGTAGCAACGGCTACACCCGATATGCAGTTTCCGTCTACTGCTACGATTGTCCAGCAAAAGCTTGGTATTGGCGGTTGCCCAGCTTTTGATGTTCAGGCGGTGTGCGCGGGCTTTATGTATGCGCTGACGACGGCAAATGCCTATATTAAAAGCGGCATGGCACAAAAGGTGTTGGTCATCGGTGCTGAGATTTTCAGCCGCATTTTGGATTGGAATGACCGTTCAACCTGTGTTTTGTTCGGAGACGGCGCCGGAGCGGTAGTCCTGGGCGTTTCGGATGAAGCCGGTATTATTCACAGCAGATTACAAGCCGACGGAAATTATCTGGATTTATTGAAAACACCGGGATGGATTGCCAACGGGCAGATTTGCGGTACGCCGTTCCTGACTATGGATGGGCCGGGTGTTTATAAATTCGCCGTAAAAAACCTTTCACAGGTTGCCGAGGATGTTTTAGAGGAAGCAGGCATGACTGCCGACCAAGTGGATTGGGTTGTACCGCATCAGGCCAATAAACGCATTATTGAAAGTACAGCCAAACATTTGGGTTTGAGTATGGACAAGGTGATTTTAACGGTTCAGGATCATGGTAATACTTCCGCTGCTTCTGTTCCATTGGCTTTGGATGCGGGTATTAAATCGGGAAAAATCAAACGAGGGCAAGTCTTGCTGTTAGAAGGTATCGGCGGCGGATTTGCTTGGGGTGCGGTTTTGGTTAGGTATTAAAGTTTGCTCAGATTGATAATAGGTTGAGATTTAACTTTTATGTTGTTTTCTTTCGGTAATTTGAGGGAAACGGGTTGAAGTCAAAATATATAATACTGATTCTTTAAATAAGAAGTTATAATAAATATTAAATACTATGCCTGTCTGAAAAGTGACGGCAGACAAAGTTTACGGGTTAGCTTACGGATGAATCAAACATTAGAAAATACTCAAGAACATTACGGTACGATTGCTCATTGGTTCAACCATCAAAAAATCGGTTCTATCAAACCGGACAGCCAAAGCATCAGTGAAAATATCTTACTGATTGCTGAAAAGTTGCCGGAATTTTATATTTCACCCAAAGTAGGGGATGAAGTTTGCTACCGGGTGCAAAAAGACGATAAAAACCGGTTGTATGCAACTTCAATCGAACCGCTTCCACCGCCCAAAGAAGGCGGTTTGATAAGGATTACGGTTAAGTCATGGGATCTCAGGCACAACGGTGGCTACGGCATCTATGGCCTACGCAAGCAGGTGCCTGTTTTCGTTTTAGGCCAATGTTTGACAGATAGAACCCGTGTTCCCGAAATAGGAGATGTATTACAGGGTTATCTGACCAAGCATGAAAACCAGCATTGGATGCTTACCGAAATCAACATCATTGATAAGGTAGACATGCCGGATGAAAAAAATTTAGAAGAAGAGCGCTTGGCCGCAGAGCTCAAATATGCCGGTTCCAGTTATGCGGGAAGAGTTTACGCCGCGCGAAAAAAACAGGCTCCGCCGAGTTTTACTCCTCCGGTAGTGCCTGCCGATAAAAGTAAGCAGAAAATTAAAGAAAATATGGTATTTCCCGCTTTTATGTCGTTGAGAGGCCGTATTGTTAAATGGGACGATGAGAAGGGTTTCGGGTTTATACAGAGCGGTGCAGCAGAAGACAAGCAGGTTTTTTTTCATATTAAAGCGTTTCACTACACCAAGCTGAGGCCGAAAGAAGGCCAGTCGGTTAGTTTTTATTGCAATAAGCCGATATCGGAAGCCAGGCAGCAAGTCGTTAGGGTGGTATTAAGTGAGCATGAGGAATGGCTTTATTGCGATGTGCCCAATGAAATGGGAGAGGTAGGTGATAAAGTGAAACGGCTGTTGTTTTCAGTACCGATTGTTGGTGCCTATTTTTATTGGGTTTACACCCTTTCTTCCATCACAGCCCTTTTCTATGCGTTGATCAGTTTGATTGCGATGACTTGTTATCATACAGATAAATGTACGGCGTTAGAGAATGCAAAATTATCAAAGTCAGAGCAGAAAAGAAGAATACCGGAAAATATCTTGCATTTTATCGGATTGATCGGCGGCTGGCCCGGAGGTTTGTTGGCCAGAATGATATGCAACCATAAAACCTCAAAACAAAGTTTTATTACCATGTTTTGGCTGGTAGTATTGGCAAATATAGCGATAACTTACACATTGCTGATTGTTTTTGCCAAAGATCCGATGCTCGCATTTTTAAGAAACTAAAAGGAATGATATGTCTTTTGCATTTTTCTTCCCCGGTCAAGGCTCGCAAAGCCTGAATATGATGAACGGCTTCGAAGGTCAGGCTGTGGTAAAAGCGACTTTTGACGAAGCTTCCAATGTATTAGGCCAAGATTTGTGGGCAATGATAAATGGTGAAGATGCCGAGATTATCGGTCAAACCGTGAATACACAGCCTTTAATGTTGGCCGCCGGTGTGGCAACTTATCGTGCCTATCTGGAAGCAGGCGGTAAAGAGCCTGCCGTAGTGGCGGGGCACAGTTTGGGCGAATACACAGCTCTCGTTGTTGCGGGTTCTTTAGATTTCCCCGATGCCGTAAAACTTGTGCGTTTACGTGCGGAGCTGATGCAGAACGCCGTGCCTCAAGGCGTGGGTGCAATGGCCGCGGTTTTGGGGCTGGAAGATGAACAAGTTAAAGCTATTTGTGCAGAAGCCGCGAAAGGCGAAGTTGTGGAAGCGGTAAACTTCAATTCTCCGGGTCAGGTTGTGATTGCCGGTAATGCGGCAGCAGTAGAGCGGGCGATGGAGCTGGCGAAAGAGGCCGGAGCGAAACGTGTGTTGCCTTTGCCTGTGTCCGTGCCTTCGCATTGCAGCTTGATGAAACCTGCTGCTGAGAAATTAGCCGAGGCTTTGAAAGAAGTTCAAATCCGAGAGCCGAAAATCCGTGTGATTCACAATGCTGACGTTGCTTCGTACAGTGATGGCGAAAAAATCAAAGATGCTCTTGTGCGCCAGCTTTATAGCACTGTGCGCTGGACTGAAACAGTGAATGCTTTGGTAGAAGAAGGTGTTGCGGAATCTGCCGAATGCGGCCCGGGAAAAGTGCTGGCAGGATTGGCAAAACGCATTAACAAAGCGGCTGTCTGCTCGGCGCTGACGAATGCCGAACAAGTGGTAGCGTTTATCGAAGCACACTAATTCAAACAGAGATTATATTTTTCAGACAGGCATAATAAACACTATGCCTGTCTGAAAACATTGAATATTCCAAATACCAAAGATTTTGAATTTTTCCAACTGAAATAAATAGGAAACCAATTATGACAACTCAAGATTTATCCGGCCGTATTGCTCTGGTAACCGGCGCGTCGCGTGGTATTGGTGCAGCGATTGCCGATACTTTGGCACAAGCGGGTGCTACGGTTATCGGTACGGCTACGAGTGAGAGTGGAGCCAAGGCTATCGGAGAGCGTTTGGCGCAGTGGGGCGGGCACGGCCGCGCATTGAATGCGGCGGAAGAAGGCAGTATCGAAAACCTGATTGCCGAGATTGAAAAAGAATTCGGCAAATTGGATATTCTTGTGAACAATGCCGGCATTACCCGAGATAACTTATTGATGCGTATGAAAGAAGAAGAGTGGGATGAGATTATGCAGGTGAATCTGAAATCTGTGTTCCGTGCTTCCAAAGCTGTGTTGCGCGGCATGATGAAGCAGCGCAGCGGCCGTGTAATCAATATCACTTCTGTAGTGGGCGCAATGGGTAATGCAGGTCAGGCCAACTATGCGGCGGCTAAAGCCGGCTTAATCGGCTTTTCTAAATCTATGGCGCGCGAAGTGGGTAGCCGTGGCATTACCGTAAACTGCGTGGCTCCGGGCTTTATTGATACCGACATGACCCGTGCCTTGCCGGAAGAGACCCGTAAGATGTTTGAAGCGCAAACTTCGTTGGGCAAATTCGGTGAAGCGCAGGATATTGCCAACGCGGTGCTGTTTTTGGCCGGCGACCAAGCTAAATACATTACCGGCCAAACCATTCATGTAAACGGCGGTATGTTGATGCCTTAATTCAAATGCCTGTCTGAAAAAGTTTTCAGACAGGCATTTCATAGTTAACCAACACAAGGCAGCAAGCCGGAAATGCTGATTGTGTTGCCGCTTCAATAGATTAAAAGATTACTCTTTTGACATTAAGTTGCCGAAATGCCGTAGCAAAAGCTCGTGGCACGTAGATATAGTGAACCGACTTAAAAAATAGTACGCTCGTCATACTCGGGCTTGACCCGAGTATCTTTTAAAGTTACTGGAACTCAAGATACTCGGGTCAAGCCCGAGTATGACGGTATTGTTATTAAACTTAGAGTGAATTGACTTATAGAGGAAACAATTAAGAATGCCTGTCTGAAAACTTTTTCAGACAGGCATTCTGTATAATGAACCCGATTTGAAATTTATAAGGAATAACCATGCAGCAAAATACCGTTCATTATTTGAAAGATTACCAAGCGCCTGATTATCAAATCCGCCAAACCGATTTAACTTTCGATATTTTTGATGAAGAAACCCGGGTAAGCTCGCGTTTGAATGTTGAGCCGGTGCATACAGGCAAGCCTTTGGTGTTGGACGGTTCCACCGAATTGGTTTCCGTGAAGCTTAACGGGCAGGCAGTTGAGCAATATGGCTTGGCGGACGAGCGTTTGATATTGGAAAACGTGCCAGCCGAGCCGTTTATATTGGAAGTTGAAACCAAAGTATTTCCCGATAAAAATAAATCGCTTATGGGCCTATATGCCTCGGGCGGCAATCTTTATACACAGTGCGAACCGGAAGGTTTCCGCAAAATCACGTTTTACCCCGACCGGCCTGATGTGATGAGCAAATTCACCACCACCATTATTGCTGACCAAACGCGTTTTCCTGTGATGCTTTCCAACGGCAACAAAATTGACGGCGGTAAGCTGGAACACAACCGCCATTGGGTGAAATGGGAAGATCCGTTTAATAAGCCGAGCTACCTTTTTGCGTTGGTAGCGGGGGATTTGGCATTAACCAAAGACACGTTCACTACCATGAGCGGGCGAGAAGTGGCGATTGAATTTTATACCCGTGCAGAAGATGCCGATAAGGTGGGTTTTGCGGTGGAATCGTTGAAACATGCGATGAGGTGGGATGAAACCCGCTTCGGCTTGGAATACGATTTGGATATTTACATGATTGTGGCCGTAGGCGATTTTAATATGGGCGCAATGGAAAACAAAGGTTTGAATATTTTCAATACCAAATTCGTGTTGGCCGACAGCCGCACTGCAACCGATGCGGATTTCGACGGAGTGGAGAGCGTGATTGCACACGAATATTTCCATAACTGGACGGGCAACCGCGTTACCTGCCGCGATTGGTTTCAACTTTCCTTGAAAGAAGGGCTGACCGTGTTCCGTGATCAGGAGTTTTCTGCCGACCGTGCGGGGCGTGCTGTGCGCCGGATTGAAAACGTGAGCCTGTTGCGCCAGCATCAATTTCCCGAAGACGCAGGGCCGATGGCGCATCCGATACGTCCGGCTTCTTATGTAGAAATGAATAATTTCTACACCATGACTGTGTATGAAAAAGGTGCGGAAGTGGTGCGCATGTATCACACTTTACTGGGCGAAGCCGGCTTTCAGACAGGCATGAAGCTTTATTTCGAGCGGCACGATGGGCAAGCGGTAACATGCGATGATTTCCGCGCCGCGATGGCAGACGCAAACGGCATTGATCTTGAACGGTTTGAACTTTGGTACAGTCAGGCAGGCACACCGGTTTTGGACGTGGATGCCTGTCTGAAAAATGATGTGTTGAGCCTTAAAGTGAAACAAACCGTGCCGCCCACCCCCGATATGGCGGAAAAGCAGCCGATGCTGATGCCTGTGAAAGTGGGTTTGCTCAACCGGCAAGGCAGAGCGGTGCCGTTTGAATACAACGGTAAAAAAATGGAAGAAGCCGTTTTGGTGTTGGAGCAGGCAGAGCAGGTTTTTGAACTGAAAGGTGTGAAAGAGCCGGTTATGCCTTCCCTGCTGCGCGGTTTTTCTGCACCGGTGCATCTGAATTATTCCTACAGCGATAACGACTTAAGTTTGCTTCTCGCGCACGACACCGATTCGTTTGCGCGTTGGGAAGCGGGGCAAACGCTCTACCGCCGCGCGATTGCAGAAAATGAAGCGGCTTTGGCGGCAGGAAAACCTTTACCGCAGCACGATGCTTTGATAGATGCGGTGAAAACGGTTTTACAATCGGATGTTGATCCGGCATTTAAAGCCGTGTTGTTGCAGATTCCGGCAGAAGCCGAGTTGTGGGCAGACGGTGAAAATATCGAACCTTTGCGTGTACACCAAGCGAGGGAGGCGCTGTTGGACAAAATTGCCCAGTCGTGTGAAGCAGAATGGTTGGCGCAAAACGAACTGGCTAAAAATCAGGAAGAAAACAGCGGATTGGCGCAACCTTATGAATATGAGCCGCAGCAAGCCGCTTGGCGGACGCTGCGCAATGCATGTCGTGCGTTTTTGCTGCGGGCAAATCCGCAACGCATCGGGGAAGTAGCCACCAAGTATGATGAAATGGCAAAAAACATGACGCATGAGTGGGGCGTTTTAAGCGCGATCAATCATGTGGAAGACGAAAAACGCAATGTTTTGTTGGAACAGTTTGCTGAAAAATTCAGCGAAGAAGCGCTGGTAATGGATAAATATTTTATGCTCACCGCTTTGAGCCGCCGCAGCGACACTTTGGTCAAAGTCAAAGCTGCTTTGCAACATCCGAAATTCAGCTTGGAGAATCCGAATAAAGCCCGTTCGCTGCTGGGTGCGTTTAGCCGAAACGTGCCGCATTTCCATGCGGAAAATGGCAGCGGCTATGAATTTTTAGCAGAAAAAGTGATGCAGATTGATACGTTTAACCCGCAAGTGGCGGCGAGATTGGTGCAGGCATTCAATATTTGCAAACGTTTGGAGCCAAAGCGCCGCGCATTGATGGAACAGCAGTTGCAAAATATTGCGGGAAAAGAAGGTTTGTCGAAAGATGTGGCCGAGATTGTGGGCAAGATTTTGTCTTAAAAAGTGGTATTGCTGCGAAACATAATCATTATAAGGCTCTATTTGGTTTTGCGATTTGTAGTAATGATTGGATTTCATGGCGATACATAAACAATGCCT
>NZ_JH165159.1:1166592-1170119 GCF_000227765.1 Neisseria wadsworthii 9715
GCCTGTCTGAAATTTTCAGGCAGGCATTGTTTATTGGTTCGGATTTATATCCAGCCTTGCAGATGTTGTTTGGCCAACTTGCCGAGAGCATCAATCCAAGCCGGATTGGCATTTAGACAAGGGATGTAGTTGAATTGCGTGCCGCCGGCGGCGTGAAAAGCCTCGCGCCCTGCGATGGCAATTTCTTCCATGGTTTCCAGACAGTCCGATATAAAGCCGGGGCAGAATACATCAAGTTTGGCCACACCTTGTTTAGGTAGGCTTTCTAATAAATCCTGCGTGCTCGGGCCTATCCATTTGGCTTTCCCAAACTGGCTTTGGAAGGCCATGATGTAGTCCTGCTCGTTTAATTGAAGCTTTTGGGCCAGCAGGCGAACAGTTTCGCCGCATTCAAATAAATAAGGGTCCCCTTTGTCACAATTGGCTTGGGGCACGCCATGGAAGCTGAACATGATTTTGTCACCACGCCCGTTTTGCGCCCAGTAGGCTTGGATTTGCTGTGATAAGGCATGGATATAGTGTTCGTCATCATAAAAACGGCTAACCGTACGCAGGCTCATCATGTTACGTTGGTAAAACAGAGTGGATAAAACTTTATCCAATGCAGCACCTGCGCTGGAGGCAGCGTATTGGGGGTAAAGAGGTATCACGAGAAGCTGGGATACTCCTTGTGCTTTTAATTCGTCGATTGTGTCGGATACGGAAGGTTTACCATAAGTCATAGCATGGCGAACGATCACTTCAGGAAGCTGCTCTGCTAATCCGGCAGCTTGTTGCTCCGTATAAATGGCTAGTGGTGAACCTTCGGGAAACCAGACTTTTTCGTAGCCATGCGCACTTTTTTTAGGGCGTAAGGTCAATACTGCGGCGTGCAGAATAGGTTGCCACAATACTTTGGGTAGCTCCACCACGCGTTCATCAGATAAAAACTCACGCAGATAGGGGCGAACGGCTTCGGCCGTAGGCGCTTCAGGTGTGCCGAGGTTGAGTAGTAAAACCGCAGTGCGGTTTTGTTCGGAAAATGCAACTGCTGGTTCTGTGCGGAAGCGGGGCATATAGAATCCTATTAATTAGGTCGGTTTGATGGGAAATATGAAGATGCCTGTCTGAAAACTTTACTTTCAGACAGGCATCCGAAAGTCAGAAGCCAGGGAATTTGCCTTTCATACCTTTGGCCAGATTCATCAGTTTAGACATGCCTTTGCCACTAAACATTTTCATCATTTTTTGCGACTGCTCAAATTGATTGAGCATTTTGTTCACTTCCTGCACAGTCGTGCCTGAGCCTGCTGCGATGCGGCGCTTGCGGCTGGCTTTGATTAAGGCTGGGTTAGCGCGCTCTTTTGGTGTCATCGAGTTGATAATGGCTTCAACATGCCCCATGGCTTTTTCAGCAGTCCCTTCGGGGATTTGTTTGGAAATCTGACCTAATTCCCCGGGCATCTTTGACATAATGTTTTCCAAGCCGCCCATTTTACGCATTTGTTGGATTTGGGCTTTAAAATCATTCAAATCAAAGCCCCTGCCTTTGCGCAGCTTGGCAGCCATTTCAGCAGCAATTTCTTCATCAATACCTTTTTGAACATCTTCCACCAAGGTCAAAACGTCGCCCATGCCTAAAATACGGCTGGCGATGCGGTCGGGGTGAAAAGCCTCCAAACCGTCGATTTTCTCACCGACACCGATGAATTTAATCGGTTTGCCGGTTATTTGGCGTACTGATAAGGCCGCACCACCACGTGAATCGCCATCCATTTTAGTTAGGATAACGCCGGTCAGCGGCAGCGCTTCATTAAAGGCTTGCGCCGTATTAACCGCATCTTGACCCAGCATGGCATCAACAACAAATAAGGTTTCGATAGGCTTAACCGCAGCATGGAGTGCTTTGATTTCGTCCATCATCTCTTCATCAATAGCCAAGCGGCCTGCGGTATCGACCATTAAAACATCATAGAAGTTGCGTTTGGCATGTTCAAGTGCCTTCTGGGCAATTTCAACCGGCTTTTGGCTTGTATCTGAGGGGAAAAAATCCACGCCTACCTGTTCTGCCAAAAGCTTGAGCTGTTCAATGGCAGCAGGGCGGTACACGTCGGCAGAAACTACTAAAATTTTCTTTTTCTTGTCTTGCTGTTTCAACAGGCGGGAGAGTTTACCTACCGTGGTGGTTTTACCCGCGCCTTGCAAGCCTGCCATCAATACCACCGCGGGAGGAGTAGCTGCGAGATTTAAAGCGCTGTTTTCTTTACCCATCAACTCTATCAGCGCTTGATTGACAATGCTGATAAAAGCTTGTTCTGCCGTTAGGTTTTCACTGATTTCCTTGCCGATAGCTTTGTCTTTGATATTTGCAACAAAATCTTTTACAACTGGCAACGCAACATCGGCTTCCAGCATCGCCAAACGCACTTCGCGCAGAGCCGGTTTGATATTTTCTTCATCCAAATGTGCTTGGCCGCGAATATTTCGGAATACCGAATAGAAGCGGTTGGTTAAATTATCTAACATTCTAAATCCTTGATAACGACAAACATACAGGCTGTGTAAACACAACACAGTATGCGGATATTTGGTAAAATCGTCGTATTTTACACCACATACGCTATTCTGAATATGCGTAACTAGGGATGTTTGCTATGCCGGTTTTAATGATTTTACTTATGGTGATTTATACCGCATTAGCTGTTTTTGTTTGGCGGTATTACAAAAATGGCAACGGTGACACTTATCCTTTAAAAATAGAATTAAGCATTCTGGCACCTGCGACACTTGTGCATGGGGCGATAGTGCTGTTGCCGATATTAGTTGATAGGGTTTTGGTTATGGGTTTTGGCTATGCTTTAAGCCTGATTGTCTGGTTGATGCTGGTTATGTATTTTGCAGGCAGTTTTTTTTACAATTTAAGAGGGCTTCAGCTGCTTCTTTACCCAATTGCAACTATTTCTTTATTGTTTGCAGCCGTGTTTCCTGGCAAATATACAGGGTATTCTATTGAAAATATTCCTTTTATGGCGCATATAGGTGCATCGTTAATAGCATATAGTATGTTTGCTATCATCACGTTGTTAGCAGTTCTGATTTTGTGGTTAAGTCGGGATTTACATCAACGTAAATTCTCGTCGTTAGTGTCATTCTTGCCACCTTTGCTTAGTTTGGAAAAGTTAATGTTCCAAGGTATGTGGGTGGGGTTTATTTTGTTGAGCATTTCGGTGGTCAGTGGCACATTTTTTGCAGAAGAAGTATTTGGTCGCCCATTTGAATTTACTCATAAGTCAATATTCGGCATTTTTTCTTGGTTTATTTACGGTACTTTGCTTTTAAAAAGAAGTATGATGGCATGGAGGGGGAAAAATGCGGCTATTTGGACAGTGTTGGGATTTATTAGCCTGATGCTGGCATATGTGGGGAGTAAATTTGTTTTAGAGGTTATATTAATAAACAGGCTGTAAACTAAATTCTCATATAAAACATTTGTTTAGTGTTTGTTGGGTATATTTGAGTTGTTTCGGGTGTTGACGCTGGTTGGGTTG
>NZ_JH165159.1:1173920-1218927 GCF_000227765.1 Neisseria wadsworthii 9715
CGGGCTTTTGCTGTATGTGCGGGAAGGCTACAGGATTAAGCAGCGCTCCCGTCAGGTGGAAAGGCAGGCCTGTGAGTGGGGCAGGTAAGCCGTAACGGTGGTTTTGTCTTGGGTATAATAAGCACGCCAGATGGCTTGGCGGCTATGGGGGTTAGGCGGGTATTTTTGTGGATGTTCATACAGCATTGTCTTTCAAATATTGTAAACAACGCTAGGATTTTCTACATATTGTCTGTTGTGTTTAGGCGGGCATGAACACCTTGTTTAATTATTACACCTGAATATATTTACATACGGAAATAGGAATATCCATGTTGGGATTGGCTGTATTGTTTGGTTTGTCAGTCTGGATTGGTCTGACGGTTTTGGCCGCTTATTGGTGCGGAAAGCTTACTTCGAAGCTGGGCATAGGAAGACGGATAGGCCGGTTTGCAGGGTTTATGCTGCTGATGGGCGGCTGGATGGTTAGTTGGGCTACGGAATATTGGACGCTTCGGCAGACTGCGCAGGCGTGGTGTAAAAATGCAGGCCTTACCGTTTATGTTACGCCTGAAGAATGGTGGGCTAAAATCAGTGAACAAGAACGGCAGGATTTGGAAACTGTCCAGGAACGAGTAAAAGATGGGAGGGTATTGGTGTTTGAAGATAAAAAATATAAAGCATCATATAGATATAATAATAGAATTGTTAATTACAGACATAACGAATATAAGCCATATATAGTAGCGAATTACCAAATTTTTTATGATGAAAAAGACAGAGTGGTTTTATTGAAAAATATGGAAGCCAAAGTAAGAATGCCTGCAATCGCTAATACGTTAGAAGGTTTGAAATTTTGGATAGAGACGGTTCAAGATTGTAATTCAATTGATGAATGGAGCTTTCAACAAAAATATTTAAGATAACTTTGAAATAAATGATAACAGTACAAGTAATTTCCAATATATTCTTGAAAGGGGTTTTTAATGAATAAAGGGCTTAGGAAGCAAAATTCATTTTAAAGGGTTCTCCCGCAACATTTTCAACAGCACTTTGTACACATCATCATGCCTATGGTTGAAGCGCAATTCGGTTTCTTTTAGATGTAAGTAAAACGTATGCTTTGGCACACCGTTAAACTGCATCAAACGATGCTTGGCATAGCTCCAAAAGGATTCAATACCGTTGATATGCTGTGTACCGCGGGCAAACTCATTGTCACCATGACACACTCTGAAATGCTTCGCAAAGCCCATGTTAACCAATCCCTGATAACCGTGCCAACCGTCGGTATTGATTACGCTCTTGACACCGATATGCCCTCTGATAACCTTTTGCAGCGTGACTTTAGAGGCATCGGGGACGATTTCGGTATACACTTTGTCACCGCGTTTTAGAATGCCGAAAACGATTATTTTACCACCCGCACCGCGTCCACGTTTGCCGCAGATACGCTTGGCAACGAAATAGGATTCGTCTCATTCTACAATACCGCAGAAAGGCGTTTGTTGCTCGCATTCGTCAGCCAAGCGCCGCCGCAGTTTCAGGTAGAGGCTGTTGATGCTTCTGACACTGATTGCTGTCGGTTTGGCGGTGTCGGAAGCGGTCAGTTCTAAGGCGAAAAGCCGCAGGATTTGGCGGAATTTGGGCTCGGTAATTTTACTGAACTTTTGATACTTGTTTTTTAATTCCATTTCAGAAGCTTATCACTGTATTTGGTGATTTTGCTTTCTAAGCTCCTAAGCTTTTATAGGTCGAAATTATAGAATTCAGCTTTACACGGAATTTTAAACGTTCTCGTTCCGCTGTCATTAATCTCTCAAATACTTCCAAAGTATTATTTCCATTCACTCTTTCAGCTAGCCCTTTCACCTTATTTTGCCGCTGCTTCTTACGCTTTCTGCGCATATTTTTCTTGCGTGCAGTCATTTACACTTTTACCTGTCAAAAATCTTTTTAAAACAGACTTTACCGCTCCCAATCATTAACGGCTGTTTTTCAGACAGGCATCGTGCTTGTTTGAATGCCTGTCTGAAAACCAAACCAAAAGGAACACTACCATGAAAATCAGAGCACAAGTCGGCATGGTTCTGAACTTAGATAAATGTATCGGCTGCCACACCTGCTCCGTTACCTGTAAAAACGTCTGGACTTCCCGAGACGGCGTGGAATATGCGTGGTTTAACAACGTAGAAACCAAGCCAGGCATCGGTTTTCCGAAAAACTGGGAAGACCAAAACAAATGGAACGGCGGCTGGGTACGCAAACCAGACGGCAAGCTGGTACCGAAGCAAGGTGGCAAGCTGAAGATTTTGGCGAATATTTTTGCCAACCCGAATATGCCGAAGATCGACGATTATTACGAGCCGTTTACCTACGATTACGAGCATCTGCAAAACGCGCCGAAAATGAAAACGCCGCCAACCGCGCGTCCGGTTTCCGTGCTCACCGGCAAAAAAATGGACAAAGTGGAATGGGGCCCGAACTGGGAAGACGATTTGGCGGGCGAGTTTGAAAAACGGGCGAAAGACGTGCTGTTTGAAGGCATTCAGAAAGACATGCACGCTGCGTTTGAGCAAACCTTCATGATGTATCTGCCGCGCCTGTGTGAGCATTGTTTGAACCCGACCTGCGTAGCTTCCTGCCCGTCGGGCAGCATTTATAAACGCGAAGACGACGGTATCGTGTTGATCGACCAAGACAAATGCCGCGGCTGGCGCATGTGCGTATCCGGCTGCCCGTATAAAAAAATCTACTACAACTGGACTTCCGGTAAAGCGGAGAAATGCGTGTTCTGCTATCCGCGTATTGAAGCCGGCGAGCCGACCGTGTGTTCCGAAACCTGCGTAGGCCGCATCCGTTATTTGGGCGTGCTGCTGTACGACGCGGATAAAATCGAACAAGCCGCTTCGGTGGAAAACCCGCAGGATTTGTACGAACAGCAACTGGGTGTGTTCCTGAACCCGCATGATCCCGAAGTGCAGCGCGAAGCCTTGAAACAAGGCATCAGCCAAAGCTGGATTGACGCGGCGAAACAATCGCCTGTATACAAAATGACGATGGAATGGAAAGTGGCGTTCCCGCTGCACCCCGAATACCGCACCTTGCCGATGGTTTGGTATATCCCGCCGCTCTCGCCGATTCAGTCTGCCATCGAAAACGGTTTAGTGGGCGAAAACGGCATCATCCCGAGCGTGGACGAAATGCGCATCCCGCTGAAATATCTGGCCAACCTGCTTACCGCAGGTAAAGTCGAGCCGATCAAATTCGCGCTGGAACGCATGATTGCCATGCGCCGCTTCAAACGCGGGCAGGTGGTTCACGGCGAAACGCTGGCACAAACGCTGGAAGGCACCGGTCTCACGCCCGAAATGGTGGAAGACATGTATCAAATCATGGCGATTGCCAATTATGAAGACCGCTTCGTGATTCCGACCTCGCACAAAGAAATGGTGGAAAACAGCTTCGGCGACAAAGCCGGCTGCGGCTTTACCTTCGGCAACGGCTGCTCCGGCGGCAGCAGCGAAGAGAGCTTGTTCGGCAAACGCAAAGGCGCGCCGATTATCTTCCACGGCCTGCGCAAAGATGCCGAGAAAAACCGTGAAGAAGGAGTACGCTGATGAGCGCGAATCCTGTTTACAAATGGTTTTCCGCGCTGCTGTGCTACCCCGAAGCCGAGCTGAACGAAGCCCTGTCTGAATTTCAGACGGCCTTACAAGAATGGCCCGAGCTGCAAACACAAGCAGGCCGTCTGAACAGCTTTTTAGACTATTTAAACAGCCACAGCCTGCGCGAATTGCAGGAAAACTACGTCGCCACTTTCGACCGCAACCGCAATCACGCGCTCTACATTTTCGAGCATGTGTACGGCGAAGACCGCGACCGCGGCAGCGCCATGGTGGACTTGCTGCAAGAATACCGCAACCACGGTTTCGAGTTGGGCAACGACGAGCTGCCCGATTATCTGCCCGTATTGCTGGAATACCTGAGCCAAGTGCCGCCCGAACACGCGCAAAAACTGTTGGGCGATGCCGTGCATGTAATCGCCCACATCGGCGGCAAACTTGAGAAAAACGGTTCGCCCTATGCCGTGCTGCTGCAAGGCATCACCGCTCTCAGCCCGGTAGCGCCGCAGCCTCTCATCGAGCCGCCCGTGCGCGATATGGACGAAGCGATGGAAACGTTCGGCCCCGATATTTCCGGCACCGAGCCGCTCTTGAAACCGAGCGTCGAAACCGTACAGTTTTATCCTAAAGCCGCTTTTCAGACGGCCCAAACAGGAGCATAAACATGAATACCCTGCACCAATTCTTCTTCGGCATCTTCCCCTACATTGCCCTCGCGATTTTCTTCTTCGGCAGCCTCGTGCGCTTCGACCGCGAGCAATATTCGTGGAAAAGCGAATCCAGCCAAATCCTTTACGAAGGCCAATTGCGCTTAGGTAACATTCTGTTTCACGTCGGCATCTTGGCTGTGTTTTTCGGGCATTTGTTCGGCCTGCTCACGCCTTTATGGTTTTGGGACGCGCTGGGCATTTCCCATGGGACCAAGCAAATTTTCGCGATGGTAATGGGCGGCATCTTCGGCGTGATGGCGATGGCGGGCTTGATTATCCTGCTGCAACGCCGTCTGAAATGCGACCGCTTGGCCGCCAACACCACATGGCGCGACAAACTGGTATTGATTTGGCTCATCATCACCTTAGGCTTGGGTTTGCTGACCATCTTCGTGAGTATGGGCCATACCGACGGCCACGAAATGGTGAAACTGATGACTTGGGCGCAGCACATCGTTACCTTCCGCGGCGATGCGGCCAGCCATATCGAAGATGTAAACTTCCTGTTCAAATTGCACATGATGATGGGTATGGGCTTGTTTGTGATTTTCCCGTTCACCCGCTTGGTGCATGTGTGGAGCGGTTTTGCCAGTGTTGCCTATTTAGGCCGCGCGTGGCAGTTGGTACGCCGCCGTTGATATAGTCAATCTACTTAAGAAAAAGTACATACGTCATACTCGGGCTTGACCCGAATATCCCAAAATTTACTGAAACTCAAGATACTCGGGTCAAGCCCGAGTATGACGGAAATGTTACTAAAATTAAGTAGTTTAACTGATAGAATCATTTTGTTGGTTAAAGATATGCCTGTCTGAAAACATTTTCAGACAGGCATTGTTATTTATGCTTTTTCCTTTTTACTGATTGTCAGGCCGCTGAAGCCGAATAAGAGGGTTAACAAGAGGCAGAGGTAGCAGAAGAATGCATAAGGCAGATAGTCGATTACAGGCACGTCGAGGGCGTGGCTGATGAATACGCCGCACACGCTCCAGGGAACCAGCGGGTTAATAACCGTGCCGGCGTCTTCCAGCGTGCGCGAGAGGTTGCGCGGATGCAGTTGCAGCTTGTCGTAAACGGGTTTGAATGTTTCGCCGGCCAGCATCAGGCTGAGATATTGTTCGCCAATCAATACGTTCACACCCAAGGCGGTGGCGGCGACGGATAAAGTGGCGCGGCCGGTGGTGGTAAGCAGATGGCGGATGCCTTCGAGTAGGGCGGGTAGGATGCCGAGCGCATGCAGCAAGCCGCCCAGGCTTAAGGCGAGAATCACAATGGTTTGGGTAAAAAACATACTTTGGATACCGCCGCGAGAGAGCAGGCTGCCGGTTTGCCCCAAATCTGCAGCGGGTTTGTAACCGGCGAAAAACCAGCCGCCGATGTCGCTGATAGAAGGTGAACTGTGGATATAGGTAATGATAAGAGCGGTAGCGACGGTGGCGATAATCGTGTAAATCGCATTGATTTTACGCAGCGCCAGAATCACCAATACGGCAAACGGAATAAGTGTGTAGCCGTGCACCAAGCCGCTGGACAACAGTTGCGTTTTCATGGCAGTGATGCTGTTGAGGTTTGCAGCGGATGGGTCGGCGAACAATACGAATAACAGCGCGGTGAGAATAAATGCGGGCACGGTGGTGTACATCATATTGCGGATGTGTTCAAACAGATCAATGCACACGATGGAAGCTGCAATGCCGGTGGTATCGGAAAGCGGCGACATTTTATCGCCGAAAAATGCACCGGACACAATGGCGCCTGCAGTGATGGCAGGGTTGGCATGGAAAGCTTCGGTCATGCCGATAAAGGCTACGCCGATGGTGGCGCAAGTGGTCAGGCTACTGCCGATGGCAACGCCGGTAACGGCAGTGAGTAGGAATGCGGAAAGGTAGAAATAGTCAGCCGAAATCAATCCGAAGCCGTAATACATCAGCGTGGGAATCGCGCCGGACATCATCAGCGCCGATACCAAAAGACCGATAAAAAAGAACAGGTAAATCGCGCCTATGCCCGACATCACGCCTTCGGCCATCTGTTTTTGCATGGCTTTGAAACACACTCGGCGGGCGAAGCCGAACATCATCAGGCCGCATAAAACAAGAATAATGGCCAAATGCGGCACCCATTTAAAACCGATAATGGTCACGCCCATAGTTGCAACGATAAGGGCGGCAATCAATAAAGCTTCTTTCGGGCTGGTGTGGATTAATGTTTTTTTCATGATGATTTGATTAAATAATGATTAGAGGTATAACCGGCGCAATGCCTGTCTGAAACATTCAGACAGGCATTGCGTTTGTAGCTTCAGGAAAGCAGCCGCTCCAAGTCACGGCTGATTTCGGAAGGCTTCACGCTGGGCGCAAAGCGCTCGACCACTTCGCCGTTACGGTTGACGAGGAACTTGGTGAAATTCCATTTGATGTCGCTGCCTTCGCGCTTTTCGCCGATTGAAGCGAGCTTGAGCAGCAGCTCTTTAAAGCTGCTGCCGCCTTTATCGTTTGGCTGTTGCGCTTTCAGATAGGCATACAGCGGGCTTTCATTCGGGCCGTTTACATCGATTTTGTCAAAAATTTTAAATTGGGTGCCGAATTTGGTTTGGCAGATTTGCGCGATTTCGCTGCCCGATTCCGGCGCCTGAGCGCGAAACTGGTTGCATGGAAAATCAAGAATCTCTAATCCCTGAGTATGATATTGAGCATAAAGCTTTTGTAATTCTGCATATTGCGGCGTGAGGCCGCAGCGGGTGGCGGTGTTGACAATCAACAGCACCTTTCCGGCATATTCAGACAGGCTTACATCATGGCCTGCCGCATCGCGCATGGTGAAATCGTAAATTGTGGCCATCGTATTTCCTTGGTTTGGATGTTAAAGATCGCCGATGGTGGCGGGCTGCACTTCCAACGCGGCCGGATCGGTTTTGCGCACAAAGTCGAGCTGTTCGAATAGGGCGACTGCCTGTGCGGTGTCGCTGCGAGCGTGTCGGGTAAAAAGATCGGGGTAGCGCAGTTTCACGGTAAGCAAAACAATGCCGAGCATCACTTGAGGCCATTCCCGGCTTTGTGCATCGAGTTCGGGCGCTTGGGGCAGAGCGCGCCGAACGGCATCCAAGCAGCGTGTTACTAGAGGATGATCGGCGCTGTTTTCGGCTTTAAAACGCACGAGCTTGAGTGCCTGAATGCTTATTTCAAGCAGGCTGGTAGCATAAGCGGTGACGGCCAAATCTTGCGGCGAAAACGCATCATGGTGCAGGTATTGGCAGATTAGGTGTGTATTATAAATCGTTATGCCTGCGTCGGTTTCCAACACAGGAATTTGACCGAACGGGTTTTTCTCGGCCAAGTCGGCAGGATTGTCCCACGGGTTGGTGAAATGCAGGCGCAAATCGTTTTGCTGCAATAAGAGCGCGCGCACCAGGCAGAGCCGGGCAAACGGGGAAGTGTGGCTGAGATAAAGCTGCATAGCTAACTCCTTTCAGACAGGCATATTTTCAGACAGGCATCGTCAGGTTTTTATTTGCTGCTCCTCAGGCGGCGTGCGCAGAAGCGCAGCGCGGCTTCGTAGCCGTATGTGCCCAAGCCGACGATAACGCCCACGGCTTTATCGGAAAGATAAGAGTGATGGCGGAAGACTTCGCGGCTGTGTACGTTGGAGATATGGACTTCAACAAAGGGGATATCCACGCCGCAGAGTGCGTCGCGGATGGCGATGCTGGTGTGGGTGTAGGCGCCGGCGTTGATAATGATCATATCCGTGTTGCCGCGCGCTTCTTGGATGCGGCTGACGATGCCGCCTTCGCTGTTGCTTTGGAAATGGGCGATGCCGAGGCACAGTTCGGCGGCAACGCAATCGAGGTGTTTGCAGACATCAGCTAAAGTTTCCGCACCGTAAATATGCGGTTCGCGGGTGCCGAGCAGGTTGAGGTTGGGGCCGTTGATAACCAAAATGCGCGCCATGATGCTGCCTTTACGTGTGTAAAAAATACAGCGGCTATTGTAACTGATGGCTTTGGGCTTGGGAAAGGGATGAAGGTGTTTAAGGAGGGCAAGGCTGAAATAAAAATGCCGCTTGTGAAACAGGCGGCATTTTCATGAACAGATTCCGATTATTTACGCAGACCCAAACGGCCGATCAGCTCGCGGTAAGTATCGGGCTTGGTACGGCGCAGGTAAGACAACAGGCGGCGACGGGCGCTCACCATTTTCAGCAAGCCGCGGCGGCTGTGGTGGTCTTTAGGGTTGGCTTTGAAGTGTGGGGTCAGATCGTTGATGCGGAAGGTCAACAATGCAACTTGCACTTCAGAAGAACCGGTATCGCCTTCTTTGCGTTGGAAATCTTTGACGATTTGTGCTTTTTGTTCGATGGACAGTGCCATGATAAAACTCCAAAAAATAAATATGAACCTTGCGGTTCGGACAAGTTTGCCAAGCCGGAACCTGTGCAAACTCCTGAATCTGCCTGCACAAGGCAAGCAGGAAGATAATTATGTCATAAGTGACGGATTTTGCCAATATTTTGCATGAAATGCCTGTCTGAAATTAAAGCGGGGTTTCAGACAGGCATTCAATCAGGCGTTTAAAAACTCGAGTAAATGCCGGCCGCCGAGCTTCAGTGCTTCTAAAAATACGCCGACTTCCTGCTGCTGGCTTTCTGTGTGGCTTACGGTAAACAGCCAGCCGTCGGGGGTGATGGTGTAGTTGATACCCAAGCCGCCTTGTGAGGTGGGCGCAAAGGCAAAATTGACGACAATGCTGTCATCGCCCACGGTTGATGTGGATAGAAAATCGGTGGTGAAGGTTTGATAGCCTTCGTCTTTAAAAAATAAGGGGCTGCGGCCGCATACTTTGGGAACCATCAATTGCAGGCCGAGCAGGTGGCGGTTGGCACCGAGGCCGAGCTTGCTGGCTTTGATGCGTGCTTTATGTTCGATAAGGGCTGCGTTCAGCGCTTCTTGGCTAGGATTATCCTGCATTAAGGTGCTCACGAATGCGAGCGATTCTTCTGAAACGGGGCGCACGCATTCGGTGCGGCCGCTTTGGAAATGGCTCACGTCAACGGCTTCGTAAGTATTACGGATGCAGCCGTAGGTGGTGAGTTGGGCGTATTGCAGGAGAAACTGCATCAGTGCATCTTGGCTGATGCCTTTGGGAATGCTTAGGCCGTTGAACGGTACGACGGTGCTGGCGACGCGCATGTGGTTGGCTTGTTTGGCATAATTCTGCTGCCATTTCGGCCAGTTTTTTTGCAACGCGGCATCCAGTTGCCATTCGTAGCGGTGGACGGCCGGGTGGGTTTTTTTACCGCCGGGACTTGCCAGCTTTCCTGCGGCAAGGGTAACGATGCCTTTGAGCGCGCCTCCGTCTTCCCAAGTGTGTTCGCAGTGTAGAAACAAACGCTTGGTGGCGGTGTTGTAGCAATAGGTGGTGGGTTTGTAACACCAAACGTTTTGTTTGGGTTGAAAAGTGGTGTGGGCGAGGTCGCTGTCGGCATCGAGATCTTCGTTGCTGATGCTGATGTGGAACAGGTCTTCTTCAATGTGCTCGAGCAGGCGGGCGTTGTCTTCTTGCTGACGCAGGATTTGGTATACACGGGCGGTTTCGTTGCCGCCGAGGTAGCAGGGCACGGCAATCGGATAGCTGTTTTGAACGGTATCGGCAAGGATGTGTTCGAATGCCTGTCTGAATGTTTCGGGATGATAGGCTTCGAATTGTTCGTCGAGCGCGGCGATTCGATAATAGAAGCCGTTGTGTATCACACCGATGTGGCGGCTACCTTTGGGAGAAAAATGGTAGCCGTCGACATCTTTTTGCGGAATGCGGGATGCACCTTGCAGGATGGCCCATTGTGCCATACACACGGGTGTGCCTTGCGGGGTTTGCGGCACGGGTATGCGCCGATGATAATAATCGGCGCATACCGCGGCCAGAGCGGACGCCCATTCCGCCAAATCCTTTCCTTGCGTTTTAATGGCAAATCCTACGTTGCTTGCTAAAGGCAGCGGTGTGCGGATGCGCAGATAGCTTTCCAACCAGGCATCAATCAACCAGCTGGTTTCGGCATCGTCGGCAAACTGCTGTAATGCGGCTTGCAATTCTTTGCCTTTGCGTGATTTGAAATAGCGGGTAGTTGCTGCGGTTTTTTCATAGGCTTCGTTGCTCAGCAGCGGGCGTACCAGTTTCAAATAGCGTTCGCAGGTTTCTGCCAGATCAGGTACGGGCAGGCGGGGTGTTTGGGACATCGGGTTCTCCTTTTTATTTGGCGAAGGTGCTAAGGCCTGTCTGAAAAATGTTTAATCGTCTTTTTCAAAGAAAGCAAGTTTTATGACATAACATAAAAAGGCGATAACCAAAACCATCATCACGGTTTCGATGATGTTGTCATGAACGCTTTGGTTCCAATATAGCAATTTCTTTTCCATGGTTTACTCCTTGTCTTTCATCGGGGCAGGCGATACGCGGGGCGCATCGCGGTTGAGCTGGCGCCAAAGCGCGGCAAACCACAAATACATAATGAACACAAACGGAAAGCCGGAAAAAGAGCCTACTGCTTTAATGCCTTCCATTTTGCCGGTGAAAATAACCGCGTAGCTGATAAGCGTCATCAATACGGCCCACACCACAGCGCGGAATTTGTTTTCGCGGCGACCGTCGCTGCTGGTCATGATGCCCAGCGAAATGGCCGCGCTGGTTACGGTGGTTACCACGAAGCCGAGGAACAGCACCACAGTCAGCGGCTTGGTCGCAAAAGACAAAGGCAGCATGTTGAGCAGGTAATAAAACGTACCCTCATAGTCGCCCTTATTGGCAATTTCCGCCAAGCGCCCCGTGCCTTCCACCGTGTCGAGCAGGCTGAAACCGGAAAACACCGAAAACCAGATAACAATGAAGCCGGCCGGCACCATCACCGAGGCAAACACAAATTCGCGCAAAGTGCGGCCTTTGGAAATTTTGGCAAGGAACACGCCTACAAACGGCGCCCAAGTAACCCACCACACCCAATAAGCCATCGGATACCACACCACCCAATCGCGGTTGTGGAACACATAAAGCTCGAAAGAATGGTGGATGGTTTTGGTGAGGATGTTGCCGATGGCAACAATCAGAGTGCTGATAAAATAGTGCGTCGGGCCGGTGAGGAACACAAACAGCAGCAGCAATATCGATAACACAACCGTAATATCGCCCAACCATTTCATGCCCTTATCAATCGGCAGCACCGCGCCTGCGGTGTAGAGCGCGGCAATGGTAACAAGCACCACGGTTTTCCAGCCTATGGTGTCGAATGCCATGCCTGTGATGATTTTCAGGCCGGAAGAAATCTGCACCGAAGCCATGGCAATCGAAGAGGAAACCGACATGGCAATCGACAAAATCGCCAAGCCCGTTACGATAATGCCCAAAGGCTTTGCCCATTTTTTATGTTTGAACGCATATTGCAGCGGCGCAGCAGGAGTGCACTCGGTTTTATGCTGATACATAAAATAAGCCATCACCAGCCCGCCGATGGTATAAAGCGACCACGCCGGAATGCCCCATACATGAAGCGCAAGGCTCATCGCATTTTCCACTTTCTGGTATTCGGGCAAATTTCCTGCCTGCACACCGATGGGCGAATGATAATAGTGCCACAGCGCTTCAATCGGGCCGAAAAACACAATGCCCACGCCAATGCCCGCGGTAAACAGCATATTCATCCACGAAAAAAACGAATATTCCAGCTCGGCATCCTGCCCGCCCAGTCGGATTCTGCCGAAACGGGGTGACAAAGCGACTATCATACCCACGGTAAAAGCCAAGAGCGGCAGCCACATAATCAGCCAGTCGAATTTAAGATAGAAAAACTTGCTGATGTCGGCAATCGTATTGGTAAGCAAGGTTGGGTTGACAACGGCTATCACAGCCAGAACACCCACTAAGAGAGCAGTCCATAAAAAATAATTAGGACGTTTGGGTTGATTTTCTTCGTTCGCAGACATACGCTAACCTTTTTAGTTGATTGATGATTTTTAAATCAAACAAACAAGATAAGACGTTTAGCGTAAAATTAAGTATTTTTTTATTTAGATTCTATAATGCCTGTCTGAAAAAACAAAGGTTTTCAGACAGGCATTATTCGCTAGAATCTACTATATTTGATATATGTTAATCTTCAATCGGTTTTTCCGCAGCTACTTTATCAATTAGATGTGAAATACTCATGCCGCGCTCGATGGATTCATCGTATTCAAAATGCAGTTCGGGAATACGGAAGAGCTTGATGCGCTTGGAAAGCTCGCTGCGCAGAAAACCTTTTGCATACTCCAGCGCTTCGGCGGTGATTTCGCGGGTGGCATCGTCCAGTACGGTGTAATAAATGGTAGCGTGGCTGTAATCGCGGGTTACTTCAACTTCGTTGATGGTAATGAAACCCGCACGCGGATCTTTCAGGCCGGTGCGTACAAGCTCGGCCATCTCGCGCATGATTTGTTCTTTTACGCGGTCAACGCGTGCGTAACCTCTGTTTGATTTTTTCATGGTTGTTATTCCTGTGTTGATGCCTGCCTGAACATTTCAGACAGGCATTGAATTTGCTGCATATTATACTTCATTTTGAAGTGGATTTATCGGGAAACAAGCTATGGCTGTAGTGAATCCATTTCAAAACAGTCCACTCGTCATACTCGGGCTTGCCCCGAGTATCTCCGAACATCACCGGAATACAAGATACTCGGGGCAAGCCCGAGTATGACGGCATTGTCTTTCAAATACTGTAAACAACGCTAGAACTTTCTACATATAAGTGGTTTAACTATATACGAATGCCTGTCTGAAAAATACTTTCAGACAGGCATTGTTTACAGTAAATAAAGCCGTATGTTTTTAAGAATAATCAAACAAATCCGGCTGCTTATGTTCGCTGGTTACGCGCACGTCGGTTTCGCCGTCGGCAAACGTAATGTGCAGCTTCTGGCCTTGTTTCAATAAGTTGGCGCTTCGGATAACTTGTCCGCGGCTGTTTTTGACTACACTGAAGCCGCGTTCCAAAATGTGCTGCGGTGACACGGCTTCGAGTAGGGCGGTTTGTTTTTCTAAGCGTTGTTGCCGGTTGGCAAACAGGTTTTGCCAGTTTTGGCATAAGGCAGCTTGCAGCAGTAACAGATTGCGTTCGGCGCTGGAAACATTAGGGCGCAGGTGTGCGAGGTTTTGCTGCTGGCGGGCGAGTTTCTGTGCGTTAAAACGATGGTTGTTTTGCATGGAAAAGCGTAGCGACTGTTGCAAGGCGGCAAGTTGGTTGCGCTGCTCATTTAGCTTTTGCTGCGGATGGCGGATTTGGCGGGCGAACCAATCGACGCGCTGGCTTGCGTCGTAATATCGTTGCTCCAACACGGTTTTTAGACGGCATTGTGCCTGCGCGAGCTTGTGCAGCGATTCCAAGCGGTTGGGGCTGACCAGTTCCGCCGCGCCCGTGGGCGTGGGGGCGCGCACGTCGGCGACAAAATCCGCCAGCGTGAAATCGGTTTCATGCCCCACGCCGCTGACCACAGGAATTTCGCACGCCTCAATCGCCCGCACAACCGGCTCTTCGTTAAACGCCCACAAGTCTTCAATGCTGCCCCCGCCGCGGCACACGATTAACACGTCTGCTTCGGCACGCGCAGAGGCCGTCTGAATCGCTTGGGCGATCTGAAATTCGCTGCCCGCGCCTTGTACGGCGGTCGGGTAAACAATCACGGGAATTTCCGGCGCACGGCGTTTCAGCGTGCTGACCACGTCGCGCAAAGCTGCCGCGGCAAGGCTGGTTACGATGCCGATGGTGCGCGGATGGGCGGGTAGCGGTTTTTTGCGTTCCGCCGCAAACACACCCTCGGCCTGCAATTGGGCTTTCAGCTTTTCGTAGGCTTCGTAAAGCTGTCCCAAACCTTTCAGGCGCACTTCGTTCACGGTGATTTGAAACTCGCCGCGCGCTTCGTAAATGCTGATTTTGCCGGTCAGTTCGATGTGGTCGCCTTCTTTCAAAGGGGCGGCCAACTTCGCCGCCGTGCCTTTAAACATGGCGCAGCGCACTTGGGCGCGGCTGTCTTTGAGCGAAAAATAATAATGCCCGCTGGCGGCGCGGGTGAGGTTGGACACTTCGCCCGCTACCCACAGCCCGAACAGGTTGTCTTCCAGCAGGCTTCTGGCTAGGGCGTTCAATTCGGAAACGGAAATGGCGGCGGGGGCGAAGAGTTCGGACATGGTAGGAAAACCGGTTAAAAAAGCGGATTATAAAGGGATGTCGGCGAATACAGAACGAAAGTGTATTATGGCTGTGTCGTTTGAATGATTTTGAAACAGCCTTGAATGCCTGTCTGAATCCTTTTCAGACAGGCATTCAAGATTTCAGCATATCAACGGCGGCGCTTGCTGCCGGGCAGGCGCATATCCGCCCATTTCATGATATTGGCCACTTCAGCCGGGTTCAACTCATAAAATTGGCCGCGTTTCAAGCGGTTGGGCAAACCGATGGGGCCGAAGCCGACGCGCACCAACCGGCTCACGGTTAAGCCCTGGCTCTCGAAAATACGGCGCACTTCGCGGTTGCGGCCTTCTTTGATCACCACGTTATACCATTTGTTGGCACCCTCGCCGCCCTGCTCGTAGATGCGTTCCACTTTAGCCAAACCGTCTTCCAGCATCACGCCTTCTTCCGTGAGCATTTTCATCTGTTCGGTGGAAAGCTCGCCCAACACGCGCACGGCGTATTCGCGCTCGACTTCAAAGCTGGGGTGGGCGAAGCGGTTGACCAGTTCGCCCGATGTGGTGAGGATCAGCAGACCGCTGGTGTTGATGTCCAAACGGCCGATGGCCACCCAACGGCTGCTGGCGGCTTGCGGCAGGCGGTCGAAAATGCTCACGCGGCCTTGCGGGTCGTCGCGCGACACGATTTCGCCTTCTTGCTTGTAATAGAGGATGATGCGCGGCAGGCGGTCGGGCCATTTGAGCTTAATCACGTTGCCTTTAACGGTAACTTGGTCTTCCGGCGAAACTTTGTCGCCAAGTTGGGCGGTTTTGCCGTTGACGGTTACTAAGCCCTGCGTAATCCAGTCTTCCATTTCACGGCGCGAACCCACGCCCGATGCGGCAAGGGCTTTTTGCAGGCGCACCGGCTCGAAGCTGTCTAAATCGACACGTTTTTCTTTCAAATCGCGGGCGCGTTCCATGATTTTTTGATTGGGGTTGCGCACCACCAGCTTTTTGGCGCGGGAAGCCTGCGTTTTCGGCGCGGCGGGTTTGCCTGTGGCTTCTTTTACGCCCGTTTTATTCTTGAGGTCGTCTGAAAACTTGCCTGTGTTTTTGCGGGCAGCCGTTTTCTTGGCCGGTGCGCCGTCGCGCAATTCACGTTTGCTTGAGATTTTTTTTGTGTTCACTAGGGTCTCCTAACGCATTTTCCTGAAAGGAAAACGGTTCTTCTGCGGCTTTGGCGGCAGGAAGGGTTGTTAAAAATAGATAAGATGGGTTTTCAGACGGCCTTTGTATCTTTATCGATGAGGCCGTCTGAAAACAATTCAGCCGTAGGTCGGATACTTGTATCCGATAAACAATGGTATGCGGCGATTTTGTCGGATTCGAGAATCCGACCTACTGCTTACAGAGATGCGGGATACTCGGATCAAGCCCGAGTATGACAGGTTTCAAGTAAGGCCGTCTGAAATTAATTTAAACCTAATTCGGATACAAGAATCCGACCAGCCTGTTAATTCAGTCTGAAAACAATTCAACCGTAGGTCGGATACTTGTATCCGACAAACAATGGTATGCCGGAGATTATGTCGGATTCAAGAATCCGACCTACTGACGGAAATCAATTCAGTACAGGCGGTTCGGAAATCGTTTCGGCTGGCTCGGTTTGTTCTGTTTCTTCTTCACCGCTTTCGGCAGGCTCGATTAAATCGGGCAATACCAGCTCGCCCAATTCGGTGAGCGGCGGCAGTTCTTCCAAGCTTTCCAACTGCAAATCGCTTAAAAACACATTGGTTGTCGCCCATAAAGCGGGGCGGCCGATGGAGTCGCGGTGGCCGATCACCTCAATCCAGCCGCGGTCTTGCAGCGTTTGCATCACATTTTGCGACACCGCTACGCCGCGTATGCCTTCGATATCGCCGCGCGTAACCGGCTGCTGGTAGGCGATAATCGCCAGCGTTTCCATCACCGCACGCGAATAGCGCGGCGCACGCTGTTCCTGCAAACTGCCCAACCGCTCGAATGCGGCTTGGGCAATCTGAAAACGCCAGCCTTCATGCGTATGCACCAACTGCAAAGCGCGGTTTTGCCAACGGGTTTTCAAGTTCGCCAGCACATCAATCAGCTTGTCGGGCGACAACGGCGGCACACACAACTCGCGCATGGTTTTTTCGCTGAGCGGTTCGGTTTGGGTAAGCAGCGCGGCTTCAATCAGCGCGTCGGGGGGGAGTTTGTCGGTCATGGTTTTTAGCTACGCAGAAACTTTGTTACTTTTGTTTTCAAACGACCTTATTTTCAGACAGGCCGTCTTTACAGTATGCTCAATAATGATTACTCCTCGCGCAAATTTAATGAGCTGTTATCCACTTTTACTACTAACTGTTTACCGCCTTTAAATGTTTCTTCTTCCATAAATTGCCAATTCGGATATGCTTCCTTAACAATTTTAATCCATGCAATCTTTTTATCTGTAAATAAAGTTTCTTTTCTTAAATCCGTTAAAACATTCGGATGTTTTTTCTGCATTTCTTGAATGATATTTTGCCATAAAGCCCAACCGTCGGAACGCTTATGTTTTTGATAAATTTCATCAAAAAACTTACAAGCTTCTAGTCTGCCACAATTAAGAGCATATATCTGAAGATGTTTATTAAATTTATCTAACCCGATATTAATATTTTTAATTACTTCATTTAAACATGGAATCAAATGGTTTTGTTTAAATCGCTCTGCCCGTTCATATTCTTTTTTTAAACGATTTAAAGTTATATTGTAGTCATTTTCCATTGAGGGAGAATGAATAAAACGGTTTCTATCCTCTACGACCTCTTTAAAATCTAACTCAAACTTTTCTTTGTCAACAAATATAATGGCCGGAATGTGATATGAGAAAGATATTTGGATTAATTCTGGTTTATCTAAATGCTCTTGGTGTTTGGGTTCGTTTGATGTTCTTTCAAATTGTATTAACAAGTTTCCTAAAGTAGCTTTATTCAGGTCTGATCGATTAGACCATATATCAACTTGTGGTTTTACTTCTTGATTTGTCGGCTGTTGTAAATAAAGAGTTTTACTGGAAATATAAATAATATGTTTAAATATTTGTTCAATCTCTTGATATTTTTGTAGATTTAATCCCATTTGATAGATGATTTTATTTTGAAAAATGTCAGATTGATGATTTCCCATTTTATAAATTCCCCTGATATATCATTTTTTATCATCGGCAAATAGTTTTTATAAATTAAAACAGTAGATTCTATTTTTGAGACGGTCTTTGTCCTTTCCGCTCCGCTTTTCTGGCTTCGCGGGCGGCTTTCAATTCGGCTTCTTTCTGTTTGCCTTTTTTGAGCCATGTTTCCCATTGGTTCGGCGTTTCAAGCGTGATTCTGCCGATGTGGCCGTCGCGGAAATCGGTGAGGGTGTTTTCGGCGGCTTTTTGGTAGTTGATGCGGCCGCCGCTTAACACGGCGCCGCGTTTTTTGGCAATCCATTCGAGCCAGTCGGTGTCGTTCCAATGGCTACTGGGGTCTTTGTCGGCTTGGTAACGTGCCTGCAACAGGGGCAGGTAGTGGCGGCGCAGGTAGTCGAGCAGTTCGAGGGCGACTTCTTCTTCGTCTAGTGCGTTGCGGCCTACGGCGCCGCTGGCGGCGAGGTTGTAGCCGCTTTCTTCTACAATGATTTTCGGCCACAGCATGCCGGGGGTGTCGTAGAGCCAGAAGTCGTCGGCGAGAAACAGGCGTTGTTCGGCTTTGGTGATGCCGGGTTCGTTGCCGGTTTTGGCGGATTTTTTGCCAATCATGCCGTTGATTAGGGTGGATTTGCCGATGTTGGGTATGCCGCAAATGAGTACGCGCAGGGGTTTGTCGATACCGCCGCGGTTGGGCATCATGTTGCGGCAGGCGCGGGTGATTTTGGCGGTAGCGCCTTGCTCGGAAGAATTGAGGGCGATGGCTTGGGTGTCGGGCCGGCTGTTGTAGTAATCGAGCCAAACGGCGGTGCGTTCGGGGTCGGCAAGGTCTTGTTTGTTGAGGATTTTGAGCTTGGGTTTGCCGCGCGAAAGTTGCGCCAGCAGGGGGTTTTCGCTGGAGGCGGGCAGGCGGGCGTCGAGCATTTCAATCACTATATCGACGCTTTGGATGCGCTCGGCGATGGCTTTTTTCGCCTTGTTCATGTGCCCGGGGAACCATTGGATTGCCATGTCTGCTCTTTCTGGGTTGTGTTTCAGACAGGCCTAAATTTAAGTTAGGCCTGTCTGAAAAATAAGGGTGGGTTTTATGCATTTCAGGCAGCCGGTTTGATGGGCTGCCTGATTGTGGATGGCGATTATAGCATATTGTTTTATTGTGGTCTTTCAGGCAGGCATCCGGCGAAATTTAGGCCTGTCTGAAAAAGGATTGTTAGCGGTCGGCCAAGTTCTGGGCTTGGCGGTGGCGAACCAATACTTCGTATTGCTCTTGCAACAGCTTGGACAGTTGTTCTACAACATACACGGAGCGGTGCTGGCCGCCGGTGCAGCCGATGCCGATGGTAACGTAACTGCGGCTTTCTATTTGCATGCGTGGCAGCCAACGTTGGAGGAATTGGTTAATATCGTTGATCATTTCCTGGGCAAGCGGTTGGTTGCCAAGATAATCCTGAATGGGTTTGTCCATGCCGGTGAAAGGCCTGAGCTCAGGGTCGTAATGAGGATTGGGCAGGCTGCGCATATCGAATAGGAAATCCGCATTGTTGGGTACGCCGTATTTGAAGCCGAATGATTCGAGGATAACCAACAAACCTTCACGCTCGATTTTCAGCCATTGTTGTACGGAATAACGCAGCTGCTGGGCATTCATTTTGGATGTGTCGATGCAGTAAGCCATCTCACGCAAGGGATATAGGATTTCACGCTCTTGCTGAATGCTTTCCAATACGGTGAATTTCTGCCGAGCCAAAGGGTGGCTTCTGCGGGTTTCGGAAAATCGGCGGATGAGAATTTCATCCGATGCTTCAAGAAAGAGTATCTCTACCTGATGGCCTTCTTTGCGTAGCCGCTCGATTTGGCGCGAGGCTTCAGGGGTGTTTAGGTGGGAACGGATGTCTACGCTGATGCCGAGGTTTTCGGTGATGCCGCGTTTGAGGTGGTGGGCCATCAGTTGCGGCAGCATTTCCAAAGGCATGTTATCGACGCAGTTGTAACCGACATCTTCCAACACTTTGAGTGCAACGGATTTGCCGGAGCCGGACAGGCCGCTAATCAGAACTATCTTCATGATGGAGTGCATCTTCCTTCAGCATAGTTTGGTGCCGCTCTAAGAATTCTTTGGTGCTGTTTTTGCCGCGCAGGTTGAGGATATAGTTGCGCACGGCCGCTTCGACCAATACGGCCAAGTTGCGGCCGACTGCGACGGGCAAGGTTACGGAGCGGACGGTTACATTCAAAATGGATTCGGTTTCCGTGCGGATGCTCAGGCGGTCGAGTTGTTTCATATAGTCATCATCGGCGGCAACCAGGTTGATGATGAGCTTGAGGTTTTTATTCGGGCGGATGGATGTTTCACCAAAAATGTGACGGATATTAAGTACACCCAACCCGCGCACTTCCAAAAAGTCGCGCAACATCGGCGGGCAGCGGCCCTCCAGCGTTTCGGGGCCGGTGCGGTGCAGCTCGACCGCATCGTCGGCAATCAGGCTGTGGCCGCGGGAGATGAGTTCAAGCGCCAATTCGCTTTTACCCAAGCCGGAATGCCCTGTAATCAACACGCCGATTTCGAATACATCAAGAAATACGCCGTGCTTGATGGTGGATACGGCCAGCGCGCGTTGCAGGTAAATGCGCAATACGTCCATCAAATAAGGGCTTTCCAGCTTGGTGGTCAGCAGAGGGACGTTATTGGTATGGCAGTAGTCGCGCAGCATCGCCGGTACGCTTAAGCCGTTGGCAACGATAAAGAGTGAAACGTTTAAGTCGAAAATCTGCTGGAAGCCGGCAGGAGGAGGGGTGGTTTTGTCGTTGCCGAGTTTTTCAAGGTATTCGACTTCGGCCACACCCAATACTTGAACCTGATTGGGGTGGATAAAATTCAAATGGCCGACAAGGGCCAATACGGGCTTGTCGGCATCTATGCTGATACGGTTGTCGGCGCCGGCGGTGCCGGCCGACCAAACCAGTTGCAGTTTGTGTTGGTTGTCTTGATAAAGCCTGCGTACGGATATACTGGGCATAGGTGATTTTATTCTGCGGAAAAGATGGCCGAAACTTCTTCCGGGGTTTGTGCAGACATCAAGGCTTCGCGCACGGATTTAGAAGAAAATTTTCCGGCCAGTTTTGACAAGACTTCGAGATGTTCACCGGTAGCGTTTTCGGGTACCAGCAGAGCAAATACAAGGGAAACGGGTTTGCCGTCGGCCGCATCAAAGGCAACAGGCTCTTTGCAGCGTATGAATGCGCCGACTGCTTTTTTTACTGAGGCGTGGCGGCCATGCGGAATGGCTACGCCTTGACCCAAGCCGGTGCTGCCCAGTTTTTCACGTTGGAACAGGCATTCGAATACATGTGCGCCGGATAAACCTGATTCTTTTTCAAGCAAAGCTCCGATTTCTTCAAACAGACGCTTTTTACTGCTGATTTCTACGTCTAATTCGATATGCTGCACAGGCAGGATTTCAGCAATTAAGCTCATAAATTTCTCTTCGTTGGACAAAGCAAAACAGGGGCGATTGTACCGAGTGTTAATCGGAATCTCAATCTTTGAAGGTGATTTTACATTCAAATTTTGGCTAGGATTTGTAAAATTATTTTTTAAATCATTATGTTGACTTAGGTCGTTTACCCGAAAAAAAATCCGTTTGTCAAAGTGGCTGGTTGAAGGTGTTTTTCAGACAGGCATACTCAAATTTAATATGGGGAAGAGGCATTTTTTAAAGATTAAAAAACGAGATAAAACGATTTTTGAATTGTTTTAACAAAACTGATGAAAACTGGTGTCAACTTTGCTTTTCCGTTACAATCGATGGCTAATCAAAGTTCTGTTTGTAAAGTTTCAAAGAAATCATTGGGTTGAGGTTTGATCTGGATGGTTTGGCGAGGGTTTGCATATTTAGGGCTGTTGATATGGGCTTAAAAATCCGCTCGGGTTCGGCCAAATAATTTGTTGCCGGGCAATTTTAAAAATAAACCCAAGGAAGCACAATGAACCTTAAAAGAACTGCTTTTCTTCCTTTTTTGCTTTTGCCGATGATGGCTCAGGCGGCTGATTTGAACGGTGCCGATTTGAGCCTGATGTGGGGTATTCCGTTTGCTCTGATTTTATTATCTATTGCGACAGGCCCGCTGCTCGCTCCTAATTTCTGGCACCATCATTTCGGTAAAGTTACGGCGCTGTGGACGGTTGTGTTTTTGGTGCCTTTTATCGCCATTTTCGGATTCAGTGCAGGCCTGCACACGGTGGTGCACGCTTTGGTGGGGGAATATATCCCTTTTATTTTGCTGCTGTTGGCACTTTATACGATTTCCGGCGGGATTTTGGTGTGGGGTAATCTGCACGGCAGTCCGAAATTGAACACCACGATTTTGGCTATCGGCACGGTTTTAGCGTCGATTATGGGCACGACCGGCGCGGCCATGCTGCTTATCCGCCCGCTGTTGAAGGCCAACGATAACCGCAAGCACCGCGTGCATGTGGTGGTATTCTTTATTTTCCTGGTAGCCAATATCGGCGGCGGTTTAACACCTCTGGGTGATCCGCCACTCTTCTTGGGCTTCTTGAAAGGTGTGGACTTTATGTGGACGGTAAAACACATGGCCATGCCGGTAATCATCAGCTCGGTTGTTTTGCTGGTTTTATTCTATTTCTTAGACAGCTATTTCTTTTCTAAAGAAGATGAAACCGCTATGGCTGACCCTTCGCCCGACAGCCCTTTGCAGATTTACGGCAAGTTTAATTTCCTGCTGCTTGGCGGTGTGGTGGCTGCGGTATTGATGTCGGGCATTTGGAAGCCGGGTGTGGAAATTGATGTGTATGGTACGCCTTATGCGCTGCAAAACTTGGTGCGCGACATTATTCTGCTGGTTTTGGCCGGTGTGTCTTTGAAAATGACACCTAAGCAGGTTCGTGCCGGTAATGAGTTTAACTGGGATCCGATTTTGGAAGTGGGCAAACTCTTTTTGGGCATCTTTATCACCATTTCCCCTGTGATTGCGATTCTTCAAGCCGGTGAAGCGGGTGCTTTTGCCGGGCTGATTAAGATGGTGCACAACCAGGCGGGCGAGCCGATTAATACCATGTATTTCTGGATGACCGGTATTCTGTCTGCATTTTTGGATAATGCGCCGACTTATTTGGTGTTTTTCAATATGGCTGGCGGTGAAGCCCAGACTTTGATGAGCGGCCCGCTTTTCCATACTTTGCTGGCTATTTCTATGGGTTCGGTGTTTATGGGTGCGTTGAGCTATATCGGTAATGCGCCGAACTTTATGGTAAAAGCGATTGCCGAGCAGCGTAAAGTGAAGATGCCGAGCTTCTTTGGCTATATGGTGTGGTCATTCGGTATTTTGGTGCCGCTGTTTATCCTGCATACCTTTATTTTCTTCGTTTGGGAATTGTTTTAAGGTATCGGGCTTGATTTGAAGCAATGCCTGTCTGAAATCTTTTTCAGACAGGCATTTTGTTTGTGCTTATTCCGCAATGACGCACTTGCAACCAGCATCTGCCAGCTTTTCAGTAAGCTGCGGGCTGAGCGCTTTGTCGGTGAAAACGGTGTCGAATTCCGTGATGTCGGCCATGCGCACCAGAGCGCTTTTGCCGAACTTGCTGTGGTCTGCGGCGAGGTAACGGATGCGTGCGTTTTCCATCATGGCCTGCATCACGCTCACTTCTTTGTAATCCGAATCAAAAAGCGCGCCGTCTTCTTCAATGGCCGAGGCGCTTAAAACGGCGTAATCCACCTTAAACTGTTTGATAAAGTCCATAGTCGCTACGCCGGTAACGCCGCCGTCGAGCGGGCGTACAACGCCCGAAGTGATGAGCACGGAGTAGTCGCTGCGGCCGGATGCCGTTGCCGCAACGTGGATATTGTTGGTGATGATGCAGAGGTTTTTGCGCGTTTTAACCAGAGCATCGGTAACGGCTTCTATGGTGGTGCCTATGCTTAAAAACAGGGTGGCGCCGTCGGGAATGTGGGCGGCAAGGGTTTCGCTGATGCGCATTTTTTCGGCTTTCATCCTGTTTTTCTTGGAGAGAAAATCGGGATGCTCTTCTTCGCTGCCGACTGCTGCTCCACCGTGATAACGCCGCAAAACTTTTTCTTCGCTCAGGATATTGATGTCGCGGCGGATGGTTTGCGGGGTAACTTCCAGCTTTTTCGCCAATTCTTCAATCGGCATAAAGCCGTGTTCTTTCACGAGGCGGATGATTTTTTCGTGTCGTTGGTGCTTCGCCATATGAGGCATTCCATTATAAGTTTGAGAAAACCAGTATTAAAAAAGGAGCGGCAAGATTGGCGATGAAGCCGAAGCTCACAGCCAAAGGAATCACGGCCATGCCGCCGGAGCTTTGGATAACCGGCAGGGTAAAATCGAGGCTGGTTGCGCCGCCTATGCCAACGGCGGCGCCGGGGTGGCGGCGCATGATGACGGGGATAAACAAGAGCGCAAAAAATTCCCGGGTTAAATCGTTTAGCAGGGCAATGCTGCCCCAAATCGGGCCGTAGGCCTCTGTGATCACGATGCCTGAGAGCGAATACCAGCCGAAGCCCGAGGCGAGTGCCAAAGCCTGCGTGAAAGCGATTTCAGGGGCGAAAAGAAAGAATAGCGCCCCGCCGAGCAAAGAGGAAAGCATCATTAAAACACTGATTTCTACACCGCGCTTGTTGATGAACACTTGGCGCAACGTGATGCTGCTGCTGCCGAGCTGGATACCGACCAGCAAAATCAGGAGCATCAGTGCATAGGTTCCGGTTGTTTCGGGAGGCAGCCAAATGCTCTCCATTGTTTTGCCAAAAAACAGGCCGAGCAGCATGCAGATGATTTGTTTGACGCTGCCTGCGATGCTGATACGCGGTTTTTTTCCGCTTTCTTGGATGCAGTTTTGCCACGGATGTTTGCGGTCAAACCACATTAAAACAATAAGATTCATGCCCAGAGTGCATACTGCCAAAACTGCTGCCATGCCGGCAATAAAATCAAGCTGGCTGCCGAGATTGCTCACTTGCGAGAGCGAAATGCCGATCAGTGCCAATATAATGTATACCAAGATATTCAACAGTTTATCTACAATCACCATATAAGGTTTGGGCACGCGGATAAAATAGCCGATAAAAAGCGGCGCTAAAATCATCGCCAGAGTAATCAGGTTTTGCATGGGCTTTTTACTTTGCGGAACGAAAAACAGGCAGCGGGACGCCACCTGTTGGATACATGGTTTAACCGGGGTAATTCAACCGCTTATTGGTTTATTGGTCGACGAAAGCGCGTTCGATCAGATAGTCGCCGCGCTGCCCCATTTTGGGCGATACGGTCAGGCCGAATTCGTTTAAAACGGTGCTGGTGTCTTTCAGCATGGCGGGGCTGCCGCAAATCATGGCGCGGTCGTCTTGCGGGTTGATGGGCGGCAGGCCGATGTCTTCAAACATTTTGCCCGAACGCATCAGATCGGTAATGTGGCCGCGGTGCGGATATTCTTCGCGGGAAACCACCGGATAGTAAATCAGTTTTTCTTTTACCATTTCGCCCAGATATTCGTGCTCCGGCAGTTCTTTGGTAAAGCGGTCGTAATAGGCCAAGTCGTTTTTGTAGCGCACGCCGTGAACCAAAATCACTTTTTCAAATTGTTCGTACACGTCGGGGTCTTTGGTTACGCTCAAAAATGGTGCGATGCCGGTGCCGGTGGATAAGAGATAAAGGTGTTTGCCCGGATTTAAATCGCCCAGAATCAAAGTGCCGGTGGGTTTTTTGCTGATTAATACTTCATCGCCCACTTTCAAATGCTGCAAACGGCTGGTTAAGGGGCCGTCTTGCACTTTGATGCTGAAAAATTCCAAATGCTCTTCCCAGTTGGCACTTGCCACGCTGTATGCGCGCATCAGCGGTTTGCCGTCTACCATGAGGCCGACCATTACGAATTGGCCGTTTTCAAAGCGCAGGCTTTCGTCACGGGTGCAGGTGAAAGTGAAATAGGCATCGGTCCAGTGGTGGACGGATAAAACGGTTTGGGTATTGAATGCTGCCATTGTTTTTTATCCTGAATATTGGAAAGAATGTTGTAATTGGTTGTATAGTTAATCAACTTAAATTTTGCCATGGCGTTGCTACGCCTTGTCGTACTACTTATACTGTCTTCAGCTTGATGCCTTGTGTCAAAAATATGTTGATTGACTATATTAAATGCCTGTCTGAAAACCTGATTGGATATGGCCGTTTTTCAGACAGGCATTGTATTTTGCTTACTCATCATGAAACTGAAGGTTGTGCAAATCGGCATACCGCCCGTTGAGGGCAAGCAGTTGGGTGTGGGTGCCTTGCTCGACAATGCGCCCCTCGTGCATCACTACAATCATATCTGCGTTTTCAATTGTAGAAAGGCGGTGGGCAATTACAATGGTGGTGCGGTTTTGCATTAGCTTTTCCAGCGCAGCCTGAACCAGCCGTTCGGATTCATTATCCAGCGCGCTGGTGGCTTCATCCAGAATCAGAATAGGAGCATTTTTTAGCAAGGCGCGTGCAATCGCCAGGCGCTGACGCTGGCCGCCGGAAAGTTTCAGGCCGTTTTCGCCGATTTCGGTTTGCAGGCCTTGCGGCATGGCTTGAATAAATTCCCATGCGTTGGCGGCTTTAGCGGCGTTGATGATGGCGGCTTCACTGGCTTTGCCCAACTCGCCATAAGCGATATTGTTGGCTACTGTGTCGTTAAACAAAACCACATCTTGGGTAACCAGCGCCATTTGGCTGCGCAGGCTTTCTAGAGTGTAGTCGCGGATGTCGGTACCGCCGATGGTGATGTTACCCTCGGTCGGGTTAAAAAAGCGCGGCAGCAGGTTGGCCAAAGTGGTTTTGCCGCAGCCGGATGTACCAACCAAAGCGATAACTTTGCCTTGCGGTACGCTGAGCGTGACGCCGTTGAGGCTGTTGCGCTCGGAGCCGGGATAGCGGTGCACGATATGGTTGAATTCAATATCGCCTATCGCAACGGGTAGGGTGGCCGTGCCGCCGTCGGTTTCTTCAGTTTCGTCCAAAAACGAGAAGATGCTTTCTGCCGCGGCCAGCCCGCGTTGCAAAGACTGCACCACGCCGGTGATGCGTTTAATCGGGTCGAACATCATCATCATGGCTGACAGGAACGACATAAAATCACCCGCGCTGAAACCTTCGGTTCTGGCTTGGCGCGCGGCGAAATAAAGTATCAGTGCCAGTGCTGAAGCAATCATTAGTTGGGTAACAGCGCTATTTAAAGAGCTGGCCGCCGTTTGTTTCACATTGTTTCTGCGCACACTGGTGGCGGCATGGTCGAAACGGGCGGATTCGTGTTTCTGGCCGCCATACACTTTGATTACCCGTGTGCCGTCGACGCTTTCGCTCAAAACCTGTGTCATCATGCCCATATGCTGCTGGTTTTGGTTGGACAAATGGCGTAGTCGCTTGCTTACCAAGCGTACGCATAAGCCGACTACGGGAAGGGCGACAAACGTTATCAGAGTCAGACGCCAATCCAGATAAAGCAGTAAACCTAACAGGCCGACAACGCTGATGCCGTCTTTGGCGATTACGGTAATCACATTAAAGCCCGCATCGCTGATTTGGCTGGCATCGTTTAGGATGCGAGACATCACTCTGCCGCTGGGGTTTTCATTAAAGTAACCTACCGGCAGGCGCATCATTTTAGCGAACATTTGTTGGCGGATTTGCTGAACCAGATGGCTGGAAAGATAGCTGGTGGTGTATTCATTAATAAAGTTGAATACGCCGCGCAAAATAAACAGACCTACGATTGCCAGCGGCAACCAGGTCATTTTTTCCATGTTTTTTTCAACGAAACCTTCGTTGATTAAAGGCTTAATCAGATAAGCGAACAAGGGTGCGGTTGCTGCCACAACAATCATGGCGAATACGGCAACGGCAAAAATTTTCCAATAGCCTTTGAGATAAACGGCCAGCCGCTTGTATAAAGTCCACGATGGCTGTTCAGACTCGGGTCGCATAAAAATTATTCGCAATTGTGAAATAAAGCGGAATTGTAAGGGAAAACACGCCAAACAACAATGTTTCAAGCTGCCGGTGCGTTTTCAGACAGGCATCGCTGTTTCAAAGTGCTTTGGTCCAATCCAAACCCTTGAGCGAGGGAACTTGGGTGATGCTGCGGTCGGCAAGATTTACTGCGGTCAGATGGCCGCCCCACAAGGCGCCGGTATCGAGGGCGATCACGTTGTTTGTGTCCACATAACCGAGCGAAGACCAGTGGCCGAATAAAATGGTGTGGTCGGTATTCAGGCGGTTAGGTGCTTCAAACCAGGCACGCAAACCGTTGGGCATGTCTTCCGGCCCGGCTTTGAAGTCGTAATCCAGCTCATTATTGAAGGTAAGGGCGCGCATGCGTGTAAACACGTTGGTGATCAGCCTTAAACGTTCGTAGCCTTGCAGATTGGGCGACCAGGCTGTGGGGGTGTTGCCGTACATATTGGCAAAATAATCTTTGGTATGTTTGCCTTTTAATTCTTCCGACACTTCGTCCGCCAGCTGCTGCGCGAGTTTAACCGTCCATGGAGGCAGCAGGCCGGCATGCGCTAGAACATAGCGTTTGGATTGCCGCATTAAGGGCTGGGCACGCAACCAATCGCGCATTTTTTTGCTGTCCGGGTGATTCAGAATATCAGATAGAGTATCGCTGCGTTTGAGTTTGCCATAGCCGTACATAAGTGCCAGCAAGTGCAGGTCGTGGTTGCCGAGCACCATCTGGACGCTGCTTTCATGCCGCATACAGAATTGCAGCACTTTGAGCGATTGAGGGCCGCGGTTGACAATGTCGCCAACCAGCCAGAGCGTGTCGGAGCCGTGGTTGAAATCGAGTTTTTCGAGAAGCAGCTGGAATTCTTGGTAACAGCCTTGTATGTCGCCGATTGCGTAGTGTGCCATGGTATGAATTTAAGTGAGTCGGATGAATGTGATGCCTGTCTGAAAGATGGTTTCAGACAGGCGTTGATTATATAACGGATTGGTTGTTTTCTGACAAGACGGTATGTTTTCGGATGGGTAATGACTGTCTGAAACCTTTTTTCAGACAAGTATCGTTTTATACCGATTCGGCGGACAGGTTATTCTGCCGCCATCTCCAATAGTTCTGCTGCATGGCTGCGGGTGGTATCGGTGATGGTTTCGCCGCCGAGCATACGGGCGATTTCTTCAACGCGGTTTTTATAATCCAATACACTGATTTCACTTACGGTTTGCTCCTCGTCGCTATGTTTGGCCACTTTCCAGTGGTTTTCTCCGCAGGCGGCAACTTGGGGCAGGTGGGTTACGGCCAGAACTTGGTGTTTGCTTCCGAGTTTGCGCAAGGCGCGGCCCATGGTTTCGGCCACGCCGCCGCCTATGCCGGTATCAACTTCGTCGAAAATCAAAGTGGGCAACTGGGTGTATTGGCTGGTAACGACTTGCAGCGCAAGGCTGATGCGGGCAAGTTCGCCGCCGGATGCCACTTTGTTGAGCGGGCGCAGCGGGCTGCCTTTGTTGGTAGCGACTTGATATTGCACTTGTTCCAGACCGTGGGCGGATGGTGCGTTTTCCAGCAATTTGATATGGAAGTCGGCGCCCTTCATCGCTAAATGCTGCATATGTTGCGTGGTTTCGTTGCTGAGCCTGGCGGCGGCTTCGGCGCGTGCGGCAGATAGTTTTTCCGCCAGCGCCATATAGGCTGCTTGGTTGGCGGCCACGTTTTGCTCGAGGTTTTCCAAGTCGGCGGCGGCATTCAGGGCGGATAGGGCGGTTTCGATTTCCGCCTGTTTGGCGGGCAATTCTTCAGGCTCGACCCGGTATTTCCGCGCCATACTCATCAGTTCGCTCATGCGGGTTTCTTGTTCGGCCAATTCGTTGGGATTGATTTCGACTTTGGACGCTACGCTGCGCATATTGGCGGAAATTTCGCTTAATTCTGCTTCCACGCTGGCGAGCATATCGAGGCTTTCGGCAAATAAAGGTTCGATATTGCTCAGTTGCTCCAATGTTTTGCGGCATTGGTAGAGGCGGCGCAGGATGCCGTTGTCTCCGTCAACTGCGGCTTCGGTTTCTTCTGCCGCCTGTATCAGTTCGGCTGCGTGGGCGAGGCTGTCGTGGCTTTGGCTTAGGGTTTCCCATTCGCCGTTTTGCAGGTTGAGTTTGGCCAATTCGCCGGCCTGCCATTCAAGCCTTTCGCGTTCGATGGCGATGTTTTCGGCTTGGGTTTGCGCTTCGTGCAGGGCTTTTTGGGCGGACTGCCATTGGAGGTAGGCGGTTTTCACTTCTGCGGCCAAGCCGGTGCTGCCGGCAAATGCGTCGAGCAGGCTGCGTTGGGCAGATTCTTGGTTGAGGGAGTGATGGGCGTTTTGGCCGTGGATGTCGATCAGGCGGCTGCCTATGTGTTTGAGTTGGGCGAGTGTGGCGGCCTGGTTGTTGATGAAGCTGCGGCTTTTGCCTTTGGCGTCAATGATGCGGCGGATGGAAAGCTCGGCGGTGTCTTTGTCCGACAGTCCTTGTTCGCGCAATTCGGCTTGCAGGGTATCCAGCCCGGAAATGTCGAAGAGGGCGGAAAGGCGGGCTTCTTCGGTACCGGCGCGGACTTGGCCGTAGTCTGCTTTATCGCCGAGCAGCAGGCCGAGTGCGTCCAGCGTGATGGATTTGCCTGCACCGGTTTCGCCGGTGAGTACGGTAAAACCTGTCTGAAAATTAAGGTTGAGCTGTTCGACGGTTACGAAGTTGCTGAGGGAAAGCGCCAAAAGCATGTTGTGTCCTTGCTTGAATAGAGTGCTAAGTTTTTTCTTATTATAACTAATTTTTTTCATAGTTAAATAAGATTTTGTTGATTTTGTGTGGGTAAACGATGCCTGTCTGAAAACGGGGCTTTCAGACAGGCATCGTTTGTCGGGTGTTAGATCAACTGTTCGCCCCAGTGCAGTTTCTGGCGCAGCGTGCGGTAATACTGGTAATCATTCGGATGCAATACGCGCAGGCTGTGTTTGTAGCGGCGTATGAGGATTTGATCCATACTTTGGATGTCGACATAGGATTGGCCGTCGAAATGAACGCGGGCGTCACCAGCTTTGGTGATTAATATGTTGATTTCGCAAGTATCTGCGATGGCAATCGGGCGGTTGGTCATGGATTGGGGGCAGATGGGCACTAGGGTAAAGGCGCGCAGACTGGCTTGCAGGATAGGGCCGCCGGCGGCAAGTGCGTAGGCTGTGGAGCCGGTGGGCGTGGATACTATCAGGCCGTCGCTGCGTTGCGTGTAAACAAATTCTTTGTTGATAAATACTTCGAATTCAATCATTTGCCCTGCGCCGCCGCGTGAGAGTACCACATCATTCAGCGCCAGCGAGCGGTTGATGGTTTCGCTGTTGCGCAGTACGGTGCATTCAAGCAGGATGCGTTCTTCAGCATGGTATTTGCCGGTAAGCATGCTGCTTACTTCTTTAACCATATTTTCACGCGATACTTGGGTAAGGAAGCCTAAATGTCCTTGATTGACACCCAATAGTGGTATGCGGTGGGCCGCCACTTTGCGGGCAGCGGAAAGGAAAGTGCCGTCGCCGCCGAGCACGATAACCAAATCGCATTTTTTACCCATTTCTTCTTTGTTAATGAAATGACATGCGGGGAAATTGGCTTCGACGAGCAGATTTTTGTTGATGCTGTCTTTATCGAGATAGATATTCAGGTTTTGAGCGTACAGAAACTCAATGAGCTGGTTGAGGCACTCTTCTATTTTAGGCGTATTCGGGCGGGTTACGATGCCGATTTGCTTGAATTGGCTGCTCATGGGAATGTGTGTTTTTTGCGAGATGGTGAAATTATATAGCAATCCCGAACGTTAGGGCTACATGGGGTTACAAACGGTGGGCGGCAGCTCGGTTTTTTCAGACAGGCATGGTGTGTTAACTGCGTTTGTTTTGGAAGAAGCGTTGCAAAATGCTGCTGCATTCGGCTGACAGAATGCCCCCTTTGATAGCGGTGTGTTTGTTTAGAAGGGTGTTGGTAAAAAGATTCATTATGCTGCCGGCGGCACCGGTTTTGGGCTCGGCGGCACCGTAAATCACTCGGCGGACGCGTGCTTGGATGAGGGCACTGGCGCACATGCTGCATGGTTCGATTGTAACGTAAACGTCGCAGCCGTCGAGGCGGTAGTTTTGCAGAGCAGCGCCTGCTGCGGCTAAGGCGCGGATTTCGGCATGTTGGCTGATATTGCAGCTGTTGATGCAGGTGTTGTGTGCGGCGGTAATCAGTGTTCCGTTATGCACAACAACGGCGCCGACAGGGATTTCACCAAGCGCGGCGGATTGTTCGGCCTGTTGCAGCGCCAAGCGCATAAATGCTTCCATTTCGGTTTGCGGGGGAAACATATCAACGGGCGGATGGTTGCGTATGGCTTCGAGCAGACTGTTTTTTTCAGACAGGCATAATGTTTGCGGTGTGGTGTTTTGCAACAATGCGGCAAGTTGCCATAAGGTGCTGCGGGTTACGGTAAGCCCTGCGGCTTTTAATAGTAAAAAGGCTGTGGGTGCGCCGGTTTGGCGCAAGTCTTCCAGAGTATGGATGCCGATTGAGTTGAGGGTATGCAGAGTTTTGGGGGCAAGCGGCGGGGTGGTGAGCTGCATAATGATGCCTGTCTGAAAAGTATTGGAGAATGATAGCAAAAATACGGCAAAGCGCCGAGGCGTCTGTTTTCAGACAGGCATTGCTTGGCTATAGTGAATCAACTTGAAAACAGAATGTTTATCATATTCGAGCTTGCATCGAATAGGGCGGCAAGTGACGGAAGTTGTGCAAATGCCTGTCTGAAAAACTCTTCAGACAGGCATTTCAAGATTCAGCTTAAACCGAACTTACGACAATTTGCCGTGGCATTGCTTGTATTTCAGGCCGCTGCCGCAGGGACAGGGCTCGTTGCGGTGGACAATCACGCCGCGCGCTGCCAATGCTTCGGGGCTGTAATCGGTTGTATCGTTCGGATTGAAGGCATCGTTAATTAAATCGGATTTGGATTCGCTTAAAATGCTCTGCATTTCCGGCGCATCGGCGTGAATTTGGTGGATATCCGATATTTCCGGTGCGTGTGGTTCGGTTTCAGCCACAATATCTTCGTTTTGCTCGACTTGTACGGAAATCAGCAACGCAGCAACGCTGTGTTTGATTGTGTTCCACAAGTTTTGGAACATATTAAATGCTTCGCGCTTGTATTCCTGCTTGGGGTTTTTCTGCGCATAGCCGCGCAAATGTATACCTTGGCGGAGGTAATCCATGGCTGCGAGATGGTCGCGCCATTGGTTGTCGATGACTTGCAGCAATACGTTGCGTTCGAAGCCTTGCATGTTTTGTTCGCCTACCATTTCGGTTTTTTCGGCGTATTCTTTTTCTATCTGCTTAATCAGACGCTCTTTAACGTCTTCATTTTCCAGTGTGTTATCGGCTTTCAGCCAGCCTTTGATATCGGCATGTACGCGAAATTCGGTGGCAAGCTGGTTTTCCAGCGCGGGAATGTCCCACTGCTCTTCCATGCTGTTGGGCGGCATGTGCATGTCCACCAAGCTTTCGATAACCTCTTCGCGGATCTCCTTAACCATTTGGCTCAGCTCGTTGCTGGTTAGGATTTCATTGCGCTGGTTATAAATCACTTTACGTTGCTCGTTGGCTACGTCGTCGTATTCGAGGATTTGTTTGCGCATGTCGAAGTTGCGGCCTTCCACTTTGCGCTGCGCACCTTCAATCTGGCGTGTGAGCAGACCGTGTTCGATGGCCACGCCGCGTTCGGGAGCGAGCCGGTTCAAGATGGCAGCGGCGCGGTCTAGAGCAAACAAACGGAGCAACGGATCTTCAAACGATAGGTAGAAACGGCTGGAACCGGGGTCGCCCTGACGGCCGGCACGCCCGCGCAATTGGTTGTCGATACGGCGGCTTTCGTGGCGTTCCGTACCGATGATGTGCAGGCCGCCGGCATCCAATACCCGTTGGTTGTCGGCTTCCCAGCCTTCTTCAAGCGCGCGGATTTGTGCATCTTTTTCTTCTTCGGAAAGCGTTTCGTCGGCACGGATTGCATCGCTCTGATGCTTGACGTTGCCGCCCAATACGATATCCGTACCCCGACCGGCCATATTTGTGGCTACGGTAATCATGCCCGGTTTGCCGGCTTGAGCAACAATCAGGGCTTCGCGCTGGTGTTCTTTGGCATTCAATACATTATGCGGTAAACCGATTTGGTTGAGCAGGTGTGACACCAGCTCGGAGTTTTCGATGGTGGTTGTACCTACCAATACGGGTTGGCCTTTTTCATGGCAGGCTTGGATGTCTTTGATAACGGCTTCGTATTTTTCTTCTGCGCTGCGGAAAATCTGATCGTTATAATCTTTGCGCTGGATAGGGCGGTTGGTCGGAATGATGACGGTTTCCAAGCCGTAAATGCTTTGGAATTCGTAGGCTTCGGTATCGGCCGTGCCGGTCATGCCGGAGAGCTTTTCGTAAAGACGGAAGTAATTTTGGAAGGTAATTGAGGCGAGGGTTTGGTTTTCGCGTTTGATTTCCACGCCTTCTTTAGCTTCAACGGCTTGGTGCAAACCGTCAGACCAGCGGCGGCCATCCATCAGGCGGCCGGTGTGTTCGTCTACGATAACGATTTCACCGTCTTTAATCACATAATGTTGGTCGAGATGAAACAGGCTGTGGGCGCGTAGAGCCGCCATCAAATGGTGCATCAGCACAATGCTGGAAGGCGAGTAGAGCGACGCGCCTTCTTTCAATAAGCCCATTTCGCTAAGAATGCGTTCGGCTTTTTCATGGCCGCTTTCGCTCAGTAAAACGGTATGCGCTTTTTCATCAACCCAGTAATCGCCGGGGCCTTCTTCGGTTTCCTGGCGATCAAGCAGAGGCGGAACTTGGTTCATGATTTGGTAAAGCTGAACATTGTCATCGGCTTGACCGGAGATAATCAAAGGTGTACGCGCTTCGTCGATCAGAATGGAATCCACTTCGTCGACAACGGCGAAATTTAATTCGCGCTGCACTTTATCATATTGATCGACAACCATATTGTCGCGCAGATAGTCGAAGCCGAACTCGTTATTGGTGCCGTAGGTGATGTCGGCACCATAAGCGCTTTGGCGGTAAAATTGCTCCAGATTGCTCACAATTACGCCGACTTTCAGGCCGAGGAAGTTATACAGGGGCTCCATGGTGGCTGCGTCGCGGCTGGCCAAATAGTCGTTCACAGTAACTACATGCACTCCTTTTCCGGAGAGTGCATTCAAATACACAGGCAGAGTTCCGACCAAGGTTTTGCCTTCACCGGTACGCATTTCGGCGATTTTGCCATGATGCAACACCATACCGCCGATAAGCTGCACATCAAAATGGCGCATACCCAAAACGCGGCGGCTGGCTTCACGACAAACGGCAAACGCTTCTATCAAAATGTCGTCAAGCGTGGCGCCTTCAGACAGGCGTTTTTTGAATTCCGGGGTTTTGGCTTGTAGCTGGGCATCGGAAAGAGCTTGCATTTCCGGCTCGAGCGCATTGATTTTGGCAACGGTTTTACGGTATTGTTTTAACAGGCGGTCGTTGCGGCTGCCAAATACTTTTTTTGCTAAATTAGTGAGCATAATGGTTAATTCCTGAGCCTTTCAAAAAGAAGAAGGCCGTTACCGGCGGCTGCGTCTGCATTTTCTATTTATCTATAAAATTTATCTATAAACAAGAGCAGGCACCGTTTGCGGCTTCTTGGCAATAACGGAGTATTTTAACACACGCTATATCATTAAAGTTACAATGCTTGGCGAAATGGCGTTAGATTTAGACAATTTCAAGTATTTTAACCAACATGGATCTTGATCAACTCGGCAAACGTGATAACCGGCTGGCCAGTTTGCTCGCACAGGCGCAGCAATGGCATCGGCTTGACCGTGCAATAAAAAAGCTTTTGCCGCCTAATCTACACGGCTATACGCAAGTGGCATGTATTGATGCGGAAGGCTGCCTGATTATTCTGGCTGCAAACAATATGGCTTTGAGCCGCTTGCGGATGATTGCGCCGGGTTTGTTGACACAGATGCAGCATGTAGACCAGCGTATTGAAAGTGTTAGGATTAAAGCTGCACCGAAGCCTGACAAACCAGCCAAACAAAATATGCTGACTTTGAGCGAAAATGCGCTTGATGCGTTTGATGATTCCGCGGAACGTGTGGCGCATCATCCTGATTTGGCGGCAGCTTTGCGTAAATTGGTCAATAAACGCCGATGACTGTATTTGTTGCTTCTGATAAAGTTTGATTTAAAGCAAAGTAAAAAGCAGGTGAAGTCTGCATACTTGATTTTTGTTAAACATTCATTTTTTATTCTACTAATAATTGAGTGAGGAAAGTTATATGAAAGCTTATTTAGCATTGATTTCCGCCGCAGCTTTGGCATTGAGCGCATGTTCTCAAGAGGCTGCCAAACCTGTCGAGCAAGCATCCGCACCTGCTGCTTCGGTTCCGGCCGCCGAAGGTGCTTCCGGGATGGTTGCCGCAGAAAAAGTCGATCCGGCCAGCGTACCTGCCGAGTGTAGCTTTGTGGTAGAAACCGGTGATCAGATGAAATACAACACCAACCAGATTCCCGTGAAAAAATCATGCGAAACATTCAAAGTAACTTTGAAGCATACTGGTTCTATGCCGGTAACCAGCATGGGTCACAACATTGTGATTACCAAAGCGGATGATGCTTCTGCCGTGGCTAACGAAGGTAGCGGAGCCGGCCCTGATTCCGGTTATCTGAAAGCCGATAATCCTGCTATTATTGCCCACACCGATATGATTGGCGGAGGTCAGGAAGCCAGCTTGGCGTTTAAAACCAGTCAGCTTGATCCGAACGGCAGCTATAAATTTTTCTGTACCTTCCCGGCGCATTTCTCTGTGATGCAGGGTGATGTAAAACTGGTTGATTAAGTTTTATAGTTAAGAGCCTTAATATCCAATAAAGTCGGCATGTACTTTGTGTCGGTGTGTCAAATTTCTTGGTGATAGTGCTCATAAAAAAACCTGCCTGAATAATGTTTAGGCAGGCTTTTTACAATCTCATGCTATGATTTAGTTTTTACATTAATGCCTGTCTGAAAAAATGAAACTGATCCAACTGAACCGTTATCCGGTTAAATCTATGGGTGCAAATGCATTAAGTGAATCCAAGGTAATGACAAAAGGTTTGCTGCACGATAGGGAATGGCTGATTGCTTCGCCGCAAGGAAACATGATTACGGCAAGAAAATTTCCGCAGATGCTGCTTTGGCGTGTTTGTGTGGAGCACGATTCAATTATATTGACCGCACCTGACAGCAGCAGCCGAACCGTACACATTGATGAGATGAACCGGCAGGCAGATGCCACCGTGTGGCGTGATTCTTTTGGTGCATACTGCGGCAGCGATGCCACCGATGCATGGTTGAGTGAAAAATTGGGTGTAGACGCTTGCATTTATTGGCTGGGTAAGGAAAGCCGCCGCATATTGACGCATACGCAAACGCCGTTATCATTTGCCGACGGTGCCCCTTTTTTGCTGGCGAATACGGCATCTTTGCAAAGCCTGAACGGCGATTTGGAAGAATCGGTAGAAATTGAGCGTTTCCGCGCCAATTTTGTGGTTGACGGGTCAGAGGCTTATGAAGAAGAGCATTGGCAACGCATACGCATCGGTGAAGTAGAGTTCGAGCATTTCAAGCCGTGTGTGCGCTGTGTGATGGTAACGGTGGATTTGCAGACCGGAAAGAAAGATCCGTTTCAAGAGCCGCTTTCTACTTTAGCCGTTGGTCGCAAAGCCATCTTTGGTGTGAATCTGGTTGCTTTGAATGAAGGAACCGTTAGAGTTGGTGACAAGGTTGAGGTGTTGTCTTGGTTGTGAGCCGGCTATGAATGCCTGTCTGAAAATAAAAACAGCTGATATCGATTGCTTTTTTGTTTTCAGACAGGCATAAATTTTAATTGCTGCGTTTGAAAGCGGGTTTACATTTTGAATGATTCAGATCTGTCATGATAACGCTGTTTGTGTCCTTTGGTATGAACTGCCAGTACGTTGCCATTATCTGCGTCAACAATCACATCGTGCTTCAGGCCGTTGGCGAGCACTTCAACTTCGTAATGGCCGCCGGTGTGGTAGTTGTATTCAAACTCTACTTCTTTGGCGTAACCGCCGGTTTGTGTCACGGCAGCGGCAGCGGCTTGTTTGCCGGAAACGGAGGCAAACGTGCCTAATGAAAACAAACCGGTAAAGACGCCGGCAATGAAGCCAAGAGCCGTGATAAAGGCCAGGCCGTTAAAAATTTTGCGTGTGATCAACATAATATAGGGACTCCTCATCGTGGGGTTTAACTTTTGGATGAAGTGTATATTAAAAGCAGAGAGTTAGTGGAAAATTAGGAAGAGAAAGAAGAGGCCGTCTGAAAATATTTTTTCAGACGGCCTCTTCAGTAGCTCCGGCAAACAGGCAAAGTTTTCAAGCTGGGTTTCAGCCCGCCGCATCATAAAGGCTGCGCAAGGTTTCTCTGATGGCGGTGATGCCTTTGCGCAAGGTTTCTTCGTCTTGCGCGATGCTCATGCGGATACATTCGTGGGCATGGCGGTAGTTGGCGGTGTCGAGGCCGACGAAGAAGTGTTCGCTCGGAATAATCAGCGTGCCGGCGGCTTTCAGGCGTTCGTAGAGGGTTTGCGAGGAAACCGGCAGCCCTTCAAACCACAGCCACAGGAAAATCGCGCCTTCGGGTTTGTGGATTTTCATCGGATAGCCGGCCAGCTCTTTTTTCAGCAGCGACACGGCAAGGGCGGCCTGCTTGCGGTAAAACGGCTGCACCACGGTATCGGAGAGGGTTTTCAGACGGCCGTCGCGCAGCAGCGGCACAGCAACGGCAGCACCGAAACGCGTGGGCGCGAGGTTCACAATCGCGTTCAGAGCGGTAACGGCTTTCACTACTTCGGGGCTGGCAACGATGATGCCGGTGCGCACGCCGGGCAGGCCGATTTTGGACAGGCTGAAGCAGAGAATGATGTTGTCGTGCCAAGTCAGCGTGGCTTTGCTGTAAATGATGTTGGGAAAAGGCATGCCGTAGGCGTTGTCGATAATCAGCGGAATACCGTGCGCTTGGGCCAGCTTGTCGAGGCGCGCCATTTCGTCGTCGGTGAGGACGTTGCCGGTGGGGTTGGTGGGGCGCGAGCAGCAGATGGCGCCGATTTTGCCGGCTTTCAGTTCGGGCAGGTTTTCCAGTGCGTCAAAATCGACGCGGTATTTGTAGAAGCCGCTTTCGCCTTCGTGCTCGACTTCTTCGATATGCGGTGCGACGGATATGAAATGTTTGCCTTCCACATGCGCATCGGCATAGCCGACGTATTCGGGCGCGAGCGGCAGCAGGATGGATTTGTCGGCACTGCCGCCGTTTTCGTCGAAACGCCCGCCGAACAGGTTGAAGAGATAGAAAAAGGCGTTTTGCGAGCCGTTGGTTAAGACGATGTTGTCGGCGGTGATGCCCCAGCCGTATTCGCGGTTGAAAAATTCAACCAGCGTATCGATAAACACCGCATCGCCTTGCGGGGTGGAGTAGTTGCCTATGCTTTCTACGGCGGCTTCGTTATCGACCAATTCTTGCAGCACTTGCCTGTAAACGCGGTTGATTTCGCCGATACGCGCAGGATTGCCGCCGCCGAGCATGTTGACGGGCTTGTCGCTGTTGAGTGCTTTGCCCAAATCGTCCATCAATTGCAGAATGCCGCTGTTGCGGGTGAATTTTTGGCCGAAAGCGGAGAATTGCATGGCGGGTTCCTTTTTTATATCGAGATGAAAAGGATTATAACCCTGCCTGCTGTTTTTCTGTATGGGGAATAACGATTTAGCAGTTTGCTTGTGCGGCTTGCAGCCGAATGGTTTGACGGCTGTTGTTGAACGGTTATCCGTAGATTTTATACAATTATTGAAAATAGTTCTCATTATTGATAGTATAAGCCAACCGGCCGATACATATTATCCATCTGCCGCTTCATTATTCTATTTATAGCTATCATCAGGAGAATTATCATGCGCCGTTTAGCTACCGCAACATGTTTGTTGTTAACCGTTTTGGCAGCATCACCCGCCTATGCCAAATTTAAAGTGGTTACCACGTTTACCGTGATTCAGGACATCGCGCAAAACGTGGCGGGCGATGCGGCCACGGTGGAATCGATTACCAAGCCGGGGGCGGAAATCCATGATTACCAGCCTACGCCGCAAGATATCGCCAAAGCGCAGTCGGCCGATTTGGTATTGTGGAACGGCATGAATCTGGAGCGTTGGTTTGAACGCTTTTTCCAAAATGTGAAAAACAAACCGGCGGTGGTGGTCACCAAAGGCATCACGCCGATGTCGATTCATGAAGGCCCTTACAAAGGCATGCCCAATCCCCACGCGTGGATGTCAACCAGCAATGCCTTGATCTATATTGAAAACATTAAAAATGCTTTGGCAAAACACGACCCGAAAAATGCGGCGGTGTACGCCAAAAATGCGGCGGCATACAGCAGCAAAATCAAACAGCTCGACAAACCTTTGCGCGCCAAATTGATGCAGGTGCCGCAAAACCAGCGGTTCTTGGTGAGCAGCGAAGGTGCGTTCAGCTATCTGGCGAAAGACTACGGCTTCAAAGAAGTGTATTTGTGGCCGATTAATGCCGAGCAGCAAGGCACGCCGCAGCAGGTGCGCAAAGTGATTGATGTGGTGCGCAAAAACAAAATTCCGGTGGTATTCAGCGAAAGCACCATTTCGCCCAAGCCGATGAAGCAGGTGGCGAAAGAAACCGGTGCAAAATACGGCGGCGTATTGTATGTGGATTCGCTTTCCGCCAAAAACGGCCCTGTGCCGACTTACACCGACTTGCTTAACACCACTGTTTCTACGATTGTTAAAGGATTCGGAAAATAATGATGCTTGCCAACGCTGCTTCGATTCACGTTAACGACGTTACCGTGCGCTACAACAACGGCCACACGGCCATTTATGACTTTTCGCTGGATTTGGAAGGCGGCATGACTTGCGCGCTGGTGGGCGTGAACGGCAGCGGCAAATCCACTTTGTTTAAAAGCCTGATGGGTTTGCTCAAGCCGCGCAAGGGCGATATCCGCCTGTGCGGGCTGCCCATCGCGCAGGCTTTGAAAAGCAATCTGGTTTCTTATGTGCCGCAAAGCGAAGAAGTGGACTGGCAGTTTCCCGTTTCGGTTTACGATGTGGTGATGCAGGGGCGTTACGGCTATATGAATTTTTTGCGTATTCCGGGTAAAACCGACAAACAGAAAGTTCAGACGGCCATGGAACGCGTCGACATCGCCCATCTTGCCGAACGGCAAATCGGCGAACTTTCCGGCGGCCAGAAAAAACGCGTTTTCCTTGCCCGCGCGTTGGCGCAAGACAGCAAGGTGATTCTGCTCGACGAACCGTTTACGGGCGTAGATGTAAAAACCGAAAACATGATTATGGATCTTCTCGGCCAGTTGCGTGCGGAAGGCCGTCTGATTTTGGTATCGACACACAATCTGGGCGTTGTGCCCGACTTTTGCGACCGCGTGGTGATGATCAACCGCACGGTGCTGGCGGCGGGTACGACCGAATCGACGTTCAACCAACATAATCTCGAACATGCTTTCGGCGGTGTGTTGCGCCACTTCCAACTTGCCGGCAGCGATCTGCACGAAGATGAAGACAAACGCGCCGTAACGGTATTGACCGACGACGAACGTCCGGCCGTGTTTTACGGCAAAACCAAAATCGACCCGCCCGCGTCGGCGGCGAAATATGCCGGCAGCCGCGGCGAAGAAGCTGAGCAAACGCCGACGGAAAACGGCAAAGAGGGCTGAACCATGCTGGACGTGTTACTGGAACCGCTCGCTTACGAGTATATGGTCAAAGCCGTGGTCATCAGTGCCGCCGTGGGCGGGATATGTGCGTTTTTGTCGGCTTATCTGATGCTCAAAGGCTGGTCGTTAATCGGCGATGCCTTGTCGCATTCGGTGGTGCCCGGCGTGGCCATCACCTATTCGCTCTCCCTGCCTTATTCGGTGGGTGCTTTCATTTCGGGCATCTTGGCGGCCTTGGCGATTTTGTGGATCAAAGCGGTGAGCAAATTGAAGGAAGATGCCATCATCGGCTTTATTTTCACCACGTTTTTCGCGCTCGGCCTGTTTATCGTTTCCATCAACCCCACCGCCGTCAATGTGCAGGAAATCGTGTTGGGCAATATTTTGGGGATTGCCGACGAAGATGTTTTTCAGGTAGGCATCATCATGGCGGTGTGTTTGGCTTTTTTATTGCTGTTTTGGAAAAACCTGCTGCTGGTGTTTTTCGACGAAACACAGGCCGTTGCTGTGGGTTTGTCGCCGCTGCGCTATAAAATCCTGTTTTTCACTCTGCTCAGTGCCTGCGTGGTGGCGGCGCTGCAAACCGTGGGCGCGGTGCTGGTGATTGCCATGGTGATTACCCCGGGTGCCACCGCTTATCTGCTCACCGACAAATTCAGCAAGCTGGTGGGCATCGCCGTAGCGTTGGGCTTTTTTACCGGCGGCATCGGCGCGTATGCCAGCTATTTTCTCGACGGCGCCACCGGCGGCATCATCGTTTGCCTGCAAACGGCACTCTTTCTGCTGGCCTTTATCTTCGCGCCCAAATACGGATTGTTGAAACAGAAACAAGCCGTGGCGGCACAAGGAGAAGCGGAACATGTCTGACATCATCAATTGGTTTGTCGAGCCGCTGTCTCTGCCTTTTATGCAATATGCCCTGTTTACCGCGCTGATCGTATCGGTGGTGTGCGGCATTTTGTCCTGCTATCTGGTGCTGAAAGGCTGGTCGCTGATGGGCGATGCCATTTCCCATGCCGTGCTGCCCGGTATCATTGTTGCCTTCGTTACCGGCATTCCGCTGGTGGTGGGCGCATTCGTTTCCGGGCTGGCCTGCGCCGTGGGTGTGGGCTATCTGAAAAACAACAGCCGTCTGAAAGAAGACACGGTGATGGGCATCGTGTTTTCGGGCATGTTTGCTTTCGGTTTGGTTTTGTTTACCAAAGTGGAAACCGATCAGCACCTTACGCATATTTTGTTCGGCAACATCCTCGGCGTGAGCTATGAAGAGCTGATCCGCACGCTGATTATCTGCACCATCGTCTTCGTGGTGGTGATGCTGAAAAAAAGGGATTTGATGCTGTATTGCTTCGACCCCGTACAAGCACGCATCGTCGGTTTGCCGCCCCGAATTCTCCACTACGGGCTGCTGATTCTGCTGGCACTGACCATCATCAGCGCGATACAGGTGGCGGGCGTGGTGTTGGTGATTGCCATGCTGATTTCGCCCGGCATCACCGCTTCCCTGCTGACCCACCGTTTCGACCGCATGATGGTTATCGTGGTGGCGTGCTCCGTTATCACCGGTTTGGCCGGCACGATACTGAGCTACCATCTCGATGCCGCCACAGGGCCGGTGATTATTTTGTTGCAGGCGGCGCTGTTTTTGTGTGCGTTGGGGTATTCCAAATTGAGGGAGAGTTTATAGCTGTTTGGCAGAATGAAGTGAATGGGAAGAGGCCGTCTGAAAAATGCTTTTCAGACGGCCTCTTCGCAAGTAGGGCGGGCATCCCTTCCCGCTTTTAGTGTGACTGTTCCAAGCAAATTGTTTCTGAAACTGGATTTATGCTTGCCGTCCTTAAAAGTTTTAGTCTTTCAACACCAAAACTGCTTCTGCTTCTACTTGAACACCTTTAGGCAAGGCAGCCACGCCGATTGCTGCACGCGCAGGAAAAGGCTGACTGAAATATTGGGACATGATTTCATTGAATGTAGCAAAATTCCCAAGGTCGGTAAGGTAGGCATTCAGCTTAACAATATCATCAAGCGAACCGCCGGCTGCTTCGGCAACCGCCTTCAGATTTTTGAATACTTGATGGGTTTCGGCAGCAAAATCCCCATTGCCTATAATGGTCATGGTAGCGGGGTCAAGTGGGATTTGACCGCTCATGTATACGGTATTACCGGCGCGAACGGCTTGGCTGTATGCACCAATAGCGGCAGGTGCAAGGTCAGTATGAATAACATTTTTTGTCATGACATCTCCTTTGCGGCAGATTGTTTAAATCAGGAATGTTAACAGAGTCGGCTTTTTTCGCAAACCGTTCAGCGATTGTGCAGGGTATTCGGATTGCCAGAATGTAATTGGAGTAAAAGTAGAAGGTGATTTGCTATTACTTAATGCCTGTCTGAAAACGTATTTCAGACAGGCATTCCTATTATTGCCGATTATCCGCCATCATGTTTGGGCTTAATTCAGGATTATTGGGTATGGTATTGCACTTTTTGTGATAGTTCTTTTCGACATGTTGTTTTTCTGTAAAACAATGTAAAAAAATATTTGCGTATCAAACTTTGTTAATGTATATTATTTTCTTAATTTTAATAAATAATAATTATTTTTATTAATTAAAATATTTGATTAATTATTTAATTTCGAAGTGTAAATATCTGGATTATTTGAAATGATAAAAACTCACTTATTACCTATAGCCGCTATGGTAGGGATTGCGTTCAATATGCCTGCCTATGCCGATACGGTTGAAGCTACGGATAATCAAGCTGAAGCCACGGAAGTAGAAACAGTAACTGTAAAAGGAAAGCGTCAAGGGCAGGTAACGACCGAGCGTAAAACCCGCGAAGATATCGATAACGAGATGATTCGGGATACCCGCGATTTGGTGCGTTACTCCACAGATGTCGGCATTTCTGATAATGGCCGACATTTAAAAGGCTTTGCAATGCGCGGTGTGGAAGGCAACCGTGTGGGCGTGAGCGTGGATGGCGTGAGCTTGCCTGATTCGGAAGAAAATACCTTATATGCGCGCTACGGTAATTTTAATTCATCACGCTTATCAATTGATCCTGAGCTTGTGCGCACTATTGATATTGTAAAAGGTGCTGATTCATTTGAAGCAGGTAGCGGAGCATTGGGCGGTAATGTCAATTACCGAACATTGGAAGTGCGGGATATTGTTGATCCTGAGCAGAAGTTCGGTGCATTGTTGCGTACCGGTTATGCAACCAAAAACCGAGAATGGACACACACGGCAGGGGCGGGTTTTGTTGGGGATTCAATAGATGCTATCGTCTTATACTCCCACCGCTATGGTCACCAGCTTAAGAGCAGAGGTGAAGGTAATATCTATAGAGGAAGTGAAAGTCAGCATCCGGATCCTGCCGAGCACAAAAATCACAGTTTTTTGACAAAATTTGCTTATCAAATTACCCCCGAACACAGGCT
>NZ_JH165159.1:1219377-1232748 GCF_000227765.1 Neisseria wadsworthii 9715
GGCTAGGTATGTTGCTAAATGGCCAAAAGGGTAAAAGATACACTGACGAGCGTTCGTATGTTTCATTTGGTTCTGCGTGGCGTGAGGCAGATGATCAACATAAGCGGATTAACGGTAATGTATTCTATGAATATACGCCTGATTCCAAATGGCTTTCTATGCTGAGAACAGACTATGATTACCAAAATACAGATTTGGCTGCGGTGAATTATGCTGGATTTATAAAGTCTGATTGGGCTACGGGTACTTATCTCGGAAAGGAATTGAATGAAATCAAAGACCGTCGTATGAAAACCCTTTACCACCGTCTCACTCTGCGTGCGGATAGCCAGCCTTTCCAAGCTTGGGGCGAAAACCAGTTGAGTTTTAAAGCCTATCTTGCAAATAGAGGTTTTAAGAATATTAATAATGACCGAATCGGTATTGGTGCTTCATATGAGAGCTCTTATATCTACACCATCCAATACCCTATGAATACGAGACAATACGGTTTTTCACTGAAAGACCGCATTACTTGGAATGATACGTTCTCCGGTCAATTGGGCGTACGTTATGACCATGAAAAAGTAAAACCTCGTGATTTAAACGCTCCTTGTGGGAAAGCATGTACTGCAGAAGGTAAACCTGCGGGCAAAGCATTCTCAATTTGGAACGGTTTTGCCGGTGTCGATATGCAGTTTGCCCCAGTTTGGAAAATAGGTTATCAAATCAGCACAGGGCATAGAACACCTACCGCATCGGAAATGTATTTCACGTTTACTAACCCTTACGGTACTTGGCAATCTAATCCAAACTTAAAACCAGAGCGTAGTCTGACGCACACACTTTCACTACAAGGTAACGGCAGCAAAGGTACATTTGATTTAGGTGTGTATCATTCCCGTTATCGTGATTTTTTGGTTGAAAAAACAACTTTGGTTGAGAAAACGGAGTATGGACGTACGTTCCAAACGCCGGTTCAACAAACCGTCAACTTAGATAAGGCACGCATTTCAGGTTTGGAGTTTAAAGGGCGCTTAAATCTAGATACTGTTTTGCCGGTATCCGAAGGCTGGAAGCTGATGGGTGGTCTGGGATATAGCCGCAGCAAATTGTCGATTGACAGCAGCTTATTGTCTACACAGCCTATGAAAGCCATTATTGGCCTAGATTACGAACAGCCGGAAGGTAAATGGGGCGTATTTTCCCGCTTGACTTATTTGGGCGCGAAAAAACCCCGTGATGCTAAGGTTGAAGAAGTTAGAGACCGTTGTGTCGCTTATGAATTTGATCCGTGGTTTGGCAGAGATATTTGTACGCGTATTGAGCAGTATCAAGAAGTTGTGACTGCACCACATTTGAACAGCTCGGCTTATGTTTTTGATTTATACGGCTTTTACAAACCCACTAAAAAGCTAACTCTGCGGGCCGGTGTATATAACGCCTTCAACCGTAAATACCATACTTGGGATGCTTTACGTGGTATCAACGACCACAGCACAACCCATACTGTTGACCGGGAAGGCAAAGGCTTACAACGACTTTATTCTCCGGGTAGAAACTATGCAGTCTCACTGGAATATAAATTCTGATAATCAATTGGCTGGCTTAAAACCGACAGCTAAGTTTCAGACAGGCATTAATTCAATGCCTGTCTGAAAATCACTTTATGTAAACATGCTTAATGAATAGCATATTTAATTAGGAAACGACTATGACTAACGAAGCCAAAACTTTTGCAGAAAGATTGAAAGAAGAAACCCGTGCTACCCACGATAGCGTGGATAACTTGGTTATGTCGGTAAAACCTTTTGCAGATACGGAAAACTATGTGAAATTTTTAAACCTGCAATCTGTGTTCCACAAGATTGTGGACGATATTTATAAAAATCCTGAATTAAACAAATTCATTCCCGACTTGGCCGGTATAGCGCGTTATGATGCCGTAGTACAAGATTTGGCAGATTTAGAACGCGAAGCTTATGTTTATGCAGGTAATTTGCCCAAGCCAGAAGGTAATAAAGCCGTGGGTTGGTTATATTGCGCGGAAGGTTCTAACCTAGGCGCGGCATTCTTATTTAAAGATGCTAAAGAAAAATTAGGTTTTGACGAGCATCGCGGTGCACGTCATTTAGATGCCCACCCTGATGGCCGCGGCAAACACTGGCGTGAGTTTCGTGAGCATCTGAATAAACTGGGTCTGAGTGAAACCGCCCAAGCTGAAGCAATTGAAGGTGCCCGTGAAGCCTTTGCTTTCTACAAAGTGATTCTGCGTGAAATCTTCGGTTTGCAGGCAGGTGCGGAAGCTCCGGTTCAAGTTTAATCCGCATGTGAATTTCATAAATAAAGTGGATTTGAACCGGTAAAAGCGCCAACGGCTTGCTATGTAAAGCTTTTGGCGCTTTTTCCCTGCCTAAGTGTTTATGAAACTAAAAACTCATGCCAAGCAAGCGAGGATATGCGATAATTTACGGGATTTTCACTACACAAATTTTCATACGAGAACGATATGTCAGACGAAAAAAGCAAAGCTCTTGCCGCCGCGCTCGCGCAAATTGAAAAAAACTTCGGTAAAGGCTCCATCATGAAGATGGATGGCAGCCATCAAGATGAAAACCTTGAAGTTATTTCCACCGGATCTCTCGGCCTTGATTTGGCCTTAGGTGTAGGCGGTTTGCCGCGCGGCCGGATTGTAGAAATCTACGGCCCGGAATCTTCGGGCAAAACCACGCTTTGTTTGGAAACTATCGCGCAATGCCAAAAAAATGGCGGCGTTTGCGCATTTATTGATGCGGAAAACGCGTTTGACCCGATTTATGCCCGTAAGCTTGGTGTAAAAGTGGAAGACTTATTGGTTTCACAGCCGGACACAGGCGAGCAGGCTTTAGAAATCTGCGATATGCTGGTGCGCAGCGGCGGCGTGGATATGGTGGTTATCGATTCCGTAGCTGCGTTGGTGCCGAAAGCTGAAATTGAAGGTGAGATGGGTGACAGCCATGTCGGCCTACACGCCCGCTTAATGAGCCAGGCTTTGCGAAAACTGACCGGCCATATCAAAAAAACCAATACGCTTGTAGTATTTATCAACCAAATACGCATGAAAATCGGTGTGATGTTCGGCAGCCCTGAAACCACTACCGGCGGTAATGCGTTGAAGTTTTATGCTTCCGTGCGCCTTGATATTCGTCGCACCGGGCAGATTAAAAAAGGTGAAGACATTTTGGGCAACGAGACCAAAGTGAAAGTGATCAAAAACAAAGTGGCTCCGCCTTTCCGCCAAGCTGAATTTGATATTATGTACGGCGAAGGTGTAAGCTGGGAAGGCGAACTGATTGATTTGGGTGTGAAATATGATATTGTTGAAAAATCAGGTGCTTGGTATTCATATAATGGTGCCAAAATCGGCCAAGGCAAAGACAATGTGCGCATTTGGTTGAAAGAAAACCCTGAAGTTGCTAATGAAATTGACCGTAAAATCCGTGAAAAAGCCGGAACAACCGTACAGATTACGGAGGGTAAATTAGATGAAACTGATGGCGAAGAGCCGGAAGAATAATTTTTTCACGATTTTGTAACAATGCCTGTCTGAAACATATTTTCAGACAGGCATTGTTTTTCTTGGCCGTTTGACTATATAGCAAATAAACTTAAATTTTGCTACGGCGTTGCGGCGTATTGCCTGTCTTCGGATTGCTGCTTTATATCAAAAATTAGTTTATTTGCTATACATTCAGCCGAAAAGTTATTTTCAGACAGGCATGGTATTGTGCCAGTTTTAGAAGTTCCGCGATAAAAAGGCTTTCTATAAAGCTTACGCATTTAGAAGGCTTGGTATATTTTATTTTGAAGTGAATCCTAAAACGGAATATCGTCATCAATGTCGTCAACCGGTGCCACAGGTGCTGAGGGCGTTTGGCGACGGGGTGCGGCAGGTGGTTCTGCAGCGGCGGGTTGTTGATAAACAGCCGGTTGGGCTGATTGCTGATAGCTGCCTTGATAGCCGCTGTCATCATATGGGGCACTGCCACTGCTGTCTCGACTGCCGAGCATTTTCATTTCGTTGGCAATGATGTCGTAGGCAGTGCGTTCAACACCGGTTTTGTCGGTGTATTTTCGGCTTTGGATGCGGCCCTCAATATAAACTTGGCTGCCTTTTTTCAAATATTGGCCGGCAATTTCTGCCAAGCGGCGGTACATGGTAATGTTGTGCCATTCGGTACGTTCAACGCGCTGGCCTGTTTGACGGTCGTTCCATGTTTCGCTGGTGGCTACGGAAAAATTGGCCACTGCTTCGCCGTTGGGCATATAGCGTACTTCGGGATCGCGGCCCAAGCGTCCGATGAGAATTACTTTGTTTAATGACATTATTCTGCTCCTGAAATGATTTTTTTCGCACCTTCTTCATCAAAGCCTTTCTGCAAGGCTTTGATAAATATTGTTTCGCCGTCTGTGCTGAAGCTGATGCGTTCGATTCCTGAAATAAGTTGTAAAGCTGTTTTTAAATCTTGCTGGCGATTGATCCAGAATCTGCCCACTTTAAAGCTGACATTTTTAACCGGTTTTGGTGCAGGGGCAAACAGGGCTATGGTAAACCATAAAATCATCAATGCGCTGCAAAAGATAAATACGCCGGTATAGCCTGATTGGTGAAACAGTAAACCGCCTATGGCGCCTCCAACAAATAAGGCGATGGATTGTAGGGTATTATAAACCCCCATTGCGGTGCCTTTAAGCTCGCTTGGTGCAATTTTAGAAACCAGGGAAGGCATGCTGGCTTCAAGAATGTTGAAACCGATAAAATAGAATACCAGCCACAATCCGATCAACCATAAGGAATTTAAGCCGAATAAAAGCCCGATTTGCGATAGGATGATTAAGCCGATGCCAAGCAGGAAAACTTGCTTTAACTTGTTGCGTGTTTCGCCAATAATGATGGCCGGTACCATCAGAATCAGGCCGATAAGCGTGGCAGGCAGATACACTTTCCAATGCTGAACCTTATCCAGCCCTAGTTGGGCCAATGCAAAAGGCAGTGTGGTGAACAATGCCATTAGGCCGGATTGTAAGGCGAAAATGCCGAAGTTTAAACGCAATAGTTGGCCGTTTTTCAATACTTCGGAAATACGTGCAGGTTGCGCCTCGGCATCTTCGTGCATTTTGGATTGGGTGGGATTAGGCGTCATCCAGGCGACCACCCCTATACTTAATAAGGTTAGGAAGCCCATTAGGGTGAAAAGCCCGGGTACGCCGAGAAAACGCGTTAAGACGGGCGACAATACCATGCTGAAAGAAAAGGTTAGGCCTATGCTTAAGCCTATCATCGCCATGGCGCGGGTGCGTACTTCTTCGCGCGTTAGGTCGGCAACAAGCGCAGTTACCGCTGCGCTGACTGCTCCGGCGCCTTGTAATGCGCGCGCAGCAATCAGCATGGGCAATGATTCTGCCCAGGCAGCGAGAAAGCTACCTGCGGCAAATACGATTAAGCCGAGATAGATAATTTTTTTGCGGCCGAATTTATCGGATGCCATACCTAAAGGCAGCTGGAATAATGCCTGAGTCAGACCATATATGCCCATGGCAAGGCCGATTTGCGTTTTGTTTTCCGCATCCGCCAGCTCTGCCGCATGAAGTGCTAATACCGGCAATACAAGAAACATGCCCAACATACGCAGGGCATAAACCCAAGCCATTGATGTGCTGGCGCGCCATTCTTCCGGATACATGCGGTTTTGTTTTGCTCTTGCCATAATGTTATGCAGGGCAGATGCCTGTCTGAAAAAGAGATGGCGGGATTATACAACAGCCTTTGATAAGCAGTTTGAAATTATTTTGAAGCGCGTAATTAACCCCACTGCCAGCGGTTACGCCACGCACCGATAACGGCATTGGGGTATTTGTTGCTGCCTAAGCTGCCGTTGAAACGGGCAAGTGCACGGGCGATATCGCCGTTTTCACGGTTGCGGTAGTGGCGCAGGATAGTGCAGCCGTAGCGCAGGTTGGTGCGGATGTCGAATAGATTGTGTGAAGGCTGCCCGATGTGGTTTTTCCAAAACGGCATAACCTGCATCAAACCGCGTGCCCCGACATTGCTGATGGCATATTGACGGAACGCGCTTTCTACTTCGATCAGCCCGAGTACCATCTGGGTGTCCAAGCCGGCGCGGCTGCTTTCATATTGAATGTTAACCAGCAGGCGTTGGCGCTCTTTGGCGTCGGGCACGAAGCGTGCCAGCCTTGCTGACATATCGTTTAGCCAGCGTTCCCCGTCTTGAGAGTTTGAAAACACTAAGCGTGCCGGGTTAACGTTGTTGATGGCACCGCGCATCACGGAGGCAACGTCATCTGAAAGTGTTTCTTCGCGTTGCATGCCGGCTAAAGTAGTCTTGGGTATGAACAATGCGGCGGCACCGGCGGCAAGCAGCAAGCGGCGGGTGTGCATGTGGGGCGGAATGAGTTCGGTGTGTTTTTCCATGTGTGAATGATGTGTTATATGCTGAAATGCCTGTCTGAAAAATTTTCAGACAGGCATGATTATAAATGTGTAAGCTTTTGCATCCAAACCGTATTTTCTTGGTTTTACGCTTGGCGGATAATCTGTTTATCTGACGCCAGCGTTTTTTACCGGCTCTACATAGCCGTGGTCATTGATGCGGATATGGCGGAACAGCCAGCCTTCAAGCAGATTTAATAATTCTTCACCGATATCGTCGCCGTTTTCAAAACGGTTTTGGTAGGTGGCCATCCGGCTGAGAAAGTTTAGATGCACTTTTTTATGCTGTTCCAGCAGATGATAACCTGCTTCTTCCAGCATTTGCTCTTCTTTGCGGAAATGGTCGGTGGTGCAGTCGATCAGTTCTTGCAAGGCTTTGGCGATGAGGTCGCGGTCTTTGGTTTGATCAGCATCATAGAATTTATTGATACAGTTGATTAGTTGCTGGTGTTGCTCGTCTATATCATCGAAGCCGGTTGCTAAGTCAAGGGTCCATTGTATAAAAGACATAGTTACTCTCTATTCGTGGTGGTTATTTGTAAATGCTGTTTAATACAGTGATGTTTGGTTGAATGATAGTTTCAATTATTTATTTGTATTTTATGGTGGGAGGCGTTTAAGTTCAAGATTGCAGTTTAGAGGGTTTGCTTGGATTTGATACATATCAAGATTAGTGCTTATCAATGCAATGCCTGTCTGAAAACCCAATTGATTCTGTCAACGGACTTTCAGACAGGCATTGCATGATAGCCGGTAAAAATGACATTCACAAAAGGTGGGTCAACGCCCTATATAAAGATTGAATTTCGTAGCTGTTGCTTGGCTTAAATTAAGCTTCCGCCATACTTAAGGCTTGCTGGATGTCTACTGCCACGATGCGCGACACGCCTTTTTCCTGCATGGTAACGCCGATAAGCTGCTCGGCCATTTCCATGGTTATTCGGTTGTGCGAAATGTAGAGAAACTGGGTTTGCGCCGACATTTCTTTCACCAGATTGCAGAAGCGGCCGGTATTGGCATCGTCAAGCGGAGCGTCTACTTCGTCCAGCAGGCAGAAAGGTGCGGGGTTGAGGCTGAATAGGGCGAACACAAGGCTCATGGCGGTTAGTGCTTTTTCGCCGCCCGAGAGCAGGTGGATGGTACTGTTTTTCTTGCCGGGCGGACGCGCCATAATGGATACGCCTGCGGTAAGCAAGTCGTCGCCTATCATATGTAAAGTGGCTTCGCCGCCGCCGAATAGTATAGGAAAAAAAGTTTGCACCTTTTCGTTTACAGCATTAAAAGTTTCTTTAAAGCGTTGTTTAGTTTCGTTGTCAATCTGGCTGATGGCTTCTTCCAATAGATTAATTGCAGACTGTACATCTTCGCTTTGGTTACGGTAATAGCCGTCACGCTCGCGTGCTTCTTCCAGTTCTTTAAGGGCGGCGAGGTTAACTGCGCCTAATGCTTCGATTTGTTGGCTCAGGCTTTGAATGCTGCCGGAAAGTTCTTTTAAGCCGGATTTTCCGACTAATTTGGCTAAGGCTTCGAAGTCGGCGTGCCGTTCTTCCAGGTTTTGATGATGGCGCTTTGCGTTAATCAAGGCTTCTTGTTGCTGCAGCAAGGCGGTTTGAGTGGCGGCTTGCAGCTGCGGTAAAGAAGCGGCAAGCGTTTGCTGTTGTGCATACAGTTCACGGCCTTGTTGCTGGGTTTCAGACAGGCATTCTTGTATGACGAGATATTGCTCTTCCAGTGCGCTTACTTGCTCGGTCAGCAATTCGAGTTTTTCACGTTGTTCACTGTCTTGCTCTTCGGTTTCATAGGCCAGTGCCAGCTCGGATTGCCGCTCCTGCCAATCAAGTGTTTGTTGTTCGAGTGCGGTGATTTGCTGTTGCAACAATTGTTTGCGTTGCTGCTGTTTATGTACGGCGACTTCAATCATGCCGTAGCGGCGGTTGGCTTCAAGCAGCGTAAGTTGAGCTTGTTTGAGCTCGTTTTGGCTGCTTTGGCGTGTGTTATGTAATCCGCTCTGTTGATTTTCTAATTCTGTTGCGGCTTCGGCAAGCAGCTCGATATCGCTTTGCAGGCTTTCGCTGCTTTGTTGGAGCACAAGTTGTTCTTCTTCGATCAGCAGGAGTTCTTGTTCGATATGCTGGCGTTGAAGTTGGCCTTGATTGGTGCGGGTGAGGAGTTCGGTTGCTTTCGATTGTGCTGTGTGAAGCTGTGCGGCATGTTGACGGTGTTGTGTTTGCCATGCTTTATGTTGTGCTTCATGTGCTTCGATAGCAGCGCGGGCTTCGTTATTATGTTGTTCGGCTTGTTTAAGCTCGGGTGAAATGGCTTCGAGCTGCTTGTTAAGTGCATCGTAGCGGTTTTTCAGCTCAATTAAATTTTGGCTGTTTTCTTCGGCATAAAGTATCACACCGATCGAGTCAACTTGATGGCCTTCGGGCGTGAGCCAGCATTGACGGTTTTGCAAGCGTTCACGATTTTGCAGGGCATACTCTAATGAAGGTGCACATAAAACGCCGTCTAACCAGTAAGACAGGGCGGCTTGGTAGGGTGGATCAGCTTGAATTTGGTTAATCAATGCTTGAGCCGGTTGGGTTTTACGGGGTGAAGTTAGGTCGGTATAAAACCATGCAGCCGAACCTTCGGGTAGAGGCATAGGTAATATGCTTTCTCCGGTTAAGGCTCGAGCTTGTAATTTTGTTTCAAGAAAAGCGGCCAACGCGTGTTGCCAATCATCAGGTGCTTTAATGTGTTGCCATAATGCAGGCGCGGAAGCATAAGGCGTTTGCTGCCAGAAATCGTCCGCTTTACGGTTGCTTTCGAGCAATACGCCGATAGCTTGTTGTTCGGCTTTAAGCGTGATGTGTTGTTGGTATAAATCGTTGTAAGCTTGAATGCCTGTCTGAACGGTGTTTTTCAGACAGGCATAGCGTTCTTCGCTGTCTAAAAGTTGCTGTTCATAATACTCATGCTGCGCTTGCAAGATTTCAGCTTGCTCTTGTGCAGCCGCAATTTCCGCTTCGTGCGGCAGATTGAGTGATTGGTTTTCCTGATACAAACGCTCTCGACGCAGGCTGTGTTGATTCAGTGTTTGGTTGGCATGGGCAAGCTGTTGTTGCTTGAGCGCAAGCTCTCTTTTAATGCGGTTAAGTTCGTCTTGTTGGGCTTGAAAAGAGGCAGTTAATGTGTTTTGCGCCGCTTCCAGTTCAGGAAGGCTTTCTTCCCGTTCTGCAACTTGCATGGCCCATTCCGCAAGCTCTATTTGCTTTTCTTCTAGGTCGGTTTCCAGTATTTCTAATTCATCAAGAATATTTTGTTTTTCTGAATGAATACGTTGTAGTTGGGCTTGCGCAGCCTGGCGATCCCGCTGGATTCTCTGTTGCAGGTTGTGCTGTGAACGTAATTGTTCTTCTAAGCGGGCAATTTGCTCGCGTATCATGGCGCGTTGATTGCTGATTGCTTGGGCTTGCTGCTGTTGCTTTTGCTCTTCTTCACGCAAAGTGTGTAATGCTTCTCCTGCTGCTTGATTTTGCGCGGCAGTTTCATCTTGTTTCTGTTGGGAAATGCGATGCTGCTCGGTGGCTTTGTCTGCTGCTGCTAGGGATTGTTGCCATTGAGTGTAGTCCAGCAGGTCTTGTTGTCGGGCAATCTGCTCTGTGAGGGTTTGGTAGCGTTCGGCAGTTTCGGCCTGTTTTTCCAGTTTTTCAACTTGACGGGCAAGCTCTGCCTGTAAGTCAGACAGCCGTTGTAAATGTTCTCGGGTGTCTTTTAAGCGGTGTTCGGTTTCTTTGCGGCGTTCTTTATATTTGGATACGCCGGCCGCTTCTTCTATATAAGCACGCAATTCCTCCGGTCTGGCTTCGATAATCCGCGAAATCATGCCTTGTTCAATAACGGCATAACCACGCGCGCCAACGCCCGTACCTAGAAATAAGTCGGTAATGTCGCGGCGGCGCACAACTTGGTTGTTGATGTAATAAGTAGATTCTCCCTGGCGGGTAAGTTGCCGCTTAATACTTACTTCAGCATATTTACCCCATGGCCCTTGTAAAGACTGATCAGCGTTGTTAAATACCAGTTCAACTGACGCACGGGGAGCAGGGCGGCGGGTTGCCGCACCGTTGAAAATAACATCCTGCATACTTTCCCCTCGCAGCTGTTTGGCCGATGCTTCTCCTAAAACCCAACGAACCGCATCAATTACGTTTGATTTACCGCAGCCATTCGGGCCGATAACGGCTACCAGCTGTCCCGGAACATGAATTGTAGTGGGATCTGTGAAAGATTTAAAACCAGTAAGTTTAATATGGGTAAGGCGCATGACAGTAAAATTAATTCTATTTAATTCAATTAATTAAGATTTTATTTGGATTTAGCTAAAGATATATTGATTTCGAAAATTAATCTCTAAAGTTTAGATTCACTAAAGCATTATTATTATTGTGTATCAAAAATGCAACTCTATGTAAACAAAGAGTTATGCTAGTGTGTTATTGAATATTTTTATGTTAATCCAAAAAGAATATTTTTAAGTTTATGATTTTTATAAATAAAAAAAATAATAGTTTGAGATTATGCAAATGATAGATTAAGTTTTTTTAAAATATGCAAGATAAATCTTTTTTAGTATAATGCCTTCTATCTAGTATGGAAGCCGTTTATTTTTGCTCCGACATGGGATAGTTGCTTTGTTATTTAATATCATTAATCTATCTCGGTACCACTTCAACAACCTTTTACTGAAAAATTGTTTTGGAATTTTGCTAGGATAACTTTACCAAGTCAATGCGCTCCGTATGTAAACTTGTAAAGTTTTTGCTAATTGATTCGGTGTTCGTGGCATTAAATTTGAGGTTTCTTTCTTTGTTTAAACCAATTATGTAATTTAGGTACACATTAACTTTGACATTTGGGGTACTTAAATTAAATGGAGATTTATAATGATGATTCAGCATAAAAAACTATGGTTATTCATGCTGCCTTTGCTTGCAACAGGTTGTGTTTACAAAAATGCAAACCGCGAAGTTTGGATTGACACAACAGATACTGTTTACAGTACCAGTGTGCCAGACGATAAATCTTCGGTTGTATTTTACCGTCAAGCCAATGCGATTGATGGCCCTACTGTTAATGTGTATGTGAATGGTCAATATTTAGGATCATTACAACCTAATGCATACCGTCAAGAAACTGTATGTGCGCAAAATCAGAGATTCTTTGCTGAGTTTGCCAATAAAGATGTGGCTTACCATGAAAAAGCAAATTCAGGTGATTACTACAACTTGCCTGAAGCAGCAGTTTCATTCTTTAAGATCGTTCAAGGTGAAAATGGACGCCCAGCATTACAAGCTGTTTCTCCTGAGCAGGCTGAGCAAGAAATGAAAGGTGTTCAAAGCCAGCATCATACGTTGTCACGAGTGCAAACTGCCGCGCAATGTTCAACTGTTTTGAAAAAATATACATTGCAAGCTTCTGCTTTGTTTAAATTCGACCGTTCGGGCTATAAAGACATGCTTCCGAAAGGTAAACAGGAAATTGCGGCCGTGTCTGAAGATATCAAGCAAAATCCTGGTCGAATAAGTGGTATTCAAGTTATTGGTTATACTGATCCCGAAGGTACTAATCAGTATAACAATAAGCTGTCTTTGGCACGTGCTAAAACAGTAAAAGAAGCCTTATCTGGAAGTGGATTGGATCCGAATCTGATTACTTCGGAAGGGCGCGGTGAAAATGATCTTATCGTCACAGATTGCCGAGCCAAGCATCCTAAAGATGCCGCAGCACGCAAAGAATGTGACCAGCCAAACCGTCGAGTGGAGATTATTCTTCACGGTGAAAAAAACAACTAACCATTAAGGTGAAAGACTATGTCTAGAAGCATTACGCTAAATATTAATGATGCTAAGTCAACTGTTGAAACAGTACAGTTGCAAACAGCAACAGGTACACCTCTTCGAATTCCTGCCCAAGAAAATGTAAACTATCAATTTATTGATGATGCTACATCTTTTGGTCCTGAGAATATCATGACTAAACGTGTGGGTGAAAACTTGGAAATTGCATTCGAAGGTACGAATATTGAGAATCCTGACTTAATTATTGAGGGATTCTATGGCAATAATGGCGCAGACAACCTTTTGGTTGGCCTACATGAGAACGGTAACATGTACCCTTATATTCCTGAGAGTACGCTTCAGGAAGAGGCTGTTACCATGTTGGCAGATGAAGTGGCTGCAGGTCAGGCTTTGGGTGGTGAAATTATTGCAAGTGCCATGTGGGTTCCGAATCCTCTATGGGCGTTGGCTGCTCTTCCTGTAGCCGGTTTGGCAGCTGCTGCAGGTGGAGGCGGTGATGACGATACACCTGAGGATGCTCTAAAAATCACAGTAGCTGCTCCTGATCAAACAGCAGACAAGACACCGGTTATTACTGGTACAACGAATGCAGTGGAAGGTAGTGTTATAACAGTAACAGTAACGGAAGTTGCTAAAGATGCTAATGGCAATACTGTTGATGGAAAAACGCATACTTTAACTACAACGGTTAAAGCAGATGGAACGTATTCTGTAGAGCCAACAGATGAAATGCCGAGTGGGCCTTATAAAGCATCGGCCACAGTAGTAGATAAATCGTCACCTGAAGATACTGCAACAGCGGAAGATCCAGGCAGTATTATTGGTATTACTGTAGATGCGCCCGATAACACTAGCGATACTACTCCGACTATTACCGGAACTGTAACTCAGGATGTTCTTCCAGGCTCTGAAGTAACTGTTACTATCAAGGATAAAGATGGCAATACCCAAGTAGTAACTACGACGGTTAAAGATGACGGTACTTATGCGGTAGATGTACCAAAAGATTTGCCGGAAGGTACATACACAGCAGATGCTGTTATCAAAGATAAGGAT
>NZ_JH165159.1:1233395-1239574 GCF_000227765.1 Neisseria wadsworthii 9715
ATAGTGGTAGCGTAGATACTGCACCTCCAGCAGTAGAAGTAGAAAACGCTTCTGTGGAAGAAGAGAGTTCTAATACTGTAAATGGTACTATCAAAGTATCTGATAAAGCAGGTGTTGGTATAGTAACTATTGGTGATAAGGATGTAACTCAAGCCAATAACAAAGTTCCTGTGGAAATCGTTACAGATAAAGGTACGTTGAAAGTAACAGGTTATGATGCCGCAACTGGTGTATTGACTTACGAGTACACAGAAAATGGTACTGCGAAAGACCATAGTCGAGGTGATGATTCTGTTGTAGATTCATTCGATATAGTTGTGAAAGATGTGTTGGGTAACACAACCAATGCTCAATTGAATGTAACTATTACAGATACTGCACCAGCTGCATCTGCTGATACTAACAATATTCGAGAGGGTGAAGGCTCTGTTAGCGGAAATGTGTTGGACAATGATGCTACCGGTGCCGATAAGCCTGTAACTGCTAATATTGAAAACGGTAAAGGAAGCTATGGTGAGTTGACATTAAATGCTGATGGCACTTATAGCTATGCATTGAATAACAACAATCCTGCAGTTAAAGCTTTGAATGATGGTGAAACATTAACAGATACGTTCACTTATACTGTGAAAGATGCAGATGGCGACAGCAGTACTTCAACATTGACTATTACTATTGACGGCAGAGATAGTGACAAAACTATTTTTGGTGGCAATGATAAAGATGATATCAATGGTGGAGGCGGTAATGACGTTTTAGTTGGTGATAAGGGTGGTACTACAACAGTAATCACTCCAGGAGCTGACTACAATGTGGCGATTCTGTTGGATATTTCTAACAGTATGCAAAAATACCGTATTGCAGATGGTTCATCTTACTTCGATATGGCGAAGCGTTCTTTGCTGAAACTGGCAAATGATTTAGCTGGTCATGATGGAAAAGTAAACGTAGCCTTGTTTGCATTCAACCGTTTGACGAAGTTGGAAATAGATATTGATGACCTGACTCAAGACAATGTGGATCAATTGGTAAGCAAGATTGCTAATTTGAAAGTTGGATCACGCCTTGAAGGTATTACCAACTATGATGATGCATTTGCCGATACTACCGCATGGTTTAATGAAGTATCGGGTAATGGTTACCAAAATGTTACTTACTTCTTGACCGACGGCGAACCAACTGCGTACGGTTCAGATGGACGTAAAGATCCTATTGGTGCTTATGTTACTCAAAATACAATCGATGCAGCTCTAAATAGCTTTAAAGGCTTGAGTGATGTTTCTGCTGTGCATGCTATAGGCTTCTCTCAAGGTATTAGAGAAAATGTATTGAATTATTTTGATAACACTTCTAACGAGACATTGGTAGAAAATAGCTTCAGTTATCAAGCACCTAAAGTTGGAAAAGTTGTATATCAAGGCACAGAAGGTGATTCTGCTATCGTGAACACTCCAGATGAGTTGGATGCTGCATTGCAAGGTGGTAGTGAATCTGAGGCTCTGAGCAATGTTTCTGATGATGTTATTTCTGGAGGTGATGGTAACGATATTATCTTCGGCGATACTATCAATACCGACCACTTGACTTGGACCAATGGGGATACTGGTGTTAACTATACTGGTGGAAACCATAATGGTATGAGTTCAGAAGCATTGAATGAATTTATCAAATGGTCTGAAAATAGTGGTGTAAAAGCTACTGATCAACAAAAAGCGGACTATATCGCTGAACACTGGAAAGAGTTGTTGGATGGCCGTCCTGATGGTGGCAACGACACGCTGAACGGTGGTAGCGGAGATGACGTGTTGTTTGGTGGTGCCGGTAATGACAACCTAACCGGTGGAGAAGGTGCTGATAAGTTTGTCTTCTTGGCAAATAGCAACAGCGGTCAAGATGTGATAGTTGATTTCACTGAAGGCGAAGACAAAGTAGTATTTGCTGATTTAGTGAATGTTAACGATCTGAAGGACGCTGCGTGGAATGATACAACCAGCACATTGAGCTTTACTGCGGTAGGAGCTGATGGCGCTACTTACAACAACAGCATTACCTTCACCGGTATTTCCAGCGGACAAACTTTGGAAACCGTATTGGAAAAACATATTGAAGTATTAGGCTAATTAGTTAGCTTAGACAGCCCCCTTACTTGTAAAAGTAAGGGGGCTGAATTTTGTAGTTATAGTGGAATTCCTGAAACTGGCACAATGTCATTTCTGTCTAAAAAACTACTTTTCAGACAGGCATTTCCATGATTCAGACTACTTGCCGTGATACTCGGGTTTGACCCGAGTATCCTTTTAAGAACACAGCAATACAGTCAATCAACATATTTTTGATACAAGGCAGCAAGCTGCAGACAGCACAAGTAGTAGAGTGAGACGCAGCAACGACGTAGTAAAAATAAGTTTATTTGCTTATTATAAATCTGCATCTCTCGCCTACGTCTGTTTGAGTGAACGTTTGAGTTATTGCTCGACAAACGTTGCTTTTGGTGACTTTAGTTTAGATGTAGAAATACAGGGCGAGTTAACGGGGTTTTATGAAAAGGTAAGTTGTTGAGGGCTTAAGATTTTATTAATTTGCCCATTTTGCTATCGTGCGGTCAGCTTCGGCGATACAGAGTAGAGTTTTTCTACTGTAGTAGTGAAGGAGAGACTCCTTATGTAGATCGGTAAGACAGAATGCCTGTCTGAAAAAGTGCCGGCTTTGTGGTACAGCGTTCATTTTCAGACAGGCATTGTTTGAGTCTTGTTTTGTTTGGTTAGCGCGTATGGTTTATTTCCAGTAGCGCCACCACGGCATGCTGTTGGGCTTCCAGTCTTGCGTTAGATAAGGGCTTTGCGGGAAGTTGGTTTGCAGCACGCGGGTGGTATCTTCGGCCAAATCGGGTTTATTCAGCTTCTTATAAGAAGTGATCATAATGGCCAAAGCTTCTTCTACAAAGCGGGTATTTTGATATTGGGCAATGATTTTTTGCGAACGGTTGATGGCAGCAAGATATGCGCCACGGTTAATATAGTAACGAGCAATCGCCATTTCATTACCGGCTAAAGCATCAACCAATCTAGCCATGCGTTCAGTGGCATCGGCTACATATTCGCTATCGGGATAGCGTTTGGTAAGCTCTTCGAAAGCGTAATAGGCTTCACGGTTGGCTTTTGGATCGCGGTCGGACCAATCTTGAGAGGCCAGTTTGTTTAAGAAAGATTTATCTTCGTTAAACAGCACCAAACCTTTCAAGTAAAGAACATAATCCATGCGTGGATGGTTCGGATAAAGGCGCTGGAAACGCTGTATGGCTGCGAGCGCTCGTTCGGGTTCGTCATCTTTGTAATAGGCATAAGCCGTATCCAACTGAGCTTGCTGGGCGTACACGCCATTGGGAAATCGTGATTGCAGCAGTTCATATAATTTGATGGCTCGCGTATAATTATTGCTGTTTAGCTCGTCTTGCGCTTCGGTGTAGAGCTGGTTAACGGTCCAATCTTGGGTAATCTGGGCATCTTTGTCTACGGCGCCTTTGGTGGCGCAGCCTGATAACGCCAAGCCTAAAGAAACAATTAAAAGAATTTTTTTCATGCAAAATATTTCCTTGGATAACGAAACCGATTATAGCGATGATTTGGAGTTTTCGGCAGCCCCTAATGTAGAAAGTTTCATAAATTTAGTGATTCCGGTTGATTTGGCAGGTATGCGGCTCGATGCGGCGCTGACAAAACTGATGCCTGATTACTCCCGCAGCCGCTTGAGTAGCTGGATTAAAGAAGGCGCCGTTTCGGTAAACGGCAAGCCTGCCATGCCGAAAGATAAATTGATCGGTGGCGAAGAGCTGGTAGTCGCCGTTCGGCAAAGTGATGAGAATGCTGCTTTTACACCGGAACCAATGGATTTAGATATTCTTTATGAGGATGATTCGGTAATTGTGTTGAATAAACCTGCCGGTTTGGTCGTGCATCCGGCTGCAGGCAATTGGTCGGGTACGCTGCTTAACGGGCTTTTGGATCATTGTCCTGATTTGGCACAGGTGCCTCGCGCGGGAATTGTGCACCGCTTGGATAAGGATACCAGTGGTTTAATGGTGGTGGCTAAAACTTTGCCGTCGCAAAACGATTTGGTCAAACAGCTACAAGATCGCAGCGTGAAACGGATTTATCGCGCAGTGGCCAATGGAATTGTGCCTTTTGATGGAAAAATTGAAACTCTTATCGGTCGCGATCCATATAACCGTTTGAAAATGGCAGTGGTTAAGTTTGGCGGAAAAGAAGCGATAACACATGTGAAAGTGTTGGAGCGATATGGGGCGCACAGTTATATTGAATGTGCGCTGGAAACAGGGCGAACACATCAAATTCGGGTACACATGCGCGAAGCGAATCATCCTTTGGCAGGCGACCCGGTATATGGTAACCCGCGCCACCAATGTTCGGCGGCAGTAAAAGAGGCGATTAAAGATTTAAATAGGCAGGCTTTACATGCTTACAGTTTGAGCTTTAAACATCCTAAAACGGGAGAGAACATGTCGTTTAAAGCTCCGTTACCTCAAGATATGTATCATTTATTGTCGGTGTTGCGTTTGGAAAGCGGTTTGGATTCTTCTCTGAGCAATGAGGAAGAATGGTTGGAAAAAATGGATATGCAAGACGATGATGACTGGAACGAAGACGATTACGATGTTGAAGTGGTTTATGTTAGGGAGTGACCATAAAAAATAAAAAAGCAGTGTTTTACACTGCTTTTTACATAAGCGTTTTAATTAATAGAATTCACTTCGGTCTATCGTACGTAAAACTTTTGCCGGGACACCTGCTGCTAATGAACAGGGTGGAAGGTCTTTTACTACCACGGCATTTGCGCCAACTACTGAATCGGATCCTATTGTAATACCGCCGATTAGCTTAACACCGGTTCCTAACATAACGTTGTCGCCCACTTTAGGGTAAATGTTGGCGTGGGCTTGAGTGCCGTCGTTGGCAATAGATACACCATTGAAGATTTTACAGTTCTTTCCGACTTCTGCGCCGGCACCGATAGTAATATTATAATGGTGGGCAAACTTACAACCTTTACCGATTTTAGAAGCTGGGTGGATGTCGCTTGAAAAAATCATGCGGCTGATTAAATATGTCAAATAGCTGAAAGGGCGTGTTAGTTTGCTGCGGTAGAGCACGCTAGAAATGCGGTATATAAACATCAGGTGTGTGGCCGGTAAAAGTAAGTTTTTCATAAGCTGTTTTTCTCATAAATAATTGTGTTTAGAGACAGTAAAAATTCGAATTGCATATTTTAATACATTTTTTGCGATTAACACATTTTTCTTATTCCATAGGGAAATAGGTAAAATCTTGTTAGGATAGTCCAATTATGGAAAAAATTGGTTTTAAACAGGTTTTTAATGAAAATATCATATATAGTGATTTTCTTGATGCAGATTGGCCTGCTCCTCGAAATGTAAAGGTTTTAATCACAACACGAAAGGGTGGTAAAAGCAACGGTTGTTTTAGCAGCTTGAACGTAGGTGCGCATGTGGGCGATAACCTAGAAGCCGTTGCTCAAAACCGTGCTTATGTGCAGCAGCATGTAGGCGTACCTCTCGTGTTTTTGAATCAAGTGCACGGTGTTGATGTGGTACAAGCTGTTGATGCAGCAGGGGAGCTCACGGATGCAGATGCGTGTGTAGATAATACGGGTAACGCAGCTTGTGTGGTGATGACCGCAGACTGTTTGCCGGTGTTGTTTTGTGACCGTGCCGGAACGGTGGTTGCTGCAGCCCATGCAGGTTGGCGTGGTTTAGCTCAAGGCGTGTTGCAGAACACGATTGCGGCAATGCAGGTTGACCCGATGGAAATCATGGCTTATTTCGGCCCGGCTATTGGTCCTGATGCTTTTGAAGTAGGGGAGGAAGTTCGAGAAGCTTTTTGCAACCAGATTGCGGCAGCAGAAGATGCGTTTCAGAGCATTGGTGGAAATAAATATTTGGCTGATATTTATCAGCTTGCCAGACTGATATTATACAGAGAAGGGGTAACCCAGATTTACGGGGGCTCACATTGCACGGTATTGGAAAGGGAAAACTTTTTTTCTTATAGGAGGGACGGGCAAACCGGAAGAATGGCCAGCATTATTTGGTTGGAACAAGATTGATTTAAAAGCTTTTCAGACAGGCATATGCCTGTCTGAAA
>NZ_JH165159.1:1239624-1249508 GCF_000227765.1 Neisseria wadsworthii 9715
TTTCAGACAGGCATATGCCTGTCTGAAAAGCTTTTAAGCGGTTTGCTTGAGTGGATCTTTCCTAATGAATCAAACGGATAAGAAGTGATTTGCGATATAATACAAGTTTTCCGTTATCAGCCTTTAATCAAGGAATATCGTTAATGAACAATCTCAGTTATGACGTCGATTCGCATGATGATGAAGTGAGTGCTTTATCGTTGCCGCCTCATTCAGTCGAGGCAGAGCAATCGGTGCTCGGTGGGCTGATGCTGGAAAACGCAGCTTGGGATCGGGTTGCCGATGTGGTAACGGGTGAAGATTTTTACCGCCATGAGCACCGCTTGATTTTCCGTGCAATTGCAAGCTTAGTAAATGAAAGCAGACCGGCCGACGTGATTACGGTTCAAGAGGCGTTGGAGCGCAACGAAGAGCTGGAAAATGCCGGGGGTTTTAATTATCTGGTTACTTTGGCACAAAATACGCCTTCTGCCGCCAATATCCGCCGCTATGCAGAGATTGTGCGTGAGCGCTCGATAATGCGCCAGCTTGCCGAGGTAGGTACGGAGATTGCACGCAGCGCCTACAATCCGCAAGGTCGTGATGCAGGCCAGTTGTTGGATGAAGCGGAAAATAAAGTATTTCAAATCGCAGAAAGTACAGCCAAATCCAAGCAGGGATTTTTAAATATGCCGGATTTGTTGAAAGAAGTGGTTGAAAGAATTGATATGCTTTATTCGCGTGATAATCCGGATGAAGTAACCGGTGTAGCAACGGGTTTTATAGACTTGGATAAAAAAACTTCAGGTTTGCAAGGTGGCGACTTGATTATCGTAGCAGGGCGACCGTCTATGGGTAAAACTGCTTTTTCAATTAACATTGCAGAATATGTTGCCGTAGAAAGCAAGTTGCCTGTTGCCGTATTTTCTATGGAAATGGGTGGTGCACAGTTGGTAATGCGTATGCTTGGTTCTATTGGGAGGCTGGATCAAAGCGTTCTCAAAACCGGCGCATTGAAAGACGAGCATTGGGGGCGTTTGAACGACGCAGTTGTGAAGCTTTCCGATGCGCCGATGTTTATCGATGAAACACCGGGGTTGACCGCGCTGGAATTACGCGCGCGCGCCAGGCGCTTGGCAAGACAATTCGGCGGCAAACTGGGTTTGATTGTGATTGACTATCTGCAATTAATGTCTGGCTCAGGCCGTAACGATAACCGAGCTTCCGAGCTGGGTGAAATTTCCCGCTCTTTAAAATCATTGGCAAAAGAACTGCATGTTCCTGTTATCGCGCTTTCCCAGCTGAGTCGTACGGTGGAGCAGCGCACTGATAAGCGCCCAATGATGTCTGACTTGCGTGAATCGGGTGCGATTGAGCAGGATGCTGATTTGATCATGTTTATGTATCGAGATGAATATTACAATCCTGAATCTCAGTTTAAAGGGCTGGCGGAATGTATTATCGGCAAAAACCGTAACGGTCCGGTAGGTAAAGTGGTGCTCACATGGACAGGCCAGTTTACTAAATTCGATAACGCGGCATTTGTGCCGGATATGGCTATGATGGAAGATTAATTAATGATGGATTTGTTGCAAATTTTAGTGAAATAAAGAAAAAAGCAGCTTTTCAATATAAATAATTAGGTAAGCGGATGACGTATCGTTTAAAATAGCAGCTAAATTTTAATAAAGATTACGTACATTACCGGAAAATAAACAATCAGGTGTTACTCATGTATCCAAATCAAAAAGGTTTTACCTTAGTCGAATTAATGGTGGTTATCGCAATATTTGCCATCATGTCTTTGATTGCTTATCCCAATATGTCTGAATGGATTGCCGAGCGCCGTATCGCGAATAAAGCGGAGCAAATGGCGAATTTGTTCCGCCTCGCACGAGCAGAAGCGGTGAGGATTGGTGTGCCAGTTTATATTTGCCCTGTTGATATATCTGATGCGGGGAAGCCCAATAATTATTGTGATACTTCAGATCCGGAAGGATATGCTGCATTTGCTGATAAAGACAAAGACTATAAATATGATGAAAAGAAAGGTATTGATATACCATTAAGAACGGTTGTTTTGAATACTCAGTCTCGTAATACCACTCTTTTTCTTTTTAATAATTTAAATGCCGCCCCAAATTATAATCCTGTGAATAGTGGTTCAGGACAAGCACGCGCTGTGGGTTATATGCCTAACGGAGCCTTTATAAGGGGTAATTATACGGTAGGTAAAAAGGGGATTATCACGCCTTCACCCGCTAACAGTATCATTAAAATTGTTCTGACTGATAAGCAACCGGAAAATAAGCAAAAAAGCAGAGCACAAGTTCTTTTGTTTGATGGAAGCGGCAGGTTGCAGACTTGTAAGAAATCAGAAATTCTAGATTCTAATAATAAGAAATGTACTTTTTAATTGGTTATTAGAGAATTAAAGATAATGAGAAAAAATAGGCTTAAAGAAATTCAGATGGTTGGGGTAATGGTTACTCAAAAGCAAAAGGGTGCCACGCTGATAGAAGTATTGGTATCTATGTTGATGCTGGGTTTGGGGGTGTTGGTTTTATTGGCAACTCAGCTCAGAACAGTTACAGGCGTGCGTGAAGCGGAAAACCAAACGATTGTTGCACAAGCTACTCAAAACTTAATTGAGGGTATGCTAATGAATCCTGAATTAGAGGAAGATAAGATAAATCAGGATTCGGAAAACGACACAGAAGGCGTTACATGGAATAGGAAAAGATATAATTTCTATACTAACGCTATGAAAAATTTGGAAAAGATTGCAGCTAATTGTAATGGGCTGGATGAAGAAAAAAATGTTACTAAAGAAAATTTAGCTTTATCACAAGTATGTGATTTCGGTTTGTCTTTGACCAATAATTTGCCCGATGCTACCGTATTGCGTGCTCATATCTGTTTAGATAGTGATGATAAGGAACCTACATTTACCGATGGAGGGCCTGAATGGAATTGCAACGTTTCTTCTGGACGGAAAGCTTATACAGTTGTGAAAGTATTATGGTTGATGAATACCGAAAATGAGGCTGCCACAGGAGGAATTAAGACTTATGGGGAACATGCTGTTTATACTTATCAGGCACGCGTTACGGAATGAACATGAAAAAAAATATTTATATCAATAAATACATAATCAAACCCAAAGGCTTTTCCATAATTGAATTTATGGTTGCCAGCTTATTAAGCATGATTATTCTAATTGCTGTGGGTTCCGGCTATTTTGCAGCTCGAAAAGTGAATGATGTCGCAATTGCGCGTTTGAATGCCCAACAAGATATCCGAAATGTATCAAATATGATTGTTTACGACGCTCGGATGGCGGGTGGTTTCGGTTGTTTCAATCTAAGTAATTTGAATGTTGCCAAAAATATTACGGTAGCCACAGATTGGTCAGGGCTTAATAATAAAGATATTCGCAACTTACACGAATATTTATTCTCTGGAACAAAGGGAGCGGATAATGCAGTAGAGTTATCAGAAGGTGTGAAAACTATTTCACAAAGTGATTTTGCTTCTGTTGTTACGGGAATTCCCGGAGGGTTTGTTGCACAATCAGATGCATTGGTTTTTCAATATGGAGAAGGTACTGCCGCAGTTGCTGATTTAGCTGCAACGAGAGATGAGTTAACCATTCATCAAAATGATGATGCAACCGTTGCTACGTTAGTTGATAACTCTCCTGTTGTTGTAAGTACTTGTAATACATTAAGTTTATATGTAATTAAAAGGCCCAATAGTGGCAATGTATTTAAGTTGGGGCCAAAATCACAAGGGCTGTTGCCGGAGGCTATTATGGCTCCAGAAGTAAGGCATGAAGTTTCTTTGACTAGATACATTGTCAATATTTATGTAGTGGGCAGACCTAATGGTGGAGAATTAGGACTTTACCGTATCCGGTTTGGAAATAATGCTTGGGAAGCACCGCAATTATTACTGTCCGGTATTAATAAAATGAATATCTTATACGGCTATGTAAATGGATGTCCGGGTATTGATCCAACCGTGAATTCTGAATTGCCTGCAGCAAGTGCCCCTGAGGAGACTTTTACCTTTACAGAACAACCATTAACAACCGATATGGCACGCCCGTTGGCAAGTATTCGTTTAAGATTGAATGGTAATAATTTGGCTGCTGAAGGCCAAACGATGACTAATGCCGCCTCTCGAGAAAGTGCGGGTAACGTATATATTTATAATATTGATGCAAATGTTCGTGGGGGGAACCGATGCGCAAACCGTTAATTATGGCTTTACCTGAAAAACAAAAAGGTTTTTCGCTATTTATCGTTTTGATCATGATGCTAGTGATTGCTTTTTTGGTGGTTGCGGCAACGCAATCGTATAATACGGAAATGCGTATCAGCAGTAATGATGCGGATAGGAAATCTGCTTTTACGATCGCGGAAGCAGCTTTGAGGCAGGGTGAAGAGGATATAGCCAGTTTTACTGATGTAACGTTCAGCGCTAATTGTAATAATGGTTTGTGTGCTTATTCCGGGCAGAAAGAAAAAAGCACTATTACTACTGCTGTCGGTACGATTACTCTTGAAGCGTGTAGGAAAGATTGTGAAAACATTAATGCATGGGAGCGTAAAGACAATAAAGACAAACCGTATCTTGAAACCAATGGACGTCAATATTCCATCGCAAAAGATTCGGCAAGTAAGGCCGCACGTTATATTATTGAAGCGACTGGTTCATCAACTCAGCCGGATGGCGGGATTAGGGTAATTTATCGTGTAACCTCCCGCGCATGGGGTAAAAATCCCAATACGTCGGTGACGTTACAATCTTATGTTGAAGGTACATATAACGCTAATTAACGGGCTTTACTTAGGATCAAAGAATAATGAATTCGAAAATTCAAGCGCGGGGGTTTACTCTGATTGAAATGTTGATTGCGGTAGCAATATTGGCGATATTAGCTGCTATCGCTATGCCTTCTTATATGCGTTATGTCGAGCGGGGGCATGTTACCAATGCGAAGGCCGCTTTGATTCAGATTTACAGCGTGGTGAAGCAAAGAATGATTGTTAATCCGACCTTGATTAAATATGATGAATTCAATCAGAATTTGGCTAATATAGTTGATGAAGTAAAAGGTAATGTGGATGCGTCGGTAAGTGAGCGGTATGATATTTCGGTTCCCGATAGCCAACATCTTGCGGCCACGCCTAAAGCGTCAACGGGCTATTCGCTTTCGGTAAGAGTGGATAGGCATGGTAATGCCCTGTTTTGTAAGGATGCGGCAGCGGCCAGAGAAAAACAGCCTGATACGGCTAAGTGTAAACCCAGCTTGAATGATTTTTAGCATTGGCCATAAACACAATAAATGCCTGTCTGAACATTTCAGACAGGCATTTATTGTGTTCGGATTAGTGTAATTGGCGCAGATCCTGCCAGCCTTTGTTGGTTTTTACCATTGTGGCTGTATATTCTTGCGGCTCTGATAAGTTTTTCCAGTCGCCGCTATCGGTTTTAATCAGCTTTTTCGCCCATTTTTCAGGTATTAAATCTGCTTGGTAGGAAACTTTGGAAACCGTCATGCCGTTGGTGGGTGTGGGTTCGGTAAACCAGTTGATTTTGGACACTTTCAGATTGCCTACGCATACCAAAGGCCCTTGTGAGCCGTGTCTTAAAGAGGCAATACCGTTTTCGGTTAGCTCGTAGGTAACGGTTTTTACCAGCATATCGTTTTGTTCAACCGATTTTTTATCCGCTTCGCGGTAGATGCCGGCATTTACCAAGATGTCCATTTGTTCGATAACTTCTTTATTGATGCGTTTGCCTTCGTTATTACGGTTTGTGATTGTTAATCTGGGTTCGCCGATGAGTGTGTTACGTAGGGGCTGGCCGGCAGTGTCTAAAATAGTTAAAGGCATGGCAATACATACGTTTTGGCGGGAGGCGAAATCTTCAATACCTTTTTTTAAGGCTGATTCGCTGATTTGACTGCCGTCGGAGCATGCGGCGAGTGTTAGTGTAGCTGTGGTTAGGATAATGATTTTTTTCATGAATTTCTCCGGAGAAAAGGCGTTTTTGATTATGGGCTGAAAGTATAAGAATAGTTATTTTACGGGTTTTTCACAAGGTTTTTTGCTACAATAGTTTTGTTCAAACGCAAAAAAGATGCATTTCATGACAACAAAATTATATGGGATTCCTAATTGTGATACGGTTAAAAAAGCCCGCAACTGGCTGGCTGAAAACGGTATTGAATATAAATTTGTCGATTTTAAAAAGTCGCCGCCATCACATGAATTAATTAAAGAATGGTTAAAAGCGGTGCCCTTGGAAATTTTATTGAATAAGCGGGGTACGACTTGGCGAAAATTGACTGATGAGGAAAAGGCCGGGGCAGAAAATCAGGGTGTGGCGGTTGAGCTTATGGTTCAGCAGCCGAGCACAATCAAGCGGCCTGTTTTGGTGCATAACGGGCGTTATGTTTGCGGGTTTACGGCAGATGTGTATGAAGATGTTTTTAAAAGCTAAAAGTGAATAATTGGATTAATATAGCAATGCCTGTCTGAAAATGGATATTGATTTTCAGACAGGCATTGTTTTGTATAAGCGAACGGTTTTATTCTTCTTCGCCTAAAAGCTGTTCGCGTGTTAACAAGAATACAAAGCCGTCACCGCCGCTGGTTTCGAGCCAAGTAAACGGAAGTTCGGGATAGGCTTGCTCCAATATTTCTCTGTTGTGGCCGATTTCAACCAGTAAAACGCCTTTGGGGTTAAGGTATTTTGCGGCTTGTAACAGGATTTGGCGGGTGGCATCCAAACCGTCTTGGCCACTGCCTAGTGCGAGTTCGGGTTCATGCAGATATTCTTCCGGCAGGTTGTCAACCGATTCGGCATCCACATAAGGCGGGTTGGATACAATCAGGTCGTATGTGGCATCCAGGCCGTGGAATAAGTCGGTGTGTATGAGGTTGATGCGATCTTCCAAGCCGTATGCTTCTACGTTGATGGCAGCCACTTCGAGCGCGTCGAGGCTGAGATCAACGGCATCAATTGACGCATCGGGATAGTGGTGTGCCATTTGGATGGCGAGGCAGCCGCTGCCGGTGCATAAGTCGAGTGCGCTGTGTACCAATTCATCATATTCTATCCACGGGCGCAGGCCTTCGCCTAATAATTCGTAGATAAATGAACGGGGCACGAGAACGCGCTCGTCCACATAAAAATCAAATTCGCCTTGCCAGGCTTGGTGGGTAAGATAGGCAACCGGTAGGCGCTCTTTTACGCGGCGCTCGATAAGTTGCAGCACTTGCTCTTTTTCATTGGGCAGAATCACGGCATCCAGATAAGGCTCCAGTGTATCCAGGGGCAGGTTGAGCGTGTGCAGAATCAGGTAGGCGGCTTCGTCGTGTGCATTGTCGCTACCGTGGCCGAAAAAGAGCTCGGCTTCGTTAAAACGGCTGACGGCAAAGCGCAGTAAATCGCGTAGGGTGGTAAGGTGGCGGGCGGCTTCTTTAAACATGGTGATACTTTCTTAATTGAATTTAGGGCGGATTATACAACAGGTCGTTAAGGCAATTGCCTGTCTGAAAGGTTTTCAGACAGGCAATTGTTGCTGATTGGGCTATACTTCTTGGTTATATTCATTGAAATAACTCATTCGCTAACTAATCTCAGGTTTGGTCTGAGTGTGAATATCATCTGCTGATTTTGCTTTCTGATTACAGAGAAAGAGAAAAATGATTCAAATCCAATCTTTATCCCACCGTTATGAAGGCACTGATGTAGCGGCTTTGCAGAACGTGTCGTTAGATATCAGACCGGGAGAGTGCTGGGGCTTGCTCGGCCACAATGGGGCGGGCAAAACAACGCTGATGTCGCTTTTGGCCGGTTTGCAGGAAGTGCAACAGGGGCAGGTATTGTTTGACGGCGTTGAAGTCGGCAGACTTGCGCGCGCCGAACGCCAGAAAATCGGCCTGGTGCCGCAGGATTTTGCTTTCTACCCGCAGCTGAGCGTGTGGGATAACTTATTGTTTTTCGCTTCTCTTTATGGCGTGAAAGATAAGGCTTATCTGCAGTCTTTGCTGGATAAGGCCGGGCTGGAGAATTACTGCAACAGGGCAGCCAAGCAGCTTTCCGGCGGGCTGAAACGGCGGCTGAATTTTGCGATCGGTTTGGTAAACCGGCCGCAGCTGGTTTTTTTAGACGAAATTACCGTGGGCATCGACCCGCAATCGCGCCGTTTTATTTTGGAAAGCGTGGCTGATTTGACCCGTGCCGGAATCACCGTGGTTTACACTTCGCATTATTTGCCGGAAATCGAGCAGCTGTGCAGCCATATTGCTTTGTTGGATAAAGGAAAGCTGGTGTATCAGGGCAGTTTGGCCGATTTGCTGCAAGCACAGGAGCCGGGCGTGCGCTTTATGACGGAGCCCGCACCGGATGATGCGGTGTTGCAGCAATGGCAGGCAAAAGATATCGGCCGCAATATGTGGGAAGCCGCCGCTACTACCGAACAGGCTGCCGCGCTTTACGGGCAGCTCAGGCAATCAGGGGTGGAAATCCGGTATTTCCAACAAGGCTACGGCTCGTTGGAGGCTTTTTATCTCGATTTTCTAAGGCGGACAGCGGCATGATTGGTTCATCGTTAATTAAAGAATTGAAATTGTTGCGGCATGACTTGCATGGTTTGGCCGTGTTATTTGTGATGCCGATTGTATTTATGTTGATTATGTCGCTCGCTTTGAGCCGCGATGAAGATCCGCATATCGACAGCCGGATTGCGCTGGTGGGCGCGGCGGACAATCCGGTAAACAAAGACTTCGCTGCCGCGCTGCGTAAAGAGCAGGTGGATTTGGTAAGCCTGTCTGAAAACCGGCTGAACGAGGCGAAAAGCGGGCTTTATCAGGGGCGCTACCAATTGCTGGTGGTGAATCCGAATCAAGCGGGCGGCAAGCTGGATGAAGAACAGATGCTGCAGCTGATTGTGCCGCCGGATATAGACCCTTCTTGGCTTTCGGCTGTGCAAGGCGTGTTGCAGCAGCGTTACACCGAAGTCCGTCTCAACAGCTATTTTGACGGGCTGGACGATTTGAAAATCGAAACGAAAAACCTGCCTAAATCCATAAAGCAAAAAATCCAGAAATCGGTAAACGAGGAAAACGGCAAACAATTCGATACAGTGGCCGCTTATTTGAAGAAAACCCTGTTCAGTGAAACTTATCTGACCGAAAGCGGCGCAGTGGAAAAGCCGAATGCGGTTCAGCACAGTGTGCCCGCATGGCTGATTTTCGGCATGTTTTTTATCATGATCCCTTTGTCTAACGTGATGGCATTGGAGCGGCAGACCAACACCATCACGCGGCTTCGGCTAGCCCAAGCGCCGGCCGGCGTATTGGTGGCGGCCAAGCTGCTGCCGTATTTTCTGATTAACCAATTGCAGTTTGTCGGAATGCTGCTGCTCGGGTGTTATCTGCTGCCGGTGTTGGGTGCGCCGGCATTGGTGTTGAGCAATACATGGTGGCCTTATGCGGTATTGTCGGTGGCGGTGAGCGGGGCGGCTTTGGGCTATGCACTTTTGATCAGCGTTTCCGCGAAAAGTACCGAGCATGCGGTGGTGTTGGGCGGCGGCGGCATTATTTTGATGGCCGGGCTGGGCGGTATTATGGTGCCCGATTATGTAATGCCTGAAACCATGCAGCGGCTTACTTGGATTTCGCCGATGGCATGGGGGCTGAAAGCATTTCAGGAATTGTTGCTGAAGCAAAGCGGCATAGGCGGTATCAGCCTTTATCTGCAATTGCTGGCGGGTTTTTCGCTGGTGTGCATCGCGATATCGCTGCTGCTTTACCGCCGCCAGTTGAGAACGCAAGTGCGGTTTTGATTAGGCGTGTCAGAGAAATTGACCTGCATAAAACAATGCC
>NZ_JH165159.1:1250502-1256747 GCF_000227765.1 Neisseria wadsworthii 9715
TGCCTGTCTGAAAGTTTCAGACAGGCATTGTTTTATGCAGCCTACTTACACAATATCAAAGTGGCTTTCGTTGATATCTAAGTTCGGGCTGAGCGTTGCAAAATGGATGCCGTCGGCCTTGCCTTTACCGTCGCTGTCGTAATACAGATAACCGGTTTGGGATTGATAGCTGATGTAATCGCTAAATTCCGACAAGGTGGTTTTAAGGTCGCCAAAGATGGCAGATGACAATTCGATGGTGTCATCACCTTGCAGGAAGTCCTTGATGGTGGTTACGCTGCCGTCTAAAACGGTGTCGAATACGAATGTGTCGTTACCTTCTCCACCGGTAAGGGTATCGTTGCCGCCTCCGCCGATGATGCGGTCGTCGCCTTCCATGCCGTTGAGCTCGTTATCCGAGCCGTTGCCGCGCAAGACGTTGGCTTGTGCGTTGCCTGTGCCGTTGATACTGTTGCTACCAATCAAGGTCAGGTTTTCAAGGTGTTCGCCCAAGGTATGGGTGATGCTGCTGTATACATGGTCTTCGCCTTGATCCTGCGCTTCTTGGATGGTGTCTGACGCATTGTCGATAACGTAGCTGTCGTTGCCCTGGCCACCGATTAAGGTGTCTTCGCCTTCGCCTCCATCGAGGTAATCGTTACCTGCTCCGCCTCGGATGGTATCGTTACCTGCTCCGCCATAAATATTGTTGTCGGCGCTGTTGCCGGTTAATACATCATTATGCTCGGAGCCGACCAGATTTTCGATTTGCGTGCCGTATCCGATAAATGCTTGGCCTTCGGTATAGGTGTTTAACTTAACGTTTGCTCCGGAGTTGCCGATGATCGATGCGTCTTGCCCCAAATTGAAGTAACTGCGCATATTGTGGGTAGCGGCACTTTGTATACTGAACGTTTTGGATAAGTTGTCGCCAACATAAATCCATGAGCCGGGGGTGAGGTTAACGTTTACGCCGGCTTTTTCTTGTGAGGCATCGAAAGTATCGATGCCGCCTGCGTCCCAGATGTAGCGGTCGGAATCTTGGCTATACATATTATAGTTTTTGAATGTGTAGATATCGTCGCCTGTGCGCACGGTTTTATTCATACCTGCGGTGTAGTGCAGGTAGGCCAAATCGTAAGTGCGCAGTTGTCCTTTACCAATAAATAAGTTGTTATTGGCATATGCGTTATAAGACATATTGGAAAATTCAATATTTTCTTCAACTGCATAATCGCTTGTGAAGCCACTGGATGTATGTATCATTCCCAAGGTATGGGTAACTTCGTGCAGTACGGTGTAGTGGAGGAAATCTTTACCCCAGCCCATGTAGTTATGGCGACTGTTCCAGGCAATTAATCCGCCGTTGTAAGCGATGGCCGACGCACCTTCAAAGCCTGACATGAGGTTGCCCATGTAATAGTTGGTGTTGGCCTCAGCCTTGGTTCCCACTTCGACAAATTCAATATTGGTCACGGCGCTGATTTCTTTATAGGCGTTGCGCACAATTTCCTGAAGCTCTGTTGAGTAGCTGGTCATAGTAGCTCTGTCAACATAGCGGTTATGGTTTTCCGACAGGGTGCTGATTTCATCTAGGGTAAGGAAATGGTATTTCAGCACGGTAGGGCCGTCGTTTTGGCCGCCCAGCGGGATATTGTAGCTTTTGCCGTTGATATTGCCTGTTTTATGGATGAAATAAGGGAAATTGTAATCAGGAGACGTGTGGTCGCTATTAACAGATACAGGTTTGGTATGCCTGTCTGAAAGCTGGCCGCTCACTTGATTTAATACGGCATAGTGTTCGCTATCGCTGACGCTGATGGCTTTGCCGGATGAATCGTTCGTGCTTAAAACAGCTTTTACGGTGCGGTCTTTATCGGCAGCCAAATCAGAGGCCGATACTTCAACCGAAAAGCTTTTGCCGGTTGAATCGACTTGGGTTTGATAAACTTTGCCGCCCACTTCCAGCGTAACGGTATCACCGGCTTTTGCCGTGCCGCCAACCGTACCATTGATGATGACTGCCGAATCTTTTGCACCGGATACGACATAGCCGTTCTCAGGATCCTTATTGATATAAGGGCTATCAAACTTGATTTCTTTTACCCTTACCGGTTCAAAACGCGCCAGATTGTTAATGCGGTAAGTATTGTTGCCGGTTTGTTCCACATCAAATAGTTGCGGGTCAGCCTCTACTTTGAAGCTGAGTGCTTTGCCGTTGAGTTTTGCAAGCTCTTTGGTGGGAATATCCAAGAAAAAGCTGCGGTCTGCTTTTACGCCTGCGGTGTATGTTTTATCACCGATATTCACAGTAATCTGGCGCATGCGTTCCTTATTCATGCCTTTTGCGAATGCACCTTCAAGTTCAATTACACCGCCAATCCGGGTATTGGAGAAAGCTTGGGCTACATCTATATTGAAGTCGGCATCAATGCCTGTAATATTAATCGATGCGGCGGCTTCCGGCGCCACTTCATAGCTACGCGAAGTTTTGGCGGTTGCGTCCGCTCCATTAGAGATGCTTGCCTTAATGATATGGCCGGGGTTGGCAATCAATTTTTCAGCAGCAACGGTGGTGCTGAAGGTTAAATTGTTTTGAACTTGAGCTTGGATGGTTTCCCCGTTAATCAATAATTCGACTATTTGGTTTTCTTCAGCGGCGGAACCAGAAACCGAACCGGAAATGGTAATTTCTTGCTTGGCTTCGGTTACATTAATCAAATCATCGCCGGTAATCACATTCAATTTAATGTCGATATCGCCTTTTTTCACGCTATATGTCAACGCGGTTTGCGCAGAAGCGCTGTTGCCTGCGTTGTCTGAGGTTGTGATGGCCGCAGTGATAACGGGTTTCTCGGCGCCGGTTAATTGAGCAGCGTCAACCGTGATGCTGAATACGCCGCTGCTATCAACGGTGGTTTTTTCTTGAATGCCGTTTACAGTTATTACAACAGTATCGTTTTCTTTGAAATTACCGTCTACACGACCTGCCAGCACGACTCTATCTTGAGCATCCTGCTCAAGCACATTATCGTTTGCCAGGGCGTTAAGCGTAATGAAAGGTGCAGGGGCAACAGTATCTACCTCATAAGTATGAACCGCGTTATGGCTGGCAGCGTTACCATATTTGTCGGCCGCAGAGACAGAGGCGGTCACGTTATGGATGCCATCGGTTTTTGCCAATGTTGTGGCGGGTAGGGTTAATGTCCAAGTGTTATTTGAAACTTGGGCGGCATAATCCGTGCCGTCGATGTGGATAGTAACTTTTTCCGTGCCGCGAACAACGGTATCACCCAATACCAGTGAGCCGGTAAGCACAACATTTTCAGACAGGCTTTGGATATTCAGAGCTTTCCCTGCATTGATGCTCTCTACAGTAATGTTGACACTAGGCGGAGTGGTTTGGTAGGTGTAGTTTTGCGTGCCTTCTGCTGCAGACGATGTGGCACCTCCGGCATCTTTCAATTCAGCACGGCCGCTAACCTGATTGTTGGCTGCCAATATAGTGGCGGGAATGTCGACATTAAACGAAGCCCCCAGTGTTTTGGCGGTATATTCATTATTCCCGACATTGATGGTCACGGATACAACGTCATCTCCTTCCTGCAAGCCTTTTACTTTGCCGGTAATGCGTAAAGTCGGCTCGGCGGCTTCGCTTCGGTTGATTACATTGTCGCCGGTAATAGGATCGAATGCGACTTGGCCGTTTGGTGCCGATTTATTAACAGAAAAGGTTCGGGTAAAAGTGGCATTGCCGTTGCCGGTATTGCCGGCGGCATCTACGCGCTCTACGCTAGCGGAAATACCGTATTTACCTTCTCTGCCGCCAGGGGCTATCTGTGCAATTTCCGCATCTACGCTATATGATCCGTCGGCTTGAACTTCGGCTGTATAAGTTGCTTTGCCGATTTTGATCGTAACTAGACTACCAGGCATACCGTCGGTAACGCTGCCGCTAACGGTAACATAAGGTTGTTCCATTTCGACCGCATTCAGAATATTGTCACCCGTAAGCGAATGGAGGGTAATGGAGGTATTATTGGCTAAGTCAATAGTATAGTCTTGGCTGGCCGTATAGGTTTGGTTGACACCATAATCATCCGGCACGCTAATGCGTGCGACAAGAGTTTTCACAGCATTGTTAACATTGTTTGCAATGCCTAAGAAAGCGCGGTCGGCAGTAATGCTGAATTTACCGTTTTCTACATTCGCTTTTAATTCATTGAAGCCTGATTGAAGGGTAACCTCTGTGCCGTTTTCCACGTTTTCTACTGAGCCGGATAGGGTAAAGTTGCCGTTATCGGATTCGGCTTTGTTAATAAAATTATCTTCGGCAACCATGTCGAGTGTGATGACGGGTGCCGGTTTGCCCACTTTGTATGGGCGGTTGTTTTCTGCCGTAATGCTGTTGCCTGCGGCATCGGTTACTGTCGCGGATACGTCTACGCGGGTTGCGGCTGCCAGCTCCGAAGAGGGGATGTCCGCAGAATAAGTGTTGCCGGTCACGACGGCGTCGTATCTCTGATCGCCAACGTGCACGATAACTTGGTTAACAGTTTCGCCGTTTTGCAAGCCGTTAATCGTTCCGCTGATGGAATGGTGTTCTTGTGCTTGTTTGGCTTTGGTAAGCACATCATCACCGGCGATTTCATTAATGCTTACGTTTACTTCAGGTGCTGTTAAATCTTTAGTGTAGCTTTGGGTGGTTTCTGCTGTAGCTGTGTTACCTGCGGCATCTTGTGAGGTAACGCTGGCTTTTACCAGGGTATAACCGCTTTTTGATAATTGAGAGCCTTCAAAATCAACGGAAAAACCACCGTTTTTCACTTTCGTAAGGATATCAATCCATTTCACACTGCCACAGCTCTCACAACCGCATGAGACAATGATGTTTTCGTTATCGGCAACGTCGGTAACGGTACCGGTAACGGTAACGGTGCTTTGAGATTCGGCAATGTTAAGCACATTATCGCCTGCGATTGCATTCAGGCTGATGGTGGGTGCGTATTCCGTGTCGATTGTGTAAGCGCGTTCTGCGTGGCCGGTAGCGCTATTGAGCGCTTCATCGGTTGTGGTAACGCTTGCAGATATTTTGCCGTGGTTGAGCAAGGTTTTAGTGCTTACGGCAACGGCAAATTGCCCGTTTGAAATCACGCCTTTATAAACCGCTTCGCCTACATTGATAATGATTTCGTCATTTTCTTTGGCATGTTCTACGGTGCCGGAAAGTAGGGTGCTCTCGGTTTTGGATTCGGCCAGGTTAATGATGTTGTCTTCCGCGATGGCGTTAAACGTGATAACAGGGGTGTCGATTTCGGTGTCTAATGTATAGTTTTGCGTGGTTACGGCTGATGCAGTATTTCCGACATCATCTGACGTTTCGATGCGCGCACTGATACTTTCGCTCGCCGCCAATACCGAACCTTCGATTTCAAGGCTGAATTTGCCGTTTTGAACGGTTGTCGTAGATTGGTAGGTGCCGGCCGTGAATGTAACCGTATCGCCTTCATTGGCATGCTGTACGTCGCCGGAAACCAAAATATTGGATTGGGCTTCGGCTGCGTTGATGATATTGTCTGCGGCAATTGGGTTAAGAGTGATAACGGGCTGATCGATGACAGTATCCACCAGATAAACGTATTGCATAGAGGCGGTGTTAATATTTCCTGCTGCATCTTCAGTTTGCAGAATAACTTGAAGGCTTTGGGCACCCTCAGCGAAAGCAAGTATTTCACCTGTGGTTTCTAAAGACCAAGTTACGCCGTTAATTTTGGCAGGATAGGATCTCCCATTGATTTTTACAGTAACGGTTTCTTTGACACTGTCTTCGCCAATTTTAAGGGGGCCGGAAAGTGTGTATGTTTCTTTTTTGGTTGCAATGCTGATGGTGCTGTTATCCGACATCCTGTTCATTCTGATTAATGCTTCAGGTGCTTCTACGTCATAGCTGTATGCACGTTCAGATAGCGCTTTTGTACTATTGCCCGAGCTGTCATGTACTGTCGCGACAGCGTTGATAATGTTGGCGTTGGCAAACGCTTTACCATTGATTTCTGCGCTAAAAGTAGAAGCATTTACAATAGTAGGATAGGCTTTTCCATTTAAATAGAGCACAACATTGGCATTGGCAATATCTCGATTGCTGCTGATGCTGCCGGAAACCAGGATATTTCCTTCTGCAGATTTGGCATTAATCATATCCTGGTGTGCGATTGGATTGATTCTGACCGTGGCCGAAATAGGCTCTTGTGTTTCAGGTTGATTGA
>NZ_JH165159.1:1256797-1336853 GCF_000227765.1 Neisseria wadsworthii 9715
CAGGCTGTTTAACTTCAGGCTGTTTAACTTCAGGCTGTTTAACTTCAGGTTGTTTAACCTCAGGTTGTTTTTTAGGGTTGGAGTCTTTGCCGCTGTTGGCAATAGCAATGCCTGCGATTGCTGTTGTGGCAACGCCTAAGCCGATTAGGCCTGTCTGAAAACTGGTGAGTGTGCCGCCAATGGCTACTTGTTCCGCTACGGGTGCGGCCGCTTCAACCGGTGTGGCGCCGAGTGTGCCTAAATGGCCGGCGTTGGTTGTAGGGTAGATATTTTGGTAGTTTTGTAAGATTAGATCGGGTAGGCCATCAGTGTTTGAGTTGAGATGCACCCATAAATCTTCGTTAACCAGCTGCACTTCGGGCTGGGCGATCAGTTTGCCTTGTTCGTCGAAAATTTGGTAAACGGTATCTGGTTGGGCGGGTAGAGAAAGGGGTTGGTCAGAGGTAAGCGTGATAGATTCAGTTTGTCCATTGTGAGTAATATTGAGTTTGTAATGTGTCATGGTAATCGTTCTTTAATTATGTAAATTGAATATTTAAAGCTAATGTAATTTAATTATAGATTAAAGTAATTTCTTTAGATATTACTTTTATGGTTACTATTTTAAAATTTAATTATCTTTAATAATCTTTAAATAGGCGTTATGCATATATTGCTTTTGATGTTTGTTTTTAAAAAGATAAATTGTAAAGAGTAAAAAATAGATGCCTGTCTGAAAATGTTACAATCGCATTTTCAGACAGGCATTGTGAATTTATGGCAAAAGCACCGAAAACCGTTTACCAATGCAGCGAATGCGGCGGCACCACATCCAAATGGCAGGGCAAATGCCCGCATTGCGGCGAATGGAACACCTTGCAGGAAAGCCTCGTGGCACCTGAACCGAAAAACGTGCGCTTCCAATCGTGGGCGGCGGATACGGCACAAGTGCAGGAGCTTTCTCAAGTAACCGCCACCGAAGTGCCGCGCGAACCCACCGGTATGGGCGAACTCGACCGCGTATTGGGCGGTGGTTTGGTGAGCGGCGCGGTGATTCTGCTCGGCGGCGACCCCGGTATCGGCAAATCGACGCTGCTTCTGCAAACCGTGGCGATGATGGCGAAAAACCGCACAGTGCTGTATGTATCCGGTGAGGAATCCGCCCAACAAGTCGCTTTGCGGGCGCAACGCTTGGGCTTGCAAAGCGAAGGCGTGAACCTGTTGGCGGAAATCCGCATGGAAGCCATTCAGACGGCCTTAAAACAACACGAACCCGCCGTGGTGGTGATCGACTCGATTCAAACCATGTATTCCGACCAAATCACTTCCGCACCCGGCTCCGTATCGCAAGTGCGCGAGTGTGCCGCGCAGCTCACCCGCATGGCCAAGCAGATGGGCATTGCCATGATTTTGGTCGGCCACGTGACCAAAGACGGAGCCATCGCCGGCCCGCGCGTGCTCGAGCACATGGTCGATACCGTACTCTATTTCGAGGGCGACCAGCATTCCAACTACCGCATGATACGCGCCATCAAAAACCGTTTCGGCGCAGCCAACGAGCTGGGCGTTTTCGCAATGACCGAACACGGCTTAAAAGGCGTATCCAACCCTTCGGCGATTTTCCTCGCCAGCTATCGCGACGACGTGCCCGGCTCATGCGTGTTGGTTACCCAAGAAGGCAGCCGTCCGCTGTTGGTGGAAATTCAGGCATTGGTTGACGACGCACACGGCTTTACGCCCAAGCGCCTCACCGTCGGCCTCGAACAAAACCGCCTCGCCATGCTGTTGGCCGTTTTAAACCGCCATGCCGGCATTGCCTGTTTCGACCAAGACGTGTTCTTGAACGCCGTGGGCGGCGTAAAAATCAACGAACCCGCCGCCGACCTCGCCATCATCCTCGCCATGCTTTCCAGCTTCCGCAACCGCCCGCTGCCCGAAAAAATGGTGGCATTCGGCGAAGTCGGTTTGAGTGGCGAAGTCCGCCCCGTTGCGCGCGGGCAGGAACGCTTGAAAGAAGCGGAAAAACTCGGCTTCAAACGCGCTATTGTGCCTAAAGCCAATTTGCCGCGTAATCCTAAAGATTTTCCGGGCTTATTGATTTACGGGGTGAATAGTTTGCAGGAAGCGGTGGATATCGTGAAATAACTGAAAACAATGGAATACAGCCTGTTTTTATAAATTTGCGACATTTTCAGATATTGTTTGTGATGTTGGTCATCCGTTTTGCGGAGGAGAATGATTTTTTCAAGATTGCACCTGATGGTGAGCCAACTTAAAAATAGATACTCCCCATACTTGTGTTTGGACCGAGTACCTTGAGTTTTAATAACGTTGAAAGCTATAGCAAACTTGTTTTGGGTTTGGGCTATTTCTAACAGCGATATTGTTTTGCCGTATTATTCTTGTTTTTTTGATTTCTCCGCCAGCATGGCACGCAAACCGGCCAGATTGCTTTTGCCTTCTTCTTTACTCACAATCGGCTCGCCGCCTTTCCTGCCGAGAATGCGCAAATCTTCCTGCGGCATTTCGTCGATAAAGCGGCTAGGTTCGGGAAACTGCCATGTGCCCTGCCGTTTGCGCTTCACGCAGTGGGTGAGCGTGAGCTGGCGTTTGGCTCTGGTAATGCCCACATACATCAGCCGACGTTCTTCTTCAACATTGCTTTCTTCAATACTGTCGGCGTGAGGCAGCATGCCTTCTTCGCAGCCTACGAGAAACACATACGGATATTCCAAACCTTTGGAGGCGTGTAGGGTGGAAAGTTTGACCGCATCTGTTTCTTCTTCGTTTTTGCCTTCGAGCAAGGTCATCAGGGCGATAGTTTGGGCGATTTCGATGATGTTTTTGCCGTCTTGCCCGCCTTTGCGCGCCAGCCAGTCGGTGAGGTCGGTAACGTTGCGCCATTTGATTTCGCCGGCTTTGCCTTCTTCGCTGCCGAGCAGATGGGCTTCGTAGGCGATGTCGGAAAGCAGGTTGTTGACGAGTTCGCCCGCGTCGTCGTGTTCGGCACGGGCGCGGTAATCTTCCATTAAGGCCATGAATTGTTGCAGGTGCTCGCGGTTTTGCGCGTTTAAGACGGCCTGTGCTTCGGGGGTTAACGCCGCTTCATATAGACTGCATTCGTGGCTGTGGGCATAGGCGTTGAGCTTGCCGAGGGTGGCTTCGCCGATGCCGCGTTTGGGCGTGGTAACGGCGCGTAAAAAGGCGGGATCGTCGTTGGGATTGGCAAGCAGGCGGATGTAAGACAATACGTCTTTGATTTCGGCTTTATCAAAAAAACTCTGGCCGCCTGAAAGCTGGTAAGGCACGCGCGCGCTGCGCAAGGCTTCTTCAAATACCCGCGCCTGATGGTTGCCGCGGTAGAGGATGGCGAAATCGGCGTATTGGGTTTTGTCGCCGCCCACCAGTTTCTGTTTCACAATCTGGCTGACCACCCATTCGGCTTCATGCTGTTCGTGCTGACAGGCGACGATTTTGATGTGTTCACCCATGCCGAATTGCGACCACAAGGTTTTTTTGAACAGCTTGGGGTTGTTTTCAATCACCTTGTTGGCCACTTTCAATATCCGCGCGGTGGAGCGGTAGTTTTGCTCCAGCTTGATCACTTTCATTTGCGGATAGTCTTCCTGCATTTGGCGTAGGTTTTCCATGTTTGCGCCGCGCCATGCGTAGATGGATTGGTCGTCGTCGCCCACGGCGGTAAACATGCCTTCCGCGCCGGTGAGCAGCTTCATCAAAGTGTATTGGCAGGCGTTGGTGTCTTGGCATTCGTCCACCAGCAGATAGCGCAGGCGGTTTTGCCATTTGTGGCGCACGTCGCTGTTTTGCTGCAACAGCACGGCGGGCAGGCGGATTAAGTCGTCGAAATCGACGGCCTGATAGCTTTCCAGCGTGGCCTGATAGCCGGCATACACTTTCGCCATTTGGCTTTCCCACTCATTAGAGGCCGTCTGAAGAATCTCTTCGGGCGTTTTCAAATCGTTTTTCCACAAAGAAATCTGATGCTGGGCTTTGAACACCGCTTCTTTGCCGGTGCTGCCGAGCAGCTCGTTGACGATTTTTGCGCTGTCGGTGCCATCGAGAATGGAAAAGTTTTTCTTGTAGCCGATGTTGGCGGCCTCTTCACGCAGAATACGCATGCCGAGCGAGTGGAAAGTACAGATGGTCAGGCCGCGCGTTTGGCTTTTCGGCAGCATTTTGCCCACGCGTTCCTGCATTTCTTTGGCGGCTTTGTTGGTGAACGTGATGGCGGCGATGTGGTGGGCGGGATAGTTTACTTGCGTAATCAGGTATTTGATTTTTTGGGTGATCACGCCGGTTTTGCCGCTGCCCGCGCCTGCCAAAACGAGCAGCGGGCCGCCGAGGTATTGCACGGCTTGTTGTTGCTGGGGGTTGAGTTTCATAGAGCGGTCATCAGTAAGAAATGCGGCGGAAATTATATCATTGTGCATTCATGCCTGTCTGAAATGCGGTTTCAGACAGGCATTTTATTGATTACAATATCCAGATATCCATTTGAAAAAAGAAAGCGCCCAATCATGCAGAAAATCACTTTGGTTGCCGCCTGTGCCGAAAACGGCTGCATCGGCATCGACAACACCATGCCGTGGCACATTCCCGAAGACTTTGCTTTTTTTAAAGCCTACACTTCGGGCAAGCCTGTGGTTATGGGGCGGAAAACTTGGGAGTCGCTGCCGAAAAAGCCGCTGCCCGGCCGCCGCAATATCGTGATTACGCGGCAGGCGGATTATGCCGCCGAAGGTGCGGAAACAGCCGCTTCTTTGCAGGAAGCGCTTGTAGCCTGCGCCGGTGCGGAAGAAATCGTCATTATGGGCGGCGCACAGATTTACGCTGAATCCATGCCGCTTGCCACCGATTTGCGTATTACCGAAGTGAAGCTCAATGTGGCGGGCGATGCGTTTTTCCCGCCGATTGATCAAACCGTTTGGCAGGAAGCTGAGCGGGAAGAGCATGAAAGCAGCAAAGGCATAGGCTATGCTTTCGTGCATTACCGCCGAGCATGAATGCCTGTCTGAAACACTGTCTATCATTATGCAAAAGGATTTTAGGATGACACAACGATTATTGTGCGTCGCCTTATTGGCAGCATCGCTCGCCGCTTGCAGCGCAACCCGAAACAAAGAAGACGCGCAAACCCTGCGCGCCCGTCTTGCCGAAGCGGAAACCGCCGCACGGCTTTCCGCAGAAAATACCAAGCGCATAGAAGGCATGTATTCCGATATTTACTTTGAACTCAACAGCTTGACCGTTAAAAATTTCGAAGCCAAAGTAAAGCGCGGCGACACGTTTTATGCCTATATCGGCCGCCCCAACTGCGGCGACTGCAACGCGTTCGAGCCGCTGCTCAAACGTTATGTCAAGCAGCATAAGCTGGAAAACAAGCTTTATTTTGTCAACGTGTACCGGCTGCACCAAGACAAAACCGCATGGGCTGCGTTTAAGCAGACTTATGGTTTGAGCGGCACGCCCGTGCTGGCGAAATACAGCAAAGGTAAACAGGTGAACAAACTGGATTATGAAGATAACGGCGGCATTTCGGGCGATGACTTGGCAGCATGGCTCAAGCAGAACAAGCTCTAATCAGAAATGCCTGTCTGAAAAGGTTTCAGACAGGCATCAACCATCAAACCAAACAAATCATAAGGAGAAACCATGAGCGTTATCTTACAATTCGATTTCGAACTGCCGCCCGAAGTGTTGGGCGACGCACTCTCGGCCAGCGCGCAGGATTTGGCAAAATCCATCACGCAGGAGCCGGGTTTTATCGCAAAAATCTGGACGGAAAATCTGCAAACCGGCGATGCCGGCGGCTTATATCTGTTTGAAGACGAAGCCAGCGCTTTGAAATATGCCAAAATGCACAGTGCCCGTGCCGTACAAATGGGTGGTGTGAATCCGCGCTTTAAAATTTATACGGTCAACAAAACGCTCAGCAGCATCACTTCAGGCGACAAATTTACCCGTATTTTGGCGGAGTGAGCCGGTGTTATAGTCAACCTGCTGAATTCTAACAACAACGTCATACTCGGGCTTGACCCGAGTATCTTGAGTTCCAATAACTTTAGGAGATACTCGGGTCAAGCCCGAGTATGACGAGTGTACTATTTTTAAGTTGATTCACTATAAATCCACCTGTAATGCTTGAAATAAGTTTGTCTGCCATAAAAATGCCTGTCTGAAACCGTTTTCAGACAGGCATTTCGACAATGCGTTACGCTATTGGGTGTGTTTGCCTTCGGCCTTGTCGCGCAATACGCGGCGCAGAATTTTGCCCACGTTCGATTTGGGCAGCTCTTCCCAAAATTCAATATCGCGCGGCACTTTGTAGGGCGTGAGCAGGCTGCGGCAATAGGCGATAAGCTCTTCTTTATTCAGCGATTCGTCTTTTTTCACCACAAACAGCTTCAATGCCTCGCCCGTTTTCTCGCTGCTCACGCCGATGCAGGCGGCTTCGGTTACTTTCGGATGGCCGGTTACCACATCTTCCACTTCGTTCGGGTACACATTGAATCCCGACACCACAATCAAATCTTTTTTGCGGTCTACGATTTTCAGCCAGCCTTTTTCATCCATCACGGCAATGTCGCCGGTTTCCAGAAAACCGCGCGTATCAATCACTTTGGCGGTTTCTTCGGGGCTGTTCCAATAGCCTTGCATAACTTGCGGCCCGCGTATCCATAATTCTCCGGCCTCGCCTTGGGCCACTTCGCTGCCGTCGGCGGCGCGCAATTCAACTTCCGTGCTGGGCAGGGGCAGCCCGATGGTGCCGGTGTATTCTTTGATATTCAAAGGGTTGCAACACACGCCCGGGCTGGCTTCGGTAAGCCCGTAGGCATCCACGATGGCTTGGCCGGTGAGCGCTTTCCAGCGTTCGGCCACGGATTTTTGGGTGGCCATGCCGCCGCCCAAACACAGGTGCCAAGTGCCGAAATCCACCTGCTTTAATTCGGTGCGGTTCAAGAGGCCGTTGTAGAGCGTGTTCACGCCGATAAAGACGCTGACGCTTTCTTTTTTCAACTCTTTAATCAAGCCTTTTAAATCGCGCGGATTGGCGATAAGGATATTTTTCGCGCCGGCCTGCGTAAAAATCATCAGGTTTACGGTAAAAGAGAAAATGTGGTAAAGCGGCAGGGCGGTTACGACGGTTTCTTTGCCTTGCGCAAGCTTGGGTTTGATCCATTCGGCAGCCTGCATCATGTTGGCGCAGATGTTGCCGTGGGTAAGCATGGCGCCTTTGGCCACGCCGGTGGTGCCGCCGGTGTATTGCAGCAGCGCTAGGTTTTCGCGTTTCAGGTCGGCGGGTTTCAGGGTGTTTGCCATGCCTTCTTTCAAGGCCTGTCTGAAAGGGGTGAAATGTTTGATTTGAAAAGGCGGCACCATTTTTTTGACTTTGCGGACGATGAAATTCGCCAGTATGCCTTTGAATGTGCCGAGCATGTCGCCTATGCTCGCCATAACCACATGTTTGATCTGCGTGTTGGGCAGAATTTCGGCCAAGGTGTGCGCGAAATTTTCCAATACGATAATGGTGCTTGCGCCGCTGTCGTTTAATTGGTGTTCCAGCTCGCGCGGGGTGTAGAGTGGGTTGACGTTAACAACCACCATGCCGGCTTTCAGTGCGCCGAAAATGGCAATCGGATATTGCAGCAGGTTGGGCATCATCACGGCCACCCGCTCGCCTTGCGGCAGCTTGAGTTTGTTTTGCAGAAAAGATGCGAAACGGTTAACGCATTTCGACATCTCGCCGTAGCTGATGCTTTTGCCTAAGCTTTTAAACGCCGTTTGATTGCGGAATTTGGCCACGCTTTGCTCAAACACATCAATGATGGATTGGTAGCGGGTGGCGTCGATTTCTGCATCAATTCCCTTTTCGTAGCTCTGTAACCAGATTTTTTCCATTCAGGATCCTTATTATGAGGCCCGGCGGGCGGTTCGGGTGATTATAGCGGCTTTAATGTAAAGCTGTGAAAATAGCAATGCCTGTCTGAAACTTTTCAGACAGGCATTGCAGAAATATCTGGTTTGAATTAGGCATGTCGGGTAACGATAACCGGTTTGTCGGTGGCAATAATGATGCCGCCGCCCAAGCATACGTCGTCGTCGTAAAGTACGGCGGATTGCCCCGGTGTTACCGCCCATTGCGGTTCGTCGAATATCAATTGCGCGGTGTCATTATCTAGATAGCGCAGTTCGCAGGCCGCATCGGCCATGCGGTAGCGGGTTTTGCAGGTGTATCGGCCGGGTTTGGGGCGCTCGGACAGGGTGAAGCTCAAATCGTTCATGGTCAGGCTTTGGGTGTAGAGCAGGGGATGGTCATGGCCTTGCACCACGATTAATTCGTTTCTGGTCAAATCTTTGCCGGCTACAAACCACGGCTCGCCCGCGCCGCCGATGCCCAAGCCTTTGCGCTGGCCTATGGTGTAAAACATCAGGCCGACGTGTTCGCCCACTTTTTTGCCCTCGGGCGTAACCATGTTGCCGTTGTCGGTGGGCAGGTATTTTTGCAGAAACTCGCGAAACGGGCGCTCGCCGATAAAGCAGATGCCTGTGCTGTCTTTTTTGGCGGCGGTCGGCAGCTTGGCTTCGGCAGCCAAGCGGCGCACTTCGGGCTTTTCCAAATCGCCCAGCGGGAAAATGGCGCGTGCCAGCTGGTGCGGTTGCAGGCGGTAGAGAAAATAGCTTTGGTCTTTGTTGGCATCCAATCCTTTGAGCAAGTAATGCACGCCGTTGCGCACTTCTTTGCGCGCATAATGGCCGGTGGCAATCACGTCTGCGCCTTGCTCTATGGCGTAGTCGAGAAAGCATTTGAATTTGATTTCGGCATTGCACAACACATCAGGGTTCGGCGTGCGGCCTGCTTGGTATTCCTGCAGGAAATAGGCGAATACTTTGTCTTTGTATTGGGCGGCGAAATTCACGATGTCGATGTCGATGCCTACGATGTCGGCCACGGCGATGGCGTCGAACGAATCCTGCTTGATGCTGCAATATTCGTCGCTGTCGTCGTCTTCCCAGTTTTGCATAAACACGCCGCGCACATTATGCCCCTGCTGTTTGAGCAGGTAGGCGGTTACGGAAGAATCAACACCGCCGGATAAACCGACGATGATATTTTGCGGAGCGTGGGAAATGTTCATTGCGAAAATATGGGGAATCATGCTGAATTGGAAAGAGGCGTAACTTTAACATATTTTTCAGACAGGCATGGCCCGATAAAAAACCGGCGTTTTGCTTAAGCCCAACGCCGGTTCGTTTTAAGAAGCTTCCGCCCGAATCTGTTTTAAAAAGCGGCGGGTGCGTTCGTGTTGCGGGTGCTCGAACAAATCTTTCGGTTTGCCTTGTTCGACAATCACGCCGCCGTCCATCACCACCACGATGTCGGCTACTTCCATAGCAAACTTGATTTCGTGTGTAACCACCACCATCGTCCAGCCTTCGCGTGCCAGCTCTTTCATGGTGTTTAGCACTTCCTGCACAAGCTCGGGGTCAAGTGCGGAAGTCGGCTCGTCAAACAGCATTAATTCGGGGCGGATGGCCAAAGCGCGGGCAATGCCTACGCGCTGTTGCTGGCCGCCGGAAAGCTGGAAAGGATAAAGCTCGGTTTTGTCGCCCAAGCCCACTTTTTCCAAAAGCTTCACCGCTTCCCCGCGCGCTTGGTCTGCCGATTTGCCTTGCACGGCCACCGGCCCTTCCATCACATTTTCCAGCGCGGTTTTATGAGGGAAAAGATTGTATTGCTGAAACACCATGCCGGATTTTCGGCGCAGCGCGAGGATGTCTTTTTTGCCCGGTTTTTTGCCGAAATCGATATTGAGCGGTGTTTCATTATCGAATTTCACCGTGCCAGCTTCCGGCATTTCCAGAGCATTAAGGCAACGCAGAAAGGTGGTTTTCCCGGAGCCGGAAGGCCCGAGAATCACCACAACCTGGCCTTTGGCGATGTTTAAATCAATGCCGCGCAAAATGGTGTTTTGGCCGAATGTTTTTTGAATATTGCGGATTTCTATCATAGCGGCTCCTTATTTCGCCACATAGCGGTCGAGGCGTTTTTCCATTTTGCCCTGCATGTGCGTCAGCACGGTGCAGATTACCCAATAAATCAAACCGGCTTCGGTGTAGATCAGGATGAATTCGTAATTGCGCGCCACAATCACTTGTGAGGCTTTCATCAATTCGGGAATCAATACCAACGAAGCCAGCGAGGTTTCTTTTACCAAGCCGACAAAGGTGTTCGACAAAGGCGGCACGGCCACGCGCAAGGCCTGAGGCAGCACGATGCGGCGGAAGGTCTGCATATAGGTCATGCCGATGGAAAAACCGGCTTCCCATTGCCCTTTGGGAATCGACAAAATGGCAGAGCGCACGGTTTCGGAAGCATAGGCGCCGATATTGAGTGAGAACGCGATAATGGCCGTGGGCACGGGATCGAGCTTGAGGCCGATTTCAGGCAGGCCGTAGAAAATGATAAAAAGCTGAAGCAGCAGCGGCGTGCCGCGGATAACCGACACATAAAAACGGGCCACACCGTAGAAAAACTTGTGTACCAAACCTTCCTGCGGCACCACACGGATTAGCGCCACAGCCAATGCAATCAGCAAACCTATGATAAATGAAACGATAGAAAGCGGAATGGTATAAACCAAAGCCGCTTTCAATAAAGGCCAAAATGCGTCGATAACGATTTGGGCCTTCGCCTCATTCATAAACGGCAGAGCCGCCAGAATATTATTTAACACTTATGTCTTCACCAAAAAATTGTTCGCTCAGCTTTTTCAACGTGCCGTCTTTTTGCAGCTCAACCATCGCTTCGTTCACTTTGGCTACCGCAGCATCTTCGCCTTTACGGAAAATCAGGCCGGAACCGCGCAATTCGCCGGCGTCGGCAACCAGTTTGATTTCCAAGCCGCTGTCGGTGTGTTTTTTCAGATAGTCCAAAATGGCCAGGTGGTCGTTTAAGGTTAAATCGACGCGTTTTTGTTTGACCAGCTCAATCGCTTGCGCCATGCCGTCTACGCCGGTGATTTTTGCACCGTATTTCTCGGCCATTTCGCGGTAGTTGCTGGTTAGCGATTGGGCGGCATCCAAGCCTTTGATGTCGGCCCACGATTTAACGCGCGCATCGTCTTTGCGCGCCAATGCGGCCGGGCCGCTCCAGCTGTATGGTTCGGATTTGTCGTATTTGGCCTGACGCTCGGGGGTGGTAAGGCTCACTTGGTTGGCGACTATATCGAAACGTTTGGCATCCAAACCGGCCAGCATGGCATCCCATTGGGTTTCTTTGAAATCCACTTTCACGCCCAGTTTTTCAGCCACCGCGCGGGTAACTTCCACATCGTAGCCGGTGAGCTTGCCGCTTTCATCGTGGTAGGTAAAAGGCGCGTAAGTGCCTTCGGTGCCCACAGTGATGGTGCCTTTGTTATTGATGCGGTCGATTAAAGGCGCATCCGCGCCCACTTGGGTGCCTGAAGCGGCCTGGTTGGTGTCGTTTTTACTGCAGGCGCCCAATGCGAGGGCAACAGTTGCTGCCAGTGCGAATTGTTTTAACATGTGTATTCTCCAATTTGGGTAAGACGGTTTTGTCAAAAAATGTAATTTTACGCCAAGCGCGTTGCAATACAAAGCACGCTTGGTTCTATGGCATAGAACCATTAATTCTAATGCCTGTCTGAAAATGTTTTGCGGATTTTCAGACAGGCATTGGCATATTCAAACAAACGGCAAATTATTTGCGCTTTTTTAACGTTTTTGATACGCAATCAATATTCAACGCGCCATTCCACTTCGCCGCCCGCGCGCATGGGCACAAGCTCGCCGTCGCCGAAGGGAACGCTTTCGGGCACACGGCCAAGCTGTTTGACCAGGGTAATCGTGCGCGGATTTTCAGACAGGCCGTAGAAACGGGCGCCGTTTTTCGAAGCAAAGGCTTCCAGTTTGTCGAGTGCGCCGGCTTTTTCAAACACTTCCGCATAAAACTCAATCGCATTGATGGCGCTGAACATGCCTGCGCAACCGCAAGCGTTTTCTTTGGCGTGTTTCGGATGCGGCGCGGAATCGGTGCCGAGGAAAAATTTGTGCGATTTGTCGCCGGTAACGGCGGCAACCAAAGCGGCGCGGTGGGTTTCGCGTTTCAATACCGGCAGGCAGTAATGGTGAGGGCGCACGCCGCCCACCAATAAATCGTTGCGGTTGAGCAATAAATGCTGCGGCGTTACGGTGGCGGCCACGTTGTCGCCCGCTTCGCACACTAGCTTGGCGGCATCGGCGGTGGTGATGTGTTCGAACACTACTTTCAGCCCCGGCACTTTTTCTAACACAGGCTTCATCACGTGCTCGATAAATACGGCTTCGCGGTCGAAAATGTCGATATCGGGATCAGTCACTTCGCCGTGTACCAAAAACAGAATGCCTTCTTCGGCCATCGCTTCCAACACGGGAATCAGCTTGAATAAATCGGTTACGCCGGAATCGGAATTGGTGGTTGCGCCGGCCGGGTAGAGCTTGAACGCCACAATGCCTGCCGCTTTGGCTTCGCGCACGGTTTCCGGCGAGGTGTTGTCGGTAAGGTAGAGCGACATCAAAGGCTCAAACGGCAAACCTTCCGGCACGGCATCGAGAATTTGCTGTTTGTAGGCCAGCGCCTGCGCCACGGTGGTAACCGGCGGTTTGAGGTTGGGCATAATCAGCGCACGCCCCATTTGGCGGGCGGTGTAGGGCACTACGGACTTTAACGCGGCGCCGTCGCGCACATGCAGGTGGAAATCGTCGGGCTGGATAATGGTGAGGGTTTGCATGGTGTTCCTTTGCTTGAATGGAGGTTTCAGACAGGCATATGCCTGTCTGAAAGAGTTATTTGTGTTTCAAAACCAGCTTGAACACGCCGCCGTCTAAGGTTTCAGAGGCCAAAAGCGCGTGGCCGGTCTGTTTGCAGAAAGCGGCAAAATCATCGGGTGCGCCGGCATCGGTGGCCAATACGGTGAGTTCGTCGCCCGTTTCTAAAGCTGCTAACGCTTTTTTGGCTCTCAAAATCGGCAGCGGGCATTTCAGGCCGGTTACGTCCAGGGTTTGTTGGGTCATGGTAAGCTTCCTTTTCTCTTATCTTAATATTATAGCTTGTTTCGCCGCGGCGTTTAAGAATGCTACAATGCCGCTTTCTGTTTGATTTCCCGCAAGGAAAACGATATGCAACGCTGGATTCTTTTGTTGGCTTTGGCCGCACCCGCTGTTTTCGCCCAGTCGCGTACCGACAAAGATACGCTGGTTAACACGCGCTATGTCGAGCGTAATCCGAATGAAGCCGATGCTCAGTTTAAAGAAGCGGAGCTGGCATTGCCGCCCATGCCGGGCAAAGACGCGCAATGGTTTGATCTTTATATCAAACCCGATTTTCCGCAGCAGCCGCAAATTGATTTGAACAGTGTCATGCTGGCGCCGGACAATACCGTGCGCTATGTGCTGAACCTTCGTTCCGCGCGCGGGCACGACAATTTGAGCGCGGAAGCCCTTTATTGCTCGGAATCTGCTTTCAGCGCCAAGAAAAAATCGTCTTATAAAGTATACGGCTACGGCGATCCGGTGAATAACCGCTGGATACAGCCGCGCAATCCGCAATGGAAGGAAATCGGCGCCATCCTCAATACCGCTGATCCGGTGCGCGGCGTGTTGTACCGCGCTTTCTGCGAAGACGGCTTGCCGGGCAGCAAAGAAAAACTGGTGCAGCGCCTGAAAGAGCGCTCGGGTACGCAATCCAAATTCCATTGGACCAAATAAAGCCCGCTTTTGATGGACGCCCATTTTCTTTTTCTGCTGCTTATCGGTTTTCTGGCCGGTTTGATGGATGCGGCGGTTGGCGGCGGCGGGCTGCTTCAGATTCCCGCGCTGTTTAACACGTTTCCCGCCGCCGCTCCTGCTTCGGTTTTGGGTGTGAACAAATTCGCTTCCGTTTGCGGCACGTTTACCGCAGGCGTCCAATTCGTTCGCAAAATCCGCGTTCCGTGGAAAATGCTGTTGCCGGCTGCTTTGCTGGCTTATGTTTTTTCCTATCTCGGAGCGGGGTTGGCCAGCCATATCCCCGTGCATTATATGAAGCCCGCCATGCTGGTGGTGATGGCGGTAATGTTTGTGTACACATTTTTCAAAAAAAGCCTCGGGCAGGCTGTGCGCAGCAGCGCGCTTACCCGCAAAGAATATGCACTCGGCCTGTTTTTCGGCGCACTTATCGGTTTTTACGACGGCATTTTCGGCCCCGGCACGGGCAGCCTGCTGGCTTTTGTGTTTGTGCGCTTTTTCTCGTTCGACTTCATCACGGCCACCGCGTCTTCCAAAGTCATCAACATCACCACCAATCTTGCAGCGCTGAGCTTTTTTATTCCGAACGGCCACATGGTTTGGGCATGGGCGTTGCCGCTGGCTGCGGCGAACCTGTGCGGCGGCATCACAGGGGCGCATCTGGCCATCAGGGGCGGCACGCGCTTTTTGCGCTACGGTTTTATGGCGTTGCTGCTGGTTTTAATCGGAAGGTTCGGCTGGGATGTGGCGCAAACCATGCCTGTCTGAAATCTTTTCAGACAGGCATGGCCGATATTGTATAATGCAGCCTTTTTTAGCAATGAAATAAAGCACATGAGCAATCACAACGAACAGCAGACACTGGATATTCCCGAAGAACACAAGCGCAGCATCCGCAGCTTTGTTTTGCGCCAAGGCCATATGACGGCGGCGCAGCAGCGTGCGATTGATACCATGTGGCCGCAATTCGGCATCGACTATCAAAACGGTACGCTTGATCTGAACGAGGCGTTCGGCCGCGACAATCCGAAAGTGCTGGAAATCGGCTTCGGTATGGGCGTGGCGACAGTGGAAATTGCCAAACGTCTGCCTGAAAAAGATTTTTTGGCGATTGATGTGCACGGCCCGGGCGTGGGCAATATTTTGAAACTGATTGAAGAAGAAAAAGTGTCCAATATCAGGGTGATGCGCCATGATGCGGTGGAGGTGGTGGAACATATGCTGGCCGACGGCAGCTTGGATGGCATCCATATTTTCTTTCCTGACCCTTGGCACAAGAAACGCCACCACAAACGCCGCCTGATTCAAGCGCCTTTTGTGGCGAAATTGTTGCCCAAGCTGAAGCAGGGCGGCTATATCCATCTGGCAACCGATTGGGAAGAGTATGCGGTGCAGATGCTGGAAGTGTTGAGCGGCTTTGATGAGTTGGAAAACACGGCGCAGGATTATGCCCTCACGCCGGATTACCGGCCTGAAACCAAATTCGAAGCCCGCGGCAAACGGTTGGGGCACGGTGTGTGGGATTTGGTGTTTAAGCGGATAAGATAAGCTACCGTTAACCGCGCATTCTGTTACCGGTATATGATGCCTGTCTGAAAACCGTTTTTTCAGACAGGCTTTTTGTTTGCTTATCGCAAAGAAACTTATTTTTCCACGGTTTCGTCATACTCGGGCTTGACCCGAATATCTCCTAAACTTGCTGGAACTCAAGATACTCGGGTCAAGCCCGAGTATGACGAGAGTACTATTTTAAGTTGATTGACTATATTTGTTATCGGTTATGTCATTACAGCAAGCGCTCAATCGGCATCACGGAAAATATTTTGGAAATCAGCCGCTTCCATAATTTCGCTTCCGGCTCGTGTTTGCTGACCTGATTATCCTGCGGGTCTTGCCATTGCAGCCGGTTGTTCGGGCCGAGTGTTACTTTGTAGGCAATGCGTGGGGCGTTTTGTTGGAGCGATTGCTGCATCAGCTCGGCCAGCCTCGGGTCTTCAATTACTACGCCCATTTCTGTGTTCAAGCGGGCGGAACGGGGGTCGAAGTTGAAAGAGCCTATGAAGATGCGTTTGCGGTCGACGATAAAGATTTTGGCGTGCAGGCTGGAGGAAGAGCTGCCGACCAAGCCTTTGTCTGTGATTTTGGGCACGGAATGGATGGCCTTCAGCTCATAAAGCTCGATGCCTGCCTGAAGCAGCTTTTTGCGGTAGCGGGCGTAGCCGGAATGCACGGCGGCAACGTCGGTGGCTTGAAGCGAATTGGTGAAAACGGTGATGGCAACTTTGTCGCGGCTTAATTCGGCAAGGGCTTCCGTGCCTTGTTTGGTGGGAACGAAATAGGGCGAAACGATATAGATTTCCTGCTCGGGCGAGCCTAGGGCTTCGTCGATTTTTTCGGTAATCAGGGGCTTGTTTCTGCTTCTGTCCAAGCCTTTGGCCGGGTCGTCGCTGATGTATTTGGTGGGGGCGTAAATCCAAGGGATGCCGCTTTCTGTGATGGCGCGGTTCAGCGGGGATGATTGCAGCCTGCTTTGATAAAGTGCGCGTAATTCTTTGTCTTTTTCGCTGACATAATCCAATTCAGCCCTGCCTTTTTCAAGGTCGGCATGTTTGGCGATGTCTGCAATCGGATAGCTGGATTCGCTGGCCCAATAGCGGTCGAAATCGCCGGAAACCTGACCCACTACACTGCCGGTAGCCAGAATATCGAGGTCGGCAAAGCCTACGTCGTTGGAAATATTGAAGTATTCGTCGCCTATGTTGCGGCCGCCGAGTATGGTGGCTTTGTTGTCGGCGGTGAAGGTTTTGTTGTGCATGCGGCGGTTGAGGCGGGGAAAATCGTGCAGATAGCCCAGGCTGCGCATGCTTCTGCTGGCGAAAGGGTTGAATACGCGGATTTCGATATTGGGGTGTTCGTCGAGCGCGGTGAGGATGTTGTCCATGCCGCGCGTGTTGTTGTCGTCGAGCAGGATGCGCACGCGCACGCCGCGTTTGGCGGCCGCTTCCACCATTTGCATCAGCAGCTTGCCGGATACGTCGTTATGCCAGATGTAGTATTGGATGTCGAGCGCTTCTTCGGCCGATGAGATGAGGGTTGCGCGGGCGATGAATGCGTCGTGCGGGTCACTGAGCAGGTAGATGCCGGATATGTCTGCTTTGAGGGTTTGCACAGGATTGCTGTTGTGCAGCACTTTGTGTACGCGCGTGGCGTTGGGCGCTTTGATGTAGCGGCTGCTGCTGCGCTTTTCCAGCGGCGGCAGCGTTTGGCAGCCGGCAAGCAGAAGGATAAGTAAAAAGGCGGGGGTGTGTTTCATCACATCTTTGTTTCAGACAGGCATGGGTATGGGGGAATGCCTGTCTGAAAATATAGGATAAATTTTGTTGGGTTATTGTAATGAAAAAGGCATAGCTTGTTTTGTTGGTTATATTAAAGGGCTTGATTTTGGGATGTAAGGCGCTTGGGCGCAATGCCCGTCTGAAAAGGGGTTTCAGACAGGCATTATGGTTACAGCACGGTATGAGGCGGCTCGTAGCGGATGATGTCGCGGATTTGGTTGCGCTCGTCGAGCAAAACCACTTTGGGTTCGTGTGCGGAAATTTCCGGCTCGGAAAGCATCACATACGACATGATAATCACGATATCGCCTTTCTGCACCAGCCGGGCGGCGGCGCCGTTCAGGCAGACCACGCCGCTGCCGCGTTCGCCGGGGATGGTGTAGGTTTCAAAACGCTCGCCGTTGTTGTTGTTGACGATTTGTACTTTTTCGTTAACGCAGATGCCGGCTGCATCGAGCAGGTCTTGGTCAACGGTAATGCTGCCGACGTAGTTTAAGTCGGCTTCGGTTACGACGGCGCGGTGAATCTTGCCGCCGAGCATAGTGCGGAACATATGGTTTGGCTTTCTTGGGATATGTGTGTTTGGAAGAGGCAGGATGATGCCTGTCTGAAAAATGCAAAGGCGGCATTGTACACGCTTGGCCGGAATATTTCCCGAGTTTGTTTCAGACAGGCATTGCGGTGCTCAGCAGCCTGTGTGTTCCTTAAACCATTTCATATAAGGGCGGTTGCCGCGGTGTATCGGCAGCATTAAGATTTGCGGGCATTCGTAGCTGTGGTTTTGCAGGATGATTTTTTCGACCGCACCGAAATGACAGCGGGCGGTTTTGATGGTGATGCGGATTTCATCATCGCTGCATATTTTACCTTCCCACATATAACGGCTTCGGATGTTTTCGTATTGGACGCATGCGGCAAGGCGGTTTTCCAGCAACAGGCTGCCGATGCGCTCCGCTTCTGCGGGTTCGGCAACCGTTGTGGTGATGATAACGGGTTTGAACTGGGGCATTTCAGATAACCTTATCTAAAATTCAACACGGGCCAGCCTTTTTCTGCGGCCTCTTGCTGCAAGGTTTCATCGGGGTTGACGGCCACGGGGTCGCTCACTAGGCGAAGCAGCGGCAGGTCGTTTTTCGAATCGCTGTAAAAATAGGTTTTGCCGTAGCTTTGCAGGGTTTCGCCGCGTGCCGCGAGCCATTCGTTCAGGCGGGTGATTTTGCCTTCTTTCAGGCTGGGGGTGCCGGTGTAGTTGCCGGTGTAGCGGCCGTCGGCGCCGGTTTCAAGCTGTGTGCCGATGATATTGGTAATGCCGAAAAGGTGGCAGATGGGGGTGATGATGAATTCGTTGGTGGAGGAAATCACCAAAAGCTCGTCGCCCGCATCGCGATGGCTTTGAACCAGCATTTTGGCCATCATGGAAATATGCGGAGCGATAAATTCGGCTACGAATTCTTGGTGCATTTTTGCCAACTCTTCTTGGCTGAAGCGGCTTAGGGGCTCAAGGTGGAATTTGAGGAATTCGTCGATGTTCAGACAGCCGTTTTGGTAATCCTGATAAAACTTGTCGTTTTGCTTTTGCGTGTGTTCGATATCGACCAAGCCTTTTTTCATCAGGTATTGCGGCCATGAATGGTCGGAATCGGTGTTGATTAAGGTGTTGTCTAAGTCGAAAATGGCAAGGTTTTTCATTCTGCTTCCTGTTGTTTCAGAAGTTGGCGTAAAAGCGGCAGGGTGATGCGCTTTTTCATGGTGAGGGAATAATTGTCTAAAGCGTCGAGCATATTCATCAGGCTGCCCAAATCGCGCCGCCAATGCAGCAGCAGATAATTGAAAACGGCGGGATCGACGGGAATGCGCCGTGTGCGGGCGAGGCTGGAGAGGGCTTGGATTTTTTCTTCGTCGGTGAGCGGCTTGATTTCGTAAACCAGGCAATAAGCCATGCGGGTGCGCAAATCTTCGCGTAAGCACAGATGCTGCGGTTTTACGTCGGCACTCAAAAGCAGGGAACCGCGGCCGCTGTTGCGGTAGCGGTTGAATACGGCAAACAGCAGGGATTGCTCTTCGGCGTCTAAGCGCTCCACTTGGTCAACCGCCAGATAATCCGCCTCGCAGGCTTCTTCGGTAAGCGGCTCGGTGTGCGCATCTATATAGCGGGCGCGTTTGCCGCTTTGCCGGGCTTTGTCGGCCCAGGCGCGCAAAAGGTGGCTTTTGCCGGAACCTTCTTCGCCCCAAACGTAGAGAAACTGGTTATCCTGCTCTTTTAAAACGTGTACCAGCTCGCTGTTGGCATTGCCCAGAAATTCGTCGAAGCCCGGATATTCATGGCTGGCAAAATCGAAAATAAGCTGGTTCACGGGCTGGCTCGGGTTGGAAAGGATGGGGAATTGTACGTTGTTTTAACGAATAGCCGCAAGCGTGTGCGTTTATCTGAATCAATTTGGCAAGCGGAGGGTTTGGCTTTAAAATGCGCCGATTTTTGCAAGATTTTAAACACCTTACATCATAGAGAATATATTGTGATTGCCACTGTTATTGATTTTATTCTGCATATCGACCAGCATTTGCAGGCTTTATCTGCCGATTACGGCCCCTGGATTTACGCGATTTTGTTTTTGATTGTTTTCTGCGAAACCGGATTGGTGGTTACGCCGTTTTTACCCGGCGATTCTTTATTGTTTGCAGCAGGCGGTATCGCGGCTGTGGGCGGCATGAATATCCATTTGATGGTTTTGCTGCTGCTGATTGCTGCGATTGTAGGTGATGCGGTTAATTTTATGATTGGTAAATATTTTGGTGCTAAGTTATTTGCCAATCCTGATTCTAAAATCTTCAAACGCAGCTATCTTGATAAAACCCATCAGTTCTACCAAAAATACGGCGGTAAAACGATTATCATCGCGCGCTTCGTGCCGATTGTGCGCACGTTTGCACCGTTTGTGGCCGGTATGGCACACATGAATTACGCCAGATTTATCCGCTTCAATATCATCGGCGCGGTTTTATGGGTGGTGCTGTTTTCTTATGCGGGCTATTTCTTCGCCAACATTCCTGTGGTTAAAAACAACTTAGGCTTGGTATTGGGCGCAATTATTGTCGTGTCTGTTATGCCTGCGGTGATTGAGGTGGTGCGCGCCAGAATGGCGGCTAAGAAAAGCTGAGCCGTATTGAATAGATGACAATGCCTGTCTGAAAATCTTGCTGCGGAGCATGGTGGTTTTCAGACAGGCATTCTGTTATCCGTTATAATTCGGTTCTTTCTGTTTAAGTATTTCAAAAGATGAATGTTTCTTTGGTTGAGCGTATCGAATCGGTTTTGCCGCAAACGCAATGCCGAGAGTGCGGTTATGAAGGCTGCAAGCCTTATGCGCAGGCACTGGTGCAGGGAGAAGCTGAGGTAAACCTGTGTGCGCCCGGCGGCGGTGAAGTGGTGCAGGATATTGCGGCTTTGTTGGATCGCCCCGCGCTTGCTCCGGCTAAAATCCAAGAAAAAGCCTTGGCGTGGATTGACGAAGCGGTGTGCATAGGCTGTACGGCCTGCATCCGCGCCTGCCCGGTGGATGCGATTATGGGCGCGTCCAAGCTGATGCACACGGTGATTGCGTCTGAATGCACGGGTTGCGGCTTGTGTGTGGCGCCTTGCCCGGTCGACTGTATTTATATGCAGCCGGTTCAGGCTGATTATCTGCCGCTTGCCAGAGAGTTGGCATCAAATGCGGAGCCGCGTTTTGCTGCCGCTTCGCATGCCAAAGCCCGCTATGAATGGCATGAGGAGCGCAAAGCCCGCGATGCTGCCGAGCGCAAGGCTTATTTGGCCGAAAAAGAAGCGGCTGCCAAAGCGCGTATGCAGCAACCGGCCGAGCAGGAGCGGCAGAAAGCCGCGTTTAACCCTGCCGACTTGATTGCACAAGCAATGGCGCGTGCGCAGACGCAGCAGGAGCGGCGTATTGTTCCGGCCAACAGAGAAACGTTTAAAGAGCAGCAAATCAGAGAAGCCAAAGAGCGCGCAAGTTACCGCCGCGCGCTGCGGGATGTGAAATACGGCAGCGAAGCGGAAAAAGCCGCCGCTATCGAATATTTGCGTGAATACAAAGCGGCGCAGGAAGCCAAAATGCAACAAGACAAAATTTGAAATGCTGCTTGAGATAGATGCCTGTCTGAAAAAATAAGATTGAAGGAAAAATATGCTCCCTTTTGATTCGGCAGCCCGAAGCCAACTGGCTGCTTTGCTTGATCCGAAAGCCGCAAGCGGCAATACGATGCGGTTGGATGAAGTGCAGGCATTTATGCTTGCCATATTGAGCGGCCCTGATAAAACCGAGCCGCACGTCTGGTTGCCCGAAGTTTTGGGCGGCGAGGATGTGTTTGACCGGAACGAAACAGAAGAAATCCAAATGCTGGTGTTGCGTTTGGCTTTCGATTTGAAAAAGAAACTGGAAGCAGGGCGGCTGCCCGACTTGCTGCTTTACGACGATGAAAACGGCCAAAGCGATTTTTACACTTGGTGCAATGCTTATCTGTATGCTTTGGACGTGGTAAAAACCGATTGGTTTGAAACCGCAGGCGACGATGATTTTGAAGACCTGTTTTATCCGGTAATGGCGCTCGGCGGCATGTACGACGAATACCGCAACGACAATGCCGTGCTCACTTTTACCGAAGCGGAAACCGCAAAAATGGAGCAAGACCTGCCTTATGCCTTAATGGAAATCTATACCTATTGGCATAAGAATAAATAGTCTGAGCCGACAGAATGCCTGTCTGAAAAGTAGTTTTCAGACAGGCATGCGTTATACCGGTTTTAGAAACGCTATAGTGAATCAACTTAAAGAATAGTACGCTCGTCATACTCGGGCTTGACCCGAGTATCTTGAGTTCCGGTAATTTTAAGAGATACTCGGGTCAAGCCCGAGTATGACGGTATCGTTATTAAACTTAAGTAAATTGACTATACGGCACGCTTAATCAGCCGTTAATAGGTTTAGGGCTTCCTGATATTTTTCCACGGTTTTCCGAATCACGTCTGCGGGCACTTTGGGTGCCGGTGCCTGTTTGTTCCAGCCGCTTTGTTCCAACCAATCGCGTACAAACTGTTTGTCGAACGAAGGCGGGTTGGTGCCGACTTGGTATTGGTCTGCCGGCCAGAAACGGCTGGAGTCGGGTGTGAGCACTTCGTCCATCAGCGTCAGCGTGCCGTTTTCATCGAGGCCGAATTCGAATTTGGTGTCGCAAATGATGATGCCGCGGGTTTTGGCATACTCGGCTGCTTCGGTGTATAGGCGGATGGCTTTGCTGCGCACTTCTTGCGCCAGCTCTTTTCCGATGATTTTTTCACATTCTTCAAAGCTGATGTTTTCATCGTGGTCGCCCACCGCCGCTTTGGTTGAGGGCGTGAAAATCACTTCAGGCAGCTGCTGCGCTTCCTGCATGCCTTCGGGTAGCTTGATGCCGCATACCGAGCCGGTTTTTTGATAATCTTTCCAGCCGCTGCCTGCCAAATAGCCGCGGACGATGGCTTCCACTTTAACGGGGGTAAGTTTTTTGGCAACCACGGCCCGCTTTTCCAGCTTGTGCGCTTCGGCTTCGGGCAGAACGTCGTAAACCGTGTCGCCGGTAAAGTGGTTGGGCATAATGTGGGCAAGTTTGCCAAACCAGAAATTGGAGATTTGGGTGAGTATTTCGCCTTTGCCCGGAATAGGGTCGTCGAGAATCACGTCAAAAGCGGATAGGCGGTCGGAAGCGACCATGAGCATGCGTTTATCGTCGATCTCGTAAAGATCGCGGACTTTTCCTGAGTAAATCTTTTTTAAGCTGATATCGCTCATGGTGCTGTTTTCCTATGTTGATTGTTGAAAACGATATTTTAGCAGGATTCTAAACCTGTAAAACGAAAAACACCCGCAGTTTTGCTGCGGGTGTGGCGGGATGGGGAGGATTATAAACCTGAACCTGCCGTTTGTGCCTGCTGTTGGATATCGTCAAGCTGGCTGTTGGCGGATACGGTGGTGTAAAGAGCCTGGGTGGCTTCCTGAATTTGCTCGTAGCTCCACGCATCGCCGTTGTTGAACAGGAATTCTTCAATTTGGTAATCGGCATCGTCAAACCATTGGCTGATGGTCAACGTATCGTCCGAATCTTTCAAACCGATCACCAAATCGCCTCCGGAGCGTGAGAGTTCCAAATCGTCTGCCGAGATGCCTCTGCCGAAAGAGATGCGGTCATTGCTGATTTCGCTTTGGTCGTAGTCAACGATGGTATCGTTGCCGTAGCCGCGTCCGAACAGGTAGGTGTCGAAACCGCTGCCGCCGTTGAGCAAATCATTGCCTGTACCGCCATCCAGAATGTCGTTGCCGTCGTGGGCAAAAATCTGGTCGCAGCCGTCGCCGCCCAGCAAGATGTTGTTGCCGTCGTTGCCGTGCAGCAGGTTGTTCAACTCATTGCCGGTCAGGTTCAGATCATCGTCGCCCAGCAAGGTGAGGTTTTCCACATGATCGCCGGCGGTATAGCTGATGGAGGTTAATACGGTATCAATGCCTTCATCTGCACACTCAACCACGGTATCTCCGGCTTGGTCGACATAATAAATGTCGTCGCCTTCGCCGCCTACCATGAAGTCGGCGCCGGATTCGCCGTCCAGAATGTCATCGCCCGCGTGGCCGTACATATTGTCGTTGCCGGCGCCGCCGCTGAGGTCGTTTTTACCGTCATTGCCGTGCAACACATTGTCCAGCTCGTTGCCGACGGCGTTTAAGTCATCGTCGGTCATCAGGTGTACATTCTCTACATTCTCAGGCAGGGTGTAGCTGATGCTGCTGAATACATGGTCGTTGCCTTGATTCGCAAATTCGATGACTTTATCACCCTCTGAATCAACATAATATACGTCGTCGCCATGGCAGCCGTACATAGAATCATTGCCTGCTTCGCCGTCCAATACGTCGTCGCCGGGGCCGGAATAGAGTTTATCGTCGCCCGCGCGGCCTGAAATATCTTCGTCGCGTGCTGTGCCGTGAATGATGTCGTTTTGGTCGGTGCCGGTAATGATAATTTTTTCGCCGGTACCGTTGTTATCCACCCATTTTTTATCGCAAGGATGGTCGCCGCAGCCGTTATCGGTAGCAGGTTTGTTTTCTACGCCGTCTTCCGCTGATGAAGGGGCGTTTTGATCCGGGGTGTTTGGGTCGTCGACCGGTGCGGAAATGTTGATGGTGGTAACATCATTTTGAGCCGGGTCGTTGGTTGCATTGTCCGGTGTAGCTGTGTTTGGCACGTTTGCCGGCTCTTGGTCGGCAGGATTTTGTGTGCCGTTATCGCCGGTCGGAACGTCGTTTGATGTTTGCGGGTCAACCGGTGCGGGCGCTGTGGGGTTTTGCTCATCGTCGTTTGCAGGCACATCTGTTACTGCCGGTACGTCGGTTACCGGTTTTTCGACATCGCTGTTATCGTCTGCAACGGGGTCAATAGGTGCATCGGATGTTGCAAATGTGTCGTCGGGATGATTGGGCGCAGTAGGTTGAGTGTCATCGGCAGGCGTCTGCGGATTGCCAGAAACCGGCACATTTACAGGAATTTGTGTATCCACAGCATCGGGTTGGCTGTCGATCGGCGTATTTTGCGCCGGATTGTTGTTTGTAAAAGGATTTTCTTGCCCGGTGGCAGTATCTTCTACAACCAACTGATCTTCTGGAAGGACGTTTAATACGTTATTATCCATATGTATACCTCATGATTAGGGGGAAATGGCAGAACTATGCCGAATTAAATTTGTCTGAATTAATTCAGATGGATATTTGATTGTAATAATCCAATTGTAATAAATAGTGGGTTGATATTCAATATGCTTGGTATTTTTCCATGTGAATATTAGGAATGTGTATGATTTTTGTATATTTGCTATAAGATTTAATTGTTGTTGGTAAAATATCAAAGATAGGCGCATGTATAGATAAATGCCTGTCTGAAAAAGCTTTTATGCAGGTTTAATCGACTTTTCTATATTCGGGGAAAGGCATGATGAAATTGATAAAAACAACGGGTTTGACATTATTTTGTGTCGGTTTTTCTGCGTGTATTTTTGCGCAAGAAGTGCCTGTTGTGCCGACCAATACCCGTATCATTTATGAAGGCGGCCAAGCGGTGGGTAAAGGGTCGGTTAGGGAATATTCCGAGCGCACCGGTTCTTCCGGTAGCTTTAGCCTCAACGTAGGCAGCGGCAAGGCTTATAACACGCGCATTGAAATCGGCACGGTTTATCCGGATTCTTATTATTATGATTATGACTACCGCTACCCGAGGCGGCATCATGTTGATGATTATTTCCGCTGGAAAAACCGCATGCGCTTGGAAGCTCAGCGCAAAGAGGCGCAAAACCTATCGCCTAAAACGAATAACCGGCTGTATAACGAAGTGGTAACGCAGCAGAGGTTGAAGGAGCGGCGGCGTGATCCCGATGCGCAGTTCGGGCATCCGCCTTATGATTACCGGCAGGGTGACCGAATCAGGATAGAGTGGCGCCGTTAAACCAAACAGGCTTAAGCAGCTAGAATGCCTGTCTGAAAAGTTTCAGACAGGCATTCTGTTTTTTAGCCTGCAATTATTTAGAACGCCTGCACGTTAAACATCAAGTCAATTTTGCGCCATTGTTCCGTTTCGTAAATCAACGAATCGGCAATCAGCAGGTTTTCATCCAGCCAGTTTTGGTTGATGCGTAACGTGAAATGCCGTTTTTCGGGATCGAAACGCAATTGGGTGTAAGGCGGTAGTGTGAAAGAGAGGCGGGAGCGGTGGAAGAGCACAGCCAAACGCAAAGCTGCAATGGCAAACCACATCATGCGGTTACCATCTACCAAGTCGACCATTTTGCGCAGGTCGCCGCGCTGGCCGAGGGTAAGCATGGAAAGAATATGCTGCTCTTTGCGCGAAAAGCCCGGCATATCGGCGTTTTCAAGGATATAGGCGCTGTGTTTGTGGTAGGCCGTGTGGGCGATTTCGATGCCGATTTCATGCACTTGTGCGGCCCAGTTGACATATTGCTGCCAATAAGCCAATTCCTGCACGGAAGCCGTTTGAGCAAGGCTTTCCATGAAAATTTTGGCTGTAGCAGCCACCCTTGCCGCTTGGCTGGGCGAAACATGGTAGCGTTGCTGGAATTGCGTGATGGTTTGGTCGCGCATATCGGCGTTGAGCTGGCGGCCGATTAAGTCGTAAAACACACCGTCGCGCAGCGCCGCTTCGGTAACCATCATTTTTTGAATGTCCAATTCTTCAAACGCCGCCATCATCACGGCCAAGCCGCCGGCGAATACTTCAACCCGTTCCGGTTTCAAACCTTCAAAACGCACTTTTTTCACGTTACCGGCTTGGCAGATGCGCTCGGCCAGCTTCTGCATGCCGGCATAGGTGATGTCATCGCCCATTTTTAAATCGTTGGCTATTACATCACGGATCGATTTGGCTGAGCCTGAAGTGCCTACGCTGAAATCCCAGCCCGTGCGTTTGTAGGATTTGCTGATGCGTTGGATTTCGGCGCGGGCGGCGTTGATGGCGGTTTTGAAGTCTTTTTCGGTGATTTTGTTTTGAAAAAAGCGCAGGCTGTAGGTAACGCAGCCAAGCGGCAGGCTTTCGGTGTTGGTGGGTTCGAGTGAGGAACCAATCACAAATTCGGTGGAACCGCCGCCGATATCGACTACCAACATGCGTTCGCCGTTGGGCGGCAGGGTGTGCACTACGCCGGTGTAAATCAGGCGGGCTTCTTCGCGGCCTGCGATGATTTCGATGGGAAAGCCTAATGCGGCTTCGGCACGGGGCAGGAAATCGCCGATGTTTTTAGCAACTCGGAAGGTGTTGGTTGCCACGGCGCGCACTTGCTCGGGCGAGAAGCTGCGCAGGCGTTCGCCGAATTTGGTCAGGCAGTTGAGCGCGCGCTCTTGCGAGGCTTGGTCGAGGTTTTTGTGTTCGTCCAACCCTCCGGCAAAGCGCACCATTTCTTTGATGGAATCGAGCACTTTGAGCTGGCCGTTATGATTTTCGCAGATTTGCAGGCGGAAGCTGTTGGAGCCTAGGTCGACTGAGGCAAGCATTTGAGGTGTTGTCATGATACTTCGGGGAGTAGGTTTTTCGGTTGTTTTCAGACAGGCATAGATAGAGTGTCAGATGCCTGTCTGAAAGCTGTATTTCAATTTTGGATTATGGTTAAACTCTTTCAAAATAAGCGCTTTAACGGCTTGCCGCGGGGGCTTGGTGGGCGAACTGAATTGGGCAGCTTATGAATGCAGTTTGCTTTATGGCAGGCAGCCGCTTTTTAAGCACCCGGTATGTTACTGTTTGCCGGATGGTTTGTCATCATTTTATTGACGTTTTCCGGTGAACATTAAATGCCTGTCTGAAATAGTTTCAGACAGGCATTTTTTATGCTGATTTGGTTGAGCTTAAAAACAGCTTATAGGCGGCATTGCCGGTTTCGTCATGGCAGTTGTAGCCTACGTTTTCGAGGAAGTCGCTAAAAGAGGCGGTTTCGTGCTCCGGTACGTCGATGCCGACCAGAACGCGCCCGTAATCGGCGCCGTGGTTGCGGTAGTGGAACAGGGTAATGTTCCAGTTGGTCTGCATGTGGTTGAGGAAGCGTGCGAGTGCGCCGGGGCGTTCGGGAAATTCGAATGTAATCAGGCGCTCGTTGCTGATTTTATCGGTGCGCCCGCCTACCATATAGCGGATGTGGATTTTGGATATTTCGTCGCCGGAGAGGTCGATATTCGGCAAACCGGCTGCTGTCAGTTCTTTACTGATCCGGCTGATGTCGCGCGGGCTTGAGGTTTGGATGCCGACAAAAATGTGTGCGATGTTGTCGTCGCCGTAACGGTAGTTGAATTCTGTGATATTCCGGCTGCCTAAGGCATTGATAAATTTTCGGAAGCTGCCGGGCGTTTCCGGAATGGACACCGCAAAAATGCCTTCGTGGCCTTCACCCAGTTCGCTGCGCTCGGAAACATGGCGCAGGCGGTGGAAATTCATGTTTGCGCCGCTGTTGATGGCGATTAGAGTTTGGTTGCGGCAGTCTTCCCGTTCAATATAGGCTTTGAGGCCGGCTAATGCGAGAGCACCTGAAGGTTCGGTGATGCTGCGGGTGTCGTCGTAAATATCTTTTACTGCGCCGCAAATGTCGTCGGTGTCAACCAAAATGATTTCGTCAAGCAGGTCGCGGCAGAGCGTGAAAGTTTCTTCGCCTACCAATTTAACCGCCGTGCCGTCGGCAAATAAACCTACATCTTTTAACTCTACTCGTTCGCCTTGTTCGATTGATTGCTTCATGGCGCAGGCATCATAGGTTTCTACGCCGATCACTTTAATTTCCGGCCGCACGTTTTTGATGAATGCGGCCACTCCTGCGGCCAAACCGCCGCCGCCTATGGGTACGAAAATGGCGTGGATGGGCTTGGGATGTTGGCGGATGATTTCAAGGCCGATGGTACCTTGACCGGCGATCACATAGGGGTCGTCGAAGGGTGGGATGTAAGTTAGCCCGCTTTCTGTTACCAGTTTCATGGCATGGTCGTAAGCATCGTTGTAAGACACGCCTTTGAGCACTACATTGCCGCCGCGCGCTTTGACTGCATCTACTTTGATTTGCGGTGTGGTTTCAGGCATCACGATGGTGGCATCACAGTTTAAATACTGGGCGGATAAAGCCACGCCTTGAGCATGGTTGCCTGCGCTCGCGGTGATTACGCCTTTGGCCAGAGCTTCCGGCGAGAGTGAAGCCATTTTGTTATAGGCGCCGCGGATTTTGAACGAAAAAACCGGCTGCAAGTCTTCACGTTTGAGCAGGATTTGGTTCTCCATTCTGCGTGAAAGGCTGCGGGCCGGATCTAAAGAGGTTTCTGTGGCAACATCGTATACCGAAGCGGTGAGGATTTTGGTGAGATATTGGGAATGCAATTTCGGGTTCATGATAGGGATGGCGTTGGTTGCAGAGAGTGTCTTCTTTAAAATTTAGATAAAGTCAAAACCATACTCTGAGCGGCACGATAGTGCAAGTGGAAACTGAATTCATGTATAATCCGCTGAAATTTCAACTAAAGCTGCACTTTTGTTTGCGCAGTTTCCTGCTTGATTTCCCTTTAATTGAGTGTAATTTTAATATTGATGTTATGAAAAAAACCATTTCCTGTCTGCTTCTGGCGGCGGCTTGCTCCGCTTTCGCTGCGGATGCCGCAAAAAAGGATACTGCGCCGGCGTCACAAACCGTATCTGCTCCGGCTGCTCCTGCCGCAAAAGCAGCTTCTTCCGTAGAGACAAAGGCTGCGACGCAACAAAAGGAACAAATTGCCGGAATGCCCAAACTGCCGGAATTGGCGGCTACGGCTTATGCGGTGATGGATGTGCAAAGCAAGCAGGTTTTGGGGGCGCATAATTACGATGCGCAGGTTGAGCCGGCCGCGCTGACCAAACTAATGACGGCCTATCTGGTATTCAAGGCTTTGGATGACGGTGTGCTGAAACCCGACCAAATGCTGACGGTATCCGAACGTGCCTGGAAAACCAGCGGTTCACGCATGTTTTTAAGCCCGAACAAAACCGTGAGCGTGAGCGATTTGCTCAAGGGTATGCTGGTGCAGTCGGGAAATGATGCGACTGTTACGCTGGCTGAGGTGTTGGGCAACGGCTCCGAGGCCGAGTTTGTGAAAAAAATGAACGAACAGGCCACGCGTTTAGGCATGCTGGATACGAGTTTTAAAAATGCCACAGGCGAATCGGCAGACGGCCATGTTTCCACCGTAAAAGATCTGATGAAGCTGGCGGTTGCCGTTGCGCAGGATTTCCGCCGCTATTATCCGATTTTTTCTATGAAGTCTTTTACTTATAACGGCATCGAGCAGCCAAACCGAAATTTGCTGCTGTACCGTGATGCCAGTATCGACGGCATGATTACCGGTCATTCTCCCACTGCGGGTTACAACTTGATTTCTTCCAGTAACCGCAACGACAGGCAGGTGATTGCCGTGTTGGTAGGGGCGGAAAGTCCTGAATTGCGGGCGGCTGAGAGTGGCAAGCTGTTGAACTGGGCCCTGCATTCGTTTGACACGCCCAAACTTTACAATGCCGGTCAGGTAATTTCTCAGGTGAAGGTTTACAAAGGGGAAAATAAGGCTGTGGACGCGGGTTTTATTGAAGCGATTTACCTTACTATTCCACATGCAGAGGGGAAAAATATCAAACCTGTGTTGGAAACCGTGCAACCTGTTGTGGCGCCTGTGCGCACCGGCCAGGTAGTGGGTAAGTTGAAGATTATGTATGAAGGTAAGCTGCTGGCCGAGCGCGATGTCGTGGCGCTGAACCAAGTGGAGGAAGCGGGCTGGTTTGTCCGTATTGTGGATAATATCAAGCTTTGGTTTAAGAATATTTTCGGCTGATTTCCGTTATGGACAATGCCTGTCTGAAAAAGCTTTCAGACAGGCATTGTTTTATCAACCTACTTTGTTTTATCAACCTGCTTTGCCGTCTACCCTCGGGCGCAGCAGCCACGGGGTATAGCGCCATGCATAAAGCATTAGCGACACGGCAAATAAGGCGGCGGAAAGTCTGATGCTGTGATCGTAGGCGGTAGGGTTAACCGTTGCCGTGAATGCAGCTACGGTGCGGATGGCAGTCGCTGCAAGCATCAGTACGAAAGCAGTTCCCATCAGTTTGGGCGCAGGGTAGAGCGGTCGGCCGGTGTGGCCCAGCGCAGTGCGCACCATCATCCCCACGGTTAGCATGCCGATGCCGCCCACAGCTACCAGATGCACGCCGGTACTCATCATTGCAGGCTTCCAGAAAGCCGTGCCCATTACTATCAGCCCCAAAGATGTAGCGGCATAGCCTGCGAACAGAATCCATAATAAAGGCTCGGCCAAGGCTTTGGGTTCGAACCAACGGCCTGTCTGAACCAAACCGATAATACCTGCGGCCAGTGCAAATAAAGAGGCGGGAAGCAATGCTGTGTTCAAACTCATTAACAACGCGGTAGCCATCGGCAGCAGCAATGCACTCAAGGCCAACCACATCGGGTTTGCCACTTGCTCTGTGCCCAATCTGCGCGAAGTGAAGAATGAAATAATCCGTGTACCTACCAGGCCGATAAAGCCGGCCACCATTACCAAGCCTGCCAGCAGCCCGTTGTGCAACGCGGCGGCATTGAAAGAGGATAGCTGTATGTGAAACAGCAATAAGGTTGTGCCGAATAAAAACAGGGCGGCCACGGCGATGTAATTGCGCGAATTGCGGCTGCGTACCACGGAAATGCCCATAAACCAAGCAGCCAACCAGAAAAATGCCACACCGAATAAGCCGGAGGCGGCTGCAAGCGGTGTAAAGGCAAACAGGCGCGAGAGCAGCCACAAGGCAACCAATGTAATCAACGCGCCGCCGCGAGTGGGCGGCTGCCCTGTCCAAGTGGCGGAGGCAGTCAGCAAGAACGCCACCACAATCGCACCTGAATAGCCCCATATCATTTCGTGGGCATGCCAGAAATAGGCGGGCAGAGTGGCAGTGCCTTGATAGCCGAAAGCCCAGAGCATCACAGACAAAGCGCCGTAAACAGCGGCAAGCGGGTAAAGCGGGCGGAAAGCCATGGCCCAAACGGGATGATGGGTAAAAGACATGGTGGTTCCTTATGGCGTGGTTAACGGCAGTTTAGGGTTCGGACAGGCAATGCTCGGTAATCTGCCCAAACAACACCCTTTCTTCAAATCGAGCATGGTCGCGCAAGGTTTGGGCGAATTGCAGGTTCCATTGCGGATCGTCAAAACGCGGATTGTTCAGCATCTCGCGCAACACGGCATGGTCTTGCTCGAAGCGCTCTTTCAAACCGGCATCGGGCAGCCGCTGCCAATAGGCGGCAAACCAGGCTTCTTCCTGTGTGAAATGCTCAAGCAAACCGGTTTTGTGCTGCTCGATATCTTGCGCGTGGTTCAGTTCGGGATTGCGCAGAATGCGTACGCACAAAGCCAGCGCGTGATGATGCTCTTGCGAAAGGCCGATAAGCTCCGGGTGGCGTTTCATGTGGGGTTCCTTATTTTCAGACAGGCATTGCCTTAACCGTGGCGTCTGATTATGCCTTTTGTGTATAATGTGCATATATTATGAAACTTTAGATAACAAACCGCAACTATGTATCTGACACAACATACCGACTTCGGGCTGAGGGTGTTGATTTACGCCGCAGTCAACGATGATGATTTGGTCAACATCAGTGAAATCGCCGGCATCTATCAAATTTCCAAAAGCCATTTGATGAAAGTGGTAACCGCTTTGGTTAAAGGCGGTTTTCTAACCAGCATACGCGGCAAGGGCGGCGGACTCAAGCTGGCGCGGCCTGCCGGGGAAATCAATATCGGGCAGGTTGTCCGCTGTTTGGAGCCTATGGTGTTGGTGGAGTGCATGGGCGACAAAAATAATTGCCTGCTCACGCCCGACTGCCGCTTGGCCGGCATATTGAGCGGCGCGGCGCAAGCCTTTTTGACGTATTTGGAAGGGTTTTCGCTGGCAGATTTGGTAAACAAACCCACTTTCCGGCTGCTTTACCGCGTGGATTCAGACAATCAGGCTGCCAGGTTATAACATTTATCGCAGCACAGAATGCCTGTCTGAAAAATGTTTCAGACAGGCATTCGGGCTAAATGAAGCCAATTCTGTTACACTTCTGTCTGTTTTCAGTTATCACGTTTTCTTATTTCCAAACACTATGAACATTCCGAAAAAACTCGTTATCGCCAGCCGCGAAAGCCGTTTGGCCATATGGCAGGCCGAGCATATTCAAGCACGTTTGCAGGCGCTTTATCCCGAGTGTGAAGTCAGCATTTTGGGCATGACCACGCGCGGCGACCAGATTCTCGATAAAACTTTGTCTAAAATCGGTGGTAAAGGCCTGTTTATTAAGGAGCTTGAACAAGCCTTGTTGGACGGCCGTGCCGATTTGGCCGTGCATTCCCTGAAAGACGTGCCGATGGAATTGCCGCAGGGCTTTGCGCTGGCGGCCATTACGGAGCGCGCCAGCCCGTTTGACGCTTTCGTGTCCAACCAATACGAACGTTTGGAAGATTTGCCCAAAGGTGCGGTAGTCGGCACTGCCAGCCTGCGCCGTGAGGCGCAATTGCGCGCGCGCTTTCCTCATTTGAACGTGCGCCCCTTGCGCGGTAATCTGCAAACCCGTTTGGAAAAGCTGGATAAAGGCGAATACGACGCCATCATTTTGGCAGAAGCCGGCTTGCAGCGTTTGGGGTTGGCCGATCGCATACGCACCGTTTTATCTCCTGCCGACAGCCTGCCAGCAGCAGGACAAGGTGTGTTGGGCATCGAAATCGCAGCGAACCGCTATGATTTGTTTGAAATATTAAATCCCCTGAATCATCCGCTCAGCAACGCCTGTGTTACTGCCGAGCGCGCACTGTCCCGTGCTTTGGGCGGCAGCTGCCAAATTCCATTGGCTGCTTATTGCACTCAAGAAGACGGCCTGCTTACCTTGCGCGGCATGGTCGGCCATCCCGACGGCTCGGTTATGCTGGAAGCATATGCGCAAGCCCCGTTGGCTTACGCCGATGCCTTAGGCCGAGCCGTTGCTAAAAAACTGGCTGACGATGGCGCGGAAGATCTGATTGCCGCCGTGTTGGGCGAGCAAAACACAAACAGTTGAAATACTTTTTCAGACAGGCATTTGAAAGCGAATGCCTGTCTGAAAACTTGGATTCAGATAAAACATTATGCCGACCATTCTGCTTGTCCGCCCCGCCGAACGTGCCGCTGCAGATGCATTGATTTGCAAAGCGGCAGGTTGGCGGGGCGTGCCGTTTAGTGTGCTTGAAATTGTGCCGGACGAAACGCAGTTGGCAGCATTGCCGGCGAAATATGATGTTGCCGATGCGGTGTTTTGGGTTAGCCCCAGCGCGGTTCAGACAGGCATTGCTGTTATCGACTTTGCATGCCTGTCTGAAAAACCGAATATTGCCGTGGGGCGGGCTACTGCAGATGCTTTGTGGCAGGCAGGCTGCACAACAGTTTATTCTCCGGAAAACGGCAACGACAGCGAAGCGGTTATCTGTTTGTCCGTTTGGCAGAATCTGCCACTCAATGCGCGGGTGTTGATTGTGCGCGGCAAAGGCGGGCGCCCTTATTTGGCTCAAGCCTTGAGTGAGCAGGGTATGCAGATTGAGTTTGCCGAAGTCTACCGGCGCGAGCTGAAAACGCCCGATTGGCAGGTTTTTGCTAAGGAAAAGCCTGATGCTGTTTGGATTACTTCGGTCGAAACCGTGAGGCAGTTTTTCTCTTCAATGCCGGATGAATTAGTGCAAGCAGCCAAATCCTTGTTATACTTTACGCATCACCCGCGTATTGCAGACGCTTTGCAGCAACATGGAGCCGCGCGGATTGAGCTGATTCAACAATTCGATGTGCCGAATTTAAACCGCTATACGGAGCAAGCCGATGAGCGATGAAAACGAGAAGAAAGAGCCGGTGCCGACACAATCTGCACCCGCACAACCAGAACCGCAACATGAAAATACAGGAAACATTATGAGCGAACCGAAACAAGAACATTTCCAGCACAATACACAACAGCCCGCTCCGGTGGTGATTAAACAATCGGGCAGCAGAGGTTTGGCTGCGGGTGCGCTCATTTTGGCGCTTTTAGGTTTGGGCGCAAGCGGCTTTCTGTTTGTGCAGGGTCAAAACGTATTGAAAAATCAAGAGCTGAACATTGAGCAAAAACTTGATAAAGCTGCATTGGGTGAAAGCCAGAACGCAGGCATGCTGCAAGATACCTTGCGCAAACAAGACAGCATTGCCGCAGCATTGGCAAAGTTGGATAGTGAAAACCGTCAAAATGCCGAAGGCGTAGCCAATGCCCAGCGCGCCTATCAGGAGCTGCTCAAAGGCCGGATAAACTGGCTGGTGGATGAAACTGAAGTTACTTTAAACGTAGCTGCGCAACAGCTTTTACTCACGGGCAATGTGCCCGTAGCAATAGAAGTGTTGGAAAGCGTGGAAAACCGTTTGAGCCGTTTCGACCAACCGGAATTATTGCCGATTAAGCAGGCGGTAAGCAGCGATTTGGCTGCTTTGAAAAACCGCACTTATTTGGATGTGTCCAGCGCATCATTGCGTCTTGACCGTTTGGAAAGCGCAGTTGCCGGGTTGCCGCTGGTGTTGGAAGGCACGCTCCGGCCTGGAGAGGCTGCGCCTGAAGTTGCAGCCGATACGGCTTTGACTTGGTGGGAAAACGCTTGGAACAAAACATTGGATAATCTGAAAGGTTTGGTGGAGGTGCGCAAGCTCAACAGCAACGATGCCATGCTGATTTCTCCTGAGCAGAATTTCTTTATTAAAGAAAACTTACGCTTGCGCCTGATGGATGCACGTTTTGCCCTGATGCAGCGCAACGGTGAAATTTACCAAACCGATTTGAATACAGCAGAGGGCGCAGTAAAACAATATTTCGACAGCCAATCTCCAGTAACGCAAACCTGGCTGAAAGAGCTTGCGGAATTGAAGGCGCTCGATGTTCGTTCTATTTCGGATGATTCGCTCAAAGCCAGTTTGCAGGCAGTGCGGAATTATCAGGATAGTATACGCACGCATCAGGGTACAGTTACTATCCCCGCTAATCCAAAAACGCAAGAGCAGCCAACTGCTTCTGCCTCGTCTGCAACATCAGCAGATGTTGCACCGCAGTCTGCCGCTTCTGATGCACCCGCTGCTGCATCTGAGCCGAAAGCCCAAAACGCTCCGGCTGCGTCTGATGCCAAAGCTGCACCGGAAAAGAAAACAGATAAGCCTGCCCAACCTTCTGCCGGCGGCGAAAAAGCTGCTAAAGGAGCATAAGCATGAAAAGCTTAATCTGGATTATCATTTTATTTGCCGTAGCGGTGGGCTTGGCAATAGCGTCAGGCATTTACACGGGCAATGTGTATATTGTGGTGGAACAAACACTGATGCGGGTTAACCTGCATGCCTTTATTCTCGGCTTATTGTTGGCCGTGGTGTTGCTCTATATTTTGGTGCGCATTGTTGCGGCATTTCTGAATATTCCCGGCAGTATGCAGCGTTTCGGAAACCGCCGCAAAGAACTGAAAGCAGGCAGCGACCTTCAAGCAGCGGGTTTGGCTTATTTTGAGGGCAAATTTCAAAAAGCGGAGCAGGAAGCGGCCAAAGTGCTGGCCAATAAAGAAGCCGGCAGTAACCGCTCATTGGCTTTGATGCTGGCAGCGCATGCAGCCGATTCCATGGACGATGTGGAGCTGCGCGACCGCTATCTGTCCGATATTGCCAAATTGCCGCATAAAGACCAGCTTTCCCGCTATTTGCTGTTGGCAGAAAGCGCGCTCAACCGCCGTGATTATCCGAAAGCGCTGGAAAATATTCAGGCTGCTGCGCAAATCAATCCCACGTTAACCCGTTTGGTCAAACTCAAATTGCGCTACGCATTTGATCACGGCGATGCGGCAGAAGTGTTGGATACTTCGGCCAAGCTGCAAAAAGCAGGCGCCATCAACGACCATGAAGCAAGCCAATATCAAGATTGGGCATACCGCCGCCTGCTGGCGATGGCAACCGACTCGGGCAGCTTGAAAGCTTGTCTGAAACGTGTTCCGGATTCATTGAAAGCTACTGATTTGTGTGTGTTGATTGCGGAGAAATATGAATCTTTGGGTTTATATAATCAGGCTGTTGCATGGGTAAGCAAATATTACCCGCAAACACGTAAAGCGGATTTATTGCCACCCTTCATCCAAAGTGTTCAATATTTGAGCGAACGCGAGCAGCGTAAAGCGATTGATATGACCACCCAGTGGCTGGAGCAGTATCCGGAAGATTCTCGCCTGTTAATGTATGTCGGGCAGTTGGCATATTCCCAGCAATTATGGGGAAAAGCACAAGGCTACTTGGAAGCGAGTTTGACATTGGCGCCAAGCATACAAGCCCGTTTGGCTTTGGCTAAAGTGTTTGATGTAACCGGTGAAACCCGTAAAGCTGAAGAGCAGCGTATGTTGGCTTTGGTAGGCGTGGAGCATGATGAGCGTGAAATGCTGCTGCCGAAAGAGGTAGAAAAAGCGTAAACGGATTGCCGTTCGCTACAATGCCTGTCTGAAAATTGTTTTCAGACAGGCATTTTGTTTTATACATCTGATGAAACTGGTGTTTACACTCCGCGTGCACGGTTTTCATGGAACTGGGCCTGCCAGTCGGCAAACTTACCCTGCTCGATGGCTTCACGCATTTCCGCCATAATCACTTGGTAAAAATGCAAATTATGAATGGTGTTTAACTGCGCGCCAAGAATTTCGCCTGTTTTGTGCAGATGGTGCAAATAGGCGCGGCTGAAGTTTTGGCAGGCATAGCAGGAGCAGCTTTCATCTATCGGACGGGTGTCGTGTTTATGCACTGCGTTTTTGATTTTCAAATCGCCAAAACGGGTAAAAAGCCAGCCGTTTCGGGCATTTCGAGTCGGCATAACACAATCGAACATATCCACACCGTGGGCCACGCCGCAGACCAAATCTTCCGGTGTGCCCACGCCCATTAAATAATGCGGCTTGTGTGCCGGCAATATCGGGCCGACGGCGCGCAGCATGCGGTACATTTCTGGTTTGGGTTCGCCGACAGAAAGGCCGCCAATGGCCAATCCGGGAAAGTCGAAAGCCTCCAAACCTTTTAGCGATTCCTCGCGCAAGTCTTCATACATCGCACCTTGAACAATGCCAAATAGTGCATTAGGGTTGCGCAAATCTTCAAATGCTTTTTTCGAGCGTTCTGCCCAGCGCAAACTCATTTGCAGCGATTTTCTTGCTTGCTCGTGAGTGGCTTCACCCGGAGTACATTCGTCCAGCTGCATCACGATATCGGAATTCAGCACGGTTTGGATTTTCATTGAAATTTCGGGCGACAAAAACAACTTATCACCATTAATAGGGCTTTTGAATGTGCAGCCCTCTTCAGTCAATTTGCGCATATCGGAAAGCGAAAATACTTGGAAACCGCCTGAGTCGGTAAGAATAGGTTTATTCCAACCGATAAATTGATGCAGCCCGCTGAATTGTTCGATCACTTCTAAACCCGGGCGTAACCATAAATGATAAGTATTGCCCAGGATAATTTGTGCCCTGATATCATGCAGGTTTTGCGGCGTCATGGCTTTAACCGAGCCGTAAGTGCCTACCGGCATAAAAACCGGTGTTTCGATGGTGCCGTGGTTGAGTTCCAGCGTGCCGCGCCGGGCGTGGCCGTCGGTTTTGTGTAGGGTAAATTTCAACATATTTATCGTCATATAATTAATTTGCCGCAGATTATAGCCGAAAACCTGAAACGCCTGTCTGAAAGCGCGTAAACATCTTGCCAGAAAAGCAAAAATAATCATATGTCCGCTTGCCAATCAATATGGCTATCGGCTAAAATTTCATGCTTGTTTGCACAGGCACATAGCTCAGTTGGTTAGAGCATCACCTTGACATGGTGGGGGTCGTTGGTTCGAATCCAATTGTGCCTACCAAATCAGTTAATTATTTTAAAACGGCCATATTTCGTTTGGCCGTTGTTTTGTAGGTTTTCGGAGTATTTTTTAATGTTGAACATCACCTTGCCCGACGGCTCAGTCCGCCAATACGAAGCCCCTGTAACAGTGGCGAAAATTGCTGCGTCTATCGGCTCGGGTTTGGCTAAAGCCACGGTTGCGGGCAAGGTAAACGGTGTGTTGGTGGATGCGTGCGACCCGATTAGCGAAGATGCAAGCGTGCAAATTATCACACCGAAAGATCAAGAAGGCGTAGAAATCATCCGCCACTCCTGTGCCCACTTGGTAGGCCATGCAGTTAAGCAGCTTTACCCTGATGCAAAAATGGTTATCGGCCCGGTAATTGAAGAAGGCTTTTACTACGATATCGCCACGGAAAAGCCGTTTACTCCGGATGATGTTGAGGCGATCGAAACGCGTATGAAACAGCTGATTGCTCAAGATTATGATGTAATCAAAGTTATGACACCGCGCGCAGAGGCTGTAAAAACTTTCGAGGGGCGCGGAGAGGAATACAAGCTTCGTTTGATTGAAGATATGCCAGAAGTGGAAGCAATGGGCTTGTATCATCATCAAGAATATGTCGATATGTGCCGCGGCCCGCATGTGCCTAATACACGATTCTTAAAGCACTTTAAGCTAACCAAGCTCGCAGGTGCTTATTGGCGGGGTGACAGCAATAATGAAATGCTGCAACGTATTTACGGTACTGCCTGGGCCAGCAAAGACGACCTCAAAGCCTATATCACGCGCATGGAAGAGGCGGAAAAACGTGATCACCGTAAATTGGGTAAGCAGCTTGATTTGTTTCATTTGCAAGACGAAGCGCCGGGTATGGTATTCTGGCACCCGCGTGGTTGGACTTTATGGCAGGTTATTGAGCAGCATATGCGCAAAGAACTTGATGCCGCAGGTTATCAAGAAATTAAAACCCCGTTGATGATGGATAAAACCTTCTGGGAAAAATCCGGCCACTGGGAAAATTATCAGGAAAATATGTTCGTTACCGAATCGGAAAAACGAACTTATGCCGTTAAACCTATGAACTGCCCCGGCCACGTTCAGATTTTTAACCATACCCTGCGTTCTTATCGCGATCTGCCCATGCGCTTGGCGGAGTTTGGCTCTTGTCATCGCAATGAGCCTTCCGGCGCCTTGCATGGTTTGATGCGCGTGCGTGGCTTTGTGCAGGATGATGCGCATATTTTCTGTACCGAAGAGCAGATTACACAAGAAGCCAAGGCATTTAACGAATTGGTTATGAAAGTGTATAAGCAGTTCGGCTTTGATAATGTAAGCGTGAAACTGTCGCTGCGTCCTGAAAAACGTGCCGGTTCAGATGAAACTTGGGATAAGGCCGAGCAAGGTTTGCGTGAGGCGTTGACTGCTTGCAATATCGAATGGGAAGAATTGCCCGGCGAGGGGGCTTTCTACGGTCCTAAAGTTGAATATCATATTAAAGATGCCATCGGCCGTTCATGGCAATGCGGTACGATCCAGCTGGACTTTGTTTTGCCGGAGCGTTTGGGTGCAGAATATGTGACCGAAGATAATGGTCGAGCCCGTCCTGTAATGTTGCATCGTGCGATTCTCGGTTCTATGGAGCGCTTTATCGGGATTCTGATTGAAAACCACGCAGGTTCTTTTCCGTTGTGGCTTGCGCCTGTGCAAATGGTGGTGATGAATATCACAGAGAAACAAGCAGACTATTGTCGTGAAGTAGTCGAAAAATTGTGTGCTGCGGGCTTTCGTGCCGAACTGGATTTGCGTAACGAGAAAATCGGCTACAAAATCCGCGATAACAGTCAATACCGTTATCCCTATCAAATTGTTGTGGGCGATAAAGAAAAAGAAAACGGCCACGTTGCCGTGCGCCGAAAAGCGGAGGACTTGGGCAGCCTTTCCGTAGATGAATTTATCGCTCGTTTGAATGAAGAATTGAAAACAGAGTTTTAATCCTGATTCAAGTTGACAGGATGAAATGCCTATCTGAAAAAAGTTTCAGACAGGCATTTGCAAGTTAAGGTGGAATTTACCGGCCGGTTGAAACCGGGCTGGTAATATTAAACCTAAATAAAGTTTAGGGCTGTATGGATAGAAGCCCTGTTAACCTAGTAATTTTTATAAGGAGTATAGTCATCGCACAAGAACGCGAAGCACGAATCAACGGTGAAATCACCGCAAAAGAAGTGCGCTTAATCAGTGGCTCAGGCGAACAGCTTGGCATCGTTTCATTACGCGACGCTCTGGCTATGTCGGAAGAGCAAGATGTGGATTTGGTTGAAATTTCTCCAACTGCAAAGCCGCCTGTGTGCAAACTCATGGATTTTGGCAAATATAAATACGAGCAATCGAAAAAACGTGACGAAGCCAAGAAAAAACAAAAACAGGTGCAAATCAAAGAAATCAAATTCCGTCCCGGCACAGATGAGGGCGATTACCAAATCAAAATGCGCAATATCAACCGCTTTTTAGAGGATGGCGATAAAGTAAAAGTTACTTTGCGTTTCCGCGGCAGGGAGATGGCTCATCAGGAATTTGGTGCGCAATTGCTTGAACGGGTTAAAGAAGATTTGGCGGAAGTGGCGACTATCGAGCAGTTTCCGAAAATGGAAGGCCGTCAAATGGTTATGATGATTGCGCCGAAAAAGAAATAAGGCTATAATTTAAAACTTGCTTTGATTTGCCGCGTTAGAGCAGGTTCACTTAGCGGCGAAAACCGTGATATAGGGGTTTCAAGTATTTTTGAACAAGATTCAAAATCCCCTTATATCTTATCTAATAAATGATATGGAGTATCCCCATGCCTAAAATGAAAACCAAGTCAAGCGCTAAGAAACGCTTTAAAGTACTGGGTAACGGTGGAGTGAAACGCGCCCATGCGTTTAAACGCCACATTCTGACCAAGAAAACCACTAAAAACAAACGCCAATTACGCGGTACCGCTATGGTAAATGATCGTGATTTGGCTTCTGTTGCTAAAATGTTACCCTACGCTTAAGGAGTTTAAAATATGCCACGCGTAAAACGCGGTGTAACCGCACGTGCCCGTCATAAAAAAGTATTAGCGTTAGCCAAAGGTTATCGCGGTCGTCGCAAAAACGTCTATCGTGTTGCCAAACAAGCGGTAATGAAAGCCGGTCAATATGCTTACCGTGACCGTCGCCAACGCAAACGTCAGTTCCGTCAATTGTGGATTGTCCGTATTAATGCAGGTGCCCGTCAAAACGGCTTGTCTTACAGCAAATTCATGAACGGCCTGAAACGCGCCGCTATTGAAATCGACCGTAAAGTATTGGCTGACTTGGCTGTATTCGATAAAGCAGCATTTGCACAACTGGTAGAAAAAGCTAAAGCTGCTTTGGCTTAATATCTCATCCGGTTTTATCAAAAAAGGAAACTTAGGTTTCCTTTTTTTAATTTCGGATGAGTGCTAAAAAACAGCATCATGCTACTGTTTTTTAAAATATATTTGCGTTACAATACCTGATTTTTCAGATAGGCATTTATGCCTTTCTGTTGCCAATATCGATGGTGTGATTCCGACACTATTAAAACAATATAGTTTTAACTACCCATTTGAAAATACTGCATTATGCCAAACGTAGACCAAATTGCAGCTGCCGGCATTGCTGCCGTGGAATCTGCCCAAGATTTCAATTCCTTAGAGCTTATTAAAGCGCAATATATGGGGAAAACCGGCGAATTAAACCTTTTGCTAAAACAGCTTGGTCAAATGTCGCCGGAAGAGCGTAAAACCGCCGGTGCTCATATTAATGAATGTAAAAACCGCTTTCAAGAAGCTTATAACAACAAACGTGATGCGTTAAATGCGGCCAAGCTGGAAGCCCAGCTGGCAGCGGAGGCTTTGGATGTTACTTTGCCGGGTCGGGGTCAAAGCGATGGTGGGCTGCATCCGGTAACTTTAACGCTTCAGCGGGTGGTTGAGCTGTTTCACGGAATGGGTTTCGAGGTTGCCGATGGGCCTGAAATCGAGGACGATTTTCATAATTTCCAAGCCCTGAACATTCCTCAGAATCATCCCGCACGCGCGATGCAGGATACTTTTTATGTTGAAAACGGTGATGTTTTGCGCACCCACACTTCGCCGATTCAGATTCGTTATATGCTGGATAAAAAAGAGCCTCCAATTCGGATTATTGCGCCCGGGCGCGTGTATCGGGTGGATTCCGATGCTACGCATTCTCCCATGTTTCATCAGGCTGAAGGTTTGTGGGTAGAAGAAGGCGTGACGATGGCGGATTTGAAAGCGGTATTCACTGATTTTATTCGCAGATTCTTTGAGCGTGATGATTTGCAAGTGCGCTTCCGTCCTTCATTTTTCCCATTTACCGAGCCGTCTGCAGAAATCGACATTATGGGTGATAACGGCAAATGGCTTGAGGTGGGAGGCTGCGGCATGGTACACCCGAATGTGTTGAATAATGTGAACATTGATCCTGAAAAATATACCGGTTTTGCTTTTGGTATCGGTTTGGATCGTTTTGCTATGTTGCGCTACGGTATCAATGATTTGCGCTTGTTTTTTGACAATGATCTGAATTTCTTGCAGCAGTTTAGATAACGCGCGGTTAGTGGATTATGAACCGTTTTCAGACAGGCCTTATTTTTAAGTTAAGAAAACAAAATGCCTGTCGGAAAATGCAGTTTGCCAATACTTTTGAATACCGTTAAATCAATCAATATCTGAAATAAAGCGAGATTAAACATGCAGTTTTCCTACTCATGGCTGAAAACACAAGCCGATCCCAATCTTTCCGCTGATGAATTTGCCCACTTGTTGACAATGTCCGGCCTTGAGGTGGAAGAAGCCGATAGAGCAGCTCCTGATTTTACAGGTGTGGTTGTTGCAGAAGTTAAATCTGTAGCAAAACATCCTGATGCAGACCGTTTGAATGTTACCCAGGTAGATGCAGGTACGGGTGAGCTGATTCAAATCGTTTGCGGAGCACCGAATGTCCAGGCAGGCATTAAAGTACCGTGTGCCTTGCCGGGTGCGGTATTGCCAGGTAACTTTAAAATCAAACCCACGAAAATGCGGGGGCAAACTTCCAACGGCATGTTGTGTTCGGCAAAAGAATTAGGCCTGTCTGAAGATGCAAGCGGTTTGTTGGTGTTGTCTGCCGATGCGCCGGTAGGAAAAAATATCCGTGATTATCTGGATTTGGATGATACGGTATTCACGCTGAAAATCACGCCTAACCGCGCGGATTGCCTGAGCATTAAGGGCTTAGCGCGGGAAGTTGCCGCTTTAACGCAATGCGAAAACCATTTGCCGAATATTATGGCCGCCAAAATCACCAGTACAAAAATTCAGCCCGTGCGTATCGATGCGTCTGCGGATTGCGGCCGCTTCATCAGCCGAGTAATTGAAAATGTGAATGCTAAGGCGGCAACACCTGAATGGATGAAGCAGCGCTTGGCACGTAGCGGTATCCGCTCGATTTCCGCTTTGGTTGATATAGGCAACTATGTGATGCTGGAGCTAGGCCAGCCTATGCATATTTTTGATGCGGACAAATTAAGCGGCAGCATTATTGTCCGCAGGGCCAGAGAAGGCGAAGAGTTGGTTTGTTTGAATGAGAAAACTGTATGCCTGTCTGAAAACACTTTGGTTATTGCTGATGAGAAAAATGCACTTAGCATGGCCGGTTTAATGGGTGGTGAGTCCAGTGCGGTTTCTGATGATACGCAAAATATTGTATTGGAATCGGCTTGGTTTAAGCCGGAAATTATTGCCGGAAAATCCCGCCAATACGGTTTCGGTTCCGACTCTTCTTTCCGCTTTGAAAGAGGTGTGGACTGGACTTTGCAAGCCGATGCCATAGAGCGGGCTACGGAATTGGTGGTACAAATCTGTGGCGGGCAAGTTGGCGAAATGCAGGAAGCAGCGGGCAAACTGCCTGCACAAAATACGGTGAGCCTGCGTTTGGCGCGTGTAGAGAAAATATTGGGTGTACATATACCTGTTGAAAAAATCGAAACCATCTTGAGGAATTTGGGGCTGAATCCGGTTGCGACATCTGATGGTTTTCAGGTGACCGCACCAAGTTTCCGCTTTGATATCGAAATCGAAGCAGATCTGATTGAAGAAATCGGCCGCGTATATGGTTATGAAAATATTCCTGATGACTACACGTCAGGCCGCTTGAAGATGTTGCGTTTACCCGAAACTCAAAAATCACGTTTCAGTATTTATAGCCACATGGCTGCGCGCGGTTATCAGGAAGTGGTGAGTTATGCATTTGTGAACGAGCAATGGGAAGCGGATTTTGCCGCTAATGATGCCCCTATCCGCCTGCAAAACCCACTGGCTGCACAATTTAGCGTGATGCGTTCTACCTTGATCGGCGGGCTGGTTGAGATTCTTCAAAACAACCTGAACCGCAAACAAAACCGCGTGCGCATATTTGAAGTGGCCCGGGTTTTCAATAAAACTGCCGATGGCAGATTCTCGCAAAATGAAAGAATCGGGGCGTTGGTGTACGGTTCGGCCAAGCCCGAGCAGTGGGCGGAAAAAAACAGACCGGTTGATTTTTATGACCTGAAAGCAGATGTGGAAAGCCTATTGGCAGGTAAAAACGCGCATTTTATTAAAGCGGAGCATCCGGCTTTGCATCCGGGGAGAACGGCAGAAATCCGGATTAACGGCAATACCGTCGGGTTTATGGGCGAGCTGCATCCGCAATGGCTGCAAAAATATGATTTGCCGCAAGCCGCGTTGCTATTTGAATTGGACGTGGCCGCCGTAAGCAATACGGAAAAAGCGGTTTACCAGCCGGTTTCCAAATTCCAGCCGGTGCGGCGCGATTTGGCTTTTGTGATGCCTGAAAGCGTTTGCCACGCTGATTTAATCCGAGCTTTGCAAACAGTGAACAACCCGCTGATTCAGGAAATTAGCGTGTTTGACGTATATCGCGGTACAGGCCTGCCTGAAGGAATGAAGAGCATTGCGGTGAAAGTGATTCTGCAAGGTTTCGATACCACGCTGACCGATGCGGAGGTGGAACCTGTTATGGCGGAATTGGTTAAAGCGGCGGAAACGACAGGCGCTGTTTTGAGGGCTTAAATATTTAGTATTCGCTTGAATTTTAAGTGAAAATTAGTGATAATTCTCTATTGTTTCAAAAAGAAGGTAATCAAATGACTTTAACGAAAGCCGAATTAGCCGACATCTTGGTGGAAAAAGTAAGCAACGTATCCAAAAACGATGCAAAAGAGATTGTTGAGCTTTTCTTTGAAGAAATCCGCACCACTTTGGAGCGCGGTGAAGAGATCAAAATCTCAGGCTTCGGCAATTTTCAATTACGCGACAAACCTCAACGTCCCGGCCGCAATCCGAAAACCGGCGAAGAAGTGCCGATTTCTGCCCGCCGCGTGGTAACGTTCCACGCAAGCCAAAAATTAAAAGGCATGGTAGAACACTATTATGACAAACAAAACTAACACATTGCCCCCTTTGCCCGCCAAGCGTTATTTTACTTTGATGGAAGTATGCGAACTGGTGCAAATCAGCCCTGCGCAATTTGCCGAATGGCAGAATGCAAACGGTGTTGTCATTGGTTATGGCGGTGAATTTTATACCCGTCAAGATGTGGTGAAGCTTCGTCAGCTTAAAGGCACTTTTGCGCCTTTTATTGACGAATTTAACCACAATGCACTTGATGCCGAAGGCAAGCCCGCTGCGGATGCCCAAGAGGTGAGGGAAGCGTTGGAGCAGATGTTGGGCAATGTTGAAAAAGCCCTTGCCAAGCAATAGCGTTTTCCATATAATTTCAGACTTTCTTGAGTCGGAGTGTGGCGCAGTCTGGTAGCGCACTTGCATGGGGTGCAAGGGGTCGAAGGTTCGAATCCTTTCACTCCGACCAAAATCAAATTTGAAACCCAGCTTTATTAAAAGCTGGGTTTTTCATTTTTCGGCCTATAAAGCAGGCAAGCTTATTTTTGATACAAGGCAGCGAGCCGAAGATAGTTAAGCCAGCCTGCCAGCAAGGGCAACAGCACATATAAAACCGTGCTTAAAATCAAGGTATTCCACGGAATCTCTATGTCGCTTACGCCGAGCAATACGCCTGCAATCGGAGCATACGCCACAATCATAATCAAATCATTGACCGAAACCTGCACCAAAGTGTAATTGGGGTCGCCTTTGACCAGTTGCGACCACACAAACACCATTGCCGTACACGGTGCCACGCCCAGCAAAATCATGCCGGCAATGTATTCTTGTGCCGACTGTGCGTCCACCCAACCTGCAAAAAACACCCGAAAAAACAACCAGCCCACAAGTGCCATCGTAAAAGGCTGTTATCAAGCTATGGCATTCATCTGCTTTGATGGTGGTTAAAAATTGCCCAAGCCTTTTAAGATGGGGCAGTCGGGATTGTCATCGCCCCCGCAGGCATCGCTCCACGCTTGCAGGGTGTGTTGCATTGATTTTAATTCTTTGATTTTATTGGATAAAAAATCAATATGACTGGCGGTGAGCGTTTTGACCTGAGCACTTGTGCGGTGTGGATTGTCTTGCAGTGCCAAAAGCTCGCCAATCTGTGCAAGCGAAAAACCGACGCTGCGGGCTTTGGCGATGAATTTTAGCCGAGCGATGTCATTGGAGTTATAAATCCGATAACCTGCTTCACTGCGTGATGGGTTAATTAATAAGCCTGCTTTTTCATAATCACGGATTTGTTTGACGGAAAGTTGGGTAGATTTAGACGCTTGTCCGATGTTCATTGTTGCTCCTTATTGAGTGGTGTGTAAAAAAATGTTATCAAGTAAAAATAACCCTTGACCCTAACGCAAGGTTAGGGTTTATGATACGCACATCAAAACAAAAAAGCAATGCTTTTAATCGCTTAAAAGCACTTTGTTTTGATAATCCACTTTAACTTAACATTCGGAGAAACTGTTATGAACGCTGATTTTGTTCAAAACCGACACGCCCATTGCGGCTGCCAGTCTTGCACGGGGCAAAACTGCCGTCCGGACTGCCAATGCCAAAACGGCAAGCCCTGCATTTGTGATGACTGCACTTGCAACGGCTGTGCGTGTGAATCGTAAAACCAAATAGTGAAATGGACATTGGGCGAATCTGTCATTTGCCCAATGTTATCAATGCCCATTTTGACAAGGAGAATCCAATGACATTCATCAAAAACCGTGCCGTACATCTTGTCGCTGCCGCTGTTGTTTTGGCGACTTTAACCGCTTGTGCCGACGGCAAAAACGAAGTGCCGACGCACTCGATGGTGGGCGACAATAACCACACCCAAACCACCCACGACAGCCCAAATAACCAAAACGAGCACGCAGCGGTGAACCACGCTAATATGAACCACTCTGCTATGGCGATGGACACTCAAAATGCTCCGCCCCATACCCAAGCCTATCTTGCAATGATGAACAAGATGGGCGATGAGATGAGCAAAGCGGGCAATCTTGCCGATGCTGATACCGCTTTTGCCAAAGGTATGATTCCGCACCATATCGGAGCAGTTGAGATGGCAAAAGTACAGCTTGAATTTGGCAAAGACGAAACAATGAGAAAACTTGCCCAAGTGATTATTGATGGGCAACAAAGTGAAATCGACCTGATGAACGCTTGGCTGGCGGGTAAAGACACCGCAACCCAAAACCCGCAAGCCCCGCACGCCAAGGCCTATGCCGCAGACAAGGCGCACCACGAGGCGATGATGGCGGCAATCAATGAGCCAAACCCTGATGTTGCCTTTGCTAAAGCAATGATTCCGCATCATCAAGGGGCGGTCGAGATGGCAAAAGTGCAATTACAGTTCGGCAAAGACGAAAAAATGAAAAAGCTCGCTCAAGACGTCATAAAAGCCCAAGAACCTGAAATCAAGCTGATGCAAGACTGGCTAAAACAGTAGGGGCAATAAAGCAAAAGCACCGCTTTTGATAAAGCGGTGTTTTTTACTTTAAAAAACTTTCAGGCTGCCTGAAAAATTTATATTTCCAAAAATGAAAACCAACTTTCCAAAAAAACGCCATTCCATTGCCAATTATAAAATTTTAGGGGCTTAGGAAGCAAAAATATTAAATTGGGTTATTTCGAAGCATCTTCATTAATGTTTTACCTAAATCTTCATGCCGGTGGTTAAACCTAAACTCCGTTTCTTTGAGATGCAGATAAAACATTTCTTTGGAAATACCATGAAATTTAGCCAAACGCCCCTTAGCATAACTCCAAAAAGATTCAATACCATTGATATGTTGCTTTCCTCGAGCAAACTCATTGGAACCGTGATGGACACGGTAATGCTTCTCATAGCCCATATCGACAAGACCGTCATATGCTTTCCAGCCGTCAGTATTGATTTCACTGTCAGCAGATATGCGGCCACGTATGACCTTGATTAGTGAGGCTTTCGAAGCGTTGGGAACAATTTCCGTATAGACCACGCCATTTCGTTTCAGTATGCCAAATACGATGGTTTTACCTGAAGCCCCGCGACCGCGCTTACCTCTGATACGTCGTGCGCCAAAGTAAGATTCATCTAGTTCGACAATACCGGACAACAGTAGTACAGGACTGATTTTGTTACAGCTTCAGCAGCTTGCAAAATCGTTCTCTTTGAGCTAAAGCGCAGCAATACCTTAGCAAAAGTTACGTTTATTTACTATATAATTTTATTTTTCAAATTCAGCTGCTTTTCATTTCTTATGCAATCCCATATCGCCGCTTTTGATCCGCTGGCCATTCCTATTCAAGGTACAAACCTTATCGAAGCTTCTGCCGGTACAGGCAAAACTTTTGGTATAGCTGCTTTATTTACCCGATTGGTTTTGCTGGAGAAAATGTCGGTTGAGGGTATTCTGGTGGTAACGTTTACCAAAGCGGCTACGGCGGAATTGAAAACCCGTTTGCGTTCGCGTTTGGATGAAGCGCTCCGCTGGCTGGAAAAGCCGGATGATCAGAAGCCTTTGATTGACGATTTTCTCCGCGAGCTGTTGGACAAAGCATTAAGTCGGGAGCAGAAAGCGCTGTTGGTTTTGCGCTTGAAAGCGGCGATTTCGCAGTTTGATAATGCGGCGATATATACCATACACGGGTTTTGCCAGCGTTTGTTGCGCGATTACGCATTTTTTTGCCAAGTGCCGTTTGATATGGAACTGGAAACCGACGGTGATGAGCGTTTATTAACGGCGGCACAGGATTTTTGGCGCGAACAGGTGGCGCATGATTCTGAGATGGCGCGTTTGGTGTTTGAACATAATCTCACGCCAGAGTCGGTGCTTGCTAAAATGCGCACTTATATCGGCAGGCCTATGTTGCGGTATGAGACAAACAGGGTAGATTTGGCCGAAAGAGAAGCCGAACTGTCAAAAGTATGGGCAAAAGTGTGCGCAGGATTAACGGAGCTGGAAGCAATATTTAAGCAAATTTATCCTGTAATCAATAAAAAAACATATGCCCTAAAAAGCGTGCAAGAGTTGTTTGCAGCTTTACAGCAGGATGCGGTAAACCCATGCCTGTCTGAAAAAAAAGAACTTTATAAAAAGTATTTGCCGAAATTTGATTTGGAAATTTTGAAAAGTAATGTCAACAAAGGCAAAACGCTGGATGAAAATGCCGATAAGTTAGGCCTTTTGGCCGATTTAGGTCGGGGCATCGAAGCCAAGCAAGCTGCGGAGCAGGCCGCCATTGCCGCATTGCAGCTGGAGTTTTTGAACTACATGAAAGACGCTGTTGCGCTGCGCAAGCAAACACATCGGGAGCGGGGTTATGACGATTTGCTGCTGGATGTTTATGCCGCACTCGATGAAAACAGCCCGCACAGCGGGGCTTTGGCCGAGATGGTTGCCGACACTTGGCGGGTGGCGCTGATTGATGAATTTCAAGATACCGATCCGCTGCAATACGGCATTTTCCAAAAAACATTTATCCGCCACGGCAATCCTTTATTTTTGGTAGGCGATCCCAAGCAGGCGATTTACAGCTTTAGGGGGGCGGACATTCATGCCTATCTGAAAGCGGCGAAAGATGCCGACCATCACTATACTTTGGCGAAAAATTACCGCAGCCACGATTCGCTGATAAAAAGCATCAGCCTGTTTTTCCGGCAGAAAACCCACCCTTTTGTACTCAAAGGCATTGATTACACCGATGTGTCGGCGGCGCGCGCCGATGCCTGTCTGAAACCTGTGAATCATGCTTTGCGTGTGCGTTGGTTGAATGAAGATGGCGAAGCGTCGCTGAGTAAAGAAGTGTTGCGCAGCCGTGCCGCCGAATATTGTGCCAATGAAATTGCCGCCATGTTGAACCGGGCGGCCGAGGGCGTATTGAACTTAAAAACGCGCCCTTTGCAATCCGGAGACATCGCCGTGTTGGTACGCACGCGCGACGAGGGCAGCATGATCGGCGCGGCTCTCAAAGCGCGCGGCATACAGAGCGTGCTGCTGCAACGCCATTCCGTGTTTGCCGAGAAAGAGGCGCGCGCGGTGGCGGCTTTGCTGGCTTTTTGGCTGCGTCCGCAGGAAACCGAGACGTTGCGTTTTGTGTTGGGCAGCGTTTTATTCGGCCAAACGGCGGAGCAATTATATGCGCTGAACCAAAACGAGCATCAATTGCTGGATTACATAAACGCCGCGCAAACCGCTTTGGCTACTTGGCAGAAACACGGCATTTATCCGGCGATGCAGCAGTTTGCCGCCCGTTATGATTTGGAAGGCGGCCTGCTGTCGGCGCGCAATGAGCGCAGCCTGACCAATTATCATCAGATTGTCGAGTTGTTGGCCGAAGAAGACGAACGGAGCCGATCGCCCGAGTCGCTGCACCAATGGCTGAAAGCGCAAATCAGCGAAGCGCAAAACGGTAAAGAGGCAGGTGAAAACAAAACTTTGCGGCTGGAAAGCGATGAGGCTTTGGTGAAAATCGTAACCATGCATGCGTCGAAGGGTTTGCAATATCCGGTGGTGTTTTGCCCGTTTGTGTGGGATGCAGCGGATTATAAAACGGAAGATTGGCAGGTTATCAACCGTGAAACGGGCAGCCAATTGGTGTCTGCGCTCGAGCTGATCGACGAAGACAAAAATGCTTTGGCTGATGAAGAATTGGGCGAGCGGCTGCGCCTGCTTTATGTGGCGATGACGCGTGCCGAAGAGCAGCTTACCATTTATGCAGCTTACTTTAACGGCAGTGCCAGAAACACGTTTTCTTATCTTTTGGCAGGCAGCGAAGAAGCAACGAGGGCAGAAATAGAAGCTGAGTATGCGGCAGAAAAAAAGACCAACAAGGCGGAAGGAGAAAAAAAGATGCTGCTGCAAAATTGGCAGCGTTTGATACAAAATGCGCCTGAGGATACCGATATTGCTTGGTTGCAGGGTGCGCCAGAAACTGCCGGAGTCCGCCCTCAAGCTTATTCTGAAAACAGGTTTCAAGCTTGGACGCCGCCGGCGCGTGCGTTTGAACACATCCGGCATACCAGCTTTACCGGCTTGCTGCGCGATTTATCCGCCGCTGCCGCACCGGAGCGCGAAGAGTTGCAACCTGCGGTAGATGCGGCAGAAGCAGGCTTGGCACAGAGCAATTTGGCAGAAAGCCTGTCTGAAAACAGAATGGTGGGCGATGATGTTTACGATATCCACCATTTTCCGCGCGGAACCCATGCGGGCGTGTGTTTGCATGAGCTTTTGGAGCATTTTGAATTTAACCGTCCGGCATCCGAGCAGCAGGCACAAATTGTAGAAACGCTGGCGCGCTACGGTTTTGGTGAAGAATGGCTGGATGCAGTATGCGGTATGCTGGATAAGGCGGCGCATGCCGAATTGTTTAACCGTTTGGCCTTGGCGGATTTGCCCGCCCGAAACCGTTTGCCGGAAATGGATTTTATGCTCAAAGTGGAAGAGTTCAGCCCGGCCGGGCTGAAAGCATGGTTTGCGCGCCCGAATCTCGCATTGCCGCCGGGCTGCATTGCCGTCGCGCAGCATTTGGATTTCGACACGGTAAAAGGGTTTCTCAGCGGTTTTATCGACATGACCTGTATCGACGGCGAAGGTAATGTCTGCGTGATTGACTATAAATCCAATTATCTCGGCGCAGGGCAGCAAGCCTATACGCAGGACGCGATGGATGAAGCGATGGCGGCGCACCATTATTATCTGCAAGCCATGATTTATGCCGTGGCGGTTGCCCGCTATTTGCAGCAGCAAAATGCCGAGTTCAACACCATTTGCGTACGCTATTTATTTTTGCGCGGCTTGGGCAGTGAAGATGGCGGCGTATGGCGCTGGCAGCTCGATAAGGCGGATTTGCAGGAATGGCTGTGAATCAGAATGCCTGTCTGAAACAGGATGCGGCAGCTGGGAAGGCGGGTTAATCGGCGGGGCATTCCGCTTTTCAGACAGGCATATCCAAACCCTGCGATTTCAGGTATATTCCGAAAAAACAAACCGCAAACAGACAACCGACAAAGGATTTTCCAAATGTTCAAACGCCCGGAAGAGCTTATCATGGCCGTGCTTGCCGCCCTTTGGGTGGTACTCACTTTTTTTCTCGTTTCCTATTTCGGCGCACCCACGCAAACCGCGCTGCTGATTTCCGCCTTAACCTTGATTTGGGCGGGCGTGTTTTTCATGTTGTGGCAGCGCCATTTGACCAGCTGGATTTGGCCGGTATTTTTAGGCTTGCTGGTGGCTTGCTGGTGGCCGTATTTGGATTGGTATGCCGTACGCGATTTAATCGCGGCGGGTGTGTCAGGCGAAACCATCGTAGTGGGCAAGCCGTGGTATGCCACTTGGACATTCAAAGTGATTTTGGCCATCGTTCCGATGGTGTTGGGTTATGGCCTGAAATGGAAATTTGCCCGTAAGGAAATCAATACCATACCTTGATATCGGATTGAAGAAATGCCTGTCTGAAAACTTTTTTCAGACAGGCATTTCTTATCAAAACATTTATCTCACATGAGGCAACACGGCCAACACCGCCGACAAACTGGCTTCGCCCAAGCGCAGGGAGCGCTGGCCGTTCCAGCCGAAATCGTCGTCGGGCATATTGTTGTTGTCTTTAAACGGCATTTCCAAAGTGTAGGAGAGGCAGTTGAACGTGTTGCCCACATAGTTGGCGGCGAGCGTTAAATTGGCTTGGCCGGGTTCGTCTTTCGGGTAGCCGAATTCATCCTGAAAATCGGGGCTGGCGGTTTTGAGTGCGGCTTTGAAGCGGTCTTCCAAGCCGGCGATGCGCGCGTTGTAGTTGGGCACGCCTTCTGTGCCTGCCGCGAAAACATAGGGAATGGCTTCGTCGCCGTGGATGTCGAGGAATAAATCCATGCCGGTTTCATGCATTTTTTGGCGAACATAAAACACTTCAGGGCTTTTTTCCGGCGTCGGCTCAAGCCATTCGCGGTTGAGGTTGGCGCCGGCGGCGTTGGTGCGCAGGTTGCCCAAAGCAGAGCCGTCGGGGTTCATGTTCGGCACAATATAGAACGTGGCTTGGTCGAGCAGGGCGCGGGCGGTCGGGTCTTGCGGGTCGAGCAGGCGGGCGAGCAGGCCTTCGATAAACCATTCGGCCATGGTTTCGCCCGGATGCTGGCGCGCGATAATCCACACTTTCAAATCGCTTTCAACCTGATTGCCGACGGTAAGCAGGTTAATGTCGCGGCCTTCGACGGTGCTGCCCAAATCTTCGATTTGGCAAAGCCCGCTACCTTGCGCATCGCCGAGCAGGTTGAGGTGTTGTTCGCCGGAGTAAGGCTCGAAATAGGCGTAGTAAATGCTGTTGGCCAGCGGTGTGTGTTCGATGGTAAGCACGCCGTTTTCATAGCGTGTGGGCACGCGGAACCAGTTTTGCCGGTCGTAGGAGGCGCAGGCTTGGTAATCGATCCAGCCGTCGGGATAGGCGCATTGTGCCGCATTTTCAAAATGCATGGTGCAGGGCGTGTAGGCCGCGCCCTGCAGGCGGAAATAAAACCATTGGGCGAAGTCGGACGCATTATCGGGGCGGATTTCGAGGCGGATGTTTGAAGCGTCGGCCAAGTCTTTCACAACCACGGCGCCTGCATCAAAACGGGTGCTGATTTTCAACATGCTGCTTTCCTGTATCGGCATTAATAAATTGGGATATTATAAAGCCGCGTCGGGCGATTGTGAAAGGGTATGGCTGCAAACGCGAAGTGCGGGCATGCCGTTTTCACCGCTAGCGGCGCAATCGGGTAGAATAAGCGGAATTTTCAGACAGGCATTTGATTCATGAGCGACATCCAATCTTTTTCCAACCGTTTGGGCAAAAACATCAAGCATTATTTGAAATGGGCGCGGCGCAACGGCATTGAGGCGTGGCGAATGTATGACCGCGATATTCCGCAATTCCCGTTTGCGGTTGATGTGTACGGCGAACAAATCCATCTGCAGGAATACGATACCGGTTGGAAAATGGCGCCGGAAGAATATGAAGTCTGGCTGGCCGAAGTGGTAGAGGCGGTGGCTTTTGTAACCGGATTTCCCGCAACGCATATTCACTTGAAGCGGCGCGAACGGCAGAAAGGTACGCAGCAATACGAGAAAACCGGTAAGGCGGGCGAGGATTTTATCGTGCACGAAAACGGGTGCAAATTCTGGGTGAATCTGGAAAAATATCTGGATACCGGCCTGTTTCTCGACCATCGCAACACGCGCAAAAAAGTGGGAGAGATTGCGCAGGGCAAGCGCTTTTTAAACCTGTTTTCCTACACCGGAAGCTTCACCGTTTATGCGGCCACGAGCGGCGCGGCGAGCAGTGAAACCGTTGATTTGTCGAACACTTATCTGGATTGGGCGCGCCGAAATTTTGAATTGAACGGCATAGACGAAACCCGGCATCAAATCATCCGCGCCGATGTGTTCCAATATCTTCAGGCAGGCATTCGCGAAGGCAAACGTTTCGATCTGATTGTGATGGATCCGCCGAGCTTTTCCAACAGCAAAAAAATGCTGGATATCCTCGACATCCAGCGCGACCATGTGCGGCTGGTTGATGATGCGATGAAGCTGCTGGTGCCTGAGGGCATTTTGTATTTTTCCAATAATCTGCGCAGCTTTAAGCTGGATGACGCGTTGACTGAGCGTTATCAGGTAAAAGACATTTCCGCCCAGTCGGTGCCGGAAGATTTCCGCAACAAAAAAATTCATCAGTGTTGGGAAATCAGGCGCCGTTAAATGCCTGTCTGAAAAGGATGAAAAGGATGAAAACGATGAATATCAAAGTTTTACTGATCGGCAGCCTGCTTTTGGGCGGCTGCTATTATTCGGAAACGCCTTACGGCCGCCGCGCCGTGCTGAATTTACCTGTGCAGAGCGAAACCACCGTTAACAAAACCGTTACCGTCAACGCGCCGCCGGGTACCACGGTGATTTATCACGACACACAGCCGGTAATTATCGAGCGTCCGCGCCGCCGCCCGTACCCGTATGGCTATTAATCTGTTTCAGACAGGCATTGTTAAGAGCAATATGCAATGAAAATTCTTATCGCGCCCGATTCGTTTAAGGAAAGCCTGACCGCGCAGGAAGCGGCAGACGCGGTGGAGTGCGGTTTGAAAAAAGCGCTGCCGGATGCGGAATATGTGAAAGTGCCGATGGCCGACGGCGGCGAGGGCACGGTTCAGTCGCTGCTGGATGCCACGGGCGGGCGGCGGCAAACGGTTGAGGTGCGTGCGCCGTTGGGGGATAGGGTGGCGGCTTCGTTCGGTTTGTCGGGCGACGGAAAAACGGCGTTTATCGAAATGGCCGCCGCTTCCGGCCTGCACTTGGTACCGCATGAAAAACGCAACCCGTTAATCACCACGAGCTACGGCACGGGCGAACTGATTCGCGCGGCGCTTGAAGCCGGTGTCGGCAAAATTATTTTGGGCATAGGCGGCAGCGCCACCAATGACGGCGGGGCGGGTATGTTGCAGGCTTTGGGCGCGCGCCTGCTGGATGCTGACGGCACGGAATTGCCGCCGGGCGGCGCGGCTTTGGCGGGCTTGGCGCGTATCGATCTGAGCGGGTTGGATGCCTGTCTGAAAGAGGTTGCGGTTGAAGTGGCATGTGATGTGGATAATCCTTTGTGCGGGGAACAGGGCGCGTCGGCCGTGTTCGGCCCGCAGAAAGGTGCTACGCCGCAAATGGTTGCGGAACTGGATGCGGCGCTGAACCGGTTTGCGCATATTGTCGAGCGGGATTCGGGCATTTCGATTGCGCATCATCCGGGCGCCGGAGCGGCGGGTGGTATGGGCGGTGGTTTGCTTTTATTGCCCAATGCCTGTCTGAAAAGCGGTGTTGAGATTGTGATGGAAGCCGTGGGGTTGGCGGAGAAAATTAAGGATGCCGATTGGGTGATTACCGGAGAAGGGCGGATGGACGGCCAAAGCGTGCGCGGCAAAACGCCTGCCGGTGTGGCCAAGCTCGCCAAACGCTTCGGTAAACCGGTGATTGCCATCGTGGGCAGTTTGGGGGCTGATTATGCAGCCGTTTACGATGCAGGCATTGATGCGGTGTTTCCCATTATCCGAAGCGCCGGCAGCTTGCAAGAAACTTTGCAGCAAGGGCGGGCCAATCTGATTTCGGCAGCAGAGAATATCGGCAGGTTTTATTTGGTGGTGTCGAATAGATAAGATGGCGGAGTGTAATGCCTGTCTGAAAAACTGTTTTTCAGACAGGTATTGATTTTTCATTTCAACATGAAATTGGTTTACTTAAAATATTAGTGAATTAAAAACTTAAAGTAAAAATATTTTACTACGAACAAAAGAAAAAAGGTCCCCAAATTTGCCAGCATCGGCCACCAGACACTTGTTTCAGTTCTGACATATCTAATTGTTTCATTTGTTTCATGATATTTACTCCTTATTCCTTATTATTAATAATAAAATTAAGTAGGTAATATTTAAATTAAAAATTTACCTATTTGTCATAATATCAAAAGCATATTGTAATTGCAATCAATTTTGCGTGTCATTTAAAAATAATCTTATAAAGAGCACATTACTGGCTATCATCACATCCGCACAGCTTACGAATGCCAAGCTTTTGTTACGCCGAGAAACAGGGTATCCTTACGCGCTTTGTTTAACCGATACGGATATTTGAGATGGAAATGCTCAACCGCATAGGCCGCTTTGTCGGCCAAACTTTTGCCCTGTGGGCGGCTTTATTTGCAGCCATTGGCTTTTTTGCGCCCGAAACGTTTAAATGGGTGCTGCCGGTTGTGCCGTGGCTTTTGGGTATTGTGATGTTCGGCATGGGGCTGACGCTGGCGCCTGCCGATTTCAAGATTTTGTGTCAGCATCCGAAAGCCGTGTTGGCCGGCGTGGCGGCGCAGTTTGTAATTATGCCGCTGGTGGCTTATGCGTTGGCGGTAGCTTTAAAATTGCCGCCGGAAATTGCCGTAGGCGTGATTTTGGTCGGTTCCTGCCCGGGCGGCACGGCATCGAATGTGATTACTTATCTGGCCAAAGGCAATGTGGCGCTTTCGGTGGCGGTAACGTCGGTTTCCACACTGCTGGCGCCGCTGCTTACGCCCGCCGTGTTTTACCTTTTGGCGCATAAATGGCTCGATATTTCCGCCGCTTCGATGTTTGTATCGATTCTGAAAATCGTGTTGCTGCCCGTGGTGTTGGGCATTGCGGCCCATGTGCTGTTTAAAAAGCAAACCGAGGCGGCGGCGGGCATTCTGCCGGTGGTGTCGGTGGCGGCGATTGTGTTGATTATCGGCGCGGTAATTGGCGCGAGTAAGCCGAAAATTGCGGAAAGCGGCCTGTTGATTTTGGGCGTGGTGATGCTGCACAACGGCATCGGCTATCTGTTGGGCTTTCTGGCGGCCAAATTGTGCAGGCTGCCTTATGATGCGCAAAAAACGCTGGCGATTGAGGTGGGTATGCAGAATTCGGGTTTGGGCGCGGCGCTGGCGGCTTCCTACTTCAGCCCGCTTGCTGCCGTGCCCAGCGCTATTTTCAGTGTGTGGCACAATATTTCCGGCTCGCTTTTGGCTTCTTATTGGGCGGCTAAGGCGGAGAAAGAAGAGCAAGAATCTTAGCGCTTGGCCTTATATGGAAATGCCTGTCTGAAAAACGTTTTCAGACAGGCATTGTTTATGCAGCTTCAGACAGTTTTGATAGTTTATCAACCGTTTCCACGGGCTTGCAGCATCAGCATCATCAAGCCCAATACCACCAGCGTTTCCTGCTCGGGCGTGGCATCGCCCGTTTTCTGCAGGCTGAATCTGCGCTCCATAAGCGAAGCGGTTTTCTGCAACACAAACACTTTCCTGCCTTGCGCGTCGGTTACGTTATAAGTGGGGTTCAGCAAATAGCCGCTGATCATGCCGATAACCGGAATTTCGCTGAGCACGCCGTCGGCCACGGCTATCCACGGGTTTTCTTCTTTTACGGTAAACACGGTGTTGCCGGCCGCATCTAAAAACAGATAGCTCGTGCGCCAGAGCGAGCGCACGCCTTCGCGCTTGAGCTTGCCGACCAATTCGCCGGTTTGCTCGTCGCGCAGGGAATAAACCGCGTTGAAATCAATGATGCGGTCTGCCTTGAGCGTGTAGCGCACTTTTTCGCGGCGGCTGTTTTCATAAACTTCAACGGCTTCTTTAATGCGGAAAATTTTCTGCCGCGTGTAAGCCACTTCCTGCCCGTTGTTGTCGGTAACGGTGAAGTCGTTGGAGGGTGTGAAGATTTTGAACTGGAAATTTAAAGGGTAATTTAAGTTTTGCATGCTGATTCCGATGGTTTGTAACTTTGTAGAACTTTATGTTGTCCGTTTTCAGACAGGCATGGATGCGCCGGCACGCTCGTCGGCAGCGTCGTAGGCTTCGACGATTTTCTGCACGAGCGGGTGGCGCACCACGTCTTCGCTGGTAAAGGTGTGGAAATACAGGCCTTCGATGTCGCGCAGTTTTTCTTTGGCGTCTTTCAAGCCGGATTTGATGTTTTTGGGCAGGTCTATTTGGCTCAAATCGCCGGTAATCACGGCTTTGGCGCCGAAGCCGATGCGGGTGAGGAACATCTTCATCTGCTCGGGCGTGGTGTTTTGCGCTTCGTCGAGAATCACATACGCGCCGTTAAGCGTGCGGCCGCGCATGTAGGCCAGCGGGGCGATTTCGATCAAGCCTTTTTCCAAAAGTTTGGTAACGCGGTCGAAACCCATCAAATCGTAAAGGGCGTCGTAGAGCGGGCGCAGGTAGGGGTCGACTTTTTGCGCCAAATCGCCGGGCAGAAAGCCCAGTTTTTCGCCGGCTTCCACTGCGGGGCGCACCAAAACGATGCGTTCGATTTGGCGCTTTTCCATGGCATCGACGGCGGCGGCAACGGCAAGGTAGGTTTTGCCCGTGCCGGCGGGGCCTAAGCCGAACACGATATCGTGATTGAGCAGGGCGCGGATGTAGCCGTTTTGACGGGGCGTGCGCCCGCCGATGCTGCCGCGCTTGGTTTGCAGATAGTATTGCTTGTCTTGCCGCTGCTCGATGTGTTCCGCATCTGCGGTTTTGGCTTCAACTGCGGCCAGTTGGATGTCGTTGTTTTCCAAATCGCGGCTTTCGGCGGTTTCGGCCAGCGCCAGAAGTGCGCGGCGTCCGGCGTGCGCGAGTTCGCCGATAAAGGTGAAGTCGCTGAAGCGGCGGCTGATTTCGATATCGAGCGCTTTGGCTAAGGTGTTGAGGTTGGTATCCAGTGCGCCGGTGAGGCGTTGGAGCACGATATTGTCGATGTCTTCAAATTTCAGGTGTACGGTATGGCTCATACTGTTGTGTTAAATCTTTCTCTAAATATATATGGACGGATACACGGTTTATTGGGCTTATGTGCCGAAAAATCAAGCCGTGCGGCGCATTATCGGCAAAGTTATACCGCGGAATGCTGATTGTGCCGTTTGGGTACGCAGTTTGTGTTACATTACGGCGTTTGCAATTATGCCGCCGTTTTTGTGTACGAACGGGCGGTTAATCGGAAGGAATTAAAAAAAATGATGTACAGATGGTTGCTGGCGTTTAAAAAACCGAGTAACAAATTGTGGATTAACCCGACTTTGGGCGCTTTGTTTGCGGTGCTTTTTGCATTTATGGCGCGTTTGTTCAATATTTACCTGCCGGAAGACATTCTGCCGAAAATCGAATTGAGCACGCTGGAAGGGCTGCTGGATGTGATTGCTTCGAGCATGCTGGCCGTGAGCACGTTTTCACTCTCGATTATGGTATCGGCATTCTCTTCTGCCGCCAGCGGGGCAACGCCGCGCGCAACCGAGCTGGTGATGGGCGACAACAATACGCGCATAGCGATTGCCAGCTTTATCTCTGCCTTTATTTACGCAATTGTGGCAAGGACGGCGCTGGGCATGGAGTTTTACGGGCAAAACGGCCGTTTCGTGCTGTTTGTCAGCACGATTTTGGTGCTGGTTTACCTGATTGTTACGTTAATACGCTGGGTGCACACTTTGTCGCAACTGGGGCGGATGGGCAATACTTTAAACAAAATCCATGCGGCTGCCGAAAATTCTTTATTGAACTACCGGACACAGCCGAATATGGGCGCAACATGGCATGGCAATATCGGGCAGAAGAGTGTGATGGTTGAAGCCCAATCCAGCGGCTACCTCACTCACATCGATATGGCGACTTTGCAAAGCAAAGCCGAAGCGCAGGATTGGCATATTTATATCGCCGTGCGCCCCGGCGAACTGATTATGCCCGGTACGGTGCTGGCAATGGTGGACAAAGGCGGCGAAGAGGCGGCGGATTTGCACAACTGCTTCGTGCTTGAAGTGGAGCGCAACTATGCGCAAGACCCGAGTTGGGGATTTATCGTGATGAGCGAGGCCGCACAGCGGGCACTTTCGCCTGCTGTGAACGATCCGGGCACGGCCATTAATGTGATGACCCGCATGATGCGCCTATTGGTGGATACCAAGCCTGATGAGGAAGAAAACAAGAAAAGTTACGACCGGTTGGCGATTAAACCTTTGGATTGCGGCGACTGGGTGCGCGACGGCTTCGCTCCGCTCGCCCGCGACGGTGCAGGCATCTTGGAAGTAGGGCTGGTTATGCAGAAAGTGCTGGCCGGGATTTGGAAATCGGTTCCTGAAACGGAAGTGTCGCGTGCTGCGAAAGAGATGTCGGCTTTGGCGTTCAAGCGCGCGGAGCAGGAATTGGGTTTTGCGCCTGACGTGGACACACTGCGTCAAAAGCATAAGGCTTTGTTCGGCTCGGTTTCATAAACGTAATAGGCTTGTTGCCGCAGATAAAGCTTATTTTATTTGTGGTGGCAGCTTGATTTCCCTCATCTCATAATCTTGCCTTTTAGCTTGAAACATGTTCTTTGATAAATAGTGGGCCAGTACAATGGCAGGCTGTATTTAATGGGTAAAACACAGAAAAGCCTGTCTGAAAGGCATATTTATTTAGGATTGTTTTTAAGGGGTTTTATGAAAGACAGTAAAAAGATGGTTGCCATTGGCTTGCTGGCTGTTTTTGCAGTAAGCGGGGTGGCGGCCTATCAAAACAGGGGCACGGTAAAAGCGGCAGCGCGGAATTTGGCCGTTGCGGTTAAATTACTGCCTCCGGCCACTCCGCCGAAAGAAGGGGTAGACAGAAAAATTTTGGAGCGCAGCCGTTCGGTGGTGATCGGAAAACAAGATGCGCGTGTAACATTGGTTGAATTTTTTGACCCGGCATGTAGCAGTTGCCGCAGATACCATCCGGTTGTGCAGGAAATTTTGAATAATCATCCGGATCAAGTCAGAGTGATTATCCGTTATGCGTTGTTCCATAAAAGTTCTGATGAGGCGGCACGTTTGTTGGAAGCAGCGCGCGAGCAGGGGCTGTACGGGCCGGTGCTTGAGGCTGTTTTGGCGGTGCAGCCGGATTGGATTCGGGATAAAAAAGCCCAAGCGGCTTGGGCGGCTGCAGTTAAAGCAGGATTGGATGAGGCAAGGGCGCGCAAAGTTGCAGGTTCGGCGGAGATTGCCGAGTTGTTGGAAGCCGATACTGTTGATGTGGAAGCTGTCAACGTCCGTGGCACTCCCACTTTTTATGTGAATGGCAAATTATTAAAGCAGCTGAGTGAGGAGGCGTTGGAGGCGTGGGTTGAGAACGAGGTAAAGGCTTCGGAGAAAGTATCTATATAGCTAATCAACTGCTGGTTGACTATACGGCAAGTCGGTTCGGTTGCAGAAACGATTTAAGATTCAAAATGCCAATGCCTGTCTGAAAACTTTTTCAGACAGGCATGGTTTATTCGGCTTCGGTTTCGGTTTTATTACCTTCATTTTTCTGCAAGCAGGGGCAGGCGCTTAATGTGGGAACGAGCATTTGCTCTGTGAGCGTCCAAAAAAGCTGCTGCTCCGGCGGCGCTTCGCCTGCGGAACCGAACACCAGATCCACTTCGGTATATTCGCGCTGACCGGTGCTCATTTTGGAGCCGTTGTAGGCTTTATAGGCTTCTTTTTTGGCTTTGTCGGCAGGATCGTCTTTACCGGGGTTTAACCATGCTTTGGCGGCGGCAAGGTTGGTTTTGGGGAGGAAGGGCAGCGGCCGGGTTTGGCCGAGAACGTAGTAATCCAGCCAAAGGGTGAGCAGGCTTTGGGCTTTTTCCTGCGGAATTTCGGGCAGGATGGTCGGATTGCCGGGCAGAAGCCAGTGGCTTTGGAAGCTTTCCGTGCCGTCGGGGCGAACGGCGTTGAAAATCAGGTGCTCCAGCATCAGCTCTATCTGGCGCGGGGCGTTGGGCTGTTCGTTTTGAAAATCAATCAGCCCGTGACGGTAAAGTTTGCCGAGGCTGCCTTCCAGCGTGTGTTTGCCGAGCGTGAGCGTGTAGGGCACGGAGTGCAGCTTGGGGCTTTGCACCAACGCAGTATCGAGTGATTTGGCTTTGGCTTCGAATTCGTTGCGCCAAAGTTTGCCCAACTCGCCCGCGGGCAGCATGCTTTCGGCGGCCAGCCGCTCGGCGGTGCGGTTGAAATCTTGATTGTGGCGGCGGGCGGCGGTGTATTCGGCGGTGATGCGGCCCGAGTGCTCGGGCGTGAAAGGCTCGGCGGAATCCCAAGCTTCATCAATGTAAGGCTCGCGCCAGTTGAGGTTTTGCTGCAGCCACGCGCGCACGGGATTGCGCCAAAACTGTATCAGGCGGCCGTGGCTGACGGTGCAGGCGGTTTCGGGTTCGGCCAAAGGTCGGCTGAAAAACGGCTGCACGGGTTTTTGCGGGCGGTTGAGCGCTTCGGCATAGTCGCTGCGGCTGCTGGTGTAATGCCTGTCTGAAACAAAGTATTGCGGTGAAAAGGCTTGCAGCGGGTGGTTTTCAATCATTTGCTCCGACAATTGTTCGGGCGGCAGGCCGGTCATGGCGGAGAGGGTGTCGATAAGTTCGGGCAGCAGGGCGGAAGGGGCGAGCAGGTCGTTATTCTGTATGCTGCGGCCTTGATAGGAAAGATAGAGGATTTCGCGCGCGCTCATCAGGGCTTCGAGGAAGAGATAGCGGTCATCGTCGCGGCGGGCGCGGTCGCCTTTGCGCGGATGGCGGGCAATCAGGTCGAAGCCGGAAGCGCGGGTGTTGCGCGGGAAGTCGGTGTCGTTCAGGCCGATAAGGCAGAGCATTTTAAAGGGCAGGCTGCGCATCGGCACCATGCTGCAAAAGGTGATGCCGCTGCGCAGGAAGCCGGCTTCGCTGCGGCTTTCGAGAAAACGGGTGATGTGGTGGATGGCAGTGTGTTGTGGCAATGCCTGTCTGAAACCGGCCAATGCGGCTTCTTCCTGCCATTGGGCAAGTGCTTGTTCGATTTGCTGCACGGCATGTTGGTCGCCGCTTTCGGGTTGGAACAGACGCGTTGTCAGGCGGCGCACGCGTTGTGTCCACTCGGGCACGTCGGCCGCCTGCTGCCAATCGCGCCGGATGTTTGCCAAAGTGCGGATGAAGGCGGCGAAACGGCTTAGTGGTTCGAGCAGGTTTAAGTTGCCGGGCAGGGCACTGATGTTTTGCCACAAGGTGCCGGTGTTGCCGGGCATCATCCAGCCGAGCACCAAGCGGTCGAGCCCCTGCTGCCAAGTGAACAAGGTGTCTCTGCCGCCGCGCATCTCGCCGCCCATGCCCCAATGGATGTTGAGCTGCGCCACGGTTTCGTGCAGCAGCGGCAGGTCTTGGCGGCTGAGGCCGAAGCGGCGCAGCACGGTTTCGTTTTCCAAAAGCGGCAGTACTTTGTCGGTTTCAAAGCGGCTTTCCAGTAATTCCAGCGTTTGTTCCAGCGCGTGTAAAAGCGGCTGGCGGCGGCTGAGTTTGACGTCGGAAACGGAATAGGGCAAAGCTTGGCCGCCGCCGGTTTGGCGGCCGAATACGGCTTCGATATAGGGGCTGTACGGTTCGATGTTGGGGGTGAGCACGGCGATGTCGTGCGGCTGCCAGCCCGGGTGCTCGTTTAAAACGCGCAGGATGTGGTCTTTGAGAATCTGCAATTCGCGCAAGGGGCTGTGGGCGGACACGATGCGGATGCTGCCGTCGGGTTCGGACGGTGTTTCCGCAGCGGCGGGCAGGCTAAGGGTTTGGATGTCGTGTTGCAGGCGGTGCAGCAGGCTTTCGGACGCGGCGGCATCGGAATAAACGGCCAGCTCGGTTTGCGCGCCCGCTTCTATCAGCGCGTCGAAAAAGTCGCGCCCTTGTTTGCCGAGTGAAGCCAGCAGCGGATGGCCGCTTTGGCTTAAATCAATGTCGGTGCCGTTTTTGAGGATTTGCGCCGGCTCGATGATGTTGCCCCAGTATTCGCTGCTCGGGTTGAGGGCGAAAACATGGATGTCGCAATGTTGTGACAGGGCTTGCAGCAGCTCCAGATAAAGCGGCGCGAGGGTGGCGATGCCGAACACGAAAAAGCGTTCGGGCAGCTTGGCTTTATCCAGTGCGCCGAGAAACTGCTGCCACAAGGCAGCACGGTGCGGCGCAGTTTGAGAGCCGTCGTCGAGAAAGCGCCAAAGCTCCGCTTGCCAGGCTTCGTCGTCGCCCAGCCCGAGCATTTTGCCAGCCTGCCAGGTATCCAGCCAGTCGGCGCGGTAAATCAGGTATTGGTCGAAAATATCGGCCATCTGACCAGCCAGTTGGTAGGCAGCATTGCCGCCGCGTTGCAGGTAGGTGCCGAGTGCGGCGCGGCTGAGTGCAAACTCGGGGGCATGATGGAAATGCCTGTCTGAAAACAAACCGAGCAGCCGCCAGCGCATCACTTCGGGGGAAAACGGGTTGAGCGCGGGGATGTCGGGCAAGGTGTCGCGCATCAGCCGCCAAGCCAGGCCGGCGGGCAGGCTGAATTTGAGGTTGGCGGCGATACCGGTTTCGCGCGCCAGATGCCTGCTGAGAAATCGCCGCATGCCCTGGCTCTGCACGATGATTTCTTCCGAGGCGAGCAGGTGGCGCAAAGGTTGGCGCGTTTTGACAGCCTGCAAAAGCTCGGCAAGGTCTTCGAGGCGGTTGGATTGGTAAAGATAAAGCATGGGCTTGGCTTGGAAAGTGTTTTCAGACAGGCATTATAGCGGATAAGCGGGCCGGCTTTGCGGCTTAATGGTCGATTGGTTATATGGCAAATAAACTTAAAAAATCAGCACGCCTCGTCATACTCGGGGCAAGCCTGAGTATGACGGTATCGTTATATAGTGAGTATGCCTGTCTGAAAGTTTTCAGACAGGCATGGTTTATTCCAGGGCGATTTTGGTTTCGACTTTGTTGAAGTTCATCACAAACTGGCTGGTAAAGCTGCGCACGTTGTTTTCCGAATTGAGTGCGCGGCGGGTGAATTGGTGGTATTCCTCCATGTTTTTGGCATGAACGAGCAGCATGTAATCATAGGCGCCGGATACTTCGTAGCAGCCGGCCACGTCGGGCTCTTCGTTGATGCGGCGCACGAAAGCGTCTTGCTGCGCCGTGTTTTGGCTGGCCATTTCCACCGATACAAACACGCTGAGGCTGCGGCCGACGGCAGCGGGGTTGACCAAAACAACCTGCTTTAGAATGATGCCCTGCTGCTTCATGTTGAGGATGCGCCGCTGGCAAGTGGCAACGGAAGCGTTGACTTGTGCGGAAAGTTCGTTGAGCGAGAGTGTGGCGTCGCTTTGCAAGATGTTGAGAATCTGGCGGTCTAGCTTGTCTGGGTTATACATTTTGAATATTTGATAAAATTTTTCATAACAGATTAAATTTAGATAAATTATTTCATAAAACGGATAAAACGGAAAAAATTTTTCTGCATTCAAGCATTAAAATGCTGATTCCAAACATTATCTTGATTTCAGAATAAGAACATTAAAATGAACACAATAAAAAAAGGCCTGATTGCAGGCGTGGTGTCCAATATTTTGTTTGCCGTGCTTTATCTTTACGGCGGTTGGATGCAGCCGATGAGCGGCACAAATGTATTTGCATGGCGCATGGTGGCGATGTTGGGTGTGTTGTGCCTGATTTTGTGGCTGGGCAACGGCAGGCACGAGGTGTTTCGCTTTGCCCACGAAACGGGTAAAAACTGGCGCAGATGGCTGCTGCTGATTCTGCCCACGCCGGTTTTGGCCAGCCAGCTTTGGCTGTTTATGTGGGGGCCGCTGAATGGCTACGGCATGGATGTGGCGGTGGGTTATTTTCTTTTTCCGTTGATGATGGTCTTGTGCGGGCGGGTGTTTTTGAATGAAGAAGTCAGCCGCCTGCAATGGCTGGCGGTGGCCGCTGCAGGCTGCGGCGTGCTTTATGAAATCTGGCACACCCATGCGTTTTCTTGGGTAACGCTGTGGGTGTTCGGCTCGTATCCTGTTTATTATCTGCTGCGCCGCCATTTGAACGTGCCGGAGCTGGCGGGTTTGCTGGTGGATTTGTCGGTGATTGCGCCGGTGGCGGTGTTTTATCTGTTTTATACCGGCGGGATGGATGTGTGGCTGGAGCCTTCCAAGCAATGGCTGCTGATTCCCATGTTGGGCGTGGTAAGCGCAGCGGCGATGCTGCTGAACCTGCAATCCAACCGCCTGCTTCCGGTAACGCTGTTTGGCATGTTGAGCTATCTCGAACCGATTTTGCTGTTTGTGCTGGCGGCCACGCTGCTCGGCGAACAGGTGTCGGCCGATTCGGTGGTTACTTACGGCTTTATCTGGCTGGGGCTGGGTTTGAGCATGTATGACGGCTATGTGAAGATGCGCGGCAGCCGCAGGGAAGTTTTGGGCGCGCCGGTGGTTTAACGCAAAGCCACATAGGTTTTCATTAAGCAAATGCCTGTCTGAAAAAGTTTTCAGACAGGCATGTTTGTTTTTACAGTGAACTTGGCTGGTAAGAAGATGCGATTTCGTGAAACAGCCGGTAAGAATGGTATTGTTTTTGCTGATAATAAATATAGCTGACAACCATGATTTCATCGGCACGCAATCGGATTTGCAGGGCTTCGAATTGGGCGGCCACGCTTGCTTTGCTGCCAATCAGCGAACAGGCCAGCATTTCGTTTACGGCTGCCTGCTCTTGTTCGCTGCCCCATTGGATGTGCGTTTCGGTTACGGGGGGCTGGAGCGGCTGACGAGTGTTCTTGATGATGTTGGCTATAAATTGCTGCTGTGAGCCTGCGAGAAAACGGGCTTCTTCGTCGGTGTCTGCGGCAATGACGTTGAGACACACAATCACATAAGGTTTTTCCAGTACATCGGAAGGTTTGAACTCACGCCGGTAGATCTCAAGAGCTGCATCCATCAGGCGCGGCGCAAAATGGGCGGCGAAGGCAAATGGCAGGCCGAGTTCAGCAGCCAAGTGGGCGCTTTCGGTGCTGGAGCCGAGCATATAAATGGGAACATTCAGCCCGACGCCGGGAAATGCGCGAACATAACCTTGCTCATCACTTGAGCGGAAATAGCGTTGCAGCATCTGCACATCATTTGGATAATTCAGCGAGAGGTTGCGTTCGTTGCGGCGTAGTGCGGTGGCTGTGGGGCGGTCGGTACCCGGTGCGCGGCCTATGCCTAAGTCAACGCGGTCGGGATAGATGGTGGCGAGTGTGCCGTATTGTTCGGCGACCAAAAGCGGGCTGTGGTTGGGCAGCATCACGCCGCCGCTGCCTACACGGATTTTGTTGGTGTGGGCCAGCGTGTGGCCGATCAAAACCTGTGTGGCCGAGCTGACAAGGCTGGGCATGTTGTGGTGTTCGGCAATCCAATAGCGCGTGTAGCCTATTCTTTCTGTTTCTTGGGCCAGCTCGATCATGGATTCAATGGCCTGGGCGCGGTTTTGACCTTCGCGTATGGGCACAAGGTTTAATACGGATACGGGAATCATGGTGTGTCCTCGGGTTGAGCTTATATCTGATTTGAAAAGTTTATAGTGCTGTTTTTATAAGTTTGGATGCACATTTTATAACCGCTGTGTTGCCTATTTTTCAGACAGGAATCTGCGAATACCGAAGCCTATCAGCAATGCGGATGGCTGTCATCATAAAATCAAAACAAGTAGGATTTTCTGCCTTTTTAGAGTATATTTGCACCTTGTTGAAATGATGTAGATTAACCCCCTAAATACAAAAGGAAATGCGTTATGGCAAATATTTTGATTGTACCCGTATGCGTTCATGTGGATATGGCATCCGTTGCAAAAACCGTGGCTTCAGGCCTGCCTGATGCGGTGGTGTTTAATCCGCTGGCCGATGCTTCCGAAGCCGAGCAGCTGATTGGTGCCGGCAAATCTGATGATTGGTTCGACCTGTTGGTCGGCCGCGTAGCAGAGCTTGATAAACCGAACGTGGTGATTCAGGGTATTCAAAATGATGCCGAACGCGCATTTTTATCCGTGCAAAATGTGGAGCTCGCCACATCTTTTAATGCGCGAGTGGTGTTTGCTTCCAGCAACGAATGCGGCACGGCAACCCGCCTGAAGCTCGCCAAACAATCGTTTGCCGGTAAAAACGTAGAAATCATGGGTGTAATCGGCGGCAGCGCGGAAGCGGCTAAAGATGCCGGCCTGCCTTATTTGGGCAAGCCCGACGCGCTGGAAGGTGTGTCCAAACTGGTTGCGCCTCAAGAGCCGCGCATGTCGCCCGCACAATTCCGCTTCAATATGATGGAATCTGCGCGCAAAGCCAACAAGCGCATCGTGTTGCCGGAAGGTGCGGAGCCGCGCACCGTGCATGCCGCTGCGATTTGCCATGAAAAAGGCATTGCCCGTTGCGTGTTGCTTGCACCCCGCCCGGCCGTGTTGGCCGTGGCTCAGGAAATCGGCGTGGAATTGCCGGATTCCGTGGAAATCATTGATCCCGATACTTTAATCGAACAATATGTTGCGCCGATGTGCGAACTGCGCAAAAGCAAAGGTTTAACGCCCGAGCAGGCGCGCGAGCAATTGAAAGACACCGTTGTGCTCGGCACCATGATGATGGCGCAAAACGATGTGGACGGCTTGGTTTCCGGCGCGGTTCACACCACTGCCAACACCATCCGCCCTGCATTTCAACTGATTAAAACCGCGCCCGGTGCTAGCATTGTATCCAGCGTGTTTTTCATGCTGCTGCCCGGTCAAGTGCTGGTGTATGGCGACTGCGCGGTTAACCCGAACCCGACACCGGATCAATTGGCCGAAATCGCCATCCAATCTGCAGATTCAGCCAAAGCATTTGGCATTGAGCCGCGCGTGGCCATGATTTCCTACTCAACCGGCACATCAGGCGCAGGCCCGGATGTGGAAGCAGTAGCCGCTGCCGTTGAACTGGTGAAACAGCAACGCCCCGACATCGCGGTGGACGGCCCGTTGCAATACGATGCGGCGAGCGTTGCCAGCGTTGCCAAATCCAAAGCGCCCAACAGCCCGGTTGCAGGCAAGGCTACCGTGTTTATTTTCCCGGATTTGAACACGGGTAACTGTACTTACAAAGCGGTGCAGCGCAATGCCAATGTATTGAGCGTAGGCCCCATGCTGCAAGGTTTGCGCAAGCCTGTAAACGATTTGTCGCGCGGTGCTTTGGTGGAAGATATCGTGTACACCATCGCGCTGACTGCGATTCAGTCGGAGCAAATGGCAAAATAATGTGAACATATAGAGAATGCCTGTCTGAATGCTTTCAGACAGGCATTTTTGTTTGGGAGCTGGAGGTTGTATGCTCTTCGTATATTGATTGTATTTGGCGGTATATTAGTTAATCCACTGACATAATAAGGATACCGTCATACTCGGGCTTGACCCGAGTATCTTGAGTTCCAGTAACTTTAAGAGATACTCGGGTCAAGCCCGAGTATGACGAATGTACTATTTTTAAGTGATTCGCTGTATTGCCGCATAACCTATGCCTGTCTGAAAACATTCAGACAGGCATTTGCTGTGTGCTTTATTTCACAATATCGGTTAGCGGCCAGCGCGGTTTGACACCAAACGCGCCTGCTTGGGTAGACTTTTGCAAATGCATGGCGCCGGCAAAGGCAATCATGGCGCCGTTGTCGGTACAGAGCGGCAGGGGCGGGAAGAACACTTTCACGGCTTCAGGTTTGGCCTTGGGCGCAGGTTTGATGCTGAGTGCGGCCAGTGATTCGCGCAGTTTCCAGTTGGCACCTACGCCGCCAGCTACCACCAATGTGCGGAAGCCTGTGTCGATAAGCGCCTGCTTGGCTTTGGAAAACAATACGTCAACCACGGCATCTTGGAAAGCGCGGCAGATATCATTGCGGGTTTGCTCGGAAAGGCTGCCGTTTTCAGAAGAGGCTTCTGCTTTTTGCACCGCTGTGAGCACGGCGGTTTTCAGGCCGGAGAAGCTCATTTGCAAGTCGTGCGAATGCAGCATCGGGCGCGGAAACGTGTAAACGTTGGGGCGGCCGAGTTTGGCCAGTTCGGAAAGTTTGGCGCCGCCGGGATAGGGCAGGCCGAGCAGCTTGGCGGTTTTATCGAAGGCTTCGCCGGCGGCATCGTCCACGCTTTCGCCCAGCAAAGTGTAATCGCCGATACCGCGCACAGCCATCAGCTGGGTGTGGCCGCCTGAAACAAGCAGGGCGACAAAGGGAAAGTCGGGTTTTTCTTCTGCCAAAAGCGGGGAGAGCAAGTGGCCTTCCAAGTGGTGCACCGGAATCACGGGTTTGCCCAGTGCAAAGGCTAAAGCGTTGGCATAGCCTGAACCTGCCAGCAGCGCGCCGCCCAAACCCGGGCCTTGAGTGAAAGCAACGGCATCAATATCGCCGAATGTTTTGCCGGCTTCTTTCAGACAGGCATGGGTGAGTGGCACTAAGCGGCGGATGTGGTCGCGGCTGGCAAGCTCGGGCACAACGCCGCCGTATTCGGCGTGCATCGCCATTTGGGTGTGCAGCTGGTTGCCGATCAGGCCGTGTTCTGTGTCGTAAAGCGCAACGCCGGTTTCGTCGCAGGAGGATTCGATGCCGAGAACTAACATTTTATTTTGGAAATTGTTTGTGAAAATTGAAAGAAGCGTATTTTAGCTTTAAACACAATGCCTGTCTGAAAAGATTTTTCAGACAGGCATTGATTGCTTGACACAAAGATTAACGCAATTCGTTTTGCAGGCTGCTAAGCCAGCTTGAAACCTCTTTGCCTCGGTAGGCGCTGCCGTCTTTGTTGAGGATTTGAATGCGCGAGCCGCCTTGAACAGGTTCTACAAACACAATCAGCTCAGGCATGGTCTGTTTGGCGGAATCGTCTTTTTTACCTTTGCCGAAAATACGGGTGAACATGCCGGGCTTTTTACCTTTGGCGGCTGATTCATCAGGCACCGGCTGCACCAGGAATGCGTGTTTTTCGACATTCTGGCCTAATACGGTCAAGCCGATACGGTCAAGCGCCAAGCCTGTACGGCGCCAGTTGCGCTGGTAATCGCCGCTGACCAAAAGGCTGTTGCCATCGACTTTAGCCAATTCGCTGACTGTGGCTTTGCCGGCGTTTTGCTGCAATTGACGTTCGACTTGTTGCTGGTCGGCACCCAGATATTGCATAAAGCGACCTAAGAATGCTGCTTCCAAAGTAGGTTCGTTCGGGCGCGGCTCCCACATGGTGGTGTCTTTGTTTTTATTGGTGTATACCTCTTTCATGCCTTTGTGAACAAAGAATACATCGGTTGTGCTGTTGGCGCCGCGTTCGATGCGGATGGTGAATTTATCGCGCTCGCTGGTGGAATAAATGCCGCCGAGGCCGACTTTTTCAAACAGGTTGCGCAGGCCGTCTTGCGGGATTTTGGCGCGGTTTTCTGCCCATTCTGTTTCCATTTGGCCGATGGCAGGCTCCTCGGATTTGATAACGAAGCCGTTTTCCTGCCAGAAGGCTTTCAGAAGCGGCCAGATTTCAGCGGGTTGCTTACCGCTGATTTGCAGCCAGCGCTGATTGCCTTCGCGCTTCAATTCTACACCTTGCACGCCTTGCAATACGGCTTGGTTGGCCGGTTGTTGGGCGTTGGCACGCTGTATGTCACTGGCACGAACCGCACCACCTGCTGCGGGCAGGTTGTAACGGTTGCCTTGATTCGGATTGGTTAAATCAGGGGGAACTTCCAGATTCACCACTTTGCGGTTTTGGGTTTGGTAATCAAGTTTGGGTTGCGCTTTGTTGCTGGAACAGGCGGCCAAGCCGATTAAGGCGATGGCCAATACGGCCGGTTTCATGCGGTTCATATAATCATTCCTGTTGGGGGTTAAATCAGTTTGAGTGTTTCTAAAGCATCTTGAACTTTGGCTTGTGCTTCTTTGGATAGTTCAATAATCGGCAAACGCACAGTTGCACTGCACCTGCCCAGTTTGCTCAAGGCCCATTTTTGTGCGGCGGGGCTGGGCTCGCAGAACATCACGTTGTAAAGCGGAATCAGCTTTTGGTTTAAACGGCGGGATTCGGCGATGTTGCCTGCCAATGCTTCGCGGCACATGTCGGCAAACAGCTTGGGTGCGATATTGGCGGCAACGGTAATGACGCCTTGTCCGCCGCAAAGCATAAAGGGCAGGCCGGTAGGATCGTCGCCGGAATAAACGGCGAAGCTTTCCGGTGCCGCGTTAATCAGCTCGATATCGCGGGCTACGTCGCCGCTGGCTTCTTTCACGCCGACAATATTGGGCAGTTTTGCCAAACGCAGAATGGTTTCGTTTGACATGTTCACAACCGTTCTGCCGGGAACATTATAGATAATCATCGGAATATCCACTGCTTCGGCAATGGCTTTGTAATGTTGGTAAATACCTTCTTGGGAGGGTTTGTTGTAATAGGGAACGACAGACAAAGTGTAATCGGCGCCCGCAGCTTTTGCAGCTTTGGAAAGCTCGATGGCTTCATGAGTATTGTTGGCGCCGGTGCCGGCGATGATGGGAATGCGCTTGGCGGCGTGTTTTACGGTGGCTTCGATTACCTGCTTGTGTTCTTCAACGGATAAAGTGGCGCTCTCGCCGGTAGTGCCTACGGCTACGATAGCGTCGGTGCCGTTTTCGATGTGCCAGTCGATCAGATTGTGCAGCGCATTGTAATCAATGCTGCCGTCTGCCTGCATCGGGGTAATCAATGCGACCAAACTGCCTTTTAACATAGTGGAAACCTTTGTCAGACGTCAATAATAATGGTGGATTGTAGCTTACTTTATCTGCGTTGTGAAATAGCGGTTGGGTGAAGCCGCCGTTTCAGACAGGCATGATAGCAGAAGAAATGTTAATCGGTATTTTCAAGGATAAACGGCGGTTGTGGGTGTGTGGAACGCTGTTTTTTGGCTGTGCGGTGGGGAAAGCCGACAAAAGGTAAAAAAATGGAAGTGCTTTTGCGCTTCGGATAAAATGCTCGCGGTTACAAAATTTGACATTTTATGTATAGCTTCAGCTTTGATACTTAAGCTTTTGTTGTTTCAAATAGTTTTAAGTGAGAGTGTCGGGCTGAATGATGCGTAACCTTGTAAATTTTATTTTAATTTGATTAAGGGAATAATGTGATGGGAGCCCCGTTGAGAAAGGGTGCGGACACGCCGGATTTGGTTTACCGCTTGGAAGACAAACCGCCGTTTGCCAATGCTTTATTAAGTGCGATTACACATTTGCTGGCAATATTTGTGCCGATGATTACGCCGGCGCTGATTGTGGGCGGTGCGTTGAAGCTGCCGCCGGAAATGACGGCTTATCTGGTGTCGATGGCGATGGTGGCTTCGGGTATCGGCACTTATTTGCAGGTAAACCGTTTCGGGCCTGTGGGTTCGGGGCTGTTGTCGATTCAGTCGGTAAACTTCTCGTTTGTCGGCGTAATGATTTCGCTCGGTTTGGGTATGAAAGAGCAGGGCTTGGACGAGCATGCGATGATTTCGGCGCTGTTGGGCGTGGCGTTTGTCGGCGCGTTTTTGGTGGCCGGTTCGGCATGGCTGCTGCCTTATCTGCAAAAAGTGATCACGCCTACCGTGAGCGGCGTGGTGGTGATGATGATCGGCCTGAGCTTGGTCAGCGTGGCGATTACTGAATTCGGAGGAGGTTATGCGGCTTTGAACGACGGCAGCTTCGGTGCTTGGCAGAATATTGCTCTGGCGGCGTTCGTGTTGGCGGTGGTATTGTTTTTCAACAGCTTGAAAAACCCGTTGCTGCGTATGAGCGGCATTGCGGTAGGGATGATCGCGGGCTGTATCGCGGCGCTGTTTTTGGGCATGGTGGATTTTTCGGTGTTGAAGGATTTGCCTTTGGTGACGGTTCCCGTGCCGTTTAAATATGGTTTCGATTTCCAATGGGTGCCGTTTTTGGTGGCCGGTTTGGTGTATTTACTGAGTATTTTCGAGGCGGTGGGCGATTTAACCGCTACAGCAATGGTGTCGGGTGAAGATTATGAAGGCGATGAGTTTCAGAAGCGTTTGCGCGGAGGCGTGTTTGCCGACGGCTTGGTTTCCGTGATTGCTACTGCACTCGGCTCGCTGCCTCTGACCACGTTTGCTCAAAACAACGGCGTGATTCAGATGACCGGAGTAGCTTCGCGGCATGTGGGCAAGTATATTGCGGCGATTTTGGTGGTATTGGGTCTGTTTCCGATTGTGGGGCGCGCATTTACTACGATTCCCAGCCCGGTGCTCGGCGGTGCGATGGTGTTGATGTTTGGGTTGATTGCCATTGCAGGTGTACGCATCATTATGACCAACGGTATCAACCGCAGGGAAGCTGTGATTGCGGCAACTTCCATCGGCTTGGGTTTGGGCGATTGGTGATATCAAGCCAATGCCTGTCTGAAACATATTTTCAGACAGGCATTATTTATGAATTGCTGTATTTCTGCCAGACTGTTTTCTTTTTTGGTTTCGGATGAAGTAAAATACGCGTTTAAATTTTGACAAATGTTTCTCCATTATGAGCGACACGCCCAATTACATCACTCCTACAGGCTGGCAGGCTTTGAAAGACGAGCTTTACCAGCTGGTTAATAAAGAGCGTCCGGAAATCGTGCAAATCGTCAACTGGGCAGCGAGCAACGGAGACCGTAGTGAAAACGGCGATTATCTCTACGGCAAACGCCGTATGCGGGAAATCGACCGCCGCATCCGCTTTCTGACCAAGCGTTTGGAGGCCGCGCAAGTAGTCGACCCGGAAACGCGCGAAGCCACCGACCAAGTGTTTTTCGGTGCAACCGTTTTATTGCTGCGCGGCGACGGCAGCGAACAAACGGTAAAAATTGTCGGCGTAGATGAGATTGATACTGCACACAACAAAATTTCCTGGATTTCCCCGCTGGCGCGTTGCTTAATCAAAGCGCGGGAGGGTGACGAAGTGGTGTTGCGCACGCCTGAAGGCAGCGAGGAAATTGAAATTTTGTCGGTTGAATATATTAAGATTGATTAACGGGGCGGCTTATGCAGCAAACATTAAACTGGCAGGAGCAGCTGCCCGAAGGCCTGTCTGAAAAACTGCAATGGCTGATGCAGCAGCCGTCTTTAACCGCCGCACTCAGGTCTTTGGATACGTCATTTTCCGTGCGTCTTTTACATTTGGGCCTGTCTGAAAGCCGCGGATGGTTTTCAGACAGGCATTTTCCTGCGCAAGTGTTTTCACGGGAAGTGTTATTGTGTTTGAGCGGCCAGCCGGTTGTGTGGGCGCGCAGTGTGTGTGAAGCGGATGACGCCGTGTGGCACGAAGTGTTGGATTGCGGCACGCAGCCTTTGGGAGAGCGTTTGTTTAATGGCGCGCTGCCTTTGGTGCGCACACCTTTTGAATATTGCAGTTGCGGGCATGTGGTTCTACCGTATGAAAATGCTTTGTCAATAGCAGCGCGGCGTTCCGTGTTCTCATTAAACGGCAACCGTTTGGGCTTGGTGGAATATTTTCTGGACGATTTTGAATAGTTCTAATCCTGCTTCACCGAGGCGTGGAAATGTTTCTTTATTAAGGAGAAAATAATCCTCTTGCATAAATTGATGTTCTTTTGCTTTTGAAACAGCATATAGGCATGAATTTATTATATAATTCATGCCGCTTAGACAAGCTCGGTGCATAATAAAAATAAGCAATTAATGCACAAACTCACGATAAATCATGGCTAAATTGATAAAAATAACAGAAGCAGCCATAAAACGGAAAACAAATACAGAAAATGGAAATGAAACGCTTACTATTACAAATGCTTCCGCGTTATGCGGTTGGCCGTATGCTTATATACAGCCGTCTGATGCGGGTTGAAAAGCCGATAGGTACTTTGCTTTTACTTTGGCCCACACTCTGGGCATTATGGATTGCATCGGAAGGTGTGCCGGATTTGATAATTCTGGCTGCTTTTTTGATGGGTACTTTTCTGATGCGCAGCGCAGGTTGTGTGGTTAATGATTTTGCCGACCGCGATATTGACGGCGCGGTTGAGCGCACCAAATCACGCCCGTTTGCGAGAGGTTTGGTAACCAAAAGCGAAGCCTTGTTGCTTCTATTGATTCTCTGTATGTTGGCGGCGCTCTGTTTGTTGCCGCTCAACAGCCTGACTTGGCTGATGAGCCTTCCCGCCCTTTTTCTGGCAATTACCTATCCGTTTACCAAGCGGTTTTTCCCGCTGCCCCAGTTTTATCTCGGTTTGGCTTTTTCATTCGGCATTCCGATGGCGTTTGCCGCTGTAAAGGAAACCGTGCCGTCGGTGGCTTGGTTGCTGTTTACCGCCAATGTGCTGTGGACGCTGGCTTACGACACGATTTATGCGATGGCCGATAAAGAAGATGATTTGAAAATCGGCATCAAAACTTCCGCCATCACGTTTGGCCAGCATGACATTGCCGCAGTGATGCTCTGCCATTTCTGGTTTACCGTGTTGATGGTGATTCTGGGCATTCAGATTAAAGCGACTTGGCCTTATTGGCTGGCGGTGCCGCTGGTGGTGTATTGGCAGTGGCAGCAATATCAAACGATTAAAACACGCGACCGGCAGGCTTGTTTCCGCACGTTTCTGGAAAACAACCGTATTGGCTTGGCATGGTTTATCGCTATCGGGCTGCATTACTGCTGGTGGTTCTTGTGCGGTTTGTTCAGACAGCTCGGCTGGACTTTCTGAAGTGAATTTGTTTACATGCCTGTCTGAAAAAAGTTTTCAGACAGGCATTGTGTTTATTTTTTTAAAATTGTGAATTAAAGTTTCATGCATATTTCTGATTTTGACTTCCAACTGCCGGAGCAATTAATTGCCCAGCATCCCCCCGAAATACGCGGTAACAGCCGTTTGCTGGTTGCGCTGCCTGATAAGCCTTTCCAAGATAAGGTGTTTGCCGATTTGCCGATGTGGCTTGAGACCGGCGATGTGCTGGTGTTTAACAATACCAAAGTGATTAAAGCCCGTTTGTTCGGACAGAAAGCCAGCGGCGGAAAAATTGAAGCTTTGGTTGAGCGGGTGTTGGATACGAATCGCGCGCTTGCACATATACGTTCCTCAAAATCACCGAAACCTGGCACCGAGCTGTGGTTTGAAGGTGGGATTAAGGCCGTGATGGAAGAGCGGCGAGGCGAATTATTCTGCCTGCGTTTTGAAGGCGGATTAAACGTTTACGAACTTTTGGAGCAACACGGCCATCTTCCGCTGCCTCCCTATATCGAGCGTGCCGCCGGAGAAAATGACGACAGCCGCTACCAAACGGTTTATGCAAAAGAGCAGGGCGCGGTTGCCGCACCTACGGCAGGTTTGCATTTTACTGAGGAAATGCTGAAAGTATTGGCGGCCAAAGGCGTGGAAATGGCAGAAGTAACGCTGCATGTGGGGGCAGGCACATTTCAGCCGGTGCGAGTGGATAATATTGCCGAGCATAAAATGCATAGTGAATGGTATGAAGTGTCCGAAGAAACGGTGAATAAAATCCATAAAGCCAAACAGGCAGGGCGGCGGGTATGGTCGGTGGGCACCACCTCTATGCGTGCGCTTGAATCTGCGGCGCGCTCCGGTGTGTTGAGCGCAGGCCAGGGCGATACGGATATTTTTATTACGCCGGGCTATCGGTTTGAAGTGATTGATCGCTTAATCACCAATTTCCATTTACCGAAATCGACTTTATTGATGTTGGTCAGCGCTTTTTCGGGTACGCAGAATATTCGCGATATTTACGCACATGCTATTGAGCAACAATACCGCTTTTTCAGTTATGGCGATGCGATGATATTGGGACGGGTGGAAGATTGATTGCTTGTCTGAAAAGATGGTCAGCTACTTAACTTAGTAATAAGCGCTATCATATTCGGGCTTGATTCGAAAATAATTTGAGGTTGCCGAAACTTTAAGACACTCAGGTAAACCTGAATATAAAAATAGGTGTTTGAGACGATGGAAATGCCTGTTTGAAAAGTGGTTTTCAGACAGGCATTTGTTGTATAGATTTCAGGTATTTCGTGCTGTTTCATACGAAACGCAAGCTGCTTTGTACCAGTTTATTTGGTTTCTGGCAGCGTTTTCTTTTCTCCGAAGCTTAGCCGTAGGAAGACAGAGAGCAGAAGTAAGCCTAAAACGGAAGTTGCCATGTAAATCAGGCTGGAAAGCCCGTGCCAAAAGGCAAATTCAGTCATTCCACCTGCTTCGCTCGACGGGGAGAGGAAAAGATTGGAAACAGCCAGTAACGGATGATGCTGTCCTTGCTTGATTGCTTCGATAACCGGTGTTACGGCTAGCTGATTAATGCCTAGAAGAACAATTTGCAGAGCAATCCAGCGCTGCGGCTTTTTGCTGTAAGACTGTATTCTGGCAACCACATATACCAAAAACCAAGCAGCTAAGCCGTAATAACCGACCACGGTAAACAGCTTGCCGGCAATATCTCCGGCGGGAACCCTGTCCAAACTTTTAAATAAAATAGGGGCGGCCACATAGCCTGCCATAATCTGCATCCCTAGCCAACTGCCTGCAATGAGCGCAGCAAAACGATTCATGACTAATCTCTTTGTTAAATTTTTTTAAATTCTGTGAATTAAACTATATGAAAAATAAGCTGTCAACCATGCACAAACAAATGCATGGTCAAATATGACAAAAGAGCAAAATACAAGAATGCC
>NZ_JH165159.1:1337614-1370585 GCF_000227765.1 Neisseria wadsworthii 9715
TGCCTGTCTGAACATTTCAGACAGGCATTTGCTTGTTGCGTGTTTGGTCTGGTTTAAATATATTCTACCGCTACAATATCGTATTCGCGGGTGCCGCCGGGTGCCTGCACTTCGGCAACATCGCCTTCTTCTTTGCCGATTAAAGCGCGCGCAATAGGAGAGCTTACAGAAATTTTGTTTTCTTTAAGATCCGCCTCGTCTTCGCCTACGATTTGATAGCGGACTTCCTCGCCGCTTTCCACTTCTTCCAGCGTTACGGTTGAACCGAACACGATTTTGCCTTCAGCGTGGATTTCGGCTGGGTTAATAATGTGGGCATGAGAAAGTTTGTATTCCACTTCGGCAATACGTCCCTCAATGAAGCCTTGACGCTCTTTGGCCGCTTCGTATTCTGCGTTTTCCGATAAGTCGCCGTGTGAACGGGCTTCTGCGATGGCTTCTATCACAGCAGGGCGGGCAACGCTTTTCAGGTGCTGCAATTCCTTTTTCAATAACTCTGCGCCGTGTACGGTTAAAGGGGTTTTTTTCATAACAGTTTTTTCTCCGTCAGTTGTCGCAACTTCATATAGTAAAACCCATTGCAATTCACATGCTGTGTACACCGCCGAAGCCGGCAAAAAATTGACTATAAGCTCGGAAAGTGTACGCTATATGCGGTTGCAAAGGGCAGTTTGCGACAATGTGTATTTAATCAATAAAAACGCAAGCCGCACGTTAATCGGCGGCTTGCTAAATATTTGTTTCAGGAAGGCATTGTATCAAATCGGGAGGAAATAGCAATCTCTTAGTCGGAATTTAACATATGCCTGTCTGAAATAGGCAAAAGTTATGGAAACATAACACAAGGTATTGATGGATACTCAGGTTAGGCTTGAGTATGAAGGGAAGTGGTGGGAATTATGGAAATACCTGTCTGAAAGCGTTTATGAGTTATCAGCAGGCTTGGCAGTCTTTGAATTTTGTGGCTGTTTAGGGTATTGATTGTTGTGATTAGCTAATACAATAAAAATAACCGCCTTAAAGCGGTTTTTTTGTGGTGCCCAGGGTCGGACTCGAACCGACACACCTTTCGGCGGGGGATTTTGAGTCCCCTGCGTCTACCAATTTCGCCACCTGGGCAGTAGCATTTTCTGATTTTAGATAATCAAATTGTTATCTTGTGGTGCCCGGGGTCGGACTCGAACCGACACACCTTTCGGCGGGGGATTTTGAGTCCCCTGCGTCTACCAATTTCGCCACCCGGGCCAGCGAAGACGGTATTATAGCAGTTAAACGTAACTTGTAAACTGTTTATCAGGGGTTGGTGTAGGGCTAGATAGTAATGCTTTGATTTATTAATATTATTAATTAAATTAAAGAATATTGTGAAAGTGAGATAATGGTAAATTTGCGCTGTTATAATTCTGTTAAAACCGGTTGTAAAGGGGGGTTATTTAAGATGAGAATATTAGGTTTTGCCTTATTAACAGCATTTATTTTGCCTGCATGTACTCAGCAAGATGCTCAAACGCAAGTTGTGGAAAACATTCAACAGAATGTGCCTGCGTTTTACGGAAGTGATATTTCAAAAGAAGGCTTGGGTGGCGACTTTACATTAATGAGAGGGAGCAATCAGCCTTTTGGTTTGCAGGATTTGCGCGGCAAAGTTGTTATTTTGGCTTTTGGTTTTACACATTGCCCGGATGTGTGCCCGACCGGTTTGGCTACTTATGCTGATGTTTTAAAGCAGTTGGGGCAACAAGCTCAGGATGTGGCGGTGGTGTTTGTGAGTGTTGATCCGCAAAGAGACACACCGGAACTCACGGATAAATATGTGCGGCTTTTCCATGAAGATTTTATCGGGCTATCTGCTAAATCCGAACAAGATATCGAAGCTGTGAAACAGCTTTATCGTATTCAAGCTGTTAAAGTACCGTTAAAGGAAGGTGACTACACAGTTGATCATACAGCCGGCACTTATCTTTTAAACCGTAATGGTCAGGCAATAGTGTTTGAACCTTATGGGAAAACCGCTACGGAAATCGCCGATGATGTGAAAATCTTGCTAAAATGAATATATTATTTATGTTTGTTTTTTCAGACAGGCATTCGCTATTCTTATGAAAGACATTATGCAAGATAATAGTTTAACCATAGCCTTATCTAAAGGCCGTATTTTTGAAGAAACGCTTCCGCTTTTGGCCGCAGCAGGTATTATCCCGGCGGAAGCACCGGAAAAATCCAGAAAACTGATTATTGAAACCAACCATTCTGAGATCCGTTTAGTTATTGTCAGGGCGAGTGATGTGCCGACTTACGTGCAATATGGCGCGGCCGATTTCGGTATTGCCGGTAAAGATGTGCTGATAGAGCATGGTGGTGAAGGGCTTTATCAGCCTTTAGATTTGCAAATTGCCAAATGCCGCATGATGGTTGCAGTACCTAAAGGTTTCGATTACGCAGCAGCATCAAAGCCGGGCTGCCGTTTGCGTGTGGCAACCAAATATCCTGATATTGCTGCCGAGCACTTTGCAGCAAAAGGTGTGCATGTAGACATTATCAAATTGTACGGTTCAATGGAGCTCGCACCTTTGGTAGGTTTGAGCGATGCGATTGTTGACTTGGTTTCTACCGGCGGTACGTTGAAAGCAAATAACTTGGAAGCAGTAGAGCATATTGTAGATATTTCCAGCCGCTTGGTTGTGAATAAAGCTGCTTTAAAAACAAAATATGCGCTAATCGAACCAATAATTGAAGCTTTTGCAGGTGTGGTGGCAAACGGAAAATAAGTTGGTTTTGAAAGAATAAAAAAAATCATTAACTTAGAAATAAGGAGATCGGGATGAGCTATCTTGTGGTTGATTTAAGCAAATTGTCGCTGAAACAATGTAAAGCTCGGATAAAAGAGCAAGATGGAAAGACTTTTCTGTTTGCCAAGAGCAAGAAGAAGCTGAAAAAAGCCAAGAAGTTTGCTGAAAAGCATAAAGGCGTTGAGGTGGTGCGTTTGCCGGAGGAAAAAGTTTCGCAAGTCATTGCGAAGCATATTCAAAACTTATTGTGGAATAATCCTCGAGCTAAAATTATCGTGTTATCTCCTCGGAAGAAGCTGAAAAAACGCTGTAAAGAATTGCGAGAGGTTTATCCTAAAGCATATATTCGTGTGTTTAAAGAATGTGGCGAATTTAAATTAAAAGATAAAAAGCAGAAGAATAAAAAAGACAAAGAGGACAAGAGAGACAAAGAGGACAAGAGAGACAAAGAGGACAAGAGAGACAAAGAGAGTAAGAAAGACAAAAAAGATAAATATAAAAAGTTACTGCGATTTGATGAAGATGCGGTAAAAGAATCAGTAAAAATACCGCGGGTTTCGGTGGAGACTGAAGCAGAAAAGGTTTTACAAGCAGTAAAACATGTTTGGGATGATATATCGCTTGATGACGCGGAGCATGCAGCATCACCGCAATTACACGATGCTGAGCTAGCCATTAAGAAAAACCAGCCGAAAAAGAAAAATGATTTACTTCATTATTTAGTGCAAAGTGTCAGTGTGAGCGAAGCAGAGGCAGCTAACTTGATTGAACAGTTAAAAAATGCCGATAGGATAACCATTGATGTTACAGAAAGTGTGAAATATTTGTAACGGCTTATTGTTTTCAGACAGGCTTAGGCCTGTCTGAAAACAATAAATTCATTATTAATTAAATCATTTGAATAGATTTTGAATAGATTATGAAGTTTCTCAACACACAATCTCCTGATTTCCAAACCGAGTTGAAAACGCTACTCGCTTTTGAAACCGCGCAAGATCCGAAAATCGACCAAATTGTTGCTGATATTTGTGCTGACGTACAGAAGCGTGGCGATGCAGCGGTGGTGGAATACACCAATAAATTCGACGGAATGTCTGCTCAAAGCATGGCGGATTTGACGTTAAGCCAAGATGCCTTAAAAGCCGCTTTCGAACGCCTGCCTGAAAACGTTCAGACGGCCTTGAAAACCGCTGCCGCCCGTGTGGAAAGCTACCATAAACACCAGAAAATGGAATCTTGGAGCTACACCGACGAAAACGGCACCTTGCTCGGTCAGCAGATTACCCCGCTCGACCGCGTGGGCATTTATGTGCCAGGTGGTAAAGCGGCTTATCCCAGCTCGGTGATTATGAACGCCATGCCTGCGCATGTGGCCGGTGTGCCGGAAATCATTATGGTGGTGCCTACACCCAAAGGCGAGCGCAACGATATTGTGTTGGCGGCGGCATTTGTGGCCGGCGTAACCAAAGTGTTTACCATCGGCGGTGCGCAGGCGGTGGCGGCGCTGGCTTACGGCACCGAAACCGTGCCGCAGGTCGATAAAATCACCGGCCCCGGCAATGCGTTTGTAGCCGCCGCCAAACGTCGCGTGTTCGGCGTGGTGGGCATCGATATGGTGGCGGGGCCGTCTGAAATTCTGGTGATTGCCGACGGTACAACGCCTGCCGATTGGGTGGCAATGGATTTGTTCAGCCAAGCGGAGCACGACGAAATCGCCCAAGCGATTCTGATCGCCACCTCGAAACAATATCTGGACGAGGTTCAGACGGTCATGGATAAGCTGATCGAAGACATGCCGCGACGAGCGATTATCGAAGCATCACTTGGCAATCGAGGGGCAATGATTTTGACGAAAGATTTGAATGAAGCCTGCGAAGTCGCCAATTATATTGCGCCGGAACACTTGGAATTGTCGGTGGAAAGCCCGCAGGAATGGGCGAAAAAAATCCGCCATGCCGGTGCGATTTTCATGGGCAAATACACCAGCGAGAGCTTGGGTGATTATTGCGCCGGCCCTAACCACGTGCTGCCCACCAGCCGCACGGCGCGCTTTTCTTCGCCGTTAGGCACTTACGACTTCCAAAAACGCAGTAGCCTGATTCAGGTTTCCGAGCAAGGCGCGCAGAAGCTTGGGAAAATCGCAAGTGTGTTGGCTCATGGTGAAATGCTCACAGCGCATGCAAGAGCTGCAGAATTTCGTTTAAAAGATTAAAGTAACATTGCCGGGCTATGGCTTTGCGAATTAATATTTTATGCAAACTGGCTGGCTATAGTATGGGCAATACGGCCAGGTGGACTAATGCGGTAGCAGTTAAATTAAGTTCACTTAATATATCGTGTGTTTTTGTTTTAACCGAGCTTCGTAAAGTTTTCAGACAGGCATTTCTACAATGCCTGTCTGAAAACATATTGATAACTGGTTTGTTTCAGTATTTTTCTCTGATAACCTTTTTCTCCGGATCGGCATCGTCAATTTTTTCTTGGGCTTCTTTGTGGTCTCCCGAATCGGCTTGCGGCTCTTCCTGAACGGCTTCGGCGGCGGGATGGTATTGGAAGCTGCCGTAAACAGGAAAATGGTCTGAGCCTATGTCGGATAACACCTTGATTTCCCGCATCATAAAATCGCTACTGTGAAAAATATGATCCAGAGGCCAGCGCATCAAGGGCCATTGGGCATGGAAGGTGCTGTATAGGCCGCGGCCGACGCGGGGGTCTAGAAGGCCGCTGGTTTTTTGGAAGAGGCGTGAGGTGGCAGACCAGGCAACGTCGTTCAAATCGCCGAATACCAACACGGGTTTGTCGTTTTGTGTGATTTCTTGGCCGACCAGCAGCAATTCTGCATCTCGGTTGGTGGACGTGGCGCTTTCGGTGGGCGTGGGCGGCATGGGGTGCAGGCAGTATAGGTGGATCCATTCGCCGGAAGGGAGTTGGGCTTCTGTAAAAATAGAGGGAATGTCTTCTTGAACCCAATGGCGCACTTCGACATTTTTCAGCGGCAAGCGGCTGTATAGGTGCATGCCGTAGAGGTTATCGAGCGGGATTTTAACGGTGTAGGAATAGCTTTCTTCCAGTTGCGCCAGCTGCTGCTCCCACCATAAATCGGTTTCTAATGTCAACACGACGTCCGGCTGCCATTTTTCGACCAGAGCCAGCAATTTATCGGCGCGGCGGTTAGGCGTGAGCACGTTGCTGGTAAGCAGGGAGATGCTGCGCTGGTCGCTCTCGCCGCGGTAGCGTTTGACCTGTTTGCGGCTTAAAGGTGTGTAGGCTGAGATTTCCCAAATTTGATAAGCCATGCACAGCAGGTTGAGCATTTCCATAGTGCGCAGCAGCCAATGATCGGAATCTTGCAGTACCCAGCCTAAAAAAATGCAGACCAAGCTGACAAACGCAATTTGCAGGCGCGGAAAGTCGAATACACGCACAGTCCAATGGTTGAAAGGCAAAAGCGGCAATAAAGTGGCGATAATGGGAAAGCACAGTAAGGCAAACAACGACCAGTCGGTTAAACTCATAAACTTAATAGGCAGTGGATTCTGAATGAAAGCATCATCTTAATGATTTTTTGAGCTGGGTCAAATATTTCTGAACATGCCTGTCTGAAAGTTTCAGACAGGCATGTTATTTTGCGGTGTCTTGGTCGAGAGACTTGAGCCATTCGAGTTTTTCGCCGATTTTAATTTCCAAACCCCGCGGTACGGGCCGGTAAAAATCGGGTTCCGCCAATCCCTCGGGCATATAAGTTTCGCCGGCGGCATAGGCGTGCGGCTCGTCGTGGGCGTAGCGGTATTCGCGGCCGTATCCCATTTCCTTCATCAATTTTGTGGGCGCGTTGCGCAAGTGGACGGGCACTTCATGGCTGGCGTTTTGTTTCACAAATTGGCGCATTTGGTTGTAGGCGTTGTAGCCTGCGTTGGATTTTGCCGCAGCCGCGAGATAGAGCACGGCTTGAGCCAGCGCCAGCTCGCCTTCGGGCGAACCCAAGCGTTCGTAGGTGAGCGCGGCTTCATTGGCTATCTGCATGGCGCGCGGGTCGGCCAAACCGATGTCTTCCCAGGCCATGCGGATAATGCGGCGCGACAGGTAGCGCGGGTCGGCGCCGCCATCGAGCATACGGCAAAACCAATACAGCGCGGCATTGGGGTGCGAACCGCGCACGGATTTATGCAATGCGGAAATCTGATTGTAAAAACTTTCGCCGCCTTTATCGAAACGGCGGATTTGCGCGCCCAAACTGTTGGCTAAAAAATCGGGCGTCAGAACGGTGATGTTTTGAGTTTGTGCCGCGCGCAAGAGTTGTTCGAGCAGGTTAAGCAGGCGGCGGGCGTCGCCGTCGGCCGTTTGGATGAGCAGCCGGGCCGCTTCCTGCTCCAAGCCCATGCTGCGGTATTCGGGCAGCGCCATTACTTTATCAATCAGTTTTTGCAAATCCTCTGCGCTCAAAGATTCGAGCACATAGACCTGTGCCCGGCTCAAAAGGGCGGGATTCACTTCAAACGAAGGGTTTTCGGTAGTGGCGCCGATAAAGGTTAACAGGCCGCTTTCCACATGCGGCAAAAAGGCGTCTTGCTGGGCTTTGTTGAAACGGTGGACTTCATCAACAAACAAAATCGTAGCTTGGCCTTGCTGCAAGGCAATTTCTGCTTTTTCAATGGCTTCGCGGATATCTTTTACACCCGAAAACACAGCGGATACGGGTAGAAACAAAGCGTTGAAACTTTGCGCCAAAATGCGCGCCAACGTGGTTTTTCCCACGCCGGGCGGCCCCCAGAGCAGCATCGAATGCGGCTTGCCGCCCTCTACCGCCACTCTCAACGGCTTGCCTTCGCCTATTAAATGCTGCTGGCCGATTACATCTTCCAAAGAATTGGGGCGGAGGCGTTCGGCCAAAGGCGCTTCGGGCTGGCGGGCAAACAAATCAGACATAACGGCTTCTTTCTTTTTTCAGACAGGCATTACCATTATATAACCTCACTATGCAACTTGCGGTACAATATGCGCCGACATTCCTTAACCATTTCCCATCGCCGAGGAGAAACCATGAAAAAAATATTAGCAATTGCGTCAACGGTATTTTTTTTGAGCGCCTGCGCTGCCGACGGCAGCCTGCTGGGCGGTAATGCAGACACAGACAGCGCTGCCGGAGTGAGCAATGCCCTGCTTAACACTTGGCTGGATAATCAATGCCGCGTGGAATTGAATAACCGCAACGAATGGCGCATAGTGGCTTTGGCGATGACCGCGGAAAAACAGCGTGAATGGGAAAACAAAATCTGCGGCTGCGTTACCCAAGAAGCGCCGAACCAGCTTACCGCCACGGATCTGCTGCAATTGGGCACGCAATCAGGCCGCACCCAAGTTATCGCCGGCGTAACGGCCAAAACCGTTACCGCCTGCACCAAACGTTTGTTTAGCAAATAAACCAAAGCACAAAACCCACAACGGAATCCGGAAACAGAATCATGAAATACATCAGCACCCGCGGCAATACCGCAAACAAACAGTTCAGCGAAGTTTTATTGATGGGCCTCGCGCCCGACGGCGGCCTGATGCTGCCCGAAAGCTACCCGCAAATCAGCGCCGAAACTTTGCAGCAATGGCGCAGCTTGAGCTATCCTGAGCTGGCCTTTCAAATCATGAGCCTGTTTGCCACCGATATTCTGGCGGAAGATTTAAAGAGCATTATCAATAAAACCTACACCGCAGAAACATTCGGTAACCCCGAAATCACCCCTGTCCGCACCCTTAAAGACGGCATCAAAATCCAAGCCTTGTCCAACGGCCCGACGCTGGCGTTTAAAGACATGGCCATGCAGTTTTTGGGTAATGCGTTTGAATATGTGCTGGCCAAAGAAGGCAAAAAGCTGAATATCATCGGCGCCACCAGCGGCGATACCGGCTCGGCCGCCGAATATGCTTTGCGCGGCAAGCAGGGCGTAAATGTGTTTATGATGTCGCCCGAAGGCAAAATGAGCGCATTCCAGCGCGCACAGATGTTTAGCCTGCAAGACGAAAATATCCACAACATCGCTGTGAAAGGTATGTTTGACGATTGCCAAGATATTGTGAAAGCGCTGCAAAACGATGCTAAGTTTAAAGAGACCTACAATATCGGCACGGTCAATTCCATCAACTGGGGCCGTGTGTTGGCGCAAATCGTTTACTATTTTGCAGGCTATTTCAAAGCCACCCGGTCGAACGCGGAAAAAGTGAGCTTTTGCGTGCCTTCGGGCAACTTCGGCAATGTGTGCGCCGGCCATATCGCCCGTCAAATGGGTTTGCCGATCCACCGCCTGATTGTGGCCACCAATGAAAACAATGTGCTCGACCAGTTTTTCAAAACCGGAGAATACCTGCCGCGCAGCGCCGAACACACTTATGTAACCAGTAGCCCTTCAATGGATATTTCCAAAGCCTCCAATTTTGAGCGCTTTGTGTTTGACTTAATGGATAGGGATGCTTCAGAAATTGAAACTTTGTGGGCGGAAGTGGGCAAAGGCAAAGGCTTCGATCTGCATTTTATGCTCGATAAAATCCGCAACCAATACGGTTTTGTTTCCGGCAAGAGCCTGCATGCAGACCGGTTGGCGGTGATTAAAAGCGTGTATGAAACCGACGGCGAGCTGCTCGACCCGCACACGGCAGACGGCGTGAAAGTAGCGCGCGAGCTGCGCGAAGCGGGCGAAACCATCGTGTGTTTGGAAACCGCGTTGGCAGCCAAGTTTGCCGACACCATTAAAGAAGCGGTCGGCAATGCGGTTATCCCGCGTCCGGCCGGTTTGAACGGCTTGGAAGATTTGCCTCAGCGCGTGCAGGTGGTGCCGAATAATCCCGATGTGGTGAAAATGATTATCCGGGAAACTTTGGAAAAAGCGTAAACGCCACCGTTTGGACTCGAATGAAGAATGCCTGTCTGAAAAATTTGGCTCCGCAGAAATCGGCATAGCGGGTTTTCAGACAGGCATTAGCTCGTGTTGCAAGCTGGGCGGTATTTGGGGCCAAAATCCGTATTTGCCGGGGCAAAATTTCCCGCAAGATATTCAATCTTGCTACGCTTTTGCCTTATACCTGTAAATTTTTTCTCAAAAAACCGCTACGCAAGCTATAGTCAATCAACACATTTTTAATACAAGGCAGCAAGCCGCAGACAGTACGGGTAGTACGGCAAGGCGCAGCAACGCCGTAGTAAAAGTTAAGTTGATTGACTATAACGGACAACACGGCCTGAATTTACAACAAGGAGAATCCTTTTATGCCGGAAAGGAATATCGCTTTTCGGGAACATTTGGCCCACACGGGCACGGTCATCCAATACAACCGACTGCTGTGCACACACATTGCCATACATGAAGCGATGATTGTGCAGGTGCATTACGGTAAGAAGATTTTACGCTGGGCGGGCAAAGAGCAAATTGTGCGGGCGGGAGAAGCGGTGGCTTTGGCCAGATGGCAGTCTTTCGATGTGTTAAACGAGCCGGATGCGCAAGCCGGCTATTATCAGGCCGAGTGGATCGCTTTGGAGCAAAGAATGATTGAGCAGTTTACCGAGCAATACGGCCAAGCCGAGGCCGCGAACGATGTGTATCTGTTGCCGAAAAACGCAGATTTTTCCGCATCATTCCGACAAGCGGCTCATGCGGTTTCAGACAGGCATGTGCCGGACATGGTGGTGCAAACCCGTTTACAGGAATTATTGGCGTGGTTAAAACATTACGGCACCGGCTTTCTGCCTTACCAGCGTATCGGGCCGGTACAGAAAATAACCCAAATCATCGCAGCCGACATTGGGCGCGAATGGTCGGCACAGGAAATAGCGGTGCGATTGAATGTGAGCGAAGCCACATTGCGGCGCAAGCTTGCAGAAGAGCAGACTTCGTTCCGCCGTTTGCTTACCGATATTCGGATGACACATGCTTTGACCCTGCTTCAGGTAACAGAACAGCCCGTTTCGCAAATTGCTTATGCGATGGGTTATGAAAGTCCTTCGCGGTTTACGGCACGCTTTAGGGAGCGTTTTGGTTTTGCACCTTCGGCCATCCGAAAGCAGCAGGAAAAAGGCGGCTGAAAAGCCGCCTGTGGATTGATTCAGCGTTGGTGTTCGACGGTAATCGCCGCCTTGCCCAAAGCATTGGCTTTGGTGAAGAAGCCGACCAAAGCCGGCGATGCGTCGGCTGTTACATTGGGTAAGCGGTCGACCTTTAAAGCAGTTAGTGTGATTTCATAACGGTGTTTCCGTCCTTCGGGCGGGCATGCGCCGCCATATCCGCCGGCGCCGAAATCGGTACGGGTTTGCAAGGCGCCTTCCGGTAAGTTTTTGCCGTCTGCCGTGATACCCGCGGGCAGTTTGCTGATATTCGCCGGGATATTGGCTACCACCCAATGCATCCAGCCCAAGCCTGTGGGTGCATCCTTGTCATAAACGGTTAACACGAAGCTTTTGGTGCCTTTGGGCGGATTTTTCCAGGAAAGTGCGGGCGAAAGGTTTTGGCCTGAGCAGCCGAAGCCGTAATCTTTACTTAAAACCTGTTGTGAAGAAAAACGACCGTTTTGCAGGTTGTCTGCGCTTAATGTGAACGGGCCGCCGGCCCATGCGGCGGAAGAACAAGCAATCATCAGAACAAGCGGCAAGGTTTGTTTCATGGTTTTCTCCTTTGCGATATATTGAAAAATCAGTATAAAAAGGAAATACCTTGAAAGATGTGCCGTTACGCTCAATCTCTGTGCCGTTTTGAAACGGCTGCAGATATAAACAATGCCTGTCTGAAAACCAGCAGCATGGGTTTTCAGACAGGCATTGTTTGGTTAAGCCGGAATTATTTGCCTAAAGCGCTTAATACTTCGGTTTTTACGGTTTCAACGGGCTGGGTGCCGTCAACTTTGATGTATTTGGGCGCGTGTTCGCCGGTGAGCCGGCTGTAGAAGCCTACCAACACTTCGGTTTGCTCGTGGTAAACATCCAAGCGTTTTTTCACCACTTCTTCTTTGTCGTCGTCGCGTTGAATCAGGTCTTCACCGGTTACATCATCTTTGCCTTCGGCTTTGGGCGGGTTGTGTTTGATGTGGTAGGTACGGCCTGAAGGCAGGTGTACGCGGCGGCCGCTCATGCGCTCTACAATCACGCCGTCGGGCACGTCGATTTCAACCACGGCATCCAAATCCACACCGGCTTCTACCATGGCTTCGGCTTGCGCCAATGTGCGCGGGAAACCGTCGAACAAAAAGCCGTTTTTGCAATCGTCTTGGGCGATGCGCTCTTTTACCATGCCGATGATGATGTCGTCGCGCACAAGCCCACCTTCGTCAATGATTTTTTTGGCTTCCAAACCAAGCGGTGTGCCGGCTTTGATGGCGGCGCGCAGCATGTCTCCGGTGGAGATTTGCGGAATGCCGAATGCGGCGGTAATGAACTGGGCTTGGGTGCCTTTGCCTGCGCCGGGAGCGCCGAGTAGTAATACTTTCATGGGGGTTCCTTTGTGGATGTTGAATTAATGTGGTGCTTGTTAGTATGGCTGTGAAACCCAATGATCGGGCTTTTTAGCTTGCATCATCAGGTTTAGGGTTATCAGGGGTTAGTTTGCTGCGAACACGGCGCGCACACGATCCAAATCTTCTTGCGTATCAACGCCTGCGGCGGGTGCTTCTTTTGCAATGCCTACGGCAATCTGGTGCCCGTGCCACAATACTCGGAGCTGCTCCAGCGATTCGATATGCTCAATCGGCGAATCGGCCATTTGGGCGTAGCTTTGCAAGAAGCCTGAGCGGTAGGCGTAGATGCCGATATGGCGCAGCGGTGCGGCTTTCGGCAAGGCGGTTGAGCCTTCGCGCATACTGTCGCGCGGATAGGGAATCGGGGCACGGCTGAAATAAAGCGCGTTGTGGTTTTTATCAAGCACGACTTTCACGACGTTCGGATTCATGAATTCTTCAAAGTTATGGATTTCGTGCGCGGCGGTCGCCATTTGTGCGTTGTTTTCCAACAGAATTTCCGCAGTGCGGTTAATCAGGTCCGGCGCTATCAGAGGCTCGTCGCCCTGCACGTTTACGACGATGGTGTCGTGGGGCAGGCCGAGTTTTTCTGCAGCTTCCGCCAAGCGGTTGGTGCCGCTTTCGTGACTGGCGGACGTCATCACGGTTTCTATGCCGTGCGCTTGGCAGGCGGCTTGAATGTCGGGATGGTCTGTGGCAACGATAATGCGCCCCGCTGCGCTTTTGCGCGCTTGTTCGGCCACGCGCACGACCATGGGTTTGCCGTGAATGTCGGCCAACGCTTTATTGGGTAGGCGGGAAGAGGCTAAACGGGCGGGGATGATAACGACAAACTGAGTCATGCGTGCAGCTCTTCTTCGGTTAGGGGACGGGCTTCGTTTTCCAGCATGTAGGGGATGCCGTCTTTAATCGGATAGGCCAACTTGCTTTGACGGCACCACAATTCCTGCAAGTCGGCTTTGTATTCCAAAGGCGCTTTGCTGACGGGGCAGACTAGGATGTCGAGGAATTTTTTTTCCATTGAGATTGCTTTCTTAATTACAAACGTTTTTGCCGCAGACGATTTGACTGATGTCGCGTTTTAGTTTCGGGCCGTATTTTTGATCGAATTTGTTAAAATCACGTTCGAAAACGGCGGGGATGGTGGTCATCACGGCTTCCATATATTGGGATGTTTTGGCGTTGATGGATTGGCCGATGGGTGTGCTGTAAAAGGAGATCAGGGTGTCGACTTCTTCTTGGGTGTAGATGGTGCGGATGCTTTGGACGGTCAGGCGGCGGATTTCGGCACGCGTTTTTTTGTTGTCCAGATCTTTAGTCATCTTTTGGATATATTGGTCGACTTTGGCTTTTACGGCATCTTGTTTTTCCGCCGGCACTTGCTCAAGGGCTTGTTTCAATACAAGGGTTTGGGAGGCGATTGCAGGTATGCTTTTGAACGAATCATCCATCAGCTTATCGAATTGCTGCACTTCCAATAAGCGTTCCAGCGAGGCATCGCTTGGGGTGACGGCATAAGTGAAGTTGGCGGCAAATAAAAAAGTGGTTAAGGCTAATGCTTTTTTCATGGTTATAACTCTCTCTCTCCGGATGGTTGTAATTGTAAATGCTGGATCACAAATGATGCCAGGTCGGGTTCGATTATCGCACAAACAGGTAAAACCCACACATTTTCCAAATGCCTGTCTGAAAGTTTTACGGCATCTTTTTCGGTAATCACAATTATATCTGCTTTTGGAAATTCAAACTGCGAAATATCCGCATGGTCGGGCAGGGCTAGGGTTTGGCTGAGTTTCAGGCCCATGCCGGTAAGGGTGTTGAAAAAACGCTCGGGTTTGGCGATGCCTGCGGCGGCGATGATCTTGGCGTTTGCCGTGTCGCCGGGGTTTAGCTTTTGCTGCGGATTGCCGAGGCGATAAATCGGCTGTGTTTCCAGGCGGCTGAAAAACAAAGGATGGTTTTCAGACAGGCATGGTACACGGGTGTGAGCGCTGCCGCCGCTGATTAATACGGCATCGGCCGAAGCGAGGCGGGACAAAGGTTCGCGCAGATTGCCGTTGGGTAGCAGATCCAAATCACGGCGGTCGGCATCGGCAGCGGGAAACACGATGATTTCCATGTCGCGCGCCAGGACATAGTGCTGCAAGCCGTCGTCGGCCACGATTAAATCGAGATTCGGATAAGCTGCCAATAAAGCTTTTCCGGCTTCGACGCGCTTGGCGGCTACGGCGGTGGGCGCGCCGGTTTGGCGGTAGAGCAGCAGTGGCTCGTCGCCTGCATCTTGGGCGGTACTGTCGGGAGTTAACACATGCACTGCGTTGTTTTGCCTGCCGTAGCCGCGGCTGATAATGCCTGTCTGAAAACCACGCTGTTGTAACTCGGTTACCAAAGCGGCAACCACGGGTGTTTTGCCGGCGCCCCCCACGTGGATATTGCCCACAATTATCAGCGGCACGGCCAATTTTTCGCTGGCGGTTTTGCCGGAAAGGTAGCGCTGCCGCCTGCGCGCCGCTATCAGGCCGAACAGACGCGACAAAGGGCTGAGCAGGAAGCTGAGCCACGGTTTGGGGCGTTGCCAGTGGTGTTCGATAATCTGATGCAGTTTCGGCATAACGGTTCGCGTTTAACAAGATGGTGGCAAATTTTAAACGCGGGTTGGGGCAATGGCAATGTTATGTGCGGCTTGCCGGTGAGAATGCCTGTCTGAAAACATTCAGACAGGGCGTGCGCTGGAACGATGGGGCTGATTCGCTATATAATTGCGCGTTTTATAAACCCTTTATTTAGGAAATCTGCGCCATGTGGTTCAAACAAATCAGTTTTTATCCCCTTAATCAAGACAAGCTGCCCGAATTGGAAACGCTTTCGGCCAAGCTTGAAGAAGCAGAATTTGCACCCTGCACGGGATTGGACTGGTTTAGCGAAGGCTTTGCCGCGCCGGTTTCGTTTTCGCCGGAAGCCGTGTTCCCTGCTGATTACACTTGGCGCGTGGCTTTAAAAAAAGAAGAGAAAGTTTTGCCCGCCGGTGTGATTCGCGATATTTTGGACGAAAAAGTAGCCGAAATTCAAAACAATGAAGCACGCAATGTGGGCCGAAAAGAAAAACAGGAATTAAAAGAACAGATTACCGATGATTTGCTGCCGCGCGCATTTACCCGTTCGAGCCGCACACAGGCAATTTTTGATACCAAACACGGCTATCTGTTGGTTAATAATGCTTCTGCCGCCAAAGCCGAAGGCATGTTAACCAAACTGCGCGAGGCGCTGGGCGGTTTGGAAGCTAGTTTGCCGAACACCAAACAATCGCCCTCCAGCCTGATGACGGAATGGCTCTTGCGCGGGGCCTGCGAAGGTGGCTTTGAATTGGACAGTGATTGTGAATTGAAAGGCACGGGCGATGTGGCGCCTACGGTAAAGGTTTCGAAACAGGATTTGACCGCGGATGAAGTGGTGCAGCATGTGAAAAACGGTAAAACCGTTACCCAGCTCGGCTTGGTGTGGCGTGAGCAAATCGCCTTTATCCTCACGCAGGATTTCGCGCTCAAGCGGATTCAATATCTGGATGTGATGCAGGAAGAAGCGGAAAGCCACGGCGATGATGCCGCAAGCCTTACTTTTGCTTCGCAGATTTTGATGACGGAAGCCGTCAGCACGATGTTGGATGAGCTGGTGGGCTATTTGGGAGGCTGGCAGGAATAGCGATGTTATTTGACAGATAAAGGAAAACCTATGAGTATTAAATCCGATAAGTGGATACGCCGCATGAGCGAGCAACACGGTATGATTGAGCCGTTTGAGCCGAATCAGGTTAAAGAAGTCAACGGCCAGAAAATCATCTCTTACGGCACATCAAGCTATGGTTACGATATCCGGTGCGCCAATGAATTCAAGATTTTCACCAATATCAACAGCACGATTGTCGACCCGAAAAATTTCGATCCGAAAAACTTCGTAACCGTGGAAGACGATTGCTGCATCATCCCGCCGAATTCCTTCGCATTGGCACGCACGGTGGAATATTTCCGCATTCCACGCAATGTGTTAACCGTTTGCTTGGGCAAATCCACTTACGCGCGCTGCGGTATCATTGTGAACGTTACGCCGTTTGAACCGGAATGGGAAGGTTATGTAACGCTCGAGTTTTCCAACACCACGCCGCTACCTGCCAAAATTTACGCGGGCGAAGGCGTGGCGCAAGTGCTGTTTTTTGAGAGCGACGAAGTGTGCGAAACATCCTATAAAGACCGTAAAGGCAAATATATGGGGCAAACGGGTGTAACTTTGCCGAAAATATGATTGATGTAGTAACTGACTGTAATCAACTCACTTACATAACAACACCGTCATACTTGGGCTTGACCCGAGTATGACGGGTGTACTGTTTTTAGTCGATTCACCATAACTTATCTTCCAGCCAAACAAATGCCTGTCTGAAAAATGGTTTTCAGACAGGCATTTGTATACTTGCTCTACGTCAATATCAATAAGCCAAAGTCGTGGCGGCGTTTTGCAGTCCTTCATTGAGCGACTGAATCATGGCAGAGTAGCCGTCGCCTTGCTGCGGGGTTTCTATATTGAAGTTGCGGCCTTTGCCATTGGGCCATACGGTGTAGCCTTTCACCACAGTGTGGCCTTCGTATGAGCCGTTAAATGCTTCGACGTAGATTTTCAAGGTTTGGTTGCTGTTGGTACGGTGTGAGGGTATGTAGCGGTTTTGAGGGTTTTGCCGGTTTAATTTGTTGGCAAAACTGGCGGCGAGCGCTTGGTCGAGCGGGGCAGCCCACAGGTTGTTGCGGGCAAAATTGAGGTTGAGTGCATCGGTTTGATAAACGAGGCCGCCGTTGTTTAACGGCTCGGCCAGAATAACTTGCACGGCGATTTCATTGCCGCTGCCTAAGGGCAGCTCGAACTGGCTGTCGGGCAGGGTGTAGTATTGGGTGGCCACAGGCGTGCTGCATGCGCCCAGCATGAGTGTGGTAAGTGCGGCGGCGAGCAGTTTGTTCATTTAGCGGCTTCCTTTCGGGATGGGATCTTTTGCATTTTGATTGAAAATCAGTGAATTTGGTTTTTCTTTCAAGGTGTTGAGTACAGGCTGGGCCTCACGCATGGTTTTATCCAAGCTGCGCAGAGTGTTTTGCACATCTTGGTAAACAGGCGATTGAGGCGATACGCCTTGTAAGGTTTGGCGCAATTCGCTCAGGGTTTTGTTCAATTCTGCTGGAATCTGCTGAGTTTGCGGCTTACCGAGAAGCTTGTTGGCGGAATTGAGGGTAGCCTTCAATTCTTTCAGACTGGCATTGAGTTCGCCCACGGTATTTTCCAGCGGCAGTTTGTTGAATTTATCAAGCAACTTGCCGATTTGTGCTTGCAAGTCGTCCAAACCGCCTCCGCCTTGTGTAGCGATAACGATATTGCCGTTGTAGTCGGCAAACGGTTTGAGCTTGGTGTCTGCAGGTGCGTCGGTCAGCTCAATCATTTTGCTGCCCAGAATCAGATTGTTGCTGGAAAGTGTGGCATTAAGGCCTTTATTAAGCGCTTGCTGGAGCTGGTTTTGCCAATGGGCTTTGCTTTGCGGTTCTGCATTGGTTTCGATGCGCGAGGGATCAATGCGCAGGCGCACGGGGATCCAGCCGTTTTGAAACAGGCGGGTGCTGTCGTTGTGCGCAAAATAGGGTACGTCGGTTACGCTACCGATATTAATGCCTTTGTATTCGACCGGTGAACCTGCGCTCAGGCCGCGTACGGAACTTTTGAAAAAGGCTACGTAATATATCGCGCGTTCGTCGGGCAGGTTTTCGATTTGAGCCAGATCGTTGTAAAGCTCAAATGTGTCTTCATTAGATGCGGGTTTGTTTTGGCCTTTCGGAGTTCGGAAGGCGATAGCACCGGATAGAAGGGTGTAGATGGGCGCACTGTCGATTTTAATGCCGCTGCCGGTGGTTTGAATGTTGACACCGCTTTCCAGCCAGAATTGACTGCCTGCGTTAATCAATTTGTCGTTGGGGCTGTGCACGAAAATAGTGTAGTTAACGGTTTGGGTGTTTGGGTCGAATTTAGCGGTTTCAATTTGGCCGACGTTGAATCCTTCATACAGAATCGGGCTGCCCACACTCAACATTTTGCTGTTGTCGCCAATTAGGTGCAGCCGCAGGCCGTTTTGGCCGATAGCGGTAATCGGCGGGATATCGGATACTTTGAATACGTTTTCGCTTTTTTCAGACGAGCCCGGAGTGAATGCGATATAAGAGCCGGATACCAAAGTGTTCAAGCCGGAAATGCCGCTTTGGTCGATACGCGGTTTTACCACCCAAAATTGTGTGTCTTCGCGCATCATGTCTTTTGCATCGAGATTGAGGCGCGCAGTGATTTCAACACCTTTCCGGTCGTCCCGCAGGCGGATGCGGGTAACGCGGCCCACATCTACACTGAGCACTTTAATCACGGTGTTGTTGACTTCGATACCGTCGGCGCTGTCCATCAACAGCGTGATTTCAGGACCGGTTTTGCGGATGTTTTGAATTAAAAGCCACGAGCCGGTAAGCAGCGCAAGCAGCGGTACGATCCACACGAAAGAGGAAAAGGTGGTGTTTTTTTTCACTCGGGCCGGGATAGGCTTGGGAGATTGTTCATTCATGGGCATGTTTTAATTTTGATAAATCGGTTTGACTTTGATGGTGTTTGTCCCACAGTAGGCGGGAATCGAAAAAGTGTGCGGAAAGCATGGTCAAAAGTACGACCAGGCAGAAATAAATTGCAGCCGGGCCGGGCAGAACGCGTGCCATCGGTGTATGGAACGCGCTCATCAGAATAATAATCACAAAAATATCAATCATCGACCAACGGCCGATAGATTCCGTGATGCGGTAGGTTAACGACATCTTATTGATGGAAGCCGGTAAGCCGAAGTGTGCCGACAGTATTAACACAGACATGCTGAGGATTTTCAATATCGGCACGGCAATACTGGCGCTGAAAATAATTACGGCAATCAGCCGGTCACCGTCATCCCACATATAAATGATTCCGCTCATGATGGTGCTGATTTCCAAAGCGGTCGGGTTGGAAGAAATCATGATCGGAAATGTATTGGCCGGAATATATAAAATCATGGCGGCCAGCAGGAAAGCGCTTGAAATTTTCAGGCTTTGGGGACGGCGTGTGAAAAGTATGGTTCCGCATACGCCGCATTCATGCTCACTTTCAGGGCGGAAATAAAGGCAGCGGCTGCAACAAATTTGATGGAGATCGTTTTGTTCAATCGGCGAGCGGCCAATCAGAAGGTGAATCTGGTAATACACCCAATGCTGAGGCACCGACACGGACGTGCGTATCAGTAAAACGGCCAATACCAGCATCAGCCAAAAGGAAGGGCCGAATGTAACGAGCGCCACGCTTTGAAGTTTGATATAAGCGACCAAAGTGGAAATAAAAAACACATCTACCATAATCCACTCGCGTAAGCGAACCATTGTGCGTGTGGCGTAGAGCAGAGCGGGTACATGGGTTTGCAGATGCAGCGCGGTAAAAACGTAAGTGCAGAGCACCAAAAACAACAAGGGCGTACCGAAAGTTAAAATAAACATCACTTCGGCGAGCACGCCGAAATCCTGCAAAATCAAAGTTTTTACCATTGAGGGGAAAGAGAGTTCTGAATACACGCCTACACCGGGCATTTCCACGGTAATAAACATCTGTGTGTATACAATCGTCATGATAATCAACGAGCCGATTGCAAAACAGAGCGGGGCGAGAAAAGGGCTCGCTTCCACGCGCGCCAGCCGGTAGCCGCAACGCGGACAACAGCATTCCTGACCCTGCGACAAGCGTGGCACATCAACCCGCTGCCCGCATTCGGGGCAGTCTAGCGTGTGTTCGGGCAGCGTGGCGTATTGTTTGAAACCTTTAAGCCGCCATAAACGCTGGTAAGTTTCGATTTTTCGGTATCGGAACATGTGGGCTGGGTCGGAAAAAATGAATGTGTATTATAACTTAAATTAGTATGGTGGGTTTTCGCAAACGGTATCTTTAAATTTGGTAAATGCCTGTCTGAAAATTTTTTCAGACAGGCATTTCTTATTTTTTGCGTTTGGCTCTTGGATGGGCTTCGTCATAAACATTAGCCAAATGGTCGAAATCCAGTTTCGTGTAAATTTGGGTAGTGGAAAGATTGCTGTGCCCCAGCAGTTCTTGCACGGCGCGGATGTTTTGGGAGGATTGCAGAATATGGCTGGCGTAGCTGTGGCGCAGCATGTGGGGAGACAAATGTTGCGGGCTGCCTTGCGCTGCCGCCCAATCGCGCAGGCGGTTTCGGATTTGCCGTTGGCCTAGCCGGCGCCCGTTGCGGTTGGTAAACAGGGCGGTTTCACCGGCCATGGCTTGCCGGCATGCGAGGTAGGCTTGCAAGGCTATGATGCTTTTGCTGCCCAAAGGCACGCTGCGCTCTTTGCTGCCTTTGCCCAGCACGCGTACCCAGCCGGCTTCAAGCATGATGTCACCCAGATTCAGGCCGCTTATTTCGCTTAAACGCAGGCCGCTGCCATACATTAATTCAAATATGGCTTTGTCGCGCAGACGGAGCGTTTCATCATCTGTATCGCTGTCGAGCATAAGGTTTAGAGTTTCCTGCTCTACCGCTTTAGGCAGCCGCTCCGGCGCTTTCGGGGCTTTGAGGTTGTGGGTGGGATCGTTTTGCAATAAGCCTTGCCGCACCAGCCAGCCGCAATATTGCCGCCAAGTGGAAAGTTTGCGCGCCATGCTGCGCGGATGGCTGTTTTGCAGGGAAAGTTTTTTGAGGGCGGTAACAAAATGGCGGCGGCTCGGCGGCTCGTTGGTGGCATTTTCGGGCAGTAATGCGGCAAGCTGCACCAAATCGCGGCGATAGGCATCGAGCGTGTGCGCCGATTTGCCTGCCTGTTGCAGGATTTTCAGATAGGCATCCTGATAATCGAGCAGAGGTTGGGACATAAACAATGCCTGTCTGAAAAATGTTTAGGCGAGGCTGACTTCGATTTCGAGGTCGGTCAGGTCGAGCTGCCAATGCTGCATGATGTGGCGGAACAGCGCCAGCTCGGCATTGTTGAGCGCATTGTCGCTTTTGCAGATGCGCAGGGCGGTGGCTAAAGTGTTGACGCGTTCGCTGCGGCCGTTTACTTCTTGGAGCAGTGTGTTGACGCGTTCGGGTTGCAGCAGATTAATGCGCTGGCCTTGCGTATCGGAAACGATGTCTTCCAGATAATGGGCGAGCACGGTCATGAATTCCTGCTGGTTCAGGCCGATGGCTTCGTAAAGCGCAGGTTGCAGTTCGGCGAACTCGCTTGCATCAATATCGCTGTCGGCCATGATGCACATGCACACGATGCGGGCCATGGCTTCGGGGCTGTCGGAGGCGTAGGTTCTCATAAAAGTATTCCTTATATTAGTTATATTATGTGTGTTGTGTGTATTTTGGTGTTTTCAGACAGGCATCAAAATCATGCGGAGCGGTTCGGGTAGCCTGCTGACTTTTTGTGCTGCATAGTCGAATGAAACCATGCCGGTTTGGATTTTAGCAATGGTTTTACTGTCTTTGGGGCGGCTGATGCGGTAAAACAGAGTAAAACCACTGCGGTTGATGTTGCCTGCGGCCAGATCGATAAGCAATTCGTCGCCGTGGTGGGCTTGGGCGGTATATTGCAGGGCGGCTTCGTTCATAATCAGCCCGGTACCGCCTGCATCCAGTTCGGTTAAGCCGTGGGTTGCCAGCCAGCGGATGCGGGCTTCATGGCACAGGCGCAATACGGCATCGTTGGCAAGATGGTTGCCGTAGTTGATATCGCCGATTTGTACGGTAATGGATGTTTGAAATAGAGGAGCATCGGGAAAATCGATATTTATGGCGGGCATTTGCGGTTCCGTAATGATTTTGATAAAAATATTAGCATTTATTTGAGTTAAGTGGGTGGTATGAGGGTAGTTTTGTGTTAAGCTGAAATAAATAAAAATTATTTTTTCATGTGTTTATAAGGAAAAGGAGATTTGCTATGTATCGTAAAATCTGTGCTTTGGTAGATGGCAGCGCTGCTTCTATGCGTGCTTTGGATGAGGCAGTGAAGATGGCGAAAATGAGCGGTGCTTCGGTTTTGGCACTGCATGTGGTGGATCTGCTCAGAATCGAACGTGAAAATGTGATGGTATGGGAGGGAGAGGCGCTAAATGCAAAAGTGCAGGAAGCGGCTCAAAAGATAATGGATGATGCGAAGCGTGCGGTGGCAGGTTCAGGCGTGACTTTTGAAAGCAAGGTGCTGGCGAATCCGGGTGAGAAAATAGAGGATGTGCTGCTGGATGAGGTGGAAGATTCCGAGTGCGATGTAATCGCGATGGGAACGCACGGTTATACCGGTATGATGAATTTGCTGCTGGGTTCGGTGGCCAAGGGTATATTGCGTAAAACCAATGTGCCGGTGTTGCTGGTGCGTGTGCCTGATTAAAATGTAATCAGCAGAAACAGTAAGTGAAATGCCTGTCTGAAAGTTCAAAAAAACTTAAACTTTCAGACAGGCATTGTTTATTACCGATTATTTTCGGAGCAATAAGGTGCTTTCTTTAAGGTTGTTGAGGCTGATGTTGATGATGGCCGGAGCAATCTCGTTGATTTTGAAGCTGTTGGGAGAAAACAGCCATTGGTTAATCAGGCCGCTGATAATGGATTGAAGGTAAATCACGGCCAGCTCCACATTTAAATTTTCAGGCAGCGATTTTTGTTTCAGACAGGCATTGAGTGTGTTGGAAAGCTGGGTCCGCCACATATTCTGATAGCTTTTCATCAGATTTACGATGGCTTGGTTCTGCTCAGTATGTTCGCATTTTAAGTGCAGGATATTACAGAATTTTCTATGCATTTCATTGTGTTCGATACGTTCGCACACGTTGAGTAAAGCTGTGTGCAAAGCAGCCCAGATATCAACAGAATCGTTTTGGATGTCTTGTTCCAGTTCGCGGTTAATGTCGGAAAAAATGTGCTGGAAGAGTGCATCGAATAAATCTTCTTTGTTTTTGAAATGCCAATAAAGCGCACCACGGGTAACCCCTGCGTTGTGCGCGATTTCGTTAAGTGAAGAACGTGATACGCCTTTTTGATAAAAAGTATCCAGTGCGGAAAGCATTAGATACTCGCGGGTTTTTAAGGCTTCTGGTTTGATTTTTCTCATGGATATATTCTTATGTAAACAACAACGGGGAGTGGTTTGCAAGAATGAGATTATAAAAAATAACTTTATTACATGCAAGCATGTATGTATAATGCTTCAAACAAATTTTAACTATATTGCATGAATTAACTTGAAAAGTTTAAAACAGGCATTTAAAAGTTTTATTTCCTCAACGAATTCATTTTAATTAAAAGCAGGGTACATACATGGCTTTAATCAAAACCCAAGCAAACGCTTGGCGCATGTTGGGATTGGTCGCTGCAGTTGTGTTGGCTGTTTCGGCTTGTAGCGGTCAGAAAGAAGAAGGTGCACCGCCTAAAGGTGCGGCGCAGGATAAAGGGATGCCTGCCCAACAAGGCAAAGGCGGACAACCTCCTGCTCCGGTGGTAGGTGTAGTAACTGTGAAATCGTCAACCGAAACCATCAGTACCGATTTGCCCGCACGTTTGGAGTCGCGCCGTTCGGCAGAAGTGCGTGCGCAGGTTGGTGGTATTATCAAAAAGCGTTTGTTCAAAGAGGGCAGTTATGTGCGTGCAGGTCAGGCGCTTTATCAGGTAGACGATGCCACTTATCAGGCCGGCTTGGAAAGCGCGCGGGCGCAATTGGCTTCGGCTCAGGCTTCATTGGCTAAAGCTAATTCGGATGTGGAGCGTTATCGTCCGCTGGTGCAGGCCGACGCGGTAAGCAAACAGGAATTTGATGCGGCTGTTGCCGCCCAGCGTGCGGCTCAAGCCAGTGTGAAATCTGCTAAAGCCGCCATTAAATCAGCACAAATTAATGTGAACTATTCACGTATTACAGCACCGATTTCAGGCTATATCGGCCAAGCTATGGTTTCCGAAGGTACTTTGGTTAATGCAGGCGATGCTACGGTTTTAGCGCGTATCCAGCAAACCGATCCGATGTATGTGAACATTACCCAGTCTGCCGATGCCGTTATGAAGATGAAGCAGCAGATGGCAGATGGCAAAATCCAGATGGTGGAAGGCAGTGTGCCGGTAACTGTGTTGTTGGATAACGGTACGGAATATCCGCATAAAGGTCGTTTGATTTTCTCCGATCCGACCGTGAATGAAACGACCGGACAAGTGACTATCCGCGCCGAAGTGCCCAATCCCGACGATATATTGATGCCGGGTTTGTACGTGCGCGTAAAACTGCCGCAGGCCAATATTGCTAATTCATTTGTGGTACCGCAACAGGCGGTAACGCGCGGGCAGAAAGATACGGTCATGATTGTGAACGCTCAAGGTGGTATGGAGCCTCGTGAAGTAACCGTGTCCGGCCGAGACGGCAGTAATTGGATTATTACAGCCGGTTTGAAAGCCGGAGATAAAGTGATTGTGGATGGTTTATCGATTGCCGGCATGATGCAGGCTAAGAAGGTTACGCCGAAAGAATGGCAGCCCGGCAAGCAAGAAACGATGCATCCGCCGGCATCTGCTTCGGCTGCGGCTCAAAAGGCTTCTGAGCCGAAAGCTGCATCTGCTGCAAAACAATAAGGATTGCTCTTTATGGCTAAGTTTTTTATTGACCGCCCCATTTTTGCTTGGGTAATCGCAATCTTTGTAATTCTTGCGGGTGTGTTTGCCATCGGTAAACTGCCGGTTTCGCAATATCCTTCAGTTGGTGCGCCAACCATTACGCTAACCGCCACTTATCCGGGTGCGTCGGCACAAGTGATGGAAGACAGTGTGTTGGCAATTATCGAGCGCAGCATGAACGGTGTGGAGGGGCTGGATTATATGACTACCAATGCAACCTCCAGCGGGCGCGGCACGGTAAGCCTCACTTTTACACCGGAAACCAATGAAGATTTGGCGCAAGTAAATGTGCAGAACAAGCTTTCGGAAGTGACCGCGCTACTGCCTGCAACCGTACAGCAAAATGGTGTAACCATATCCAAATCGCGCTCCAACTTTCTGATGGTATTGATGATGTCTTCTGAAACTATGGCCACGGAAGATATAGCCGATTATGTAGAGCGCAATATCAAACCTGAAATCCAGCGTGTTGAAGGTGTAGGTGAAGCTCGTTTGTTCGGTTCGCAACGTGCGATGCGGGTATGGGTTGATCCTAAGAAGCTGCAAAACTACAACTTGTCTTTTGCTGAAGTATCTTCTGCTATTAGTGCACAAAATGCGCAACTTTCGGTAGGTACCATGGGTGATTTGCCTTCCTTAAAAGGGCAAACCATTACCGCCACCATTACCGCTCAAGGCCAATTGAGCACGCCTGAAGAGTTTGGCAATATTATTTTACGCTCTACAACCGGCGGCGCTAATGTCTACTTAAAAGATGTGGCCAAAATCGAATTGGGTAGCCAAGATTACGCCACTTCAACCCGTTTGAACGGAAAACCGGCTGTAGGTATGGCTGTGATGCTGTCAACCAGTGGTAATGCTATGGCTACGGCATCTGCCGTGCGGGAAAAAATGGAGCAGCTGCAGCGTTATTTTCCGGGCGATATGAAATGGGCTGCGCCTTACGATACATCTAAATTTGTGAGCATTTCGATTGAGAAAGTGGTGCATACGCTTTTGGAAGCCATTGTGCTGGTGTTTATTGTGATGTATCTCTTCCTACAAAATATCCGCTATACGCTGATTCCGACCATTGTTGTGCCGATTTCTTTATTGGGTGCGTTTGCTTCGATTTGGTATTTGGGCATGTCGATAAATGTGTTGACCATGTTCGCGATGGTGCTGGTTATCGGTATCGTGGTGGATGATGCGATTGTGGTGGTCGAGAACGTTGAGCGAATTATGGCAGAGGAAGGTTTGCCGCCGCGAGAAGCCACCAAAAAAGCCATGGGGCAAATTTCCGGCGCGGTAATCGGTATTACGGCTGTATTGATTTCTGTATTTGTGCCGTTGGCTATGTTCAGCGGAGCAACCGGTAATATCTACAAACAATTTGCGTTAACCATGGCGATCGCCATTGCATTTTCAGCTTTTTTTGCCCTTTCGCTTACGCCGGCTTTATGCGCAGCGATGCTTAAGCCAATTCCGAAAGGTCATCATGTAGAGAAAAAAGGCTTTTTCGGCTGGTTTAATCGAAAATTTAAAAGTAGTACACACCGTTATGAAGGTTGGGTTGGTAAATTTTTGAATAAAGCAGGCCGCATGATGATTGTATATGTGGCTTTGGCGGCTGTGGCGGGACTTGTATTTGTACGCATTCCTACATCATTCTTACCGCAAGAAGATCAAGGCAGTTTGATGATGATGGTGCAGTTGCCTTCAGGAGCAACGAAAGAACGCACGAATGCTACTTTGGCTGTTGCGAATGATGTGATTATGTCCATGCCGGAAGTGGATAACTTTATCAGTGTTTCCGGTTTTAGTTTTGCCGGTTCCGGGCAGAACATGGGTTTCGGTTTCATAACCTTGAAAGACTGGAGTGAGCGTAAAGCGAGAGGCAGTGATGCGGCTGCCGTGGCGGGTAAGATTACCGGTGCTTTGATGGGCAGCGTAAGAGATGGTTTTGCCATAGTGTTGAACCCGCCTGCCATTATGGAATTGGGTACCAGCTCAGGGTTTGAGATGTATCTGCAAGACCGCAATAACAGTGGGCATGAGGCTTTGCTGGCCAAACGTAACGAGCTGATTGCTAAAATGCGGCACAACCCGATGTTTGATGCACAAAACGTGCGTTCTTCGGGCTTGGAAGATGCACCGCAGCTCAAAATCAATATCGACCGTGAAGCTGCTGCAGCACAGGGCATTGATTTCTCAAGTATCCGATCGGTATTATCTGCTGCCATTGGTTCATCGTATGTTAATGATTTTCCGAATCAAGGCCGTTTGCAGCGTGTGATTGTGCAAGCCGATGCGTCGGCGCGCATGCAGCCTGATGATATCTTGGCTTTAACCGTAACCAATAATCAGGGCATAGCTGTGCCGCTTTCCACTATTGCTACAGCTTCATGGCAAAACGGTATGGAACAAAGTGTACGCTTCAACGGCTACCCGGCCATGAAAATCAGCGGTGCTGCATCATCCGGCTATTCTTCAGGCGAAGTAATGGCTGAAGTGCAGCGTATGGTTGATGAGATGGACGGATACAGCTTGGAGTGGGATGGTCAATCCCGCGAAGAAGCCAAAGGCAGTGCGCAGACTATTATGTTGTATACATTTGCCATTCTGGCCGTGTTCCTGGCGCTGGCTGCACTTTATGAAAGCTGGTCGATTCCTTTGGCTGTGATTCTGGTGGTGCCGTTGGGATTTTTGGGCGTAGTATTAGGTGTGTCCGGCCGTAACTTGCTGGGCATGGTTTTCGGCGCGCCGCCTGCTTATCTGAATGACATTTACTTCCAAGTCGGCTTGATTACAGTAATCGGTTTGAGTGCAAAAAATGCGATTTTGATTATTGAGTTTGCCAAAGATTTGCAGCAGGAAGGCAAGAGTGCGATTGCCGCTGCTTTGGAAGCTGCCCACTTGCGTTTCCGCCCGATTATTATGACTTCATTTGCCTTTATTTTAGGTGTGGTGCCGCTTTATATTGCATCCGGTGCCAGCTCGGCGAGCCAACGTGCGATCGGTACGACCGTGTTGTGGGGCATGCTTATCGGTACGGTATTGGCGGTTTTCCTGGTGCCGGTTTTCTATGTGGTGGTGCGCAAGCTGTTTAAAGGCGGAGGGCAAAAGCCTGAATTGGCCGTTTCTTCCGGTTCGTCTGCCGCGCTGAGCAATGACCATACGACGGATAAGGATTAAGCATGAACAAGGCTATTAGATTCAAACCTGTTTTCAGTATCATTGCTGTGGGTGTGGCATTGTCGGCTTGCACGATGATTCCCAAATACGAGCAGCCTCAGGTAAATGTGCCGGAGACCTTTAAATATGACAGGCAGCCGGAAACCGGTGTTCAGGCCGCTTACTTGGGTTGGCAGGATTATTTTGCCGATCCGCGCCTGCACCGGCTGATTGAGATTGCACTCGAACGCAATACCGATTTGCGCACCGCCGCCTTAAACGCCGAAGCGGTGCGTAAGCAGTATATGATTAAGCGGGCTGACTTGCTGCCCGGCATCAATGCCAGCGCCACAGGCCAGCGCGCGCGAGTGGCGGAGGATTTGAGCGCAACCGGCAGATCGATGGTTACTTCGGCGTACACGGTAGGCTTGGGTATTACTGCATACGAAATCGATTTGTTCGGCAAAGTACGCAGCAATGCTGAAGCGGCCAAACAAGGCTATTTCAATAGTTTGGCTGCGCGTGATTCCGCGCATCTGAGCCTGATTGCTTCCGTGGCAAAAGCCTATTTCAACGAGCGCTACGCCGAGGAAACCATGAAGCTGGCACAAAATGTGTTGCAATCGCGGGAGCAGACTTATAAGTTGACCCGCTTGAAACATCAAGCCGGTGTGATTTCTGCGGTGGATTTGCGCCAGCAGGAAGCTTTGATTGAGTCGGCCAAAGCTGATTATGAAGCGGCCGTGCAGGCTAAAGAACAAGCGCGCAATGCTTTGGCCGTGTTGCTCAACCAGCCGATACCGCAAGACCTGCCCGCCGGTTTGCAGTTGGACAAACAGTATAAAATCAACAAGCTGCCTGCCGGTTTGAGCTCGGATGTGCTGTTGAACCGGCCGGATATCCGGGCTGCTGAATTTGCTTTAAAACAGGCCAATGCGAATATCGGCGCGGCGCGGGCGGCATTCTTCCCCAGCATCAGTTTAACCAGTACCATTGGTACGGGTTCGACCGAATTGAGCGGATTGTTTCAGGGCGGTAATAGAACCTGGGTGTTTGCGCCTACTATTAATCTGCCGATTTTTAACTGGGGCAGTAACAAAGCGAATCTAGACGCAGCAAAAATCCGCCAGCAAATTCAAGTGGTGGCTTATGAAGCGGCGGTGCAGAATGCGTTTAGAGATGTGTCGGATGCTTTGGTGGCGCGGGAACAGCTGGATAAGCGTTACGCTTCGGCAAAAAAACAAAGTAAAGCCCAAGCCGACACCTTGCGGCTGGTGCGTTTGCGCTATAAGCACGGCGTATCCAGCGCTTTGGATTTATTGGATGCGGAACGCAGCAGTTACAGCGCTGATACCGGATTGTTAAGCATGCAGCTGACCCGTTTGGAAAATCTGGCCGATGTGTATAAAGCGCTGGGCGGCGGCTTGAAACGCCATACGCAGGATGCCGCAGGGCAGTAGATGTTGCAACCAACCGCAAATGCCTGTCTGAAAATGTTTCAGACAGGCATTCTTAAAAGTGAAGCCGAAATATGCCTGATATTGCCGAATACCGTTTACCGAAGCCCGATACCGAGTGCGGTGATTGGTGCGTGTATCTGATTTTGTGTGAAGGCGGTGCGCTTTATTGCGGCATCAGTAACCGCCCCGAAGCCCGATTTGCCGCCCATTTGGCGGGTAAGGGGGCGAAGTACACGCGCATCAGGAAGCCGCTTGAAATGCGTTTGGTCAGCCAAGCGCTTTCCAAATCGGCGGCATCCAGGCTGGAGGCGAAAGTTAAGCAGTTGAAAGCGGCTCAGAAGCAGGATTTGTGGGCGGCTCTGGCGGAAGTGGTTTAACGATAACCAATGTACTGTTTTTTAGGTGTGTTTATAAATTGAACAACATATGCCTGTCTGAAAACACGTTTGCAAGGTTTCAGACAGGCATAGTTTATTCTCCACGGTTATCGGAGATGTGGTTGGGCTGCCAACTTTGTTTGATGGTAAACCGCGGCCAGAATGTATCGAAACGGTTGCCGGTGATTCGGTTGTTTTCGGCAAAATCGCGGTCATCTGCGCTGCTGCCCAGAGCGTAGCCTGCATCGTCGCCGCAATAGGATTTGCCGCCGTTGCGCGAGGCAACCCAGATAATCGGGCGGTAGGCCCCCGCCTGCTTGTTAGCGAAATAATTGTCGCTGATGATATTGGACGAGGGTGTTTGATGACGGATCACGCCGCGCTCGCCGCAGTTGCGGTAGAGGAAAATGCCGCCTTTGTGCGGAGACAAAAAGCGGTTGTGGCGGATGGTGTTGTGTGCGGAGCCGTCGAGCGCAAGCTGCTCGCGCTTGGTACGGACTTCCACGGTGTTGTGTTCAAAAACATTGCGGGCGCTTTCCATGTCGAAATACACCGCAGGGCCGTCGGATTGGCCGCCGATATGGCTGTTTTTGATTGTGATGTAGGAGGCGCCGGGGCGCAGGTAGAGCGGAATGCGGCGGCTGCCCGTGATGTTGACTTTATCTAAGGTGATGTGTGTAGGCGCGGCAGCCTGAATGCTTTGGGTGGTGTCGGGGCGTCGGGAAACGGTGCGCAAAGTATCGTCGTCCATGCCGCTGATGCGCAGTGCACCCTGGATATTGCAGTTGCGCAGGGTAAGGTTTTGCGGGCGTTGCCATTGGCCGTTGTGCAGGATGGAACGTATTTTCACGTTGTCGCCGTTGCCGCTTTGGCGCACGATGTGTGCGCCGTTGCAATCAAATGTAATGTTGGAAGCGGCTTCGCCTTGAAACACCAATTCTTTGCTGATGCGGCTGCCTGAAGGCAGAGCGGCGGAGCAGTCGATTGCCACTTGTGTGGCGCCTCCGTGTGCCGGAGCCACGATTTCAGCTGTTTTTTCAGCGGAGCAGGTTTTTTCGGCGGTTTGGGCAGAGGCAAACGGTACGAAGCCGACCAAAACGGGAATCAGCCAATGGCGCATGATGCTTCCTATGAGAGTTATCAATGAGGCATCATAACATGTAATGCCTGTCTGAAAGCCTGTTCTGCTTGGGGCAAGTTTTCAGACAGGCATTAAGCGCTGTGCAAAGCTGTGTTAAACTTTCTTCCCCGAACACAACCCACAGCCAAATATTATGAACCCTTTATTAAACAGCCTGAAACCTTACCCGTTTGCCCGTTTGCGCGAAGCTTTGCAGGGCGTTTGCCCGCCGGAAGGTGTGGATTTGGTGCCGCTGCATATCGGCGAGCCGAAACATGCCACGCCGAAAGTGATTACCGATGCGCTAACCGAAGCCCTGTCTGAATTGTCGGTTTATCCGCTTTCCGCCGGTTTGCCGCAGCTGCGCGAAGCGTGTGCCCGCTGGGTGGCGCGGCGCTACGACGGCTTGGTTCTGAACCCTGAAACCGAGATTTTGCCGGTGCTGGGTAGCCGGGAAGCTTTGTTTTCGTTTGCGCAAGTGGTGCTGAATCCGACTGCCGACGGTAAAGACGTGGTGGTCAGCCCGAACCCGTTTTATCAGATTTACGAAGGCGCGGCCTTGCTTGGCGGCGGTGAAATTTGTTTTGCCAACTGCTATGCGCCGGATTTTATTCCTGCTTGGGAAGAAATTGCCGAAGATATTTGGCCGCGTGTGAAGCTGGTATTTGTGTGCTCGCCGAACAATCCGAGCGGCAGCGTGATGCAGCAGGAAGATTGGAACACGCTTTTTGCTTTGCAGGATAAATATGATTTTGTGATTGCTTCGGACGAATGCTATTCCGAAATTTATTTCGACGGTGCAAAACCCATCGGCTGTTTGCAGGCGGCGCAAGCGGCGGGGCGGGGCAACAGAAATATCGTGATGTTTACCAGCTTGTCGAAACGCTCCAACGTGCCGGGTTTGCGTTCGGGTTTCGTGGCCGGCGATGCGGATTTGCTCAAAGCGTTTTTGTTGTACCGCACTTATCACGGCAGCGCCATGAGCGTGCCGGTGCAGAAAGCAAGTATTGCCGCTTGGGACGATGAAGCGCATGTGGCCGAAAACCGCCGCTTGTATCAGGAGAAGTTTGACAAAGTGCTGCCGGTATTGCGTGAGGCGTTTGAGGTAAACATGCCGGAAGCTTCGTTTTATTTGTGGCTGAAAGTGCCTGACGGCGATGACTTGGCTTTTGCGAAAAAGCTGTTGGGCGAAGCGGGCATTCAGGTGTTGCCGGGCCGCTTTTTGGCGCGCGACACGGCACACGGCAACCCGGGTTTGGGCTATGTGCGCATTGCTTTGGTGGCCGGTGTGGAAGAATGCGTGGCGGCTGCGCGCAAGATGGTGGATTTGTATTGCGGGTAAGTGGATTTGCGGGGAGCGAATCGATATAGCAAGTAAACTTAAAAATCGGCCTATCAGTCATAATCGGGCTTGACCCAGGCATTTCTTAAAGTTACCGGAACTCAAGATGCTCGGATAAAGCCCAAGAGCATGACGAAACCATGACAAAATACCAAACACAATGCCTGTCTGAAAGGATTCAGACAGGCAGAGACTTTTGCAAAATTCCTCCAAATCCCCTAAATTTCCTCCCAAGATATTTAGGGGATTTCTCATGAGCACCTTCTTTCAGCAAACCGCACAAACCATGATTGCCAAACAAATCGACCGCTTCCCTTTATTTTGAAGCTGGAGCAGATGATCGATTGGCAACCAATGAGCATTACCTGAACGGTCAGAAAACCCGCTACCTTCGAGACCACCGCAGCCGTCCCGCCTATCCCCCGTTATCCATGTTCAAAGCCGTTCTGCTCGGCCAATGGCACAGCCTCTCCGATCCCGAACACAGCCTCATTTACCCGTATTGATTTCAACC
>NZ_JH165159.1:1370635-1408787 GCF_000227765.1 Neisseria wadsworthii 9715
AGCCCTGCTGAAAGCAACCAACAAGCTACGTGCACCTGTTGTTGCCTGAACAGTAGCTCAGAACTCGATAATTGAGTATCTGAGGGGAATGAAGGGAATATTGGAATAGAAAACAGCCGAAATCCGGTGTTTGGATTTCTGCTATCTGAATAAAAGGCTACTTTTCAAAGGTCTCGGGCATTAAGTAAAAGTTTTGGTTATATTTGTTTGCCATAGTTGCTGGACCTAATAATGATTAAATTACACTTTCATAAAAAAAGAATTATTTAATTTTACGGAGTTTACATTCCTATTTTCGTAAAATAAAAGCATAGCTTTTATTAAAGCTATGCTTTTTGTTGGATAAGAGTTTGTCTGTGTTTTTAAGGTTTTTGCAAAGCAATAATGATGGCTGCTTCGTGTAGTTTCCATTTAATTGGAATAACGAAAGAGCGGTCTCGCCTCGGTAACATAATTTCGTCGGGTGCTCCTCGAATAACGATGGGTACTGAAATTTGTAAGGTCTCGCCGAATATCCTACGGGCATTGCCTGCAATGGTATTGGCTACTTCGCCGATAATGTCCATAACATTTTCTTCCGAAGTGTCATATTCATCCATCAGCACCAGTAAGCGTTGAGCCAGTTCTTCAGGGGAAGTGAAATAGACAATGCCGTTGGCGTAACCGGAAATAGCGATAACACCTGAATATTGCTGCGCGGCTGGTATGGTATTTTCAACCAGATAAGGGGTTCCGATTGAAATTTCTTCGTTTGCTACGTGTTGGAAGTATTGTTGAACACCTTCCAAGAATACTTGTAATTGAGATTCTTTCATCTTACATCTTTCGGCTTACAAATCTTCGGTCATTTCTTTTAATGCATCGAAAAGTTCTTCATCTGAAAAAGGTTTATAAAGGAAGCCTCTGGCTCCATACTCCAACGCTTTAATGCCGGTAGCTTTATCGGCAAGTGCAGAAATTACTAGGATATTTGCGTTATCATTTAATTCAATGATGCGTTGTATGCAGGTTAGACCGTCCGTTTTCGGCATGGTCAGATCCATAGTGACCAAATCCGGACGCAGTATTTCATAAAGCTCAACAGCATCATCGCCATTAGTGGCGGTGGCGACTACCTCGAATTCGGTGCTTTCTGAATTTCGGGTAATACGGTTGCGGATGACATTGGAATCATCAACAATCATAATTGTTGGCATACCGGCCCTTTCGTTTTATCTGAGTAAATATCATTTAGAGTTTCTTTGGAATGGTTAACACAATTCTGGTATAGGCGCCCACTTTAGTTGCAAGAGAAATCTTGCCTCCGAGTTGCCGTACTTTTTCTTTGATAATGTCCATGCCAACGCCGCGTCCGGCATCTTCATTGCTGTTTTCCATGGTTGAGAAGCCGTGAATGAAAATTTGCTGAACCAGTTCGGTTACATTTAATTTTGCTGCTTCATCATGGGTGTATGTACCATTTTGAATTAATTTGCTGCGGATTTTTTCATGGTCAATTCCCGCGCCGTCATCTTGAACGGTTAACTTAATAGCGTCTCCCGTTTCTTCCATATCCAAACGCAGGTGGCCGGATGCTAGTTTGTGTGCATGTAGGCGATTTTCAGGTGTTTCGATACCGTGAACGACAGCATTTCTGAGCATTTGTACGGCCAATTCGTTTAGATGGCTTTTTAGGTGTACATTCAAAGGAATGTTGTCCATTCCTATGCAGCTGAAATCAACTACCTTATTGTTGCGTTCAGCAAGTTCTTTTACGAATTTGGATAATTGTTCTTTTACCGGCTCCGCATTGAATACGGCTTGAGCTGCCGAATTGTTGCCAATCCGGTTGCTTAAATCTTCAATAATATCGGTTAAGCTAAATAACTCTTCCAAAGATACGGTAAGTGGAAGAAAATCTTCGCCTACTAATGCGGTTTTGCGTTGCAGTTCTTTTAAAGAATTTTCCAATACTTCGGCAAGCGACACGAAACCATGAAGGCCGAGAGAGCTGGCATCTCCCTTTAAGCTATGTACTTCACGGAAAATGGTGCGGATTTTTTCTTCAAAATCTGTTTGGCGCTGGCCTGGTTTTTTAAGTGTTTCGTTAATGTTTTTATTGCGTTTTTTAGTGTGTTGAATAAAATCGGAAAGAAGTTGGGGCTCTGCTTTCAAAATGGTATTGAGCATTTCCATACGCAAATCATTTTGTTCGCGTTCCGCCTCAATTTTATTTTCAAGCAATACGGCGTCTGTTACATCGTTAACATTAACAAGCACCCTGACAATTTCATTTGCGTGGTATACGCGGTTGAATTTGAAATCGAGATAACGGGTTTCTTTTTCACCCGATTCTTTTGCCACCTTCATCGGGCAGCGGATTAAGGGGTTCAATCCGGCAATCAGGCGTTCTTTGGTGCGGGGATTGTAGAGCTGTTGTACAAAGCTGCCGGCTGTATCCAAATCTCTCGGATTTGATGCCATATCTGATAAAATTTCCAACAGATTTTTACCGCTGAGATCTGTTTTGCCTAGCAAGCGTTCCAGTTCTTTTGAATATTGTGAACCGATTTCCATCTCTCTATCCAGCAAAAACAAGCCGCTGCCGACTGTTTGTAGGATTTCTTTAGTTTCATTTCGTGCAGCAGCAGCAGCTTGGTCGGATTTACCCAAGCGACGCATAAAGAAGCCGACAAACAATAGGAAATAGATTAGAGAAGCAGAGATACCTGCAATTTGAATGTTTTGCAGTAACTCGGCTTTTTTATTCATATCATTGTTTAGAGAGACAATGATATTATCAATGTATCCGTATAACTCTTCATGATGATCACGCGCAAACTCGGAAACTTCGTGTGCGAACTCAGGATTATCTTGTTGGTTGGTTATATCATACTTTAGTACTGTTTCAATCAGTGGAGAATATTCTTTCCAAATGGCCTTGATTTTTTGTAAATCTTTGCGCGTATTTGCAGCTTCTAACGGCTTGAGCGCCTGGTGATCTGCAACAAAGTCATAGTTGCCGCCTTTGTCAAGTATGTCGATGGTTTTTTGAAAAGCAAGAGAGGATTCTTTTAGATTTTCTTGCTCTTTAATGCTGTTTTCATCATTTGTTTTGAGGTTTGCATGATGATCAGAGTGGGACTTTTCATGCCGATGCTTTTTTGCGTCGTGTTTTTCCAGTGCTAAGATTTGCAGTACTTGAGTAGATGAAAGGATATTGTAAGCGCTATCGCTAAGTGTGCCGGCGGCATCGATTTGAGCTTGATTGATTTGGATTTGTTCTGAAATACGGCTGCTGGTAAACATCACACCTGATACAAGTGCCAGCAATACAGCAACAGATATGGTTACTTTGCGGTAACGTTTAACCGGTGATTGGTTGAGCTTTTCAAGACCGGACACATTTCGTGCGTGCAACATATTCTTTTATCCCCTAATAAAAAGCTAAAATAGAAAAAATGAAGGCTGACCGGAGTAGCCGGCTTATGCCAACAGAAGGCCTCATCAAAGATTACACACTTAAAAAATTTGATTGCGAGACTGTTTACATGCTTTATATGGCTTAAGCATCTTTAATCTGAACTGAGAAAGCAAAGCGGTTTGATTAATATGTTTTCCCCGCGCACTCTGCATCTGTTTGGGATTGAAATATATCAAAATAATTTTGATTATTACAATGCTTGGGTTGAAATTATTCTGGCGTGAATAAAATGAAAAGATGTCATTTGTAAGAAAATCAAAGATATAAAAGAATTGGCTGTTTACGACATTGTTGTATAAAAACATACCGTTTGTTGAAAATAAGTGCCGATTGTTTTGAAATGCCTGTCTGAAAATCACCTGAGCGGTTTCAGACAGGCATGGGTTAAGCTGATTATTCTGCTGTGCGCTCTATTTCTACACCCGTTTCTCTTACTCCTTGCAAAATGCCGGGTTTAACCACGCGAACACGCACCCATAGTGCGCCGAAATCTTGCAAAACCAGTTCGGCCACATGTTCGGCCAATGCTTCAAGCAACATGAAATTCTGGCTGTTTAAACTTTGGCGGATAGCTTGGCAGACGTCTGCATAATGTATGGTATCGGCAATATTATCGGAGATTGCGGATTGTTTCGGGACACCTATATCCAAATCGAAAAGCAAAGTTTGTTTTTGTTCGCGTTCCCAAGCATATACACCGATCAGGGTGTCGGCTTTCATGCCGTGCAAGAAGATTTTATCCATTTTGTTTTTCAACCGTTTCAGTTAGAATGATGTGGTCTTATTCTAAAGCAAACCATCATTATGTTGGCAAATTTACTGGCCGTAATCGCGGCTTATCTGATCGGATCGCTTTCTTTTGCGGTGATTGTGTCGAAAATTTACGGTATGGACGATCCGCGTACTTATGGTTCGGGTAACCCGGGGGCGACCAATGTATTGCGCAGCGGCAAAAAAAAGGCAGCAGCCTTAACACTTTTGGGTGATGCGCTCAAAGGGTTGGTTGCAGTGTGGTTGGCTTTGGCACTGCAAGATAGTTTGGGCTTAAGCGATGCTACCATTGCCGGAGTAGCCGTGGCGGCATTGGTAGGACATATGTGGCCGGTGTTTTTCGGATTTAAGGGCGGAAAAGGTGTAGCGACGGCATTGGGTGTTTTGCTGGCGCTCTCTTGGCCGACCGCATTGGTGTGTGCGGCTGTATGGCTGGTAATGGCTTTTGGTTTTAAAGTGTCTTCTCTGGCCGCATTAACTGCAACGCTTGTCAGCCCGATTGTTGCATATTTTCTGATGCCTTATGGTTCATGGAAGTGGGCGGCGCTGATTATTGCTTTGTTGGTTTTGTTCAGACACAAAAGCAATATCGAAAAGCTGATGAAGGGTGAAGAGAGCAAAATCGGTGACAAAGCGGAATAACATTGATTGATCTGTGGAGTGACAAACAATGCCTGTCTGAAAAACTTTTTCAGACAGGCATTGTTTATTTCCAAATGTCTGCCTTGCGGTTTAAATAACGGGTATCGTCGAATGTTGCCAGCATTGAGGGGGCAAGTGCTACGAAAATAGCTGCCAGAATGCCGCTTAGAAATGCTTCGCCCCAGGCAATCAGAAAAAAGACTTTAAACGAAGCGTCCCAAAGCGAAACGCCCGGAAAAGCAAGCGAATGCTCCAAAGCCGTTACAATCAGCGCGCCAGTGCACAGCATGCCGATAGCTGCGGCAATAAACCCGTTTATAAAAATATAGATAAAGAGATTAGGTGGTAGATAGCGCTGCACCAAAGTCAGAAGCAGGCGGCATATCAAAACAGGCGGCAGTAAAAGCAAGAGGGCGTTGATAGCAAATACGGCAGAGCTTGATATACCTCCTGTGATAATCAAATAGGGCAAAAAAAGCAGGGTTGCGAGCCAAAATGCAGTAGGGGCGCCCAACATCAGTGTTACCAGGCTCATGCCGAGCAAATGATAGTTCATGCCGCCCAGCTGTCCGCTGTCTATGCCGGCACGAAGAATCCAAAGTAAAGCGAGCCATATGAGTGCCGCAGCCGCTACGCGGGGCCGGTATTGCAATACTGCCCATGCTTTTTTTGCGGTTGCAGCCAGCACTAAAAAAAGTACACAACCGGCAGCATAAAGCCATGTAAGTTCAAACCATTCGGCAGAAAAATTCATAACCTAACCTTATTTTCGATATGGGCTCAATTATACTAAAATATGCCTGTCTGAAAGAATATTGCCGCGCACAGCACCGCTGCGCAAAACCTAAAAACACGCTAAAATAACCGCTTTGCAGAAAATCGAGCGAAGGCTGCTTTTGTATGTTATGGATTGTTTTACTCATTATTCTCATCGCGGCGATAGGCGGCCTGTTATGGTTCCGACAGCGTCAGGAACGCGAGTGGCAGATGGAAATGACTTATCTGCGCCGCCACGAAAACGAGCGCCCCGATTTGCCGGATAATGTCAAAGAAGCCAAAGAAATCAGAGGCGCAGGCCCCAATCTGCAAAATAGCCGTGATACCCGTAAAGCAGCAGAAGAAAGTCAGGCTGTATACGAACGCACAGTCGAAAAATTAAGGGAAATTGCGCCTAAACGGGTGCGTAAGTTGGATGCGTTGATGGGCAAGCTTAATCCGGAAGAGCAAGGCAATTTGGATGAGCTGCCTATTTTTGCAGATACGCAAAATCGTGAAACTGGTTTTGCCGAAGTTCCCGATATGGAAAGCAGCAGTACGCAGGCTGCCGACCGTTTGCGGCAGATGCTCGGCCGCAATCCCGTGCACACTTCCAGCAACACGCTTTCAATTGCTTCTTATTTGGCCGAACATGAAGAAGAGCAGACAGCAGCTTTCGACGAATTTATATCCGGTCGTGCAATGCCGCGTGCCGTGCCGAATATTATAGATTTCGACATGGATCCGCAAATGTTGCGCAAGCCGCATAAACCGGCGTCGGATTTGCCTGTGATTACATTAGAAGAGGCCACTCGCAGCCCGTGGACAGATGAGCCGGAGCGTTTGCAAGTTTCCCAAGCTGCTAATGATGAGCGTTCGAAATCATCAGAACCAAGAAAAACCATTACGCTGGATGACCCCGCAGTTATACGCACCCGAGCCAGAACTTTGGCGGAAGTCAATAAACTATACATTGAAAATTATCGTCCGGAAGCGCATGAGGTTCGTCATTTGCCGTCTAAGCATACGGTAATCGATGCAACAGATATCCAAACCAATCTGCAATGGCAGCGTATTTCCCACTATAACCGCCGCCATGTTCAAACACTTGGGGAGAGCCAGAATCACCCCAATCCCGATGTTATTCCTTTGGAAGAAATCTTTTTCAATAGCGTACGCAACGGTCTGCCTGCGGGGCGCCGCTTCCGCAGAGTCAGCAGTGCCGCGCATGAGAGCGTGATACCGGAAACCACGCGCATTGAGCAAGCGCAGCTGACACAAGTCCAACGCCCCCGTCCTATGGTAGCTGCCGGTTTAAATAAACCGGCTTCCGTGCCGCTTTATCAAGCCCGTAATATTGAGAAGCCTGTGCCGCCGGTAATCAACACACCGCCTGCGCCGAATGCCACGGTTGTGGAGCCTCCGCCTGTGCCTGAAACGCCTAAGCCGGTTGTGGATATTCCTGAGCCACCGGTATTTAACCGCGATACCCAGCCTTTGCAGATAGCTGCTCCTGCACCTGTGGTGAATGCACACATTACTGATTCTCCCGATTCGCTGATTCGTGAGCGTTTAATCAGTGAGTCGGCACCGGAAATAGCGCAGCCGGTTTATGACTATGACGCAGAAGTTGGTCAGACAGCAGAAAATAATACAATCAGTGCGGAACACCATACAGGCCTGTCTGAAAATGCAATGACTGAGCCGGTTTACAACAGCGTACCGCAGCTGCAATCACAACATCATGAAACAGTTTTTCAGACAGGCATGGTTCTGCCGGATGTGTCTTTGTTGCTGCCACCGCAGTTTGATGCGGCAGCAACGCAGAGCGAAGAAGCATTGCTGGAAAACAGCATAACCATCGAAGAAAAGCTGGCTGAGTTTAAAGTGAAAGTCAAAGTGCTGGATGCTTATGCCGGCCCTGTGATTACGCGCTATGAAATCGAGCCGGACGTAGGTGTGCGCGGTAATGCCGTATTGAACCTGGAAAAAGATCTTGCCCGCTCGCTCGGAGTGGCTTCTATACGGGTAGTGGAAACCATTCCGGGTAAAACCTGTATGGGTTTGGAATTGCCTAATCCGCGCCGCCAAGTTATTCGTTTGAGTGAAATTTTCAATTCCTCCGCATTCCGTGATAGTGCCTCCAAATTGACGCTGGCCTTGGGGCAAGATATTACCGGGCAGCCGGTGGTAACCGATCTGGCTAAAGCGCCGCACCTGCTGGTGGCGGGTACAACGGGTTCGGGCAAATCGGTGGGTGTGAATGCCATGATTCTTTCCATGTTATTCAAAGCGTCGCCCGAAGATGTGCGCATGATTATGATAGACCCGAAAATGCTGGAATTAAGCATTTATGAAGGCATACCGCATTTGTTGGCGCCGGTGGTAACCGATATGAAACTGGCTGCTAACGCGTTGAACTGGTGTGTGAACGAAATGGAAAAACGTTACCGCCTGATGAGCCATCTCGGTGTGCGAAATCTGGCCGGATTTAACCAAAAAATTGCCGAAGCGGCGGCGCACGGCGAAAAAATTACCAATCCGTTCACACTTACGCCGGATGATCCGGAACCGTTGGAAAAACTGCCGTTTATTGTGGTGGTGGTCGATGAGTTTGCCGACTTGATGATGACGGCAGGCAAGAAAATTGAAGAACTGATTGCCCGCCTCGCACAAAAAGCACGCGCAGCCGGCATTCATTTGATTTTGGCAACTCAACGCCCGAGCGTGGATGTGATTACGGGTTTGATTAAAGCCAATATTCCTACGCGCATCGCATTCCAAGTATCAAGCAAAGTGGACAGCCGCACCATTCTCGACCAAATGGGTGCAGAAAACCTGCTTGGGCAAGGCGATATGTTATTCCTACCGCCGGGAACCGGCTATCCGAAGCGTGTTCACGGCGCTTTTGTGCAGGATAGTGAGGTGCATGCCGTCGCCGAATATCTGAAGCAATTCGGCGAGCCGGATTATATTGATGATATTTTGAGCGCAGGAGTGGCCGGTGACGACATGTTCAGCAACGCACAGGGCGGTAATAATGACCGTGATGAACTTTATGATGAAGCAGTCGCAACCATTCTTAAAACTCAGAAGCCGAGCATCTCTAATCTCCAACGCCATTTGCGCATAGGTTATAACCGCGCGGCTACGTTGTTTGACATGATGGAAGCCAACGGTGTGATTTCACCGGCTGAACCAAACGGCAAGCGAACCATTCTGGTGCAGAGTTCGGCGCATTTGGATTGATTTGGGTCGAGGTTTTTTTAAGACCTGTACGGTAAGGATTTTGCTTTTGGCAGTCAGAAAATTTTGACAAACCCAGTAACTGAAAAACTTATATTCAGTTAAAGCAAGGCAATGTTGTGATGAATTATTGAGTTTTTTGGCTATATTAGGTTAGAAAAATAAGTTTAGTAATCGATTAAAGCCGCCTGAAAAAGGCGGTTTGCTTTTGATTCACCGCATAATTTTTATATTTAAAGAGACATAAATGCAAGGGAAACGCGTTTTAACCGATAAACAAATGGCTTTCTTACTAGCCACGATGACGGCACTGATGCCGCTTTCTGTTGATGGCTATCTGCCTGCGCTGGTTCAAATTTCGGAAGAGCTGAATGCAGATATTCATATGATTGAAAAAAGTCTCAGCACATTCTTGCTGGGGGTGGCTTTCGGGCAGCTTGTAGGCGGCTCTGTTTCAGATATTAAAGGGCGCAGAGTTGTGGCATTGAGCGGTTTGGCTGTTTATATTTCTGCGAGTTTGGGGTTGGCTTTGCTGCAAACGGCCGAGCAGCTATTGTTTTTACGGGCTGTGCAGGCTTTGGGTGCGGGCATGGCGGCGGTTATGGCGGGAGCAGTGGTGCGCGACCATTATGAAGGGCGGCAAGCCGGACAGATGTTTGCGTTAATCGGCATCATTATGATGGGCGCGCCGCTGGTTGCGCCTATGTTGGGTTCGGTTTTGCAGATTTTGGGCGGCTGGCGGCTGATTTTTGCCTTTTTGATGATTTATGCACTGTTGGTTTGGGCGCTGATTTATCATTTTCTGCCGCCTTCGGCGCACAGCGGAAAATTTGATGGCTCATTTGTTTTGGATGTGTGGGCGCGTTATCGGAAAGTTTTACGTACCAAGCCTGCTTTGGGTTTTCTGTTTTTTCAGGCGTTTAGTTTTTCCTCGATGTTTGCATTTATCACCGAATCGCCGTTTGTGTATATGAAGTTATACGGCGTAAGCCCGCACGCGTATGCTTGGCTGTTCGGCTGCAACATTATCACGATGGCGGCGTTTAACCGTTTAACGGCTTATCAGTTGAAAACGGGTAAAAATGCGGAAGATATTTTGAAGTGGGGTGTTTTGGTTCAGATACTCGCCAATATCGGTTTGGCATTGTCTGTATCTGCTTTCGGCTTGCCGCCTATGGTTTTATTGGTTGGCTTTGCGATGATTTCGGTTGGAACGCAAGGCTTGATTACGGCCAATACGCAAACGTGTTTTATGAGTTATTTTAAGGCTGAGGGGGGAACGGCTAATGCTCTGCTGATGGCTTCCAGCTCTTTGATCGGGGCGTTTATGGGCTGGCTGACCACGGTGCTGCATGACGGCTCCGCACATGTGATGGTAGGCATGATGCTGGCTTCGAGTATGTGCGGTATCAGCCTGCTTTGGTTTTATTCGCGAGAAGTTTGGTTGGCGGAGCGTGTTCATTGATAAAATGCCTGTCTGAACGCTTTCAGACAGGCATTAATCATGTAAAATGCTTGACGATAAAATCCTATAAAAGAAAGTTTTTATGTCTTCCGATAAAAAATTGTTGCCGCACCGGCAGGCAATTGATGAAATAGACGCAGAAATATTAAACTTATTAAACCGGCGGGCGTCTCATGCACGCGCAATCGGTGAATTGAAAGGCACCGGCGTGGTTTATCGCCCCGAGCGGGAAGCGCAGGTTTTATTGCGTATTAAGGAGTTGAACCAGGGGCCTCTCTCCGGTGAATCTGTTGCGCGTCTCTTCCGCGAAATCATGAGCGAATGCTTGGCTGTGGAGCGACCGTTAACGATTGCTTATCTTGGCCCTGAGGGCACGTTTACCCAACAGGCCGCTATCAAGCATTTTGGTCATGCAGCCCATACGCGGGCTTGCGCTACGGTGGACGAGTGTATGCGCTTGGTGGAGGCCAAGCAGGCGGATTATGCTGTGGTGCCGGTGGAAAATTCAACCGAAGGTTCGGTCGGCCGAACTTTGGATTTGCTGGTGGCCAGCCCGTTGAAAGCTTGCGGCGAAGTGATTTTGCGTATTCATCATAATCTTTTGCGTAAGCGGGAGGGCATGGAGGGCTTGAAAAAAGTGTATGCCCATGCACAAGCTTTGGCGCAATGTCAGGCTTGGCTGAGCAAACATTTGCCCGATTCGGTAGAGCGTATTCCGGTATCCAGCAATGGTGAAGCGGCAAGATTGGCATCTTTGGATGATTCGGCTGCGGCGATTGCGGGGCAAACCGCTGCTGAAATCTACTGCTTGCTTAAACTCAGTTCGAATATTGAAGACGAACCTAATAATACAACCCGCTTTTTGGTGTTGGGTTACCAAGAAACGGTACCGAGCGGGCAGGATAAAACTTCGCTGGTGTTTTCTACGCCGAACAAGGCCGGTGCGGTCAGCTCTTTGCTGGAGCCATTCACGGCAGGCGGCATTTCCATGACTAAATTTGAAAGCCGGCCGAGCAAAACGGGGTTGTGGGAATATGTGTTTTTTATCGACATCGAAGGGCATGTTGATGAAGAACGTGTGCAGGCGGTGTTGCAAAAATTCCGTGAGCGCAATGTGTTTGTAAAAGTGGTGGGCGCTTACCCGCTGGCCGTTATTTAGATTGCCGGAAAGTTGCGCTATGCAAGATGCTGCTATTTTAGGTTTGGGTTATTTAGGTAGACCGTTGGCACAGAAGCTTTATCTGAGCGGCTGTCAGGTAGCAGCGGTGAAAAGAAGTCTATCTTCTGACGATGTCAACTTACCCGTCAGCTTGAAATGCGCCGATTTCAACGATATTGTGCAGCACCGCTCTATATTCGATCAAACTTGGGCGGATAAACCTGTTTGGATGTGTTTATTACCGCCTACCCCTTTTGCTGCTTATGATGCCTGTCTGAAAAACTGGTGTAATTTGGCAAACGAGTATGGTATCAAGCATTTGGTATTTTCCAGCAGCATCAGCGTTTATGGCAGCAGAGAGCGTGAATGTAATGAAGAAAGCCTGCTTGAGCCTGAAACAGAGAGTGCGTGCAAAATTGTGGAGGCAGAAACCGTATTTCTACAAAGCGGAATTGAGCATGTGGATATTCTGCGTTTGGGTGGGCTTTATTCTGCAAGTCGCCATCCCTTAAACCGCATTTTGCAACAGGGTAAGGCCATACCGAATGGTAACCAGCGGGTAAATATGGTGCATCAAGACGCAGCAGTATCTGCTTTGTTTAACGCGGTAATGAATCCGAACGGCATACGCATCCGCAATATTGTGGCGCAAGATCATCCCACCAAACGAGAATTTTATACCGCGCAAGCCCAGAGCTTGGGTTTACCGGTTCCTGAATTTGAAACGGGTAATGGCGGCGGCAAGATAGTGCGTACGCTGTTTGACGATATTTAATGATTAAGCTTTGCAAAACAGAAGTTTTGTCACGATAGAATAACCGGTGTGTTTGATATGCTAGAAATGCTGTCGGATATGCCTGTCTGAAAGATATTGAAAATATATGTTTGTTTTACCGATTATTAATCATCTGATTCAACAAAATCCTGAAACACAGGCTCAATTGGCGGGCTATAACGGCATCGTACTTGATTTGAACCTAGCCGGTTTGCGCGTGCACGGCCAATTTGACCCGAACGGTTTTCTGGTGCAGTCGGATAAACCTGCCGACACCGTGTTAACTTTTCATGAAAGCGCGATGCAAAAGATCTTGCGTAGGGAAATGCCGGGAGTGGGCGATTTCAGCATAGAGGGCGATCAGGAGCTGGGCTTCAACCTGCTGCCGCTTCTGGGCAGTCTGCGTTATTATGCCAGCGACGATTTGGGCCGGATATTTGGCGATGCGGCTGCCGGCAGCATCATGATGCGAACCCAGAAATTGGGTGCGACATTAAAACAAATCGGTCAAAGCTTGATGGGGCAGGCATCGGATTATGCAAAAGAGCAGAGTGCGCCCGTTATTACGCGGGAAGAATTTGACGAATGGGCGGATGAAGTGGATCGTTTGCGTGACGATGTGGCGCGTTTGCATGCCCGTTTGGATAAACTGGAGCGCGATTGGTAAAGGAAGTTTATAACTGAATTTTTTGTGCTTTAACTTGATCACTTGTGCATCGTAATGAACACAATGCCTGTCTGAAATCTTTTTCAGACAGGCATTGTGTTCATTAAAACTCAGCGTGCAGAATTGAAAACGCGTTTGGCAAAAATTACCATACCAATTACAAACGCGGCCAAGCCCAGCCATGAGGCAACCGTATCCCAGTTTTCCAGATTCAGTGCCAATGGCGCATCAGAACCGCCGCCGGTTACTGAAACGGCAATGATAAAGGCCAGAATCACGCCGATTAAACTTTCACCGACAATTAAACCGGCGGCGAACAGTGTGCCGATGCGGTCGGCATTTTTTAGCCGCAGGTCGGTGTTATCCGCATAACGTTTGCGAATGCGGTATTTAATCCACGCCGCTAAAAATGCACCGAACACAATGGGCACGTTAACCGAAGGTGGCAAATAAATACCCATACCTACCGCTAAAACCGGCAGGCTTAGTTTGGCGGAAGAGCTTTTCTTCAGAACCAAATCTACAATAATCAAGGTTACGCCGATGCCCACGCCGAAGAAAATATAATCCCATTGCAGGTTATGCGCGAAGATACCTTGGGCGATAGTGGTCATCAAAGTAGCCTGAGGTGCGGCCAAAGCTTGCGATACGTCCATATTCGGGCGCGGCATGGCGCCGGTAAACCCGTAAGCCTGATACAAGAGTTCCAATACAGGAGAAATCACGATAGAGCCGACGATACAGCCGATAATCAGCGCAATTTGCTGCAAGCGTGGTGTAGCTTTAACCAAATAGCCGGTTTTCAAGTCTTGTAGATTGTCGTTGGAAATCGAGGCGATGGAAATAACCGCAGAGCCGCAAAACAGCGTTAATGCCAGCAGGAATTGGCGGTTGCCTTCATCCGCAAATAAACCGGCAGATTCTCCTACAAGTAATAAAACCAATGAAATCGTAAGAATCGAAATGATGCCGATGCCTGAAATCGGGCTGGAAGAAGAGCCGACCAAACCCGCCATATAACCGCAGGCCGCTGCAACCAAAAAGCCAATCACAAAAGCCAGCAGCGTACATACCACTACCAGAGCCCACGCAATGCCGGCAGGCATTTGAGCAGCAGCAATAAAATGGTAAAAGCAGAAACCCAATGTAACCATCATGCCTAAAGCCCATAAAATCATGGCTTGAGGAGACAAATCTTGTTCTACACGTTCGGTAGATACTTCAGCACCTCCGCGGATCGCTTTAAATGAAAGCCTCATGCCTTCCATCATAGGCTTTAGCAAGGTGATCAAAGTCCAAATCGCTGCAATGCCGATGGTGCCTGCGCCGATAAAGCGCACTTTTTCTTTCCAAAGCTGCATACCATAAGCTGCCATGTCCATGTCGGTCGGTTGGGGGATGGTGGCGGAAAAATAGGGAACAGCGCCACCCCATGCAATTAGAATGCCTACCAAAATGGCAATGCCGCCGGTTAAACCGACTAAATACCCTGCGCCAAGCAGAGCCAGAGAAAAGCCCATGGGCAATTGAAAGATTGCAGCGCCTGCTTTAAACCAGTAGCTTGCACTATCTGCAACCACGCGCAAACCGCCGGTTAAAAAGCTCAGTACACCGGCTAAAATGCCGCCGGCCGCAATATCTTTAATACCGCTGCCACTGGTTTGTTTTTCTTCCTCTTCGTTATGCTCGCCGCTGCCGACTTTTAAAATTTCAGCCGCTGCAACGCCTTCAGGGTAGGGCAGATCGCTTTTCACGACCATCGCATAACGTAAAGGGATAGTGAAAATTACGCCCAAAATACCGCCGGCCATACACAGCAAAGTGGTTTGCCAAAATGGAAAACCGCTCCAATACCCGGCCATCAGCAAACCCGGTAATACGAAAATAATAGTCGATAAAGTGCCGGCAGCCGAAGCTTGAGTTTGCACCATATTATTTTCAAGAATATTGCTGCCTTTGGCAAATTTAAGAATGGCCATAGAAATCACGGCGGCAGGAATCGAAGAAGCAAAAGTAAGCCCTACTTTCAAGCCTAAATATACGTTGGACGCAGTAAAAATCACTGTAATCAGCGCGCCCAAAACCATGCCGCGCAAAGTAAGTTCGCGGTAGCCCGCATAAGGGTCTTGGTGTGTTGTTGACATATTTTTTACCATGTGGAATTGCAAAATAAGCTTTGTGTTAAGTTGGTATAATGTTTTGTTAATAAATAAATGTCAAGAAATGCGTGCATAATATTTAGATTTTTTGAGCGTCTCTTTGTTTATTTGAAGCAAAAAATGCCTGTCTGAAATTTCAGACAGGCATTTTAAAAACAATATGTTAATTAAACCAAAACTGCTTTCACTGCGGTAACGACATTGTCTACGGTAAAGCCGAATTCTTTAAACAGCAGTTCTGCCGGGGCCGATTCGCCGAAACGGTCGAGGCCGACTACGGCACCGTTCAGGCCGACGTATTTGTACCAGCCGTCGGTAACGCCTGCTTCAACGGCGATACGCGGCAGGTTTTGCGGCAGTACGCTGTTGCGGTAGGCGGCATCTTGCCGGTCGAATATGTTGGTGGACGGTATAGAAACGACGTTTACGGCAATGCCTTGCTCGGCCAATGCTTTTTGTGCGTTCAGAGCCAACTCGACTTCGGAGCCGGTGGCAATCACCACGGCTTGGGCTTGGCCGTTTTCGGCTTCGCTGATGACATAGCCGCCGCGTTTAATGTTATCCAGCTGGGCTTGGCTGCGCGGGATAAACGGCAGGTTTTGGCGGCTGAAAATCAGGCAGCTTGGATGGTCGGCGGCTTTGGCCGCTTCCGCCCATGCCACCAGCGATTCGGCGGTATCGCACGGCCGCCATACGGTCATGTTGGGAATCAGACGCAGGGTGGCGGTTTGCTCGACGGGTTGGTGGGTGGGGCCGTCTTCGCCGAGGCCGATGGAATCGTGGGTGAATACGAAGATTGGGTTGATTTTCATCAGCGAGGCCATGCGCAGGGCGTTGCGGGCGTATTCGCTGAACATCAGGAAGGTTGCGCCGAAGGGTTTCACGCCGCCGTGCAGGGTCATGCCGTTCATGATGGCGGCCATGCCGAATTCGCGTACGCCGTAGTGGATATAGTTGCCGCCGTTTTCGCTGGTTACGGCTTTGCTTGCCGACCAATCGGTGAGGTTCGACGGGGTGAGGTCGGCGGAACCGCCTACAAATTCAGGCAAGACTTTTGCGAGGATTTCAATGCTGTTTTGGCTGGCCTTGCGGGTGGCGATTTTTTCGGCTTTGTCGCACACTTCTTTCAAGGCCGTCTGAACATAGGCATCGAAGTTTTCCGGCAGAGTGCCGTTCATGCGGCGCACGAATTCGGCGGCTTCGGCGGGAAATTTTTCTTGATAACGGGCGAATTTTTCATTCCATTCGGCTTCGAGTTTTGCGCCTTTTTCTTTGGCGCTCCACGCGGCGTAAACGTCTTGCGGGATTTCAAACGGGCCGTGGTTCCAGCCCAAATGTTTGCGGGTGGCTTCGATTTCTTCGGCTCCCAACGGTGCACCGTGGGTTTTGTGGCTGCCTTCTTTGGTGGCCGCGCCTTTGCCGATAAGGGTTTTGCAGCAGATGATAGAAGGTTTGCCGGTTTCGGCTTTGGCTGCTTCGATGGCTGTCTGAATGGCGGCGGTGTCGTGGCCGTTTACGTTCGGCACCACATGCCAGCCATAGCTTTCAAAGCGTTGAGGAATGTTTTCGGTAAACCAGCCGTCTACTTTACCGTCGATGGAAATATTGTTGTCGTCGTAGAGTACAATCAGCTTGCCCAAGCCCAAAGTGCCGGCCAGAGAGCAGGCTTCGTGCGACACGCCTTCCATCAGGCAGCCGTCGCCCATGAATACGTAGGTGTGGTGGTCGACGATATCGAGGCCGTCTTTATTGAATTCGGAGGCGAGGATTTTTTCCGCCAGCGCCATACCGACTGCGTTGGCAATGCCTTGCCCTAATGGGCCGGTGGTGGTTTCTACACCGTCGGTGTAGCCATATTCTGGGTGGCCGGGAGTTTTGCTGTGTAATTGGCGGAAGTTTTTTAAATCTTCAATAGATACGTTATAGCCGGTAAGGTGCAACAGGCTGTAAAGAATCATGGAAGCGTGGCCGTTGGAAAGCACGAAACGGTCACGGTTGTAGAATTTTGGGTTGGCGGGGTTATGGTTTAAAAATTTCGTCCACAACACTTCGGCCATTTCAGCCATGCCCATCGGCGCACCGGGGTGGCCGGAATTGGCTTTTTGCACTGCGTCTACTGATAAAAAGCGGATGGCGTTTGCTAAGGGAGAAGCCATGTTTTAATCCTTATGTTGTGGTTGCGACAAGCTTGGGATTATCCGGCTTTTTATATGGTCTTTCAAGCAGAGAAGGCATTAAAAATGGCTTTAAAAATTGCCTGAAATAATCAAAAAATAATGGCAGGATGGGTTGAAAATACAATATCCTACGAATAAGTTTCTGAGAAGAGCTTTTATTTGTAACTGTAGATATAGTTAAAAATGAATAAGGACAACCGATTTTCCTAAAAAAAGCACCGCTTTTCTCATAAATCAATGAAAAAATAGTTTTGTTGTTATGCTGTGAAAAAAAAGAAATATTAGTAAAAAAATTGTAAACAAAGGGGTTTCATTTAGCTGCCAAAAATTCAGATTTGGATTGCTTTTAAGGGGGCAATTAAATCATTTTCGGTAATTATAATTATAGAAGCATTACTGGTTTTGATTTTCAGTTTTTAAAATAATCATAAAGAATTATTATAAATTTAAGATTCAACAAAAGGACGGACACATGACGTTAATTGAAATCTGTATTCAGGACAATGAATTATGGGATAAAACGATCCGAAGCTTTCCTGTTTATGAACCATTTTATTTAAATGCCTACGTAAAGGCTTCTGCAGGGCATAGTAAAGACAGCCAGCCTATTTTATTATTTTACGAGAATGGTGATGTTAGAGCCGCTACTGTTATTTTGCGGCGCGATATTGCTTTGAGTCAGCCGTTTTGCGGAAAAATCCCAGAGAACACATATTTTGATTTGTCTTCTCCTTATGGTTATGGTGGTTTCCTTTACAATACGGATTCTTTTTCGGATGAAGTGCAAAAAGCTTACAACCAATATTGTTTGGAAAAAGGCTATGTTTGCGAATTTCTGCGCTTCAATTTATTTACTGACTATGCCCAGCATTACGACGGCTACGCTGTGAGCCCGATGGTTAATGTGGTGTGCGATTTATCGGGTAGCTGGGAAGATGTTTTTGGCCGCTACCAAGGTAAAACCCGCCAGAAAGTGCGCAAAATTCAAAAGAGTGGTTGGTCTGTTCGCGTAGGAAATACTAAGGAAGATATTGATACATTCCTGCCCGTTTATTACGACACAATGGATCGAAATGATGCGCGCTCTATATATTATTTCAATAAAGAGTTTTTCGAGACGCTGCATGAATTGGGCGATCCGATTTACTATTTTTTTGCAGAAAAAGAAGGCAAGGTGGGTGCGGTGAACTTGCTGATTGGCGGAAACGAAAATACATACTGTTTCCTCAGCAGCACTTCACGCGAGTTTTTGAAAGAGTCGCCCAATTATCTTTTGATGAGTGAAATGATTGCATGGTCTCACGCAAATGGGTTTAAAAGATTTGTTATCGGCGGCGGCTATGGTAGCAATGATGATTTATTGCGGTTTAAAAAAGGCTTTGCACCGGAAGGCTTGTACGATTTTTACATTGGCAATAAGATTTTTAATCAAGAAATCTATAACAAGCTTTTGGAAATCCGCCGAGAAGCAGGTGAATTGGATGAGAATTCTCATTTCTTCCCCTTATATCGCGCTTGATATATAAGCTGCATTTTTATAAATATGCCTGTCTGAACTTTTCAGATAGGCGTTGTTTTATTTGATTACTGATAAGATTGTAATATCTGTTTCAATTTGCTGCGGTTTCTAAATGACGGGTTTGGCAGGGAAGATTTTGTTTCCGCTTCTATTAGTAAATCTAAAAACTCAAAACTGTTTTTGCCATTGCTTTTTCTGCTTTTATTTGAGAATTGAATTCGGGCGTAGGGATTTGCCCCGTGTTTGAGTAAAAAGTCAGCCATATCGGCATCATTAAATAAAATGGCTGCTTGCAGAGGGGTAAGCTCTGCCAAGTCTTTTTCTTTCAATGAGCAGCCGCGCTGTATGGCTTGCTCAAGTTTTTCTAAAACCTGCTCTTGATTTAAGCCGAAGAGCGGATGGCTGTGTTCTGAAACCAAAATGTGGATCAGAGAGCCCCAAGTATGGGGGGATGTGTAAACATGGCATTGCCGTGAGTCTGTATAGCGAAAGTGGGGTATACCAGAGTCGGCAATCGTTTCGGGAATGCCGCTAAGCAGGTACAGTAGAGGTATATATTTGAGCATGGCAAATCATATGTTTTGTTGCTGATGGAGTTAACAACAATGCCTGTCTGAAATATTTTTCAGACAGGCATAGCTTTATATGCTTGGTAAGACGCGTTAGCGGAACATATTGCCTTTTCCTTTGCCCTTGCCTTTGCGTTGTTGAGCCTGCATTTTTTGGATTTCCTGTATTTGCTCGGCGCGGTTGAAGACAGACATGCTTTTGAAAAATTTATGTGCTTCTGCTTCGGGGCAGTTATTGTTTGCCATGCGGTAAATCAATACGGCTTGTTTTTGCGCGTCGCCTCCACTGTTGTACATGCGTTTTAAATCCGCAGGGTTTACGCGGCCGGATTGCGGGTCGATATTGAAGGCTTTGAGTGTGTCGGTGAACTTTTTACGCTGGCGGCGGATAACGATGTAGGCAATCAAAGCCACAACGGCAATCACGCCGAGCACGGAAAGCAGGGCAATCCACCAGGTTACGCCGAACAAAATCAGGATGCCTATCACTACGGCGGCGAAAATCGAAATCCTGATGGCGGGTTTGATAAACATTTTCGGATCCATGTTTTTCTTTCTTTATCTAATGTATTTGATATGAAATGGTTTGCTAATCATCATTATTTATGTGGTGCCTGTCTGAAAGTGAAAACAGTTCAAGCTGTTTTATACGGCCAAATCCGTAACTAACTGTTTGAACGCAGGCCATGCTTCGCCGTCTTCCGCACCTTTGATAATGCGGTCGATGCGAGCGCATTCCTGCAAAGCCACAATCAGGCGGTTGGCTGAAATGCGTTTTACGGCTTTGGGCGCGAGCACTTGTTTGTCACCCCAAAGGCGTAGGCTGTTACGCACATTGGCAATGGTTTGCCCTTGTTTTAAAGCTGCGGTTAGACGGATTAAGGTGCGGATGTCTTCGGCTAAAGCCCACAGTAGCAATACCGGTTCTTCGCCTTCTTCCTCCAATCCGTCCATTAAACGTACAACGCGTGCGGCATCGCCGCCCATCCAGGCTGAAGACAGTTGGAACATATCGAAACGCGCTACGTTGGCAACGGCGTTTTGCGCGTCTTCCAAATTAACCAAATGGCCCGCCGGATAGAGCAGTGCGAGCTTGTCGATTTCTTGCTTGGCAGCCAGAAGGTTGCCTTCCACTCGTTCAGCAAACAAAGCCAGGGCATCGGCTTCGATTTCCAAACCGTGTTGCTGTAGACGGCGGTTAATCCATTGCGGCAAAGCTTGTGCACCTACGGCTTTGGCTTCCAAAACCGTGCCGTGTTTGGAGAGGGCACCGAACCATTTGGCTTGGGTTTGCGCCCGCTCCAGCTTGGGCATAATCACGATAACCACAGTATCTTCGGGCAGGTTTTCAGACAGGCTTTGTAAAGCATCTCCGCCGTTTTTGCCCGGTTTGCCGTTTGGGATGTGGATTTCCATCAGTTTTAAATCGGCAAACAACCCCATGCTGTTGGCTGAGGCGAGCATTTCGTTCCAATCGAAATGGGTATCGGCAGTATAGACTTCGCGGTTTAAATAGCCTTTTTGTTTGGCTGCCGCGCGTAAGGTATCAAGGGCTTCCACGCGCAGCAAATCTTCTTCGCCGTGAATTACATAAAGCGGGCTGAGGTTGCCCGCTAAATGGTTGCCTAAATCTTCTATCGGCAACAGGCTCATTATCGGGCGGCTTTCAAAAATGCCAAGCGGCGCACGATCTGCTCGGCGGCATCGCGGCGCATTTCTTGCCAGATGGTTGCTTCTTCTTCCTGCTTGCCGAGTACTTCGCTGTCTGCATAATCCATGCTGCGGCGCACTTCTACTATTATAGGCGTACCTAAGTTTTCACCATTGCGGCTGGCCTGTGCGTGAACGCGCAGAATCAGCAAATATTCATTGATATTGGCGGCACGGGTAATGGTTAACACATCTTTGCGGGTTTCAATGTGGTTTACGGCAATGACTGCCTGCGCCTGTGGTGCGTCAACGGGCTTGCCGTCTGCACGGCGTAATGCGTTTTCCAACACTTGCTGCAAAGCGCCGCCGTCTACGCGCCATGCGGTGTAAGGCAGTTTGTCGTAAGGCTGCGTGCCTTTCAGATGAAAACCGCATGCCGATACGGCAAGTATGGCTGCGGCAAGAAGGATTTTTCGCATGAGATTTCCTTTTTGCAGGGCTGCTTATTATATAGCTAAACCGGTTCAATCACCAATATAAGGGAATGACAAAGCCGGTGGTTTTATGGTGCTGGTGGTGGTTTGTTTTTAATTAGTGGCTGAAGTAGATTGACAGTCATGCTAGGTTACTGGAATGAAGATAAGTCACTGTAAATAAAAAAGAGTAGTGAAAGAAAACTGATTGAATATATTTTGCTTGAAGTGACGGCCGATTCTGCGGCCGATATGTTGGGTATTGAAGCCAATTCTGCCATTCTCTTCTATCGCAAAATACGTCGGGTTATCAGTCATTATTTAACTCTGGAAAGCTGATGCCGTTTTTAACGGCACAATAGAATCGGATGAAGCCATATTTGGTGGTAAAGTGCAAAGGTAAAAGAGGCTGTGGCGGCGCAGGTAAAGTAGTGGCTTTCGGCATTCTGAAACGTGGCGGAAAGGTTTATTAAGGTTATCGTGGATAATGCCAAGAAAGAAAGCTTATTTACTGTATTACAAAAAAATTATGCCGGATAACATGGTTTATACAGACGGCCTAAGCCGGTTATGATGTGTTGGATGTCAGCGGTTTTCACCACCACAGAACCAATCACAGCAAGCGGTTCACCCAACGCTAAAATCATATTAAGGATTAGTATCGAGAGATACTTGGGTTAAGTCAGAATATGACGGCACCGTTGCTAAATAAACAGTTAAACATATAGCAGTTACATTAAATTTCATTATAAAAATGCCTGTCTGAATTTTTCAGACAGGCATTGTGATTATTTCGGTGGTTTTAATTTTCGGATTTGTTTTGCACCTTATCTGCTTTTTCGCTTTGCGAGCTTTGAAACAGCGGAACTTTATTATTTTCGTATTCCTTTTGCTTTTCTTTATCCTTGAACTTCACTTCAAAAAGCTCCGCGCGGCTGAAAGTTTTGCTGATTTTTTCTTCCATGCCCGGAGTATTCTGCACCCAATAAAGTGCAGCAATTGGGAGCCCTATAAGCAGTAAAACCGTTTTGCTGATTCGCATTGTTATACCCTCGTGTTTTATTAATATTGTCTAGTCATTTATATGTTGTTTACGGTATTTTAACAATCGCGGTTTGATGGAAACCAGGTTTCAGATAAACGCTATCATATTTTTATTCAACGGTTTTATTGCTGTTTTTTCTGAAGCGCATAATTTGACGGATGGCATTCAAACTGGTGCCTATACCGCCAACCAGCAGTAATAATAGTAATGGCCATAATAGAATTTGCGGTACGAACCATAATAATAATGCGGCGAGTAATAAAACAGTGCCTATCGCCAAATAAGCCCATGCTTCGCTTTGGTCTACAAGGCGGGTTTGCGATATGTTGGTGTCGAACACATGGCTCAATTGCATCACTTGGCGCATCACGCCTTTTACGTGTCCGCGGTGTAGGGCTTTATGGTGTCGGTAGATGGGGCGTCGGTCAGTGCGGGGTTCAACACGGGCTTTTTGTACTAATACTACTTCTGTAGCGTTTTCTAAGTCTTTCAGAAAAATTCGCTCAAGTTGGTAAACGGTGGCAGGGTCTTCTATGGAAATATCCAATTCGCGGTTGGCATACCAGCTGGAAAGGTTCAGATTGGTGCTGCCCACACGCGCCCACTGGCCGTCGATAATGGCGCTTTTGGCATGAATCATGGTGCCGTCCCACTCAAAAACGCGCACACCTGATTCAAGTAATTGGCGGTATTGGGTGCGCGATACGGTGCCTATCCATTTAATGTCGGAGGTGCGCGGAACGAGAATGCGCACGTCAACGCCGGCTTTGGCTGCGTTAATCAATGCCTGTACGTACATGCGGGTCGGCATAAAATAAGCGTCGGTAATCCAAAGGTTTTGGCTGGCCAGTCCGATGACGTTTAAATCCAGCCGCATGGTGTTGGTATTGGCAGGCGTGGTGGCTAGAACGCGAGCGCAGGATGAGCCGGAAGGATCGGCTTCGCCTCTTTCATAATTGCGCATCTTGGCAGGCATCGTGCCGTTTTGGGAGCGCAAAGTGTCTTCAAAGGCATTTAAGATGTCGTGCACAACCGGGCCGGTTACTTGCAGACCGGTGTCGCGCCAAACGGTAATCCCTTTTTCTGGCCTGCCTTCCCATGCGGAGGAAATGCACAATCCGCTCACAAATGCGATACGTTCGTCAACAATAATAGACTTTCGGTGGTTGCGCGACAATACACCTAAGCCGCCAAACCAGCCGGGCGGATTGTATGCTTTTACTTCGGCTCCGGCTTGGATTAGGGGCTTGAAAAATCCGCGCAGATGAGCGTTTATCGAGCCCACCCAGTCATATATTAAAGCGACGGCCACACCCTCGGCCAGTTTTTCCAGCAGAATATCACGTATGGTTTTGCCGAATTTATCGGGTGCAAAAATATACATTTCAATACAGATACTTTCTTTGGCCGAACGCAATGCAGCTTCCCAAGCGGGAAAGTTTTCGGTGCTGTCTAGCAGAATAGTAATGTCGTTGCTGCAAGAGGGTCGGGCACCGGAAGCACGCTGAATCATTTGTTCGATCAGCGTGTTTTGGTTGGCGATGTGGGCGGTAGGAGTCTGCGTATTCATAGTACTTAATTATAACGTGAACGGTGTGTAATAGACTCAATGCCTGTCTGAAAGGTTTTCAGACAGGCATTGTTTGAATTGATTTGATTGTTAAGGTTGATTATGAGCTGCCGCTGCGCACGATGGAGCGGATGATAAAGCGGTTGGGGTGCAGTGCTTCTCTGATGCGGCGGGAGAGCGGGTTGGGCAAGCCGAGTATTTCTGTGGCAAGGCTTTCGGCGCAGATGGGTGCGCTGGCTAAGCCGCGGGTGCCGTGCGCAGCGTTGACATACACATTGGGCAGATAGGGGCAGGGGGTTGAGATGGGGTAATTGCGGTCGAGTGCGAGTTTGGCGTATATCTTTTGCATGGCTTCATAATCGCCCAGCGGGCCGACAATCGGCAGATGGTCGCTGCTGTCGCAACGCACGGCAGCATGACCTTGCAATGAATGCCTGTCTGAAAGCAGGCTTCGGGCAAGTTCGGAATGCAGCTCGTGAAGCATTTCTTGATTGGCTTGTTCCTCTTTTTTGCGCCACTCGCTTGAGTTATCGTGTTGGATAAATGTAGCACCATAACAATGAATGCCCTGCCAGGCAGGAGCGATATAGCTGGCGCCGGAAAGGGCTACAAGCAGGTTTTCAGACAGGCTTGTGGCAGGCGCTAAAGCGGTTTGGCCGCGGATGAATCTTAGTGGCAAGTGATTCAATGGCCGTATTTGGCCGCTTGATGCGCCGGTGCAATAAACCATGCAGTCGGCTTCGATTGTGGTTTGCTGTGTGGTGAGCTGCCAGTGTTTTCCGGTATGGCGGGCTTTTTGCAATGGGGCGTGGGTGTGCAACGTGATATTAGGATGGGTAAGCAGGGCGTTGACAAAGGCAGGCGGGTTGAGCCATATGCCTTGCGGCCAGAATAAGCCGCCTTGTGTTAAAGCTACTCCGGCAAGGGATGAGGCTTCTTCTGAGTCAATGTTGCGGTAAAGGTGGATATGATGGGTTTGTTGGCCGAGTAAGGCATTGCGCTGTGTTTCTGCTGTGTTGTGATTCAGATGAAGAACGCCGTTGCCGCCCCAGCTGCCTTGTTGGGGCAGCAAATGCTCCAGCAATCGGCGGGTATGGCCGTAGCCGCAAAGCAGAAGCTCGGTTTGTTCGGTGTTATGCGGCGAAATTTTGGCGTAGAGCAAGCCTTGTCGGTTGCCGGATGCAGCCTGTGCCGGTTTTTCCGCTTCCAAAACGCTCACACGCACACCATGCTCCGCCAATGCACGTGCTGTTGCCGCCCCGGCTATGCCGGCACCGACAACAACCACATGCTTCGGTTTAGATGATGCGGGTGGGATGAACCAGGGTTTTTGAGGCTTTTCCGGCGCTTGTGCTACGGCCTCGGTCTGCCATTGAACGGGTTCGCTGAAGTATTCGTATAAATGGGCAGAGGAAGCGGGAGGCATTAGCCATAAATAAGCATTGGGCAAAACATTGTGCAACACGTTTGGCCCGCTGAATTGCAAACAGGATAATTCTTTGCGTAAAAGCGTGGCGAGCTCACGTTCGGCAGGTTCAGACTCTTCAGACAGGCATCGTTCAGGCTGCACCAAATCCGGTAAACAAATGACGATATGCCGATATGATTCGGCAGTTTTCAGTAATGTTGCAAGAGCGGGAAAATAATTGAAGGCTGCAGGCATGGCATTTCAGACAGGCATGATAAAAAGGCATATTAGCCTTATGCTACTTTTAAATAAAGGGTAAATATCAGCAATGCCTGTCTGAAAACCCAAATAAAATACATAAAAGCAGTTTCCATTCTGCTGCGTTTATTATATATTTCAAAAAATCGGCTACGGCTGACTACAAACATTATCGCTTGGATAACACTCACACTTCATTCCGGGCTTTTTTGAAATCCAAAAAGGTAAAACGCCTTTGCCAAAATTAGGAGAATATTTATGACAAACCAGGCAGCGGAACGCATACAACACGAAGGCCTGCGCAGCAAAATCATGTCGGCCGAACAGGCGGCCGAGTTTATCAAAAACGGTATGACGGTCGGCATCAGTGGCTTTACCGGCGCAGGTTATCCGAAAGCCGTACCTACCGCGATTGCGGAGCGCGCAAAAGCCGCACACGCGCGCGGCGAAGAGTTTGCATTCGGCATGATTACAGGCGCTTCTACTGCCCCGGAATGTGACGGCGTATTGGCAGAAGCCAACTGCATCAGCTTCCGCAACCCTTTCCAATCAGACCCTGCTTTGCGCAAAAGCATCAACGCCGGCAATACCGCTTATCAAGACATGCACTTGTCGCACGTTGAGCAACAAATCCGCAACGGTTTTTATGGAGAAATGCAGGTTGCCATTATCGAAGCAACCGGTATTACCGCAGACGGCAAAATCATTCCGGCAATGGGTATCGGCCACTGTAATGAAGTGTTGAAAGCAGCCAAACACGTTATCATCGAAGTGAACGCCAAGCAAAACCCACTGCTGGAAACCATGCACGACGTATATTTCGATATCGGCACACCACCGAACCGCCAGCCGATTCCTTTGGTAAAACCTGATGACCGCATCGGCACGCATTATCTTGAATGCGATTTGAATAAAGTGGTGGCTATCGTATTAACCGACGCTTTCGACCGCAACAGCAAATTTGCCGATCCCGATGAAAATTCAAAACGCATTGCTGCCCAAATCATTGACTTCTTCTCTCACGAAGTGAAAGCGGGCCGTTTGCCGAAAAACCTATTACCGCTGCAATCAGGCGTGGGCAATGTGGCTAATGCCGTGTTGGCAGGCTTGTTAGATGCGCCGTTTAACGATTTGACCGGCTTTACCGAAGTATTGCAAGACGGCATGCTTGATTTGATTATCGCCGGCAAAATGAAATCCGCGTCAGCAACTGCTTTGTCATTCAGTCCGGATGCTTTGCAACGTTTCAATGACAATATCGAATTTTTGCGCGACAAAATCGTTTTGCGTCCGATGGAAATCACAAACAATCCCGAGCTTATCCGTCGCTTGGGTGTAATCGGCATGAACGCCATGATTGAGGCAGATATTTACGGTAATGTAAACTCGACTCACGTTATGGGCACCAGAATGATGAATGGTATCGGCGGCTCAGGCGACTTTACCCGTAACGCATTTTATTCGTTCTTTGTAAGCCCTTCAGTGGCTAAAGACGGCGCAATTTCCTGCATCGTGCCGATGGTTTCACACCACGACCATACCGAACACGACGTGATGTTTATCGTTACCGAGCAAGGTATGGCCGATTTGCGCGGCAAATCACCGCGCCAACGTGCTAAACTGATTATTGAGAATTGTGCGCACCCCGATTACCGCGATATGCTTCGCGATTATTTCGATCGCGCAGAAAAAGCAGGCGGCCTGCACACGCCCCACTTGTTGAGCGAAGCCTTGTCATGGCACCAACGTTTTGTTGAAACAGGCGATATGCGTGTGAAGTAAGTTATTTAGTATATTGATACAAAGCAAACCTCTGCTTTAGTTAGCGGAGGTTTTTTAATGCCTGTCTGAAAGCGGGGTTTGAGTGAAAGTAAAGCGTTTTCAGACAGGCATTGTCTATCCGCGTAAAAACGGCCCGCAACATTGCTTGAATTTTTTTCCCGACCCGCAGAAACAGGGTGTTTTCATGCTTGGGAGCGGCACGGTGGGATCGATAAAATACCAAGTTCCATTAATGTTCACAAAAGCTGATAACTCACGATGAATATGGGTTTCGCCTTGCTCGCTGAAGCGTGCTTCAAATTCTACTTGAGCATGGTGTTTTCCTACTTTAGGACGGTGTTGTAAAACAGTTAATCCCAGCCATTCGGCGTTCCTGCTCCACGTATCAATGGCCGTACGGTTCAATAACGCTTGTTGCTCAGGTACCGTGGTCGATACGATATAATCGATTTGCTGCAAAACATAGGCTGCATAACGCGAACGCATCAGCGTTTCGGCATCAATTGCAGAATGTTTACCTTGATGCAGAGGGGCGCAGCAGTCAGCGTAAGGCAAACCTGATTGGCAAGGACAAAGTGAAATCGTCATTCTCAAAAGCCATTAACTTGAAGAGTGGCGAAATTTTACGCCATAAAGATTTTTTCAGACAGGCATGGAAATAATCTGTTGCGTTGCGCCAATACCGCCATGAAAGACCCTTTACAGATTTATTATGAAAAAACTTGCTTTTGCCAAGTTAAGTAATTAAAATTACGTGTTTACGAAAATTCAGATTTATTTCAGGAGACATCAAATATGGCAAATAGCGCACAAGCCCGCAAACGTGCTCGCCAAGCTGTTAAAAACCGTGCACATAATGCCAGCCTGCGTACTGCTTTCCGCACAGCGGTTAAAAAAGTATTGAAGGCGGTTGAAGCAGGTGACAAAGCTGCTGCCCAAGCAGTTTACCAAGAAAGCGTTAAAATTCTTGACCGCATCGCCGATAAGGGCGTGTTCCACAAAAACAAAGCTGCCCGTCACAAAAGCCGCTTGTCTGCCAAAATTAAAGCAATGGCTTAATTTCAGTAGACCTTCAGCTGGTTCGATGCATTAAGCATGCCCCCAGATAGCCCGTCGGTTTATATTTGGGGGCATTGTTATTCTTAGCTGGGTTGTATCTGCTGAGCATAAAACGGGTAGGCTAATATATTGAAGATTGTATTATGAATCGGTTGAAATATAGCATGCTGATTTGTATCGGTATGTTGCCATTGTCGGTGCAAGCTTCGGATCCCGCGTTGCAATGTACGCTTTTAAAAGACAATGCTTTGCGTTTGGCTTGTTTCGATAAAGTGTATGCTGCACAATTTCCGCCTCAAAGTTTACCGCAAACGCCTAAACCGCAGCCCAAATCAGTAGATTTGGTTAAGTCAATTGAAAGCAGTATTGATAATAAAGAAACGGTTGTGGTATTCGATGGCGCAAGGAAAGCCGGAGAACCTTTATCAGACCTGATTGAATCAGCAGATGCCTACACCCCGCTCAGCCAACTATATGACCTGGATGAAAATAACCAAAACGGTATTTTGTCGCTGCGGGAACATAATCCTATGTACATCCTGCCTGTCTGGTATAACAGCGCGCCAAACGTTAAACCATACAGTTCCACGAGGGGCGAGACGGATGCGGAAAAATTTTCCGACCAAAAGCGCATAGAGACTAAACTGCAAATTTCTTTCAAAACCAAAATTATGGAAGATTTGTTTAGAACGCGCGCAGATATTTGGTTTGGTTATACTCAGAAATCAGATTGGCAGGTTTGGAATCAAGGGCGGAAATCCACACCTTTCCGCAACAGCGATTACATGCCTGAATTGCTGGTTACCCAGCCTGTTAAAGCCGATTTGCCATTTGGCGGAAAATTGCGTGTATTGGGAGCCGGTATTGTGCATCAATCAAACGGCCAAAGCCGGCCTGAATCACGTTCGTGGAACCGTGTTTATGGTATGGCCGGAATGGAGTGGGGTAAACTTACCGTCGTTCCGCGTGTATGGATGCGTGCTTTCGATATGAGCGGCGAAAAGGATGATAATCCGGATATTATGGATTACATGGGTTATGGTGATCTGAAGTTACAATACCGCTTTAACGACCAGCAAACTCTGGGAACTACGCTGCGATATAACCCGAAAACCGGTAAAGGAGCGATAGAAACAGGCTATGCGTTTCCGGTAAAAGGTAAATTGAAAGCTTACGTGCGGAGTTTCCACGGCTATGGTGAAAGTTTGATTGATTACAATCATAAACAAAGCGGTATCGGTATTGGCGTGATGTTTAATGACTGGGATGGTTTTTGATTGTTGAATCCACTCGTTTCTTTGAGCCCGGATGCGTATAATAAGCGTTTGGGCCGTTCTATTCATGGAAAAATCAAGTAATGGCAGAGAAAAAACCGGAAGGCGGGGGCATTGGCAAGGCGCTGAAAAAATATCTGATTACCGGTATTTTGGTGTGGCTGCCGATAGTGGTTACCGTTTGGGTAATCACTTATATTGTCGGCGCTTCTGATCGTTTGCTTAATCTTTTACCTTCATATTGGCGTCCGGAACAGTATATCGGTTTTAAAATTCCCGGGTTAGGTGTCATCGTTGCCATTGTGGTGCTTTTTATAACCGGGGTGTTTGGCGCTAACGTATTAGGCAGAAAAATTCTAGAAGCATGGGATAGCCTTTTGGGGCGTATTCCGGTTGTGAAGTCCATTTATTCCAGTGTGAAAAAAGTGTCTGAATCATTATTTTCAGACAATGGACGCTCTTTTAAAACGCCAGTATTAGTGCCGTTTCCACAGCCGGATATTTGGACAATTGCTTTCGTATCTGGAAGTATCCCTCCTTCAGTTGAAAGAGGCCTGTCTGAAAACGGGGAGGAATATATTTCTGTATATGTGCCTACCACACCTAACCCTACGGGCGGCTATTACATCATGGTTAGAAAAAGCGATGTGCGCGAGTTGAACATGAGTGTAGATGAAGCGCTGAAATATGTGATATCTCTAGGGATGGTAATGCCTGATGAATTGTCGGTAAAAATTTTACCTGAAGTGAAGCAGACAGAAAAACAATCAGATAAATAAATTGATATTTGATGAAACAAGTTTTATTGTTAGTTTTTGTTTTGTTGGGCATCACTAAACACGCTTATCCGGCATCTGAACATGATGTGGTAAATGAAAAAGGTGAGCCAGTTTATTTTTTGATTGGGTGAAACAATCGGCATTTAAATAATTATGGCAGAAGCAGGTGTGGCGCGGTACACCAAAAAATCCGATAAACCATTGGATTAAAAATATGAGTGGGCCAATGCCGCCTTTACAGACCGCTGAGATGGGCGGTAAGCAGTATTACCAAACTTGGATGTGCCAGCCTCATAAAGAAAAAATATTTGCTTGTCATGTGATTTACCGTGAATCTCGAAATCCTGAAGAAGAATATATCCAAGCATATATCTACGGCAGACTAAATGCAGAGCAACGGCAATATTTGAAAACAGGATTCAAGTAATTTATGCCTGTCTGAAAACCATTCAGACGGCTTGAATCATTAATTAAATCAAAACAAATCAACTAAGGTGAATTTATGCGTACCAATTATTGTGGCTTAATCAGCGAACAATATTTAGACCAAACCGTTACCGTGAAGGGTTGGGTGCATCGCCGCCGCGACCACGGCGGTGTGATTTTTATCGACTTGCGCGACCGTGAAGGTATTGTGCAAGTGGTTATCGACCCTGATACCCCTGAAGCGTTTAAAACCGCCGATTCAGCCCGTAACGAATATGTGTTAAGCATTACCGGTAAAGTACGCAACCGCCCCGAAGGCACGGCCAACGATAAAATGATTTCCGGCAAGATTGAAATTTTGGCGAAAGAAATCGAGATTTTAAACACCGCCGCTACACCTCCGTTCCAAATCGACGATGAAAACATCAGTGAAAACGTACGCCTGACCAACCGCGTTATCGACCTGCGCCGCCCGCAAATGCAGCGCAACCTGCGCCTGCGCTACCAAGTAGCCATGGGCGTGCGCCGTTATTTGGATGCACAAGGCTTTATCGACATCGAAACGCCGATGTTGACCCGTTCCACTCCCGAAGGCGCACGTGACTACCTTGTGCCCAGCCGCGTGCATCCGGGTGAGTTTTTTGCTTTGCCGCAATCTCCGCAATTGTTCAAACAACTGCTGATGGTGGCCGGTTTCGACCGTTATTACCAAATCACCAAATGCTTCCGAGATGAAGACTTGCGTGCCGACCGTCAGCCCGAATTTACCCAAATCGATATTGAAACCTCGTTCTTAAGCGAGAACGACATCATGGACATCACCGAAGGCATGGCCAAACAGGTGTTTAAAGACGCATTGGGCGTGGAATTGGGCGATTTCCCGCGCATGCCGTTCTCCGAAGCCATGTTCTACTACGGTTCCGACAAACCCGATATGCGTGTGTCGCTCAAGTTTACCGAGCTGACCGACTTGATGAAAACCGAAGAATTCAAAGTATTCCGCGCCGCAGCCGACATGAAAGGCGGCCGTGTGGTGGCTTTGCGCGTGCCGAACGGTGCGAAATTAAGCCGCAAAGACATCGACGAATACACCAAATTTGTCGGCATCTACGGTGCGAAAGGTTTGGCTTACATCAAAGTCAACGATGTGAGCAACATCACCAACGGCGAAGACAGCGGCCTGCAATCTCCGATTGTGAAATTCCTGTCTGAAAACTGCCTGAAAGAAATCATCGCCAAAACCGAAGCGCAAAACGGCGACATCATTTTCTTTGGTGCCGACAAAGCCAAGATCGTGAACGAAGCCATCGGCGCATTGCGTATCAAAGTCGGCCACGAACACGGTGCGGAAAACGGCTACTTTGTGGACGAGTGGAAACCGTTGTGGGTGGTTGATTTCCCGATGTTCGAATACGACGAAGAAAACGACCGCTATGCCGCCATGCACCATCCGTTTACTTCTCCGAAACAAGGCCATGAAGATTTGATGGAAAGCGATCCCGAAAACTGCTTGGCGCGTGCCTATGATATGGTGCTGAACGGTTGGGAAATCGGTGGAGGTTCTATCCGTATCCACCGTGCCGACATTCAGGAAAAAGTGTTTGCCGCCCTGAAAATCACTCCTGAAGAGCAGCAAAACAAATTCGGCTTCCTGCTGGACAACCTGAAATTCGGTGCACCTCCGCACGGCGGTTTGGCTTTCGGTTTGGACCGTTTGGTCACTTTGATGACCGGTGCCGAATCCATCCGCGACGTGATTGCTTTCCCGAAAACCCAGCGCGCGCAATGTTTGTTGACCAATGCGCCGAATGCGGTTGATGAGAAACAGCTGCGCGAATTAAACCTGCGTTTGCGCCAGAAGGCAACCGAGCATAAAGACGCATAATTTTGATTTGACAGCGGCCTGAACGTTTATCGTTTCAGGTCGTTTTGTTTTATAATTCTTCGAAAAAATAGAGATCTTATGATACGTGGGACGTTTTATCTTTCAGACAGGCATTATTGGGTATTATTCAATTAATTCAATGAGTTGAGATTTGTTAGAAGTTGCTGCGGTTTAAGTTTAAAAGGCCTATAAGTAGTTTGCTTCCTTTTATTTATACTCATCTGAAAAATAAATATTTAAGTCAAACATTAGCAATATTACGGTTATGACCGGCTGAGTAAAAATTCCAATGCTTTTATTGATTGCAATGAACAAATGTAGATTAATTGTGGAATGTAATGCCGATTCCGGTGTTAAGTAAAAGCGAAAGAAACAGTTTTGGAAAAGAATCCTTTAAAAACAATAACGATTATAGCGGTAGCCGTGGCTCTCGCTATTAGTTTCTGGTATAGCTCTGCATGGTTGCAGCTCTGTTATGGGTTAGCCCTATTTTTATTTGGTATGCAGAGTATTGAAGAGGGCTTGCACAATGCAGCCGGGGGGATGTTGGAACGGTTAATGGCCAAAAGTACGGCCACGCCATTGAAAGGTATGTTGTTTGGTATGAGCGCTACCTTTGTTCTGCAATCGAGCACCTTGGTTTCTTTGCTGACCATGGCTTTCCTTAGCGCCGGTTTGATCACATTAGCCGGCGGGATTGCGGTTATTTTAGGCACGAATTTAGGGGCGACAAGTGGTATTTGGTTGCTGGCTTTGGCTGGGCAGAGTATCAGTTTGAGTCCGGCGGCGGTGCCGATGTTGGTGTTTGGTATTTTGGCAGGTTTTTTTAAAGGCAAAATGAAAGGTCTGGGAAGAGTGCTTGTAGGTATCTCTCTGATTTTTCTAGGTATTGATGCTATTAAAGAAGGTTTCCAAAGCGTAGGCCATACTGTTGATTTTGCTTCGATTCAAGTTCAAGGTGTGGCTGAAGTAGCGATTTTTGTACTAATTGGCTTGTTGCTTACCATAATATTGCAGTCCACGCACGCCACCTTGATTTTGACATTGGCAGCTTTGGCCGGAGGGCAAATTAGTCTGGCACAAGCTTTTGCGATTGCTATCGGTTCTAATGTGGGCAGCAGTGCTTCAACAGCGTTTGTAGGCATGCTCGGAAGCGATAGAGGCGGGCAGAGGTTGGCTATGGCGCATTTGTTGTTTAACGTTGTAACCGCTTGCTTATCTTTATTGTTATGGCTTCCGTTAACATCTGCTGTGAATGCGGTTGGTAACTGGCTGGGTATGAGCGATTTACTTCAGTTGGCTTTTTTTCATACTATATTTAATGTATTGGGCTTAACGGTATTCTGGAAATTCCAAAATAGATTGGCTGAAGAATTATTGCTTCGTTTGCCGGAAACCGCGCAAGCGGGGCTACAGGAGCCGAAAAAAGAAAAAAAACGCCATGCCTTATATCTGAATGAAAATATGCTGCGTTCGTGTGATACCGCTTTGCGCGCCGTATGTAAAGAAATCGAACATTTAAATACGTTGAGTTTGGAAGTGATTTGTCAGGCATTGTTTATTCCTGAACAAGCGCTTTATGAGGATGTGTTATCGTCGGAACTAATCCTGCCTGAAAAAGTGCAGAAAGTTGATGTTCAAACGCTCTATCAAGACCGCATCAAGCCGCTGTATGGGGAGTTGGTGGAATTTACCAGTAAAACCGATATTGATGAGCGTGATGATAAACAGAAATTGTTGATGAATGCGCATATGGCGGCGATGCAAATGGTGGAGATCGTCAAAGGTTGCAAACACCTTCAAAAAAATATGCAGCATTATTTGCAACAGCCACAATCTCCTGTGTACAAGGAATATTTGGATTTACGCGCCCATTTATTTGACACGCTGAAATATTTTTACCGAACATCTTTATCGGAAGCCGATTCGCCGGAGCGTACCGATAATATTGCAATATTAGCGCAGCATGTCGAAATGCTGGATACTGTTTTCCGAACCGGAATATTGGAAAAATTGCGCGCGGGAAAAATTGACAGTTGGCAGACGACCTCTTTAATGAATGACATCAATTACGCCAAGCGCATTGGCTTGGGATTTTTGGATATTCTGAGGGAGGAAAAAGAGCTGATGATGCACCCTACCGACAAGGAGCAAGAAGCCGCATAGGTTTGGAAACGTAATGCCTGTCTGAAAGTTGCTTTTCAGACAGGCATTCTTATCATAACCGTTTATAGTCAATCAACACATTTTTTGATCACAAGTGGCAAGCCGCAGACAGTGCAGATAGTACAGTGAGGAGCAGCAACGCCGTAGCAGAAATAAAGTTTATTTGCGATATATATTCCTACGTTAATCTTGAAAACCTACGATTGCTATAAGGAAAATCCACACCATACACAAACCAAATCAATAAGGCATATAAAAAAGCCTGAATCCATAAGCTTGTATTTAAATTTCCTGCCTTCAAAGGAATAGAAGGGATATAAGTCATCACTATTCCAAGCAGAATTGAAGCAATTGCCAGCCATTGGTAAACGCGCATACCCATAAAATAAGGGGTTTGAGGTTCGCCGCGAAGCGATTCTTCTACAAACCGGAAAATGCCGCTGAGAATGAAATATATGCCTGTTACGAATGATGCGGGCATTTCCAGCGTATACAGCCGCCACAAAAGAAAGAAACTGAGAAAGTTTGCCGCCATTGAATAAAACTGTGTGGGGTAAAGATTTTGTCCGCATAAACCGGCCAGTTTGTTGACTCGGGATTTGGGGTGTGTGAACCGTAAACCCTGTACCGTGTCGGTGGGTTTGCCGTGGCAGCAGCCTTGAACCAAGCAGCGGCATCTGCCGAAAAACTGGATGGGGCATGCAGCTAGAGCTGCCGCCGCCAATAGCGACCAGATATCTGTTCCGAACAGCCCTGCCGTAAATACTGCGGTTAAAATGCCGATAACGCTACCGTAGTAACCAAACGGGCGCAATAAGGCGGCGGAGCCTTCTACCCATTGCGCCCACAATCCGGCACCGATAAAGCCGGAAAGCCCCATCAGGTAAACGGCCCACAAGTTGCCGGGCAATAGATAAGCCATGATTAAAAAACCGAAAAAGCCGCCTAAAGCCGCATAAAATCCGTGATTAATCAGGCGCACTTTGCCGAATTGCCATTCACGCCAGGAATTTGCAATCCGTTCACAGAAATGCAATAAGCCCATATAAACCGACTTCCTATATCTGACCAAGCAGTACACTGAAACAGCAGCAGCGGCATCTGCAAGGGTGTGATTATGGGTGGTCAGGCAGCTTAAGATAACCAGCCATGATGCTGCTACAAGGTAGCGGCGGTATGGCATAGGTGTGCCGGCAAAGTAATACGCGGCAATGAGTGCCCAAAATATATGAAAAGATGGAAACGAAGCCATGGGCGAATCGTATTGACGCCCCCATTCAATCATATTGCTGAAAAGCGAATCAGGCAGCGTTTGGTAATTTATTGCTGCCGGAACAACCAGATAGCCATAAAAAATCAGCAACATTCCCCAAAAAGCATCACTCATCCATGCCCGCAAACGTTGGTTGCTGTCGATAATAAACGGAACGGCTATTGTGAGCGGGTAAGCCAACAGATAAAACAATACGGTAAACGGCAAAATCGGCACATAAGCATCTGCAGCGGTGTTGCTGTAAAACATATCTGAAGGTAAACCTAGCCAAACAAATATTTCGTAGCCCAGCAGCCATGGCACAAACACCAGCAAGGCGGCCCGTGATTTTTCAGACAGGCCCGGTTTGCGCCCATTGGGCGGAGGAAGATCCAGCCATGTTTTGTGTAACAAAGGCTTAGCACCAAATTGCCGTTCGATAATTTTACGCTCAAAGCCGTATATGTAAGCCACAATCATCAGTGCAAACAGTGGTGTAACCAGCCACACGCCGGCAGACGAACCGTTCAGCCATGACAAACCCAAACACAGCAAGACCGCGCCTGTGTAAATTGGATGCCGGCAAACGCGGTAAGCACCAGAAAATACATATTCTTCAGGAGGAAACGCATTCATCGGCAAACCTTTGCCCGTGCGCCATAAACCAATCATCGCCCATAGCATCAAAGCTATTCCCCCCGCAGCGATAAATCCGCCCGGCCATTGTGCGCCGGGCAAAGGTAGTGTAACCGCGTTATCGGCGTGTACGGCCCATTGCCACAGTAATACGGGCAGAAGCAGGCAAAACACGGCAGCGTAGAGTATTTTTTGCAAAATTAAAGGCATATATTTTCTTCAATAAAACCGTTATTTCGTTGGTTTTCTCTATTTATTAAAAGATAATTAAGCACGCCACAATACTTTTTCATAAAGCGCCCAACCTGCTTCAGCCGGTGCACCGGGTATAGCAAGTTCGGCGCGGCTTTTCCACTTGGTTTCACGCGTTTTCAAGAAATCTTTACCGAACACGCGGTTGAGTACCGGAAAACGCCGGGCCAGTGTCAGTAAAGGTTCGTCTTTGATCACAGCAGGTTCGCGAAAGTTCAAATGCAAACCACATTCAGGCAGTAACAGGCGGCATTGATGCAAGATAAAATTTTGATAGCACCTGCCATCCAGATAAAGCAATTTCAAAGGATTTGCGCCGCGCCATTCCAGCCATACCAGTGTATGAGAAGGAGAAAGGAAACGCCCCCAATACAGTTCGTTTAAAGGCAGCCGCCACGGCTCTAAAGTTAGCGTTAGTGTTTCTGCGTAGCCAAGACCTTGAAAATATTGCCCATTTAACGAACAGGAAAACTGGGCCTTAGGTGTGTGGCAATGCCAGCGGACATATTTATCTGTATCAGTGAAAGCGGCGGCGTTGAGTAAATCTATATCGTTAAGAGGTGCATCCAGAGCTTGCCATTGCGCCGATACGGATAAGTTTGGCTGCTGGAAAACACGGTGATTTTCACCAAGCTTTGCAGCTTTCAGACAGGCATCTTCATGCAATGCATTATCCGAATTGTGAAACATCACTGAGGAATATGGTAGGCGGAGGCCCAGAAACGATAGTTCCGCAGCATACGCAATCACGGCATTGCCATGTTGGTCGATGCCGTCGAAATAATGTTTGCGGAGGGTAAACACGTGATGTTCCTGTGGGGGTGGTGGAAGAATGCAATTGAAAACAGATATAGGCTGCTTCGTATAAA
>NZ_JH165159.1:1409326-1434556 GCF_000227765.1 Neisseria wadsworthii 9715
TAAAATCAGCTCCCGCCCGCCTTCTTGCTGGCTGATGTGCTTAATACGTACGGGTTTGACGCTGCTTTTAGACGCATGGGTTTTGGGTTTTTTACTTGATGAAAAAATGCCGCAAGATGAAAGCGTAACAGTCAATATACCCAAACAGGCGGCGCGGTAAAGCGGTTTCAGATTCTTCATGGCGGTTCCTTGAATGAATGCGTTTGCAGCCGGCGGCTTAGTCGGGCTGCGGCACTTTATGTTGCACGGCATACACCGCAGCTTGCACGCGGCTGCTTAATTCCAGCTTGCGCAAAATATTCTGCACATGCACTTTAATGGTGGACTCGGCTAAATCGAGGCGGCGGGCGATGATTTTGTTGCTGTGGCCGGCAGCCAGATAACCGAGGATCTCCAGCTCGCGCGGCGTCAGACCGGCAAGCTGGTTGTTTTTAGGCGCAGGTGTAGGAGAAATGAGCGATTGAACCAAGCGGGCGGTCATTTCGGGTGAGAATACATTGTCGCCATCTACGGCTTTGCGGATAGAATCAAGCAGAAAATCGGCATTGATGTTTTTCAACAGAAAGCCGCGCGCGCCCAAGCGCATACATTCGGTGAGATCCTCGCTGTCTTCCGATACGGTAAGCATCACCACGGTTTGCTCAGGGTTGGCATTGAGGATTTGCTCCAATGCTTCCCGTCCGTTCATTACCGGCATATCCAAATCCAGCAATACGATGTCGGGGCGTAACTGCTCCGTGATTTTTACGCCGGCCAAGCCGTCTTCAGCTTCGCCGACAACATTGAAATCTTCTTGGCGGGAGAGCAGGGCTTTAATGCCGCTGCGGAAAAGGGTGTGGTCGTCGATCAGTACGATATTGATGCTCATGTGGCTTCTCTTTTATTTTCATGTAAAGTCAATGTGATGGTGGTGCTTTGGCCAGGTGCGGAAGCTATGTTTAGATCCGCATGAATTCTGCGCGCCCGCTCGTGCATAATACCGATGCCGACATGGTTGTTGCTCATGGCCTTCAGCCTTTCGGGGCTGAACCCGATGCCGTTATCATGGATGCTCAGAATGAAATCTTGGTTGTTTTGTAGAGTTATTTCAACGCTGTCTGCGCGGGCGTGTTTGCGGATGTTGGATAAGCTTTCCTGCAAAATGAATATCACTTGCAGCTGCTGTTCCGGGCTGAGCGGCAAACCATGCCCTTGCCAGTTAACCTGGGCCGGAATATGCGTTTGCTGGGTAAACCGCTTCGCTAGGGTTTCAACTGCTTCGGTAAAGTCTTTTCTGCTGACTTTTGTGCGGAAGTTTAGCAGAAGTTCGCGCACGTCGTCATAGCATTCTTGCACGCCTTCTTTGATGAAATTCATATTTTCCTGAACCTGCTCCTGCTGCCCGGTTTGCATGGCGTTTTCAAGCATTTGTACTTGCAGGTTTAGGAAAGTCAGGGTTTGTGCGATGCTGTCGTGCAGGCCTTGGGCCAGTAGATTGCGCTCCTGTAAAACGGCAAGCTGGCGGTTTTCTTCTATGAGCCGGATATTGGCTATGGCCAAACCGAGCTGGTCGCATAAAGTATTTAATAAATCGGTTTCTGCGGGTTTTAGTGTGGTTTCTTCTTTGAAATAGAGTGTAAAAATGCCGATATCCTGCTCTTTATGACGCACATGAAATACGGCCACGTCTTTGAAACCGATTTTTTCGCAAAGGTTGGTTTGGGCAGGTGGCTCTTTGTGGAAGAAATGCACTATTTGTTCATCGGCCCGGCTGGCTGCGTGGCCGCAAAAACAAGCTTCCAAACGCTCGCATTGTTCGGCAGTTTGCAGATTTTCAGGCAGGCCTTTACTGGCTGCCAAATCCATGCGGTTGCGTGTGAAATCCAGCAGGCGAACGCTGCCGGCGGAAGCTGATGTTTGCGGCAGCACATGGTTGAGAAAATCTTGTGCGGCTTCTGTGGACGCATGTGTTTGGTGGAGTTGGCGGGTGGTTTGATAGAGTGTTTCCAGCTCATGGTTTTTGCGGGCAAGGTCTTGCGTTTTGCACTGAACTTCCTGCTCAAGGTTGTTGTAGAGCTTTTGCAGATGGGCACCCATTTGATTGAAGCCGTCGGCAAGTTGGGCAAATTCGGCCACGTTGCCGAGCGCCACTTTTTTACCAAACCGTCCGGCTCGAATGGCTTTCACTCCCAACCGTAAATTGTTAATCGGATGAATAACCCAAGCGTAGAGTAAAACCATCATCACCGCCGCGCCAATCAACACCATAATCATCAGGCCTGTCTGAAAAAGCCGTAGCCATTCGGTGTCGCGGGCGTTTTCAAGTTCGGTAAGATGAACCAGCCGGCTGATTTCTTTAACGAAGTTTTGTACAGTTTCGGCCGAAGCAGGCTGATGATGGGTAGCGGAGGCAAACAGCATGGGGCGGGTCAGCTTTTGCCAGTGATGCACCACTTTTTCCATCTGCTCGTGAATCTCTTCCGATTCGGGCAAAAAGAGCGGGCGTTTCGGATCGCCGTTTTGCAGGTTGGTAAGGATGCGGTCAAATTCTTGAATATCGGGCTGGATAGTTTCATTATCGGCATTTTTTGCGAGCTTGAAAGCCATAAGATAAGTGCGCATACGCAAGCTGCCTGCATCGTTGATGGCTGCGCCCGCGCCTTCCATACGCCAAGATAAAACAAGCGTAAAAGCAATGGATACCAAGGCTGCCGTTACGCCAAACGCGGTAAGCAGTTTCAAACGGGATGAGAGGCTGAGGTGGCTGTTCATAAGGGGCCGTTCATAAACTTAATTAAGGATTAGGCCAAAAGTAGCATTTAGAAGAACTAGCTTCAATTCTACTAAAGAATAGGGCATCTTCCCAGCTTACGGAATTCAGGTAGAATCCGCCTGTATTTCATTTTTTCAGACAGGCATTTCAACATGATCAGCATTCTTTATTTCGGCGTATTGAAACAGCGCTTGCAAACCGAGCATGAAACCATCGAATGGCCGGGTGGCAACGGTAATGATTTGCTTAAGCTGCTGCGCGCCCGCGGGGAAGAATGGAACGATGCGTTGGCTGAAGACAAAATATTCCGCATCGTGATTAATAAGCAGATTAGTCCGTGGAGCGCAGAGATTCCCGACGGTGCCGAGGTGGGGTTGCTGCCGCCGGTAACGGGAGGCTGAAGATGAAACTGACCGTGCGCGTGCAGGAAGCGGATTTCAATCTGCAAAACGAATATGACGCGCTGCTGAAAGATGCTGAAAATACCGGTGCGGTGGCGGCATTTGTCGGGCGGGTGCGCGACAGGGATACCGACACGCCTTTATTCCACCTTTTTCTGGAGCATTATCCCGAAGTTACCGAGCATGAAATCGAACGCATTGCGCATGAAGCCGAAACGCGCTGGCCGCTAACCGCCTGCACCGTTATCCACCGGGTGGGGCTGTTGGAGGCAGACGACCAAATCGTATTGGTGTTAACGGCTAGCGAACACCGCAAAGCCGCATTTTCTGCGGCCGAATTTTTGATGGATTATCTGAAAACCCAAGCACCGTTTTGGAAGCAGGAGCGTTTTTCAGACGGGCGTGAACACTGGGTGGAAGCCAAACAAAGCGATGCAGAGGCCGCAGATAAATGGCGCTGAACGCATTAATTTTGGCAGGCGGGCAGGGCAGCCGCATGGGCGGTTGCGATAAGGGGTTGGCAATGTATGAGGGAGCGGCGTTTATCGACCATATCATCCGCCGCTTGAATGTGCCATGTGCCCAAGTTGCCGTGAGTGCCAACCGCAATCAAGCGGAATATGCAAAGCGTGTGCCGCTGGTGTTTGGCGATTTGCCGGCTTACCAAAACTGCGGTCCGCTTGCCGCGTTGGCCAGCGCGGCTGAAACTGTGTTGGCTGATGTCGATTGGTTGCTTGTCGTGCCTTGCGATACCTTGCATTTGCCGCAAGATTTATGCGGCAGGTTAATGGCGGCGGCAAAACAAAACCCCGGGTGTCGCGCTTTTTATGCTGCTACCGAAACACACCGACATCACGGTGTGATGCTGGTGCACACGGATTTGCTCGGTTCGGTTGCCGCTTATCTTGATGCAGGCGGCCGCAGCATACGGGGCTGGCTGCGTGAACACCGTGCACGCGCTGTGTATTTTCCAAACGAAGCCGAATTCCGAAACTACAATACCTTGCAAGATATGGAGAACCCACATGCTTGATTTTGAAACTGCGCTCACCCAATTGCTTGCCACACATTCCTGCCGCCAGGGCAGCGAAACCGTATGCCTGTCTGAAAGCATGGGTCGGATACTGGCGGAGCCGCTGATTGCGCGCTACCCGAGCCCTTTGTTCGACAACAGCGCGATGGACGGCTATGCCGTGTGCGACAATCAGGGCGGCTTGCAAGACTTTACCGTAGTCAGTCGGATTATGGCGGGCGAAACCAGCGACACGCCTTTGCAGCACGGGCAGGCCGTTCGCATTTTTACCGGCGCCGCATTGCCGCCGCAAACCACGGCGGTGGTGTTGCAGGAAGACTGCCGGGTTGAAGGCGACAAGTTGCATGCCGATGTGGCCATCAAAGCAGGGCAGCATATGCGGCTGAAAGCTGAGGAAATCGAAGAAGGCGATATTTTGCTGGCACGCGGTAGCATGATGTCTGCCGCTGCCGTGGGCTTGGCCGCATCGCAGGGTTACCGCGAGCTGCCGGTGTACCGGAAAATGAAGGCGGTTGTGTTTTCCAGCGGCAACGAACTTACCGAGCCGGGTGCCGAATTGGGCAAGGGCAAAATTTACGATGCCAACCGCTACCAACTGATTGCATGGCTGCGCAATTTGGGCATCGAAACCGACGACGGAGGCATTCTGCCCGACGATTTGGCGCATACCCAAACCGCTTTGCAGCAGGCGGGCGAACAATATGATGTGATTATTACCAGCGGCGGCGCATCGGTGGGCGATGCGGATTACCTGAAACAGGCCTTGCAGAATATCGGCGTGCTGACCGAGCACAGTATCGCCATCAAACCCGGCAAACCGTTTGCCTGGGGCAAAGCGGGCGGCGCGCATATATTTGTATTGCCGGGTAATCCCGTTTCCGCGTTTGTGACCGGGCAGATATTGCTGCTGCCGGTGTTGAACAAATTAATGGGCAAAAATGAAGCAGATTGGCAGCTTGCTGAGTTATATGTTTCCGCCGCATTTACCACCAAAAAAGCCATCAAACGCCGCGAGTTTCTGCGGGTTCGGGTTGAAACGGTCGATAGCGGAGAAACCATCGCCCGCCTGCTGCCTAATCAGGGCTCGGCTATGTTGGCTACTTGCGTGGCGGCCAATGCCTTGTGCGACGTGCCGCCGAATACGCTGATAAAAGCCGGCAGCAAAGTGCGGGTATTGATGCTGAAGTAACACAAATGCCTGTCTGAAAAATTTTCAGACAGGCATTTTGATTGTGCTTCAACTTAAAAAATCCAACCCTATATCCAGCGATCGACTGCTGTGCGTCAGATAACCCAGCGCGATAAAGTCCACGCCGGTGGCGGCCACTTCGCGCAAGCGGTTAAACGTGATGCCGCCCGAGGCTTCGCAACGTGCTTTACCGCAGCACATGGCTACGGCTTGTTTCAGCGTTTCATTGTCCATATTGTCGAGCAGCACCAAATCCGCACCGCCCGCCAAGGCCTGCTCCAACTGGGTTAAAGTGTCCACTTCCACTTCAACGGGAATCAGATGGCCGGCAAGCTGTTTGGCACGCTTCACCGTTTCAGAGAGGCCGTCTGAATAGACTAAGTGGTTGTCTTTAATCAGAATCGCATCGTCCAAGCCCATGCGGTGGTTGCAGCCGCCGCCTGCCCGCACGGCGTATTTTTGCAGTGCGCGCAGGCCGGGAATGGTTTTGCGGCTGCATGTGATGCGCGTTGGATAATCTTTGATTTCGCCAACGGCGGCGGCGGTCATGCTGGCAATGCCGCTCAGATGGGTAAGGTAGTTGAGCGCGGTACGTTCGGCGGTAAGCAGGGCATGTGCGGAACCTTTCACTTTAGCCAACACTTGGCCTGCCCGAATATCGGTGCCGTCTGCTGCTAAAGCCTGAAATTCAATCGACGAATCGGTTTCCGCAAACGCCAACCGGGCCAAATCCATACCGGCCAGCACGCCGTTTTCACGGCTCACCACGGCCAATTCGGCCTGCACACCGGCGGGAATCGCCACCGCAGACGTTACGTCGCCGCGCCGCCCCAAATCTTCCAACAGGGCTTGTTGGACAAAGGGTTTCAACACTACGTCGGGCAAGGGAAACAATAAAGGCGAAGTGGCGGCTTGCTGCATAAGGTTCTCCATAAAGTTTGTTTATTTGCGCAACGGCAGCTTGATGTCGGAAATCAGGCTTTCCAGCAATACGTTGTCTTTAAATTGATAAAGCTGGGCGGGGCGACCGATGCCTCCGGCGGTGTTGCCCGCTATCGGTTCGATTAAATCCTGATGTTTGATTTGGCGGCGGAAGTTTTGTTTGTGCAGCCTGCGGCCGGTGAGCGCTTCGATGCTTTGCTGCAATTGCAACAGGGTAAATTGCGGCGGCAGCAATTCGTAAATAATCGGGCGGTATTTGATTTTGGCGCGCACACGCGACATGGCGGTGGCCAATACGCGCCGGTGGTCGTGTGCCATAAACTTGCCTGTAAAGGCCGGATCAAATTCTGCCGACCGCTCCGGCGATTCGTGAATCAGCCCTGCTTCATACAGCAATTCGTAGCGCAGCAGCACATATTCTTCCGACCATTCGTAAGGTGCCAAACCCCAGCACAAATTCATGCGGTTTAAGCGTTCCTGCCGCCCGGCTTCGGTGTCGGCCGTATTGGCCCAGCGGCGGATATGCTGCACGATATGGGCGACGGTCTGTTCATGCCCGGCACAGCAGGCGTTTTCCCACGGGAAATAGCTGTACCAATCGCACCATCTGGCGGTTCCGCTCAAAATCGTTTCGTCGGCTTCGCGCACCAAGCCCAAATAGCTCACATAGAGCACGGGCAAGCCCTGCTCGTTTTTGCGGTCGGCATCGATAAAGGTGTAGAGCTGTTCCACATAGCCCATAGGCTGCCCGGTTTTCTTCGCCACCCAAACGCGCACGCCCGCCTGAAGCGAGCGGTGTACCGGCAGCAAAGGGCCGTTGAGCAGCAGGCTGCCGTTATCAACGGTGAGCACGCGCGGCCGGCCGCCGGTTACGGTAATCAACACCGCCACCAATTCCACCAAGCCTTCAACGCTGCCGCTTACTTCGGGAAATGAATCCATCTGCTCTGCGTCTAGTTATTGATTGAAAACCGCATTCTACTGCACATATCGCAAATAAACTTTATTTCTGCTACGGCTTTTCTGCGCCTTGTCGTACCACCCGTACTGTCTGCGGCTTGCTGCCTTGTATCAAAAATAAGTTTATCTGCTCTAGCGCAATGCCTGTCTGAAACCTCGTGCCGCAGATTTCTTCTTGCCCATTATACTCAAGATGAGCATAATAGAAAAAAAGAAATGACACCCGATAAAGATAAAGAGGAATCCTGCCATGCAAACCGGCCAATACCGCGCTTTCGACTACGATGCCCCCTTGTCGAACCAACCGACTTCCGCCTGCCAAATCCGCCAAGCGTGGGCGCGCGTGCCCGAGCCTTTGTCCCATGAAGCCACAGGCCGTCTGAAAAACGACATCCGTGATTTATTGGAGCAGCACGATGCCGTATTGGTAGCACATTACTATGTTGACCCGCTGATTCAGGATTTGGCTTTGGAAACGGGCGGCTGCGTGGGCGACTCTTTGGAAATGGCGCGCTTCGGTGCGGAACATCCCGCGCAAACGCTGGTGGTGGCCGGTGTGCGCTTTATGGGTGAGAGTGCCAAAATCCTCAGCCCCGAAAAAACCGTGTTGATGCCGGATTTGGAAGCGGAATGTTCTTTGGATTTGGGTTGTCCGGCCGATGAATTTGCCGCGTTTTGCGATCAGCATCCCGACCGCACGGTGGTGGTGTATGCCAACACTTCCGCTGCCGTCAAAGCGCGTGCCGATTGGGTGGTTACTTCTTCGATTGCGCTGGAAATCGCCACGCATCTGCATCAGCAAGGCAAAAAGCTGATTTGGGGCCCCGACCGTCATTTGGGCGAATACATCCGCAAAGAAACCGGCGCCGATATGTTGCTGTGGCAAGGTTCGTGCATTGTGCACAACGAGTTTAAAACGTCCGAACTGGCCGCCCTCAAAGCCAAGCATCCCGAAGCTGTGGTGTTGGTACACCCTGAATCTCCGGCAGGCGTAACCGAATTGGGCGATGTGGTCGGTTCGACCAGCAAGCTGTTGAAAGCCGCGATCGAGCGGCCGGAGCATACCTTTATTGTGGCCACCGATTTAGGCATTCTGCACGAAATGCGCAAACACGCACCGCATAAAACCTTTATCGCCGCACCCACCGCCGGCAACAGCGCCACCTGCAAAAGTTGTGCGTTCTGCCCGTGGATGGCGATGAATTCGCTGCAAGGTATCCGCCATGCGCTGGAAAACAAAACCGGAGAAATCTTGTTGGACGAGCAACTGGGCCGTACCGCCAAACTGCCGCTCGACCGTATGCTGAACTTTGCCGCTGCGTTAAAACAACCTAAACCAGACGCTTTCAACGGAATCGGACCTGCATGATGAACACCGAATGGGACGTGATCATCGCCGGCAACGGCTTGGCTGCCATCACATTGGCGCTCTCGCTACCTGAAAGCTGCCGCATCGCCGTTTTGTGCAAAAACCGCCTGCAACACAGTGCCAGCAGCCATGCTCAAGGCGGCATTGCTGCGGTTTTGTATGATCCCGACACGTTGGAAAAACATGTGGCCGACACCTTAACCGCCGGAGCGGGTTTGTGTGACGAAACGGCAGTGCGTGAAATTCTGGTGCAAGGCGGCCAAGCGATTGGATGGCTGCTGCAATTTGGTGTGCCGTTCGACCGAAATTCAGACGGCCTGCTGCATTTAACCCGCGAAGGCGGCCACAGCATGCGCCGCATTGCCCATATTGCCGACCACACCGGCAAGGCAGTCATGGAAAATCTGCATCAAGCCTTGCGCAACCGAGCCAATATCCATGTGTTTGAACGCCATATGGCACTGGATGTTTTGAAAAATCCCGAAGGCACGGCCTGCGGTTTGCGCGTGCTGTCGCAGCAAGACGGCAACACAGCCGAATGGCGCGCCCGCTATACCGTGTTGGCCGGTGGCGGCTTGGGGCAGATTTATCCGCACACCACCACGCCGCCGGAATGTACGGGCGACAGCATTGCCATGGCTTTGCGGGCAGGCTGCACCATCGAAAACGCCGAGTTTATCCAGTTCCACCCCACCGGCTTGGCTTTGCCGCATAAAACAGACGGGCGGACTTTTCTGATTTCCGAAGCCGTCCGAGGCGAAGGCGGCGTGTTGCGCAACCAAAAAGGCGAACGCTTTATGCTGGGTCGGCACCCCTTGGCTGAACTGGCACCGCGCGACATCGTCGCCCGCGCCATTGCCCGCGAAATCGCCAAGCAAAGCGAACCGTTCGTGTGGCTCGATATCAGCCACCGCCCCGCCGAATTTATCCGCAGCCACTTCCCCAGCATTTACGCCCACTGCCTGGAAAACGGCATCGACATCACCCGCGAAGCCATGCCCGTTTGCCCTGTGCAGCACTACACTTGCGGCGGCGTGGCCACCGACACTTGCGGCAGAACCCAAATCGCCAACCTGTTCTGCTTGGGCGAAGCCGCCTGCACCGGCCTGCACGGCGCCAACCGCTTGGCCAGCAATTCGCTGCTGGAATGCGTGGTTACGGCGCGCAAAGCGGCGGAACGGATAGAGAAGGGCGGGAAACAGATTTTGTTGAAACACACCGAGCCAAGCGTTCACACACCGGCGAATCCGCCCTCAAACCTGCCCGTATTCAACCGCGAAAATCTGCACCGCCTGACTGCATCCTATTTGGGCATTCTGCGCAATCATCAAGGCTTGGCCGAAGCACAGGCCATTTTAAATAGTTGGTTGCATAATTTGCCCGAACCGCAAACCGCACGGGAATATGAAGACCGCAATCTCTTGCTGTGCGCCACAGCCGTAGCCGATGCCGCCGCACGTCAAAAACGTAATGTCGGCGCACACTTCAATACTGATTTATAGTGAGACGGTAATAAGTAAGACCGGGCATGGGTAAAAAGATATTCAGGTTGGGCACGAGTGTGACAGCAAATATTGGAATGATGGAAATGCCTGTCTGAAAAAGTGGTTTTCAGACAGGCATATATTATATGCACCATCACACTTTGAAGAATCAGCGTAATGTAGAATTTCCGTTATTTTAGTGTTCAGCCTTGAAGATGGCAGAAAGGTTAAATATTTAAACTTAATAATCTATTTGGCTGTATGATATGCCTGTCTGAAAATATTTTCATCCAACCTATCGGAATAGCTTTTTAAGGTTCGGGAGGCCGCCATGTCTGCATCTCATGAGCATCACCACAGCCACACAGCCAATAAGCAGGTTTTGCGCACTTCATTGATAGTTATCGGCGTGTTTATGCTGATTGAGGTGATTGGCGGTATGGTGACCAACAGCCTTGCATTGCTTTCCGATGCAGGGCATATGTTTTCCGATGCGCTTTCTTTGGGTATTTCGCTGCTGGCGATGAAGCTCGGCGAGCGTTCGGTAAACCGTTATAAAACTTTTGGTTATAAGCGTTTTGAAATTCTGGCTGCGGCGTTTAACGGGCTGACTTTACTTGTGATTTCGCTTCTGATCGCTTGGGAGGCGATCGGCCGCTTTATCCAGCCGCCTCCGGTGTCGACGGCTGGCATGTTGGTGGTCAGCACGCTGGGCTTGCTGGTTAATGTATGGGTGGCTTGGTATATGTTGAAAAACAGCGATACCGAGGGAAATCTCAATATGAAAAGCGCTTATCTGCATGTGTTGAGTGATTTGTTCGGTTCGCTGGGTGCGATTGCAGCGGCTTTGTTGATGATGGCGTTTGACTGGCAGTGGGCTGATCCGCTGGCGAGTATGTTGGTGGCGGCTTTGATTGCGCGAAGCGGCTGGGGCGTGATGCAGCGTGCTTCCCATATTTTGATGGAAGGTGTGCCGGTTGATGTGGATTTAGACCATATTTCCGGCATTATCCGACAAACCGAAGGTGTAGATTCCGTGCATGATTTGCATGTGTGGAGCATCAGTAACGGCATACATGCTTTATCTTGCCATATTGTGGTGGAGGGTGGTATGAGTGTTGCCGATGCGGAGCAGATTGTTTACCGTTTGGAGCATAGCTTGGCACACGAGAATATCCAACATGTTACGGTGCAAACGGAGAGCAGGGTGCACCCGCATGGCGATGATTTACTATGCAAAATGCCTATTCATGAGAGCCATGAACATCACCACCAGCATTAATGTTAAAATGCCTGTCTGAAAAAATTCAGACAGGCATTTTACAGAAAGAATAATTCACAATGACTATCCAAGCCGTATTATTTGACCTCGACGGTACTTTAGCCGACACCGCTCTTGATCTGGGCGGTGCATTGAATTCACTGCTTCGCAAACACGGTTTGCCGGAAAAGCCGATGGAAGAAATCCGCCCCGTTGCCAGCCACGGTGCGAGCGGGTTGATTATGCTGGGCGCCGGCATTTCTACTTTCCATCCGCATCATGACCGCTGGCGTAAAAACTATTTGGCCGAATACGAACAATGCTTTGATAAAGATACGGTTTTGTTCGACGGTATCAACGAATTAATCGGCAAATTGGTTGACCGCGGTTTGAAATGGGGCATCATTACCAATAAGCCGCAAACTTTTACCGACCGCCTGGTGCCCAAGCTGGCATTCGCGGAAGAGCCGGCGGTGGTGGTGAGCGGCGATACCTGCGAAGAGCCGAAACCCAGCATCAAACCCATGCGCCACGCCTGCGCCGAACTCGGTATTCCGCCGGAAGCCTGCCTTTATGTGGGCGATGCAGAACGCGATATGATTGCCGCCAGAAAAGCCGGTATGACATCGGTTTTGGCCGAGTGGGGCTATATCTCGCAAGACGATACTGTGGAAGATTGGCCGGTGGATTTTTCCATTGAAAAACCGCTGGATTTATTGAAACATTTATAAAACCAAAGAAATGACCCGTAAACTCGATGCGTTCGGCCGCCTGATTAATGCTTTGAAAGTATTGCCCAATGTAGGCCCCAAATCCGCCCAGCGCATGGCTTATCAGCTTTTGCAGCATAACAGGGAAGGTGCGGCCGAACTGATGGCGGCATTGCAGCATGCGCTCAAGCAGATTCGGCACTGCCGCCTATGCAATACATTCTGCGAAGATGAAATCTGCCCCATCTGCGCCGATGCCGAGCGCGACCCGCGCCGCTTGATGATTGTGCATATGCCTGCCGACGTAGCGGGTATAGAAGCGGCGCGCTGCCACGACGGGCTTTATTTTGTATTGATGGGGCAAATTGATCCCGCTCAAGGTATGGATTTAACACATATTGCGCTCAACCCTCTAATCGAACGGCTGAAAAACAGTGAGGTTGAAGAAATCATCATCGCCACTAATTTCACTGCCGAAGGCGATGCCACGGCTTATGTGTTGTCTGAATTATTTAAAAACCTGCCGTATAAAGTGAGCCGACTTTCCCGCGGCATCCCGTTGGGTGCCGAGCTGGAATATGTGGATGCAGGCACACTGGCGCAGGCCGTGTATGAGCGCCGGCAGTTAAAAGATTAAACGCATCATGCCTGTCTGAAATGGTTTTTCAGACAGGCATTTCAAACGAAGGAAAGTTTATGTATCAAAAGAGAGCGCGCCCGATAAGGCCATGGATTACCATGTGCGTGGTGTTGATATTATTCGTGTGGCTGCTTTATGCTTTGGGCAATATTCTGACACCTTTTATCGTTGCCGCTGTGATGGCTTATATTTTGAACCCGCTGGTGGAAAAGCTGCGCAACCATGGTGTTAAACGCGGCTTGGCTTCCATGCTGGTTATGGTGTCGGCTTTGGTGTTGTTGCTGGCTTTGGTGCTGGTGATTGTGCCGATGCTGATTAATCAGTTTAGCAATATGCTGGAGCGGCTGCCGCAAATCGTGAATTTTATCCAACATAAGATATTGCCTTGGCTGAACAATATGGTGGGCGACAGGGTGACCATCAATACTCATACCGTAGCGGTGTGGCTGCAATCGCAAACCGGAGAGTTGAGCAAAGCATTGAAACAGGCTGCCCCCGCGCTTATGCGGCAAAGCGGCAATGTGGTAATGGGTTTGAGCAATTTGCTGCTGTTGCCTTTTCTGTTGTATTACTTCCTGCTCGACTGGCAGCGCTGGTCGCACGGTCTCCGTGCTTTGGTGCCGCGCCGCTTTATCGAAAGCTACACACGGATTGCCGGCAACATGGATAAAGTGTTGAGCGAGTTTTTGCGCGGTCAGCTGATGGTTATGCTGATTATGGGCTTGGTTTACGGACTAGGCCTGATGCTGGTTGGGCTGGACTCAGGTTTCGCCATCGGCATGATTGCCGGTATTCTCGTGTTTGTGCCTTATTTGGGCGCATTCACCGGCTTGCTGCTGGCTACCGTTGCGGCCTTGCTTCAATTCGGTTCGTGGCAAGGGCTGTTGATGGTGTGGGGAGTGTTTGGGGTTGGCCAATTTTTGGAAAGCTTTTTCATCACGCCGAAAATTGTGGGCGACCGCATCGGCCTATCGCCTTTCTGGGTAATCTTCTCTCTGATGGCATTTGGACAGCTGATGGGATTTGTCGGCATGCTGGTCGGCCTGCCTCTTGCCGCGATAACGCTGGTGTTGTTGCGCGAAGGCGCAGATGCTTACTTCGGCAGCCGCTTTTACAAACACAAATAAACCATACTCTTTAGAATTGTTTTCAGACAGGCATATGCCTGTCTGAATTTTTTGTTGGTTTAATGAATATAGTCAATCAACTTATTTTTAATACAAGGCAGTAAGCCGCAGACAGTACAGATAGTACGGCAAGGCGCAGCAACGACGTAGTAAAAGTAATTTGATTGACTATATATCTCTTTGGAAGGGTTAACTCCCATTGCTTTTACCTGTTAAAGTAACCGGGAATCAGAAAAAGGATGTCACGATGAATTTATTCGACACACGCAGCGTTACCTTCGCCGAGCCGATAGAAATGCTTTATGCCTGCCATGAAAAAGTGCGCCGCTTTTGCAGCCAGATAAACATGTTGTCCGCTTATATTGCTGAAAATGGCTTCAACGAAATTGCGGAACAAGCCGTTAAGCAAATTGTCCAATATTTTACCGTGGCCGCGCCGCTGCACCATCAAGACGAAGAGCAGGATTTTTTTCCGCTGCTGCTCAAATACGCGCCCCAAGCACAAAGCAGCATCGAAGAGTTGGAAAAACAGCACGAAAGCCTGTATGAAAACTGGTTGGCATTGCATGAAGAGTTTGCCCGGCTTAAAACCAACCCGCAACACATTCCAAACGAGCATCTGATGAAACGCTTTACCGATGGCTACACGGCCCACTTGGCGGTGGAAGAGCCTTTATTCGAAATGGGCAAACAACATATTCCTACCGAAGAGCTGGCTGAAGCAGGCAAACGAATGGCGGCGCGCAGGACATAAATTATCCGGAAATTATTCATTTTTCAGTAGTTATGCTTTTGGGGTTTGTTGACAAGCAGTATTGCAGTTGATTATAGTTTGCCGCAAAAGTTGGTTGATGATGAACATACTTTATAACAAAGGAGTAAATTATGGCGACATTTGAATTGAAAAAAAGCGATACCGGTGCATACCATTTCAACTTTGTGGGTGCCGAAGGCAAAACAATCCTGCGCAGCGAGCAATACAGCAGCAAAGCCGCAGCGCAAAACGGCATAGAATCCGTGCGTAAGAATGCAGATCAAGAAGGGCGCTACGAATTGAAAGAGAGCAGCTCGGGTCAATCCTACTTCAATTTGAAAGCGGCCAACGGCCAAATTATCGGCACCAGCATGATGTATGCCGATAGTGCCGAGCGGGAAAAGAAAATTGCTGAAGTGAAACAAGGCGCAGCAAAGGCCAGCGTAATGGAAGTTTGATTAGCAGTTATTTCGAGTAAAAGCCTGTCTGAAAATAGATTCAGACAGGCTTTGGTTTTCGCAAGATAAGGAAGCGCAATGAAACAAAACAAAAAACTATGGTTATTATGCTTGGCAACAGTATTGAGCTTGAGCGCCTGCCGCGGCGAAGATTCAGACCGCGACGACAGAGATTCAAAATATGAACGCGAAGCCGACGATAGAGAGCGGGATCACGACCGCCGCGATACCGATGACGGTAGAGATCGCGACGATGACGATCATGATAACGACAGAAACAGAAAAGATGACCGCGATAGGGATGACGATCGCGACAGAGACGATGAAAGAAGCGACAAGCGTCGCGATAAAGACGATTAACCGCTAAGCCGCCGTGACACAATGCCTGTCTGAAAGAGTGTTTCAGACAGGCATTATTGTTCGCCATATAAGCCAGCCGCCGATACCGAGCACTTATCCATTTATACCGCCATAGCGTATAATCTTAAAATGATACATAACCATAACCAACTTATTATTTTCTATATTTTAGGAACCCGCATGTCACAAGGCGAACCCAAACCCACCAACACCCATTCCGCAAACTACGGCTTCCTGATTATGCCGCGCTACGGTTTGTTTTGGCTGTTTATCGCATTAACCGTCATCAGCCTGCTGTGGCAGATTTGGTGGCTTTTTATCATATCGCTCGCATTTACCGCGCTCGGCATCCACGATATTACCCAAAAACGCCGCGCCATTTTACGCAACTACCCGATCGGCGGCCATATCCGATTCTTATTGGAAAACTTCCGCCCCGAAATCCGCCAATATTTTCTGGAAGACGACCAAGAACAAGTGCCGTTTTCGCGTCAACAGCGCTCGCTCGTGTACCAACGTGCCAAAAATTTAGACAGCACCACCGCATTCGGCAGCATCAACGACCTCAACAAAACCGGCAGCGAATGGTTTCTCCATTCCGGCAACAGCCATAAAATCAGCGACAGCAAATTCCGCGTACATATCGGAAACGAGCGCTGCCTGCAACCTTACGACTTATCCGTGTTCAATATTTCCGCCATGAGCTTCGGCGCACTTTCCGCCGCCGCCATCGAAGCTCTTAACAAAGGCGCCAAAATGGGCGGCTTCGCCCACGACACAGGGGAAGGCAGCATCAGCCCTTATCACCAAAAACACGGCGGCGACCTGATTTGGGAGCTGGGAACAGGCTATTTCGGCTGCCGTGACGAGCAAGGCAATTTCAATCCCGAAACTTTCGCCAAACGCGCCGCGCTCGAGCAAGTGAAAATGATCGAAATCAAGCTTTCGCAAGGCGCCAAACCCGGCAAAGGCGGCGTATTGCCCGCATCCAAAATCACCGAAGAAATTTCCAAAACCCGCGACGTGCCCATGGGCATAGACTGCATTTCCCCGCCCAGCCACCCCGCATTCTCCACCCCGCGCGAACTGGTTAAATTCTGGCAGCAGCTGCGCGAACTTTCCGGCGGCAAACCCGTAGGCTTCAAACTCTGCATCGGCATGCCGTGGGAATTTATGGCCATCGTTAAAGCCATGATAGAAGAAGATAATTACCCCGACTTCATCGTGGTTGACGGCGCAGAAGGCGGCACCGGCGCCGCGCCCGTAGAATTTATGGATTCACTCGGCATGCCGCTGGTTGATGCTCTGATTTTCGTGCAAAACACCCTGGTCGGCGCAGGCATTCGCGATAAAATTAAAGTAGGCGTGAGCGGCAAAATCGTGAGCGGTTTCGACATCGCTAAAATGATGAGCCTCGGCGCCGACTGGTGCAATAGCGCGCGCGGCTTCATGTTTGCCGTGGGCTGTATCCAATCCCGCTCTTGCCACACCAACAAATGCCCCACAGGCGTAGCCACCCAAGACCCATCGCGTCAGAAAGCCTTGGATGTGCCCGACAAATCCGAGCGCGTGAAAAACTTCCACGCCAACACTTTAAAAGCACTGGCCGAAATCGTAGGCAGCACAGGCCTCACCCATCCCTCACAGCTCAAACCGCACCACATCGTGCGCCGCCAGCCCGACGGCTGGATCAAACTCCTGTCTGAACACTATCAATTCATTGAACCCGGCTCGCTGATTACAGGCCACTGCGGCCGTCCCATTCTCGACCGCATGTGGAAACTCGCCGACCCCGACAGCTTCCAAGCCATGGGCATTGCCGATGAAATTATTAAAGGCGAAGATTGATTAAAGCCGTATAGTCAAACCATTTAAATTGTAAAAGCACCGTCATACTCGGGCTTGACCCGAGTATCTTGAGTTCCAATAATGTTGGGAGATATTCGGGTCAAGCCCGAATATGATGCGTGCACTATTTTGAAGTTGATTGACTATATCCATTACTTAAAAAATGCCTGTCTGAAAAACATTAAGTTGGTTTTTCAGACAGGCATTTGTATTAACCATAGATTTTAGAATCAACACCTTGTTTTATTGAGCTTTGTAGGTCGGATATTTGTATCCGACAAATCGGTCAAGATAAGTAGAGCAGATAACCCGAATTATCGAGCGCATATTTCAAATGAAAACCGCAAGCGGCAATCAGCAGAGTTGCGGCGGTCAAAAATATTTTTTCATAACGGCTTTCACAGTTAGATAAACAGATGGGGATTATAGCCCAGCGGGAAAGTGTTTGTCAGGCAGCGGCGATTGGTTTAGGCCGTCTGAAAAGTTTCAGACGGCCTTGTTTAATGAAATATAGAATCAAATTAAGTGTAGGTGAACTTTTAAAACTGATAAAAATAAAACTCAGGGTCTCCGAAAAAAATATTTGAAAAAGAACAAACCATTAGCGAGAAGCATTCTTTTCTGTTGATAATTCTTGAGTAATAACTTTAAATAAAGTTTGAAAATTTTTCAATTCTTCCACAGAAACTCTTTTCTTTGTAAAACTATCAAGTATTTTTTGTTTGATTTCATTTTTGGCTGATTTACGAGCAATAGTGTCTTGGGCAGATAATTTCATTACCAAATCCGTATTTTTTGAAAATACTTCGGCTCGGATTGAATCAGGAACTAAGCCTTCAATACATTCTTGACCAGGTTTATTTATACCAATTGAAATATATTGTTTGCCTTCAATTAAATTAATTTGTTTCATTATGCGTTCTAATTCTAACTTGGCATCTAAATCAAAAGTAATTAGGACTTTTTCAAATTTTTGGATTATAAATTTTAGTAAAATTGAATTTTTTAGTGCATCTTTTCCACCATAAGCAACAATTTCTACATTGTTAGGTATTTTAAATTTAGCATGATTAAGAGAATTGATATGCTCTAAATATTTTTTATCTATTTCCCCTTCTACCAATAAAACAGCTTTGTTATTAGTAGTTAATACCGTTTTCCAACCCTCAAATTCAGAATTATCCAATCCCAAAATTAAACTAAACGGTGTCATCCAGTTTGACTCCTCTAACTCAACTTTCTCTGTTTGTTTTAATTTATTACGGAAAATTTTTCTATCAAGAAGAACATTACATTTGACATCCTCTTGGGATAACATATATGGACTGTGGGTCGTTACAATAATTTGAATTTCTAATTCTTTGGCTAATTTTCGTAATACACGACCAAATTCTGCTTGGCCTGATGGATGTAAAAAACTTTCAGGCTCTTCAATCATGACAAATGGTGTAATTCTATTAGGATCAACCTTAGATTTAATACGTTTTGCTTGCAAAATAGACATTAAAATATGTGTTCTATTTTTGGTTCCACTTCCCCAATCATCTAGAGGAACATCAACATTTTTATCTTTTAGATTCATAGTGAAAGGCAAGGAACCTGTGTACATATCTAACATAGAAAACTCTACTTCATATTTATCTTCCAAATTTCCCAATAAATCAGATAATTCAGATTTATGTGCTTTTGATATGCTTTTTACTTTATTTTGCAATTTTTTCTGTTCATCTAATAATTGTTTTTTTTCTTCTTCTGTAAAAATAATCTCATGCAGATAATTCATCCTTCCATAGATTGATGAAAAATCTCGTGCAGCAGAGTCGTGCATAAATGCTAGATTAGAACTAGCAAGTTTTTGAAAAATTTCTTGCGCTGCATATTCTGAAACTGTATGTCCATCCACTAAACAACTCTGTTTTCTCTCATTTTTTTGATTTATAACTAAAGATAACTCAAGCTGAATAACAGATTGTAAATCATTAGTTTCTGTGATGCGTTTTACAAATTGATGTAATCCCGGATCAGTACTTTCACCAATAGATACTTTATAGTGTAATTCGATATCTGGATTCCCATCCACCCACTGGGTTTTTGCCTCCTGATAGCGAAAGTCATCATCTCTACTAAAAAAATAACGTTCTCTTAACTGATCTTTGAATATTTGTCTTAGCACATTTATAAGGTTTGATTTGCCTGCATTATTTTTTCCTGAAATGGCCGTGTAATAACCTGAAAAATCTATTTTAATATCTTCTAAAGTTTTGAAGTTTTTTATATTAACCGATTCCAATTTCATTCGTTTTCTCCACAAAATGTTAAGTTAATAAAATGGATAATAACAATGTTATTATCCATTTAATAACCATACTGTTAATTTATTAAGTTATTAATCCAGTCGTTAATAGTTTTTAAAGCATCAGGCAATTTAGTCGCATTCGTACCCCCCGCCTGCGCCAAATCAGGCCGTCCGCCGCCTTTGCCGCCTACTTGCTCGGCGACAAATTTCACCAAGTCGCCTGCTTTTACTTTAGCGGTTAAGGGTTTGGAAACGCCTGCGCACAGGGAAACTTTGCCGTCGTTTACGGCGGCAAGTAACACGATAGCCTTTTCGGATTTGCCGGTAAGGTCGGTAACGATTTCGCGCAAGGCGGCTGCGTCGGCTTCGATTTGGGCAACCACGAGTTTGGCTTCGCCTACGTTTTTGGCGTTATCCAAAAGTTTTGCGCCGGCATGTACGGCAAGCTCGGCTTTGGCTTTGGCTAAATCTTTTTCCAGCGCTTTGGTTTGGGCGGCGTTGGCTTGGATTTTGCCCAATACGTCGCGCTCGGTTTGGGCTTTTACTTCGGTGATGATGTTTTTAACCAAACGCTCTTGGTTTTGCGCCCATTTCAGAGCGTTCAGGCCGGTGATGGCTTCGATGCGGCGGATGCCTGCGGCGATACCGCCTTCGGAAATGATTTTGAAGAGGCCGATGTCGCCGGTGCGTTTAACGTGGGTGCCGCCGCACAATTCGGTGGAGAAATCGCCCATTTTCAGCACGCGCACTTCCTCGCCGTATTTTTCGCCGAAGAGCATCATGGCGCCGGCTTTTTGGGCGTCTTCCATACTCATAATGTCGGCATCTACGGCTACGTTGGCCAAAATTGCGGCATTCACTCGGCGTTCTACTTCGGCGATTTCTTCCGCGGTAACGGGCTGCGGATGGGAAATATCGAAGCGGGTCACTTCGGCGGTGACCAGCGAGCCTTTTTGCTCTACATGGCTGCCCAATACATCGCGCAAGGCGCGGTGCATCAGGTGGGTGGCGCTGTGGTTGCGCATATTGGCATCGCGGATATCGTTGTCGATTTCGGCGGTAACGCTGTCGCCCACTTTCAGACGGCCTGATGATACGACGCCGAATTGGCCGAACACGGCAGCTTTGATTTTTTGGGTGTCGTGTACTTCAAAGCGGTTTTCGCCTGCGAAGATATAGCCCACATCGCCCACTTGACCGCCGCTTTCGGCATAGAACGGGGTGTTATCCAGCACAACCGCGCCGGTTTCGCCTTCGTTCAATTCGTTTACGGGTTCGCTGTCTTTATAAAGGGCGAGGATTTTGGCTTCGGTTTTGCGCTCGGTATAGCCTTTGAACTCGGTGTCTTGGCCGTCGTAGGCAAGCTGGGTGTCGGCTTTGAAGCTTTGCGCAGCGCGGGCACGTTGGCGTTGGGCTTCCATTTCTCGCTCGAAACCGGCTTCATCCATGTCGATACCGCGTTCGCGGCAGATGTCGGCGGTAAGGTCGTAGGGGAAACCGTAGGTATCGTAGAGTTTGAAGATGATTTCGCCGTCCAGCATTTTGCGGCCGTCTGAAAGGGCGTTTTCCAGCAAAGCCATGCCGGTTTCGAGGGTTTGGGCGAAACGGGTTTCTTCATGGCGCAAGGCTTCGATGATGGCTTCTTGCTTCTCTTTCAATTCGGGATAGGCTTCGCCCATTTCGGCTACTAAATCCGGTACGAGTTTGTGGAAGAACGCGCCTTTTTGGCCGAGTTTGTAGCCGTGTCGCACGGCACGGCGGATGATGCGGCGCAGCACATAGCCTCGGCCTTCGTTGCTCGGCAGCACGCCGTCGGCAATCAGGAACGAGCAGGCGCGGATGTGGTCGGCAATCACTTTCAGGCTGGGCACTTCCATGCTGAATTCGGTGCCGGTTTCGCGGGCGGCGGCTTTGAGCAGGTTGCCGAACAGGTCGATTTCGTAGTTGCTGTTCACATGCTGCATCACGGCTGCCATGCGCTCCAAGCCCATGCCGGTATCTACGCTTGGCTTGGGTAGCGGGTTCATAGTTCCTTGTTCGTCGCGGTTGAACTGCATGAATACGCAGTTCCAGATTTCGATGAAGCGGTCGCCGTCTTCTTCGGGGCTTCCCGGAGGGCCGCCCCAGATGTGCTCGCCGTGATCATAGAAAATTTCGGTGCAGGGGCCGCAGGGGCCGGTGTCGCCCATTTGCCAGAAGTTGTCGCTGGCGTAGCGTTCGCCTTTGTTGTCGCCGATGCGGATGATTTTTTCAGACGGCAGGCCGATTTCGCTTTGCCAGATGTTGTAGGCTTCGTCATCTTCGGCATAAACGGTGGCCAAGAGTTTTTCTTTCGGAAGGTTCAGCCATTCGGGGGAAGTGAGGAATTCCCAAGCGAAATGGATGGCATCGTGTTTGAAATAGTCGCCGAACGAGAAGTTGCCCATCATTTCAAAGAAAGTGTGGTGGCGGGCGGTGTAGCCTACGTTTTCCAAGTCGTTGTGTTTGCCGCCTGCACGTACGCATTTTTGTGCGGTGGTGGCACGGCTGTAGGGGCGTTTGTCAAAGCCTAGGAATACGTCTTTAAATTGGTTCATGCCGGCGTTGGTGAAGAGCAGGGTCGGGTCGTCGTGTGGCACGAGCGAGGAAGAGCGCACAATCTGGTGGCCTTTGCTTTTAAAGAATTTGAGAAATTTTTGGCGTAATTCGGAAGTTTTCATGGTGTTTTCTGTATTAGGTTTAAACGGTTTCAGACAGGCATTCGAGCAATACGGAATGCCTGTCTGAAAACTGGAAAAATGTTTCATAATATTACCGCAGATTTAATATTGCGCCTACCCAAAAGGGTGGGTCTGTTTTATACTGGGCAGCCTTTGAGCCCTGATTAATCTGAAAGTAAATATGAAGGCAGTTGCGGGCTGAAATTTTCGTTTTATCTGAAGTTAGAAATTCTCTGATAAGCGGCTGCCGGCTGTTTGTTTGAATAACTATATTAATTGCAGGAGGTTGTAGCGAGAAATGAACATCAAATTATCTTTGTTGGGTGCGGCATTACTGGTTTTGGGTGCTTGCGGCGGCGCTAAGGAGGAAACGAAGCCCGCTGCGAAGGTTACGCAGGAAAAGCCGAGTCTACCGTCGACCAAGGATTTGAAAATTTATAATTGGACCGACTATGTAGACCCGCAAACGGTAGCCGATTTCGGCAAGCAATTTGATGTGAAGGTTACCTATGATGTGTATGAAAGCGACGAAGCTTTAGAAGGCAAGGTGTTGTCGGGCAAGTCGGGCTACGATTTGGTGGCGCCTTCCAATGCGTTTGTGGGGCGGCAGATTAAATCCGGTGCTTATCAGAAAATCGATAAATCCCTGATTCCCAATTACCGTAATTTAAATCCCAAACTTTTGGAAATGATGGCGGAAGTGGATCCGGGCAATGAATACGCCGTGCCTTTTTTCTGGGGCAGCAATACGTTTGCCATCAATACCGAGCGTGTGAAAAAAGCGCTGGGCACCGACCAATTGCCAGATAACCAATGGGATTTGCTATTTGATCCCGCATACACGGATAAGCTGAAAAAATGCGGCATCAGCTATTTCGATAGCGCGGCGGAAGTGTATCCGCTCGCGCTGCATTATTTGGGCAAAAAGCCCAACAGCAGCAATCCTGAAGATATTCAGGCTGCTACCGAGCTTTTGAAGAAAAACCGCCCTAATGTAAAGCGTTTCACTTCTGCAAGCTATGTGGATGAGCTGGCGCGCGGCGATGTGTGTATTGCGATGGGTTTCGGTGGTAACTTAAATATTTCCAAAAAGCAGGCGGAAAAAGCGGGTGAAAAAATCTCTGTGTTGATGCCTAAAGAAGGTGTGGGCATTTGGATTGATTCGTTTACCATACCGAAAGATGCTGGCAATGTGTTAAATGCGCATCGCTATATCAATGATTTTCTTGAGCCGACAGTAGCCGCGAGAAACGGCGATTTCGTTTCATTTGCTACCTCTGTGCCCGCAGCCAAAGAATTGATGAGTAAAGAGTTTACGGAAGACAGAGTAGTATTTCCTAGTGATGAAGACATGAAGAGCAGTTTCGTGATGCTGCCCATGGAGCCGGATACGTTGAAAACCATTGTAAGCGAATGGCAGAAAATCAAAGCAAGGTAGTAATACGATTAATGCCTGTCTGAAAACTTTTGAGACATTAAGTTAGGTCGGTTTGTTGTCGGTTTGTTTGTTATGTTTTTCATTACATAAGGAGTGCCCGAGAGCAATTCGGGCACTTTAGGTTTATCGGGCACAGTTTGCCAACCATTTTTCTTGTTGCTCGGGAGTCAGCACTTGAAATATTTTATGCTGTACCGAAAGCTCTTCAACGGCGAGATCCATATCGGAATCATAACGTTTTTGGAGATAGCGGCGGGCTTCGTGTTTGCTGAAAGGAACGGTTGATAATACTTTGATTAATTCTTGTTTGCGCGAGAAATTTGCACTCCGGTTTCTAATCTTGACTCTTTCTATATTTTTTTTGTGTGCATTCCGGATTTGGAGGAGCGCTTTTTGCTGGTTTTCATCCAAAGACAATGAGCGCATATCGCAATTAGGATAAAAATCGCTCAATACAACAGCAGAAGCGTGTAGCGATAAAGTACACAATGCGGTAGCAGCCGTATATTTGATGAAAGACAAGCTGGAAAATTTCATTTCATAATTCCGTTTAAATAAAGCAGGTTAAAGCGGATTCAATATAGCGGACTTTGGCGTGAAGCAGAGTATTTACGGCGTTAACTTCCGTTAATATATTTGATTTTAATATTCTTATTATTTTTGAATATTGTGATGCTTTTGTTGTAGTTTTGTTGTCATTGTGTCAGTTTGGGATGAATGGAATAATATGCCTGTCTGAAAATATAGTTGGAGTTTAAGCGTGGTTGATTACCGTATAGCCCCTAGTATTCTGTCTGCTGATTTCGCACGCTTGGGTGAAGAAGTGGAAAAAGTGATTGATGCGGGCGCCGATTTGATTCACTTCGATGTGATGGATAATCATTATGTACCGAATCTGACTTTCGGCCCTATGGTTTGCGCAGCATTGAAACCGTATTCGCGGGTGCCGATAGATGTGCATTTGATGGTCGAGCCGGTAGATGATTTGATTGTTGCGTTTGCAGATGCGGGGGCAGACATTATTACGTTTCATCCTGAAGCGAGCCGACATATAGACAGAAGCTTGAATTTGATCAGGGATAAAGGGTGCAAAGCAGGATTGGTGTTGAATCCGGCTACTCCGGTGAATGTATTGGAAAATGTGCTCGATCTATTGGATATGGTATTGGTTATGTCGGTTAATCCGGGGTTTGGCGGGCAGAGCTTTATTCCCAATACGTTAATCAAGCTGCGCCGTGTGAGAAATTTATTGGATGAATACGAGCGTTGCAGCCACCGTTGGATTGCTTTAGAAGTAGACGGAGGGGTGAAACCTGAAAATATTGCTGAAATTGCAGCGGCTGGAGCGGATACGTTTGTTGCCGGCTCTGCTATTTTTGGTAAGCCTGATTATGAGGCTGTTATCAGCCGGATGCGTAGGGAATTGGTTCAAGATTGATATTATTTTCAGACAGGCCTGTCTGAAAATTTATACTTAAAAATACTTTAGAAACGGTTTGGAAATGGGCT
>NZ_JH165159.1:1435052-1451730 GCF_000227765.1 Neisseria wadsworthii 9715
GGGCTTCCAAACCGTTTTTGTGTTGTAACACCGATAAAAATGGTTCTCTAAATTCTATGAAAAAAAGCGTGTTGACATGGCTCGGTTGTTTAAGCCGAAGGTATTTTGCGCGTTTAGATCATGAATATTTTAAGAAAAAGGTGATCTATTGTTTTTTAGGTTGAAAGCGAGGTGGATTTGGCTGTTTAAAAGGTAGAAAACGGATGTTGCGAGATCTCGTTGCAATATTTAGTTATCTAAATTACATATATAGAAGTATATAAAATACAATAAGTTAAGTGTCAATGAATATTGTGGTTAACTGAGAAAAGCCTGTCTGAAATATTTTATTTGACGGGGGAGTCTGAAACTTTGTGTAATTATATTAATGTTTTATTATTCCCTTAGTTTATTTTGTAAATTATAGTAAATCGTAAATATATTTATGTATTTAGGTATCGATGTTTCTTTGGGTGTCGATAACTTTTATTTATGGCTTTTGGCGGTAAATTTCTCTAAAGAATTCATTGTTTTATGTATTTTTTCATATAAATCATATAGATGGTTTTATTTTCGGCTGGAGGCCGTAGAAATACGTTGCAATAGTGTAAATCTATGTTATTCTCTTACACGGAACTACATAGTGGAACAAGGCATGTAGTCTGAACTATTTTGAATAGAAGTTTGACTGAATTTGGGTTTGGTTTCGGTTTCTGTAATGAAGCTTGGTATCAAAACAAAATTAGGTTTTAAAGAAGAACAGTTTTAGGAGGAAACAATCATGTCCAATCACAAACATGATGCTGCCGGTTATTGGAAAGCCAATGTCCGACTTATTTTGACTTGCTTGGTAGTCTGGGCTGTGTGTTCCCACGGCTTTGCTATCTGGCTGCGTCCTTTGCTTGCGGGGATTAAGATAGGGGGATCCGATTTAGGTTTTTGGTTTGGCCAACAAGGTTCCATTTTAACTTTCATCGCCATCATTTTCTTTTACTCTTGGAGAATGAATAAGCTTGATGAAGAATTCGGTGTACATGAGGAGTAAACCATGAGCCAATTTGCAATTAATTTGATTTTTGTGGGGGCGTCTTTCGCACTGTATTTCGGTATTGCGATTTGGGCTCGTGCAGGTTCCACAAAGGAATTCTATGTAGCCGGCGGTGGTGTGCATCCGGTTTTGAACGGTATGGCGACTGGGGCCGACTGGATGAGTGCCGCATCGTTTATTTCTATGGCCGGTTTGCTGGCTATGAACGGCTACGGCGCTTCGGCTTATTTGATGGGTTGGACCGGCGGTTATGTATTGCTGGCTTTATTGTTGGCTCCTTATCTGCGTAAATTCGGCAAATTTACCGTGCCGGACTTTATCGGTGACCGTTTCTATAGCCGTACTGCGCGCTTGGTTGCCGTTGCCTGTTTGATTGTCGCTTCAACTACTTATGTGATTGGCCAGATGACAGGTGCCGGTGTGGCGTTCTCACGCTTCCTCGAAGTAAGCAATACGACCGGCTTGCTGATTGCTGCCGTAGTGGTGTTGTTTTACGCGGTATTGGGTGGTATGAAAGGCATTACTTACACGCAGGTTGCACAATATGTTGTGTTGATTATTGCTTACACCATTCCCGCTGTATTCATTTCATTCAACTTAACCGGTAATCCGATTCCGCCTTTGGGTTTGTTTGGCACGGATACCGCTTCCGGTATGCCTTTGCTGCAAAAACTGGATTTATTGGTAACCGATTTAGGCTTTACTGCATACACTGCTGATGTGCCCAATAAGTTTAATATGTTCCTGTTTACCATGTCGTTGATGATCGGTACTGCCGGTTTGCCGCACGTAATTATCCGTTTCTTTACCGTACCTAAAGTATCTGATGCTCGTTCATCTGCCGGTTGGGCGCTGGTATTTATTGCCTTGCTTTACACCACAGCTCCTGCAGTAGGCTCTATGGCCCGTATCAACTTGGTTAATACCGTATATCCGAATGGCTCTCAAGAGCAGGCTTTGAGCTATGAGGCACGTCCGCAATGGATGAAAAACTGGGAAACCACCGGTTTGCTGAAGTTTGAAGACAAAAACGGCGACGGCAATATTCAATACTACAACGACAAATCTGCTGCTTTTGAAGCAACTGCCGCAGAGCGTGGTTGGAAAGGTAACGAGTTAACTGTAAACAACGATATCTTGGTATTGGCTAACCCTGAAATTGCGAACTTGCCAAGCTGGGTAATCGGTTTGATCGCAGCGGGTGGTTTGGCGGCAGCATTGTCTACTGCAGCAGGTCTGTTGCTCGCCATTTCTTCAGCGGTATCGCATGACTTGATTAAGAAAACGCTTAAACCCGATATCACTGAAAAAGGTGAATTGATGGCGGCACGTGTGTCTATGACCTTAGCGATTGTCGTTGCCACATGGTTAGGTATCAATCCCCCTGGTTTTGCAGCACAAGTAGTAGCATTGGCTTTCGGCATTGCCGCAGCTTCTATCTTCCCTGCTTTGATGATGGGTATCTTCTCTAAGCGTATTAATAGTAAAGGTGCAACGGCAGGTATGCTGGCTGGTTTGATTTCCACTTGTGTGTATATCTTCCTATACATGGGCTGGTTCTTCATCCCGGGTACCAACACTTTTGAGAATGTGGAAGCTAATTGGTTATTCGGTATTTCTCCGCTGTCGTTCGGTACAGTGGGTGCGGTAATCAACTTTGTGGTTGCATTCGTGATTTCCAGCGTAGGTAAAGCGCCGCCTCAAGATGTACAAGATTTGGTAGAGAGCGTACGCTATCCGCGTGGTGCCGGTCAGGCAGTTGATCACTAAATCTTGTGAAATTTGGGCTTCCTAAGGGAAGCCCGAAATTTTAAAATCATATAAACTTGCAAAGCCGTTTGGTATAAATCATTTTAAAACCGTAATTGCGAGCTTAACTTGGTTGTTGTTTTAAAGTGATTTGATTGGATTATGCGAATCAAAACTTTTTCAGACAGGCATTGTTATCAAGGCCGGATAAATATAGACGTTTAATTTTATAAAGGGAAAATTTAATGGTTTGGGAATGGATTGCCACTATTTTTGCCGGGCTGGGCGCTGCGGGTGTGATGTTGGGGCTGCGGTTTATTTTTAAGAAGTCGCCCAAATGGTTGGTTCCCGCGGGAGCAGGCTTGGGAATGCTGTTGTTTCAAATATATAGTGAATATACTTGGTTCAATCATACCCGTTCGTTATTGCCGAAAAATACAGTTGTTGTGGCTGAAATCGGGGAAACAGCGTTTTATAAACCGTGGAGCTATATCAAGCCGCAAGTGTTGAAATTTGTGGCGGTAGATACTAACAAAGTTTTGTTTGTGGATGAGCATAAAACGATATTGCAAACAAACCTGTATTTTTTTGAGCGGCGGATGAGCGCCAACACTTGGCCGCTTTTGATTGATTGCAGAAAAGGCTTACAGGCAAATGTTAAAAGTGTAGAAAATAGTGTGCCGGGAGCGGATAGTTGGCATAAAGGTCAATATACTGAGCAGATTGCAAAAGCGGTTTGCCCTTAGTCGGGTTATTTTAATCAAGGTAATGCCTGTCTGAAACGTTATCTGGATTTAATCTGGCCGGAATCGTAGAATAGCGCCTTTATACTTAATCAAAGAATAGAGCAACGGGAAACTTTATGAATATATTGGTTTGTAATGATGATGGTTATCTCGCGCAGGGTATTTCAATATTGGCGCGTGTGGCAGGCGAGTTTGCCAACGTACGCGTAGTAGCGCCCGAGCGAAACAGAAGCGGTGTGAGCAATTCGCTTACGCTGGATCGCCCTTTGAGCATACGGGAAGCTGAAAACGGCTTTTATTTTGTGAGCGGCACGCCCACCGACTGTATCCATCTCGGTTTGCATTCCTTGCCGGAATTCAAGCCCGACTTAGTTTTATCGGGCATCAATCACGGCGCGAATATGGGAGATGATACGCTCTATTCCGGCACTGTCGCTGCTGCTACCGAGGCGTATCTTTTGGGTATTCCCGCAGTTGCCTTTTCGTTGAATGATTATAGCGACCGCTATTGGGAAACAGCAGAAAAAGCAGCTTGGATGATGATTGACCGCTTGGTAAAAAATCCTCCTCTCAAGCCTGTTTTATGGAATATTAATATTCCTGCCGTTGCGCCAGAAGATATCCAAGGTATCAAAACCGTGCGGCTCGGCCGCCGCCATCATGTTCAAAGTATCATTCCTTCACACAATCCGCGTGGAGAACCGATTTATTGGATCGGCCCCATCGGCAATATTTCAGATAAAGAAACTGGCACGGATTTTGCAGAATGCGAAGCAGGTTTCATCACGGTTACCCCGCTGCAAATTGATTTGACGGGGTTTGAGCAGATGCAGGAAGTGGCTCAATTCTGGCAGAACGGTGCCTACTAGAAAAATTTTCAATCAAGATAAAATCTTGCAAAATTTAAGAATAAACGGTTCTTAAGTCCGTAAAAAACTTGAGGATAACGCGCAATTTGATTATGATATGCGCCAAATTCCATCAAATTAAACTAAAGAAGGTAAGCAAAGATGTTAAAGAAAACCGCAATCCGTACCGGCTCGGTTGCCATCGTTTTGATGCTGGGCGCATGTTCTTGGACACAGCCCCCGGCCCCAGTAGTGCAAGGCAGCACTGGTTCGGCAGGCAGTTACGGTAGCGAGGCAGGAAGTGCCCCATCTTCTAACCCTTATGGCGCAACGCCTTATGATCCGAATGCAGGCGGCACAAGCGTGGTGAACAACACACCCGCCTCCTACACTCCTCCTGCTCCTGCGGCAAGCGGTAGCGGCAGCTATATACCTTCTAATGCTCCTGTAGACATCAATGCGGCCACACACACCGTGGTGCGTGGCGATACTGTTTACAATATTTCCAAACGTTACAACATTACGCAAGACAATTTGCGCGCCTGGAACGGTTTGGCAGACAGTAATATTAATGTAGGCCAAACTCTACGCGTTAAGCCTGCCGGCTATACTGCTCCGGCTGGAGGAAGCGCTGTTACTACACAACAAGCACCCGCTGCCAAAACCCCGCCACCAGCAAGCGGCCCGGCTACGACGCCTACCGTGGCAACAGGCGGTACGCGCACCGTTGAAGGCATCACGTGGCAACGCCCGACACCTGGCAGCGTGATTACCCAATTTACTGCAAGTAACAAAGGTGTGGATATCGGCGGAACGGCCGGTCAACCTGTGGTGGCTGCGGCAGACGGTAAAGTGGTGTATGCAGGTTCAGGCTTGCGCGGTTACGGCAATCTCGTGATTATTCAGCACACTAAAACTTTCCTGACGGCCTATGGCCATAACCAAAGCCTATCTGTAAAAGAAGGTCAAACTGTGAAGCGCGGACAAACCATCGCTAAAATGGGTAATACAGATGCCGACCGAACCAAACTTCATTTTGAAGTGCGTAAAGACGGCAAGCCGGTTAACCCTATTAACTATGTTGCGTTTTAAATCTAATATCTGAACGGAACACCTGCTTAAACAAATAAGCAGGTGTTTTCTTCATTAGGATTTATAGGAATGAAAAATCAGTGGCTGAAAGATTGAATATAGATAATTTTCTATTGAACACCGTACGCTCGAAGTTGAGGGCTCTCCTGAATCAAAAGGTTGAAATATTCATTGCCAAGCCGGAAAAAGTGCAAGAAGATGAATGGATTTGCCGATACAGAATTCTAGGTCCAGGGGAAGATATGAATTTTCAAGTACACGGTATTGATAGTGTGCAGGCTTTGCGGTGTGTGTTTAGGGTTATTGATAGCGCCATCATTGGTGCGGATTTATCATTTGCTTTGGTATGGAGAAAAAGACTTGGGGGGTTTTATAGTCGGGTTGGTTGACACAATGCCTGTCTGAAAATATTTTCAGACAGGCATTGTTTATTTCTGCAATGAAGCGAACACTTCAAAGTAATCAGGAAATGTTTTGTGCGTACATTTCGGGTCGTTAATCACAACCGGTACGCCTAACAAGGAAACCAATGAAAAACACATGGCCATACGGTGATCGTCGTAAGTATCGATTTTTGCATCGGATGTCAAGGCAGCCGGAGGTGTGATGTGGATAGCTTCCGGTTCTTCTTTCACAATAGCACCAACTTTGCGCAATTCATTGGCCATGGCAGCGATGCGATCGGTTTCTTTTACGCGCCACGAGCCGATATTGCGTAGGCTGCACGGTGCGCCGGTGGCGAGTGCAACTACGGCCAAAGTCATGGCTGCATCTGGGATGTGGTTTGCGTCTAAATCGAAAGGCAGCACTTTCTGGCCTTGTGCGCGGTTTACTTCGATAAAATCCTCGCCCCAAGATACTGAGGCGCCGATTTTTTCCAGCTCATTGGCAAATGCCACATCACCTTGAATGGCATGTTTGCCCAAACCGGTTACACGGATGGGCACTCCTGATAATAAGCCCGCAGCGAGAAAATAAGATGCGCTGGAGGCATCGCCCTCTACATGAATGGTTTCGGGCGCATGATAGCGTGCGCCTGCGGGAATTTTGAATATTTCGTAATTTTGATTTTCCACGTTCACGCCGAACTTGGCCATCAGGTTTAAGGTGATGTCGATGTAGGGTTTGGAAATCAATTCGCCTTCCACATGGATTTCACACGCTTCACCGGTAAGCGGCAGGGCCATCAAGAGCGCGGTCAGGTATTGGCTCGACACATTGCCGCGAATAGGAATAATCCGTGTGTCGTTGTCTTGGAATGCGTCGATGCGCAGAGGGGGAAAGCCCTCATTGCCCAAATAATCGATTTGCGCGCCGGCAATTCTCAAGGCATCCACCAAATCGCCGATCGGCCGCTCGTGCATACGTGGCACGCCGTGCAGATGATAGTTGCCGCCGAGTATGGCTAACACGGCGGTAAGCGGGCGGAATGCAGTACCTGCGTTGCCTAAAAACAAATCGGCTTCGCGCTTGGGAAACGCGCCCTTACAGCCGTGAACGGTCAAACCCGATTCGTGCCGCTCCAGTTTTACGCCGAGCGTTTCCAGCGCTTCCAGCATGCGGTCGGTATCATCTGATTTTAATAAGGATTTGATTTCGCAGCTGTTATCGGAAAGCGCAGCTAAAAGCAGGGTGCGGTTGCTGATGCTTTTGGAGCCGGGTAAGGCAATGGTAGAGGGTTTTAGCTCGGAAGCGGGGAGGCGGATAAAGTCGGTCATGGTTGTGGATTTCTTGGAAAAAGGGATGCTTATTATGCCAAGAATCGGGTGTTTCTTAAAGATGGGGTTGGGGGCAGTATCAAGCGGTTTGATGAAATGCCTGTCTGAAAGCTTTCTTTAGTTATTTGTGGCCGCTTCTATCATAATGGTTAAATCTGCGTTTCTGCTCACGCCTTTACCTCTTAATAATTCATACCCCATTGGGTACGGTCAAGTGTAATGGTAAAAGGCCGCTGCAAACGCGGTTTTTATTCCGAGGGCGGTTAAATTGCCGTTTGAAGCGTCAATTTAAAATAGAACACTCCGTCATATTCGGGTTAAGCCCGAGTATGATCGGTAAATTTATTGTTTAAAACGGTAAAAAAGCTGCCTTTACGGCAGCTTTGCTTTATTTCAGAATCGTTACTTTTTTGATGATAATCGGTTTGACCGGCACGTTTTGGTGGTAACCCTGATTGGTGGTTTGCACTTTGGCAATTTGCTCCACAACATTCATGCCTTCGGTTACTTTACCGAACACTGCATAGCCTGCATCGCGCGCGCTGTCGCCTTTTCGGTTGAGAAAATCATTGTCGACTAAGTTGATGAAAAACTGGCTGGTGGCGGAATTTGGTGATGCGGTGCGCGCCATGGCGATGGTGCCTTTGGTGTTTTTCAAGCCGTTGGCAGCTTCATTGGTGATGGCTTTGTCGGTGGACTTTTGTACCATATCGGCAGTGAATCCGCCGCCTTGAATCATAAAGCTGTCAATCACGCGGTGGAAAATGGTGCCGTTGTAAAAACCTTTGTTGGCATAGTTTACAAAATTGGCTACGGTTTTCGGGGCTTTTGTTTCGTCTAACGAAAGTTTGATGGTGCCTACATTTGTGTCGATCTGCGCCAGCGTTTCGGCCTGCACGGCAAATGTGCTCAAGCCGATGGCGAGGGCTGCGGACAGATGGAGAAGTTTCATTTGTTTTCCTTTCATAATAGATTGTTTATGTGGTGTTTATTATATGGCTCGCCATGTTGGCGTGTGTTTTTATTGTGTAAAAGCAAACGAATGCCTGTCTGAAAATGTTGTGAACGTTGCACATGGTTTTCAGACAGGCATGGTGAAATGTGCGCTTAATGCAGCTGGTTTACATATTCCACTTCTTCTTTGCTGCCGATAATCACGGCTACGCGTTGGTGCAAGCCCTCAGGCTGGATATCGAGCATATTCTGCTGAGCGTTGCTGCTTTTGCCGCCTGCCTGCTCGATAATCAGGCTGAGTGGGTTGGCTTCATACATTAAGCGCAATTTACCCGGTTTAGACGGATCACGCTTATCGGCCGGATAAAGAAACACACCGCCGCGCATCAAAATGCGGTGGATTTCCGCCACCATGCTGGCTACCCAGCGCATATTGTAGTTTTTGCCGCGTGCTCCGGTATCGCCGGCCATCAGCAATTTGATGTATTGCTGCACCGGCGCAAACCAATGGCGCTGGTTGGAGGCATTGATGGCGTATTCTTTGGTTTGCTCGGGCACACTGGGGTTTTCTTTGGTGAGTATAAATTCGTTTTGGTTGTTTAAGGTAAACACAAACACGCCGTGCTTGAGCGTGAACACCAGCTGGGTTTGCGGGCCGTAAAGCACATAGCCGCTGCCCGCTTGCTCGCTGCCTTTTTGCAGGAACGACTGTGTTTCCAAAGCGCCCGCGGGCTTGGCGAGAATGGAGAAAATGGTGCCCACCGAAATGTTCACATCGATATTGGAAGAACCGTCGAGCGGGTCGAACAGCACCAGATAGCCGCCGTTTTCATTGCAGGCTACAAACGTATCTTCTTCTTCGCTGGCCAAGCCGGCCACGGCAGGGTTGGCTTTGAGTTGTTCAATCAGGATATTGTTGGCGATCACGTCGAGTTTTTTCTGATCCTCGCCTTGCACGTTTCCCGAACCCGCTTCGCCTAACACACCGGCCAGCGCACCCTGGCGCACTTTGCCGCTGATTTCGACACAGGCTGCCACCGTGCTTTCCAGCACGCTGCCCAATTCGGCGGGCAATTGGTGGGTTTGCAGATGTTGTTTTAGAAAAGATGGAAAAGTTTGCATGGTATTCTCGTTGTTTATAAGGTGGATGTAATCGGCTGTAAGTTTAATATAAATGAGGGTTTTAAACAATTTCAGACAGGCATTGTTTAATGATGCCTGTCTGAAAAGTGCCGTTATTCCGAAGGCTCGTAATCGGAAGCTTCAATCTGCGCTTTTTCTTTTTTACGCTTTTTCTTGTTTTCGTCTTTATCCTTGTCGGGTATCGCCGCATCAATCACCGCGCCCGTACCTTTCACCACCACTTTGCCCGCGGTAAACACCGTGGTTGCGGCCAAATCCACCGCACTGGCCACCAGGCAGCCTTGCAGGCCGAAGCAGCATAGAAAAAGCGCACCCAAGCGCAAACAATGTTTCATATTTCAAAGCCTAAAAACAAGATGGGCGATATTATAGCCCAAACCCAATGCCTGTCTGAAAACCTTTTTCAGACAGGCATTTGCTATAATCTTCACTTTTCTCTATTTCAAGCAGGCCGCATTATGGAAGTGATTCAATACGAAAACTCCCCCTTCAAACTCCACCAGCCTTTCCCGCCCGCCGGCGACCAGCCCACCGCCATTGCCGGCCTGCTCGAAGGGCTTTCAGACGGCCTCGCTTACCAAACCCTGCTCGGTGTAACCGGCTCGGGCAAAACTTATACCATGGCCAACGTGATTGCCCGAAGCGGCCGCCCCGCCATCATCATGGCGCACAATAAAACATTGGCGGCGCAGCTTTATGCCGAGATGCGCGAGTTTTTCCCCGAAAACGCGGTGGAATACTTTGTTTCCTACTACGATTATTACCAGCCCGAAGCCTATGTGCCCAGCCGCGATTTGTTTATCGAAAAAGATTCCGCGATTAACGAACACATCGAGCAGATGCGCCTTTCCGCCACCAAAAACCTGATGACGCGCAACGACGTGATTATCGTCGCTACTGTGTCCGCCATCTACGGTATCGGCGATCCCACCGAATATCAACAAATGGTACTTTCCGTGAAAGAGGGCGACACCATCGAGCAGCGCGACATTATTTCCACCCTCGTTTCCATGCAATACGAGCGCGGCGAAATGGATTTCAAACGCGGCTCCTTCCGCGTGCGCGGCGACGTAATCGACGTGTATCCCGCCGAAAGCTCCGACAACGCCTTGCGCATCAGCCTGTTTGACGACGAAATCGACCGCCTCGACATTTTCGACCCGCTCACCGGCAGCAACATCCAGCGGGTAGGGCGCTACACCGTCTTCCCCTCCAGCCACTACGTTACCCCGCGCGACACCGTGCTGCGCGCCTGCGAAAGCATCAAGCAGGAATTGCGCGAACGCATTGATTTCTTTACTAAAGAAAACCGGCCCGTCGAAACCCAACGCATCGAGCAGCGCACCCGCTTCGATTTGGAAATGCTCTACGAAATGGGCTTTTGCAAAGGCATCGAAAACTACTCGCGCCACTTTTCCGGTAAAAAAGAAGGCGAACCGCCGCCCACGCTGATGGATTATCTGCCCGATAACGCCATCATGTTTATCGATGAAAGCCACGTTACCGTTACCCAAATCGGCGGCATGTACAAAGGCGACGCCAGCCGCAAACAAAACCTCGTCGACTACGGCTTCCGCCTGCCCTCCGCCCGCGACAACCGCCCGCTCAAATTCCACGAATTTGAAAAAATCATGCCACAAACCATCTTCGTTTCCGCCACGCCCGCCAAATACGAAGAAGAACATGCCGGTCAAGTGGTCGAGCAAGTCGTGCGCCCCACCGGCCTTGTTGATCCGCAAATCGAAATCCGCCCCGTCGCCACCCAAGTGGACGACTTACTCAGCGAAATCAACGACCGCATCGCAAAAGGCGAGCGCGTACTCGTGACCACCCTCACCAAACGCATGGCCGAACAGCTCACCGACTATTACAGCGAACTCAGCATCAAAGTGCGCTATCTGCACAGCGACATCGATACCGTTGAACGCGTTGAAATCATTCGAGATTTACGCCTCGGCCTATTTGACGTACTTGTCGGCATCAACCTTTTGCGCGAAGGCTTGGACATTCCCGAAGTTTCACTCGTCGCCATCCTCGATGCCGACAAAGAAGGCTTCCTGCGCAGCCACCGCAGCCTGATCCAAACCATAGGCCGCGCCGCCCGCAACGTGAACGGCTTAGCGATTTTGTATGCCGACAAAATCACCGATTCCATGAAAGCCGCCATCGAAGAAACCGAACGCCGCCGCGAAAAACAGATTAAATTCAACGAAGAACACGGCATCGTGCCGAAGCAGATTACCAAACAGGTAAAAGACATCATTGACGGCGTATATCACGACGATTCAGGTAGCGCCAAAGGCAAAGGCCGTCTGAAAACTAAGGTGAAAGTGGGCGAAATCTACACCGAAGAAGACGCGATTAAAGAAATCGCCAAACTCGAAAAAGCCATGCAGCAAGCGGCAAGGGATTTGCAGTTTGAAGAAGCGGCGGTGTTGAGGGATAAGATTCGGGGGATTAAGGAAGGATTGTTGTTTGGAGCGGAGTGATATTTTTAACTATAAGGATTAATTCAATGAATGTAGCTTTTTTATTTAATTCTGACCATTCTGAATTAGGGGCATATTATGGTTTTCCAATTATAAAATCTGTTCTTAAAACTGGAGTTTTGCAATCTTCTAAACGAAGTATGCGTATATCGATTGGAGATGTATTGACTTATTCGGATGCCGTGAAATACAGATTAGACCATACTAAATTATGTCTGAAAGTTTATAAACCTGATCTATTAAATCAGTTAAATACAGAAAAACTTAAAGGTACTTTTAATATGGCAACAATTTATTGTTTATTATTTAAAAATATGGAGTTGTCAACGGCTCAAGAAATGCATAAGGCACTATCTTCATTTGCTCCATATCTTGGTTCAATGGATGTAAAATTTTCTAATCCTATTCATCTACACTTTTTTCGAGAGTGTCTTGTTGAATCTTATCGCTTAGAATTTGGAAAAGTATCCTTGTTTTACAGTATGGGAGATGAAGGAGTAGATTTAGAAATCCAGAAATTATTTGAACAATCCGGTTTTTCTACCAAACTTGAAGATATTGGAGCAAGAGGAACTATATTTGATAATTTTGATTATGTGAAACATTTTGAACGAATTGATTCTTTTGAAAAAATTTTTACTTCTCTATTTGGCTCTAATATTGATACTGCTAATATTGTTTATTATTTAGAAGAACTTCATCCTAAATTATTTGATGCATTGTCGGCAGCAGCTCGAACTTTAGATAGAGCAGAAACAGAAGAAGACTTTGCACAGGCTGCATTATCAGGTAGAAGATTTTTAGAACAATTTGCTGATTATTTATTTCCAGCACAAGATAAGCCGTTCAGAGAACGACAAGTAGGTAAAACTCAGTATAAAAATAGGATTTGGGCATATATCACAATAGAGTGCGAAAAAACAAACTCTAATTCCATAACAGAACTTGGAAAAGAAACAGATAGATTAGTTAATTTATTCAATGCTGGTTTACATGCTAGCCCTAGCAAAGAAAAAGTTCAAAAAGCATTTTGTGATTTAGTTAAATGGATTGCTGATATTATACAAATCAACCCTTCATCAGTGCGTAAACCATATTTAGCTTATGAAAATGAATTAAATGAATTTCTAAATGAAATTTTGAATAATCATTCAGCTACATAAATAATGAATGTAACAAGCGTAGATACTGTCTTTTCCGTCAAGCCCCAACAGCAAGCGTAGGTCGGATACTTGTATCCGACAAAATGTTTGGTATAACGGAAATGTTTAATCATTGTGATGATGCGTAAATGTCGGATTCAAGAATCCGACCTACTGTGGTTATTAATCGATAAGGCCGTCTGAAAATTCAGACGGCCTCAATACTGTTATCTCAAATATGGCAAACAAACGTAGCAAACGTAGGTCGGATACTTGTATCCGACAAAATGGTTGTTATCACAGGAATATTCAATTTTATTGTGATGGAGCATAAATGTCGGATTCGAGAATCCGACCTACATCTTGTATTATCTGTATCGGTCAATTTGTATCACAAGGGGAAAACTGTGCGGTATCGTCGATATTACCGTGCGGGCGGAACGTATTTCTTTACGGTGGTGGCGCATAACCGCCAACCGGTTTTAACCGGTGATTCCGTGCGTTCGGCTTTGCGTGAGGCTGTTTGGGCGGTGCGGGGAAAATACCCGTTTGAAATTACGGCATGGGTGTTGATGCCCGATCATCTGCATACCATTTGGCATTTGCCTGAAAACGATGCGGATTGTTCCGAACGTTAGCGGCAAATCAAACGGCACAGCCAATATTTAATCGGTGCTGATGTGCGATTATGGCAAAAACGGTTTTGGGAACACATTATTCGTGATGAGGCGGATTTTGCCCGTCATTTCGATTATGTGCATTTCAATCCGGTGAAACACGGCCATGTGCCACAGGTATCGGATTGGCCATTTTCTACGTTTCACCGTTATGTGAAACAAGGGGTTTATCCGCAGCACTGGGGTGGGGATAGTTTGGATTTTTCGTTGGAGTATGATGAATAAACAGAACCGTAGGTCGGATACTTGTATTCGACAAAATGATCGTGATAGCACCAATGTCGGATTCAAGAATCCGACTACATTGATTAATCGCACCTACATACAAGATGCCTGTCTGAAAATTGTTTTTCAGACAGGCATCTTGTATGGTTGTTAGAGACTGTTTTGCAAGCAGCTATCAGTTTCTTTTTTTATCTTGTTTTTTGAAGTTGCCGCTGCTGGATTTTTTGGCTTTTTTAAATCCGCCGTCTTTACGCGCGCTGCCATCTTTGCGTGCGCCCCATTTTTTATCCGAAGCGCCGCGTTTGTCGCCCCAGCTACCTTTGCCTCCTTTTGGCTTGCCGGCTGGCTTGTTGCGTTTGCGGGTCGGCTCCATGCCTTCGATGGTCATTTCGGGCAGTTTGCGGCCGATGTATTTTTCGATTTTGTGCACTTTCACATATTCGTTTACTTCGGCAAAGGTGATTGCCAAGCCGGTGCGGCCTGCGCGGCCGGTGCGGCCGATACGGTGCACGTAATCTTCGGCTTGTTTGGGCAAGTCGTAGTTGATCACATGGGTGATGGTGGGCACGTCGATGCCGCGTGCGGCTACGTCGGTGGCGACGAGGATTTTGCAGCGGCCTTTGCGCAGATCCATCAGGGTGCGGTTGCGCCAGCCCTGTGGCATGTCGCCGTGCAGGCAGTTGGCGGCAAAGCCTTTATCGTATAACTCGTCGGCCAAAACCTCGGTCATGGCTTTGGTTGAAGTGAAAATCACGCATTGGTCGATATTGGCATCGCGCAGGATGTAATCGAGCAGGCGGTCTTTGTGGCGTTTGTCGTCGCAATATAAAAGCTGCTCTTCGATTTTGCCTTGATCGTCAACGCGTTCGATTTCGATCACTTCGGGGTTTTTGGTCAGCTTGCGCGCGAGTTTGCCCACAGCGCCATCCCAAGTAGCCGAGAAAAGCAGGGTTTGGCGGCTTTCGGGGGTGGCGGCCACGATGGTTTCGATGTCGTCGATAAAACCCATGTCGAGCATGCGGTCTGCTTCGTCGAGAATCAATACTTCGAGGCGGTCGAAATCGACTTTGCCGCTGTCCATTAAATCCATCAGGCGGCCTGGTGTGGCCACAACCAAATCGACGGGTTTGCTTAATGCGCGGATTTGTTGGCCGAATGATGAGCCGCCAACGATGGTTACGGTGCGGAACCATTTCATATTTTTGGCATAGGCTTGCGCATTTTTTTCAACTTGCGCAGCCAATTCGCGGGTGGGCGCGAGCACGAGTGCGCGCGGGCCTTTGCCGGATTTTTCGCTGCGTTTGGTCAGGCGCTGGAGCGTGGGCAGCAGGAATGCGGCGGTTTTGCCTGAGCCGGTTTGTGCGCCGGCCATGATGTCGCGGCCTTCCAATGCTGCGGGCAGGGCTTGCGCCTGAATGGGGGTGGGGGTTTCGTAGCCTTCGGTTTTGAGGGCGGAGAGGATGTTTTTATCGTGCAGTAAATCGCTGAATTTGATAGACATGGTGTTCCTAAAACATCAACAACACCTTCTGCCCGGCAATATGCAGGCAGCCTGAAGCAGGGGAAAAAAGAATAAAGAATATCGCTTTTAAAGGTTGTCGCAAGCTCGAGGGCTTGTGTTAACATCGGCGACAACCTGCAATCGGTTGGTTTTGCGTGTGGAGTGTGCAAAACCAAAAAGAAAAGCCTTATCCGCAGATAGGCACTTTATAAAGTTGGCTGAAGACGATGGCTTCAAATAAAATGAGTGCGAATCTTAGAGGTTTTATGCTTATTAGTCAAGCAGTTTCTGTTTCAGACAGGCATTGGTTTATTTGGGATGATTCGTAAAAAACATATTTTAAATAATGGGCAAAGTATTGCTTTGCAGCTTCGGCGCAGTGCGAAGAAAAATATTATTATGCGGCCGGTGGCGGCGGATGAAATCAGCGTGAACATTCCGCCGTTTTTAAGCGAGCGCAAGCTGGATGAATGGCTGTCTGAAAACGAGCATTTTGTGTTGGATTTGCTGCAAGGTGCCGATAACGGGCAAGCGGCGGGGCGGCCGGAAAGTGTGTGGTATCGGGGTATGCGGCATGAATTGCTTGAACACGATGCTGCGTTTGTGGCTTTGCAGCAAGGTGTGCTAAGGCTGCCGCGAGGTGATTGGGCGGCTCAGAAAAAGCATTTGTCGCGCTATTTGCGGGTGCATGCTGCAGAAATGTTGCTGCCCCGCTTAATGTATCACGCTGCTCAAACCGGATTGCAGCCTGTGGCGGTAAATTTATCCGATGCGAAAACGTTTTGGGGCGTGTGCAGAATGCGTACCGGCATACGCTTAAATTGGCGTTTGATTGGTGCGCCGGATTTTGTGGCGGATTATGTGTGCATACACGAACTTTGTCATCTGCGCCATTTAAATCACAGCAGCGATTTTTGGGCTTTGGTAAACAGGTTTACGCCGTATACGCTTGAAGCGAAAAATTGGTTGAAACGGCATGGTAATGAATTGTTTGTGTTGGGCTGAGTGAATGCCTGTCTGAAAAGAAGGATGATAAAGTGAAGCTGACTTTGATGTTTCGGGAATATTGCAGCTTGTGCCACAAGATGCGTGATGAGCTGAAGCCTTTGCAAGAAGAATTTGGTTTTGAGCTGGAAGTGGTGGATGTGGATGAAGATGCGGAATTGGAAGCACAATACAATGAACTGGTGCCGGTTTTGCTGCATAAGGGCCGGGAGCTTTGCCATTGGCATTTGAATGAAGGGCAGGTTAGGGAATATTTGATAAGCTTGCAAGTGGCGGCCGGTAAACGCAGCGGCTGATGGTTGGGATAATGGAAATGCCAGAGACCTTTGCAAATCCCCTAAATTCATTACCAAGATATTTAT
>NZ_JH165159.1:1452054-1462399 GCF_000227765.1 Neisseria wadsworthii 9715
ATAGGGGATTTTTCATGAGCACCTACCTTCTTTCAGCAAACCGCACAAACCATGATTGCCAAACACATTGACGGCTTCCCTTTATTGAAACTGGAGCAGGTGATCGATTGGTAACCGATCGAGTATTACCTTAACCATCAAAGAACCCGTTACCTTCGAAACACCGCGGCCGTTCCGCCTATCCCCCGTTATCCATGTTCAAGCCGTTCTGCTCGGCCAATGGCACAGCCTCTCCGATCCCGAACTCGAACACAGCCTCATTTACCTGCATCGATTTCAACCTGTTTTGTCGCTTTGACGAATTAAGTATCCTTGATCACAGCACCTTATGCCGCTACCGCAACTGGTTGGCACAAGACAATACCCTGGTCGAATGACTGGATCTGATTGACCGCCAACTGACTGAGAAGGGCTTAAAAGTAGAGAAAGCACGAGCTGCAATCGTTGATGCCATCATTCGTTTATGCCGATCAAGGCTACGACAGCTTGGAAAACCGGCAACATTTGAAAGAACGCCAGTTGCGGGACGGCATTATGTGCAAATCCCATCGCAACCGACCGTTGACGGCAGCACAAATCAAGCGTAACCGACATTTATCGAAAAACCGTTATGTGGTCGAATAAAGCTTTGGTAGGCTGCACCGTAAATTCCGCCGTGCCCGGGCAACTTATTTTGGTCTGAGCAAAGTGAGTGCGCAAAGCCACCTGAAGGCGATGTGTTTGAATCTGCTGACAGTAGCCAATAAGCTATGTGTGCCTGTTGCCGTTTGAAAGGCGGTTCAGATATCCGGTTATCGGGTATCTGAGGGGAATAAAGGGAGTATTTGGAATAGAAAACAGCCGAAATCCGGTATTTGGATTTCGGCTATCTGAATAAAAGGCTATTTTGTAAAGGTCTCAAGCATTATCTTTGATTAATGGTAATTGGTTTATGCGGGCCGCTTAGGCTGCGTTGAAACCAAGCTCGTTAATGGCCGTTTTGAACATTGCTGTGTCGAAGCCTTCGAAGTGTGTTACCACAACCACGCCGGTTTCATAGTTGGCATTAACCATGCGGACGTTTTCTACGGTTTCGCCTCTGGCAATGATTTTTTTCGCGTCATCGCGGCTAGACATTCCGTTTACCTGTAATTTTGTTTGGGGCATATCAGTTACCTCATTTTTATAGTGATTGATATAAAACTTGTCTGAACGACGTGGTAATTCTGCCTATAATTCATGAGTTTGTCCAATGCAAGATGACAGGATGCTAAGCTTTTCGATTAGATTGTTTCATTTGTGCATCATCACTTCTGAAACATTAATAATGGTTTCTATTTAAGCCGCTCTGAGATTTTAAATTGTAGGCAATCCGTTAAATCATATAGCAAGAAAATTTATAGGAAACATTGCAGTAAATCATTCAAAAACCGTTTGCCGTGTTCGGTGGGTACGAAGCGCGACGGGTCGGATTCCAATAGGCCGAGTGTTTGTGCCTGAGTGATTTGGGATGCGACTTGGGCAATGCTGATACCCGTGCGCTCTTCCAAATAAGCGGAGGGTACGCCTGCACTCAGCCTTAAAGCGTTCATCATAAATTCAAATGCCAAATCTTCGGCGGCAACGGGCTTGCGCTCGATGGCGCTAAAAGGATCGCCCTGCATGGCGGCCAGGTAATCTTGCGGATGGCGGCGGCGGGTGGTGCGCTCGATATGGGTCGGGTAGGAAATTTTGCCGTGCGCGCCTGCGCCGATGCCGATATAGTCGCCAAATTGCCAGTAATTCAGATTGTGGCGGCACTGTTGGCCGGGGCGGGCGAAGGCGGAGGTTTCATAATGTTCGAAGCCGGCTTCTGCTAAAGATTGATGCACGATTTCTTCAATGTCGAGTGCAGTTTCGTCTTGGGGAAAACCGGGTGGTGGGGTGTGACCGAAAGGGGTGTTGGGCTCCATGGTGAGATGGTAGGCGCTGATGTGGCCGACGCTGGTGGCAATGCCTGTCTGAATATCATGACGGGCCATTTCCATAGTCTGCTTGGGCAGGGCATACATCAAGTCAATGTTGACCCGCTCGAAAATGTTTTGCGCAGATTCGATGGCTTTGCGCGCTTCTGTGCTGTTGTGAATGCGGCCCAAGGCTTTCAGACAGGCATCATCAAAGCTTTGCACGCCAATCGAAAGGCGGGTAATGCCTGCATCTTTAAAGCCTTGGAATTTTTCGCGTTCAAATGTGCCCGGATTGGCCTCCAAAGTGATTTCTGCTTGCGGCTGCAGCTTGAGAAGCGAGCGCACGCCGGAGAGCAGGGTGTTGACGGCTTCGGGGGAAAACACGCTGGGTGTGCCGCCTCCGATAAACACGGTTTCCACCGTGCGACCCCAGATATTCGGCAGCTCGGTTTGCAAATCGGTAAGCAGGGCTTGGATGTAGCGGTTTTCGTCAAGCGCGGATTTGATGGTGTGCGAATTGAAATCGCAATAAGGGCATTTTTGGATGCACCACGGAATATGGATGTACAGCGACAAGGGCGGCAAGGTGGTGAGCCGGCCGGGCTGGGAAAAAGAAATGGGAAGCATAGTGTTAGGTTTGGGATTGTGCGGCGCTGATTTTGCCCATTAATTCGTTGAGCGCTTGGGCGCGGTGGCTGATGGCGTTTTTAACTTCCGGCGCAAGCTCTGCTGCGGTTTTATGGTGTTCGGCCACATAAAAATGCGGATCGTAGCCGAAGCCGTTGGTTCCGGCGGCTTCCGGCTGCCATGTGCCGCGCCAAATGCCTTCTGCAATGATGGGCTGCGGGTCGTGTTCGTGGCGCACCAAAACCAATACGCAAACATAGTAGCAGCTTTGGTCGGCTTGATTGGCAAGCTCCGCAGATAATTTTGCATTGTTGGCCGCATCGGATTTTGGGTTATTGCCGGCAAAGCGGGCGGAGAATATGCCGGGTGCCCCGCCGAGCGCGTTGGCACAAATGCCGGAATCGTCTGCCAGCGCAGGCAGGCCGGAATGTTTGCTGGCATGGCGGGCTTTGGCTAAAGCATTTTCAACGAAAGTTAGATAGGGCTCGGGGCATTCGGGCACGTTGAAATCTGATTGTGGCAGGATTTGGATGTTTTTTTCGGCAAACAGGCGGGAAAATTCGCGCAGTTTGCCTGTGTTGCCGCTGGCGAGTACGATTTTTTCAAACATGATTTAGTCCTGTTTTGCTTGTTTAGCAGTAGCTTGCATCATTTTATGACGAGCGTGTTCGCGGAGGAACAGGGTGAGGCAGGCAACTTGGCCGAACACGGCGCCGAAGGCAAACAAAAAGGCCGCAATGCCGAATTGCTTGCTTTGAATCGACAGAAGATAGCTGCCTAATGTTACCAAGGCGATAAATAATAGGGTGAAAAGCGCGGTAAGCAGCAGATAGGTTTTGCGTTTGGACATATGCACGGGTGGGAAGGAAGGTGAATGATGAAGGGATTGTACCGCATATGCCTGTCTGAAAACTTTCAGACAGGCATGATTGGCAAATTAATCAGGCTTTTTTATCCGGCAGAATCAGGTTCAGAATAATTGCCAAAATGGCACATAAACCCACACCGGCAAAGCTGATGCTACCGAATTTTACCAGCATGCCGCCTACGCCGGTTGTGAGCACGGTGCTGACGATCACCAGATTTTTCGGACGCATTAAATCAACTTGTGCGTCAATCAAGGTTTTCAGACCCAACGAGGCAATGGTGCCGAACAGCAAAATCATCACGCCGCCCATTACAGGCAGCGGAATAGAGGCCAAAAAGGCGTTGAATTTGCCGAAGAACGCCATAAAAATTGCAAAAATCGCCGCCCAGGTCATGATGACGGGATTGGCGTTTTTGGTTAGCATCACTGCGCCGGTTACTTCGCCGTAAGTCGTTACCGGCGGGCCACCGATCAAACCCGCCACACACACGCCCACGCCGTCGCCGGCAAGAGTGCGGTGCAGGCCGGGGTCTTGAGCGTAATTTTCGCCGGTTACTTTGCCCACCGCCATTACGCCGCCTATATGTTCTATAGCAGGAGCGATGGCAACCGGCAGCATGAAGAGTGCGGCCTGCCAGTTGATTTCCGGCGTGTGAAATTCGGGAACGGCAAACCATGGCGCGTTGGTAATGCCGGCCGTATCCACAAAGCCCGTTGCCAGAGCAGCCAGATAACCGCTGCCCACGCCGATTAGAATCGGTATCAGCTTCATCATGCGGCTGCCGAACACAGCGATAATAACGGTTACGGCGAAAGTGAAACCGGAAAGCAGCAGAGATTGCACATAATCGAATTTTTGCTCCCCGCCTGCCTGACCCATCGCCATTTGGCTGGCCACTACCGCAACCGATAAGCCGATCACCATAATCACAGGGCCGATAACTACGGGCGGGAGCAGGCGGTTTACCGCGTCCAAGCCGCGCCATTTGATGAGGGCGGCAAACAGGAAATACATAAAACCCGCGGCAAACAGGCCGAACATGGTTCCGCCCATGCCCCATTCCTGCATCGAGTAAATAATCGGTGCGATAAAAGCAAAAGAGGAACCTAAGAAAATAGGCACCTTGCGCTTGGTAAAAGCTTGGAACAACAGCGTGCCGATGCCTGCGCCCAAAAGAGCCATAGCAGGATTAAGCCCTGTGAGAATCGGCACCAAAACCATAGCGCCAAAGGCGACAAAAAGAATTTGTGCGCCGGAAATAGCCAATTTAAGTTGCTGCATAAAATTACGCTTTCTTTACATAAACGCGCAAATTATAACTTTTTGCAGTTTTTTATGCATGGTTATTTTCAGACAGACATTTTTTGTAGGTGGATTTGTTATTTCCTCGTAGATAATTATGTAATTGAGTTTGCCTATACAGAGCCGTTACCCTCATTGAAAAAGCAACACCATTACGACTCAAACGTGGTGCGGCTATATTTCACATACCACCATAAAATTAGCCAATAAACTGCCAGTAATCCCAATAATATCCACAATAAATATGCTCCTTCGGTAAACGGCGTGCCGATTTGGTTGAACCGCACCGAAGCCTGAATGCCCGCCGTACTCGGAATCAGCCAGCGGAGCCATTGCAAAGGCAGCGGCAGCGATTCGGCGGGCCAGGCGTAGCCGCTGAGGAAAAACATCGGTATCGAAGTAAACATCAGGAGCTGTAAAGAGCGCTCGCGCTTTTGGAACCATAAGCCGAACAAGCAGCCGAGTGTGGCAACGGTGGGTGCGAAGAGCAGGGTAAAAGCCAGCATCCCACCGATATTTTGACCGCGCGCGTAATCCTGAATATAAAACACACAGCCGAAATAAAACAGCGACATCAGCCAGCCCATTACCGAAAGCGCGAAAATCCTGCCCGCCCATGCCTGCATGGTGGCATATTGCCCCTTTTGTTCGCGCCATGTGCCTACCAGCAAGGCAGAACCCATCATCAGAAGCTGCTGCACAATCAGCACTGCCACACCCGGCACAACATAATTACCGTAGCCTTGCGTAGGGTTGTATTTCACCTGCATGGCAAACGGAATCGGGTTTTGTGCGGCAAAGGCTTGTTCCGAAGTCATACCGCCCGCTTGCAGGCGTTTGATTTGGATGCCTGCGGAAACTGTGCCCACCACTTCGGCAAAGCCTGTCTGAACTTCTTTGCTGACCAAAAGATAGCTGCCGTTTGCCAACACGCCTGCCCGCGCAGGCCGCTGCATCATCACATCGTTTTTCAAACCAGCGGGCAGCACCATATAGCCGCCGATTTCCCCTTTCCACAACGCTCTTTTAGCATCATGTTCGCTGGGCATCGTCCGAACATCTAAGCGAGGGCTGGCTTCCGCCATGCGCACAATACGCTGCGACAAAGTGCTTTTGTCGTAATCGACAATTGCCGCCGGAATCCGCCGCGCCGTCTGCGTGCTGTACGGCCACGGATAGAAAAAGCCGTAGAGCACGGGCGCAATCACCAGCATCAGCAACACGCCTTTGTCGGAAAAGATGTTGCGGATGGTGTCGATGAATGCGTTGGTAAATGTTTTTGGTTGCATCGGTGAATTCAGAAGCAGTTTTAGAGCGTTATCCAGCCCAAGGTGTTGGCGAATACCAGCAAAATGGCCAGCGGCGCCAGATAGCGTAAAGCGGTATGCCATATCACACCGATAAACGGCGGTATGGTCGAACCTTGCTGCATGTGCTGCAGCACGTCATTGCGCTTTTGCACCCACGCAGTAAATAAGGCAATCAGCAAAGCACCGATAGGCATCATCCATGAAGTAATCAGATAATCCCATAAATCGAAAACGGTTTTGCCGAAAATGGTGTTGTCAGCCAGTATGCCGAATGATAAGGCTGAAGGAATGCCTACGATAAGAATCGCTGCGCCCAGCAGCCAAGCAGTTTTGCGACGCTTGTGTTCATGATTGTGTATCACAGCGGCCAATACCGTTTCGAGCATGGCAAAAGCCGACGTTAAAGTAGCAAATGAAACCAATAGCATAAATATTGCAAATAAAACGCCGCCAAACGGAATTTTTTGGAACACGGCCGGCAATACGATAAAAATCAGTCCCGGACCGGCGCCCGGTTTGAAACCGAATGCGAACACGGCAGGGAAAATAACCAAGCCGGCAAGCAATGAAACCAGCATGTTCAACCACATCACGCTGTTGGCCGAGCGGAACAAATCCTGTTTATTCTCCAGATAAGCCGCATAAGTAATCATGGCCGATACGCCCAGACTTAAGGCGAAAAAGGCTTGCCCCAGCGCAGTCAGCACAGATGATGCGTTTACCGCGCTGAAGTCGGGTTGCAGAAAAAACGAAACGCCTGCCATAGAGCCCGGTAAAGTGAGGGAGCGAACAGCCAATAGCAGAAACATCATAAATAAAATCGGCATCAGCCAACGGTTGGCTTTTTCAATACCTTGGGAAATACCACCTTGCACCACGGAAACGGTGAGCAGCATAAAGAGAATCTGATAGCCGATGGCAGAGAAAGGGTCGCTGATAGTATGGTTAAACAGGGCTTCAAAATCGGTTTGTGCCGAAACGGCCCCCTGAAACGCATGCACCACATAAGCCAGCACCCAGCCGCCGACCACACTGTAAAACGATAACAACACAAAACACGCCAGTACACCCATACGCCCGACCCAATGCCAAGGGGTGTTTGGTGCCAGTATTTTAAAAGCATCAATGGCGTTTCTCCCGGATTTTCTGCCGATATAAAATTCAGCCAGCAAAATCGGCAGGCCGATTAAGATGGTAAAGATTAGAAACAACAGAAAAAACACCGCGCCGCCGTTGGTGCCGGCAGTGTAGGGAAATTTCCAGATGGCGCCCAGCCCGATTGCCGAGCCTGCCGCAGAGAGAATAAAACCGATTTTGGATGACCAATGTGTTGATTTAGACATAGTTTGAAAAAGTTATTTCAGTTTAAAAACAAACATTCACCTTGCCGTGAGGGCGCGATTGTAGCACCGTTTGCTGCTGTCACGGCAATGCCTGTCTGAAAAATATTCATGCAGACAGATGTTTCAGACAGGCATCAATAAAACCTGTATCACAACACACATTACCTTGCGCCCCAACGCTCGGGCAACCGATAAGCGCGCTGCGCCAGCTTGGTTGCCGCCAGCATCAAGAGGGAGGCGGCCAGCGCCGACCATAATAAAGGCTTGGCCGACCATTGCCATGGAGCCCCCATTTCCAGCAGCCCTTGTTGCAATTCGAGATAATGCGTTAGCGGCAGAAGATCCGACCAATTCTGCGCCCATGTCGGCATGGCGATTCGGGGGAACGCAATGCCCGAAAACGCAAAAGCCGGCGCGGTGATAAAGCCTGTACTCGATAAACCCATGCGCAGCGACATCGGCAAAGCCGTAACAATCACACCCAGCCACAGCGATACCAGCATCATTAAACATAGCCCCAGAAACGTTGCCAGCCACGAGAGGGCACCAACATCATGTATCTGCGCCAGTAGCCACAGCAACATGCCGCTCCATATAGTAAAAGTCAGCGTCGGCCACAACAGTTTGCCGCACAAGGCAGACAGCGCATCAGCGAAACGCACGCGCTGATGTTTCAAGCGACAGCCCGCTTTGGTTAACCAATCATGCAAACTTTTATCACGTATTTCGCGCCCGAAAGCCACCGCACCCGCCGTCATCGCCAAAATATGCAGCAGCCCCGGAATCAGCGTGGTTGCCAAAAACTGCTGATAATCCGTGGAAATATTAAAGAGCGCGGAAGTGCTCGTGCGTATCGGGATGAACGTGTTTTCCGCCTGCTGCGGAGATGCCCCGCGTTTGTTGAGCGCTTTCATTTCCACCCCTGCCGAGAGCGTTACCGCCACGGCTTGCACATCGCGCACCAACACACCGGAAAACGAACCGAACTGCCCGTTAAGCTGCAAAATCAGCGGCGAGACCTTGCCCTGCTTGATTTGGCGCGAAAAATCATCCGGAATCACCACCACGCCGTACACATCTATTTTGTCCATGGCTTGTTGCGCAGCGCGTTCGTCGGTATAGGTTTGAGCCACTTTCAAAGCAGGCGCGCTGTCGAGATAGCGCACCACTTGGCGCGACAGGGCGCTATGGTCTTTGTCCAACACACCGATAGGCAGGCCGGTAATGGTGGCGCTGCCGAATATCCACCAAACCAGCAACACGCTGGCCAGCGGCAGCCACAGCAGCAAAGCAAGCTCCCAGCCTTCGCGGCTGAGATAGCGCCACTCCAAACGCGCGCTCTGCCAAAAAATTTCAATCAGTTTATTCATATGGTTTTGCTTTTTCAGACAGGCATTCATGCCTGTCTGAAAATATCCAATTCAATAGAGAAGAGACTAGATTTGACAAGCTGCAATTATATTGCAGAAAATCAAAGATAAGCAGTTTGAATTTATGCAATATGTTTCAGACAGGCATAAATGCCTGTCTGAAACAAAACAGCCGTTGCGATTTGCCAGTTGACATAAGCGCCGTCATATTTGACAGCCGAAGGAGGATTGATGACGTACTACGCCGGACTCAAACACATTCAAGATGCCGCCGCCCGCCGCCGCACCATCGAAGGCCTGCAACGCCTGCGCAAAGCCTTGGCCGAACAAATTCCCACCCGCACTGTTTCCAACACCCTTCTCTTGGCCACATGGAACATCCGCGAGTTCGATTCCGGCAAATACGGCTACCGCAGTGAAGAAGCCTATTACTACATTGCCGAAATCCTCAACCACTTCGACCTGATTTCTATCCAAGAAGTGCGCGACGGCCTCTACCCGCTGCAACACCTGCAACGGCTGCTCGGCGACAACTGGCAGTTTCTCGTTACCGACGTAACCCTCGGCACGTCCGGCAACTCCGAGCGCATGGCCTATCTCTATGACCGCCGCAAAGTCAGCTTCACCGGTTTGGCTGCCGAACTCGTACTGCCCAAAGACAAAGGCGCAGAAGAAGAACCCTTGCAGCTTGCCCGTTCGCCCTATGTGGCAGGCTTCAAAGCAGGCTGGGCTTATCTCACGCTCGCCATCGTGCATATTTATTACGGCCAAAGCGTTGCCGTCGATCCGCGCCGTTTCAACGAAATCAAATCCTTCAGCCAAACCATCGCCAAACACGCCGCCAAACTTTCCGGCGCACCGCAATATCAGCCCGGCGCAGAAGTAAAGCCCGACAACCTTATCATGCTTGGCGACTTCAACATCTTCAACCGCAATGACGTAACCATGCAGGCCATCACCGAAGCCGGATTCGTCGTGCCCGAAGAGCTTAAAACCATTCCCGGCTCCAACGTCGCCAAAGACCGCCATTACGACCAAATTGCCTACTACAAAAAACTCGCCAAACTCAAACCCACCGGCCGAGCAGGCATTTTCGACTTCTTCGAACACGTTTACCGCTTGGAAGACGAAGCCGTCTATGCCAAAGAGCGTGAAACCAAACCCGGCCGCAGCTTCAAAGACTGGCGCACCTATCGCATGAGCGATCACCTGCCGATGTGGATTGAGTTGGGGATTGATGATATCGATGCTTATTTGGATAGGTTGAAATAGTTTTAAAAAAAACTTAAAAATATAGTCAATTCACTTACATAATCACGATACTGTCATACTCGGGCTTGACCCGAGTATCTCCTAAAGTTACTGAAACTCAAGATACTCGGGTCAAGCCCGAGTATGACGAGCGTGCTATAGTTAATCAATACATTTTCAAACCAAGGTAGCAAGCCGAAGACAGTACAGATAGTACGGGACTGATTTTGTTGCTGCTTCAGCAGTTTGCAAAATCGCTCTCTTTGAGCTAAGGCGCAGTAACGCCGTAGTAAAAGTTAAGCTACTAACTATAATCAAGTGAATGAATAATAAAAAGCCCTGATAAAT
>NZ_JH165159.1:1462449-1470235 GCF_000227765.1 Neisseria wadsworthii 9715
TTTATTATTTGAAATAATCTGAACAATTATTCCCACTCAATTGTGGCAGGCGGTTTGCCGCTCACATCGTACACTACACGGTTGATGCCGCGTACTTCGTTGATGATGCGGTTAGACACTTTGCCCAGCAGCGAATAAGGCAGTTCGGCCCAATGTGCGGTCATGAAGTCGCTGGTTACAACTGCGCGCAGCGCAACCACATATTCGTAAGTGCGGCCGTCGCCCATGACGCCGACGGATTTTACCGGCAGGAATACGGCAAAAGCTTGGCTGGTGAGGTCGTACCATGAAGTGCCGTTTTCGTCGGTGGTGTTGCGCAGCTCTTGGATGAAAATATCGTCGGCACGGCGCAGGAGGTCGGCGTATTCTTTTTTCACTTCGCCGAGAATGCGCACGCCCAAGCCGGGGCCGGGGAAGGGGTGGCGGTACACCATTTCGCGCGGCAGACCAAGGGCTACGCCGAGTTCGCGCACTTCGTCTTTAAACAGATCGCGCAGCGGTTCGAGCAGCTTGAGGTTAAGGGTTTCAGGCAGGCCACCTACGTTGTGGTGGCTCTTGATGGCATGGGCTTTTTTGGTTTTGGCACCGGCGCTTTCGATCACGTCGGGGTAAATCGTGCCTTGTGCCAGCCATTTGGCGTTTTGGCGTTTGCCGGCTTCGGTTTGGAACACTTCTACGAATTCGGCGCCAATGATTTTGCGTTTTTGTTCAGGGTCGGTTACGCCGGCGAGTTTGCCCATGAAGTCATTGGTGGCATCAACGTGAATCACGTTTACGCCTAAGTTGCGGGCAAACATGTCCATCACCATTTGGCCTTCGTTCAGGCGCAGGAGGCCGTGGTCAACGAATACGCAGGTGAGTTGGTCGCCGATGGCGCGGTGGATCAACGCGGCGGCTACGGAAGAATCCACGCCGCCGGACAAGCCGAGAATCACTTCGTCGCTGCCTACTTGCTCGCGGATTTTGGCTACGGCTTCGTCGATGTAGTTGGGCATGGTCCAGCTGGGTTGCGCACCGCAGATGTCGAGCACGAAGCGGTTGAGCAAGGCGCGGCCTTGTTTGGTATGGGTTACTTCGGGGTGGAATTGGATGCCGTAGAATTGTTTTTCGGCATTTTCCATCATGGCCACGGGGCAGCTGGGGGTGTCGCCGATGATGCAGAAGCCTTCGGGCAGCTTGGATACTTTGTCGCCGTGGCTCATCCACACGTCGAGCGTGTTGGGCTGGCCGTCTGAAAGGCCGCGGGTAAGTTCGCAGTCGATGGTTTTTACTTGGGCGTAGCCGAATTCGCGCTGGTCGCCGGGGGAAACTTCACCGCCGAGATGATGGGCCATAAACTGCATACCGTAGCAGATGCCGAGCACGGGAATACCTAAGTCGAAAATGCCGGTATCGGCCTGATAATCGGATTCGTAAACGGAATTGGGGCCGCCGGAAAGAATAATGCCTTTGGGCGCAAAGGTTTTGATGTCTTCCAAAGGCATGTCATAGGAATGCAGTTCGCAGTAAACATGGGCTTCGCGCACGCGGCGGGCGATAAGTTGGGTCACTTGCGAGCCGAAATCGAGAATGAGGATTTTGTCTTGAATCATGATGGATTGACTGGAAAATTTTAAGAAAGATTTTGGGCTGGATTTTAACATAGAAAATGCCTGTCTGAATGGTTTCAGACAGGCATTTAATGAGAAGGAAAGTTAGTCTGGCCTTTGTAGGCGCTCGTGTTTGTAAGGAATGATGTTGCTGCGTGAAAGCAGCAGCAAGCAGCCTAAAATAATCATGCCTAAGGCGATAAGCGGGGCGTAATCAAGGAAATATTGGCTTTTGAGGTAAACTGCCGCGCCGATATAAATTAAGATAGGGCCGGCGACGATGGATTGTTTGTTGATGCCGTCCATAATTAACACCGCTACACCGGCCACAGCTAAGGCGGCAGAAACCAAGGTAGCGGTGGCCGGCAAGATGTCGGTAGCTTTTAAAAACCAAACGGCACCTGTGATAATCAGAAACAGTGGCAAAAAGAGGGAAGGGCGTGGCATGAGGTTAAGCTCCTGCTAAAACGTAGATATTCGGATAGACGCATTATTGGGGCGTAAGGCCTGTCTGAAAAGTCAGGATAAAATGCTCTTGCGTGTTTTTACGGTTTGCTGCCAAATTGCATATCTAATATGCAACACAATTTGGACAGGCTTATGGAATAAACGAATGCCGCCGGATTCGGCGGCTTGGTTTTATCGTTTAGATTTAACGTTCGTTTTTCATCAGGCGTTGTTTTTCGCGCTTCCAGTCGGCTTCTTTCATGCTTTGGCGTTTGTCGTGTTGCTTTTTACCTTTCGCCAAACCGATATCCATTTTGATATAGCCGCGGTGATAATGCAGGTTTAAAGGAACAATCGTGTAGCCGGCGCGCTCGGTTTTGCCGATTAGCTTGTTGATTTCCGATTGCTTGAGCAGCAGTTTGCGCTGGCGTACGGGGTCGGGCTTTACATGGGTGGATGCGGTAGGTAGGGCGGTGATGTGGCAGCCCACCAAATAAAACGCATCTTTCTTCCAATGAATATAGCTTTCTTTCAATTGTACGCGGCCGGCCCGTATGGCCTTGACTTCCCAGCCGTCCAACACCAAACCGGCTTGGATTTGGTCTTCGATAAAATAATCGTGAAACGCTTTTTTGTTGTTGGCAATACTCATGGCATAAGCTTTAAAATATATTCAGACAGGCATTGTAGCATATGCCTGTCTGAAAAATCAGGTTGCTTGGATTAATGTAAAGCGGCTGACGGTATGGCCTTGATGCTCGACTTTTTCGGTAAACATGGCAGCAGGGCGAACCCAAAGGCCGTATTCTCCGTAAAGAGCGCGGTAAACCACCAGCCATTCTTCTGTTTCCGAATGCCGCGCCAGCGCCTGCACCTCGTAAAGATTTCCTTTGTAATGGCGGTATATGCCCGAAGGAATATCAGGCTTGTTTGGTAACGTTTTTTGCATAATATGCTGCGATTTTGTCGATAGAAGCTTGATCGTTGGGTGAAAGAACGCGTTTGAGGGTTTTGAAGCGTAATGTTTGTAAGTCTTGTTCTTCCGCTTTTGAACAGTCGGCAGACTGGTTGTTTCTGAGATGATTTATGATTTCGTCAAGTTGTTTAAGCGCGTTTTCGTAAGTGTTCATTTCATCCTGCCTTGTGAACAGTAAATTAAAAATAATAAATTAATGGCAGGTTTAAAAAAACCTGCCATATCTGCTTGATTGGAATCCATCCAACCCAATATCAATTAAGCGGCTTGAATATTAGCAGCTTGTTTACCTTTGGGGCCTGAAGTTACATCGAAAGAAACTTTTTGACCTTCTTTCAACGTTTTAAAGCCATCCATATTGATAGCTGAGAAATGTGCAAACAAATCTTCGCCGCCCTCATCGGGAGTGATGAAACCAAAACCTTTAGCGTCGTTAAACCATTTAACAGTACCGGTTGCCATGTAATACTACTTCCTATAACAAAAAAATTAACAAATGAAAGCAAAATCAGGCAACGCTGTAAAACTAAAAGCCATCGATCTCTCCAAAAGCTATTATTTTTATTGATGCCAAGCTCTGCTTGATGTCTTTTTACCTGTGTAAGGCATGTCCGTCAAGTAATGTTTTGGAAAAACATAAAAATTTATTAAAATGGGAAAAAATACAACAGAAAACGGGATATCATGAGTCAAAAAAACCGTAACGATGCAGATAGTGCCACGCTAAGCAATCAGGCACGAACACGACCGCCGAAAAAATATGGAGTGTACCTTTTGAATGATGATTACACCACAATGGATTTTGTGGTGGAGATTTTGCGCGAAGTATTCGCACTGACACACGAACGTGCAGTAGCAGTAATGCTGTTGGTACATCACGAAGGCAAAGGTTTGTGTGGTGTTTATACGCGTGATATTGCGGAAACCAAGCAATATCAGGTAACGGAGCGGGCAAAGCAGGAAGGCTGCCCACTAAAATGCAGCGTAGAGGAGATATAAGTGATTTCAGCCGAATTAGAACGTATTTTGCAATACATCTATGCCGATGCCAGAGCGCGCGGCTATGAATTGATCAGCTTGGAGCATTTACTGCTGATTTTGATTGAGCAATCGGATGATGTGCATAACCTGTTAAAAGCCGTGGGTGCGGATTTGCAGCTTTTAAGCAGCCAGTTGATGAATTCTGTAGTGGAAAACACGCCGATGTTGCCGCAGGATTCTATGGGGCATATAGAAACACAGCCTACTATCGGCTTTCAACGTGTTTTGCAGCGTGCCATCATACATGCCCAATCCGCAGATAAACAGGAGGTGCTGCCAATAGATATCTTGGTCGCTCTGATGGGCGAAAAAGAGTGTCCGGCCGTATATTTCCTGAGTTTGCAATCAATAGGCCGTTATGAAATTCTCAACTGTCTTGCACACGGTGAAAGCCACACGGATAGTACGGATTATCGTTCTGTGAGCGAAGATACAGACTCAAAAGAAAAAGACAAAGACGATTTGAGCAGCTATACGGTTAATTTAAATGCTGAAGTGAGCGCAGGAAGAATAGATCCTTTAATTGGAAGAAAACATGAGATGGAGCGTTTGGTGCAGGTTTTGTGCCGTCGGAGAAAAAACAACCCGTTGCTGGTAGGTGAAGCCGGTGTGGGGAAAACCGCGCTGGCAGAAGGGTTGGCTCATCAGATTGTAAATCATCAAATTCCCGAAACATTAAAAGATGCTGTGGTTTTTACTTTGGATATGGGCGCTTTGCTGGCCGGTACGAAATACCGGGGCGACTTCGAAGCCAGAGTAAAAACGGTGTTGAAAGCGTTGGCTGAAATTCCGAATGCAATTTTGTTTATTGATGAAATCCACACCATTATCGGGGCAGGCAGCACGTCTGGCGGCACCATGGATGCTTCAAATCTACTTAAACCTGCATTGGCTAAAGGGCAACTTCGCTGTATTGGTGCCACTACTTATGATGAATACCGAACGATTTTCGATAAGGATCATGCTTTAAGCCGACGTTTCCAAAAAATAGATGTGGTAGAGCCGTCAGTACAAGAAACCGTGCAAATTTTGCGCGGGCTAAAACCCATGTTTGAAGATTTCCACCAAGTTCGTTACACGCATGGGGCGTTAGAGGCTGCTGCTGAATTGTCTGCCCGCTACATTAACGAACGTTTTTTACCTGATAAAGCAATTGATGTGGTTGATGAGGCGGGTGCCGCCCAGCGGATTCTGCCTAAATCCAAGCAGAAAAAAGTGATTGGAAAGGCGCAGATTGAGGCTGTGATTGCCAAAGTGGCGCGAATTCCTGAAAAGACTGTTTCACACGATGACAAACAAGTGTTGCAATATCTGGCGCGGGATTTGAAAAATATGGTGTTCGGGCAAGATAAAGCGATTGATGCATTAGTGGCTGCGGTAAAAATGTCGCGCTCAGGCTTGGGGCAGCCCGATAAACCCATCGGTAGTTTTTTATTTTCAGGTCCGACAGGAGTGGGCAAAACCGAAGTTGCCAAGCAGCTGGCATTTGCACTTGGTGTTCCGCTACAACGATTTGATATGTCGGAGTATATGGAGCGCCATGCAGTATCACGTTTGATTGGCTCTCCGCCGGGGTATGTGGGCTTTGAACAAGGCGGCTTGCTTACTGAAGCTGTGAATAAACAGCCTTATTGTGTTTTACTGCTCGACGAAATTGAAAAAGCACACCCCGATATTTTCAATGTGCTGCTTCAGGTGATGGATTACGGCAAATTAACCGATAATAATGGCAAAAGTGCTGATTTCCGCAATGTAATTATTATCATGACCACCAATGCGGGCGCGGAAAGCCTGAGCCGTCCTACTTTGGGCTTTACCAATCAACGGGAGCGTGGTGATGAGATGGTTGCTATCAATAAAACGTTTACTCCGGAATTCCGTAACCGTATTGATGCAGTTATCCCATTTGCACCGTTGAATGAACCGATTGTTGAGAAAGTGGTGGATAAATTTTTGCTACAATTGGAAAAGCAGTTGCTTGATAAAAAAGTGGAAGTGGAATTCACACCTGGTTTACGGAAATATTTGGCAGAAAAAGGTTTTGATCCTCAAATGGGTGCACGACCTATGCATCGTTTGATTCAGGATAAAATCCGTAAGGTGTTGGCTGATGAGCTGTTGTTCGGTAAGTTAAAGGACGGTGGGTTTGTCAGAATAGGTTGGGATAAGGAAAAAGAAACAGTAGTATTGAAGTTTAAGAAAATTGAGCAGAAAAATAGGGCAATTGCTGATGCTTAATGATTGATCATGAATGCCTGTCTGAAAAAGTTTCAGACAGGCATTGTTTATTTACAGTCAATCGAATTAATTTTTTAATACAAGATTTCAATATTTTGAAAGATGGTTTTTAAAGAAAAGTTATTTGGCGTTAAAAATATTGCATATACCTTGAAAACTCTTGTTATGAAACAATTTAGTTTAAAGTACACCTGGTTGGGTACAGTTGTTTGTTGTGCATTAATTTGCCAATAATAAAAATTAAATACAGTTAGCATTTTGTTTTAGTTAGTTTGCTGTAAATAACTTCTATTTCATTTACCGAAAGGACTTTAGTATGAACTTAGATACCATTAAAGAAATTCAGAACAAGCAGTCTTATCCAAGTGTGACGATTACGTTACCTACTTACCGTACATCACCTGATAACGACAAAGATCCTATTCGGTTAAAAAATTTGGTAAGCGAAACGGTGAATCGCTTGGAAGAAGAATTCGGTAAGCGAGAAACAGCCGATATTGTTGCTGAAATTCATCGACTAGCCGATAGCGTAGATCATGAGCATAATCTTGATGGATTGGTGATTTTTGCGAGTGCTGAATATAGCGGCCTTTTCAAATTACCTTTCAGATTACCTGAGCGCCTAAGCATTGAAGATAATTTTGTTACTCGGGATTTGGTTTATGCAATGAATCGTAGCCCATTGTATTTACTTACAGTGTTAAGCGAAAATGGTTCGCGATTGTTTGTGGGGCGTAAGGATTTGCTCAACGAAGTGAATGCGTATGGCTTTCCTTTTAGCTTGGAGAACGTCGTCGCAAGTGCAAGCATTAGTCAGGATATCAGCCATGTGCGGGATCAGATTTTGACCGATCAAATGCGCGAAGTAGGTGATGCCTTAGTAGAAGCTCAAAAGCAAATTCCAGCTCCTATCGTGGTAGTCGGTGTGGATCGCAATATTGGACACTTCCGTGACGGGGCCCGCAATAGTGACGATGTTATGCTGTATATACACAGCGGGCTCAGCGATGAAACAGAGCATCAGTTGGTTAAAAATATTTGGCCGCAAATTAAAGAAGCTTTGGATGAAGAGCGTCAAAAAGTATTTGTCGATTTAGAAAATGCTATAGGCAACAACTTATTTGTTGGCGGACTGAATGAAATTTGGCAGGCTGCAGTAGATGGTCGCGCTGATGTGTTGGTTCTGGAAGAGGATCTGAAAATTCCTGCCGAAGTGAGTGAAGATGGCCGAACGTTAACGCCTTTGACAGAAGGCTTTGCACAAACCGAGCATACTTATGAAGATATTGTGGATGAGATTATCGAAAAAGTTTTAGCAAACGGCGGCCGTGTTAAGTTTGTGGATAATGATAGTTTGAAAGCAATCAACCCGATGCGCGGTATGGCGGTAATTACACGTTATTAATGTGCATTTTTTTTCAACAAAACAACCGCTTGAAATTCTTAAGCGGTTGTTTTTATTTATTTAAGTCAAAAGAGCCAACGAATTATTTCG
>NZ_JH165159.1:1470634-1483567 GCF_000227765.1 Neisseria wadsworthii 9715
GTGTTCGCTGTGAGAACGTGATTAAACCAAATTCTGGCTTTCTGTGCAAGCTCTTTTTGGTTAAATTATTCGCTTCCTTGTAAGGACCAGTTTTCAAAAGAAATTATTTTTTCTTTTTTGCCGATGATAATCAGAATGTCGTTAGGTTCGAGAGCAAAATCAGGAGAAAAATCGCGGATTTGGCTGGTTTGCCGGCGAACGGCAGCGAGTTGGACTTCGGTTTCGTTTAGAGGAAGCTCCTTGATTGTTTTACCTACGGCATAAGCTTCTTGGGGCAAAGCGAAAGCATAGCGGTTTACGCTGTTGTTTTCATGATAAAAGCCTTCGTCGTCATCTGAGCCACTGATCAATCCCTCTAAAATTTGGTAGCGGTTGCGTCTTAAATCGGAAATGATTTGGTGCACGCGCTGGTAGGAAAGTCCGCTATTAATCATGCCGAAAGAGGCTAGGGCAAGGCTGGCTTCTTTGGTATCTGAGATAACTTCTTCAGCGCCTAAATCGGTAAATTTGGCGATGTAGTCGTCGGTGACAGCGCGTACATGAACGGGCATGGTCGGGTGTAAATGCATGATGCTGTCAAGAATGTGCTCTGTTTCGTGCATATTGTTAAGCGTGATGATAACTGCTTGCGCACGGGAGAGGCCGGCTGCTTCGAGAATTTCTTTGCGTTTTGCATCACCAAAAGAAACGGGTTCTCCGATACCGCGCGCAACTTGAACCCGTTCTGCATCCAAATCCAAGGCGTAATAGGGGATATCTTGTGCGGCGAGGATTCTACCTATGTTTTGGCCGCCACGCCCAAAACCGATTAGTAGAATGTGATCGGATTTGCTCATGGTATCAATCAGCATTTTTTGCAGATCGGCTGCCTGTATGTCCCAATTGGGTTTAATCAATTTATTAATCGCTTTGTCGCTGCTGTTGAGAATGAACGGGGCGGCAATCATAGAAAGTAGAATGGCTGCTGTGGCCGCTTGCTCAAGATTGTCGGATATGAGGGCTAAATTGCCGCTTACAGCGAGGATAACGAAACCGAACTCACCGCCTTGAGCCAGATAAAGCGCGGCTTTCAGGCTTTCAGCACCTGTATGTTTCATGCGCCAGGCAATCAGGAAAACGATAAGGGCTTTTAACGGGATAATGATAGCAAGCAGAATCATGACTAAAGGCCAATTTTCCACTAGAACGCTTAGGTTCAGTTTCATACCCACTGTGATGAAAAAGAAACCGAGCAAAATGTCGCGAAAGGGGCGGATATCGTCTTCCACTTGGAAGCGGTATTCGGTTTCTGAAAGCAACATGCCGGCTACGAATGCGCCCAGTGCCAAAGAGAGGCCTTCCAGTTCGGTAAGATAGGAGATGCCCAGCGTGACCAATAAAACATTAATCATGAAAAGTTCGGACGACTTGGCTTTTGCCACCAAGCGGAACCATGGCGTCATCACGCGGCTGCCGATGACAAATAATACGCAAAGCGTCAGCACCATTTTTACGGCGGCTAACGCAAGCTCCCACCACAAGTTGCCGCTATCGCCACCTGCTAGAGCGGGCAAAAGAATCATGAGCGGAACCACGGCGATATCCTGCATCAGTAACACACCCATCGCCATTTGGCCGTGCTGTTGGCCTAATTCGGTTTTTTCCGAAAGAATGCGGCTGACAATGGCGGTGGATGACATGACCAGAGCGCCCGCAACAGCGAAGGCCGGAGTAAACGGAGTGTTTTGACTGATGATTAAGATGCCTAACACGGCGGCAAGCGTGATGCCGATTTGTAAACCGCCCAAGCCAAACACCAAGCGCCGCATGGAATTCAGCTTGGAAAGCGAAAACTCCAAACCGATGCTGAACATCAGAAATACGATGCCGATTTCGCCCAAGTAGTCGGTGGCGCTGCCTTGTGGGATTAAGCGCAATACACCAGGCCCGGCGATAAAGCCGACAAGTAGGTAGCCCAGCATAGAAGGGATATGGAAGCGGCGGCAGATAATAACTGCGATAACGGCAACGAGTAAGACGATAACAACGGGCGCGAGGGAGAAATGCACAGGATAGCTCCACAGATAGCGGGTTTAAGAGAGATGGCCGGTGGATTTTGTTTGAATTTATTAAACGATACCATTATGCCTGTCTGAAAAGTTCAGACAGGCATAATTATACTATGGAATAAATAAGGGCAAACCTAGTTTGCAATCCGTTATGGCTGTTTCAGACAGGCATTGTTCTCAAGACATGAATGCCTGTCTGAAAAACTAAAAACTTAAATCGAATAGAAAAACGCAATATTTTGATCCATGTCGGCAGCCGGCATGTTTTTGGCTTTTCCTACTGCTTTAGCGGGAACGCCCACAACCGTAGTGTGTGGTTCTACGTCGCTGACCACCACACTGCCTGCACCGATTTTAGCGCATTCGCCGATGCGGATATTACCTAGCACCGAAGCATTGGCACCGATCATTACGCCGTCTCCCACTTTCGGGTGGCGGTCGCCGCTTTCTTTGCCTGAACCGCCGAGGGTAACACCATGCAGAATGGAGATATCGTTGCCCAAAACGGCGGTTTCACCTACCACTACGCCGGTACCGTGGTCAATCATAATGCCGCTGCCGAAACGTGCCGCGGGATGAATGTCGACGCCGAACACTTCTGACGAACGGTTTTGCAGAAAATAGGCCAAAGTCTGACGGCCGTTTTGCCACAGCCAATTATTGATACGGTGCGCCTGAATGGCGTGAAAACCTTTGAAATAAAGCAGCGGCAAGCAGTATTGATCGCACGCAGGGTCGCGCTCGTAATAAGCTTTGATGTCGGCTTGCATGGCTTTTGAAATGGACGGGTCGGCTTCTAAGGCGTGCAGATAGATTTCAAACAAGGCGCGCGCGTCCATCGTGGTGCTGGAAAGTTTGCTGGATAAATGAAATGCCAATACGCGGTCGAGGCAGCCGTGGCGCAGTACGGTTAAATGCAGAAAGCTGGCCAGCATAGGCTCTTCGGCAGCGGCTCTTGCGGTTTCTTCTCTGATGGTGTTCCAAATAAATTTTTTGTTTTCCATTTTTCAGACAGGCCTTTGTAGAATTTTCGGGTAAGGTGATTGTAACGGAATGAGTTTTTTTGACAAGTTTTGTGATTCGGCGTGAAGCGGCGGTATGCCTGTCTGAAACAAAGCTGATACAATCTCCAACTTCATTTCGACAACCGGAAACTGCGATGACTGAAACCGCTACTTTAGAATTAGCCAAAGCGCTGATTGCCCAAGCATCCGTAACGCCTGACGATAAAAACTGCCAAGCCATCTTGGCCGGGCGGCTTGAAGCAATGGGTTTTACAGTGGAAACCATGAATTTTGGCGACACAAAAAATTTTTGGGCGCGCAAAGGTAACGCGGCGCCGGTCGTCTGCTTTGCCGGCCATACAGACGTAGTGCCTTCAGGGCCAGAGGAAAAATGGGATTCGCCGCCTTTTTTGCCCACTGAGCGGGAAGGGTGCTTATATGGCCGGGGCGCGGCGGATATGAAAACCAGCATCGCGGCTTTTGTGACCGCGTGCGAGCGCTTTGTGGCGGCGAATCCGGAGCACAAAGGCAGCATTGCTTTTTTGATTACTTCCGATGAAGAAGGCGATGCGTATGACGGCACGGTCAAAGTGGTTGAAGCGCTGCACAAGCGCGGCGAAGGAATTGATTATTGCATTGTGGGCGAGCCGACAGCGGTAAACCGCGTGGGCGACACCATTAAAAACGGCCGCCGCGGTTCACTCTCGGGCAACCTTACCGTTAAAGGCAAACAAGGGCACATCGCTTACCCGCATTTGGCGATAAACCCTGTGCATACGGTGGCGCCTGCGTTGCTGGAATTAACTTCTGAAGAATGGGATGAGGGCAATGATTATTTTCCGCCAACCGGTTTTCAGATTTCTAATATCAACGGCGGCACGGGTGCAACCAATGTGATTCCGGGCGTATTGAACATCAAATTCAATTTCCGCTTTTCCACCGAATCGACAGAGGCAGGTTTGAAAGAGCGGGTGCATGCGATTTTGGATAAACACGGCGTGGATTACGATTTGGAATGGTCGTGCTCCGGCCAGCCTTTCCTTACCGAAGCCGGGCGGCTCACGCAGGTGGCTCAGGCCGCGGCAGCCGAAGTGTGCGGCATCCAAACCGAACTTTCCACCAGCGGCGGCACGTCTGACGGCCGTTTCATTAAAGCCGTTGCAAAAGAATTGATTGAATTGGGGCCCTCCAACGCCAGTATTCATCAGATTAACGAACATGTGCTTTTAGAAGACATTCCCAAACTTTCCGCTGTTTACGAATACATGCTGGCCGAGTTGCTCAAATAAACACAATGCCTGTCTGAAAGCGAATTATCTTTTCAGACAGGCATTGTGTTATGAAATTTGAAAGCTTAATTAAACAAGCTGAAAATCCATACGACAGCCAAAGTGATCACAATAGCGGCGGCACAGCCCACTTTTGCCACCACGCCGAGTATGAAACCGATAAATGTGCCGATGCTCACTTTTCCTGCCGACCACACATCTTTTCTGGCAATGATTTCACCCGTTGCCGCACCGATAATAGGGCCGATTAATAAGCCGGGAATGCTGAAAAATGCGCCGACCACACCGCCGATAAACGAGCCCCAGATGGCTTGTTTGCTGGCACCGGTAAATTTTGCGCCCAGCATACCGGCTACGTAATCGGTGGCGGTGCCGATGGCTGCGAACACACCTAAAGCAATCAAAGTATTGGTGCCGATAATCTGGTAATCGCCTGCATAAGCCAGTAGCCACGCTCCGCCAAACATCAAACCTAAGCCGGGAATGGCCGGATAAATCGTTCCGAGTAGGCCGATAACAAGGCAGATTAAGCCGCAAAGAATAAGGATAGTAGTCATGAGTATTCCGGATTTTAGGTGAACTGATAGTGCCTGTCTGAAACAAACAGGGTGTTAGGCTGTTGCGGATTGGATTATAAAAGGCTTGCTATGATGAGATAAGTCTAATTTTCGTGGTTTTACGAAAGAGTTAAATCAGGTCAGTTACGCGATAAACAATGCCTGTCTGAATGTTTTCAGACAGGCATTGTTGCTTAATCAGGCAATTTCACCACAACCGTATCGGCAACGTAATCCTGTAAAGTGCGGCGGTCGCGTTTTACATTAAAAAGCATAACCAAACAAATTAAATTAGGCAGCCAGCTGATGAGGTTGGAGAGCACTTCAAGTGCAGTTTCGGAAACCAACGCGCTGACAATCATCACAAGCAAAGCCACAATAATGCTCACAGCAATGTTGTAAACCACTTCACGCAGCAATACCGTGCCGAGAAAGCCGGCTTCATCACCGTTAGACTTAATCACTTTGATTTTAAGCAGGCGTTTCCCCAGAGACTGGCCGTGCTTGCTCATGATAACAATCTGCCAAATGCCGTAAACCAAATAAACTAAAATGCTCAACAAAAATACGGGGTGGGCAAATACGCTGCTCAAAGCAGAAAAAACAGCTTCCGGGTTATTCTCATTAATGCCTTTGAACTGTTCTGAGTTTTTGATAATCAGCACAACCATCGTTGCAAACAAAGGAATCAAGGCGATGATGGAAAACAGAATATTCAATGCGCAAGCGCCGATTCGCAAACCGGGCGGCGCGATTTTCACTTCAATTTGATTGTCTTCAGGAAGCGGGAGGCTGTTTAAATTATTCATCATAATCATCCTTATGGAAAACAGAGTGTGTCGGTATAACCGAAAACTGAACAGTCAACAGTAAGGCAGCGCTACGCAGATGATATAGACAATACAGTGCCGCAGGATATTCAGTTTCGGCTTGCTTCAAATTTGCCAACAACCGCAAACATACTTCATCAAACTTAACATTTAGGCTTGCTGGCCAGTATATTAATCACTTTTCGGGTTTGCGTCGCCTCAATTTTGATGGCGTTGCCGTATTCATCAGAATGCCTGTCTGAAAAGTGCTGCGGCATGGCTTCTTTATCGAAAGCCGTGTCACCACCGTGTTTCAAAACCTGCCCGCGCTCCAAACCGGCAAAATCAAACAAGGCCGTATCGGCCAGATGCGAGGGCACAACATTTTGCAGGGCGGAAAACATGGATTCGATGCGGCCCGGGAAGCGTTTGTCCCAATCTTGCAGCATTTCCTTAATCACCTGGCGTTGCAAATTGGGCTGTGAGCCGCATAGATTGCACGGAATAATCGGAAATTGTTTTAGCTCGGCATAGCGCGCTAAATCTTTTTCTTTCACATAAGCAAGCGGGCGGATAACGATGTGTTCGCCGTTGTCGCTCACCAGTTTGGGCGGCATGGCTTTAAGCTTGCCGCCGTAAAACATATTCAAAAACAGCGTTTCCAGAATATCGTTGCAGTGGTGGCCGAGTGCGATTTTGGTGCAGCCCAATTCTTTGGCCACGCGGTACAGCACGCCGCGGCGCAAACGGCTGCACAGCGAACAGGTGGTTTTGCCCTCTTCAATCACGCGCTTGACCACGGAATAAGTGTCTTCTTCGATGATTTTATACGGCACGCCGATGCTTTCGAGGTATTCGGGCAAAACGTGTTCGGGAAAGCCGGGCTGCTTTTGGTCGAGGTTGACGGCAATCAATTCGAAATCGACCGGCGCGCTGGCCTGCAACTGGCGCAGAATATCCAGCAGGGCGTAGCTATCTTTACCGCCGGAAAGGCAGACCATGATTTTGTCGCCGTGTTCAATCATATTGAAATCATTAATGGCGTCGCCCACGGCATGGCGCAGGCGTTTGTTTAATTTATTGTTTTCAAGCTCGTGTTTGGGTTTTCTAGACATGGAAGCGTGTTTGAAGTTCATTTGAATCAAGGGCGGAATTATACCTGAATCGGCTCCCGAAGCGCAGATTTACTTGTTTCAGACAGGCTTAAACCGATTTAACCCGATTTACGGTACAATGCGCGTTTATTTTCAGCTGAAGGAAGGCGGCCCCTGCAAATGGCTTCTTTAGAAACTTGGATTGGTTTGCGCTATCTGCGTGCGAAAAAACGCAACGGATTCATGTCTTTTATCACTTTAATTTCCATTTTGGGCATCGCGCTGGGCGTGGCGGCGCTGATTATCGTGTTGTCGGTGATGGCCGGGTTTCAAAAAGACATCCGCGGCGCGCTGCTGAATGTGGCGCCGCATGCGGAAATCGGCTATTTCGAAATGGGCAACGGCGAGAATTGGCAGGATTTGCGCCGGTATGTGCAGGGCAAAAAAGAAGTGTTGGCCAGCGCGCCTTATATTGCGGATCAGGCCTTGCTGGCCAATTCGGGCGAAGTGCGCGGCGTGCAGATACGCGGCATCCTGCCCGAAGAAGAAAAGAAAGTGGTGGATTACGGCGATAAAATGACCAGCGGCAGCTTCAACGACCTGCACGCGGGCGAATTCGACATTATTTTGGGTGAAGGCTTGGCCGAAGCGCTTGGCGCGGAAAAGGGCGGCAAAGTAACCGTGATCACACCTGAGGGCAATGTAACGCCCGCAGGCGTGGTGCCGCGCCTGAAGCAGTTTAATGTGGCGGGCATTGTGAAAACGGGCGTTTACGAAGTGGATAATTCGCTTGCGCTTACCCATCTGACCGATGCGCAAACGCTTTACCGTTTGGGTGAAGACGGTGTGAGCGGTTTGCGGCTGAAACTTGCCGAGCCGCAAAACGCCCCCGAGTTTACCCAAAACCTGATTCCCGCCGCTGAACAGCATAAAGTGTGGGTGCGCGACTGGACGTTTGCCAACCGCAGCTATTTTGAAGCGGTTGAATTGGAAAAGCGCATGATGTTCATCATCCTCACGCTGATTATCGCCGTGGCGGCCTTTAATCTGGTATCGTCGCTGGTTATGGCGGTAACGGAAAAGCAGGCCGATATTGCCATTTTGCGTACCTTAGGCTTATCGCCTGGCAGCGTGATGAAGATTTTTATGGTGCAGGGCGCGTTTGCCGGATTTTTCGGCACTTTGGTCGGTGTGATAGTCGGTGTACTGCTCGGCTTGAACGTGGGCAAAATCATTGCTTCTTTTGAAGGCTTGATGGGTAAAAAGTTGGTTAATCCGCAGTTTTATTTTATCGATTATGTGCCCAGCGATGTGAACCCGCACGACGTGGCCGTGATTGCCGCTATTTCGTTAACTTTGGCGTTTATTGCTACGCTTTACCCGAGCTGGCGCGCCGCGAAAACCCAACCTGCGGAGGCTTTGCGCTATGAATAATGTGGTTTTGAGCTGCCAAAACGTCAGCAAAAGCTATAACGACGGTGCGTTGAGGGTGCAGGTGCTGCAAGGTTTGAATTTTCAGGTTCGGGAAGGCCAGAGCGTGAGCATTATCGGCGCTTCCGGCAGCGGCAAATCTACTTTGCTGCATATCCTCGGCGGCCTGGATATGCCCAGTTCGGGAAAAATAGAGCTGATGGGCAATGATTTGGGCGCGTTAAACCAAAAACAATTGGGTTTGCTGCGCAACCAATATTTGGGTTTCGTTTACCAATTCCATCATCTGCTGCCTGAGTTCTCCGCACTCGAAAACGTGATGATGCCACTTTTAATCGGCAAAAAGCCCAAAGCCGAAGCTGAAAATCAAGCTGCAGCCATGTTGGAACGGGTAGGCTTAAAAGCGCGTATGCAACACCGCCCGAGCGAGCTTTCCGGCGGCGAACGCCAGCGTGCCGCCATCGCCCGCGCACTGGTTACACGCCCAAAATGCCTGCTGGCCGACGAACCTACCGGCAACCTTGACCGCAAAAACGCGCAAAACGTGCTGGATATGATGATAGATTTGAAACGTGAGCTGGGCACCAGCCTAGTGGTGGTTACGCATGACGACGAATTGGCCGGCCGCTTCGACCGCGTGATGATGATGCAGGAAGGCACGCTGATTGATAAATAATGCCTGTCTGAAAAAATGCCTGTCTGAATATTTTTCAGACAGGCATTGTGTTTTTCTAGCTTAGCTTAGCCAACGCTGAAACCCGACAAATTTTTCAGTGGCCATCGCTTTTGTTTTGCATAAAAACTATCTCTTTCATAACGATACACGTTAAAATAAGCGGTTTTCTATATATTTCAGACAGGCATCATGAGCAAGCAAGACAACGACACCATCCGCATCCGCGGCGCACGCACCCATAATCTGAAAAACGTCGATCTCGACATCCCCCGCCACAAGCTCGTGGTGGTAACGGGTTTGTCGGGCAGCGGCAAATCCTCGCTCGCGTTCGACACGCTCTATGCCGAAGGCCAGCGCCGTTATGTGGAAAGCCTTTCCGCCTATGCGCGCCAGTTTTTGCAGATGATGGATAAGCCCGATGTCGATTTGATCGAAGGCTTGTCGCCGGCAATTTCGATCGAACAAAAGTCCACCAGCCACAATCCGCGCTCCACCGTCGGCACCGTTACCGAAATCCACGATTATCTGCGCCTCTTGTATGCCCGCGTCGGCACGCCGCATTGCCCCGAACACGATTTGCCCTTGAGCAGCCAAACCGTGTCGCAAATGGTGGATGCCGTCTTAAAACTGCCTGAAGACACCCGCGTGATGATCCTCGCCCCCGCCGTGCGCGAACGCAAAGGCGAGTTTGTCGATTTCTTTGCCGACTTGCAGGCGCAAGGCTTTGCCCGCGTGCGCGTGGACGGCGAAGTCTATCAACTCGACGAAGTGCCCAAGCTCGAAAAAAACATCAAGCACAATATCGACGTAGTCATCGACCGCGTGAAAGTAAAAGCCGACATCAAGCAGCGGCTGGCCGAAAGTTTTGAAACCGCCCTGCGCCACGGCGGCGAACGCGCGCTGGCAATGGAAATGGACAGCGGCGAAGAGCATTGGTTTTCCTCGCAATTCGCCTGCCCCGTGTGCTCATACAGCCTGCCCGAACTCGAACCGCGCCTGTTTTCCTTCAACAACCCCGTCGGCGCCTGCCCCACTTGCGACGGCTTGGGCAGCATGAATTTCTTCGACCCCGAACGCGTGGTCGCCCACCCCGAACTTTCCCTAGCCGCCGGTGCGATTAAAGGCTGGGACAAACGCAACCAATTCTATTTCCAAATGATTCAATCGCTGGCGCGGCATTATCAATTCGATGTCGATACCCCGTTTGAAGGGCTACCTGAAAACATCCGCAAAATCGTGCTGCACGGCTCCGGCAAAGAAGTAATTGATTTCACCTACCTTTCCGAACGCGGCACTACCTTCAACCGCAGCCACGCCTTTGAAGGCATTATTCCCAACCTCGAACGCCGCTACCGCGAAACCGATTCGCCCACCGTGCGCGAACAGCTTGCCGAATACCAAAGCCACCGCGCCTGCCCAAGCTGCGGCGGCGCACGTTTACGCAAAGAAGCGCGTTATGTTTATGTAGGCAAACAGCCGCTGCACGAAATTTCCGCATGGCCGCTCACCCAAACGCATCAGTTCTTTGAAACCCTCGATTTGGAAGGCAACAAAAAACACATCGCCGAAAAAATCCTCAAAGAAATCACCGAGCGCTTGGGCTTTCTGATTAATGTCGGCCTCGACTATCTGAACCTCAGCCGCAGCGCCGAAACCCTTTCCGGCGGCGAAGCCCAACGCATCCGCCTCGCCAGCCAAATCGGCAGCGGCCTCACCGGCGTGATGTACGTTTTGGACGAACCCTCCATCGGCCTGCACCAGCGCGACAACGACCGCCTGCTCGCCACCCTCAAACGCCTGCGCGACCTCGGCAACAGCGTCATCGTGGTCGAACACGACGAAGATGCCATCCGCGAAGCCGATTTTGTGATCGACATGGGGCCCGGCGCGGGCGAACACGGCGGCAACGTTATCATCGCCGACACCCCCAACAAAGTCGCCGCCCGCACAGATTCCGTTACCGGCCAATACCTCAGCGGCAAAAAAGCCATCGCCGTGCCGTCTGAAAGAACGCCCGTCAACCCCGAAAAAATGCTCGTCCTCAAAGGCGCACGCGGCAACAACCTCAAAAACGTTACCCTCGAACTGCCTTTGGGTTTGATTACCTGCATCACCGGCGTATCCGGCAGCGGCAAATCCACCCTGATTAACGACACGCTGGCCAAAATCACCGCCCGCGAACTCAACCGCGCCCACGAAGAACCCGCGCCCTACGACGACATCACCGGCCTCGAACACCTCGACAAAGTCATCAACGTCGACCAATCCCCCATCGGCCGCACGCCCCGTTCCAACCCCGCCACCTACACCGGCCTGTTTACCCCCATCCGCGAACTCTTCGCCGGCGTACCGCTTGCCCGCGAACGCGGCTACAACGTCGGCCGCTTCTCGTTCAACGTCAAAGGCGGCCGCTGCGAAGCCTGCCAAGGCGACGGCGTGATCAAAGTAGAAATGCACTTCCTGCCCGACGTTTACGTGCCCTGCGAAGTGTGCCACGGCAAACGCTACAACCGCGAAACCCTCGAAGTACAATACAAAGGCAAAAACATCAGCCAAGTGCTCGACATGACCGTAGAAGAAGCCCGCGAATTCTTCGATGCCGTGCCCACCGTATCCCGCAAACTGCAAACCCTGATGGACGTAGGCTTAGGCTACATCCGCCTCGGCCAATCCGCCACCACCCTCTCCGGCGGTGAAGCCCAACGCGTCAAACTCGCCCTCGAACTCTCCAAACGCGACACCGGCCGCACCCTCTACATCCTCGACGAACCCACCACTGGCCTGCACTTCGCCGACATAGCCTTGCTGCTGGAAGTAATAGGCCGTCTGAAAGGCAAAGGCAACTCGATTGTGATTATCGAGCATAATTTGGATGTGATTAAGACTGCGGATTATATTGTGGACTTGGGGCCGGAAGGCGGCGATGGCGGGGGGAGGATTATTGCTAAGGGTAGTCCGGAGGAAGTGGCTAAATTGGATAGAATTAGCCATACTGCTAAATATTTGAAAGTGGTAACAAAGGATTAAAATTATGATAAACGATACTATTTTAAAAAGTTATTTAAATAATTTTTCAGAAAATTTTAGTTGTACTACTGATGATGAATCACAACAATTTGAAAAATTTGTAAATTATATTGTGTTTTCAAGGCAGTATATTAATAAAATCACCCCTGAAGTAGTTGAATCAGTGTCTATAGGCGGTGGACAAGATGCGGGATTTGATGGTATTGGAATTATTGTTAATGGAACATTAATACAAAATGTTGAACAGTACGATTACTTCCTCAAAAATGGACATAGCTTGAACATTAGCTTTATATTTATTCAATCTAAAGCTAGGCCACACTTTAAAGCTAGTGAAGTTGGTAATTTCTATTTTGGAGTGTGTAATTTTTTCAATGAGAATAGTGATATAGAGGAGAATTCAACAATTAAAAAATTTAGAGAAATAAAGGAAAAGATTTATAATAATGCCTTGAATTTTGATGGAAACCCTAAGATTTATATGTATTATGCTACTGTTGGAGAGTGGAAAAGTCCTGCGGATATTATTGCTAGAGAAAAGAAATGTATTGAAGCTCTAAATAATAAAAAAATATTTAGCCAAGTTAATTGTCAATTTATAGATGCAGAAAAATTAAAAGTTTGGTTTCAGGAATTAAAAAGAAAAAATGTAAAACAAATTTTATTTAAAGATAAAGTGGCGCTTCCAGATATTTCTGATGTTAATCAATCATTTATAGGGAGCTTACCTATGGGTGAATTTATTACAATGATTACCGATTCAGATGGGAACCTACAGAAAACATTATTTGAAGATAACGTAAGACATTTTCAAGGAGGAAATAAAGTTAATAAAGAAATAGAAGCAACATTAAAAAATAAAGAACAAGATGCCCTGCCTATTTTTAATAATGGGATTACTATCATTACAAAAAAATTGGAACAAATTGGAAATAATCTCAAACTGACAGATTTTCAAATTGTTAATGGTTGTCAATCTGCACATATCTTTTTTAAAA
>NZ_JH165159.1:1483617-1522643 GCF_000227765.1 Neisseria wadsworthii 9715
AAAGATAAAAAATTTAATAATGAAAGTATTATTGAGATGTTAAACTCAGAAACAGAATATCTTACAGTACTTAAATCATGTTGTGATGTTATAGATGAAGAATTAAAAAAACTACCTGAAAAAGAAAAACGAGAAGCATATAGAGTGTCAAAATTTACAGACTCTATTAGAGAAAACATTATTAATCAATTTAACAGTCAGCAAGCGTAGCCTGCATAAAACCCTGCGTAGGTGTGTGCGGTACACACGCACGCGTTGTTCGGGCTTCTGTTCCAATGCCGTCTGAAACTTTCTTTTCAGACGGCATTGTTTTGTGCATAAATAATGCGGCGTGATTTTAAAATCTTTGTAGCCGATATGCGCTGTTCCCTTCAAAACCGCGTGCGTGACTGCGCCACACATCCTACCGATGGTTTAACGTTTGCTGTTTCAAACCTAAATCCGTAGGTCGGATTCTCGAATCCGACTTATTCCGCTGATATATCTCGGCATCACAGCATATCCTTATTTTGTCGGATACAAGTATCCGACCTACCAAGCTGTTTGAATTTTCAAAAGCAAGCCGTAGCCTGTACAAAAGCTAAATCCTATGCGTAGGGTGTGTGGAGTACGCACGCATTGTTCGGGCTTCTTCTCCAATGCCGTCTGAAACTCTCTTTTCAGACGGCATTGTTTTGAACAAAAATAATGTGGCGTGATTTTAAAATCTTTGTAGCCGATATGCGCTGTTCCATTCAAAACCGCGTGCGTGGCTGCGCCACACTCTACCGATAGTTCAATGTTACCTGCTTAAAAGCAAACGATCGTTAGTGCTTTAATTTTCATTAGACACCTTTATACAAAGATTGTTTAATTATACATATTATGTATAATTCTGTATAACAGTGTCTAATTCGAGATTATTCAGCCATGAAAGACCCTTTGTTTTTCCACCGCAGAGAATATGCCCGCAAGCTGATCAACAGCCTCAAAGACGGCATTACCCACGCTTTTACCTTGTTTGCACCGCGCCGCATGGGCAAAACGCAGTTTCTATTGCAAGACGTATTGCCGTTGGCGGAAGAAAACGGCTTGAATGTGTTTTATTTCTCATTCATGGACAGCGCAAACCCTACCGTTGATTTTCAGACGGCCTTATATCAATTTGCCCAAAATATTCAAACAGGAGGCAAGGCGAAAACTTTTTTAAGCAGCATCAATAAAATTGAAATCATGAGCGTAGGTTTGGAGCGTGAAATAAACAAGGTCGAGATTCCCCGCCTATCCGATCTGATCACGCTCATTGCCGCAGACAGCCGCCCCAGCCTTTTATTGCTGGACGAAATTCAAGAGCTGGCGCGCCTGCCTGATACAGACGGCCTGATCAGGTCATTCAGAACCGGGCTTGATGTGAATCAAAACAAAATCAAAGCCATTTTCACAGGCAGCAGCACCAACGGCCTACGAGCCATGTTCAACGACAATAAAGCACCGTTTTTCCATTTCGCTCACGCCTTGGATTTTCCTTTGCTGGGAAAAGATTTCACGGACTTTTTGGCAGACGTTTACCACGACAGAACGGGAAACAGCCTAGATAAAACAAAGCTATACAGCCTATTCGAACGCCTGCATCACACCCCGATGTATATGCGCGCCATCATTCAAGACATGATATTAAGCCCGTCTGTAAGCCTGGAAACGGCAGCGGCAAGCAGAATTGAAGAGTTGGGAGCGAGCCATGAAGAAGTCGGCCTATGGCAGCAAATGAAGCCGCTGGAACGGGCCATCATCAAAGACATCGCTACCAACCCCGATGCCAGCCCGTACAGCAACGAAAGCCGTAAACAATACGCTACGCTGCTCGGAGTGGAATCCATCAGCAGCAGCAGTACGCAAGGTGCAATCAGGCGTATGGAAAGACACGATTGGATAAGCCGGGACACAAGCGGCAAATTGATGATCAACAACCCTATATTTAAAATTTGGATTATCGAGAATATCAAATAAGGCCGTCTGAATTAACTGCGAGGGAGAAGCAAATGGAGAATTGTCTTCCGGAAAATACAAAAACCGGCTTTGTATCGGCGATTAGAGATAGACAGGTGGGTCGGTCGATATTTTAGGAAATATGGTTGTGAATGCGCTGGCGATGCACAACGAATATGTGATTTATGAAATCGACAGCAGGAATATCCAGAGCAGAATCAAGCTTTTTATCGGCGGACATACGGATAAATCTGAAAAAAATCATACGGGATAGATTCAATAAGGCGAGGTGCGATTATGTTCTTGCCAAAGCCATTCTCGCGTTCGATTGATTTTGAAACCAACATGCAGCGTATCGCCCATGCGTTGGCGATGTGTTTGAATAATGATGATGAAGACAATATCAATTTGTTCCCCCCTTGATTGCTGCGGTTCACAACGAGCAAAACCTGATTTTTAAAAACAGACTGCTTTATTATCTGCTGCCGAATGTTATTTTTGTTGGCCTTATGCGTTTTGTTTAAAGTGGCTTCTCGGGAAGTTTTATCCCGAGCATTTTAACGGAATCGGAATCTGCTATTCTTACTTCTGCATCTTCCAAATAAATATTGCTAATAAATAGGTTATCTGAAATATCTTATTCGGGAGATTCTTATTCTGTTTTGATAGGAATGGTATGATTTTATATATATATATCGTTTCGACTTGTTCATGCAAGGCCTGTCTGAAAAAACAAATTTCAGACAGGCCTATTCCGTATCAGCTTATAGTAAATAAACTTATTTTTTATCATATTTCCGTCATGCTCGGGATTGACTTGAGCATCCCCAGCCTTACTGAAACTCGAGATACCTCAGGTCAAGCACGAGTATGACAAACGCTTGGTATATATGAGAAACAAATAAAAAACCGCAGGATTATGTAATCATAATCCTGCGGTTTTGTTTGTATGGATGCAAGCGGTTTAATGATAAATGGCTTGTTCTACGGCGAGCTTTTCCTGACGTTCGGCTTCTGCGGTTTCCCGCTCACGTTTGGTAGCTTGGCGCATCATGTACCAATTGATGACAATCACCAATGTGCCGACGATGGCAATCATGATGGTAGCCAATACGTTCATCTGCGGATCCAAACCGCGTTTGATTTTAGAGAAAATCACTTGCGGTAGTGTGGATGAGCCGGGGCCGGAAAGGAAAGATGTGATGACCAAGTCGTCCAAAGAAAGTGTAATGCCGAGCAGGAAGCCGGATACGATTGCGGGGGCAATCAGGGGCAGGGTAATTACGAAGAAAATCTTCAAGGGGCGGGCACCTAAATCCATCGCGGCTTCTTCCAGCGATTGATCAAGCTCCATCAAACGAGAGCGGATAACCACGGTGATGTATGCCATACACAAGGTGGCGTGACCGAGGAAAATAGTGAAGAATCCGCGGTCGAGCCATTCGGCAGGGTTGCCTGTGATGCTTTGTATCATGCCTTGCACTTGAATAATCAGCAAAAGCAATGATAAGCCGGTAATCACATCAGGCATCACCATAGGAGCCGACACCATGCCTGCAAACAAGGTGCTGCCGCGAAAGCGCTTGATGCGCGCCAACGCGTAGCCTGCCAAAGTGCCGAGAATGACGGCCACGAATGAAGAAACCACCGCAATACGTAAAGATAACCACGCGGCTTCCAAAATCTCGCTGTTGTTGAGCAGGCGAGCATACCATTTGGTCGAGAACCCGCCCCACACGGTTACGAGGCGGGAATCGTTGAATGAATAAATCACCAATATGATCAAAGGGATATAGAGGAAAGCCATGCCGATAAACAGCATTATCTTGAGGAACCAAGACATTTTCTGATTAGCCATGTTTGCCTCCTTCTTCTAATTCGCGGTTTTCATAATGCTGGAACAGGGCAATGGGCACGACCAGCAGCAAAACCATAATCACGGCCAGAGCAGCAGCAAGCGGCCAGTTATTGGCATCGAAGAAGGTCATCCAGAGGGTTCTACCGATCATGAGATTATCGGAGCTGCCAACCAAATCGGGAATCACGAATTCGCCCACGCAGGGAATAAATACCAACATGGAGCCCGCGATAATACCGGTTTTGGATAAAGGCAGGGTGATGGTAAAAAATGATTTAATCGGGCCTGCGCCTAAATCGGAAGCGGCTTCCAACAGGCGGCCGTCGAATTTTACCAACTGGGTATAAAGCGGCAGAATCATAAACGGCAGGTAGGCATAAACCATCACGAGATTGAGTGAGAAGGTGTTGTAAAACATTTGCAGAGGCTCATCGATAATGCCGTATTTCATCAGCAGATTATTGATGATGCCGTTTTGGCTCAATAGCCCCATCCATGCATATACGCGCAATAGGAAAGAAGTCCAAAAAGGCAGCATGATGGCCAGCAACAGGGTGTTGCGGTAAGCGGGTTTTGCACGGGCTATGCCATAAGCCATCGGATAGCCTAAAAGCAGGCAGATAAGGGTGGTGGTAGCCGCAGTTTTTATCGACAGCCAATAGCTGCGCAGATACATATTATTGCCTGTGGCATCGCTCAGGCCGAACATCTGTTTAAGTGTGTCGGTGAAGTTGGCAAAAATTTCCTGATAGTTGTAATACACGAGATGCAGGGTTTGTTTGCCTGTTTCTTCATCGACTATAAATAGATCACTGTATGGTGGAATTTTCAGCTCTTGCTCGGCAAAGCTGATTTTCAGCACGATAAAAAACGGAATCAGGAAAAGCACCAGCAGCCAGATATAGGGTATACCGATAACAAGGCCGCGTCCGGGGCGCAGGCGGCGTTTGATGTTGACAGACATGGGCATTTCCTCAGCGGGTTAACGGGGTAGGCTGGTTTTCAGGCCAATCCAGATAAACTTCTTCATCCCAGGTAGGCGGCGTGATATTGCGCACATACCAATAAGGCGCAGGAACCTGGCTTTTGATAATGCGGCCGTTTTCCATTTGCACATGGTAGATGGCGAAGCTGCCGAGGTAGGCAATGTCTTTTACGATGCCTTTCGCCCAGTTGTGGCTATCGCGATGGGCTGGTTTTTCTTTATGCAAATCAATATCTTCTGGTCGGATACTGATCCAGATGGTTTGCCCTTCTTTACCTTCGAATTTTTGATCGGTGTAGATTTTGCTTGGCAATTCGGGGCAGTTAATTAAGGCATGGTGCTCGTTTATGCTGTCGACGGTGCCTTCAAAAATATTGGTTTCGCCAATAAATTCAGCGGTAAAGCGGCTGTTGGGGAAGTCATAAATATTACTGGGCGTGTCGACTTGTTTGAGCTGGCCGTCGGACATAATGGCTACGCGGGTAGCCATGGTCATGGCTTCTTCTTGGTCGTGCGTAACCATAATGCAGGTTACGCCCACAGTTTCGAGCGTATCCACAAGCTCAAGTTGGGTTTGCTGGCGTAATTTTTTATCGAGGGCACCCAATGGTTCGTCAAGAAGGAGGATTTTCGGGCGTTTGGCAAGACTGCGGGCCAATGCTACGCGCTGCTGTTGGCCGCCTGAAAGTTGGTGTGGCTTGCGTTTGGCAAATTTGGTCATCTGGACTAGGCGCAGCATTTGCTCCACGCGCTCGGCGATTTCGCCTTTGGGCATTTTGTCTTGCTTGAGACCGAAAGCGATGTTTTGCTCCACAGTCATATGAGGGAAAAGTGCATAGCTTTGGAACATCATGTTGATAGGGCGGTCGTAAGGAGCGAGTTTGGTAATATCCTGACCGTCAAGAATGATGCTGCCTTCGGAAGGGGTTTCCATGCCGGCAAGCATGCGAAGAAGGGTTGATTTGCCGGAACCCGAACTGCCCAGCAAAGCAAAGATTTCATGTTTGTCGATATTAAGGTCGATGTGATCGACAGCGTAATTGTCACCAAATTTCTTAACCAAGCCTTTGATTTGTAGATAGGGTTGATTGGCAGACGCAGTGGTCATGGCAATACTCCGGTAAAACGAGTACCGCAAAGCGGAATTTCGCAGGGGTGAAAATAAAGCTGTTTGATTGCTCTCCGTGGGAACCTTCAAGCGTTCGGGCAGCGCGAGAATGATTTTTTCAAAATCTGTGATTATATTTTGTTGTGGTAGGGCGGGGCAATCAAAAATTGATTTTTTCAGTGAAATAATCGGTTTAATCTTGATTGGGTGTTTTTTCAGATGGGTATTGTTGTATTTATGTTTGGTGAAATTTATAGTGGTATAAGCACAAGGTTGTTTATAGATTAATGAAATAGCTGCGGTATAAAATCAATGCCTGTCTGAAAATATTTTTCAGACAGGCATTGTGTTTTGCCGGCTTTATTAAGATTGCTCTTCAGCGAGCAACACTGGCACGATTTTGTTTAACGCAGCTTGCCAATCGGACACGTTCAGGCCGAGCGACTTGATTTTGTCGCAGTTCATCACGCTGTAAGCCGGGCGGGAAGCCGGTGTGGGATATTCGCTGGTAGCGATGCCGTTGGTGGTGGGTACTCGGAAATCGCGGCCGCTTTGCGAGGCTGTTTGGAAAGTGGCACGTGCAAAATCGCACCAGCTTACGGATTTGTCGCCGCAATAATGGTAGAGGCCGATGGGGAAGTTTTGCAGCTTCAGGGCGCCGATAATGGCTTGTGCCAGATCGCCTGCGTAGGTGGGGTTGCCGATTTGGTCGTCTACCACGCCTAAGGTGTCGCGGTCTTTGGCGAGACGCAGCATGGTTTTGACGAAGTTGTTGCCGTATTCGGAAAATACCCATGCGGTGCGGATAACCATGCTGTTGGGATTGGCGGATAGGGCAAGCAATTCACCGGCAAGCTTGGATTTGCCGTAGACGCCGACAGGATCCGGTGCATCGGTTTCCGTGTAAGGTGTTTTGGCATTACCGGGGAAAACGTAATCGGTGGATACATGTACGAATTTTGCGCCCACAGCTTGCGCGGCGGCGGCCAGATTGTGGGTGCCGGTGGCGTTGATGGCGAAGGCTTTGTCGCGTTCGCTTTCGGCTTTATCCACAGCGGTGTAAGCAGCTGCGTTGACTACGGCATCGGGTTGGAAATTTTTTACCATGTTCATCACTCCGGCAGCGTCGGTGATGTCGAGGGTTTTGGAATCGGTAGCGATTAATTCCCAGTCTTCCGGCAGGCGGTCTTTAAAGCAGCGGCCAAGCTGGCCTTTGGCTCCGGTGAGCAGAATTCTCATTTGTTGTATCCTTCTTTTGTGTAATCGTTAGTAATTTGGGCGACTATTGTATAGCCTATTGGAAAAATAATACAGTAACAAGTTTGGTTTTGTGCCATATGCAGCGATAAAATGTTTGCGGGAAATGCCTGTCTGAAAAGGTGGATATGAATAGTGTGGAAATGTTGCTGCTGTTTGGCATAACGGCGGTGATGGAAATTTTAGGCTGCTGGCTGCCTTATCTGTGGTTGCGGCAAAATGGTTCTCCATGGCTGTTGTTGCCAGCCGCAATTTGCCTTGCAGTGTTTTCTTGGTTACTCACGCTGCATCCTGAAGCGAGCGGGCGAGTTTATGCTGCTTACGGCGGGGTGTACGTGAGTACGGCTTTAGTGTGGCTTTGGTTGGTTGACGGCGTACGCCCGCAGCTCACGGATTGGTTGGGTGTGATTTTATGCTTGAGTGGTATGTTGGTAATTATGTTGGGTTCGGGCAGATAGGGATTAGGTTGAAATTGCTTAATTTTTAGGCAAATTTTAAATAGTGATATGTTTCAAATGTTAAAGCGGTTTATCCACATATTGTGCACATGGCTGCCAACATTTACTGTATATAGCCTGTATGCCTGTCTGAAAAAGCTGCCGAAGGTTTATTTGAAAGTATATCAAGGGGTTGAACAAATCTTTTTTGCGACCATGTATAAAATAAGAAACATTGATTGGGATAAATATTAAGGATACCGCCATGCAAACTCTATCTGCCGAAGTGCGCACTGCCAATGCTCGGGCGCGTTTGCGTAAAAACCGTATGTTTGCAACCGGCTTGCTGGTTTTGGCATGTGTGTTGTTTATTGTTGCTACGATTTTTGTGGGCCGTTACCCGGCTTTGGGCTATCTGAAAGCCTTTGCAGAAGCGGCAATGGTCGGTGCGCTGGCGGATTGGTTTGCGGTTACCGCGCTGTTCCGCCATCCGCTTGGTTTACCGATTCCGCATACGGCGATTCTGCCAAAAAACCAGCACCGTATTGCAGAAGAGCTGGGGCGTTTTATCGAACATAATTTTTTACAGGATAAACCGATTGCGCTTAGGGTGTATCAGGCCGAGCCGAGTGAAAAACTGCTTTATTGGTTGAGCAAAAACCGCAAACAATGGTTGCCCAATCTGGCTGCGCAGATTCCAACTTTGCTGAAAACAGCCAAGCCCGAGCAGGTGGCCCGTTTCGGAAGCCAAATGCTGATGCAGCAATACAGTGGTGACAAAATCGGCAAAGCGCTGGCGGATATATTGATTTCCGTCAAGCGGCAGGGGTTGGACGATGTGTTGCTTTGCGCTTTGATGAAGCAGATGCGCCGTTGGTTAAAACATCCTGAAACACGTATGATGCTGGAGCAGAGTTTGAACGAATGGGCGGTAAAAATCGAACGTGATGCGCCGAATACTTGGGATAAAATCAAAGCTTCGCTTAAAGGTACGCTGCTGGAAAAAGTGGACGGCTGGATTTCGGAAAAAGCTTTGGATTGGGCCGACGGCTATTTGGCTGCAGCATTGGAGAATCCGCAGCACAAGCTGCGCCGGTCTGCTTCGGAGCAGATTGACCGTATCGCACACGCATTAAGGCATTCTCGCTTATGGCACCGGCGGTTGGAGGCAACCAAACGTGAATTGGCGGCTTCGTTGGCTTTGCAGGAGGCGGTAACGAGCTTGTGGCAGGGTTTGCAGCAATGGTCGCATGAAGATGTGAAAAAAGCGGATTCGCTGGTTCGGGCGCAGATGGAAAAATTGCTGGAGCATATGCTGCGGCAGGCGGCGGAATATCCTCAGTTTATGCGGCGGATGGATGTGCGCGTTTCGCTGATAGTGCGTGATTTGGTAAACAACTATAAAGACCGTGTTGCGGCTTTCGTAACTGAAAAAGTGAAGGGCTGGGACAGCGCGCAGATGGTGGAAAAATTGGAATTGAGCGTGGGAAAGGATTTGCAGTTTATCCGCATCAACGGTACGCTGGTCGGCGGTTTGGTGGGGCTGGTAATCTATTGCGTGTCGGAGTGGGTGTTGAAGTAGTTTTTTGGAATTATTCAGATGGTTTATGGTGAACCAACTTAAAAAACGTATGCTTGTTATATTCTGTAGTTAAGTCACTTACATAGTAACAATAACGTCATACTCGGGTTTGGCTCGAGTATGACGTGTATATTTTTTCTTAAATTGATTGACTATAGTTTTAAGTCTGAGCATGATGGCGCTATAGTTAAACTAAAATTATCAATATCTCTCGTAAAATGCCTGTCTGAAAACTTTTCAGACAGGCATTATGCTGTCGTATGGTTAAGTCCTTTTTCTACTAATCAGCAGCAAGCAGCCTAAAAACATTTGAATCCAAGTTGAAATCAGAGTCATATATTGGTCTTGCAGCATTTGGGTTAGCAAGGGGTAAAGCGAGATGGCGTAAATAATCATGCAAAAATCGTTGGTTTTACGTGCTTGTTTATACAGTATCCAGTGTATCGGCAAAAAAATCAGTGGGATAAAAAAGCCGAACACATAGAAATCCCGCACATACACTTCATAAACTGTATAGAGATTGGTTGGTGCGGGTGTGAATTGATAGCCTTTTACAATCGGCCCGGGCGGATCGGTCAAACCGAATGCAGAGAGTATGCTCAAAATAAAACGCAAGGAATAATCGCCGAAAGCCAGTGTTTTTAATTCATCCGTAATCATGGATAGGGCTACGAAAGGTGCAATGAAATAACTATGTGCGCTTTCAATGAAGCTGGCAGCATTCTCGCTCAAAGAAGCATCGGCAGATGCGCCTTTAGAAGTTAGAGCAGCCACTAAAAAGAACATACCCAACAAAACAGAGCTCAAAACAGCCAGAGTTTTCAGTCTAATTTTACCCATCACGGCCAAGGGCGTAACCGTGAAGATAAAGATCATCAGGAAGAATGTGCGTCCGGTGGTGAGATAAGCATAAATCAGGGCGAGCAACACGGCTAACATTGCCTGCCATTTGTTCAGCTCTTTTTTTGCGGCGTAATACACGCCTACTGAAGCGCTCAAAAATGCCAGCGTATATAAATAGCCCAGTTTACCCATGTCTTTGCCTTCATTATTGAATACATAACGCAAGCGGGTGTAGCCCGAGCTGGTAAAAATACTTTCCCCTGCATAATCGACAACCATTTGATAAAACGTTGGCAATGCAGCAATTAATGCCAGCTGTATAATCGTAAATATTTTTTTATTCAATTGGTATTGCGGGGCATTCGGCATAAAGCCCGGCTTGAATGGCCGTGTACAGACCATCATGAATAAAGCAATCAGCTGTACACATATTTGAATGAATAAATATTCTTCTGAAATCGGTCGATAAGTGTGTTGAAAAAAAGCATAAGCCACAAAAATAGCCGACCAAACGCCGAAGTAGAGGGTAAACGGATTAAATGGCCCCAGTCTGAAATATTTAGATAGGAAAAATCCGCTTAAAGAAATGAGGGTTAAAATAACCAACATAGAATATCAAATGTGTTTGCCAGGATGAAAGTAAGTAAAAAATGCTTATTCATTATAATGCATTTGTTATTAATTTGTAATTTAAATTACGGATTTAAATGAAATTATTTTATATAAATTTACTTTATAAGATATAGTTAGCATAATAATATTTATTCTGGTTTTATATACGGTGATATATTTCGTTGCCACATGCTTTAAAAACAATGCCTGTCTGAATCTTTCAGACAGGCATTGTTTCAAAATTACACTGAAAAATCAGCCGAATGTTAAAGCATAATCATTTTAAATATTCAAATGCTTAGTTGCTCAAGAAGCCGCTGTTTTAATAGTAGCTGCTGTTTCGGGTTGGCAAGTTGCGGGCTGTATAGCAGAAAACTGTCTTCCACACGTTCGTCTAAAGTATTGATTTTGGCGTAGCGCAGGCTAATGCCGAGTTCGGCAAACACTTCTGTGATGTCGGCCAGCAGAAAAGGGCGGTTGACTGTAATAATCTCCAGCGTAAACCAGCCGGGATAGTCTTCTTCTTCGGAGAGAAACAGGTTGGGCGCAATCGGTTGATGTCGGGCGCGGCGGCTTTTTATTCCACTTGATAAATTATTGACGCGGAATTTGCCTTGTATAAAGCAGTTTAGTTCTTTTTCCAGCGATGTGCGGATGCGCGGGTAGTCGTGCGGGCTGTAATGATTGGGAAACTGAACAACGAATGTATCCAGAATATAGTTGTGTTCGGTTACGAAAGCGCGCGCTGCCACAATATCCAAGCCGGACCGGCTGAAAATGCGGCACAAGCGGGTAAACAGGCGGTCGGCGTTGGGCATGTATACCATTACTTGCAAAGTAGCGGCATCTTGCAGGTTGCGTATAGCAATTTGTGATTCTTCCAAATGTTCAATCAGAATCGGCAGATGCCAGAGGATTTCCTGCTCTTCATGCCGCACGAAATAAGCAGGACCGAGCGCTTGCCACAAGCGGCGCTGCTGCTTAGCATCATAACCGGCTTGAGTGAGCGCTTCGGTGGCACTGTTTTGGCGGATACTTGTAATGGCTTTGCGGTTTTTTTCCACACCGGCCAGGCGTTGTGCTGTCGAGTGAAACAAATTTTCCAGCAAACCGGCTTTCCATGAATTCCAGATTTTCGGGTTGGTGCCGCGGATATCAACTACGGTAAGCAGATAAAGGGCGGTCAACCGCTCTTGTGTTTTAACACGGTCGCAGAAACGGGTAATCACATCAATATCATAAATATCTTCTTTTTGGGCTACGGTGGACATTAACAAGTGGTCTTCAACCAGCCAAGTGAGCAGGTCACTTTCTTCTTGGTTGAGGAAATGGTCTCGGGCAAATTGTGCCGCATCTTTTGTGCCTTCCACGGCATGGTCGCCACCACGGCCTTTGGCAATGTCATGAAACATGGCGGCCAAATAAAGCACGTGTTTTTTCTCAAACGAATACATCAATCCCGAAGCAAAAGGTAATTCATGGGCATGGGCGTCTATGGCCAGGCGGCGCATATTGCGCAGCACCATCAGGATGTGGTCGTCAACAGGGTAAATGTGGAATAAGTCGTGTTGCAGCAGGCCGGTGATTTTTTCCCAGGCAGGCAGGTATTGGCCGAGCACACCGTAAAGATTGAGAAAACGCATGGTGCGGGTCAGGCCGTTACCGGTTTTGAAAAAGCCGATGAAGCGCTCGCGGTTAACGGGATTTAGGTAAAAATCTTTATTGATATTGCGGGTTGCTGCCCACCATTGGCGCAAAGTTTGGGGCGCGATGGTTTTCAAATCGTTGCGATTCTGGATGATTTCGATGATTTTGAAAATATGGGTAGGGTCGTTGCGGAACAGGTTTTTATCTTTTACCGCGATTTGGTTGTCGACTTGGTAATATTCGTCGTCGATATGGTGTATATGGCGGGGCAATACTGAATAAACACGGCCGCGGAGCATGGGGATAATGATGCCGTTAAGTTGTTTAACGGTTTTTGTGGCGCGGTAGAGCCGGTGCATCAGTTTTTCACTTTTTATGCGGTTATTGTCATTTTGAAAACCCATGTCTGTGGCGATTTTGTTTTGCAAATCAAAAATCAACCTGTCTTCTTCACGGCCCGCGGCCAAATGCAGCTCGATTCGGATGCGTGCCAGCTGCTTGTGGCTGTTGGAAAGCAAACCGGCTTCCATACGCGTGAGTACACGGTTATGCACCAATGAATGTGCTGATGTTGATAAACCCTGTGCTTTGGCCAGCCACATCATGGTGTGGATATCGCGCAGGCCGCCGGGGCAGGTTTTGATGTTTGGTTCAAGTAGTGCACCGGAACCTTTTTGCTTATCGTGGCGCTGCTGCATTTCTACCAATTTACCTTCGATAAACAGAGCGGCATTGCGTTGCAGGTTGAGTTTTTGAAGCATGGCATTCGCGGTGGCTTGGTCGCCGCAAATAAAGCGTGCTTCGAGGAACGCTGTTTCGCCGCTAAGGTCGTCTTCAATACTGCGGCATAATTGATCTATGCTGCCAACTTTGGCTGCGGGCGTAAGCTGCATATCCCATAGAGTTTGAATCAACGCAGTGGCGGCCTCTTGCTGCGCTTCGGTCAGCGCTGTGTTTGAAACCACGGCCAAATCCAAATCGGAATAGGGATACATTTCCCGCCTGCCGAAACCGCCTGTTGCCAGCAAGCATATGCCGCTATCGTCAAATAATTCCTGCCACAATGAGGAAAGCATGTTGTCTAAAGCTTGGGTGTATTGCTCGAAAAAAACATTAGGCTGCCGCTTGACCAAATAGGCAGCGATGGCTTGTTCTTTTTTTAGGCTTAATTCTTTTGCAAGGGTTGAGGCAGAGTTAGGCATGGCGGTTTCACTTAGTTGGTTTCAGACAGGCATTTTGATTCCGAATTATATAGCGCTATTGTTTCATCATGCATAATACGATGCCTGTCTGAAAAATATTCAGACAGGCATCGTGTAGATAAGCATAGAATTTTAATAACCTAAACGCTGGCAAATGGTGGATACCAAACCTGCTTGGTTGAGTGTATAAAAATGCAGTCCCGGTGCGCCTTCGCGTAACAGGCGTTCACACATTTCGGTAACCACATCCAGAGCCAGCGATTTAATGGCAGCTGTATCGTCGGCATAAGATTGCAGCTTCAAGCGCAGCCAGCGGGGGATTTCCGCGCCGCAAGTATCGGAGAAGCGGGTCAGCTTGGAGAAGCTGGCAATCGGCATAATGCCGGGAATAATCGGAATATCTACCCCACGGCCTTGTACGTCGTCGACAAAGCGGAAATAGGCATCGGTATTGTAAAAATATTGGGTAATGGCCGAATCGGCGCCGGCTTTGACTTTGCGTACAAAATTATTCAAGTCGTCTTCCGCGCTGCGTGCTTGCGGGTGAAATTCGGGATAAGCCGCCACTTCAATATGGAAATGGTCGCCGAATTCGTTTTTAATCAATGAAACCAATTCATTGGCGTAAAACAAGCCGTCCATCCCCGCGCCCATGCCGGAAGGAATATCGCCGCGCAGTGCAACAATATGGCGTATGCCCAAGGCTTTATATTCGTTCAGCAAATCAACCACTTCTTGCGGCTGCATGCCGATACAGGGTAAATGTGGTGCAGCAGCAATACCTTCGCTTAAAATATCCTGAATGGTTTGCATCGTGCCTTCTCTGGTGGAACCGCCTGCGCCGGAGGTGCAGCTGAAGAAATCCGGTGCGTATTGGCTGAGCTGCTTGCGTGTAATTACCTGTTTGGCACGGCCTTCGGGTGTGCGGGTAGGGAAGAATTCGAAACTGAGTTTGGGCAGCGACATGCTTGTAGCTCCATAATATTTTTAGATGATGCTTAGGTTATGTGCTTGATTGTGCAAGTGCAAGCAATAAAGGCTATTTTTCTTGTGAAAAATATTCTTTTAGATATGAATTTAATTATTGCTCACATATTTTTCTTAAAAAATCATATGCTTGCTTAAATACAGTAATGCCTGTCTGAAAACAGGTTGATAAGTTTTCAGACAGGCATTATTGCTCTTTAGATTTATGCGATTATGATTTATCAGAATTGTGCAGGCGGTAAATCCGGGCAACCGCTTCCGATAATTCGTTATTATGGCTGCTGGCTTTGGAAAGCGTTTGTGTGGGTGAATGCAGCAACTTATTGGTAAGCTGTACGGATAATCGCTCAAGCACTTCTTCCGGAGATGTGCCTTTAGCCAACTGCTTCATTGCGTTTTCCAAAACATAACGGCGGGCGCGTTCGCCTTCGTCTCGTAATGCTCGAATCAGCGGCACGTTTTGCCGGCTGCGCTGCCAGTCGATAAATTCAGCCACTTTTTGCGCCACCATTGCCTCGGCTTCCGCTGCCGCACGCTGGCGGGATTCTTTACCTGTTTCAATGATTCCTGTCATATCGTCAACGGTGTAAAGATAAATATCGTCCAGCTCGGTAACTTGCTCTTCAATATCTCGCGGCACTGCCAAATCCAGCATAAATACGGGCATATGCTGCCGCTCTTTCAAGGCTTTTTCCACCATGCCTTTGCCGATAATAGGCAATTGGCTGGCCGTAGAAGAAACCACCACATCATAATCGGACAAAACGGAAGGCAAATCACTCAGCAAACAGGGCTCGGCATTCACGCTTAATTTGTCGCACAGTTCTTGCGCACGAGGCAATGTGCGGTTAGCAACGGTAATAAGGTTAGGTTTTTTAGCGGCGAAATAAGTAGCCACCAATTCGATCATTTCACCCGCGCCGACGAATAGAACATTTAAATCGCTTACGGAAGGGAAAATCTGTTCGGCCATTTTCACTGATGCAGCCGCCATAGAAACGGAATTTTCGCCTACTGCGGTAGAGGAGCGGATTTCTTTGGCTACGGAGAATGTTTTTTGAAATAAGGCATTCAGCCAAGTGCTGACAGCGGATTGCTCTTGGGCAATCCGCACGGCGTCTTTGAGCTGCCCCAGAATCTGCGGTTCGCCCAACACCATGCTGTCCAAGCCGCAGGCTACGCGGAATGCGTGCTGTATGGTTTCGCTGCACCCGTAGGTATAAAGATAAGGACGGATTTCTTCAATCGCCAAGCCTTGATAGTTCGCCAGCCACTGCACAACGGTTTCCGCATCGCCCACGCAATACAATTCGGTTCGATTGCAGGTAGATAATATAACTGCTTCTTGCGCGGCGCGGCTGTTTACCAAGTTGCCTACGGCTTCAGGCAATACCGCAGCGGCAAACGCAAGTTTTTCGCGTATGCTCAAAGGAGCAGTTTGATGGTTCAAACCTACGGCAGTCAGTTGCATGGCGGGATTTCTAGCTTGGGAGAATGTGGAATAAATAAACGCACTATTGTATCAAAAAAATGGATATAAGTATGCGGGGTTTGAGCAATGACGGATCAACCGGATTATCTGTTTATACTGGTGGCCGCATGAATTTCCGAGTGATTATCCTGCTTCGGTTGGCCTGCTGTTGAATGGTAATTGATGTAGATCGCCGATGAATAGGTCGATTGGCAAGATTTCTTGGTAAACAAGACTTAAAGTTAGTGCTTTTTTATTTTTTTATGATATAAGTATAAAAGCAATTGGGCTAATAAATTATTTTTAGAAATGGCGCGCTTTTGTTACGCAAAAAGCGTTTTACACAGGAAACTGATAAACATGAGTAAATACCCTCATATTATTTTTGCGTTGCTGATCGGCTGTATGTTCGGCTTAATCGCTTCGCAATTGTTTTTCGCACCTTCGCGTACATCCGAGCCTTTATTTGACGCGCCGGATGCGCCGGTGGCCGACTTCAAAACATGGCAGAACAATAATTGGAAATTCAAGCTTTCCAGCGACAATGATGAAAGTTCGGCGGAGGTGGCTGTATTGGAAAATCAAGTTCTTCCGTTTAAAATTATGATTAACGGCGCTACTTCGCCTAAGTTTTTCCAAATGGATGTATCAGGCGTGCCGCATGAGCCTTATGGCACGATTACTTTGGTCGGTGATGAGGAAAAAGGATTTATTAAAGAAGTGGAGCTTTGGTCTGCGCAAAAAATTTACCGCCTCAAACGCACCAAGGCAGGCGGCAGCTGGACAATGCAGGAAGTGAGCCTGAAAAAATAAATGCCTGTCTGAACAAAGGAACAACCATCGTGGATTTGCATGACATACGAGAAGAGTACAGTAAAAAGGAATTGTCGGAACAAGAATGCGACGCCAGTCCGATTGTCCAGTTTGAACAATGGCTTGGAGAAGCAATGAAAGCGGCGGTCAACGAACCGACTGCGGTCAACGTGGCCACCGTAAGGGTAGACGGCAGACCTTCCAACAGAATGGTGCTGCTGAAAGAAGTGAATCCTAAAGGTTTTGTATTTTTTACCAATTATCAAAGCCAAAAAGGGCGCGCGATTGAGGCCAATCCGTTTGCTGCAATGACTTTTTTCTGGCCCGAACTGGAGCGGCAGGTGCGCATTGAAGGGCGCGTGGAAAAATTGAGCGATAAAGATTCAGACGAGTATTTCGATTCCCGACCTTATACGAGCCGAATTGGTGCATGGGCTAGCGAACAAAGCAGCGTATTGGAAAGCAAAGCCTTGTTGGTAGCAAAAGCGGCTGCCGTGAGCGTAAAGCATCCGTTCCACGTGCCGCGCCCGCCGCATTGGGGCGGCTATCTGGTGATTCCCGATGCCGTGGAATTCTGGCAAGGCCGCCCGAGCCGCCTGCACGACCGCATACGCTACCGTTTGGAAAATAATGTGTGGATTAAAGAGCGCTTGTCGCCTTGATATTTGCGTATTGAAATCATTGTGAAGCCGGAAGATTGCCTATCTCCGGCTTCGTTGTTTTATGGATCTAAAATATTTCTGATTTAAACCGTAGAGCATCCGAATTTAATATGAAGCTTGGGGTATAATTCGCGCAATTATGCCGACACTGCACACTATGTCCGACAAATCCCACCGCATCAACCACCAACCGGCTTTTCTGCTTACTGCTACTCCGTGGCGGGAAAGCAGCTTGTGGCTGGAGGTGTTCAGCCGCGATTATGGCCGTGTGGCGCTGTTGGCGCGTAGTGCGCGCAAACGGCAGAGTGAATTGCGTGGTGTGTTGGTGCCTTTTGTGCCGATGAGTGCGTCGTGGTATGGCAGCGGCGAATTGAAAACGCTGCACCGTGCCGAATGGCTCGGCGGCTGGGCTTTGCCGCAAGGTAGGGCGCTGTTTAGCGGGTTGTACGCCAATGAATTAATGCTGAAGCTGACCGCGCGCGAAGACCCGCATCCAAAGCTTTATGATGCGTTGTTTACTTTGATGAAGGCGGTGGCCGGGCAGCCGAATCATGTGGCAGCTTTGCGCTGTTTTGAGTGGTCTTTGCTGACCGAGCTGGGTTTTGCGCCGGATTTGCAGCGTGATGAAGCCGGTTGCGCGATTGATGCCGAACGCGATTACTGGCTGCGGCCGGAGCATGCAGCCTTGCCGCTTGATGGCACCGATGATGTGTATATAAGCGAAGCACAGGGCGTGGTTATAAAAGGCAACAGCTTGATTCAGCTGCGCAAAGGTGAGTTTGACAGTGGGAACAGTTTGCAGCAGGCTTTGAAACTGACACGTATGCTGATTGATTTCTGCTTGCCGGAAGGCGTGAAATCAAGACAGGTTTTGCAGCAGATGCAGGCTTTTGAGTTCGAATAAACGAAATGCCTGTCTGAAAAATGAAGCAGCATGTAGGGATTGCTGCTTTAGTGAAAGAAAGGAAAAACCCATGCTTTTAGGTGTGAATATTGACCATGTGGCCACTCTGCGCAACGCGCGCGGCACAACTTATCCCAGCCCGCTGGAGGCTGCTTTGCTGGCCGAAACGCATGGCGCCGACCTGATTACCCTGCATTTGCGCGAAGACCGCCGCCATATTAAAGACGCCGATGTGTTTGCGATTAAAAGCGCCATCCGTACCCGCATGAATCTGGAAATGGCGCTCACCGAAGAAATGCTGGAAAATGCTTTGAACGTGATGCCGCAAGACGTGTGCATCGTGCCGGAGCGGCGTGAGGAAGTAACCACAGAAGGCGGGCTGGACGTGTTGGCGCAGCAGAAAAAAATCGCCGATTACACCCGCACATTAACCCGTGCAGGCATTCGCGTTTCATTGTTTATCGACGCCGACGAAGCGCAGATTCAGGCTGCAAAAGATGTAGGTGCGCCGGTGGTGGAGCTGCATACGGGCGCTTACGCAGAAGCGCGTACGCACGAAACGCAGCGCGAAGAATGCTCGCGTATTGAAGCCGGCGCCCATTTTGCCAGCGAGCTGGGTTTGGTGGTAAACGCAGGCCACGGGTTGACCATACATAATGTAACGTCCATCGCCCAAATTCTTGCTATCAGCGAGCTGAATATCGGCCATTCGCTGATTTCGCAAGCCGTGTTTTTAGGCTTGCCGGAAGCCATCCGCCAAATGAAAAAAGTGATGTTTGAAGCACGCGCTTTACCTTATTAATGTTTTTCAGACAGGCCTGTCTGAAAAGAAGGAGATACACCATGATTTACGGAATCGGTACGGATATTATCGCCCTTAAACGCATTGAGCGGCTTTATAAAAAATACGGTCAGACTTTTGCCGAACGCTTATTGAGTCAGGTTGAGCTGCTTGAGTTTGAACAGGCCGGAAAACCTATCAATTTTCTGGCTAAGCGTTTTGCTGCAAAAGAAGCCTTTTCCAAAGCAGTGGGCACCGGTATCCGAGGTATTGTTTCGTTTTCGCGCATTACTGTCGGCCACAATCATTTAGGGCGGCCGGAAATTTTATGCGCACCGGATTTGCAGGCTTGGCTGGATGAGCAGGGTATCAAACACGTGCATCTGAGCGTAAGCGATGAAAAAGATGTTGTTCAAGCTTTTGCTGTGGCGGAAAAATAAAAGAGCAAGCCGATTTAAACCATGTTGAAAGAAAACGATATGTTGCAAGATTCCCGTCCATTGCTGCGCGTGGTTGCCGGCGTTGTATTAAACGGGCAAGGCGATTACTTGCTGGCCTCGCGTCCGGAAGGCAAGCCTTATGCCGGATACTGGGAATTTGCAGGAGGCAAAGTCGAGCCGCAGGAAAGCGAACTGGACGCGCTGAAACGCGAGTTTGAAGAAGAGCTGGGCATTCATATCCACCATGCAACGCCGTGGTTAACTAAAATCCACATGTATGAACACGCGCATGTTCATTTGCGTTTTTTCCGCGTAAAAGCAGGCGATTGGTCGGGCACTTTGCAGGCCAAAGAAGGGCAGAGTTGGTCTTGGCAGAAAGCGGGCGATTTTACCGTGTCGCCCATGTTGCCGGCCAACGGGCCGGTGCTCGCTGCATTGGCCGTGCCGAACGAGCTGGCAGGCAGCGCAGAAGCAGGTTTTACGGGCGAAAACCGTATGGGCGATTATCGTGTGGTGCCGTTTGCCATGTGGGAGCCGGCGCACAAGCATTGTTTGATTGGTGCGGAAGCTTTGAAACACTACGGCAGGCGGCCGCAGGTAGAGAGTTTGTGGGTGTTGGTTGAGGATGCCGAACAGTTTGCCGAATCGTTTGATGCCGATGTGGTGGTATGGCGCGCGGCATGTGAGGAGTCGGCCGAACGGGTTTTACAGGTATTGCAAGAAGGTGTCGGCGTGCCGTTGGTGGTGCTGGCAGAAGAATGCCTGTCTGAAAAATACCGTTCGACCTGGTTGGAAGCAGGTGCACACGCTGTGGTAAACGAGCGGCAAACCGGGTGGGTGTAGGACGGCAAATGGATAAAAACAAAAAGTGGATGATGATAGGCGCATTGTTGCTGGCGTTTGCCTCGATAAAACTCGGTATGCTTTATATTTGGAACAAGCAGCAGCCGCAAGCGCAAAATGTATCGGCAGATTGCGATGTAAGAAAAGGCTGTGTTTTGCCGGGCGGCACAACCGTGAAATTCAGCGAACCGCTCAGTGCTAAAGCCCCTTTCAATATCGAAATCAACCATGTGCCGCAAGATGTTCAAAGCGTTTACCTCAGCTTCAGCATGAGCAATATGGATATGGGGTTTAACCGCTATGATCTGAAAAAACAGGCTGACGGAGCGTGGCGTGCAGAAAACGTGCGGCTGCCTTTGTGTACCGACAACCGGCATGATTATTTGGCCGATATCCACATCAACGGAAAAGTTTTTCAAGCAGGCTTTACTGCAGAATAAATATTCTGCCTATGCCTGTCTGAAAACAGCAGTATGTTTTCAGACAGGCATTTATTCTATACAATTCCAAATGAACCCATGCTATGAAAGGAAACCGCTATGATCGGTCAGAAACTGTTTGAAGAAGTGAGCGCAAAAGTGAGCGAAACCATTGCCAACAGCCCGGCAAAAGACGTTGAAAAAAACGTGAAAGCCATGCTCGGCAGCGCATTCAACCGCATGGATCTGATAACCCGTGAAGAATTTGATATCCAGCAGCAAGTGCTGATTAAAACCCGCACCAAGCTGGCAGAGCTGGAAGAGCGTGTGGCCAAACTGGAAGCCGCAATCTCAGCCGCAGAAACGCCCGCAGAAACTGCCCGGCAAACTGATACATCATCTGAAGGATAAGCCGTTCATGTCTTTGGCGGTGGTTTACAGCCGTGCATTAAGCGGCATGGATGCGCCTTTGGTCGAGGTGGAAGCCCATCTGGCCAATGGTTTGCCGCAATTTAACATCGTCGGCCTGCCGGATACGGAAGTAAAAGAAAGCCGCGACAGGGTGCGCGCCGCCATTTTGCAAAGCGGCTTTGACTTCCCCGCTGCAAAAATCACCGTCAATTTGGCACCTGCCGACTTGCCGAAAGAATCCGGCCGTTTTGATTTGCCGATTGCGCTGGGTGTGTTGGCGGCTTCCGGCCAAATTCTGCAAGATAAACTGGCGCAATACGAATTTGCGGGGGAATTGGCTTTATCCGGTGCCCTACGTCCTGTCCGCGGCGCTTTGGCGATGGCTTGGCAAGGCGCACAATCGGGCCGCTCTTTCGTGCTGCCTGCACAAAATGCTGCGCAAGCTGCGGTTATGGACAGCATTGCCGTGTTCGGTGCGAAAAACTTAGCCCAAGTGGCTTCGCACCTTAACGGCATCGAACCTCTAAGCCAAGCTGTGGCGCCGGATCGGCAAGGCCTGTCTGAAAACATAAATATGCCCGATATGCGCGATGTTAAAGGTCAACATACCGCTAGATTAGCTTTAGAAATAGCGGCAGCAGGCGGCCACAGCATTCTGATGGTAGGCCCTCCGGGAACAGGTAAATCAATGTTGGCGCAACGTCTGCCCGGTATTCTACCGCCACTAACAGATGACGAATTAATTTCCGTTTGGACTTTGCGCTCTTTATTGCCGCAACATCTGCAAAACCTCAGCACGACCCGCCCCTTCAGATCGCCCCATCACAGCGCAAGCGCCGTTGCGCTGGTTGGCGGCGGTTCAGACCCGCGCCCCGGTGAAATTTCCTTAGCGCACCAAGGCGTTTTATTTTTGGATGAGTTGCCGGAATTTGACCGCAAGGTACTTGAAGTGTTGCGCGAACCTTTGGAGAGCGGCGAAATCCATATTTCCCGCGCTGCCCGGCAAGCCTCTTATCCGGCCAAATTCCAATTGGTCGCTGCCATGAACCCATGCCCTTGCGGCTATTTCGGCCACCCTGTCAAACCCTGCCGCTGTACGCCCGACAGCATACAGCGCTATCGAGATAAAATTTCAGGCCCGCTGCTTGACCGGATTGATCTGACTATAGAAGTGCCGAGTATCCCTGCCGGAGAGTTAACTCAGGCGCAAGCCGGGGAAAGCAGTGAGCATATCTTGCAGCGTGTTATGGCTGCACGAAGCAGGCAGTTGAACCGTCAAGGCAAAACCAATGCCCAATTAAGCGTTACCGAGTTGGACGAAAAAGCGATGATCAGTGAAGAGGCAAAAAAAGCTTTGGGTGATTTGATAGAAAAGCTTTCTTTGTCGGCACGTAGTTTTCACAGAATTATGCGTGTTGCGCGTACCTTAGCTGATTTGAATGATGATGAAACGGTTAACCGGCAGCATGTATTGCGCGCGGTCAGCTTCCGTAGAGCTTTATAAAATATTATGTAAGCTAAGGTAAAACGGGTTAGGCAGCCGGCCTGATATTTTGTTAGAATAAACAGCTAAGTTTGTTGAAGGCTATCAGCCGCTTTCGGCTTTTAGAGAACCAGAGAATCTTAAAGGTATCGTAAATGAACGCGAAAAAACAATATGGAAAAGGTTTATCCGGCTTTTTTGTGGGCCTGCTTTTGGCCACAGCAGTTATTGCCGGAGTGCTGTATTTCCTGAATAAAAACGGCCAGTCTTCGGTAAAAGAACTGCCGAAAGTTGAAGAGAAAGTGCCCGAACCCGAGATTCTCGTGCCCGGTTCAAGCCCAAGCGCTTCTGCAACAAAAGCCGATTCTGCTTCTCAAATGCAAACTGATGTAGTGCCCCCCGCTGCCCCGGAAGCAAAAGTAACAACTGAATCGACAACTAAAGAAACTCCGACAGTAACCGAAGCAACGGAAGCAGACAAAACAGCTATTGTTCCGCCAACTGCCGGCAGCGAAGCGGTGGAAGAGCCGGTAGCTCATCCGCCCGTTGTCGTTGTTCCGACCAAGCCAAAAATGTCTGCTGAGCAGGAAAAAGCGGCGAAAGAAGCTCAAAAACAAGCCCAGATTAAAAAACAGGCAGAAGCGAAGAGAGCGGAAGCCGAGCACACTAAAAAACAGGCTCAAGCCAAATCTAAAGCCGAGTCTAAAGTGCAACCTACTCCTGAGCAAATTTTGAATAGCGGCAACTTGGAAAAAGCTCGCAAAGAAGCACAAGCCGAAGCGCGCAAAAAAGCAGAAGCCGATGCAGACAGACAACGTGCTGAAGATGCATTGAGCGGTCGTTCGGGGTCTGAAAAACAAAGCAGTAAATCATCTGTTCAGCCGAAGCAGCAAATTAGTTCTGCCAAAGGCGGCAAAGTGATTATTCAAGCCGGATCATATAATGATCAACAAGCAGCCGAAGTTCAGCGCGGAAAACTGGCTATGGCAGGCGTGTCTGCCAGCGTTGTGCAGGCAGAGGTAAACGGCAAAACGGTTTATCGAGTTCAGACAGGCGTTTTAAGTGCTGCGGAAGCGTCAATGGCGCAGAAAAAATTGAAACAGCGCGGTATTAACAATTTTGCCCGTTCTGTGAAATAAATTTTAAGGATATTGTTCATGAAAGTGAAAAAATTCATATTGGCTGTAGGCTTAGGGGTTGCTTTGGCTGCGAATGCTTCTGCGGCTGTGGTTGAAGGGCAGGATTATAAGGTTTTGGAAAAATCGATTCCGCAAGCGCAAACAGATAAAATCGAAGTTTTGGAATTTTTTGGCTACTTCTGTGTGCATTGCTATCATTTCGATCCTATTTTGTTAAAACAAGCCAAGACTTGGCCAAGCGATACTTATCTGCGTACAGAACATGTGGTTTGGCAGCCTGAAATGCTGGGTTTTGCCAAAGTGGCCGCAGCTGTAAATCAATCCGGCTTAAAATATCAGGCAAATCCGGCTGTGTTTAAAGCGATTTATGAGCAAAAGATCAATTTGGCTGATTCTGCAACCTTCAAAAAATGGGCTGCCGAGCAGAACTCTTTCGATGCAAAAAAACTGATTGCTGCTTATGATTCGCCTGACAATAAAGCTGCGGCTGAAAAAATGGCCCAACTCACAGAGGAATTTAAAATTGAAGGCACACCTATAGTGGTTGTCGGCGGTAAATATGAAGTAAAATTCCACGGTGATTGGCATGCGGGTGTGAAAACGATCGAAGAGCTTGTTGATAAAGTGCGTAAAGAGCGCGGTATGAAAGCGCCTAAAAAAGCCGAAAGTAAACTGAAAAGTAAAGGCGCTTTTTTTGCCAAAACGGCTAACCAGTAAACAAATCGTCTGATGGGTGAGGAAACGTAACCCGTCCTTTCAGGCAGTCTTTACGGCTGCCTGTCTTCATTATCAAGCCGATGGATTGGTTTGTGATATAAATCTCGTTTTTTAAATATAACTTCAAGTAGCCGGATATAAAAATATTCGATTATTTTATAGCAATAGAGAATTAGGGATGATGTTATAGAGTATCGTCTCTTTAATATGTTGCCGTCGTTATTTAATTAGATTAAATCATTAAAAAGGATAAAAGGCTGACTGCCGTTTATAGATATGGATATTGTATTGTTATTTAAGGCCCTGATCCTGGGGATTATTGAAGGTTTAACTGAGTTTCTGCCGATTTCCAGCACGGGGCACTTGATTGTGTTCGGTAATTTAATGGATTTTAAAAGTAACGGTAAAGTATTCGAGATTGCGATTCAGCTAGGTGCTGTGTTGGCGGTGATTTTCGAATACCGTATCCGTTTTAAGCATGTGGTTAATTATGTGGGTAAGGACAGAACGGTTAATCGTTTCGTTGTCAATTTGATTATTGCCTTTATTCCTGCGGCAATTGTCGGCTTTTTATTCAGCAAACAAATCAAAGCAGTATTATTTAATCCGATTAGTGTAGCAACTATGTTGGTATTAGGTGGTTTCTTTATTTTGTGGGTTGAGAAACGGGCCAAAAGCCATCCGCCCAAAGTGACCAGCGTAGATGATATGTCACCTAAAGATGCCTTAATAGTAGGCCTGGCGCAGATTTGTGCCTTGGTGCCAGGAACTTCACGCTCAGGGAGCACAATTATGGGCGGTATGCTTTGGGGATTGGATAGAAAAGTGGCCACGGAATTTTCATTCTTTCTGGCTGTGCCGGTGATGATTATGGCCACAACTTATGACATTTTGAAAAACTATAAATTATTCAGTTTGCAAGATATTGGCTTAATTGTTGTTGGTTTTGTGGCTGCATTTGTTGCGGGTTTACTGGCTGTGAAAGCTTTGCTGAAATTTGTGAGCGCGAAAAACTATGTACCTTTTGCATATTATCGAATCATATTTGGCGGCTTGATTTTGCTGACTTGGCAAATGGGTTGGGTTCATTGGACACTCGACTAACTTCTTGTCACCGAAAGGCTTGATATTTAGAGTGAGGCGACGAGTCGCAGATTATGAAATATTAAGTTTCATATTCCAAAGAAGCGAATACCGAAGATGCCTGTCTGAAAATGACATTAAATCATTTTCAGACAGGCATCTTTGATTATTTTCTTCAATGTGTTGTATCGGTTTGTTGTTTGGGTATTTTCAAACCGAAAGTTTTAATATAACTTTGCTCGTCCAACTCTTTGACAGTAATGCAGAAATTATCAATCATGATGCGGTCGCCGGCTACGGGTATGTCGCCGAAGCGGGCTCGGAACAGGTCAACAAGGCTGAGATGGGCCTCGTCTTCTTTTACTGCAATACCATAAACTTGTGCTAAGTCGCCTACTTTTACTTCCGGATTTAGAATAAATTCGCCATAGAATTGCTGCTCCGTTGTGTGATCGTTCAAATCTGCAAACTGTTCGGCAAAGGCGTCGCCTTTTTCTTCAGGCAGTATATACCATGCAGTATCGTCTTCCTGCATTCGTGTGTTCATACTTACCTGAACAGGCTTGCCGTTGCGGATAAGTGCAAACAGTCGGCTGTCGGCAAACTCTTCGGGGCGGGTCATCACATAAGGGTGGCTGTTTTCTGCTTCCGAACCGGCGGCTACTTTAAATGATTGTAAGCCAACGGACAGGTTTCGGGCGAGCCAGATTTCGCGGTAAGAAAGCGGTTCCGGTTTCGGTGGCAGCACCACTTGCAGTTTATTGGCCAAATAGGGAATGGTCGTACCTTGTATCAGCAAAGAAAGAATCACAACAGCAAAGGCCACATCGAATAACAGCCGGGAATTGGGCACGCCCATCATTAAAGGCATAATCGCAAGCGTAATTGGCACGGCACCGCGCAAGCCTACCCAACTGATATAGGCCAGCTCCTTTTTGCTGTAATGAAACCATTTAATTGATGAATATACGGCCAGCGGGCGTGCAATCAGCATTAAGAAACCTGCAATTACCAAAGCATCCATGCCGTGTTCCAGCATGCGGGAAGGCGTTACCAACAGGCCGAGCACTAAGAACATCGCGGCTTGTGCCAGCCATGCCAAACCATCCATGACGTTTAAAACGTGTTCAACCGAGCTATTGCGTGAGTTACCGATTAAGACGCCCGCCAAATAAACTGCTAAAAAACCGCTGCCGCCGCTAAGATTGGTTATTGAAAACACCAAAAGCCCGCCCGAGGCAATCAAGATGGCATATAAACCTTCAGCCAGCCGGATTTGGCTTAGTATAAAAGCCAAAGTTTTGCCGGCCAGCCAACCGAACAACAGCCCCAAGCCGAGTTGCAAAACAAACATTTGTACAATAGAAAGAAAGCCTGTGGCTTCAGGCTGCATAATCAGGTTAATCAATACACTGACCAACAGAATCGCCATAGGATCGTTGATACCGCTTTCCAATTCCAAGGTGGCTTGGATACGGGCGTTTAGTCGAACGCCGCTGTTGCGAAGTAAGGAAAATACGGCAGCCGCATCAGTCGAGCCGACAATGGCGGCCATCAGAAGGCCGAGTTTCCAGTCGATGCCCATATAAAAAGTGGCGAAGATGCCAAGCAAACCCACACCGGCCAATACGCCCCAGCTTGCAAGAATAGATGCGGGTTTGAGGGCGATTCGGAAGGTTTCAAATTTGGTGCGCAAACCGCCGTCCAGCAGAATAATTGCCAATGCCAGCTGGCCGACAAAAGTGGCGCCGGTGAAGCTGTCGAATTTGATGCCGCCGATGCCGTCTTCCCCGGCCAGCATGCCCACGCCGAGAAAAGCAAGCAATAAGGGCATGCCCACCCGTGCGGAAATGCGGCTGGCGATAACGCTGACAAACAGCAAAAGCGCGATGACAAGGAAGAAAATATTAAGCGAGTCCATGAATTATTCTTGTATCAAATGGTTGCCGATGCCTGTCTGAAAAAATTCAGACAGGCATTGTTATTGTGTGTGGTCTTTATCTTTGTCTTTAGGCTGTCCCGAAGCCTGCCGCGTTTCTTTGATGACTTGTCCGGCGGCTTGAACGGGGAACAAGAGGCTGAGCGGGTTGGCGCGGATTTGCGCGATGACGCTGTTTAACAGGTTGCGGAAGCTGTCGATACGCGCATCACGCGAACGCAGTGCCACCCAAAGCGTTAAGGTAAAGCTCACCCATAGGTTGACGATGCCGATCAGGAAAATACATATCAGATAAAAACAGAACATGATCGGATTGGTCAGATCGCTTGCTGCGGCATAGGCGATGTTGGCCGATGAAAACGCCACATGGCGGATATCCAGCGGCAGCCCGAGCAGATAGCCGATATAGCCTGTGCTGCCGAGCATCACGCCGAAAATAAAGTTACCCATAATCGCGCCATAATTGTGGTGCACATAGTTGGCTAAATAGGCACGCCATTTCGCGGGCAGTATTTTCACCAGAAGGGGGTGTTGGTTGAGGCGGTGGCGCAGATGCAGATAGTCGGCCCGGTTGTCGAAGAAGCCGGAAATAATGCCGGAGCAAAACAGCCACACACCGGCAATCCCGGCGTAAATCAGAGAGGGCTGGCTCAAAGGCAGCACGGATTTAAACTGCTTCTGCACGGTTTCGGCATCGAGAATCGGCATGCCTGTCTGAAAATAATAGACGGCGGCAATCAGCATAGACAAAAGCATGGCCACGCTCACATTGCCGAACACGGCCACACCTTGCGAGCGGATAACGTCTATCGACAATTTGGCCAGCTTTTGGTCAACGGCTTTACCCGAGTCGTTGCGCTCCACCTGTTCGGCAATGCTGGAAGCGGTCATCGCGGGCTGCTTGGTGGCTACCGTGCAGTGAATCATGTGGATAAACACGAAGCCCAAGCCGTAGTCGAGGCTGGAGAAAACAGCATATTGCAGCTTGCTCAGCCCCATCATGCCGAGTTTGAGTTTCAAAAGCGCCATGAATGCGATAACCGCACCACCGCCGGCAGCCGCACGCAGCATGCTGAAATATTCGCTGCGCGAGCTGGTGATGTATTTTTCGCCACGGTAACTGGTGTTTTGGCTGATGCTTTTGGCCAGCATTTTTACGCTGCGTCGCCACAGCAGGGAGGTGCTTTTTTGTTCGGCGGCGGAATAGGCCATCGCCTGTAAAAGCTCTATCAAATGCCGCTGGCGCGAAGGATTGTCGGTAGCGGTTTGGATGGTCAGCAGCATGGTTAGCCGGTTGAGCGACTGCTCGAGCCGCTCCAGCAGGTGTGATACGGCGATGGAAGAGCCTGTGCCGGCGCATACGCCTTTTTTACGCAGCCTTTCAATATGGGAACGGGATTGCTCGAGCATCACTTGCAGGTGTGCGTCATCAAACATTTCCGGCTTTTCTTGCTGGTAATGGTCGATTAACAGGGTTACTTCACGCTTGAGAGCGATAAAAGAGGAATCCACTTCCAAAAGCTTGGGGTCAAGCCGCATCAAATCGGGGTCGAGCTCTTCGGCGGCAATCCAAATCGACAGCATTTCAAGCGCATGCAGGTTGGCATGTTGGAAATTGCGGCGGGTTGCCTGCAGAATGTTTTCGGGCGTGTGCTCCGCCAGCAAATCGTAGAGCCGCAGCCATTGGCGCGGCGGAATGGCTTCAAGCCATTCGATGTCGCTGCTGCGGTAGAAAAGTTTTTCAAACATGTTTTTAATGCTGCGCGGATCGTGGGGCGGCGGGCTGAAGCGATCGTAAACGCGTTTGCCCAATTCTTTGCCGAAGCCTTTGCGCGAGAAAATCCCGAGCGAAACGAGTGCGGGATAAATGTGGGTGTTGTTGAGCCAGCGGTAGAATTGGATGCCTATTTCTTTTGCTGTTTCGGGGTGGTCGGAGAGGGTTTGCAGCAATAGGTCCATGCGGGCGGCTGCGCCTTTGCTTCCGCCTTTGCGCAGCCATTGGGTAACGCTGGTAAGGACGCTGCCGATGTTGTCGAGCCGGGCAAGCTCTTGCAGCCAATTGGAAATATTCTTTTTAGGTAATATGGTTTTGTACATTAATTTTTTAGATAAATGTGTTGTGTGGGGTGTAAGGATAACAAAAAAACGGCGCGCGGTCTTAGGGTGTTGATATTTTAAGGAATGCCTGTCTGAAACAGCGGTTCAGACAGGCATTGTTCAGGCGGGCGAAACCTTAAGCCTGTTCCGACTGTAAAGTGCGGCGGCGGCGGGTTTCGCTCAGCACCATGCCTGTGCTGACCGATACGTTCATGCTTTCAACGGTGCCGAACATGGGAATCGACACCAGCATATCGCAATGTTCGCGCGTGAGGCGGCGCATGCCTTCGCCTTCATTGCCCATTACCCAAGCTACACTTTCGGGCAGGTCGCAATGGTATAAATCCGAATCGCCGCCCATATCGGTGCCGATAATCCAGATGCCGTATTCTTTCAGCTCACGCAGGGTGCGGGCGAGGTTGGTCACGGTGATGTAGGGCACGGTTTCTGCGGCGCCGCAGGCCACTTTGCTTACCGTGGCATTCAGGCCGGCGCTGCGGTCTTTCGGCGCAATCACAGCGTGCACGCCCATAGCGTCGGCAGTACGCAGGCAGGCGCCGAGGTTGTGCGGATCGGTAATGCCGTCGAGCACCAGCAAAAGTGGCGGCTCGCTCAGGTTTTCCAATACATCTTCCAAATGTACATGGTTTTTAGAAGCATCGATAAATCCGACCACGCCTTGATGGCGCATGCCTTTGCTGAGTTTGTTCAACCGGTCGGCATCGGCAAAATGTACGCGCACTTTTTCATCGGCGGCTTTTTGCAGCACATCGCGGGTGCGCGTATCGTTTTTACCTTCCTGAATATAAATTTCCGTGATGCTTTTCGGGTTTTGCCACAAGCGTGCGTTAATGGCATGGAAGCCGTAAATCAATCTTTGATTAGACATGGTATTTCCTGATGTTTTCAGACAGGCATTGATACACAAAATGCCTGTCTGCAAAAATATAAAGATGAAATCAGCGGCTGTGTTTTTTGCTGCCGAACCAGAAAAAGCCCGCTACACCCAGCACAATCATCGGAACGCTCAACCATTGGCCCATAGATAAGCCCAAAGTCAGCAAGCCCAAATGGTCGTCGGGCTGGCGCGCATATTCGGCAATAAAGCGGAAGATGCCGTAGCCCGCCAAAAACACCATGGAAACTTGGCCGGTAGGGTGCGGTTTGCGCGAAAACAACCACACAACCACAAACAAAGTCACACCTTCCAGCGCAAATTGATAAAGCTGGGAAGGATGGCGCGGCAACATGCCGAATTGCTGGAGCCAAGCCATGTATTGCGGATTATTGGCCGCCAGTTGCGCATCTTCATAAGCGGCTTGCGGAAAACCCATCGCCCAAAATGCCGAAGGGTCGGTAACGCGGCCCCACAATTCGCCGTTGATAAAATTACCGATTCGGCCTGATGCCAAACCCAGCGGCACGAGCGGCGCAATAAAATCGGTAACCTGCCAAAAGCCCAGATTTCTGCGTTTGGCAAACAACCACATTGCCACCAACACACCTAAAAATCCGCCGTGGAAAGACATGCCGCCTTCCCAAATTTTAAAAATCGAAACCGGATCGCTGATGTATTCGGAAAATTTGTAAAACAGCACATAGCCCAAGCGCCCGCCCAAAATGACGCCGAACACGCCGTAAGTCAGCAAATCGTCGAGCATTTCTTTCGTGAAAACCGTATGCCCCTGCTTGATGCGCAGTCGGCCGAGCAACATAAACAGGATAAATGCCAAAACATAGCTCAGCGCATACCAGCGGATAACTATAAATCCGAAATCTATCGCGGCGGCATTGAATTGCGGGTGGATCATCATAATAAAAACAAGCCTTACTTATAATATTTTTCAGGCAGGCATTATACTGGAAATGTGCAATGCCTGTCTGAAAGCTTGCAACGCACATTTCTTAACGCCCGCCTGCGTTTGGTATAAAATAAGCGGTATTTTTTACCGGTTTATACAAACAGCCGCACACGGCACATACTAAAACTTTTTACGAAGGACACCCACCATGCCAGCTTACCGCTCCAAAACCTCCACCCACGGCCGCAATATGGCCGGCGCGCGCGCTTTATGGCGTGCCACCGGCGTGACCGACGAAGATTTCGGCAAACCGATTATCGCCATTGCCAACTCGTTCACCCAGTTTGTGCCCGGCCATGTGCATCTTCACAATATGGGGCAGCTCGTGGCGCGCGAAATCGAAAAAGCAGGCGGCTTGGCCAAAGAATTCAACACCATCGCGGTGGACGACGGCATTGCCATGGGCCACAGCGGCATGCTCTACAGCCTGCCCAGCCGCGATTTGATTGCCGATTCGGTGGAATACATGGTCAACGCGCATTGTGCCGACGCGCTGGTGTGCATTTCCAACTGCGACAAAATCACTCCCGGCATGCTGATGGCCGCCATGCGCCTGAACATTCCCACCGTGTTCGTTTCGGGCGGCCCGATGGAAGCAGGCAAAGTAATCGGTGTGGCCAATATCACCGACACCCGCAAGCTGGATTTGGTGGACGCAATGGTCGATGCCGCCAACGATGAAGTGTCCGATGAAGAAGTGGCGGCAGTAGAACGTTCCGCCTGCCCGACCTGCGGCTCCTGTTCCGGCATGTTTACCGCCAACTCGATGAACTGCCTCACCGAAGCCTTGGGCTTGTCGCTGCCGGGCAACGGCTCGCTGCTGGCCACCCACGCAGGCCGTAAAGAGCTGTTTTTGGAAGCTGGCCGTCTGATTGTGGAAATCACCAAACGCTATTACGAACAAGACGACGAGAGCGTATTGCCGCGCAGCATCGCCACCAAAGCCGCATTTGAAAACGCCATGAGTTTGGATGTAGCGATGGGCGGTTCCACCAATACCGTGCTGCATCTGTTGGCCGCGGCCAGCGAAGCGCAAGTGGATTTCAAAATGGCCGACATCGACCGCATCAGCCGCCAAGTGCCGTGTTTGTGTAAAGTCGCACCCGCTACGCAGAAATACCACATGGAAGACGTGCACCGCGCAGGCGGCGTGATGGGCATTCTGGCGGAACTCGACCGCGCCGGCTGCCTAAAAACCGACGTTTCCACCGTTCACGAAAAAACCTTGAAAGACGCGCTGGCGAAATGGGACATCACCAACCCAGCCAACGAAACCGCGCATGAGCGCTACAAAGCCGCACCCGGCGGCGTGCGCACCACCGAAGCCTTTTCGCAAAACCGACTATGGCCTTCGCTCGACCTTGACCGCGAAAACGGCTGTATCCGCAGCAAAGCGCACGCTTATTCGCAAGACGGCGGTTTGGCCGTGCTGTTCGGCAACATCGCCGAGCGCGGCTGCGTGGTGAAAACCGCCGGTGTGGACGACAGCATTCTCAAGTTCACCGGCCGCGCGCGCGTGTTTGAAAGCCAAGATTCCGCCGTGGCGGGCATTTTGGATAATCAAATCGCTGCCGGCGATATTGTGATTATCCGCTACGAAGGCCCGAAAGGCGGTCCGGGCATGCAGGAAATGCTCTATCCCACCAGCTACCTGAAATCCAAAGGCTTGGGCAAAGCCTGCGCCTTGCTCACCGACGGCCGTTTTTCAGGCGGCACTTCCGGCTTGAGCATCGGCCACGTTTCGCCAGAAGCGGCGGAAGGCGGTGCCATCGGTTTGGTGAAAGAGGGCGACACCATCGAAATCGACATTCCCAACCGCAGCATCCGTTTGGCCGTTTCCGATGAAGAATTGGCCGCGCGCCGCAGCGAAATGGAAGCGCGCGGAGCCAAAGCGTGGAAACCTGAAAACCGCGACCGCCACGTTTCCGCCGCCTTGCGTGCTTACGCTGCCATGACCACTTCTGCCGACACCGGCGCGGTGCGTGACGTTTCCCAAGTTGAACGCTGACTAACATTCAGGGCAATTAGAAACAGTTTCTAGTTGCTCTGAGTTTCGTATAAATAGTGATATGGCCAAATATCAAATTCTATCCCGATATACTGATTCAAAAACCAAACCTTCAAAAACCAAACCGAGATGGAAGCGGAAATGGCAAGCTTGGTTGTTTTTTATTGCATTGAACAGTTGGAATGGTTTTATGACTTGGATTGTCTCGAAACAATACCGTTTTATTTACGGTGATGGGCCGGTTGGTTTTATTGAGATGATGATTAAGGTTTTGATTTTTTCTCTCTCCGAAGTAATTTTTATGCTGGCGATTATTTTTGTCGGATTGTCATTAATAGCTTACCCGGAAAAACGGCATATTAAAAAAGTTTGGTTCATGACGACATGTTTGTCTGCTTTTGGTTTCTTGATGATAGATGAAGCTTGTAGCAATACCGTTGGTTTCTGTCAGAAATGGCGGCTGATTTGGTAGTCGGGTTCATAATTTAAGATAACTATCAATATAATTATGAATGCCTGTCTGAACGATATTTTTCAGACAGGCATTCATATAGGTTAATCAACACATTTTTGATACAAGCAGCCAGCCGGAGATAATACAAGTATAGTGAATCAACTTAAAAATAGTACATCGGACTTGCCACGGGTATCTTGGATTCAGGTAATGTTGGAAGATACCCGGGTCAAGCCCAGGTATGACGGTGATGTTACTACTATTAAGTTGATTGACTATGAGATTACCTGCTTCTTAAGCCCATTCACATACCGCTGTCCAGATTCCGTCAATTGTAAGAAACGGGTTTCATGTGACGGTTGGTAAACGTAGCCTCTGGCTACAAATGCGGCGAGCAGTTCATGCCCGAGCCAACCGGCCAAATGGAAGGATTTTTCTGTCCAGTCCATACAGGCAGCGGTGTAGTGCGGATATTCTCCGGTCTCGATATCCAGACCCGCCAGCCAGTTTAACCCTTTATCTGTGAGGTTGAAGCGTTCGCGTTTTTCATCTAATTCGATGAAACCGGCATTGCTGAGTGCTTGGCTGATTTCTATGGCGATTTTGCCTGCCATATGGCCGTAGCATACGCGTAGGGTATGGCTGTTTTGCGGAGTTGAACGTTGTTCTTGGGGCGCCAGCATGGCCAATTGCTGCAAGGCCTCCATAATGTGTGGGGTGCTGATTCTATATAAGCGGTTTCTGCCTTGTTGCTTCATGCTGATTAACCCGCCGTGGAGCAGCTTGCTTAAATGTACGCTGGCGGTTTGCGCGGTAATGCCCGCTGCAGTTGCCAATTCGGTTGCACTTAATTCTTCGCGGCCGATTAAAGCGTCCAGCATCAGGGCCCGGCTCGGGTGGCCGATCAGGTGGGCGGTGTGGGTGAAATGATGAGCAAGTGACATGGCGTTCCTTTTTTCAGACAGGCATTATAAGGTTTTCTGACGGCGTGGTGCGGCGCAGGTAGGTTTAATCTTAAACGCATTTTCCGGCGCTTATTTCGTTAAGCAACGAAATGAGGGTAGGGCGGCTTATGCTAATTTGTTGTGACCGTTTCATGATAAGGGGCAATGTTATGCGATTGGTCTTCGGCATTGTGTTTAGTTTGTTGTGGTCGTCCGCCTTTATTGCCGGTAAATACTGTTTGGAATATCTGCCGCCGCTGGATGTGTTGAGCTTGCGTTTTTTACTGGCGGCCGTACTGCTTTTTGCACTTTGTTGGTGGGTCAAACGCAGCGGGCAGTGTGGTAGTGGTTGGGCGGATAAGCGCTTGTGGCTGCACGGTATGGCTTTGGGCATGTTGAATTATGTGCTGTACCTCGGCTTTTCCTACACCGGGCTGCAAACGGTACCACCAGAGTTGGTGGTGCTTTTGGTTTCGACCATGCCTTTTGTAACCACGCTTGCGGTGTCTTGCGTGAAGCGTAAATGGTCTTGGTTGCAGTGGTTGGCGATCAGCTTAGGATTTTTGGGGGTGTATATTGTGCTGTCGGTAAGAATGCCGGAAACGGGCTGGAGCATCGGTATTGTGTGGGTTGTGCTCGGTATGTTGGCGCTGGCCGGCGGCACGCTGTTTTACCAGTTCACAGCTTCCCGCCATCAGGCTTTGCCGCTTACGGGCATTCAGAATCTCTTCAGCGGGCTGATTTTGCTGCCTTTTTCCAATCCGCTGCAATGGCCTGCCGCTATGGCAGAGCCGGTGTTTGCGTTGTCGCTTTGGTATCAGGTAGTTGTGGTGTCCGGCGTGGCGATGGTAATGTGGTTTCAGCTGGTCCGCTGGTTCGGCTCGGACAATGCTTCGGCTTTTCATTTGCTCAACCCGATTTTTGCCGCTGTGTTGGCTTGGTGGTTTTTCGGTTCGGATTTGGGTATGGCCGATGCTGCGGGCACGGTGTTGGTGGTGCTGGCTTTGGGTATGCTCAACCGGATCAGGCGCAAGGTGGTGTGATTGAAAAAGATGCCTGTCTGAAAAAGTTTTCAGACAGGCATTTGTTTAAACCGCTCGGCTTATTTGCGGCTACGGCTTTTCTTGCGCTTGCTGCCGCCTTCGGTTTTGGCTGCTTTCGTTTTGGCTTTTGCAGGCTGTTGGGTAACCAGCGTGATTTTGCCGTCTACAAGCTTCAGCGATTTGCCGGACTTGCCCGATTTGCCCGAAGCGCGGGAGCTGGTTTTTTCTTTAGCGGTTTTACCGGCGCTGCGGGATTTTACCGTTTTGGCTGCTGATTTTTCCGTGTCTTTGGCGGCGGTTTTCCTGCTTCGTTTTTTGCTTTTTTCGCCGCCTCGGATTAGGGTTAAATCAATCCTGCTGGTATCCAAATCGGCGCGTGCCACTTTTACGGTAACCCGGTCGCCCATCGAGAAACGCACGCCGCTGCGTTCTCCTTCGATCGCCATGATTTCGGGGCGGTAGTTGAAATAATCTTCACCCAAGTCGCTGATGTGGATCAGGCCCTCGATATGAATATCGTCTAAAGTAACAAACACACCGAAGTTTGCCATGCCGGAAATCCTGCCTTCAAATACTTCGCCTACTTTATCGCGCATGTAATAAGTTTTGAGCCAGTTTTCAACATCGCGGCTGGCATCATCGGCACGGCGCTCGGTAAACGAAGTATGCACGCCCATTGCCTGCCACGGCTCGTGCGGCTTATACATCTCACTTTGTAACACAGCTTTGACGGCGCGGTGTACAGTTAAATCCGGATAACGGCGGATGGGCGAAGTGAAATGGGCATAATGCTCGTAAGCCAGGCCAAAATGGCCTTCGTTATTGTGTTCATACACTGCCTGCTGCATGGAACGCAACAGCATCACTTGCAGTAGCTCCTGATCAGGCCTGTCTGAAATCTGTTCGGCCAGCTTGGCGTAGTCTTTAGGCGCGGGTTTGTCTCCGCCACCCAAGTTCAAGCTGAGTAAACTCAGTTGCTCGCGCAGCGCGGTCAGCTTTTCAGGTGTAGGGCCTAAATGGTTGCGGAATAGAGCGCCATGTTTGTTTTTCAACAAAAAATCCGCCGCGCATACGTTGGCGGCCAGCATGCACTCTTCAATCAGCTTGTGTGCATCGTTGCGCACCACGGGCACAATCCGCTCGATTTTACCGTTATCATCAAAAAGCATTTGCGTTTCAATACTTTCAAATTCCATCGCGCCGCGCTGATGGCGTTTCTTTTGCAGGATGCCGAATAGTTTGTATAAGGTATCCAGCTCTTTTTTATGCGGATTGTTTTCACCGCTTTCCAGCCACTGCCAAACTTGGGTGTAAGTCAAACGAGCGTGGGAACGCATCACGGCAGGGTAAAACTTATATTCTTTCACATTGCCCAAATAGGAAATCTGCATGTCGCATACCATGCATAAACGATCAACTTCAGGGTTTAGCGAGCAAATACCGTTGGAAAGCTTTTCCGGCAGCATCGGAATCACGCGGCGCGGAAAATAAACGCTGGTGCCGCGCTCGTAAGCATCCTTATCCAAATCATCGCCGGGCGTGACATAGTGGCTCACATCCGCAATCGCCACCACCAACCGGTAATTGCGCCCCTGCTTTTCTGCATACACGGCATCATCAAAATCCCTTGCGGTTTCACCGTCTATCGTTACCAAAGGCAAATCGCGCAAATCCACACGGCCTTCTATATCTTTTTGAGACACGCTAGAAGGAATCTTTTCGGCAGCTTTCAGACAGGCATCGCTAAATTGGTGCGGTAAATGGTGCTTGCGCACGGCAATTTCGATTTCCATGCCGCTGTCTGCATAATCGCCCAAAATTTCAGTCAACCGGCCCACCGCAGGATGAAGCCCTTCGGGATAGCTTTCAATCGCAGCCATAACCACTTGGCCGGATTCCGGCTTGAACGAAGCCACAGACTCCGGCTCAAGCAGAATCGTTTGGTTAAGCCGCTTATCTTCCGGTACCAGCACGCCGACACCGCGTTCCAAATAGAAACGGCCGACCACATCTTTATTGGCACGCTCCAATATTTCCAAAACCTGCCCTTCGCGCCTGCCGCGGCGGTCGACACCGCCCGGGCGCACCATCACAATGTCGCCATGCATCAGCCCGCGCATCTGTTTTTCATATAAAACAAAGTCGCCCTGCTTGTTGTTTACCAAAGGCACGGCAAAGCCGAAACCGTCTTTATGCGCATCAATCCGGCATTTCACTAAAGCCAGCTTATCGGCCACACACACGGCACCTCGGCGGTTGATCAAAACCTGCCCGTCACGCGCCATCGCTTTGATTCTGCGTTCGAAAAATTCATATTCATCGGCAGAGATAGATAATTTCTCAGCTAATGTAGCAATTTTCAGCGGCACACCTTCCTGCTCCAGCAGGTCGATTACCCATTCCCTGCTCGGCAAAGGATGCTCATAGCGTTGTTTTTCACGCTCCAAATAAGGGTCTTTTTCTCTTAAATTTAAAGGTTTAATATTTTTCTTCATTTTTGTTCGTTTTTCTGATTGACATTTTTTTTGAAGGTTTTATAATCATATGCTTCGTTTCAAGTGTAAGCACTTTAACGTAAATTAGATATTAAAGCAAAGCCCAGGTGGCGGAATTGGTAGACGCGCTAGCTTCAGGTGCTAGTATCTTCACGGGTGTGGAAGTTCGAGTCTTCTCCTGGGCACCAGCTAAAATTTGCTTTGATTATAATTTAATTTCAGGCCCAGGTGGCGGAATTGGTAGACGCGCTAGCTTCAGGTGCTAGTATCTTCACGGGTGTGGAAGTTCGAGTCTTCTCCTGGGCACCAGATTGAAAGCAGCCTAACTGGATAGGGTTGGGTTGTTTGCTTTTCAGACAGGCATTCTTGCCAAACACTTGAAAAAACAATACAATTTGATTTCCACAGAGAGGTGGATGAGTGGTTGAAGTCGCACGCCTGGAAAGCGTGTATACGTGAATAGCGTATCGAGGGTTCGAATCCCTTCCTCTCTGCCAGATTTTATATTTAAACAAATTGTTTAAATTGCAAAAAA
>NZ_JH165159.1:1522693-1579149 GCF_000227765.1 Neisseria wadsworthii 9715
CAAGTATAATACTTGGTCTTATTTTTTATCTTTATTTATTTTAAGCAAATCAAAATATTCACAAACGAATTATATGAAATATCTGATAAGCCACAATCTTAAGTAAGAAATAAATTAGGAACTTTTTTGATTTTAGATAAGGAAAGCTTTCTAATGAAGAAAGGATATTACTTTAAACTCTCTATTGCTTTTGTTGTGCTTTCAGTTGTGAATTTTTTATTGACTCCCAAGCACGAAGGCATTCCTTTTATCAGCATTTTCTTCATTATTGCTGCAATAATTGCTGCAATAGTGGCTTATGTGATTCACCGAAAGCAAATTTCAAAATAACTTCAAGCTATATGGCTTTGGTTTTGGCGATTGAATTAAGGCTGCTCGGATTTATAGTTAATAAATGGAAAATGACGTTTTAGAAGATTGCTGGAAAGTCTGTTTTTAAAAATAAAAAACAGATTAATGATTGGTGGAGGCGGGGGGAATTGAACCCCCGTCCGAAAGTCCTCTACAAAGCGTTCTACATACTTAGTCTTGCCTACTTGGAATCTTGCTCCCATTCCGCCGACAGACAGGCTGTTTGGGAGCCAGTTACCTTAAATCTTATTTTCTGCCAAGTAACCCGACAGAAAACCAGTCAATGTAAAATGACGTTGCGGTAGCTTGCGCTACACAGCCCATTGACCAACTGTTGCAACGGCAGGCCTATTAAGCGGCCAATGCGTAAGTTTCGTCGTTTGCGACTATTTTCGTTCAGTGTTTTACGGGAATCTGAGACCCCGGTATGCCCGCATCTGCTTCGCAACCCCCGTCGAAACCAAGATCGCCCCCAGATAGGAACGGATTATTATACGCGAAGAGCTTATGAATTACCAGCTTGGCGTTTGAAGGTATAATGCCTGTCTGAAAACTCGGTAAGGGCGATGATATGTATGATGTGAATACGCATGATGTGCGCCGTTTCTTTGCGCATGTTTGGCAGAATAGGTTGGTGCCGCTGCAATTGGATGCTTTGCAGCAAAAAGCTTTGCGCATTATTGAGGCGCACCCCGAATACGGCCGGTATTTGGAAAATATTGAAAACTATTTGGACAAAAGTTGGACTCCGGAAGAAGGGGAAACCAATCCTTTTCTGCATATGTCGCTACACTTGTCGATACAGGAGCAGGCGGCGATTGATCAGCCGCCGGGCATATGCGCGATTCACGAACAATTGTGTGCCAAATACAGCGGTGATTGGGTTAAGGCTGAGCACGATATGATGGATGCGCTGGCGGAAACCATTTGGGAAGCACAACGCTTCGGACGGGGTTTGGATGTGAATGCTTATATGACCCGTTTGCGCAAGCTGGTCGGATTGGGGCAGGAAGATAATGCCCGCATCAATCCGCATGAAGTAGGTTTGTCGAATAAAATCAGTGGCAGATAAACGGGTTGAATCTGTATTGATCATGCCTGTCTGAAAGCAAAACTTTTGGTAAAGTTAAAACTTTCAGACAGGCATTAATTTATTCGGCCTCATCAATCCATGCCTGTTGCACAGCTTCAAGAATGCGCTCGCCGCAGTGGGCGGGATCGTCATCGAAATCAGGCAGTGCAAGGATTAGTTCGCGCAGATGGGTAAAGCGGATGGTTTTCGGATCTATATCGCTATGGGCGTCGTACAACTCTTCGGCGATGCGTTGGGTGTCGGTCCATTTCATAAGTGTGTTCCTTTGTGATGTTCAGACAGCCTTGTCCAATATAATTAATGATGTTCGCGCGCGTGGTTGATGGTGTATTTCGGAATTTCCACCACTAAATCTTCATCAGCCACTTTGGCTTGGCAGCTCAGGCGTGAATCGGCTTCCAAACCCCATGCCTGATCGAGCAGGTCTTCTTCGATTTCAGACGGCTCTTCCAAGCTGTCGAAACCCTGACGCACGATCACGTGGCAGGTTGTACAGGCGCAGGATTTTTCGCAGGCGTGGTCGATTTCGATGTCGTTGTCGAGCAGCAAATCGCAGATGGTTTGACCTTCGGGCGCATTTTCAATGACTTTGCCTTCGGGGCAAAGTTCGGCGTGTGGGAGTATGGTTACTTTTGGCATGTTGTGTCTATGTTTAAAAGCAAATTAAAAATTATTAGAAAAATTTAAATAAAGAAAATTAAAAGATTATTTAACTTTGATCACGAAATCTCTTCCACCTTCTGCCCCGTCAAAGCACGCTTGATATTCCTATCCATACGTTTGGCGGCAAAGTCGTCGGTGGCGTGTCCTAACGCAGATACGGCATTGCGGATTTCGTCGGCATTGCCTGTTTGAACGAGATTCTGCAAAACGGCGATGTTGCTGCGGATGGCGGCAAGTTCGGTTTCGTTGAGCAGATCGCCGTCCATTTCCAAGGCGGTTTCTACTGCGGCGGTTAGACCTTCGGCTTCTACAACGGCTTCGGCACGGGCACGGGCGGCCATGTCGTCGGAGGCGTTCGACATGCTCTCTTTCAGCATGTTGGTGATGGTTTCGTCGTCGAGGCCGTAGGAAGGTTTCACTTCGATTTGCGCCTGCACGCCGGTGGATTGTTCGCGGGCGGACACGGAAAGCAGGCCGTCTGCATCCACTTGGAAGGTAACGCGGATGCGGGCGGCGCCGGCCACCATCGGCGGAATACCGCGCAAGGTAAATTTGGCTAGGCTGCGGCAGTCGGACACAAGTTCGCGCTCGCCTTGCACCACATGAATAGTCATCGCGGTTTGGCCGTCTTTAAAGGTGGTGAACTCTTGGGCGCGGGCGGTGGGCAAAGTGCTGTTGCGCGGAATGATTTTTTCCGCCAGCCCGCCGTAGGTTTCGAGACCGAGCGATAGGGGTGTTACGTCGAGCAGCAGCCATTCGTCGTCGTTTTTATTGCCCGCCAGCACATTGGCCTGCATTGCCGCGCCGAGTGCAACCACTTGGTCGGGGTTGAGGTTGTTGAGCGGCGTTTGGCCGAAAAAGGTAGCTACGGCTTGCTGAACGTGCAGCATGCGGGTGGAACCGCCCACCATAATCACGCCTTTCACGTCAGCCTTGCCCACGCCTGCGTCTTTCAAGGCCTGCTTTACCGGTTCGATGGTTTTGGCCACCAGATGTTGGGTGAGGTTGTGGAATTCTTGGCGGGTGATGGTGGTATCGACCGTGCGGCCGTCTGAGAGCACGGTTTGCACGGTGGCGCTGATGTCGGTGGTGAGTGTTTCTTTGGCGGCGCGGGCAAGGCTGAGCAGCAGTTGGCTGTCTTGCTCGTTGAGTTGCGAGAGTTTGTTTTGCTCCAACAGCCAGCAGAACAGGCGGTGGTCGAAGTCGTCGCCGCCGAGCGCGCTGTTGCCGTTGGTGGCTTTCACTTCAAACAGCCCTTTGGTGAGCTGCAACACGGATACGTCGAGCGTGCCGCCGCCGAGGTCGTACACCACAAACGTGCCTTCCGAGCGGTTGTCCAAACCGTAGGCAATCGCGGCGGCGGTCGGTTCGTTGAGCAGGCGCAAAACGTTTAATCCGGCCAAACGCGCGGCATCTTTGGTGGCTTGGCGTTGGGCATCGTCGAAATAGGCGGGCACGGTTATCACGGCGCCGACAAGCTCTCTGCCGAGGTTTTCTTCGGCGCGCTGTTTCAAAGTGCGGAGGATTTCGGCGGACACGTCAATCGGCGTTTTGTCGCCCGCGCGGGTGTGCAGTTCGATAATGCGGTCGTTGTTGCCGAAGCGGTAAGGCAGATAGCGGGCTTCTTGCTGAACATCTTCCAAAGTGCGCCCGATCAAACGTTTGGCGGAGCTGATGGTGTTCACGGGGTCGATTTTCTGAGCCTTGAGCGCGTCGTAGCCGACTTCGATATCGTCTCGGCCACAATAACGCACAACCGAAGGCAGGGTAACGCGGCCTTTTTCGTCGGGCAGGCAAACGGCGCTGCCGCTTTTAACGGAAGCGACGAGGCTGTTGGTGGTGCCCAAGTCGATACCGACGGCCAAGCGGTGTTGGTGTGGTGCGGCAGACATGCCGGGTTCGGCGATTTGCAGAAGTACCATGTTGTGTGTGCCTTTGAGGGTTATTTTTAGCTGGCGCGTATTCTAACAGATTTGGGATAGTTGAGTAAATCAGTCGGAAATAAAATATGCCTGTCTGAAAGCGGGTTTGCGGCTTTCAGACAGGCATGCTTCGGGCGGTTTATTTGGCGCCGTATTGATTGAGCTGGGCAAGCTCGGCAAGGGCTTTTTGGTAGTCTTCTTCGCCAAGTTTGGTCAGGCGGATTTGGTAAACGGTTTTGCCTTCCTGCTCAACCGGGAAAATCTGCCACAGGCCTTCTTGGTGGTAGCGGTCGAGAATGGCGCGGACGAGTGTTTTCATTTCGGCGCCTTTATGCGCTTCGCCTATGCTGCGGCCGATGGCGTTGTTGCGCAAATCAACGCTTTCGTCGGCATCGTAAAGTTTGTTGAACTCGGTTTTGTTCGGGTCGGGCGGCGTGTTGTCTTTTTCGTAAGCATCGCCGGCTTCTTTTGCCAATTCTGCGCTGAATTGTGATGCAATGGTGGCTTGCCATAAAGTGTGACGCACGGCGTTGACTTGTGTACCACGCCCGTTGGGGTTAAACGTGTCGTCCAGACCGAGGCGGATGGAGAAACGTACCGAATTGGTGGTGATATTGCGCGCACGGTCTGCTTTCATACCAATTTTATAGGCGGCAATCGGATGGTTAACGATAAAACGCAAAGCTTTTTCTTTGCGTCCTGCGTCGGGCGCGGGAGGTTTGCAGGCGCTGAGTGCGAGTGCGGAAATTAGGGTGAGGAACAGAATTTTTTTCATTTTGAATCTGTTGAATGTGTGTTGGATTGGCTATAGTTAAACCACTTACATAGTAACATTTCCGTCATACTCGGGCTTGACCCGAGTATCCCAAAATTTACTGAAACTCAGGATACTCGGGTCAAGCCCGAGTATGACGTATGTAGTTTTTCTTAAGTTGATTGACTATGGTGATCGTTGGATTGATTGCTCAACATTTGCGCATTGTGAACCTGCTAATGCCTGCCTGAAAGCGGTTTTACGGTTTTCAGACAGGCATTTACATTTATGGTAAAGCGCTTTGGATTTCTTTGCGCAGCTTATCGAGAAAGCGGCACTGGCGCACAAGCATGGCGGCGGTTTCGGTTTGGCTTTCGGCAAAGGCGGCGCTCAATCGCCGGAGCAATTCATCTTGCTCATTGGTGATTTCTTGATCAAGTGCGTTGAGCGCGGATTCATTGCGTTCTGCGCGCGCGTCTTCCAAAGTTTCGCGCCATTCCATTTGCTGCATCAAAAATTCGGGTGGGAAAGCGGTGTGTTCGGGTGCGTCGGCGTTAATGCCTTGTGCTTGCAGCAGGTAGGCGGCGCGGTCGGTGGGGGATTTGAGCATGCGGTAGGCTTCGTTAACGGTGGATGCCATCATCATGGCTTGTCGCTGCTCAAACGAGGATGCAGCGGCGTATTTGTCGGGATGGAACTGGGCGGCGAGGCGGCGGTAGATTTGTTCGATTGCCGTTTTGTCGATATCGAATGTGGGCGGTAGGTTGAAAAGTTCGAAATATTGCATATCGGGTAAGAGCGGTTTTCAGACAGGCATTAGTGTAGGACGGTTGTTTTTCGGAAGCAAGAGGCTTGTGCCATAGTGGTTATGCCTGTCTGAAAACGTTTTGCAGCGGGCGGATTTGCTCCAGGCGGGCGCGGTCGATGGCTTCGGCGGTTTTGTGCGGTTCGCCGGCGTGTTCGGCGGCGATGGCGGCGGTGTTGACGCTTTGTGCGGCGGCCAACAGCGCAAGCCAGCGTTCGCGCTGGAGGTAGGGCGTGTTTTCCTGCCCCAGCCTGCCCTGATGGTCGGCTTGGCAAACGTTCAGCGCCTGCTTGAAGCGTTCGCTGCGGCGGAAGGCATCGGTTTGCTTGAGGGTTTTCAACACGGTTTGCGGTTTGAGCTGGGCGACGCTGTGGAGCTGGATATGCCAGCGGCAAACCAGTTCGGCCAGTTCGCTGCATGCTTTGGGTACGCGCCAGCGGGTGTTGACGGCGCGCACGGGCGCCACACCGGCCAAATCGTGGCCGTGGTGCTTGGGCAATATGTCGGCAGGCGTGAGCGCTTTGCCCAAGTCGTGCAGCAGAGCGGCATAGCGCTCGGGCAGGCTTAGGTTGAGGTCTGCTGCGCATTGCAACACCATCAGGGTGTGGATGCCGCTGTCGATTTCGGGATGATAGTCGGCGCGTTGGGGCACGCCGAACAGTGCGTCCACTTCGGGCAAGATCACTTTTAATGCGCCGCATTCGCGCAAGATTTCAATCATGCGGGCTGGGTGTTGCCCCATCAGGCCGCGGGCAAGCTCCTGCCAAACGCGTTCGGCCACCAAAGCGTCGGCTTCGCCGTTTTCAACCATTTGCCGCATCAACTGCATGGTTTCGGGCGCAACGCTGAAGCCGTAGCGCGCGGCAAAACGGGCGGTGCGCAGGATGCGGACGGGGTCTTCGGCAAATGCGGGGGAAACGTGGCGCAAGATTCGGTTTTGCAGGTCGGCTTGGCCGCCGTAAGGGTCGATGATGTTGCCTTCGCAATCTTGCGCGATGGCGTTGATGGTGAGGTCGCGCCGCATCAGGTCTTGCTCTAGGGTAACGCTTTTGTCGGTGTGAAAGGCAAAGCCGGTGTAGCCTTTGGCGGTTTTGCGTTCTGTGCGCGCCAGCGCGTATTCTTCATGGCTTTCGGGGTGGAGGAACACGGGAAAATCTTTGCCGACTGCGCGGTAGCCCAAGTCGAGCATGGTTTGCGCGTCGGCGCCGACCACGACCCAGTCGCGGTCTTGGGTGTCGATTCCGAGCAGGGCGTCGCGCACGGCGCCGCCGACAAGATAGGTTTGCATATTGAGTGATGCCTGTCTGAAAGGTGCGGGTTATTTGAATAATTCGTCGTGGCGGCTGAAAAAGTCGATGGCTTGGGCGAGTTTTTCTTCGTCGAGGCTGGCTTTCAGGTCGCGCGCGATTTCTCGCAGGGCTTCTTCGCGCAATGCTTGCTGCATACGCATTTCCGCGTTTTCCGGGCTGAGCTTCATCTGCACGTTGAGCTTGATATTGTGGCTGTCGAGCATGTAGAGGACTTCGTGGCTGAAGATAAACGGCTCACTTTGTGGCGGTGCGTCCCAGCGGTCTTCGTTTATCGGATACCATTGGCTGCGCCCCTGAGGCTTGATGAATTGATTGCCGATACCGTAAATGTGGCGGTATTTTTGTGGAATGTATTTTTTCATATGCAGATGCCTGTCTGAAAAAGCCGGGCGTTCAGACAGGCATTATATAGGGTTAAATCGTTTTGCAAAGGCTTCACTTTGTTTGATACCAGTTTAACCAGCCGATGCTTTGCATAAATTCGATGTTGTCCGGCCCGTAGGGTTGGCTGTAAAAACGAGCGAATTTTTCGCGGTAGGGAAATTTTTCGCGCGCTTCGCCGAATTCAGTCATGGTTTGCTCGTAGGCGGCAAGGTTTTCAGACAGGCATTGGTCCGACGGATATTGGTTTTCCGCATAAGCGGCAGCTTGAGGCAAACGCGGTTTAACGCGCATTTCTACATTAGGCGTGCCGATGCAGAGACCGACCACGGGGAAAGTATGCGGGGGCAGCTTGAGCATTTCGGCTAATTGCGGCGCAATCAGGCGGATGCCGCCGGTGTAGCAAATGGCATAACCCAAGCTTTCGGCTGCGGTTGCCGCGTTTTGTGCGGCAAGCACGGCATCGGTCACGGCAGTCATAAAGGCATCGGGGGTGCCTGCGGCGGCAAACGTGCCTTCATAAGCTTGGCGGCACAGATCGGCTTTGTGCAGGTCGGCCAGGAAAATAAAATAAGTGGCGCATTGTCCGATTTGCGGATTGGCCGGGAGCTGCTCGGTGATGCGTTGGCGCAACTCGGGCGAGGTGATGTTGATGATGGTGTAGTGCTGGCCGTTCATCCACGATGGTGCTTGGCGGGCACAGTCGATAATGGCTTGCAAATGCTCTTGCGGCAGGGTTTCGCTGGTTTTGAAGCTGCGGTAGGTGCGGTGGTTTTTTAGCAATGAGATGGTGGGATTCATATTTTCTTCCTCTACTGTTCAATATGTTCGATTTTATGCTGCTTTGGCTGTTTGCGGTAGGTCAACCATGATGAAAAATCTCGTGCGGTTAAAGGTTGCGTTTGTTATAATTAAGCCGAAACAGGTAGAAAGCCAAATAAGGTTTTCTGCTTTAATTGTTCAACCAAGAGGATAAATAATCATGTTTCCTGAATATCGCGATTTGATTTCAAAATTAAAACAAGAAGATGCACACTTTTCACGTTTGTTTGACGAGCACAATGAGTTGGACGATAAAATTACCGGCCTGGAAAACAATGAAGTAACCGCGGTTTCTGCCGCCGAAGAAATCGAAGGCCTGAAATTGAAAAAGCTGGCTTTGAAAGATGAATTGTACGAAATTCTGAAAAAAGCTTCTGCTTAATATTTTAGATAATAAAATGCCTGTCTGAAAATATTCAGATAGGCATTTTGTTTGGCCGTTATTTTTGAGCTCGGGATTGTACATCAATAATCCACACTTCAGATTGCGAACCCAAGCGGAAAGGTACGCCCCAAAAGCCGTAGCCTGAGGTAACGAAATAATGCCCCATTCCTAATGGTTCATAGCCGTATGACACGCGATTGAGAAATTTCACCACGAAATTGGCCGGAAACACCTGACCGTTATGTACATGGCCGGAAACCTGCACATCAATCGGCAGTTTTTCGTGCTTATGGATTTCGGTAGGGCGGTGATCGAGTAGGAAAACGGGCTGTTTCGGGTCGGTTTTCAGCAACAAATCTTCGGTTTGCATGCGGTTTTTGGCGTTGTCGTCAGGGCGGCCGATCAGCCAGAAGCGGTTGTCGATATGCACCACATCGTCGTGCAACACTATTACGCCGGCTTCCGTGAGCGCTTTGTGGATTTCACGTTCGTGCCCGAACAAATCGTGATTACCCATGGTGGCATACACGCCAAGCGGTGCACGCAGTTTCATCAGACTGGGCTTCATGTTCAATTCCCGGTAGGCTTCGGTGTCGTCATCCATAATATCGCCGGGCAGCAAAACAATGTCTACTTTTTCCTTATCCATTATCGCTGCCAGATCATCCAGCTGTTTGCCGCGGAATAGGTGGCCCAAATGCAGGTCGCTCGCCATGCCGATGCGGACGGGTTTGTCGAGCGGTTTATCTATGGTGACGGTCATACGCTTTACCACCGGCACATAAGCGCTGTACACCGCATAAGCCGTGATGCCGCAGAAAAACAGCACGCTAAACGTGCGCAAACCCATAGCCAAAGTGTGTTGCACCACACGTTTTCTCAAAGCAAGCCACACCAAAAACACCGCTGCCGAAGTAAACACGGTAAACAGCATCAGCACCATCCAGCCGGCACTCACACGGAACATAAAGCGCCAATAGCGCAAGAAGGTCAACACGAGTAGGCTGTTGCTGAATACAAATGCGCCAATCAGAATCATGCGGTGGCGGAGCGTGCCTTTTTCCGTTTTCAGAAACCATTGCCAGAATTTGGCGAAGCAAAATGTGAAAACCTGCAACACGCAAAAGATAAATGCAAAAAACATAAATCCATTCCGAAAATATAAAGAGGCAAATTTTAGCATGGAGTGTCATGTATAATGCCTGTCTGAAAAAGTAAATACAAGCGAGCAGAAAGGGCGGTTGCATACTGCACAGAAAACAAATTCAGCTATAATACGGAGTAAATTCCGCTATAATGCCAAGCTGAATCTGAATTAAGGGAAGAAACATGACCACTCCACAAACTGCAATTATTCCGGATCATTGCAAAGCCGGTGTCTTTATTCAGGCAGACGTTATTCCTGGGCAAACCGGTGCTGTAAAACAGGCATGTAAAGCCGCTTTGGAAACCGTAAAGTTGTTGCAAAGCCAATACCCCGATGCAAATTTGGGTTTGACTATTGCATTTGGCGCCGATTTCTGGAAAAGCCTCGAGCATCAACAGGAAGGGCAGGAAATCAAACCGTTCCGCGCTTTGGGCAACGGGCTGGCGCCGGTTACGCAACACGATGTTTTGTTTCATATCCAATCCATGCGGCAAGATATCAATTTCCTGCTTATGCAGAAAATTGTTGCTCTATTCAATAAAATGATTGATATTAAGGATGAAACTCACGGTTTCCGTTTAATAGAAGAACGTGGGGTGGATGGCTTTGTAGACGGAACAGAAAATCCACAAGGTGATGAAGAAGTGGCCGAAGTAGCCATCATCGGTAAAGATAGGCCGGATGCCGGCGGCAGCTATGTTATGTATCAAAAATACCGCCATGATTTAAACAAATGGGATAAATTCAGCATTGCCGAGCAAGAAGAAACGATTGGGCGCAGTAAAGAAGACAACGAGGAATTCGAAGGCGAACGCCTGCACCCCCGTGCCCATATCGCCCGCACCAATTTAAAAGAAAACGGTGTGGGGCTGAAAATCGTGCGCCGCAGTCTGCCCTATGGCACGGTTACGGGCGAACACGGCTTGGCGTTTATCTGTTATTGCAACAGGCTGCATAATATTGAAGTCCAGCTGCTGAGCATGTTTGGCGAAGCTGCAGACGGTCAAACCGATTTGATGCTGGATCGTCTCACGCAGGCGATTTCGGGCGGATATTATTTCGCACCAAGCGCCGAGCGATTGGCCAATCTTTGATTTGCTTGTGAGATTAAGAATGCCTGTCTGAAAATTTTTTCAGACAGGCATCGTATTGTTTGGTCAAAGACAAGCTTTATTTTCCAAACACCAATTTATCGGTTTTAAACGTGTAGTAATCCACCCAATCCTGTAAATATTCATACGGATACGACAAATCGTATTGCTTCATAAAATCGAAGATATCCTGATATTCGTTGCTTGGCAGCGGATCGTATACGATCAAATCACGCGGGGCGATTTCGTGGTCGATGCCCAAGTCGAAACCGTGCATGGAAGCGATTTTGGCATACATCACGATTTGCGGCTGCAGAAAAAAGTCGAAATAAGTTAAGGTTTCTTTGGCCGCAGCACACGCATTCTTTTTGATAAACAATGGCTCCAAGGCTTTTTTCATGGCTTCGGCATCCTGCTCGGCGAAAGCGAGAAAGAAACGGTAGTCGTCGAGCCGCTTTTGCAGCCATTTGCCGGGCGTGGGGTAGGCCAGCACCTGCAAACTGCGTTCCTTCAGTCTGTCCAGCTGCTTACCTTCCACCATCAACAAGGTGTTGTACATCATATGGCGGTTGAGGTCGTAGCGGTCGACAAATTCCTCGGTATCGTTGGCGATGTTGTCGATATTGCGCACTAAAAATTCACGCAATTGGGGACTGTCGCTCATGATCATGAGAAATGATAATCTGCTGATATTTAACATATCGCATGGAAAGAAAAAAGGAACAGGCTCAAGATTATCCATGCTTCTAAGCACAATAAGTTTGCCGTGTACATGGGCATATTGTTTGAATTTTTTTAAATCGTGTTCAAATAAATAGGCATGAGCAGCAATGGCATCAACATCACTGGTTATATATCCCATTGCCGCAAACGGCACACCTTTCCTTTCATCAATATAAGACAGTCCGTCTCTACACTCTTCGGAAAAAGTTTCTACATAGCTTTTAATAACATGAGTGATATGCTCGTACCATTTTGGAGTTGTCATCATATTGGCTGACATATTTATCTCCTGATATTGTATTTAGACGGAATGTTAACGGGTAGAATCACTTCTTTACCGGTTTGGCGGCCAACACCTGCCACTGTCTTTACTTTATTCGTTTTTTTACTTCTCGGATTTATAGTCAATCAAGTTAAACATAGCACACTTGTTATACTTTAAACTCAATCTAATTATCACGGTAAGTAACTGAAATAATTAAGGATGCCTGTCTGAAAACTTTTTCAGACAGGCATTTTTAGTTTCCAAACAAAAGTTTAACCTCTACGCTCGATATCCGGTGTGTCCACTTTTACATCGGCGTTTTGCGCGCGGTGGCGCAAAGCGTGGTCAATCAGTACAAGTGCGGTCATGGCTTCGGCGATTGGAGCGGCGCGCAGGCCGACGCAAGGGTCGTGGCGGCCGTGGGTGGCGATTTCCACCGGATTGCCGTAGATATCAATAGATTCGCGCGGCGTGGCGATGCTGCTGGTGGGTTTGATAGCGATGTTGGCGGTGATGGTTTGGCCGGTGCTGATGCCGCCGAGAATGCCGCCGGCATGATTGGATTTAAAGCCTTGCGGGGTAAGCTCGTCGCCGTGGAAGCTGCCGCGTTGCGCTACCACTTCAAAGCCGTCGCCGATTTCCACACCTTTCACGGCATTGATGCCCATTAAAGCATGAGCGAGGTCGGCGTCCAAACGGTCGAACACGGGTTCGCCCAAACCTACCGGCACGTTTTTCGCCTCGATGCGCAGTTTGGCGCCTACTGAATCAAGCGATTTGCGGATGCTGTCCATATACGCTTCCAATTCGGCGATTTGAGATCGGTTGGCGGCAAAAAACGGATTGGCGGCAATATGTTCGTAGCCTTCAAACGCAATGGCATGTTCGCCGACTTGGGTAACGTAAGACACGATTTCTAAGCTGAATTTTTCTTTCAGCCATTTTTTCGCTACTGCGCCGGCAGCTACGCGGGCGGCGGTTTCGCGGGCGGAGCTTCTGCCGCCGCCGCGGTAATCGCGGATGCCGTATTTGTGGCGGTAGGTGTAATCCGCGTGGCCGGGGCGGAATTGTTCGGCGATTTTGCCGTAGTCTTTGCTGCGTTGGTCGGTGTTGCGGATAAGCAGAGCGATGGGGGTGCCGGTGGTTTTGCCTTCAAACACGCCGGAAAGGATTTCCACTTCGTCCGCTTCGCGGCGTTGGGTTACATGGCGGCTGGTGCCGGGTTTGCGGCGGTCGAGGTCGGTTTGGATGTCGGTCTCGGTTAATTCCAAGCCGGGTGGGCAGCCGTCGATAATGCAGCCGAGGCCCGCGCCGTGGCTTTCTCCGAATGTGGTAACGGTGAAGATTTGTCCGAAAGTGTTGCCTGCCATGTTGGTCTCTGCGAAATGTGAAATGGAAAGGATTTTAGCATAGGCGTGGGGATTGGTTGCGAAACGGCGGTATTCTTCATATAACTTTTGGTTCTATCATTCATAAAAACTGATTCTTTCCTTTTTCAGACAGGCATCTATATGATTTGCCCAATTTTGCAAACCATTCTGTTGATGAGGATATGAATTATGGCACGCTTAACCGTACATACTGTTGAAACCGCTCCTGAAGCCGCCAAACCACGCGTGGAAGCCGCTTTGAAAAACAACGGCTTTTTGCCGAACTTAATCGGTGTTTTGGCCAATTCGCCCGAAGCCTTGGCGTTTTATCAGGAAGTGGGCAAGCTCAACGGCAACACCACGCTCACTCCGGGCGAGCGTGAGGTGGTGCAGATTTTGGCTGCGCGGATTAATGAATGTGGGTTTTGCGTGGCCGGCCACACCAAGCTGGCAACCTTGAAAAAGCTGCTGAAAGAAGACGAAATTCAAGCCGTGCGCGCCGTAGCGCCGATTGCCGATGCCAAGCTCAACGCTTTATCCGATTTCACCCAAGCAGTGATTGCCCACAAAGGCAATGTGTCCGACGAAGCTTTGAAAGCGTTTTTTGACGCGGGCTATAACGAGCAGCAGGCGGTGGAAGTTGTGCTCGGCGTGGCTTTGGCAACTTTGTGCAACTACACCAACAATCTTGCCCGCACGGAAATTAACCCTGAGCTGCAACAGTTTGCTTAATCAATACAAACACTTGATGCCTGTCTGAAAACCACATTTCCAAGCCAATAATATTTCATGCCGCACCAACGGCCAAACTTTCGGAGAAACCATGTCACGCGAAACTTTGCTCAATCAGGTTACAGAACTTGTACGACACACATTAAAACCTTTGGCGGAAGACATTGACCGCAAAGGCCTGTATCCCGAAGCGTTTATGCGCAAGCTCGGTGAAATCGGCGGGTTTGCCTGCGTGGGCAGCGCGGAAGAGGGTGGCAGCGGTTTGGGCTTGTCGGATCAGATTTCCGTGTTGCGCGAAATCGGCAAAGAATGCGGCGCCACGGCGTTTTCCGCATGGTGTCAGGCGGCATGTGCGTGGTACCTGCACCAAACGCCCAATCAGGCGGTAAAGCGCTATCTGCCTGATGTGTTAAGCGCGAAAGTGCTGGCGGGTACGGGCATGTCGAACACAGTGAAACATCTGGCAGGTATTGAAGACCATTTGTTGCAAGCGGTGGCAACGGAAGGCGGCTACACGGTAAACGGCATTTTGCCGTGGGTATCCAATCTGGGCGAAAACCATATCTGGGCGAACACGGCCCAAATCGGCGGCAGTTATGTGATGTTTATCACCGGTGCGCAACGCGAAGGCGTATCGCTGATTGCCTGCCCGGAGTTTTGCGCATTGGAAGGCACGCGCACGTTTGCGGTGAAGTTTGACAATGTATTCGTGCCGCATGAAGACGTTTTGGCCGAGCCGGATCAGTTTGCCGATTTCATCAAAAGCATCAAAACCGGCTTTATTCTGCTGCAAATCGGCATCGGCGCGGGCATTATTGATGCCTGTCTGAAAGAAATCGAGCTGGCGAATGTGGGCAGTGAAACCAATTATTTTCTCGACCACGGTTTCGACGAACTAACCAAACGCCACAACATGCTTTTGGTAAAAACCGAAAAACTGGCGCACGAATCCTATCAAAATCAGGCCAACCTGCTGGAAACCCTGCAAACGCGCGCCGACGCTTCCCAGCTCTGCCTTGATGCCGCGCAATCCGCCGCGCTGCACGCCGGTGCCAAAGGGTATCTGATGAGCAGCCCCGTTCAACGCCGCTCGCGCGAAGCCCTGTTTGTAGCCATCGTTACCCCTGCGCTGAAGCATTTGCGTAAAGAAATCAGCGACTTGGAATTTATGGGCGGAGAAGAATTTTCAATTTGACGCGCTTCACAACAAGCGGGCGCAAGCCTGCTTTTTTTCAGACAGGCATTGTTTACCGGACACACCATCATGACCGCACTTTCCGTTCAAAACCTTTCCCTCGGCTATCAGGAACAAGGCCGCTTGAAAACCATTTTGCAGGATTTTTCTTTAACGGCCGGGCAGGGCGAGCTGGTAAGCCTGCTGGGGCCGAGCGGCGTAGGCAAATCTTCGCTCTTGCGCATTCTGGCCGGGCTGAACCGCCCGCTTAAAGGCGAAGTATCGCTGTTGGGAGAAACGGTGGAAAAGCCGCACCCGCGTGTGGGCTTTGTGTTCCAAACCGCCTCTTTGCTGCCCTGGCTGAACGTGCGCGACAACGTGGCGTTTGGCTTGGACTTTAAAAAACAGCCGCATATCGACAAAGCCGAGTTGAATAACCGCGTCGAAGCCGCGTTGGCAGAAGTGGGCTTAAGCCATGCGGCCGACAAATTCCCGTCGGAGCTTTCCGGCGGCATGGCGCAGCGTGTGGCGCTTGCGCGCGCATTGGCGCGCAAGCCGCAAGTGCTGCTGCTTGACGAACCTTTTTCCGCGCTGGACGAAGTGATACGCGCGCAAATGCAGGATTTGTTGCGCGAAATCGTGCAAAAACACCAAACCGCCGCCGTGATGGTTACCCACGATATCGACGAAGCTCTGCTGATTTCCGACCGCATCGTGCTAATCGGCCAAATGCCCGGCCGAATCATCGGCACCTGGCAACCGCAGCAGCATTTTCCGCGCCACGATAAGCTTTTGGAGATGAACGACTTAAGAGTGGAAATCCTGAAAAACTTGCATCAGGCGCAACAGCATACGGCGCAAACCAAAACCGTGGATTTTGTGATTTGAATCATTCAGACAGGCATGATGCCTGTCTGAAAACCATCTGAAAACAATAGATATAAAGACCGACACCATGCATTCACGCCGCGACTTTCTCAAACTTTCCGCTTTGTTTGCCGCCGCTACGGCCTTGCCGCTGCTGCAAGCCTGTTCCAACCGCGCCGCCGCCAACCCCGATGCGCCTTTAACCATAGGCTATCTGCCGATTCTTGATGCCACGCCGCTGTTGGTGGCGCACGGCAAAGGCATGTTTGAGCAAAACGGCGTGGCGGCGGTTAAGCCGGTGTTGTTCCGCTCGTGGGCCAGCTTGGTAGAAGCGTTTTTAAGCGGGCAGGTCAACCTGATTCATGTGCTCTCGCCCATGAGCGTGTGGATGCGCTACGGCAGCAAAGCACCCGTGCGCGCGCTGATGTGGAACCACACCTGCGGCTCTGCGCTGACTGTGCGGCCCGATATCCAGAGCGTGCAGGATTTGCAGGGGCAAACGGTGGCGATTCCGTTTTGGTATTCGATACACAATGTGATCGTGCAGCAGATGATACGCAAAGCGGGTTTGCAGGTGGTGGAGAAAAATCCGCGGGCAGGGCAGGTGAGGCTGACTGTGATGCCGCCTTCCGATATGGTACCCGGCTTGGCTTCCAAACAGATTGCGGGCTTTATCGTGGCCGAACCGTTTAACGCTTTGGCCGAAGCCAAAGGCGTGGGCAAAGTTTTGCGCTTTTCCGGCGACATTTGGAAAGACCACGCCTGCTGCCTGAGCATGATACACGACCACGATATCGAAAACCGCCCCGAATGGGTGCAAAAAGTGGTGAACGCGCTGGTGCAGGCAGCTGCGTGGGCGAAAACGCACCGTACCGAAACTGCTGAATTGTTGGCCAAGCAAGGCATTCAAAAATACACGCCGCATGATGTGAAAGTGTTGCACAATGTGTTGCAGCCCGAGCCGGTGGTTTGGGGCAAATACGAGCGCGAAGGCGCCATACGCCATGCAGGCTGGCAGCAGCAACGCATCGATTTCCAGCCGTATCCGTTCCAATCATATAGTGAAATGCTGGTGAAGCTTTTGCAGGAAACCCATTTGGCGGGCGTAAACCGGTTTCTGCAAGAATTGAATCCGGCCGAAGCGGCGAAAGAATTGTTTGACACACGTTTCGTGGAGCAGGCTTTAAAGCAGTCTCAAATGATGCAGGCTTTCGGTTTGCAGGATTTAAACAGGAAAGAAATATTTGAGATTTGAATGCCTGTCTGAAAAATACGGATATGCAGGGTAACGCACATTAAAGGAAGATCATGAAACTAAACAACTATCTGCTCGGCGGGCTGGGTTTGCTGATTCTGGTTGCGGTATGGCAGGCCGGAGCAATGCTGCTGGCTCAGAATATGTCACTCGCCAATCTGCTCGCCCCCGCGCCTGCTTTGGGCAATTTGGGCACATTGCTGTCGGAAGACCAGCTGTGGCCGCATATCTGGGCGAGTTTGCAGCGGGTGTTTGTGGGTTTGTTTTTTGCTTTGCTGATTGGTGTGCCGGTTGGGTTTATGCTCGGTTTGTCGCCTAAAGCGGAGCAGACCAGCAGCCCGGCTTTCCAGTTTCTGCGTATGATTTCACCGCTTTCGTGGATGCCCGTGGTGGTGATGCTGTTCGGCATCGGCGATGCGCCGATTTATTTTCTGCTTGCGTTTGCCGCAGTGTGGCCGATTATTCTGAACACGGCTGCCGGTGTGAAAAATATCAACAAGCAATGGCTGGAGCTGGGGCGTTCGCTCTCGGCCACCAAAGGCGAAATGCTGTTTAAAATCATGCTGCCCGCGGTAACGGGCGATATCCTCAACGGCTTGCGCTTGGCAATCGGCATCGTGTGGGTGGTGCTGGTGCCTTGCGAAATGTTGGGTGTTAACGAAGGTTTGGGCTATTTTATTTTGGACACCCGCGATAGATTGGCTTATTCGGAACTGATGGCAGCCATTGTATTGATCGGCCTAATCGGCTGGGCGCTCGACGGCGGCGCACGCAAACTCGGGAGCTGGTGGAAACGCGGCTGATCGGAAGTTTGACTAATGCCTGTCTGAAAAGCTTGAGCTTTAAAGAAGCTTTTCAGACAGGCATTTTATTTTGCAGGATTCTTTATGCTAAGGTTTACTGCATTCTTCATCATCCGCCGGATCATGGTGCACAACCACATCCGCCGCACCATCAAATAAAGCTTTCACTTTGTCCGCTGCCTGCAGGCCGATATCGTGCGCTTCTTTTAGCGTAATGTTGCCGTCCAAATCCAAATGCATATCCACAAATTTCCTGCCGCCTGCTTCTCGGGTACGCAAATCGTGCACGCCTTCCACGCCTTCCACAGATAACGCTGCAGCGCGGATTTGTTCAACGGTTTCGGTCGGCAAAGCTTTATCCATCAATACATTAAAAGCATCTGCCGCAATGCTCCACGCACTTTTCATCACCCAGGCGGCAATGATTAAACCCACCGCCACGTCCACCCAAAACCAGCCGAATGTTGCCAAAATCAAAGCCAGAATTGCCGCGCCGTTGGTCAGCAAATCGGTAACATAGTGCAGATGGTCTGCCTCAACCGCACCGGATTGCACCTGCTTCAACACTTTCTTCTGAAAATTCACCAAAGTCAAGGTACAAATAATGGAAACAACCATCACGGCAATGCCCCAGCCGGTATGCTCCAAAGGCTGGGGCGTAACCATACGGTCGATTGCATTCAAAATTAAAAACACGGAAGAACCGCCGATAAAAGCTGCCTGCACCATAGCAGACAAGCCTTCCGCTTTGCCATGGCCGAATTGATGGTCTTCATCGGCAGGCTTGAGCGAAAAACGCACGGCAATCAGATTGATAATGCTGGCTGCCGAATCGGTTAACGAATCGACCATGCTGGCCAACACGCTTACCGAACCATCGGCAATCCACGCAGCCGCCTTGATTATCACCAGGAAAAGGGCGGTGCATACAGAGGCTGTGGTAGCGCGTTTGAGCAATAATTCGCGCTTGGCAGAAGTTGTGTTCATGATGCCTGTCTGAAAATTATGATTATGCCGCTAGTATAGCAGCCAATTAAATAAGTGGCTTAAAAAGAACAAAGCCCTTGAACAATCAAGGGCTTTGTTTGAATAACTGGCGGAGGCGGTGAGATTCGAACTCACGGAGGGCTATCAACCCTCGACGGTTTTCAAGACCGTTGCATTAAACCGCTCTGCCACACCTCCGGTTTGTAAAACTTTAATCAAGATTGGCGGAAGCGGTGAGATTCGAACTCACGGAGGGCTATCAACCCTCGACGGTTTTCAAGACCGTTGCATTAAACCGCTCTGCCACGCTTCCGTTTCTTGAAAGCGTGGATATTAGCGGAAAACCGACGCTTTGCCAAGCTTTTTTAATGGATGTAAAGTAGCTTTTTGTTTTTATTTGGATTGTTCGTTGCGCAAAAATACCCATTCGTTTTCGTTTGAAGCGGCCGGGTTGAATACATAGCCTTCGTAATCGAAATTTTTCAAACCCTCCGGTTCGGTAATGCCGTGTTCTGCGGCATAACGCACCATCAGCCCGCGCGCGCGTTTTGCATAAAAACTGATAACTTTGTACTGCCCGTTTTTTTCATCTTTAAACACAGGTGTAATCACGCGTGCATTGAGTTTGCGGGTATTTACGGCTTTGAAATATTCTTGCGAAGCCAGATTGATCAAAATATCGGTATCGGCTTGTTGCAGGGTTTGATTCAGTAAATCGGTAATGCGCTCGCCCCAGAATTCATAAAGGTTTTTACCGCGCGAATTGGCAAACGGCGTGCCCATTTCCAAGCGGTAAGGCTGCATCAAATCAAGCGGGCGGAGCAGGCCGTAGAGGCCGGAAAGCAGGCGTACATGGTTTTGCAGGTAGTCTATTTCTTTGGGCGCAAGACTTGGCGCGTCAATGCCTTCATACACGTCACCGTTAAACATAAAAACCACCTGTTTTGCATTTTCCGGAGTGAAAGGCGTGTGCCATGCGGCATTGCGTTCGGCATTGAGCAGGGCGATTTTATCGGAAACATGCATCAGTGCGGCAATCTCCTGCGGCGCAAGTGTTTTCACTTCTTTCATTAACTCCTCGGCTTGATTCAGCAATTCGGGTTGTGTGAAATGCTTTATGGGCGAAGGGTCTTTTTCATTCAGGTTTTTAGCGGGAGACAATACGAAAAACATAATGTTACTTTCTTTCAAAGGTAAGATGATTGAACTTTAGAGGGTGTTGTGTGGTTTGACAAGGTTGGGAAATATTGTTTTATTTTATCGGGCGGATAAACGGAGCAGATTTAAGGTAAAATATTGCCGTTTATCTGCCTGTGGCTGTGAAACTTAAATATTGAGTATCAAGTTTCCGGCGATATTTATTTTATTGTTTATGCTGTAACCCGCAATGGCACATCTGATTATCTTTAATAAACCCTTTGGCGTTATCTGCCAATTCAGCCCTCATGAAGAACATCAATCGCTGAAAGATTATATTGATGCAAAAGGATTTTATCCGGCGGGAAGGCTGGATACCGATAGCGAAGGCTTACTTTTGCTGACCGACGACGGGCGTTTGCAGGCCCGGATTGCCGAGCCTAAATTCAAGTTGGAAAAAACATATTGGGCGCAAGTGGAAGGCGAGCCGAATCAAGCAAAGCTTGATGTTTTACGTAAAGGCATGGATTTGGGGGATTTTACGGCCAAACCCGCCAAAGTGCGCGTGATGGAAGCGGAAGAAACGGCACTGCTTTGGCCGCGCAATCCCCCGATAAGGGTGCGTAAAACAGTGCCTGATTTTTGGCTGGAAGTGAAAATTAGCGAAGGAAAAAACAGGCAAGTGCGCAGGATGACGGCGAAAGCTGGTTATCCTTGCCTGCGCTTGGTGCGCGTGGCGGTGGGCAGGATCAACTTGTTTGATGAAAATCTTGATTTAGGTGCTTGGAAGTTTTCAGACAGGCTGCCATAATTCGGGCGGCTTTGTTTCATTTTTAATCATTTAAGGAATATTCAAATGCGGCCATTGCGGGCAGAAATTTATTTAAACCGTTTGCGTGACAATTACCGCACTTTAAAGCAAATCCACGGCGGTAAGCTTTTGGCGGTTTTGAAAGCGGATGCCTATGGGCATGGCGCGGTGCGGTGCGCTCTGGCGTTGGAAGACTTGGCCGACGGTTTTGCCGTCGCATGTATCGAAGAAGCTTTGGAATTGCGTGAAGCCGGTGTGGGTAAGCCGATTGTGCTTTTAGAAGGCGTATTTGATACGGCTGAGTATGATTTGGTTGACAAACACGGTTTATGGCCGGTTGTGGGCAGCCAATGGCAGCTCGAAGCTTTGTTGAATCATGATTGGAAAGAGCCGGTTAAAGTTTGGCTGAAAATGGATTCGGGCATGCACCGTGCAGGATTTTTCCCGCATAATTATGCATCTGCTTATCATACTTTGAAGCAAAGCCCGAAAGTGTCGGATATTGTGAAATTCAGCCATTTTGCCTGCGCCGACGATGCAGACAGCGGTATGACGGATATACAAATCGAAACGTTTGACACTGCCTGCCATGGTTTGGAAGGCGAAGAAAGTTTGACCAATTCCGCCGCGATGCTGGCTTATCCGGCGGCGCGGCGGGATTGGGGGCGTGCGGGGCTTGCTTTATATGGCGTGGATCCGTTTTTGGAACATGATACGCGCATCAAGCCGGTAATGCGTTTATCGACCAAAGTATTTGACGAACGGGTTTTACAGCCGCATGAGCCGGTGGGTTATGGTGCCGTTTTCTACACCAAACGCTCAACCCGCGTTGGCCTGATTGCCTGCGGCTACGCCGACGGCTATCCGAGACGTGCATCAACCGGCAGTCCTGTTGCGATAAACGGCGTGCGCAGCCGGATTATCGGCTGCGTGTCTATGGACATGATTACCGTTGACTTGAACGGCACGGATGGCACCATCGGCAGCGAAGTGGAGCTGTGGGGCGATAAGATAGATGTCAACGAAGTGGCGCAGAGCGCGGGCACGATTGCTTACGAGCTTTTGTGTAACGTGAAGCGCGCTAAGTTTGTTTATATTGATTGATTATTTTATGGAGAATGCCTGTCTGAAAGCTTTTCAGACAGGCATTGTTTATTGTTCGATACCGTTTTGTTTGTTTTCCAAAATTTCCCAGCGCTCCAGCTTTTCCAGCAGCAGCATTTCGATTTCTTCCGAACGCGTTTGCAGCTTGGCGGCTTGTTCGTAATCTTTGAAGATTTCGGGATCGGAAAGCTGCGCGGTTAATTCAGCCTGCTCGGCTTCGAGCGCGGTGATTTCGTCGGGCAGGGCGTCGAGTTCGCGTTGCTCTTTATAAGAAAGTTTGACCGTGCGGTTTTGTTTGGAGCGGGTATTTTTTTCGGGCTCGGCAGCGGCCGCCGTTTTGGCCGGCGCGGCTTGAATAACTTCTTCGCGCGCTTTGGCATCGAGATAATCCTGATAGCCTCCAATGTATTCTTTCAGGCGGCCTTCTCCTTCGAAAACAATGCTTTGTGTAATCACATTATCAAGAAACATCCGGTCGTGGCTCACCAGAAACACCGTGCCTTGATAGTCGCGCAGTAATTCTTCCAACAACTCCTGCGTGTCGATGTCTAAATCGTTAGTCGGCTCGTCAAGCACCAGAATATTGGCGGGTTTAGTAAACAGCTTGGCGAGCAGCAGGCGGTTGCGCTCGCCGCCGGAAAGCGAAGAAACCGGGCTTTGGGCGCGTGCAGGGTGGAAAAGAAAATCTTCAAGATAGCTCATCACATGCCGTTTTTTACCGCCGATTTCCACATAATCATTGCCTTGTCCGAGCGTGTAAAACACGGTGTCGTTTTCGTTGAGCGCGCTTCTGAATTGGTCGAAATAAGCCACTTCCTGTTTGCTGCCCAAGCGGATTTTGCCGTAGGTCGGCTGCAATTCGCCTAAAATCAGCTTGAGGAAGGTGGTTTTGCCGATGCCGTTCGGGCCGATTAAGCCGATTTTGTCGCCGCGCTGAATCACGGTGGAAAACGGGTTCATAATTACTTTATCGCCGTAACTGAAGCCTGCGTGTTCCAATTCGGCAATGATTTTGCCGCTTTTCTCGCCGCTGCTGAGTTTGAAATTGACTTGGCCTTGCCGCTCGCGGCGCTCGGCACGCTGGCGGCGCAGTTCTTCCAAACGGCGCACGCGGCCTTCGTTGCGGGTGCGGCGCGCTTCGATGCCTTTGCGTATCCACGCTTCTTCTTGGGCATGAAACTTATCAAACAAGCGGTTGTGCTCGGCTTCTACCGCCAATTCTTGCGCTTTTTTCTCGCTGTATTTGGAGAAAGAGCCGGGATATGAGCGCAATATGCCGCGATCCAGCTCGACGATGCGGTTGGCGATATTGTCGAGAAAGCGTCGGTCGTGTGTAATCACGATGATGCTGCCGCTAAATTGCCGGAGCAGGTTTTCCAGCCAGATAATCGCATCTATATCAAGGTGGTTGGTGGGTTCGTCTAAAAGCAGTATGTCCGGTTTTTGCACCCATGCCTGCGCCAACGCGACGCGTTTTTTCTGGCCGCCGGAAAGGTTGGCTATGGTTTCGTTTTCAGGCAGGCCTAATTCGCTGACGGTTTGCTTGATGGCGGCGTCAAACTGCCAGCCGTCAAGCGTTTCCAATTCGGTTTGCAGGGTATTCAGCTCTTTGAGCAAGGCTTCCGATTGTTCGTTTTCCAAGCGCAGGCTGACTTGGTGGTAGCGGCGCAATAAGTCGCGCAGATCGCCCAAACCTTCGGCAACCACATCAAACACCGTGGCCGACGCATCGAAAAAACTTTCCTGCGGCACATACACGGTTTTCAGGCCGTTTTGCACGATCAGCTGCCCGTCATCGGGTTTTTGCACGCCTGCCAAAATTTTCAGCAAAGAAGACTTGCCCGCGCCGTTGCGCCCGATAAGGCCGACTTTTTCTCCGGCATCGAGCTGGAACGAAGTGTTGGCCAGCAGCGCAACATGGCCGACGGCGAAAAAGCAGTTTTCTAATTGCAGAATATTCATGATGTTGGGCAGCGAAATAAAACAAAGCGGCTATTTTAAGTGAAAGTATCCGCTTGGAACAGTATGACGGATAAACGATTTTTCAGACAGGCATAAAAAATCAGGTTTTTTGCTTATCAAAAAACCTGATTGCTTATTGCCTTTTCGGCTGTAAGACCCTTTGCCTTTTTTCGGCTTGTGGATTTTGGGCTGGAATAAATTGGATTTAACCAGCGCTTTTAAGGCATTGTCTTTGATTTTGCCTTTGTTGATTTCTGTTTTTCTAGGCATGGATATTCCTTCTTGAAGTTTTACGGTAGATGCCTGTCTGAATCCTCTTTTTCAGACAGGCATTTGAGTATTATAGCCTAAGTTTTTCAGACAGGCATTGCGAGGTTATCCGCGTTCCACCGCTAAAGCCAGCCCCATGCCGCCGCCCACGCATAAAGTGGCAATGCCTTTGCGTTTACCGCTGCGCTGCATTTCGTGCAGCAGGGTTACGAGAATGCGGCAGCCGGATGCGCCGATGGGATGGCCCAGCGCAATGGCACCGCCGTTAATATTGGTTTTTTCCGGCGGCAGACCCAATTGCTGCATTACCCCCAAAGACTGCACGGCAAAGGCTTCGTTGGCTTCAAATAAATCCACGTCTTCGATACGCCAGCCGGCTTTGTTCAGCGTGTGCTTAACCGCATCAACCGGGCCTAATCCCATTATTTCCGGCTCGATACCGGTGGCGGCGTAACCACGGATGGTTGCAAGCGGCTTCAGGCCGAGTTCGGCGGCTTTTTCGGCACTCATCACCATCACGGCGGCGGCACCGTCGTTGATGCCGGAAGCATTGCCTGCGGTTACTGTGCCGTCTTTTTTGAACGCGGGGCGCAAAGCGGCGAGTTTTTCGGCACTGCTGCCGGCTTTGATGTATTCGTCGCGCTCAAAGCTGATCGGGTCGCCTTTGCGCTGGGCAATGGACACGGGCACGACTTCTTCATCGAATTTGCCGGCTGCTTGTGCGGCTGCGGCCTTTTGCTGAGATTGCAGGGCAAATGTGTCTTGCTCTTGGCGGCCGATATTGAGACGTTCGGCGATGTTTTCCGCGGTAATGCCCATGTGGTAGCGGTTGTAAATATCGGTGAGGCCGTCGAACACCATGCTGTCGGTCAATTCACCGTTACCCATTTTTATGCCGCCGCGCATGTGAATGAAATGTGGGCTTTGCGACATAGATTCCTGCCCGCCGGCAATCACGATTTCGGCGTCGCCGCAGGCAACCGCTTGCGCAGCCATTTGCACGGCTTTCAGCCCCGAACCGCACACCACGTTTACCGTGGTAGCAGGTGTTTTTGCAGGCACCCCGGCCGATATAGCGGCTTGGCGGGCGGGATTTTGACCGATGCCGGTAGTCAGCACATTGCCCATAATCACTTCGCTCACGGTTTCCGGGGCAACAGCGGTTTGATCCAGCAAGGCTTTGATGACCGCCGCGCCCAAATCGGGGGCTCGTACACCGGCAAGGCTGCCCGAAAAGCTGCCGATAGGAGTGCGCTTGGCGGCAACGATGACGATTTCTTTGTTCATAAGATACAACCTTTCAAACTATGCCTATCTGAAAAAGTTAAGCGGTTTTCAGACAGGCATATCGTTATTGCACAATGGTTACGCCGGTGGCAGCCTGCAACTCTTCAAAGCTCACGCCAACAGCCAGCTCGACCAGTTTTAATTTGCCTTCAACCACATCCAATACGCCCAAGTCTGTGATGATGCGGTGCACCACTTGTTTGCCGGTTAGCGGCAGATCGCACTGCGGTTTGATTTTAAATGCGCCGCCTTTGGCGGTGTGCTCCATCAATACAATCACGCGCTGCACGCCGGCCACCAAATCCATTGCGCCGCCCATGCCTTTAACCATTTTGCCGGGAATCATCCAATTGGCCAGGTCGCCTTGCTCGGATACTTCCATCGCGCCGAGAATCGCCAGATTGATTTTTCCGCCGCGTATCATGGCGAAAGATTGGGAGCTGGGGAAAAAGCTGGCGCCGGGTTGGGCGGTAACGGTTTGCTTGCCTGCGTTGATCAGGTCGGGGTCGATTTCTTCTTCGGTGGGGAAAGCGCCTATGCCCAAGAGGCCGTTTTCAGATTGCAGCATCACGTCCATGCCTTTGGGGATGTAGTTGGCAACCAATGTGGGCAGGCCGATGCCGAGGTTGACGTAGAATCCGTCTTGCAGCTCTTTGGCGGCGCGTTGCGCCATTTGTTCTCGTGTCCAAGCCATGCTTATGCCTCCCTTGTGGTGCGTTGTTCGATGCGTTTTTCTGGATTTTTGTTAATGATAATTCTATGTACATAAATGCCGGGTAAGTGGATGCAGTCGGGATCCAGCTCGCCGACTTCCACGATTTCTTCTACTTCCGCTATGGTGATTTTTCCGGCAGAGGCAACATCAGGGTTGAAATTGCGCGCAGTTTTGCGGAAAACAAGATTGCCGGTTTTATCGGCTTTCCAGGCTTTAACCAGGGAAACATCGGCTGTGAGCGAACGCTCCATCACATATTCCAGCCCGTCGAATTCGCGTGTTTCTTTACCTTCCGCTACTTGTGTGCCTACACCGGTGCGAGTGTAAAAAGCAGGAATGCCCGCACCGCCTGCACGCAGTTTTTCTGCCAAGGTGCCTTGCGGGGTGAGCTCTACTTCTAGTTCACCCGATAAAAATTGCCGCTCGAATTCTTTGTTTTCGCCAACATAAGAAGCAATCATTTTTTTGATTTGGTGGCTTTCCAATAAAAGGCCTAGGCCGAAGCCGTCGACGCCTGCGTTGTTGCTGATGCAGGTGAGACCGCTCACGCCGCTGTCGCGCAGGGCGGTAATCAGCGCTTCCGGGATGCCGCACAAGCCGAAACCGCCCACGGCGATGGTTTGGCCGTTTGCTACGATATCGTTTAGCGCTGTGGCCGCATCAGGGTAAAGTTTGTTCATTTTTTCTCCTTATGGTTATTTCATAGACCAGCCGTGGCTGGCAATAAAAGACTGCCCGGTAAATACATTGCTGGGAAAGGCCGCCAAAAATAAGGCAAGCTGAGTGATATCTTCCGTGGTTGTAAACTCACTATCAACCGTATTGCCCAGCATAATGTTTTTAACCACTTCTTCTTCACTGATGTTTTTTTCCCGTGCTTGCAGAGGAATTTGCTGCTCGACCAGCGGTGTTTTGACAAATCCCGGGCAGATAACGTGCGAGCGCACATTATGCGCCGCGCCTTCTTTCGCCAATACACGGTTCAATCCCAGCAGGCCGTGTTTGGCGGTGACATAGGGCGCTTTCAGCGGCGAAGCTTCGTGGGAGTGAACGGAGCCCATATAAATGACTGTTCCGCCTTGCTTATCTGCATACATATATTTCAGAGCCGCCCGCGTGGTGAGGAATGCGCCGTCGAGATGGATGGCCAGCATTTTTTTCCATTCGGCAAAAGATAATTTATCAATCGGGTTGATAATCTGTATGCCGGCGTTTGACACCAATATGTCTATTCTGCCGAATGCTTGCACCACTTTGGCCGTGCCGGCGTTAACTTGGTTTTCATCGCACACATCCATACCCACGGCGATTGCCCGCCCTCCTTTGATGGAAATGTGTTCCGCCACCGCTTCGGCTTGCTCAAGGTTTAAATCAGCCACGCCGACATTGGCTCCTGCACGGCCGAACTCTATGGCCATATCGCGTCCGATACCGCTGGCCGCGCCGGTAATCAGCACGGTTTTGCCTTTTAAATCATATTGGGGAAGGGTAGACATCTATTACTCCGATTGTTGTTGTGTAATGAGGCTTAATCTTACCACCCGGAATCATTTGTCATGCTCAACTTATGAGGTTTATCGAAACACATTCTTGTTCGCAGATTCAGACAGGCATACGCTTATTCTGCGTCCGGCTGGTTTTCCGGCGCTGCGGCTTGGAATTCGGGTAACTTCAGGCATTCGGCATTAATGCGTTGGATAGTAGGGAAAGCATTCAAATCGCATCTAAAACGGTAGGCATTGTAAACTTGCGGAATCAGGCAACAGTCGGCCAACGTGGGCGCATCGCCATGGCAGAAGCGGCCGGTTTGCACCGATTGCAGCATGGTTTCCAAAGCGGTAAAGCTTTCGTGAATCCAATGGCGGTACCATTCTGTTTTAGCGGCTTCGCTTGCACCCAATTGGTTTTGCAAGTATTGCAGCACTCTCAAATTGTTTAAAGGATGGGTGTCGCAGGCAATCAACTGGGCTAGAGCGCGCACGCGGGCGCGTTCGGCGGGTGCGGCGGGGAGCAGGGGATGCTCGGGATGGGTTTCGTCCAAATACTCGATGATAGCCAGTGATTGGGTAAATATTTGCCCTTTATCTTCCAAAGAAGGAACGAGTTTTTGCGGATTTAGCGCTGCATATTCAGGCAATCTTTGCTCGCCGCCTTGCTTGACCAAGTGAATGAATGCAGTATCGTAAGCCAGTTTTTTCAGGTTCAGGGCGATGCGCACGCGATAGGCGGCAGAGCTTCGATAATAAGAATAGAGTTTCATAAACGGATCCTTCGGCACGGTTTTCAGACAGGCCTGTCTGAAAACCGTGTGTACAAATTATGTGGGTTCTTCTTCTGCTTTGCTCAACGTTAATCCCGTGAATCCGAACACAAGCGTCAACGTCAAACTCAGATAGCAAAAGAAAGCATAAGGTAAATAATCAATTACTTGCACGCCCAATACGTTGCTGATAAACACGCCGCACACGCTCCAGGGTACCAGAGGGTTGATAACGGTGCCGGCGTCTTCTACGGTGCGCGAGATATTGCGCGGATGCAGCCCCAGCCTTTCATAAACCGGCTTGAAAGTGTTACCGGCCAAGAGCAGGCTCAAGTATTGTTCGCCGATTAACACGTTGATGCCTAACGATGTAGCGGCTACGGTAAAGGTGGCGCGCCCGGCGTTCGTCAGTACATGGCCCACTCCGGCCAAAAGTGCCGGTAAAACGCCTAAAGTGTTTAATAGCCCACCCAAGCTTAAAGCCAGAATCACGATGGTTTGGGTAAAAAACATACTATTGATGCCGCCGCGCGAAATCAGCTTGCCCACTTCGCCTAAATCTACACCTTCATTAGGCTTGTAGCCTGTGAAAAAGTAGCTGCCCAGCTGAGAAATTGAGGGGCTGCTGTGGATAAACGTGATGAGTAGGGCGGTTAGAATCGTGGCGATAATGGTGTAAATAGCGTTTACTTTTTTAATAGCCAAAACCAGTAACACAAAGAAAGGAAGCAGAGTATAGCCGTGCACCAAACCGCTGGCCTCCAATTGCGTTTTGAAAGCCTGCACACCGGCCAAATCAGCGGAGTTGAGGTTACCGGACAAAATCCAAAATATAATCGCGGTAATCACAAAGGCGGGCAGGGTGGTATACATCATGTTTCGGATATGCTCAAACAAATCAATGCCCACTATTGATGCAGCAATACTGGTGGTGTCGGAAAGCGGCGACATTTTGTCTCCGAAAAAAGCACCGGATACCACCGCTCCGGCCACAATTGCCGGATTTGCAGCAAACGCGCTGCCCATGCCGATAAAGGCCACGCCCAAAGTGGCGCAAGTGGTAAGGCTGCTGCCTATAGCCATACCGATAATACCGGTAAGCAAAAAAGCGGAAAGATAAAATATTTTTGGCGAAATCAGCTCGAAGCCGTAATAAATCAAGGTGGGAATCGAGCCGGCCATCATCAGTGCGGAAACCAACAGGCCGATGAAGAAAAAGAGATAGATCGCGCCGATTCCCGATACCACACCCGAAGCCATGCCGCTTTGCATGTTTTTAAACGATATCTTTTTGTATTTGCCGAATACCAGTAAACCGCACAATACGAAAATCACCGATAAATGCGGCACCCATTCAAAACCGATCATGGTTATGCCCATCACGACAACCACCATCACGGCAATCAATAAAGCCTCCCGCGGCCTCATTCTCAATAATGCTTTATCCATGTGCTCCTCCTCTTTTTTCATTTTGTGGTTTTAATGCGCAAAGTATTAATTCGGTACGCATCGTTTTTTATTGCAGCACTTGTTAATAAATCTATATTGGATGCAATGCCTGTCTGAAAATGATGCCGTGTACTTTCAGACAGGCATGGGTTTAAGGTTAGTATTTCGTGTTTACCTTATTAATGATGGTGCCGAAAATATTGTTGCCATTCTTATCCAGCATTTCGATTTCCACCACATCGCCATGCTGCATAAACGGTGTTTTCGGCTCGCCGGTTTCAATGGTTTCATACATGCGCAGCTCCGCCAAGCAGCAATAACCTACGCCGCCGTTTTCTACTGAAGAGCCGTAAAGATCGTTTTGCTTATTGGAAACCGTGCCCGAACCGATAATCGAACCGGCGGCTGCATTGCGTGTTTTGGTCACATGTGACAAAAGGCGTCCGAAGTCGAAAGTCATATCATCGCCGGCATTCGGAAAGCCGAACGGCTTGCCGTTGAGGGTTACGCGCAAAGGCAGGTGAACTTTATTGTCTTTCCATGCATCGCCCAATTCATCGGGCGTAACGGCCACGGGGCTGAACGCGCTGGCGGGTTTGCTTTGGAAGAAACCGAAACCTTTGGCTAGCTCTGCAGGAATCAAATTGCGCAGCGACACATCGTTTACCAGCATAACCAAACGGATGGCTTTTGCAGCTTCCTCAGGCCTAGCGCCTTGTTTCACATCGCCGCTGATAACCACCACTTCCGCTTCAAAATCAATGCCCCATTCCGGCTGGGCGAGAATCTCATCGCGGGGGCCGATAAAGCTGTCCGAACCGCCTTGATACATCAAAGGATCATCGTAAAATGATTCGGGCACTTCCGAATTGCGGGCTTTGCGCACCAATTCCACATGGTTGAGATAAGCCGAGCCGTCTGCCCATTGGTAAGCGCGCGGCAAGGGCGAATGGCATTTTTCAGGGTCGAATGCTTCGCCTTTTTCGGGGTTGGCATTCAAGTCGTCATAAACGGCTTTCAAACTTTCTTCCGCTTGCTCCCAATCATCCAAAGCAGCCTGCAGGGTTTGGATTTCCGGCAATACATAACGGCTCAAATCACGGCTAACGACCACCAAACGGCCATCACGACCGCCTTGTTTCAATGTTGCTAATTTCATGTTTTTTCCTTCTTAGTCTTTTCAGGCTCTATCTCGAAATACGGTTTTCATTTTCATCATTAAGCACGGCTGAATAACGTGAACATTGATTAGACTTCCGGCGGTTCCGTACCGTCGTGGATCCAGCGGGCGTGCTGCGGAGCGCGTTTGGTTTCCGCCCATTCGTTAAGCATATCCCATTTCACTTTATCCAAAGCCCGGTTCATTTTTTCGGTGGCAATGTCGCAAGCCAGTTCAATGCGGTGGCCGCTCGGGTCAAAGAAATAAATAGATTTAAACAAAGTATGGTTTACAGGCCCGAGCACATCGACGCCTTCGGCAATCAGCTTATCTTTGGTTGCCAACAGTTTTTCCATGCTTTCCACTTTGAAAGCAATATGCTGAGTCCACACCGGAGTGTTCGGATCACGCCCCATTTCGGGTTTGGTAGGCAATTCGAAAAATGCCAGAATATTGCCGCCGCCTGCATCCAAAAAAATATGCATATACGGATCAGGTTCGCCGGTAGAAGGCACTTTGTCTTCCGCAATCGCCAATACAAAGTCCATATCCAAATGTTTTTGATACCATTCAACGGTTTCTTTCGCGTCTTTGCAGCGGTAAGCAGCGTGGTGTACGCCTTGAGTAATAGCCATGATATTTCTCCTTCATGGTGTAATGGAAAATTATGCTTTGGCAATGCCGAGCATTTTCTGTAAAAAGAGGAAAGCAATAATCACAACAGACGGTACGGCAACGAAATAAAACAGTTGCTGCGGGCTCAAATTACCTGCCTGTACCAGCCAGCCTCCCAAAACCGGCCCGATAACCGAACCGATACGGCCGACACCTAAACTCCAACCCACCCCAGTAGTACGGTACTCGGTAGGATAGTAATTGGCTGCCATTGCATTGATTGCGGGCTGGCCGCCGATTACGGTGAATCCGATTACAAACACGACTGCAAAAAACACTCCGATAGATCCAACTGTGCTGCCCAGAACCGCTATCGATAAGGCCGATACAGCAAAACACGGTATCAGCACTTTGTAGAAACCCTGTCTGTCGATAATGCGCCCCATCAGCACCGTACCAATCGTGCCTCCCAATTGAAGCGTTGCACCAACCAACACCGCAGTTTCCAGCGACATACCGGTTTGCTTGGCTAAGGTGGGCATCCAGCTTGATAAAAAGTAGAGTGCAATCATGTTCATCAGACTGATAACCCAAATTGTCAGTGTGAAGGTATGGCGGCCGTGTTCAAATAAAGCCTTAACCGGCATGCTGCCTTGAGCTTTGGCAGTCTGAACGCTATCAGGCAGCGGCTGGCCCGGATAAAATTCTCCCAATACACGACGTACCCTCGGATCTTGAGGATTGCGAAGCGCCAAATATTGCAGCGATTCAGGCATGTATTTGATCATCACGCCGAGTAATAAAAAAGGCAACACACCACCAACTAAAAATACCGATTCCCAGCCAAAGCGCGGAATCAGAAACGCCGCCAAAAAACCGCCCAGCATCGCGCCTATGGTAAATCCGCAAGAAATCATCATCATGACTGAGATTCGCTGGTGTTTGGGTGTAATCTCTCCGCACAAAGCCATTGCATTCGGCATAATCGCACCCAAGCCCAAGCCTGTAATAAACCGCAGCACCACAAGTTGGGTAACGTTCTCAACAAAAGCTGTGGCGGTCATACATAAAGCAAAAAACAATGTGCTCCACAGTAAAATCGGACGACGGCCGAATTTGTCGGAAAAATAGCTGAATACCAAAGAACCGATTAACAAACCGAATAATCCTGAACCGAATACTGCTCCCAATTCAGATTTCTCAATCTGCCAATCCTGTAAAATAGCCGGTGCGGCATAGCTTACCGATTGAACGTCAAATCCGTCTAATACCATCAAAATTCCGCAAATTACCAAAATCCAATATTGGCGTTTGCCTAAAGGGCGATTATCAATAATCTCTGAAAGGTAAGGCTGTTGACTCAATGTATTTCTCCAATTTTTATTTTAAAAAGCAAAGGCCGTTTGATAATTAAAATTATCTATAATGGTTTTATTCAAACGACACTAAAGCCATAATCTGGCGCTAATTATTCCTCTAACATTAACGCACCACGGCGGATCTGATCCCGCTCCAGCGACTCAAACAAAGCTTTGAAATTACCTTCGCCGAAACCTTCCCGATAATCACCTTTGCGTTGGATGAATTCGAAGAACACAGGGCCCAGTAAGGTTTCGGAAAAGATTTGCAGTAATAAACGCGGATGGCCGCCTTCGGTTGTGCCGTCCAGCAGAATGCCGCGCGCGCGCAATTCATCTGCCGGCTCGCCGTGTCCCGGCAGCCTTTCATCCAGCATTTCGTAATAAGTGGCCGGAGGCGCAGTCATTAAGGGAATGCCGGCAGCGCACAATTGATCTATGGTTTCCAGAAGGTTGTCGCTCAACAGGGCAATGTGCTGGATGCCTTCGCCGCCGAACTGCATCAGATACTCCTCAATCTGGCCGCCGCCCTGTTTGGCTTCTTCGTTTAAAGGGATGCGGATCAAACCGTCCGGTGCAGTCATCGCACGGCTGGTGAGGCCTGTGTATTCGCCTTTGATATCGAAATAACGGATTTCTTTGAAGTTAAAAAGCTTTTCATAAAAGCCTGCCCAATAATCCATGCGGCCGCGGTAAACATTGTGGGTGAGATGATCGACGATTTTCAGGCCGTAGCCGAACGGGTTGCGGTCGACATCAGGTAAAAATTCAAAGTCGATATCGTAAATGGATTTGCCTTCTTCAAAGCGATCGATCAGATAAAGAGGCGCACCGCCTATACCTTTGATGGCAGGCAGGCGCAGCTCCATCACGGAAGTGGGAATCTCAATCGGCTGCGCGCCCAATTCCAAAGCGCGGTTGTATGCCTGATGCGCATCACGCACCCTGAATGCCATACCGCAGGCGCTCGGCCCGTGTTCGGCGGCAAAATAAGCGGCCTCGCTTCTAGGCTCCCGGTTGACAATGAAATTAATGCCGCCCTGACGGTAGAGCAAAACATCTTTGGATCGGTGCTTTGCAACCAATATAAAGCCCATTTTTTCAAATAAAGGCTCCAAAATATTAGATTCGGGTGAGGCAAATTCAACAAACTCAAAACCACACAAACCCATGGGGTTGTCAAACAAATCAGCCATAATGTTTCTCCTCTTGAATACAGGTTTAAATATTTAAATAAAATTTTATTGGTTAAACGGTTTGTATATCTAGCTGATTAAAATTTAGAAAAGTGAGCAATTTGTATGCAATAAATCATAAAACGGCTATTATTTATCAGACAATTAGTTTTTTATTATTTAATTATAAGGTTTTCTTATGAATATTACCCTGCGTCAACTCAAAGCCTTTATTACCGTAGCCGATTGCGGCAGTTTTACCCGTGCAGCCGAGGCGCTGCATCTTACCCAGTCTGCATTAAGCGGCTTGATTAAAGAGTTGGAAAATAATTTGGATGTTAAGCTGTTTGACCGAACCACGCGGCAGTTGCATTTATCAGACTATGGCAGCTATTTGCTGCCTCAGGTAAGAAGAATTATCAATGAAGTATCGGTTTTAGATATTGAATTAAAAAATCTGAAGAATTTTCATCAGGGGCAAGTGCATATCGCTGTTTCCCAGCAACTCGCCGCTTCTGCTCTACCGGCTGTAATGGCAGCGTTTCAACGCCAATATCCTGATATTCAAACCAATTTGATTGATTGCAGCGTAGAGCAGGTGTTACAGCGTGTGGAAGACAGCGAGGCAGATTTTGGCTTGGGGCCGGAGCGCACATACGGCAGCGATATTGAATCGGAGCTGCTGTTTAAATTGCCGTTTTATTTGGTAGTGAGGCCCGAACACCGTTTGGCGGAGCAAAAAACTGTGAATTGGACTGATTTGGCATCGGAGCAGCTCATTACGCTCAGCAGCCCCTTTACAGACAGGCTTGCGGCAACTTTGCCGCCCGAAACCGCCGAATACATCAAGCATCCGCGATATCGTGTGAATTTCCTCTCGACTGCGCTGGGCATGACCAAGGCAGGGTTGGGCATAACGATATGCCTGCCATACGCTGCCGACTGGGTAAAGCAGCATGGCCTAGTGATGCGTTTACTCTCTGAGCCGCAAGTAGAACGCAGTTTTTTTCTATACCGCCGCCGCAGCCGTGCGCTTTCCCCGGCCGCAGAAGCGTTAAGGGATTTTTTGCATACTTATTCAGAGCAAGCATTTGCGGGTTTGTAACAATGCCTGTCTGAAAAATAATTCAGACAGGCATTGTAGGTTGTGTCAACTTATTGGGAATTTTGCCGTACCTTTTCCGCTTGATATAGCAGTTGCGCCAGCGCGGATAATCTGCGGGTGTCGCTTCCCATCCAACCGGCGGTCAGCTTTCTCAGCCACAACACGCGCAGATAGTTTTTGCGCAGAGCAGTTTGCAAATTTTCAGGCAGGCTTTGAAAGTGTCGGCACCAAATGGCAACAGCTTCGGATAGATTGCCGGTTCGTTCAAGCCAGGTGGCGGAAGATTGCAGATAGCATAAATAGTCGCGGCATTGGCATTGTAGCAACTGCATATGCAGTAGCGGGTCGTCTTCAAAATCAATAAAGCCGATGCCTCCATCGCTTTGCCGGATAATGTTGCGGATAAATACCTGGCTAAGGTATTGGCCGGCTTTATGCACACGGGCAATTGCAGCCAAACATTCAGCAAATGAAGCGAGCTGGGTGGCAGGATTTTCTATTTCGTGCATAAACCCATTTGCCCCCAAGCAGCTGAACATAATTGCTTTCCGGCTTTGCGCAAGCAGTTTGGGCGCGGGCACACCGGCTTGCTCCAACTCTTGCAGGCGGCGTGCTTCTATGGCGAGCGCCGCTTCGCCACCCAAATTGGGCACCGGCTGCAAAGCACCGAGTTTGAATACCTTACTGAGCAAACCCAATGCAGCATATCGCCATTGCGGCACATGTTTGCCTACTTTCCGCACCCAAACGGTTTCCCCGCTTGCTAACGTGTGGCTGGCAATGGTAGCAGTTTGTTCAGACAGGCATTGCGATAGGGCGGTTTGATAGTCGGTCATGTGAAAAGCGTTTGTTAATGTGTTGCCGGAAAATGGGGCATTTTATCATGAGGCTTTAAATGCCGAAGAAAAGATGCAGCAGAAAAACCAATGCGGTTACAATCAATACCATCCAAGCAGCCAAGCGGACAATATCATTTAGCGCCCGTTTTTGTTTTCTGCTAAACAAACGGTTTATGATAATCGCCGCAATCGAAATCAATAAAATAATGCGTAAGATCCGCCCGATCATGCTCGATGCCTGTCTGAAAAACGCCGGTTTGAAAATGCCTGTCTGAATGCACAAAGCAGGCGAAGCCGCTATAATAAATGCTTTTCCGAAAACATGTCTGCCTTATGAACCGTGCCAACAGTGTCGGGCTGGTCAGCCCGCAGAAAATTCCGTTTAAATCACCTTTGCTCCTGCAAAGCGGCCAAACGCTGCCCCGTTTCGATTTGATGATTGAAACTTACGGAACGCTCAACGAGGCCAAAAGCAATGCCGTTTTGATTTGCCATGCTTTGTCGGGCAACCACCATGTGGCCGGATATCATAGCGAACAGGATAAAGCGCCCGGCTGGTGGGACAATATGGTCGGCCCCGGCAAGCCGATTGATACCAACCGTTTTTTCGTGGTCGGCTTGAACAATCTCGGCGGCTGCCACGGCAGCACCGGGCCTTTGAGCGAAAACCCTGAAACCGGCGAGGAATACGGCGCCGACTTTCCTGTGGTAACGGTAAAAGACTGGGTTAAAAGCCAAGCGATGCTGGCCGATTATTTGGGTATCGTGCAATGGGCAGCGATTGTCGGCGGCAGCTTGGGCGGTATGCAGGCTTTGCAATGGACGATTGATTTCCCCGACCGCGTGCGCCACGCTTTGGTGATTGCTTCGGCCACGCGTTTGTCTGCACAAAATATTGCGTTTAACGATGTGGCGCGCCAAGCCATTATCACCGATTCCAATTTCCACAACGGCCATTACCGCCGCCACAACACCATTCCCCGCCGAGGTTTACGCATCGCACGTATGATGGGGCATATCACTTACTTAGCCGAAAAAGGCATGGGTAAAAAATTCGGCCGCAGTATGCGTAGTGACGGTTACCAATACGGCTACGGCGTTGAATTTGAAATCGAATCCTATCTGCGTTATCAAGGGGATAAATTTGCCGAGTGTTTTGACGGCAACTCTTACCTGCGCATGACCAAAGCCTTGGATTATTTCGCCCCGGCCGACGAATACGGCAACGATTTATCAGCCGCGCTCAGCCATGTAAAAGCCAAATTTTTTGTTGCCAGCTTCAGCACAGACTGGCGCTTTGCACCGGAACGCTCACGTTCATTAGTCAAACATTTGGTCAGAGCAGGAAAAAGCGTGCAATATATAGAAGTGGAATCGTATCACGGCCACGATGCTTTTTTGATGACCGACGAGCCGTATGTCCGCGCCATGCGCGCTTATATGAATAATGTTTACAAGGAGTTGCAAGCATGAATCTGCGCGATGACTTGCAACTGATTTACGATTGGATTCCTGAAAACAGCCGGGTTTTGGATTTGGGCTGCGGCAAAGGCGAACTGCTTTCAGCATTAGTGCGAAACAAACATTGCAGCGGCTACGGCGTGGAAATCGACACCGAAGGCGTGCTTGCTTCCATGGAGCGCGGCATCAACGTGATACAGGCCGATTTGGAGCAGGGCCTGCAGGATTTCGATTCCAACAGCTTCGATATTCTGGTGTTGAGCCAAACCATCCAAGCCATGCAGAATACGGAAAACATTTTGCGCGACCTCACGCGCGTGGCCAAACAGGCGATTGTTTCTTTTCCGAATTTCGGCTATTGGCGCAACCGTGTGCAGCTCGGCTTAACCGGCCATATGCCCGTATCCGAACGCATGCCGTACCAATGGTATAACACGCCGAATATCCATTTTTGTACCATTGTCGATTTCGAACTGCTGTGCGTCAAAAACGGCATCCATATTCTGGAGCGCGCCGTGATGACCAAAGGCAAACGGGTCAACACATTGCCTAATCTCCTTGGCAGTTTGGCTTTTTACCGGGTGGGTTAAATATGGAAAAAGTCATTATCACCGGCCACAGCAGGGGATTGGGAAAAGCCTTAACTAAATACTATCTGGACAAAAATTGCCCCGCTTTCGGCTTGTCACGCAATCTTTTAAAAGAATGCCTGTCTGAAAACTTGCAGCAGCAAGCAATTGATTTATCAGATAGTCAGGCATTGAATATATGGCTGGCACAGGGCGTTTTGGCCCGTTTTATAAGCGCCACCAAACATATCGTGTTAATTAACAATGCCGGTACAACCTGGCCGAACGCTATATTAGGTAAACAAAACGCAGCAGACATGATGCAGGCTGTTACGCTCAATATCACCGCTCCCTTATTGCTCGCGAACCACCTTGCTGCATGCAAACCAACCGATGCCTGTCTGAAAATTATCCATATCTCAAGCGGAGCGGGCAGAAATGCCTATCCGGGCTGGAGCGTGTACGGCGCCACCAAAGCCGCGCTTGATCATCATGCACAATGTGTCAATATTGAAGCCAATCCGAATATACGCGCCTTATCCATTGCCCCTGGCGTGGTCGATACCGATATGCAGGCAGCCATCCGCGCTTCCGATGCCGATCATTTTCCGATGCTGCAACGATTTCTGGATTTAAAAAAACAGGGAAGCTTGAGTTCTCCGGCAGAAACCGCCGCTAAAATAGCCGGCATCATTGATGATCAACGCTTTGAATTGGAAGCGATATGTGATGTAAGGCAATATTCTTAAAAAACATTTTCAGACAGGCATATGCCTGTCTGAAAACTTTTATGCTATATAGTTCTGAAATACAGAAGCATTTTAAGGCGTTGCGAAGCATAGTGATAAAACACATATTTCATGCCGCAAACAATGCAAGCAATACCGTATAGCTATAACGGAACCAATAAATAACGCAGAGTAAATTATGAAACAAGATTTCCAAGCCACCTTGAAAGCGCTGGGCAAACAAGCCAAGCAAGAAGCCGAAGCCAAAGCCGAGCAAGAAAAAGCCGCCCGCAAACAAGCAGCCGAAGAAGTGGATTTCGCCAAAATGATGAGCGACGTTAAACCTTTAAAAGGTCAAAACCGCTATATCCCTCCGCGGGATAATTCACCTATTAAACCGCGCAAACACAATGAAACCGAGCTTGAAGAAGAAAACTATTTTTATGTAGGTGAGGGGCAATGGTTGGAAGTGCCCGATAAATTCAGTAAAAACGGGCAGGGCAGCAACGACATCAAACGCCTACAAAACGGCCATTATCCGGTTGTTGCCGACGTGGATTTACACGGTTACACACAGGAAGAAGCGCAGCAAGTGCTGAATGAATTTATCGAATTCACCAAAAAGCGCGGGGTGTGCGGCGAAATCGTTCATGGCAGCGGCTTAGGTTCTTCAGGTTATCAGCCTGTTCTAAAAAACTTAGTGCGGCGTTGGCTGATGCAACACCCCGACGTGCTGGCTTATGTAGAACCGCGTAAAGGAAATGACGGCGCGGTAAGGTTTTTATTGAAACGGCAATGGCGCGGCCAAGATGAAAAAAGCGGCCGGTAAATCATTTGGCCTTTAACTTTTTTAACATTGGCAGGCAGGATTACAAGCAGCACGCACAAGCTTTTTATTCAATTCGTTTTCGAAGATTTTAAGACTTCGTATGATTTTAATCTTTCAAATTTTCATTTTGAAATGTTCTAATACGAACATCAAGAAAAATATATAGAAGAAAAATGCCAAAAATTTGCTTTAAGGCAAATTAAGCTGTTTGCCATACAAGATAATTGCTGTTAGCATTCAAAAATACCCTCATATCTAAAAATATTACAAAGGAATATATCAGTTCTCCGCTCTGCAATAGGCCTGTCTGAAGCCATTGTTTTATTTAGATAGAATACAAGTAACGGTTGCTTTTATATTTTGAAATTCTTCTTATTTTTTCGAAAACGAAAATATTAAGATTCGATAATTTAACAAGCTTCTTTAATTAACTCAACTGAAAGGGATTGTCATTATGTCCACCCAAATTCAAGACGTTGATCCTATTGAAACCCAGGAATGGTTAGACGCATTAAGCTCGGTTCTGGAACATGAAGGTACCGAACGCGCGCATTTCCTCTTGCAAAATCTGGTGAAATACACCCGCCGCCGCGGTGTGCATATGCCGTTTGACGCAACTACCGCATATTTGAACACGATTCCGGTAGGCAAAGAGCAGAAATCTCCGGGTAATCATGAATTGGAGCACCGTATCCGTTCTATCATCCGTTGGAATGCCGCCGCAATGGTATTGCGCGCAGGCAAAAAAGATTTAGAGCTGGGTGGCCATATTGCTTCTTTCCAATCTGCTGCCACTCTGTATGACGTCGGCTTCAACCACTTCTGGCATGCCAAAGGCAAAGACGGCGTAGAAGGCGATTTGGTGTTTATCCAAGGCCACTCCGCTCCCGGTATCTATGCACGCGCATTTGTGGAAGGCCGTTTAACCGAAGAGCAATTAAACAATTTCCGCCAAGAAGCAGATGCAGACGGCCTGTCTTCTTATCCGCACCCTTATCTGATGCCCGATTTCTGGCAATTCCCTACTGTATCTATGGGTTTAGGCCCGTTGATGGCGATTTATCAGGCACGTTTCCTGAAATACCTCGAATCACGCGGTTTAACCAAAACCAAAGGCCGTAAAGTATGGGTATTCTGCGGCGACGGCGAGATGGACGAGCCGGAAAGCCAAGGCGCTATTTCTTTGGCAGCACGCGAAGGCTTGGACAACCTGATCTTCGTTATCAACTGTAACCTGCAACGCCTCGACGGCCCTGTGCGCGGTAACGGCAAAATCATCCAAGAACTGGAAGGCAACTTCCGCGGCGCCGGCTGGAACGTATTGAAAGTGATTTGGGGCGGCCGCTGGGACGGCTTGTTGGCCAACGACACCAACAACGCCCTGAAACAGCGTATGAACGAATGTTTGGACGGCGACTACCAAACCTACAAATCCAAAGACGGCGCTTATGTACGCGAGCATTTCTTCAATACGCCCGAATTAAAAGCCATGGTGGCCAATATGTCGGACGAAGAAATTTGGGCCTTGAACCGCGGCGGTCACGATCCGCATAAAGTTTATGCCGCCTACTACGAAGCCGTAAACAACCCGGACGGCCGCCCGACAGTGATTTTGGCTAAAACCATTAAAGGCTACGGCATGGGTGCTTCAGGCGAAGGCCAAAACATCGCCCACCAAGCGAAAAAAATGGACGTAGCTTCCCTGAAGCAATTCCGCACACGCTTCGGCATCCCGGTAACCGACGAGCAAATCGAAAGCGGCGACCTGCCTTACTACCGCTTCCCGGAAGATAGCCCCGAAATGCAATACCTGCGCGAACGCCGCAATGCTTTGGGCGGTTATCTGCCTCAGCGTAATCCGAATAAAGAAGCTTTGCCGATTCCTGCTTTGGAAACATTCGACGCGCAACTTGAAGCAAGCGGCGATCGCGAGTTTTCTACCACCATGGCATTCGTGCGTATTCTGTCAACTTTGCTGAAAGACAAGCAAATCGGCAAACGTATCGTGCCGATCGTTCCGGACGAAAGCCGCACTTTCGGTATGGAAGGCATGTTCCGCCAATACGGTATTTGGAATCCGAAAGGCCAACAATATACCCCACAAGATAAAGACCAACTGATGTTCTATAAAGAATCGGTTGACGGTCAGATTTTGCAGGAAGGTATTAACGAACCCGGCGCGATGGCCGACTGGATTGCAGCCGCAACCAGCTATGCAAACAGCCGCTACGCCATGATTCCGTTCTATATCTATTACTCAATGTTCGGCTTCCAACGCATCGGCGATTTAGCTTGGGCTGCAGGCGATATGCGTGCACGCGGCTTCTTGGTGGGCGGTACTTCCGGCCGTACAACTTTGAACGGCGAAGGTCTGCAACACGAAGACGGCCACAGCCAAGTTCAGGCCGATCTGATTCCGAACTGCATGAGCTACGATCCGACCTTCCAGTACGAATTGGCCGTGATCATTCAAGACGGTTTGCGCCGCATGTATGTTAATCAGGAAGACGTGTTCTATTACCTGACCGTGATGAACGAAAACTATGCGCATCCGGCCATGCCGCAACGCGAAGGTATTGAAGAAGAAATCCTGAAAGGTATGTATCTGTTCAAAGCCGGTGGTGCAAGCGATAAGAAAGTTCAATTGATGGGTTCCGGTACCATTCTGACCGAAGTGATTAAAGCAGCCGAGCTGCTGAAAAACGACTTCGGCGTAGAAGCCGACATTTGGTCTTGCCCGTCGTTCAACCTGCTGCACCGCGACGCTATGAAAGTTGAGCGTCATAACCGTCTGCATCCGTTGCAAGAACAAAAACTGCCATTTGTTACCCAACAGCTGCAAGGTCATGAAGGCCCTGTTGTTGCGGCTACCGACTACATCCGCAGCTTCGCCGAGCGTATCCGTGCCTACATTCCAAACGATTTCCACGTTTTGGGCACCGACGGTTTCGGCCGCAGCGACTCGCGCGCCAACCTGCGCCGCTTCTTTGAAGTAGATAGCTACAACATTGCTGTTACCGCTTTGAGTGCTTTGGCCGACCAAGGCAAGATTGAAAAAGTGGTTGTTCAGCAAGCTATTGAGAAATACGGCATCAAAACCGACACTGTACCCAGCTGGGAACGTTAAGCAGTGGTTTTCAGACAGGCATATCGCAGTGCCTGTCTGAAAAAAGGATTTTGAATGGTTCTAACAAGATAATTAAGTTGCGAACCTTGCTTCACAACTAAATTAAAGGATAAGCACGATGAGTCAAATCGTAGAAATCAAAGTACCCGACATTGGCGGCCACGAGAATGTGGATGTCATTGCGGTAGAAGTAAAAGCCGGCGATACCGTTGCCGTAGATGATGCCCTGATTACTTTGGAAACCGACAAAGCCACTATGGATGTGCCTGCCGATACCGCTGGCGTGGTGAAAGAAGTGAAAGTAAAAGTGGGCGACAAAGTATCTGAAGGCAGCGTGATTGTGTTGGTTGAAGCTACCGGTGCCGCTGAAGCAGCGCCAGCAAAAGAAGCGGCTCCAGCTCCCGCAGCACAAGCCGCACCTGCGCCTTCAACCGGCAGCAGCTTGGCTAAAGTGGAAGTGCCCGATATTGGCGGCCATGAGAACGTGGATGTGATTGCGGTAGAAGTAAAAGCCGGCGATACCGTTGCCGTGGACGACACGCTGATTACCCTGGAAACCGACAAAGCCACTATGGATGTGCCGTCAACTGCGGCCGGTGTGGTTAAAGCCGTTCATATCAAAGTGGGCGACAAAGTTTCTCAAGGCACCGTTATTGTAGAGGTTGAAGCTGCCGGCGGTTCTACAGCTGTCGCAACACCTGCGGAACAAAAAGCCGAAGAGAAAAAAGAGAAAAAAGCCGAACCGGCTCCTGCAGCTGCACCGGCCGCCGCCGCTCCTGCCCCGCAAACAGCTTCTGCTGCACCGGTTGCTGCATTCGGCAACACGCCGGTTAACGAAGCCGCATTTGCCAAAGCACACGCAGGCCCGTCTGCCCGTAAACTGGCACGCGAATTAGGCGTGGATTTAGGTCTGGTTACCGGTACTGGCTTGAAAGGCCGTATTGTCGGCGAAGACATCAAAGCCTTCGTTAAAGCTGCCATGCAAGGCGGCGCGGGCAAAGCCGCTCCAGCCGCACCTTCTTTAGGCGGCGGTTTGGACTTGTTGCCGTGGCCGAAAGTTGATTTCAGCAAATTCGGTGAAATCGAAGTAAAAGAGCTTTCTCGCATCAAGAAAATTTCCGGTCAAAACCTGTCGCGAAACTGGGTGATGATTCCGCATGTTACCGTGAACGATGAAGCCGATATGACCGAACTGGAAGAGTTCCGCAAACAGCTGAATAAAGAATGGGAGCGCGAGGGTGTGAAATTGTCGCCGTTGGCGTTTATCATCAAAGCTTCCGTAACGGCTTTGAAAGCTTTCCCGGAATTCAACTCATCTTTGGATGGCGACAACTTGGTATTGAAAAAATACTACAACATCGGCTTCGCAGCCGACACGCCTAACGGCTTGGTTGTACCAGTAATTAAAGATGCCGATAAGAAGGGTTTGAAAGAAATTTCTCAAGACTTAACCGAGCTGAGCAAAAAGGCTCGCGAAGGCAAGCTCAAACCCAACGAAATGCAAGGTGCAACCTTTACCATTTCCAGCTTGGGCGGTATCGGCGGTACCGGTTTCACTCCGATTGTGAATGCGCCTGAAGTGGCTATTTTGGGTGTATGCAAATCGCAAATGAAACCGGTGTGGAACGGCTCTGCCTTTGAACCGCGCCTGATGTGTCCGTTGAGCCTGTCATTCGACCACCGCGTGATTGATGGTGCGGCCGGTATGCGCTTTACCGTGTTCTTGGCAAGTCTGTTAAAAGATTTCCGCCGCATTACACTGTAACGCCGTTCAGACAGGCATCCAAACAATGCCTGTCTGAAAAGACTACCGAAGCAGCCGGTAAAATACCGGTTGCTTTCCAGAAAGGTTTAAAGAATGAGCTTAATCGAACTCAAAGTGCCCGATATCGGCGGGCATGAAAATGTAGACATCATTGCCGTAGGAATCAAAGCAGGCGACACAATTGCCTTGGAAGACACACTGATTACTTTGGAAACCGACAAAGCCACCATGGATGTTCCCGCTGAAGCAGCCGGCGTGGTGAAAGAAGTCAAAGTTAAAGTGGGCGACAAAATTTCTGAAGGCGGTGTGATTGCCGTTATCGAAGCGGCAGCCTCTGCCGAAGCCCCAAAAACCGAAAGTAAGCCGGAAGCGGCACAAGAAGCGCCCAAAGCAGCCGCACCGGCTCCGCAAGCAGCGCAATTTAGCGGTGCTTCTGATGCGGAATATGATGTTGTAGTGTTGGGTGGCGGCCCGGGCGGCTATTCGGCAGCGTTTGCCGCAGCCGACGAAGGCTTGAAAGTAGCCATCATCGAACAATACAGCACCTTAGGCGGCGTATGTTTGAATGTGGGTTGTATTCCGTCTAAAGCCTTGTTGCACAATGCAGCGGTAATGGATGAAGTGCGCCACCTGAAGGCCAACGGTATTTCTTATCCTGAGCCGGAAGTAGATATCGACATGCTGCGCGCTTACAAAGACAAAGTGATCGGCAAACTTACCGGCGGCTTGGCAGGCATGGCGAAAGCCCGAAAAGTGGACATCATTCAGGGTTTCGGCAAATTCTTAGATGCAAACCATATTGAAGTTGCATTAACCGAAAGCCAAGAATACGAACAAGCCACACAAACCGGCAGCAAAAAAGTGGTGGCATTTAAAAACTGCATCATCGCAGTCGGCAGCCGTGTCGTGAACCTGCCGTTTATTCCGCAAGACCCACGTATTATCAATTCTACCGGTGCTCTGGCGCTGAAAGAAATCCCGCAAAAAATGCTGATTATCGGCGGCGGCATCATCGGCTTGGAAATGGGTACGGTGTACAGCACTTTGGGCGCCCGCCTGGATGTGGTGGAAATGATGGACGGTTTGATGCAGGGCGCAGACCGTGATTTGGTAAAAGTTTGGCAGAAGCAGAACGAATACCGCTTCGACAACATCATGATCAACACCAAAACCGTAGCTGTTGATGCAAAAGAAGACGGTATTTATGTGAGCTTTGAGGGCGAAAATGCACCGAAGGAGCCGCAGCGCTATGATTTGGTGCTGGTTGCCGCAGGCCGCGCGCCAAACGGCAAATTGATTGATGCCGAAAAAGCCGGAGTAGCTGTAACCGACCGTGGCTTTATTGAAGTCGACAAACAAATGCGCACCAACGTGCCCAATATCTATGCCATCGGCGATGTGGTAGGCCAACCTATGTTGGCGCACAAAGCCGTGCACGAAGGCCATGTGGCCGCAGAAAACTGCGCAGGGCACAAAGCCTATTTCGATGCCCGTGTGATTCCGGGCGTAGCCTACACGTCACCCGAGGTGGCTTGGGTAGGTGTAACCGAAACTTCTGCCAAAGAAGACGGCCTGAAAATCACCAAAGCTGTGTTCCCGTGGGCGGCATCCGGCCGTGCCATTGCTAACGGTTGCGATCAAGGCTTCACCAAGCTGATTTTTGATGCAGACAGTGGCAAGATTATCGGCGGCAGCATCGTCGGCCCGAATGGCGGCGATATGATCGGCGAAATTTGCTTGGCGATTGAGATGGGTTGTGATGCGGCAGACATCGGCAAAACCATCCATCCACACCCGACTTTAGGTGAAAGCATCGGTATGGCTGCTGAAGTGGCATTGGGTGTGTGCACCGATTTACCACCTCAGAAAAAGAAAAAATAAACCTAGCTTGTGTGAAAGGCTGTCTGAAATTGTTCAGACAGCCTTTTTGTTAGTTTGGCAATGCCTGTCTGAAACCACTTTTTCAGACAGGCATCATTAACTTTCCAAATTAACCTGAATATTATTTTTTACGCAAATCTACTAAACGGGTTCCGGCAAGAAAGTCGTATAAAAACTGGCGGTCGGCATTAAACCATGCAAAACCCCAAGGCAGAATCCACCAAAAAAAGGCGGCGCCGAATGCGGGTTTGGGCGGAATGCCCCAACCGTGCAACGCGGAATAGGCGAGCAGCGGGATAAATACGATAAATACGCAAGCCCACATAAAGCGCAGGCGCAGGCGTGAGTGATGGGGCCGGCTGCCGGTTTGGTCGGTAAGGCCGATATGCCAGGTGCGCATGGGCAGGGTTTGGCCTTGTTTCACCCAATTGAGTTTGAAATAAAACCACCAGCCGGCCAGCATAATCAGGCTGACGGCAATTTGAGAAAGCAGCGGCGAAACAGGGTTGAGCAGCATAGAAGCCAGCCCGGCAGGCAGCCCGAGCGCCACGGTAATGGCTGCAGCCAACAGACCTTCATAGAGCAGAGAGGCCAGGCGGCGTTTAGGGGAAACGGTGGGTAAATGGGGCATGATATTGCTCATTTGATGGAATATGAAAAATATGATTGCGCGTTTTGCAGCACAACGGCTAAGGCATCATCAGATTGATAGGGGTCGATTAATGTGTCGGCCGGCAATTTGCGCAGCCAAGTCATTTGGCGTTTGGCAAGCTGGCGGGTGGCGGCTATGCCTTTTTCAACAAATGTTTCGTAATCGCTTTCTCCGGCCAGATAATCCCATGCCTGTCTGTAACCCACGCAACGCATGGAAGGCATATCGGCCGTGAGGCCGGGGTAGGTGGCTTGCAACGCTTTCACTTCATCTGTGAAGCCTTGTTCCAGCATCGTGTGAAAGCGCAAAGAGATATTTTCATGCAGCCGCTTTCGGTTTTCGGGGAACAGCGCAACCGCATGTATATCGAGGGGAACGGTATAGGCGGCTTGTTCTGCAAAGTGTTCGCTTAATGGCTTGCCGGTCAGCATCCACACTTCCAAAGCGCGTTCAATGCGTTGGCTGTCGCCGGGTTCCAAACGTTGCGCAGTAGCCGGGTCAACTTCCTGCAAGCGCCGATAAAGGTGTGCTAGCCCGTGGATTTGTTTGTCTTGCTGCAATTGCGCGCGCACCGCATCATCGGCTTCCGGCAAATCATTCAGGCCGTTTACCAGCGCGTGGTAATACATCATGGTGCCGCCCACAATCAGCGGCAAATTGCCCCGCTCATGAATTTCGCCACATAGGCGCAGGCAGTCGGACACAAACTCTGCCGCGCTGTAACTTTCGAGCGGCGAAATAATATCGATTAAATGATGCGGCACTCGGGCCAATTCTTCCGCGGAAGGCTTGGCCGTGCCGATATTCATATCCCGATAAATCAGCGCTGAATCCAGGCTGATGATTTCCATCGGCAAATGCTCCGCCAGCCTTAAAGCAAGGTTGGTTTTGCCGCTGGCTGTGGGGCCTAAGATAGCAAGTGCTTTGGGAAAATTCATAGGTTCGGATCTTTTAGCGGAAAGGACATAAATCTACAAAGCTTTCTGCAAAGCTGTCGTTTTTGTTAAAGCAGGTCAGCGGAGAGGAAATCACGAAAACCGGCATCAGAGCCGCTGCGCCCAAGCTTTTACCAATGTGCACTTTCTCACGCGAGTGACTACTTTAAACCGTTGCTTTGATAGGCGTTTTTAAAGCATGCTGCGCCAAAAGCTCGTTTCTGTTATTCAGTTCAATTAATTGCCCGCGGCTTCGGAAACGGACTTCAATGACTTCGTTTCCTTCACGCCAATCGGGATGGTTCTGTTTTATTTGCGTTAATAAAACCGGCTTGGACATTTTGGGTTGGTACACATTAACGTCGCTATCCAGATTTTCAAATCGTTTTAAATTCGGAATAATCACTTTTTTGCGTATCTAAAATAAACATTGTAGTCAATGAGCGCGCTGTTAGACGCGCTATAACTGATTTCCGCATTGGTAAACACAGTATGGTTGAGGTGGTTTGATTTTAAAAATGCGGAAAATACTTTGTTTTCATAAAACAGGTATTCATTGCGCTCCCCGATAACGTAAATATGATTCACCCCGTTTTTACTGTTTATATAAAAGCCGATTAAGTTTTCATCCGGCTCTTTTTGGGTACGGTTTCCATCGAGGTGATGCAGCCCGACAGCAAAATCGACGCAATAATAGCCGAAAATAAAGCTTTCATTTTCAATCCCCTGCATCAATCAAAGCTCAACCAGCGGCTCATTGAGCGCCTTTTCCACCGATTTGATCAAATCTTTAACCGGTATGGTAAACACGCCTGCGTCGCCCGCTTCCCAATCCTGTTTCCACAATTCATAGCCCTCGGAAATATCCGGCAACTCGGTTTTCTCCTGCTCTTCCAACTTGGTTACGCTTGATTTAAGCGCACCCTCGGAAACAGGCGCATGGGGCAGGGTGGTTTGGATGCCGTTAGCGGTATGGGGATTTTTCAACGCCAGATTGTCGATGTAGATATGGAAGATTTTTTTTTGCTTTTCGCCACGGTTATCGGCATCCACTTTAACGATATAAATGCGGGAATTTTCCTCGTTTGGGCGGTGGCGGTATTGCCAAACTTGGCCGACGGCAAATTCGTGCGCAACGGCGCTGAGCGGCAGCAGGCAGCAGAGTAATGCGGAAATTTTTTTAATCATATGTATATTCCTAATAAATGAGTAAGCAAATAGGCGGCAATGCCTGTCTGAACGGATTGGTTTTATTTTCAGACAGGCATTACTGCCCCCTTAAAAACAAAGCATCTAATTCCTTCAATGTGAGCTTAACCCAAGTAGGGCGGCCGTGGTTGCATTGGTTGCTGCGCGGCGTGTTTTCCATATCGCGCAGCAGGGCGTTCATTTCGGGTAAAGTAAGCCGGCGGCCGGCGCGGATAGAGCCGTGGCAGGCCATCGTGGAAAGAATTTGGTTTTCCCTCGCTTCAACCGCTTGGGAAGCGCCTATTTGGGCAAACTCGCGCAGCATGTCGCGCGCAAGCTCCGCCACGTCGGATTTACCCAGCATTTGCGGCACGGCGCGCACGGCTATGGTGTTGCTGCCCATTGCGGATAAATCCAAGCCGAATTCGCGCAATGTTTCGCCGTGATCGGAGAGCGCTGCCATTTCTTCATGGCTAGCGGAAAAGGTTACCGGTATCAGCAAAGATTGGCTGGGCAGACTGCCGTTTTGCTCGCGTGCGGCTTTCATTTTTTCATAATTCACGCGCTCGGCGGCAGCGTGCATATCGATCAGCAGCAAACTGTCTTCCGCTTGCGCAAGAATATAAATGCCTAATAATTGCGCAATGGCAAAACCCAAAGGCGGCAATTCACTGTGCATGCCTGCTGCCTGATGCCTGTCTGAAACGTTTTCAGACAGGCATTCTGCTGCCGGCGCAGCAAAACGGCTTTGCTCGAATGCTGCCAGTTCGATATCGTGCCCGGGCGTTTTGCGGTAAAGCTCGGCATAAGTATCCATAGCCGCGCGGCTTTCCTGCAGGCTGAGGCTGCGCTGTTGCGGCGCACGGGATGCAGGCGTGTAAGATACGGGAGTTGATTTAGCGGAAGATTCGCTTGTTTCAGAATGTTTTTCGGGAGCAACGCCGAGCATGTCGTACAGAATCGCGCCTGCGTTACCCACGCTTTCGGTTTGGTCGGCCCGGGTGGCCGCCAAGGTTTTGTTCAGAGTATGAAACACAAGCTGGTGAACGGCTTGGCTGTCGCGGAAACGGATTTCGGTTTTGGTAGGGTGCACGTTTACGTCCACCATCTCCGGCGGCAGCTCGAGAAACAACACAAAAGCAGGCGTGAGCGCATTGTGCAACACATCGCGGTAAGCTTGCTTCACCGCATGCAACATCACTTTATCGCGCACAAAGCGGCGGTTGACAAAACAATATTGCCGGTCGGTTTTGCCTTTGGCAAAAGTGGGCTTGGAAATCAACCCATGCAGCCGTACCAAGCCGTTTCCGCTGTCGACAGGCAAAGAAGCTGCTTGAAATTCTTCGCCCAAAATCGCGCCGACACGCTCTTCAAGGCTTTGCGGCGGCAGCTTGAAAATGCTTTTGCCGTTGTGCTTCAACGAAAAACCGATTTCGGGATGCGCCAAAGCCAAACGCTCAACAGTGTTGGCACAATGCGCGTATTCCGTGTTTTCTGATTTGAGAAACTTACGCCGGGCAGGCGTGTTGAAAAACAAATCCGCCACTTCCACAGTGGTACCGGTAGGGTGGGCAGCCGCGCGGCCGCTTTCCAATTTGCCATCAATAGCGCGAATTTCCGAAGCATGCGCAGCATCTCCCCGACGGCTGGTCAGCGTAAGCCGCGACACGGAAGCGATACTGGCCAAACCTTCTCCGCGAAAGCCCATGCTGGCCACATGTTCCAAATCGTTTAAAGAGGCGATTTTGCTGGTGGCATGGCGGTGAAGCGCAAGCGTGATGTCGTCAGAATGAATCCCCGAGCCATTGTCGGTTACGCGGATCAGCTTGATGCCGCCCGCAGCCAGCTCGATTTGAATCTCGCCTGCTCCTGCGTCAATGCTGTTTTCTATGATTTCTTTCAAAGCATTTGCAGGACGCTCCACCACTTCGCCGGCGGCGATTTGATTAATCAGATGGTCGGGCAGGGCGGCAATGCGTTTCATGGGCGTATCCATCAGTTTTCAGACAGGCATCATTATATAGCAATCATAGCAGAGCCGGTTTCGCTATATAATTCGTTTATTTTCAAAAACGGAGCCAACCCATGAACCAGCAGTTGCTCGGATTCTATTTCCTGCCCCTCGGCGTGTTGCTGATAGGCGCCGCCGCCTTGTGGCAAATGTATGTAGTTATGTCGGAAAGTTATAGTTTAAACCGCTTTAAGGAAGATAAACAGCGCTTGGGCGCCGCCATAGCCATGTTTTTCAGCTTTTCATTAGCAATCTATATCTTATGCCCCAATGCCCGAAAAAAAGGCTTGGTTTTCCTGATATTGGGATTTACAGGCGCAACATTGTATATCTTAGGCAAAATGTGGTTGCCGTGGAAAAACGCTTAGATGTGATAATAAACGCGACAGGAAACATGCTAACCGATACTGCCAATACCGATTTAGATAAACATCAAGACCACGGCTGGTTTATCGTAGTTATTATTTCCCATAATCATAATTATGTTAAATTTTATATCTGGGGTTAATTTAATACATTCGAAATTAAGTGCCCTATTTTAATCACTAATAACCTTTACCTAGTATCACTGATAAATAATGCCCTGATGCTTCAGCCAACCGTCTGTGTGCCGTTTGGCTGGATCATGATGTGTCCAATGGATAACGCCGCCTTGTTCGCTCCATTCATATTCGCCGTAAAAACCAACGGTATCGCCTTTTTGCAAACCTTTGATTTTGGGCGCTAAGTCGATATTGTGCGCAACGAGTAACGTTTGTCCGCTGTTTAGTTCGAGAATGAAGCGTTGATGGCGTGAGCCTTTATTATCATCGGGCAATGTTTTTTTCACTGTACCACTGCCTTCGATTTGCAGATTGCTTTGGCGGTTTTGATAGGCTTGCTGCAGAAGCTGTTCGAAATTTTGGTTATTTTGAACAGTAGTTTGTTGGCCGCGAGATTGGCTCAAACTTGTATTTGGTTCAGATTGCTTATTGGTTTTGTTGAAATGCTGCCAGCCGAAAGCGGCAATGACAGCAACAACTAAGCTAAGAATACTGTTTTTATTCATTTTTCAGACAGGCATTAGCGTTTGTATTTTAAATCATAGCGGATATCTTTCATCACGCTGGCTAAGTTGTGGTCCAGCACTTCTTTTACTAATCCGGGTGTTTCTTTGGCAAGAGTTTCTTGGATTTGATATGTGAGCACCGCGGTTTGTTTCTGTACTGCTGTGCGTATCATGCCGGAAACGGCGTCGGTTAGGTGCGGTAGTAATTTTGCTGTAAGGCGCTCCAGCAATTCTTTTTCAGATAGACATGTAACCGGCTGCTTGGGCGCGACTTGTGGGTTGATCACATTGATGCTTACCGGAATATTTTCAGTGGAAATCGGAGGCGTGTCTTTATCGAAAAATTCTTTTTGTTCAATAGCTTGCTCGCTTTTAATCTGACGCTTGGGATTAAGCCAAACGGTGTGTGTGCTTTCGATGGCGCTTTCTTCCGCATCACCTTGTAAAGCTGCTTGTGCAGCTATCCAGTCTTCTTGTAATAAAACGGCAGTATCTTCTACGGGCTGCTCGGCGGAAAACTCCGCGTTGATTTCTTCTTGCCATTCCCGCAGATATTCCTGCAATGCCCGTTCACGCGCTTCGGTTTGCGCGAGATTTTTCATGGCAGGCTGTGGGCGAATCGCAGCGCTTACTTGGCGTGCACCGCCTGAAAGTGGCTGACCGCTGTTTTGACGACGGAGCTGTTCGAGTTTACGTTCCCATTCTTCCTGTTGGCCTTGCGGAAGATTTTGATGTGTCGGATTGAATCTTTGATTGTTCATTCTTTGCTTTCTTTGCTGGCATTTGAAGGCTTATAATCAGTGCCCTATTTTATCAGATTATTTTCTAAGGAAACATGATGAACAGCTTGGAACAAAGGATTGAATTTTTGGAAGAAGCCAATGAGGTGGTGCGTATGCAAAACCGTGTGTTATCTACGGCTTTAAAGGGGCTTATCCGCGCCCTGCCGGCCGATATGGCGCAAGATACGGTAGAATCTATCCAACTGGCTTTTGAAGATGCGCTGGCTGAGTTGAGCTATGAAGACAGCCCGCATATTGATTTGTTTCATGATGTAACTTATTCTTTCTTTAGAGAAAAAGAGCACTAACCTTCTAAGGGGCAATATGCCTGTCTGAAAAAATGTCACTTTATGTAAAGTCATGATAAAATGCCCAATTCGACAGAATCATTTATCTGGCTCTTTCTATATTATTTATTTTCTGAAACAGGATCACGATCATGAATATGAAAAAATGGCTTGCCGCTACACTGATGTGTTCGGCTTTGGTAATGGGCGGCTGCGGCGGACAAGGCCAAAGCGGCGAACAAAAAGTGGATAAGGTTTACCGTGTGGCCATGAATGCGGAATTTGCGCCGTTTGAATCGTTGGATGCCCAAAATAATGTGGAAGGTTTTGACGTTGATCTGATGAACGCAATGGCTGCGGCGGGTAATTTCAAAGTGGAATACAAACATCAGCCGTGGGATAGCCTGTTTGCTGCTTTGGGCAACGGTGATGTGGATATTTTGGCTTCCGCTATCACTATTACCGATGAACGCAAGCAAAGCATGTCGTTTACCGATCCTTATTACAAAATTACCCAAGTGATTCTGGTACCGCAAGGTAAAAATATTAAAAACGTTGACGATTTGAAAAAAGCCAATAAGGTAGGCGTAATTACCGGCCAAACCGGAGATTTTGTCATTTCCAAAATGTTGGGCAAAGACAGCGCGAAGATTGCGCGTTTCGATACATTACCTCTGGTAATCAAAGAGATGGAAAGCGGAGGCTTAGATGCTGTGGTGACCGATAGTGCGGTAGTCGGCAATTATCTGAAACACAATGCCAACAAAGGCTTTACAGTGGTAGAGGCACCTGATTTCACTGAAGAAAACTATGGTTTTGCGGTGCGGAAAAACGATGAAGAAACACTCAAAATGCTGAATGATTCTTTGAAAAAAGTGCGTGAAAGCGGTGAATACGAAAAAATCGAAAGCAAATATTTTGCTAAATAAGCTTTTGCATCATTTTTTAATTTGAAGCAGAATGCCTGTCTGAACCATTCAGACAGGCATTATTTATCAACTCATTCATTTTTCTCAAACTATGCTCAGTTACCGCCACGCCTTCCATGCAGGAAACCATGCCGACATATTCAAACATTTTACACTTTGGCTGGTATTGGACTATTTCAATAAAAAAGATAAGCCTTATTGGTATATCGACACGCACAGTGGTGCCGGCGTATATAACCTTGCCGGAGAACAGGCTCAGAAAGTGGCAGAATACCGGCAAGGAATTGCCCTTTTACGCGCAGCTGCTTCCGACTTGCCCGAAACTTTGCAGCAATTTAATGCCTGTCTGAAAAACCTATTGCCTAATGAAAATCTTTATTGCGGTTCCCCGTTTTTGGCGGCAGCGACTTTGCGTGAAAGCGATAAAATGCGCTTGTTTGAGCTACATCCGGCAGATTTTGAGCTTTTACAAAATAATATTCGGGAATGGAAACTGGGCAGGCGCTGCATTACCAAGAAGGAAAACGGTTATCAAGGTTTAATCACCCTTTTGCCGCCCCCTACCCGCCGCGCTGTAGTATTGATTGACCCGCCTTATGAAGAAAAACAGGATTACGAGCGCGTAGTAAAAACGCTGAAAGAAGCGCAGAAACGCTTTGCGGAAGGCTGCTATATAGTTTGGTATCCTTGTCTTTCCCGCGAGGAAAGTCGGAAATTGCCGCAGACCCTGATAAAGCTTTCTCCGGAAAACTATTTAAATGCACAGCTCCATGTACATGCGCCGCGTGCTGATGGTTTCGGTATGCACGGCAGCGGCATGTTTGTGATTAACCCGCCCTACCTTTTGGCCAAACAGCTCGCGGATACTTTGCCGGCATTGTGCGGGCTTTTAAAGCAGGATAATCAGGCGCGATTTGAATTGGATTATCGGATTGCATAATCTTAAAAATGCCTGTCTGAAAACTAAATTTCTTTGAAGCATGGTTAATTTGAAAGCGATCCGGCTTACTTTTCAAACTTCATACCAAAATGCAGGTAGCTGCGCTCGGTGGCCATACGGCCACGGGGAGTACGTTGCAAAAAGCCTTGTTGGATTAAGTAGGGTTCGATCACATCTTCGATTGTGTCGGTGCTTTCGCCTATGGCAGCCGCCACATTATCCAGCCCGACCGGACCGCCGCTGAATTTATGTAGAATAGCATCTAAAAATTTTCTATCCATCACATCCAACCCTTCGGCATCAACGTCTAACATGCTTAATGCGGCATCAGCTGTGGCTGCGGTGATCTTTCCACCGCTCTTGATTTCGGCGTAATCACGTACACGGCGCAACAGCCGGTTGGCAATGCGTGGCGTGCCGCGGCTGCGGCGGGCGATTTCCATTGCGCCGGTGTCGTCGATATCCAATTGCAACAATGCGGCGGAACGGCCTACGATAACGGCCAAATCTTCATTACGGTAAAATTCCAACCGCGAAACGATACCGAAACGGTCGCGCAAAGGATTGGTCAGCATACCGGCGCGTGTGGTAGCACCTACCAATGTAAACGGCGGCAAGTCGATTTTTACTGAGCGTGCGGCCGGGCCTTCGCCGATCATGATATCGAGCTGGTAATCTTCCAACGCAGGGTACAGAATTTCTTCCACCACCGGGCTTAAGCGGTGGATTTCGTCGATAAACAATACATCATGCGGCTCGAGATTGGTAAGCAGTGCGGCCAAATCCCCTGCCCGCTCGAGCACCGGCCCGCTGGTTTGGCGCAGGTTCACGCCTAATTCGCGTGCAATGATATGCGCTAAGGTAGTTTTACCCAAACCCGGCGGGCCAAACAGCAAGGTGTGGTCAAGCGCTTCGCCGCGCTTTTTGGCCGCTTGAATAAAGATTTCCAGCTGCTCTTTGGCTTTTTCTTGGCCGATATAGTCGGCCAGCGCTTTAGGGCGCAATGCGCGCTCGAGTTGCTCTTCTTGGGCGGATAGGGTTTTCGGCGTAATCACGCGCTCGCTTCGCGAGGCAGTGAGGTTGTCGGTTTGCAGCATAGTGAGTGTTTCTATTTAAAATGCAGGCTATTATGATACCCGAAATCGGCAATGCCTGTCTGAAAGCTTTTTCAGACAGGC
>NZ_JH165159.1:1579636-1587040 GCF_000227765.1 Neisseria wadsworthii 9715
AGGCATTGATTGTATGCTTAAAGCAAAGGTGCGAGCAGACGCACGCTGTTTTCCACCAAGCCCCACCATTTGCTGCGTTGCTGCCATGCTTTTACAGTAACATAGCGACTCTGGCTGAGATACTGCTGCTGCAATGCGACCACTTCTTGGGTGGTTTTTTCATCATAAATCGCTAAACTGATTTCCAGATTGAGAAAGAAGCTGCGCATGTCCATATTGACTGTGCCGAATAAGGTGTAGTCTTCGTCGATAGTCAGCGTTTTTGCATGCAGCAAACCGCCTTCAAACAAAGCTATTTTCACACCTGCATTAAGCAGCATCGGATAATAAGCGCGGGAAGCATAGCGCACCATCATGGAATCTACTTTAGCGGGTAACACTAAAGTTACATCCACCCCGCGCTTGGCGGCTACTACCAACGCGGTGAGCAGCGGGTCATCCGGCACAAAATACGGTGTAGTAATCACAATTTTTCGGGTTGCTGCGTAAATTACGCTGATAATGGTATCGTAAATCACGCGCTGTGCTTGGTCGGGCGCTGAAGGAATGACCTGCACCACAACCTTGCCTGCCTGTATTTTCTGTGGCAGCAGCTCGGTTACGATATTGCTGTGTTCCGTGATGTATTGCTGTATTTCAGACAGGCTTTCATCACCTTCTACTGCCACATCTGCATAAAACACGGCCATCATTTCCAACACCATCGGCCCGCTGCAACGCATCATCACATCCACCCATTCTCCCACACCGGAACCTTGCTTGAAAAAGCGTGGGTCAACCAAGTTGAAGCTGCCGGTATAGCCGATTTTTTTATCGATAATCATAATTTTACGGTGATTACGTAAATCACTGCGGGTAAAAAACGTGCGCAAAACACCTACCGGTAAAGCCACATGCACTTCTACCCCTGCATTTTTCAACTTGTCCGGCCAGCTGCTGCCGAAAAAATCGGCACTGCCTACGGCATCTGCAAGAATCACACAATTAACACCGCGTTGTGCTGCATAAACCAGCTCATTGAGCATACTCTCGATTTTGCCTTGCGGCTGGATAATGTAAAAAGCCAGTAAGCATGATTGCTGCGCCGAGCGGATATCTGCCAACATGGCATCTACGATAGCATCGGTTGTGGAAAGCAGCGTCATGGCGTTGTTTCTGGTGGCGCCCATACCGGTGGTATCTGCGGCTACCCTTGCAATGCCACGGTAGCGCGGGCCGATTTCATTGGTGATGTCTAAATCAGTATCGGCAAGATGCCGCTCGATAAATTCGCCGTAAAAGCGGTTCATTTCTGCCGACCGCTTGGCGCGCGCCATACCCAAACGCGGCTCGCCCACCAACATATAGGCAATCACACCTAAAAGCGGAAAAACAAACAAGATAATCAGCCATGCAAACGCTGTGCCCGTGTTGCGCTGTGTATAAAGCACACGCACCATGCAGGCAAGCGCCGCTGCCATATGTAGGAAAACCAGAACTTGCCCCCAAGATATTGACATCGCAAACCTTTTTGATAATAAATGAAACAGAGTTTAGCATGCCGTGCAAACAAGGCGGCATTTCTATGGTCAATCAACTCAATTTTTGTTATGGCGTTGCTGCGCCTTAGTTCAAAAAAACGGCTTCGTAAACTGTTAAAGCCACATACCCGTACTCTCTACGGCTTATTGACCACGATAGCACGGTGCGGCTGTATGATGAATAAAACAATGCCTGTCTGAACAGTGGATTTCAGACAGGCATTGTCACCAAAGCATACTATTAATGTTAAAAGGTATTTTTTAACGCTCTCAACGCCGCAAAAACAGCGGCGTCATCATTCAATGTTCGGCCTGATAATTTTTCCACCTGCCTAATCAGAATCGTTTGGTCGGTACGTAAAAACGGGTTTACCGCCCGCTCATGGGCCAGGGTTACGGGCAAAGTAGGCAATTTTTGAGACACACGCAGCGCTTCTTTTACCACCGTGTTGCCCGGTTCCACATATTCGGCGAAACGTAAATTGGATGCAGTATATTCATGCGCGGGATAAAACAAAGTGTCGGGCGGCAAACTGTTAAAACGCTGAATACTGTTAAACAATTGCCCAATTGTGCCGGTAAACACGCGTCCGCAACCTGCGCTGAATAAAGTATCGCCGCAGAACACATGAAGCCTGTCTGAAAGCAGCAAAAGGTAAGCAAAATGTGTGGCCGTATGTCCGGGAACATGCCACACCTGCGCCTCTGTTCCGCAAAACGCAACCCTGCCACCCTCTTCGATTTTGTACGTCACGCCTTGAATATCGGCATTGCCGTAAACTTCGCAATCGGGAAACGCCTTTAACAAACCTTCGATGCCGCCCGTATGGTCGTTATGATGATGGGTGACCCAAATTTGGCGCAATGCCAGATTATGCTGCTTGAGATAACCCAGTACCGGCGCCGCATCACCCGGATCAACACACGCTACATCCGCGCCGCATTGCAGCAGCCAAATGTAGTTATCGTTAAAAGCAGGAATCGGGATAATCTGCATAGCCTCATCCTTCCAAAAGCCATTCCTGCAAACCGATAACTGTTTTTGCATCTTCAATTTCGCCGTTTTTCAAAGCTTGCAACACTTCTTCACGGCTAAGCACCACGGTTTCCACAAATTCATCTTGATCAGGCTCAAGTTTGCTGGTTTGGCTCACATTAATTGCACGATAAAGATACATTTTTTCATCGCAAAATCCCGGAGCGGTGTAGAAAGTCCGCATTAATTCAACGCGCTCGGCTTCAAAAGGCGTTTCTTCCGCCAACTCGCGCAAAGCACATACCGCAGGGTCTTCGCCCTCTTCCAGCTTGCCCGCCGGAAACTCCAGCATCGCTTTATCACAGGCATAGCGCCATTGCCGCACAAACACAACCTTGTCATCAGGCGTAACAGCCAAAATACATGCCGCACCGGGGTGACGGATTACTATGCGGAAACTTTCATTGCCGTTGGGTAACCGCACCTTGTCTTGAGCAATCGACACAAACGTGCCGTTGAAAATTTTTTCGGAGCTGATTTGAGTTTCGGTTAAATCCATCCGCGTGTCCTTTCATAATGTAAGTATGCTTTCAGACAGGCATTGTATCTTAATTTTCAAGCGCACCGATAATTCAGCTCACAGTAAACGCCGCTCGGCAAATGACACGGCTTGTGTTGAAGTAATCACAAAGTGATCCAGCAAAGCCACATCCACCAAGTCCAAAGCGGCTTTCAGCCGGCCTGTAAAGGCAATATCCTCCCCGGATGGCTCCGCAGAGCCGCCCGGATGGTTATGGGCAATAATGAGTGCATTGGCATGATGCTCTAAGGCCAGTTTAACCACCTCGCGCACATACACCGTATTTTCAGCTACCGTGCCCCGCGCCAGCTCGACCGAATGAATCAATTGATTTTGCCGGTTCAGCAACAATGCCAGCGTTACTTCCACTCGCTCCTGCCCAAGCTGGAGGCGCAAATAGTCGGCCACCGCCTGCGGGCTGCCGAACACAGGTGCTTGCTGTAATTCTTCGCCCAATACCCTGCGCCCCACTTCGCGCACCACCGCAAACTGAGTGTAGCTCGCCAATCCCATGCCTTTGTGTTTAGACAATTCTTGTGCGGGCGCACTCAAAAGCCGCCCCAAGCTACCAAACTCTTGCAAAAGATGACGCGCCAAATCTACCGCGCTCATCCCCCTTGTGCCTACACGCAGCAAAATCGCAAGCAATTCCGCATCGCTCAACGCAGCCGCTCCCCGCTCCAACAGCTTTTCACGCGGGCGCTCCCCTTCCGGCCAGTGTTTAATACTCATATATGATAATCCGTAATGTTTTATGATTGATAGTTTCAAAAATTATTTTATCTTAAAACTGGAATTAGCAGCAAAACGCTGATGCCAGTCTGAAATAGTCACACAAGCATTGAGTTTGAATCAAATGTGAAGTAAAATCCGTTGAAATAAATACACAAGGAAAAATAATGTCCAATAAATTGCATGCCCCCACCGAACTTCCCGATGCTGACGATTTACGCGCCGTGCTTGCTTACAATATGCGACTGTTCAGAGTGAACAAAGGCTGGTCGCAAGAAGAACTCGCGCGCCAATGCGGGTTGGATCGTACCTATGTTTCCGCCGTAGAGCGCAAACGCTGGAACATCGCCCTATCCAATATCGAAAAAATGGCGGCCGCACTGGGCATTCCCGCTTATCAATTATTACTGCCGCCTGAAGAACGTTTAAAAATGATTTAATCCAAAACAAATGCCTGTCTGAAAAACATCTTTCAGACAGGCATTTGAGTTGATTGTAACACATTTATGCTTCCTTCACCCTAGCAGGCGTAAGCACCATTTTTCCTTCCGCTTCCAATGCTTCCTCATGATTTTCTTGCTTAAGCGGGTGCATACCTACCTCTCTTTTAACCAGCACCAAACCATAAACAGCGGCAGCATGCGGCCACCAACGATCACCCGCAGCTTCCATAAATTTCAAAGCACGTAAGGCTTGTTTATTCTGAATCATTGGCCGATAAACCATAAACCGCCCACTCTCAATCATAAACCCTAAATCCGACAACACATGTTTCAACTCAGGCAAAGGCAGGCATTTACTTTTTTCAGGCAGGCGCTCTCCATCGAAACAGCCGCTAAACTGCCAAAGAGAGTGCGGATTCAACCCGGTTAAAACCATACGCCCTTCCGGTTTCAAAGCCCGATAAGCTTCGGCCAGGGCCACTGCATAAGCATCACAGCACTCCAATACATGCGGCATCAGCAATAAATCAAGCGACTCTGCCATCCATGCAGAACATTCCGCTTCCATTTCAAAATCATAACCTGAACGGATAACATGATGCTCTTCCAATAAATTCCAAGCAGGCATACCCATCTGTACCGTTGTGCCGAAAGCATAACGGGTTGCGGAGTGTGAAAAAAAAGACTCCTCTTCACTGCGAACATAGCTGCCCAAAAGTGTTTCATCAAACCAACAGCTTATATTATGATTTCTTATATTTGCCAATCCGCACATCTCCAACCTTCGATAATATCAGCCGTATCATACCAAACGAAGCGGCAAAACCTGCAAAAACATACGAAAAACCAATCAAACCTAAAACCTTAGGCGTATTATTATCCTAATATATTGAAAAAATAAATTAATTTCTTCTCAAAGCTTGACGCATCAAAACAAGGCCAGTACCATTCGTAAAATTTTAATTACTAAACTACATGCAGAAACTATGGCGTCACTGAAAACGATTTCTCTTGCCGTTGCAGGCTTGTCTATTTCCGCGGCTTCTCATGCCCAAACATCATCTTATTCGCCCAATCAAGTTGGTATGGCCATGATGCGTTTAAGCGCATCCCCGCTTGACCACAACAAAAAAATAGTTGAAAAATCAGGCAGCATTTGGGCGAAAATGCGTAAAGATTTCCGCATGAATGAAGTAAACCCGGAATTAGTACGCCGTCACGAGAGTAAATTCAGTGCAGGGTCAGCCTACTTCACCCGCACTATAGACCGCAGCAAACCTTATATGTCCTACATCGCGAGCGAAGTGGAAAAGCGCAACATGCCTGCCGAAATCGCTCTGCTGCCGTTTATTGAGAGTGCTTATGTAACCAAAGCCAAATCCCATGTCGGCGCATCCGGTTTATGGCAATTTATGCCGGCTACCGGCCGCCATTACGGCTTGGAACAAACTTCCCTATATGATGGCCGGCATGACGTAAAAGCCGCCACCGATGCCGCGCTTAATTATCTGCAATATTTACATGGTCTTTTTGGCGACTGGTCATTGGCTCTAGCCGCCTACAACTGGGGCGAAGGCAATGTTAGCCGTGCCGTTAACCGCGCACGTGCACAAGGCTTGGAGCCTGTGTATGAAAACCTACGCATGCCAAACGAAACCCGTAACTATGTGCCTAAATTGATGGCTGTCCGCAACATTGTACGTGATCCCCAATATTACGGCATCAACCTGGCCGAAATCGACAGCAAGCCCTATTTCAAAGCCGTTACACTCGACCAACCTATCGACACTTCTGCTGCCGCCCGCTTGGCAGGTATTACAGAAAGCGAATTCTTGGCTTTGAACCCTGCATTCAAAGCACCGGTATTCGTGCCCAACGAAAAACGCAAAATGCTGCTGCCCGTTGGTTCGGTTGCCACTTTTGAAAAAAATTACAGCAAAGCAGATAAATCAACCTTGCTTTCATGGAATGTATACCAAACACAAGGCATGACCAGCTTAGCCAGCATTGCAGCAGAAACCGGCACCAGCCTGAGTGAACTGAAACGCCTTAACGGCATCAAAGGTGCTTCCGTTAATGGCGGATACAGCCTTTTGGTTGCTAAAAATGGCGCCAACGTAAATCAAGCGGCCGACTATACTGATTTTGCGCGCATGGATAAAGATTTAAATCCAAATGACAATAAACTACAAACTGTAGAGCCGATGCAAGGTCGAACTATCGGAAACGCTCTGGCTGCCGCACAACCGGTAATGCCTAAACCTGTTGTAATGGCTCAGAAAGTAGAAGCCATTCCGGCTTCAAAAGCGGAGCCTGTATCTACTGCGCCGGTTGAGGGCTTTGTAGCGATTGCATCAAACAAACCGACCGTTAACGAGCTAAATGCTCCAGTAAATATCGCAACCAACCAACCATTAGTATCGCCGCTGACGTCTGAAGTTCGTCCAACGGTTTCTGAAAATTTGGCAACAAAGACAACAGTTAACGAACCCCAAATTCAGATAGCCAAAACAGAAACTTCTGCAATACCGGCAACAAATGATTCGGTAACGAATACTAATACTCAATTAGCAGCACTTGAAAACAATCAATCTGCAGATGAGTTGCAAGTTTTGGCTGAACAAGGCAATGCAGCTGAAATTATCCGCAGCACAATTGCACGTTTAGAAGAAGATGAGGCACGTGCTGCGAAAGCCCGCTTGGCAAAAGCCAAACAACAAGAACGCACACAAGCCCGCTTAGCTCGTGCTTTGCAGCAGCAACAAACATTGGCAGCCGGAACACATAGGGTAACCGATGGCGATACTATGTATAACATCTCTCAGCGCTATAACATCAGCGTTGCAGACTTGGCTACTATTAACAACATTCGCGGCAACAACATTCAAAAAGGCCAGGTATTGAAAGTCGCAGCCAACACCAATAATGCTTCCAATATCCGTTCTGTATCTTATACGGTACGTAAAGGTGATACATTAAACACAATTGCCAACCGCTTTAATGTCAACATCAATGATATCCGCCGCTGGAATAAGAATACGCGAACAGTCACACCAGGACAGCGTATTAATTTGATTGGAATTTAAGCTCAAACGTAAAAAGCCAGGCATATGTCTGGCTTTCTTTTTTGTGGGGAATTGTGATGTAGATTAC
>NZ_JH165159.1:1587166-1626199 GCF_000227765.1 Neisseria wadsworthii 9715
ATAGTCTTAAGGCACAGAATAAAATTTCCAAATTCTGACTGTAAAAACAGCCCAAATACTATGAAGCAAATAAAACGTTCTTAATTTCAAAAGAAAAAATTAAAGCCTTACCAAAAAATAAGTAAGGCTTTAATTAGATAACTGGCACGCCCACGGGGAATCGAACCCCGGTTACCGCCGTGAAAGGGCGATGTCCTAACCGCTAGACGATGGGCGCGGATAATTTAATTTTTGGCGCACCCGGAGCGATTCGAACGCCCGACCCTCTGGTTCGTAGCCAGATACTCTATCCAACTGAGCTACGGGTGCATTTCGATTCAGCTACAACTTATCGGTGCAACTAATCAAGAAATGGAATAATATATTTTTTTTTCTTTGCTGTCTAGTAATCTTTTTAATTAATTTTAAAAATCAAAATAATATTATGAATTTTATCAATATTATTTTCAGACAGGCATCAATGCCTGTCTGAAAAGCTATATCATGCCGATACCGGACAACTCTCTTGCCATTTTGGCCGCGGTATTGTCAGTCATGCCACCGACAAAATCCAAAATTTTCATATAAGCCGTGTACAGTGAATCATTATATTCTAACGGCTCGTCTGCCAAAAGCTCCAAAGCCAAGGAATGGCGCGGGCTGAGCTGCTTGTTATGTATCCATTGATGTGCGGCCGGCACTAATAAATCCAACACTGAAGCCAAGCATGGAAACGCGGCGATAGAAGTCAAAAGCTTGGATTCATGGCGGAAAACTTTAGTTTTTGCCAAATCTTTGGCTTTATGTAAAGTATTTTGCACCGCCGGGCTGCACAAAGCGAGCAAATCTTTGCCTTTAAATTCACCGTTTAACAAATCAGATTGGTGCATCATAAATGTTTGTGCTACATCTTCTATAGCCCTACCTATGGCAATTCCTCTGAGCATAGCGCAACGTTGCCTGCTGGACGGTGCATGCCAAGTGCTTTCGGAGAATGTGAGTTCAGACAGGATGCTTTCCATTTCCATATCGTTAAGCAGCCCGATTTCAACAGCATCTTCCAAATCCAGCAATGCATAGCAAATATCATCTGCTGCTTCCATTAAGTAGGACAAAGGATGGCGGGCCCAGCAATCTTTGCTTAGCTCCGGCAAACCAAGCTCTTGTGCGATTCGGCGAATAAAGGGTAACTCGGTTTGATAAATATTGAATTTTTTACTGCCCCGGGGATCCAGCGTAGTCCACGGATATTTAATCAGCGCACCGATTGAGGCTGAGGTGAGCCTCATTCCGCCATGATTTCGATACATCTCCAAATTAGCAACTAAACGCAAACTATGAGCGTTACCTTCATAAGTTTGAATGTCACTACGTTCTACTTCGGTCAAACCTTCCAAATAACGGGCATGCTCCGGCGCACGAAACCAATCGCGCAGCGCATCTTCACCTACATGCCCAAAAGGCGGATTACCTAAATCATGCGCCAAGCACGCTACCTGAACAATGGCGCCGATGTCGCTAGGCATATTGCCCTGCGGCAGAAAACCACCGGCTGCCAACATCACGCCTACACGGTTGCCTAAGCTCCTTCCTACGCTGGCTACTTCCACACTATGTGTTAAACGATTATGCGTGTGATCGTGTTCCGCAAACGGATGAACCTGTGTTTTGCGCCCTAATCTGCGGAAGGCGCTGGAAAATACAACACGGTCATAATCGATATGGAAATCGGTGCGTAAGGCATCGATACCTTCTTGGGTCGATGGTGTGCTTGTGGGTTCGATACCGCCGTTTTTCGGGCGGAAACGTTGTGTGCTTAACAGCTGCTGCCAATTCATTTGGGGCATAACTACAATCCTTTATTTATTGTATTTAATGCCTGTCTGAAAAATTCATTCCCGACTTTATATATCATCACAATATTCGGTCACCCGATATTCAGATAGGCATTATGATAGCAAATGGCTGTCTGAAATTCTCAGACAGCCACTTTTGGTTATTTACCACGCATCAATTCAAAGAAATCGTTGTTGTCTTTTGAATCTTTGAGTTTGCCCACCAAAAATTCGGTTGCTTCGATTTCGTCCATCGGGTGCAGGAATTTACGTAATAGCCACATGCGCTGAAGCTGGTCGTTCGGCACCAGTAATTCCTCACGGCGCGTACCGGACTTGTTGATATTGATGGCAGGGAACAAGCGCTTCTCGGCCATGCGGCGGTCGAGATGCAGCTCCATATTGCCTGTGCCTTTAAATTCTTCGTAAATCACATCATCCATACGGCTGCCGGTTTCCACCAATGCCGTAGCAATAATGGTGAGCGAGCCGCCTTCTTCCACATTGCGCGCCGCACCAAAAAAGCGCTTGGGTCTGTGCAATGCATTGGCATCCACGCCACCGGTAAGCACCTTACCGGATGCCGGCACTACTGTGTTGTAGGCACGAGCAAGGCGTGTGATTGAGTCGAGTAAAATTACTACGTCTTTCTTATGCTCCACCATGCGTTTGGCTTTTTCAATCACCATCTCGGCCACTTGAACATGGCGGCTGGCCGGTTCGTCAAAGGTGGAAGATACCACTTCGCCGCGCACGGAACGGATCATTTCGGTTACTTCCTCGGGGCGCTCGTCAATCAGCAAAACTATCAGCTCGACATCAGGATAATTGGCCGTGATGGCATGGGCAATATTTTGCAGCATCACGGTTTTACCCGATTTGGGTGGTGCAACCACCAATGCACGTTGACCGAAACCGATAGGTGCCACCAGATCAATGGCGCGGCTGGTTAAGTTTTCTTCGGCTTTGATGTCGCGTTCAAGTTTGAATTGTTTAGTTGGGAAAAGAGGGGTGAGGTTTTCAAATAGAATTTTGTGTTTGCACACTTCCGGCTTGTCGCCGTTGATGGCATCCAAACGCACGAGTGCGAAATAGCGTTCATTATCTTTTGGCACACGCACTGTGCCTTCGATAGTATCGCCGGTATGCAAATTGAAGCGGCGGATTTGGCTGGGCGATACGTAAATATCATCCGGCCCTGCCAGATAAGAAGTATCGGAGCTGCGCAGGAAACCGAAGCCGTCAGGCAGGATTTCAAGTGTACCCGAGCAGGAAAAATCTTCGCCCTGCTTCATCAGTTGGCGCACAATGGCAAAAACAAGGTCTTGCTTGCGCAGGCGGTTGGCGTTTTCAATACCTAATTGTTCGGCTTGCTCGAGAAGTTTGGAAATATGTTGTGTTTGTAGTTCGGAAACGTGCATGATGTTTGATTCAAATATGAAAGATAAATCTGCCGGAGCTGAGTATGGCTCGGCATTTATTGATATGCGAAGGATTTATTTAAATGGTTTTAGAATGATTTCGAGAAATTATTCGGACGCAATGGAAGAAATCGATTGCCCGCGTATTCTATGGAAAATGACAATTCATGTCAACGAATACACAGAAAAGTTAAAGCGAATAAGCTTCGGCCTATCTGCCATTCAGACAGGCATTGGGCAAATGCGGGCAGGAAACGTATAATTGCTTCTTTATCCGACCCGAGTTTAGGAATCTTTATGCAAATGGAAGTTGAACTGAAAATCCTCAATCCTAAAATGGCAGACCAGCTGCCCGCTTATGCCACACCGGGTTCGGCCGGTTTGGACTTGCGCGCCTGTTTGGATGAAGCGGTAGAATTGGCGCCGGGAGATACTTTTCTAGTGCCCACCGGTTTGGCGGTGTATTTAAACAACCCCGCCTACGCTGCGGTATTGCTGCCACGCTCGGGCTTGGGGCACAAACACGGTATTGTGTTGGGCAATTTAGTCGGATTAATCGATTCGGATTATCAAGGCGAATTGAAAGTTTCGGTTTGGAACCGCGGTAAAGAAGTATTTACTATCGAGCCGATGGAGCGAATTGCGCAAATGGTGATTGTACCGGTGGTTCAAGCGGCTTTTAAGGTGGTGGACGAGTTTGCAGCCAGCGAGCGCGGAGAAGGTGGTTTCGGCAGCACTGGTAAAGCTTGAGCATACAGATCTGTTAAATGGTTAAATGCCTGTCTGAAAACTTTTTCAGACAGGCATTTCGATTACTCGCTCAGGTTTAAATAGTGGCGGCTGCCTTTCATATCGCCCATTGCACGGATGAGCATTTCAAAATGTTCGTCGTTATCTTCAAAATCCATTTCATCGGCGTTGGCAATTAACAGCGGTGCGTTTTGGTAAAGATGGAAAAAATGGCGGTATTCTTCGTGGATTTGGTTTAGATGGCCGGCAGGAAATAAATTCAATATATTATCGCCGCGTTTTTGCAGGCGTTTTTTGGTATTTTCGGCTGAAGTTTGCAGATAAATCACCAAATCGGGCACGGGAAATTCGGGCATAATCTTATGCTTTACCTGCCAAAACAGCGTTTGCTCGTTGCCCGGTTCTTTTCCTTTGAGCAGCACCGGTACGAAAATCTGGTCTTTTTCCAGCAGAAAATCCGCCACAATCCTGCGGTTGCCCTCTTCTTCGGCGTTTATCGTGTCCACCGCTTCGGCACGGCGCACCAGATAATAAAGCTCGGTGGCCAAACCGTGGTTGGTTGGGTTCAGATAAAACTGCTCGAGAAAAGGATTGCGTTCGGGATTTTCCGTGAGGTAAAGCGCATCAAAATACTCTGCCAAACGGCGGCTGACTTTAGATTTGCCGCTGCCTATCGTGCCTTCTACAACAATATACCGGTAGTCCATTCATCATTCCTTTGGTAATTTCTCTATGCCGCCCTGCTCCAATCCGGCGGCGATTTCGGCAGCTTTCCCCAAACCGCCCAACTCAAAATCCGGCGCAATTTCTGCCAGCGGCACCATCACGAAGCTGCGTTCGGCTGCCCGAGGATGCGGCAAGGTCAAAGCGGGGTCATCTGAACGGTAGTGTGCGTAATCAATAATATCCAAATCCAGAGTGCGCGGCGCATTACGGAAAGTGCGCTCACGGCCAGCTTGCGCTTCGATGATGTGTAACGTTGCCAACAATTCGGGTGCATCCAAATCGGTTTCAATTATACTTACGGCATTCACAAAATCCGGTTGATCGGTGTAGCCGACAGGTTTTGTTCGATAAAACGATGAAGTTTTTAAAACCCGAATCTGCAGATGCGAATCCAAAGCAGATAAGGCATTATAAATTTGTTCGGCAGGCTGCTCTAAATTACTTCCGAGTGCGATAACGGCGATTTTTTTCATAAATGGATTTCAGTATTCCGAATGCCTGTCTGAAAGCAAAGCTTCAACGATATGAAAATGTTTCAGACAGGCATTGGTTTCAAACTAAATTTGCACGATTACTGGTTTTGGCTTGCGCTTGCGCGGGCGGCGGCGCTTTTTCTTGGCAGGTTCGGTTTCCCCGCTCTGCGTAGCCGGCGCATGTTTAGCCGAAGTCATTTCCTGTTTGGTATGCTCATCGGCATGTTGGAATGCCGTCCACCAGTCAACCAATTCTTGCGGCACTTCACCGGTTTGCGCACGCAGCACCAAAAAATCGTATGCCGCGCGGAATCTCGGCTGCGCCAACAGGCGGAACGGGCGGTTGCCGCGGACAAAATCAAACTGTGGCTGCAAAGCCCAAATTTCCCGCATGGTCGCGGAAAAACGCTGCGGCACGCCCCACCCTTGCTCCATATTATCCCGCATTACACCAATCGCACTATTGAGTGCAGCAACAGGCTTTTCTCCTTGCGACAAATGCTGCTGCCAGTAGCCGTATAGCTCCGGCCACAACACCGCTGCCAACACAAAACCCACCGACACAGATTTATCTGCCCGCAAACGATCATCGGTATTTTTTAATGCAAGCGTAATAATGTTTTGCCCATTGCGATGATCAGATTGCTTCAGGGCATCTAAAATCGGGTGAACCGAAACATCAATATCGGATCGTTTCAAAGCATCCAAGCAGCGGCGTGCATAACCTGATAGCAAGATCTTCAACATTTCGTCAAACAGGCGAGCGGCCGGCTCGTTTTTCAAACGGGCTGCATTTTCTGCAATCGGCGCGGCGGTTGCTTCTTCGATATCAAAGCCCAGTTTGCCCGACAATCGGATAGCCCGCAAAATCCTTACCGGGTCTTCCTGATAACGGGCTTCAGGTTCACCTATCATTACCAGCTTTTTATTGCGCACATCTTCCACGCCGTGATGAAAATCAATAATTTCGCGGCGAATCGGATCGAAATACAGCGCGTTGCAGGTAAAATCACGGCGCATGGCATCTTCTTCCATCGAGCCGTAAGTATTGTCTTTCATAATGCGGCCATGTTCGTTCTGCAAAGCATTATCGCCGCCCCGGAATGTGGTTACCTCAATCGTTTCCGGGCCCACCATTACATGCACAATTTGAAAACGGCGCCCGATAATTCGGCTGCGGCGGAACACTTTACGAACTTGCTCCGGCGTAGCATTAGTTGCCACATCAAAGTCTTTGGGTTCTACACCCAAAAGCAAATCGCGCACAGCACCGCCCACCACATAAGCTTCATAACCTGCATGATGCAGACGGTCTACCACTTTTTCGGCGGCAAAGTTTAATTTATCCGCGTTGATATGATGCTCTGCAAAAGGCAGCACCCGTTTATGCATTTTGCTTTTTGCCGGCACCATCTTACGCCACAATTTTTTCAGCATAAATCTCCAGTTTTCAAACAATCTCATGCCTGTCTGAAACACAACGGCTTCTTTAAAACAAAACCTTTGCACAAACATCTGAACAGCAAATGCTTCTGCAAAGGTTTCAGACAGGCATTTTTAAAATGCGCCACATTATACTCCCATCGTCGCCGCTGCAACATGTTATTGAAAGTAAAGCTGCTTATATCAAAAAATCAGGCTATAATATCCGCTTAACAAATCACACTAAAATATGCTGAATTATTTCCGAATCCGGCATACACCATGAAAAGCCGACATCGCAAGGAGTCAACATGTATAACTACCAATCCGAAGCCACCCAGTTTCTAAATGAGTACATCGAAAAAAATCCCGAAGAAGCCGAACAGCGCCTAAAAAATCGCGGTTTATTGTGGGATGTAGAATTAAATCCCGAAGAGCAAGCCGGTTTTGAGGCTGCCAAGCTCCCTAAAAAACCTTACGCTTACCAACCTGACTAACAACAGGCATGAGCGTTCACGCCGCCACCGTCAATCCTGAGCTGGCCCGCTATCTGCGCAACATCAGCGAACCCGAGCATCCGGTTTTAACCCAGCTCAGAACTGAAACCGCAGGCCACAGACTCGGCAAAATGGCCATCGCCCCCGAGCAGGCGTCACTGCTCTGCTGGCTTGCCCGTTTGATGCACGCCGAGCGCTATTTAGAAGTTGGCGTGTTCACCGGATATAGCAGTACGGCCATGGCATTGGCGCTGCCCGAACACGGCAAACTTACCTGTTGTGATATCAACGTAAGCTTTACCGATACTGCCCGTCGCTTTTGGCAGCAGGCTAGCGTAGCCGATAAAATCACGCTCCACCTACAACCTGCCCTGATTACCTTAGACGAATTGATTAACGAGGGACGGGCAGGCACCTACGACATTGCGTTTATCGATGCCGATAAACCGCCCACTCCTCAATATTACGAGCGCTGCCTCACATTAGTGCGCAGCGGCGGCATTATCGCTATCGACAACATCCTGCTTGGCGGCAGGGTAATGCAGGAAACCACCCCTAACGATCCTCCCGCTTTATCTATTTTGCAAACATTCAACGCATCCCTGCCTCACGATAACCGCATCATTCCGATTACGCTGTCCGTCGGTGACGGCTTAACGCTTCTGTTAAAAAAATAATACCCCCACAGCATTATGATCAATAAAACGCTCCCTATATTGCTTTCTTTCTTGCTGACAGCCTGTGCTGTAGGCAGGCCGCCTGTTCCGGTTACTCACGCTCCTACAACACAGCCCGAACCGCCCAAACATGTTGTCAAAACCGAGGAAGATGTTCTTTATCCCACTATCGATGCAGAAACGCAAATCAACCAACTAGGCATACAGCTCGCCCGCTTAGAGCAACAAGTTCAAACCCTACAAACCCGCGTCCAACAGCTTGAGCGCCGTAACCAAACACGCACTACAAGCACACTCCGGCCACGTTCCACAGCCAGCAGCATTTCGGCGGATGAAGCCGCGCAAACCCAACAAATACAACAAAATGCCGCACAAACCCTGCAACGCGCGCAAAGCCAATACCAAAGCGGCCAATTCAAAGCCGCCGTAGAAACACTTAAACATGCAGAAAGCGGCGGCGACGGCAGCGATACCGCCCGTAAAAGCATGTATCTGCTCATGCAAAGCCATCAGCGTTTAAACAATTGCGAATCCGCCATCAATATCGGCAACCGTTTTGTCGGCCGCTTTCGCAACAGCCAAGAAGCACCTGAAGCCTTATTCAACGTCGGCCAATGCCAATACAATATGCAGCAGCGCGACATTGCAAAAGTTACCTGGCGCAAGCTGATACAAACTTATCCTGACAGCTTCGCCGCCAAACGTGCACACCAACAATTGAATAAAAAATAGGCATTAACCCATCTTTATTTTCAGACAGGCATTGCCTGTCTGAAAACCCAATTTCATAAGGAAACCAAATATGGCAAAGATTGGCATCATTATGGGTAGCAACAGCGACTGGCCCGTTATGCAACATGCAACACAATTCTTAAAAGAATTCGGTGTAGAATACGAAGCCCGTGTCGTATCCGCACACCGCACACCGGATTTAATGTTTGAATATGCAGAAAGTGCACGCGAACGTGGCCTGAAAGCCATTATTGCCGGCGCCGGCGGCGCCGCGCACTTACCCGGCATGGTGGCAGCCAAAACTACCGTGCCTGTATTGGGCGTGCCCGTACCCAGCAAATATTTGCGCGGTGAAGATTCGCTGCTTTCTATCGTACAGATGCCTAAAGGTATCCCCGTTGCCACCTTCGCCATAGGTGAAGCGGGGGCAGCCAACGCCGCCTTGTTTGCCGTTTCCCTGCTGGCCAATGAAGATACCCGGCTGGCTCAAAAGCTTGAAGACTTCCGCAAGAAACAGAAACAAACCGTTCTGGATATGCAGCTTTCCGAGGAATAGCCGTAACTCAACAATGCCTGTCTGAAAACTTTGTTCAGACAGGCATTCTGCTAACTTTATCTTTGAAATCCTCCGGCAGACTTCATCCGACAACAGAAATAATAAAATGTTACCGATTTTTAAAGCATTCTATTTCTGTAATTTAAATTGAATAGCCTAATCAAGTTTATTACCGGCGCACCCTAGCGCAACAAACAAAAATACCGCATAATCACGCGAAGGCCGCACCGATTAATCGGTGCTTGCTCTGAAGAAAAAAACGAACCTAACAATCAGGAGACACCATGAGTCATATCCAAGTACCCGCAGAAGGTCAAAAAATCATTCCCGGTCAAGCTATTCCCAATAACCCGATTATCCCCTTCATCGAAGGCGACGGTATCGGCGTAGACATTACGCCAGTGATGAAAGCAGTAATCGATGCTGCCGTAGAGAAAGCTTATGGTGGCGAGAAGAAAATTCATTGGATGGAAGTTTATGCAGGCGAAAAAGCCACCCGCGTATACGGCGACAATGTATGGCTGCCTGAAGAAACTCTGGAAGCCTTGAAAGAGTATTCAGTTTCCATCAAGGGCCCGATGACCACCCCTGTCGGCGGCGGTATCCGCTCTCTGAACGTGGCTCTGCGCCAAGAATTGGACTTATACCAATGCGTGCGACCCGTCCGCTACTTCAACGGCGTACCTTCCCCGCTGAAAGATCCAAGCAAAACCGACATGGTTATTTTCCGTGAAAATACCGAAGACATCTATGCCGGTATCGAATGGGAATGCGAAAGTGAAGCGGCTAAAAAAGTGATTGCATTTCTGCAAAACGAAATGGGCGTGAAAAAAATCCGCTTCCCCGGAACATCAGGTATCGGCATCAAACCTGTTTCTAAAGAAGGCACTCAGCGCTTAGTGCGCGCAGCCATCCAATACGCTATCGATAATGATCGCGACAGCGTTACTTTGGTACACAAAGGCAACATCATGAAGTTTACCGAGGGCGGTTTCCGCGATTGGGGCTATGAGCTGGCACAAAAAGAATTCGGCGCCGAACTAATCGACGGCGGCCCGTGGTGCAAATTTAAAAACCCGAAAACCGGTAAAGAAATCATCGTGAAAGATGCAATTGCCGATGCCTTCCTGCAACAAATCGTATTGCGCCCCGCCGAATATGACGTAATCGCCACCTTAAACTTGAACGGTGACTACATTTCCGACGCATTGGCTGCCCAAGTGGGCGGTATCGGTATCGCTCCCGGTGCCAATATTTCTGACAAATACGCTGTATTCGAAGCTACCCACGGCACCGCACCAAAATATGCCGGTCAAGACAAAGTAAACCCCGGCTCACTGATTCTTTCTGCCGAAATGATGTTACGTCATTTAGGCTGGAAAGAAGCTGCTGATTTGGTGATTGAATCTATGGAAAAAGCCATCGGCGACAAACAAGTAACTTATGACTTTGCCCGCTTGATGGATGGTGCAAATGAAGTATCTTGCTCAGCTTTCGGCAAAGCCATGATTGAACGCATGTAAGCTGTCTGAGCAGAATAAAAACCCATTGCAATTGCAGTGGGTTTTTATTTAATTTAACTTCAATCAGTTAAGATATAGCGCAAGCCAAAGGCTTGACACTATCACTTTAAACCTTTATATTTCGTGCTTCTTCGAAACGGAGTAGTGGCTGAGAGGCTGAAGGCACACCCCTGCTAAGGGTGCATCTGGGCTAAAACCTGGATCGAGGGTTCGAATCCCTCCTACTCCGCCAAATATGAATCCCAAGCTATCATGGCTTGGGATTTTTACATTTTTTATCTTTATTCCCTTACTCTAGATCTGCCAGCATCTTCTGATAAATGCGTGCATCATTTGCTGAAAAACAGCACAAAATCACTCGTTCGATAGACGGGCATTGCGGCAACGTTACCAAAATCGTGTTCAATGCTATTTCTGCAGCTTGCTCGAAAGGATAGCCGTACACGCCTGTGCTGATACTTGGAAAAGCTATGCTGCGCATGCCTTCTTCTTCCGCCAGTTTCAATGAATTGGCGTAAGCATTCGCCAGCAGCTCTTCTTCCCCTTGCCCGCCGCCGTTCCAAACAGGGCCTACGGTATGAATTACTGATCGCGTGGGCAAAAGGTAGCCCGCTGTGATTTTTGCTTCACCGGTTTTACAGCCGTTTAAAGTACGGCATTCGGCAAGCAGCTCTGCCCCTGCTGCCCTATGAATGGCTCCGTCCACACCGCCTCCGCCAAGCAAAGTGGGATTGGCGGCATTTACGATAGCATCCACCCGCAAGGTGGTGATATCTGCTTCTATCACTTCGATTATGGCTTTCATTGCTGTATTTCTCCCTTTTCAGACAGGCATGGTTACAAACGCTGGCGCATCTGCTCAAACAAGCAAATTGTAGCAGCCATTGCAACATTTAGAGATTCCGTTTCACCAAGCATCGGTATGCGTACCGTACCATTTGCTGCTTCCTGCATAACTTGGCTCACGCCGCTTCCTTCGTTACCGAATATCCACGCGCAGGGCTGCTTCAGGTTTATATTATAAAGACTTTGATTATTATGCCCCAGAGCAGTTGCCCACACTTGCCCGAAATAGCGTTCGCGCCAAATATTCAAATCGGCACGAGTGTAAAGCTTTAACAGAAAATGCGCGCCCATTCCGGCTCGCAACACTTTAGGCGACCAAACGTCCGCACATTCCTTGCTTAACACTATCTGCCGCACACCCGCAGCCGCTGCGCTTCGTAAAATAGTGCCGATATTACCCGGGTCTTGCACTTGCTCCAATACAACACAATCGCCATTATTAGGTAGCGAAGGCTCATCGGGCAGCGATACCAGTGTCATCACCTCTTCACCTTCTGTCAAACTTGTGATTTTCGACAAAGCGGCGCTGCCGACGATGGTAGTATTCCTCTCATCGAGCTGCTTGAGCAAAACCTGTATTTCCGGTTTGTCGGCTTTGCTCTCAGGAATATAGAAGTGCTGTGGCGTCCAACCTGCTTTCAGACAGGCATCAAGCAAGTGAGTGCCTTCCAATACAGTTTGACGGCAGATTCGGCGCTCTTTGGCCGAAGAAAGTAATTTGGCTAAATGCTTGAGCTGCTCGTTTTGAGCTGAAGTGATGTATTTCATAATTAAATCAATCAATAGCAAGAATGCCTGTCTGAAAATATGCTGCAACATTTTCAGACAGGCATTTCGAACTTGAAAAAATTTTGCCTCAGTCCCGCTCTATCCGCCAAAAATGCGCCAAGGGGCCGTTACCTTTACCTACTTTCCAGTTCGCCCCTGCTTCAATCGCACCTTGAATGTAACTTTTGGCTGAAGATACAGCAGAGCGCAGATCCCGTTTATGGGGATAATAGGCCGCAATCGCGCTGGCAAGCGTGCAGCCTGTGCCATGAGTATTTTGTGTCGGCACACGGGGAGAAATGAAGCATTGCGGCTGCTCTACACCTTGCTGGATTAACCAGTCTCGCGCATCATTGCTGTTTTCCCAATGCCCGCCTTTAAGTAATACGGCTTTTGCGCCTTTATTCATCAATTGCTTGCCTTGTTCCAGCATTTCTTCTTCGGTTTGCGCCAATGGATTGCCGGTAAGCTCTGCCAATTCACTCAAGTTTGGTGTGATAATATCGGCGAGCGGTACTAATTCACTCAGCATAGCTTCAACTGTATTTTCCAAAGCGAGACTGTCGCCGGAAGTGGCCACCAACACAGGATCCAACACCACAAACGGAGGCTTGTGCCTACCCAACACATCGGCCACGACACCTACAGTTACGATGTTCGGCAACATGCCGATTTTAACCGCGTCAATCCGAATATCGGTTAATACCGACTCGCACTGTTCCCGCACCATCTCAGGCGGGATCACATGCAATCCTTGTACTCCCTGCGTATTCTCTGCAACAATCGTAGTAATGACACTGGCACCATAAGCACCAAGTGCATCAAATGTCTTGATGTCGGCCTGAATGCCGGCCCCTCCGCTGCAATCCGATCCGGCAATGGTCAATACGCACGGAAAAGGTTTACTATACTGTAATTCTTTTATTTCCATAATTTATCTCTGCAATTCAAATTTGTTTTTAATTTTAAAAAATTATTATGTTATAGGTAAACCTAATGCCTGTCTGAAAAAATTTCAGCAAGCATCAACGAGCATCAAATTTATTTTGCCGTAGCTTTCAGCTCCAGCGAAGCAGCCAGTAACGATAAGCGTGCCATTACACCATATACATACAGGCGGTTACACTCGCAATCCGGATTGGCGTGGTTGGTTTGCGGCACACCTAAAGTATTCCATTGCTCGAACACCCGTTTACAACGCAATTCCGAGCCGCCTTCTTCTGATTCAGCCACTGGAATACTCTGCTCCAGCGGCACAAACAGCATACCTGTCGCATTCAGATTTTCATCGGCGCTGCGCCCTTCATGCACACGGTAAAAACCGCCAATCACAAAGCGATCCATCATATAAACCACCGGCTCCGATACTGCGCCGTTCAGCGTTTCATAAGTATAAATCCCTTCCTGAACAATCACTTCAGTAACGGCCAAGCCTTCTTTTACCGTGGCCATTTTATTGCGGTTTTTACGGTTTAGGCTGCGCACTTCTTCTGCCGATTTCACACTCATCACACCCATACCGTAAGTGCCCGCATCGGCTTTCACAATCACAAAAGGCGTGTTTTTAATACCCTTTTCGTCATACTTAACCTGAATTTTCGTCAACATGCGCTCGACTGCATCAGCCAGTATGTCTTCACCTTCACGTTCTTGGAAATCCAAACCGCTTACCTGCTCAAAATATGGATTGATATGCCACTCATCGATATCAATTAGCTCGGCAAATTCGGCCGCTACACGATCATAAGCTTCAAAATGTGTGGTTTTTCTGCGGTTGGTCCAGCCTGCATGCAAAGGCGGCAACACCGTTTGGTTTAAATTTTGCAAAATATCAGGAATACCGGCAGACAAGTCGTTGTTTAACAAGATCAAACACGGAGAAAAGCCGTCTGCCAGATGTACGCGTTCGCGAGTGCGCATTAAAGGTTCGAGCAATACCTTATCTCCCAAAGCCGTTTCAAACTCGGTAGCTTCCTTGATTTCAGGATTCAGGCTGCCCAAACGCACTTCAAAGCCTGCACTGCGCAAAATATTGCTCAGCGCATATACGTTTTGCAGATAAAAAGTATTACGCGTATGGTTTTCAGGAATAATCAACACCGAACGCGCCGTTTCACAAGCACGCTCCACAGCATCCTGCGCCGCCATAGCGGCCAAAGGAATAAAGTTTACATTTAAATTATTGAAACCTCCGGGAAACAGGTTCATATCAATAGAAGCCATTTTATAACCGGCATTACGGATATCTACCGAACCATAAAAAGGCGGCGGATTTTTGCTCCATTGTGCACGAAACCAGGCTTCGATTTTAGTTTGGTTCGATAAAATTTTCTTCTCAAATTCCTGAAGTTGCGGCAAGTACTCAGGTGCCATCTCAGCTAAATTCATGATATATGCTTCCAGAAAAATTCCGATAAGCAGCATAATACGGGTTTTTTTATTAAAAAAACAAGTGGGCGCACAGGGATAAATTAACAAAAACCAACATTAAAAATAGACAATAAGTCTAAAATTTAAATAAAATTCCAAATAATTTTATAAAAATAAATTTTTAGACATTTTTGCTTGCCATTTAATCATTAACAGCCTAATATACCAATCATCTGCCAACCCATCTAACATTAGAAAAACACAAATCATGAGTCCACAAACCCTCTACGACAAACTCTGGAACAGCCATATCGTCCGCCAAGAAGAAGACGGCACGGTTTTACTTTATATCGACCGCCATCTGGTTCACGAAGTAACCAGCCCGCAAGCCTTTGAAGGCTTGAAAATCGCCGGTCGCAAACTGTGGCGTATCGACAGCGTGGTTTCCACCGCCGACCACAACACACCCACCGACAACTGGGACAAAGGCATCCAAGACCCGATTTCCAAGCTGCAAGTCGATACTTTAGACAGCAATATCAAAGAATTCGGCGCATTGGCTTATTTTCCGTTCAAAGACAAAGGCCAAGGCATCGTGCACGTGATGGGGCCGGAACAAGGTGCCACCCTGCCCGGCATGACCGTGGTTTGCGGCGATTCGCACACTTCCACCCACGGCGCATTCGGCGCATTGGCACACGGCATCGGCACTTCTGAAGTCGAGCATGTGATGGCTACCCAATGTATTACCGCCAAAAAGTCCAAATCCATGCTGATTAAGGTCAACGGCTGTCTGAAACCGGGCGTAGCCGCCAAAGACGTGGCCTTATACATTATCGGTCGAATCGGCACCGCGGGTGGTACGGGCTATGCAATCGAATTCGGCGGCGAAGCCATCCGCTCGCTCAGCATGGAAGGCCGCATGACTTTGTGCAATATGGCGATTGAAGCCGGCGCGCGTTCGGGCATTGTGGCGGTGGACGACACCACCATCGAATATGTAAAAGACAAACCTTTCGCCCCCAAAGGCGAAGTATGGGAGCAAGCCGTTGCCTACTGGAAAACGCTGGTTTCCGACGAAGGCGCGCAATTCGACAGCGTATTCGAGTTTGATGCCGCCGATATCGAACCGCAGGTAACTTGGGGCACTTCCCCTGAAATGGTGTTGGACATCAACGGCAAAGTGCCGAATCCGGCGCAAGAATCCGACCCCGTGAAACGCAGCGGCATGGAACGCGCCCTCGAATACATGGGCTTAACCGCCGACACGCCGCTAAACCAGATTCCGGTGGACGTGGTATTTATCGGCTCCTGCACCAACAGCCGCATCGAAGATTTGCGCGAAGCCGCCGCCGTAGCCAAAGGCCGCTTAAAAGCCGATAACGTGAAACGCGTTTTGGTGGTGCCCGGCTCGGGTTTGGTTAAAGAGCAGGCCGAAAAAGAAGGTTTGGACAAAATTTTCACCGAAGCAGGCTTCGAATGGCGCGAACCCGGCTGCTCAATGTGTTTGGCCATGAATGCCGACCGCTTGGAGCCTCAAGAACGCTGCGCCTCCACCTCCAACCGCAATTTTGAAGGCCGCCAAGGCAACGGCGGACGCACCCATTTGGTCAGTCCTGCTATGGCGGCAGCAGCGGCGGTGGCCGGCCACTTTACTGATGTTCGCAGTTTGTAAAGCAATGCCTGTCTGAAAAAAGTTTTCAGACAGGCATCGGCCGGATATGCGGTTTATGCATGACAATTTGTCTTTTCCGGCAATCTTTGGCATTATAGTGAATACAGCAATAGATATTGTCTGTACTTTCAAAAACTAGGAGATTACATCATGAAAAAATTAGTATTGATCGCTTTAACTACAATGACCCTGCTTTCTGCCTGCAACACCGTATCCGGCTTCGGCAAAGACGTATCCAAAGCAGGCGACAAACTTGAGCACTCTGCCGACAAGCATACCCACTAAACAGTATTGCCCCCGCCTCATTTATCGGCGGGGGTATTTCCCAACGAAAGTACATACAATGAAAGCATTCACACAAATCACCGCGCTGGTCGCCCCGCTCGACCGCGCCAATGTCGATACCGACGCCATCATTCCCAAACAATTCCTAAAATCCATCAAACGCTCAGGTTTCGGCCCCAACTGCTTCGATGAGTGGCGCTATCTCGACCACGGCGAACCGGGCATGGACAACAGCAAGCGCCCGCTCAATCCCGAATTTTCACTCAACCGGCCGCGCTATCAAGGCGCACAAATCCTGCTGACCCGCAAAAATTTCGGTTGCGGTTCATCACGCGAACACGCCCCGTGGGCTTTGGACGACTACGGTTTCCGCGCCGTAATTGCCCCTTCTTTTGCCGATATTTTCTTCAATAACTGCTACAAAAACGGCTTGCTGCCAATTATATTGAGCGAAGAAATTGTAGATAAACTGTTTCAAGAAACCGAAGCCACAAAAGGCTACGAACTTTCAATCGATTTGGAAAAACAAACCGTTACCACACCCGGCGGCGAATCTTTCGGCTTCGATATTACCGAACACCGCAAACACTGCCTGCTCAACGGCTTAGACGAAATCGGTTTAACTTTGCAGCATGCCGATGAAATCAAAGCATTCGAAGCAAAGCGCAAACAAGCACAGCCATGGTTGTTTAATGCTTGATCAAATACTATATAAGGCCTGTCTGAAAATTTTTCAGACAGGCCTTATATAGCAAATAAACTTAAAAAAATACTACGCTCATCATATTCTTATTAAAGCCGGATATAAATGAAATCATAATAAAAAAACAAGTTTATTTGCTATATATCTTTATTTAAATTCTTATTGTTAACAAAGGAAAAATAATCATGACCAAACAAATTGCCATTCTCCCCGGCGACGGCATCGGCCCGGAAATCGTTGCCCAAGCCGTGCGCGTGTTAGATAAATTGATTTCAGACGGCCTTGATGTCCAATATCAATACGCGCCGCTTGGCGGTGCCGCTTACGACGAATACGGCCATCCTTATCCCGAATTCACGCAAAAGCTTTGCCGCGAAGCAGATGCCGTATTGCTCGGCGCAGTCGGCGGCCCGCAATACGATAGTCTCGAACGCCCTCTCCGCCCTGAGCGCGGTTTGTTGGCTATCCGCAAAGATTTAAACCTGTTTGCCAACTTACGCCCGGCCATTCTGTATAAAGAATTGGCCAACGCTTCTACGCTCAAACCCGAAGTAGTTTCCGGCTTGGATATTCTGATTGTGCGCGAACTTACCGGCGATATTTATTTCGGCGAACCACGCGGCATCCGCACGCTGGAAAACGGCGAGCGTGAAGGCTTCAACACCATGAAATACAGCGAAAGCGAAATCCGCCGCATTGCCAAAGTGTCGTTTGAAGCCGCACAAAAACGCAGTAAAAAATTATGTTCGGTCGATAAAGCCAATGTGTTGGAAACCACTGAATTATGGAAAGAAATCTTCACTGAAACGGCAAAAAATTATCCCGACGTAGAGCTTTCGCACATGTATGTCGACAATGCCGCCATGCAACTTGTGCGCGCGCCGAAACAGTTTGACGTAATCGCCACCGGTAATATTTTCGGCGATATTCTGAGCGATCAGGCATCGATGCTGACCGGCTCCATCGGCATGTTGCCGTCTGCATCTTTAAACGAAACCGGCAAAGGTTTGTACGAACCTTCGCACGGTTCCGCCCCCGATATTGCAGGCCAAGATAAAGCCAATCCGCTGGCAACCATTCTTTCTTTAGCCATGCTGTTGCGTTACAGCCTGAACGATGAAGCCCGCGCGGCACAAGTGGAAGCTGCTGTGCAAAAAGTTTTGGAGCAAGGCTTCCGCACCGGCGATATTTTTGAAGAAGGCTGCAAACTCGTTTCTTGTACGGAAATGGGCAATGCAGTTTTGGACGCTCTATAACGGGTTGACTATACAAATAAAATGCCTGTCTGAATATTTTTCAGACAGGCATTGTGTTTACCGGTAAAGCTATGGTTTCAAATTCTGAAATACACGCCCTGCCCGTCTTGAATCCGGTGGATTTCCCAACCGTAAACGGCTTGCAGCCGTTCGGACTGCATCACTTCGTCCACGCTGCCGGTGGAGACGATTTTGCCTTTGTCCATCAAAATAATGTGGCGGGCGTAACGGGCGGCAAGGTTCAAATCGTGCAGCACCATCACCGTGCTGAAATGCTTGCCGTGTGTGGTTAAGTATTGCATCAAACGGTGCTGGTGGCGGATATCGAGATGGTTGCACGGTTCGTCGAGCAGCAGTATCGGGGCGTTTTGCAGCAGCGCGCGAATGATGTTGGCACGTTGCTGTTCGCCGCCGGAAAGCGTGCCGATGCGTTTCTCCGCCAATCCGGAAAGGTCGAAATAATCCAACAATTCATCGGCTTGCCGTTGCGTTTGCTCGCGGTCTTTGTGGGTGCGGAAAGTATGCGGATAACGGCCCAGCTCGATGTATTCGCGCACGGTAAGCGGCATCTGGTATTGCCCGTGCTGGCCGACCCAAGCCACTTTGCCCTGCTTGAGCTGCGGGGCGACATCGGCACCGAACAGGCTGACATTGCCTTTCCCCGCTTGCCGTATCAAGGCTTTCAGCAAAGTGGATTTGCCTGCTCCGTTGGGGCCGATTATGGCGGTGCAGCAATCGTTCGGCAGCGATAACTCTTCCACCGAAAGAATGGTTTTTCCTTTGGCTTCCACATTTAAGCGGCTGATTCGGAAAGAAATGTTTTCCATGATTTACCCTTTCCGCATCGGTTTGACAAACAGCCACATAAAAAACGGCCCTCCCAGCAAGGCGATGATGATGCCTACCGGCACGTCGACCGGATAGGTTATCCAGCGTGCCGCACTGTCCACCGCCAGCAAAAACACCGCCCCCAGCCATGCCGAAAGCAGAATCAATTTGCTGCGCCGCCCGCCGACCGCTTGCGCCAGCACGTTCGGCACCATCATGCCGAGAAAGCCGATAACGCCCGACAACGAAACCGCCGCGCCGGTGAGCAAAGCCGCACCGACTACGGTTTGCACCCGCGTCGCATTAACCGAAATCCCCATGCTGACCGCCGTGTCTTCGCCCAACATCAAACAATCCAACCGCTTGCCCGCCCGAAATAGCAACACCAGCCCGACCGCCATCACCAGCGCAGCATACAACGGTGAAGTAAATCCAGCTTCGGCCAAACTGCCCGATAACCAAATGGTCGCGCTGCGCAACACCATATCGTCGGATAAAAACAGAATCAGGCTCACGATGGCCGCCGAGAACGCGCTCAACACAAAGCCCAGCACCAGCAGCCCCAACGTGCCGCCGCCACACAAACGGTGTACGGCGAGAATCAGCAGGCACACCGCCAACGCTCCGGCAAAAGCAGCCAGCGGCACGCCGATTGCGCCCACGCCGAACGCCAGCACGATGATCACCCCCAATGCCGCGCCGCCGGAAGTGCCGATCAGGCTCGGGTCGGCCAGCGGGTTTTCAAACAAAGCTTGCAACGCCGCCCCCGCCGCCGCCAAAGCCGCGCCGACCAACAGCGCGGTGGCGACGCGCGGCAGGCGTATGCTTCGCACAGTTTCGTCCATCCGGTGCGGCGGCTGCCACTCGCCGAAGCCGATACCGGTGCAAAACCAAACAAGCGCGGCGGTAAAGATGAGGCAGAGAATTAATGGAATAGGTTTCATTTATAATTATTCATTTCAGACAGGCATATCTTTGTAGATAAACCCAACAAATTAACGCGCCAATAACTTATCAAGCAAGGCTTTTGATTCATTTAAGGAATCAATCTGCCGGTCAATATCCGCACGTTTATCTTCCAATTTTCTACGCAAAACGGTACAGAAATCCTGAGGTTCGTCATTCAAACAATCCCGCAGTAGCGCGATATCTTTCAAAGGTAAACCGGCACGGTTTAGAATCATTACTTTTTTTATAAAGTCAATATCTTGTGCTTTATAAATGCGATACCCGCTACTATTTCTTTGAGGAGAAACCAAGTTTAGTTTTTCATAGAAACGTATCATGCGGATACTCGTTTTGCAGGCCCGAGCCAATTCACCGATTTTCATATTTCTTCCTAAAAAATGATTGACCCTAACATTATGTCACGTTCTAGACTACATACACCTAAATCATAAGGAAGGGATTATGAATCGAAGAAATTTTTGCTTAAGCAGCGCTACTGTTTTATTAACCGCCTGCACCGGTTCGCTTTTCTCCAAAGCATCAGATAATATTAAAAAAGTTTATATTACCCACGGATACGGCGCGACACCTGACGATCATTGGTTTCCCTGGCTGAAAACCATATTGGAAAATCAAAATATTGTCGTCGATGCCGTCAAACTGCCCCAAAGTCATCAGCCCGATTTCGACCTCTGGCAAACTACGCTGGCAGAACATATAGGCAAACCACAAAAAAATGATATTTTTATTGCACACAGTTTAGGCACTATCAGCCTATTGCATTACCTTTCCAAACATAAACCCATGTCCATAGGCGGACTGATTTTAGTGTCGGGTTTCGGCCGGCGCTTGCCTAAACTTTCTACTATAAACGGTTTTAATGTGGATGCTTATATAGACTCAGCCAATCTTGATTTGGCTGCCATACGCGCCATGTCTCCCCAAATTTACAGCATCATCAGCGGAAACGATTCTATAGTCGATCCTGAAGAAAGCTTGAAATTGGCGGAACAACTGCACAGCAAAATCATTAGCATACCCAAAGGCGGACATTTTCTAGCACAAGACGGATTCAGGCAGTTGCCTCAAATTCTGCCTCCACTAAAACATTTCTTAGAGCCATAAAACAATACTTTCAGACAGGCATATCATTACAGACGCTCTATAATTGATTACTCCTGTCTGAAAACCGGCCGCGCTACTTCGCCAACCCGTTCAACTTCTTCACAACCTGCGGCGTATCCAAGCCGTAGCGGAACATATCGTTGGCTTTCCACAGATAAATCTTGCCGTTTTTGGCGGCGTTGCTGCCGGCGATTTCAGGGCGGGCGGCGAATTGTTTTACTCCGCCGATCAGTTTTTCGTGGTGGTCGGCGATGATGATTACGTCGGGTTTGGCGGCGATCCATGCTTCGCGGTTGAGCGGTTTCATGCCGTCGAGGTTGGCTGCGGCGTTGATGCCGCCTGCGCGTTTGATGATTTCGTCGGCGGCGGTGTTTTTACCGGCGACGATGCGGCCGTCGTAGCTGAAAAGATAGCGTTTGCCGTTTTGCGGCTGCTGTTTCATGTCGGCCTGCCATTTGCCTGCCAATGCGTCGGCTTGGGCGGTTTTGTTAATCAGTTTGCCCACGGCGCGGATGCTTTGCGGGTAGGCGGCGATGCTGTCGTCGGGGGCGACATTCACGGCATTGACACCGGCTTTTTTCAAGTTGGCGAAAATGGTGGCCGGCTGCACCATCCACGAACCGATGGCCACGTCGGGTTTGGCGGCGATAATCGGCTCGACGGTTAATTGGCGGTGGATACCGATGCTGGGCTTGCTTTTCAATATGGGGTTTTGAACAGTTTGGTCGCGGGCAACGATTTCGTTGGTGGCGCCCAGTGCGACAACGATATCGGCCACGTCGGGCGACATCACGACGATGCGTTGGGCGTAAGCGGTTTGCAGGGCGGCGCACAATACGGCGGCGGCGAAGATGGTTTTTTTCATGTGTTTTTCCTTTTGGGACATGGGGTTTTCAGACGGCCTTCGGTATGGGGAAGGCCGTCTGAAAGGTTTGGTTAAGACTTTATGCTGTTGTAGGGCGGGCATCCCTGCCCGCCGCATTTGAGCCTTAAATTTGTCGGGTACACGGCGGGCAGGGATGCCCGCCCTACGATATGGCGTGTTGATTCAGACGGCCTCGATGCCTGTCTGAAAACCTTACCAAGCATCAACCTGCCAGCAGCTTATCGGTAATCTCGCGCCATGCTTCGAGTTCCGGCTCGCCTTCCTGCCTTCTGCCGAAAATCTGAATCACGGTTTTGCGGCGGTTGTCGAAGCCTTCGACACAGGTAACAAAGCCGTCGCGTATCGGGCGGCGCACCACCCAAGTTTCGACGATTTCGTCGTCTTTCAGGTGCATGCTGAAGCCTTCTTCTTTGCCGTCGAGCACGTTGAGGTAGCCGCGGGCGCGCACGACGTTGTGCACTTTGCCTGTCTGAATCTGCACAAGGCCGCGGTTGCCGGAGAAAATCATGATTTCGATGCCGCGGTCGCGGGCGGCTTCGAGCACTTGCTGCCATGTGCTGTGGTTCAGCAGTTTGGTTGCGCCTTCAGGGGCGTGGCGGTAGGCGGTTTGGCGGTCGAGATTGAATGTTTCCAACAGGCCACCGAAGTGGTGCACATCTTTCAATTCGTTCCAACGCTCTTGAAACGCGGCTTCTTTTTCAGACGGCAGCGCGGGCGTGGCGGTTACGGGCGGCAGTTCGCCGGTTTGGAATTCGGGCTTGCCTTCGGTGCGGAACGCGTCAAGCAAAGCCTGCCACTCGGTTTCTTTGCCCTCTTCACGCATAAAGACTTTCTGCACGGATACACCGAATTCGTCGTAAAACTGAATCGAACGGGACACTTTTTCGCCGTCGCGGTTGGTAACGGCCAGCACATGATGCCAGCGCGCCGGAAAAATCCGCAGGTCGATGCCGCCCACGTTCACGGCGATGCCCGAAGTCGGCGCCATGCTCACGTTTTCATACACGCCCTGCTTTTCGTGCACGCACACGCTGTTGCGCACAATGCACTGCACCAAACCCAGCGTGTGCAGTTTCAACACGATGTCGCGCACATGGTTTTTGCCGCCGAGGTAAACCGTTTCCGGCGCGTCGGCCATCAGCGCACCTTCGCTCACGCCCAAATCGACGGCGGCTTCGCGCGGGAAATACATGCCCTTCTTTTGGGCTTTGTTGGCTTGATATTGCTCCCAAAGATTCATTCGATTCTGCTCCTTCTTTTTTGTCTGTGCTTTTTCAGACGGCCTGCTTTATTCCAACGGCTGCGGATTGTCGTGCCAGCGGCCTACTCTTTCTTCCAGCCGCTTTACGGATTCGGGGTGTAGGTTCAACCTATAGCCGGGGGCATACAGAAAATCGCGGTACAGTTTTTTTGTTGCCTCACTCTCCGTAAACAGCTTGCCGCATATCAGAAAAGGCGAACGGTTGATATTGAAATACTCTTCCCGCTCGCGATACTTGCCGATCAAGGCTCCGATATGCTGTTTTTGGTATGCTGCGAACACTTTTTTCATGTCGGTGTCGCGGTAAATATCTGTTATAGGCAATTGAAGCGCAGCCAAAGTATTGAAATGCCTGCGATACAGCCCGTCCTCATTCGCTTTTATTTTCCTGTACAACTTGGTCTGCTTGAACAAATCTTCCATACACGATGTCTTACCCAAATCCAAAAAAGCTCGGTAAGACCCTGGATCATTTGCTAATTTTTGCCGAATATCGGCATGAGCTGCTTGAAAACCGAAACAAAGCAATATGCAAAAGATAAATCTTTTGTTCATTATTTGAGCTCCCAAAAATAAATAATACGGGCATATTCGGTATAGTGATTATTGCCTACCGCATTCCTATTATGCCAAAGCGTAACATGACCGCTTGCACCAAAAGCAGCATTGCTTTTCGGCAGCATAGCGTAAATGCCTTTCCGGTTGCCGATTTTGGTTTCAACGGCTTCTTTATTAAGCGGATTCTCCACCGTAACATCAGGTGTGCCGAAATAGCTTTTAAGCCAATTCACCATATTTACCGCACTTGTGGTTACGCTTTTGCCTTTAAATTTTCCTTCCTTTATCGGAAACTCTTTGCGCGGCTGGATTCCTGCATTGAGCAGCCCCAAAGAAAGTCTGGTAGCGCAGGCGTTGGCAAAGGTTCGGGTATCGTAGCCGCTGCCGAATACGGAAGCAAATACTTGTGCTGCGGGCAAATCTCCCGAAGCGGTTTTTGGGTAGCCTGCATAAACACTTGCCCAAGAAGGGCGTTTTTGTACCGCCATGATTTTTCTCCTGTTTAAAGGTTAAAAGCACTTTTGCCTAAGGTTTCAGGCGGCCTTTGCACGGTATAAGTTTTGTTCGAGTCTGAGGCCGTCTGAAACCATATGCCTGAAAGCGTACTTAAAACTTCAACTGCAACGAAGCGGCGACATTGCGGCCGGGCTGGGTGTAGGTATCTATCGTGCCGAGGTTTTCCACGCCCGCCACGTCGGCGTGCTGCCAGTATTTCTTGTTGGCGATGTTGTACACATTCAGGCCAAGCTCCAGATTTTTAAGCGGTTTGTACCAAACGCCCGCATCCCACACGCCGTAGCCGGGTGCTTTGAAAAAGGCGGGGTTGCTGGTGCGTTTCTGCGCCGTTGCCCAGCGCAATTTGGTGCCTGCGCCCCATTTTTCTTGCGCGTAGTCCACCCCCAGCACGCCGTTGAGCGGGTAGGCGGTGTCCAGCGGTTTGCCTTCGCCGTCTTTACCGCGCATCCAGGCTATGCCGGTGCCGACCTGCCAGTTGTCGTTAAGTTTCACGGCGGCGGCGGCTTCGATGCCGTAGGTTTTGACTTTATCCAGATTGTCGTATCTGTGCACCTGAATCGGGCGGCCGCCTGCGCCCGGCTCAACCCCGATCTGCGTGCGGTTGATGAAATCGCGGTAACGGTTGTAGAAGGTGGTAACCTGCGCTTTGGTGCGTTCGTCTTTATATTTCAAACCCAGCTCGAAGCTGTCGGAATGCTCCGATTTCAAGTTGTTGTTCGGAATCACTTTATAACCGTGCTGGCTGTTGTTGAACGACATCGTGGCCGTATCAAACGGCGGCGTGCGGAAGCCGCGCGAATAAGTGGCGAAGCCGGTAAACGCCTCGCCGAACGGCACGCTCAAACGCAGGCTGGGCGTGAACGAGCTGTCGCTGAAATCTTTCGGCAGGCTGTCGGGCTTGCTGTTCAGATAGGCTTGGTCGATTTGCGGTTTGAGCTTTTCATGCTCGAAACGCAAGGCCGGCGTCAGCACGATGCCGTTGGGAAACGCCAAGCTGTCTTGCGCATAAAGGCTGAGTGTGCGGCGGCGAGAATCGGGGAAGGTTTTGTTCGGATACAGCGCACCGGCGTACATATGGCTGATGCTGCCGTCGCGGCCCACCGTGGTGCTTTCGCGTGTGCGCTCGGTATCGGTTTGTTTGAATTCCGCACCCGCCACAATGGTGTGTTTCAGACGGCCAGTTTCAGCTTCAAACACGCCGCGGGTGTTGATGCCTTGGGTGGTTTGGTTGAACCCGTAATCGGAATAGCGGATGCCGTCTTCAGTGATGCGTCCGGCCATACGGGCGGTTTCATCAGTAACCGCATCGTCTTCCGATTTCAGCCTTTGCCGGTAAACAGAAATATTGGCTTCTTTCAAGGCGGAATCGCCGCGGTAGCGGTAGCCCAATTCGATACGCTGGCGGCGGGCGCGGTCGTCCGACGAACTGGATGTCGTTGTGGTTACCCGCGGGCCGCGCGGCGCACCGGCACCCAACGTATTGAGCAAATCGGTTTCTTTTTTACGGTAAAAATGCTCGAACAAGGCTTCTACGCGGTGGTTTTCATTGCCCGCATCGCCTTTGGCCAAAATGTTGTAGCTGCGGAAATCTTGCGGATTCGGTTTGGTACGGCGGCCGCTGCGCGTATCGACGCTGCCGCGGTTTTTACTTTCATGGCCTTGCCGGCGCGTGAGCATCAGCAAACCTTGCGCATTTTCCGTATAGCCCGCTGCCGACGCAGTAACGCCGTGGCTGCGGTCGCGGCTGCGGTAGCTGTGTTTCAAGCCGAAGTGGAAAGGCTTTTCGGCATCCACAAAATCAGCAGGCGAATAAGTGGAAAGATTCACTACGCCGCCCAAAGCATCGCTGCCATAAAGCACAGAATACGGGCCTTTCACGATATCCACCTGCTTCAAAGTATCGGCTTCCACCAAATCGCGGCCCGAAACCGCCGCATTGCTGCCGCCGCCCGCATAGGCTTCGGGAACGCGGATACCGTCCACCATCATCAGAATGCGGTTGCCGCCGATACCGCGGATACTTACCCCCGCATTACCGCGGCGGTTGTTGTCGGTCGGCACGTCCACACCCGGCTCGTACAGCACCACATCATCCAAATCAGCTGCCGCCGCACTATCCAGATCTTTACGCGAAACCACCTTTACATTCGGCGCAGCCTTATCCAAAGTCTGCGCGTGGCGGTCGGCAGTTACGGTAACAGTTTTTACTTCAACGCTTTGCCCGGCTTGCCCGTTTGCATACACTACTGGCGCAGCAAAAGCCAGTGCAATCAACTGCACGGTTTTTTTCAAATGCATTTTGTAATCCTTGATTTTAATATTATTAAGAATAATTATTATTTATATAATTTTTAGTAAGAAAATGCAAGTATTAGAAAATGTAAATGCCTGTCTGAAAAGCAAAGCTTTGTTTTAATGAATAATAGGACAACGGGCAGGTTCGGATTCGGGTAAAATAGTGCGTTTTTTAATAAGGATGCACCTATGCCCGATCATGATTACCGGCAGCAATTAGCCCAAAAGGCGGCTTATCTGCGCGATTTGTTTGAACATTTGGACATGCCGCCGCTGGAAATCTATGCTTCGCCCGAGCGGCATTACCGTATGCGTTCGGAATTCCGCATTTGGCACGAAGGCGATGATATTTGCTATGCCATGTTTGAACACGGCCAAAAAGCTTCTTCCGCATCTTTAATCCGGCTAGAACAATTTCCGCCTGCATACACGGCCATCAACGAATTAATGCCTGTGTTACTGGCAGAAATCAAACGCGCGCCTGTATTGCAAACCCGCTTGTACCAATGTGAATTTTTATCCACATTAAGCGGCGAGATGCTGGTCAGCCTGATTTACCACAAAAAGCTGGACGAACAGTGGCAGGCCGCAGCAAAAGTATTGCAAAACAAACTGGGCATTTTCATTATCGGGCGCAGCCGCGGCCAAAAAATTGTGTTATCGCAGGATTTTGTTACCGAAAAATTGAATGTGGGCGGCAAAACCTTTGTTTACCGCCAAACCGAAGGCAGCTTTACCCAGCCCAATGCTTTTGTATGTGAACACATGTTGGAATGGGCATACAGCGCCGCCAAAGGCTTGGGCGGCGATTTACTGGAACTTTATTGCGGCAACGGCAACTTTACCCTGCCGTTGGCCGACCAATTCCGCCGTGTATTGGCTACCGAAGTATCCAAAACGTCGGTACAGGCGGCGCAATGGAATATCGAAGCCAATAAAGCCGCCAATATTGCGATTGCCCGCCTCTCGGCGGAAGAGTTTACCGAAGCCTATACCGGTTCGCGCCCGTTCCGGCGCCTGCAAGAGCAGAATATTGATTTGCAGAGTTATGATTTCTCAACGATTTTCATCGATCCGCCCCGCGCCGGAGTGGATGAAGAAACGTTGAAGCTGGTTGCCCGGTTTGATAATGTAATCTACATTTCGTGTAATCCCGAAACGCTGCACAGCAACTTAAACCAATTATGCAAAACCCACATTCCGGTACGTTTTGCCTTGTTCGACCAATTTCCGTTTACCCATCATATTGAAAGCGGCGTGTTGTTGAGAAAGCGTTGAAGCAATAAATAAAGATGCCTGTCTGAAAACGGGCAATGTACATTTTTCAGACAGGCATCTGTTTACGGCAAATTACTTAAGCTTCTTTCGCTTGCCAAGTATCTTTCAATGCCACGGTTCGGTTAAATACCGGTTTTTCTTTTGTATGGTCGTAACGGTCGGTCACGAAATAGCCCAAACGCTCAAACTGCCAGCGGCTTTCCGGCTCCAAAGTGTTGGCAACCGGCTCGACATAAGCAGTGATTTCCTTCACGGATTCGGGGTTGAGAAAATCGGTAAACGGCAGGTATTCGCCGTCTTCACCGCGAACGGCATCCGGGCGCGGTTCGGTAAACAGGCGGTCGTACAGGCGCACTGTCGCGGGCACGGCATGCTCGGCGGAGAGCCAGTGGATCACGCCTTTTACTTTGCGGCCTTCGGGCTTTTTACCCAATGTATCGTGGTCGATGCTGCATTTGAGTTCGACCACGTTGCCGTTTTCGTCTTTCACCACTTCGTCGCACTTAATCACATAGCTGTAACGCAAGCGCACTTCGCCGCCCAAAGTCAAACGTTGCCAGCCTTTCGGCGGACTCTCGCTGAAATCGTCGGCTTCGATATACAAGGTTTGGCTGATGGGCACTTCACGCTCGCCCATTTCTTCGTGATGCGGGTGGTAAGGCGCGCTGCGGCTTTGGGTTTTACCGGCTTCAAAATTGGTGAGCGTCACCTTAATCGGGTTTAATACGGCCATCATGCGCGGGGCGGAATTTTCCAGCTCTTCGCGAATTGCGCCTTCGAGTACGCTCATGTCCACCACGTTTTCAGACTTGGAAATACCAACGCGCTTGGCAAACAGGCGCAAGCCTTCAGGCGTGTAACCGCGGCGGCGCATGCCGGAGATGGTGGGCATACGCGGGTCGTTCCAGCCTGTAACGTGGCCGTCTGAAACCAGCTGGTTCAGTTTGCGTTTGGATGTGATGGAATACAGCAATTCCAAACGGGAAAACTCGTATTGGCGCGGGTGGTTGTCGATCGGGATATTGTCGAGCACCCAATCATACAGCGGGCGGTGGGCTTCAAATTCGAGCGTGCACAACGAATGGGTGATTTTTTCGATGGCATCGGAAATGGCGTGGGTGTAGTCATACATGGGGTAGATGCACCACTTGTCGCCGGTGTTGTGGTGATGCGCGCGGCGGATGCGGTAAATCACCGGATCGCGCAGGTTTACGTTGCCGGCAGCCATGTCGATTTTCAAGCGCAGGGTTTTACTGCCGTCAGGGAATTCACCGTTTTTCATGCGCATGAACAAATCGAGGTTTTCTTCGATGCTGCGGTCGCGGTAAGAGCTGTTTTTGCCCGGCTCGGTGAGCGTGCCGCGGTATTCGCGCATTTCTTCGGCGCTTAAGTCGTCCACATAGGCTTTGCCGTCTTTAATCAGGCCGACGGCGTAATCGAACAGTTGTTCGAAATAATCGGAAGCATAACGCGGCTCGCCCGCCCATTTGAAGCCCAGCCATTCTACGTCTTCTTTAATCGAATCAACGTATTCCTGATTTTCTTTTTCGGGGTTGGTGTCGTCGAAACGCAGGTTGCACAGACCGTCGTAAATATAGGCCAAACCGAAGTTCAAGCAGATGGATTTTGCATGGCCGATGTGCAGATAGCCGTTCGGCTCGGGCGGGAAACGGGTTTGGATGGCGGTATGCTTGCCGCTTTTGAGGTCTTCATCAATGATTGTGCGGATAAAATGGTTATCGGCAAATTGGTCTTTGTTCATCATTTTGCGGTGGCCTTCGATTTTTTCAGACAGGCATTTGCTTCACACAATGCCTGTCTGAAAACAAGATATGGAAAGGGCTTAATTGTACCTTAAATCTGCCATTCTATGGGCGTTTGGCCGTGCGCTTTCAGATAGGCATTGGCTTGGGAAAAGTGGCGGCAACCCAAAAATCCGCGGTGTGCGGAAAGGGGAGAGGGATGGGGCGCGGTCAAAACCAGATGGCGGTTGCGGTCGATAAATGCGCCTTTTTTCTGTGCATGACTGCCCCAAAGCATAAACACAAGATGCTCGCGCTGATCGTTCAGGCGGTGAATCACGCAATCGGTAAACTGCTCCCAACCCAACGAAGCATGAGAATGCGCCTGCCCTGCCCGCACGGTTAACACGGTATTGAGCAGCAACACGCCCTGCTCCGCCCATTTTTGCAGATAACCGTGCCGGGGAATCTGAAAGTCTTCGATATCGGCCGCCAGCTCTTTATAAATATTTTGCAAAGAAGGCGGAATCTGCACTTCAGGCCGCACGGAAAAAGCCAAACCGTGCGCCTGCCCTGCACCGTGATAAGGGTCTTGCCCCAGAATCACGATTTTTACCCGGTCGAATTCGGTGGCTTTAAACGCATTGAACACATCGCCTGCCGGCGGATAAATAATCTGCCCGGTCTGCCGCTCTGCTTTTACCGTGTTCAAAATATGCTGGAAATAAGGCGCTTCTTTTTCTGCGCCGATCGCTTCTTTCCAAGTCTGCATAAATATTCCATTTAATTTAAAACAGCCTGCACTATAACAAAACCTATGCCTGTCTGAAAACATTCAGGCCAAAGCATTTGAGCTGTGTTTATCAAATGCTATATTCTATTAATCATTTAGTATAACTTCAGGAACAAAATACTGCTTTTAAGCTCTAAATTATTCAGGCAATGTATTTTTAGATGTATAAAAAATAAATTTTCCTGTCATTCTATTAACTTACAGATAATTTACAGAGAAGAATAATATGAAACTACACTTGTTGGCTGTTTTGGCGGCATCTACTGCATTGTCAGCCTGTTCGGTTTTTGAAAAAAAAGCCCCTACCCCTGCCGCCGAACCTGCTTGCAAACAAACCACCAAAGAAGAAATTGCAGCGTTGTTTGACCGCTGGAATAACTCGTTGCAAACGGGAGATCCGAAAAAAGTGGTGGAAAATTATGCTGAAGACGGCATCTTACTGCCGACGCTCTCCAACAAACCGCGCCTGACACAAGCCGAAAAAGAAGATTACTTCAAACACTTTTTAGAGAAAAAACCGGTAGGCAAAATTGACATGAGCCATATCCAAATCGGCTGTAACGTAGCCAAAGACAACGGCTTATATACATTCACATTTGCCGACGGTTCATCAGCCCCGGGCCGTTATACGTTCACTTACAGATGGGACGGCAACAAATGGCTGATTTCCTCACACCATTCATCTCTGATGCCTGAAAAAGCAACCGGTGCCAAAGGCAAGAAACACTAACCGGTTTCTTGATTCAAGGTAGCAAAAATGCCTGTCTGAAATTATTCAGACAGGCATTTTTTAATGATTATCGCTATAAAACTTTATATTTGTTTTACAGCTATAGCAAATAAACTTTTGATACAAGGCAGCAAGCCGAAGACAATACAAATAGTACGACAAGGCGCAGCAACGCCGTAGTAAAAGTTAAGATTATTTACTATATATCACACTTTATTTTGCAGAAGCTGCCGATGCTGCAGATTCATCCTGCTTAAACCATTTGGCTTGGATATCGGCATAAGTGCCGTCTGCCTTAATGGCAGCCAAACCTTTGTTGATTTTTTCGCGCAAGCCGTCATCGCGGCCTTTTTTAAGCGCAAAACCGTATTGTTCTTTCGGAAACTCCGGGTCGACAAACAGGCGGTATTTTTTGCCCGGGTTGTTGGACACAAAGTTTTGAACCACGCCGTTATCGCCCACAGTCGCATCTACCCCGCCCGCTTCCAGCTCCTTAAATGCCAAAGGCATAGTCTCAAAGCGTTTGATATTTGCACTGTCTTTACCTTGCAAATCTTGCAAAATCAAATCAGCAGTTGTGCCTGTTTGAACAGATACGCTGCGTTTTTTCAAATCTTTGAAAGATTTAATATCGCTGCCTTTTTCGGCGGTAACAATCATTTGAGTGGCTTCAAAATAAGAATCGGTAAAGTCCACTTGCTGCTTGCGCTCATCGGTAATGGTGATACTGGCCAGCGCCACATCGCTGTCGCCCTTACCTACGTTGGCAAAAATACCTTCAAACGGCGTGTTGACGAATTCAAACTTAATGCCTTCTTTTTCGCCTGCCGCTTTCAAAATATCATGGGAAAAGCCGATAACTTGATTGTTTTCCATATATTCAAAAGGTGCGTAAGACGCATCGGTCGCAACGATATACGTTTTTTGGCCGGCATCGGCACCGTTTTGCCCGTTGTCTTTAGAGCAGGCGCCGAGCATCAGGGCTGCGGTTAAAGATGCCAGAAGGGTAGCTTTTTTAATCATGGTTCTCTTTCGTTATCAAGATTCAGTATTTATCATGATGCCTGTCTGAAAACTTTTTTCAGACAGGCATTTATATCAAGAAAATCAAAATTTCACACCTTTGTGCAAGGCAACGATGCCTGCGCTCATATTGTGGTAATCCACGCTGTCGAATCCCGCGTCATACATCATCTGCTTCAGGGTTTCCTGGTCGGGATGCATGCGGATGGACTCTGCCAAATATTGGTAGCTGTCGGCATCTTTGGCAATCACTTTGCCCATCAGTGGCAAGAGTTTAAAAGAATACAAATCATAAGCAGGCGCCAATGGTTTGAATACTTTGGAAAATTCCAGCACCAAAAGCGTGCCGCCCGGTTTGAGCACTCGATACATTTCTTTCAACGCGGCATCTTTATGCGTCATATTGCGCAGGCCGAAAGCCACGGAAACCAAATTGAAATAATTATCGGGGAAAGGCAGTTTCTCCGCATCGGCCAGCGAAACAGGCAGAATCAAACCCTCATTCAACAAGCGGTCGCGGCCGACGCCGAGCATAGACGAATTAATATCGGTCAGCCACACTTCGCCTTCTTTGCCCACGCGCTTCGCCCAACCGCGCGACAAATCTCCCGTTCCGCCCGCAATATCCAGCACTTTATCGCCTTTTTTCAAACGCGCGGTGTTGATGGTAAAATGCTTCCACACGCGGTGCAGGCCGCCGGACATTACATCGTTCATAATGTCGTAATTTTTTGCTACCGAATGGAACACTTCGGCTACTTTGCCCGCTTTTTCGCTTTCATCAACCGTTTTGTAGCCGAAATGGGTTTTGTTGTCGCTCATGCTTTTTGTTTCCGTTTGATTGGTTAATGTTTGCCGCAGCCGCCGGAAGCGCAACCGCTTGCATTTTTTTCAGACAGGCTTTCCGTTGATGCTTTCCGCGAAGCACCCGCCGCTTCAAGCCGGCGCAAATAATCGGCCCACATTGTATCGTATTCGTGGGCCAGTTGATATAAATAGTCCCAGTCATACAAACCGCTGTCGTGGCCGTCGCTGAAAATGATTTTTAACGCATACTGGCCAACCGGTTCCAAACCGGCAATACAGACGTTTATTTTACCCGTCTGCAAAGTTTCCTGCCCCGGCGCATGGCCGCGCACTTCTGCGCTGGGCGAATAAACGCGCAAATATTCCGCCGGCAGCTTTTTTTCTTCGCTGCTATACACCAAAACCAGTGTGCTTTTGTCTTTTTGCAGACGTATTTCTTCAGGCGGCTGATGTTTCATGGTTCATATTTTCCAGATTCAGACAGGCATTATAAGTTTAACTATGCCTGTCTGAAAGAATTTTATTTTCATATGGGCGCGAAAGGTTTATATTGAAGATAAAAATAAACCGCGCAATCTTGCCGACTCAAAGGAACATTATGAAATATCAATCCGTTATCCAGCATATCACCAACTGGCTTTCCGATTATGCAACCAAAGCCCGCGCGAAAGGTTTTGTCGTAGGTGTTTCCGGCGGCATTGATTCCGCCGTGGTATCCGCGTTGGCGGCAAGAACAGGGCTGGACGTATTGCTTTTGGAAATGCCGATCAGGCAGAAAGCCGACCAAGTCGACCGCGCCCAAGAACACATTGCCGATTTGCAAAGCAAATTTAACAACGTGCGCGCCATGCGGGTGGACTTAACGCCTGCTTTCGAAGCATTTGAAAAAACGGTAGACGTGAGCACCGAAGATTATCCCGCCCGCAACCTTGCTTTTGCCAACAGCCGCGCCCGCCTGCGCATGCTCACTCTTTATTACTACGGCCAAATCAACCGGCTTTTGGTTGCCGGCACAGGCAATAAAGTGGAAGACTTCGGCGTGGGCTTTTTCACCAAGTACGGCGACGGCGGCGTGGACATCAGCCCGATTGGTGATTTACTGAAAACCCAAGTTTACGGTTTGGCTAAAGCATTAAACATTGTTGATTCCATTCAACGGGCTATACCTACCGACGGCCTGTGGGATGAAGAACGTACCGATGAGCAACAAATGGGCGCAAGCTATCCCGAGTTGGAATGGGCTATGAGCGTATACGATTCACACAAGCCTGAAGATTTTCAAGGACGTAAACGAGAAGTGTTGGAAATTTACACGCGTTTGCATAAAGCCATGCAGCATAAAGTTCAGCCCATCCCGGTATGTAAAATTCCTGAAGAATTATTGGGTTAGATTCAAACAAAGCCTACCTGAAACGTCATTTTTTTCATATAACCGCACTTTAAAACCGATTAAATTTAAGGTAGAAAAACCAATTAAATTTAAGGTAGAATACTCGCCTTAGTTTGTTATTTATTTTTTGAAGAGTTCAACATGTCTTGCGAGCACCTGGTAATGGCTTACAGCACATTCAGCAAAGAGCAAAACGACGCCTTAAAAGAGCCGATGTTTTTCGGCCAGCCTGTGAATGTGGCTCGCTACGACCAACAAAAATACGAAGTATTTGAAAAGCTGATTGAAAAACAGCTCTCTTTTTTCTGGCGGCCGGAAGAAATCGACGTATCGCGCGACCGCATTGATTATCAAAACCTACCCGACCACGAAAAACATATCTTTATTAGCAACTTAAAATACCAAACCCTGCTTGATTCCATTCAAGGCCGCAGCCCGAATGTGGCTTTGCTGCCGCTGGTTTCCCTGCCTGAATTGGAAACTTGGATTGAGACCTGGTCCTTTTCAGAAACCATCCATTCGCGCAGCTATACCCATATCATCCGCAATATCGTCAACAACCCGTCAATCATTTTTGACGACATTGTGCAAAACAAATACATCATTGCCCGCGCGGAAGATATCGCATGCTATTACGATGATTTAATCGAATACACACAATATTACAACCTGTTAGGCGAAGGTTCTCATCAGGTAAACGGCAACATAGTTACCATCAGCAAGCGCGAACTGAAGAAAAAGCTTTACTTGTGCCTAATGTGTGTCAACGTATTGGAAGCGATCCGCTTTTATGTATCTTTTGCCTGCTCCTTTGCCTTTGCAGAGCGCGAATTGATGGAAGGAAATGCAAAAATCATCAAACTAATCGCTCGCGATGAAGCGCTGCACTTAACCAGCACGCAGCATATGCTCAACCTGATGCGCAGCGGCACGGACGATCCCGAAATGGCGCAAATCGCCGCTGAATTGGAAGAAGACTGCTTCGAATTGTTTAAAAAAGCCGCCATGCAAGAAAAAGAGTGGGCGGAATATCTATTTAAAGACGGCTCTATGATCGGCCTGAATAAAGATATTCTCGGCCAGTATATCGAATACATCACCAACCTGCGCATGACCGCCGTAGGCCTCCGCCCCGCTTTTGTCGGCTCCAACCAAAACCCGATTCCGTGGATTAATGCCTGGCTTTCATCCGATAACGTACAGGTTGCGCCGCAGGAAGTAGAAATCAGCTCCTATCTGATCGGCCAGATTGATGCAGAAGTGAAAGCCGAAGATTTGGGCGACTTTGAATTATAAGCGCCCCTTTTGAGCCTTATACACAACGCCGTTTCTCCGTTGGCTTGAAACGGCTTTGATTTTTCAGGTTGTTGCTTCATGCCACTGATTACCACCAACGACAAAGCTTTTGAATTGCAGGAACACGAAACCCTGCTCGAAGGTTTGGAACGCACAGGCCACGAAGTCGAATACCAATGCCGCAGCGGCTATTGCGGCTCATGCCGCGTCAAAATCCTTTCGGGCAAAGTAAGCTATCCTGACTTTCCGCTGGCTTTTATCGCACCGGGCGAAATCCTGCCCTGCTGCTGCCGCGTCGACGAACCCATACGTCTCGATTGCAACAGTAAAATGGAAGAGCCTGATCTGTTTGAACAAGATTTGTTTAATGAATAAAAATGCCTGTCTGAAACTTTTTTCAGGCAGGCATTGCACAAGCAAGAACTGAAACAAACACATTAAACAAGCCTATTAACCACCCTACCTAATGTAAGCGTTTTACACAAAATGAACACCGACCAACCCATTCTTCCTCCTTCTATGCTCGGCATACTCGGTGGCGGCCAACTTGGACGCATGTTTACCATCGCCGCCAAAACCATGGGCTACCGGGTAACCGTGCTCGATCCCGATCCAAATGCACCGGCCGCCGAGTTTTCAGACAGGCATTTGTGCGCCGCTTTCGATGACCAAGTTGCTTTAAACGAATTGGCAGAATGCGCCGCTGTAACCACCGAATTTGAAAACGTCAATGCCGATGCCATGCGCTTTCTGGCAAAACACACAACCGTTTCACCCAGTGGCGACTGCGTTGCCATCGCACAAAACCGCATCCAAGAAAAAAGCTGGATACGCAAAGCCGGCCTGCAAACCGCACCTTATCAAGCCGTCTGCCGGAAAGAAGACATCACAGAAGCCAGCGCGCAATACCTGCCTGGTATTTTGAAAACAGCCACATTGGGCTACGACGGCAAAGGCCAAATCCGCGTAAAAACACTGGAAGAATTGCGCGCAGCATTTGCTGAACACGGCCGCGTGGATTGCGTGCTGGAAAAAATGGTGGATTTGCGCGGCGAAATTTCCGTGGTTGTTTGCCGTTTGAACCATGAAAACGTGTGCACGTTCGACCCTGCCGAAAACATTCATGAAAACGGCATTCTCGCCTATTCCATCGTACCCGCCCGTTTAAGCGCCGACGTGCAGCAGCAAGCGCAAGAAATGGCGCGGCGGCTGGCAGACGAATTGGATTATGTCGGCGTATTGGCGGTAGAAATTTTCGTGGTCGGCGACACACACGAGCTCATCGTCAACGAAATAGCCACGCGCCCGCACAACTCCGGCCACCACACCATAAACGCCTGTGCGGCAAACCAATTCCAGCAGCAAGTGCGTATCATGTGCAAGCTTCCACCTGCAGATACCCGCCTGCTTGCCTCATGCTGCATGGCCAATATTTTAGGCGACGTTTGGAGCGAAAACGGCAGCGAACCCAATTGGCTGCCCTTGATGAACAATACCCACGCCCATTTGCATCTTTACGGCAAAAAAAACGCCCGCGCAGGCCGCAAAATGGGCCACTTTACCGTGCTGGGCGCAGACGCCGACGCCGCATTTGAAGCAGCCAAACAACTGCATGCTTCTTTAACCGATAAGCGCAACCGGTAAAGCACATGCCTGCCTGAAACTTTCAGACAGGCATTCTTTGCCTAAACCTTTATTTACATTACAATCAAACCACCCGCACCCGCTGCAAAGCCAAGCGCGGTTTACCAAACACCATTACATTACGCCTCTATCCAGACCAACCATGAGCCTGTTAACCGTACTCCGCCCTGCTCTGCCCGATGACTGCGAAGCCATCTACACCACCCACCGCTTTTCCGTGCAATACACTTGCGAGCGCTGCTATGACCGGCGCGTGCTTGAAGCGTGGAGCAAACTACTGCATCCCGAAAGCTACCAAGAAGCGCTGAATAACGACAACAAAGCCCTTTGGGTTATAGAATACCAGCGGCGGATCCGAGGCTTTTTTCAGGTAGATTTAGTACAATCCCAGCTTGACGCGCTCTATGTGCACCCTTTCCTGCACAACCGCGGCCTCGGCACCGCCCTGCTTAACCGTGCCGAATCGCTGGCAGCCCAATCCGGGCTCGCCTTTCTAAAGCTTTATGCCTCGCTCAACTCAGTCGGCTTTTACCGCATCAACGGCTACCGCTCCCTCGGTTCCGCCATTTTGCCTTTAAACTTGGAAGTGTCGGTGGAATGCGAATTGATGCGTAAATATTTGAATGATTATTAAATAAAAAATGCCTGTCTGAAACTTTTCAGACAGGCATTTCCGTATCTTTATCATGCTCCCGCAAACACCACCGCACACACCGCAGCCGCCGCAATCACCAGCGCCGCCGCCAATTTGCCCGCTCCCGCAAATTTCAAATCGGGCAACTTACCTTCCAGATATTTATAGCCGGTCAGCATCGGCGTAATGAGATTGTGTTTTTTCACAAACTTATACAGCAACACCGTAAACACATGCACACCGATTAAAATCAACAGCAAATCAAAAAACTGCACATGCAACTTGCGGAAATCCGCGCTCGCGCTGCCGGCAAGTCCGCTTAAATAACCATTGTAGAGAAACGCGTTTTCATCACTGGAAAGCAAACCCGTTACCACCTGAAACAACACCGCACCAATCAGCGCCACCACCATCAGCGCGCCCAGCGGATTATGCCCGGGCTGTTCATTCTCGCTCAAGCTGCCTTTCAAATAACGGCCAACCTGCCACGGCTTGAAGAATTGTGCAAAACGCGCCGTGTCGCTGCCCCAAATGCCCCAGCAGATACGGAACACCAACAACCCAAAAATAAACACACCGCAGCGCAAGTGCCAAGCCATGATGTCGCCGCCCTGCTCGCCGCTGTACCACATAAAGGCAACCGAGGCCGCCAACAACCAATGGAACAGCCGCGTAGGCAAATCCCATACTTTTAATTTCTGTTTCATAATAAAATATCCGTATTGGTTTGTGTTTTTCAGACAGGCATTCAATGCCTGTCTGAAAATGTGCAAGCCCGATTGTAT
>NZ_JH165159.1:1626674-1747759 GCF_000227765.1 Neisseria wadsworthii 9715
ATACTCATTTTTCCGAGGAGCTGCCATGCCGGAACTTTACCATACCGACCTCACCCGCTTTACCGAATCGGCCAAACAATTCCCCAATATTTTCAAAGCCCGCGCGGTAGACAGCCACAAAGGCACCCACGGCACGCTGGGCATCGTCGGCGGCGCGGCAGGCATGAGCGGCGCCGTAGTGCTGGCCGCCGAAGCCGCGATTTACAGCGGCTGCGGTAAAGTTTGGGCGGGCTTCAACCAAAGCGCGCTGCCCATGCCGCTGATTCCCGAGCGCCCGGAAATCATGCTTGCCACCGCAGCAACCCTGCAAAAACGCAACGACATCACAGCCTGGGTTATCGGCTGCGGGCTGGATTTGGAAGCATCCGGCACCCTGCTGCTGCACACCCAATTCACTCTCTCACACGACATCCCCCTGCTGCTCGACGCCGACGCGCTCACTCTGGTCGCCCACGATGAAAATTTGGCCGCCACTTGCCGCGAGCACCCCGCGCTCGTGCTCACGCCCCACCCCGCCGAAGCCGCGCGCCTGCTCGGCAGCAGCACGGCCGCCGTACAGGCAGACCGCGTAGCCGCCGTACAATGCCTGTCTGAAAGATTCAACGCAACCGTTGTATTAAAAGGCCGCCACAGCTTGGTTGCCGAACCCGGCGCAGCGCTCTACACCAACACCAGCGGCAACGCAGGGCTGGCCACCGCAGGCAGCGGCGACGTGCTCAGCGGCATCATCGGCGCCCTGCTCGCACAAGGCATTCCAATCGGAGAAGCCGTCCGCGGCGGCGTGTGGCTGCACGGCGCGGCGGCCGATGTACTGCGCGATTCGCAAATCGGCGAAATCGGCATGCTGTCGGGCGAGCTTGCACCGGCGGCACGCTGGCTGCGCAACCGTCTGGTTGCCGCACTTGCTTAAAGATGCCTGTCTGAAAAATACCCTTCGGCCAAAGCGATTATTAACCAAGCCACAGTTAAAATCGGGTAAAATAAGCCCGATTTTTTTACCCTCATCACCAACTGAAAGAACCCGACATGAGCGATTCATTGAGCTACCGCGACGCAGGCGTGGATATCGACGCAGGCGACCAACTCGTTGAAAACATCAAACCTTTTGCCAAACGCACCATGCGCCCCGAAGTGTTGGGCGATTTGGGCGGCTTCGGCGCACTGGTGGAAATCAGCAAAAAATACCAAAACCCCGTGCTCGTTTCCGGCACCGACGGCGTAGGCACCAAACTGAAACTGGCTTTCGACTGGGACAAACACGACACCGTGGGCATCGACCTCGTGGCCATGAGTGTGAACGATATTCTCGTGCAAGGCGCAGAGCCGCTGTTTTTCCTCGACTACTTCGCCTGCGGCAAACTCGATGTCGCCCGCGCTACCGACGTGATTAAAGGCATTGCCCAAGGCTGTGAAGAATCCGACTGCGCCCTCATCGGCGGCGAAACCGCCGAAATGCCCGGCATGTATCCCGAAGGCGAATACGACTTGGCCGGCTTCGCCGTGGGCGTGGTGGAAAAAGACCAAGTGATCAACGGCCGCAGCATCGTACCCGGCGACATCGTGCTGGGCTTGGCTTCCAACGGCGCACATTCCAACGGCTATTCATTGGTACGCAAAATCATCGAGCGCGACCAGCCCGATTTGGACGCACCGTTCGACGGCAACAAAACCCTGCGCCAAGCCATCATCGCACCCACGCGCCTGTATGTAAAACCGATTCTCGCCGCGCTGAAACAGTTCACCATCAAAGGCATGGCGCACATCACCGGCGGCGGCATCACCGAAAACGTACCGCGCGTGCTGCCCGAAAACACCGTTGCCCAAATCGACGCCGAAGCATGGGAAATGCCCAAGCTGTTCCAATGGCTGCAACAAACCGGCAATGTGGCGCAACAAGAAATGTACCGCACCTTCAACTGCGGCATCGGCATGGTGGTCATCATCGCCAAAGAAGATGCCGACGCAGTGCAGAAATTCTTGGCCGAACAAGGCGAAACCGTTTACCGCTTGGGCGAAATCCGCGCACGTAACGGCGACGAACACCAAACCCAAGTGGCCTAACATCAGGCTTAGTTCACTAAACAGAGGCCGTCTGAAAACACCTTTTCAGACGGCCTTACCTTCAAATCCAAACCATTAAACCCATGAACATCATCGAAAAACAAGCCTTAAAATTCATCCTCAAACACACGCAGGAAACGCATCAGCAGGAAATGTCCGACTACGTTCAAACCCATTGGGCGCGCTACCGTGCAGGCGAAATCAATCTGCAAGAAGCCAAAACGCTGGCCAAACAAACCCGCCCGATGCTGAAGCCCGAAAGCGTGGCCGAATTGACCGAGTTTGTGAAAACATGGTCTAAGCGGTTGAATTTCAAATAAAGAGGCGTTATCCCGCCAGCAATCTGCCTAAATTTACCGTTGTCAAATTTGTGTCATATGGCAGAACACATTTCATCTCATTTCAATCAAGAGCTGGAAACCGTGCGCACCGAAGTAATGCGCATGGGCGGCTTGGTGGAGCAGCGGCTGCAAACCGTTTTAAATGCAATGGCCGGCACCGATGCCGTGATGCTGACCTCCGTTATCGAAGGTGATGGAGCCATCAACGATTTGGAAATCGCCATAGACGACGCCTGCCGCACCATCATCGCCCGCCGCCAGCCCGCCGCCGGAGCAGGTAAAAGCCGATTTAAGCAAATGATTTCAAGCGGCGGATTATGCAGCCTTCGGGCTGCTTTTTTCATTTGATGCCGTCTGAAAAATGTTTCAGACAAACATTTCTCCATTGCTGTCATATAGTTGAAACAAAGTCCGCTTAAACTTGCCGCTATAGTCAATCCACTTACACGATAACGATTCAGAATAGCCGGCAAACCTTACTGTAAACAGTACGGCAGCACATGAACCAGAGGAAAAGCACCCGGCCGTGTCGGCATAGAAAACCGACCCGCCATCGTTGACCAAAAATCCCGTATCGGCGATTGGGAAGCCGACACCATCGTCGGTAAAGATCAAAAAAGCGCATTATTGATTTTGGTTGAGCGGGTTACCCGCTACACCATCATCTGCAAGTTGAAAAACTTCAAAGCCAAAGACACTGCCAACGCCGTCATCAAGGTATTGAAGGCGCATAAAGCCAGAGTCCATACCATTACCATGGATAACGGCAAAGAATTCTACCAACACATCCGAATAGCCTTTGCCGCCCCTACCATTCTTGGGAGAAAGGGCTGAATGAAAATACTAACGGACTCATCCGCCAATATTTCCCCAAACAAACGGATTTCCGCAACATCAGCCATCGGGAGATACGCAGGGTTCAAGATGAACTGAACCACCGGCCAAGAAAAACACTTGGCTATGAAACGCCAAGTGTTTTATTCTTAAACCGGTTCCGACCATTACTGCCTGAGTATTGCACTCGAAATTCGAATCCAAGCCTGTCTGAAAAATTTTCAGATAGGCATTTTGTTTAACAAAGCCGAAGCAAGGTTTATTCAGTTGCATTGTTGACAATCTATATAGAAAGATTCAGAATCCAGCGCATTGCTGCGTCTTGTGCTGCGAAGCCTGGGCATGCATTTCTGCATCGGATTTCTTTTGTAATTTTTTTTAAGAAAAGGAACAAAAATGTTCTCAAAAAGTATCACCATTGAAAAATATGATCCTGAACTGGCGGCGGCGATGGCCGACGAAGTGCAACGCCAGCAAGACCATATCGAATTGATTGCATCGGAAAACTATGTAAGTTGCGCCGTGATGGAAGCGCAAGGCAGCCAGTTAACCAATAAATATGCAGAAGGCTATCCGGGCAAGCGTTATTACGGCGGCTGCGAGTTTGTGGATGTGGCCGAGCAATTGGCTATCGACCGCGTGAAAAAGCTGTTTAGTGCCGAATATGCCAACGTTCAGCCTCATTCGGGTTCACAAGCAAACCAAGCTGTTTATGCTTCGGTATTGAAACCGGGCGATACCATTTTGGGCATGAGCTTGGCGCACGGCGGCCATCTTACCCATGGCGCTTCTGTTAACATTTCAGGCAAGCTTTATAACGCAGTTACATACGGCTTGGATGAAAACGAAGTGTTGGATTATGCAGAGGTTGAGCGTTTGGCATTGGAGCATAAGCCGAAAATGATTGTGGCCGGTGCATCTGCTTATGCTTTGCAAATTGATTGGGCAAAATTCCGTGAGATTGCCGATAAAGTGGGCGCTTACCTGTTTGTTGATATGGCACACTATGCAGGCTTGGTAGCAGGCGGCGAGTATCCGAACCCCGTGCCATTCGCTGACTTTGTTACCACCACTACCCACAAAACCCTGCGTGGTCCGCGCGGCGGTGTGATTTTGTGTCGCGACAACACGCACGAAAAAGCCCTGAATTCAGCCATTTTCCCTAGCCTGCAAGGCGGCCCGCTGATGCATGTGATTGCGGCAAAAGCCGTAGCGTTTAAAGAAGCTCTGGAGCCTGAATTTAAAGAATATGCCAAGCAGGTGAAAGTGAACGCTTCTGCAATGGCGGAAGAATTGGTTAAACGAGGCTTGCGTATTATTTCCGGCCGCACCGAGAGCCATGTGTTTCTAGTTGATTTGCGCGCCAAAAACATTACCGGCAAAGCAGCCGAAGAAGCTTTAGGCAAAGCGCATATCACCATCAATAAAAATGCGATTCCAAACGACCCGGAAAAACCTTTTGTTACTTCCGGCATCCGCGTAGGCACCGCAGCCATCACCACCCGCGGATTCAAAGAAGCCGATGCGCGCGAATTGGCCAATTTGCTAGCTGATGTGTTGGAAAACCCTGAAGATACCGCCACACTGGAGCGTGTTGCATCAGCTGCCAAGGCTTTGTGCGACAAATATCCGGTTTACGGTGCTTAATTTTTTGAGAAAAGCAAAATGCCTGTCTGAAACTTTTCAGACAGGCATTGTTTTTAAAAATATATAAAAAAATCAGGCGGGTATATACCTGCCTGATTGATGTTACTTTAACTGATATTACAGCGCATCTTTCAAAGCTTTGCCTGCACGGAATTTCGGGGTTTTTGCAGCAGCAATAGTCAAAGGCTCGCCGGTTTTGGGGTTGCGGCCTTGACGTTCAGCGCGTTCGCCAACGTAGAAAGTACCAAAACCTACCAAAGTTACAGTATCGCCTTTTTTCAATGCATTGGTTACAGCATTCATCATACCGTCCAAAGCTTTGGTTGCGGCGGCTTTAGAAATATCAGCTTCTTGAGCAATTGCTTCGATCAATTCAGACTTGTTCACAGTTAAGTCCCTTTCTATCGTTGTAAATTTATGAAACCCTCAAGCGGTTGGTTAATCTGCTGAGAATGTAGCGCGTTAATGAAAGATACGGTTTTCTTGCATTTGCGCCTTTATAGCAAGTATAAAAAGCAGGTGTCAAGCGAAAAGGTATGAATGGTAAGGCCTGTCTGCGCTTTGGACCGTTTACATCCGACCTTTACAACACATTTTACTTTTTTTAATGTTGCGTTGCTTTCGCGCTTGACTTAGTGCGTCGCCTTGTTTTAGGCAAAGAAGGCGCCTCAATCGGCTCAACGGGCGATGTCACGCCGCTTTCAGGCTGGCGTTCCAAGCCTAAAGCTAATACTTCATCTATCCATTTTACAGGATGAATCTGCAAACCTTCTTTTACATTTTGCGGAATCTCTTCCAAGTCTTTAACATTTCCATGAGGAATCAAGACATGTTGGATACCGCCGCGCAAGGCTGCCAAAAGTTTTTCTTTTAAGCCGCCAATCGGTAACACTTCACCGCGCAAAGTAATTTCACCGGTCATCGCAACGTCGGCACGCACAGGAATGCCGGTAAAAGCCGAAACCATGGCCAAAGTCATGGCAATACCCGCACTCGGCCCGTCTTTCGGCGTAGCACCTTCGGGAACGTGAACATGCACATCGTTTTTCTCGTAGAAATCCGGTGCGATTCCCAAAGCCTCTGCACGTGAGCGCACAACCGTCCAAGCAGCGGAAATCGATTCTTGCATCACATCGCCAAGCTTGCCGGTGCGTACAATATTTCCTTTGCCTTTCATTACGGCAGCTTCGATGGTCAGCAATTCGCCGCCTACTTCAGTCCAAGCCAAGCCGGTAACTTGACCAATGCGGTTTTCACTTTCTGCTACCCCGTAGTCAAATCGGCGCACGCCTAGATAATCATGCAGGTTTTTGTCGCTGACAACGATGGTTTTAGGCTTGGTTTTGCGGGTTTTGGTTTTCTGAGCATCTTCTTTCAACTGCACACTCATAACCACTTTGCGGCAGATTTTGGCAATCTCGCGATCAAGTGAACGCACACCTGCTTCACGTGTGTAGTAGCGAACAATATCTCTTACAGCGCTGTTTTGAATTTCTACCTCGCCTTCCTTAACGCCGTTACGTTTCATCTGTTTGGGAATCAGATATTGCATGGCAATATTGATTTTCTCATCTTCGGTATAACCGGAAAGACGGATGATTTCCATACGGTCGAGCAGGGCAGGAGGAATGTTCAGGCTGTTGGAAGTGGCAATGAACATCACATCGCTTAAGTCAAAATCTACTTCAACAAAGTGGTCGGCAAATGAGTTGTTTTGTTCCGGGTCGAGCACTTCCAGCAATGCGCTTGCCGGATCACCACGAAAATCATTGCCGAGCTTGTCGATTTCGTCCAACAGGAAAAGCGGATTTTTTACCTCTGCTTTAATCATGTTTTGAATGATTTTGCCTGGCATCGAGCCGATATAGGTGCGGCGGTGACCACGGATTTCGCTTTCATCGCGTACGCCGCCTAAAGCCATACGCACATATTTACGGCCGGTAGCTTTAGCGATTGACTCGCCAAGTGAGGTTTTGCCGACCCCGGGCGGGCCTACCAAGCATAGAATCGGGCCTTTGAGCTTGTCGGTACGTTTTTGTACGGCTAAATACTCAAGAATACGTTCTTTAACTTTTTCCAAGCCGTAATGGTCTTCGTTTAAAACCAAGTCAGCCTTGGCAATATCTTTGATAACACGGTTTTTTTTCTTCCACGGCAGTTCGAGCAAGGTGTCAATATAGTTGCGCACTACAGTAGATTCGGCCGACATCGGCGGCATCATTTTGAGCTTTTTAAGTTCAGACAGGCATTTGTCTTCTGCTTCTTTGCTCATACCGGCAGTTTTGATTTTGTTTTCCAAAGCTTCCAGTTCGCCGCGCTCGTCTTCTTCACCCAATTCTTTTTGAATTGCTTTAACTTGCTCGTTGAGATAATACTCGCGCTGTGATTTTTCCATTTGGCGTTTTACACGGCCGCGAATGCGTTTTTCAACTTGCAGAATATCCAGTTCAGCTTCCAGCTGACCCAGCAGGAACTCCATGCGTTCGATGATGTCTGCTTTTTCCAGAATCATTTGGCGAAATTCCAACTTCAATTGAAGGTGGGCGGCAATGGTGTCTACCAAGCGGCCGTTGTCTTCAATGCTGTGGATGGTGCTTACGATTTCAGCCGGAATTTTTTTATTGGATTTTGTAAATTGATCGAATTGCGACAAAATCGCACGGCGCAATGCTTCTGCATCGGCATTTTTGCTTTCTTTTTCTTCAATATTTTCGGTTTGCGCTGAGAAATAGTTTTTTCCGGTTTGCACGGAAACTGCGCGCGCACGGCGGATGCCTTCAACCAAAACTTTAACGGTTCCGTCTGGTAATTTTAATACTTGTAATACGTTGGCTAATGTACCGACTTGGTACAGATTATCAACCGATGGATCTTCATCGTTCGGGTCACGTTGTGCCAGCAGAAATACGGGGGAATCGTTTTCCATTGCAGCTTCCAGTGCGGCGATGGATTTTTGTCTGCCTACAAACAGTGGAAGTACCATGTGTGGATAAATCACTACGTCACGCAGTGGTAGGAGGGGCAGGGTGCCGTAATCCTCGAATTGTTTGTTTGCCATAATTGAATTCTGCTTTCTTTAAAAACTTACTTGATGAGCGTGAAATTGGGCCGGTAAATTTGTTTTTCAAGAGATTTTGAATAGATTGTTTTAAGAGGGATTTATGAAAGGGGTGCGTGGATTGAAAATAGCTTTTGCGTTAAAATGTGAGATTCGATTTTCAGACAGGCATTCAGTATAGCTTAAAAAGCGAATGGCGGTGTTTTTTATTTTAATCACGCGGTAATCATCCTTATATATGCCTGTCTGAAAAGTAAGTTTAGGAATGTAACAATGTCTGATGAAAAAAAAACGCTGATCGAGTTCCCTTGTAAGTTCCCTTTGAAAATCATGGGCGCTAAACATCCGGAATTTCCTGCCGAGGTGATTAAGGCAGTCAAAGTGCATGCACCGGATGCGAGCGAAGAACATTTACAATACCGTGAAAGCTCGAGCGGCAACTACACAGGGCTGACGTTGCCGGTGAATGTGGAAAATCAAGAGCAGCTCGATAATATTTATCGTGCACTCACTTCCCATCCTATGGTGAAAGTGGTTTTATAATGAAAATCTTGCACTTAGGGTTGGCCGATTATCTGCCGACTTTTGAGGCGATGAAAAAATTTAATGATTCGCGTACCGAAAGCACCGAAGATGAGCTTTGGGTGGTGGAGCATCCGCCAGTGTTCACGCAAGGTTTGGCAGGAAAGCCCGAGCATCTATTGGTTCAAGATGATATTCCTGTGGTGCAAATCGACAGAGGCGGACAAATTACTTACCATGGGCCCGGGCAATTGGTGGTTTATACCATGATTGATTTCAAACGCCGTAAAACAAGTGTTCGCCATATCGTTACGGCTTTGGAAAACAGTATTGTTGATACGCTGGCAGCTTATGGAATCAAAGCCTCAGCCGATCCTAAAAGACCGGGGGTGTATGTTGAAGGAAAAAAAATTGCTTCTTTAGGCTTGAGAATTAAAAACGGCTCGGTTTACCACGGATTAGCGCTTAATATAAATATGGATTTAAATCCGTTTACCCATATTAACCCTTGCGGCTATGCGGGCTTGGAAATGGTGCAAATGGCCGATTTCCTTAAGCCTTGCCCTTCTGTTGCCGAAGTTGCAGCAAAGTTGACCTCTAATTTGCAAGAAAAATTAGCAATCTAGATAGAATCATACTTCTATTTGAATTTTAATGGCATTATAGTGCATCAAAATATAGCTTATAGATTAATTTAAAGCTACCTCAAGAGAATTGCGAAAGAATACCTGAAATGAATAATGAAATGTCCACCAAACTTGATAATGCCCAAGGCGTAAAACACAAAGGTGCAGCTAAAACCGCACGTATTCCGATTAAAGTAGTGCCTTTGGAAGAAAAACTCAAAAAGCCTGAGTGGATTCGGGCCAAATTGCCCAATAATAAAAAGTTCTTCGAAATCAAGAATATTCTTCGTGATCAAAAAATGCATACGGTGTGCGAAGAAGCAAGTTGCCCGAATATCGGCGAATGCTTTAGTAAAGGTACGGCCACTTTTATGATTATGGGCGATATTTGTACCCGGCGCTGTCCTTTTTGTGATGTAGGTCACGGTAGACCGAATCCTTTGGATGCTGATGAACCTAAAAACTTGGCCGAGTCGGTTGCGGCAATGAATTTGCGCTATGTTGTGATCACTTCCGTGGATAGAGACGATTTGCGCGATGGTGGCGCGCAGCATTTTGCAGACTGCATTCAGGCCATACGCGAACGAAGCCCGAATACCAAAATTGAAATTCTGGTGCCCGATTTCCGCGGTCGTTTAGATATAGCACTGCAAATTCTCGCACAAACACCACCAGATGTGATGAACCACAATCTGGAAACCCATCCCCGTTTGTATAAACAAGCCCGCCCGGGATCAGACTACAAGCATTCACTTGAATTGCTTCGCCGCTATAAAGAAATGATGCCTCATATTCCCACCAAGTCAGGTATTATGGTGGGTTTGGGGGAAACTGATGAAGAAGTACGTGAAATCATGCGGGATATGCGGGCGCACAATATTGAAATGATTACAGTAGGCCAATACCTGCAACCGAGTGACGGCCATTTGCCGGTGCTGCGTTATGTAACGCCCCAACAATTTAAAGAGTTTGAAAAAGAAGCTTATGAGATGGGTTTCACCAATGCTGCGATTGGCGCAATGGTAAGGTCAAGTTACCATGCTGACGAACAAGCTGAACACGCTTGGAAAAATTGTGAATTCTAACAATAAATGCTACTGAACATCGCTCTTTGGTGCTATACATCGATAAATGGTGCTGACATGGAATAACAAAATGCCGGTGACCCAGATTAAAGAATTTCCCAACGACGGAAGAGTTTGGAGAATTGATTGGTTCGGAGCGGTACGAAAAAACGATAACGTACCTACGGAACCGACCATTGACGTTTATCTCAGACCTGTATCAGTAACAGACAAAGAGTCTATTGCTGATTTTGGTTGGTCAAATAAAGAGAGAATATGTTGTCCTGTTGGTGTTGGACAGCTGCCGCTACTTACTATCGGATCTCTATGGGAAAATGGTAAATTATTGGATCACCAAATTATTGTGCCTAGTAATCTACCGAATGTTAACATAACTGAAGATTCTGTACGTTTGATTGAAGCAGGGCATAAAGATGAAACTGGTTATATCATCAATAAAGCTGCCTTTGATATTGGCGGTTTCAAAAATGGATTATCTGCAAGATGTTTGGCTATTGCGTCTGATGAAGATCCCTACTCAATCATTATTCCCGTTGCCGAAGTTATTCGTTTTTATTACGTTATTTCAACCAATTTGGCCAAAATTGCTTTTTTGGGGTCATATGAAACTAATTTCGATCAAATCATCGGTGAACGATGCGGTTTTGATTCAAAAACCAAGATTCTCATAATCCATTTACGACAATGGCTTTACGATAATGAGGGATGGGTTTTGGGTAGGATTTTAAGGGACAAAAATGCACAGCAGGGATTTTTCCAAATTCATCGTTCGTTAGTCAAACAATTAGCGGGCAAGTATCATCAGCCGATGCCGGAAACTAATTTCCCGTTTCAAGGAAAAACAGACTGGGCTGCACGCTGCCTAAGTTTTAGGAGCGGAGAAAGGGTTCGTACCTTAGTCTTAGAATTATTGCGTTGTGCTGCTCCCTTTCCTTTTTCTAATTTGGTGGTTATCAGAGACAATGATGGCAGGCAAGCATCTCCAGAAACTGATCTCCCGGAAGCAAATAAACGTCCTTATCTAAGGAACCAGGGATTAAAATCTGGTACTTCAAAAAAACTGCATAGCATAGAAGAACCCGTGCAGAATATGAAAAGAATGGTTATTGACTATATAAAAGAACGTTTTGGAGATCTTCGGAATAAAAAACTCATAAAGCTTGAAAAAGAGTTTTGTAATTATAGAAAAACAGACTTACTGCTTTCGCCGCCATCTGAATCGACCACAGCATTGGGAACCGGAGACGGTACACTAGGACAGTCCAAAACTGCCCCCGTTTCAATCTCTGTTAATGTTGGGAAAAAAACTGGCATCGCTCAAAAGCTACGTTCTCACAGTCGTTCCGAAGCTCTGCCTGCTACCTTTGAAAATATGATGGCCGCCGTCCGATATTTATCAGAGAACTATCAAGATAAAGGTGTTACGACAAAAGTATGGCCGACCCTATATATGCCGTTAACTTCTAATCGTAGCAGCCAATGGTCTTATTTAGATACTTCTGCAACAACAACCAACCTAGTCAAAACTCCAAGAAGAGTTTTAATTGCCGAACTCAAGATAGGTAATATGCTATTTTGGTTGGTGGAGTTTGAACAGAGAGAATCAGAATCTCTAACTGCTGCTATGATATATGGAGCAAGTTCGATGAAGGCTGAAGAAATAAAAAAAATCTTGCATTTGCTTGCTAAGTCAAAAGGAATTTGGAAAAATATTTCAACAAACGGAAAGTTTCATATCAGGTCTATGAAGCATAGTTGGCCTAGCATTGAGGAGTATGCTTTATCTATCTATAAAATCTGTTCAACAATTTCCGGTTAAAATATCCTGGAGCTATCTTTATCAAAGTTAAGTTGAGAATAATAAAATGAAACTAAAAAAAATATCTTTCGATGAAAAAGGATTTCGTAAGTTAAAGAATATTGAAATTCCCATTGCTCCGTATATTACAGCAATTGCAGGACATAATGGCATTGGAAAATCTACTATATTAGGTTTGATTGCTAACTGCTCTGGACTTTCTAAAGGGGAGAAAAGTTTTTTCGGAAAAGTATTTCAATCTAATTTTCAAGAAGCTTTCCATTTGGACTACTTTCAAGATTATGACAACTACCATATAAATGGGACTAAAAAAGCAGATACGCCTAAGGTTACCGTTCAATATCATGTCGAGACAAACCAAGATGGCAGCTTTATTGAACTCAATAAAATATGTGCAGTAAGTATACAAAAACATGCTATCAAGGAGCGGCTCTATAAAAATCATATGATTAAGGTGCCGGAAGATAAGCATATAGATCCAAATCATTCTCTTGATTTAGAAGATTTTGATAACAATTCATTATCTTCATCTTCTGAACCACTAATTAATATCTGGCGGCTACGTATTATTCCACGAACACAACAATTACCTAATACTCCAGAGATAGAGGTGTTGGATGAAAAACTTAAAGGAGCTGGTAAAATGCCAATTCCTACCCTGTACTTGGGAATGAGTAGAATGACACCTATTGGTGAGTTTGATGCGGAACTTATCGATAAAAAAACCATTAGAAAAATGAATGGAGAAGACAAAAACTTTATTGTTAATTCTTTTAAAGATGTATTGTATTTTGATGAATCTGATAATGAAATTACAGCTCACTCTTTTTCGAGCTCTAAAAAAAGCTCATATCTCCCTTCTTTTCCATATCATTCTTTTACAGTTTCGTTGGGACAAGATTCACTTAGCTCAATAGTGACTGCCTTAGCTTCATTCAACTATTTAAAAAGAACCTCCCCTCAAACTTATAGTGGAGGTATTTTGGTAATTGATGAGGTTGACGCTGGACTACACCCTAGAGCCCAAGAAAAACTGATAAATTTACTTCATACACAAGCTAGGAAACTTAATCTTCAAATTATCTTAACCACACATTCATTAACTGTCATTAAAACTATCCTGTCCAAAAACGAACATCCAGGAGAGAAGGTAAATGATGTTGTTTACTTACAAGACTCAAACTTTCCTAGGATTATGGAAAATCCCACATATACAAAAATTAAAAATGATATGCTTGTGTTAGCCCCTCTTGAAGATAAGCCAGAAACAATAAAGCTTTATTTTGAAGATGATGAAGCATTATTTTTCTTTAAACAGATATTAAAATACAAAAATATCATTCATGATAAAGACTACTTTGGGAAAGAGCTGGAACTGATCAGCTTAAGTGTCGGATGTAATATTTTATTGGATCTACATAAAGGAGATTCATATTTTCAAAGTGTTATTTTAATTCCAGATAATGATGTTTTCTCTAGTGAGTCCAATCGAAAAACAATTGAAGAAAACCCAAATATATGTCCATTGCCAAATGACTCCACTTTCACTGACAACACAAGACATACTGAACGCAATCCGGAGATGATTCTATATCGTTTCTTGCAAAGAAAGCTTGAAGGACATAATGATAACTTCTGGAAACAGATGCCTGGTGCCTATACAAGCGACTATGTTAGAGACAGGGTTATTACTCTAACATCAAATTCTAATCGGGATGAGAATAAAAAATGGTTTCAAGATAATGTGAATTTTATTGAAAAAAGTGGCATCATTGAAAAGTGGTGCGGAGAAAATGAAAAACAAGTAGATATGTTTTTAGAGAGGATTGTTGAAGCAGTAAATATTGTTTCATGTTCTAAAAGTTACCGTCAAAATCAGCTGGCCAAATAGATTAGCTTACTTTATAATCAACAACTAAACAGATAGTAAAAAGGTTTCTCAATGGCTGGACATTCCAATCCTCTTACCCCTCTACGTTACCCTGGAGGGAAAGGGGCTTTTGCACCTTTCGTAAGGGCTGTAATGGATGTCAACAATCTAACGGGAGGGCACTATCTTGAGCCTTTTGCTGGTGGATGTGGCGTGGCTTTAGATCTACTTTTCAATCAATATTGCTCTGACATCCATATTAATGATTTGGATTTAGCTATTTATAACTTTTGGAACTCTATTACGAACGATTCAGAAAATTTTCTAGCACTTTTGTATGATGTGCCACTATCTGTTGAAGAATGGGAAAAACAAAAAATTATATTGCAGCATCCGGAAGAATATTCTTCGTTGGCTCATGGGTTTGCTGCTTTCTATCTAAATAGAACCAACCGGTCGGGTATTTTAAAAGCTGGAGTAATTGGAGGGAAAAGTCAAAATGGAACTTATAAACTAGATGCCCGATTCAATAAAGAACGATTGTCCAAATTGATTATTCGCATTGCGAAATATGCAAATCATATCCACATATACAATGAAGATGCTTTATCATTGCTGCAAAAAGTAAATACCTTACTACCAGAGAAATCACTTATTTATCTAGATCCGCCATATTATGTAAAGGGACAAGGACTGTATAGGAATTTTTATAATCATAATGACCATGTCAATATTTGTAATGCCTTAGGTTCTGTGAATCGAAAATGGATAGTCTCGTATGACAATTGCTCTGAAATAAAAAAAATCTATCAGAAATACAGGCAGGATGAGTATTTTTTGACCTATTGTGCATACAATAAGGTAAAAGGATCTGAGATCATGATTTATGGAAAGGACATAAATATCCCAGAAAAGAGACTATTAATCAATAAATAAATGGGGAATTATAAGAAAATATTTTTTATAGTAACTGTTATTTTAAATGTTGTTTACGATAAAGATTTTTCCTGCTGTTTCTGTTTAAAGTGGCAACTAGTTTTCTGAATTCTTCTGGACAATCATCAAAATCTTTCAGCATATGGTTATAGCGCAAAACACCATCTTTCCATGCCTGAAAGAGATTGTCCGGATAATTATCCATCAGCCACCAACATAAATCCAAAGTATGGTGGCGTTCGATCAGTTCTCTGCTTTCCCATGCTGTACGCTTGCTTTTATCAATTTTTTGTGGTTGTGAACCGGTTTTTAGGCATAAATAGGAATATAATTTCGGTGCCAGTCGTTGTGAAGTTAATAGCGTGACAAAGTGGTGCAATATTTTCAAACTGTCTCTATAACTGTTTTGTGAACTTTCTACCGGGTAGTGTTCCAACCAAACTAACAGTCTTCGCCATTGTTCAAGTGTATTACCACTCCAAGCTGTAACGGGTTGTGTTTCTGTACAAGCCAAGTCGGTTTTACACTGCCAGCAGAATTTGAGGGGCCGAAACGCTGTTTCTTGCATATTTCCTATCTCTTGCCGATGGAATGCAACACCCGCACCGCAATGTGAACATCGGTCGTGAAGTATCACTTTGTGCTTTGGGCAAAAGGTATAGCAGGCAACACGCCATGACACCCTAAAATAAGGTTCATAGTCTTCTGCCAAGCACAATGGACAGAACAATAAACCGTATCCTACGCGTTTCCGATGGTATATCTGCAAACTGTTTACCCACGTCAGATGTCCTGATGGACGTACTTTGTCAAACAAAATGCCCTGAAAACGCCGTAGTGAAGTTCTATCGATTTTCTCCGCACTTATTCCGCTTTTTTCACTTAGCTTTGTAACTATCCACTCTGGAATATATCTGTCAATGTCCCGATTCCATATCTCATAATTGTTCCCAAAGACTAAGTTGCAAAATGTCTGAACTTTTAGTCCGTTCGCATGTGCCGTTCGAACCAGCCATGAAGACAGTAATTCATTATGATACGGATGGGGATGTGCTGGCCAAAGATGTAAGTCAGACATATCTAAGCCAGTTTGTCTATTTGCCGCTTCCGCTCAGTAGGTGTTACCCAGCCGATTGAATCAAGCACTTCATGATTTATTTGTTCCGTTTCATTTTGTACAGCAGTTGCGGCAGCTTCTGTCAGTACCCGAGATAGCTCTCCAATATATCCTTCGCTCATATTGTACAATCTGACGGCAAGTTCTCTCGTTTGCAGTTCAGACGGTCTTTTCAGGGGGATCATTCTTTCAAAGCTAACCAATAACCGAAGAAAATTTCTATCTAAGTTCCATCTAGGCAGAACAGCCGGTTCGAATCGGTTGGATAACTGCGGATCAGTTTGCAACGCACGGAAAGCATCCTTAGTGCCTATACCGACAATCGGTATTTGTAAATCGTTTCCTAGATATTTGATGACATTCAGAAAAGCCCTTTGCCGGTTCATGCTACCAGCCAAGATATGATGGATTTCGTCAATAATCAGCATTCTAGTTTGCATACGTTTGAGTAAGTGTATGACTTGAGTCTGCTTCTTATCTATTCTGTCATGCGATTTATATGGTGCAAAGATTGCATCTAAAATGGTATTGTAAAATCTTCCTTCATCCGGAACAGGTGGAGCCTGAACCAGCAGTACAGGAACCAATACACTGTCACCATCTAAATTTTGGTCAGCAGGATGTTTTCTTAAAAAACGGTGAGCCAGCATGGTTTTACCGTTATTGGTATCTCCGACAATCAGAAGATTCGGCATACGGTGGATTTTGGGATAAACCAAAAGATCTTCCAGTTTGTCCAAAATGTGTCCAGCTTGGGGATAGCCTATCCAATGCGGCGAACGGATATGCCAGATGCGTTCCTCTGTATCAGCATCCAAATATGTGGCGGTTTTTGTGTGCAAATGAGGATATTTCATGACAAATCATCCAAGTCGTCAAACGGCTGTACATTTTCAAAAGACATTTCAGTCTCCAGCGAATCCGTTTGCGGAAAAGCAGTGGCTGTATTATTGATACCGTTATTCTCTTTGGGAACCGGTTTGGTTATAGCAATACTTTCATTTTTTTTACGTCGTTGCATCGCTCTGCGTACCGCTTTGGTTTTACCTTGAGCTTGTTCTTCCATCTCGCGCATCTTGCCATAAGCTGAAAAAATCATTCTTTCGTCAATGTTGGATTTGTGTTCCTGTTTGAGTTGGCGGTTGATTTCCCTTAACTCCCAAATACTCATAACTGGATGGGAACTGTCCCGGTAAGGGATAGCAAAATAGCTATTCAATTCAGGGTCAAAAAACCAGATTACGCTGAGATCACGAGGGTCAAATCGAAACACAAACTGACGAGCCCTTTTCGGGTTTCCCGGTTCTGTTGAACCAATCCAAGTGCGAAGTACATCATGCCAATAATGAATTTTATGGATGGATACGCCATATTGTTGGACGGTTCTCATTTCAAAAGGCATGAAATCCAATCGGAATTTGGTTTCATCTAGGACTTTAGGCGGCATACCCGTTCCCGGGAGAGAGTCAGTACCGAATATACCTTCTTTATATTTGGCCATCGGCGACATACCCAATGCTGAATGCATCCTCTGGTGATACACACCGGTAATGAAAGTTGTCAGCCATTTTTCAAATTCTGACAGTGTAAATACTGCACTGTCTTCGGAATCATAATTACGACGTTCGACAACATTGGAAAAAGTCGTACCGGGCAAAGTATGTATTTCCTGTAAAACCGTACCCAGTAGTCGCTCTATATGACCACCGAAATGTGGCCGCCCCACCGGACGCCATTCAATGTCGATACCGTATTGTTTACAAGCTTTTTCCAATACTTTGCCGTGAAACTCCCTTGCATTGTCCAAATGGATTTTTCGTGGTAATCCCCAACACGGCCACAAGCCTTCCACTTCATGCTGGGCAAGCCATTTTTCTTTTGTCAGTACAGAATGAGCTAGACACAATCCTGCCGATAATGCACTAGGTGGATCAAAGGAAATGTAGAATCCGGGAATCATCCGGCTGAACACATCAACTGCCATTGTGATCCACGGGCGACCAATTGGTTTACGGTAAACATCATCCACCAGAATAATATCTAGTTTCGTATGGTCTATCTGAATGACCGCCAACGGAAAATCCGCATTGGGAAAACTGCCCTTAGACGGTTTAAACTGCTCCTCAGCAGCTTTTTTCCCCTGTCTTTTCGCTATCTTAAACTGAGGATCCAGCTTGCTGATGCGGGCACGGATAGTATTGTTATGAGGATATGCCAATCCTACATCCAAGCATTGCCGCTTGATCTCGTTAATTATTTGTTGGACTGGCTTTTTTTGTTTGGTCAGATATTCTTTTTCAATAACGGATTGGACGATCTCTTCGACATTGCTGTCAATACGATAGCAACCTTTGTCTTTTCGGTGTTGTTTGAATAAACCCGTTAGCAAACCTGTTTCGTGGTATTGCCGAAGCCAGCGGTAAATGGTATTGGTATGAACACCAAACTGTGCAGCTCTTTCTTCAACAGCTTTCTTCGTCCGTTTTTTATCGTCCAGTAAAGGCTTGATAATCTCAAAACGTTTTGTTGCCGTGGCCCATTCTTGTGCATCGATGGTACTTAAATCTTGGGCGGAAGGAGGTTCATTCGTTATGGAGGACAACTCCGCCACTTTAACTTGATAAGTTTTACGGCTTTCTACCTCAGTCAGCAAAACCGTGTCCAAATCCACAATGTTTGTAATTACACAGCAGATCCCGTTAAATTCGACCATTGCCCCCGGTCGAATATCTAACACAGCCTTTCCGGTATTCATCGCTTTCTCCATAATGTAGAATTCATCGTCAGCGGTAGGTTCAAATCTGCACCGATTTCTCCTACGGCCACTAGATACCATAACACTGGTAAAATCTTTGCCTGATTCCACTCATCTTGAAAAACAGCTGCAACTAGCTCTCTCGGAGTAGCTGTTTTAAGCTCTTTTAATTTTTGGTCAAGTAGTATCATATATGGCTCGTAATATTCATGCACAACGGCATTCCGCATATAGGGCAGCAGAAATCGCACGTTTTGAAGATAGACTGTATGAATTTCAACTTCAGTGACCAGTTTGAACATCCAGCCCTTTTGTCGGCAAAATGCTCTTGCTGCTTTAAATTTTGGCTGCAATACTGACCAGTTTTTCCTCAAATCGCTTCGGTATTTGACTTCATAGAGAATTATCGTAACAGGTTGCCGACTAGGTTTGTAGTGCACCAAAACATCAGGTGTGTACATATGCTTTTTGCCGGAATCATCAAACCATTCGATAGAAACCGGTTGTACCTCGAAGCGGATTACATCGGGATAAAACTCCAATAAACTAAGGAAATCCCGTTCCAAAGAAGATTCATAAGCTGCGCAGCCTACAGACTTAGAATAGGCGGCCATTCCAGTGATATTACGGTAATTTTTAGGAATTTTTCTGACAGGCATGATAATTCAGTCTCAAATATCGTTGTAATTTTGACTTAAGGATAAATTTTTAACCCGTTTAGCACTAAATAATAATGTAGAAAATAAAGTTTTAGGTCGTTTGGGCACCATTTAATGATGGAATTTACAAAAATGAAGCGTAAAAATGGCCTGGATAAATAAACAATGCCTGTCTGAAAAATTAATCAGACAGACATTATTTATTAAACTACGCTATCACTTGTGTGAAAAATATAAAGTATGTATAATCCCTAGGTTTTTAACCTTGCCTTTTGCTTTCGCATGGTAAAAGGCTGTTTAAACCGTAAGGAGATAACATGCGTCATTATGAGATCGTGTTTATCGTTCACCCTGATCAAAGCGAGCAAGTTCCCGCTATGGTTGAACGCTACAAAGCACTTGTTACCGAAAACAGCGGTACTATCCACCGCTTGGAGGATTGGGGTCGCCGTCAACTGGCTTACCCGATTAACAAAATCCACAAAGCACATTATGTTTTGATGAACATCGAAACCACGCCTGAAGTGGTAGATGAATTGGAAACTGCTTTCCGTTTCAATGATGCAGTATTGCGTCATCTGACCATCAAAACTAAAGCTGCAGTTACAGAAGCTTCTCCAATGATGAAAGACGAAAAATCAAAAAGTCTGCTGAGCGCGGAAGCTGCCCCTGCACCTGTTAAAGAAGAAGCTGCCGAAGCCTGATTTGGATAATCTATTCCAAATTACTGCCGAACTAACTCAAACCGAAGTACTTCGTTATACACCTGCAGGTATTCCTGTATTGGATGTCATGCTAAAACATGAGTCCTGGCAAGTAGAAAACGGACAAAAATGTTTGGTTAAGTTTGAATTACCCGCAAAGATTGTGGGTGAGCAGGCTAAGCAGTGGCAGTATCGTGAAAATACAATGGTTAAAGCGAGCGGCTTTTTAGCGCAGCGCAACCAACAGATATTTAAGCCGATACTGCGGATTCAAAATATTCAAGAATATAAAGGTTAAACGACAATGGCTCGTCAATCATTTAAACGTAGAAAATTCTGCCGTTTTACGGCTGAAAAAATCCAAGAAGTGGATTACAAACAAGTTGATTTGCTGAAAGATTTCATTTCTGAAAACGGTAAAATCATTCCCGCACGCATCACCGGCACTAAAGCCCGTTACCAACGCCAATTGACTACCGCAATTAAACGTGCACGTTTCTTGGCATTGTTGCCTTACACCGATCAACACAAATAATTTGGGAGAATCAGATTATGCAAATTATCCTGTTAGAAAAAATCGGTGGTTTGGGCAATTTGGGCGATGTGGTAACCGTTAAAAACGGTTATGCCCGTAACTTTTTGATTCCCCAAGCCAAAGCGAAGCGCGCTACTGCTGAAAACTTGAAAGAGTTTGAAGAACGTCGCGCTGAGTTGGAAGCCAAACAAGCTGCGATCTTGGCCGATGCAAAAGAGCGTCAGTCTAAATTGGATGGCCAAACCGTTACTGTTGCTCAAAAAGCCGGTGTTGATGGCCGTTTATTTGGTTCTGTTACTAATGCTGATATTGCGGAAGCTATTAAAGCTGCCGGTATTGAAGTAGTTAAATCGAATGTACGCTTGCCTGACGGCCCATTTAAAGCGATAGGCGAATACGAAGTAGAAGTTGCTTTGCATTCGGATGCTGTTGCTAAAATTACAGTGGCTGTTGTAGCTGCCGCTCAATAAGGGCTTGAATAATTAGTTTTATCAGCGAAACCCTTTAAAGTCGGATAAGACTTTAAAGGGTTTTTTATTAAAAAATAAGCAATATGCTCTAGCTATAGTTAATCAACTTAAAAATAGTACACTTATCATACGCGGGCTTGCTCCGAGCATCTTGGGTTTTAGTAAGGTTGGGTGATATAGTTAATCAACTTAACTTTTACTACGGTGTTATTGCGTCTCAGCAGAAATAAAGTTTATTTGCGATAGGAATAATAGAAATGCCTGTCTGAAAAAGTTGTTTTTTAGACAGGCATTATGTTGTGTCGGTTTTATGTAAGAATTCCATAATTTCATAACTATGGAAAAACCAAAGGATAGCAACTGGGCAGGTCGGGTTTTAGGTTCGTATTTTTAGCGTGCTTGGATTGAATGCCGACTAAATCTCGCCTACTCTGTTAATGCCGCATTTCCTATAGTAAAGCTTATTTCGGTTCTGCAGATACCAACACGCTCATCCCCGGGCGGATATTGTCTAACGGCTGTATGGGGCGGGCTTTGATTTCGAAAGTGCGCATATCAAAGCCGTCGTTGTTGCGGGTAGCGCGCCAGGTGGCGTAGTCGGCGAGGACTTTGCTGGCAAACACCTTAAAACGTACGGGTTTCTCACCCAGAGCGGGAATCGTGCCTTCGAATTCTTTATTCAAACCGAAAGCTTCTAAATAATCTTCACGCACGTTCAATACTACCCACTGGTCTTTTAAATCCACCAGTGTAACCAAAGGCACGCCTTGCGGTACAACGGCGCCTTCTTCCACCATTACGTCGGCCACTTGGCCTTTAATCGGGCTTTTCAGGTTGGCTTCGGCTTGTGCGACTTCGGCTTCTTCCACTTTGGCGGCAACTTGTTTGGCTTGGGCTTCGGCTGCTTCTTTGTCTTCAGTACGTGCGCCGGTTTTTGCCATGTCGTATTGTGCTTTAGCAGCAGCGGCCTGCTCACGGCTGGCGATGTAGTTGGTGTAGGCTTCGTCACGTTTCTGGCGCGACATCAGGCCTTCGTTGGCTAAGTTTTGTACGCGGCGGTAAGAGGTTTCGGCGAGTTCGGCGGCGGCTTGTGCACGTTTCCATGCGGCGTGTGCCATTTCGATTTCCTGCGGGCGTGCTCCGTGCTCGGCTTTGCGTGCCACTGCATCGGCAGCATCTTGTGCGGCTTTGGCTTGTTTGATTTTGGCGGTAATCTCGGGGCTGTCCATTTCAATCAGTTGTGTGCCGGCTTCGATGTTTTCGCCTTCTTTCACTAAAATTTTGCTGATACGGCCGGGTACTTTGGCGGCAATATCGGTTTCTTGTGCATCCATCTGACCTTGCAATACTACAGGGTCGGGCTTGGCAGCCAACCATACGCCATAGGCAATCACGCACACTAAAATCAACAATACGATAATCAGAGCGGTGGAGCGGGTTTTGTTTTCACTTTTTGTCATGGTTTATCTTTCTTTTTTCAGACAGGCATGGGTAGAGGCAATGCCTGTCTGAAAGCATGCTTTATTTCGTCACTCGGTTTTTCATCAATAATTTTACATCGGCTTTGCGTTCATAATCTGTCAGCCTTTCGGGCACGCCGCTGCTTTCGAGGAGTTTGGCCAAAGATTGTACATAATCATTGGCGGCTTTGGCGCGTTCGGTTTCGGCTTTGGCGAACTCGGTTTCGGCTTTCATTAAGTCGGCCACGGTATTCACGCCTTCGCGCAGCCCTGCTTGTTTCAGGCGGAGCACTTCTTTGGCAAGGTTGACGTTACTGCCGCGGCGGATGTAGTCGGTGCGTGCGTTTTCAACGCTGCGCCAGTTTTTCTCTACCAGCAGCATTATGTTTTCGCGGAGTTCTTCATCGCTTTGTTCGGCCTGAATGATTTGCTGGGCAGAGGCGTGATTCATTGCACGTCGGTCAATTTGGCTGTATAGCGTCCAGCTCATATTTACACCGGCGACCCAGCTGCCTTTTTCGCGGGTCTGATAGGCACCAAACAAATTGACGTTGGGCATATAGCGCGCTTGCCCTGCTTTATGCATGGCTTCGGCCTGATGCTTTTTGGCGTTGACTTTTTTAAAGCCCGGATGGTTTGCCAAAGCTAAATCTTGAAAGTATTCAACCGGTTCGATCGGTTTGGTAAGAATAAAAATCGGGGTGGTTTGTTTGACTGGAGTATTGCGCTTGAGCAGACGGCGCAGGGCGGTTTCGGCGAGTATGGCATCGTTATGTGCTTTTTCTGCCTCGCGTTTGGCGTTTTCAAACGTAGTTTGCGCTTCCAAGCGTTCAACTTTGGAGATCAAGCCTTCTTCCAAAGCGCGTTTGGCGGTGTAATCGTAGCGGGAAATGGTGCGTACAGATTGATCGTGCAAGCCGGCGGCCATGCGTGCGAGCTGGGTGCCGAAATAGCGCTCAACCAGTGTGCTGTTTAATTCGTTGGCGGTAAGCAAGGTATCCGCTCCGGCCTCTTCGACCTGGGCTTTCAACAGGTTTTTAACTGCTTTTGTGGTGCCGCCGTTGTACACCGGCCAAATGGCAATCAACGAGGCATTGCTGGTGCTGCCGCGCTGATCGTAAACGATTTCATCGGGTATGCCCGAAGAAATGCGGTTGGCTGTGTTGCTCAGTAAAGATGAAATAGAAGGGTCGATACCGCTTAAGGTTGCGCTGTTGCTGCCTCGGTCTAAGACATGTTGCTTGATATCGTCCACATCGACATCGCCGCGAACACGGTATTTGGAGGCGGATGCGTCCAGCACCAGGCTGGGGCCGCCCAATCCTTTTGCTGCATCGCTTTGCAGCTGTCGGGCGGACTCAAACGCTTGAGCAGCGGCAAGCTTGGGGGATTGCTGCATCAATTCTGATCGAGCTTCTTGAAAACTTAAGGCGTTTGAGCCGGTATGTTCTGCATTTTCCTGCTCTGTATGTGGGATAACGGGTAGCTCTTGCGCTAGTGGGGAAGCGGCTGCACTGAGGGGAAAGGTCACAAGAAAAGGCAGATAAATTATAGATAAAGCGGTTTTTCTCATGGTAGGTGGTTTGCTGCCGGAATGCAGCGAGGTTTGTTAGTGTTAAATAAAATGTATTCTACACAATCTTTTCAGACAGGCATCAATCCTAATCTTCTGTAATGAAGCGCATGGACTTGCCTTCAGGGCTATTTAAAATTAATTCGTGCCCTTGAACGATGTAGCTATTGATGCTGTTAAGTTTACTCAGAAAGGTTTGCTCCAGCTTCATGGTTTCCGCACAATACATGCGGGTGGCGACCACGCTGCTGAAGCTTATTTGGCCGGCATTCATTTTCTCGGCGCTGAACATTAATTGGTTACAGCCCATATAGGCATGTATTTTAGGTAGTTTTGTCCAATCCATTGTGGCTTTGGCGTTAATCAGTTGGTCGCGGCTGAAGCCTTCCATTTCGATAAGTTTCCAAATGCGTTTAACGTGTGTGCTGTCATGTGGGGGAACAGCGCTGCCGGATTGTTGTGGTGTGACGGTACAGGCCGCAAGCAATAGTAGAGCTGATGCGATGAAAGGCAGTTTCATTGTCCGATCCTATCTTATGCTGGAGAAACTAAGCAAGAGTGATTGTACACGGATTCTTTGTGGGGTTGGTTGATTCGAGGCGTTGAAAAATGCCTGTCTGAAAACCACTTTTTCAGACAGGCATGATCATTATTCAAACTTTTACCGTCATACTCAGGCTTGGCCCGCGTATTCCCTCAATTCCAAATCCATACACGAACAAGAAAAAATAGCTGCCTACACAGTTACTGTTTTTTAGTTATTTCACTTATAAACCACCTCCCCAAACCCACCGTAACCCGCGTTGCCGAAAGCTGTTTTTTTCAGTAAAATTACGGATTCCAACCGAGCGACAAACATCATGACTAAGTTTATCTTCGTAACCGGCGGCGTAGTATCTTCATTAGGCAAAGGTATCGCCGCCGCTTCCATTGCTACTATCCTCGAGTCGCGTGGCTTGAAAGTAACCATGCTCAAACTCGACCCTTATATCAACGTAGACCCCGGCACCATGAGCCCTTTCCAGCATGGCGAAGTATTCGTGACGGAAGACGGCGCAGAAACCGACTTGGATTTGGGCCACTACGAACGTTTCATTAACTCCACCATGTCACGCCGCAATAGTTTCAGCGCAGGCCAGGTTTACGAGCAAGTTATCGCCAAAGAGCGCCGAGGCGATTACTTGGGCGGCACCGTGCAAGTCATCCCGCACATTACCGACGAAATCAAACGCAAAATCCACGAAGGTGCGGCAGGCCATGATGTTGCCATCGTCGAAATCGGCGGCACCGTGGGCGATATCGAATCCTTACCCTTCTTGGAAGCCATCCGCCAGATGCGCAGCCAGTTGGGGCGCAACAACACTTTATATGTGCACCTGAGTTATGTGCCCTACATTGCCGCAGCGGGCGAAATCAAAACCAAACCGACCCAGCATTCCGTTAAGGAATTGCGCGAAATCGGTATCCAGCCCGATGTGCTGATCTGCCGTATGGACCGCCTGCTGCCGGAAGACGAAAAGCGCAAAATCGCCTTATTCTGCAATGTGGAAGAGCGGGCGGTTGCAGGCAGCTATGATGCAGACAGCATTTATGAAATTCCCGAAATGCTGCACGAGCAAGGCATCGACACCATTATCTGCGAGCAGCTTCAGCTTAATGTCCAACAAGCCGATTTAACCGAATGGAAGAAAATCGTTTACGCGATTAAAAATCCGAAACACACGGTGAAAATCGCCATGGTCGGCAAATATGTTGACTTAACTGAATCCTACAAATCACTCACAGAAGCTCTGAAACATGCCGGTATCCACACAGAAACCGACGTTCAGATTACTTATGTTGACAGCGAAACCATCGAAAAAGAAGGTGATGCCTGTCTGAAAGACATGGATGCTATCTTAGTGCCGGGCGGATTCGGCATCCGCGGTGTAGAAGGCAAAATCGCCGCTGTTAAATACGCGCGTAAAAATAATGTACCTTATTTAGGCATCTGTCTCGGCATGCAAATCGCGCTGATTGAATATGCACGCAACGTTGCCGGAATGGAGGGCGCTAACTCGACTGAGTTTGATTTAAAATCTCCTTATCCCGTGGTCGGCTTAATCGATGAATGGCAAACGGCAGACGGCAGCATCGAAAAGCGCGATGAACACACAGATTTAGGCGGCACCATGCGCTTGGGAGCGCAAGAAGTCGATTTGAAGCCCGACAGCCTTGCTGCGAAAATCTACGGCACCACCTCAATCAAAGAGCGCCACCGCCACCGCTACGAAGTGAACAACAATTTCGTACCCGAACTGGAAAAAGCGGGCTTGGTTATCGGCGGGGTATCCGCAGGCCGCGAGCGTTTGGTAGAAACGATTGAGCTGCCCCACCACCCATGGTTTTTTGCTTGCCAGTTCCATCCCGAGTTCACATCCAATCCGAGAAAAGGCCACCCTTTGTTCAGCTCTTTTGTGAAAGCAGCGCTGGCTAAAAAAGCCTGATACCGTGTAAAAAGAAAATGCCTGTCTGAAAAATCACTTTCTCAGACAGGCATTTGTTATCAGCATTCCTTAAAACTTTTTGCTCAAAGAAAAACGGAACGCCCTACCCGGTGCCGGCATATTCGACCGGGTAATCGGGTCGAAATAATAGCGGTTGGTCAGGTTGGTGCCCGAAAACTCCACACTTAGGTCGTTTTTAAAGTTGTATTTCACATAGGCATCCACAATGGCGGCAGCATGCCATGGAATTGAGCCGTTCAACCCGGTCACATTGGTATCAGAATTGCGATAGTATTTTTGGGCATACTCTTTCGCTTCCGCCGAACGCTTGTAGCCGGTATGGTAGGTCAGGCGGCCGCCCGCTTCCAGCTTGCAGTCGAAGAAACGGCCGCCCACCAGCAAATTGAAATTGTATTTCGGCAATTCCATATTATACATGTAGCCCAATGGGAAACCGCCGTCTATACATTTCGGCGATTGACCGAAATCAACATCCGTCCGCGCCGCCTGATTTTCATCACACACGCGGTTGCTCAGCAGATAATTAGCGCCCAATTCGGCAAAAAACTTGCCGTTATCACAGCGGGAAGAAAGCTCCAAGCCCGAAGTGGCCCATTTGTCGCGCTGTATAAAAGTGAGTTCGTCGCCTCGGTCTATCGGGTTTCGGATGGTGTTTTTATACCATGCCCAGCTTAATATCGGCATTTTCAGGATTGCCCGGCAAGATGTGCCGTAAATTGTGCACATAGTCGATTTTCAGATTGGTACCGCGCTCCGGCTTCATTTTGTAGGAACGTCGGCTTGCGCTAAAGCCGGAAATGTCCTCGAAGCTGCTCGGCATCCGTGTGGTTTGCGCCCATCTGCCGTAAAGCCTGCCGTTGTCGCCCAACCGGTAAGATAAGGAAAAAGTGGGCGACCAGGCATGTGCTTTTCTTTTAATCAGCTTCTCCTTCCAACCCGAGTTTTCCAAAGCTGCCATTTGCGCTCTGAGTGTTCCGGCTTTAGCTTCCAATTCTGGTCTGCGCTCCGGTTCGAAGTTTTTTCCAAACTATCTTCAATCAAGCTCAAATCCCTTCCCAGAGATTGGTATCTTGCAAGCACGCCGTCGCTTTCGCCGCCGATATCAATATTCTCTATCTGCTTACCGTTCTGTCCCGACAATTGCGGCACCCGCCAGCCGTTTTTCTCTGCTTGGCCGTTTAAGAAAGGGTTGTCTGAGCGCGATATTTTGCCGTATTCATCACGCGGAATCATATAAGTATTGCTCTGCCAAGCTAGCTGATCCGCTTCCTGCTCAGTCATACCGGTTTCAATATAGCTTCTGCTTAAGCGCTTTGTCCTGCTCTTCATAATGGATAATATAGCCAAGCTCGCCGGATAATATGCTATTCAGCTTGCCGTAATCCTCTCCCGTCATGGTATATTCCGGCGACACGCCGTTACGCCGCAAATTATCCTTTGATAAGTGATTTTGCCGCTCATTCCACTCTATTCTCTCTCTTTCCATAAATAAATCATGCAATGAACGGGTTTTGCCCAGCAATTCATTTGCCCAAGTGTCTTCAGAGCTGTAATGGTTGTAGCGCGCGCCGGCATTTACCGAAATCCGGTCTGTCGGCCGCCAATTGAAATTGAAATAAAGTTTATATTCATCCCGTTTACCTTGCCTAGGCGTGCTACCCAAGATACATCTTGCTCCGCCAACTTCCTCCAAGTATCGTCCGGCGTGCCGAGCTTTTCATATTGATAGCTGCCGCCCAAGGTTAAGTTTAAAGTGTCGTGCAGCTTCATTTTATTGGTCAGGTAAACGCCCAAACGGTTATTGGTGTTCTTATTCAGCGAGCCGTGAAGAACGGTGGTTCTCTGCAGGCTACTCAAGCTATGGTTTCGCGAATTTTTATAGTTGCCCAAATCGTAAACCATGCCACCGCTGTTTTGCAGCATCATATCGGCTTTGTTCAACCAAATGCCGCTTTCCAAATCAAGCCAGCGGTTTTCTGGCTTCCAGCGGTAATCCAGCGTGTAGGTATCCATTTTGATTTTGCTTAAAGGCCATTGCGGCAGTAGGGGGCCGTCTCTTGTTTCTATACCATAAATCCTTGAGGGCATAATTTCACCGTATCGGCTGTCCAAGCGACGGTAGCCAAGCTGGATAGACTGTTTGTCGGTAAGTTTGAACGTACCTTTCAGCAAAAAATAGCGGTTGTTCAAAGAAGTGTTCAATACTTCGCTACGCTCTTCAAACATATTCTCCTGAATATTTTGTGAAGCAATACCGGGAATGATCACTCCCCCTGCATGATAAATCTGCTCATAACGGTGCTTGCCGCCCTTACCTGGATAATGGTTGCCGTGATAGCGGTAGGCATAAGCGGCCACCAGCTCCGTGCGATCGGTTTTGGCCGCCACGGCAACCCGCGCAGCTTGATCATGCCCGAATGTTTTGGCATCGCCGCCTGCTTTTTTAGGCAACTTGTGAAAATGGTTGGCCAAATCTTGATAGCTGACGCGCAGCTGTGTGCCCACCAGATTGAGGTCGGGAACACGTTCACCCGCCATATTATTGGCCGCTTCCACCCGGATATCGGCACCGAATTTGCGGTCGGGCTTTACAATATCGTCGGCTTCCAGTGTTTTAATCGCAATGCCGCCTACCGAGCTTTCAAACCCGCAGGTCAGCGAAGCGCCTTTTTCCACCCTGATGCTGCTGATCAGCATCGGGCCGATATTAAGTGCGGCTTTTGCTACCGTTATATCCTCTCCAAACCGTAACGCCGTTTTCGGCGCCGTCAATCGTTATATAACAACTTTAACCGTACATGCGACACAGCTTTCGGCGTTAAACGCTAACCAACTCTTTTTTAATCAAAACAACCGATACAGTGACGTGCTGTATCAGTTTCCTCATTCATTGTTTTCAGACAGGCTTTTATGTTGAAAAGATTAGTTTATTTCTGTTTAGCACGTTTATTATTTGAAGACCAATTAAATCAGGAATCAGCGGAAGAGTTTGCCAAAATTCCTGCGGAGCAAGTGTCCGAAGCAGTAAAAGACAATACCCGCTTATTTCAATGCTTTGGAAAATCGACAAAAATGGCAAGACTCTGTTTCTAGAGGTTTAATATGGAGCAGCAATATAAACGAAGGCTCAGACGGTCCGGAGTGCCTGCATATTGAAGAATTAGGCGACATTTGGGAGCATTGTCAAAACGGCGAACCATCGGAAAAAGCGCTTGGCATCAATTATGAAGCCGCCGCTTCCCGCCGCTTTCAAATCAGCGGACACCACGGCTTGAACACCCGCATACTGGCATACGGCAAAATCTACCGAAACCATCAAAAATACAATGAACACACGCTCAATGTAAGCGCAGGCTACCAATTTGCCAACGCCAAGCGCACAGTCACTTTGGCGCCTTTGTGGGAATGGAGCAGCAGCGGCCAACATGCACAACACCGCGCTTACGGCGCCCGCGCAGAATGGAACGAAGCCCGCAGCCGCTGGTCGTGGAACACCGAAGCCGAATGGAAAAAGCAGGTCTATTTCAACAGCGACATGAAACACAATAACCACCGCCTGTTTTCCGTGTTCAACACTTTGTCATACGGCTTGCGGGATGATGTTGTAATCTTCGGCGGTTTGGACTGGCAGCAGCGCTTTTCCGAAGAACCGACCGAAAGCTACCGCCAACCCGCTATCCGGCTGGGAGCGGCAAAACAATTTGCCGGCGGCTTCGACGCCTCGCTCTACACCCTGCTCCGCCACCGCTCCTACAAACAAGAAAATGAATTCTTAGGCAAACGGCGCAGGGATAACGAACAAATCTACACCTTAAACCTCGGCTCCGACCGCTGGAAAATAGCCGATATGAAACCTGTATTCACACTCAAACACCGCCGCGTTAATAGCAATATCAAATGGTTAAACAGTTTCAAACAAAATGAAATCGGCATTTCTCTAATAAAGCAGTTTTAAAACCCGCCAATGCCTGTCTGAAAGTTTCAGACAGGCATTAGTTACATGCCGGCGCCGCCCAGTTTTAAAGCTGTTGTGTTAAAATCCGAATCTATTTTTCATTCAAACACATTCTTATGTCGAACCCAGCAAAGCAATACAGCGAATCCAGCATCACCGTCCTCAAAGGCTTGGAGCCGGTAAAAGAACGGCCGGGCATGTACACCCGCACCGACAGCCCCACCCACATCTGCCAAGAAGTGATCGACAACGCCTCCGACGAAGCACTCGGCGGTTTTGCCGATGAAATCAAAGTGGAAATCCATGAAGACGGCTCGCTTTCCGTGCGCGACAACGGGCGCGGCATTCCGGTGGGGCTGCATCCGGTGGAAGGTTTGCCGGTGGTGGAGCTGGTATTCACGCAGCTTCATGCGGGCGGCAAGTTTAACAAGAAAGACGGCGGCAGCGCGTATGCCTTTTCAGGCGGCCTGCACGGGGTGGGCGTGTCGGTAACCAACGCGCTTTCCAAACGCCTCGAAGTTACCGTGAAGCGCGAAGGCAAAATCCACCGCATCGTGTTTGCGGGCGGTGCGGTGGTGGAGCCGCTGGCCGAAGTCGGCAAATGTGCGGTGAAAGACAGCGGCACCGAAGTGCGCGTGTGGCCCGACGGCAAATATTTTGAAAGCCCGCAATACAGCATAGCCGAACTCGAACGCCTGTTGCGCGCTAAAGCCGTGTTGCTGCCGGGCGTTACCGTGTCGCTTACCCGCCCCGTTAAAGGCCTGTCTGAAAAAGAAGTGCAGACATGGCATTACCCCAACGGCCTCAAAAGCTATCTGCTCGACTTAATCAGCGAGGCGCAGGAAGCCGTGCCGGTGTTCGCTTCGGAAAACTATATTTCAGACGGCCACGACAGCGATTTCAGCACGGGCGAAGGCGCGGCGTTTGCGCTCACTTGGCTGGAAGAAGGCTCGTGCAACAGCGAAAGCTATGTCAACCTGATTCCCACCCCGCTCGGCGGCACGCACGAAGCAGGCTTGCGGCAGGCGGTGTTCCAAGCGGTAAACAACTTCATCAACCACCACAACCTGCTGCCGCGCGGCGTGAAAGTGCAGAGCGACGACGTGTTCGGCCGCGTGGCATTCGTGTTGTCCGCCCGCGTGCTCGACCCGCAATTCCAAGGCCAAACCAAAGACAAGCTCACCAACCGCGACGCGCTCAAGCTCGTGGCCGCCGTATCGGGCGACCCGCTGGAATTGTGGCTCAACCAAAACGTCGAAGCCGGTAAAAAAATCGCCGAACTCGCCATCAAGCAGGCACAGGCACGGATGCGTTCGGTGAAGAAAATCGAAAAGAAAAAAGGCAGCGGCGTGGCCGTGCTGCCCGGCAAGCTCACCGATTGCGAAAGCGAAGACATCCGCGAAAACGAACTCTTCTTAGTGGAGGGCGATTCGGCAGGCGGCTCGGCCAAACTCGCGCGCGATAAAGCCACCCAAGCCATTTTGCCCTTGCGCGGCAAAGTGTTGAACAGCTTTGAAGTGCATCAAGACCAACTGTTCGGCAATGCCGAAATCCACGACATCGCCGTCGCCATCGGCGTTGACCCGCACGGCACGAACGACAACCCCGATTTAAGCGGCCTGCGTTACGGCAAAATCGCCATCCTCTCCGATGCCGACGTGGACGGCTCGCACATCCAAGTGCTGCTGCTCACCTTGTTTTACCGCCACTTCCCCAAACTGGTTTCAGACGGCCACATCTATGTCGCCCAGCCGCCGCTGTTTCGCGTGGATGTGAACGCACAAGGCAAAAGCAAACCCGCGCGCAAATTCTACGCACTCGATCAGGGCGAATTGGACGGCATTTTGGAGCGGCTGCAAAAAGAAGGTGTAAAAGAAACCGCCTATTCCATCAGCCGTTTCAAAGGCTTGGGCGAGATGAACCCCGATCAGCTCAAAGACACCACCATGCACCCCGACACCCGCCGCTTGTTGCGGGTCAGCATTCCCGAAGGTGCGGGAAAAGAAACGCATGATATTTTTGTCAAACTGATGGGCAAAGGCGAAGCCGCCAGTCGCCGCGCATGGATGGAAGCCGAAGGCGATAAAGCTGAAGTGGATATTTAAACTTAAAGCCTTTACAAAACAACCATTCGCGCAGCTGAAGAATGATGAACTTATCATTAAGAAAAACATTCTAAACGCTTGGTAGTTCAAGACAGTCTTTTTAATAAAGAATGCCTGTCTGAAAATGTTTTCAGACAGGCATATCATATATTTTCAAGCAAAACCTGTTATCGCCGGAGAATCAAATGAATGCCCACAAAATCGTCGTTATCGGCAGCATTAATATGGATTTAGTTACCTCATCGCCCCGTTTTCCTAAACCGGGCGAAACCTTACTAGGAACGGGTTTTCATCAATATATGGGCGGAAAAGGGGCCAATCAGGCCGTGGCCGCCGCGCGCTTAGGCGCAGAAGTTTCACTTATCGGCGCGGTTGGTTCGGATCATTTCGGGCAGGCTTTATTAGACAATCTGCGAAAAGAACATGTCAACACGGATGCCGTGCGCATTATTCAAGACCGGCCCAGTGGAATGGCAAACATCACGGTAGCAGAAGGCGATAACCATATTATTGTGGTTTCAGGCGCCAACTTTTCACTTACCCCGACTGATATACATAACGAAGAACAACGTATTGCCAATGCCGATGTGGTTATGGCACAACTGGAAACCCCGCTAGACACTGTAATTGCCGGCGCCGAGCTGGCGAAAAAATACAGTAAGCCCTTTATTCTCAACCCCGCTCCCGCTCAAAAACTGCCGCAGGAGCTAATCAATTTAACCAGCATACTTACCCCAAACGCTTACGAGCTCGCGATTAGCTTAGGCCTGTCTGAAAACTTGTCTCCGGAAGAAATGTTACGACAATCACCTTGCCAAGTGGTCATGACTTTAGGTTCAAAAGGCGCACTATTCAATGATGAAACCGGCGCACAATATAGCCAGCCCAGCTTTACAGTCACTCCTGTCGACACAACCGGCGCAGGCGATACGTTCAATGGTGCTTTAGCAGTGTTCCTTAAACAAGGTTTACACGAGGCAGTAAAAAAAGCCTGCGCGGCCGCAGCCATTTCAGTTACCCGCCCGGGCGCACAAGGTGGCATGCCTTTATATAAGGAATTGGAAGCGTTTTTAACCAAACAATAAACCGGCTACCGAAAAAGCCGGAAACATATCACTCTGCTTGACGAATATAATGTAACTTCTGAATCGCAAATAAGGTAATACCTGTCTGAAAAATCACTTTTTCAGACAGGTATTTCTCAAATTACTCTTTGTTTAAACCACTTCTACCACTATGTCAGTATCAACATACAAGTGATTATTGCCGTGTTTATACAGGCTATAGCTCACATTGTCTTTCAACTCACTGGCACCACTGAATGACCAATCTGAAGACAATGTCAACATGTCATCGGTATCACCGTTGAGCCATACGAAGGAATAGCTGGAAAGCAAATCGTCAGCCAGAGAAACATCAACCAACTCCGAAGCAGAACTCTTCAGATTGATTACTTCACCATCTCGATTTTCTTTCGTAATATCCAAAGTTACTTTCGACAAATCGTCTTTATTAATTGAATCCGCATTGGTTTTGCTGATCAACGCTGCCAAACCGTTGGCGCTCCATTCGTAAATCTGATCATCAGTCAGATTATCGGCATTTTCACCCCAAATCGTTAAGGACGAGCCAATGACCTTTCCGGTATCGGTAATCAGGTCGGAATGATCTTTACCATCCCAAACGCTCAAATCCCACATAGCTTGAATATCGCTGGCCATATGTGCACCGCTTTCGGCATTGGTTACGCCGTCATCGGGTACGAAATACAGGTAATACCAGTTGTAATTCAAAACATCAAAGCCGTCGTCCAGCAAGTCTTTCATGCTTGCGCGCTCTGCGCGACGATCAGCTGCCACCGAATCAACACCCGGATTACCGTCGTAACTCCAATAGGTAATTTCGATTGAATGGTTTAATTCTTTCAAGCTGGTTTTCAAAAGGCCGTCGTTCCACATGCGTGTTTTCAAGCCTTGCTCTTCCAAGAATTTCGATAAGGTATTGGCATAAGTGATGAACTCGTGATTGTTCAAAGCACTGTAACCAAACTCATCACCGCCGATATGGAAGTGTTTGCTATTGCCCTGCATCAAGCCGATTACTTCGGTATAAAGGCTCTTCACAAAATCAATAGCCTTAGGATCGGTAATCTTGATTTCATCGTTTACCACTTCGGATTTGATGCTCTTCACATAATCCGCACCTTTGTGATGCTCCAACAAATCAAAGATTGCGTCCATATGATTGGGCGTGTCTACCTCCGGAATCAGCTCTACACCTTTGGCTTTAGCATGAGACACAATATCGGCAATCTGCTCGTAGCTCAAAAACTGTTTGCCTGTTTTAGGATTGGTGTAAGTACCGTCTTCATTTTGGGTAGCATTCGCAGCGCGTTGATCAAGCACGGTGCTTTCAAACGCGTAATTTTCATCGTCCGATAAATGCAGTTGCAAAAACGTGCCGCCTGATTTGCTGATGGTATCAATATATTTTTTAATTACATCGGCAGAATAGAAATGTTTGGCAATATCCAGCGTCAAACCACTTTGCTTGCCATTTACTGCAGGTTGCGGCGCGGGCTCTGCTTGCTCTGTTGCAGAATGATTAGGGTCAACGATATTGCCGGTGCCCTCTGTTGTTTCCGGCACAATGTTTTCTTTAGCCGAAGGAGTCGATTCCGGCGCATTATTGCTTTCTTTCGGTGTTGAATTTTCTACTTTTGTTTCCGGCTTAGGAGCGGGCTCTTCCGATGGTTTAATGTCACTGGCAGGTGGAGAAGCAGGGTCTTCAGCAGGCTTGGCTTCCTCAGCAGGTTTAGCTTCAGGCGATTCAGCTGTTACTCGAGCAGTGCTTGGTGTTTGATCTTCTTTCACTGAATGTTCTTCAGAAGATGCAGCAGGCTGTGTTACGGAGCGTTCCTCTCCCATGCTCCGCTTTCGAGCTGTTTTTTCTTGACCATTATCTGAACTACCACCGGATGAACCTCCGGCAGCTGCCGCAGCCAAACCGGCCAGTAACAAACCCGAACCACCAACAATCCAAGGCATTTTGCCGGAACCTGAGTCATTGATAGGCGCTATCTCTTCTGCACCACCATCAACAACACTTGAATCATCGGCAACATCAACAGAAGCATTTTTTGCTAAATGTGTATAACCGATATGGTTATGAGCGGTTTGTATTTGATCTTCCGGAATAATCCAATTTTCAGTAAAAAGTTGGTAAGTTTCCTGATCTTCTAGGGCTAAAGCTCCTTCTGAATTTAATTCCTCCGCAATTAATTGACCATTCTCAATGTCCGACAAAGGAATTTCTTTTGATTGGTTTATAATCTCTTGCATATGTGTGAGCTCATGTTGTTTGAATTTTGAACTTGGCATATGATGTTTAAATTTCATTTTTGTTCCCCGATAATCTTTAAATTTTCAATATTTGCCCAAATATCAAATAATTAATGAGTTCTTTTTATCTGAAATTCATACTCTCGTAAAGCATTTTTTATGCCGCTTATCTCTTTTATAGACCGAATACATTGAAATAGCCCATCAGCATGGGGATACGCTTTTTTCATCATCCCCAACCATTGTTTCAATCTTGCAACAGGATATTTGTTTTCTCCTTCTTTCTCTACGCACAAATCTACAAACAGCAAAATCCAATCCATGATTTCTTCAAACGGCATTGGCCGAACCGGTTCGCCATTTTCATACTGTTTAATCTGCCTTGCCAAATCCGGCACCATCACAGCCCCACGACCCAGCATCACACTGTCGCAACCGCTTTCCTCTTTAATCCCTATATAGTCAGCCAGAGTGAATACATCACCGTTTGCCGTAACCGGAATATCCACAGCTTCAGCAATTTTACGCACCCATATCCAATGGGCAGGCGGTTCGTAACCTTCTACTTTAGTGCGTGCATGTACGGTTAAGCCGCAGGCGCCGCCTTCATTAATCGCACAGGCATTTTCCAAAGCGAGCGTTTTATCCTCAAAACCCAAACGCATTTTTGCCGTAAGTGGTATATGTTCGGGCAAAGCATCCCGTAGGGTTTTCACAATACGGAACACTCTGTCCGGCTCCTTCAGTAAAACTGCGCCTCCTTGATGCTTATTTACCGTAGGTGCGGGGCAACCAAAGTTGAGATCGATTTTTTCCACGCCAAACCGCACTGCTGCCAACGCATTGACTGCCATATTTTCTGCATCACTACCTAAAAGCTGCACTGTACACGGCACACCTGAAAATGTTTTATTACCGTGTGCAATTTCAGGTGCATATCTTAACCAAGTCGCACGGGAATGCACCGTGTGCGTGATACGCACAAACTCACTCACACACTCGTCAAAACCACCGATACGCGTTAATAAATCACGCATCACATCATCAGTTAACCCCTGCATCGGGGCCAGCACCAAACGCATATCTCAACAATGCCTGTCTGAAATTAAGAAAAGCGCATATTGTATCGTTATCTTGGCTGCGTTACACTTCCAACTTCCTCCTAATTTTTATCGGTGCGCTTGAATATGTCTGAAAAAATCCGCTTAATCATTGATACCGACCCAGGCCAAGATGACGCAGCAGCCATTCTGATGGCACATGGCTTAGCCAAACGCGGGTTGATTGACTTTATGTCGATTACCGTAGTAGCCGGCAATGTAGGTATCCGCTATACCTCTGAAAATGCACGGATTATTTGCGATTGGGCCGGAAAGGAAAATTTTCCTGTGTATTCAGGTGTTGCCAAACCGCTGCTGCGGAATCTGGTTACCGCCGAAGAGGTGCACGGCAAAACTGGTTTGGACGGCGTTGAACGCCATTCCCCCCGTTGCCCGTTACAAGAGCAGCACGCCGTGAACTATTTGATTGATACTTTACGTGCAGCAGAAGACAACAGCATTGTCATCTGCCCTATCGGCCCGTTAACCAATATCGCCCAAGTTTTAACGCTTGCACCGGACTGCGCGCGTGCTATCAAACGGATTGTTTTGATGGGCGGCAATTATTTCGAAGCGGGTAACATCACGCCCGCGGCGGAGTTCAATTTTTATTGCGACCCGCACGCCGCACAAATCGTGTTGCAAAGCGGCGTACCCACAACCATTTTGCCGCTCGATGTAACCCACAAAGCATGCATTACCACCCCCCGTATGGATGTGTTGCGTCAGCAGAATAATAAAAACGGCCCGCGTTTGGCCGGCATTCTGCAAAGTTATGAGCGATACGACATTCAAAAATTCGGCACCGAAGGCGGCCCGTTGCATGACCCCTGCGCGATTACTTGCGCGGTGTTTCCCGAATTATTCCAAGGTCGCGAATGCTATGTTCAAGTGGAAACTTCCAGCGAATTAACCATGGGCGCGTGTGTGGTGGATTGGTGGAATTCAACCGGCAAACCGGCAAATGCTTATTGGGTAACCGAAGTTGATGCAGATAGAATGTTTGAAGAAATGGCTTTATCTATCGGGCAATTGCCTTAGATCTTAAGAATGCCTGTCTGAAAACAAACAGAAAGGCCGTCTGCAATATTTCAGACGGCCTTCTCTCCTTAAAATATCGAATATGAAAATGAACGACACTGCCGAAAAAATACCCGTTACCGCTGCCATGATGGTTAAAAATTCCGAAAAATACCTAGCAGAGGTATTACAGTGCCTGAGCGGTTTCGACGAAGTATTACTATTAGACAACGGTTCGACCGACCGCACACTCGAAATCGCTGCATGTTTTAACAACGTAAGCATACACAAACACGAGTTCATCGGTTTCGGCCCCATGAAAAACCTTTCGGCCAAGCTTGCACGCCATGATTGGATTTTCAGCATAGACAGCGATGAAATCGTTACACCCGAGTTGATGCAAAGCATACGCCAAGCGGATTTATCGCAAACCAACCGCATATACACCCTCTCCCGCTTAAATCATTATCGCGGCCGTGCAATCAAAGGCTGCGGCTGGTATCCCGACATAATCTGCCGCCTCTACAACCGCAAACACACACGTTTTAACGACCGTCAAGTTCATGAATCATTAGAGCAACCGGAAGGAACCCAAATTGCTGCTCTAAAAGGCGAACTTTTGCATTATTCTTTTGATTCTGCCGATGGTTTGATTCAAAAAATGCAGCAATACACTTCACTTTATGCAGACCAATTCCGTTTTACCAAACGCACCTCTGCCGGCAGCGCAACTTTGCACGGATTTTCTTCTTTTATTAAAAACTATTTCATCAAACAAGGTTTTAAATATGGCAGCGACGGGTTTACCATCTCCTTTTCCAATGCTGCCGGTTCTTTTTACAAATACATCAAGCTAAATGAGCGCAACCAAGCTTTGCGGGTATCGCTGCTCATCACCACTTACAACCGCCCCGATGCCTTGCAAAAAGTGCTTTATTCCACACTCCAGCAAAGCGTCAAGCCCGTTGAAATCTTAATTGCAGACGACGGCTCTCGTGAAGATACGGCAGAAGTTATCCAAATATTCGCTTCACATTGCCCAATCCCGGTCAAACACCTATGGCAGGAAGACGACGGCTTCCGCGCCGCTCAAGCCCGCAACCGTGCCATCGCAGCCGCAAACGGTGAATATATGGTGATTATTGACGGTGATATGGTGCTGCATCCCGAGTTTATCCGCGACCACATACAAGCCGCCCAAAAAAACACGCTTATCCAAGGCTCGCGCGTTATGCTCACCCAAGAGAAAACCGCAGAGTTGCTCAGCCGATCCGACCAAACAGAACCCATTTCTCTTTTCGATAAAGGAATAGAAAAACGCTTATCAGCTTTGCGCTGCAGTCATTTAAGTAAATTCATTTGGCGCAAAAAAAGCCAAAGCCATAAATCCATTAAAAGCTGCAATATGGGCTTTTTTCGGGAAGATGCATTGGCAGTCAACGGCTTTAACAACGAATTTGTCGGTTGGGGCAGAGAAGACAGCGAATTTGTCGCCCGCCTCTATCATCACGGCTTAAAACGCCGCAACCTGAAATTCAGCGGCATTGCCTACCACTTATGGCATCATGAAGCAGAACGCGATGCTCTGCCGCACAACGATGCGCTTTTGAACAAAACGCTGGAAAACAAACTGACACGTTGCGAAAACGGTGTGAATCAATTCTTGATGGTAGACACTGAAAATTAAACAATGCCTGTCTGAAAATAGTTTTCAGACAGGCATTTTAAAAGGACCCGAAATAAATTGGCTGCCTAAGCCTTTAGCAATCAACCGCCTGCTTTAGGCTGGCTTGCAGCTGCTTTTGGAGCGCTTGCCGCCTGAGATTCTTGAAATTCAATCACGTCATCAATGTCCACATCATCAGGTTCGCTTCTAAGCGGCTTGCCGTTAAACAGCAACTGGCTGTCTTTTAACATCATTTGAGTGCTTATATGGCCGTTGTTTACCGTAATATAACCGTCACGGTTCATCGAAGCCACCACATTCTCCACCATCAAACGCAAGGTTTCGTTAATATCATCCAAGCTGGCGCGACCTTCGGCGGCATCTTCAGCATTAACCGTAAACACATTGCGCGCCTGATTGATTACCAAACTCTCCAGCAGCTTTTGCGGCACCTGCAATTTGAAATCGGCATGCGTTTTTTTGATTAAAGCGTTGAAATTATTCAAATCAGGTTGTGTGAGACCGTTAAACTTCAACTCGCCGCTGGAATACACTTTACCTTGCGGCATCTTCAAATCGAAAGCACGCACTTTAATCACCGGGTTATTGATAAACAAACCGGCCGCTTCGTTTTTCGCCGCCTGAATCAACATATCCTGAATTTGCTGGCCGGTCATTTCTTTGGATGCGGCTTCGGCCATTTTGTTTTTCAAAACCAAAAGGCTCTTAGCGTCCAGATGCTCGGCGGCCACATCAATATTCAAAGGGCCGTATTGTTCGTCGCCATACACCAGATTGGCAAACTGAAACTTGCCTTCGCTGTTAATCCAGTCGCCGTTTTCCGCCATCTTGGTATCAAATTGCAGCTTGTCCACCACAATTTTAGAAGGGGCTACTTGGCCGGTAGGATTGATGAAAGCACCAATCTGCAAATCGGTTACCAGGTTAATCAGCTCGTTGATTTTTACATTGTAATCAACGCCTTCTTTCCAGACCACAGAAAATTTATCCAGCTTGAAGCTGCTGTTGCCGAGCGACAGCCGGGTTTTGCCGTCTTGGGTTTGCGTGTTGATTTGCAGATTTTCCAGCGACACGTCACCCTTATCGGCCAGCTTGGCAAGCAATGCGGGCGCCTGGTAGCTGTGGCTGTAATCCGACCAGCCCGGCTGATAATCGGTGGTGCCGTTCATGCCTTTCCAATTCAGCTTGATGCCCGACAGCTCTTCGTAGTCAAAAGCAGGCATACTGGCGGTTAATTGGCCCGAACCGTTTAAGTGAATCACATTGCTTAAAACCAATGGCGCCTGATCGCCGAAAAACCGCTTGAGTGCTTTTTCCGTTTCAGGATGATATTTGAACTCGGTTTCCACTTTTGCGCTAACCGGTGTCAAACCGGAAGCAAACGGACCGTGTTTGATATGGTTCACTACCGTAACCGGCTCGTTCAAGATGGTTTTCAGATTATCCGGCAGATATTGCTGCATGTTTTTCAGCAATGTGGGCTTCAATCTGATAACGGTCGTTTCCTTAGCACTGAACCAACCGCGTTCGTATTGACGTGATTCAACTGTGAGAAAGCTGGCTTGGGCAAGCAATTGGTGCTGCTCGTTTAATACTTGCTCGGCTTTTTGCCCGAGAAAATAAGGCGCGCCGCCAAATACGCCGGCCAGCGCCAAGACAATACCGGAAACTCCGATGGGTATCAGCTTTTTCATTGTATCGCTAGAAATGTAAAAAAATAGAGGATAGCATTTTTTAAAGTTTTTGTCCCGACCGCAGAAAAGCACCCTATTGCGATGGTTTTATATAACCAAGAAGCATTAGCTAACAATCATTCATTCTTTTTCTTATTAAAAACCCTTCTTTAAAATGAAGAAGTCATCTCTAAAATTAAGCAAAAGGAAATGGAATGAAACCCAAACACTTGATTGCCTTATTAACGGTATTCGCCCTACCCGGCTGCGCCCCCGAATCCGGCGACAAATCGGCATCGGCTCCGAGCGATAAAGTTGCCGCCTCAACGCTGCTGAATGTTTCATATGACGTAACCCGCGATTATTACAAAGACTACAATCCCATTTTCACCAAACACTACGCAACCAAACATCCTAACGTAACCATTAATATCCAACAATCACACGGCGGCTCCAGCAAGCAGGCTTTGTCGGTAGCAAACGGTTTGCAGGCAGACGTGGTTACGATGAATCAAAGTTCGGATATTGATTTATTGGTACAAAAAGGTTTGGTCTCCTCCGATTGGCAAAAACAGTTTCCGAATAACGCCGTACCCTTTACCAGCACGACGGTTTTCTTGGTTCGAAAAGGCAACCCTCTGCAAGTTAAAGATTGGTCGGATTTAGCCAGAGATAATATCAAAGTGGTGGTTGCCAACCCCAAAACCTCCGGAAACGGCCGTTATTCTTTTCTGGCAGCCCATGCTTATGCGTTAAAAACCAATCAGAATGATGAATCCAAAGCAATCGAATTTACTAAAAAACTCTTAAAAAACATTCCGGTATTTGAAAACGGCGGGCGGGCAGCCACCACTACTTTTGTTCAGCGCAACATCGGCGATGTGTTGATCACATTTGAAAACGAGGCCAATTTGGCCGCAAAACAATTGGGCAATGGCAATTTTGAAATCGTTTACCCCAGTTATTCGATTTTAATGGAAAGCCCTGTTGCAGTAGTCAACAGCGTTACCGATAAAAAAGGCTCAACCGCAGCCGCAACCGAATATCTGAATTATTTATGGAGCAAACCTGCACAAGAGCTTGGCGCCAAGCTTTACCTGAGGCCTACAGACAAAGATGTGCTGGCGGCAAACGCAGCTACATTCCCGAAAGTCGAAACATTCCGCCCGACGGAGGTGTTCGGCCCCTGGGATCAGATTATGAAAAAATACTTTGCCGACGGCGGTTTATTTGACCAGCTGACCACCAAATAACAGTTACCCTTAACGATAAACAATGCCTGTCTGAAAACTTTCAGACAGGCATTTATGTTAAACCCGGGCATAACGGATGCTTTATAGTTAATCAACACATTTTTAATACAAGGCAGCAAGCCGAAGACAGCACAGATACAGTCAATTCACTTAAGTTTAATAACGATACCGTCATACTCGGGCTTGACCCGAGTACCTTGAGTTCTGGTAAGCTTAGGAGATACTCGGGTCAAGCCCGAGTATGACGAGCGTGCTATTTTTTAAATTGATTCACTATATATCTGCCGCTTAAATCACATATTCCACCATCTCGGGCAGCTTGAATACGATGTGCTTTCTAGGATACAGCCACACCCTTTGCCCCAATGCAAACGGCTCAGTACGGTATTCATTATGCGGAACCAACACCTGCAACATCCGGCTGTTGCCCGTGCGCTTCAACATAAGCCGAACCATAGAGCCGGTGGTTTGTATGGAAGCTATTTCCGCTTCTCCGATACTGTTGCCGCCCGCTTTTGCAGATAGTGCCAAATCATGCGGGCGAACATAAGCCACTACATTTTGCCGCTCATGCCCCCGGCCTTCCAGTTTTTCCTCATAACCGCCGATAAACAGGCTGCCCTGCTCTATTTTTGCATTTTCAAACGCGTTTACCTCGCCGAGAAATTCTGTAACAAACACATTCTCCGGCTCATGATATAAATCATCGCCGCTGCCCGTTTGCTCAATTACCCCGTGGTTCATTACCACGATACTGTCGGCCATTTCCAGAGCTTCCTCCTGATCATGCGTAACCAACACACTGGTAATTCCCAATTCATGATGGATTTGACGCAGCCAATAACGCAATTCTTTCCGCACCTTAGCATCCAGCGCGCCAAACGGCTCGTCCAGCAGCAACAGTTTGGGTTCGGTAACCAGTGAGCGAGCGAGCGCGATGCGTTGGCGCTGGCCGCCCGAAAGTTGGCCGGGATAAGCTTTGGCAAGATGCTCAAGCTGCACCAGCTTGAGCAGGCTGTAAACTTTCTCTGCAATTTGGCTTTCCGCCGGCCTGATTTTCCGCGGCAGCACCTGCAAACCAAAAGCAATGTTATCAAACACATTCATATGCCTAAACAGTGCATAATGCTGAAACATAAAACCGACTTTACGGTCGCGCACATGCTTGCGGGTCACATTTTCGTCATCAAAGAAAATGCCGCCTCCATCTGCATGCTCCAAACCCGCAATAATCCGCAAGAGTGTGGTTTTGCCGCAGCCCGAAGGGCCGAGCAGCGCCGTGAGGCTTCCTGTCGGAATGGTCAGATTAATGTTTTTCAAGGCATGAAAACTGCCGAAATATTTATTGAGTTGTTCAATGCGTATGGTCATGCTCATGCTCCATTAAATTATTTACGGTTGTTTCAGACAGGCATCCTAATTACCGGCCGATTCAAGCTGCTTTTGCCGCCTCCAGGCCAACACGTTCTGCAACAACAAAGTAAGCAAGGCCAATAAAGCCAGCAGGCTGGACAAAGCGAATGCGGCAGTAAAGTTATACTCGTTATAAAGAATCTCCACCTGCAAAGGCAGCGTATTGGTTTGCCCGCGAATGTGGCCGGACACCATGCTTACCGCGCCGAATTCGCCCATAGCCCGTGCATTCGTCAGAATAATTCCGTAAAGCAGCGCCCATTTGATATTGGGCAGAGTGATGCGCCAAAACATCTGCCGGCCGCTCGCGCCCAAAATCAATGCAGCTTGCTCCTCACTGTCTCCCTGAGCCTGCATTAAAGGAATCAGCTCCCGCGCTATAAACGGAAAAGTAACAAATAAAGTAGCCAATATCATTCCGGGCAGAGCAAACACAATCTGAATACCGCGTGCTTCCAGCCAGCCGCCCATCACACTGTTAGCACCGAATAAAAGCACAAACATTAACCCGGCCACCACCGGCGATACGGAAAAAGGCAAGTCCAACAAAGTGGTAAACAACTGCTTGCCGCGGAAATCGAAACGCGTGAGCAACCAGGCCAGCGCAACGCCTATCACGATATTTACCGGCACCACAATTGCCGCAATCAGCAAAGTCAGCTTAACCGCATGCAAAGCATCCGCTTCAGTCAGCGCGGCAAGATAAAGCCGCCATCCCTTTTCCAGCGCGTTCCAAAACACAGCAACCAGAGGCATCACCAGCATCAGGCCGAGAAACAATAGCGCCGTTCCGATTAACGCATAACGCACAATGCGCGACTCGGTAAGCAGAGGATTGGTTTTAGCCGTATTCATAGTCTCACTCCGTCAAACACGCTCAACGCTTGCGCTTAGCCAAACGCCATTGCAAAATATTTAAGATAAATAAAATCACAAACGAAATACCCAGCATAAATAAAGCCACGGCACTCGCACCCTTCACATCAAACAACTCAAACTTGCCGGCAATAATCAAAGGCAGAATTTCCGACTCCATCGGAATATTTCCCGCAATAAAAATCACAGAGCCGTACTCGCCCGTTGCCCGCGCAAACGCCATGCCCGCACCGGTTATCAGAGCAGGCAGAATTTCCGGCAGCAACACGCGGCGGAACACCGTAAAACGGCCCGCCCCCAAAGACACCGCAGCCTCTTCATATTCGGCCGGCAACTCTTCCAAAACAGGCTGCACGGCACGCACAATAAACGGCAAGCTCACCACAACCAGAGCCACCCAGATACCCAACGGCGTAAACGCCACCTTGATACCGAAAGGTTCCAGCCAACGCCCGATCCAACCGTTAGGCGCATAAAGCGTGGCCAGCGCCACCCCGGTTACGGCAGTCGGCAGCGCAAAAGGCAAATCAACCAAAGCATTTACCAGCCCCTTGCCCCAGAATCGGTAGCGCACCAACACCCAAGCCACCAGCGTACCGAACACCACATTGGCCAACATGGCGAAAAAAGAAGTTTTCAGCGTGAGCCACACCGCAGCCAACGTACGCGGTTCGACAATCTGCTGCACAAAATCCGCCCACCCCATGCCGGCTACCGTCGCAACCAGCATCGCAAAGGGCATCAGCACCATTAACGAAAGTGTCAGCATACTCAGCCCGAGCGTCAGCTTGAAACCGGGCAAAACAGTTTGTGTTTTCAGCAACAGCATCATTCCACCTTATCTTAATGCCTGTCTGAAAAATGATTCAGACAGGCATTGCTTAGATTCCATAACACAACAGCAGCCGACACATGTTAAAGACAACACGGCCATTTGAAAAAGAACATAAAATTGTAACTAAATACACTTTAGTTATAAGCATTCCGCACAAACAAAATGCCTGTCTGAAAAGCTTTCAGACAGGCATTGTTCATACCGCTCACCAATCTCTATTTACAGCAACACAAACACCAACGCAAGTATCGCGGCATAAACAAACATAAACATCACGGAAATTGCCGGCACGCCCCGATTAATAACGCGGCAGATGTTATACAGCATGTGCCCCACCGTATACCAATACACCGAATTGAGCATCAAAAAGCTGCCGTAATGATCCGTGTATTCCGAAGAAAAAAGAGAAAAAGGCCAAGCAGTTATATAGCTTAACGGCGCAGCCAAGCTACCGCCTTTCACATAAAACACCAAAGCATTACCGGCAAAATAAACCCCTGCGAACCATACCCCAATCCATGCGGGTTTAAGCCAAAGTTTTATCTGGCAACACACAGATCGGCAATCATTTTTTGGAAATGCCTGTCTGAAACCCATACTACCGGCCTTTCTGAATTACAGACTGCTGATAATCGAATTAACCATCTTGGCGGAATTTACCGCCGCTGTTTCCAAAAATTCTTCAAAACTAATATTGGCTTTTTCATCAGCCAAATCCGATACGGCGCGGATTATGACAAACGGCACACCGAATTGCTCGCACGTCTGCGCAATCGCCGCAGCCTCCATTTCTACAACCTGCACGCCGAAGAAATTCTGGCGGATACGCGCCACCTGCTCCGCACTGTGGATAAACTGATCGCCGCTCACAATCAAACCTTTATGAATCCGCGCACCTGCAAAAACCCTTGCCGCTTTACCCGCCGCGCGAACCAAATCATTATCGCTTTCAAACGCAGGCCGCAATTTCGGCACTTGGCCGATTTGGTAGCCGAACGCAGTCACATCCACATCATGGTGCGCAATCAGCGTACCCACCACTACGTCGCCCACCTGCAAAGCCGCACCCAAACCGCCGGCGCTACCCGTATTAATCACGCAGTCGACCTGATAGCGGTTAATAGCCAGCGTGGTTGCAATAGCAGCGTTCACTTTACCGATGCCACTGAGTGAAAGAATCACTTCTTTATTAAATAAGCTGCCGCGATAAAAGGTGAAATTACCGAATTTTTCTTCTTCAGGATGGTGCATCAAGTTTTTCAGGAGCTCGATTTCCTGCTCCATCGCACCAATAATGGCAATCGTATTCGCTTTCATAGGCTTCCTTCCGACCGGCTGTTATCGTTTACAAAGGCATAATGCAACCTTACTGCAACACAAGTAAGGCTGAAACTGTGTCTATTTGTTTTCTTATTAATGTTGATTTCGGTCATTTGTTGTAAAACCTGTAAAAGCAAGGGAACTTAAATCCGATTATACATATGGTCTGATATAATTGCACGGTTCAGCCTTCCAGCAAATACACTCGATGCCAAAGAGTGCCATACCAGAAAAAAGAACTTTAAATATTTCAAACACTTTAATTAGTCAATAAACAATACCATTGTCTTTTAAGGTTTCTTCACCCATGGATAACACATTACACGATTCAATTGACACAAAAGACGAGCTTTACCAATGGCTTCGGTACATGGTGCAATACAAAGCGTCTGACTTATTCATAACCACGGGCTTTCCTCCGGCTGTAAAACTCGACGGTAAAATCACCCGTTTAAGCGACCAGCCGCTCACACCCGAACGCTGCATTGAAATCGCCGCTTCGGTGATGAATCCGAAACAGCTTGAAGAATTCACCACCACCAATGAATGCAATTTCGCCATTCAGCTTCCCGGCACAGCCCGTTTCCGCGTAAACGCGATGGTGCAGCGCGGTGCAACCGCTCTGGTACTCCGCCAGATCAGCAGCGAAATTCCTTCTTTCGAGCAATTGAATCTGCCGCCTGTTTTACAGCAAGTAGTTATGCGCAAACGCGGCCTGGTTATTTTTGTCGGTGGCACAGGCTCCGGCAAATCCACTTCACTGGCCTCGCTGATCGACTACCGCAATGAACACGGCAACGACCACATCATTACCATTGAAGACCCGATTGAATTTGTACATCAGCATAAAAACTGCATCATCACCCAGCGCGAAGTCGGCGTAGATACGGAAAACTGGTTTGCCGCCCTGAAAAATACTTTGCGCCAAGCGCCTGATGTGATTCTGATTGGCGAGATTCGCGACCGTGAAACCATGGAATATGCCCTGGCATTTGCCGAAACAGGCCACTTGTGCATGGCCACACTGCATGCCAACAGTTCCAACCAAGCGCTTGACCGTATCATCAACTTCTTCCCCGAAGAGCGCCGCACCCAGCTTTTGACCGATTTGTCATTGAACCTACAAGCCTTTATTTCTCAGCGCCTCATCCCGTTGGAACACGGCAGAGGCCGTATTGCCGCAGTGGAAGTGTTGCTGAATTCTCCGCTAATCTCCGATTTGATTCACCGCGGCGAAATCCACAACATCAAAGAGATTATGAAAAAATCGACCGATATCGGTATGCAAACTTTCGATCAGGCTTTATACAAACTGTATGAGCAAGGCTCTATCAGCTTCCAAGAAGCCATTAAAAATGCCGATTCAGCCAACGACTTACGCCTCGATATCCAATTGCGCAGCCGTCGCGGCCGCAGCCAGGGCGTGGATCTAGAAATCATCGGTTAAAGAGAAAGTGTAATCTATTAATCACAATGCCTGTCTGAAAAAGTTTCAGACAGGCATTGTTTAATTAAGTAATATAAACCAGCTTTAATCTGTTTCCTTACCCAAAATCATCGAACCCACACCTTTGTCGGTAAAAATTTCCAACAACAAAGCATTCAATACACGTCCGTCAATAATGTGCACGGCTTTCACGCCATTGGTGGCCGCCTCGATAGCCGAGCTGATTTTCGGCAACATGCCGCCGTAAAGCGTACCGTCTGCGATTAGTGTGTCAATTTTGCGCGGGGTCAAGTTGGTTAGCAGATTACCGTCTTTATCCATCACGCCCGTGATGTTGGTCATCATAATCAGCTTTTCCGCATTTAATTCTTCCGCCAGCTTACCCGCTACCAAATCAGCGTTGATATTGAACGCTTCACCCTGCCGCCCGACACCAATCGGTGCTACAACGGGAATGTAGCCGCCACGTATCATTTGGGTAATCAAAGTACAGTCTATGCTTTCGATCACGCCCACTTGGCCGATATCCACTCCGTTGCGCTCAGGCGTGTTGATAAACAGCTTTTTCGCTTTGATAAAATGGTTGTCGCGTCCGGTAATGCCCACCGCTTTACCGCCATTTTGGTTGAGCAGCGATACGATTTCTTTGTTGACATGGCCGCCCAAAACCATTTCCACAATATCCATGGTTTCAGGATCGGTTACGCGCATTCCCTGTACAAACTCGCCTTCCTTGCCTACTTTTTCCAGCATTTCGTTAATCTGCGGTCCGCCGCCGTGCACAATCACCGGATTAATCCCCACCAGCTTGAGCAAGGTTACATCTTTGGCAAAGCCTTCTTTCAAATGTTCTTCCGTCATGGCATTGCCGCCATACTTAATCACGAAAGTGCTGCCGGAAAAATGGCGGATATAAGGCAGCGCCTCGCCCAAAATATTGGCTTTCACGGCGGCAGGAATGTGTTCTCGATCCATTTCTTGTGTTTCCTTCGATTTCAAAGTGTATTCAGTATGCAAAACGCAGACATTATAGCGAATAAACAACAATGCCTGTCTGAAAGAAACGTTTCAGACAGGCATCGCTTCACGCAAAGCAGCAACTTATTTCAGAAAATTCTGCATCACAATCCTTGCGATATCATCCAAACCGAAACCATCCGCATCTGCTGCACTGCCGTTCGGCGTTAGGCTGTCGATAATTTGCGGCAGATATTGTGATAACAAATTACCCGCCTGCGCGCTGTCCACGCCTACCGAAGAAGCTGCTTTTTCCAACGTGCCGCCGCCCAAAGCGTCTTGAATCTGGGAGGCGGACACAGATTCATTGCTGCTTTGGTTGGAAATCCACGAATTCAATATATCGCCCAACCCACCTTGTTGAAGCTGATTAATAAGATTACCCGCTCCGCCGTTTTGCTGCATCAGCTGCATAACCAGTTGAAGCGCCGTATTTTGGCTACCTGAGCTGCTAAGCGCAGAGCTTGCCGCACCGATTAAAGTATCCATTAAATTCATTGCGTATCCTTATACCAAACGTATTCATATATATTTACAGCCGACCACGCTGTTTCAGCCAATCATGTAACATGATGCCTGTCTGAAAATAATCTAGGATATTTTCAGACAGGCATCATATCGCCTTCATTATTTCCATCAAACCATTCAACCGCACCGCTTTCAAACAAGCTATGCAGAATCGCCTGCGCCGCTACTTGATCAAGCACGCTTTTCTGTTTACGGCCAAACACCTGCGCCTCAGCCAACAAACCCTCCGCATAAACCGACGACAAGCGTTCGTCCACCCAATACACAGGCAGCTTATAACGGCCATGCAGACGACGGCCGAATTTGCGTGATAACCGGGTCAACTCATGTTCCGCGCCGTCCGTATGCGTAGGCAAACCCACGGCGAAATAATGCGGCTGCCATTCCTTAACCAGCTTATCAATCGCGGCAAACTTCGCTTCATTGCTCTCACCTGTTACCGTCGTGAGCGGATGTGCCAAACCGATTTCCGCATCACCTTGCGCAACCCCGATGCGTACCTCGCCGAAATCAAAAGCCAAGGCCGTACCTCGCGGCACCTTGATTGCCTCAGGCATGACCTGCGCCTCCCATCAGCGTTTGCGGAGAAACACCCAGTTTCGCCATGGCCGCTTCGTAGCGCTCTTCATGCGGCAAATCAAATAAAATCCGCTCATCAGCAGGCACGGTCAACCAAGAATTGTCCATCAATTCTTGCTCGAGCTGCCCTTCCGACCAACTCGCATAACCAATGGTAATCACAGCTTTTTGAACCAAGTCCGACTGGCTGAGTTTCTCGATAATATCCCGTGAAGTCGTCATTGCCACATGATCATTTACTGCCAAACTGCTCTGCCAAGAGCCGATCGGCATATGTACCACAAAACCACGGTCAATCTGCACAGGGCCGCCCATCATCACCCACTCCCCTTTAAAACGCTCCGGTGTATGATGTCCTGCCGCCTCAAACACCAAATCCATCGTAACCGGAGAAGGCTTATTAATAATAACACCGAGTGCGCCGTCTTCATTATGTTCGCATAGATACACCACACTGTTTTCAAAAAACATATCGTTCATAGAAGGAGCGGCAATCAGAAAATGATCTGTCAGATTCATGCTGAATTTCATATTATTGATTCATTCCGTAAACATAACGGCTAATATGGGTATCAATCCACTAAATACAATAGGGCTGTTCGGCACGCGCAAATCCGTTATAATCGGTAAGATTTCGTCTGCTTAACTATAATTAACCATGCAACTGAAGCCCCTATTGCTCACTGTTCTTTTATGTCTGAGCCTTCCCTCATTTGCCCAGCCCAGCCAAAAAGAGCTGCAAAATATCCAAAAAGCCATCAGCAATGCGCAAACCGACCTGAAACAAAAACAGGCCGCCCAACGCCGCGCGCAAGCAGCATTAAATGCCAGTCTGAACGCATTAGAAAAAGCCCGGGCAGAGCTGGCCACCATTACCCGCCAGCAAAACGCAGCCTGGAATCAGTTGCAGAAATTACAAAACGAATTGGAAAAAGTCAAAACCGAAGTCACCGGCACAAAAGCCCAAATCACCCGTCTGCTCGCGGGCCACTATAAAAACCGCCAACCCAACTCTATTTCATTGTTCTTGAAAAATGCCGAACCCGGCCAAAAAGCCCGTTATCTGGAATATATCAAACATATTAACCAGGCCAACGAAAAAGTGATAAACAATCTGGTTAAACAGCAAAAAGAGCTCGAGCAACAAGAAAAAGCCATTGATGCCGAGCTGAACCGCCTAAAAAAACTCAAAGCAGCCCAACAAGCCGCGCTCAAAAAACTGGGTAAAACCCGCAGCGCGGCGCAGCAACAAAGCAACGAGCTCAACGCCCAAATCAGCAGCCAAACCCAGAAAATTGCCAAACTACGCGAAGACGAGCGCCGGCTGAACAACATCCTCGCCGATATTTCACGCCGCAACGCCGCCAGCAGAAAAGCTCAAGCCCAAAGCCGCAAACAAGCCGCACAAGAGCGCATCAAAAAATCCAATCAATCACAAAAACAAACCAAACAAAAAAACAACACTGCTGCTCCGCACGGCAACCTTACCGCTGAAGACCGCGCCTTATCCGGGCCGGATCAAAGTCAAGGCAGCAGTTTCAGTCGCATGCAGGGCAGATTGCGCAAACCCGTCGGCGGCAGCGTAACCGGCCGTTTCGGCCAAGCGCGTGCCAGCGGCGGCACATGGCGCGGTGTATTCTTCGCCACCCCGCCATCCGGTGTAAGCAGTGTTGCCTCAGGCACCGTTGCCTATGCCGGCACGCTTGGCGGCTACGGCAATACCGTTGTGGTAGATCATGGTGGCGGCTATGTCAGCATCTATACCGGCCTAAACAGTATCGGTGTGAGCGGCGGCTCAAACGTAGGCTCCGGCAGCTATATCGGTACAAGCGGCACTTTACCGGCCGGCGAGCAAGGTTTGTACTTTGAAATCCGCTACCGCAACCAGCCCATGAACCCACTTTCATGGATAAGGTAACGATTCATTAGCATATTTTTACCCGTGATTGGTTGATACTGAAAAACAAATCCAATAAAGTTCCACAGTTCGTAACTGCCTCCGACAGACACAGAAAGAAAGAGAAAGCAAAAAATAATGGCCAATTCTACTTTGAAAAAAGTCGCTCTTTATACCCTCGGCGCTTTCAGCGGCGTGATACTGAGCCTGAGTGTTCAGAGCTATGCAGCAGAAAAAGACAGCCAAAGCTCACTGCCCGTGCAGTCTATCCGCACCATGGCAGAGGTATACGGGCAGATTAAAGCCAATTATTACCAAGACAAAACCGACGAAGATTTGCTCGAAGGCGCCATGAAAGGCATGGTTGCCGGTTTGGATCCGCATTCTGAGTTTATGACCAAAAAAGACTATACCGACCTTAAAGAATCGACCTCGGGAGAATTCGGCGGTTTAGGCATGGAAATCGGCGCAGAAGACAGCTTCGTAAAAGTAATCGCACCGATTGAAGACACACCCGCCGAACGTGCCGGCGTAAAAAGCGGCGACTTTATTGCCAAAATCGACGGCGTATCCACCCGTGGCATGACCGTACACGAAGCTGTGAAAAAAATGCGCGGCAAACCCGGCACATCCATCACATTAACCCTTTCACGCAAAGACGTTAATAAACCGATTACCGTAAAAATCACCCGCGCCATCATTAAAGTGAAAAGCGTGCGCTATAAGCTGCTCGAACCGGGCTACGGTTATGTGCGCATCAGCCAATTCCAAGAGCGCACTGTTACCGCTTTAAACGATGCCCTCAAAACCCTGCATAAACAAAACAGCGGCGCACTCAAAGGCCTGATTATCGACTTACGCGACGACCCGGGCGGTTTGCTCAACGGCGCGGTAGGTGTATCGGCCGCCTTCTTAAAAGAAGGCCAACCGGTAGTCAGCACAAAAGGACGTGACGGTAAAGAAGGCTTGAAACTTTCTTCCGTTAAAAAAGATTATATGATCGGCATGGGGCAAGACCCGCTGGCGGGTGTACCGGCTGAAATGAAGCACATCCCGATTACCATCTTAATCAACTCAGGCTCCGCTTCAGCTTCCGAGATCGTAGCCGGTGCGCTGCAAGACCATAAACGCGCCGTTGTCGTGGGTACGCAAAGTTTCGGTAAAGGCTCCGTACAAACCGTATTGCCGCTTTCCAACGGCGGCGCGGTCAAACTGACAACCGCGCTTTACTACACACCTAACGACCGTTCGATTCAGGCACAAGGTATCGTGCCCGATGTGGAAGTGAAAGATAAGAAACGCTTATTTGAAAGCCGAGAAGCCGACCTTGCCGGCCACATCGGCAATCCAAGCGGCGGCACGGAAGTTAACGGCAACATCTTTGAGCCTGACGAAGCCTCATCTTCGCCCGGTGCAAAAGATGAAAAAGAAGAAAAAGAAGATCTTTCTTCTCGCCGCGAACCCAATCCGGCTAAAGACGACCAATTGAGAAAAGCCTTAGAGCTGGTGAAATCGCCCGCCCAATGGCAAAAATCTTTAGGTTTGGCTGCAAAAAAACCCGCGCCGAAAAAAGAAAACAAAGAAGATAAAGAATAATTTTTCAAATAGTGCCGTTAAACATTAATGCCTGTCTGAAAAATGTCAGACAGGCATTTATTATCACGATAACCCATAAAAACCATGAAACTGAATGTTTCAGAATCTTGCCGTGAAAAAAATATTTCATACAAGGTAGCGAACCGCAGGCAATACAAAGCCTGCAGCAAGTGAAGGGCCTTGTACAAAATATCCAACTTCATAGCAATACAAGCAAAATGCTTGTCTGAAAGTCTACAAAATTAATCAAACACAATGTAACAAGGAAACAACTTATGAAATTGAAACACAGTCTGTATCTTTTACTTTTTTTACTTGGCGGCTGCATTTATATCGGCCATCCTGACGATGTGTATAATACTATTCCCGATATCCACACAGAAGCGCCCCGCTCCGAGCGCAACCCGCTTCCGCGTAAGCCTGGGCAATCAGGCACCTACCTTATCCGAACTCCCGATGACAGGTGCCTTGATTTGAGTGGTGCTAACAATAAAGACATCATCGCCCATACCTGCCACGGTAAAAGCAACCAACAATTCACCTTCCACAATGACAGCATCCGCGTACAAGGATTATGTTTGGATGTGGCCGGTAATCAAACCCAAGACGGCGCGCCCGTTATCGCCTACCAATGTCATGGCAAAAGTAACCAGAAATGGTATCGCGAAGGTAAAACCATCCGCAGCGCACTGAACGGCAAATGTCTGGATGCCGGCAAACATAAAAACCAAATCCGCCTATACCATTGTGATGGCAGTAGCAACCAAAGATTTTACATATCCGCTTATTAATTTCTAAACATACTAAAGATGCCTGTCTGAAAACATTTTCAGACAGGCATTCATTTCAAATCTATATTTTACTTTAAAGTAAAAATAAATACAATTATATAAAACTTTACTTTTATTTGTGGCGAGCGTAATATCCGCTTTTTAGTTCATAACACCCTCATAACATGAATCTTACCGATCAGCGCCGTAAAAACCTGCGCTTATGGATAGACCGCCTACATCAAGGGCGGCAATCACTTTTTGCCGCAGAAACCGGTATCAATCAAGGTGAGCTTTCCGCCCTTTTAAAAAACAAACCCTTCGGCGAGCGCAAAGCCCGCAAAATCGAACAATCAGCAGGCATGCCCGCTATGTGGCTCGACGGCAACTACTCCGAAACCACATCAACCGCAAGCCCAAATTCTCCAAACCCTCAGAAAACAAACGCCAACACTATGCAAATCTCACCTATATCCGAAATTCTGGCCGACATCAAAGCCGGCAAAATGGTCATCATCACCGATGCAGAAGATCGAGAAAACGAAGGCGACCTCGTTATGGCCGCCCAATTCGTTACCCCGCAAGCCATCAACTTCATGATCAAACACGCTCGCGGCCTGGTTTGCCTGCCAATGAATGATGCCATGGTCGACCGCCTTAACCTGCCGCAAATGACGCAAAAAAACGGCGCCCAATACGGCACCAACTTTACCGTTTCCATTGAAGCAGCCCACGGCATTTCCACCGGCATCTCCGCCGCAGACCGCGCCCTCACCATTCAAACTGCCGTATCGCCCAACGTTAAACCCGAAGACATCGTACAACCCGGCCATATCTTCCCGCTGCGTTCACAAAAAGGCGGCGTATTGGTGCGGGCCGGACACACCGAAGCAGCGGTCGATCTTGCCGAAATGAGCGGCCTTTCTCCTGCCGGCGTTATCTGTGAAATTCTCAACGACGACGGCACTATGGCGCGTATGCCCGAATTAATGAAGTTCGCCGAAGAACATAACCTCAAAATCGGCACCATCGCCGATTTAATCGAATACCGCAGCCGCACCGAAAGCCTGCTCGAAGAAATGGGTGATACTACCGTACAAACCCCTTGGGGCACTTTCCAACAGCATGTTTATGTAGACAAACTCTCCGGCGAAACCCATCTGGCTTTAGTTAAAGGCGAACTGTCGCCCGAAACAGAAACTCTTGTGCGCGTACACGAACCCTTCAGCGTAATGGACTTTCTACAAGCCGATCCCAACCATTCCTGGCCGCTGCCCAAAGCGCTGGAACATATCCAAAACGCCGCCAGCGGTGTGATTATTCTACTGCACCGCACGGAAGACGGCGACGCTCTGCTTGACCGCACCTTGCCGAAAAACACATTCCAAATCAAAAAGTGGGATAGAAAAACCTACGGCATCGGCGCCCAAATTCTTGTAGGATTAAACGTGAAAAAAATGCGCGTAATGGGCAAACCCTCTTCTATGAACGGCTTAACCGGCTTTGGCTTGGAAGTAACCGGCTTTGAAGCGGCGCCTTAAACCATTCGATATAAAAAACCATGCCTGTCTGAAAATTTTAGCTTCGCAGAAACCTGCATTGCTCGTTTTCAGACAGGCATGGTTTACTTCATACCCAAATAAGACTTCAAATCTTCCCATATCTTCGGCTCCAGCTTCAAAAGATAATAAAGCATGCCGAGATTACCCAATGCGGCTAAAAAATAAAGCAGGTTAATGCTGTCAAACAAAAATAAAAGCAAGGCACTAGCCAGAGCGGCAATAACCATAAACAAGCCGTTCACGATATTGTTGGCGGCAACAGCGTGCGCGCGAAAGCTGTCGCTGCTGGCAGTTTGCAGCCAAGTATAAAGCGGCACGGAGAAAAAGCCGCCGAAAAATCCTATGGTAACCATACAGGCCATGATTGGCAAAGAGCGGGGCTGTGAAAGGAAATACCACACGCCGTTCAACTCAACATGGTGCGTGCCGTAAGTGAGCCACACCAGCAACACCCCGGACAAGGTCAAGCCCAAAGTGCCGACGGCAACCAAGCCTAAACGGAGCCGTTCGTGGCTGAGTTTGGCGCACAATACTGAACCTGCGGCAATGCCGATGGAAAACAAGGCAAGCATCAGGTTGAACACATTGTCGTTGCCGCCCAAATGGATTTTAGTAAAGGTGGGCAATTGAGTGGTATAAACCGCACCAATCAGCCAAAACCACGAAATGCCGATAATCGCGGTATAAAGTTCGCGCTGGGCGAATGTGGCTTTCAGCAGGCTACAAGTGCTGCGGGCGATATTCGGATCAATCCGCACATCCGGCCGCTTGGCGGCTACCGGCGGCATAAATACACTAGTTACAAACCCCACGAATGCAGTCAAAATGATTAATGTTGCCACCACATAATGGCTCATGCCGGCAACAAACGTACCCAAAATCTGACCAAACAAAATCGCTAAAAACGTACCCGACTCAATCAGGCTATTGCCCATAATCAGCTCTTTACTATTCAGATAATCGGGCAAAATGGCGTATTTCAACGGCCCGAACAAGGTAGATTGCGCTCCCATCATAAACAGGCAAGCCAACAGCAGAGGAGCGGACTGAATCAGAAAACCGTAAGCGGCTACCAACATAATCAAGATTTCCAATATCTTAATTATGCTGGCAAGTTTCGCTTTATCGAATTTGGTGCTAAATTCACCGGAAATCGAAGAAAACAAAAAATAGGGCAAAATAAACAGCAATGCCCCCAAATTCAGCATTTGGCTGGGCTGCAGCCAAGCATTATCGCCCAAACCGTAAAAGCTAATAGACACAAACAGTGCGGTTTTAAACAGATTATCATTGAATGCGCCGAGAAATTGCGTGCCGAAAAGCGGCGCAAAACGGCGACCGACAGCGAAATTAAGATTGTCTTTGATCATGTTTCTCTTCCGCCGCAGAATCAACCGGCTTGGATTTACCCTCTTCAGGATGATATTCGTCATCGTCCATAATAATCCGGTGCGCCGGGCCTTCCAAATCATCAAACTGCCCGTTTTTGCCTGACCACCAGAAAAAATAGCCGATTAAAAATGCCAGAATGATACTCAATGGTATCAGAATATAAATGCTTTCCATGGTTTACATCATTCCTGTCATATCGCCCAATATCAGCGATTGTGTGCCGATTCTTAAAAATTCGTTACGCAAGCTGCCGATTTTCTCCGATTCTTTATAAAGATTAATCCGGTCTTTTTCCACGCGCCAGCAAAACGGCTGCGTTAAATCGCCAAACTCTTCCAGCACTCTCAAAGCCGCCTGATCTTGAGGCTTCGTTTCGCTTTGCAGCTTAACAATAAAACGCCCGCTCTGCGGGTGTGCGTTTTCATCATCCGGCAACATAATAAAAAAGCCTAAATGCTCGCCCGCTTGGTTATGAATACTGAAATAATGCATGGCTTAAAAATGCCTGTCTGAAAAATCATCAAACATGAGAATTTAAACCCCTTTAAGCCAAGCTGCAAGACACAGATTATATTCGGCTTGTAAACAATATGTTATTTTGTTAAGCCGTTTGCAAAATCTAACAAATAGGAATATTACGGCTTATAAATGCTAAAATTAAAACGTTTTTTCTTATTTCAATTATCATCGCATCTCTCAGTGCCTGCCAAAGCCTGCCTAAATTTTCAAACAATTACGCCGATTACGATAAGCTTCCGCTCAGCGAAGCCGAGTTTTTAAAACGCACCGCAGATATTCAGAAAGCTGCCGCCAGACTTGAACCTCAACACACGATTTATTTCGACAAAGATTGGCAAGAAATAGAAGGGGCTGATCCAAAAGCTTATATTGCACTCTACAACAAACACAGATGCTCAATCATGAAGAATTTGTTAACGCCAAGGACGAATGGCTGATTCCGTCGGAGTTCGCCTTTACCCGCGCACAATTTCCAACTATGCATACGATGAATTTGAATCTCTTCAATATAATCAAGAGTTCGCGCTGAACCAACCGGCAAGCAAGTATTCCGTGCTTTTCCCCTCGTAAGATTTATTGAGCCGCACGGCTTGATTGTTGTCTCACACAAAAACAAACAAAACAAGAAAGGCGTACTCAACCGGCAAGGCCGATGGGGAGTACAACCTGAATTTGATGAGATTTACCTCTCCGAAGAAGAGCCTTCCATCGCAGTAAAAAATGCCCAAGGCTGGGGAACTTACGATTTCAGCGGCAAGCAGATTATTCAGCCATAAACATTTGTTTTCAGACAGGCATTATTCCCAACAATGCCTGTCTGAAAACTTGTTTATTACGCAGCTTCAAATTTTTGCATATCTACCATCTCGCTTTACCCCAAAATAGACTCTTAAACTTAAGCCGCCTACGACATTTGCATACCATTAATCTTTAAACAATTAGCAAAAAATATAATTTGTTTACAATGTTTATACAAAAGCAATGAAACTATATTAAACCAATAATAATGGCGGTTTGCTGTTCTACAACCTATCGACTGTTTGAGTCTGACCACATTGATTATTGCTTGAATAATCCAATCAAACCATACACAAACTAAATTCCAAAAATAAAGATAATTTTAAATTGAGAAAATATATAAATAAGTTTATTATAATTATCAAAACTATATCAAAATAACTAATTCGCAATACAACGGAAAAAGGATTTGCATTATGAAAAAATATTTATTTGTTTGTATGTTATTTCCACTTGCCCTTACCGCTTGCCAATCCAGCTCGCCAAGATTTGTCCACTTAGAGCAGCCTGAATATAACCACGGCAAGCTCTATATTTATCGCCCGCATAACTACAAAAACGCCAAAGTTGTTTACGAAGTTTATGCCGGAGACATCAAAATAGGCCATATACACAATGGCCATCACATCCATAAAGATCTCCCCTTCGGCATCCATAAAGTCCATTTAAAAAATGCACAAACATCACTAAACGTACCTCTACGTATTGATGAAATAAAATGCCTGCGCCTCACATTTAACGAACAGCAGCAGCCCGTGTTGCAAAAAATGCTCTATGAACAATGCAAAGTAGACATTCTGTCCACCAAATCATCAATATAGTAAGCAATAAGCACTAAAATTACAAACTTTCATATCCTCAATAAAGGGAAAACTATGTATTTTGTCCCCCTGCCCAACCGGAACGGCATGCTTCAGGTATCGGATACCCACCAAATCTATTGGGAAGAGTCAGGCAACCCAAAAGGCATTCCCGTGATCTTCCTGCACGGCGGCCCCGGGGCGGGAGCATCGCCTTCATGCCGTGGATTTTTCGACCCCACCGCCTACCGCATTATTATCATTGATCAGCGCGGCTGCGGCCGCTCCCTGCCTTTTGCCGAAACCCGAGAAAACACCACTTGGGATTTGGTAGAGGATATTGAAAAAGTCCGCGAAATGCTCGGCATCAACAAATGGCTGATATTCGGCGGCTCTTGGGGCAGCACGCTCTCGCTGGCCTATGCCGAAACCCATCCCGACCGCGTGCTCGGCCTGATTTTGCGTGGCATTTTTCTGTGCCGCCAAAACGAAATCAACTGGATTAACGAAGCCGGCGGCGTCAGCCAAATTTATCCCAAGCAGTGGCAAAACTACATTGCGCCCGTACCGAAAGAAAAGCGTGGCAACCTTGTTCAGGCTTACCACGAAATGCTGTTTTCCAAAGACCACACCGTTGCTCTTCACGCAGCTAAAGCCTGGGCAGATTGGGAAAGCTGGCTGATTCAGTTCGAGCCCAAACCCGTAGATGAAGATGCAGAAAAATCCCTCGCGATCGCCCGCATCGAAAACCATTATTTTATGCACTTGGGCTGGCTGGAAGGCGAACGCGCCATTTTGCGCAATATCCGAAAAATCCGCCACATTCCCACCATCATCGTGCAGGGCCGCTATGATATGTGCACCCCCATGCAAAGCGCTTGGGATTTAAAACAAGTATTCCCCGAAGCAGAGCTTCGTATAGTCCAGGCTGGCCACTCCGCTTTCGACAAACCCTTATCTGCCGCCCTAATCAAAGCATGCGATGAATTTGCCGCCCGCCTGCAACACAACGAAGGGCAGGATTATGCAGACTAAAGCAGATTCTGATAAGATTCAGCAGTTTTAAACCATTTAGCAACACACTTTCAGACAGGCATATGCCTGTCTGAAAAACATTCCAGCAGAAAGCAGCCTGATCATGACTAAAAAACGCGTGCTCACCGGTGTTACCACTACCGGCATTCCCCACTTGGGCAACTACGTCGGCGCCATCCGTCCCGCCATCCGCGCCAGCCAAAACGAAAACACAGAATCTTTTCTCTTTCTGGCTGATTATCACGGCATCATCAAATGCCACGACCCGGAAACCATCCACCAATCCACCCAAGCCGTAGCCGCCACCTGGCTGGCCTGCGGCCTCGATCCCGAGCGCACCACGTTCTACCGCCAAAGCGATATTCCCGAAATCCTCGAATTAAATTGGATTCTCACCTGCATTACCGCCAAAGGCCTGATGAACCGCGCCCACGCCTACAAAGCCGCCGTGCAGGATAATCTCGACAAAGACCAGGAAGACCAAGACCATCAAATCGAAATGGGCTTATACAGCTACCCCATCCTGATGAGTGCCGACATCCTTATGTTCAACGCCCACGACGTACCCGTAGGCCGTGACCAAATCCAACACGTTGAAATGGCGCGCGACATCGCAGGCCGTTTCAACCACCGCTTCAAAGAGCTGTTTGTGTTGCCTGAAGCCAAAATTGAAGAACATGTAGAAACCCTGGTCGGCTTGGACGGCCGAAAAATGAGCAAAAGCTACGGCAACACCATCCCGCTTTTTGAAACCGAGAAAAAGCTGCAAAAATCAGTCAACAAAATCATCACCAACCTGAAAGAGCCAGGCGAACCTAAAGAACCGGGTGAAAGCCCATTATTTGAAATCTACAAAGCCTTCGCCACCGAGCAGGAAACCCAAGAATTCACTCGCATGCTGGCCGAAGGCTTGGCCTGGGGTGAAGCCAAAAAAATCCTCGGTGCCAAACTCAATGAAGAATTAGCGCCCAAACGCGAACGCTACAACGAGCTTACCGCCAACCCCGCGCAAATCGAAGACATCCTGCAAGCCGGCGCCGCGCGTGCACGCAAAGAAGCCCGCATTTTGTTGGATAAAGTGCGCGATGCAGTAGGCATCCGCGCGCTGAAATAACACGGCCGCCACGCAGCAATGCCTGTCTGAACACTTTTTTCAGACAGGCATTGCATATTAGAAAATATCAACTTTCACAGCTATAATACACACCTTTCATTGTTTTCAGCGAAACCCACACCATGAAACACATCCACATTATCGGCATCGGCGGCACCTTTATGGGCGGCCTGGCAGCAGTTGCCAAAGAAGCAGGCTTCAAAGTTACCGGCTGCGATGCCAAAATGTATCCGCCGATGAGTACCCAGCTTGAAGCTTTAGGCATAGGCGTACACGAAGGATTCGATGCCGCGCAGTTGGATACCTTTCAAGCCAATGTTTATGTAATCGGTAATGTGGCCAAGCGCGGCATGGACGTGGTTGAAGCCATTTTAAACCGCGGCCTGCCTTATATTTCCGGCCCGCAATGGCTGTCTGAAAACGTATTGCAAGGGCGTTGGGTGCTCGGCGTAGCGGGCACACACGGCAAAACCACCACCGCTTCCATGTTGGCCTGGGTGTTGGAATATGCCGGTTTGGCTCCCGGCTTTCTGATTGGCGGCGTGCCGCAGAATTTCAGCGTATCCGCCCGCCTACCGCAAGCGCCGCGCCAAGATGCGGATTCCGTTTCGCCGTTTTTCGTCATTGAAGCCGACGAATACGACACCGCATTTTTCGACAAACGCTCCAAATTTGTTCATTACCGCCCGCACACCGCTATTCTGAATAATCTGGAATTCGACCATGCCGACATTTTCTCCGATTTGGCCGCCATCCAAACCCAATTCCACCACTTGGTGCGCACCGTTCCCGCCGAAGGCCTGATCGTCTGCAACGGCACTGAGCAAAGCCTGCGCGACACACTCGATAAAGGCTGCTGGACGCCTGTCGAATTTTTCGGCGGCAAAGAAGGCTGGCAGGTCGGCGCAGTAGACGCAAACGGCGCGTTTGACGTGTTGCTCAACGGCGAAAAAGCCGGCCATGTGGCTTGGGACATTATCGGCGAGCACAACCGCATGAACGCGCTGGCCGTGATTGCAGCCGCCCGCCATGCCGGCGTGGACGTAAAAACCGCCTGCGAAGCCTTGAGCCGATTCAAAAATGTGAAGCGCCGCATGGAAACCAAAGGCCAAATCAACGGTATCACCGTTTATGACGATTTCGCCCACCACCCCACCGCCATTGCCACCACCGTTGCTGGCTTGCGCCAAAAAGTCGGCAGCGCGCGCATTCTGGCCGTATTGGAGCCGCGTTCCAACACCATGAAACTGGGCACCATGAAAGCCGCCCTGCCGGCAAGCCTGAGTGAAGCCGACCTGGTATTCTGCTATTCCGGCGGAGTAGATTGGGATGTGGCCGAAGCCCTGTCACCGCTCGGCAGCAAACTGCATGCCGGCAGCGATTTCGATGCCTTTGTTGCCGAAATCGCTAAACAGGCGCAAAGCGGCGACCATATCCTGATTATGAGCAACGGCGGCTTCGGTGGCATTCACGACAAGCTGCTCGCTCAATTGAAGTGATTCGCCCAAGCAAATACACAATGCCTGTCTGAAAGTTTCAGCTTTGCAGAAAACTTTCAGACAGGCATTTCTATTTATTAAATCGTAATCACACGGCAGTTATATTCAGGCTTTAAGCATGCATAACGAAACCACGGTGAAATAACCATTCGCTGCACACAACCGCGCCTCACTCGGAAACCGCGCCGCCGTCCGAAAGCCCGTTCAATTCATCCTGTGCTTTTTTCACTTCGGCTTCCAAACCTGCAATGCGCTCAAGATAGCGTACATAATTGCGTTCGTTGCCGTAGCGTACTTTTTTCCCTTCTTCCAAAGCGCGCTGCGCATCTTTCACTTTTTTCTCCGCAGCCTGATAAGCCGGATCGGGAGCAGGCTCGGGTGCAGGAGCCGGCGGCGTATAGTGTACCGGCTTGGCCGGTTCTGCCGAATAAATGCTCGGGCGGCCTATATCGGCTTTTTTGCAATTCGCCGAACCTGCATTCTGCGTATACACTTTATTGCCGTAGCGGTCGGTGCAGGTAAACACTTCCGCGTGCGCAAAAGGCAGCGTAACCCAATACAGCAAAGACAAAATCAGAGCTTTTTTCATACGTTTTTCCATGTAAATTATTTTTTGATTATAGCCGAATCCGCCTCCCAACGGTTCGCAGCCCGTTTCACGCCCTGCACAAGTTGTGTAAAAAGGCGGCATATTCGGTAAATGCCTGTCTGAAAGCTTTTTCAGACAGGCATTTATCTTCAATAAATCCCAAATGTAAAGCCGCATACAAGCCGCCGGTATGGTAGAATATCGCCCATTTTTGACAACAGCTTTTTAGGGTATCTCAACATGATTTCTACCAACGGCATAACCATGCAGTTCGGCGCCAAGCCGCTGTTTGAAAATGTATCCGTCAAATTCGGCGAAGGTAACCGCTACGGCTTGATTGGTGCCAACGGTTCGGGCAAATCCACCTTCATGAAAATTCTCGGCGGCGATTTGGAGCCGACCAGCGGCGAAGTGGCCATTGAAAACGGCGTGCGTTTGGGTAAGCTGCGTCAAGACCAGTTCGCTTACGAAGACATGCGCGTATTGGACGTGGTGATGATGGGGCACACCGAAATGTGGGCGGCAATGACTGAGCGCGACGCCATCTATGCCAACCCCGAAGCCACCGAAGACGACTACATGCGTGCCGCCGAATTGGAAGCCAAGTTTGCCGAATACGACGGCTACACCGCCGAAGCTCGTGCAGCCGAGCTATTGAGCGGTGTAGGCATCGAAGAATCATTACACAACGCCCAAATGAGCGAAGTGGCTCCCGGTTTCAAATTGCGCGTGTTGCTGGCGCAGGCATTGTTTTCCAAACCCGACGTATTATTGCTCGACGAGCCGACCAACAACTTGGACATCAACACCATCCGCTGGCTCGAAGGCGTGTTGAACCAATACGATTCAACCATGATCATCATCTCGCACGACCGCCACTTTTTAAACGAAGTGTGCACCCACATGGCCGACGTAGATTACAACAGCATCACCATCTACCCCGGAAATTATGATGATTACATGCTTGCTTCCGCACAATCCCGTGAACGCGCCCTGAAAGACAACGCCAAAGCCAAAGAAAAGTTGCAAGAGCTGCAAGAATTCGTGGCGCGCTTCTCTGCCAACAAATCCAAAGCCCGCCAAGCCACCAGCCGCTTGAAGCAGGCCGACAAGATTAAAGCCGAAATGGTGGAAGTGAAACCCTCCACCCGACAAAACCCGTATATCCGATTTGAAACCGACGAAAAAGCCAAGCTGCACCGCCAGGCAGTGGAAGTGGAAAGTTTGGCAAAATCTTTTGAAAACACCTTGTTCAAAAACCTCAGTTTCATGCTGGAAGCAGGCGAGCGTTTGGCTGTTATCGGCCCGAACGGCGCAGGTAAATCCACCTTGCTGAAACTGTTGGCAGGCGCATTCAATCCCGAATACAGCGAAGGTATCCAGCCCGATGCCGGCACCATCAAATGGGCGGAAAAAGCCAATGTCGGCTACTATCCGCAAGACCATGAAAACGATTTCGATGTGGATATGAACCTCACCGAATGGATGCGCCAATGGGGTCAGGAAGGCGACGACGAACAAGTTATCCGCGGCACACTCGGCCGTTTGCTGTTCGGCAGCAACGACGTGGTGAAACAAGTGCAAGTGCTTTCAGGCGGTGAAAAAGGCCGTATGCTCTACGGCAAACTGATTCTGCTGAAACCGAACGTGCTGATTATGGACGAGCCGACCAACCACATGGATATGGAAAGCATCGAATCCTTAAACATGGCATTGGAAAAATACAAAGGCACCTTGATTTTCGTATCGCACGACCGCCAGTTTGTATCTTCACTGGCCACCCAAATCATCGAGCTAGACGGCAAAGGCGGTTACGAACATTATCTGGGCGACTACGAAAGCTATTTAGAGAAAAAAGGTTTAGTGTAAAGCCCAACTCAATCCACAAATAATAATGCCTGTCTGAATAACTTTCAGACAGGCATTATTAAAGGGGCTAATCTAATTCGGCCCATATTTTCAAGTTAATTCACTATATGGAATTCCACCATGTTCAATAAATAAAGTGGCTTTCAAAGTTCAACCGCTTTATCTTTTCAATGCTTACAATACTTTCACTATGCTTTCGCACAAATAGCGGATATTGTCTTGTGTGATACCCGCCACATTGATACGGCCTGAACGCACAGCGTAAATTGCAAACTCATCTTTTAAGCGGTCAACTTGTTCGGGTGTTAAGCCTGAAAATGAGAACATACCGTTTTGTTTCACGATAAAGCTGAAATCCTGCTTCGCGCCATATTCTTTCAGCAAATCTACAAATTGCTGACGCATCTCTTTGATACGGCCGCGCATTTCATCCAGTTCGGCAATCCATTGCCCTTTCAAGGCCTCGTCTTTCAACACCAAAGCCACTGTTGCACCGCCGTGCGAAGCCGGGTTGGAATATATTGTGCGGATAATGGTTTTCACTTGGCTGAACGCGCGGTTGGCTGTTTCTTCATCGGCAGCCACCACGGTAAACGCACCCACTCGCTCGTTGTACATACCAAAATTTTTGGAATAAGAGCTGGCCACCAGCAATTCTTTGTTCAGCTTGGCAAAAGCACGCAGGCCGTAAGCATCTTCTTCCAAACCATTGGCAAAACCTTGATAAGCAAAATCAAATAATGGCAGCCAGCCTTTTTCGGCAGACATTTTCGCCAAGGTTTCCCATTGTTCGGGCGTCGGGTCGATACCTGTCGGGTTATGGCAGCAGCCGTGCAAAAGCACCACATCACCCGCTTCGGCTTGGCTCAAATCTTCAATCAAGCCGCCCCAATCCAGGCCATGCGTGGTTTTATCATAATAGCGGTAGTCGCGGATATTAATGCCCACAGCTTTAAAAATCGCATTATGATTCGGCCACGTGGGTGATGAAATCCAGATGTTTTTAGCGTTGGTTTGACGTTTGATAAATTCAGCCGCCACACGCAACGCGCCCGTGCCACCCAAGCTTTGCGCAGTCTTGGCTCTCTTGGAAGCAATGATTTCACTGTCTGCACCAAAGAGTAATTTTTGCGTTTGTGCGTTGTATTCCGCTACACCGTCGATGGTTAAATAATTTTTGGTATTTTCAGTTTCCAACAGACGCTTTTCAGCCTCTTTCACGGCTTTTACAATCGGGGTTTGGCCTTTTGAGTCTTTGTAAACGCCAATACCCAGATTGACTTTATTTTCGCGGGTTTCTGCTTTAAATGCTTCGCCCAAACCCAAAATGGGGTCGGCAGGTGCGGCTTCGATTTTGTCAAAAAACATGATAAATACCTTTTTACACAGATGAATAATCGTTAATGATAATGCCTGTTCGGTTATACTGCTAAAGCAGTAGGCTTGACAAGCCATTACAGCAAATTACTTACAGTTTTTTTCAGACAGGCATTTGTATAGCTGTGAAAATCAATATTTCATGCAAAACGAGTAAATCCTTAAGATGATCTAAAGTAGAAATAAATAATCTCCGTTTAATATGTAAAATATTTTTTCCAATTTATAAAGGAGAAACTTATGCGTAAAGCCATTGCTCTGCTATTACTGCCACTAATTGCCGCTCCGGCATGTGCCGAACCTTTGAACTACAATGTAGTCTCTTTTTCGGAAAGTGCAAGCACAACTGCCGATAACGACTTAATGCGCGTTATTTTTGCTATTGAAGAAGAAGGCAAAGACCGTCACGCGGTCAGCAACCGGATCACCCACCGTCTCAACGCGCTCAACGCTCGAATTTCAGCCAACAAAGCGTTTAAAGGTGCGGTAATCAATCGCAGCACCCAACCTCATTACGATGAAAAAGGCAAAATAACCGGCTGGTACGACAGTGCGTATGTCAGCGTGGAAAGCAAAGATTTTCAAGCATTAAACAAACTGATTGCCGCCGGCCAAAACGATGCTGCCGTAATGCGTTTAAGCTTTACAGTATCGCCTGAAAAACGCAGCGAAATCACCAATGAGTTGAGCAAGCAAGCTTTAAAAAATTTTAAAAACCGCGCCGAGGTAATCAGCCAAACTTTAGGTTTTAGGGGCTATAAAATCGTGAATATCAAAATCGACAGCAATTTCCGTACACATCAAACTGCGGCCATGAAATCCCAAACTATGGAAGCTGCACTTTCCGCCGCACCGGAAATGACAACCGACAACCCGGGCACCGAAGAAATCATACAAACCGTAAGCGGTTCTATTCAAATGTAAGCATGATGCCAAACCCTACCGGGATAACCTTTCATCGAAAAGCATTAATTAGCCCGTTTATTTATGCTATGTTCTTTAAAACTCAGAAAGTGTGAATTTTGATCAAAACCCAACATACTATTGTGCGGGCCTTCACATTATCTTCCGTCTTACTTTTACTCGGCGGTTGTAATGTCGTTGCAGAGATGGCCGGCCATGATACGGCTTCTCTCAACCAAACCGCCGCCAAACAATACCGCCAAATGATGAGGATTGCCGACGGCCGCTATCTTGTAGATACTGAGTCGGAAACTGCCCGCCGCGTCCACCGAATTTTCAACTGCATGAAACCCTATGCAGAACAATCAAACCAAACCGGCACGCCATTCGACTGGCAGATAACAGTTATCAAATCCAAAGAGCTGAACGCATGGATTATGCCCGGTGGAAAAATGGCGTTTTACACCGGAATGGCCGACACGCTTAAGTTAAGCGATGGAGAAATCGCAGCCGTTATCGGCCATGAAATGACCCACGCATTAAAAGAACATGGCAAAAAGAAAGCGGGTCAACAAGTGCTCACCCGACTTGCCGGCAAAACGGCAGGCATCGCTTTACAGGCCACCACCGGCGTAAGCGGCGGTTTTGCCAATCTCGGCACAGATGTCATTACTCACTATGGGGTTAAAATGACCTATTCGCGCAGTCAAGAAAATGAAGCCGACAAAGGCGGCATGCAATTGATGGCACAAGCAGGTTATCATCCGCAAGAAGCCGTGAACCTGTGGAAAAAAATGGAAAGCCTCAAAAGTAACCATAATTTTAAAAACATAGTAGCCTCAAGCCACCCTACCAATAAGCAGCGGATAGACAATCTGCAAAAATTGTTGCCCGAAGCAACAAAATATTACAAACCAAACGGCGCATGCAGCCAAACCGCAAACCAACCATAACGATATTTTCAGACAGGCATTTGATGATTAATGCCGAATTTGCAGGAGTTTATATACATGAAAAAAACCACCTTTACAGCCTTGATCGCTACGATAAGCTTAAGTATGTCGGGCTGTACCGGAATAGCCGACGTCGTCGGCTATGACACAGCCACACTGAATCAGGCAGCAGCCAAACAATACACCGGCGTTGTGACTGCCGCGCGCAATAAAAACATGATCGATAACACATCTCAAACTTCCCGCCGGGTACATACCGTGTTCAACCGCATGAAGCCTTATGCCAACCAAGCCAACAAAACCGGCGTGCCTTTCGTATGGCAGATGACTGTTATCAAATCGAATGAAATGAATGCTTGGGCTATGCCCGGCGGCAAAATGGCCGTTTACACCGGCATCGTTGACCGCCTGAAACTCACCGATGACGAAATCGCTGCCGTTGTCGGCCATGAAATGACTCATGCCCTGCTCGAACACAGTAAAAAAGCCGTCGGCCAGCAAGTCTTAACAGGTTTGGCTGCCGACATCGGCGGTGCCGTATTGCAGTCTTCCACAGGTGCCAGCAGCGACATGGTTAATTTAGGCACAACACTGGTCAGCGATCTGGGCATCACCAAACCTTTCTCGCGCAAACAGGAAGACGAAGCAGACGAAGGCGGCCTGCGCCTGATGGCTCAAGCCGGCTACAATCCTGAAGCAGCCATCACAGTTTGGGAAAAAATGAATCGTGTAGCAGGCAGCAACGGCGGCTTGGGTACCATATTGTCCACCCACCCATCTAATAATGCCCGCATGAAAAACCTGCGCAGAATGATGCCGGAAGTCATGCCTATTTACGAACAAAGTAAAAAACGCTGATAACCCGGCACTCAAAACCGTCCGTTTGGTTTCGGGCGGTTTTACTTTTGCCAATCCCCACTAAACCACACTACAGCCGCTTCGCGCCCGGTTATCCGGCCTTTCACAGCAAATCCCATGAAGCTTTCAGACAGGCATCACCCTCAAAACACCACTTCGTGAATCAAGCAAAAACTAAGCTTTATAAACTCTTCCTGTTTCATAAAATTTAGTTTATGATAGCTGGTAAGTCCGCATGACTACATGCGGTTTCAGAAGAAAAACACGCATAAAGGAACAAATGATGTTAGAAGCCTATCGCAAAGCCGCCGCAGAGCGCGAAGCTCTGGGCATTCCCGCCCTTCCGCTCACCGCCCAGCAAACCGCCGATTTGGTTGAATTGCTGAAAAACCCGCCCGCAGGCGAAGGTGAGTTTTTGGTAGACCTGCTCGCCAACCGCGTGCCGCCCGGTGTGGACGATGCCTCCAAAGTCAAAGCATCTTTCCTCGCAGCCGTAGCCGAAGGCAGCGCAACCAGCCCGCTGGTGTCTCCCGAATACGCAACCGAACTCTTGGGCACCATGCTCGGCGGCTACAACATCCACCCGCTGATTGAGCTTCTCGACAACGACAAACTGGCGCCCATTGCCGCCGAAGGTCTGAAACACACCCTGTTGATGTTCGACTCTTTCCACGACGTTCAAGAAAAAGCTGAAAAAGGCAATGCACACGCCAAAGCCGTTTTGGAATCTTGGGCCAACGCCGAATGGTTCACTTCACGCGAAAAAGTGCCTGAAAAAATCACCGTTACCGTATTCAAAGTAGACGGCGAAACCAATACCGACGACCTCTCTCCCGCTCCCGACGCATGGAGCCGCCCCGACATTCCGCTGCACGCGTTAGCCATGCTGAAAAACCCGCGTGACGGCATCAGCCCCGACAAACCCGGTGAAGTCGGCCCCATCAAGCTGCTGGAAGAATTGAAAGCCAAAGGCCACCCCGTTGCTTATGTGGGCGATGTAGTAGGTACCGGCTCTTCCCGTAAATCCGCCACCAACTCCGTAATCTGGCATACCGGTTTGGACATTCCTTTTGTACCGAACAAACGCTACGGCGGCGTATGCTTGGGCGGCAAAATCGCTCCGATTTTCTTCAACACTCAAGAAGACTCAGGCGCATTGCCGATTGAGGTTGACGTATCGCAACTGAAAATGGGCGATGTAGTCGATATCCTGCCTTACGAAGGCAAGATTGTGAAAAACGGCGAAACCGTTGCCGAATTCCAATTGAAATCACAAGTATTGCTGGACGAAGTACAAGCCGGCGGCCGTATTAACCTGATTATCGGTCGCGGCCTGACTGCCAAAGCCCGCGAAGCTTTAGGCTTGCCCGCATCTACCGAATTCCGCCTGCCGCAAGCACCTGCCGAAAGCAATGCCGGCTTTACCTTGGCGCAAAAAATGGTCGGTCGTGCCTGTAGCCTGCCCGAAGGCCAAGGCGTGCGCCCCGGCACTTACTGCGAACCGCGCATGACCACCGTGGGTTCCCAAGACACCACCGGCCCGATGACCCGCGACGAGCTGAAAGACTTGGCTTGCTTGGGCTTCTCCGCCGACTTGGTGATGCAGTCTTTCTGCCATACCGCCGCTTATCCGAAACCGGTGGACGTGAAAACCCATAAAGAGCTGCCCGAATTTATTTCTACCCGCGGCGGCGTGTCTCTGCGTCCGGGCGACGGCGTGATCCACTCGTGGCTGAACCGCTTGCTGCTGCCCGATACTGTCGGCACCGGCGGCGACTCGCACACCCGTTTCCCATTGGGTATTTCCTTCCCGGCAGGTTCCGGCTTGGTGGCGTTTGCCGCCGCCACCGGCGTAATGCCTTTGGATATGCCTGAATCCGTATTGGTACGCTTCAGCGGCAAATTGCAACCGGGCGTCACTCTGCGCGACTTGGTCAACGCCATTCCGTTGTACGCCATCAAACAAGGTTTGCTGACCGTGGCCAAAGCCGGCAAGAAAAACATCTTCTCCGGCCGCATCTTGGAAATCGAAGGCTTGCCCGATTTGAAAGTGGAGCAAGCATTTGAATTGTCGGATGCCTCTGCCGAACGTTCTGCCGCAGGTTGTACTGTGAAGCTCAACAAAGAGCCGATTATCGAGTACATGAAGTCCAACGTGGTGTTGATGAAAAACATGATTGCCGACGGCTACAAAGATCCGCGCACGCTGGAGCGCCGCATCAAAGCCATGGAAGCTTGGCTGGCAGATCCTCAGCTCTTGGAAGCCGACAAAGACGCGGAATACGCGGCCGTGATCGACATCAATATGGACGACATCAAAGAGCCGATCATTGCCTGCCCGAACGATCCGGACGACGTGTGCTTCATGTCTGAAAAATCCGGCACCGTGATCGACGAAGTGTTCATCGGTTCGTGCATGACCAACATCGGCCACTTCCGTGCCGCTTCCAAGTTGTTGGAAGGCAAGAGCGATATTCCGGTTCGCCTGTGGGTGGCGCCGCCGACCAAAATGGATGCGCAAGAGCTGACCAACGAGGGCCACTACGGCGTATTGGGTCGTGCCGGTGCGCGCATGGAAATGCCGGGCTGCTCATTGTGCATGGGTAACCAAGCACAAGTGCGCGAAGGCGCTACCGTGATGTCCACTTCCACCCGCAACTTCCCGAACCGTTTGGGTAAAAACACCAACGTGTTCTTGGGTTCTGCGGAATTGGCTGCCATTTGTTCGAAACTGGGTAAAATCCCGACTATTGAAGAATACCAAGCCAACATCGGTATCATCAACGAACAAGGCGACCAAATCTACCGTTACATGAACTTCAACGAAATCGACAGCTACAATGAAGTGGCTGAGACTGTTAAAGTTTAAATGTTAAACGGTACGCTGTTAATTTTTCAGACAGGCATTAAATAAATGTTTATCTGAACAAAAACGGGATAATTAATATCCCGTTTTTTTGAGGAGCTGAAGTAGATTAGCCCTAAATTTTGATAACAGCATCCGCAAACTCGAATCAAACCCGAGTATGACGAGTAGCCGAACTAATGAAAATGCCTGTCTGAAAACTACTTTTCAGACAGGAATTCTTTAAGTATCTTGAGTTCCGACCATCTTAAGAAATGAGATGTTCACTTCAAACCTGGGTATGACGCTATCTTGATTATGTAAGTAGATGACTATACCAATCAAAAAATGCCTGTGTGAAAAAAGCCCCGAATTCTTAATACGGAGCTTTTTTCACAGGCATACGATTTATTTATTCGCTTTAAACTGCTGCCACAAACGGGTTTGCAGCTTCACACCTTGCGGAGACTTCGGCAACACCACAAAGCTCTTAGCTTTAACCTGCTCATTCGGGAAAATCGAATTATCTCCAGAAAATTCTTTTTCCATCAGCTCACGCGCAGGTTTGCTGGCCGGAGCGTAAGTGACAAAATTACCGTTTTTCGCTGCCACTTTCGGATCAAGCGTGTAGTTGATGTATTTATGGGCATTGGCTACGTTTTCAGCACCTTTCGGAATCATAAACGAATCAATCCAGATACCCACACCTGTTTTAGGTGTCAGCACTTCCAGGTTCACACCATTACCCGCTTCTTTAGCACGGTTTTTAGCAATGTTTAAATCGCCGCCATAACCGATTGCCACACACAAGTCACCGCCCGCCATATCATTGATGTAGCCGGACGAACTGAAGCGTTTGATATCGCCGCGCACTTTCTTCATCATCTCGGTAGCCGCTTGCAGATCTTCTTCTCTTTCACTATTCGGGTCTTTACCCAAGTAATTCAAAGCGAGCGGATATTGCTCGGTCGGGCTGTCGAGAAAATTGATGCCGCAAGATTTCAGCTTGGCTGTATATTCGGGATTAAACACCAAATCCCATTCGTTTTCAGGCAGTTTGTCTGTTCCCAAGGCTTTGGCAACTTTATCTTTATTGATTGCCAGCGTATTGATGCCCCAAAAGTAAGGCACGGCATATTTATTGCCCGGATCGACTTTCGCCATCATGGTCAACAATTCGGGATCGATATTGTTGTAGTTGGAAATCAAGCTCTTATCCACCGGCTGATAAGCACCGGCTTTAATCTGACGGCCCACATTGGCGATCGAAGGCGCCACCAAATCGTAACCTGATTTGCCGGTAAGCACTTTCGCTTCCAGCGTTTCATTGCTGTCGTACACATCGTAGCGCACTTTCACACCGTTGGCCTTTTCAAACTCGGCCACAGTTTCCGGATCAACATAATCCGACCAGTTGTAAATATTCAGCTTGCCCGTAGCGGAAGGTGCCGCCGCTTGTTGTTCGGTACTTGCTGCACGGTTTTCTGAGCCGCTTGCTTTTTGGCCGTCTTGCGTGTTGCCGGAGCCACCGCATGCCGCCAAAAACAAGCCTGCAAAAGCAGAAACCAACAGAGTTTTTTTCATTAGTTTGTCCTTCATCGAAATAAACAAAAAAACATTCCCAAAAGTGCATCGCCTTATATCGCTTCCGCGTTTAAGGGCGCATACAACAAGAGTGGCCGGCCGCTAGTTTGATCAATACGCAAGCATGAATTCGACTACACGGCGGTTGCAGGCAATTAAACGGCAAAAACTTTGTCAATGCAAGCAAAAACAGCACAAATATCAACATTTTTTAACGCTTGTCGCATAAAAAGCAGGAAAATATTCTATTCAATTGTCATTCATGATTCCCAAGCCATCTGATTCCGCCCAAGCCTTTTCAGACAGGCATATATATGGGAAAATCGCAGGGTTAATTTTTATTTATGATAAGGGCGACACTATGTTGGACAGAGAAGGATATCGCCCCAATGTCGGCATCATCTTAATCAACGACCGCAACGAAGTATTCTGGGGAAAACGGGTTCGCGAACATTCCTGGCAATTCCCCCAAGGCGGCATCAAGCCCGGAGAAAGCCCGGAAACCGCCATGTACCGCGAGCTGCTGGAAGAAGTCGGCCTTTTGCCGCACCATGTCAGAATCCTGGGCCGCACGCGCGACTGGCTGCGCTATGATGTGCCTACCCATTGGGTGCGCCGCGAATGGCGCGGTTCCTACCGCGGCCAGAAGCAAATCTGGTATTTGTTGAAACTGATCGGCCGCGAAAGCGATGTGCATTTACGTGCAACCAGCCATCCTGAATTTGACGGCTGGCGGTGGCATGAATACTGGGCACCGATAGAAGAAGTAATTGATTTCAAAAGGGATGTTTATCAGGGCGCATTAAGCGAACTTTCCCGATTCCTGAGAAATTTGGAAAGCTTGGAAGATTTCAACATCCGCCAGCGCCTGCTTCAGGAAAAATAATTCTGAACACGGCAAATAAAACAATGCCTGTCTGAAATATGGTTTCAGACAGGCATTGTTTTATTTGACTATGTTTGGGTTTGATATAGTTCTGAAACTGGTTCATGCTCCAAAATTCAAAAATATTTAATTTCAAGCCTGTTCGTATAATTCCGGAAAGTTAATTTAGATAACCAAACCGCAAACGAATATTGACGGCTTGGCTATCAAAAAAGTTTTCAGACAGGCATATAGTTAACTATAGTAATTACTCAGCTTCACCATCATTTGTTTGAGATGCTTCATTTTCTACAGCTTGTGCTTCCAATTCAGCCGCTTCGCTCTCCAAGCCCTCTTCTTCCGGCTCTTCTGCCACCCGCTCCAAGCTAACCAGTGTTTCGCCTTCATCCAGATTAATCAGCCTTACGCCCGCTGCTGCACGACCGGTTTCACGGATTTGGTCGACTTTGGTGCGGATAAGCACGCCGCCGCTGGTAATCAACATCAAATCGTCAGTTTGGGCAACCAGTGTCGCTGCCACTAATTCCCCGTTGCGTTCGCCGGTATTGATGGCAATATTACCTTGCCCGCCTTTGCCTTTGCGGCTGTAATCCGCAATCGGCGTGCGTTTGCCATAGCCGTTTTCAGTTGCCGTCAACACTTGGAGCGTTTCATCCTGCTCACACTCTGGAGAGAATGTAATCAGGCTGACGATGCGGCCTTCTGAAGGCAAGCGCATACCCCGCAAACCGCCACTGCCTCGTCCGGACGGACGGACGCCGTTACCTTTGAACGCGGAAGTATCACCGTTTTCTTCGCCCTCATGTTCCAGCACGTTGTCTGAATCTTCGTTTTCCACTTCGTCGGCATCACCGTTACGATCGTAATATTCATTGAAACGGATCGCTTTGCCCAAGTTCGAGAACAACATAATATCGCTGATGCCCGAAGTTCTGGCCACACCCACCAGTGAATCGCCTTCTTTTAAAGCAATGGCTTTAATGCCTTGCGCCCGCACGTTTTTGAATGCGGATAATTGCACTTTTTTCACCATGCCTTGCGCAGTGGCAAAGAAAACATATTCGTCTTCAGGGAATTCGCGCACTGCCAAAATCGCGCTGACTTTTTCGCCTTCGTCCAATTGAATCACATTGTTAATCGGACGCCCGCGGCTGTTACGACCGCCTTCGGGCAATTTGTACACTTTAATCCAATGGCATTTACCGAAGTTGGTAAAACACATCAGATAATCGTGGGTATTGGCCACGAATAAGGTTTCGATAAAGTCTTCATCTTTGGTTGCCGCAGCCTGTTTGCCGCGTCCGCCGCGACGCTGTGCTTGATAATCGGTGGTCGGCTGGGTTTTGATGTAGCCGCCGTGCGTGAGCGTTACCACCATTTCTCTCGGCGGAATCAGGTCTTCGTCGGCGATGTCGCCGCCAAACGGGTTGATTTCGCTGCGGCGGCCGTCGCCGAAATTCGCTTTGATTTCTTCCAATTCTTCATGGATGATTTGTGTGATGCGCTCGGGTTTGGCCAGAATATCCAAGAAATCAATAATCTGCGCCATAATGTTTTTATAGTCGGTAACAATGGTATCCTGATCCAGGCCGGTCAGGTTACGCAGGCTCATGCGCAAGATGGCATCGGCCTGCAAGTCGCTCAAATAATAACCGTCACCTTGCAAACCGAGCTTTTCAGACAGGCCTTCGGGGCGGGCCATGCGCAAATCCAAATCGGTGCGCGAAAGCATGTCTTCAACCAAACCGGAGCGCCACGGGCGGGCCAACAGCTTTTCTTTGGCTTCCGGCGCATCGGCGGATCCTTTAATCAGGCGGATCATTTCGTCGATATTCGAAAGGGCTACGGCTTTGCCTTCTGCAATATGCCCTTCATGACGCGCTTTTTTCAGGCGGAACAGTGTGCGGCGGGTTACTACTTCGCGGCGGTGGCGCAGAAACTCGCCCAAAATCTGCTTCAGATTCAGCAGGCGCGGCTGGCCGTCGACCAAAGCCACCATATTGATGCCGAAGCTGTCTTGCAGCTGGGTGAGTTTGTAGAGTTGGTTTAAAACCACTTCAGCATTTTCGTTGCGTTTCAGCTCGATAACCACGCGCATGCCCGATTTGTCGGATTCGTCGCGCAAGTCGGAAATGCCTTCCAGCACTTTATCGCGCACCAATTCGCCGATTTTTTCTACCAGCTTGGCTTTATTCACCTGATAGGGAATTTCATCAATGATGATGGCTTCGCGTTCGCCGTTTTTACCAATCGGTTCGATATGGGTTTTACCGCGCATCACCACGCGGCCACGGCCGGTTTTGTAGCCTTCGCGCACGCCGCTTAGGCCGTAAATCGTGGCGCCCGTTGGAAAATCGGGCGCTCTGATAATGCTGATTAATTCATCAATATCGGTTTCGGAATCAGACAATAGCTTCAGACAGGCATCAACGGTGTCGGTCAGGTTGTGCGGCGGGATATTGGTTGCCATACCTACGGCAATACCGGAAGAACCGTTTACCAACAGCGCAGGGAAACGGGTGGGAAGCACCAAAGGTTCATGCTCGCTGCCATCATAGTTGGGACCGAAATTTACAGTTTCTTCTTCGATATCCGCCAGCATTTCATGCGCGATTTTTGCCATGCGGATTTCGGTATAACGCATCGCCGCCGCACCGTCGCCGTCAATCGAGCCGAAGTTACCTTGGCCGTCTACCAACATATAACGTAATGAAAAAGGCTGTGCCATCCGCACAATGGTTTCATAAACCGGACTGTCGCCGTGCGGGTGATATTTACCGATTACGTCGCCGACGATACGGGCAGACTTTTTATATGCACTGTTCCAATTGTTTTTCAGCTCGTGCATGGCATACAGCACACGGCGGTGCACAGGCTTCAAGCCGTCGCGCACATCCGGCAGCGCACGCCCCACAATCACGCTCATGGCGTAATCCAGGTAGCTGCGGCGCATTTCTTCTTCTAGGCTGACGGGGATGGTTTCTTTGGCAAAATGATGGTCGTTGCGTGTGGTTGCGTCGGTCATGGTAAGTCTGACAATTAATCGAGAAAAATTATTCGAATTTTAGCATAAACCGAGAATAAAATCTTCTTTGCCTTCATGCTTTCAGACGGGCTTTCCAACAGGCAGATTTTTTATTCCGAAACGATAAAAATCGATATATCGGGGGTTTCAAAGCTTACCCACAAAAGCTGTGGATAATTTTGTGGACTACTTGTGGGATTTTTACATTTTTCCCGATAAATCAGGTATCGCACCAAGCCTGATTAAAAATTAGTCAATTTAATAAAATTGATATTTTTCAAAAACTTAAAATGATTTTCAGCTTGTCAAGGGCAAAAATTAAATTTTTTCTTAGTGTTTCGTAAAACTGTTTTGTCAATGTGGATAAGCAAAAAAAATTTTAAATTTAACGCTTGACAAATACCCAAAGCAGCGTAAAACCTTATCACTCAAAGGTTAACCTATTATCACCATGCAAATTGAACAAAAATTCCCAGTATGCTGGCTGTTTTGCACAGTCATCGACAACTTCGGCGACATCGGCGTGAGCTGGCGTTTGGCGCAGATTTTAAGCCGTGAATACGGCATCGCCGTACACCTCTGGCTGGACGATACCGACGCGCTGCGCACCCTTTGTCCCGATCTGCCCGCCGGCCTGCCCTGCCGCTACCAAAACATCCATCTTTACCCGTGGCAGCCGGGAAAAAACGCAGAATATTTAAATGAAGCGCCTGCACCTGATCTGGTTATCGAAACATTCGCCTGCGATTTGCCGGAAAACGTATTAAATGCCATCCGCACACACCAAACACTTTGGCTCAATTGGGAATACCTGAGCGCCGAAGAATGGGCCGAAGCCATGCACGGCAAGCCCTCTCCTCAAGCCGACGGCCAACAAAAATACTTTTGGCTGATGGGGTTTACCGAACAAAGCGGCGGATTACTGCGGGAAACAAACTATGCCGAACTCGTTCAATACCCGATAGAAGATTTCAGGCTGTCCTTATGCCTGTCTGAAAAAACCGCGCCCGAATGGCTGCTGTTCGGCTATGAAAGCCCGGTTTGGCAGCAATGGCTGGAAACCTGGCGGCAAAGCAGCCAACCGATAACACTGCTGCTGGCTGGCAATCAGGTGATTCAAAGCCTCAAACGCTCCGGCGCCCTGCCCGCAGACGCGCTGCAACACAGCGGCGACACTTTTCAGACAGGCATGGTCAAACTGGTGCGCATACCCTTCATACCGCAAAGCGATTTCGACAAACTGCTGCACTTATGCGACGGCGCAATCGTGCGCGGCGAAGACAGCTTTATCCGCACCCAATTTGCCGCCAAGCCTTTTTTCTGGTTTATCTATCCGCAAGAAGAAAACGCCCACATCGACAAACTGCACGCCTTTTGGCAGAAAGCAACAGCCGGCTGGCCGGAGCATTTAAAACAAGCCCACCAAAGCCTTTCAAACGAACTCAACGGCGCAACCACCCTCAACGCAGCAACACGTCTGGCCGCATGGCAAACCCTGATGCAGCATTTTCCCCTTTGGCAGGCACAGTCGGAAAACTGGCGCAGCTATCTGTTCGCACAAAGCAGCGCCTCAGAAAAGTTGGCAGCATTTATCAAACGCAGTTCCAACGTAGATATTTTTCCACCGCAACACAGCATAAGGGATTAAAACAACAGGCAATAAATTGCCAAACCCTAAAAAAATAAGCTAAAATGCTGCGTTATTTTGTTTCAACATTTAAGTGAGAATCATCTGATGAAAACCGCTCAAGAACTGCGCGCCGGCAACGTATTTATGGTAGGCAACGACCCGATGGTTGTGCAAAAAACCGAATACATCAAAGGCGGCCGCTCCTCTGCCAAAGTAAGCATGAAACTGAAAAACCTGCTCACCGGCGCCGCAACCGAAACCATCTACAAAGCCGACGACAAATTCGACGTAGTGGTTTTGGCACGCAAAAACTGTACATACAGCTACTTTGCCGACCCCATGTACGTATTCATGGACGAAGAATTCAACCAATACGAAGTTGAAGCCGAAAACATCGGCGACAACCTGAAATTCATCGTTGACGGCATGGAAGACGTATGCGAAGTAACCTTCTACGAAGGCAGTCCGATTTCCGTTGAATTGCCTACCATCATCGTACGCGAAGTGGAATACACCGAGCCTGCCGTTAAAGGCGACACTTCGGGCAAAGTGATGAAAACCGCACGTTTGGTCGGCGGCACTGAAATCCAAGTGATGTCTTACGTTGAAAACGGCGACAAAGTGGAAATCGATACCCGCACCGGCGAATTCCGCAAACGCGCTTAATCTGCATGATTGCTTTGAGCGCCCGGTTTAGATACCGACATTAAAAATGCCTGTCTGAAACTTTTCAGACAGGCATTTCTTCTACTATACAGTAACGGACGCGACCTCAAATACCGAGCTTCTCTTCCAAACGCACCTTGGCTTCGAGCCACTCTTCGCGGGTCATGCTGTACATCACGGTATCGCGCACGCTGCCGTCGCGGCGGGTTTGGAAGCCGCGCAATACGCCGTCTTTTTTCGCACCCAACCGCTCGATGGCCTGCTGCGAGCGGGTGTTGAGAATGTCGGTGCGCCAGCCTACGGTGCGGCAGCCCAGCGTTTCAAACGCATGGTGCAGCAGCAGGTATTTGCAGGTGGTGTTGGCGCGGCTGCGCCAGTAGCTTTGGGCATACCATGTGTGGCCGATGTCGAGCCGGCCTGCGGGGATGTTGATGTCGTGGTAGCTGGTGCTGCCGATAACTTGACGGTTGGTTTCGTCAATCACGGCGAAAGCCAATCGGTTTGGCTTGTTCAGGGCTGTTTCGATATAAGCGGCCACGCGTTCGGGCTCGGGCGCTGAGGCAAACACCAGCCGCCACAATTCTCCGTCTTCAGTCGCTTGGCACAAACCTTGCTCGTGCTGCGCCCCCAATGGCTCTAAGCGGATGCGGTTGAGGCTGAGTGTGATGGGTTCGGGCGGGTTCATTTTTTATCCTTTCTTGATGCGGATGCCTGTCTGAAACCGTTTTTCAGACAGGCATTTTTGTTTATTTGCTCACTGCTTCCAACACTTCCTGCGCGTGCCCCGCCACTTTCACTTTGCGCCATTCGTGTTCGATTTCGCCTTGTTTATTGAGCACGAAAGTGCTGCGTTCGATGCCGAGCGATTCTTTGCCGTAGAGCTTTTTCAGCTTAATCACGTCAAACAGTTTGCATACGGTTTCGTCTTTGTCGCTCAGCAATTCAAACTGAAAGCCTTGTTTGGCGCAGAAATTCTGGTGCGACTTCACGCCGTCGCGCGAAATGCCCACCACGGTGTAGCCGAGCGCTTTGAATTGGTCGAGGCGTGCATTGAAATCCAGCCCTTCGGTGGTGCAGCCGGGCGTGCTGTCTTTCGGGTAGAAATACACAATCAGCGGCAGATGTTCGGCCGATGCAAAATCGTTGCCGGAGCTGGAAGGCAGGGTAAATTCGTATTTCATGTTTCATCCTTGAATGTGGTAATTTTTTTAAGAATACCCGCTAAATATATCACAAGCTTAAAGTTGCAAATGAAAAACCCAACTTTCAGACAGGCTTGTATAATGCACTTAATCTGACTCGCATAAGGACAGCACGATGGTTGTATTACACAGTTTGCTGGGCATGGCGGTATTGATTGCCATTGCCGTTTTATTATCCACCGACCGCAAAGCCATCAATATCCGCACTGTGGCGGGCGCGTTTCTGATTCAGGTGGCATTGGGTGCGTTGGTGCTTTATGTGCCGCAGGGGCGCGATATGCTGGGCGAAGCTTCCAAAACCATTAGCAATGTAATCGCTTATGGCAACAATGGCGTGGATTTTCTGTTTGGCGGCTTGGTGTCGGAAAAAATGTTTGAGGTGTTTGGCGGCGGCGGTTTTGTGTTTGCCTTGCGCGTGTTACCGATGATTGTGTTTTTCTCATCATTGATGGCCGTGTTGTACTACATCGGTGTGATGCAGCTGCTCATTAAGGTAATCGGCGGCTTTCTGCAAAAAATGCTGGGTACCTCAAAAGCAGAATCGATGTCGGCGGCGGCCAATATTTTTGTGGGGCAGACTGAAGCGCCGCTGGTGGTGCGCCCGTATATCCGCAGAATGACCGAGTCGGAGCTATTTGCCGTGATGAGCGGCGGTTTGGCTTCGGTGGCAGGTTCGGTGCTAGCCGGCTATGTGCAGATGGGCGTGCCGCTGCCTTACCTGATTGCCGCTTCGTTTATGGCTGCACCGGGCGGCTTGCTGTTTGCCAAGCTGTTAGTGCCAGAAACAGAACGAACGCAAAATGACGCGGAAGTGTTGGCGGAAAACGAAGATGAAAAACCCACCAATGTAATCGACGCAGCAGCCAGCGGCGCGGTTACCGGCGCGCAGATTGCCATTGCTGTGGGCGCTTCGCTGCTGGCTTTCGTGGCATTAATTGCGATGATCAACGGTATTATCGGCGGTGTCGGTGGCTGGTTCGGCCACGGCGATTTGACTTTGCAGGCGATTTTGGGCTGGTTGTTTTCGCCGCTGGCTTGGGTAATCGGCGTGCCGTGGAGCGAGGCGGGAATTGCCGGCTCGCTAATCGGGCAGAAAGTGGTGATTAACGAATTTGTGGCTTATTCCGAATTTGTGAAATATTTAAAACCCGAAGCCGCCGTGCAACTGAGCGACACCACCAAAGCGATTATTTCTTTTGCTTTGTGCGGCTTTGCCAATTTGGGTTCGATTGCCGTGTTGGTCGGCGGCCTGAGCATCATGGCGCCCAAACGCCGCAAAGATGTGGCGCGACTGGGCATTAAAGCGGTGGTTGCCGGCTCCCTATCCAATCTGATGAGCGCCGTGATTGCCGGTTTGTTTACCGGTTTGTCGGGCGCATCGGTGCTTGGCTGAAGTAACAACCCGATGCCTGTCTGAAACCCGATTTCAGACAGGCATCTTTATATTTAACCGCCTCGCGTTATAATGCCTGTCTGAAAACGGGCGGCGCGGCATTCCGCGAAGCCGAAACCAAAGGACAATCATGCATACACAAGTTGTTTTAAACATTTTGCAGCAACTGCAAAACCGCATCTGCGCGGCGCTGGAAGCGGAAGACGGCGCGGCGCGTTTTGTTGCCGACCGCTGGCAGAGCAAATTGGGCTCAGGCGAAAGCCGCGTATTGAAAAACGGCGCCGTGTTCGAGCAGGCGGGCGTGAACTTTTCCCATGTGAAAGGCGCCGCCATGCCCGCCTCGGCCACCGCACACCGCCCCGAGCTGGCCGGCGCGCCGTTTGAAGCAATGGGCGTATCGTTGGTGATTCACCCGAAAAACCCGTATGTGCCCACCAGCCATGCCAACGTGCGCTTTTTCATCGCCTATCCCGAAGGCAAAGCGCCGGTATGGTGGTTTGGCGGCGGCTTCGATTTAACGCCGTTTTATCCGTTTGAAGAAGACATCCTGCATTGGCACACCGTAGCGCGCGATTTATGCCACCCGTTCGGCGAAGGCGTGTATGAAGAATACAAAAAATGGTGCGACGATTATTTCTATCTGAAACACCGCAGCGAAACCCGCGGCGTAGGCGGCCTCTTTTTCGACGATTTAAACCGCTGGGATTTCGATGCCTGTCTGAATTTTATCCGCGCGGTAGGCGAAGGCTATATCGAAGCCTATGCGCCGATTGTAGCCAAGCGCAAAAACACGCCCTATGGTGAACGCGAGCGGCAATTCCAACTTTACCGCCGCGGCCGCTATGTGGAATTTAATCTGGTGTGGGACCGCGGCACCCTCTTCGGCCTGCAAAGCGGCGGGCGAACGGAGAGCATTTTGATGTCGATGCCGCCGCTGGTGCGCTTTGAATACTGTTACGAGCCGGAAGCAGGCTCTCCGGAAGCGCGGCTGAATGAATTTTTGAAGCCGAGGAATTGGCTGGAAGAATTGGCTTAAAACGCGTAAAAATGCCTGTCTGAAAAATGTTTTCAGACAGGCATTTTGATTTTACGTATCATTAATGAGCTTTTTGAGCACTAGCCCACCAAATTATAGCAGCAACGACGATGATTCCACCGACTACAACCGCTGCACCACCACCAGAAACTTGCTCTAATTCATGTTGGTTCAGAACTTGCATGATAAAACTCCTAAATTCCCATAATTAATGATGTAAATTCAAACTAAGTTGAAATTATCCCAGCATCATAAATGCTTACTATCTAAGACAAGTTAAATATCGTTTGGTTCAAATGTTATAGACAATAAAAATGCCTGCTTAAAACATGCCGTCAAACAAGCATTTGCAATGCAACTTAAGTATTGGCGAACCAACTTAAAAATCGAATGTCTACCATATTCCGACTTAATCCGGTTATCTTGAATTTCAGCAATCTTTACCACAACCGGCCCGCCCGCTGGCGCCGCCGAACAGAGCGAGGTTTTTGGGAAAACAAGGCCGCTCCCGGAGCGAAGAGACTAGCGGCCGCCCCGAAAATCTCGCGCAGTGAGGGCAGTTTGCGCAGCAAACCGGCAACCGCGGTCGCCTTTCTTTGCTTACTTTCTTTGGCGAAGCAAAGAAAGTGAGTGGCCGCGCGGCCATGAAGCGCAATCTTAACCAACAGGAAACTGAAAGGGTAAACAGATTGCTTAATTTGGAAGACAATGCCCGAGTCGAGCCAAAACATACCAATCTTTCTATCAGGTAGGTAGCTCACAAAAATCAAAATGCCTGTCTGAAACCACTTTTTCAGACAGGCATTGCCCATTCCGCCTACTTCAACACTTCCCTCAAGCGCTTCAATTCCGCCCACGCTTCGGCCTTTTGCAGCGGATGGCGCAACAGGCGGGCGGGATGGGGAACGGTAAACACAGGCAGGCCGCCGCACAGTTCGTCCATCATATCCGCCTGCTCGGGCGCGGTGAAAAACTGGCCGAGAAACAATACGGCCTGCGGCTCGGCAAGCTCGAGTTCGGCACGGATGCGCGGCAGTGCGCGGGCGAGTTTGGCGGTGTCGGGATTGGGGTTGAACTCGGTAGCGTCAAGCCAGCTGGTGGGGTGTGTTTGCTGCATGTCCATGCCGATGGCGGCCAGCATATTGGCCAAAAGTTCGCCCACTTTGCCGCTGAAAAGCCGCCCTGCGATATTGTCTTCCGGCGACGGGCAGATGCTCACAATCATGAGCTTGGCCGGGCGAACGGTTTCAGACAGGCGTTGTTTGTGGCGGGCTACGGTGTTGTCGGGATCGGGTTGCGGCTCCGCCGGAACGGCCTGTTGCGCCGCCTCATCGGCTGCGGCTTCCCGTTCTTTCTGACGCAGGGTTTTCAAGCCCAATGAAGCCAGTGTAGCCGCATGCGCGCCTGAAATCGGTGCAGTCGGCGCGGCGCGGCGCGGTGCAGCGGTTACTTGTGATGCAGGCTCGGTCGCGGGAGGAAGCGGCTTCTGTTCCTGCGCAGAGGCTTGCTGTTGCTTTTCCGGCGGCGCAGCAAGCTTTTCGGCGGCGCGAACGTCAACCGCAACCGCCTGTTCGGATTCGACGGGCAACACTACGGCGCCGCGTTTCAGCCACATGGGGCCTAATCCGAGCGCTTCGTGCAGGTGAAGATAGCGGCTGCTCAGCATGTTTTCTCCATAATCAGGGCGTCTTCGCGCCGGTTGCCGGGTAGGGAATAATAATCACGGCGGCGGCCTGTTTGGACAAATCCGTGTTTCAGGTATAAAGCTTGCGCGCTTTCGTTGCCGGCGCGCACTTCCAGATAATAATGCGTTGCACCTTCTTTAATGCCTGTCTGAAACCATTCTGCCATCAGGGCGGTGGCGATGCCGCGACCACGGTGTTCGGGCGCGGTGGCAATCAGGTGCAGCTCGGATGTTTCAAACAGCGTGTGCCACACGATAAAACCCAACACAATGCTCTGTTGCTCGGCCAGCAGCACGGTTTCGTGTTGATTGGCCAGTGCACCGGCAAACTGCGCTTCTGACCACGGCGAAGGGTTGCACATGCGGTCGATAGCGGCAAGCGTCGGGCAGTCGGCAGCGGCGGCGGGGCGGATGTTCACGGTTTACCCCTGCGCTTTGCGCTCGGCCTGCTCTTTTGCGGTGAGCGCGATTTTGTTGCGCACATAAAGCAGCTCGGCAGCCGCTGCGTCTTGAGCGGGATAGCGGCCGCTTTGCGCCAAGTTCAAATAGGTTTCGGCAGTCGGCATATCAGGCGTGCCGTCAAACAGCGGCGGCTCTGGTAAGGCGAAAGCATTGCCGATGCCTTGCGGGTTTTGGGTATTTGCAGGTAAGGCGGTGTCTGCCGCTTTGCCTACTTGGTAATCGCTCAGCCGGCGGTGGTGTTTGGTATCGAACCATGCGTAAAACACTTCGCCCATGCGCGCGTCGGTTACGGCCAATACGCATTCTGCATCGGGAATCTGGTAGGCAACGGCATCCAAACAGGGGATGCCAATCAATAATGTGCCATAAGGCGCAGCCAAACCTTGCGCCACCGCCGCGCCGATACGCAGACCGGTAAACGCACCCGGGCCTTGCGCATAAACGATTGCGCCCAAGTCGGCAGCCGCGATGCCCGCCTGCTCAAGCAATCGGCCGATTTGCGGCAAAATCAAATCGGACTGGCGGTTGCCCGCTTCTTCATGAAACAGGAATGTTTGCCCATTGGCGCGCAGGGCGAGGGATAAAAACGATGTGCTGGTATCAATAGCGAGCACAGGTTTGGAGAAATCGGCTTGCATGGTCATTCAGATTGTTTTTTCAGACAGGCATTATAGCATTTAGGTGCTGTTTCGGATGTGCTGAAATAGAGTAGAATACCTTATCGTTTTTTCAGACAGGCATATCACGGCAAAAATGCCTGTCTGAAATATTTCTCACATTCAGCACCATTCAAATCATGTATATCGGACGTTTCGCCCCCAGTCCTACCGGTCTGCTCCATATCGGCTCGCTGCTTACCGCGCTGGCTTCTTATGCCGATGCCAAATCTCAAGGCGGCAAGTGGCTGGTGCGCATGGAAGATTTGGATCCGCCGCGCGAAATGACGGGCGCGGCGGACGATATTTTGCGCACGCTGGAAGCGTTCGGCTTTGAATGGGACGGCGAAGTAGCCTATCAAAGCCGCCGCTATGCCTTGTATGAAGCCGCGCTGGCCGATTTAAAACAGCGGAACCTAGTTTATCCCTGCTATTGCAGCCGCAAACGCTGGCAGGCAGCGGCAACCGCTGGCGCAGACGGTTTTGTGTACGACGGGCATTGCGCGGTACAGGGCTACACACCGCCGCCAAACGCGAAAACACCTGCCTGGCGCCTGCGCGTGCCGGATGAAACCATTGGATTTGATGACGCGGTGGTCGGGCATTATGCGCAGAATCTGGCGCGCGATATCGGCGACTTTGTGTTATTGCGTGCAGATGGTTTTTGGGCATATCAGCTGGCTGTGGTAGTGGACGATGCCGAACAAGGCGTTACGCACATCGTACGCGGGCAGGATTTGCTGGTTTCCACCCCGCGCCAAATTTGGCTGCAACGCTGTTTGTGCTTCAACACACCACATTATGCCCATCTTCCACTACTGGTGAACTCTTTGGGCCAGAAGTGGTCGAAGCAGACACTGGCTCCAGCTCTAGATACGAAAAAACGCGAAGATTTACTGCGGCAGGTCATGACTTATCTGAATCTGCCTGCTGCGCCCGCAAAAGTTCACCCGCGCGAATTGCTGGATTGGACGGTGACACATTGGAACCTAGACAAAGTGCCGAAAACAGCGGTTAAAACCGAATAAGCTGTTCATACCATGTAAAGCTTATCCCACCCTAATCTATATTCAGACAGGCATTCCGTTATATAGCGTAGTACTCTGTATAACAATGCCTGTCTGAATATTATTAATTTAACTATTAACGACTCAACTACGCCAAACATTAAGTATAAAAATAAATAATAACAAGAAAAACTATCCGTCAAATAAATAAAACGTTAAAAATAAATTTAAGAATTATAGTTTTGTTTTGTGTTATGTTTTATAAAAATGGATTATTTCCGTATATTTTTTGTTTAATTTATATTTATTTGATTGGTATAATCGAATAGCATTGTCAAACACATTCCGATAAGCGCCGGTTGTTCATAATGATTGAATTAACCTTTTTAGCTTTTATAAATGTTTTTACTATATTTCAGGCAGGCATTACCCGAATCAAACAGCCCGCCGCTCCCATTAATTTAATAAAAACAATCAATATAATAATTTCAATAACAATCACGGACAGCTATAAATTTACAGCCGGCCGATAAATAAACAGAGAGGTTAATTATGAGCGTTACACAATGGTTTGAAGTGAACGGCTACGACAGCCGCAAAGCAAATGAGCAAGGCCGCTTCAGCACCAACAAGCAATCCATCACATTCAAAGGTCAAGTTGACCCGGCCAGCACCGATGTGAAAATCTATACTTATCGAACAGCCAAAGAAAACAACGGCGAAACCGCAATACGGGAGTATTTTACAACCGTTGACAAAAGCCAAATTAAGGAAGACGGCACTTTCACCGCATACGGACTTACCGAAATGAGCGGTGATGTGCGCTTCGAGCTGCAAGCGGCATCTGCCTCAGGCAATGTAACCGTAACCCGTATCGCCGGCACGGTGGACGGCAATAACCAAAGTATGCAGGTCATTTCCGAAGATGCCGTAATGCGTTCAGATTATAACGGCAACTGGCACAGCTATTCGCGCGACATCGACATCAAAGGCAAAGTAGAAGCCGGCAGCGAAAACGTGCGCGTTAAAGTGGACCGCGAACACTACACCATCAAAGACATTGACGGCGAAGGCAACTTCACTCTATCTCTAAAAGATTTGAACGCCGGCCAACACACGTTTACCTTAAAATCCACCGACGCCGACGACAACCAGGGTAAAGACATCTATATCATCAGCACAGGCCGCAAATACGGCGGTGGCGCAGTGGTCATCGACCAAGATGAAAACGCATTTATGCGCAAAGGCCAAAAAAACCTGAGCGGCAACGTGTTAACTGATTATTTCGTTGAAAAAGGTGGCAAAGACCCAGGCATCTTGAGCTTCAGCGTTAAGGGCAAAAGTGCCTCTGTGGGCGAAGAATTAACCATCGACGGCGTGGGCACCATCCAAATCGACTTCGGCGGCGAATATGTGTTCAAACCGGCCGAAGGCTTCAGCGGCCGCGTACCCGACATTATTTACCAAGTGGCCAACGGCACGGACACCGATTATTCGGTATTGTCGATCCGCGTAAACGACACCGGCGGCAACGCTTACGGCGAAAGCATCATAGTGGCCGACAATGCCGACGGCGCCAACAACGAACTGCAAGGCCGCTTGGTTAATGATGTATTAATCGGTGACACGCGAAACACTTTCAATAAAGGCACAGGAGATGACACCGTTGTATATACGGTAAAAGCCACCAACGACACCATCGAGGGCAACAACGGCCACGACATCCTGTTCGGCGACAACATCAGCACCGAAAAGCTCAACTTCACTGCGCCCGACGGCAGCACAGCCTACGAAGCCCTGCGCGCTTATGTGGAGCAGAATCTGGGCAACAACAGCGATGACGCCGTGCGCAGCTTTATCGCAGGCAACTGGGCGACCCTGCTCGACAGCAGCAGCAACGGCGGTAACGACATCCTGCGCGGAGAAGTCGGCAGCGATATCCTCATCGGCGGCGCGGGCGACGATTTCCTCGACAGCGGCGAAGGCTATGACAAATATGTGTTTGTAACCAACAGCAACAGCGGCCACGACACCATCAAAGATTTCAATCTAGAAAAAGACAAACTGGTGTTTACCGAAGCCTTGAGCGATAAAAACGCCTCTTGGAATGACGCCACCCACACGCTGACCTTTACCGGCGTGAAAGACGGGCACACTTATAAAAACACCATCACATTCCAAAACTTTGAAACCGGCATGACACTGGAAGACGTGTTGAAAACACAAGAAGTATTGGGTTAACCGGTTAATCCAGCCGTAAAAAATGCCTGTCTGAAAATATTTTCAGACAGGCATTTTATTCAACCGCTCTCAAACGCCCGTAAGCCCAAACACCGGCGATCAAACAAAACCTCAAGAATCCGACCTCAACCACGCCTGTGCGGAAGCCACATCGTCGAAATATTTGGGGCGCTGATTGGTGAGCAAGCTGGAAATATGTGTGCCTAAGCGAATCCATACATCATCCACCACAATCGCAATACGGCCGAATTCATCTTCATGCTCGCGCAAAAACTTAAGCTGCTCGATCGCCATATCGATTGTAAAATCTTTAAGCATAGATAAATCCAGCAGCAAATCCGGACGGTGGATACGTTTAACCGTACCCAGCGCGGCTTCTTCAAAGCTGCGGAAATCTTCCAGCGTAAACTCATTGTAAAGCGCAATGTCCAAGCCGTAGTCTTGTTCTCGGATCGAAATCATTTTGTTCTCCTTATCTTTTTGTATTTACTGAACATCGCAATGCCTGTCTGAAACCGCTTCGGCATGCCGCTATTTTTTCAGCGCACTCAACACGCCGCTCAACACTATGATAACCATCCCCAGCCATTCTTGCCAGCCGATTTTATCGCCCAGCCAGAAAATACCCACCAGCGTGGAAAACGCCACCGTCAGGTAAGCCAGCGCGGCCACCGTGAATTTCCGCCCCACTTTATAAGCATGCGTCATTGCCAGCTGCGCGCCCAATGCCGAAGCGCCGATGCCCAAAATATAAAGCCAAGCCGCGCCCGAAGGCATATGCCAGCCTGAAACCGTTGCCCATGCCGCCCCCATTACCGTGCCGACCAGCGAAAGATAAAACACCACCCGCCAAGCCGGTTCGCCCAACAATGAAAGCTCCCTCACCTGCAAATACGCCCAGCCCGCCAGCAAACCGCCCAGCAAACCCACCAAAGCGGCTACCTCCTGCCCACTTTTAAACGAAGGGTTTAGCAGCAATACCACGCCGGCAAAGCCCAGCACCAGCATCAGCTGCGTATAGGCCGGGATTTTCTCCTTCAGCACCAGAAACGACAACAAAGCCAAAAAAATCGACGAGGTATAGCTGAGCGTTACCCCCGTAGCCAGCGGCAGGTGTATTACCGCATAAAAAATGCAAAACATACCCAAAGTGCCCGAAATACTGCGGTTCAGATGCGCTTTAAGGTGTGGTGTGGCAAATGTTTTTCCCTGCGCTTTGGCCATTACACCCAGCACCACAGCCGAAAACGCCATACGCCAAAACACCAATTCTCCCGTACCGAAACCATATTGCCCGGCTTCCTTAATCCATAAATTCATCAGCGTAAAAAGCGCTGCCGCCACCACCATCCAGCCCGATCCAAGCATATCTCGTTGATTCATTTGCATATTGAACACTATTAACAGATTAAATATCTTAACATGTTTTCAGACAGGCATTACGTTTCTTTAAAAAAGCGCCTTAGCAGCCCACTTTAATATAAAAGGCCAAACAAACCATCATTATTTAGTCGAAATTGATGTATTTAAAAGACATTAATTTCTGCGAAATTTCAATAACGTGGCGTAAATTCGAGTTAAACAGGTTTGCCTATTTCTCCTACTAGCCATAGTATGGAAATCTGCCAGCGGCATGGTGCGGCTGGTCATTATCCATTTTTGGAGAGAATAAACATGAAAATAAAATCTTTACTGTCTGTTGCTGCTGTTTTAACTTTAGCTGCCTGTGTTGTACCTGTTTCCAACCAAACTCCCAGCCACGATCATAGCCATCATCATGGCCACAGCCAAGCTCAAAGCGGTGCGGCAACTCAATTTACTTGCCAAAACGGCCTGTCTGTTCAAGTCCGCCAATTGAGTGACAGCAAAATCGAATTGACCTTAGATGACAAACGCGCTGTATTGACTCAAACCCGTTCTGCTTCAGGCGAACTCTATACCGCCAATAAAGGCCTGTTCGGCAGCGGTGCCCAATGGCATTCAAAAGGCGGCGAAGCATTCTTCAGCTTTGCTGATCCTTACGGCAATAAAGTAGAGACTTCTTGCAACGCTATGTAAGCAGCATTTCATGATGAAAACGCATCCTCTTTTACAGGATGCGTTTTTTTGTTTGATACACTTCAAAATATCTTTTCAGACAGGCATTCAGTTTACACGCATCAGCCTACCGGCTTCCATCCGCCATATTTGATCGGCTAAAGCCTCGGCATCCTGCGTGTCGTGCGTAATCAGAATCAGCGGCACACATTGTTCTCTGGCGAGAGCACCCACTTCCTGCCTCATTTGGCCGCGCAAATCCGTGTCGAGTGCGGAGAAAGGCTCGTCGAGCAACAAAAGCTTCGGCCGGTTGGCCAAAGCGCGCGCCAGCGCCGTGCGCTGCTTTTGACCGCCGGAAATTTCACTAGGATAATGCGCGGCCACATGTGAAAGCTGCATTCTCTCCAACCACGAAGCAGCCTGCACCTGAGCATGTTTCTGTTTGGGGTTGGCAAGCCCTCTATTGAGGCCGAACGCAATGTTTTGCGCCACGGTTAAGTGTGGAAACAGTGCGTAATCCTGAAACACCAGCCCCACCCGCCGCTCTTGCGGCGGCAGGTGCCGTTTGCCGTCAAACCACTGCTCGCCTTGAATACGGATATAACCCGAATCAGCTTTTAGCAAACCTGCGAGCATGTTGAGCGTCAGCGTTTTGCCGGAACCCGACGCGCCTACAATGGCGATATTCGGTGAATCCGACTGCAATGAAACGTCTAATTCAAATGCGGTAAATTTTTTCTGCAAAGAAAAATCAAACAGCATCACGCTTTCCTTTCCTTACCGCCTGCCACACGGCCGATGGCCAACAGAATCACCACACACACCACTGAAATCAGCAATACCAAACTGTTCGCTAGCGAATCGTTACCCGCTTGTACCGCTTCGTAAACAGCAATGGAAAGGGTTTGCGTTTCGTTAGGAATGCTGCCCGCCACCATCAGCGTGGCGCCGAACTCGCCCAAAGCACGTGCAAACGCCAATAACACGCCGGCCAAAATACCGCGCCATGCCAAAGGCAGGCTCACTCGGAAAAATACGGCGGCAGCCCCCAAACCAAGCGACCGCGCGGCTTGTTCGAGCTGCGGGTTCACATTTTCAAATGCTGCCCTTGCAGGTTTAAAAATAAGCGGAAAGGTTACCACCATTGCGGCAATCACAGCGCCCTGCCAGGTAAAAATCAGCGTGATGCCGAAATGCTCTTGCAGCCAACTTCCCAAAGGGCCTTTACGCCCAAGCAGCACGAGCAGGTAATAGCCGAGCACGGTTGGCGGCATAACCATCGGCAAAGTGAGCACCGTATCTAAAAAATCTCGTCCCCAAAATTTTAGGCGCGCCAAAGCAAAGCCCGCCGCAGTGCCGACAATAATATTAAGCAGCGTAGCCAGCCCGGCTACTTTCAAGGAAAGGTAAAGGGTTATGAAGATGGGTTCGGTCATAGAGTAAGTTAAACTTTTTCAGACAGGCATAGGTTTTATAATCGAAAAGCTTAAAAATAAACAATTTGAGAGGTCTGAAATCACCATTGCCGCCACGGGATGCCGCCGAACACAGCGGGCTTTTCAGAGAAAGCAAAACAGGTTTTGAATTCCAGCAACACCGGCTGACACTCGGGCCAAGCCCGAGTATGACGAGTGTATTATTTTTAAGTTGATTCACCATAGCCACAATCACTATGAATTTCAGACAGGCATTGTGCCTGCTAACACAATGCCTGTCTGAAAATCACCGAGGTTAAGGTTTCGTGAAACCGTATTTTTGTAATACTGCCTGCCCTTTAGTCGAAAGAATGTAATCGGCAAAGCGCTTGGCTTCAGCTTGTTGTTTGCTGTCTTTCGCCACGGCAATCGGGTAAGTAGCCGGCTTGTCCAGCGGCACAGTCCACAACACTTTCACTTTGTCATTCTGAATCTGCGCATCGGTGTTGTACACAAAACCGGCTTCCACTTCGCCGCGCGCTACATAATCAAGCGCCTGGCGGACATTTTGGGTGTTGATGATTTTCGGGGTAATCGAAGCCCAAACACCGGCTTTTTCCAAAGCGGCTTTAGCATAACGGCCTGCAGGCACGCTGTCCGGGTTGCCCACGGCAATGCGTTTCACGCTACTTTGTTGCAAGTCTTTCAAACCCTTAACCGTCAACTTGCTGTCACCGGGCGCCACAACCACCAAGGTATTGCGGGCAAAATTTTTGCGCGTAGCCGGCACAATCAGGTTTTGCTCGACCGCCATATCCATGGTTTTCTGATCGGCAAATGCCAATACATCAACCGGCGCACCTTTAGCCGCTTGCTGCAATAAAGCACCGGAAGCGGCGGTGTTCAGTTTGATTTTGGCATCGGGATATTGCTTTTCGTATTGAGCGGCGATTTCTTTAAAAACATCGCTTAGGCTGGCAGCAGCCGATACGGTAATTTCAGCCGCAAATGCAGCCGGCATAGCGGCGGTGAGCGCCAGTGTAAGTAGTGTTTTGCGAAGATTCATATTGTTTCCTTTTTTGGTATCGGTTCCATAAGCGAATGTGTTTATAACATGCGGCAAATCCGCTTTTTATACCACTTATTGGTTAATACTAAAGTATTATGATTCAGCGCTAAAAAATGCCTGTCTGAAGATTATTCAGACAGGCATTCTTAAAGATATATACTATACAACTACAAAAATGTTTTGCGCCGACTGTTCGCTATCCAATGCAAGCTTGGCAAACGCAACTGCACCGCCGCTTCCCGATCCGTCGGCATCATAATAAAGAGTGCCTTTATCATAAACCAAACGTGTTCCCGCCGTGGCTTTATCAGCGCCGAATGCCAACATGGTATCGGTAATGGTATCCATGCCGAACACAAGGCTGCTTAAGCCGATTTTGTCGGTACCGGACTGAAAATCGGTGATGGTATCGATCGAACCGTCAAGCTGGGTATTGAACACAAATGTGTCGGCACCCGCTCCGCCGGTAAGCGTGTCGCTGCCTTTGCCGCCGATAATCACATCATTACCTGCTTTGCCGTTGATTACATTATCGGCACTGTTGCCGACAATGCGGTTGTCTCCGTCATTACCCGTGCCTCTGATAGCGGTCTCTCCCAGCAAAGTAAGGTTTTCGAGGTGCTCGGAAAGCTCAAAATTGTTTGTGCTCACCACGCTGTCGTCACCTTCGTTTTCTGCTTCGACTATGCGGTCATACACGCTATCAACGTGATAAATATCATTGCCTGCACCGCCCGCCAGCGTGTCGTTACCCGCGCCACCGTCGAGAATATCGTTGCCTGCACCGCCGTTGATGGTATCGTTGCCTGCTCCGCCCTCAATCAGGTTATCCGCATCATTTCCAGTCAACTTATCGCTGTAACGCGAACCAATCAAATTTTCAATCTGTGTGCCGTAGCCGATAAAAGCCTGACCGACGGTATAGATGCTCTTCACGGTTTCTTTGACATAATCACCTGCGGCTTCAGACCAAACTTTGCTGTTTCCAATGCCGAATGCCTGAGGCACATTAATCAACTCGTACCCCTGATGAATGAAGTAGCGGCTTTTTTCTCCGATATAGTTCCACGAACCAGGCACCAGGCTGGCGGTCACACCCGCCCATGCGTCTGAAGCATCGAATGTATCGGTGCCTTTACCATCCCAGATATACACGCCACCGTCGCTGGTACGGTTGAAGCTGGAGAAGGTGTAGATGTCGTTACCGCTTTTCTGACCATGATTAACGCCAAAGTTGTAATGCAGCGCTGCCAGATCGAAAACGCGTAAATCAAGCGTACCTACGCTGTCCCCGGGTGTATAAGACATCAAGGTATAGCTGAACTCGTCTTCTTCCGCCGCCAGATCTTCGCTTTTATTCAGATTGCTTTTACTGTCGGGATTATCGCCGCTGTCTTCATTGAAAGGATGCTCGAAGCCAAAACTGTGCATCACTTCATGCAACAGCGTAAGGGCACCGTTATAGTGGCTAAACGCATCATCTTCTGAAAACAATTGGGTCGATAAATGTACGTCACCGCCCGGATAAGCATAGCCCGCGGTATCATGGTTATCCCCCAAGTTTTTTTCGGAGGAAGTCATATCGTCCAGATAAAGCACCATATCCGCCGATTCGACGTCATCGGTTTCGATTAACGTGATACCGGCATATTTGGTATAGCTTTCAAACAAAGCCCGAATATCGTTTTTCTGATTCTCACTAAACGGCATACCGCCATTGAGCTTCTCCCCTGTTCTGCGGTCAATTTTGCTTTCGGGGTCAAACGCGTAATGAACAATCAAAGCGCTGCCGGGCCCGCGCCAGTTGGACGTGTTATCGAGATAGCCGAAAGAAAGGCCTTTATCCTGAAAACTGCCGTCGCCCAATGCGCGGATAAAATAGGGCAGATTTTTGTTGCCCGATTCGCCTATATCGCCGCCATCAGGCGTTTCTTTTACGGCATAAGTATCCCTGTCTGAAACGGAGATGACTTCGCCTTCCGCATTTTTGGTGTTCAACACGGCGCTCACGGTTTGGTCGGTATCGGCATAAAGGTCGCTATTTTTCACTTTCACACTGAAAGTTTTGCCCTTACCGACCGAAGTGCTGTATTCGGTGCCGTTTACGGTAACAATAACCTTATCGCCGATTTTGCCGGCCCCGCTTACCGCACCGCTGATTTCTGTTACCAGCGCATTTCCGGCAGCAGCATCCACGCTGTAGTTGCCGTTTTTATCTTTCAGCAGCAAATCGTGAGAAAAAGCAACGCTCACACTAGATAAATCCGCATCCTGAGGGAAGCCATGATGAAGCTCGTACTCTCCATTACCGCGTTCAGTAACAAAAGAAAACGCACTTTCGGCATATTTCACCCAAACACGCTCGCCTTCTGCTTTGGCCAAGTCATTCAGATTAGCCTTGAAACTGAACGAACCGTCTGCACTATTGACGCTTGCACGGTAAATCTGGCTACCGATGCCTATTTCCAAAGCGCTAATCCAACCGTTTTGAATATATTTCTGAAGCGCAGCATTTTCACTTGAAATCTTGCCACCAAGCGTAACAATGTCGTCTGCCCTGCTCTCTCCGACCACGTCGCTTCTCCCCACCACGGGATTCAAGCGGATTTGTGCGGCTACTTCGTTTTGCAGCTTGTAGCTCTGACTCACCGATTCCGCTCCGTTTGCCGACGCCGTTACCGCGTGCTTGCTGCTGCCAACCAAATCGGCAGCGTTGACTTTCACACTGAATGTTCCGTTGGACGCAACTGATGCCTGATACGTTTTACCGTTCACATTAATCTGCACTTCATCTCCGGCAACAGCACCTTGTGCAGAACCACTGATCGTCACCGGAGCCTGAGCTTCGGTTACGTTCAATACACCGTCGCCGGTAATTTTATCAAGCTTTAAAGTGATTTTCCGGTCTCGGTTTTCATTAGAAGAAGAACCTCCTCCGCCCGAACTGCCCGCCGCAGCGGCAATAGCACCGATACCCAGCAACACACCTGCACCAATTGCCGCTTTGGTTCCTATGCCCGCCTCTTCCGCCAGCATCGGCTTACCCTGCAACGGCGCGACTGTTGTTTCACCGTTTACGAAATCAGCATAATATCGGTAATATCCCTTGATTTCCGCCACCGGCTGCCCACTATTTTGCGGTAGCAGAAGCAAATCTTCGCCTTCCTGCTTGGCAATTACATCAACCAAATTACCTTCCGCATCATACACAGCAAAAACTTCACCACTATGCGCCTCCACTTGTGCAGGCAGGGCAGCATCTGCATAAATTATCTCCGAGCTATTGTCTTCGCGTGTGATTTTCAGTTGATAATTGTTCATTTATTTCATCTCTAAAAGGTGACACTAATTTAACCATAGCAAATAAACTTATTTTTGATACAAGGCAGCAAGGTGCAGCAACGCCGTAGCAGAAATAAAATTTATTTGCGATACCACTATTTCGACAGGATTATACTTACACCAACCATCTGAAACCAATGGTTTTTATCAAATAACCATCTGGCATCGTGGTGACATGCCTGTCTCCGCTACGGCATTGATTCGTTTTGCCCGGCTTCTTTCCCAAAAGGCTTTTTCTGCCAATATGCTTTGTTCTCATGCCGCTCCGCACCTAGCGATAAAGCCTCTTCCGGCTCAAAACCAACTAGCCGGGCTCCTTGCAAATCGGTGCGTAAAAGCTGAATGCCATGTGCCCGCAAACGTGTTTTTACCGCTTTTGCCGGATGCCCGTAAGCATTGGCAAAACCGCTGGAGGCAATAGCATATTGCGGTGCAACCGCGTTTAAAAATGCCCCGGAAGAAGCGCTACTGCTGCCGTGATGGCCGAGTATCAGCACTTGGCTGTATAGCCCGCTGCCGTAACGCGAGATTAATGCCTGCTCACCCCGCTGGCTCAAATCCCCTGTAACCAGCAACGCTTTTTCAGCCGCCACTACACGCAACACACAGCTTTGTTCATTGTCATCACCCGCTTTTTCAGACAGGCTTAAAAATTCAAAATGCACACCATCCCAATCCCATGCTTCCGCCTCATGGCAAGACAGTGCATTTGGGTAAAATTCAGGTTGCCCCGCCCACAGTGTTGCCGGGCTGAATGCCTGTCTGATAAGCATTGCGCCGCCGTCGTGATCATTATCATGATGTGAAAACACGGCTCCATCCAGCTTATGCACACCCATTGCACGCAAGCTCGGTATCAACTGCGTTTGCGCCGCTGCTTCCGTGCCCGTATCAAACAACAGCGTTTTAGAAGCAGTATGAAAACTCACAGCCAGCCCCTGTCCGACATCCCACACCATAATCTTCAAAGCCTGTTTCGGCACGGCAGGCGGGCGGTAAAAAGTAAAACCTGCCAACACAACAAATGCCCACGGCTTCAGCCCCAGCCCCCGAGGCAACAAAGCCACCAACACCGCAGCAACAGCCAGCCACAACAAACTTACCGGCGCCGCAGCCATACTCCACTCAGGCGCCCAGCTTCCCAGCCAAAACAATGCCCGCATCGTATATTCGCCCGCACCTGCCGCCAGCATTTGCAAAGGCTCAACAGGAAAAGCAGAAGCCGCCAATGCCAACGGCACCAACACCCATGAAAACCACGGTACAGCAATCAAATTTACCAAAGAGCTGATTAAGGGCAACGCCGCAAACATAAATCCCAGCGCCACCAAAGATACCAGCAACAACGCGTACTGGCCGCGCCAAAACACAACCTGTCCTTTTTCTTCCAGCCGCCAAGCACTTACCCACAGCAAAGCAGCTACTAAACCAAACGAAAGCCATGTGCCCACACCCAGCACAGCCAGCGGATCAAACAACAACACCGCGGCAAGCGCCGCCCACCAGGCAAACCAAACCGACTGCCCTTTCCTCGAATGCCAAATCCAGGCAAATGCCGCCAACATCAACACCGTGCGCTGAGTCGGCACACCAAACCCTGCCAGCAGCGCATAAGCAAATGCCGCCGACAAACCAACAAGCAGCATCACCGTGCGCGGCCGTTTAAATGAAAACGGCAAACGGCGCAACACCATCCGCGCCAGCAATGCCGCCAGCAACCCCACCATGCTGACATGCAGGCCGGATATGCTGACCAAATGCGTCAAACCCAAAGGGCGGAATGCTTGCCAAGCCCGATTCGGCAGCGCACTTTGCTCGCCTATACTCAAAGCCCGCATCAATGCCACACCCTGTTCAAATCCCTGCACCTGCTGCCAGTTGCCGCTAACAGCCGCGCGCAGCTGCTGCAAACCGATCTCCTGTCCCTGCCCGATACGCTCACGTTCTTTCCCAACCGTTCCCGTACCGCTCAATCCATTGGCCAAAGCCCATGCCTCCCGGTTAAACCCACGCAGATTCACCTCGCCCACAGGCGCCCTCACCCGCACTTTCGCCCGCCACACACTGCCTATCGGCCAGTCGCGAAGCGAATAATCGGAAAGCTGAACCCGCCATTGCCGCCCGGAAAAATCCTGCACTTGAGCTTCAAAACGCACCCACCGCTCTTCCCGCTGCGGTAAGCCCGTTACCTTAAGCGTCAGCATATTTGCTTCAACCTGCGCGACCGGCCATTGGTTTGCCAGCACGAGCTCTGTGCGCCATGTACCGTAAACGGCGCCCAAAAGTGCCACCAGCAACACAGCCGCCACACCACTACGCCGCGCAGCAAGCAGCAAACCCAAACCTGCCATAGCCGCAACATACCAAGCGGGCACGGCCGGCAGCGCAAAAGAAGCTGTAATTCCAACCACCCACGCAGGCAGACAGCGTTCAAAAAAGCGCACGTTTTCCCTTTTTATCTTTGAAATATAAAAGTGAATATTATCATCTTATTGATTATTTCAATAGAACAATGCCTGTCTGAAAATATTCAGACAGGCATTGCATCCGCTACACCTTACAGCCCTAAAGCACCACTGATTTGCGGCCAATAAAACAAGCAGGCAATAGCACATACGGCCACCACGATACCCGCCGCATTGATGCTGCTGATTTTTTCCTTAAACGCCAGCGCCCCCACCAGCGTACCGAGCACAATCACACCTATATTCATTCCCGCAAACACCAAAGTCGGGCTTTCGCTCATCACCTGATGGGCGCGCACATAAGTAAAGATATTGGCGAAATTCAAGCAACCCAATACCATGCCGCCGAGGATTCCGGCAGCGGTCCATTTCACGCCTTTAGCAAACAGATAACCAAACATCAGTATCCCCGCCAAACAGAAAGCCACCAAAAGATTGCCGGAAAACGCCGTGCCGCTTTTAGCCACCTGTTTGAACAGAATATCAATCACACCGTAGCCTGCCCACACGCCGAGCAGCAAGCCGGCATTTGCCATCATTCCTCCTGATTTTTTCCCGCCTCCGGATTTCCACAAAAGGCAGAACAATGCCGTAAACGCCAGCGCCAATCCAACCGCCCGCCCTTGCGTGAGTGTTTCACCGAAAATCAGAAACGACGCGCAAATCGGCAGAAACAACGACAATCTTTGTGCAGCATCCGACTTCACAATCCCCGCCCGTTCAACCGAGCGCCCCATAATCACAAAAACCGTGGGCAACAACACGCCCAGCGCACCAAATACCCACCAAGTCGGCAAAAAGCTGCGCCAAGTGCTCAAATCAGGTTTGAGAAAAATCATACACAGCGCAATCGCCACCAAATAATTCACAGCCACCGCCTGTTCGATGTCGATTTTCTTCGCACGCGCCATTTTCAGCAAAACCGACACGGCCACGCTGCACACAATACTGCTGATAAGAAAAACCATTTTTTCACTTCCGCCAAAAGCTTTCAGACAGGCATTCATGCCCACAACAAAACCGGGCTTACCGCCCGGCTATATTATACGGATTCACAACATCATCCGCCTAAATCTAAAAATCAGTTGTCACAACCAGCCTTCCACCGATACCGGCTGATTGTCGTTAAACTTGATGAAACCGACCACCACACGGTAAATAAACCACAGGCCTACTATAAACAACACAATCAAACCGATGCCGATAAACGATGTAATCCAGCCGATTAGGCTGCCGGCCAGCGCAATCCAAAACGTTTTAATCAGATACTGCATATGGTCGTAATAAATTGTTCCGGCCATTTCATCACGCTTGATATAGGCAATGATCACGCCCACGATGGCCGTAATACCCACCAAAATCGAGGCTGCATAAAGTATATAAACCGCCAAAGCATAATTGCGCATATTTTCAGAAACCGCCGGCGAGTGTATTGAGCCTGCAAAATGCTCAGGCGCAGCCTGTTGTTCGGCTGTTTCAACCTCAATATTCTGCTCTTCGTTGTTATTGTGATTTTTCATTTCGTCCATATTCCTCTCCAATCTATTTTAATGGTCAACTGCCACATTCACGCTGACAGGGTTCAGGGTTTGCAAAGCCTGCGGAGAAACAGCCACAAGAAAACCGCGCTTGCCGCCGTTGATATAAATTGTATCTAAAGCCCAGATACTTTCTTCCACATAAACCGGCAATGCGGTTTTGGTGCCGAAAGGGCTGGTACCGCCTACCAAAAAGCCCGTCCACTTATTGGCCTGCTTCGGATCGGCAGGGTCGATATGTTTCATACCGAGTGTGCGCGCCAGATTGCGTGTGGAAATCTGTTTATCGCCGTGCATCAACACAATTAAGCCTTTTTTCTCTTCGTTTTGCAGCACAATGGTTTTTACCACCGCATGCTCGGCAACGCCCAAACACGCAGCCGAATGGGCTGTGCCACCGTGTTCGACATAATCATAAAGCTTAGGTTCAAAATGAATATTATGCTCGCGCAAGAAGCGCACAGCGGGGGTAACGGGATAATCAGGCTTAGCCATGGCAAAATTTTTAAAAACGATAACCTGCCTTATGTTAACATAGCTTTCCATTCAATAACCATTCTCACCCAAAGGAAGAAATATGACCATTCAATACTTCGGCCAAACGCCCCGCCTTTCAGAAGCCACTGTTGCCAACGGTTTCGTATTCCTTGCGGGCATGGTACCTGAAAACACGGAAGCGGACGCCGCCGAACAAACCCGCAACGTACTCGAGCAAATCGACCACTGGCTCGCACGGTGCGGATCCGATAAAAGCTATATTCTCGAAGCCACCATTTTCCTGCCTGATATGGCTGATTACGACGCCGTAAATATTGCTTGGGACGCTTGGGTAACCCCCCATCACACGCCTGCCCGCGCCTGCGTGGAAGCCAAACTGGCCAAACCGGAATGGAAAGTAGAAATCAAAGTTTCCGCCTTGCAGATTCATAAATAAATCCATGTTGACCAAATAAACCATGCCTGTCTGAAAAAAGTTTCATACAGGCATGGTTTACGATATTGAATCAATTTGAAATCAATGCGCTTAAACCGTTAGCAGATCTCGGCTACTACCTCACAAACGCCTTGCATAGAAACCGGCAACCGTGGTCGCCTTTCTTAATTCATTTGCTTTGGCGAAGCAAGAAAATAATAGGCCGCTCGGCCCTTTAGCGCCATCTTAACAACAGTATGAAACAGATAAGATTTAAAAGAACTCGTTGTCATACTGATTTGTAAATTGACCCACTATGCTTTTATTTCCCCTGCTGAGCCAACAGCTCTTCATCAATTTCATCGGCCCGTAAAGCCGCAGGGCGTTTTCGATGGCGTTCTGCAAACTGCACAAAAGCCGGGCGCGGTTCCAGCAATTTAAATTGTACATACCAGCCCACATAAGCGGCCACCAAAAGATCAGCCGCGGTAAACGTGTCGCCTGCTAAATACTCCCTGTCTGTCAACGCAGCTTCCAAAGTATCGAGCAAATCGGCTTCCGTGCCGAAACCCGCATTTTCAGATTTCGGCAAAGGCGCACCACTTGTTTTGGCAATCATCAACTGCTCTAGTGGCGCCATAAAGCTGATCCAGCGGTAATAAGCACCACGTTCAGGGCTGCCTACCGGCGGCGCAAGCTTCTTTTCCGGCACCAAATCGGCAAGATACATGCAGATTGCCGCCGTTTCTGTCACTACCACATCACCGTGCTTTAGCGCAGGCACCTTGCCCATCGGGTTAATAGCGCGGTACTCAGGCGCTTTCATACTGGTGCCGTATTCGAGCAACACGGTTTCATAAGGCAATCCGGTTTCTTCCAGCATCCAGCGGGCTATACGGCCGCGCGACATGGGGTGTGTATAAAAGGTTAATTTCATTTGCCGCTCCTCAATTCCGTTAACAACATTCTCATAGCATAATTCAGTATAACAGCTTGCTATGACAATTTCAGTCAGCAGTAAAATGCCTGTCTGAAACCTTTTTTCAGACAGGCATTGCCAAGCAATTAATGATATAGTCTGTTTTAACATTTCCCTTAGGAATAGCCCCGTCATGCAACCCACATTAGCCATTACCTCGGGCGAACCTGCCGGTATCGGCCCCGACATCTGCCTTGATTTGGTACACGCCGCCCTACCCTGCCGCGCCGTTATTTTGGGCGACATCAATCTGCTGCAACAACGTGCGCAAATGCTTGGTAAATCCATCACAATCAAACAATACGATCCGGAAAGCCTGCCTGAAAAAGGCGTACTGGAAGTATGGCATATTCCTTTAAACGCACCTTGTGAAGCCGGCAAGCTGGATGTTGCCAACGCACCTTACGTGCTTGACCTTTTAGACACCGCTTATGAAGGCATAGAGCGCAAACAATTTGCCGGCATGGTTACCGCGCCGCTACACAAAGGCATCATCAACGATGCGGGCGGCCCATTCTTCAGCGGACACACCGAATACCTAGCCGAAAAATCCGAAGCCAAACAAGTAGTCATGATGCTGGCAGGCGGTGGTTTGCGCGTTGCGCTGGCCACCACCCACCTGCCTTTAAAAGACGTAGCCGCCGCCATCAACGCACCGCTGTTGCACAATATCGTCCGCGTGCTGCACCACGATCTACAACATAAATTCGGCATTGAAGCGCCCAGCATTCTCGCCGCCGGCCTCAACCCGCACGCCGGAGAAGGCGGGCATTTAGGAAGCGAAGAAATCGACATCATCATCCCCGCATTTAAAACCCTGCGTGCAGAAGGTATCGATATCCGCGGCCCCTATCCTGCCGACACCCTTTTTCAACCCTTCATGCTGGAACACGCCGATGCCGTGCTCGCCATGTATCACGACCAGGGCTTACCTGTGTTGAAATACGCGGGCTTCGGCAACAGCGTCAACATTACCCTCGGCCTGCCGTTTATCCGCACCTCCGTTGACCACGGCACAGCCCTTGAGCTGGCAGGTACAGGCAAAGCCCGTTCCGGCAGCCTGATTGCCGCAGTAAACACGGCTTACGAAATGACCGCTGCACGGAATGCATAGTTAGGCAAAACCATGTACACATAAACACAATGCCTGTCTGAAAAATTTTTCAGACAGGCATTTCACAATCTTCGTTATCTTCGGTTTACTTCACTTTAATAACACCGCTCAGTATCCAATACAAATTTTTCCAAACCGTACAAAGTTTTTTTGCAAAATTAAATCCGCATAAACTATTATGCGGATTCGTATTTGGTGGGCCCGGTCGGGTTCGAACCGACGACCAAGGGATTATGAGTCCCCTGCTCTAACCCCTGAGCTACAGGCCCGGCTAGAGAAAGAAAGCGTGTATTGTATAACACAATATTCCATTCAGACAAGAAGCGAGCGAAGTTTTCAACATAACTGTGAAAATGAAAGTCATACAATGCGAGACAAAATGGCACGAAATGTAGCAGAATTCCTGAAGCGATTCACATAATGCCTACCTGAAAACCGCTCTTTCAGACAGGCATTTCCGTAACTATAGCCAATAAACTTTATTTACAATAAGAATAACAACACAATACCGTTACAGTTTTTGGCAGTCAATCAACTTATTTTTAATACAAGAGCAAGCCGCAGACAGTACAAGTAGTACGGGACTGATTTTGTTGCTGCTTCAGCAGCTTACAAAATCGTTCTCTTTGAGCTACAGCGCAGCAACGACGTAGTAAAAATTAAGTTGATTGACTATGCTGTTACTATGCAAGGGTTTAACCATATTCCACCATAGCACAAAAATAAAGCACCCGGCTTTGTTGAGCCGGGTGCTTTATTCAGTTTTTCAGACAGGCATTTAAACCCTGCTGAAAATCAATGTGGCATTTGTACCGCCAAAACCGAAGCTGTTCGACATCACGGCATCCAGCTTCATCTGCTTATTCTCACGCAAAATAGGCAGATCGACCGCCTCTTCATCAATATTCTGAATATTGGCACTGGCGCATACAAAATCATTCTGCATCATCAAAATGGAATAAATTGCCTCATTAGAGCCCGCCGCACCAAGTGCGTGACCGGAAAGGGATTTGGTAGAACTGATAAAAGGCACATCTTTTCCATTAAACACCTTACGGATGGCTTCCAATTCTTTGGTGTCGCCCACCGGTGTGGAGGTGCCATGTGCATTGATGTAATCCACCTTACCGCCATGTTGTGCCAAAGCCATTTCCATGCAGCGCACCGCACCTTCACCTGAAGGCTGTACCATATCATAGCCATCGGAAGTAGCGCCGTAACCGGTGATTTCACACAAAATCTTAGCACCGCGCGCTTTAGCATGCTCGTATTCTTCCAGCACCAAGATGCTGCCGCCGCCGGAAATCACGAAGCCGTCTCGGTCGGCATCATAAGCACGGCTGGCAGTTTGAGGCGCATCATTGTATTTGCTCGACATGGCGCCCATCGCATCAAACAACATGCTCATCTGCCACGATACTTCTTCACCGCCGCCGGCGAACACAATATCCTGCTTACCTAACTGAATCAGCTCGGCCGCATTACCGATACAATGCGCACTGGTTGAACACGCAGAGCTGATGGAATAGTTGACACCCTTAATTTGATAGTGCGTAGCCAAACAAGCTGAAACGGTGGAAGCCATGGTTTTGGTTACGCCGTACGGGCCGATGCGTTTCACGCCTTTTTCACGCAAAATATCAGCAGCTTCAACCTGAGCAGAAGAAGAAGCCCCGCCACTACCGGCCACAATGCCCGTACGGGGGTTAGACACCATTTCCGGAGTTAAGCCGGCATTCTCAATAGCTTCTTTCATAGCTATATAAGTAAAAGCGGCAGCATCACCCATAAAACGTATGGCTTTTCGATCAATATGCTCTTTGGTGTCGATTTTAATGTTGCCCGCAACATTTGAGCGCAGACCCATTTCCTGATAAACAGGATCAAATTCAATGCCTGATTTTAAGTTCTTGAGTGATTCAAGCACTTCTTGGCAGTTGTTACCCAAGCTCGACACGATGCCGATACCGGTTACCACTACTCGTTTCATGCTACATCTCCAAATAGTAAAGCGAATAAGGTTTTGAATTTTCAGATTAAAGCAAACATACGGTCTGTTGCTTAGAAATCGTCGGTGCTGGTAAACAAGCCAACACGCAAACCGTTGCCTTCATAGATTTTTTTACCGTCTACACTCATTTCGGCATCGGCAATACCCAACACCAACTTGCTGTTCATTACACGCTTCATATGGATGTGGTAAGTGATTTTTTTGTGTTTCGGCAAAACCTGCCCGCTGAATTTAACTTCGCCGCAGCCCAATGCACGTCCGCGACCGGGCGCGCCGCTCCAACCTAAGAAAAAACCAACCAGCTGCCACATCGCATCCAAGCCCAAACAGCCCGGCATCACAGGGTCGCCTTGGAAATGGCAATCGAAAAACCATAAATCCGGATGGATATCCAATTCAGCAATGATTTCGCCTTTGCCGTATTTGCCACCATCTTTAGTAATGCTCACGATTCGATCAATCATCAGCATATTGGGCAGTGGAAGCTGGGCGTTACCGGGACCGAACAGGTTGCCCTTCCCGCATTCGAGTAATTCTTCTTTGGTATAGCTGTTTTGAGGAACAAACTGGGTCATGTTAATCCTTGAAATGATAATGATATGACTAAAACAAAGTCAGTTTTATACTTTATTTATAGATTAAGAAATTTATAGATTAAGAATTGAATAATTCTACTGTCGGCTTTGTAACAACGTCAAGAAGCGTACTGTCTGTTTTGCAGCAACTTACTTTTCTATATCATCCGATTCCGCTTCAATTTTACAGAATTCAATTCAGCATATCCAAATAACATTATTAAAGGTTTTACTTTTCAAACAAACATTTCATCTGTTTGAGAAACAAACAGCTTCGCGCCCGGTTAACGGAACGAAACAATTTACACTACCGCCTAAAATTTCTGTAAAATCGTGCCCTCGCTGAAAATCAAACCGAAACAGAAGCAAACAAATTTTAAGTTTTAGCAAATCGGCCATAGCGGCAGACTCAACGCGTGCTCAGGCCGAAATTTTATTTATATATCTCGATTTAATTCGGATATCTCAAATTTTTAATCATCCTGAATTAAGGAGCTTCACATCATGACTGATAAATTGATTCTTGTATTAAACTGCGGCAGCTCTTCGCTGAAAGGTGCCGTATTGAATAACACAAACGGCGACGTGCTGTTGAGCTGCTTGGGCGAAAAACTGGGCTTGGAAGATGCTTACATCACATTTAAAGCCAACAGCGAAAAACACAAAGTATCTCTGGAAGGCCGCACCGATCACACCGGCGCCGTAGAAGCTTTGATGGAAGAACTCAAATCCCGCGGGCTGGACAGCGACATCTCTGCAATCGGTCACCGCGTAGTGAGCGGCGGCGAAACATACAGCGAATCCATTTTAATTGATGAAAATGTGATTGCCGGTATTGAAAAATGCATTCCGTTGGCGCCGCTGCACAATCCGGCCAACCTGCTCGGTATCCGCGCTGCGCAAAATATTTTCAAAGGTCTGCCGAATGTAGCCGTGTTCGATACCGCGTTCCACCAAACCCTGCCCGCCCATGCCTACACTTACGCCTTGCCGCGCGAACTTTACCGCAAATACGGCTTACGCCGTTATGGTTTCCACGGCACCAGCTACCGCTTCGTAGCTGATGAAGCCGCCCGTTTTTTAGGCAAAGACAAAAACACTCTGCGCATGGTTATCGCCCACTTGGGCAACGGCGCGTCGATTACTGCCGTTGCCAACGGCAAATCCGTTGACACCAGCATGGGTCTGACTCCGCTGGAGGGTTTGGTAATGGGTACGCGCAGCGGCGATGTGGACGCCAGCGTATTCTCTTTCCTGGCTGAAAATGCCGGTATGGACATTGCCCAAGTTACCGATTTGCTCAACAAAAAATCCGGCCTGCTCGGCATTTCCGAAATTTCGAGCGACTGCCGCACGATTGAAGAAGAAGCGGCTAAGGGTCAAGAAGGCGCGGTTTTGGCTTTGGAAATTTTTGCCTACCGCTTGGCAAAATATGTAGGCAGCATGGCTGTGGCGGCAGGCGGCATTGATGTGTTGGCGTTTACCGGCGGCATCGGTGAAAATTCCGACATCATCCGTGAAAAAGTGCTGAACTATGTTGCTTTCTTAGGTTTCAAACTGGATAAAGAAGCCAATCTGCAAGCGCGCTTCGGTAATGCCGGTGTAATCACAACTGCCGACAGCGCTGCAGTAGCAGTGGTGATTCCGACCAACGAAGAGCTGATGATCGCTCAAGATACGGCAAGACTTTCAGGTTTGTAATCTCTCTACCGCCGGATTAAATGCCTGTCTGAAAAACTTTTCAGACAGGCATTCTTATCATTTCGCCACTTATCCGGCATCTTGTATGAATGCCTGAATATCATTTTTTAGCTGTATAGTGAATTAACAACCAATACTTGACTAAATTTAAATATTGTCAACAATTACATCTTGTTTCAATGTCTGCCTGAAAACGTTCAGACAGGCATTTATCAATTCATTAACATAAAAATCAAATAGTTAAAAAAATTAGTTTGTATAATTCCGATTTTGCAAACATTGACTTAACTATAAATTTTCAGTATAAATCTTAACTTTTGGTATAAATATTCCAAAAACCAAGCCGGAAAACATGGTTTGTGTTACCCTAATGCTTATCTTATTGGAATTAATTCCAATAAGAATCAATTTGATAAAACATACAACCTCCCATTTCCGACTCCGACAAACACAACCTTCATCAAGAGGTACATTATGAATCCGATGTACATTACCTTCGGGGTGTATCTGGTCGCCGTATTGCTGATCGGTTTGGTCGCCTATTTCTCTACCCGCAACTTCGACGATTATATTTTGGGCGGCAGAAGCTTGGGCCCGTTCGTAACCGCCATGTCTGCGGGAGCTTCCGATATGTCGGGCTGGCTCTTGATGGGCTTGCCCGGTGCGATTTATGCTGCGGGCTTGAGTGAAGCCTGGATTGCCATCGGCCTGACCATAGGCGCATGGCTTAACTGGCTCTTGGTATCGGGCCGTTTACGCGTACACACCGAATACAACAATAACGCCTTAACCCTGCCCGATTATTTTCATAACCGTTTCGGTGCGCAAGGTCGGGCGATTAAGGTAATTTCCGCCACTATCATCTTATTTTTCTTCACGATTTATTGTGCTTCGGGCGTAGTAGCAGGAGCGCGCCTGTTCCAAAGCCTGTTTGGCGGCATGACTTACCAGCAAGCCATCTGGCTGGGGGCGGGCGCAACCATTGCCTACACCTTTATCGGCGGCTTTCTCGCAGTCAGCTGGACGGATACTGTGCAGGCCACACTGATGATTTTTGCGCTGATTCTGACACCGGTTATGGTTTATCTGGCTTTGGGCGGCGCAGACGAGGTGGATGCCGCTATCGCAGCCGCCACACAATCCAGCGGCCAGATGTACAGCAGCCTGCTCACCGGCACAACATTTATCGGCATCATTTCCACCGCCGCTTGGGGCTTAGGCTATTTCGGCCAACCGCATATCCTAGCGCGCTTTATGGCGGCTGAAAATGTAAAATCGCTCGCCAGCGCGCGCCGCATCGGGATGACTTGGATGATTCTGTGTTTGGCCGGCGCCGTAGCCGTTGGTTATTTCGGTATCGCTTACTTTGGCGCACACCCCGATCACGCCGGTGCAATGGGTGGTAATAACGAACGCATATTCATCGCCTTAGCGACCATTCTGTTCAACCCCTGGGTTGCCGGCGTGATTCTTTCCGCTATTTTGGCGGCGGTAATGTCCACCTTATCTTGCCAGCTTTTGGTTTGCTCCAGCGCGATTACCGAAGATTTCTACAAAGGCTTCCTGCGCCCTGCTGCTGCTCAGAAAGAGTTGGTTTGGGTTGGCCGCATTATGGTGCTGGCGGTTGCTGTGATTGCGATTTTGATTGCAGCGAATCCCGACAGCAAGGTTTTGGGCTTGGTTTCTTACGCTTGGGCAGGTTTTGGCGCGGCATTCGGCCCTGTGGTGATTTTGTCTGTATTCTGGAAACGTATGACCGCTTCCAGCGCATTGGCAGGCATGATTGCCGGAGCGCTGACCGTGGTGGTTTGGGCAGAATGGGTAAAAAAACCCGCTTTGGCCCTGAAAGAAAGCGGCTGGACCACCATTTACGAAATCGTGCCCGGCTTCATCGTATGCTGGCTGGTGATTATGCTTGTGTCTTTAATCAGCAAAGCACCGAGCCGCGAAGTTCAGGAGCGTTTTGAAAAAGCGGATGCGGATTATCAAGCAGCAAAATAATTGAAATCCATTTACCGGGCCTGTCTGAACGTTTTCAGACAGGCCTCTTATTTCACTTGTTTCAAAACAAAGGTTGATGCCTGTCTGAAACCTTGATGACACCTGTTCTTTACACTGGCTCTGCCGAACAAAGCTGAATTTTCAGGAGAACGGGAGCCATTTTAAGCTGTTCGTGATTAAGCCGCTTGCTCAGCAACAGCAACGCCATACGCGAGCATACTACCTTTTTGCTTTCCGTTAATTTTTGCAGTTTTCAGACAAGCATTAACATGTATTTAAGTAAATTACGGCAACATAGTTTAACATTCACCCCTTTGGCAGAGTTTCCTGTTTGCGCGGCTCAAACAACATGCCGCACCTGATATTCCGCCGTTTCACATTCAAACGCACAACACTTAATCATTTTAAAGAAGGGAAATTAGTGAAAAATAAAATTGTTCATTTTTTCAGCTTGGAACCCGCTTCCGGCATTATGTTGATGATAGCCGCCGTATTGGGCATTATTGTCGCCAACTCGGCTTTATCCGAACACTATTTCGGCATACTGGGTGCTTACGTTGGCGGCATGAGCGTATCACATTGGATTAACGACGGGCTGATGGCGGTGTTTTTCCTGTTTGTCGGCTTGGAAGTAAAACGCGAATTGCTGCAAGGCGAGCTGGACACCAACGCAAAAAGAATCCTCCCCGGCCTAGCAGCATTTGGCGGATTGGTTTTGCCGGCGCTGATTTATGCCTTATTCAACAGCCATAACCCTGAAACCATACGCGGTTGGGCGGTACCGGCGGCAACGGATATTGCGTTTGCTTTGGGCGTGTTGGCATTGCTGGGCAGCCGCGTACCTGCCTCGTTAAAAATCTTCCTCACTGCACTGGCAATTATGGATGACCTCGCCGTTATCGTGGTTATCGCTCTTTTCTATACAGAAAGCATTAATTTCCTTTATCTGATTCTGGCCGGCATCACATTGGCCGCCCTCTTCGCGCTAAACAAAAAAGGCATATTGAAAACGGCGCCTTACCTGCTTTTAGGCTTACTGCTTTGGTTTTTCGTGTTGAAAACAGGTATTCACGCTACGTTGGCCGGTGTATTACTGGCGTTTGCCATTCCCTTGCGCGTGCCCGACAGCATCGAAGAAGCGCCTTTGCTGACTTGGGAACATGCTTTGGAAAACCCGGTGGCATTTTTTGTGGTGCCGGTATTCGGCTTCGCCAACGCGGGCGTATCTTTTGCGGGACTGGATTTTTCGGTGTTGTTTGAGCCCGTGGTGCTGGGCATCGCAGCGGGTTTGTTTGTCGGTAAACAGATAGGCATTTTCAGCGTGGTTTGGGCAACTGTGAAAATGGGCTGGACAAGCCTGCCTGAAAACGCAAGCTGGCTGCAAGTTTACGGCGTGGCGCTGTTGTGCGGTATCGGCTTTACCATGAGCCTATTTATCAGCCTACTGGCCTTTACCGATCCGGCTATTCAGGATTACAGCAAAGTCGGCGTATTCTTGGGCTCTATTTTCTCCGGCGTGGCCGGCTATCTGGTTTTGCGCTATGCGGGAAAAAACAGCATGGCTTGAAGTTTTAACTGATAAAACCACATAAACACATAAAGAAAAAGGTTGCGCCCAATATGGGTGCAACCTTTTTTATCGGCAACTTATGTTTCAGACAGGCATTAAATGCCTGTCTGAAAACCGATTGATTTATCTACTCAACAACGCTTTTGCACCGGCTTCCGCAACGCTTTCATCTTCATCCACCGTGCCGCCGCTCACGCCTACGCTGCCGACTATGGTACCCTTTTTATCAGTCAACAGCACGCCGCCGGCAAAAATCACCAAGCCGTCGTTGGTGGTTTCAATGCCGTAAAGCGGCTGGCCGGGCTGCGCGGCTTTGCCCAAAGCGCGGGTGGACATATTAAAATAACGTGCCGTGCGTGCTTTGCGCTCGGCAATATCAATGCTGCCCAAAAAAGCATCATCCATACGGGCGAACGCTTTTAAGTTTCCGCCCGCATCCACAACGGCCACATTCACAGGTACTTTTATCGCTTCCGCCTTTTTCACCGCCGCCTGTACCACCGATTGCGCCTGCGAAAGCGTGATATCGCCCGGTAAAGTTTTTACCGGCTCCGCAGCAGAAGCGGAAAAGCCGGCAGCCAAACAAGCCAATGCTGCTAAAGTTCTGGAATAACGCATATTTCTCTCCTTATTTCTATTTCTCGTTAAAAACACACCAATATCGTGCGATAAGCGCTAGATACACCACATGCGCTTCACGCCGATTTTTTTATTTTGCTATCATGAATTTAACATTTTTATACAGTTATTACCAATAAAACTCATAAGCCTAGATATTTAAACGATAAAACCATCCGCATCTGAATTAACTCAACTATCTTTCAAAAAAACAGCGTCCGGCGCAATATTAAACAGGGGTTTACTGTTAAAATTGCATCATTCTGTTGCATCTGATTGAGCACAATTCCAAACGTGCCGTTTCCAATCATCAACACACCGGCCTGCCCTTACCCGTGCTTTCAGACAGGCATATTATTCTTTACCCTGATTTAACATTCTAAATTTCCGGAGAAATTCATGTTCGCTTTCGCCCGCACCCAATCCGACCTGCACAGCCGCATCACAGCCGCTTACCGCCGCGATGAAACCGAAGCCGTGCAAGACATGCTTCAATGCGCCCAAATGTCGCCTGAAGAACAAAGTGCCGCCGATGCCCTCGCCCGCCGTTTGGTAACACAAGTGCGCGAAAACCGAAAAAAATCATCCGGCGTCGACGCCCTGATGCATGAATTTTCCCTTTCCAGCGAAGAAGGCGTGGCGCTGATGTGTTTGGCCGAAGCCCTGCTGCGCATTCCCGACAACGCCACACGCAACAAGCTGATTCAAGACAAACTGTCCGACGGCAATTGGAAAAGCCACCTCAACCAAAGCCCTTCCCTGTTTGTGAACGCCGCCGCCTGGTGCTTGCTGATTACCGGCAAACTCACCGCCCCCTCAAGCGAGCAAAGCCTGAGCGCGGCACTCACGCGCATGCTGGGCAAAGGCGGCGAACCTTTAATCCGAAAAGGTGTGGACTACGCCATGCGCATGTTGGGCAAACAGTTCGTTACCGGGCAGACCATCGAAGAAGCCTTACAAAACGGCAAAGAGCGTGAAAAACTCGGCTACCGCTTCTCCTTCGATATGCTCGGCGAAGCCGCGATGACACAGGCCGACGCCGACCGCTATTATCAGGATTACGTCAACGCCATCCACGCCATCGGCAAAGATGCAGCGGGTGCGGGCGTGTATGAAGGCAACGGCATTTCCGTAAAACTTTCCGCCATCCACCCTCGCTATGTGCGCGCCCAGCACGAGCGCGTGATGACCGAGCTGCTGCCGCGCCTGAAAAACCTGTTTCTGCTGGCCAAACAATACCATATCGGCCTCAACATCGACGCCGAAGAAGCCAACCGCTTGGAACTGTCGCTTGATTTGATGGAAGCGCTGGTGTCCGACCCCGATTTGGCCGGTTTCAACGGCATCGGCTTTGTGGTGCAGGCTTATCAAAAGCGCTGCCCGTTTGTGATTGACTATTTAATCGACCTCGCCCGCCGCAACAATCAGAAACTCATGATCCGCTTGGTAAAAGGCGCGTATTGGGACAGCGAAATCAAATGGGCGCAGGTAGACGGTATGGACGGCTACCCCGTTTACACCCGCAAAGTGCATACCGACATTTCCTATCTGGCCTGTGCACGCAAACTCTTAGCCGCACAAGATGCCGTATTCCCGCAATTCGCCACCCACAATGCCTACACGCTTTCCGCCATTTACCGGATGGGCGAAGGCAAAGATTTTGAATTCCAATGCCTGCACGGCATGGGCGAAACACTGTACGACCAAGTGGTAGGCACGCAAAACTTAGGTCGCCGCGTGCGGATTTACGCGCCGGTGGGCACCCACGAAACCCTGCTGGCCTATCTGGTACGCCGCCTGCTGGAAAACGGTGCGAACTCTTCGTTTGTCAATCAGATTGTCGATGAAAAAATCAGCATCGACGAACTCATCCGCAGCCCGTTCGAAACCATTGCCCAACAAGGCATCCGCCTGCACAGCGCCCTGCCGCTGCCGCGCAAACTCTACGGAACTGCACGCTTGAATTCTTTAGGCATCGACTTAAGCAACGAAGCCGTATTGCAGCAGTTGCAAACCGATATGAATTCGGCCGCCCAACAAAGCTTTCAGACAGGCTCTTTAATCAACGGGCAAACCCGCGTCGCAGCCGCGCCGCATGAAGTCCGCAACCCCGCCGACCACAGCGACATTGTCGGCACCGCAGCTTTTGCCGATGCCGCGCTGGCAGAAGAAGCCGTTGGCGCCGCTGTTGCTGCACAAGCCGCATGGCGCAACACACCCGCCGCCGAACGCGCGGTTATCCTGCGCCGCTTCGCCGACCTGCTCGAAACGCACACGCCTACTTTGATGATACTGGCCGTGCGCGAAGCCGGCAAAACCCTGCAAAATGCCATTGCCGAAGTACGCGAAGCCGTGGATTTCTGCCGCTACTATGCTAGCGAAGCCGAGCAGACTTTACCCGAAGGCAGCCTCGGCGTCGGCACCATTGTCGCCATCAGCCCGTGGAATTTCCCGCTCGCCATCTTTACCGGCGAGGTAGTAGCCGCATTGGCAGCGGGCAATACCGTGGTTGCCAAACCCGCCGAACAAACCAGCCTGATTGCCCATTATGCCGTGCACCTTATGCATCAAGCAGGCGTACCCGCCGAAGCGCTGCATTTGGTGCTGGGTGCGGGCGATGTGGGCGCAGCGCTCACCCAAGACCCGCGCATTGACGGCGTGATTTTCACCGGCTCCACCGAAGTGGCGCGCCTGATCAACCAAACCCTAGCCAAACGCAGCGACAACCCCGTGTTAATCGCCGAAACGGGCGGCCAAAACGCCATGATTGTCGATTCCACCGCGCTGGCCGAACAAGTGTGCGCCGACGTATTGAGTTCTGCATTCGACAGCGCCGGCCAACGCTGCTCCGCCTTACGCATTCTTTGCGTGCAGGAAGATGTGGCCGATCATATGGTTCGGATGATTAAAGGCGCGATGAACGAATTGCGCGTCGGCAATCCGGTGCGCCTGCAAACCGACATCGGCCCCGTAATCGATGCCGAGGCGCAGCACAACCTGCAAAGCCATATCGACAAGATGAAAAGCACAGCCAAATCTTTCCATCAGATACCCCTGTCTGAAAACGCAGACAACGCCACCTTTATCGCTCCGGTTATGTTTGAACTGAATAACCTTCACGACTTGCAGCGCGAAGTGTTCGGCCCGGTTCTGCATATGGTGCGCTACCGCTCCGATGAACTCGACAGCCTGATTGACCAAATCAACAGCAAAGGCTACGCGCTAACCCACGGCATCCACAGTCGCATCGATAACACGGTCGAACATATCCAAAACCGCATCGAAGCAGGCAATATCTATGTCAACCGCAACATCGTCGGCGCCGTGGTCGGCGTGCAACCCTTCGGCGGACACGGCCTTTCCGGCACAGGCCCCAAAGCCGGCGGCCCTTTTTACCTGCAACGCCTCAGCCGCCTGAACACTTGGCGCATTCCACAGCTGAGCCGCATCGGCCAGGCGGATGAGCAGGCTTTGGCCGTGTTACAGAATGTATTGCAGCAACTGCCGCTGCCGCAGAGCGAAAAACTGGCGCTGGCAGGCACACTCGGCCAAGCCCGCATCCAAACCCTGCGCCATGCCGAACAGGTCTTGCCCGGCCCCACAGGCGAGCGCAACGTATTGAGCTGGCGCGCACCCAAACGCGTGTGGCTTTACGGCGGTGATTTGGCTGCCGCGTTCTCCGCCCTGGTTGCATTGGCGGCCAACGGCATCATCACCTTAATCACACCCGATCATCCGCTGGCGGGATATGCGCACCCCTTAAACAGTTTGGTGCAAGTCAGCAATCATCCTGAAACACTCGGCCTCAGCCATGTTGCCGCGTTAAGCCCGCTGCCCGAAAGCGTGAAACTCACTTTGGCGCAAAGCAACGGCCCGCTGATACGCATTTTGCCTGCCGAAAACGGCTTGGATATCCTGCAGGTATTCGAAGAAACCGCTTGCAGCACCAACACCACCGCGGCCGGCGGCAATGCCAGCCTGATGGCGATGGCCGATATGTAACAATATCAAAATTCGCTCTTGCAATAAGAGAATGCCTGTCTGAAAATTTTCAGACAGGCATTCCTATTATTCTAACTATAGTGAGTCAAATTAAGAAAAAGTACACATGTCATACTTAGGCTTAACCCGAGTATGCTCCAACTTTACTGAAACTTAAGGTACTTAGGCCAAACCCGAGTATACTGGAACTGTTACTATGTAAATGTTTAACTATAAGTAAGAATTTCACCACAATTTGTTGCTATAGCAAATAAACTTAACTTTTGCTACGGCGTTGCTGCGCCTTGCCGTACTATTTGTACCGTCTTCAGCTTGCTGCCTGGTCTCAAAAATAAGTTTATTTGCTATAGTTAAAGTCTATCAAATGAAAATCCATATAAAAAAAAACACAAAGCAAATTAATTTATCTTACATTTACTTTGTGTTGTTTTATATCTGAAACGCACCTACCCAAAATAAAATCTACTTAACTATTTTGCAGTTCTGTCATCATTATTTTGCGGTTCTGTCATCGGAACAATAGCAGGTGCAGTTACTTGAACAGAATCATCAATCTTATTCTGCTCTAAAGATTGCTTATTACTTGTCGGACTCTCCTGAACAACCGGATGTTGGGAATGTTCACCCGGAGGAGGTGCTGCCATTACAGGCTGCTGAACTTTAGGTAAATTCGCATCAGATACAGGCCTTGCTTGGTCAACTGGCTGAGAAACATTTTGAGTTTCAACAGGAACTTCTTTTTGCGTTTTAAATGAAACAAATCCACTAATAACAAAAATAAGAGCCAGTAATACAATTAAAAATATACCTAAAAGCAACATCGTAAAAATAGCATATTTTCCATAAAGCCATTTACGCCATCCCTGATAACGGCCTAACTCTGATCTTAATTGCTGCTCTAATTCTGCACGAATCTGTTTACGAAGCTGCTTTTCCTCTTCCTGCTTCTCACGCAGCAATTTATAGGCAATTTCGTGTTTTTTACGATGTTCAAACGCAACACGCTCCTGCCATTCAATACGTTTACGCTGAATTTGCTGCTCAGATGTTGTATTTAACTGCAAACCACACGTCGGACATTCCTTAACATCGGGATTTTCCAATATGGAATAACATACCGGACACTGTGGAACGGGATCTGCTAACACTTCCGAATCATTTCCTGAGCTTCCATCATCAGCCAGCTCAAGAGAGAGCCTAATAATGACATCCAACCCTAAGTAGGTAAAATAATGCTGAGCATTTTCCCGTTCTTCGTTGGTGCAACGTTCCGCGATAATTGCCTGTTTTTGCTCCGCAAGTGCATTGATAATATCATTTGCCTCTTCTTCTGAAAGGTTATCGCGAAGACATTCATTAACGCGTTCAGGATCGTCCCCGGGAGGGTAAGAAACATATACGTCGTAAAATTTTTGTTGGTTAATCATTACGTTTCCGTGGCAAGTGTGCTTTCAATATAAAGCAGATAACATACTTCTTTAACTGTTAATATTAATAGTTAGATTATCAAATCCTCTTAATCAGTCTGGGTTATCATATTCCAAATGAAATTATCTGTCGCACGACCGAATATAAAAGGTAGAAAAAAATGGATTGATGGTATATCTTTCAACCATTCAAACAACCATTCAAACCATTTCACATAAGCTACTAATTTTAATTTATTTTTTAATTGACTTTATTTAGCTCAAACCCAAAACATCTAATACTTAAAAAAATTTAATATTTAGATGAAAACAAGTTTAAAAGCTACCAAAAATATATTATAGAAATTTTCATTTTAAATCAAATAAATAAAACAATCAAAATTTACACAGAGAATGATGAACCACAACCACAAGTTGTAGTCGCATTCGGGTTACGAATCACAAATTGAGAACCTTGTAGGCTTTCGGTGTAATCAATTTCTGCACCCACCAAATATTGGTAGCTCATCGGATCAATTAAGAAAGTAAGACCATCTTTCTCAATTGTGAAATCATCGTCATTTGTGATTTCATCAAAAGTAAAACCATACTGAAATCCCGAGCAACCGCCACCGTTAACGAAAACCCGTAATTTCAAATCAGGGTTATTCTCTTCTGCAATCAGATCTGCAACTTTAGCACAGCAGCTCTGAGTAAAGATAATCGGAGTTTCCTCAGACATTTTTAATATCCTTCTTAAAATATATGGTGTATGTAGTATTCTCGCGTAAATAAGCCTATTACACAATATTGGGAAGATAGATTATTTTTTCAAGAGTTACAAATGCCTGCCTGAAATTTTTTCAGGCAGGCTGACAAAACAGCTGAAATTCTTACAATATAGACACCTATACAAGCATTTTGAACCATTATTGAAGGATAGCACAGACAACTTTGAAAAGCGTTAAATGGTTCTCCCAAACCATTCCACCCTGCCGATAATAGCAACATCATCAACCATATTTTGCAGGTGAATCTCAAAAGTAGGATAAGCATCATTGGCAGAAATCACTCGTACGATATTTCCGGGCATCAGTTGTAACCGCTTAACCAATAAATTTTCATTAATACGCAAAACATACAGGCCGTCACGTGGCATTGTGTGATTATGATTGACCAAAATGGTATCTCCATCATTTAACACACCTTCCATTGAATCGCCTTTTACCGAAATCACTGAAAGCTGTTTTACATCTCTTGTAATATAGTTTTCCAACCAATAGCGTCGGAATGCCATTGTAAAACAGGGAGTTTCATTATCAACAAAGCGCCCGTGCCCTGCTGCGGCTTCTATATCATAACGTGGCACAAATACAAACTCTTCAACGTTTACCGCATTCCCCAAAGTATCCAATACAACCACACCCAAACCGGATACTGCAGAAGGAAAAGGCTCTCCTTCTCCTGTAAGCAGCCAATCAATGCTACACCCTTTCAGCTCTTTGATTTTTTTTAAAGTTTCTGCTTTAGGCAATCCCTCTTCATTCCAGATTCGGCTAAAGCCGGCAATGGTCATTCCGATATCTTTGGCAATTTTTGCCTGCTTGGCCTCATCTTTCCATAAAAAAACCAGGCGGTCTTTAAAGCTATTCATAGTTTTCCTTACTGAATTGTGTCGCATTTTTACACACAGCTTAATTTGATTATATTTTACTTGAAAATCAACAAAAAAGTAAGATTATTTTAAATAAAA
>NZ_JH165159.1:1747809-1761722 GCF_000227765.1 Neisseria wadsworthii 9715
CAACAAAAAGTAAGATTATTTTAAATAAAAATTCAATAAAAAGATTGCAAACTAAAATTTAAATTAGTAATACAGAAAAACTTAAGAAATCAGCAAAAAAAACTAAGATAAATATTAAAAAGGAGTTTGAAAAAATGAAATTAGGAAAATGGTTATTATGCAGCATGGCTTTAGTTACACTAACAATTTTGCCTGTAATGAATTCAGAAGCTTTTTCTCCTTCAGATCTACAAAACGATACAGATTGCCATGCACTTTCTTTGGCTCCTCTATCCGACCTGAATAATGCGCAAAAGCAAACAGCTCTACATTGTGATATCCACGAGGCTGATCAGGCTTGGTATGGGCAATACGGTAATATGCACAACCAAGATTTTGCTTACGGTATAGTTTATGACCCTTTAAGCTTGGATGATTAGATCTCCGGCTTTAGCTTTTGTATGAGAATGATAGTTATGATTAATCATCAAAATAGCAATGAAAACTGACTCCATGATACTACAAGCAAGTAATTTTATCCTTGAACAACTTTGTTCATTCTTCCCAAACACAACAATGCCTGTCTGAAACAGATTCTCAGACAGGCATTGAATACGCAAAACCGTACTTAATTTAAGGCAACAAGGGCGCAGCCTGCAACCCTGCATCTTCTGCAAAACCAAACATGATATTTAAATTTTGCACAGCTTGCCCGGCGGCACCTTTAACCAAGTTATCCTGAACACTCATCAGAATCCATACGTCGCTTTCAGGTGCACGCTGAACACTAATACGGCAGATATTTGCCCCGCGAACGCTGCGTGTTTCAGGTGTTGAACCATATGGCATCACATCGACAAATTTGCTGTTGCTATAAAAATCGCTCAGCAAATGATGAGGGTTAAGGTTTTCTTGTAGATGCACATAAATTGTGGCATGCATCCCCCGTATCATCGGCGTAAGGTGTGGCACAAACACAAAATGCTCCGCTACACCGCTCTGCAATTGATTAATGGTTTGTTTTATTTCCGGAAGGTGGCGGTGCCCTGCCACACCATAGGCTTTAAAATTATCGCCCGCTTCGCACAACAAAGTGCCCACCGACGCTCCTCTACCTGCACCGGAAACACCCGATTTACAATCCGCAATCAAAGGCTTTCCTATCTGCAATGCCTCAGCTTTAAGCAAAGGCAAAAGCGGTAAAGACACACAAGTGGGATAACAACCCGGCACAGCAATCAGACGCGCTTTCCGAATAGCTTCATGATTCATTTCACACAAACCATAAACTGCTTCCTTTAAAATATCCGTACTGCTGTGCGTATGTTTATACCACTTCTCCCAAGCCGGCACATCCTGCAAACGAAAATCGGCAGACAAATCAATCACGCGCACACCTTTTTCTAACAGTGCCGGCGCTTCTTTCATCGTAACGCCATGCGGTGTCGCAAAAAATACCGTATCACATTGAGCCAAATCCGCTTCATCGGGCGCTTGAAATACCAAATCATAAACACCACGCAAACTCGGAAAATAATCTGCAATGTGCACACCCGCTTCCCCGCGGCTGGTAACAACAGAAACTTCTGCATGCGGATGAGATGCCAAAAGGCGCAAAAGCTCCACACCGGTATAGCCGGTCGCACCAACGATGCCGATTTTAATTTTTTGAGATGCCGCCATTTTTCTTCCTTTATTATTTGATTTTACTTTTATCTATTCCGAAGCTGAAATTCATCAAACTGAAAATCAACTTAATATTGAACGATGCCTGTCTGAAACCTCATAACCGGTCAAGCAGGGAATTCAACGAATGCTCTATAAATTTATACAGACAGTTGGGCGATCAAGTAACCAATCACGCCAACTTTCAATCCACATACAGGCCAATCATCACAAGCCACCATTATATAGAATGTTTCCGTATCCAACACCAGCCAACACAATCAGCCTAATGCCTGTCTGAAAATTTCGATTTCAGACAGGCATTACAAACACAAATCCGCTAAAATAAAACCTTTCCCACCCCAGGCAGAAGCTCATGCAGACCATTCCGCTTCACACCCAAATCGCCGTTATCGGCGCCGGCCCTGTCGGCGTATTGTGTGCCCTGCTTTTGGCTCGCCAAGGCAAACAAGTGCTGCTTATTGAGGCTCGTCCGGCCAACGCCAACATTCAAGACCGCCGCACTTTGGCTCTTTCATTCAACAGCATTCAAGCATTTACCGAAGCGGGTATTATCTGGCCTGAAAACAAATCAACACCAATTACAAACGTGCACATTTCCCAGCAGCACCATTTCGGGCGGACGCTGCTGCGCGCCGCCGACATGAATACGCCTTATCTCGGAAAAACCTGCGATTATTCAGCTTTGATGCACGCCTGCGAAGCCGCACTAAACCAGCCGAACCTAACCGTTTTATGGGATACGCGTCTGCAAAGCATCCATACCCTCGATTACTTTGCCGAATTGCAAATCGAACATCAAAAGGAAACCCACGCTCTCACAGCCGATTGGGTTATCTTGGCCGAAGGCGGCATGCTGGCCGAAACTTTACCCGGTATCCGGCGCCACAGCCACAACTACCAACAGAACGCCTTAGTAACCACGCTTGAATTCGAGCAGCCCCAAAACGGCACAGCCTACGAGCGGTTTGCCGACACAGGTCCTTTTGCACTATTACCTTACCAAGATGCTTACCGTCTGGTTTGGACACGCTCGCCCGAAGATGCTCAAAAGCTTAAAGATGCCCCGTTCGACGATTTTGCGGCCGAATTCGAACAAACATTCGGCAACCGCCTCGGCAAATTGCGCTCACGCGGAGAAACCGCCGTATTCCCGTTACATCTCAAACAGCTCAACAAAGTTTACAGCGGCCGCGTTATCTGTATCGGCAACGCTGCCCAAACCATGCACCCCGTGGCTGCGCAGGGTTTGAATCTCGGTGTACGTGATGCCATTGCCCTGGCAAAACAATTTGCCGAACCCATGAGCCTGAAAAACAGCAAGCTGGCGCAACAATACGCAGCCGGCCGGCGGATTGACGCGCATGCCATCGTCGGATTTACTCATAGCTTAGTTACTTTGTTCGACCATCCGAACACGCTCTTGCAACTCGGACGCGGCGGTGTAATGAGTATGCTCGACAGCATTCCCGCTTTACGCAAAAAATTTACCGAACATTTGATTTTCGGTTTGTAGGCCTGTCTGAAAACAAAGGTTGGCGGGAGTTAAAGCCTAATCGATTTACTGCGGTTTATCCGCTTAAACTTTTTTGGCGGCGCTTTGATTACATGCTTGGCAAATGCAAAAAACAACAACGGCTGGTTTTTTCTTGATTACTGCTGATTCTGTTTATCCTGCTTTCTCTAAAAAGCCGACAAACCACCGCAAAAAATCATAAAAACCCATCAGAGAACCATATGAAAATAGAAAACCATACCCCCGATAACCTGTTTACCCCTATCGGCCCATACAGCCATTTCAGCAAAGCCGGCAATTTCATCCAAATATCCGGCACGCCCGGCGTTAACCCGCATACCGGAGAAATGGCCGGCAGCGATGCTTACAGCCAAGCCAAACAGATTCTGCTCAATTTCCAAACCATGCTCGACAGCATCGGCTTGGATTTAAACCATATCCTGCATATCCACGTATTTTTAAAAAATGTTGACGATTTTGCCGAAATGAACCGGGCATACAGCGAACTGTTCTGCAACCATCTGCCTGCACGCACCGTTATCTGCGTTGCAGACCTCCCGAAAAAAGGCGCGTTGATGACCATGAACGCTACTGCTGTCGAACCCTCTTGAAAGCGCTTGTATGAATGCTTCCACACTTTACGATGCCGTGATTATCGGCGGCGGCCTGGTTGGTGCAGCAGCGGCCGTTGCCCTTAAAAAACAAGGCAAACACATTGCCTTGTTGGAGTTGCGCCTGCCTGAAAGCGACCCTGCCAAGCTGCAAAACGGCTGGGATGCGCGCATTTATGCCATCAGCCCGGCCAACCGCCACTTCCTGCAATCTTTAAACGCCTGGCCGGATGAAGCCCGCGTTCAAGCCGTAAAACGGATGGACGTTCGCGGCGACAACGGCGGCAAAATCGAATTCAATTCCGACGCGATTCATGCCGAGCGCCTGACCAGCATAATTGAAAACCGTTGGCTGCTGTCCGCTTTATGGCGGCAAATCAAAGCATTGGATATTCCAGTAATCAACGAAGCTGCGGCAGAATTGCACACCGACATTCATGAGGCCTGTCTGAAACTGGCCAACGGCAACACCATCAAAACCAAGCTGGTTATCGGCGCGGACGGCGCCGAATCGTGGGTGCGCCTTCAGACAGGCATCAAGGTGCAGGAAAATGCCTACGGCCATCACGGCGTAGTATCTAATTTCCACACCGAAATCCACCACAAAGGCACTGCATTTCAATGGTTTAAAGGCGGCGAAGTGCTGGCCTACCTGCCTCTGCCCGGCAACACCATCTCCATTGTTTGGAGCACAGCCGAGCCGAAAAAACTGACCACACTCGAGCCGGAAGCCTTGGCCGCCGCCGTTACCGCACAAGGCGAAAGCGTGTTGGGCAAGCTCTCGCCGCTATCCCCTGCTTTTGCTTTTCCGCTGGTTTTGCGCCGCCCCGAAACCACCGTGTCCCAACGCGTTTTACTAATGGGCGACGCGGCGCATACCATCCATCCTCTGGCCGGACAAGGTGTCAATCTCGGCTTCGGCGACGTCATCGAATTCGCCCGACTTGCAGAAAAAGTCGCAGATACGGGCGCCTACCAACTGCTCAAACAATATGCGCAAAACCGCCTCGAACCCGTGCGCACCATGCAACTTAGCTGCGACGGTCTGTTCAAACTGTTCGGCAACGAAACCCTGCCCGGCCTGCCTTGGCTGAGAAACAGCGGGCTGAATTTAGTGAACAATATGGATTGGGTGAAAAACCAGCTTATCCGCCATGCAATGGGTTTATAAATCATATAAAACCATGCCTGTCTGAAAATTATGGGATACACAATGGCAGATTGTTATCCGCTATTGTCAAAACATTAAACCAAAGCGCATCCCATAATTTTCAGACAGGCATTTTGTTGCCCGGCCCCTTTACCGTACAATATTCAAATCACACACCAGCAAGGAGCATCCATGCAAAGCCAACTCCCATTTTTCGGCGTTGTGCGCGTCAGCGGCGAAGAGCGCGCCGTTTTCCTCCACAACCAACTTTCCAACCATATCGAAGGCCTGTCTGAAAACCAAGCCTGTTATGCCACTTACAACACACCCAAAGGCCGCGTGATTGCCAATATGCTCGTTATCAACCGCGGTGAAGACATCCTATTGCTGATGGCTGCCGATCTGGTAGAAAAAACCGTCAAGCGCCTGCGAATGTTTGTGTTGCGCGCCAAAGTCGTGTTTGAAACCCTGCACGATTTTGCCGTGGCTGCCGAACTCGCCGACAGTGCCGCGCCACAGCCCGCTGCCGAACCGCAGCTTTCCTTTGCCGCGCCTGCCGAAAACAGCATCAGCCGCATCAACCTGCCGCACGGCGGTGCGATGCTGGTCGGCCAAGCGGATTTATTGCCCGCTTACGATGCGGCAGCCGAAAACGCTTGGAATCTGCATGAAATTCAAAGCGGCTACCCGTGGATCAGCGAAGCCACCACCGAAACCTGTGTGGCACAGATGCTCAACCAGCACATTATCGGCGGTGTCCACTTCAAAAAAGGCTGTTATCCGGGTCAAGAAATCATTGCGCGCGCACAATACCGGGGCCAAGTGAAGCGCGGTTTGGCCGTTTTAGCGGCTGACGTACAGGAAGCCGCCGGCACCGGTGTGCTGCTGGAAGGCGAAGATGCCGGCATCATCATCAACACCGCACAAACCGGGCAAGGCAGTCTGAACCTAGCCGTTATCAAACACGGCGCGGCAGGAAAAGCGCTAGCTGATGCCAATGGCAATACTTTGCCACAAACGCACCTGTTTTTTGAAACGGAAGCAAATTAAGGACCTTACCTTACAGACAGCGGCTTAAGGCCGGCAACCATATCATGATACAAATGAGAAGGCGGTTCCGATCGGCCGCCACCACGCGGAAAATCCTCAATTTGTGGCCGCCGCTTTTGTTCAGCGGCATCCACATCACTGAATTGTCGGACGATTTCCGCCACATCAAAAGCCGCCTGCGTGATTGGCCGAGCACGCGCAACCTGCACGGCGCGCAGTTCGGCGGCAGCCTGTTTGCGCTCACCGATGCAGTGTATGCCGTGATGTTCAACGGATTAATCGGCAACAAATATTTTGTATGGGATAAATCCGCTCATATCGATTTCATCAAACCCGGCCGCGGTGAAGTATATATCGACTGCACCATCACGGATGAAATGCTGGCTGATGTGTACGAACATACCCAAAACGGTGAAAAATATCTGCCCGAGTATGAAGTGCGTATTTTTGATAAAAACGGCGACACCGTTGCCATCGCCAAGCGCACCCTGTATATCCGGCTGAAGCCGAGTTTCCGCCCTAAAGCGGAATCACAACCGCCCGCATAAAAAATGCCTGTCTGAAAGTTTTTTCAGACAGGCATTTCACTTTTCCAAATCACAGCGAACTGATTACCGCATTCGCCCCTGCCGCCACTGCCAGCCGATATAAAACCTCCTGCGGCATACCGTTGTGCCACAAGCCGGAAATATTGGCCAACACTGGCAAATGGCTCAAGCCGCGCACACGCGCCACCGCATCCACATCCAAGCGGTGCGGATAATCCGGTTCAAAACTAAGCGTGCCCGCTTCGCCCAAAATAATCTGGTGATTGCCCTTCAGCGCCACCCGCTCGGCGGCAACCAGCCATTCGTTGTAAAGATGGTGTTTGTCTTTGCAGAGCACCAAAGGCGTGTTCAACCTGCCCACTTCATCCTGCAACATGCGGTTGGCCATCAGCTCGCCGCCCAAATAAAGAATATCGGCCTCATGCGCCAAAGCCGCCTCAATCTGGCGCACATCACGGATACGCACCAACACGGGCTGCCCCCTGCCGTGACAGCTTTGCAACGCTTCGCGCATTTGTGCAATCTGCTCTTTTTCATTAAAACGCACGGTATCCGCATAGGGCGTGTCGGGCACGGAAAACGGGTCGATATACGCGGCATCCGCAGTCGGGCGCGCATTGGGTTCCGTTGTGATATTGAGCACTTTCTCCGCACCGAACGCCACGCCGCGAACAGAAATCACGCTGTCTTGCGCCTGCGTTTCGCGGCTGATGATGCGCCAGTCGTTCAGCACCCTGATAGCGCGTTCCACCTGCGGCAACCGCTCCAATTCATTCGGCTGAAACACCCGCTCGTCGCCCACCGCGCCGATAATCGTGCGCTCCTCGCCTTCCGACACATGCTCCGTCAGCCCGCGCGAACGGATAAACGCCACCACTTCCGCCACCGACTGCGGCAAAGCATGTTTCTGCATCACAATAATCATAAATCTTCTCCGAAAGCACTTGGCCGCATGTTAGCAATTTTTTAAACAATCCGCCATTTTTCAGACAGGCATTTGTTATATACTTACCGCTTCGTCATCAAACCCTAAATTCAATGGTTTCCCGCCTAAAATCAGGCAAATTCTGGCTCAAACTGCTCGCATTCGGCAGCATGGTTTTATCCATTACCGTGGCAGGTCTGTATATCGCGCTCCATCAAGCGGTGTTCAGCCCCGAGCGTTTGCATAAGGCGGGAGAAGATGCATTGGCAGGCACCGGCCGAACCCTGCGTTTCGACAAAAACATCAACCGCAGCTGGTTTCCCCGCCCTACCGTTACCCTCAACAACGTTACCCTGTCCGACACCGGCAATAACGTACAAAACGTACACCTAGGCCAAATGCGCATCGGGCTTGCCTGGTCATCGTTGCTAGGCAGCCCCACCATTGAAAAATGGGTCATCAAAGACGCCGACATCACACTGGAGCAAAACAACGAAGGCAAATGGAACCTGCAAGACCTTTGGCAAAACCCCAAAAAATCCAAACTCGGCATCAACCGCCTGATTATTGAAAACGCACGCCTACACATCCTTACCCCAGCCAGACAGCACCACCTTTCCGAGATCAACCTCAAACTCATCAGCAACAGCAGCCAAAACCACAGCTTCACCATCGGCGGCAAAGCCGACAATGCCTATCTGAAAAACCTCCGTTGGGAAGGCAGCGGCACCGCATTTGCCGGCCAAAACGGCTGGCGCCTGCCTGATTTACGTATCGCCGTTTTCGCCGAATACCGCGACAACCCGGTCAACCTCGCCGCAGGAGGCAATGCACAATGGCACAACCACACCCTCAGCCTCAACAAAATTACCGCCAATCTGCACAGCCCGCTTTACCAAACCCACATCAGCGCATCCATTCCCGCAGCAGAGTGGAAAAACGGTCGTTTTCAAGCCGCCGGCATCAACAGCATCATCAATGCCCGTCGCTACGAAACCGAATGGAACGGCGCGTTCAACATCAATAATCTCAACTTCTCGCCCACACAAATCAACGCGGCACGCGCCACCTTAAATGCCGGCGGCAAAACCCAAGGAAAAACCGCCACATTCAATATCAGCTCACCCGTTTCCTGGCAAACCTCGCGCGGCTGGCAGCTGCCTGATTTAAAAATCACCACCCGCCAAGACCAAACACAGGCCGACGGCGGCCCGCGCTTTATCAGCAACCTGTCCGGCAGCTTAACCAGCAGCCCGGAAGGCAACTGGCAGCTGTTTCTAAGCGGCCTCTTTGACCGCCAGCGCACCAGACTGAAAGCCACTTACACCGAAAAAACCCGCACAATCCAAGCCGAGGCAGGCCTAAACAAACTGGCTTTCGCCCCTTACATGAAAGAGCTGCAAAACGAAAGCCGCTTCAGCTACCCGCGCTTCCTCACCGGCCCCAACCGCATACAAATCAACACCTTGCTGCTGCTTAACAACCTTCAGCTGCCCAACCTCGAAGTCAACCAAATCAAAACCCGCCTGCAAGCCGACAGCAGCAAAATCGCCCTCACAGATTTCAGCGCCGAGCTTTACGGCGGCACCACCACGGGCAGCCTCCATATCGAAAACAAAGAAACCCTGTCCTACCATCTCCAACAGCAAACCAAAGGTATCCAAGTGCTGCCGCTGATGCGCGACCTATTACGCTACAACAGCCTGGCCGGCACCGGCGACGTAGCCTTTGATTTCACCACCAAAGGCAACAACCGCCGCGAGCTCACCCAAAACCTCAACGGCAAGCTCAACCTCAAGCTGCAAAAAGGCGCCTGGATCGGCATCGACATCAACAACATCCTCAAACAAGCCGCGTTCGGCCAAACCGAAAGTGAAAACAAAAACACGCCTTTCAACAGCTTTACCCTCAACAGCCTGATACAAAACGGCGTCGGCAGCCACCAAAATGCCGAGCTGGTTACCGACCGCTTCTACATCCTCAGCAGCGGCAGCCTAGATTTAAGCAAGTTGCTGATGAATGAAAACATGCTCATCAGCACCACCAACAGCGAAGCCACCCAAATCCCGCTCAACATCAGCGGCCCGGTCGACAACCCTTCCGTAACCCTCAATTACAGCGGCCTGACCCGCGGCTTGAACACCCCCCAAGAAAAACAAAAAGCTCTCGCCGACACCTTACGCGAGCAATTCAACTTATTCAGCCAACCCTAAAACACCGACGCATCGCAATGCCTGTCTGAAAATGTTTCAGACAGGCATTGCGGTATCTAACCGAACAACAAAAAATACCCGTCATGCTCGGGCTTGACCCGAGCATCTCTAATAGGGGTTATGTGAAGATAATCGGGCCAAGCCCGAGTATGACGGGTGTGCTGATTTTTAGGTTTATTTGCCACAACCGTGCATAACGGCCAATATGACTACAGTAAGTGATTCACTCATAACAACAGCTTATCCAATCCCTTTTGCTGCTAAAATAACGCCCTATCCCAACAACCCAAGCTGCCCGATTTTTTCCGGCAGCTAAAGCCATTTACACATTATGAACTACCCCATTCCCGCCCCCGCCCAAAAATCCCGCTGGCTCGACCTTTCCCGCGGCAGCCTGCCGTTTTTCCTTGCCCGATGCCTGCCTGAAAAGCCCGTTAAAATCATCCTCACGCAAGATGTTGAGCAGGCCCTGCGCCTGCAAACCGCGTGGCAGTTTTTCCGCCCGCAGGATAAGGCCGTGTTTCTGCCCGACTGGGAAACGCTGCCCTACGAGCGTTTTTCGCCGCATCACGATTTGGTGTCGGAACGGCTGGCTGCGTTGTGGCAGATTAAGCAGGGCGCAGCGGATGCGGTGTTCGTGCCGGTGGCCACCGCTATGCAGAAGCTCGCGCCGGTGTCGTTTTTGATGGGGCGCACGTTTTGGCTGAAAACCGGCCAGACTTTGGATATAGCCGCGCTGCGGGAAAACTTGGTGGAAGCCGGTTACAGCCATGTTTCCAACGTGATTGCCGCCGGCGAATTCGCCTTGCGCGGCGGCATTTTGGATATTTTCCCCAGCGGCAGCGACGCGCCCTACCGCTTGGATATGTTCGGCGACGAAATCGACAGCATCAAAACCTTCGACCCCGACACCCAGCGCACCATCGCGCCCGTTTCCGAAATCCGCCTGCTGCCTGCGCACGAGTTCCCGACCGACGACGACGCGCAAAAAATCTTCCGCAGCCGTTTCCGCGAAGAAATCGAAAGCGACTACAACGCCGCCACCGTTTATAAAGCCGTGAGCAGCGGCCATTTCGGCGCGGGCGTGGAATATTATCTGCCGCTGTTTTTTGAAAACGAGCTGGCCACGCTGTTCGACTACATCGGCGAAGAGGCGCTGGTGGTGTGCATCGGCGACGTGCACGCCGAGGCTTCGCGCTTTTGGTCGGATGTCAAATCGCGCTTTGCGATGGCTAAAGGCGATGAAACTTACCCGCCTTTGCATCCACAGCATTTGTATCTCAGCGAAGACCAGTTTGCAGGCCGTCTGAAACCTTACGGCCAAATCCTGCCCGACTTCCACGGCAAACAACACGCGTTGCCCGATGTGGCCGTGAACCGCCAATCCGAAACCCCGCTCGCCGCGCTGCAAAGTTTTCAGACGGCCTTTAACGGCAAAGTGTTGCTGTGCGCCGAAAGCTCAGGCCGCCGCGAAACCATGCTCGGCTTTATGCAGCAACACGGCTTAAAAGCGCACAGTGTGGACGGCTGGCAGGCGTTTTTAGACAGCGACGCACCTTTGTGCATTACCGTAACGCAGTTGGCTTATGGGTTTCAGTTGCCGTCTGAAAACGCCGACCGTGTTCCTGAATCGACTCAAACCGTAGGTCGGATTCTCGAATCCGACGAAACAGAAGCTGATTTGATGTCGGATACAAGTATCCGACCTACGGAAGCTCATCTTTCAGACGGCCTTTCAGGTAGCCTGTCTAAAAATGTTGGTCAGACGCAGGAACCGGACGAAGTAGGTCGGATTCTCGAATCCGATAAAACACAATCAGCGCAAATGTCGGATAAAAATATCCGACCTACAACCGGCCTCGCCGTTATCACCGAATCCGACCTCTACCAATACGTCGCCCGCAGCCGCACCTCGCGCCGCAAAAAGCACGCCCAAGTTTCAGACGGCCTCTTGCGCGACTTGGCCGAAATCAATATCGGCGACCCCGTGGTACACGAAGAACACGGCATAGGCCGCTATATGGGCTTGGTCAACATGGATTTGGGCGACGGCGACAACGAAATGATGTTGCTCGAATACGCAGGCGAAGCGCAGCTTTACGTGCCCGTGTCCAACCTTCACCTCATCAGCCGCTATTCCGGCCATGCCCACGAAAACGTGCAACTGCACAAACTCGGCACCGCCGCATGGAGCAAAGCCAAACGCAAAGCCGCCGAAAAAGCGCGCGACACCGCCGCCGAACTGCTCAACCTCTACGCCCAACGCGCCGCACAAGAAGGCTTTAAATTCCAATTCAACGAGTTGGACTACCAAGCCTTTTCAGACGGCTTCGGCTACGAAGAAACCGAAGACCAAGCCGCCGCCATCGCCGCCGTGCTCCAAGACCTCACCCAAGGCAAGCCGATGGACAGGCTCGTGTGCGGCGATGTCGGCTTCGGCAAAACCGAAGTCGCCCTGCGCGCCGCCTTCGTGGCCGTGATGGGCGGCAAACAAGTGGCCGTGCTCGCCCCCACCACGCTGTTGGTCGAACAACACGCACAAAATTTCAGTGACCGCTTCGCCGATTTTCCCGTTAAAGTCGCCCAGCTTTCCCGCTTCAACAGCAGCAAAGAAACCAAAGCCACGCTCGCCGGCATGGCCGACGGCACGGTCGATATCGTGATCGGCACGCACAAACTCGTGCAAGACGACATCCAATTCAAAAACTTAGGCTTGGTGATTATCGACGAAGAACACCGCTTCGGCGTGCGCCAAAAAGAGCAGCTCAAACGCCTGCGCGCCAACGTCGACATCCTCACCCTCACCGCCACCCCCATTCCGCGCACCCTCAGCATGGCGCTCGAAGGCTTGCGCGATTTCTCGCTCATCACCACCGCCCCCAGCCGCCGCCTCGCCGTCAAAACCTTCGTCAAACCCTTCAGCGAAGCCAGCGTGCGCGAAGCCGTGTTACGCGAACTCAAACGCGGCGGGCAAGTATTCTTTTTACACAACGAAGTCGAAACCATCGAAAACATGCGCGAACGCCTCGAAACCCTGCTGCCCGAAGCCCGCATCGGCGTAGCGCACGGCCAATTGCGCGAGCGCGAACTCGAACAAGTGATGCGCGACTTCTTGCAACAACGCTTTAACGTGCTGCTCTGCTCCACCATCATCGAAACCGGCATCGACATCCCCAACGCCAACACCATCATCATCAACCGCGCCGACAAATTCGGCCTCGCCCAACTGCACCAACTACGCGGGCGCGTCGGCCGCAGCCACCACCAAGCCTACGCCTACCTGCTCACGCCCGAATACATCACCAAAGATGCCGAAAAACGCCTCGATGCCATCTCCTCCGCCGACGAACTCGGCGCAGGCTTCACGCTGGCCATGCAGGATTTGGAAATCCGCGGCGCAGGCGAAATCCTCGGCGAAGGGCAAAGCGGCGAAATGATGCAGGTCGGCTTCACCCTCTACACCGAAATGCTCAAACAAGCCGTGCGCGACCTCAAAAAAGGCCGCCAACCCGACCTCGACGCACCGCTGGGCGTAACCACCGAAATCAAACTGCACAGCCCCGCGCTCTTGCCCGAAAGCTACTGCCCCGACATCCACGAGCGGCTAGTGCTCTACAAACGCCTCGCTACCTGCGAAACCGAAGCCCAAATCAACAGCGTGCACGAAGAACTCGTCGACCGCTTCGGCCTACCCGAACAACCCGTCAAAACCCTGATCGAAAGCCACCGCATCCGCCTGATTGCCAAAGAAATGGGCATAGACGCGATTGATGCCACCAGCGACGCCGTTACCCTCACCTTCGGCAAACACCACAACATCGACCCTGCGCAAATTATCCTGCTGATGCAAAGCAACAAAAACTACCGAATGACCGGCGCGGACAAATTACGCGTAAGCGCAGTGATGGAAGATGTGGCAACGAGGATTCAAACGGTGAATGCGGTTTTGAAGAAGTTGGGGGGAAGATAAATAATAGCTACTCCAAATATAACCGAGGTGCCATATTTAATAAGCGATTAAAGCTGAGGAATTTATCTTAACAAGATTAATCTTATTCGCATTGCTTATACACTCCTAAGTTCGCTGGCTTAATAGTCATTCACATCTCATCACTCTTAATGAACTTTGAATGTTCATAGCCATAAATTAAAGAATTTAAAATCACCAATGCCTGTCTGAAAACCATTTCAGACAGGCATTTTATTTAACTCATAAAAAAAATGATATAACAAAC
>NZ_JH165159.1:1762150-1867893 GCF_000227765.1 Neisseria wadsworthii 9715
AAACTTTAAAAATAAAAATCAGATATAGCCGAATCTCTCTTAAATCTTAATCTGTTTCCCACTATTTAAAATTGCACTTCATGACCGAGAAAACACCTGCTTTCCTTTAGCTTCGCAAAAGAAAAGCAGGTAGGAAAGCAACTGCAGCAACCGGTTTCGCATATATACTTTTCGCTGCACGTTTATTTCCAAATTGATTCACTAAATTATAACCCTATGAATAAATTATAAAAAAATTAAACATTTCCAATATATTTTCAAAATTATGCATTTTGAATACAAATTTTGATATGTTTTTTCAAAAAAACAAACACAATTAAACGAACAAATCATTTTGCATAAACTCCAACATTTAGAGAATCCGCAGTGCGGTTTCTTAAATAATGATTTTGTTTTAACTGAAACTCAGGAGAAGAAATTATGAAGACCCTAAATAAGCAGGAAATGGAACAAGTTGCTGGTGGTATGTTGATTCCTAATGATAACTGGCGCTGGCGACTCCCTTGGTGGATACGGTATGTACCATTGGTTTAACACGTAGTATTTAGTCTTAAATCACGTCAGGAGCTATCATGAGAGAAATCAATAAGCAAGAATGCGAGCATGTGTCTGGCGGCCTAGCAATAAGACCCACTGGACCCATGGCTCCCGCCATTTGGATAATAAGGCTGATCTACGGTAAATAAAGCTCTTATTCGTTGGCGCTCATGTTTTGCCTGTCAGATTCTGGTAACCCATCTTGAGACAGGCAAAACATGACAGATTATTAAATTTAAATATTAAATTTAAAAAGGAAATTTTTATGAAATTATTAACAGATAAAGAAATGAACCGTATTGTAGGTGGGCTCGCTCCGATTGCTTGGCCTAAAGATCATCCAATTCACCAAAAGTTTGAAAATGGAAGGGAATTTTTCCAAGCATGGCTTAAATTTCAACAGACTAACCCCTACTGGCAGCCTTTTTACTAAAATAAGGAAATGATGGAATGAAGTTGCAGGTAAAACTATAACCTCTCTACTGGGTTGTAGACTAAACCAAGCAAATAGAAATGATCCCCCTAACTTAAGGAGAAGTTTATGAAACTATTGCCTGAAAAAGAAATGGATTGCGTTACTGGCGGAATTGCTTTTATACCGGAGTTACCCTTTCCGCGGCTTCCCATCCCAGGATTTCCCATTCCAGGATTCCCACGAAAGAGGACACACAAAATTGCTTGAACAAAGCAATAATTGCTACTTGGTTGTGGCCTAAACTGTAAGCAAACCAAAATGGTTTCCCTAATTTAAGGAGAATTTAATGAAACTATTGATTGAAAAAGAAATGAATTGTGTTACTGGTGGATCCACTTTTTCCATACCGTTGCCCCCTCCTATCGAAGATGTGTTGAAACAGGCGTTTCCTGCACATCATTATAGACGTGGAATACACATAATCGATCCAATAATCGAACCTCGAACACCTCCGGTATGCAAATAATCGAACCGATTAAACCTAAAACAGCTTCCATCTAATCACTTGATTAGAAACGATCTGGAACTTAATATTTTGCTTTGTAACATTCAAACTAAAGATAACAACATGCTTTAGAGTGAAAATTTTTGTTCCAGAATAACTCAAGCTATGCAAAGTATTTAAACATAGTTAATAATGCCTGTTTGAAAATTTTTTCAGACAGGCATTATTGATTAAGTTCATCTTGAAATTAAGCGGTTTCTTTATTAATCTTCCTTCCCGATATAAGCCCTTATCCTATCTGCACGCTCTACTTTGTATTACAATCATTGCCGCCTACAAACCCAATCAAAAATAATCTTCCCGCCGCCTGCTTCTACCGAACACCGCTTCTCTAGCTTCTCTGATACACAAGCGGTTGTAGGTAGCGCGCTGCTGATGGTCATCATCAAATATTTTCATGTTCATATCAATCGGCTGAGGCACATATTCGGCAAAATTATTCTTCAAGTTCTCCCAGTGCTCGCGTTGGATATGCACAATGGCAAACATATCGGCTGCGATGCTCACACCCACGCTCAATTGGCTTTTTGATGCCTGCAAGCAAAATCCGGTATCGGCAAAGAAGCAGCAATCAAATTTATCGTTGTAGCGGAACACTTCGATTCTTACCGCATCCGGTTCGGCAAACAAACTGGCAAACAAGCGTTCAAACAAAGATGGCTGCATCACACCATCACTAAGCATGCCGTAAAGATTCGCCAGCCAGCGTGTGTAACCATCCGGAGAAAAAGCGAAGGTGCTCAATATCCGGCTCAAACGCTGCTGCGGCCTCCGCTCAATCAAGGTAACAAATTCGGTGCTAACTTCAGGCAACTGTGCCAACACGGCCTGATGCAAGCTGTGTACAAACAAGATGTTGTGGTTATAAGGATTACGGAAAATACCGAGCAGCTTCAGCGGCAAGATGCGCCATAAAGCTTTCGGCACTTTTTGCCTGCCGCTGCTCACCAACCGCAAAGCATTGCAGGCCTCTTCGTAGCCGCTTTCATGGCGGCTGAACCAGCTTTCCAGATTGTATTGGCTGCCTCCGCTGCCGCCCACGAACGACAATGTATATAAATTGTTTACTTCCAAATTGTTTTCGATATTCACGCTTTCCGCTTTGGCTTTGTAAGGCCTTTGAAACATGGCAAGCGGCAACCTGTAAACATTTTGGTTCTGCGGGTTCACGCTGTGGTTAAACGCATGCTGCCGCTGCTCGGTTTGCGCAATGAAATGATGCCCTTTGGTAACATTGGCCGTGAGCAAGGCATAAGGCTTTTCTTCGCACTCGGGCGGTTCGCAATCACTCAGAATAAACGCTCGTTTCATCATTTCAAACAGCCTGCTGTTAACTTATTTAAGTGTTGATGATAACCATGTTGTTGAAAACAATACAAGAAATAAATAACACAATGCCTGTCTGAAAACTACTTTTCAGACAGGCATTAATACTTTCACTCAATCATCATTCCGTTTTCGGGCTGATTGTTTTATCCAAGCCTTGTGTCAGCCCATTGATGTCACCATCGTTTAAACCTAGCTCTTTCAACAGGTTGTCAACCAAAGGAGCTTGGCTGCGATAGCGCAAAGCACTGTTAACCATTTCGTCGGCCAGATTGCCTTGCGGTGTCGCGCCTTCTATACCTTCTAACGCACTTGTGCTACCGAAACCACCCAAGCCGTTGACTTGAAGAATCTTGATATCGTCTTCACGCTCCTGCTCCAATTTGGCATATTCTTCTTCACGCAGGATTTGCAGACGTGTGCGCTCCGCTTCCAGATTTTTGGTTTTAATCGCCAAATCCGTGTCCTGCTCAATATCGTTGCGCTTTTTGCGGCGCACTTCAATGGTTTCGGTCAGTTTGGTCAGTTTGGTCAAACCTTCGGCGTCGAACGCGTTTTGCGGATTGAAAAATTCAAACGCCGTTTGATCAAGCCGATCAGCGACACGGTTTCCAGCTCCAAGCCGTTTTTAAACAAATCTTCCGACACCACTTGCTACACTTTCTGCACAAAATCGCCGCGTTTTTCGTGCAGCTCTTCCATGGCCACTTGGGAAGCCACCGCGCGCAGCGCATCCACAAATTTACCTTCCACCAAATCTTTAAGCTGCTCGGGCGACATGGTTTTCATGCCCAAAGTCTGCGCCGCTGTGGCTACGCTGTCGGAAGTGGGCTTCACACGCACATAAAACTCCGCCGCCACATCCACGCACATCCGGTCGCGCGTAATCAAAGCCTGCTACGCTGCGCAGCGCACTTCCAGCCGCAAAGTATTCATATTCACCGGAATCACTTCATGGGACACCGGCAACACCAGCGCGCCGCCGTTCCATAATCACCTTTTCCTCGCCGAAACCTGTGCGCACAAACGACACCTTCTTGCTCGCACGCTGATACAACCGCGCCAGAATCAGGCCGAGCACAAACAAAGCAACCAGCACGATACCGGCAATGCTCGCAATTGAAATCCAACCCATAAACTTTCTTTTCTTCTGTTAATGATGACCACACAACAAAATAATTTTCAGACAGGCATATGGATGTTTTACACCTCAACTGACCAACAGTAACAACACGCAAAAACCGTCTACGCAATCCACGAGAGCAAAGTATAAAACCGGATTTGCCCGGCATCCCAATCGCTTGCCCGCCACCTGATTAAAAAACTGCCAACCAACCTTCAATCTTTTCCGCGCCGGCCCATGAGAGCAGCCATTTGAAATACAGACTGACAAAACGTAAAAAGCGATTACTAAAAAATAAGCCATCATATAACCGACCATTTACTGCTTTTCAGACAGGCATGATTGCTGAAACAGCTAATCCACCAAGCTGCCGCTCGGATTGGCAATCGCTTTAAACGTATTCCTCTCCAGCGACACCAGCAACACAGCCTCGCCTTGTTGCAACCGCTGCCGTCGTCCGGCTCGGCCATCGCATAATGCTGCTGGCCGAAGCCGTCTTTCACACGCACTTCCGCCTGGCTGCCACGTTGCGCCTCGCCCAACACCACCACGCCGACGCGGCCGGCCAGGCTTTTTTGTTCGACAGCCGTAGTTTCGTCTTTCGGCATGATTTTATAAAGCCGCCCGCCCACCACCCGTACAACCGGCAGGCTGGCGAACCACGCTGCCGCAGCAACAAAAAAACCGTTGAGATAGAAGCCGGCAAAGTTTTCAGACAGGCCTGCAAGATATAGCCGAGCAAACCGAACACGGCCAGAAACACCACCATCAACAACGGAATCTTGCACACATAAAGCCAGCTTAAAAACCGCATCAGTGCGCCCGCATCCGCGCCGTCCAACCCGATTTCGACATGTGCCGGCTCCGTTAAACTATCGGGCAGCAGGCCGTCGAGCCAATCGCTGATACCGCCGAGCACCAGCGATAAAGTTTCACCACACCCAGCAACACCATCAACATAATGGCAACACCGAAAATCCGGGTTTGCGGCGCATTGATTAAATCCCACATAGTCATTCCTTTGTGCTCTTTAACACACTACCCGTTTGTACAAAATCTTTAATTTTAAAATATCTTTGACAATGCTCTTAAATTTGATTCCAATAAATCCCAAAATGCCCATGCAAAAAATAAGTATGCAACTAAGAAAGGCCTGTTCCTGAAAATATTTTTTAACTTTATCTGACTGCTACATTTTTCTTGTAACAAATTCAAAACTTCTTGCTGTTGTTCAGTCATACAATTTTTCCGAATATCTGTTTCCAACATATCAATGGCCTTTTTGATATGTATTTTCCAACCATCAATAATAAGTTCGTTCCCATATTTTTCCTTTAAGTCATTTAGCATGATAACTCTGTAAAAATAAGCTATCAGCAAGAGAGAAATTAAACCTTGTATAGGATGGCTACTCCCTAAAGACCATGCTGCAATGGTTGCCAACAAAAACCATGGGGCATGATGATTTAAAACCTTGTGATAAAAAGCTATCTGACCGCTCAATCTTTCAATTTTATTAAAATAAAACATTTTGTATTTTTCCCTCAATTAATCAATCAATAAGCATATATAAAACTTATTTCTTCTTTACTTTCAACACAGCCAGCCGCTCTTTGATCCGGTTGCTGCGGCTTAAATCTTCCAGCTCTTTCAGCTTGGCCAGTTGCGCAGCTTCGGTGCTGTTGTAAACCGCATTTTGGCAGCCCATAACCGGGTCAAACGTGTTGCCGCTTTTTCCGGCATCACGCGCAATGCGGTTCAAATCACCGCCTACTGCATCCGCAGAACCTGCCGAACGCTGCTGCGCAGCCCTCCATTCCTACAATTGCTGCTGCATCTCGCGCTTTTTCGCCTGCAAGGCCGCAATAAAGCTTTCCAGCTCCTTTTCTTGTGCAGCGCAATCGGCAATCGTGTTTTCCAAAACCGGCAAACGCGCTTCGATATCCATTTGCTCAGCAATGCCCGCCTCGGCCAAATCATCGCGGCCGCTGTTAACTGCAGCCTGCAAACTTTCGCTCAAAGCTTCGTGGCGGTTGCTTTCATCCACCATTTTCTTAGCGACCAAATGCTTTTGCGACAGTACCTTGCCCAATTCCGCACGCACTTCATCAATCGCCCGTTTGATTTTGCACATGCTTTCATTCATTATCGCTTCGGTGCACCCAATTTTCCACAGCATCCACTAAAGCATGAGAACCACCACCAACCAAACGCCCCGCTCTACATGCCAATGTTTCGCTCATATATTCCTGTTTGTCTGTATTTACACATCTACACATTGCCACATCACCGGCCTGCTGCACAATCTGCGTCAGCTTCAGCGTGTTCTCCAACTCGCCCAACACATTATCGTCATACGCCGCGCCTTTTCCGGTAACCACCAGCTGGAAAATACTGTCCGTCAGGCGGACAATGCGCCACATCACTTCACGTTCATATTTTTCAGCATCGCCAAATCGGCACCCTCGGGCAAATCGGCGGCCAATGTCACGCTCAAATCCGGCAGCTGTTCAAACACCCGCGCCAAAATGTGGGGGTGTACACCGTATTCTTTTTCCGCATGCAGCATATTGTGTTTGGCAGATTGGAAAAACTGCTCCATTGCATTCAGCGCCGAGCCATAGTCATGCATCTGCGTATGCGCTAAACGCGCCTGCTTCAATAATTCGCGGATTTTCTCAGAAGGTGTATTCGCATCTTCCATATTTAAATTTGCCATAAAATCAGCGTCTTCCTGAGAAATTCTCACGCTAACCGGTATTCTGTTGCCTGCATTCATTTCAAATAATTTCTTTGTATTCATTTGAATACAAATATAAAAAATCCGAATTCAAATAGCAAAAAAATATACACTGATTGCACAAAAATTCTGTAAACAAAGAAATGCCTGTCTGAAAACCTTTCAGACAGGCATTGAAAACATCGCTTTTCAGCCATCTTTGATCATTAAGTTCCCTAACCTATTTTGCAAATAATCAAATCACTAACACAAACAAATATCGGCTTCTTGCTTGCCATTTTTCTGATTTTTTTTTACGATAAGTCTAATTTTTTATGGCATAACTTTACAAAACGCTAAAAGTAAGTCGATTTGTTTGCAACCATAAAGATAACTGTTGCCAGAAATTATTTCATAAGCAACTGATTTACCACATATTTCATTGAGGTATTTATCGTGTCTGATTCAAATCCGAAAAAACACCAGAGGGAAACTTTCTCCTCCCGCAAGGCGTTTATGTTTGCCGCCATCGGCTCTGCTGTGGGCTTGGGCAATATTTGGCGCTTTCCTTATATCACTTATGACAACGGCGGGGGCGCCTTTATCATTCCTTACTTGGTCGCCCTGCTTACCGCCGGTATCCCTTTGCTTTTCTTAGATTATGCCATTGGGCATAAATACCGCGGTTCCGCGCCGCTGGCCTACCGCCGCATGAACAAGCATTTTGAAACATTCGGCTGGTGGCAAGTGCTGATTAATGTGATTATCTCGATTTATTACGCCGTAATCATCGGCTGGGCCGCCAGCTATACTTATTTTGCATTTTTTAGCGGCTGGGGTGCTGATCCGTCGGCTTTCTTCTTTAAAGACTATTTGCAAATGGCCGACGGTGCCTCTTTGGGCCTCGATTTTGTCGACAACATCGTCGGACCCTTAATCGGTGTTTGGGTGGTTACTTTGCTGATTCTGGCTTTAGGCGTTCAAAAAGGCGTAGGCAAATCTTCTCAATTTTTCATGCCCTTACTGACCGTGATGTTCCTGATTCTCGTGATCAGCGCACTATTTTTACCCGGCGCAGCCAAAGGCTTGGACGCTTTGTTTACTCCTAACTGGGAAAAACTTACCGAGCCTACCGTGTGGCTTGCGGCTTACGGCCAAATCTTCTTTTCGCTTTCCATCTGCTTCGGCATCATGATTACCTATGCCTCTTATCTGAAAAAGGATACGGATTTAACCGGCACGGGTATGGTTGTGGGTTTTGCTAACAGCAGCTTTGAATTGCTGGCCGGTATCGGCGTGTTTGCCGCGTTGGGCTTTATGGCTACCGCAGCAGGCAAAGAAGTGAGCGAAGTCGCCACTTCCGGCATCGGCTTGGCGTTTATTGCTTTCCCCGCAATTATCGACAAAGCACCGTTCGGTGCTGTTATCGGCGTGTTGTTTTTCGGCTCTTTGGTGTTTGCCGGTTTAACTTCCCTGATTTCCATTTTGGAGGTGATTATTGCAGCCATCCAAGATAAATTGCATATGCACCGTATCACGTCCACCATTATTGTGTGCCTGCCGCTGATGGTAATTTCCACCCTGCTGTTCGGCACCACCACAGGCTTGCCGGTTTTAGACGTGATGGATAAATTTGTAAACAGTTTCGGCATTGTGGCAGTAGGCTTTATTTCTATCCTCTGCATCACGCTGACCAAAAACTTTCACCAGCTCAGCAGCCACATCAACGCCACTTCATCATTGCAACTCGGCTTTTTCTGGCGTTTGTTTGCCGGCATCATCACACCGGTTATCTTGGGCTTTATGCTGTTTACCGAGGCAAAAAAAATCCTGTCTGAAGGCTATGAAGGCTACCCGGCATGGTTTGTCGGCAGCTTGGGCTGGGGCATGGCCATCGGTCTTTTGGTTATCGCGTTTATCCTTTCCCAACTCAGTTGGCCGCATGAAGACAAACCCCACCAAACAGGAGACAAATCATGAGCACCGCTGCAATCGTTATGATGGTTATTTCAATTTTGGTTATTTGGGGCGGATTGATTGTATCTGTTCTGCGTTTGCCTAAAGAGTAACGCATCAAACCTTAAAGAATGCCTGTCTGAAAAGTAGTTTTCAGACAGGCATATGAATAGCAAACTCCGTGAAATCTTATACTTAACAAAAACCTCAGCCCGCTCGGTTTACCCCTCCGCCAGCATCTCCCTCACCGCACTTCTGCGCGTCTCTTCCTGCAAACACGCAGCTTTAAAAGCTTCCGTTTTGCCCAAAAACACAAAACGCTCCCGCGCCCGGGTAATCGCCGTGTAAAGCAAAGCCCGGTTCAATCCGGCGCCGGCCGTTTTCGCCAAGTCATACCCCATAGGCGGCAACAGCCACACTTCTTTATATTCCGAACCCTGGCTTTTATGCACGGTCATCGCAAACGCCGTTTCGCATTCCGGCAAGCGGCTCAAGGCGATCTTGCGAAATTCATCTCCATCCGGGAAATAGGCTGCCAGCGCACCGGTATCAGATGCATCATCACGCAGCACCAAGCCGATGTCGCCATTAAACAAGTCGAGCGTATAATCATTGCGGCTTACCATCAGCATCTGCCCTGCAAACCAATACTCTTCTTGCTTGATAATGCCGATTTTTTTCAGATAGGCCTGATAGGCTTGATTGAAATGCTCCGCATTATTGCGCCATGCGGCCAAAACCATACAGTCCGCCTGATGCCCGAAAGCCGCTTTCACATCATTTTGCGCCACGGCCTGCCAGTAGTTTTGCTGCAAGCGGTATAAAGTTTCAAGCTGCCCGTCAATATTCATATCGTGAATACGGATTTCGTTTGGAAACCGCTCAAACTGAGCCAGCGCATCTTCCACATTTCCTTGCACAACCGCACGCGCTAAGCAGCCGATGCCGCTGTACTCGCCGAACCGGTGGCTGATGGTTAAACGCGCGATATTTGCAGCCAAAGGATCAGGCCTGTCTGAAACGGCAAACGGCTGCTCCGGCAACAAATCAGTAAGCTCCTGCGCGGTGGTTTCTGTTAGCACCGTTTGCCTGGCAAGTGCAGCCAAAACTGCGCCCGCACCCACGGAAGGCAATTGGTTTTCATCACCCAATATAATCACCCTGCATCCGTCAGGCACGGCGGATAAAAGCTGCAACAACAGCGCCGTATCCAGCATCGACGCCTCGTCCACCACAATCATATCCAACGGAAGCGGATTATCGGCATGATAAGCCGGCTGCATATAAGGCGGCTTGAACTTAAGCAAACGGTGCACCGTTTGCCCTTCCAAGTGTTCCAGATGCGCCTTAATCGCCGCTCCGGCATTAAACTGTCCCAACGCGCGGTGCAATGCTTTAGCCATATGCGCCGCAGCCTTGCCCGTCGGCGCCACCAAAGCAATGCGCGGCAATTTGCCCGCGTTCACACACAGCAAAGCCAGCAATTTGGCCACCGTAGTGGTCTTGCCCGTACCCGGCCCGCCGCTGATGACCATAAAATTTTGCAGCAAAGCCAACGCCGCCGCCGCTTTCTGATCCCGACTGCCGGGCTCGGAAAACCAGTCTGCCAAATGGTGCGATGCGTTCAACCAATCCACCGGCTCCGGTTTCACTGCGGCAATACGCAGAATCTGCCGTGCCAAATCCTGCTCAAGCTGCCACATTTTGCCTAAAAAAAGCTTGTTTCCCCTTAAAATCAGCGGGCTGCCGGCATCTCCGCCTACGACGGGCCGGGCCTGTTTCAACGCGGCGATATCATGCTTATCCAGCCAAATAAATGAATGGCCTTCCGCCAAAGCTGCAAAAAGCTTATCGACAAAAGGCGACACCACACCACCCACTTCGGGCGCAACCCGCTCCAGCAAGCTCACGGCCGCTTCGGCAGCAAAACCATCAAGCACCAAAGAATCCATAACCGACACCCACCATCAACACTTCACAGGAACAAATCCCGTATTTTATAACCAAATATCCCGGGCACGCCATTTTCAGACAGGCATCAAGCCTATGTTTTTACATTTTGATTTTTTGTAAATCCTCCATTACAATAAATCGTTTCCCGCCTTAATCCAAAACCACTAAGGCTCTCTTTTTTCCACTCATCAAGGAATGATAACCCATCATGAAAAAATCATTATTGACCGCACTGATTGCCTTCGCGCTGGCCGCCTGCGGCGGACAAAAAGCCGAACAACCAACCAACGGCCAAGCGGCTTCTGCCACATCTGCCGGCAGCAACCTGCCGCAAACTGACACCTTAAACATCTACAACTGGTCAAACTACGTTGACGAAAGCACCGTAGACGACTTCAAAAAACAAAACAACCTGAAGCTCACCTACGACCTTTACGAAAACAATGAAACCTTGGAAACCAAAGTGTTAACCGGCAAATCCGGCTATGATTTAGTGGTGCCGGGCATCGCATTTTTGCCGCGCCAAATCAAAGCGGGTGCCTATCAAAAAGTCAATAAAGATTTAATCCCCAACTATAAAAACATCGACCCCGAGCTTCTGAAAATGCTCGAAACCGCCGACCCGGGCAATGAATACGCCGTGCCCTATTTCTCGGGCGTCAACACACTGGCCATTACCGCAAAAGGCAAAGAAATCTTGGGCGGCCAGCTGCCTGAAAACGGCTGGGATTTATTGTTCAAACCCGAATACACCAACAAGCTGAAACAATGCGGCATTGCCTTGTGGGACACTCCGAGCGAAATGTTCCCCATCGTATTGAACTACTTAGGCAAAGATCCTGCCGGCTCCAACCCTGCCGATATTGACGAAGCCGCCAAAGTTTTGGAAAAAATCCGCCCCGATGTGAAACGTTTCAGCCCCTCTTATATCGACGAGCTGGCGCGCGGCGACTTCTGTATCGCAGCGGGTAACGGCGGCGATTTGAACATGGCGAAGAAACGCGCCGAAGAAGTGGGCAGCACAGTCGGCATCGAAGTGCTCAACCCTAAAGGCATGGGCTTCTGGATTGAATCGTGGCTGATTCCGGCCGATGCCAAAAACATCGTCAACGCCCACAAATATATCGACTGGACGCTGAACCCGGATGTAGCAGCCAAAAACGCTTTGGAAGTAACTTTCGCACCGGCCAGCCTGCCTGCACGTGAAAAACTGCCGAAAGAGCTGGTGGAAACCCGCTCCATCTTCCCGAATGCCGAAGATATGAAAAACGGTTTTGTTATGCCGCAAATGAGCGACAAAGCGAAAAAACAAACCGTTGCTTTGTGGCAGAAGCTCAAAGCGGGCAAATAATCCGCAGCGCTTATCCCGTGCATACAATGCCTGTCTGAAAACTTTTCAGACAGGCATTGCTTTTATTTGCAGCCATAGAATGCTAATATCGTGCAGTTAAAACGCGGCTGTTGCCGCGCAAAATATAGCCGTGAACTTGTACCGCCTGCGCCTCACAGCCCTTGTATAAAAATTTCATTTTCACAGCTATACGCAAAACCTAAATGAATAAAACAACCAAGGAGAATCTTTTCATGAGCAACACCCTGCCCCGCCCCGAAGTTGACGAAAACGGCTTACTGGAATATTCAGTGGTTTATACCGACCGCGCGTTGAACCACATGTCGCAAAAATTCCGCTCCGCGCTCAACCACATATCCGCCACACTCAAAAAAGTTTACCGCGCCCAACACGTTGCCGTGATCCCCGGCAGCGGCACCTCCGGCATGGAAGCCGTAGCCCGCCAGCTTGCGCGCGGTGAAAAATGCCTGATTGTGCGCAACGGCTTTTTCAGCTTCCGCTGGACTCAGATTCTCGAAAAAGGCGGCTTCGCAGCCGATACCAAAGTGCTTACCGCGCGCCAAGAAGATGCCGCCCAAGCCCCGTTTGCCCCTGCACCGATTGACGAAGTGTGCGCAGAAATTGCCACCTACAAGCCCGCAATTGTGTTTGCACCCCATGTTGAAACCGCATCCGGCATCATGCTGCCCGACAATTACATCCGAAAGCTGGCAGAAGCCACCCACGCAGCCGGCGGCCTGCTGGTTATCGACTGCATCGCATCCGGCTGTATCTGGCTGAATATGGAAGCACTCGGCATCGACATCCTGATTTCCGCCCCGCAAAAAGGCTGGAGCGGCTCGCCCGGCTGCGGCTTGGTTATGCTCAACCAAAAAGCTTACGATAAAGTGCAAACCACCGAATCCGACAGTTTCGCATTAGATTTGAAAAAATGGCTGCAAATTATGGAAGCTTTTGAAAACGGCGGCCATGCTTACCACGCCACCCCGCCCACCGACGCGCTGTTCCAACTCTATGAAGTGATGCAGGAAGCCGAAAGCGCCGGCTTTGAAAACCTGCGCGAAAAACAGCTTGAGCTGGGAAAAAAAATCCGTACTCTACTGATAGAAAAAGGCTATCCGAGCGTTGCCGCACCGGGCTTCGAAGCACCCGGCGTGGTAGTGAGCTACACCACCGATCCCGATATCCAAAGCGGCAAAGCCTTTATCGGCCACGGCCTGCAAATCGCATCCGGCGTGCCGCTGCAATGCGGCGAACGCAGCGATTTCCAAACCTTCCGCCTCGGCCTGTTCGGCTTGGACAAGCTGCAAAATGTCGAACGTACAGTTCAAACTTTCGCCGAAGCCTTAAACAAACTTTAAATTTTTCATACACAAGGCCGCCCGAAACTCTGCTTTCGGGCGGCCTTTCAGTCTGATAAAATATGTGCTTGATATATTTTCAGACAGGCATCGCTTCAGATTAAGCTTCGAATGCCTGTCTGAAACCATTAAGGCACACCATCATGAGCAAACCACAAAACGATAAACCTTTCGAGCGTCCCATCCTCACCCCGCCGGGCGGCCACAAAAAAGTGCTGCTGCATTCTTGCTGCGCGCCCTGCTCCGGCGAAGTGATGGAAGCCATGCTCGCTTCTGGTATTGATTTCACTATTTATTTTTACAACCCGAATATCCACCCGAAAAAAGAATACGAAATCCGCAAAAACGAAAACATCGCCTTTGCCGAAAAACACGGCATCCCCTTTATTGACGCGGATTATGACGTAGACAATTGGTTCGAACGCGCCAAAGGCATGGAAATGGATCCGGAACGCGGCCGCCGCTGCACCATGTGTTTCGACATGCGTTTCGAGCGCACCGCACTTTATGCTCACGAACACGGCTTTCCGGTAATTACCAGCTCCCTCGGCATTTCACGCTGGAAAAACATGAACCAAATCAACGACTGCGGCGTACGCGCAGCAGAAAAATACCCCAATCTGGTTTACTGGGAATACAACTGGCGCAAAGGTGGCGGCAGCGCGCGCATGATTGAAATCAGCAAACGCGAACATTTCTACCAGCAAGAATATTGCGGCTGCGCTTATTCACTTCGTGACACAAACCATCACCGTAAATCCCAAGGTCGCGCTCCGATTAAAATCGGTGTGAAATATTACGGTGACGAAGAAACCGGCGAATAAATACAGCTTTCAACCACCCCTTTACAATGCCTGTCTGAAAACTTTTCAGACAGGCATCACATTTAGAAAACTGACATTGTATACACAAGGCGTATCCCGTAATAAATCAACTTATATAAACCATGCTTATGCCACGCCCGCGCTTAAGCCAAAGATGACGATACTGCTCAATTGGTTCAACTATCTATATCACCCTATATCACCTCAAAGCATTCTGCCAATTCCGCCGTTGGCCGCCCGCTTTCATGCTGTTTTCAAAATCCTCTAGCATATCCAGCTCAAATCGGCTGAAACCCGCCCGCTCTCTTGCTTCTAAATTTACATAACCGCGAAAAATAAACATATCGTAACGCGCCAGCAAATTACGGAACAGCGCCATAGGTTCCAAACCCCGCTGCTCGCAAAGCCACACATACCAATGGTTGCCGATCTGTACATGCCCCACTTCATCGCGGTAAATAATATCCAGCACCTCGCAAGTTTCATCATCTCCCCGCTGCGCCACCTTAGCACGGATACCCGGCGTTACATCCAAACCCCGCGCCTCCAAAACCCTCGGCACCAAAGCCATACGCAACAACGGGTCAAAAGCCGTTTTATAAGCCATGTCCCACAAGTGGTTGTGCGCTTTGAAATCTCCGTAATCAAAGCCGTGTGCACGCAGCCGATCGCGCATCAGCACAAAATGATAGGCCTCCTCTTTCGCCACACGCAGCCAGTCGGCGGTGTATTGCGATGGCAAGCTGCGGAAGCGGTAAGCCGCATCCAGCGCAAGGTTGATGGCATTAAATTCAATATGGCATACCGCATGCAGCATGGCAGCATAACCTTCCGGCGTATTCATTTTGCGTTGAGTCACTTCAGACGGCGGCACCAGCTCCGGCTTTGCCGGATGCCCTGCCACACGAAAATCACGCGGCGGCTCGTCAGCCGAAGCGGTTAAACTGCCTACCGCCCAAGCATCGAATGCTTCGTTGGTCAGTTTACATTTTTCGTCGGCATCATTCGCTGAAAGCGCGGAATAAAGAAGAGAATAAATGCTGTTCATTGCCGTATTATAGCGGATTTGCTTATTCTATCCGGCGCTAAAGAGATTATTTGAAACACTGTTGTATTTAGCATAGGTAAAAGGGTTTTAAATTCAAGTTAAAGCAATTTTTATTGCCGCTTGAATTTTCAAGGGTTTTAATTTAAAACGTGTCTTTACAATTAAACAATGCCTGGCTGAAAAGCAGCCAAGCCCTTGTAAATTCTGCTGAATCGCTTAATATGCTTTGCCAAGCAAACAATAAAATTTATCCGAACAGAGAAAGGATACCCCCAATGAAAAAACTCTTTACCGCTGCCACTATTTTTAGCTTAAGTATCGGCGCAGCCCATGCGGGCGCAATTGATGCCTTGAAGCAGTTTAACAATGATTCCGACGGTATCAGCGGCAACTTCACTCAAACCGTGAAAAGCAAAAAGAAAACCCAATCCGCCAGCGGCTCTTTCCAAATCCGCCGCCCGGGTTTATTTCGTTGGGAATACACCAAGCCTTACAAGCAAACCATCGTAGGTGACGGCAAAACCATTTGGCTATATGATATTGATTTAAAACAAGTTACCAAATCCAACCAAAACCAAACCATTGGCGACAGCCCGGCAGCTATCTTATCCAACAAAACCGCGCTTGAGAGCAGCTATGCCTTGAAAGAAGACGGCTCATCCGACGGCATTGATTATGTGCTCGCCACGCCTAAAAAGAATAATGCCGGCTATCAATATATCCGAATTGGTTTTAAAGGCTCCGCTTTGAGCAATATGCAGCTTAAAGACAGCTTCGGCAACCAAACCACTATTCAATTCAGCAACTTAAATAACAAACCCTCTTTTTCAGGCAACACTTTCACCTTCACGCCGCCTAAAGGCGTAGATGTATTAAGCAACTGATTCAGTAAGCAGAATGCCTGTCTGAAAACATTTCAGACAGGCATTTTGGTTTATAATCGCGCTTTTGTTTAATTTGCCGAAGCACGCTTTCCTTTATGAAAACCGTAGAAAAAAATGTACTCGTTCTGCACTCGGCCGAGCAGATGTTCGAGCTGGTCGACCGCGTTGAAGATTATCCGGATTTCCTGCCTTGGTACGGCAAAACCGAAATCATCTCACGCGAAGGCAACGAATTAAAAGCCCGCCTGTTCATGGATTACAAAGGCGTTAAGCAGTCTTTCGCCACCCACAACCACAACATCCCCGGACGCGAAATCCATATGAATTTACTGGAAGGCCCGTTCAAAACGCTAAACGGCACATGGAAATTCATCCCGTTGGGCGATGATGCCTGCAAAATCGAATTTAAGCTGCAATATGATTTTTCAAACCCATTGCTCGCCACCCTTATCAGCCCGGTTTTCCATCATCTGAGCGGGAAACTGGTAGATTCTTTTATCGAAGAAGCTAATCGCCGCCATGGATAAAATCACCGTTGAAATCGTTTACGGCACCGCGCAACAACAGCATCTTCAACGCATGCAGGTTGATTCCGGCACAACTGCACGCCAAGCTGTGCTGCAAAGCGAAATAGCAGAAATCTTTCCCCAAGCTGATTTAACCAATGCGCCCTTGGGCATTTTCGGCAAGGAAGTGAAAGATAATACGGTTTTGCGTGATAAAGACCGTGTAGAAATTTACCGGCCATTGCAGATTGATCCGAAAGAAGCGCGTCGTTTACGCGTTTCCGGCAATCAGGCCGCAAAAAATAGTGGCAAATAAAACCATTAATACAGGATAAAAGATGACCATCAAAATGATTGTCGGCCTGGGCAATCCGGGCAAAGAATACGAACATACCCGTCATAATGCGGGTTTTTGGCTATTAGACGAGTTGGCTTGGGCATGGAAAGTCCAGTTTAAAGAAGAAAAAAAATTCTTCGGTGATGTGGCTCGTGTCAGCCTGCCTGAAAGTGGTGAAGTGTGGCTGCTGAAACCCAATACATTTATGAATCTCTCCGGTAAAGCCGTAGGCGCGCTTGCGCAGTTTTATAAAATCAAACCAGATGAAATTTTAGTCGTACACGACGAATTGGATATCGCCTGCGGCCGCATCCGTTTCAAGCTTGGCGGCGGCAATGGCGGACACAACGGCTTAAAAGACATTCAAGCCAAACTCAGTACAGCCGATTTTTATCGCTTGCGTCTAGGCATCGGCCATCCGGGAGACCGGAATCTTGTTACCGGCTACGTGCTAAACAAACCAAGCAGCGAAGACAAACAATTGATTGATGAAGCGGTTCATAAATCCATCAAAGGGCTGCCTTTGATTATGTCTGGCAATTTGGAAGAAGCCGTACGCTTTCTGCATAGCGGTTAAGCTCGATCGATAGTGTTTCGACTAATTAAAAACACCATGCCTGTCTGAAAAAATTTTCAGACAGGCATGGTGTTTTAAGCAAAACCTTTATTAATCGTCAAACAAACCGTTTAGAGAAGAAGCTTTTTTGTAATAAGGCAATCGGATATGAATGCGAAACACCGTATCGGTTTTCTCGGTTCTCGCCGTAGCATCGTTGTCATACATCAATGCCAACCGTTCTTTCAAATTTTTCAAAGCCATCGAATTGCCCTTGTGCGGCTTAATGTTCAATTCACTTTCTTGCGGCACATAAGGATTTTCAATGGTAATGTAGATCCAACGGTTTTTTAATTCTGTAATCACGGTGATGCAACCGGGACGGTGGGTTGACTCGATACCGTGGAATACCGCATTCTCCAGCAGCGGTTGTAGCAACAAGTGTGGCGTTTCGGCATCGTTCGGCGCATTATGGTGCCACATCACCTGTACCCGTGTAGGCCCCATGCGAATTTGCTCAATCGCCATATATTCTTGTGCCCATTCAATTTCCTGCCCAAGTGTACTGCTCTGACTACCATCACGTAATTGTGCACGGAATAGATTAGCCAAATTCTCCAACAGCGTTTCCGCATCATAAGGGCGCAGACGAATTAAACTGATAGCGGCGTTCAAACTGTTAAATAAAAAATGGGGGCGGATACGTGCAGTTAACGCAGTCAATCTTGCTTCTGCCAATGCCGGTTGCAACGACTGTCTTCTATTGGCTTCGTAGAACATCAATGCAAATACAGTCATATTAAACTGCCAAAAATGCACCCAAAAATTATCGTGAACTTGCAATAGCACATAATTTATCAAAACAAAAATCAGCAGATTAGTAAGATAAGATATAACGACTTCCTGCTCTCTCGGCAACTTGCTGATATAGTCATACATCAGATAGCCTTTAATCAGAATAGCCAGCAATGTCGGTGCCACCCAGTTAGTCAAATCCAAAATCTGATCAAAATAAGGCCTGTCTGAAATGGTAATCAGCGGCAAAAACAAAACGGACACGGCAATAGTCAGGATAATCCGAACCTGCGAGGCCAGATTCCGCATATTGGGCACCGCGAATTTTAACAGAAAGTGACGTATAATATTGGGCATGAGTTTGGCAGTCTGCTTCGTGACGTTTCTTTAATAATTCATCATTATGGAAGTAAAAATGAATAATAGCAAAACTTGGTCAGGTCGTTTTAACGAACCTGTGTCAGAATTGGTAAAAAAATACACCGGTTCAATTGATTTTGATAAAAGGCTCGCCAAATGGGACATCCAAGGCTCCTTAGCCCATGCCGAAATGCTTCGACAGGCAGGCGTTTTGAGCGATGAAGATGTAACCAACATACAACAAGGCATGACTGAAATCCTTAATGAGATAAAAGCCGGTACGATGCCATGGTCGCTTGACCTTGAAGATGTCCATATGAATATTGAGCGACGCCTGACCGATAAAATCGGTGATGCCGGAAAACGCCTACACACCGGACGAAGCCGTAACGACCAAGTTGCAACCGATATCCGCCTTTGGCTTCGCGATGAAATCAGCGAAATCCGTTTACTCATTCAAGCTTTACAATCTGCTTTGTTAGATTTGGCCGAAGCGCATGCCAATACCGTGATGCCGGGGTTTACCCACTTGCAAGTAGCACAGCCGGTAAGTTTCGGTCATCATATGCTGGCTTACGTTGAAATGCTTGGACGTGATGACGAACGTATGGCCGATTGCCGTAAACGGGTCAATCGCATGCCATTAGGTTCTGCTGCCCTAGCAGGGACTACCTACCCTATCAAACGTGAAATTACTGCACAACTCTTAGGCTTTGAACAAATTTGCCAAAATTCACTTGATGCCGTATCTGACCGCGATTTTGCTATTGAATTCACAGCAGCAGCCTCTTTGCTGATGGTTCATTTGAGCCGTTTGAGTGAAGAATTGATTTTATGGATCAGCCCGCGTTTCGGTTTTATTGATATTGCCGACCGTTTCTGTACCGGTTCCTCCATTATGCCGCAGAAGAAGAATCCGGATGTACCTGAGTTGGTAAGAGGGAAATCCGGACGCGTAATCGGCCATCTTACTGCTCTGATTATGCTGATGAAATCGCAACCGCTTGCTTACAATAAAGACAATCAGGAAGACAAAGAACCTTTATTCGACACAGTAGATACTTTGGTTGACACCTTACGAATTTATGCAGATATGGTGCGCGGCATTACAGTTAAACCCGAAAATATGCGTGCCGCAGTGATGCAGGGATTTGCTACTGCCACAGATCTGGCAGATTATCTGGTTAAAAAAGGCATGCCATTCCGCGACAGCCATGAAGTGGTCGCACAAGCAGTGCGTTATGCGGATGAAAAGAATGTTGATTTAAGCGAATTGCCGCTAAACGTGCTACAAAGCTTTTCTGCTCTGATAGCGGAAGATGTGTATGAAGTGCTCACACCTGAAGGTAGCCTGAATACCCGCAACCATTTGGGGGGCACAGCGCCGGAGCAGGTTCTCTTTCAAGTTGCCCGTTGGAGAAAATTACTGGCAAATTAATGCCTGTCTGAAAACATCATAGAAAAACTGCAAGCTTTTAATAAAGCTTGTAGTTTTTTTCAGACAGGCACTCAGCAACTTAACGACGTAACAGCTGATCGGTTGCTCTCTGTGCTCTGACCTTAATATCTTCAGTCATATAAGCTTTCATCTGCGCATAGACCAAAGCAATTACTGCGATATCATCAGTAAAACCCAACGGGCCTAATAAATCAGGAATACTATCGATCGGACTAAAAAAATAGATTAATGCCCCGGCAATAATCAGCTTAGCACGCTTAGGCACGGCTGGTGATTTGTATAGAAAGTATAATGCATAAAGCTGCTTGACCGCAGGCCCGCCAAGTCGGGCGGCAAATCGCGCCAGTTTTCTTAAAAAGCCAGGCTCATCAAGCTGGCGCCGACGAAATGAAGGAATAAAATCTTCCGGCTTTTTAGTATGGTTCATTTACTATCCTCTGTATGGTGTTGAACTTAAAATAATGCCCCTAATAAGTAGCGTTTCAAGCATTGTATTTCAAGTTTAAAATATTAAATTTATTAAAAATTCACAAAGCCTTACATAATTATTTAGGGACTTAGGAGGCAAAATTCAACGTCATATTGTATACTGATTTTTTACTATACTTATCCAACAGAATGCCTGTCTGAAAACTTTTCAGACAGGCATTTTTTAATTTCTAAAAATTATCGGAAAATTACAGCAAGTGAGCCACACCGGCTTTTTCTTCTTCCAATTCTTTAAGGGTAATGTCAATGCGTTCTTGGCTGAAGCTGTCAATGTCGAGACCTTGAACAATTTTGTATTCGCCATTTTCACAAGTTACCGGGAAGCCAAACATAGTGCCTTCAGGAATACCATAAGAACCATCAGAAGGAATACCCATAGTAACCCATTTTCCGTTTGTGCCCAAAACCCAATCACGGATGTGGTCGATAGCGGCGTTCGCAGCAGAAGCTGCGGAAGATAATCCTCGTGCCTCAATGATTGCAGCTCCGCGTTTGCCCACGGTAGGCAAGAACACTTCTGCATTCCAAACTTGATCGTTAATCATATCTTTTACGCTCTCACCATTGATAGTGGCAAAACGATAATCTGCATACATGGTTGGAGAGTGATTACCCCATACACACAGTTTCTCAATATCTTTAACTGATTTGCCGGTTTTCTCAGCAATTTGGCTAGCTGCACGGTTATGATCCAAACGCAACATTGCAGTAAAATTTTTCGCAGGCAGCTCCGGAGCTGATTTCATAGCAATATAAGCGTTGGTATTCGCAGGATTACCCACTACCAAAACTTTTACATCACGGCTGGCAACTTTATTCAATGCAGCGCCTTGAACAGTGAAAATCTCGGCATTGGCCTGCAACAAATCAGCACGTTCCATACCTTTGCTTCTCGGACGCGCACCCACCAAAATAGCGATATCCGCATCTTTAAACGCCACTTCCGGATCGTCAGAAGCCACCATACCTTCCAGCAGCGGGAATGCACAATCTTGCAGCTCCATCATTACACCCTTAACCGCATTTTGTGCTTGCGGCAAATCCAACAGCTGCAAAATTACTGGTTGGTCTTTACCCAACATCTCACCACTGGCAATGCGGAACAACAGGCTGTAACCAATCTGACCAGCAGCACCGGTAATGGCAACACGAACGGCTTTTTTCATTTAAAACTCTCCTGAGTAAATACTGTTTATTTTGAAAGGCACAAAGCTCAGAACCATAAGCTCTGTCATATGTTAATGGTAATTATGTCAATAGATAAAGAAATTTAAGCAGCAATCACAATCCGCCGCAGCTAAAAATAGTTGAGCCGGCATCCAATTTCCATTTCATTTTGACGATAACGAATAGTCATAGGCTGAAAACACACAGCCTATCCGACGGTGTGTATCATACCAATAAATGTAGGCACTTGTAATTTAATTTTTAACAAAATTATTCAAACACCTTCAATCACACCATTTTGCAACCGACTGAAAAAAATAATATTTATGCCGAATAAACACATCCACCAAATCTATCTGCCCAATTGCTTAAATTTTGCTAAAAATATTGTAAATTATTATGCTCATTAAGCTTTTTTTTAATTCAGCAAGATAACAACATTAAGTTTTTAATGCTGTTGGTAAATTTCATAAAATTATTTACCAAAAAAGACTACACAATCTCACTTAAACAGAGTAAATTACGCCTCAACGTAGTTTATTGTAATTTTCCGGTTGCTGTGAAACTGCGTGGTTTTGAGTGTGTTGAGTATTAATTAGATAGAGAGTTAATTTTAAGAGGAATTGAGATGCAGACGAAAAAACGACCTGTGTTTCTGGATTTACAGCAAATCAAGCTGCCAATTCCAGGGATTGTTTCGATTTTGCACCGGATCAGCGGCGTTATTCTGTTTATTATGTTGCCGATTCTACTGGCATTATTAAGCGGTTCATTAAGCAGCGGAGAAACCTTTGAAACTTATAAGGCATTTGCCGATAATTTCTTTGTTAAGCTTATTCTAATCGGCGTATTATGGGCTTTGATGCATCATTTGATCGCAGGCGTTCGCTTCTTATTATTGGATGCCCATAAAGGCTTAGAGCTGCAAACTGCCCGCAAAACGGCTCGAATCGCACTCTATTCAGGCATTGCGTCTGCTTTGGTATTGGGAGTTGCATTATGGTAAACCGTAAACTAGCCGGAGCTCATTACGGCCTGCGCGATTGGGCAATGCAGCGTATTACCGCTGTAGTGATGTTGGTTTATACCGTCATCTTTTTCTTTTTTCTGTTAAGTATGTTTGGTGCTGATGACTACACCGAATGGCAACAGTTTTTTGGCAAAACTTGGGTTAAAGTCTTTACCCAAACCACTTTTATTGCAGTGTTTTTACATGCATGGGTAGGTATCCGCGACCTTTGGATGGACTATATCAAACCGTTTGGTCTGCGCCTGTTCCTGCAATCTACAACCATCGTTTGGTTGGTAGGCTGCGCCGTTTATTCAATTAAAGTGATTTGGGGTTAATAATGACTTTTCCTGTACGCAAATTTGATGCCGTTATCGTAGGCGGCGGTGGTGCTGGTTTACGCGCGGCACTTCAATTATCAAAAGCCGGTTTAAATACTGCGGTTTTATCAAAAGTATTCCCTACTCGTTCACATACTGTTGCTGCACAAGGCGGTATTTCTGCTTCATTAGGCAATGTACAAGAAGATCGTTGGGATTGGCACATGTACGACACAGTTAAAGGCTCTGACTGGTTAGGAGACCAAGATGCCATTGAATTTATGTGTCGCCGTGCTCCTGAAGCCGTAATTGAATTAGAACATATGGGCATGCCTTTTGACCGTGTAGAAAGCGGCAAAATTTACCAACGCCCTTTCGGAGGTCATACTGCCGAACACGGGAAACGTGCCGTTGAACGCGCTTGTGCCGTAGCTGACCGAACAGGTCATGCCATGTTGCATACACTCTATCAGCAAAATGTACGTGCCAATACCCAATTCTTTGTTGAGTGGACTGCTCTCGATCTGATTCGCGATGAAAACGGGGATGTTGTGGGTGTAACTGTAATGGAAATGGAAACCGGTGACGTATATATTTTCCATGCAAAAGCCGTATTATTCGCTACCGGTGGCGCGGGGCGTATTTACGCTTCATCAACCAATGCTTTCATGAATACAGGTGACGGCCTAGGTATCTGTGCACGTGCCGGTATTCCACTTGAAGATATGGAATTCTGGCAATTCCACCCCACAGGTGTAGCCGGGGCCGGCGTATTGATTACAGAAGGCGTTCGCGGCGAAGGTGGCATCCTTCTGAACTGTGACGGCGAACGCTTTATGGAACGCTATGCGCCAACTGTAAAAGACTTGGCTTCACGTGACGTCGTATCTCGTGCTATGGCTATGGAGATTTACGAGGGTCGCGGTTGCGGTAAAAACAAAGACCACGTTCTTCTAAAAATTGATCACATTGGTGCTGAAAAAATTATGGAAAAATTGCCGGGAATCCGCGAAATTTCCATTCAATTTGCAGGCATCGATCCAATTAAAGATCCAATTCCCGTTGTTCCTACCACGCACTACATGATGGGCGGTATTCCTACCAACTATTTAGGTGAAGTAGTTGTTCCAGAAAACGGCAATCCTGAAGTTGTTGTGAAAGGCTTGTACGCAGCTGGCGAATGTGCTTGTGCCTCCGTGCACGGCGCTAACCGTTTAGGAACCAACTCCTTGTTGGACTTGGTAGTATTTGGCAAGTCTGCCGGTGACAGCATGATTGAATTCATTAGTAATCAATCAGATTGGAAACCCCTACCAGAAAATGCAGGCGAGTTTACCAAACAACGTTTGTATCGCTTGAATAATCAATCTGGCGGCGAAAACGTTGATGAGTTACGCCGTGAACTCCAACGCACTGTGCAGTTGCACGCGGGCGTTTTCCGTACCGATGCAATTCTGAAAGAAGGCGTAGACAAAGTTTTGGCTCTGTATGAACGCAGTAAGAACACAGAAATCAAAGATAAAAGCCAAGTTTGGAATACAGCCCGAATCGAAGCTTTAGAGCTGGACAACCTGATGGAAGTAGCCAAGGCTACATTGCTCTCAGCAGAGGCCCGCAAAGAATCTCGAGGGGCTCACGCATCTGATGACCACCCTGAACGCGATGACGAAAACTGGATGAAGCATACCCTGTTTTATTCAGCGGACAACAGCCTCCATTACAAACCGGTTCACACCAAACCACTTACCGTAGATTATATCGAGCCGGCTAAACGCGTTTACTAAGGAACACACAACATGGAAAAAGTACGTTTCAAAGTGTACCGCTATAATCCTGATGTGGATGCTAAGCCGTACATGAAAGATTATGAGATTGAAATTGAACCAACCGACGTTAAGCTGTTAGATGCAATGGTTAAAATCAAAGCTCAAGATGACAGTTTTTCTTTCCGTCGCTCATGCCGTGAAGGTATTTGCGGCTCAGACGGCATGAACATTAACGGTAAAAATGGTTTGGCTTGTTTAACAGATATCCGTAGCCTGCCACAACCTATCGTACTCCGCCCACTACCGGGTTTACCTGTGATTCGTGATTTGATTGTGGATATGACCCAATTCTTCAAACAATATCACTCTATCAAACCATATGTAGTGAATGATACGCCTGCACCTGAGCGTGAACGTTTACAATCTCAGGAAGAGCGTAAAGAATTAGATGGTCTATATGAATGTATCCTCTGCGCTTGCTGCTCAACGGCCTGCCCTTCTTTTTGGTGGAACCCTGACAAATTTGTCGGTCCTTCAGGTTTGTTAAACGCTTATCGTTTTATCGCAGATAGCCGTGACACTATTACCAACGAGCGTTTGGATAATTTAAATGACCCATATCGATTGTTTCGTTGCCACACAATTATGAATTGTGTAGACGTTTGTCCGAAGCATCTCAACCCTACACGTGCTATCGGTAAGATTAAAGAAATAATGTTGAAACGAGCCATCTAAATATGGTAACTTTTGACGAATCTGCGAAACGGCGCATCCGTTTCCTCACACGCCGTGGACTGCTTGAGCTAGATATCTTGCTTGGGCGGTTCATGGAAACAGAATTCCAGCACTTAAGTGATGAAGAACTTGTGATATTTGTGGAAATCTTAGATTTGCCAGATCAAGAATTCTTAGCTTTGGTTAATCAAAAAGAGCAAACAGATCGCGATGATTTCAAACTGATTCTGGAAAAAATCAGAAATGCTTGATTTGGCATATATAAATAAATTGTATATTTATATACATCCAAGCGGCTTTCTGAGGTTTCAACAAAACCCGAAGATAAGAATAAAGGAGTTAAGAGATGTCTAAAACCGTTAAAGTACAAATTGAAGGCAAAGAAACCTTAGAGTTACCTGTATTGCAAGGTACTTTAGGACATGATGTAGTAGACATCAGAACCTTCACAAAAGGCTCAAATATGTTTACTTTTGACCCCGGCTTTGTATCTACTGCAAGCTGTGAATCAAAGATCACCTTCATCGACGGAGAAAAAGGTCAACTCTATTACCGTGGCTATCCCATTGAGCAACTCGCTGAACATAGCGATTACCTTGAAACCTGCTATCTACTGATTTACGGCGAACTTCCAACTGCAGAACAAAAAGAGAAGTTCGTTAACACAGTAACGAAACATACCATGTTGCATGAACAGCTAACTTGGTTCTTCCGTGGTTTCCGTCGTGATGCACACCCGATGGCCATGATGGTTGGTGTAGTAGGCGCATTATCTGCCTTCTACCAAGACAGCTTGGAAATTTCTGATCCAGAACACCGTAAAATTGCAATCTATCGATTAATTTCCAAGATTCCAACGATCGCTGCAATGTGCTACCGTTATTCCAATGGTTTACCTTTTAACTATCCTCGCAATGACTTGTCTTATACTGCTAATTTCATGTATATGACATTCGCTACTCCTTGTGAGCCTTACGAGCCAAATCCTGTTTTGGTAAAAGCTTTGGATCGCATCTTCATTCTGCACGCAGATCATGAGCAAAACGCCTCTACTTCAACTGTGCGTTTGGCTGGTTCGTCCGGCGCCAACCCATTTGCATGTATCGCCGCCGGCATCGCAAGCTTGTGGGGTCCTGCTCACGGTGGTGCCAATGAAGCCGTGCTGAAAATGCTGGATGAAATCGGTGACGTATCTAATGTGGCTGCTTTCATGGAAGGTGTGAAAGAGCGTAAATACCGCTTAATGGGTTTTGGTCACCGTGTATATCGCAATATGGATCCACGAGCCAGCATTATGCGCGAAACTTGTTATGAAGTTTTGAAAGAGCTTGGCTTAGAGAACGATCCGAAGTTCAAGTTGGCTATGGAATTAGAGAAAATCGCTCTGAACGATCCATTCTTCATTGAACGTAAACTCTATCCGAACGTAGACTTCTACTCCGGTATCGTACTGTCTGCTTTAGGTATCCCAGTATCCATGTTTACTGTAATCTTCGCTTTGGCTCGTACCGTAGGCTGGATTTCACACTGGCATGAAATGATTAGCGACCCGAACCAAAAAATCGGCCGTCCACGCCAACTGTACACAGGCTCAGCCCGTCGTGACTTCGTTCCAGTAGACAAACGTTAATTTTTTACCGATAAGTTTTCAGACAGGCACTCTCAAATCATCAATGCCTGTCTGAAAACTAACTTATATTTAACATCAAAATACACTCAAACTTTAGCAGCGTATCGCATTCACACATTTACCACTCCCCTAACGGATAAACCAATTTTTAGATTTATTCTAATTTTTTCACTTTCAATGCAAAGACATAGCTATGATGGATGAACAACAAAGTTTTTCATATCTGTTTGGTTCCAATGCTCCCTATATTGAAGAGCTTTATGAGAACTATCTGAACGACCCAGATTCGGTTAACGATCATTGGAAGCAATACTTCTCTCAACTAGCAGCCCAGCCTGGTGCAGTTGAACGTGATATTGCTCATCGACCAATTCAGGAGTCTTTCGCTAATTTGGCAAAACAAAAAACCACTGCAGCCATTGTTGGCGGCTTGGATGAAACCCTGCTAAAAAAACAAGTTGGTGTATTACGTTTGATGTCTGCATACCGTATTCAAGGTGTCGGTGCTGCTCAGCTGGATCCACTCAATCGTATGCCACCTCGCAATCTTGATGCACTCGACCCGAAATTTCACGGTTTAAGCGATGCCGATATGGCTGTACGCTTTAGCGTCGGAGAAGGTGATTTCTCTGGCGACGATAAAATGACTTTGTCTGATATCGTCAGCAAACTCAAACAAACCTATTGCGGGCATATCGGTGTGGAATATATGTATATTGCCAACACAGAAGAACGCCGCTGGATCCGTAATTATTTTGAAGGAACATTATCTACTCCTTCTTTTAATACCGAACAAAAACGCTATATTCTAAAACAAGTTACTGCTGCTGAAACTTTGGAGCGCTACCTACATACTAAATATGTCGGTCAAAAACGCTTTTCTGTTGAAGGTGGTGAAAGCTCAATCGCCGGTTTAAATTATTTAATTCAAAATGCAGGTAGAGACGGTGTAGAAGAGGTCATCATCGGCATGGCACACCGTGGCCGTTTAAATGTATTGGTTAATACATTAGGTAAAAAACCAAGCGACCTATTTGCGGAATTCGAAGGCAAAGCTGCAATTACATTGCCAAGTGGTGACGTGAAATACCACATGGGTTTTAGCTCCGACATTGCCACACCCAACGGCCCTATGCATGTTTCACTCGCATTTAACCCTTCCCACTTGGAAATTGTAAATCCGGTAGTAGAAGGCTCAACGCGCGCAAAACAACGTCGCCGCGGCGAAAACGGCCAAGAACAAGTTCTTCCTGTTTTGATTCACGGTGACTCTGCATTTATCGGTCTAGGCGTTAACCAAGCAACATTTAACCTTTCTAAAACCCGCGGTTATACCACAGGTGGTACTATCCATTTGGTTATCAACAACCAGATCGGCTTTACCACATCAGACACACGAGATGTGCGCTCTACCGTTTATTGTACGGACATCGCAAAAATGGTGGAAGCACCAGTATTCCATGTAAACGGAGATGATCCCGAAGCAGTGTGTTTCGTTGTACAGGCTGCTTTAGACTACCGAAAACAATTCAAAAAAGATGTGGTTATCGATTTAGTATGTTATCGCAAACTTGGTCATAATGAAGGCGACGATCCGACATTAACCCAACCGATGATGTATAAAAAAGTTAGCCAGCATCCAGGCACTCGTGCTTTATACGCAGATAAGCTGATCAACGAAGGCGTTGTAACTAAAGAAGAAGCAGAAAGCTATATTCAAACATACCGCGACGCATTAGATAAAGGCGAGCATGTAGAGCAAACTCGTTTGACCGACTACGAAAGCAAACACCGTATTGATTGGTCTAAATACCAAAGCAAAGATTGGCGTGAAAAAGTTGAAAGTGGTTTACCTGCAGCCGATATTAAACGCTTAACAGATAAATTTACTGAAATACCTGACAATTTTGCTTTGCACAACACCATTAAACGAGTTATCGATACCCGTAAAGCCATGGCTTCCGGCGAGCAACCAATCGATTGGGGTATGGCTGAAACTTTAGCTTACGCAAGTTTGGTTACTAATGGTATCGGTGTCCGTATTTCAGGAGAAGACTCCGGTCGAGGTACATTCTCTCACCGCCATGCAGTATTCCACGATCAAAATCGTGAAAAGTCAGATGGCGGCACATACATTCCTCTGCGCAATATGAGTGAGGGCCAAGCAAGTTTCTCCGTTATTGATTCCATTCTTAACGAAGAAGCAGTAATGGCCTACGAGTACGGCTACGCATGTTCTGCACCTAATAAACTTGTTATTTGGGAAGCTCAGTTCGGTGACTTTGCCAATGGCGCGCAAGTGGTTATTGATCAGTTTATTTCTTCAGGCGAAACCAAGTGGGGACGTTTGTGCGGCTTAACGACTATTCTGCCACACGGCTATGACGGACAAGGCCCCGAGCACTCATCTGCGCGTTTAGAGCGCTGGTTACAACTATGCTCAGAAGAAAACATGCAAATTGTTATGCTTTCAGAAGCCTCTCAAATGTTCCATGTTTTGAGACGCCAATCTTTAAGATCTCTTCGCAGACCGCTTGTAATCTTTATGTCTAAACGCTTACTGCGCTTTAAAGATTCAATGAGCCCGCTTGAAAACTTTACTGAAAGCTCTGAATTCCGCCCTCTTATCGGCGATGTGGTTCAACGTAAAGACAATAACAGCGTGCAGCGCATCATTCTGTGCGCAGGTCAGGTGTATTATGACTTGGCCGCCGCTCGAGAAGAGCGTAAATTGCTTGATAATATCGCCATCGTTCGTGTTGAGCAGCTTTATCCATTCCCATATGAAGAAATTCAAGCTGAACTAGCTAAATATCCAAATGCAAAAGAAGTTATGTGGGCACAGGAAGAACCCCGCAATCAAGGGGCCTTCCACCAAATTCGCCACCGCATTGAACGCGTATTAAATGGTTCACAAAAACTATCTTATGCAGGTCGACCAACCAGTGCCTCACCGGCTGTTGGCTATATGAGCAAGCACGTTGCCCAACTTAAACAGTTGGTTGATGATGCAATGAACCTGAATTAATCTTACAAATGCCTGTCTGAAAAACATCATTTTCAGACAGGCCTACCCAAACCGGAGAATAAAATGATTGTTGAAGTAAATGTTCCTGTATTTGCCGAAAGCATTACTGAAGGTACCTTATTATCTTGGCACAAAAAAGTTGGAGAGCCTGTTGCTCGTGATGAAGTATTGGTAGATATCGAAACGGATAAAGTTGTATTAGAAGTACCTGCCCCTCAAGCAGGCGTACTGGTAGAAATTATCGTACAAGACGGTGAAACCGTTGAAACTCAACAACTCTTAGCTAAAATTGATACCGAAGCTGCTGCTTCTACTCAAGAAGCACCCGCACAAGAAGCTCCACCAGCAGCAGCGCAAACAAGTGCGGCACCAGCTTCATCTTCACAATCTGGTGTTGCCATGCCAGCTGCAGCCAAGTTGGCGGCAGAAAAAGGGGTGGACATCAGCAACGTACAAGGTTCGGGTCGTGACGGTCGAGTTTTGAAAGAAGATGTACAAAACGCAGCACCTTCTACACCTAAAGCCACCCCTGCGACTGCACCTCTACCTGTCGGCGAACGTCCTGAACAACGTGTTCCGATGAGCCGACTACGTGCCCGAGTTGCCGAACGTCTACTGGCATCACAACAAGAAAATGCAATCTTAACCACCTTCAATGAAGTGAACATGAAGCCGGTGATGGATTTGCGCAATAAATACAAAGAAAAATTTGAAAAAGAACATGGAGTCAAACTTGGCTTTATGTCATTCTTTGTTAAAGCAGCTGTTGCAGCTTTGAAGAAATTCCCAGTTGTAAATGCATCCGTTGACGGTAAAGATATCGTTTATCATGGTTACTTCGATATCGGTATCGCTATCGGCAGCCCACGTGGTTTGGTTGTACCTATCCTGCGAGATGCGGATCAAATGAGCATCGCCGATATTGAAAGAGCTATTGTTGATTACGCCGTAAAAGCCAAAGACGGTAAAATTGCTATTGAAGATTTAACCGGTGGCACGTTCAGCATCACCAATGGTGGTACTTTCGGTTCCATGATGTCTACCCCTATCATCAACCCGCCACAATCTGCTATTTTGGGTATGCACGCAACCAAAGAGCGAGCAGTAGTGGAAAACGGCCAGGTCGTTGTACGTCCGATGATGTACTTAGCTTTATCTTACGACCACCGAATCATCGATGGTAGAGAAGCTGTGTTGACGCTTGTTACCATCAAAGATTTATTGGAAGATCCTGCTCGCCTGCTGCTTGATTTATAAGAGCAATTTCAGACAGGCATATTTGAAATATGCCTGTCTGAAATTCCACGTAAGGGAGTGCAAGCATGAAATATTTAACTTTATTATTCACCGGCCTAACCTTAGTTGCCTGCGCAACACCAAACCCCGCATATACGCTCACGGCTTAAACAGCCAAAGGTAAAATATTAGGAAAAAAAGTCGAACTTTCCTCGAATAAGGCGGGTATTCCGATGATGCGTGATACATTATGCAAAACCTATCCCAACGCCATCATTCATGTCCGGGATAAAAATGGTAATGAAGCTCGGAATATAGCCCTTATGTTTGCCGTTAAATTTCATGCTGCAAAATATCAAAAACCAATATTTAAAATATCTTAAGGATAAACTATGTCTCAATATGATGTTGTTGTAATCGGCGCTGGCCCTGGTGGTTATATTGCTGCTATCCGAGCCGCACAACTTGGCTTCAAAACTGCCTGTATTGATGCTGGTGTCAATAAAGCCGGCGATGCACCCGCACTTGGTGGAACTTGTTTAAATGTCGGATGCATTCCTTCTAAAGCACTTTTACAATCAAGCGAACATTTTCATGCTGCGCAACATGATTTTGCCGAACACGGTATCAATATAGGCAGCGTTAAGTTTGATGCAGCTAAGATGATTGAACGCAAGGATGCCATCGTTACCAAACTTACCGGTGGCATCTCATTCCTCTTCAAAAAAAATAAAGTCGAGAGCATTCATGGCAAAGGATCATTTAAGGGTAAAAACGGTGATCTGTATCAAATTGAAGTGGACAATAAAGGCGAAAAAAGCTTGGTTGAAGCTAAAAATGTTATCGTTGCTACCGGCTCTGTGCCACGCCCACTGCCTCAAATTGCTATCGATAACATCAATGTATTGGATAATGAAGGCGCCCTCAATTTAACAAAAATACCCAAAAAGCTTGGTATCATCGGTGCCGGCGTGATTGGCTTGGAAATGGGTTCTGTTTGGAAACGAGTGGGGTCGGATGTAACTATTTTAGAAGTACTCCCCACATTCTTGGCCGCAGCAGACCAACAGATTGCTAAAGAGGCATTCAAATACTTCACCAAAGAGCAAGACTTAGATATTCAACTGGGCGTAAAAATCGGTGAAATCGAAAGTAAAAAGCAAGGTGTAACCATCAATTATGAAACTGCCGATAGTCAGGCCAAAAAAGAAACCTTTGATAAACTTATCGTTTCTATTGGTCGCATTCCTAATACAGACGGTTTGAATGTCGAAGCCGTAGGTTTGGAAAAGGACGAACGTGGTTTTGTGAAGGTAGATGATGAATGCCGCACCAATTTACCGAATGTTTGGGCAATCGGAGATGTCGTACGCGGTCCTATGCTGGCGCATAAAGCAAGCGAAGAAGGCGTTGCTGTCGCAGAAAGAATTGCTGGTCAAAAGCCTCATTTAGATGCTAATACCATTCCTTTCGTTATCTACACCGACCCCGAAATTGCATGGGTAGGAAAAACTGAAGAACAGCTTAAAGCTGAAGGTATCGAATATAAAAAAGGAACTTCAGGCTTTGGAGCGAATGGTCGAGCTTTGGGGCTAGGCAAAGCAAAAGGCACAGTAAAAATTCTCTCTGACGCAAAAACTGACCGTATTTTAGGTGTACATATGGTTGGGCCAATGGTTAGCGAATTAATAACCGAAGGTGTTATAGGTTTAGAATTCAAAGCATCCAGTGAAGATATTGCCCGTATTATTCACGCACACCCAACTTTATCTGAAGTATTGCATGAAGCAGCGCTAGCTGTAGATAAACGCGCTTTACATGGATAATTTACATTCTTTCATTATAAAAGACCGTTCAATGAACGGTCTTTTTTGTCAGCTAGGAAAGGTAGACTTAATGGGCTGTTGAAATAATAAAAATCGCTGAAAGTCTTATCTTATAGACTTACAACGATTTTTTCCAATGAATGAAAAAGAACATTTAACCTGATTATCAAGTGTAGTTTTTATCTTTGTCATTCAATCAAACATACTATAATGCCATCAAATTTTACAAGCACCGCCCGCACAACCATCATCTTGTAAATCCACTTGCGTATCATCCGCACCATCGCGCGTATTATGATAATACAATGTTTTCAAACCATATTTATATGCTGTCAACAAATCTTTAAGCATTTGCTTCATAGGCACGCGACCGCCTTCAAAACGCTGTGGGTCATAGCTGGTATTAGCAGAAATAGCTTGATCAACAAACTTCTGCATAATCCCCACTAATTTTATGTACCCATCATTATTTTTCATCTGCCATAACAGTTCATAATCATTCTTTAAACGCTGAAATTCAGGTACAACCTGTTTCAATATTCCGTCTTTAGAAGCTTTGATTGAAACCAGTCCGCGCGGGGGCTCAATACCATTGGTTGCATTCGCTATTTGGCTGGAGGTTTCTGACGGCATCAAAGCAGTTAATGTAGAATTACGTAAACCATATTTTAAAATTTCAGAACGCAAGCCCCCCCAATCTAAATGGAGCGGCTCATTACAAATACTGTCTAAATCTTTTTTGTAAGTATCAATTGGCAACTTTCCTTGAGAATAAGTGGTCTCTTTAAACAAAGGACACGCACCATATTCTTTAGCCAACGCAACTGAAGCTTTCAATAAATAATATTGGATGGCTTCAAAAGTTCTGTGTGTTAAATCAATGGCAGAATCATCGCTGTATCTCACACCGTTTTTAGCCAAATAATAAGCATAGTTAATTACACCAATACCCAAGGTTCGGCGGTTCATTGTGGCATTATAAGCAGCTTTCACAGGGTAATCCTGATAATCAAGCAAAGCATCTAATGCGCGAACTGCCAAATCAGCCAAGCTTTCCAGCTCATCCAAACTTTCCAATGCGCCAAGATTAAATGCAGATAACGTGCACAGGGCAATTTCACCATTTTCATCATTGATGTCATTCAATGGTTTGGTTGGTAATGCTATTTCTAAACACAAATTTGATTGGCGAACCGGAGCTACTTTGGGGTCAAATGGGCTATGCGTATTGCAATGATCCACATTCTGAATGTAAATACGTCCGGTACTTGCTCGCTCTTGCATCAATAAGGAGAATAAGTCCGTCGCTGGAATAACACGTTTACGGATATTTTCATCTTGCTCATACTTAGTATAAAGCCGCTCAAATTCATCCTGATCTTCAAAGAATGCATCATACAAGCCAGGAACTTCGTGAGGAGAAAATAAAGCAATATTTGCTCCCTTAATCAAACGTGTATAGAGCAAACGGTTGATCTGCACACCATAATCGAGATGCCGCACACGGTTATCTTCTACGCCCCGATTGTTTTTCAAGACTAAGAGACTTTCCACTTCAAGATGCCAAAGCGGATAAAACAATGTTGCTGCACCACCGCGCACACCTCCTTGAGAACACGATTTCACGGCCGCCTGAAACATTTTAAAGAAAGGAATACAGCCCGTATGCTGAGCCTCTCCTCCGCGAATCGCACTACCTAATCCACGGATACGACCGGCATTAATGCCGATCCCTGCACGTTGGGAAACATATTTAACAATTGAGCTGGTAGTAGCATTAATACTGTCTAAACTGTCGTCACACTCGATTAACACGCATGAACTAAATTGGCGTGTTGGCGTACGCACGCCGCTCATTATTGGTGTGGGCAATGAAATTTTAAATTGACTGGTAGCATCGTAAAAACGCTTAACATAATTTAAGCGGCTTTCTTTAGGATATCTGGCAAATAAACACATGGAGACCAACACGTACAAAAACTGAGGTGTTTCATAAATTTCGCGTGTTACCCGGTTTTGTACCAGATATTTGCCTTCAAGCTGCTTCACAGCAGCATATGAAAAAGTCATATCCCGCTCATGATCTATATAATCATTCAGCTCGTTAAATTCTGCTTCGGTATAGTCTTCTAGAAGGTGTTTGTCATATTTACCTTCTGCCACCAGTTTAGAAACATGAGTGAATAAGTGTGGGGGCTCATATTGGCCGTAAGCAATTTTGCGTAAATGGAAAATGGCCAAACGCGCAGCTAAATATTGATAGTCGGGAGATTCTTCCGAAATTAAATCCGCTGCCGCCTTGATGATGGTTTCATGAATATCGTCTGTACGTATTCCATTATAGAACTGGATGTGCGATTTCAATTCAACCTGAGAAACAGAAACGTTATCCAAACCTTCCGCCGCCCAAGTAATAACACGGTGGATTTTGTCTAAATTCAGTTCTTCTAAACGACCATCTCGCTTTGTCACTTTCAGGTTGCTTGTTGCATTCATCAGTTCATCCTAAGTCACTTCAAATATTAATTTAATAGGTCTCTAGTGGGTACACTATTTTTCAACAATATATAATATTTTTCTGGCTTTAGACAGTCTTGACAAAACCTTGTAATCCTAGTTAGACATTCCCTTGCACAATACCAATACATCAATACTTTGATAGTTCTTGCCATACACGAATATTTGCTCAGCAAAACAATAACTGTTAATTTTTGAAAATCAAAAATTATGTCGCGTCATGCACTATAAAAAGTAAAAACCTTGTCGATAGACAAGGTTTTTTATTGACATCAATCTTTATTCTGCTGCTGGCGTTTCTGCCGGGGCAGCAGCTTGTTGCTGTGCCGCTTGTTTATTCTCGTGTTGTAGGCTTACTGCGCGCGCAGGAACAATTGTTGAGATCGCATGTTTGTAAACCATTTGAGTTACAGAAGTGTTACGCAATAACACAACATATTGGTCGAACGATTCAACTTGGCCTTGTAATTTAATGCCGTTCACCAAATAAATAGATACAGGAACATGTTCCTTACGAAGTGCATTCAAGAAAGGATCTTGTAGCATTTGTCCTTTAGCTGTCATATTTAATACTCCATTTTTATGATTTTTGATTGTAATAATTTGTACTACGTTGGAATTGTAGCCTTGAATGCTCATTTTTACCAATCTTTTTCGGTAAGAATGTGCAAAACATTTATTCGGCATTTGAATTAACCATAATCAGTCTGCCGGATAAATCTCTTTTCAGACAGGCATTAAATGCCTGTCTGAAAATCTTAGTTTGCGCTTTGTTTTTTCTTGATGCTTACTTGACGCTTTTTCTTTAGACGGTTTTTTTCTACTTTTTTACCTTCTCGTTTTTCAATCCTATTGCTTAATTGTACTCGTCGCAACGGTTTGTTCTTCGGCTTCTCATCCGCATTTTCATAAGGGTTATCTGACACATTGTATTGAATACGCAGAGGTGTGCCTTGCAGATTAAAAGCTTTTCTAAAAGTCTGTGTCAAATATCGGGTATAGGCCTCAGGTATATGTTGCAAGGCATTGCCGTGTATAACGATAACAGGCGGGTTCATACCGCCTTGATGGGCATAACGCATCTTTGGTCGAACCAATCCGGCACGTGGCGGGGCTTGACGCTCAATCGCACTTTGTAAAACACGGGTAATTTTCGGTGTTGGCATTTTTATCATGGCAGCATCATAAGCCGCCTGAATACTTGCAAACAAACCGTCGATACCTTTTTCTTTTAATGCTGAAATATAGTGAAATTTGGCAAAGTCTAAAAAATACAGTTTGCGTGCAATATCGCGTTTGATTTGAGCCTTTCTATCTTCATCAATATCATCCCATTTATTGACCGCTACGACCAAGGCCCGCCCCGCTTCTAGTGCAAAACCTGCAATGGTGGCATCTTGATCTGCAATATCTTGCTGTGCATCTAATACCAACACGGCTACATTAGATGCTTCCACTGCTTGCATAGCTTTAATCACCGAAAATTTTTCAACGGCTTCTTCAACTTTTCCGCGCCTGCGTACACCTGCGGTATCGATAATGGTAAAAGGTTTGCCTTCACGCTCAAAATCAATATGAATACTGTCTCGCGTGGTGCCCGCCATATCAAAAGCAATTACCCGCTCTTCGCCCAAAATGGCATTAACCAAAGTAGATTTTCCAACATTGGGTCTACCTATTACAGCAAATACAGGATGTTTGGCAATTTCTTCAGTTTCTTCAGCATGTGGAAATTTTTCCAGCACGTCTTCAATCAAACCGTATACACCGTCGCCATGCGCGCCGGATACCACATAAGGATCGCCCAAAGCCAGTTCGTAAAACTCCGCTGCCAATACACTCCTGTTTGCTCCTTCACCTTTATTGACTGCCAGAAACACCGGACGAGGACTTTGCCGCAAACGGTCGGCAATAATTTTATCTTGTGGTGTTAAACCTGTTCGACCGTCTACCAGAAAAACAACAGCATCTGCTTCGTCAATCGCTTGCAATGTATGCTTGGCCATTTCGTGCAGAATACCACTATCCACCACAGGTTCAAATCCTCCGGTATCAACAACCAGATAGGGTTTGCTGCCGACTTTCCCATGGCCGTAATGACGATCACGGGTAAGACCGGGCATATCTGCGACCAAAGCGTCTTTAGTACGGGTCAGCCGATTAAATAAAGTGGATTTTCCGACATTGGGTCGGCCGACAAGTGCGATTGTGGGTTTCATCAAGATATTCTCTAACAGCCGGTTTTAATACCCTTATTCAGTATGATCGGCTGCTTTATTAAAATCAGTAAGGTTACCTTCTATAGCAAATAAACTTATTTTTGATACAAGGCAGCAAGCCGCAGATAGTACAAGTAGTACGGCAAGGCGCAGCAACGGCGTAGCAGAAATAAAGTTTATTTGCGATATAACGACAAATTAACATGAACTTTCGTTTTTCAGACAGGCATTAAATGATCAAGGGCTTACAGATTAGTGTAAGCCTTTGAATGTTTATTTCAATTGATCAAGCTTGAACTGGAGCAATTCACGTGCTGCCGCTTCCTTCGGCAGTTTGTTCAGTGCATCTTCATAAGCGGCAACGGCTTCTTTGCCCTTACCTTGCGCAACCAGCACATCGCCTTTTAGCTCCAACAATACCGGCTGGAAAGCTTCGTCAACAGGAGTATTCAAAGTAGCCAATGCTTCATCAAATTTTTGCTGTTGCAACTGAACGGTTGCTAAGCGTTGGGCGGCAAGCGCCTGTACCAAAGAAGCTTTTTGATTCTTCAAAACCCAATTCAAATGCTTGGTTGCTGCATCATAATTACCTTTGTCGAACTCAGCAGCCGCAGCCATAAAGGTTGCTTGGGCAGCGGCGATGGTTTTCGGGTAGTTTTGCTGCAGATTCAGCAAATCAACATGCAGTATCTTTGGATCTTTACTCGTTTGCGCCTTAGATGCCATCTGCGACAAAATTTCTGCCGCCTCTTCATTTTTCCCGGCTTGATAATTTTTGTAGAGTACGAGACCTAAATAAGCCAAGCTACACGCTACCAATAAGGCAAAAATCCAACGCCCCCAACCTTTCCAGAAATGTTTGAAATTCTCTAATTCTTGTTGTTCTTCAAGATGTGCTGCCATTTATGTATTCTTCCATTCTTGTAAAGTTGTCAATAATTGTTCGGCATTTATTGTTTGTTGGCCGAAATTACCCTGCATATCTTTCAGAGTAACCGAGCCGCTTTCCATTTCGCTTTGCGCCACAATCAATACAAAACGTGCGCCGCTCGCATCGGCTTTTTTTATTTGCGCCTTCAAACTTTGGTTGCCCGAATGCTGCAACACACAAAATCCGTTTTCACGTAATAAATGCGAATATTGCATTGATTTCAATGCAGTGCCCTCACCTTGATGCATGCTGTAAACATCAGGTGCCGATTCACTTTTCAGACAACCGTATTCATTAACCAATAGCAATAACCGCTCAATACCCATAGCGAAACCGATGGAAGGAGTGTGTTTTCCGCCAAGCTCTTCGATCAAACCATCATAGCGGCCGCCACCACAAACAGTGGCCTGAGCGCCAAGTTTATCGGTTGTCCACTCAAAGACTGTTTGGTTGTAATAATCCAAACCGCGAACCAAGCGGGAATTCTCTACATATCGGATACCCAAACCGTCGAGCATGCTTTTCAGCTCGTTGTAATGTGCCAGTGAAGCTTCGCCCAAATAGTCGGTAAGTCGTGGCGCGGCATTGCAAATTTCTTGCAAATCGGGATTTTTACTGTCTAAAACACGCAAAGGATTAGTATGCAAACGCCGCTTGCTGTCTTCATCCAACCTGTTTTCATATTGGCTTAAATAATCAACCAATGCGCTGCGGTGAGCTGCCCGCTCTTCCCTATTGCCCAGATTATTTAATTCCAATGTCAAATACTGGCTGATACCTAATTCTTTCCACAAGTCGGCGCACATGGCTATCATCTCGGCGTCAACATCAGGCCCTTCGAAACCTAGCGCTTCAACCCCTACTTGGTGAAACTGACGGTAACGGCCTTTCTGCGGGCGTTCGCGACGGAACATCGGCCCCATATACCAAAGCTTCTGAGGACTGTTGTAAAGCAAATTGTGCTCAACCACCGCACGTAAACAAGAGGCTGTGCCTTCAGGGCGTAAACTCAAGCTGATGGAATCGTTGGAATCGGAAAAGGTGTACATTTCTTTGCCAACCACATCGGTTTCTTCACCGATAGAACGCACAAATAAACCGGTTTGTTCCAAAATCGGCGTACGGATTTGCTTGTAACCGAAACGCTTCGTCCAACGGACAATCACCTCTTCGAACGCCTGCCAGAATGCCGAAGTCAGCTTGAAATCTTTTTGCTCCACCGGCAATAAATCGTTCATACCTTTTACGGCTTGAATTTTGTTACCCATTTTATTTCTTTTTTGATAAAACTTGTTTTTAAATGCCTGTCTGAATGTTTTCAGACAGGCATCACTCTATCTGCGAACCCTTCAATAGGTTTACCGGGCTGCCCGAATCGGAATAATGCGGTTTACAGAACGTTTTTTACCGTTTTCGCCATAATTGGTTTCCACATATTCTTTCACAATCTCGAGGAACTCAACGGCCATATTGTCCCCTTTCAAGGTCACTTTCCGCTCGCCGTCGACATACACCGGTGCAACCGGGGTTTCACCCGTGCCCGGCAAGCTGATACCGATGTCGGCCAGCTTGCTCTCGCCCGGACCGTTAACCACACAGCCCATAACTGCTACATTGAGGTTTTCAACTCCGGGATATTGAAAACGCCAAACAGCCATTTGCTCCCGCAGATAGCGTTGGATATCTTGCGCCAACTCTTGAAACACGGTACTGGTTGTCCTGCCGCAGCCCGGACAGGCGGTAACCATAGGCGTAAACGAACGCAAACCCATGGTTTGCAGAATCTCCTGAGCCACCACAACTTCCTGCGTTCTCGAGCTGCCCGGCTCGGGCGTTAAAGAGATGCGGATGGTATCGCCTATTCCTTCTTGCAAAAGTACGGCAAGCGCTGCCGTTGAAGCTACGATACCTTTGCTGCCCATTCCTGCTTCGGTTAAACCCAAGTGTAGGGGATATTGGCAACGGCTGCCTAAATCCCGATAAACCTGAATCAAATCCTGCACGGCACTCACTTTGCAGGAAAGAATGATTTTGTTTTCAGACAGGCCTAAATCTACTGCTTTTTGAGCGGATTCCAAAGCAGAAACAATTAAGGCTTCTTTCATTACCTCGTCGGGCGTTTTCGGCAAACCGGCTGCGATGTTTTCATCCATCATCCGCTTGGCCAAGCTTTGATCAAGCGAGCCCCAGTTAACACCGATGCGCACAGCTTTATCGTATTCTGCGGCCGTGCGGATCATATAAGCAAATTTTTCGTCTCCTTTGGCACCTTTACCTACATTACCGGGATTAATCCGGTATTTAGACAAAGCTTTCGCGCAATCCGGAAATTCAGCCAGCAAACGTTCGCCGTTAAAGTGAAAATCGCCGATTAACGGAGTGTTACAGCCCATATCGTCCAAACGTTGACGAATTTCTGCTACTTTTGATGCTGCTTCCGGGCTATTGACCGTGATACGCACCATTTCAGAGCCGGCATCAGAAAGCTCTTTAACCTGCAACGCAGTGGCTTCTGCATCCGCCGTATCGGTGTTGGTCATAGACTGTACGACCACCGGCGCATCGGAACCGACTGTTATATGATCAATTTGAACTTGATGTGTTTTTCGACGTTTTATTGTGTATTGGTTCATGTTTATTGACCTACTTTAAATACTGCCGTTGTGCGGCCGACCAGATAGGGTGCCCAGTTAATTTCCTGCCCACCGAAATTAACAATGCTGCCGTGTACCACACCGATGCGCACATCATACGGAGCATTACCCTTGAAGCGATGCTCGCTGGCTGCCGGCACAATCTGATTAACCAGTTCGGCGCCTGTTTTATCTTTTACAACCAATTTGGTTCGATAACGAACTTTGATGTATAACTCATCCGCAGCTACCACCAATGTTTCTTGCTCATCACTTGGTGCCGACGCTGCTGAAGCTGCCGACACCGCCGGGGCTGATGCGGCAGATGCAGCCGATGCTGCTACATTACCTTCTTCCATCGGTACAACTGTGACATTTTTCTGCTTCAGCTCCGTGGCCTGCTGCATAACCTGCTCAGTAGAAGATTGCGCCTGCATATCATCTGCCGCTTTCTGAGTGGCAGATTTACTCTGCCAAATAAACACACCGCCTACCGCAACCGCCGCAGCACATACTGCGACAATCCAGCCGGGAAAGCTTTTTTTCTCTTCCAGATAGGCATAGCGCTCTTTATCACTCTTTTTATAACCGCTGAAAATATTTTTTTCAGAAACCGGAGCCACTTTATCCAAAAGTCCGGTTAACACGGCTTCATCCGCTTGAACCAAACGACCGTATGCACGTAGAAAACCCCGTACAAACACCATATCCGGCAGCTGACGGTAATCGCCCATTTCCAAAGCGGCAACCTTATCCACCGGCAATTTCAAACGCTCCGCCACTTCGGCCAAGGTCATACCTTTTTGCTCCCTCAGAGCAATCAACATTTTGCCCAGTTCTTGAGCATCCGGATTAATGTTCATTTATGATTCTCTCACTTTATTTCGCCACCGGTAACCGACTGCAACTCTTCCGAATAAGGATACAAAGCACGTAGCTGCGCTTCATATTCATAAGCAGCCTGACCGTTACCTAATGCTTTGGCCAATTTCCATCCGAGCAACAAATCATCAGCAGAAAGCATTTCAACCCTGCTTTGATATTGCCGGAAATACATATCGGCTTCGTTTAATTCGCCAGCCAGTAATTTGGTGCGCGCCAACTCTTTAACAGCCGGAACAAAATTGGGAGCCGCCGCAATGGAGCGCTCCAAATAAGCTTGCGCTAAAGAATATTGACCCATTTTCGCACTACATACCCCTTTATTCAGATAGGCGATAAAAGGGCTTGGATAAGTTGGGTCTGCCAAAGCCTTATCAAAGTAAGGTAGGGCAGCATTCGGATTATTTTTTACACTGCACAAAAACCAGCCGTAGTTGTTATTGATTTCAGCGCTGTCCGGTTTAATCGCCAATCCCTGCAAAAAACTTTCTTCAGCGCGCTCGGGCACTTTCAAAAATTGATAAATCTGGGCGCGAATCAGCCAAGCCATCTCATTTTTACTGTTGGCTTTCAATGCTTCTTCGATACTGGCCGTTGCCAAACGGTAATCTTTGGCACGCATGTATTCCACTGCCAGCTGAGTCTGAATTTGTGACACTTCTACTGCCCGCTCTTTAGCAGTTGGTTTTTTAAACCCTTTGCTTGAACATGCACCCAACATCACAGCCAATAAAACAGGAGCCCATAATTGCTTCATCACACTTACCTTAATTATCTAAATTTATTGTTGCACCAGCAATTGCTGCCACTTCTGCTGGCGGCGTGTTTTATCTTGAACCTGCCCTGCCAGTTGGCCGCATGCAGCGTCAATATCGTCACCTCTGGTTTTACGCACCGTCACCACAAAACCGGCTTCTTGGAGAATCTCTTTAAACACACGGATAGCATCGTTACTCGAACGATCATATCCCGAATTCGGAAACGGATTAAACGGAATCAGATTAAACTTACATGGCACATCTTTTACCAATTCAATCAATTCTTTGGCATGCTGCGGTTTATCATTGATGCCATCAAGCATAACATATTCAAATGTTACAAAATCACGCGGCGCTTTAACCAGATAACGCTGACAAGCCGCCATCAATTCCTTCAACGGATATTTTTTATTCAATGGCACAATCTCATCACGCACCGCATCATTTGAAGCATGTAAAGACACAGCCAACGCAACCGGCATTGCTTCTTTCAAACGATCCATTTGCGGCACCATGCCGGAAGTAGAAACGGTAACACGACGGCGGGATAGGCCATAACCATGGTCATCCAGCATAATGCTCAAAGCCGTAACCACATTATCAAAGTTGGCCAAAGGCTCGCCCATACCCATCATCACCACATTGGAAATAACGCGCTCATTTTTCGGGGTTACGCCCATTGCCTTATTCGCCCACCAAAGCTGGCCGATAATTTCTGCCGCACTCAGATTGCGGTTAAAGCCCTGCCGGCCGGTTGAGCAGAATGTGCATTCCAACGCACAGCCTACCTGAGAGGAGATACATAAAGTGCCGCGTTCGGCTTCAGGTATAAATACAGTTTCCACACCATTTCCGGTACCTACATCCAGTAACCATTTTCGGGTACCGTCTCTCGATTCTTGTGCGGCCATCAATGCAGGCACGCCGACTTCTGCCTTGTCCTGCAATTTTGCACGCAAAGATTTTGCCAAATCGGTCATTTCATCAAAATCAGACGCACCCGCTTGGTGCATCCAACGCATAACCTGTTTGGCACGGAACGGTTTTTCACCCATTTCAGCAAAATGTTGGGTTAAACCGCTTAAATCATAATTTAATAAATTGGCTTTCATATATTTCAAAAACCTTTAGGCTGCCCGAACCATTCAGGCAGCCTTTGGCATTTCAATGCGCTGATTCAGCGTGAGCAAATTTCGCTTTGGCTGAAGAAGTAAGCAATTTCGATTGCTGCGTTTTCAAGGCTGTCTGAACCGTGTACGGCGTTCTCGCCGACAGAAGCAGCGAAATCTGCGCGGATGGTGCCGGCAGCAGCTTCGGCAGGATTGGTGGCGCCCATGATTTCACGGTTTTTGGCTACGGCATTTTCGCCTTCTAAAACTTGCAGCATTACAGGACCACTGATCATGAACTCTACCAACTCTTGGAAGAAAGGACGCTCTTTATGAATGGCGTAAAAATCTTCCGCTTCTTTTTTGCTCAATTGCTTCATTTTGGCAGCAACGATGCGCAAACCGTTTTCTTCGAAACGGTTGTAAATTGCGCCGATATTGTTTTTACCTACTGCATCGGGTTTAACGATAGAGAAAGTACGTTGGATACTCATGTAATGCTCCTTAATATTGAATGACTTGGTAAAAAAGCAAAGTTCTATATTGTACAAGATTGCAGATGCATTCTGTAATATTTTTTGTAAATTTATTTATCTGATTTAATAAGCTATTTAAGAGTTAAATGCGGTAACGCCAAATATTCTTCCGACTGCATTTCCACCATACGGCTTACCGTGCGCACAAATTCGTTGGCAAAATCACCTTCTATATAAATTTCTTCGGCAGGTACTTCACTGGTGGCGCATACTTTTACGCGATAATCATAAAACACGTCTATCAACCAAGTTAAGCGGCGTGCTTCCGAGCGTTCTGCAGGCGTGAGTTTTTCCAAGCCCGAGATGAACACCATCTGGTAATGCTCGGCCAAATAAAGATAATCGGCTTGCGAGCGCGGGCCGAAACATAAGGTTCTGAAATCAAACCAAATCACCCGTTCGGTACGCCCCTTGCATTCCAGCTCCCGGCCGTGAATGGTAATTTTTTTATCGAGCTGTTTTTGCGAAGCAGTAACTTGGGCAAACAACGCACCCAGTTTCTGCTCGTTTTCGTCATTGGCGGGCACATAAAACACCTCGGCCGGGCTTAATGTGCGCAAACGGTAGTCCTCACCACCATCCACATTCAAAATTGTCAGCTTATCTTCCAGCAAAGCAATGGTAGGCAGAAAACTGCTGCGGTTTTGCCCTTGCGGATAAAGCTCCGCAGGCGCATAGTTGGAAGTGGCAACCAGCACCACGCCTTCGTTGAACAGGTTTTCCAGCAAACGGCCGAGAATCATGGCATCGGCAATGTCGCTCACATGGAATTCGTCAAAACACAATACCCGCGTTTCCCGGGCGATTTCCGAAGCAACTGCTTTTAAAGGATTGGCTTCGCTTTTCAAGCCGCGCAGGCGCTGGTGGATTTCCGCCATAAAGGCATGAAAGTGCACGCGGCGCTTACGGCGATAAGGCAGGCAGCCGTAAAACACATCCATCAAAAAGCTTTTGCCTCGTCCTACGCCGCCATAAAAATAAAGCCCTTTCGGCAATTGCGGCGAGCGCAGGCTGCGCCCGAGAAAACGGTTGCGCTTGCGTTTGAACATCATCAATTCCGTCCATAAACGGTCGAGGTGCTCGATGGCTTTTTTCTGTGCATCATCACGGATAAAGCCCGGTTTGGTCGATGCCGCCTGATACCAGGTAAGCGGGCTGTGGTTTGCGTAATCCGGCGCAATAAAACGTTCGTTTTGCTGTGTCATAGAGGTAGTCAATTTCCTTATAATGTCGGCATTATAGTGGATTTAATCTGAAGTTAGAAAGCTGCTGAAACCGTGAAAGCGGCAGCCCGCCTGAATTGGCGGATTTTGGCGCAGGATATTCCAACAATGCCTGTCTGAAAGCGTAAAAACTTCTTTTCAGACAGGCATTGTGTTAACAAGCGGCATTATCAAGCCAATTTCGCTTTCAGCAATTCCTGTACCTGCTGCGGATTGGCTTTGCCTTTGCTGGCTTTCATTACTTGACCCACCAGCGCATTAAAGGCTTTTTCCTTGCCGGCTTTGAATTCTTCCACCGATTTAGCGTTGCCCGCCAATACTTCATCAATGATTTTTTCAATCGCACCGGTATCGGTCATCTGTTTCAAACCGTCGCGCTCGATAATGGCTTCGGCATCCAAATCGCTGTCCCACATCGCTTCAAACACCTGTTTGGCTAGTTTGTTGCTTAATGTGCCGTCGGCGATTTTTGCTACCAATCCGGCTAGGCGGTCGGCCTGAATCGGGCTTTCAGACAGGCTTAAGCCTTCTTTGTTCAAGGTAGCGGCCAACTCGCCGTTCATCCAGTTTGCCACCAGTTTGCCTTGCCCGCTGGCTTGTGCGGCTGTTTCAAAGAAAGCGGCTTGAGCGTGGCTGGCGGTTAACAAACGGGCATCGTAGTCGCTCACGCCGAAATCACGGATAAAGCGTTGCGCCATTTCAGACGGCAGCTCCGGCATTTCGCTGCGGGCGCGTTCCATTTGTTCGTCGGAAATGATCACCGGCAGCAAGTCAGGGTCGGGGAAATAGCGGTAATCGTGCGCATCTTCTTTCAGGCGCATCACGCGGGTTTCGCCTTTATCGGGGTCGAACAGCATCGTTGCCTGCTGCACTTTGCCGCCGTCTTCCAAAATCTCAATCTGGCTTTCCACTTCATAGTTAATCGCTTGCTCTAAGAAGCGGAAAGAGTTTAAGTTTTTGATTTCACGTCGCGTACCGAACTCCTGCTGGCCTTTCGGGCGCACCGATACGTTGGCATCGATACGGAACGAGCCTTCCGCCATATTGCCGTCACAAATATCCAGCCACGTTACCAAGCCGTGCAAAGCTTTGGCATAAGCCACGGCCTCGGCAGCGGAACGCATTTCCGGCTCGGAAACCACCTCCAGCAGAGGCGTACCTGCGCGGTTGAGGTCGATGCCCGTTGCACCGCTCAAGCCTTCATGCACCGATTTGCCCGCATCTTCTTCCATGTGCGCACGGGTAACGTTGATGGTTTTGACTTCATCGCCCACCACAATCTCCAATTTGCCGTGTTCCACAATCGGCAAATCCAACTGACTGATTTGATAGCCTTTGGGCAAATCGGGGTAGAAGTAGTTTTTACGGTCGAACACGTTTTTGCGGTTGATTTTCGCATCCAAAGCTAAACCGAGTTTGATGGCTTTTTCCACCACTTCACGGTTCATTACCGGCAACACGCCCGGCAAAGCACACTCCACCACACTGGCATGCGCATTCGGCTCGGCACCGAAAGCGGTAGAAGCACCGCTGAAAATTTTGGATTTGGTATTTAATTGGACGTGGATTTCCAGTCCGATTACGGTTTCCCAGGTCATAGGAGGTCTTTCTCTAAAATAGTAATGATAAATAGTGAATCTGAAATGAAACCATTTCTTTAAATTGATACTTATTGTATGTGGAAATGGCTTTCTAAACAATCAAAATATCCAACATGAAAACAGATGATTTAAAACTATTTGGCACTCATGTCAAAACCCTTCGGTTAAGTAAAAACTTAAGTCAAGAAGAGTTGGCTGAACGTGCAGGTATGCATAGAACATATATCGGTATGATTGAGCGTGGGGAACGAAATCCTGCATTGCTCAATCTCATCCGCTTAGCTAAAGCTCTACATATTCCCTTATCCCAACTTGTTAATTTTCTAGACAAGGAAAATCATGAAACTTATTGATGCTTATCCATTTTTACAAGAAAATCAAGGTCGTCCGCTGATTGACTTAAAAACAGAGTATCAAAATCGCTTTCCCGAATACTTACCTTTTGATATGAAGATCAACAAAGGTGGTGTAGGCCAATTTCTAGAAAAACTTATTGGATTGAAAAACACTTCTTCCCTTACCGATTTTACAGACGGTGAACTGAAAACCAATAAATCGGATATTTCAGGCAAGCCTTTGGAAACAATGTTTATTTCTCAAATATCCAGTTCATTTGATGAGTTAATCAATGATGAGCTAACTTTTAAAAACAGCTGGGTTTACCAAAAAATCCGCAATATGTTATATGTACCCATCTGCAAAGTTAATGATAATCCTGATAATTGGTTTATCCACTCTGCGTATCATATTTGCTTGGATCATAATCCTATGGTTTACCAACAACTTGAAAAAGATTTTCTTGTTATTCGCAAACTGCTAAATCAAGATATACGGAAATTAAGTGATGGGTTTATCCATACATCAAATGGAGAATTCATTCAAATCCGATCAAAAGATTCCAAACGTTCAGATGGCACTTATAATCCGATTTTTTCAACCACTCACAATCGCTACGTTTCCAATAAAAATCATGCCTTTTATTTTAAAAAGGAATTTATGAGAGCTATTCAGACTGGCACTTGGGTAGTTCATAAAATCATTTAATCATATTAACGGTAGATTATTTTGCCGTTAATTTCTTCTTTGCCAATTCAAAAAATCCCGTTTCTAACTCACACCCGCAAAATTTCCGCTCGTTTTTTAATGTGACTATCCCGGTTGTGCCGCTTCCCATAAACGGGTCAAAAATCAAATCGCCCACATTTGAAGCTGCCTGAATGCACCTCTCAACCAAAGCCAACGGTTTTTGTGTCGGATGCTTGCCCAATGCTTTTTCTGCTTTACTTGGTGGTGCAATTTGCCAGACACATTTCATTTGTTTATCGTTGTTTTGTGCTTTCATTACATCATAATGAAAAGTATGTTTGGCCTTTTTGCTTTTCTTCGCCCATAGCAGTGTTTCAGTTGAATGTGTGAAAAAACGGCAGGATAAATTTGGTGGTGGATTGGGTTTTTCCCATGTAATGTTGTTCAAAATATGGTAGCCGATGATTTGCATCAGATAGCCTATCAAATAAATATTATGATAAGTACCGCATACCCATATTGTGCCGTTTGGTTTCAATAGTGCGTAAGATAGGCGTAACCACTCTTCATAAAATTCTAAATCGGCAGACAATCCTTGAGATTTATCCCATCGGCCTTTATTTACCGAAACCATTTGCCCGTTTTGGCAGGTAAAACCATCATTGGACAAAAAATAAGGCGGGTCTGCAAAAATCATATCGAAGCAGCCGTTTGGATATTTATCCAAAATACGGCGCATAACAGTTAAAGCATTTTCGTTATAAATCACGAGGCCGTCTGAAATATATTTTTTGAGACCGGTATGGTAAGCCACTGCTTCTTCTTTTAGCCGGTTAAATTCACTCGCCATATATCGCCAACAATTCGCCTACTTTTTGTCTACTACTGCCTTTAGCTGCAATATTTCTTTGTACATCAATGGTTTCTAGCCGTGCTTCTTTGTAAATTTCCCGTGTAAAAGCTGTATCATGATTGGAAATTAACACGCCTTGAGATTGTATCGAAATTTGCTTTGCCGTTTCGGCTAAGCGGGTTTGGTCATTTAAATCAAATCCGCCTTTAGCATAAGCGGTAAATGAAGCTGTTTCACTCAAGGGCACATAAGGCGGATCGCAATACACGATATCGTCTCCATTTGCCAAACTTAAGGCCGTCTGAAAATCAGCACACATCAATTCAATACGATTGGCTTTTTCGATAAATGCCAACATTTCCATTTCAGGGAAATAAGGTGTTTTGTATCGACCGAAAGGTACATTGAAAGCACCTTTGTTGTTATATCTGCACAAACCATTAAACGCGTGCCGATTTAAATAAATAAATAAAGCGGAACGTTCGCTTAATTCCTGAGAAGCATTAAATCTTCCCCGTAATTCGTAAAAGCGGCTTTCCTGATTATTTTCTACGGTAAAAAACGAACGCGCATAATCAATAAACTGTTGTTTTTCTTCTTTGAGTATGCGGAACAAACCAATTAAATCAGGATTGGTGTCGTTTAACAAATAGGCTTCAAAATCCAAAGCCATAGACACGGCAGCAGAACCCGCAAACGGCTCGATAAGACGTTTGCGGGGTTGTTTGGGCAGATTAAATTCAATAAAAGATGCAAGTTTGAATTTCCCACCAGCCCATTTTAAAAAAGGTTTAGAAGAAGCCATTAGAATTAAGCGGCAATAAGCAATTTGTAGTTTTGGGCTAATTCCAAAGCTTCTTCAAAATTTTCACATTCAAATGTTTCAATATACGCTTGGTCTTTGTCAGAAATTTGAGCATTGAAGATATCGACTACATATTCTTCAGTTTCCTCATCAAAAGAGATAAAGAAATCTACGGTTCTATCAAAGTTTAAGCCTTCTTGGTAAATGCTCATGGTTAAATACCTTGTTAAATCGAATGAATCATATCAAAGGCGGACTGAGGTTTTTCAGACGGCCTCATTATTTTCAGGTAGCCCTTTTTAAACACCAGCAGGCATCTTAATATGCCAATCGCTTTCCAACTGCATCTGATGCGCCACGCCCAGCAATTTCGCTTCGGCAAAGTAATTGCCAATCAATTGCACGCCAATCGGCAGGCCCTCTGAAGAGAAGCCTGCGGGCAGGGTCATGGCGGGGAGGCCGGCGAGGTTGACGGCGATGGTGTAGATGTCGCTCAGATACATTTGCACGGGGTCGTTGATGTCGCTACCCAGTTTAGGTGCGGCGGTCGGTGCGGTTGGTGCAAGGATGATGTCGCATTGCTGTAAGGCCGTCTGAAAATCGTTGGCGACCAGGCGGCGCAGTTTTTGGGCTTTCAGGTAGTAGGCGTCGTAATAGCCGTGGCTGAGTACATAGGTGCCGATCATGATGCGGCGTTTGACTTCGCTGCCGAAGCCTTCGGCTCGGGTGTTGCTGTACAGCTCTTCCAAGTTGCCGAACTGCTCGGCGCGGTGGCCGTAGCGCACGCCGTCGTAGCGCGATAGGTTGGTGCTGGCTTCGGCGGAGGCAAGCACGTAGTAAGCGGGGATGGAAAGCTCGGTTTGCGGCAGGCTCACTTCTACCATTTCCGCGCCTTGTGCTTTTAATAGGTCAATGGCCGTCTGAACGGTTTTTTGTACGTCTGCGCTCATGCCTTCGCCGAAATATTCTTTGGGCAGGCCGACTTTCAAGCCTTTGAGGGGTTGGTTCAGATCGCGGGTGTAGTCTTCTTTGGCGCGTTCCAAGCTGGTGGAATCGCGTTCGTCAAAGCTTGCCATGGCGTTGAGCAGAATGGCGCAATCTTCGGCGGTTTGCGCCATCGGGCCGGCTTGGTCGAAGCTGGAGGCGTAAGCCACCATGCCGAAACGGGAAACGACGCCGTAAGTGGGTTTCAGGCCGGTGATGCCGCAATGTGAGGCGGGTTGGCGTATGGAGCCGCCAGTGTCGGAGCCTAAAGCTGCCGGTGCCAAACGGGCCGCTACCACGGCTGCGGAACCGCCGGAAGAGCCGCCGGGCACGTTTTCTAAATTCCACGGGTTTTGGGTGGCGCCGTAGAACGAAGTTTCGTTGGTCGAACCCATGGCAAATTCGTCCATATTGGTACGGCCGAGGGTTACCATGCCTTCGTTAAGCAGGTTTTGCACCACTGTGGCGGTGTAGGGGGAAATGAAGTTGTCGAGCATTTTGCTGGAGCAGGCACTTTTCCAGCCTTTTTGGCAGAAGATGTCTTTGTAAGCAATCGGTACGCCGGTGAGAATGCCTGCGTTGCCGGCGGCGATGCGCTCGTCTGCGGCTTTGGCTTCGGCGAGGGTGAGGTCTTGGTCTAAAGTGATGTAGCCGTTGATGGCGGGGTTTCGGGCATCAATGGCATTCAGGTATTCTTGCGCCAGCTCGGTGGCGGAGATTTTTTTGCTGTGCAGCAGTTCGCTGGCTTGTTTTAAGGTGTATTGGGTCATGGGTATCTGCTTGTCTTGTGTCAGATGTATTTAAAACCTTTTCAGACAGGCATATTCCATAGAGTTTGCGAATGCCTGTCTGAAAAGCATTTATCTTACTTTACTCTTCAATCACTTGCGGCACGATATACAAGCGGTTGCGCACTTCCGGGGCAACGGCCTGATACTCTGCTGCGTGATCGGTTTCGGTAACCGTATCTTCGCGCAGTCGCAAAGCCACTTCGTGAGGATGAGCCATTGGTTCTACGCCTTCAGTGTCAACAGTTTGCATTTTTTCAACCATGGCGAAGATATCGTTTAATTCTTGCAGATTTTGCGCTTTTTCTTCTTCTGAGAGGCTTAGGCGTGAAAGTTTGGCTATTTTTTCCACATCAGCTAATGTCAAGGCCATTTAAAGTAAATCCTTAAAAATAATAATTAGCAAAATTACCTTCAGTGAGGTATTATTCAGCATAATACGTTTTAACCACGGCACCCTAACTGAATCGGGCACGTGAATTGCGGATTATAAACGAAAACCAGTCGTCCGGCATGGTGTTTTTCAGACAGGCATCACATGTTAAAACCTGTCAAAACGCCATGCCTTATCATGTTTTTAATATATAACCTCAAGATAGACAAAAGGCTTTTCATGTTTGGCTTTTTCAACCGTTTTTTGTCCCACGACCTGGCTATCGATCTGGGTACGGCCAATACGCTTATCTATGCCAAAGACAAAGGCGTGATACTCAACGAACCCTCTATTATCTCGGTTCAGGAAAATGAGCATCACCAAGAATCCACCATTGCCATCGGCACCGAAGCGAAGAAAATGCTGGGCCGCACACCTGCGTCCATCCGCGTTGTTCGCCCGATGAAAGACGGCGTAATTGCCGACTTTGAACTTACCGGAAAAATGCTCAAACATTTCATCCGTAAAGCCACGGAAGGCCGCCCTTCCCGCGTTGTCATCTGTGTGCCTTACGGGGCTACCCAAGTGGAACGCAAAACCATTGCTGAATCTGCCAAAGCTGCAGGCGCGTCGGATGTGTTTTTGATTGAAGAGCCTATGGCTGCCGCTCTAGGCGCAGGCCTGCCTGTAAACGAAGCCGCCGGCTGCATGATTGTCGATATCGGCGGCGGCACAACCGAAATCGGCATTTTGGCTATGAACGAAGTGGTTTATGCCAACTCGATCCGCACCGCAGGCAACGCTTTTGATGAAGCCATCACTCTATATGCGCGGCGCGAATTCGGCGTCATCATCGGAGACGTTACTGCGGAAAACATCAAACAAACCATCGGAACCGCCTATCCTGTTGAAAATGTGGAAAGTATGATTATTACCGGACGCAGCATTTCCAGAGGTACGCCCCGCACATTTTCTATCAATTCGAATGAAGTGTTTGAAGCGCTCAAAGACCCGCTAAACAGAATCATTCAAGCCATTATCACCTCTCTTGAGCTGACTCCCCCCGAGCTTGCCTCAGACATCATCAGCCGCGGGCTGGTATTGGCCGGAGGCGGCGCGCTCTTGAGCAATATGGATCGTTTATTGTCAGAAGCTACCGGCTTGCCGGTAATAATTGCAGAAAATCCTTTATGTTGCGTAGCACGTGGAACAGGCTACGCATTGGATTTAATCGGAACCCAACATCCGATTTTGTCACAAATCCCTTAATAAAAAATTTTGTTATACATCATGGCAAAACCGTCTTTCAGCTTCGACCGCCCCAAGCGCGTGCCCGTTGGCAAGTTTTTCACACTCTGCCTGACCAGCATCGCGCTTTTGATGCTGGATCAAAAGTTTGAAGCGGTACAGCATGTTCGCAGCATTGCAGCTTCTTTCACTTTCCCCTTGCAATGGATTGCAGCCAAGCCTGTTGAGCTATATGAACACATCAGCCTGTTGGCTCGCTCACAAGCCGAATTAAAAAGCCAAAACCAAACTTTGCAAACAGAAAATATCAAATTGCAGATAGCTTCACATAGAAACGAAGCATTGGAAAAAGAATTAGGCGAATTGAAAAGCGTTTTGAATTTAAAGCAGATTAACTTTACTGATTCAGTGGCCGCCGAAGTGGTATCAAACGGCAGCAATCCTTTCTCCGACCTGTTGGTCATCGACAAAGGCAGCGAAAGCGGTATCCGTGCAGGAGATGCCGTGATTGACCGCAATGGCTTAGTAGGCCAAATCACACAAGCGCGCCGCTACAGCGCCGATTTGCGCCTGATCTCTGCTAATGAATTGCTTGTGCCCGTAGCCGTGGCGCGCACAGGTGTGCGCAGCCTGACTTTTGGTGACGGCAACCGCATTTCCCTCCGCTATTTTCCCACTGATGCCGATCTAAAAGCCGGCGACATATTGCTCACTTCCGGCATCGACAGTGTTTATCCTGGCGGTATTCCCGTGGCTCGGGTAAAAGAAGCTTCGAAAGCTTCAGGAACACCTTACTACCAAACAAAACTTGAAGCATCTTCCGGTTTGCAATCCAGCAAATATCTTTTGGTTTTATCTCAAAAACCGGCAGCTTCCACCGCAACTGACCAACCATGAGTAATCTCAGTCTTTCCCAAACCCGCCTGCCGATTGTACCTGTTGTTTTAACATTAGCAGGGGCATTATTGCTGGATTTTATACCGCTTCCTGCCGATATTTTTTTCTGGCTGCCCAAATTCAGCGCCTTAGTGTTGATTTTTCTTGCGCTTTACCGCCCGCAAACATTCGGCCTGTTTACCGCTTTTTTAATCGGGCTCGCTGTTGATGCCGGCACAGCCACGCCGCTGGGGCAATATGCTCTAGCCTACGTTACGGGCATTTTTTTGCTTCAACTTCCAGGCTTTATGAGCAGACTTAATACACCCGCGCGGCAGCTTATCGGCGTACTGGTTGTCTTGTTGCTTATCCACGTATTGTTACTGTTTATCCATGCAGTCAATCAACGGCAATTGGTTCACTTAGAAAGTATGCTCGCAGCATTAAGCGGCATGTTGCTTTGGCCTTTAATTGATAAGATTTTGAAATATTTCTTTAACCGCTTCACAAAATGAAAGAAACAGCTACCCAACAGGCAACTGAAACACGCATGCCCAATAAAGACTTCAACCGCCGCTTGGGGGTTGCTTTTTGCGTTATTGTTCTTTCATTTTGCATACTGGCAGCCAATTTCTTTTATCTTCAAATATTTAAGCACGAAGAATATTCGGTTCAAGCAGCTTCCAACCGTATTTCCCTGATTCCCACCCCGCCTGTACGTGGTGAAATCGTGGATGCCAACGGTGTGGTTCTGGCACGCAATTATCCCGTGTTTTCTCTGGAACTCAGTCCCAAAACCATTGGCAACAAACACATTGATGCCACTATCGAAGCGTTGAAATCCTATGTTGATATTACTGAAGCCGATTTAACCCGCTTCAAGAAATTCCGCTCCGAATTCCGTTCGTATGAAAAAGTGCCGCTCAAGCTTAGATTATCTATAGATGAAGCTTCGCGCCTGGCTCCACACCTTTCACAGTTTCAAGGAGTGGAAATCAATACCCGTACATTCCGCGAATATCCTTACGGCGCGCTCACAGCCCATTTCTTGGGCTACATCGGCCGCATCAGCGACCGAGACCAGGAAAAGCTCAATGAAAACAACCGCCGCGCACTTTATCGAGGCAGCACGCACATCGGCAAAACAGGCTTGGAAAATTATTATGAAAACCAGCTTCACGGTGCGCCCGGTTACCAACGTGTAGAAAAAGATGCCCACGGCAATATCGTGCGCGTTTTAAACAATGAGGAACCTAAAAACGGCCTCACCCTCAAACTGGCCATGGATATCCGCTTGCAGCAAGAAGTTGACCGCATTTTTTCAGACAGGCGTGGTGCAGCCATTGCCATCGACCCGCAAACCGGCGGCGTGTTGGCTTTCGTATCCAAACCTTCTTTCGACCCCAACCTGTTTATCGACGGCATTGATTCAACCACATGGAAAGAGTTGAATGAAGACTGGCGACGCCCGCTGCTAAACCGGGTTACACAAGGCCTCTATCCCCCGGGTTCGACCTTCAAACCCTTCATGGGCATGGCTTTGCTTGAGAGCGGAAAAATCACGCAAACAACCGTCATCCCCGCGCCCGGAGCGTGGAGTATTCCGGGCAGCCGCCACGTGTTCCGCGATTCCGTGCGCAGAGGGCATGGCTCTGCCAATTTAAGCAAGGCCATCCAAGTTTCATCCGACACTTTTTTCTACCGACTGGGTTATGAAGCGGGCATTGAAAAATTGGGCAAATACTTGGCAGAATTCGGTTTCGGCCAGCAAACCGGCATCGATATTCCTAATGAATACCGCGGCATTCTGCCCTCCCCTGAATGGAAGGAAAAACGCTTCGCCAAACTGCCTGCCACTGAACGGAAATGGAGACCCGGAGAAATGGTGTCGGTCAGCATCGGCCAAGGTTATAACGCCTATACGCCATTGCAGCTGGCGCATGCCACAGCTTCATTAGCCAATAACGGTAAAGTGTTCCGCCCTCATCTGGTCAAAGAAATTCTGGATTATGCCAACAAAGAAAAATTTGTGATTGAGCCGCAGGCGAGCAGACAGATTCCGTTTAAGCAGGAAAACTTTGAATATGTGAAACAGGCCATGCAAAAGGTAACACGTCCTGGCGGCACCGCTTGGCGCATCGGCGGCGCACCTTATCCGCTCGCCGGGAAAACAGGTACTGCACAAGTTGTGCAAATCAAACAAGGAGCACGCTACAATGCCGCCACTTTGCGCGAACAACACCGCGACCATGCATGGTTTATTGCATTTGCGCCGATAGAAAACCCTAAAATCGCCGTTGCCTTGATTTTGGAAAACGGCGGCTGGGGCGCGCACGCCGCGCCTTTAGTACGCCGTTTGATGGATTATTATCTTTTGAATCTTAATGGCTTGGGCAATCAAACGGCTATCGAAACAGCTGCAGCCAATCAGCCTCCGGCATCTGCACCGGCTCTCAACGGCCAAGCAAAAACAACACCGCTGACACCACTGCCCGGTTTTCAGACAGGCATTTTTCCCGAAGACAATCCGGGATCAACATTACCATGAATAAAGCAAAATCAACCCCGGAATTGCAGAATAAGCTGCAAAAAGCATTACACTTCATTTGGCAGCCGCTAGATGCCTGGCTGCTGTATGCCATGCTCGCCATTTATATTATGAGCATGTTTCTACTTTATTCTGCCGACGGTCAGACCTTCGGCCAGCTTGAAAACAAAACAGTGCATACCGTTATCGGTTTTATCCTGCTTTGGATCATAGCCTGGCAACAGCCTAAAACCTTGTCGAAGTTTGCTTTACCGATTTATATCACCGGGGTGCTGATGCTGGTGGGTGTGGAACTCTTCGGCATTACCGTAAACGGCTCCACCCGTTGGCTTGATTTGGGTTTTACCCGCATACAGCCTTCCGAAATCATGAAAATCGGCCTCCCTATGACCATTGCATGGTTTTTGCAGCATTATGAAGATAGATTGCGCTGGTTTCATTATTTAGCCGCCCTTCTGATCACAGCCATACCTGTTACACTGATTCTCAAACAACCGGATTTAGGTACCGCCGTTTTAATTATGGCCTCGGGCGTATTCGTAATTTTCTTCGCCGGCCTGCCCTGGAAAATCATCTTACTGGCGCTTGCCGGTTTTGCCGCATCACTCCCATTAATTTGGAATTACGGCTTACATGACTACCAGCGTACCCGGATTCTAACGCTGCTTGACCCAACCAAAGACCCGCTCGGTGCCGGCTACCATATATTGCAATCCATGATTGCCATCGGTTCCGGCGGCATATGGGGAAAAGGCTGGCTAAACGGTTCACAAACCCATCTCGACTACATCCCCGAAGCCACCACCGATTTTATTTTAGCGGCTTACGGCGAAGAATTCGGTTTGGTCGGTAATTTGCTACTGCTGTTGGTTTATCTGCTGATACTTGGCCGCGGGCTTTATATTGCCGCACAAGCAGATTCACTTTACAGCCGCACATTGGCAGCAGCGCTGACGATGACATTTTTTTGCTACGCCTTTGTCAATATGGGCATGGTTAGCGGCATTCTGCCCGTAGTTGGAGTACCGCTGCCTTTGGTGAGTTACGGCGGCACCGCCACTCTTTCTGTCATGATCATTCTGGCGATTCTGATGGGTATTTCTAAAGAATGCAAAGATCAGGCTCGAAGCCAAACTGAAAACAATAAGGAACAATTTAGGAATCATTAAAAATGGGCATGGAAATCGGCAAACTCATACTCGCCTTTATGGTTTTGATTAACCCGTTCAGCGCACTGGCGATTTTTCTCGACCTCACCCGCAATAACAGTACACGAGAGCGGAAAAAAGTGGCGCAAATTGCCTCACTGAGCGTGTTTATCGTGATTGCAGTATTCGCTTTTTCAGGCAACTGGATTCTGCGTCTTTTCGGCATCAGCACAGGTGCTTTCCAAGTGGGTGGCGGGCTTTTGGTCTTTTTAATCGCCATTTCCATGATGAGCGCCGGCAGTAACCCGGCCAAACCGGAAATCGGTGTAGAAGAAAGCAATGAAATTACCGTCAAACCCAAGCACCCCACCCAAAGCGCCGCCTCGGTTGCCGTGGTGCCGCTGGCAATCCCCATGATGATTGGCCCCGGCGGCATCTCTACCGTAGTGATTTACGCCTCGGCAGCAAAAAGCCTGCACGACACTTTGTTTATCGTTGCGGCCGGCGCGATTATCAGTATTATCTGTTTCATTACCCTGCTGGCCGCCAGCAAAATCAGTAACGTGTTAGGAGAAACCGGTTTAACCATTCTCAACCGTATCATGGGCATGCTGCTGGCCGCGGTGTCTGTGGAAATTGTGGTGGCGGGTTTGAAAGGCTTGTTTCCCCAGCTTGCCGGATAAGCTTTAGGGAAATCCCGGAAACCGTCACAATAATGCCTGTCTGAAAAAGTTTCAGACAGGCATCTATCTAAATTAATCCTACCGCAAGCAAACTTATTTCTTCCAATAAGCCGGTGTAAACAAAATAAACACGGTAAAAATTTCCAAACGCCCGAGCAGCATCACAATGCAGCACAGCCACTTCTGCACCACGGTTAAATCCGCATAATTGTGCGCGGGGCCCACGCTGCCCAAACCCGGGCCGGCATTGGTGATGCAGGCAATGGTTGCGGTAAACGCAGTGATAAAGTCTAATCCGGCAACCATTTGCGCAAATGTGAAGAAAATCACCGTCATGAAATAAACAAAAATAAACGCCATCACGGCCAGCGCCGTTCGCTCGGAAATCAGGCGTTTGTTCACTTTTACTGTGCGCACTGCATTCGGGTGCAGCAGCAGCAGCATTTCGCGCAGGCTGAATTTCGCCAGAGCAACCACGCGCGCCATCTTTACACCGCCGCCCATAGAGCCGGTGTTGGCCAGAATATTGGAGAGGAAAAACATCCAAAGTGATACGATTAGCGGCCATTTGGCAAAATCATAATTGGCATAACCATTGGCCAGACCGATAGAAACAAAGTTAAAGCTAACGAAGCGAAGTGCTTCTTCAAAGCTCGCATAGTAATTTTTGTACCACAAATACAGGCTCGATGCGATGATGCTTACGGCCATCAACACCAGCATGACCCGGCTTTCTTGGTTACTCCAATAACTTTTAAGCGAACGCTCTCGCACCACGGCAAAATGGCAGGCAAAATTAATGCCGCCCAAAATGGTTACTACGATCAACACGCTTTCAATGACCACCGAATTAAAATAAGCAATGCTGCTATCGTGTGTAGAAAAACCGCCCAAAGACGTGGCAGATAAAGCGTGGCACAGCGCGTCAAACCAGCTCATGCCCGCCCAACGCAATGCAAAAAAAGCGGAAACGGTAATCACGGAATACGAAATCCACAATTTTTTCGCCACTTGCGAAATGCGCGGTGCCATTTTACTGTCTTTGTCTATGCCCGGAATCTCGGCTTTAAAAAGCTGTGTTCCCCCCAAACCCAACATGGGCAATACGGCCACAGCCAACACGATAATCCCCATCCCGCCCAACCAATTGAGCATATGGCGCCAGAAATTCAAAGTGGGAGCCAGCGTATCCAAGCTAGAGATAACGGTTGCGCCGGTGGTGGTGAGGCCGGACATGGCTTCGAAAAAAGCTTCGTTATAGCTCATGCCTGGCAGGTAAAGATAAAAAGGGACGGCGGAAATGGCTGCAAATCCGAGCCAAAGCATCACCACCAATGTAAAGCCGTCACGCGGGCGCAATTCACGCTGGAAATTCAACGTTGCCATCCAAGCAAGCGCCGAACCGATAAGCGTAACAAATGCGGTTTTGGCGAAAGCGGAGAAAGTGCCGTCCACATAAAAATAGGAAAACAGCGTGGGTATCATCAAAATCAGCGAGTAAAACACGCCGAGTTTCGACAACACATGGATAATGGGTAAAATTTTGCGGTTTTGCATGGTGGTTGGTGTGTTCAGACAGGCATGGTTTAAATGCCTGTCTGAAAGAATAAATTAGGATGTAATGCCTGTCTGAAAATGCGGATACATCAGCCGAAGAAGCCTACTTTCACCTGAATCAGCTTTTCCAGCTCGCGCAACACGCGGCGGCGGGATACGAAGAAAATAATGTGGTCGCCGTCGGCCATTACCGCGTCTTCTTTGTGCCCCATGGTTACTTCGTCACCGCGAACCAAAGCGGCAAAGTGGCAGCCGTTGGGCCATTTCACCTCGGAAACACGCCTGCCGACCAGCGCCGAAGTTTCCGGCGTGCCGTGTACCACCACTTCAATCGCCTCGGCCGAACCGCGCCGTAAAGGATACACCGCCACCACGTCGCCGCGGCGGATATGGGCCAAGATATGGCCGATAGTAATCAGATTCGGCGACACCACGGTATCGATTTGGTTACCTTCGAGCAAATCCACATAGCGCGAGCGGTTGATGATGGTCAGCACCCTTCTCGCGCCCAAGTCTTTGGCCAAAAGGCTCGACATAATATTGTTTTCATCATCATTGGTTAACGCACAAAACACATCAATTTCGTCGATATATTCGTGTGCCAGCAGGTTTTCATCCGTGGCCGAACCCGACAGCACCAAAGCGTTATCCAGATTTTCAGCCAGCCATTCGGCGCGCTTTGCCCTGTTTTCAATGATTTTGATGTCGTAAATATTTTCCACTTGCTTAGCCAGCCGATAACCGATATTGCCGCCGCCGGCAATCATCACCCTTTTCGTGGGCTGAGCCAAAGGCCGTAATTCGCGCAAAATGGTTTTCACATAACGGCTGTCTGCCACAAAACACACTTCATCGCCTTCAATAATGATGGTCTTGGCCGAGGGTACGATTAAGCGGTTGTTGCGGTAAATCGCACAAATTTGGCAATCCACGCCTTCCGGCAGATGGCTGTTGATTTCGGAAATTTCCTTATTTACCAGCAAGCCGCCGTTATGCGCTTCCACCACCAGCATTTTTGCCCGTTCGTCGGCAAACGTGAGCACTTGCAAGGCATTGTTATAACTGAGCAAAGCAACCAACCGATCGGTTACCAGCTCTTCGGGGTGGATAGAATCGGTTACGCCGAAAATCTGCAGGCTGTTTTCCAGATCGTCTTTATCCAAAGCGTATTCCATATAATCACTTTGGCGTACACGGGCGATCCGGTCGGGGATATTGAACACATCCGCGGCGATTTTACAGGCCAGAAGATTGGTTTCATCACTGCGCGTTACCGCCAGCAGTAAATCCGCATCCGCCGCACCCGCCATTTCCAGCACCACCGGCGAAGCGCCGTTGCCCACAATGGTTTGCACATCCAGCTTGCTGCCTATCTTTTTCAGGGCCTGTTCGTCCACATCAATGATGGTTACATCATTATCCTGAGCCAAATTGGTGGCGATGGTTGAGCCGACTTGTCCGCTGCCAAGAATCAAAATTTTCACGTTTAATTATTTTGTTTACTCGAATAGCGTTATTGTAAACCAAAACGGAAAAGCAATAGCAAAGAAACGAATGCCCCTATATGAAATATTAATCCGTTTCAGACAGGCATCTGCTTATCAAATACCTGAAATATGATGTAATATAATGCTCTGCCGAACATGCTTTGCGCGCATCATGCAATGCCTGTCTGAAACATTAAATCGCAATAACAAATAACCACCGCAAAGGAACACAATCAATGACCGTTATCAAACAAGAAGATTTCATTCAAAGCATTGCCGATGCTTTCCAATTTATCAGCTATTACCATCCCGTTGATTACATTCAAGCTTTATACAAAGCCTGGCAAAAAGAGGAAAACCCTGCCGCTAAAGACGCGATGACGCAGATTTTGGTCAACAGCCGTATGTGTGCCGAAGGCCACCGCCCGATTTGTCAAGATACCGGTATTGCCACCGTGTTTTTAAAAGTGGGCATGAACGTGCAGTGGGACGCGCAAATGAGCGTGGCCGATATGGTAAACGAAGGCGTGCGCCGCGCTTATACCCATCCCGACAACACCTTGCGCGCTTCCGTTTTGGCCGATCCTGCCGGCAAACGCCAAAACACCAAAGACAACACGCCGGCGGTGATCCACATGGAAATCGTAGCGGGCGACAAAGTGGAAGTAACCTGCGCGGCCAAAGGCGGCGGTTCGGAAAACAAATCCAAGCTCGCCATGCTCAACCCTTCCGATTCCATCGTTGATTGGGTGCTGAAAACCATCCCCACTATGGGCGCGGGCTGGTGTCCGCCCGGCATCTTGGGTATCGGCATCGGCGGTACGCCTGAAAAAGCAATGTTGCTGGCCAAAGAATCTCTAATGAGCCACGCCGATATTCACGAATTACAGGAAAAAGCCGCTTCCGGTGCAGAACTGTCCACCACCGAAGCCTTGCGTTTGGAATTGTTTGAGAAAGTGAACGCGCTGGGCATCGGTGCGCAGGGTTTGGGCGGGCTAACCACCGTATTAGACGTAAAAATCCTGGATTATCCGACACACGCCGCGTCCAAACCCGTGGCCATGATTCCGAACTGCGCCGCCACCCGCCACGTTGAATTTGAGTTGGACGGATCAGGTCCGGTACACCTCGAACCGCCTTCATTGGAAGATTGGCCCGACATTACCTACAATCCTGAAAACGGCAAACGTGTCAATGTAGATACGCTCACCAAAGAGGAAGTGGCCACATGGAAAATGGGCGACGTGCTGCTCTTAAACGGCAAAATCTACACCGGCCGCGATGCCGCCCACAAACGTATGGTCGATATGCTCAATAAAGGCGAAAAACTACCGGTAGACTTCACCAACAAGTTGATTTACTACGTCGGCCCGGTTGACCCCGTACGCGACGAAGTGGTCGGCCCTGCCGGCCCCACCACCGCCACACGCATGGATAAATTCACCCGCCAAATGCTGGAACAAACCGGCTTGCTCGGCATGATCGGCAAATCCGAACGTGGTGCCGCCGCCTGCGAAGCCATTGCCGACAATAAAGCGGTTTATCTGATGGCGGTAGGCGGTTCGGCCTACTTGGTGGCCAAAGCCATCAAAAAAGCCAAAGTCGTGGCCTTTGAAGACTTGGGCATGGAAGCGATTTACGAATTTGAAGTGAAAGACATGCCCGTTACCGTGGCGGTGGACAGCAGCGGCCAATCCGTACATGCCATTGCCCCGAAAAAATGGCAGGCGAAAATCGGCATTATTCCGGTTGAATCTTAAAGCGGCATTTGTTTAAATAAGGCTGTCTGAATCATTTCTGACAGCCTTCATTTTATCAATACAAAGGAGAAAACCATGCCCATCACCAAAGGATTTAAAACGCTGGTGGAAGAAGCCATGAGCCAGATTACCACCCACAGCGTTGACGAAGCGCGCCGCCGTGCGGAAGCAGGCAAGGCCACCTTAATCGATATCCGCGACATCCGCGAGTTGGAGCAAGGTGGCCGCGTACCCGGCGCTTTCCATGCCCCGCGCGGCATGCTCGAATTCTGGGTTGACCCCGACTCACCCTACCACAAACCAATCTTTGCCAACGAAAATACCGAGTTCATCCTGTTTTGCGGTGCAGGCTGGCGCAGCGCGCTGGCAACCAAAACCCTGCAAGACATGGGCATGACCAATGTCGCCCATATCGAAGGCGGCTTCGGTGCTTGGAAAGAAAGCGGCGCACCGATCGAAAAAAACCATTAAAGATTTGCGGCCTACTTAAATATAATGCCTGTCTGAAAGGTTTTCAAACAGGCATTACAAACTTGCTCTTACCAAAGGAAACTCTATGACCACTCCCGCACGGCGTTTGGCCCAACTGCGTAACGCTATGAAACAAAATGGTTTTAATGCATGGATTATCCCCACCGCCGATCCGCACCTTTCCGAATACCTGCCTGAACACTGGCAAACCCGCGCCTGGGTTTCCGGCTTCACCGGCTCGGCCGGCACGTTAGCCGTTACCGCTGATGATGCCGCACTGTGGGCCGACAGCCGCTATTGGGAACAGGCCGAAACGCAGCTTGCCGGTAGCGGGATTCATCTTGAGAAGCTCGGGTTAAACGGCAACCACATCGATTGGCTGGCCGAAAAGCTGCCCGCCGACGCCACCCTCGGCATCGCAGCCGACATGCTCTCGCTGGCGGAAAAGCGCCGTCTTCAAGCGGCTTTTGCCAAAAAAAACATCACATTGCGCGACGGGCAAGACATTATCAACAGTTTCTATTCAGACAGGCCTGCCCTACCCCGTGAAAAAATCTACATCCATCAAGCCCGCTACACGGCAGAAACCGCCCGAGAAAAGCTGGCACGCGTACGGGCGTTTATGCAGGAAAAAGGCGCCAGCCATCATCTGATTTCCGCTTTAGACGACATCGCCTGGCTGACCAACCTGCGCGGCAACGACGTTTCCTACAACCCCGTGTTTCTCGCCCACCTGCTGATTGACGCGCAGCAGGCCGTATTGTTTGTTGACGACACCAAACTCGGCCAACCCGAACGCGCCCACCTTGCAGCCGCAGGCATCCGCACCGCCGATTATCATCATCTGCCGCAAGCCATAGCCCAACTTTCAGGCAGCCTTCTGCTCAGTCCGGCCAAAGTAGCCGTGAGCAGCTTGGCATGCCTGTCTGAAAATGTGGAGCTGATTGAACACACCAACCCGAGCACTTTATTCAAATCCGTTAAATCCGACAGCGAGATCGAACACATCCGCCGAGCCATGATAGAAGACGGCGCGGCCTTGTGCGGCTTTTTTGCCGAGTTCGAGCGCAAGCTGGCAAACGGCGAACCGGTGAATGAGCTGGACATCAGCGATATGCTGACCGCCCACCGCAGCCGACGACCCGGCTATATTTCACCCAGCTTCGGCACCATTGCCGGCTTCAACGCCAACGGCGCCCTGCCGCATTACAGCGCCACGCCCGAAGCGTACAGCCAAATCTGCGGCAACGGCCTTTTGCTGATTGATTCGGGCGCACAATATGAAGGCGGCACCACCGATATTACCCGCGTCGTTCCCGTCGGCACGCCGAGCAGCCAGCAAAAACGCGACTACACGCAAGTGCTCAAAGCCCATATCGCCCTTGCCCGCGCCGTGTTCCCCGAAAACCTGCCCGCGCCCCTACTTGATGCAGTATGCCGCATGCCTTTATGGCAGGCACAATGCGAGTTCGGTCACGGCACCGGTCACGGCGTCGGCTATTTTCTCAATGTACACGAAGGCCCGCAGATGATTTCCTACCGCGCCATGCCGCAGCCTGAAACCGCCATGAAATCAGGCATGATCACATCCAACGAACCGGGGCTGTACCGGCCGGGCAAATGGGGCATCCGCATCGAAAACTTAATCGTCAACCGCCCCGTTGCCCAACCGCAGGAAACCGAATTCGGCACCTTCCTTTGCTTTGAAACCGTAACCCTGTGCCCGATAGACACCCGCTTAATCGACACCGGCCTACTCACAAGCGAAGAAACCGCTTGGTTAAATAACTACCACGCCACCGTGTTTGAGAAACTTGAGCCGTTAACAGAAGGCGAAGCAAAAGCGTGGTTGATTGAACGCACGCGAACTATTTAACATCAATGCCTGTCTGAATATCGTTTCAGACAGGCATTGATGATTTTAAAACCTAATCACGATAATAAGAATAAAGCCACAAACCATACAGGCGACACAAAGCAAGCCATACTTGCCGATATTCCTAATTCAACCCTAATTTTCCATCCCTATAATCATCGCAAACTGTGTTTATTTTTATCAATTCAATCAAATGGAATTTAAATCCGAATGTTGGAAAGCCTAAATACCTTCAACCGACAAGTTTTCTTGTTATTCAATGCCCCTCCTGATGCAAACCCGATCAACATCCAACTGGCCATATGGCTTGCAGAACATCTGGTGGTCGTGTTTTTTATCACACTGGCAATTTATCTTACGTGGAAACACCGCCGTAATAAACGTGTTTATTTAAGCGTATTTGCCAGCATTCTGCTCGGCATCAGCATCAGCTATTTAATCCGCAAAGGCTTTTACCATCCGCGCCTGTTCGAGCTAGGCTTAGGCACCAATTTCTTAGAACACGGCACCTCTTCGTCGTTTCCAAGCAAACACCTTACCGCCATGTTTTCAGGCGTATTACCCCTCTGCTTCATGCCGGCAACCCGCTTATTCGGCATATTTTGGCTGCCTTCCGCGCTTTCTATTACTTGGGCACGCATATACCTCGGCGTACATTGGCCTTTAGACATAGCGGGCGCATTTGCCGTTTCACTAATTGCAGCAAGCATCGCCTACTCTATAGTATTTATAGAAAACGCCTGTCTGAAAATACCGTTCAGACAGGCATAAAGCTGAAAACCTGATTCTTAGGCAAAGTATGGTAATTTAAACAATCGGCACTATATTTAATTCAATACATTTCGCCCAATCTCATAAAAGGAAACACGATGAATTTCAATAATCTGCTTAATCAAGTTTTAGGTTCCGTACAAAAAAATGCCGGTCAGGCGGGCAATATCCTTTCAGGTAACAAAGGAGCATTGGCCAAAATCGGAGGCAGCGCCGCCGCACTCGGCTTGGTTTCATCATTGCTCAAAAAGAAAAACACCAAAACCCTCGTGCAAGCCGGTTCGATGGCTGCACTGGGCGCTTTGGCCTATCATGCCTACCAAAGCTGGCAAAACAATAAAAACTCGCAAAGCGCTGCCGCACCGGCCTTAGAACAAACCGAATTCGCGCCAACCGGCATCGCAGCCGAAAATGCAAGCCGCGTGATTTTGCGTACTATGATTGCCGCCGCAGCTGCCGACGGCCTAATTGACGATGCAGAGCGCCAACTGATTCACAGTGAAGTAGGCGATGATGCCGAAACCCAACAATGGATTGCCAGCGAAGTTACCCGCCCCGCCAGCGCCGCCGACATTGCACGCGACATCGGTGCCAATCCCGCTTTAGCTGCCGAAGCTTATCTGGCCGCCCGTATGATATGCGGCGATTTGGCCCGCAAAGAAATTGTATTTCTTTCCCAACTTTCACAAGCGTTGAACCTCGATGAAGGCTTGGTTGAACACTTGGAAAAACAGGCAGGTTTCTAAAATGCGCGTTCTTTTGGTTGAAGACGATACCATGATCGGAGAGGCGGTGTCGGGCAGCCTGAAAGATGCGCGATATACCGTAGACTGGGCAAAAAACGGCCTGCTCGCATTAAGTTCGCTCAATGCTCAAAAATATGATTTGGTGTTGCTGGACTTAGGCTTGCCCCAAAAAGACGGCTTGGAAGTATTGGCGGAATTGCGCGCCGCCGACAACCAATTGCCGGTGATTATCCTGACCGCGCGCGACGATATCGACAGCCGTCTGCGCGGCCTTGACGGCGGCGCAGACGACTACGTTATCAAACCTTTCGACATGAGCGAACTGCTTGCCCGTATGCGCGCGGTGTTGCGGCGGCAAAGCGGCTCGGCCAACACCGAACTGGACAACGGCATTTGGTCGCTCAACCCCGCCACTTATCAGGCGCGCCATGTCAAAACCGGCGAAACGGTCACCCTGAGCAATCGAGAGTTCGCCATTTTCTATGCATTGATGCAACATCCGGGCATGATATTGTCGCGCGCCAGCCTGGAAGATAAAATCTATGGCTGGGGCGAAGAAGTGGAAAGCAACGCCATCGACTATCTGATTCACGCGCTGCGCAAAAAACTGGGTGCCGAAAGCATTAAAAATGTGCGCGGCGTCGGCTGGCTGGTGCCCAAGTCTCCCGCTTAAACCGCTTCAGCCAATGCCTGTCTGAAACCAATCATCCGAAAGGAAAACCGATGAAAAAAGCGCTGCCTCTATTAGTTGCAACATTATTGCCTGCATGCTCAACATCCATCCCGCCAACCGGATTGACAGGTGTTTGGCAGGTTCAAGAAGTGGGGCAGATCAGCCCTGAAAACCTAACCACGATTGAATTCGAATCCAACGAACACAGGTTTTACACACGCGGCGGCTGCAACAATATGTTCGGCAAATACCGTGAGCATAAAGGCACACTCAAAATGTTCGATACCATAACTACCTTAAAAGCCTGCAAAAGTTCACTGATGAACTTAGACGACAGGCTGTCTGCCGCCTTCGAAAACACCGCATCCTATCAAATCAGCGGTCAACACTTGGAAATCCGCAATGCCCAAGGGCAAATTCTGATTAAAGCCATCAAAGCCGCCGATAAATAACCCCAGCTCGATATATAAAAACAATGAAACAATTCGCGTCTCTGCAACTGCGCCTGATTCTCTGGCTCACCACGACCGTGGTACTGGCTGCCGTTGCAGCAGGCATTACCGCATTTGTTGCCGTTTATTACGAAGCAGGCGATCTGCAGGATGAATTACTGGAGCAAACGGCCGCCTTTGCCGCCATATCAGATTACCCTGTCAATAATCATATCGACGACGATGTAAGAATAGTCATTCAAAATCTAGACCAACCCCGCATGGGTGATATTCCCTTACCACCAGGTTTAAATGATGGTTTTCACAATATCGAATACCGCAAAGAACAATACCGCGTTTACATACATAAACACAAAAACGGCCAACGGCTAGCCTTATTACAAGAAGACGACTTGCGCAAAGACACGGCATTAACCAGTGCCAGCTTGGTTATCTGGCCGATTCTGCTGCTGATCCCGATAATGGCCTTACTAACCTTTATTGCCGTGCGCAGCAGCCTGAAACCGGTTAAAAGCCTGTCTGAAAGCCTTGCCCGGCGTAGCGACAACGATCTTTCCCCTCTTTCCGAACAGAATATTCCGATTGAGATTACGGGTTTTATCCAAGCCATTAACCGGCTGTTTGATCGAATTAAAGAAAGCATCCAGCGCCAACAAAGGTTTATTGCCGATGCTGCGCATGAATTACGCTCACCCATGACTGCCCTGTCACTACAGGCCGAACGTTTGTCCCAACGCGATTTACCGCCCGACACCGCAGATCAGCTCAAAACACTGCGCGAAGGCATACGCCGTAACCGCCATCTATTAGAGCAGCTACTGGCCATGGCAAGAGCGCAGCAAGACGATCATAAAGCACTCAACAAAACGCTTTCAGCCCGTAAAATCTGCGAACGCATTGTGCAAGATCTCTACCCGCTTGCCGAAGCGCGCAATATTGATTTCGGCATTGACGGCGATGAAGACGTAATGCTTGCCTGCAACGAAACCGAGCTTTACACCCTGTTGAAAACTTTCGCCGACAACGCTATCAACTACACACCGCCCGGAGGACGCGCCGATTTGCGCATACGAACGGAAAATCAAGAATGCGTGTTCGAAGTGGAAGACAGCGGCCCCGGTATTTCCCCTGCCGAACGCAATCGGGTATTCGACCCCTTTTACCGAATTCTCGGCAGCGACACAGAAGGCTCAGGCTTGGGTTTATCCATTGCCAAAACATTGGTCGAGCGTCAGGGCGGCAGCATCAGCCTTCATCATTCCACCATCAACCCCAGCGGCCTACTAGTAAAAATCCGCCTTCCTATCACGCACAGTTAGTTAACTTACTGAAACAGTGTAGCGGCATATCCAATAAGCTGAAACAAACTATGCCTGTCTGAAAAGCTATTTTTCAGACAGGCATTTAAATTTATTTTTGATACAAGGCAGCCAAGCTGCAGACAGTATGAGTGGTGCAGAACTGATTTTGTTGCTGCTTGAGCAGCTTGTAAACTCATACTCTTTGAGCTAAAGCGCAGCAACGCCGTAACAGAAATAAAGTTTATTGGCGATAACGGCGCTGTTACTAAAATCAAGTGATTTAATTATATAATTGGTTTAACTAAAGAAGCCTGTCTGAAAGAATTTTTCAGACAGGCTTCTTTACACATCAACCGTTTCCTACAAACCACCCGCGCCCAACGCATTGGCGATATCGCGAACCGAAGTTACATACATGCGGCTGTGGTTATATTGCCAAACCGCATAAAAATTATTCAGGCCGATATAATAGTCAAACACACCCGGACTGGTTTCCAAGCGGTAAAGCACCGCTTTTTCCGAATCAGCCACCGGCTCCAGCGGCGTTACCCCCATTTTCTTCAACTCGCCCACCGTATATTTCAGTGATGTCTTCTCATCAATCACCGCCTGCAATTTCGGATTAATCTCCAACGAAACCGGCACCACCATTCTGCCGCCGCTCTTCCAACCGTGCACCCTCATATAATTGGCAACCGATGCCGCCACATCTTCCACGTTATACCAAATGTCCCTGCGGCCGTCTTTATCATAATCCACAGCCCACTTGCGAAAGCTCGAGGGCATAAACTGCGGCATCCCCATCGCGCCGGCAAAGCTGCCCGTAAAACTCAACGGATCGCGCTGCTCCTCTTTGGCCATCACCAAAAACTCGGCCAGCTCTTTCTGAAAAAATTCACCACGGCGCGGATAATCGAAAGCCAACGTAGCCAAAGCATCCGCCACACGGATATTACCCTTATTAGCGCCATAATTGGTTTCAATACCCACAATCGCCACTATCAACTCGGCAGGCACACCATATTCACGCGCGATTTTATCGATCACACCACGATTCGCCGCATAAAACTGCAGTCCGCCGCTGATTTTCGCCGTGCCCGAATTACCTTGTTTAAACTCATACCACGGGCGCGATGTACCCGGCCGGTTCATAATATTAATGATATTGCCGCGATACACAACAGCGTTAAAAAAGCTCTGCAACTCGTCCCTGCTCAAACGCTGTTTGCCCGCTTCATATTCAATAAATTTTTGCACATTCTCATTCGCATTAAACCCTACCTCCGCCGGGCTGGGCGCAGCTTTGTTAAAAAACGGTCTGTCTTTTGCCACAGGCTTAACCGGCTTGCCCGCTCCACTGCTTTTCGGCGCCGCAGGCGGTTTTTTCTCACCATTACACGCTGCTAAAGCCAATGCCGCCAAGGCCAATATTGCGATTTTTTTCATACATTTTCCCTAACACATATCGGCTATTTGCAAAAATAGCAAAAGCGAATTTTACCAAATTATCACAATTACCAAAAGAAAAGCTTAAATATATAGTCAATCAACTTAATTTTTATCACGGTTCATCACACTTGAGGCAAGACCGAGTATAACGAACGTACTATTTTTTAAGTTTATTTGCTATAGTGAAGCAACTATAGTCAATCAACTTAATTTTTACTACGTCGTTGCTGCGCCGTAGCTCAAAGAGAACGATTTTGTAAGCTGCTGAAGCAGCAACAAAATCAGTCTCGTACTACTTGTACTGTCTGCGGCTTGCTCTTGTATTAAAAATAAGTTGATTGACTATAAAAAAAGCAGTCACAGTAAAAAATGCCTGTCTGAAAAATTTCAGACAGGCATTTGACCGTTAAGCTTATTTAATCTTTCGGCTGTTGCTCACGCGGTTCGCGGGCCGGGGCTTCCGCTAAGGCCTTAATAGATAGGCGTACGCGGCCGCGGTCATCCACTTCCAGCGCTTTCACATTCACGGTTTGGCCTACTTTCAGATAGTCGGCCACATTGTTCACGCGCTCGTGTGCGATTTGACTCACATGCACCAAACCGTCTTTGCCCGGAAGCACGGATACGATAGCACCTACGTTGTTTTCCAAGATTTTCAACACGGTACCTTCGTACACTTTGCCCACTTCCACTTCTGCGGTAATCTCTTCGATACGGCGTTTGGCGGCTTCGCCCGCTTCTCCTGCGACTGCAGCGATGGTTACGGTACCGTCGTCATCGATATTGATTTCGGTACCGGTTTCAGCAGTGATGGCGCGAATGGTTTCGCCGCCTTTGCCGATAACATCGCGGATTTTATCAGGGTTGATTTTCATGGTGAATAGGCGCGGCGCGTGTTGCGACAGCTCTTGCGGGCCATCAACGGCTTCTTTCATTTGCGCCAAAATGTGCATACGCGCTTCTTTGGCCTGCTCCAAGGCAATCTGCATAATTTCTTTGGTAATGCCTTGAATCTTAATGTCCATTTGCAGCGCGGTTACGCCTTCGGTAGTACCCGCCACTTTGAAGTCCATATCGCCCAAGTGGTCTTCGTCGCCCAAAATGTCGGTCAACACGGCGAATTTATTTCCTTCCAAAATCAAACCCATGGCGATACCGGCAACGTGAGCTTTTAGCGGCACACCGGCAGACAGCAGGCTCAAACAGCCGCCGCACACGGAAGCCATTGAAGAAGAGCCGTTAGACTCGGTAATTTCGGAAACCACTCGCATGGTGTAACTAAATTCTTCCGGCGAAGGCAGCACGGCAACCAGCGCGCGTTTAGCCAAACGGCCATGGCCGATTTCACGGCGTTTCGGCGCGCCCATGCGGCCTACTTCGCCGGTAGAGTATGGCGGGAAGTTGTAGTGTAGCATGAAGCGGTCGGTATATTCGCCGTTTAAGGCGTCAATGATTTGCTCGTCGCGCGAAGTGCCCAACGTCGCCACTGCCAAAGCTTGGGTTTCGCCGCGGGTAAACAGTGCGGAGCCGTGGGTGCGCGGCAATACGCCTGTCTGAATATTAATCGGACGCACGGTGCGGGTGTCTCGGCCGTCGATACGCGGTTGGCCGTCAAGAATCTGACCGCGAACTACGTCGGCTTCCAATTGTTTGAAAATACCTTTGATTTGGTTGGCGATGAGCGTGTCGGTTTCTTCGGTAATCAAAGATTCTTTCACTGCGTTCCAAGCCTCATCCAGCTTTGCAGTACGCGCCTGCTTTTGACGGATTTTGAATGCTTCACCAATGGTGCCGCCGGCGATCTCGCGGATTTTAGCAACCAATTCGGTGTCGGCTTCCGGCGCTTTCCAATCCCATACTTCAGGGTTCACTTCATCGGCAAATTCGTTAATGGCATCAATCACAACCTGCATTTGCTCATGCCCGTAAACCACCGCACCCAGCATCACATCTTCAGGCAGCACTTGCGCTTCTGATTCCACCATCAAAACAGCTTTGGCAGTACCGGCTACCACCAAATCCATTTGTGATGTTTCCAGCTCAGTTTTGGTCGGGTTCAACAAATATTGGCCGTCGGCATAACCTACGCGTGCGGCACCAATCGGGCCGGCAAACGGCACACCGCTCAACACCAGCGCGGCAGATGCACCGATCATAGCCGGAATATCGGAATCGATTTCAGGATCGATAGACACCACCATCGCTACGATTTGGATATCGTGGTAAAAACCTTCGGGGAACAGCGGACGAATCGGGCGGTCGATCAGGCGGCTGGTGAGAATTTCTTTCTCACTTTGCTTGCCTTCGCGTTTGAAAAAGCCGCCGGGAATTTTACCGGCCGCGTAAGTACGCTCGAGATAATCAACAGTCAGCGGGAAAAAATCCTGGCCTTCTTTTACATCTTTATTAGTGGTTACCGCCACCAGCACAACAGTGTCACCCATAGACACTTTTACCGCGGCGGCAGCTTGGCGGGCTACTTCACCGGTTTCCAAAGTAACGGTCTGATTGCCGTATTGGAACGATTTAACATGTTTATTAAACATTTGGTTTCCTTTTTATTATTAAGGCCGCCGCTGCTAAAACACTAACCATATATACTGATTTCCAAAACACATGGTTAGGGTTTCAGACAGGCATGCGACAAAAGTTGAACACATTTTCAGACAGGCATTCAAACCAAATGCCTGTCTGAAAAATATAGCTGTGAAACACATATTTCATATAAGTCAGCAAACCGCAGCCAATACTAGATAATACGGGGCTGATTTTGTTGCTGCTTTAGCCGCTCACAAAATCCCTCTCTTTGTGCTGAGGCAGACTCATGCAGTATGAAAATCAAGTCATAGCTAACAGAAGCGGATTATGCCACAAAAACGCTTGCTTGGGGCGGCGGCGGAAAAATGCGTTTCCACCCTCTTTCCGCCACTTCAAAGTCTAATGGCAACCGCCGCTTTTACCGCCGCAACGGTCACAACCGCCGCAAACACCTGCTTTATCTGATTTCGATTTAAACACATATTTCCGCATCAGATAAGCTGCGCATACAATCACGATTAAACCGACAATAATATATTGTTCCATTACAGTATCCTCGAACTGATTTGATACACGATAAAAGCAAACACATAAGCCAAGGCAAAAAGATAAGCCGTAATCATCCAAGTTTGTTTCGCCGATTTGGTTTCACGCTTAATCACGGCCAAAGTGGCTGCACACATCGGCGCATAAACATACCAAGCTAAGAAGGCGAAAGCTGTCGGCAGGCCCCAACTTTCATTCACAATCGGAATCAAGGCATTTTGCACGGCATCTTCTGATGTATTTGCACCCACGGCATAAACCGTACCCAAAGCAGCGACCACAACTTCACGCGCTGCGATACCCGGAATCATGGCAATACACATCTGCCAAGTGAAGCCCAAAGGTGCGAATATCGGCTGAATCCAACTGCCTAAAGTACCGGCAAAACTGTAATCGATCGCTGCTCCGGTTACACCTTCCGGAGGAGCCGGAAAGCTTACCAAAAACCACAGCACCACACTCACTGCAAAAATAATCGTGCCGGCACGTTTCAGGAACGCCCACACCCGCTCCCACAAGCTGACAATAATGTGTTTGAAATTCGGCATACGGAACGTAGGCAATTCCATTAACAAAGGAAACTGCTGCATACCGCCTTTTCGGCGCGCAAACCATTTCATCACAAATGCCGTCAACCCGGCCGACACAATACCTGTCACATACAGCCAGAACAATGTCAAGCCCTGTAGGTTAAACACACCCCACACAGTCTTCTCCGGTATCAAAGCTGCAATAATCAGTGCATATACCGGCAAACGTGCAGAACAAGTGAACATAGGTGCAATCGCAATAGTAACCAAACGCTCACGCGGATCATGAATGGTTCTCGCAGACATTACGGCAGGTACCGCACAGGCAAAGCTGGAAAGCAGCGGAATAAATGCCCTGCCCGACAAACCGGTTTTTGCCAGCATGTTATCCAACAAAAACGCTGCTCGCGGCAAATAGCCCGAATCTTCCAAAAGCAGAATGAAAGCAAACAAAATCGTAATCTGCGGCAAAAACACCAATACGCTGCCCACACCGGCAATCACACCGTTAACCAGCAAATCCTGCAAAATCCCTTCGGGCACAACCATTGCCACCCACTCACCCAAAGAACCGAAAAATCCTTCAATCGCATCCATAATCGGCTCAGACCAAGAATAGACAGCCTGAAACACCAACAAGAGGATAATCATCAGCAAAATCATGCCCCACACAGGATGCAGCACTAAACTGTCCACACGCCTATGCCATGCAGGCAGTTCCATCTGTGTTTCCACCACCTGCCCAAGGATACGCTCTACTTCGTCGTATAGTTCATTACTGTCTAAAGCTTCCAGTGTTTTGAGTGCGGCATCACTGTCGAGCTGCTTTCCGTAATGAGGCAGATTGCGTACTGCCTCGCGCACACCGCGTATTCCTTCCTTGCTAACCGCCACTGTTTCCAGCACCGGCACACCCAGCAATTCACTAAGCTTCGCCGCATTGATTTTCAAGCCGCGTGAACGTGCCACATCACTAAGATTCAGCGACACAGCCATCGGCAACCCTAAAGTTTTCAATTCAAGAATCATGCGTAAAGTCATGCGCAGATTGGTGGCATCTGCAACCGCAATAATCCCGCTCATTTGCTGGCCAAGCCTGCCCAGCACCATATCACGCGCGACTGCTTCATCCAAACTGGTTGTACGCAGGCTGTAAGTACCGGGTAAATCAATAATATGGATGGATTTATCATCCACAAACACACCCTCACGCCTGTCAACCGTTACACCCGGGTAATTGGCCACTTTGGCATTTGAACCTGTCAAACCATTAAACAAAACGGTCTTGCCGCAATTAGGCGCGCCGACCAGTGCAAAATAACTTAAATCCATTTGTGTATTCCTCTTATTTCAACATCCTTGAATATTTGCCGAAAGTGGGCAATATCTAAGAATGCCTGTCTGAAAATATTATTAGTTATATAGCTCGACAGAGAATTTTATTGGCTTCCGCCTGACGCAACGAAAACTGCGATTGATTACCCAAACGCACAGCATAAGGCCCTTTACCCAATATACCGACTGCTATTACTTCAAGCGGCATTCCATGAGAAAACCCCAAATCAGCCAAACGGCGGCTGACCAGCGGATCCAGCTCTCCAAAAATCTCACTGGGCGCAATAGAATCAATTTGCACCCGGCTGCCTTTAGTGAGGCTCGATAAAGGCACGACAGACATAAAATATCCTCTCTATGTAAATAAAAAATCATAGTAAAACTGCGAAGCTTGATTATTGCCCAAGCAATATCATCTTAATTTGTATAATTAATCAATCGCTTGAAAACTTTATAATAGATTGAGTTTAAGTATACTCTTTATGTAATTAAATATAATTAAGAATAATTATTAATTGAGAAAACTCAATATTCATTTTCAGACAGGCATAGGTTTTCCCAACTCCACCCAATAACAGAGTATAATCAAGGGTTATTTTTATCTGCTTCTGAATAAAGCCATGCAAGAACATTACAACCCCTCCCAAATCGAACCCGCTTCCCAAAGCAAATGGGAAAACGCACGCATTTTCAGCGTGTCCGAAGACGCATCCAAACCCAAATACTACTGCCTCTCCATGTTCCCCTACCCCAGCGGCAAGCTGCATATGGGGCATGTGCGAAACTACACCATCGGCGACGTATTGAGCCGCTACAAACTGCTCAACGGCTTCAACGTGCTGCAACCGATGGGCTGGGACGCTTTCGGCATGCCCGCCGAAAACGCCGCCATCGACCGCCAAGTCGCACCCGCCAAATGGACTTACGAAAACATCGCCTACATGCGCAACCAGCTCAAGAGCTTGGGTTTTGCGTTTGATTGGGAACGCGAACTCGCCACCTGCTCGCCCGAGTATTACCGCTGGGAGCAGCTTTTGTTTACCAAACTGTTTGAAAAAGGCGTGATTTACCGCAAAAACGGCACGGTAAACTGGGATCCGGTCGACCAAACCGTTTTAGCCAACGAGCAAGTGATCGACGGGCGCGGCTGGCGTTCGGGCGCTTTGATCGAAAAACGCGAAATTCCGATGTATTACTTCAAAATCACCGATTACGCCGAACAGCTTTTAAGCGATCTGGACGGCCTGAACTGGCCGGAGCAAGTGAAAACCATGCAGCGCAACTGGATCGGCAAATCGCGCGGCGTGCAAGTGCGCTTTGCATTGGACAGCGGCAGCAAACAAGGTTTGGAAGGCGATTACGCCGAATACTTGCAGGTGTACACCACCCGCCCCGACACCTTGTTGGGCGCGACTTACGTCGCCGTGGCCGCCGAGCATCCGCTGGCTACCGCCGCCGCAGCCGACAAGCCCGAACTGCAAGCGTTTATCGCCGAATGCAAATCCGGCAGCGTGGCCGAAGCCGATATGGCGACGATGGAGAAAAAAGGCGTGCCGACCGGCCGCTATGTGATTAATCCGCTCAATGGCGACAAACTGGAAGTGTGGATTGCCAACTATGTATTGTGGGGCTACGGCGACGGTGCGGTAATGGCCGTGCCCGGTCACGACGAGCGCGATTTCGAGTTCGCCAACAAATACAAACTGCCGATTAAACAAGTGGTCGAATCCACTTTGGAACAGCCTGCCTACAATCCGAACGAATGGCAGGATTGGTACGGCGACAAAGAAAACACCCGCCTGATCAACAGCGGCGAATTCGACGGCATGGATTTTCAGACGGCCTTTGATGCCACTTCCGCCAAACTGCAATCCCTAAACGCCGGTGCGCCGAAAACCCAATACCGCCTGCGCGACTGGGGCATCTCGCGCCAACGCTACTGGGGCTGCCCGATTCCGATTATCCATTGCGAAAGCTGCGGCGACGTGCCCGTACCGGCCGACCAGCTGCCCGTGGTGCTGCCCGAAGACGTTGTGCCCGACGGCAGCGGTTCGCCCTTGGCCAAAATGCCCGAATTCTACGAAACCACCTGCCCGCACTGCGGCGGCCCGGCCAAACGCGAAACCGATACCATGGATACCTTTATGGAATCGAGCTGGTATCAGTTCCGTTACATGTCGCCCCAGTTTTCAGACAGCATGGTTGCGCCCGAAGCCGCCCAATACTGGCAACAGGCCGACCAATACATCGGCGGCATCGAACACGCCATTCTGCACCTCTTATACGCCCGCTTCTTCACCAAACTGATGAACGAAGAAGGCATCGTGCCGGTGAAAGAACCCTTTGCCAGCCTGCTCACTCAAGGCATGGTGCTGCAAGCCACTTACTACCGCGAAACTGAAAGCGGTAAAAAACAATGGTTCAACCCCGCCGAAGTGGAAGTGCAAACCGACGACAAAGGCCGCCCCGTCGCAGCCGTCTTAAAAGCCGACGGCCGGCCTGTAGTAATCGGCGGCGTGGAAAAAATGTCGAAATCGAAAAACAACGGCGTTGACCCGCAAGATTTGATTGATGCTTATGGCGCCGACACTGCCCGCCTGTTTATGATGTTCGCCTCACCGCCCGAACAATCGCTCGAATGGAGCGATTCCGGTGTAGAAGGCGCACACCGCTTCCTGCGCCGCCTGTGGCGCACCGTGTTTGAATACATCAACCGAGGCGGCGCGGTCAAAGCCTTTTCAGACAGGCATGACAACTTAGATAAAGAGTTGAAAGACCTGCGCCACAAACTGCACGCCACCATCGCCAAAGTCAGCGACGACTACGGCCGCCGCCTGCAATTCAACACCGCCATCGCCGCCGTGATGGAATTGCTCAACCAATACGACAAAACAGACACGTCAAGCGAACAAGGCCGTGCCGTGGCGCAAGAAGTATTGGAAGCCGTTGTCCGCCTGCTGTGGCCGATTGTGCCGCACATCTGCGAAGCCTTGTGGAGCGAATTGTGCAGCGACACCCCGCTGTGGCAAGCCGCTTGGCCGCAAGCCGATGCCGCCGCCTTGGTGAAATCCGAAATCGAAATCATGGTTCAAGTTAATGGCAAATTGCGCGACAAAGTAACCGTGCCCGCCGATGCTTCTAAAGAAGCAATAGAAGCCGCCGCTTTAGCCAGCCTGGGCGCCCAAAAATTTACCGAAGGCAAAACGCCGAAAAAAGTGATTGTAGTTCCCGGACGCTTGGTGAATATTGTTGCTTGAGCAAGAAACCATCTAAAATCAATTTTGCTTACATAGCCATTTCAAATTGACATAATCATATCTTTACAACGAAAAGCCTGTCTGAAACGTTTTCAGACAGGCTTTTTATAATCTTTTGCTTCAAAAACTTTCCTTTCTCATCAAAATCAATCTTCCCATTCATCAAAAAAGCTACACTTTGAATCATAAAAACAACACTAAATTAAAAAATATTCGGTTATTTTTTAAGATATTCGGATATTTAAAAAGTGACACAAACTGTCACATCAAGCAAAAAGCAAACTCGATCAATTGCAACAAAAAATATAATCATATGATTTATATAAAATTATTTATCTCTATTTTTACCAAATAACAGTAACGTGACGTTAATTGTCACCTAGTGTCAATCTATGCCACGCCAAATGTACCGCTTATCTCATTTTCGCATCATCTTGTAAAAATTCTTTGACTTTTTTTCAATTGCAAAATTTAAAATTTATAGGCACAATACACCTACCAAAACAAGAAACAAAAAAGTTCGTCAAGCGAACAAGAGTTTTAATAACTTTAATATTATTTACATAATATACTTAAATTGCATATATTTTACGGGGTTTTAATCATGTCTATTCGCAATATTTTATCCACTGCCTTAGTGGCTGCCGCATTATTCGGAGCACAAAGCGCTTCTGCCGGTGAAATTCAATTTTTCAAAAAAGATTCTGAAGTAACCGCAGCTAAAGCACAAATCAATGGAAGATTGGCGGTACGCATGACCATCCATACCGATGGTTCTCTAAAAGATATACGCGTTACCCGCAGCAGCGGTAATCAGGCTATCGATAACCAAGCTGTTGCTTGGATGCAAACACAAACCATGCGGCCTGTTTCCATCAACGGCGAACACCAAACATTCAGCGTAGTTAAAGAAATTCAATTTTCAAATACCGGCATGCGGCTCGGTATGAAATAAAGTTTTTCGGGGGCAACCCCAACCTTTGGAACCAGGTATAAAGTTCTTTTGTTGTTATCATTGTGTATTCTCTCTGTTTAGGCGCTTTCCTCGTTTGAAAGCGCTTCTTTTTTTGCCTAATAATGGCGTATTCAGGCTAGATTCGAGTATCTCACAATGTTATTGGGACTCAAGATGCTCAGTTCAGGGTAAGTCCGAGTACGACGACGGTGCTGTTACTATGTAAGTGGTTTAATTAATAAAATCCCAGTTAAGTTGGCACAATAAATGCCTGTCTGAAACTATTTTTCAGACAGGCATTTATTACAGCTTCTAAACCTATGTAAGCTCACAGCTCTGTTGATGCAAGCAGCTTCAATCCGCCGAAACTTTGTAGCTCCAGCACAATATTTCCACCCACAGCAATCCTGATTCTATTATTTTTTTCCGCCAAACAATCAAACCATTCCGAAACAGCATCCATCAAACCACTGCACGCCGGCCGCCACGCTGCCGTACCCTGCTCCGCGTGGCGAATGATGATTTGTGGTTCATCATCCGTGCTGCTCTCACTGCTTAAATACACACAACAGCAGCCTTCCCGCTCACCGTTTCCTTCCTCAGCTTCGTGGCTCCAGCCCGCTAAAGCCGAACCGCCGTTTTGCCGCACATGGTTTGCCGCCAGCAGTAAAGGCTTACCCCATGATTCCGGTTCGATGCCGACAGACTGGAATATGGTTACTCCGTTCAAGCCCAAAGCGGCGGCGGTATGGAATGCCGGGGCATTGTGGAGGTTGGCAAGAAAATCAAAAGGTTTTGCAATCTGCTGTTGAAACACATTACCCATCATTTCATTAAAAACCGAAGGCGAGCTGAATGTTCCGCCCCAATACACCGCCGTATCTTTTGGGAGCTGCTGTTGGCTTAATTGCAAGCTGCCGGCTAAAGTTAACAGCGTTAGGCGGCTGAAGCGGCGAGCGTCTAAATGATATTGTGTTTTCAAATGGCGTTTCAGACAGGCATTGTCTTTGCCGGAACCGTTAAAAACTGCAGCAGTCCGAATATAAACTTGATGCGTCATTTCAGCCACTCCCATACAAACGCCATATTGCTACTGCCGAAGCCGAAAAAGTTTGCCATATAAAAGCCCGCACCGAGCGGGCAACTCCCCTGTAAAGCCACCCCGCCTTCCAAGCTGCCTTGTAATAAAGCCTGATAAAGCAATACCGTTTCCAACGCCGCGCTGGCACCTTGAGTATGCCCGATTAAAGGTTTAAATGCTGCCAGCGGCACTTGCCGCCCAAATACGCTTTGCAAAGCATCGGCTTCTGCTTCATCAGTAGCACCGGTGCCAACAGCATGGGCTTTAACCATGCACACATCATCCGCAGCCACACCTGCCTGCTGCAAAGCATGCCGCATAACTTTGCTTAAGCTTTCACTATCGGTTTCAACAGGGCTGGCAGCGCCGGTATTTGCTGAGGCGGAAACCAAGCGAAATTGTTTTTCGCAATCCGGCTTCTCTTTTAATAAAGCCAAACACGCGATGCCCTCACCCAACACAAAGCCATCTCCGCCAAACGGGACACATTGCTCTGCCAGCAAACCGAGACTGTGGAAATGCATTAACGTAAGCAGGTTGAAAGTTTCAAAACCCACAACCAACGCACGTTCTATCAGCCCACTTTCCAACATGGCATGAGCCTGCATCAGCGCGTGGCCGGAAGAAGTGCAGGCTGTAGCAAAGCAATAAACCTGATGATTTCCGTAACTTTGCTTAAGATGGTCGGAAAATTGATGCAGGCTGTATTTCCCGAATGGTTGCTGCTGCGCCAGATAATGAATTTCGTAATAAGGAAGCAGGTAAGAAGTGGAGCCGATAAACACCGGCGTATCGGATAATGCTTCTCCTCCCCAGCCCGCGTCTTCGGCAGCCTCCAGCAAATATTGTTCCAGCAGACTGAATAAAGCGGTTTCATCCAACCGCTCATTATCAAATGCACGAAAATAAGCCGCTTGTTGCGGCTGGTTTAGAAAGTCAAAAGCGATTTTTGCAGGTGGTTGTGAATCAGCCAATGCTATGCGAGCACCGCTGCCCGATCCTTGCGCACATTGCATGCTTATCCCGGCAAGATAGCTCATGCGCCATGCTCCTTACGCACAAAAGCTGCCAAGCTGCGCACATCCGCCATATGCTTGCGCACCATTCTGTCTCCTTGCAAACGCACTCGGAAATATTGCTGCAAAGCCACCGCTATTTGCAGAGCGTCAAGCGAATCCAAGCCGATCGGGCTTTCATCGCCGAACAAAACCGCATCATCGGTAAAATCGGCCATGACAATTTCATCTTCTTTGTCGGCTTCCGCAAGAATCAGTTTTTTTAATTCGGCTTCAAGCAGGCCGGGTTCGAGGGTAAAGGTGTAAGACATGAATGGTTCTTTTCAAATCTGTTTGTGCTTGGTAAAAGCTTTTTCAGACAGGCATCGGCTGCAATATCTGCTTAATCGCCCATGCTTGCCAGCAGCTCTGCCTGATGCTCGGCAATCAATGCGCCGGTGAGTTCGTCCAAATCACCGTCCATAATAAAATCCAGCTTGTGCAGCGTTAGGTTGATGCGGTGGTCGGACACACGGCCTTGCGGATAATTGTAGGTGCGGATGCGTTCGCTGCGATCGCCGCTGCCGATCAGGGTTTTGCGTTCGGCAGCCTCTTTGGCCTGCGCTTCGCGCTTTTGCATATCGTTCAGACGCGCCGCCAAAACTTTCATCGCCTGCGCTTTGTTGGCATGTTGCGAACGCCCGTCTTGACACTCTACAACCATACCGGTAGGCAGATGCGTGATGCGCACAGCCGAATCGGTTTTATTGATGTGCTGGCCGCCTGCGCCAGAGGCGCGGAAAGTGTCGATACGCAAATCGGCCGGATTCAGCTCGATTTCTTCCAATTCATCCGCTTCGGGCATCACGGCCACAGTGCAGGCCGATGTGTGGATACGGCCTTGGCTTTCGGTTGCCGGAACGCGCTGCACGCGGTGACCGCCGCTCTCGAATTTGAGCTTGCTGTATGCGCCCAATCCGATGATGCGGGCAATCACTTCTTTATAGCCGCCCAAATCGCTTTCATTGGCAGACACGATTTCTACCTGCCAGTTGTTGCGTTCGGCATAGCGGGTATACATACGCAGCAAATCGCCGGCAAACAAAGCAGCTTCATCGCCGCCTGTGCCGGCGCGCACTTCGATAAAGATGTTTTTATCATCATCCGCATCTTTGGGTAGCAGCAGCTTTTGCAGCGCCAAATCCAATGTTTCGATTTTGGTTTTAGCCGCTTCGATTTCCTCCGCGGCAAAGTCTTTCATATCAGGGTCAGACAGCATTTCTTCGGCATCCGCCAAATCGTTTTGCGCTTGACGATATTGCCGAAACACCTCCACTATCGGTGTGAGTTCGGCATGTTCTTTATTGAGTTTGCGGTAGTTATCCATGTCGGCAGTAGATTCGGGCGCACCCAAAAGCTGGGTAACTTCTTCCAAACGGTCTGCCAATTGTTGCAGTTTTTCTAAAATCGAAGGTTTCATTTATGTGTATTTGCTCCGCTGCCTTGGCGGTGATTTAATTGTGTACGAAAAAAGACGATTCCGCAGAATCATCTTAGATTGTTTTCAGACAGGCATTAAAGCTTATGAAACTTGAAACCTTGGCAAGGCTATCGAATGCGGATGCAGTTCAAAGCGCAACCGCGCACAACACAAAAATGCGCTGCAAATAGCAGTTTTGTACAAATTTCTGCCTGTCTGAAACCGTTTATTGGATCGCTGAAATTATAACACATATCAAACGCTTAATTAGTGCTCCCGTTACAAAACAAAGCTGCACGCCTCATTCGGCGTGCAGCTTTGTTTCATTGTTGATTTAACGCACGGCAACCAATGCTGCTTGATAATCCGGCTCTTCAGCGATTTCTGCCACCAGCTGGCTGTGCAGCACACGGTTGTTTTCATCCAATACCACAACGGCTCTTGATGCCAAGCCGGCCACTGCTCCGGAGGTAATCTCAACACCGTATTTTTGAGCGAAATCGCTGCGGAAAGAAGACAGCATCGTTACATTCTCAATGCCTTCCGCACCACAGAAACGCGACTGTGCAAACGGCAGATCAGCTGAAATACATAATACAACGGTATTCGGCAAACCTGCTGCCGCTTCGTTGAACTTGCGCACCGATTGGGCACACACGCCTGTATCCACGCTGGGAAAAATATTCAGAATTTTCCGTTTACCGGAAAAATCCGCCAGTTTCTTGTCGGATAAATCCGCAGCAGCGAGCACGAAGTCAGGAGCGGCATCGCCCACTTGAGGCAGAAAGCCTGCCACTTCCACCGGGGTACCTCGAAAAGTTACTTGCGCCATAGTGTTCTTCCTTTTTAAATGATTGACGATTATGCTTTGCACACAGGCAATGCGGCGGGATAAACCGATACTTTCGTTTGCGTTAAGGCAAATAAAGTTTCCAGCTGCGCCTGCGCCTGCGCTTGTGCATGCTTCAGAATATCGGCGCGGCAGGCGCTTTCGAGAATCTGCGTTCTGGCTTTGCTCTGCACTTCTTGGAACACGGATTTGTCTATCGGCGTAATGCCCAGCGAGCCGGTTTTGATGTCATACACATCCAGATTATCCACGTTCACGCTCAAAATTTCCACCGGCGGCAAGCTGATAATGGCTTTGCCGTCGATTACCTGCACGTTTTCAGGTTTCAATTTGTCTAAATCCACCCCTGCCAACACACGGCCTTTGGCCATAAACAGGCCGGTTTGCGCATCCTGCCAAAGCAGATACCAATTGCCCTGTTTCTCGGTTTTGATGATGGTGTCGATATAAAACGCCGTGCTTTCCAAACGGTTTAGCTTTTGAATTTGAACAATGATACTCTCACGACTAATCGGGTTGTGCACGTTTTTCGGCGCTTCGGGCTTTTGCTGCATATACAGATACATGACAAAAGCACCGGCGCAAACCAAAGCGGGAATCAGCAAAAAATAAAAAAGTTTTTTCATAGGTTTTCTAATGAATCAATGGCTTAATCGGGCTTTCAAAAAAGTGATGCCTGTCTGAAAACAAGGCACCTATTGTACACCTTATTTTCAGACAGGCATATTGCATATGGTAAAGCCCGACAATGCGCTTACATTCTGCCCAACTCACGCTGCAAGGCCTGGATATTCTGCTGACGGTCAAGCACATGGCTTTGCAGACTGCTGATTTGCTGTTGGTTGATTGTGCCGTTTTTCACGGCGCGCGCGCGTATCAAATCCGCCTGCGCCTGCGCCAAAGCTTTTCGCTCATTATGAAGCTCCTGCTCCAAAATCGAACGTCTGCCGCTGTTACCGCCGGGTTTGGGTGAAGTAGAAACGACTGCCGGCGTGTTCATCGCTTGCGGCGCTTTATAAGCAGCCTGCTGGATATTTGGCTGACGCACCGGTAGCTGCGCTTTGGCTACGGTGCGTTTGACCTGCTGAGCGGACAGCTGATTCGCCACCGGTGCGGTCGGTGCACTGTAAACCAGTTTCGGCGCAGCCGAGGTGTAATTGCCGATTGCCGGCAAATCCGCCTTGCCGCGGCTGCGGCATTCCGGGCTCGGTTTATCGGTGTAAACACCGTTGCATTCGTAAATCGGGCCCGCCTGAACCTGAGCCGTCCAAGCAACTGTTAAGCCCAACATCAAAGCTGAATGTTTAAAAAACGTTTTCATTTTTCCCATACTTATCCATGTGATTGTTCGCTGAATGCGGCCTCGATTTCTTGATTAATCTGCTCCAATTCTTCCTGCCACATCAACCAATTTTCTTCCAATTCGGATAATTTTACTTTGACCGCCGCCAAGTCGGTAAGTGTTTGTTGGAGTTTTACTTTATTTTCCTCTAAATAGGCATCTTCATGTGCCAAAAATGCTTCAAATTCTGCCTGTTGTATGCCTAATCCGGCCATCTCTTTTTCGGCTTTATCGATTTTTTGCTGTATCGGTTTGCTGCGTTTGGCTTTTTCCTGCCTGATTTGTGCTTCAAGACGCTTGGTATCCTTACGGCTCTGGGTTTGCGCTGATGCGGCTGGTGCAGCAGCGGCATTATCCTGCGCCAAACGCCACTGGCGGTAGTCTTCCAAATCGCCGTCGAAGCTTTTCAGACAGCCTTTGTCAATCAGCAAAAAACTATCTGTGGTGGCTTCGAGCAGGCTGCGGTCGTGCGACACGACGATCAATGCTCCCTGAAAGCTCTGCAATGCCACGGTAAGCGCGTGGCGCATATCCAAATCGAGATGGTTGGTCGGTTCGTCGAGCAGCAGCAGATTGGGCTTTTGCCACACAATCATCGCCAACGCCAGCCGCGCTTTTTCGCCGCCTGAAAAAGGTTCTATTTTCTGCAAAGCCATATCGCCGACAAAGTTGAAGCCGCCGAGAAAATTGCGGATTTCCTGCTCGCGCACATCAGGCGAAAGTTGCTGGATGTGCCAAACGGGGCTTTGGTCGTCGCGCAAGGTGTCAAGCTGATGCTGGGCGAAATAGCCGATGTTGAGCTTTTCGGATTTCACTATCTGGCCGGACAATAAAGCCAATTCTCCGGCCAAGGCTTTGATAAAGGTGGATTTTCCGCTGCCGTTCACACCCAGCAATCCGTAGCGTGCGCCGCTTTCCAGCGATAAAGTGATGTCGTGCAGCACTACCGTATCGCCGTAGCCCAAATCGGCTCTATCCATTTTTAACAAAGGGTTGGGCAAGTGTGCGGGCGTTTCGAATTCAAAGGAAAATTCGCTGTCGAGATGCGCGGGGGCGATGCGCTCCAGTTTGGCCAACGCTTTCATGCGGCTTTGCGCTTGCGTGGCTTTGGTGGCTTTGGCTTTGAAGCGGTCGATAAACGATTGCAAATGCTTGATCTGCGCTTGCTGTTTCACATACGCGGCCTGCTGTTGCGCCAAACGTTGGGCGCGTTCGGTTTGGTAAAAATCGTAGTTGCCGCCGTATTGGGTAAGTTTCTGATTCGATAATTCAACGGTTTGCGTGGTAGTGGCATTCAGAAAATCGCGGTCGTGCGAAATGATGATTTGGGTGCACGGCAGACTTGCGAGATGATTTTCCAACCACAGCACGGTTTCGAGATCCAAGTGGTTGGTCGGTTCGTCGAGCAGCAGCAAATCGGCACGGCACATCAGGGCTTGGGCCAGATTCAAACGCATACGCCAGCCGCCGGAAAAGGCTTTCACGGGCTTGCCGTGTTCTTCCTGAGCGAAACCCAATCCGCTTAACAATTTTGCCGCACGAGCGGGCGCGGTGTAGGCATCGATTTCTTCGAGCTTGGCGTGCCATTCGGCGATTTTGATGCCGTCGTTTTGTGCTTCGGCTTGTTGGAGGCCTGTCTGAAAATCTTGCAGCTCTTTATCGCCCTGCAAAACGTAGTCCAAAGCCGAAGTATCCAACGCGGGCGTTTCCTGCGCCACCGCCGCCATTTTCCAATGCTTGGGAATCAGCACGTCGCCCGCATCCTGTGTGATTTCGCCTTTAATCAAGGCAAACAGGCTCGATTTGCCGGTGCCGTTTTTGCCGATTAAGCCGACGCGTTGGTTGGGGTTGATGGTGAGATTAGCCTGGTTGAGCAGCACTTTTAAGCCGCGCTGAAGGGTAAGTTTTTTGAGTTCGATCATGAATGTTAATTTGCAGGGCGGAAGGCCGTTATTTTACCTTATTTAAAGCATGATGCCTGTCTGAAAATAGGTTCAGACAGGCATCATGTTTATTCGCCGATTACCAAAACAGTATTGCTGCCGCCGAATGCAAATGATGAGCTGGCGCCGATTCTGCGCTCATGCGGCCAACGGCTTTCGGCATGAGTCAAACCGATTCTCGGCAAGGCTTGGTCTGCGATACCGTCCCACCGCTGAGGCGGCAGGCGGCCTTCGGGATTATGGTTTCTGTGGATCATGCCCCATAAAAACGCGGCTTCGATTGCGCCCGCCGCGCCTAAAGTGTGCCCGGTATCGGGTTTGGTTGAAGTGCAGGGTGTGTCGAGGCCGAACACTTCTGCCACGGCGATGCTTTCCATGCTGTCGTTGTGTTGCGTGCCGGTGCCGTGCAGATTAATCCAGCCGACTTCTTCCGCGCTCACGTTTGCATGTTTCAAAGCAGCTTTAAAAGCTTGAATCGCGCCCAATCCGTCCGGCCGGGGCGACGACATATGATAAGCGTCGCTGCTCGCGCCATAGCCGAGCAAGGGCAGGCTTTCGCAAAAACCGGCTTCGCGCGTCATCACGAAAGCTGCGGCGGCTTCGCCGATATTGATACCGTTCCGGTTGACGGAAAACGGGTTGGCCAAACCATTGGACAACACTTCCAGCGAGGCAAAGCCATTGATGGTTAACGGGGAAAGCGTATCCACGCCGCCACAGATCACGGCATCGCACAAACCGGCGCGCAACAAGCGGGCGGCGCTGATTAAAGCGCGCGAGCCGGAAGTGCAGGCAGTGGATACTACATAATTCAGGTTGCTTAATCCATAAGCCTCGGCCACAAATTCGGCAGGCTCGCCCATGAGCTGCTGTGCCTGCTTGAAAGTGAGCGTTTTCCAGTCGGCGCCTTTGGCCGCTTGTTCAAACATAGCGATATTTTCGTCCACACCACTGGTGGATGTGCCCATCACCACCGCTATCCTAGCCGGGCCGAAACGCGCTTTGGCCGCTTCTATCTGCGGCTCGATTTGCGCCAATGCATGCCATAAAAGCTGGTTTGTACGGCTGCGCAAAGTTTCAGACAGGCATTCATTAAAGGCGCGTAGCTCGGTATTTACCGCGCCGAAAGCAAAGCTTTTGCCTTTAACCCATTCTTGCGAAAAGGTCAGCGGCGAAGTTTCGGAAGGGTTGAGCAAAGCATCAATATGCGCTTGCAGGCCGTCGCCCAATGCGCTGGTTAATGCGGGGGCAGACAAATAAACCGGTGTGGTATTCATAAATTATTCCTGAATCGGAAACAGCGACCATTGCGTTTGGCCGGGAAAGTCAATCAGCCAGCCCCGGTCTGTGGTTACGGTGCACCACAATGTTTTGGCGCGCTGTTTGTAACATTCGCCGCCGGTAGTGGCTTGACGCTGCAATTGCGGGTAAACCGCTGCGTCATTATCGGAAAACAGCGGCAACATGGCGCCAAACAGGCGGCGGGAAGCGGCATTCGGCATCACAAAGCCGTCATTATGCCAGCCTTTCTTACTTAAAACCTGCCGCGCAACCGGCGCGCCCAGCGGATTGGTTTGCACAAAACGCACTTCTTCGCCGCTTTGCTCGACCGCCAGCAGGCTGGTTTGGATAATGTTACCGGCAGCATCCCGCTGCTCTACTTGAAACCAGGCGCTGTTATTCTGCATCTGCGGTATGCGTGCCGGCTTGGGCAAGCCCGAGGTGCAGGCGGCAAGCAGCAGGGCGGCGCATAAAAGAACACTGTATTTTTTCATTTCCATCGCTTTCAGACAGGCATCAAACCAGCGGCACATTGCCCACCACGGCGGCCAACGCATCCAGCCGCTTGGCATGTTTTTCAACAAACGGGTTTTTCGTATCCCATGCGTAACCCGCCAAAATAGAAGCAATCATGCGGTTGATTTCGGGGCTGCGGTCGGCGGCATAAATCGCATTTTGGAAGCGCGTATCGTACCAGCCGTTGACATAGGTGCGGAAAGTGTCCACGCCCGGCATCAGCGTATCGGCGTATTCGCTCTGCCAATCCACCGCTTCGCCGTTGAACTGTTTGGCAAGCAGGTCTGCGGCCAGTTTGGCCGAATGCATGGCGATGGTAACACCGGAAGAAAACACCGGATCCAGAAACTCCGAAGCATTGCCGAGCAAGGCAAAGCGCTTGCCGTATAAAGTTTTCACATTGGCCGAATAACCTTGGATGCTGCGGAACGGAAATTCGTTTTCCCATTGCGCATCGGCCAGAATTTCCGCCAACATCGGGCATTCGAGGGCGAATTTTTTCAGCACGGTTTCCGAATCGCCGGCAAGCTTGTCGGTCGAGCCGACCACGCCGATGGAACAATGGTTGTCGGCAAACGGAATCGTCCACAGCCATACGTCGCGGTGCTGCGGGTGGGTGGTAATCAGAATTTTGTCGCGGTCGAATTTGGGGCTGGAAATGTTGTCTTGGATGTGGGTAAAGTGCGCGATGCGCGGCGGCAGGTCGGAAGGGGTTTCCAAACCCAGCAAACGCGGTAGCACACGGCCGTAGCCGCTGGCATCCAACACAAATTTCGCGCTCAGTTCATAAGCCTCGCCCGTGTCGGTTTCCACTTTCAGACAGGCATCGTCTTCCCGCTCTTCAAACGCGGTTACACCGTGCCCGAAGCGCACTTCAACGCCCTGCTTGGCTGCCTCGTCTATCAAAATCTTGTCAAACAAAGCGCGGCGCACTTGGAATGTGGTGCCCGGCCCGGGGGAAAATTTATCGGTGAAGTCAAAATAAGTATAGCGGCTGCCCCAAGTGAAGGCGGCACCGTTTTTAAACTGAAACGAAGGCTCCGCTTCCACCGCTTCCAAAAACCCTGCTTCTTCAATCATTTCCATGCAGTGCGGTAGCAAGCTCTCGCCAATCACAAAGCGCGGGAAATGCTGCTTTTCCAACACGCATACTTTGAAACCTTTTTTATTCAGCAACGCAGAAGCGATGGAGCCCGAAGGGCCGGCTCCGATAATAGCAACGTCGAATTGATGGGTCATTTTTTTGCTTTCTTCAATTTGAATATTTATTCCATATTGGCTGTGTGCAACAGCCATTATCTTATTCTGCTCAACATAATGTTGTAATCAACCTGTGTCGCCACGAAATTTAATATTTCAGACAGGCATTTTGTTATAGCAAACAAACTTTAAAAACCAACACCCTGCGGTCTATCCGAACATTAACGGGTACGGCAGCTTCCTCTGCCCAATGCCCTTTACCCCTCTTCCTTCAACAACCAAGCCGATAGCCACAGATTCAACAGCACGCCCACCGCCACCGTAATGCCGAAAGCAGCCACGGCCGGGGTGCTGCTCGTACCGAGCAGGATAAAGGAAATACCGGTGGTCAAGGCTGCCAACAGCATACCGCCGAGGCGCGCGGGCGCGGTGTGTTTGGCGGTAACGGCATACACCGTGTAGTCCACACCGATGGCCGACACCAGCAGCAGGCCGAACATAGCAAACAGGCTCACCGGCACACCCGCCCAACCCAACACGGCCACAGTACCCACCGCAGCAGCCAAAGGTACGGCCAGAATTTTGACGCCGCGCCGCATGCCGAACATATACCACAACAAAACCAGTGCCAGCGCATAAGACGCCAACTTCAGCCAAGCGGTATGGTTGCGGGTTTCCTGAAACAATTGGTTCAAATGCGCGCGCTTGTCCGCCCAATGCACACCCGCCAAGCCTTGAATGCCTGTCTGAACGGCAGCGGCATCGGTCAAACCGTTTAAGCGGATCACCGAAGCAAACCTGCCCGGCGCTGCTTCACCCAAATACAGAGGGCGCCAAGCTTCGGCCATTTCCAGTTTCAAGCCTTCCGACAAAGTCAGCGCCGGTGCGCCGGCGGCTTCATTTAGAGCATCACGCATGGTGTTGCGCGGCACGCCGATTTCGCGCATAGCCTGCCAGGCATCAGGCAATCTCGCCAACTCACGCAGGCGGTTTTGCAGCTTTTTCTGTTCGGAAACAGACAGCAACCATTGGTCGAGCGACTGAATTCCCACCAGCTTTTGCTGCGCAATCAAAGGCCGCAGCAAGCGGTGTATTTCCGCGTTTTTGCGCAGCAGCGCATCTTCGTTTTCCGCTTCCACCACCAGATATTGCCCGCCGAAATCAGCACCTGAAAGCTTGCCGATTTGCTGCGCTTCGGCCAACAACTCGGGCGGCATATTGACCCATTGGCGTATATCGTCGCGCCAGTCGCTGCGCCACAAGCCCACAGCCAGAAAGATACCGCCCACAATCCACCAGCCGCGGCGATGCAGGCGCAGTTTCACCTTGCCGGACACCACATACAAACGCGCCATCCAGCCCGCAAACGGTACGTTTTTAGCCTGATAACGCGCAAACACGGCCGGCAGCCACAACACAGTCGCTCCAAAAGCGCCCAGCAAAGCAAAACCGGAAAACACCGCCGTTTGGCGCAGCACGGGCAGCGGCGTAAACCATAAAAACGCATAGCCCAAAACCGTAATCAGCAAGCTGATGGCAAAAGTCGGCATCACATGGCGCATTGCGGGTTTGGCCTCCCACGAAAGGCTGTCTGAAAGCGCGGCATATTTGCCTTCGTAGCGGCGGAACACCGAAGGCGCAAGCCAATGCAGCGGGAAATCCACCAACACACCGACCAAGCTGGTGCCGATCACAATCGTCAGAATATGCACTTGGCCAAACACCAGCAACGCGGCAGCCAAGCCCGTAAGCATCCCGGCTGCCAGCGGCAAAGCCAGCCAGAATACCCGCGCAGAACGGAACACCCACAAGAGTAGTGCAAACGTAAGCAGCAGGCCGGTTGCGCTCATCATGCGGCTTTCCCGCTGCGCCTGTGCTTTTGCCGCTGCTGCGAACACCGCGCCGCCCGCGCTCAGCGTTTCCGCACCGTTTGCCGCCGCCAGCTCGCGGCTTTTTTGCAAAAGTGGCAGCAGCTCATCGCTGCCGTTGGCGATATTGTTGACATCGGGCAGCTTGCCGCGCAGCCACACCCAAGTTTTGCCGCTTTCGTCTTCGGTGAACAACATGCCGTTATCGGCATTCCACTGCAAGCGGCTTTGCGGGCGGGCGCGCTCGGATACAAAGCGGCCGACACCCAACCAATCCTGATCCAGCGGCAAAGGCGACGGCGCGGCAAACGGGTTTACCGCCGCTTCCGCGCGCTCCTGGAAATACTTCACCGGCTGCTCAAACAGCAATTGCCGCTGCTCAAACGGCATCACAGCCACACCCAAGCGCCGAATATCCTCGCGCACACGTTCCAAATCGGGTGAAATGCTGCTGTCCACTTCGGCAAACACACCGCTCTGCCGCCACAGCCCGGCGATCTCCATGCCTGTCTGAAAAGCTTTTTCCGCATCGCTGCTGCCCGCCAGCAAAACCACTTGCGCATTTACCTGCTTTTCGTTTTCCGCATCGGCAAGCTGAAGCAAAATATCCGGCTGCCGCTCTTGCGGCAACAGCGCGGTCAAATCGGTTTGCAGCCAGTTTTTGGCGGCAAACTGATAAATCAGAAAAGCGGAAACCAGCAGGATGAAGGCCGTGTAAAGCCTTTGAGGCGTAATGTTCAGACAGCCTCGTTTAAGATGTTTGAATATAGAGATGCGCATCATAATCCGTCCGGATAGGAGTTTCTGAAATGTTTATAGTCTGATTTACCTTAAAAAAACCGAGCACTTGTTATCTACCTGCCGCCTCTGAACATTTCTTCCAATACATATCATGCGATAATTTAATCATGCAACGATCCGGCTTTATTAAATTCAATTTCCAAATTAATAAAAGCATCTATCATCGCGCGCCAAACGGCCTCCGCAACCTCGGGGGACAATCCTTCGGAAATGGCTTGCACACGGCGCGCTTCAATAACTTGCGCAACACGTTCCGGCGCAGCAACGGCCCGAGCATCGTTATGCGGTTTTAAACGCCCTGCCTGCTCCACCAATTTTTGCCGTCGAGCCAACAATTGAATAATTTCTCCATCCAAATCGTCAATTACTCGACGGACTTCATTCAAGGTTTCCGGCATAGTCATAATAGTTTCCTTATCATATTTTCCAATCATTTTATTCAGCGCAAACTCCGCCACAAAGCTTCTTCCTGATTGGCGATGCCGCGCAAAAAGTCGGCAATCTCGCGGCAGCCTTGCTCGGTCGGCTTTTTACACTGGCGCACGCACATGCTGGCAAACTGGCGCCAGTTGTCGCCGATGTCGGTCATTTGCTGCGAAGCGGCCCGCAGAGCCGGGTTGCCGCAGATTTCGGCAGCCTGTTCAAGAAAATAAGCGTAAAGGTAGCGGAAGCCGGCGCCGCCGGTGCCGATTTCTTCCTGCATGCGCACGATATGGCCGAGGTAAAGTTTCTGATATTTGGCGCTTTTGCCGCTTTTGGGCAGGCTTTCTATTTTTTTCGCCAACGTGCGTATGCCTTTTACGCCTACGAAAAACACGGGCGCCAGCATTTGCTTGGCATTTTTGCGGATGGCTGCCTGAATTTTTTCAGACAGGCATTCGTTAATCTGCTTATCCGAAGCCCGGGTGTCGATGTAATACATCAAGCCTTTGGCAGCCAGCGCGCCTTTGGCGAAGCGGGCACGCTGCAAGTCTTCCGCAGCGCAACGCTGCATACTCTCGAACACCGGATCGCTTACCAAATAGTCGCCGCCTTCTTTGCCGTACACCAAGAGATTGTGCGCGTTGAAATGAAAGCGCATTTCCGGCGGGAAATAAGGCAGCCAGAACACGGAAGTCTGCAAGCCGACCAGTTTGCCTTGCGCCACGGCAGCGTCCAATGCCGCCTGCCCGGCTTCGGGCGATGAGAATTTTTGCAGCTTGAGCTTGATGCCCAACACTTTGCATATGTTGCGGATAATGCCTCTTGGCGCAATCCGGTAAGAAATCAACGGCATGCCGGAAAGCTTCACTATCGGCATATAGATAAAGGTCAGCCCGTGCGCCAGCCCGAACACCATGGCTTCGTTCAAATCGCAGCCGTGGTGTTTAAGTAAGGTGGACATCACGCCGCTTTCGCAATGGGCGGTGTGCTGGTGTGAAAATTCAGTCATGATTGTGTTTACCGCTCGGGTGGTTTTTCAGACAGGCATTGTTTTCAAAAGGACGGCGCAAATCATCTATGCCTGTCTGAAACGCTTGTGCATATTTTTCCAGCGTTTTTAGCGGCAATTTAGCAAATACCTCGGGGCGGAAATGGCGGCGCACCTGCCAGCGCCACAAGCCTGTTACCTGCGCCAAACTGGCTTCGTCGTGACGGTAGCGGTACATATAATAATAAAGCGGCGAGCGTTCGCCATTCAGCACCGCCCGCCGCGCCTGCTCGGTTTGTTCGTCCAAATCGGCCACCGCCTGCTCGGTGGCATAAGCTTCATCCTGCCAGCCTGTGCTGGTGGCGGCTTCGTAATGCCCGTTGCGCGTGCCGTAAATCACTTTACGGTGGCCGTGGTAGGTTTTGCTGTCGTCTTGCGGAATGTCGTCTATCTTCATCATGCCTCCTATGTCTTCACTGCCTCCAGCAGCATAAAGCAGGAAGAAAAGCGCCCGCTTTCCGGCACGAAACACAATACTTTCTGCCCGTGCGACACATCAAACGTGCGCATGAATTCTTCAAGGATAATATAAATCGAAGCCGAACCCGTGTTGCCTTTACGGGGCAGGTTGGTAAACCATTTTTCCAAAGCGATAGGAAAACCCGCCTTCTCCAGCCCGGCAGCCACTTTGTCGCGGAAAAAGCACGAAGAATAATGTGGCAGAAACCAATCAATCTCATCGGCGGCCAGCCCGTATTTTTCCATAATGCGCACAATCGGCTTTTCTACTGTGTAATGGACGATATTGTCGTTTAAGAGTTTCACATCCTGCTTCACCGCCATCACGCTGTGCGCTTCGCGGTAAGCCGCATCAAATGTTTTGAAGCCTCTGAATTCGCTCTCAACCAGTTCTGCACCGGCATACATGCAAACAGGCATTTCATGTGCATAGGAAACCAGCTCGATAAAGCGGATTTTAAAGCTCAAGCCTTGCGGGTTGGGGCGGTTGCTCAAATAGGCCGCGCCTGCACCGTCGGAAAGCATCCAGCGCAGAAAGTCTTTCTCAAAACCGATTTCCGGCCTGGCCTGCTCCAGCGCTTTTTGCGCCACTTCGCTTTTAAACACGTCACCGCGCATAATGGCTGAAGCCGCTTCCGAAGCAGCCACCACCGCATGCTGGTGCTCGCCTGTACGCACGCTGTTGTAAGCATATTTCATCGCCGCCATTCCTGCCGCACACACGCCTGCCGTGGTTACCACTTCATAAGCAGGCGCGCCTTCGAGCAAACCGTGCAGCATCACGCCCTGCCCCGGCATAATCTGATCGGGATAAGAGGTTCCGCAGGTCAAGCAGCCTATTTCGTGTTTGTCCACGCCTTGCTCAAACAGGCGCTTCACCGCCTCGGCAGCAAGCTCCGTGCCGCTGTGGGTCGCCCGGCCGGTTACCGGGTCTATCGCATAATAGCGGCTCTCAATGCCGTTGGAGCGCAAAATCATTTTGCGTACACGCGAAGGCACATCGCCCGCCATGCCCAACACGGCCTCCATTTCATCATTAGAAACGGGGGCATTGGGCAGAAAAGCCGATACCCGGTTGAGATAGACATCCAGTAATTGTTGGTTTTCCATTTAATTCGGTTGATTCACTATTAATTTTGGCCGCAAACGGTTTTCAGACAGGCATTATTCCCCTGAAGGCCCGCTGAAATAAGCCCGCTGTCTGGCCAGCTTTTCCTGCATCAGCGGCGCCAACAGCCGCTTCAACACCGCACTGAGCGGCACCACCGTTAAAATCATGCCAATCAGAAACACGACATAAAACGCCAGCACGGCATAGCGCGCCCGCTTCGACACGCGCCCCACCGCCATCACAAGCTTGCCCCAAATAAAAAAGCTGCGCTTGCCCACTTTTTCGCTCATCATCAGCTTTTCGTCCACTTTCACCGCTCCCATACCGCGGAACAAGCCGCCGTCTAAAGCTTCATCGTTTTGCAAGGCCTCTGCCAAACGACGTCCGAAACGCGCTGCGTCCTGCAATTCGTCTTGGCAGATACCTGCCGACGGCAGCCATGGGAAAAGCTGCTTTTTGCCGCTCAGCATCCACGCAGGCGTAGTGATAAAACTGGCCGCGCTGCTGCATGCGTCGATTTTCACAATATTACCCACTAGTTTCGCACCTGCATCTGCCAACAGCTTTTTAACGGTTTCCTGCGCCATCAGCCACATATTGCGGCAACCGATTAAGGTAACAACCGGCGTATCGCGCAAAACCGCTTTTGCAGCGGGATGTTGTAAAAAAGCGGTAATCGGCTGCGCCGGCGACAAAAACCACACGGTATAAGCCAACACCACCGCATCATAACGGCTGCGTGAAAATTCAGGCGCAGCAATCGGCTGAGGCTTCAAATGAACGGTTTCGGGAAATGTATTGAAAAAACGCCAAAACGGCCATGGAAAAGGATACGGCTTATCGGGCTGAATTGCCAGCATATCCACCGCTACACCGGCTTGCTGCAGGGGCTTGGTAAAATTTACCGCCAATTCGCGCAGCTGGCCGGTTTGCGAGTAATACACCACTAAAACATTTTTCACAATTCCCCCGAAACAGATAAATTAATTTGGCAAATTTTAACAAAGCAGCATCTTTTATAGCAATGTAAAAAAACACCTCCCCCCTCTTAGGGCTAGAGTAAAGAAGCTTGTTTTCACAGTCCTTACAAAAACCCGTTTCCTCGCAGAAACGGGTTTTCAGACAGGCATCATATCTTTTGCTACTAATGATCACAAAGCCTGCTTGGCAAACGCATCCAGCTCCTTGCCTGTCTGAATTTGGTTAAACTGCATCACCGTGCGGTCGCCCTGTTTTTCATTTAATTCAATGCGGCGCACAACAGTGTCGCCGCTGATGTCGATATGGTTGAAAACCTGCTTCATCAAAGATGTTTTAGGGTTTAAACGCAGCGTCCATTTTTGCTGCGTACCGGAGAGTTGCAGATTGAATTGCTTTTCCAAGCCTTGCGTGTTACCTCCCAGCAAATCAAGAAACAGGCGGATTTGTTGCGCCTGACCGCTCATTTTGCTCGGGTTAGCGGTGGTCCATTGCTGGCCGTTCCACTGCATGATGCCGTCTGAACGCACGCGCAGGCGGTTATCGAACGGCTTTTGCATATGCCACAGCAGGCCGTTTTTCGGCACCAGCACAAACTGGCCGCTGGTTACCATCGGTTTGTTGAGCGATTTGAGATAACGCTGCTGGGTAAACGCGCCCTGCACATTATTCGGCTTTTGCAGGGTTTGGGAAAGCTCGGCAGTGGAAAACGCCCAAAGCAGCGGGCTAAACAGGGTAAACGCAGAAGCAAGTATCAGCTTTTTCATCACTTTCCTTATCACATCAAATTTCACGGTAAACATCTTCAAACGGTAGGCGGAAGCGTTCGCCCCAGATGCCTTTACCTTCTTTGCGGATGCCGCAGGCCACAATCATATTGACTTCCGTACCACGCGGCAAGTTGAGAATGCGCTTGACCATACGGCTATCCAAGCCTTCCAGCGGGCAGGTATCGTAGCCTTGTTCGGCCATTGCCAGCATAAAGGTTTGCGCTGCCAAGCCGCAGCTTTTATGAACCACCACGCGCATATCCGCTTCGGAAACTTCCATCACAATCGGGCGGAACAGGCCTATGCCGTAAACAATCATTTTGCGCAACGCGCCGAGCAGACCGAAAAAGCGTGCATAGACAAACGGCATCAGCTTGCCATAATAACCTTCCCATCTTTTCAAACGGCCCGGCACTTTTTCGGGCGGACTGTTGCGTCTCAAATTGCCCCGTTCGAAATCCAACATGGTCTGCGCGCGTTCGCGGTATAAATCCTGTCGGGTTACGAACGCCACCATTTGCGTTGCCGTTGTTGCCGCACTTTGGCTCAAACAAGCAACGCCAAGCTTTTTGAGCGTTGTGGGGTCGGTTATGTGGTAAAACTCGTAAAGCTGCATATTGGAGCTGCTCGGCGCAAGCTGCGCCAACTTCAGGCAAGCGCGCACTTTTTCGCTGTCGAGTTTTTTATCCGCATCATAATGCCGCACGGAACGACGGTGGTTCAACATATCGGCAAGCATCATCATAATTCCCGTGCATAACAAACACGCCTTATTAGGCAGCCTGAAAACTATGATGTTCCCGAACGGCTTTCAACCAGCTATCCGGCGTTTGAAACTGCATTTCACCGCTTTCAAGCGACACAGCTACTTGAGTGGTGCTGGCTTTGGTTAATTTCTTACCGTTTTCTGCATCCACAATCGTATAATCAATGCGCAGGCAGCTTTCGATTTCTACCACGGCCAAATCCACCCGCACTTTCTGGCCGAACACAGCAGGCTTCACATATTTCAGATTGAGCTGCACCACCGGCCAGCTAAAACCTTGCCGCTTCATCTCATTGTAATCATAGGAAATTTCATTTAAAAATGCGCACCGCGCCACTTCCAAATATTTCACATAATGCCCGTGCCACACAATGTGCATGGCATCGACATCGAAAAACGGCACTTCCATTTCCGTGCTGTGGCGGCAGTAAACATGTTTAGCCATGCGTTTCGTCTTTCCAAAAATCGTAAAAATTAAACCATTGCAAAGGATTTTGCGCGCATTCCCGCGCCAGCGCATCGGCAAACTGCTGCGCCGCAGCGGCAACTTCCTCATTGCGTTTGCCGCGTTTCCAATCCGCCGTATCTAAAAAGCGGCGCAGTTTCAAATGATAACGGCCGTTTTGCTTGATGCAGAATAAGGTGTTTACGCGCGTTTTCAACAAAGCCGCCAGCAGCCACGCACCTTGCGGCATATCGGCTTGCGCGCCCAAAAAATCCACCGCTACGGTTTTTTCACCGCGCACCGGCACACGGTCTGCCGCAATCGCCAGCCATTCGCCCGCATCAATCCGTTTATTCAGTTCCATCATCAGCGAAGCATCCAAATCCGTTACCTGAATCAGCTGGATTTTATCCGCTCCCGCCTTATTCAAAGCCTCGTTAAATACCTGTGCATGGCGGCTGTGTACCAACACATTAAGCCGGAAGCCTTTGTGATGCGACACCAGCGCGCGGCACACTTCCACATTACCGAAATGCGAACACACGAAAATTTGCCCGCGCTGGTTGCGGTTGCCGATTTCGGCATACACGTCGTCGGGATCTTCCAACACCAAATCTTCATAACGGATTTTGCGCTGCCACACGGCAAAGCGGTCGCACACCGCCTCGCCAAACGCCACGAACTGCTTGAATACCGGCCAAGTTTCAGGCAACGCGGTTTGCGGAAAAACCGCCTGCAAACGCGCCTGATAGCGGGCAATATTGCGCCGCTGTTTGGGCGCGGTCAAATAAAAATACAGCACCACAAACCAGATGCACGGCTTCATCAGAAACGCAGGCAGATATTTCACCATCAAGGTGGTAATGCCCAAAAACAGGCGGTTGCCGCGTTCGCTTTGAGCGGCCCAATGTTCGGAATTTCGGGTGTCGGTCATGTTTTTCAGACAGGCATTTCAATCAATTAATGAACCAATCGGTTCGTTATACTTAAGCCAAGCTTGGATATAAGAATATTTGTTGCTGAACAAATGGTTAAATTCTCAGCACACTTTCAGACAGGCATACTATCGGCAACAACAGATTATCATTTTTTCCATTGCCCGCTCAAACGCTTATACACCATCTCGCAAAACAGCCTTGCGTGCATTTTGCTGATCAGCACATTATCGTCAAACGCGCGGAAATGCGACACGCCGCCGGCTTCGTATTTCACCGGCGTTTTAATCCACACCGGTTTCACGCCGCGCCAATACAGGCGGATAAGAATTTCCGTGTCGAAATCCATGCGGTCGCCCACCCGTTCTTCACGCACCACGGCCAGCGCGGGCGCGAGCGGATAAAGGCGGAAGCCGCACATACCGTCTTTTATATCGGTGGAAAACGTGTGCACCATATTCCAAAAATCGGTGATTTTACGCCCGTAAAGCCGCGATTTAGGCGCATCGCTGCCGTATTGCGGCCAGCCGCACACCACGGCTTCGGGGTTTGCCTGCGCCGCTTCCAACATCTTGGCCGTGTCGTCCAAACAATGCTGCGCATCGGCATCCACCTGCAAAACATGGGTATAGCCCTGCTCTTCGGCGTATTTCAACCCGGCTTTCACCGCCGCGCCTTTACCGCCGTTGACCAAGCGGTACACAACATCAATGCCGTCCTGCGCCGCCAAAGCGTCCAATATCGGTTTGCAGTCCGCCCGCGAACCGTCGTCCACAATCAGCACATCCAAACCAAACCCGCGCATAGCTTGGGCAACTTGGGTGATGGTGGTCGGGTGGTTGTAGTGGGGGATTAGGGCTAGGGTTTTCATAAACAGGTAAGATGGCACTATATACATTAGTTAATTAATTAATTAAGACAGGTATTTTTCAGACAGGCATAATCCGCAATATCAATGCCCTGCCTGTCTGAAACCGGCATGATTTAAATAAGGTTGCATTCAAAACCACTCAATCCGCATTTTAGTTTGTTGTTTTAAAAAGTAAAATAAATATCTCAGGTTAAGCACCTACAACCTTAAATTTGTCGGATTCAAGAATCCGACCTACACCTGCTGTTGTTGGAATTTACACAGCGGGCGGATATGCAATCCGCCCCTACAAAATAACCCGTAGTCGGCAAAGCATTTTTTCAGACGGCCTCAAACGCCCCAAACACAATCCGCCCCGAAGCGCACACCGCTTCATGATTTTCCAGCTTAAACGTCAGCTTATTTTTATCCGCATCGTATTTCAGCTCTGCAAACACTTCATGATGCGGGCACAGGAATTGCTGGTATTTCAGATTTTCCACGCTCACAACGCTTTGCCGCCCCCAGTCGAACCGTTCGGCTAAATCGCGCACCCATTGCAGTTCAATCACGCCGGGCACCAGCGGGAAATTGGCGAAGTGTCCGCCGAAATACACCAAGTCCAGCGGCACGCGGCCTTGAAAGCGGTGAGTTTCTGCATTTTCAGACAGGCATGGCTGCCATTGCGGGGCGGTTTGTGCTTCGGTAAAGGCCGTCTGAAAATCGGCGGCGGTGATTTTGGATTGGGCATTGCGCGGCAAGGCGTCGGTGAAACGCCAGTAGCGCGGCAAAGCCACTGTGTCTTGCGTTGCGGCAAGATGTTTTTTCAATGCCGCCGCCACCGCCGCCCGCCCCTGTTCCTGCAAGGCTTGGATGCCGTCTGAATTCAACGCCGCCCACACGGCGGGGCGTTTATGCTGCGGGTGCTGGGCGCAATAGGCATCGGCTATCCATTCATGCGCCAACAGGTCGTGTTCGATTTGGTTTAGTGACACGCGTTTGTCCTCAAATTTGATAATCCGGTCTTTCCGGCCAAGCAGTAAAAAGCCTTCGGGCTGCATTTCCACCATATCGGCGGTTTGGAAGCGGCCGTTTGTCCACGGCGATTGCGCCCACAACGCGCCGTCTTCGTCTTGCCCGATTTCCACTGCGGCAAAGGGCTGCCACTCGCGGCGCTGTCGGCGCGACGCAATCACGCCGGTTTCGGTGCTGCCGTAAATTTCAAAAGGCCGAACGGCATGTTTTTCAAGCAAATCGGCGGTCGCTTCCGGCAACGCACCGCCCGCCGACACAATCCCCGCCACTTTGCCGCCCACAGCCTGCCAGTTGCGCGCTTCGCCCAAACGGTTCAACACCGCCGGGCTGGCAATCCACACCGATTGCGCGTGCGCCACCGTAGCAGCCAGCAAGGTTTCGGGATACACATTTTGCAGGCGGTCTATCGTCCAGCCCATTGTAAGCGCGAGCGCGAAGCGGAAGGTAAAACCATACATATGCTGCGGACTGACGCTGCCGACTACGGTTAACCCGTCCTGCCGAAACGGCACAACTTCCGCCAAAACCAAAGCCTCCGCCTCCATCTGCCCCGCCGTTTTTACCACCACCTGTGCGCCGCCGGTCGAGCCGGATGTTTTCAGACAGGCCTCGGCATCCGCAGGAATCAGCAGATTATCCGGCATCGCCATTTCAGACGGCATCCCGCTCAAGACCGCGGGAATGTTGCAAACCTTATCGGCATTAAGGCCGTCTGAAAACGCTTTTTCATGCGGCGCATCCGTCAGCCACACATCCGCCGTGTTGCCCCAATCCACATTATCCTGCGCCAAATTCGGCAGCAACAACACCCTCACCCCCGCATGCCACGCCGCCAACACCGCACAGGCAAAATATGCGGCATCTTCAAACCACAAAGCGGCGGTTTGCACGTTTTGCGTTTTCAGACGGCCTGAGAGGTCGATAACGGCGCGGTTGAAATCGGCGCGTGTCCAATCGGGGCTGGTGGCAATCAAATTATTGGAAAATGTTTTTTGAAGCAATATGTTAGTGAGTGTATTCATTATTTAAATCACTGTTTTTTATTCATGATCGGGCGGCAGATTCGATGGCTCAAACTATATTAAATCAGTTATCAAGCGGTTTCGATTTCAAAGGCTTTGCCAAACGGTAAACCCTACCTTTGCCCGTTCCCACCGCTTCCAGCAACCCGGCTTCGGTCAACTCCGCCAGATATTTTCTAACAGTCGCCGCTGATTTTCCGGTCAATTGCTGCGCCCGACTGTTGGAAATTTCTGTATTTTCTTCAAGGTAGCGGCGTATCGGCAGATAGGCTTGGCGGGCTTTTTCGCTGACTTTGGCATCTGCAACATCGCTTGTTGCATCGAATGTGTAAGCTTTCAAGGTTTGCAGAACCATATCAAGTATAAATTCAACAAATACGGTTGAATCATTGGCTTTATCAGCCTCGGCCAAAACGCGGTAATAGCCCTGCTGATTGCTGTACACCATCGTTTCTACGGGAATCCATGCAAATAAGGGATTCCAGCGGCTCAACATCACACTTTGCCACAATCTGCCTATGCGGCCGTTACCGTCTTCAAACGGATGAATCATTTCGATTTCATAATGCACTACGGCACTTTTTACCAACATCGGCGTATCGTCGGTTTCCGCCCATGCAAATAGTTTTTCCATCAAATCGGGTACAAACTGCGGTCGTGCGCCCATGTGCAGCAATGTACCGTCGGCGGCAAAAATACCGACATCTTTATGCCGAAAACCACCTGCTTGGCGGACAATGCCTTCGGTAAGCAAGCCGTGCGCCTTAAGAAAATCGCCGATGCTGTACGGGTTAAAATTCAGGATTTCTTCATACGCATCGTAGGCATTTTTCACTTCTTGAATTTCTTTCGGATTACCCAACACCCGCTTGCCGTTGATGATGTCTGTTACTTGTTCTATGGTTAACGAGTTGTTTTCAATGGCTAAAGACGATTGAATCGAGCGGATGCGGTTTTCTTTACGCAAATGCAGATTGCGTTCGTATTGAAATTGCAGGCGGCCTATGATGTGTGAAATTTCTACAATCAGGTTAAGAATATGATTGGTAATACTGAAAGGCGGCTTCATGGCGGTGTTTCCTGATATTCAGGCGGCACAAATTGAAATATTGAATTATACCGCTTATTTTATCGCTCATTATATCGCTTATTTTATCGCTTATCTCTTGCCTATCCGCCCTTATCTCAAGAGGCCGTCTGAAAAGCTAACCTGCTTCGGAAATAGTCAAAATATCGGTTTCATACATCCGTCCCGCCATTCAATTTGCAGACGGCCTCAAACCTTCAACACCACTTTCCGATAAACCCACTCCCCCACAAACAGCACGCCCATCAAGATATACGAAAAAATGCCCGTATAAAGCGCCCACCAATCATGCCTGTCTGAAAATGCCAGCAGCGCGGAGGTGGCGGCGTTGAAGATAAAAAAGCCGCACCAGATTTGGGTTACCCGGCGGGTATAGCGCACGCCTTCGGGCGGGAGGTCGGGGTTTTGCAGGCGGGCGAGGCGTTCGATCAGGGTTTGTTTGGCAAACAGGCTGGCGCCGAACACGGCGAGCATCAACAAGTTTACGGCCACGGGATACCAATACATGGAATCAGACCGTCTGAAAACAATCACTAAGGCAAAAAAGGCGGCAAGCAGCAAGGAAACGGCTTGCTGGGAGCGGGTTTTCTGCATTGCTGCGCGTATCAGCCACAAGGCGCACATGGCGGCGGCAAGCCAGAAAAACGCACCGTGTTCGCGGCCGTAATACCACAGTAAGGGATAGGCGATACTGACTATGGCGAGCAAAACTTGGCCGATGATTTTCATAT
>NZ_JH165159.1:1868379-1881171 GCF_000227765.1 Neisseria wadsworthii 9715
ATAGTAGCTTTGGAATGAATGTGGTTGAACGGTATGGGCTTTCCAGATTATTTTCCAAATAGGCAAAACAAGTTTTCAGACGGCCTTGAAGGAAAGAGGCCGTCTGAAAACTAATCCGAACACAGCAAAACGGCGGGCAAGCATGCCCGCCCTTCGGCTTTGAAATATCAAATGCGGCTTATTCGGCCTCAATCTTTGATACGGCCTGCACCACATCATCTACGGTGCGCACGTTGCGGAAGTCTTCGGCTTTGAGTTTGCGGCCGGTTTCGCGTTTAATGTGGTCGATTAAGTCGATGGCGTCGATGCTGTCGATTTCCAAATCTTCGTAAAGATTGGTTTCGGGCTTGATGCGCTCGGGTTCGATTTCAAACAGATTCACTAAAGCATCGGTCAGAATCCGGCGGATTTCTTGTTCGGTCATCATTCGCTCCTTAGGCTTGGCGGCTACGGATGAAGTCGGCCAATGTGGCTACGCTGGCAAAATGATCACGCAAGTTGTCTTTTTCGCCGTCGAGTTGGAAGCCGAAGGTTTTTTGCACGGCCAAACCCAGCTCCAGCGCATCTACCGAATCCAAGCCCAAGCCGTCGTCGCCAAACAGCGGGGCGTCGGTTTCGATATCTTCAACGGTAATATCCTCCAAGCCTAAGCTGTCGATAATCATTTGTTTGATTTGTGTTTCTAAATTCATGTTGTTTCCCGTGTGAAATAGTCTTGCAAATAAGTGTTTAAACGCCGTGCGGCGATGGGCAGCGGCTTTTCCGCCAGCCAATCTTGCGGATGGATGTCGTCACCGACCGTAATTTCATAATGTATGGTGCGGGGTGGGATTTTATACCATGGCTGGCCTTTTTTGAAATTCGGCGGATCCATTTTGATGCACACGGGCGTAATCACTTCGGCACTGCGCAAGCCGATGGATACCGCGCCCCGGTGCAGCTTGATTTGCCCGTCCCAGCCCGTGCGCGTACCTTCGGGGAAAATCAGCAGGCTTTGGCCGCTTTTAAACACGGCGTCCACTTCTTCCATCATTTCCAGCGATTCGTCGTTGGGAATATAGCCCGTGGCAAGAATCTGGCTTTTCATGGAAGGATTATTGAGCAAATCTTTTTTAACGATGCAGTTCATGTCCGGCACATGGCTGACCAGCAACACCACATCCAGCAGCGAGGGGTGATTGGCCAATACCAGCTGGCCGGGTTTGCCCAGCTTTTCCAAGCCGTTGAAGCGTACGCTCAACACGCCAGACCAAATCAGATAGCCAACAAACCATTTCCACACCCTGCCAATCAACCGCCGCGCCTGTATTTGGCGGGGAATATCGTTTTTGGTGCTTTTTAATGTGTAAGGCAGCAAAACGATTTTAAACAGCACACCCACTACACCAAACAATATAAAGCCGAATAATGTTGCAAAAAAGCGGCGGTAGTAATTCAATGACTTCATAGAGCTTTCTGCCACAGCCAGCGGCGTTTGCCATAATATCTGGTTTCTGCATGCCTGTCTGAAAGCATAAAGCGTATCCAATCAAGCGCGCCCCAATAGGGTGAGTTTTTTTCGGCATCTTTGCCGCAAGACAAAGCTAAATGGTATTGCCGGCCCGGCCTCAATATCATTGCAAGCGCATAAGACATAGGCGCACGCTCGGCTTCGAGCACGTATTCTTCCGATAAAGGGTCGTCTGCGACCACCAACAACACTTGTTCCGCACCTTCCTGCATCAACGCATAAGCTTCAGCCAAAGCCGTTTCCAAACCATCGCTGCCCACCGCCAAAGCGGTGTTTTCACGCATATCTTTACGCAGCATCGACCATTGCCCGACTTGCGCATTATGTACAGACAGGCCAAACGACATGGGCGATACGGTGTGTGTTTTCATCAATTCCAGCCACAGCTCGAAGCTGCGGTTTAATTCGCCGTCATGCGAGGCAAACACCAAAATGCTTTCAGGATGTTTTTCTGCAAGATTCCATGCCGCATCACACACCAGCCGCGCCGCCCTGCCTAACCGCCGCCGCTGCATAGCAGGCAAAAAAGCCAGCTCAGGTTTATAATCAGGCTGGCTTTCAACAAAAGCTGTGTCCGCCGACCATTGCTGCCAAGCGCCAAGCCCTGCCAAACGGCTTGAAGAAGCCTGCCATTCGACAATATCAAAAGAAAAGCTGCAATGGGAAGATGCGGTCATCATGCGTTTAATCTGGTCAGTAAATGCTGTTATTTTAACCTAAGGTTTTAACAAAAAACAGCAATGCAATATAATTGGCACATTATTATTGGCATCGGCTTAGATATTAACAGCCCACATCGTTCATGAATGCTCCGCTCACCTGCCCCATTACGTCCGTTGCACCGCTTTTACCACACAGCGGCCATATGGTTTTGCTCGACTGCATCACCGACTACGGTTCCGGCCATCTTTCCGCTACCGCCAAAATAGGTGAAAACCATATTCTCTTAAAAAATAACTATCTGCCTTGTTTTGCCGGCATAGAGATTATGGCGCAAGGCATAGGCGCTTTGATGGGCTGCCATGCTGCCAACGCAGGCGAACCAATCAAACTAGGCTTTTTACTCGGCACCCGCAAGCTGAATTTATTTGCTGACAATATTCCGATTGACACTGAATTGCTGGTGAAAGTTCAGGAATCTGTAATGGATTCAACCGGTTTTGGCGTGTTTGACTGTGCGCTTTACTGGACTGACGCTCCTGAACATGAAAAAAGCAAGCTGCCTGCCGACGGCTTGTTGGCTCAAGCTGCACTGAATGTTTATAGCCCGAAAGAAGGGCAAACTGCTTGAACGTAATGTCGCTTTTTTCAGACAGGCATTGTGTCTACCAACACGCCTGAATCAAATTTTAAGTTTAAGGAAAACGTATGAGCGAAACCATTTTAATTACCGGCTCCAACCGAGGCATCGGCAAAGCAGTGGCTTTGGGCTTGGCGGAAGACGGCTATGACATCGTTGTTCATTGCCGCAGCCGCCGCGAAGAAGCAGAAGCCGTGGCCGAATCCGTGCGCGCTTTGGGCAGGCAGGCCAGAGTCTTGCAGTTTGACGTTTCCAACCGAAGCCAATGCCGCGAAGAGCTTACCGCCGATATCGAATCACACGACGCTTATTACGGCGTGGTGCTGAATGCCGGCTTAACGCGCGACAACGCTTTTCCGGCTTTTGAAGACGAAGACTGGGATCAAGTTCTGCGTACCAATTTGGATGGTTTCTATAATGTACTGCATCCGCTCGTAATGCCGATGATACGCCGCCGCAAAGCGGGGCGTATTGTGTGTATGGCTTCCGTGTCCGGTATCACAGGCAACCGCGGCCAGGTCAATTACAGCGCTTCCAAAGCCGGCATTATCGGTGCGGCCAAAGCTCTGGCGGTGGAGCTCGCCAAGCGGAAAATCACGGTCAACTGCGTGGCTCCCGGCCTGATTGATACGGAAATTGTGGATGAAAACGTGCCGGTGGAAGAGATTTTAAAAGCCGTGCCTGCCGCGCGCATGGGTTCGCCGGAAGAAGTGGCGCATGCCGTTCGGTTTTTGATGGACGACAAAGCAGCGTATATCACGCGGCAGGTTATTGCGGTAAACGGAGGTTTGTGTTGAGACGGGTTGTTGTTACAGGCGTCGGCGGGATTACCGCATTCGGGCGTGATTGGAAAAGCATTCAGACAGGCTTTCTAAAAGGTAAAAATGCCGTAAAAAGCATGGATTGGTCGGAGCAGTTTCCCGAGTTGGAAGCGCGCTTGGGTGCGATAGTGGAAAACTACCAACCGCCTGCCCACTGGACGCGCAAACAGCTGCGCAGCATGGGACGTGGAACGCAAATGGCTGTTGATGCCGCCGAACAGGCGTTGGCCGATGCAGGACTTTTGGGAGATGAACGTATTAAAGACGGCCGCATGGGCGTAGCCGCCGGCTCTTCCGTGGGCAGCACCAAAGACACCGGCGTGATGGGCGATTTGGTGTTGCACGGCAACTCGCGCAACTTCAACGCCAACACTTATGTGCGCATGATGCCGCACACCGTTCCGGCCAATGTCGGCATCTTTTTCGGGCTTACCGGGCGCATTATTCCAACCTCCAGCGCCTGTTCGTCCGGCAGCCAGGGCATCGGCTATTCTTATGAAGCCATTAAATACGGTTTGATAGATATGATGCTGGGGGGCGGCAGCGAAGAGTTCTGCCCGTCGGAAGTTTATGTATTCGACTCTCTCTATGCCGCCAGCCGCCGCAATCACGAACCCGAGCGTACTCCGCGTCCTTACGATAAAGACCGCGACGGTTTGGTTATCGGCGAGGGCGCAGGTTTTTTGGTGCTGGAAGAATTGGAATGCGCGCGTGCGCGCGGCGCCAAAATCTATGCCGAAATCGTGGGCTATGGTGCCAACAGCGACGGCAGCCACGTTACCCAACCGCAAAAAGCCACCATGCAGCGCTGCATGGAGATGGCTTTGAAAGACGCCGGTCTCTCACCAAACCAAATCGGCTATGTTAACGGGCACGGCACGGCCACTGAAAAAGGCGACATCGCTGAAACCTTAGCCACGGAAGCCGTGTTCGGCCATGTGCCCATGAGTTCGCAAAAAAGCTATTTCGGCCACACGCTCGGCGCATGCGGCTCTTTGGAATCTTGGTTTTCTATCGAAATGATGAACAGCGGCTGGTTCGCCCCTACTATCAATTTGGATAATGTCGACCCGCTTTGCGGCAAGGTGGATTATATCCGCGGCGAAGGGCGGGAGATTCAAACCGATTATGTAATGAACAACAACTTCGCTTTCGGCGGCGTGAACACTTCGCTAATATTCAAACGCTGGCAGGAGTAATAAGGCTTGCTTATGAGCTATCAATGCCTGTCTGAAAACCTTTTCAGACAGGCATTGATATATAGTTAATCAACATAACTTTCCTAAAACTTTATGCGTTTAATCATACTTCCCCACTCTTACCACATCCGCCTCAAACCCTCCTTCCAGCCGTAGCTCAAGTTGGCCTTCTCCCAACCAAACACAAGCCAACATGAAGTGACGGTCGATTTTATAGGTCACACCCCGCCAGCCGCCCTGCCCTTGCACATGCACTTTGCCCTCTTCACCACGTTGCCGGCCAACTACTTTCATTGCTTCCGGAAAACCAAGCTTGCCCGCTTTAAGCAGCGCTTCTTTCAGCGTCCATAACTCATAGAAATCGTCAGCTTGCCAACCGCTCTCGGCCAAGATTGCCTGCTCGTGCGGCTGTGCCACCCATTCTGCCAGCGATGCAAAATCCCGCGGCCGGATATGCTCGATATCCACGCCTGCAGCCAAAATCTTCCCGCCTCCGCACAACACCGCTGCCACGCCTTTGCTGTGCGACAAAGACCGCACCGGAGATACTGCCTGCTGCTTCAAATAACGGCTTACCCGCCAGTCTGCCCGCTGCGCCAACGCAGGTTGCGCCTGCAATCTGAGCGCATCCTGTTTATCCAATAAATCGGAACGGTATAAATCTGCGCAGTGCTCATCGGCCAGCAGGCAGGTTAATGGTGTATCCGGCATATTAATTTATCAATATCGACTATGGTTCAAATAGATACCTGCCCGCCCAAGTGGTTTCAGACAGGCATTTCCATTATACTTTGTCTCTTCGAACCGATATACCTTTGCCGCCATGAACGAAGCCGCACCCAAACGCAGCAGCACGGAAAATACGCCCAAACACGCCGTGCACCAAACGCTTTACAGCCCCACAGAATGCGCCACCCGCGACCTGATCCTAAGCAACAGCAATCTGCCGGAACACACGGCGCTTATTCCCCACTCCCCCGATTCGGAGCACATCAACTGGCTGCATTTCGTCGGCATCAACGACGCCGCTTCACTTAAAACCCTGCTCGCACCCTACGGCATTCATGATCTGGTGATTGAAGACTTGCTCAACCGCAATCAGCGCCCCAAAGCAGAGGACTACGAAAATTACCTCTTCATCGCCACCCGCGTGTTCCAATACGGCGGCAGCAAGCTCGTTTCAGACCCGGTGTACCTGATTATCGGGCACAATTTCGTCCTCACCTTCCAGCAGCGCCCGCTCGGGCTGCTCAGCAGCATCCGCAAACACATTGTCGACAACCGCACCGGCCTGCGCGACAAAAGCCCCGTTTTCCTCTCCTATACCTTCATCGACCGCTTGGTCGACGATTATTTCATCACGCTCGATCATTTCCATAACCGCGTGGAGGCGATTGATAAAAACCTGTTTGCCAACACCGGCAGTGACACCACCGATTTACTGCCGAAAATTCACCGCCTCAAACGCGATGCCGTGCGCCTGCGCCGCACGCTTTCGCCCATGCGCGATATGATGGTTCAGCTTTTGCGTGGCGATTTTCCCATTTTCCACAACGAAGCCCATATCTACCTGCGCGATGCTTACGACCACCTGCTCCAGCTTTCCGAATCGCTCGACGCCTCGCGCGATTCCGTGCAAAGCATGATGGACGTGCATTTGTCTTACCAGTCCAACCGGCTGAACATGCAGATGCGCGTGCTCACCGTGATTACCATCATTTTCATGCCTCTCACCCTGATCACCGGCATCTACGGCATGAACTTTGACAATATGCCCGAGCTGCATTGGCGCTACGGCTATTATATGGTCTGGCTGGCCATGATCTGCATCGTGTCGGCCCTGCTGATTTATTTCCACCGCCGCAAGTGGATTTAGCCCGATGCCTGTCTGAAAAATCATTTTCCACAACCTCAACAAATAAAGAAAACAACATGACCGACAATCAAAACCTCCCCCAATCGGAGCTTCAAATGTCCATCTTAATGACGCCCGACATGGCCAACTTCAGCGGCAACGTACATGGCGGCGACCTGCTCAAGCTGCTCGATCAAGTTGCCTACGCCTGCGCCAGCCGTTACAGCGGCCACTACTGCGTGACCCTCTCGGTGGACAAAGTTACCTTCAAAGAACCAATTCATGTAGGCGAACTCGTTACCTTCCTCGCCAGCGTCAACCATGTCGGCCGAACCTCAATGGAAGTCGGCATCCGCGTCGAAGCGCAAAACATCCGCGAACGCACCGTGCGCCATACCAACAGTTGCTATTTCACCATGGTTGCCGTTGACAACGGCAAACCCGTAGCCGTGCCGCCGCTGCAAATCACCAACGAGCGCCAGCAATGCCGCTTTGAAGCAGCAGAAGCGCGCAAACGGATACGCCTGCAAGAAAGCAACCAGCCCGATTGCCACGCATGCAAAGAATAAAACAATGCCTGTCTGAAAAACATTCCAAGCCTTTTCAGACAGGCATTCAACCAACACATTTTTATCAGAAAGCAAAACTATGTTTACAGGCATCGTACAAGGCACCGGCACCATCGTCGCCATACACAGCCCTTCCAAAGATTTCCGCACGCTCACCGTCGAACTGCCCGAACACATGGCAGACAATCTGCAGACCGGCGCGTCTATCGCCAATAACGGCTGCTGCCTCACCATCACCCATATCAACGGCAAACAAGTCAAATTCGACTTGATGGCCGAAACCCTGAGCAAAACCAACCTTGGCGAGCTTCAAACAGGCGATGCCGTAAACCTGGAACGCGCCGCCCGTTTCGGCGACGAAATCGGCGGACACCTGATGAGCGGCCACATCAGCGCCGTTACCCGCATCACCCGCATAGAAGAAAGCGCCCACAACAAAACCGTGTGGTTCACCCTACCGGCCGCTCTGAAGCCCTACATCCTGCCAAAAGGCTTCGCCGGCTTAGACGGTTGCAGCCTAACCATAGGCGAAGTAACCGATCAGGAATTCAACGTCCACCTCATACCCGAAACCTTGCGGCTCACCTTATTTGGCATCAAAAAAACCGGCGACAGCGTGAATATCGAAATTGATCCGCAAACCCAAGCCATTGTTGATACGGTTACACGAATACTGGCCAAGCCCTGAAAACATTTTCAGACAGGCATATCCGTGATGCCTGTCATGTCCCATCAAGCAAAATACCCGGGCTTGACGAAACCCTTAGAAAAATACGTCCATCTGCACATATAGTAAATCAACTTAAAAATCGTACACTCGTCATACTCGGGCTTGCCCCGATTATCTCCCGAACTTACTGAAACTCAAGATACTTGGGTCAAGCCCGAGTATGAGGATGTTGTTATTATGTAAGTTGGTTGACTATATACCGATCATAAGTTGATCCACCACATAAACCATGCCTGTCTGAAAACCACTGTTCAGACAGGCATGGTTTAATCCAACCGCAAAACGGTTACAGATGCACTTCAATATTATCAATCAAGCGCGTGTTGCCCAAGCGCGCCGCCGCCACAATCACCACGTGCTTGTCGCCTGCATGGGCCACCTGCAAATTACCGGCATGGCGCACTTCGATATAATCCACAACCCAGCCCGCATCACGCAAACGCTGTTTGGCTGCCTGCTCCAGCTCGGCATAATTCACATTTCCATCCTGAATCGCCTGCGCCATCTGCGACAATTCGCGATAAAGGCGCGGCGCTTCGGCGCGCTCCTCCGCACTCAAATACTGGTTGCGGCTGGATAAAGCCAAACCGTCGGCAGCCCTGCCCGTGTCCACAGGCACGATGCGGATGTTCATATTCAAATCATCCACCATGCCCTGAATAATAGTCAATTGTTGGTAATCTTTCTTGCCGAAGCAAGCCACATCGGCTTGCACGATATTAAACAGCTTGGTTACAACGGTAGCCACGCCGCGGAAATGCCCCGGCCTGAACGCGCCGCACAGCTCGTTTTGCAGATTCGGCGGCTCCACATTGTATTGCTGCTGCACACGCGGATAAAGCTCCTGCTCGTCCGGCACAAACACCACAGCCACGCCTTCGCCTTTCAGTTTGTCCACATCCTGCTGCAAGGTGCGCGGATATTTATCGAAATCCTCGCCTTGCCCGAATTGCAGTCGGTTCACAAAAATGCTCACCACCACTTGGTCGGCATGCTTTTTGGCTTCGCGCACCAAAGCCAAATGCCCTTCATGCAGATTGCCCATTGTGGGCACGAAAGCCACGCTGCCCGCATTTTTTCTCCATTCGCGAAGCTCTTGAATGGAATGGATGATTTTCATAAATGCTTATCCTTGTTTAAGCTTTAAAAATGTGTTCTTCAGCCGGAAAGGTTTGGTTTTTAACCGCATCCACATAAGCTTTCACAGCCGCTTGAATGCTGGTTTGCCCTTCCATAAAATTTTTTACGAATTTAGCCGTTTTGCCCGGGAACACACCCAGCATATCGTGCATCACCAGCACCTGCCCGTCGCAATCGACACCGGCTCCGATACCAATGGTCGGGCAGGAAACGCTTTGGGTAACCAGTTTGCCCAGCTCGGCGGGCACGCACTCCATCAGCACCATCGCCGCGCCTGCTTCATCATGTGCTTTGGCATCATTCAGCAAAGCCTGTGCAGCCGTATCGCCTTTGCCTTGAACTTTATAGCCGCCAAACGCATGCACGGATTGCGGCGTCAGCCCGATATGCGCGCACACGGGAATACCGCGCATCTGCAAAAATCCGGTAGTTTCCGCCATCCACACACCGCCTTCCAATTTCACCATGTGCGCACCGGCGGCCATCAGCTCGGCGGAAGCGGCAAAAGCCTGCTCTTTGCTTTGCTGATAGGAGCCAAAAGGCAAATCGGCCACAATCATGGCCTGCTTGTTACCGCGCGCAACGGCTGCGGTGTGGTAACACATATCCTGCAAAGTTACCGGCAGGGTGGAGCTTTGCCCTTGCACCGTCATGCCTAAAGAGTCGCCCACCAAAAGCATATCCACGCCTGCTTCGTTCATTAAAGATGCAAAGCAGGCCTCATAGCAGGTGAGCATGGCGATTTTCTCGCCTTCGGCCTTCATTTTTTGCAGGGTATTTACAGTAATCATAAGTATCAGAAGCTTCAAAAACATTAAACGCTGCCTATATTAAGGCACATGATGGGATTTCAAGGTTTTGCGCACAAGCAAATGCCTGTCTGAACCGTCTTCAGACAGGCATTCCAATCAAAACCCGAGCTTAGCGCTTTTTCTTCCAAAACTCAAAAGCCATCAATGCCGCGCCCAACATAGCCCGGTGTTTCCACTTGATGGGCAGCAGCACGCTTTTCCACAAGCTCTGGCTGGGCATGTTGCTGACCAAATCCAAAACCTGTGCAGCCGGCCCGTCGGGCTCTTGCCGGCGCGAGCGCCTTAATTTTTGGCGCTCCAAATCAATTTTCAAACGTGTAAGCTTGCATTCCAGCTCTAAAAGTTCGCGTTCTTCACGTTTGCTCTTGTTAGGCATGTGTCCGCTCCTCCCTGTTATTCTTTACGGCCGCGTTCAGCCTTGTCGCTCAGATAAGCCAAGTCTTCCTGCATATCCTGAAAAGTTTGGCTGACTTTTTCGCTTCCGCTGCGCCAGATTGAAGGAATTTGTAAAATCAAACAAAGCACCAAAAGCAGTGCAACGCCGGCGGTTCCGAAAAACGTCCAAATTTTGGCCTCGTCCGACAGCACGGTATTCAAGCCGAAAAGCAGCGCGGTCAGTCCGATCAGGCAGCACACGGCGGCAGCCATAATCATGGCGAAGATTTTCAACACACCCGCAACCTGCTCTTCAACATCCAAACGCAGCACGCGCAAACGCAACAGCAGCAAATGGATGCCTTGGCCGAAGATGGCTTTAATACCGGTAATTTCCTGTTTAATACCCATAGGCGTCGCCTTTCTAAATTAAACACGGAAACCGCCGGAAAGGCCCGGCGGTTTGATGATATGAATTAACGACGGGTCAGCAGAATGCCTGTAACTAAACCTGCCAAAGCAGCAAAGCCCATTGCGTAGTAAGGCTTGTCGTTCACATAATCATCAACCTGACGGACACGGTAACGCGCTTCTTCATAAGCACGCTCTTCAAAATCACTCAATTTTGATTGTGCGCGCTCAAGTTTAGATTGCAGCTTTTCTTTCAAAGCTTTGGTTTCTTCCGCGCCACGCTCGATACCTTGGTCATACAGCGCTTCCGCATCGTTTAATACCGAACGGATTTCTTGCAACAAAGCATCTTTTTGTGATTCGTAGTTACGTCTCATTGTGTTTTCCTTTCCAAGTTAAATTACCTGCAAAATGGCAAGCAATGTTTTCAACATAAGTCTATTTCGTAATATTTCAAGCAAAATATCATATAAATTATTAAAGGGGCTGAAGTAGATTAGCCCCTAATTTAAATATCTATCTGATTTGACTACATGAATTCCAATCTTCGGGATTGAGTTTACTCAACTTTTCTAAAAACTTGAATTCCTTTATCAAGATATTTTGTTGGCGTTGTTTACCCAAAAACAAGTTAGCTACCCCTTTAGGTACAGGACGTAGATATCGAATGAGGGTTTTGCTTTCGCCTTGATCACTTAAATTAATCACAAATGAATAAGTACCAAACGGTTCTACCCCGACAAACTGCGCGGTTCCCTTATCGCGCTCCAATTTACTTTCAACAGACGAAGTTTGATATTGGCTTACGGTATCATTCAAACATTTATCATAATAGCGTTTCATATTACGATACGCTTCAACATAGTCTACATCAACCAAGATCTCACGTTGTCCTTCAAACGCCCGCTTTTCAATCTCTTCAATTGAAGTTGGTAGTATCATACGTACACATCCACCTGTCGAAACCATAACTGCTGCGACAAGTATCCAATTCTGCCATTTCATAAAATATCCTTTTTATGGCCATCTATCTGTTGATCAGAAACCGGTTGACCTAAAATAACCGATTCTCTCTCATTCAAATCAAAACGAGTGTCTAAAGTATACTCATATATTTGCCAAGTACTTCTGCGTTTCTTACGATCATACTTTACAGTTTTTAAGATGTAGTGCTTACCTGCTTCAAAGTTCACATCATTAAATTTCACATATCCTATGGAACTATTAGCGACTCCCGCTATGAATGAGTGTGATCCTGTCGGAACTTTTAGTGGGATATGGGGTGTTTGTAAAACTTGGTAGCTCGACAAAAAACCAAACTCTTCCTCATATCCGGAAAGCATAGTCTTATCAAACTTAATGATGTTGATTGGTGTCGGATCCAAAGTACCATAACCATAGTGGCGAGATACAGGGGGATAAAATCTTAGAGTTGCATATGGTTGATCTTCTTTGATTAATTGATTGGAAAATGTCTCTAATTTAGCTGTCACTATTTTCCTCGTTTCCTCAGCACGCTTTTCAAGCGCCGCACACGCACTTAAGACACTTATGGTGGTCATACAAATCAAAGTGTTTTTTAACCACATTCGCATTTCATTTCCTTTATTTATTCGAAAATATCATTTTTACAAAAAATAATATTAACTTTAATATTATTTTTATAATATACATTCAACTATGTTTCAAATGGCTTATTATATAATAAATAAAAAAATAGTTTTTACACGACAAATCCTTGTTCTCCTCCATCCGCAGAGAAATCAAAGATATTGCCGGCAACGGCATTAGTAAAAGCGAACTGAACCGCGTAAGCCGTTTGGTCACCAGCCGAAATCTATGCCCGAGGTTCCATGACCGCCCAAACCTCACTGCTGGAGACAAATGTTCGATAGACTGCCAATCAATCTCACCTGCTCCAGCTTCAACAGAGGAAAGCGGTCGACGTGTTTGGCAATCATGGCTTGTCGTTTGCTGAAAAAAGGTGCTCATGAGAAATCCCCTAAATATCTTGACGGGGAGTTTAGGGGATTTGGGGACTTTTCAAAGATCTCAGCCCGTCTTGAACCA
>NZ_JH165159.1:1884732-1900413 GCF_000227765.1 Neisseria wadsworthii 9715
CGAATTTCAAAATATTTTCATAACGACTATTTTAAAACCTCTTATTAAAACATAAAATCTTACAATTTTAGAAAGAAATTATGATGACTTTTACTCAACGCTCCGTACCTTACTCGCGTCTTCGTCGTATGAGAAAAGATGATTTTTCACGACGCCTTATGCGGGAAAACAAGCTAACTGCAGACGATTTAATTTATCCTGTATTTATTCTTGAAGGGCAGAATCAAGAACAAAATATCCCTTCAATGCCCGGAGTCAAACGCCAAAGCTTGGATAAACTGTTTTTTACCGCAGAGAAAATGCTGGAGCTTTCAATACCAATGATGGCTTTGTTTCCGGTGATAACGCGTAATAAAACAGAATCAGCAGAAGAGGCGTACAATCCTGACGGATTGGTACCTACTGCAGTGCGTGAATTGCGTAGCCGTTTCCCCGAACTGGGCATCATGACCGATGTTGCTTTAGATCCTTACACCATACATGGTCAAGACGGGCTTATTGATGAAACAGGATATGTTTTAAATGATGAAACAATTGAAGTGTTGATACGTCAGGCTTTATGCCATGCTGATGCAGGCGCTCAAGTGATTGCGCCTTCAGACATGATGGATGGCCGAATTGGCGCGATTCGAGAAGCTCTTGAAGAGGCAGGGCATATTTATACCAGAATTATGGCTTACTCGGCCAAATACGCCTCGGCTTTCTACGGACCATTCCGTGATGCAGTAGGAAGCTCTGCCAATCTTGGAAAAGCAGATAAAAAAAGTTACCAAATGGATCCTGCCAACACTGATGAAGCTTTACAGGAGGTTGCTTTGGATATTCAAGAAGGTGCAGATATGGTTATGGTAAAACCCGGCCTGCCCTATTTGGATGTAATCCGACGCGTTAAAGACGAATTTGGCGTACCCACCTATGCTTATCAAGTATCAGGAGAATATGCCATGCTGGCGGCGGCCATTCAAAACGGCTGGTTAGATAAAGAGAAAGCCATTCTAGAGAGTTTATTGGCATTTAAACGCGCAGGCGCCGATGGTATTCTGACTTATTATGCGCTTACAGCCGCAAAACTGCTCATGAATGATAAATAAATTGACTGCTTTACTCTTGCAAGATTAAATATTCCCTTTTATCTCGTATAATACATAATGCCTGTCTGAAAAAACTTTTCTTTATCAGACAGGCATTGGTATACACTTCTTAACTAATGCGTACAATCATATTTTTATTTTAAATATGCAATCATTATGTCTCTCCGCTTAATCGCCCTTTCCACACTATTTGCCCTCACTGCCTGTTTCGATCCGGTACACCACGCTCCAAAATCCAATTGGGAAACGCATCAAAACCATGCAACAACCCAAACCATTTATCAAGCCAGGGTAGTGGCGGTAAGCGATGGCGATACCATTCACGTAATCGACCGAAACGGCCAGAAACGGAAAATCAGAATGGCTTATATTGATGCCCCCGAATTGCAACAGGCACACAGCGAAGCCAGCCGTGAAAACCTTACAACCATGATTGAAGGGCAAACAGTGGAAGTAACGGTGTTTGAGCGTGACCGCTACCAACGCGAAGTGGCTCAAGTAAGGCTGAACGGGCGCGATGTCAATCTTGCCCAGCTTGAAAACGGCCATGCTTGGCATTATGTTTCCATAGCCAAAAAGAAACAAAGTAAAACCGACTACCAAGTCTATGGTCAAGCCGAGCTTAATGCACGAAGCAAACGCTTAGGTTTGTGGCACGCTAAGAACCCACAAGCCCCCTGGCATTTCCGCAAAGAGCAGCGCCAAAATGCACAATAACGATTTGGTTTAAAACAAGAATTCACAACCCGATGCCTGTCTGAAAACAAAAACTTACATATGAATAAACACATCCGCCAAGAAATCTTCGAGCGGCTACGCGCCGCAAATCCTAATCCGACCACCGAATTGAACTACAACAGCCCGTTTGAACTCCTAATAGCCGTATTGCTTTCGGCACAGGCCACAGATGTGGGCGTAAACAAAGCTACGGCCAAACTATTTCCCGTAGCCAATACACCGCAGGCAATGCTGGATTTAGGCCTAGAAGGCGTGATGGAATACACAAAAACCATCGGCCTTTATAAAACCAAATCAAAACACATCATTGAAACCTGCCGCATTCTACTCGAACAATACGGCGGCGAAGTACCCCAAACCCGTGAAGCTTTGGAAGCACTGCCCGGCGTAGGGCGGAAAACCGCCAATGTGGTGCTCAATACCGCTTTCGGACAGCCTGCAATGGCGGTGGACACACATATTTTCCGCGTTTCAAACCGAACTAAAATCGCGCCCGGTAAAAATGTACGCGAAGTAGAAGACAAGCTGATGAAATTCGTACCGAAAGAATTTATCCTCGACGCGCACCACTGGCTGATTCTGCACGGCCGCTATACCTGTAAAGCACAGAAACCCCTGTGCGAACAATGCTTGATCAATGATTTATGCGAATACCCGGCCAAAGCCCTGCCTTGATGGCGCAACAACAGATGCCTGTCTGAAAAACCTTGTTAAATCAAGTTTTCAGCTTTACTTCTTTTCGTTACAATCCCGCATTACACAACTATAAAATGCTGATAGCAATCACAAGAAAGAATGATCGTGAAAACAACACCCAAATACCTCACTCTGCTTTTAGCTGCAAGCCTTTCACTGGCCGGCTGCGACAAACTCGGCCTCGGCCAAGACCAGCAGCCTGCCAGCGTAGTGAAACCCGTGGAAACCAAGGTTGAGAAAAAAGCGCCCGCTACCCTGCCCGATTTTGCCAAACTGGTCGAGCAGGAAGGTTCGGCCGTAGTAAACATTCAGGCCTACAAAGATCCCGTAGCCGCGGCCAAACCCCGCAAAGACAACGAAATGGATTTAAACCAGTTCCCTGATAACGATCCTTTCTACGAATTTTTCAAACGTTTGGTGCCCAACACACCGGACGTGCCGCATGATGAAGGCGACAATGATCAAAATTTCGGCTCCGGCTTCATTATTAGCCCCGACGGCTACATCCTGACCAACACCCACGTTGTGAGTGGGTTGGACAGAATCAAAGTAACCCTCAACGACAAGCGCGAATTCATTGCCAAGCTGATCGGCTCAGACCCTCAAACCGACGTGGCTCTTTTGAAAATCGACGCCAAAAACTTGTCCATCGTCAAAATCGGCAATCCGCGCGATTTGAAACCGGGTGAATGGGTAGCGGCCATCGGCGCACCTTTCGGCTTTGACAACAGTATCACTTCAGGCATCGTATCCGCCAAAGGCCGCAGCCTGCCGAATGAAAACTACACGCCGTTTATCCAAACCGATGTTGCCATCAACCCCGGCAACTCAGGCGGCCCGCTCTTCAATCTCGACGGCCAAGTTATCGGCATCAACTCTCAGATATACAGCCGAAACGGTGTCTTTATGGGCATTTCGTTCGCCATCCCGATCGACATCGCCATGAACGTGGTCGAGCAGCTCAAAGCCACAGGGAAAGTGCAGCGTGGCCAATTGGGTGTCATTATTCAGGAAGTATCTTACGATTTGGCTAAGTCGTTTAAACTCGATAAACCTACCGGTGCCTTGATTGCCAAAGTGTTGCCCGGCAGCCCGGCAGCTAAAGCAGGCTTGCAAGTCGGTGATATCGTGCGCAGCGTCAATGGAGAAACCGTGCGCACATCCAGCGAATTGCCTGTGATGGTCGGCAACTTGGTGCCCGGCAAAGAAATTACGTTGGGCGTTTGGCGCAACGGTAAAGAAAACGAGCTGAAAGTGATGCTCGGTGCCGCTACCGATGGCAAAGATGAAGCCGAGATAGAAAGTGGCAATATATTGCCTCAGAGTATTGAAGCCAAAGACTTTGCCGTAGAAGAGCTGGGCATGAATCTGCGTGAAATCTCAAACAATGAGAAAAAATATCTGGTTGTAACCAATGTAAGCGGCGTGGCGCAACGTGCGGGCATCCGCCGCGGAGACAAAATCCTGTCTATCGCGCAAAGCAAAGTGGAAGACGAAGCCGGCCTTCGTACCGCAATTGCCGGCTCCGGCAAAAACATTCCGCTTTTGGTTGAGCGCAAAGGTACGACGCTGTTTTTAGCTTTAAATCTGCAATAAAACACATTTCATTTGTTTCAGACAGGCATTTGTTGTTTAAATGCCTGTCTGAATATATATTACCCACCCCTTTATTTCACCCCTTTATTTAAAGAATACCCGCATGTATCCCATCCACCTTCCCCGCGGCCCTGTGATGGCCGATGTAAATGCATTTCATCTCACCGAAGAAGAAAAACAGCGACTGTGCGACCCTTCTGTCGGCGGTGTGATCCTGTTTCGCCGCAATTTTGAAAATGTGACGCAACTTAAAGAACTCGTAAAAGAAATCAAAGCATTGCGTACTCCTGAACTAATTATTGCCGTCGACCATGAAGGCGGCCGCGTGCAGCGATTTATCGAAGGCTTTACCCGGCTACCCGCAATGGATGTGATCGGCGAAATCTGGGATACCCAAGGCGCAGATGCCGCCAAAGCGCAAGCCGAACAAGTTGGCTGGGTATTGGCGGCAGAATTAAGCGCATGCGGAGTGGATTTGTCGTTTACGCCCGTGCTTGATTTAAACTGGGGGCAGTGCGCTGTTATCGGCAACCGCAGCTTCCATAAAAATGCAGAAATTGTTACCGAATTGGCATTGGCTTTGCAAAAAGGTTTGAATAAAGGCGGCATGAAATCCTGCGGCAAACATTTCCCCGGCCACGGTTTTGTAGAAGGTGACAGCCACCATGTTCTGCCGCAAGACGATCGCAATTTGGCCGAACTGGAAGCCGCCGACATTCTTCCCTTCCGAAAAATGAGTGCGGCAGGCATGGCAGCCGTGATGCCCGCGCATGTGGTTTATCCGAAAATCGACAATCAGCCTGCGGGTTTCTCCGCCAAATGGCTGAAAGATATTCTGCGCCGGGATATCGGCTTTAACGGCGTGATTTTCTCAGACGACTTAACCATGGAAGGCGCATGCGGTGCCGGCGGTATCAAAGAACGCGCGCGCTTATCGTTTGAAGCAGGCTGCGATATCGTACTTGTGTGCAACCGCCCGGATTTGGTTGACGAATTGCGCGAAGGTTTCACTATTCCTGAAAATCCCGAGCTGGCACAACGCTGGCAATACATGGCCAACACCCTTACGCCCGCAGAAGCTGAAACCATGATGGCAAGCGCCGATTTTAAAGCAGCGCAAGCCGCAACGGCCAAATTGGCCTCTCCCAAAGACACCGCCGGCGGTGTGAAAGTGGGCGAAGCATTTTGATTCGACAATGCCTGTCTGAAAGCTATTCAGACAGGCATTTTTTATAGTCAGCCAACTTAACTTTTGCTATGGCGTTTCCGCACCTTAGTTCAAAGAGAACGATTTTGTAAGCGCCGAAACAGCAACAAAATCAGTCCCATACTGCTTATACTGTCTACGGCTTGCTGCCTTGTATTAGCGTGTTAATCAACGATACATCTTAAGCTTCCTCATCAAGCATGCCTGTCTGAAAACATACTTTTCAGACGGGCATTTGCTTTGCATGGCACTTTTATAAAACCAATATTTAATATATAATTTATATTATATAATATTTAAATAATGTTTATTCCAACAACCCGGAGCATCCTTATGAAACGCAATGTAGGCGGGATCGACAAAATCATCCGTATTACCGTAGGCGCAATTTTAATCATTCTGGCAGCCACCAACGTTATCGGCTGTTGGGGCTGGCTGGGCATCATCCCTCTGGCAACCGGTTTAATGTCAAACTGCCTGTTTTATACCTTACTCGGCATCAACACCTGCCCCACTGATAAAAAATAATCAAACATGCCGCCAAATATCGTCATGAATATCAAACTTCATGACGATATTCAGGTCAATATACCCATACGCCCAAGGAATCATTTATGTCTATAGCCACCATTACCGCTGCCCACACACAAAATAAACTGCAAAACGGCGCAGTATTGATCGATATCCGCGGAGAAGATGAATATAACCGCGAACATATCGAAAACGCTTTGCTGCAACCGCTGCCTCAATTGCAACAACAAGGCCTACCTGCCGGCGCTCAGCAGGCATCCTGCGTGATTTTCCATTGCAAATCAGGCATGCGCACCCGGAATGCAGCAAACACGCTGGCGCAATGCGCTAGCGGTAAAGAAGCATTTATCCTGGAAAACGGGCTGGACAGCTGGAAGTCGGCCGGCTTCCCAACTCAGTTCAACGCCTCCCAACCACTTGAACTGATGCGCCAAGTGCAAATTGCCGCGGGCTCACTCGCTTTGGCAGGCACAATATTAGGCTGGCTGGTATCGCCCGCATTTTATCTATTGTGCGCATTTGTAGGCGCCGGCTTGTTAACCGCCGGGCTTACCGGCTTTTGCGGCATGGCAAGGCTGCTGATGCTGATGCCGTGGAACCGCCGTTAAGCAGAAATATTCCCAGCCGCCGCACATTCCGCTATACAATCCGCTTTTTTGCTGTTGAACCAAGAGAATCAAAATGGAAGACAAGTTCTCCAAATACGCCGAAGCCACCGCTTTTCTCAAGCTGATGGCCAACACCAACCGCTTGGCGGTATTGTGCAACCTGCAGGAACAGCGGCTGAATGTTACCGAGCTGGCCGCCCTCACCGGACTGCCTCAGGCAGCCATGTCGAATCAGTTGGCCTTACTGCGCGAAGCCGGATTGGTTGATTGCGAGGTTAACCACCGCGAACGTTTATACTACATCACTGACGAACGCGTAACCAAAACCATCAAGTTGCTCTACTCGTTTTTCTGCGAAGATAACAGAGAAGCGGAAAACCAGTAACTGCAAAAATGCCTGTCTGAAAGCGTTCAGACAGGCATATTTCTTTAATGCCACAGGCTTATTTCAACACCTCGGCAAACGCATTGGCCACATAATCCACATTCGATTCGTTCAAGCCCGCCACACACATACGACCAGAAGCGACCAGATACACAGCAAACTCATCACGCAAACGCTGCACCTGCTCCGTCGATAAACCGGTATAGCTGAACATGCCGCGCTGCTTGATAAAGTAATCAAAATTCTTTTGCGGCACTTTGCTTACCAACACATCATAAAGCTTCTGCCGCATCGCACGGATGCGGTCGCGCATCGCATAAACCTCGCCTTCCCATTGACTAAACAACTCGGGCGAATTCATCACATCCGCAGTCACATAACCACCATGCGCCGGCGGACTGGAATAAATTCGGCGAACGGTAAACTTCAATTGGCCGAACACCAGCTGCGCCTCCTCCTCCGTCGGGCAGACCACACTCAAACCGCCCACCCGCTCACCATAGAGCGACAAATTTTTTGAAAAAGAATTACTCACAAATAAAGGCAAACCCATCGCAACCGCTTTGCGAATGGCATACGCATCGTCCGTCAGGTTTTCACCGAAACCTTGATACGCAATATCCATAAACGGAATCAGCTTACGCATCTGCACCACTTCCAACAGCGCATCCCATTGAGCATGAGTTAAATCCACGCCGGTCGGGTTATGACAGCAAGGATGCAGCAGCACAATGCTGTTTTCAGACAGGCCTAATAAAAATGTCAGCAACTCCTCAAATTTCACACCTCCATTAGCCGCATCATAATAAGGATAAATGCCCACCTCAAAACCCGCGCCTTCAAAAATGCCGCGGTGGTTATCCCAAGTCGGATCGCTCACATAAACTTTGGCATCAGGAAACCAGCGGCGCAAAAAATCCGCCCCCACTTTCAAAGCACCCGAGCCGCCCAAAGTCTGAATCGTTGCAACACGGTTTTCACGCAAAGCTGCGCAATCCGCACCAAACAGCAGCTTCTGCACTCCGCTGCGGTAAGCCGCCAAGCCTTCCATCGGCAGATAAGGGCGCGGCTGCGGCGCAGTCGCCCGCTTGGCTTCCGCCTGCTTCACACATTCCAAAACCGGCAGCTTGCCGTTTTCGTCAAAATAAATACCGATACTCAGATTCACCTTCCCGCTGCGCGGATCGTTATTAAACGTTTCCACCAAGCTCAGAATCGGATCACCGGGATAAAATTCAACGTGTTGAAACATGATTTCTCCTTATATTCAATGAATTTTTACGATTTTGATTATACGGCTATTGATAGCAAAGCGGAAAGCATAATCATGTTGTAACAACCCGAGGCTATATAACGATATATCCTGAATATCCGATTATTTCCAAAACTTTACTTCTCAACCGAGTTATTTTAATTTAGTCAAAAGTATTAATAAAATCATTCCACTATATTGTTATCTTTTACGCTTCACTAATTTTTTACCCATACAGCATTCCAAACGGAATACAAAAAGGAACTTTTCCGTTATTATCTTAACTAAGTTTACAAACTCTTTTTTAAAAACAATTATCGGAGTACACGATGAAACAACTGAAAACCTTAGTTCCAGCCGTATTGATGGTTACCGCATTGGGCGCATGCTCTACATTCAGCAAAAAAGAAGCGCCAAAAGCAGCTCCTGCTCCTGCCGCTGAAGCTGCCGCACCTCAAACCCCTGCACCCGAGCAACCTAAAACCGTTACCGTTGATTCTATCGACGGCAAAAAAGAAGTAGTATACAAATGCGGCGACAAAGGCCAAAACAAACTGAATGTAATGTATGGCTTCAAAGGTAACGATGTGGTTGTTGCCCAAGTGAAATATCAAGACAAACTTTCTCCCAACCTACTGCGTGTTATTGACGACAATGAGCAAAACCGTTTCTTCGGCAACGGCGTTGTTTGGAGCTCAGGCAAAGCAGATGCCACAAACGTTGACAAGGTAGACGGCAATATGCTGACTCAAGAAGCTGTTGAAGTAGTTAACGGCCAGCAAACTCAAGTTTCACAAATCGTAACCAAATACTGCGTATTGGACAAAGCCGAAACTGCTAAACTGAACAAAGCCGAAGCACCGGCCAAAGGCAAAAAACCAGCCAAAAAAGGTAAAAAATAAACTAGTTCACAGCTAAAAAAATGCCTGTCTGAAAAATTTCAGACAGGCATTTTACTTAGGGGCTTAGGAAGCAACCTAGCAGGTAAAGCCTTTTTTCCCTATAGCCATAAAAATGAAATTTCATATCAGGCAACAATCAGTAGGGGAAAGCCGAATTAACAACACAAAAAAATTCAGTTTTACAGCTAAACCCTCTAAAAATAAAAAAACCTTGCTTCCATCTTTCAATACATCAACTACAGATGGTACGAAAAGTCAAATTGATGCGCGGCTCATTCACTTTGGTACTTTTCATCACTGCATGCAGCCAGTGATTTTGTGTTGTTCCATGCATCACGATAAGCTGGCCGTGCGTCAACATTAAATTGAGTTTTTCCCGTGTTTGCTTATGCTTGAAAGAAAATTTCCGTGCCGCACCTAAGCTTAGTGATGCAATCACCGGGTTTGTGCCCAAGCTTGCTTCATCATCACAATGCCAAGCCATGCCTTCGCTGCCATCCGTATAAAGATTCAGCAAACAAGAATTAAAGTGCGCGGGACTTATGTCGGCAATATGCCGCTCAACGGTTTCTTTAATGGCCAACAAAACTGTGTTCCACGGTAAGGCCGTTCGGGTAACACCGGAATAAGCATATTGAATTGAATCATCACCATACCATGCTGTTTGGCGCGCAGTCGTTATCCGCTTACCATAAATCACCACCTCATCATGCCGCCACGAGACGGTGTTTTTCAGACAGGCATAGTAGGCGTCGGCTTCTTGCTTAGAAAAAATAATGCCATAATCATTCACGATACCGTCATAAGGCAATAGATTGCACTCGGGCTGGGGTAGTGAAAGAAAAAGTTCAGGATAATTCATCATTCCGGAATCTGCTGTGTCGTAAAACTTTTAAAAAGACAACGAACATCAAAAACCAAATTAGGAAATCATCGAATGATATTCAGGGCAAACCGAATATTTTGTGAATATTCATGCAAGTATTGTTCTCCAAAAGCTATAAACAATACTTAGATGTATGTTCTACACCAACATCGCCCTAGCGCTCCTTTTCCGGCTCTAACAAAATATTCGGAATCCGCTTAAAAAAAATATCCCGTGCAATATCTCCTTGCTGCTCAATATTATATTGAAAAAAAGATTTTTCTTTTTGCAGCACATATTTATAAGGGTTATAGCGCTTAAAGCTCAAATAATATGCTGTTTGCAATACCGCACCCAAACATAATACATTAACGCCTTTCTGATATTGCAATACGTGGGCCATTTCATGAATAAAAATACCCTGATAGTTTAAATTTTGTGCTGCATAATCATTTTGATAATGCTCCGGATTCACAAAAATGCAACCGTTCGGCGCCATAAACGTTCCCGGTGGTTGCCAAGGCAGATACGGACAATTAATGATGGTTACTTTGTCGTAATCAATTAATTCGCCATATACACTTTTGGCTAAGGTTACTTCATTATCAGTAAGCCCACGTACAACAAGCTTTTTTTGCTTACTCTTCCAAATTTTATATACCAACCACGGGAGTCTAAACATATTCCGCTCAACTATGGAAAAAATTCATTTTTAAATTCAAACAAATAATTTTCTCAAGCCGATATTTGCTTGACAAGTTTTCTGAGTCAATTATAATACGCGACTTAATTCCCCGATAGCTCAGTCGGTAGAGCGACGGACTGTTAATCCGCAGGTCCCTGGTTCGAGCCCAGGTCGGGGAGCCAAATTTCAAGCCTGAATATTCTTTATTCAGGCTTTTTTATTGCAATTACTTTCTTGCTTCTTGACGTTTTTTCCATTGATAAGCTGTACGGCCACGCCAAAACAGCAATACAGCAAAATAACCGATAATCGCCAAAGTGCCACCTAAAACAGGTACGCCAAGCAACAAAGGTTTGCCTGCACCTAAAAGCCAATAACCAAGCTCAGTAAAGAAATGATCCCCCCAGTTAGGTAAATTCAATGATGCCTCAGGCTCCCTTCCCATTAAGAAACTACCAATGCGGTAAGCCAGATAATAAAGCGGCATATAGGTAAGCGGGTTGGTGTAAAGCGTAGAAAACATAGCAACCGGCAAATTGGTCCGCAAAAAATAGGCCACAATCAAAGCACTTATCATTTGCGTAGGCCCCGGCATCAAACCACAAAACAACCCCACGGCCACTGAAACAGCAGCCTGGCGACGGTTCAATGTCCAAAAATAAGGTTTGTCAAACATGGGAGCAAAGGGCTTTGTCCAACGAGAAGCAAATATTTCTTCTCTTTTGGGTAACTTCTGCCTCCAGGTTTTTGTGTTACGTGGTTGGTTCATAATGCTTTCATTCTCACTGTTCTAAGCACTCAATATTGTAGTTATTGCCGAAATTTAAAGTTATAAATCATGAAAACGTGGGCAATATTTGAGTTAATTTAAAATGCCTGTCTGAAAATATTTTTCAGACAGGCATTTAAGGTTTTACCGACGAATACTATTAAAAACTATTCGATATTATTCGCCATAGCAGCATTTTCAGCTTCTTGCTTTTTCTCAGCCAATACTAAGAGTTGTGCAGCAACACCCTGCTCTATTCTAACTAAGCTGTCGGCTTTAGCTTCATGATAAGCTTCTTCTAAAGCATAACGGAAGCCTTCTGCATCAGTACCGCCGTGACTTTTTACAACCACACCGCGCAATCCCAAAAAGATCGCACCATTAAATTTACGTGGGTCGAATTTGCTTTTAAAGCCTCTCAACGCAGGCAAAGCAGCCAGTGCCCCCATCTTAGTAAAGATATTCGCCTGAAACTCTTGCTTAATGGCACCACCCATAAACTTCACCATACCCTCGATGGTTTTCAGCATAATGTTACCTACAAACCCATCGGCAACCACCACATCAACTTCGCCACTGAAAATTTCGTTGCCTTCAATATTGCCGATAAAGTTTAAATCTGCTGATTTTAAAAGCTTAAACGCTTGTTTTACTGTAGTAGTACCTTTGATATCTTCGGAACCAACATTCAACAAACCTACGCGCGGACGACCGTTTTGCGGGAAAAGCGCCTGCACTAGCTCACTTCCAATCACAGCAAACTGAACCAGGTTTTCAGCAGTACAATCTACATTGGCGCCCAAATCAAGCATCAAGGTGGTATGGCTTCCTTTTGAAGGAAGAAACTTAGCAATCGCAGGACGCTCGATACCGGGGATAGTTTTCAAAACAAAGCGTGCAGTAGCCATCAGTGCGCCGGTATTACCGGCAGAAACCGCTGCCTGCGCTGCACCTTCTTTGACTTGGTTGATGGCCACTCGCATAGAGGAATCTTTTTTATTTTTCAAGGCGAGTTGTGGCTGTTCATCCATATCCACAACTTGCGATGCATGCTTGATTTCCACTTTATCCATTGGCGCACCAGCGGCTTTGAGTAATGAGGCCAACTGCTCTTGGTCTCCTACCATAATCAGGCGGACATCCGCGTGCTGCTTCAAAAAAGCTACGGCTCCGGGAACGGTTACATCCAATCCCGAATCACCGCCCATAGCATCTACAGCCAATGTAATCATAAGGTTTTCTCCACGCTAAATCTTTTCAGATTGTTTAGCCAATTGGTTATGCTCTTCAATATCTTCGGCATCCCATGGGTAATTGATCCACCAGTCCTCTACAACAATGCCGCTGTAATAGGGAATACCTTCCGGCAGTTTGCCTTTTTTCTCTTTTTTCTTCTCATGCAATACGGCAATGCCGATGGTACCCAAGTCGAGTTTAGATAAATCGTTCAGCACAAACTCCATGGTAACGCGGCTGTCATCAACCTCGTCAACCACCAATACATTTTTACCTACCAAATTTTCAGGCAAAGGATCCAACCATTGGATTTTTTTCACGCTCTCGGCATGCTTTCCTTGATATTCACTATCATAATAAGCAGTAGTTACGGCATAAATAGGGATATTCAGAAAACAACGTAAAATTCGCGCGGGAATAAATCCGCCGCCGCCAATTGCAATCATCGCATCATATTTTACACGGCCTGCTTGCACTTTTTCTGCCAAGCTTTTTAATACACGGTGAATATCATCGTAGGTATACCAAACTTTTTTTTCCATAATCTTAACTGCCTGAGTTTTGAAAACCTAAGTAGAATGTGTCTGACTCATCCAAGATCAGCGAAACAAAGGCTACTTCATAAATCGACATCTGAGGTAATTAGCATTTAAAACGCTAAGAAGCCAGCGATTTGTCTGATGGACAATCTTCTGGCTTCCTTCATAAATATCCGCAGAGAATAGAATTATTCACCTTTGGCTTTTACTACTTTGCGGCCACGGTACATACCGTTGGGAGAAATGTGGTGCGGGCGGTGAACTTCGCCGGTGGTGCTGTCAACAGACAAAGCAGGCGCAGTCAAAGCATCGTGCGAACGGTGCATACCGCGTTTAGAGGGAGATTTCTTATTTTGTTGAACGGCCATTTCAAGCTCCTAATAATTAAAATAAAACTGTAAATCGGTTAGCGGCTGCTTTTCAGCCCTGCCAAAGCGGCAAAAGGATTCGGTTTGTCGTGATTGACTGTTTCCAATTCGATGTTATGGCAGTTTTCATGGCGAGGCGAATAAGGCAAAGCCATCAAAATCTGATCTTCGATCAAAGTGCGGATATCGAGCTCTTTTTCTAAAAGCATACCTTCCAACTCATCATCGGAAAGCATGGCGTCATCCAAGCTCTGTTCATCGGCAAACAGCACAATATGACTCGTTTCATCAAGTTCAAACGACATCGGTTTTACGCATCTTTGACAGATTAGCGGCATATCCGCCTTTAAGCTCAGATCCAAAAACAAGCGCTGCCATTTATCCAACCCGCCTTTTAAAATAAAAGACACATCGGCCTCTTTGCTTGCCAAATATTCGTGCGACCAAACACGCTCATCCAACTCGCCCAGCTTCACAGAACCTTCCAGTATCTGCTTCTCGACGGCGAAAACTTCAGGGTCAATCAAATTAAGGTCTAACATAAACAGGGCATGATATAATTTTAGCGGTTTAACGTCAATGTTTTTTACGCATATGAATTCAAAATTTCCGCTTATTTTAGGCTCAAGCTCAATTTTCCGCCAAGAGCAATTAAAACGGCTAGGTCTTTCTTTTCAAACGGCAAAGCCTGATTTTGACGAAACGCCGAAAGCAGGAGAAAGCGCAGAAGCCACTGCCCTACGATTAGCTGTAGGCAAAGCACGCTCACTCGCCCCATCATTCCCACGTGCCTTAATCATCGGTGCAGACCAAGTTGCCTGGTGCAACGGCAAGCAACTAGGAAAACCGATGAGCGTAGCAAAAGCACAACAAATGCTTGAAACATTAAGCGGACAACACATCGAATTTTACAGCGCCTTATGTCTGCTCAACACAGACAACGGCAACCTGCATACCCATGTTGATAAAACGACTGTAACCATGCGCAAGCTAACCACTCAACAAATCGCACACTATCTGGAGCGCGAACCGGATGCTATATATTGTGCCGGTGCTGCCAAAAGTGAAGGTTTGGGTGCAGTGCTGTTACAGCGCATTGACAGCAGCGATCCAAATGCCCTTATCGGCCTACCGATTTTCAAATTGATTGATTTTTTAGCCGAAGAAAACATTAATATACTTTAGCCACTATATAAAACCGCTAAACTTAATATTCAGCACCAATCAGCGAGCCACAGACAATATGGATAGTACAGTAATACGAACCAACACCGTGGAATATTGAGTTTTTTGACTATAACTTTCAGACAGGCATTCTTTAAATAAAGAATTAGGAAACCCATGCAACCCGTTTTATACCTTATCCCGACCCCTCTCGGGGCACACGATACCCCCTGCCTGTTGCCACATGAACAGCAGCAAATTACCGACCTGACCGATTTTGTAGTTGAAGCTGAAAAAACCGCACGAGCGCATTTGAAGCATCTAGGCGTCAAGGCACCTATCCGCGAACTCAACCTGCAAACCTTGAACGAGCACACCAGCTCGGCAGCCTTACCCGATTTACTTAAACCGTTAACAGAAGGTCGAAGTATAGGCATTTTGAGCGAAGCCGGTTGCCCTGCCGTGGCCGACCCCGGTTCGAATCTGGTGGCATTAGCACATGCACACGGTTTTGAAGTACGCCCACTGGTGGGCCCATCCAGCATTTTGCTGGCATTAATGGCATCCGGCACAAACGGGCAAAGCTTTGCATTCAAAGGCTATCTACCCACAGATAAAACCGAGCGCATTCATACTTTAAAAACACTGGAACAACATTCACGCCGCCACCGGGAAACTCAAATTTTCATTGAAACGCCTTATCGCAATGATGCCCTGCTGACTGATGCATTAACCACCCTTCATCCCGCCACGCGCTTTTGCGTTGCCTGCGATTTGACATTGCCTTCACAAATCATTATCAGCAAAACCATAACGGATTGGCGCAAACTGGATACCCTACCCAACCTCAAAAAACGGCCGACGATTTTTGTCCTGCAAGCAGCCTAAACGCAACAGAGCTTTTCCTTGACAAGGTTCAAACCGCTATCTAAAATACTTGTTTTTCGGAATGTAGCGCAGTCTGGTAGCGCACTTCGTTCGGGACGAAGGGGTCGGAGGTTCGAATCCTCTCATTCCGACCAAACAGCTATATAAAAAACGGCTTTGAA
>NZ_JH165159.1:1900463-1908321 GCF_000227765.1 Neisseria wadsworthii 9715
AAAGCCGTTTTTTATAATGGTAAAAATTAATAACTTTGAATAGCAAAAGTTAAGTTGATTGACTATAGCGACATTCCTAATTAAGTGGTGCAACGAAATGCCTGTCTGAAAGCGATTTTCAGACAGGCATTTCCACAACCATCGCCACTTTCCGCCCTACTCAAGTTTGCCAGGAATACATAACATTACTACTTAGAGTAAGCAGTTTTCTTATATGCAAGTACGACAAACTCAAAATAATGCAATTATTAACTTTATAAAGCCCCTCAACCATATTAAAAATGCCTGTCTGAAAATCACTTTCAGACAGGCATTACTGATAAATAAATCACTTAGTCAACTTTATGACCTTTAGCCGCGAAGAATGAAATATACAAGTAGCACAAAATAGGCAATACAAAAGAAGCCATCAATGCACTGGTTGCACCCATGCTACCGGTTAGACCGTCAATCAGCATACCTTGCGTGAAAGGAATAATTGCACCGCCCACGATAGCTGTACAAATAATGCCGGAAGCCGCGCCGGTAAATTTACCCAAGCCACGGGTAGCCAGCGAGAAAATAGTCGGGAACATAATCGAATTAAAGAAACCGACACCCAACAAAGCAAACATTGCCACTTTACCGCCAGAGAGAATGGCAACAGCAATTAAAATCATTGCCATCACTGAATTAAACATCAAATATTTGCTTGGCTGGAAGCGGCTCATTACAGCAGATCCCAAGAAGCGACCTACCATTGCACCACCCCAATAAAAGGCAATCAATTTAGAACCTTGCAAATGAGTCACGCCGGCAGCCGCCTCCATCACATTAATCAACAGGCTACCTATTGCAACCTCTGCGCCTACATAGCAGAAAATAGCAACCGCACCCAAAATCATATGCTTATACTGCCACACGCTGGTTTTGCCATCATGATTATGCTCTGTTTCCGCTTCAGCGATTGCCTTCGCATCCGGCAATCGAATCAACTTCACGAAAACAGCCAGCAAAATTAACACACCAGCCAAACCCAGATAAGGAATTTGTACCGATTGTGCTTCTTGCAACGGATTCATATGCTGGCTGGCCTCTGCCAAAATAAGCAAACCGCCCAATGGAGGCGCAACCGTCGTACCTACCGAATTAAAAGCCTGCACCAATGTTAAGGTTGCAGATTCCTTACCCGGTTTGGACAGCAAAGTCACATAAGGATTACCGGCAACCTGCAATAAAGTGATACCGGAAGCCAAAATAAATAAAGCACTCAGGAAAACAGGGTAAGACAAGCTGGTAGAAGCGGGATAAAACAACAAACAGCCCAAAGCAGCAATCAGAAAGCCGCCGATGACGCCGTTTTTATAACCCAGTTTTTCTACCACTTTACCCATAGGAATAGACATCAGCGCGTATGCACCGAAAAACACCATGTTAATCAACATGGCTTGCGTATAGTTTAAGCTGAACGCATTTTTCAAATGGGGAATCAACACATCATTTAGAGAAGTGATTGCACCCATCATAAAAAAGAGAGACGTTAACACGCCAAGAGCCGGCGTATTATTACTTGGAGCTTGTGAAGACATTATGTTTATCCTATCTCTGAATTTAAATAATTATATAGTTTACACTTACTCAAAAAGCATTAAGTGTAAAATTTTGCCAAATTTTAGGCAACGGGAAATCATACTGCTATTTCCAGTATGGCGCCAGTGTTATATTGCTACAAATTTACCTATTTGCAACCAAACAAAGAATTTAAATTACAAGGCGCACTACTTCAAATCCATATCAAATAATTATTTAAAAACAGGATAATATTTTCTTTATCAATACTAAGCCTGCATAGGCACTTACTCAGACAACTTGTTTAAAATCCATTAACAATCTTACATCCCAATATTCATATAAAATTTTCCGTAACCAAACAACAAAGACAGGCAAATGCCTGTCTGAAAATACATGCTGACAAATATCAAACCGACAATTTTTTGGCCAGCTCTGCCAATCTTTTGCCTTGGGCAAAAGCAAGCTGCTGCTCATGTTGGCTCAATTGCGGCTTGCCTTCGGCACCGGCCACATGTGTCGAGCCGTAGGGCGTTCCGCCTGTTTGCGTGTTGGATAGCGCACTTTCGCTATAAGGAATCCCGCTGATTATCATGCCGTGATGCAACAAGGGCAGCATCATGGTTAACAAAGTCGTTTCCTGTCCTCCGTGTTGGCTCGAAGTGCTGGCAAACACGGTTGCCGGCTTGCCGATCAATTCGCCCGACAGCCATTGTGCAATCGTGCCGTCCAGAAAATACTTCATCGGTGCAGACATGTTACCGAAACGTGTGGGGCTGCCCAATGCCAAAGCGGCGCAGCTTTTCAGGTCTTCCGCCGTGCAATAAGGGGCGCCTTCTTGCGGAATGTCAGATTCCACGGCTTCACATACCGCCGACACTTTCGGCACCGTGCGCAACACGGCTTCGCATCCTTCAACACTTTCTATACCCCGCGCAATCTGGCGGGCTAGGTTTAATGTACTTCCATGCAAAGAATAGTATAAAACGAGTATTTTCAAGGTTTTTTGGCTCATTGTTTTCATTTCCGTTAAAATAGCGTTCCTTAACAACCCAAGCCGCTTCGGCGGCAATATGCAGATTATGCTGAAATCTTCCCTTTTGCAAGGCTGGGGCAAATCGCGTTGGTTTGGTTTCGCCCGCTTTCTTATCCACCGCTTTAATGAAGTGCGCGTGCCCCAAATTGCAGCCAGCTTAACGTTTACTTCGCTTTTGGCGCTGGTGCCGGTGCTGACCGTGGCTTTAGTGATTGTGTCTGCTTTTCCGATGTTCAGTGATGTATCTGAAGCATTCATCAGCTTTATCAATATGACCATTGTGCCCGAAGGGGCTGATGTGGTGTTTGATTATCTGAATGAATTCAAACAGAAAGCCAGCAATCTGACAGCCATCGGTATCATCATGCTGGGTGTCACCTCCCTGCTTTTGATTCAAACCATCGACCAAACGTTCAACCGGATTTGGCAGGTAAAAAACCAGCGCTCTATTTGGATGCAGTTTTTGGTTTATTGGGCGCTGCTCACTTTTGGCCCGTTGGTGGCCGGTGTAAGCTTAACCGTATGGGGTCTGCTTCTGAGTAAAAGCGGGCTGGAATCCACTTTTCCGGTTTTATCGCGTGCTTTAGCCGTTTTCACATCATTCCTGTTTACCACCATTGCTTTATGGCTACTTTACCGTTTGGTTCCAAACCGTTTCGTACCCAATAAACATGCTTTTGCCGGTGCCGCCATTACGGCGGTTTTACTCGAAATTTTACGTTGGGGCTTTCGGATTTATGTTAGTCAGTTTAACAGCTACCAATTGATTTACGGCGCATTCGCTGCTATTCCTGTATTTTTGGTATGGCTACATGCTTTGTGGATGGTCGTAATCAGCGGTGCCGTGTTAACTTCCTCTTTCTCTTATTGGCACGGCGAGGCATTCCTACGCCAGTTTGATTCGCGGGGGCGCTTTGATGATGTATTGAAAGTATTGTTGCTATTGGATAATGCCCAACACCGCGGGCGGACTATGAAAGTTCAGCAATTCCGCCAACATATCAATATGGGCTACGATGAACTGGGCGACCTTTTGGAGCAGCTTGCCCGCCACGGCTATACCTTTCACGGCAACCACGGCTGGGTGTTGAAAACCAATGCGGAACACATCATTATTAACGATCTGTTCAAGCATTTTATTTACCGCCGCCCTGAGCATATTTCCAGCAACGATCCTATTTCCAAAACCGTTGACGATATCATGCAGCCGTGCATGGAAAGCATGAATATCAGCTTGGCGGAATTCCAACGGCATATGCGGACATACGAAAAAACCGATCCGTCTTAAGCATTGCCGATATTAGGAAACTTGAACAATGAAAAAATGCCTGTCTGAAAATTTTCAGACAGGCATTCTGGTTATCAACCTAACTACTTACAGACCTGCCAACCGGCCTGTATCCATAGCAATCATACGCTCTTCATTGGTCGGCACCACTACCACAGCCGGCTCGCGGCCTTTTTGGCTGATGATGCCGGATGCACCGAAGCGAGTTGCCTTGTTGGCTTCTTCATCAATGGTCAATCCTAAGAAACCGAGATAATTAACCGTTTTGCTTCGCACCACATCTGAGTTTTCACCGATACCGCCGGTAAACACCAGCGCGTCGATGCCGTTGGTTGCCACAGCCATAGCAGCGATGTATTTTGCAAGGCGGTAAGTCATCACTTCCAACGCAAGTTTCGCGCCTGCATGGCCTTCTGCGGCAGCTTCTTGAATGGTACGGCAGTCATTCGACAAACCTGAAATGCCGAGCAGGCCGGATTTTTTGTTGAGCATATCAGTTACGGCTTTTACATCCATACCGGCATTGTCTGCCAAGAACGAACAGGTGCTCGGGTCGAGGTCGCCGCTTCGGGTACCCATTACCAAACCTTCCAGCGGCGTTACGCCCATGCTGGTGTCTTGCGATTCACCGTTTTTCACCGCGCACACCGATGCGCCGTTGCCCAAGTGAGCGATAACCAATGAGCAGTCATTGATGTCTTTACCGATGATTTCCGCAGCTACCGGCGCTACATAGCGGAAGCTGGTTCCGTGGAAGCCATAGCGGCGGAAGCCGTATTTCTGATAAAGCTCTTGCGGCACGGCATACGTGTAGGCGTGCTCCGGCATGGTTTGGTGGAACGCGGTATCGAAAACACCCACATTAATCAGGCCGGGGAAAATGCTTTGTGCGGCACGGATGCCGGTGAGATTGGCGGGATTGTGCAGAGGCGCGAGCGGGATGCATTCTTCGAGCACGGCCATTACTTTGTCGTCAATCACCACCGAACCGCTGTATTTTTCGCCGCCGTGCACAACGCGGTGGCCGATAGCGCGCACCATATCCTGCAAATCGTGCGCACGCAATTCTTCGAGCAGGGCTTCTACTGCGCCGGTGTGGTCGTGGCGGTCAGACAGGCTGACTTCGTGTTTATCACCGTCTTTTCTGTCTACAAACCAAGAACGGCGCGAGACCGGTCTGATATCGGCATTATCGAAATATTTGAAAGTAATATAGGCTTCGGGGGTGGTCAGCTTTTCAGCAAGACAGCTAAGAATCAGCCCGCCGGTTTTATTATCAATTAATGCGCCCTTGAGGGAAGAGCTGCCGCAGTTTAATACCAAAATCAGATCGTTGGTCATATGGTTTCTCCTTAATTATTCTCATGTTGCCGCCGAAATGTACTCAAAAATCCGACTCTTTGTACAATCTTTTATTTAAATGGCAGCCATCAGCAAATCTGATGGCTGCCATTTGTCTGATATATCGATAGGATACGGTTTAAACAACCGAAAGTGAAATGCCTGTCTGAAAGTTATTCCTGATAAAACTCAACCGGCAAGTTATCCGGATCGAAAATAAAGAAAAAGACTTTGCCTGTATATTCGTCAACACGGATTGACTCACAGGCAACGCCTTTTTCGCTAAGCTCGGCATGTTTGTCCGCCACATTTTCCACCGCAAAAGCCAAGTGCCGCAAACCGCAAGCTTCCGGCCGGGTAAGCCGCTTCGGCGGGTTGGGGAACAAAAAAAGCTCCAGCATATAATGCCCGCCGATGCCTAAATCCAGCTTCCATGATTGGCGCGCTTCGCGATAATGTTCGGCCAACACGGTCAGCCCCAATATTTCGGTATAAAACTGTTTGGAACGCTGGTAGTCGGAGCAAATCAATGCTACATGGTGCAGACGCATGGTTATCCTTTCTGAAAACACTCAATGCCTGTCTGAAAATATTTTTCAGACAGGCATTGCACATAAACAACCTACATCGCCCCATAATTCGGGCCGCTGCCGCCCTCAGGGCAAACCCAGTTAATATTCTGGGTCGGATCTTTTATATCGCAGGTTTTGCAATGCACACAGTTGGATGCGTTAATCCGCAGCTGCGTCTGGCCGCCCTCTTCCACAATTTCGTAAACCGCAGCCGGGCAATAGCGGGTTTCCGGCGATGCGTATTCTTTATAGTTCACATCAATCATGGTTGCCGGATTGCGCAAAACCAAATGTGCGGGCTGGTTTTCCTCGTGGCTGATGTTGGCAAGAAAAACGCTGCCGAGCCGGTCGAACGTGAGCACATTATCCGGCTTCGGATAATCAATCGGGCGGCAAGCGGCGGCTTTTTTCAAGGTTGTGCAGTCCGGCGCATGATGCTTGAGCGTCCACGGGCCGCGCCCTTTCAGCACATACTGTTCCAAGCCGGTATAGGCAAACGCCGCCCACATGCCCCATTTGAACGAAGGCCGGATATTGCGCACTGCATACAGCTCTTTGCCCAGCCAGCTGCTTTCCAACAGACCCTGCAAAGTTGTGATTTCCTTACCGCTTTCCGGCTCAAACCCGCTTTCTTCCAAACGGGGAAACACGGCTTCTGCGGCCAGCATGGCCGATTTCATCGCCGTGTGTATGCCTTTGATACGCGGCACGTTTAAAAAACCCGCCGCATCACCGATCAACAGGCCGCCCGGAAAGCTCAAGCGCGGCAGGCTCTGCCAACCGCCTTCCACCAAAGCGCGCGCACCATAAGCAATGCGGCGGCCGCCTTCAAACGTTTTACGGATTTCAGGATGGGTTTTGAAACGCTGAAACTCTTCAAACGGCGACAAATAAGGGTTTTCATAATCCAGCCCCACCACGAAACCCACCGCTACCTGGTTATTATCGAGATGATAAATAAACGAGCCGCCATAGGTTTTGGTGTCCAACGGCCAGCCTGTGCTGTGCACCACCAAACCGGGTTGACACTTGCCTTCGGCCACTTCCCAAATTTCCTTAATGCCGATACCGTAAGTTTGCGGCTGGCTGTGTTTGTCAAGCCGGAAGCGTTCAATCAAATGTTTCGACAACGAACCGCGACAGCCCTCGGCAAACAGGGTTTGCTGCGCCCAAAGCTCCATGCCCGGTTGGAACATATCGGTTGCTTCGCCGTCTTTACCCACGCCCATATTGCCGGTAGCAATGCCTTTAACCGAGCCGTCGGCATGGTAGAGCACTTCGGTAGCGGCGAAGCCGGGGTAGATTTCCACACCGAGGCTTTCGGCTTGCTCGGCCAGCCAACGGGTCAGCTGCCCGAGGCTGATGATATAGTTGCCGTGATTTTTAAAGCTCGGCGCGGTGGGCAGCTTATAGGCCTTTTCTTTTGTAAGAAACAGCACCCTGTCTTCGCTAACGCTGCGGGTAAGCGGTGCGCCGCTTTGCTGCCAGTCGGGCAGCAGCTCGGTTAGCGCCACGGGGTCAATCACCGCGCCCGATAAAATATTGGCGCCGACTTCCGAGCCTTTTTCCACCACGCAAACGCTCACTTCCCTGCCCGCTTTTTCCGCCAGCTGTTTCAAGCGGATGGCCGCGCTTAAACCGGCAGGGCCGGCGCCGACAATTACTACATCATATTGCATGCTGTCGCGTTCAATGCCTTGCATGTCCATTGTTTATGTTCCTGTGATTTTTATTGCTTGTGCCAGCCTGAATTCATCCGAATGGAGATTCAAACTGAATCAATTGAATGGTTTGCTGTTTATTATATCATCAGCCGAAGCAAATATTTTCAGACAGGCAATGCCTGTCTGAAAAGTGCTTCAGCACACGGGGACACTCCCTCGCTATAGTCAATTCACTTAAGTTTAATAACGATACCGTCATACCCAGGCTTGACCCGAGCATCTTGAGTTCCAGCAAATTTAGAGGATACTCGGGTCAAGCGCGAGTATGACGAATGTACTATTTTTAAGTTAATTGACTATAAAACCGAGCCACAAACCAAATGCCTGTCTGAAAATTTTTCAGACAGGC
>NZ_JH165159.1:1908928-1965798 GCF_000227765.1 Neisseria wadsworthii 9715
AGGCATTCTTTATTGATGATAAAACAACGCATTCAGCGGCTTCTTTGATCAACCATGCGGTAATAAATCTCGCCGTCTCTGATGTAGCCCAAATCCACCCGGGCGATTTCGGCGATGGCTTCTTTACCGTTTGCCAAGTCGTCCACCTCGGCCGCCAAGGCATTATTGCGCAGGGTGAGCATACTGTTTTCCGTTTCCTGCGCGGTTACTTCGTTTTGCAGGCGCCACATGTCGCGCCAGCCGCCTTTCGACAACCAAAGGTCGTATTGCGAACCGATGATGCAGATACTCAGAAAAACAGTAACCCATCTCATGCTGATAACGCCTTATTTTTTCAATTGGTAAAATGCGGCTTTGCCCGGATAGTATGCGGCTTCGCCCAACTCTTCTTCAATGCGCAGAAGCTGGTTGTATTTGGCCATGCGGTCTGAGCGGCTTAGAGAGCCTGTTTTGATTTGCATACAGTTGGTGGCAACGGCCAAGTCGGCGATGGTGCTGTCTTCGGTTTCGCCCGAGCGGTGGCTCATTACGCTGGTGTAGCAATTGCGTTTGGCTAACTCTACCGCTTTCAGGGTTTCGCTCAAAGTGCCGATTTGATTCACTTTCACCAACAAAGCATTGGCCACACCGGCTTCAATGCCTTCTGCCAAAATTTTCGGGTTGGTCACAAACAAGTCGTCTCCCACCAATTGAACTTTATCGCCCAATTTTTCGGTCAACAGTTTCCAGCCTTCCCAGTCGTTTTCATCCATGCCGTCTTCGATGGAAACAATCGGGTATTTGGCAACCAAACCTGCCAGATATTCGGCAAATTCGGCGCTGGTCAAAGATTTGCCTTCTGCTTCCAAGTGGTATTTACCGTCTTTGTAGAATTCGCTGGAAGCGCAGTCTAATGCCAACAACACATCTTCGCCCGATTTGTAGCCGGCAGCGGTAATGGCTTCAACGATTAACTGCAAAGCTTCTTCGTGGCTGTTTAGGTTTGGCGCAAAACCGCCTTCGTCACCAACAGTAGTCGGGAAGCCTTTGCTGTCGCACAATTTTTTCAAGGCATGGAAAATTTCCGCACCGCAACGCAACGCGTCGCGGAAGGTGTCGGCGCCCACAGGCATAATCATAAATTCTTGAATGTTCAGGCTGTTGTTGGCATGTTCGCCGCCGTTGATAACGTTCATCATCGGAACCGGCAAAGCCAGCGGGCCTGCGCCGCCCAAATAGCGGTAAAGCGGCAGGCCGGCATCTTCGGCAGCAGCACGGGCAACCGCCAAAGAAACGGCCAAAGTGGCATTCGCGCCCAAACGGCCTTTGTTGTCGGTACCGTCCAAATCAAGCATGATTTTATCGATATAAGTTTGCTCGGAAGCATCCACGCCGATAAGTGCCTGAGCGATTTCGTTATTCACATTTTCTACAGCTTGCAGCACACCTTTGCCCAAATAGCGGCCTTTGTCGCCGTCGCGCAATTCCAAAGCTTCTTTCTGACCGGTTGACGCGCCGGAAGGTACGGCCGCACGGCCCATCACGCCGGATTCCAACAGCACATCACACTCAACGGTGGGATTGCCGCGCGAATCCAAAATTTCACGAGCAAAAATATCAATAATAGCGCTCATTACAGAACTCTCCATTTGTTAGATCGGGGTTTAAAATAGTTTCAGACAGACATTGAAACAGGGTTGATGCCTGTCTGAAAAATCTCGTGTTTATACCGGCACCCATCACCCGGCCAAAAGTCCGTAACAGACATTGCCGGCTCAGAAAAACTGCCAGTCGTCAAACCGGCAGTTTTATCACAAATATCAGCGCACGTGGTAATTGGGCGCTTCTTTGGTAATCTGTACGTCGTGAACGTGCGATTCGCTCATACCGGCAGAAGTAATTTCCACAAATTCCGCTTTTTCGTGCATTTGCGCAATGCTTGAGCAGCCCAAATAACCCATGCTGGAGCGCAACCCGCCGACCAACTGGTGGATAATCTGCACAATCGGCCCTTTGTAAGGCACACGGCCTTCAATACCTTCCGGCACATATTTATCCGTGCTTTCCTGTTTGTCTTGGAAATACCGGTCGCTGGAGCCCTGACTCATCGCCCCCAAAGAACCCATGCCACGGTAAGATTTATACGAACGGCCTTGATACAGCTCGATTTCGCCCGGCGCTTCATCTGTACCGGCAAACATACCGCCCAACATCACACAAGACGCTCCGGCAGCCAGCGCTTTGGCCAAATCGCCCGAAAAACGGATACCGCCGTCGGCAATCAGCGGCACGCCCGTGCCTTTCAAAGCTTCCGCCACATTATGAATCGCCGTTAATTGCGGCACACCCACACCGGCCACAATACGGGTGGTACAAATCGAACCCGGGCCGATACCCACTTTCACCGCATCCGCACCGGCCGCCACCAAATCACGCGCCGCCTGCGCTGTGGCAATATTGCCGCCGATCACCTGCACTTGCGGAAAGTTTTGTTTTACCCATTTCACACGGTCAAGCACACCTTGGCTGTGCCCGTGGGCCGTATCCACCACGATCACATCCACCCCGGCTTCTACGAGCGCTTTCACACGCTCATCCGTATCGGCACCCACGCCTACGGCCGCACCCACCCGTAAACGGCCGTCGGCATCTTTATTAGCATTCGGAAATTCGGTCGTTTTTAAAATGTCTTTAACCGTAATCAGACCTTTAAGTTCCCAATCTTCATTCACCACCAAAACACGCTCCACTTTATGGTCGTGCATCACATCGCGCGCATCTTCAATGGATGTGCCCTCAGGCACGGTAACCAATTTTTCCCGCGGCGTCATGATGGCGGAAACGGGCTGATCCAGCCTTTTTTCAAAACGCAAATCACGGTTGGTTACTAATCCCACCACCTTACCGTTTTCCACAACCGGCAGGCCGGACATTTTGCGTTTGCGTTGCGACAGCATCTCAATCAAATCGCGGATCAGCATACCCGGTGCGATGATAACAGGATCTTTGACCACACCGCTTTCATGGCGCTTCACCTTAGCCACGGCAGCAGCCTGCTGCTCGGCGCTCATATTCTTGTGGATAATGCCGATACCGCCTTCCTGCGCCATAGAAATGGCCAGCTTGGCTTCAGTAACAGTATCCATCGCAGCAGAAAGAAGGGGAAGATTCAGAGAAATTTCACGGGTGAGAGGGGTTTTGAGGGAAACGTCGCGCGGGAGCACGGTTGAATGTGCGGGAACCAGCAAAACGTCGTCAAAAGTATAGGCTTTTTCTACGATACGCATGATGCTTTGAAACTTTCAGTTTGTGCAAGATGCACGATATTGTAGCAAATCCGCCGCGCTTTAGTAAGCTGCACCAAACAAAAAAAACCATTTTTTTACAGGTTTCCATGACAGCGCCAAAGGAACACGGTAGAATCAAGTACTAAGCTTTATTCAATCATACATAATATCGACTCCGAAAGAATAAATATGCACATTACTTCATTTGCCAAACTAACCGCACTCGGTTTGATTCTCGCCTCAACAAGCCTTCAAGCCAAAGAGGTATATAGCTGGAAAAATGCTAACGGAACCAATACTTACTCAGATGTTCCCCGTAATTTAAAAAGCAACGGTGTTAACACGATTAATGTGCGCACACAAACCGTAAGCACACCGCCTGCTGCAAAATCCGCCTCAGAAGGCGCATCTTTGTCCGAACAGCAAAAGCAGATTAACGACAAAATGGCTGCCAATAATAAGCAGGTTGAAGAAAAAAACAAACAAATCGAAGAAGAAAACCGCAAAACACAAGAAGCCAACTGTAAAACCGCGCGCATGAACCGTGCATTTGCCGAATCTGCCCGCACAGCCAACCGCGATACCTTAATGGCACGTTATGATGCAGATATTGAAAAATTCTGCTCTACCCCGGCTCCGGCATCCACGCCGGCGGCTCAATCGCCTAGTTAATCGTTTCCGAGATATTGTGTCACACAGTTTTAATCTGTCTGTTTTCTTAAAAAACCTGCCAAATCTGCCCGGTGTTTATCGTATGCTCGATAAAAACGGGCAGGTTTTGTATGTGGGTAAAGCAGTTAACTTAAAACGCCGTGTATCCAGCTATTTCCAAAAAAGCGACCATTCACCACGCATCAGCCTGATGATTAAGCAGATTGCCTCAGTGGAAACCACGGTAACGCGCTCAGAGGCAGAAGCATTAATCTTAGAAAACAATCTGATCAAGGCGTTATCACCCAAATACAATATTCTCTTTCGTGATGATAAAAGCTATCCCTATCTGATGCTCAGCGGGCACGATTTTCCGCAGATGGCGTATTACCGCGGAACACTCAAAAAGCCCAATCAATATTTCGGCCCTTACCCCAACGGGTATGCCGTACACAACAGCATACAGATTTTGCAGAAAGTGTTCCGGCTGCGCACCTGTGAGGACAGCGTATTCGAACACCGCGACCGTGCTTGTTTGCTTTATCAAATAAAACGCTGCTCCGGCCCTTGCGTCGGCCATATTTCGCGTGAAGACTATCAGAATAGCGTGCGTGAAGCCGTTACCTTTCTAAACGGTAAAACCGATGAACTTACCCAGATGCTGCACCACAAAATGCAGCAGGCAGCTGAGCAACTTTACTTTGAAGAAGCCGCACGTTACCGCGATCAAATTCAGGCTTTAGGTTTGGTGCAAAGCCAGCAATTTATCGACAGTAAAAACCCAAACAATCCGAATGATATCGACATTCTTGCAGTGGCTTCAAAGCATGGCGTGGTTTGCGTGCATTGGGTCAGCATACGCGGCGGACGACATGTTGGCGACAAAAGTTTTTTCCCCGACACCCGCAACGATCCTAATCCCGATACTCAAGACTACGCCGAAGCTTTTGTTGCGCAACATTATCTGGGCAAATCCAAGCCGGATATCATCATCAGCAATTTCATTCTTCCCCAAAACCTGCGAGAAGTATTAAACGGCGAGCATGTCAAGCAAATTCAATTTGTCAGCAAAACCATAGGCGAGCGCAAAGTTTGGCTGAAAATGGCCGAGCGAAATGCAGCTTTAGCAATCAACCAATATATTTCCCAGCATACCAACCAGCAACACCGGCTAGATGAGCTTGCACGTTTATTGAATATAAACCCGGAAGAACTTAACCGTTTGGAATGCTTCGACATCAGTCACACCCAAGGTGAGGCCACCATGGCTTCTTGCGTGGTTTATGATGAACAAAGTATCCAACCCTCCCAATACCGGCGTTACAACATCAAAGGTGCGAAAGCAGGTGACGACTACGCAGCGATGCGGGAAGTGCTGATGCGCCGTTATGGGAAAATGACTGAAGCCGAAGCCAACGGTGAATCAGTGAAATGGCCTGATGCCGTATTGATCGACGGCGGCAAAGGCCAGGTCAGCGTAGCAGTGGAAGTATGGGAAGAACTGGGCTTGAACATCCCGATTATTGGTATAGCAAAAGGCCCTGAACGCAAAGCAGGTTTGGAAGAATTGATTCTGCCCTTTACAGGAGAAGTGTTCCAACTCCCTCCCAACAGCCCTGCCCTGCATCTTTTACAGACGGTACGCGATGAATCGCACCGTTTCGCCATCACAGGCCACCGTAAAAAGCGGGATAAAGCAAGGGTTACATCATCTCTCAACGACATTCCGGGTATCGGCAGCAAGCGTCGCCAAGCATTACTTACCCGCTTTGGCGGCTTGCGCGGGGTACAGGCTGCGGGCGTAGAAGAGCTTGCGCAAACCGAAGGCATCAGTTTAGCGTTGGCTCAAAAAATTTACGACAGCCTGCATTAACAGGGGGCTTTACACAGCTCGCTAATGCAAAATCATTATATGAACAATACCTGTCTGAAAGCTTTTCAGACAGGCATTATAAATGTAGAGATTGAGATTTCATACAAAACTAATTGTTTTTCAAATATCACAAACAATACCGGCTTTATCTGCGACCAAATCGAGAATTTACTTAAACAACACAATCAACACGAGCGCCACAGCAATAATACACAGCCATAAATTCTGTCTTTGCTGTGTTTTTACCAAATGTATATAAGCATCACGCATTTCTTGTTGGCGGGTTTCATCCACCAACATATTGATTTTTCTCGGCAGACTAGGCAGGATTTGGGCCCAATCAGGCGCTTCGTTTTTTAAAGTGTTCAAAAACGCTTTAGGCCCGACTTGCTCTGCCATCCAGCGGGTTAAAAAAGGCTTCGCCGTAGTCCATAAATCCAGATCAGGATCAAGCTGGCGGCCCAATCCTTCGATATTCAACAGTGTTTTTTGCAGCAATACAAGTTGCGGCTGGATTTCTACATTAAAACGCCGGCTTGTTTCAAACAAACGCATCAAAACCAAGCCGAAAGAAATCTGCGATATGGGTTTATTGAAAATCGGTTCGCACACTGCTCGCACGGCTGCTTCCAGCTCCTCCGCCCGCGTATCAGGCGGCACCCAGCCGGATTCTATATGTGCGGTTGCCACACGGTGGTAATCGCGGTTAAAAAACGCCAGAAAATTGATGGCCAAATAACGTTTGTCATAATCAGTTAAACTGCCGACGATACCGAAGTCAAGCGCAATATAGCGGCCGTCATCCGCTACTAGAATATTGCCCGGGTGCATATCGGCATGAAAAAAACCGTGGCGGAATACTTGTGTAAAAAATATTTCCACTCCGTAGCGCGCCAAACGCTGTAAATCGATGCCTTTGGCTTTAAGACCTGCTATATAGGCCACCGGCGTGCCGTTCATCCATTCGATTGTGAGTACATCACGGCTGCAATAATCGTAATAGACTTGCGGTACAATCAGCATGGTGCTGTCTTTAAAATTGCGTCCGAGCTGGCTGGCATTGGCCGCTTCTCTCATCAAATCAAGCTCGTCGTGCAGATACTTGTCAAACTCATCCACGACTTCACGCGGACGCAACCTTTTTCCATCGGCAAACAAGCGTTCGATCCACCCTGCACCGAAACGCAACAAAGCCAAGTCCTGCTCAATTACCGGTGCCAAATTCGGTCGCAACACTTTTACAGCAACCTGCTCGCCGGAGTGCAAACGCGCTTTATGCACTTGAGCAACAGACGCACTGGCCACCGGCTTGGTATCGAATTCTGCGTAAAGCTCATCAATCGGCTTTCCTAGCGACTGCTCAATTTGGCGGCGTGACAACTCTGCATCAAAAGGCGGAACACGGTCTTGCAACTTGGCGAGCTCTACCGCATAGTCGTGTGGAATCAGATCAGGGCGCGTGGAAAGCACTTGTCCGAATTTAACAAATACGGGGCCCAAACTTTCCAAAGCAAGACGTAGACGCACGGGCAAAGAGGTATCTGAATATTCAGATGATTGGGGAAGCTTACGCAACAAACCACATACCCATGTTCGCCCCCCCATCGGAATCAGCAAATCGGACAAACCATATCGATATAGGGTTTTAGTTAATGTGGTCGTGCGTTTAAGCCATTTCATAACAAATCATCAGACAATAAAATCATTGAAAAATCTGCGCATTATGTAGAAACAAACGTGCAAGCTAGGTAGCTATAAAGATAGGTTGGTATCAATACACCCTAAACGGCTGATCCGTTTTAACGAATCAGCCGCATTTAAATAGTTAAGAAACTCATCTGTTTTTTAGCAAAATACTGCCAATGCCAAAATACTTTCGGGTTTCTCCAACCTATTTTTCAGACAGGCATCAGCGTTTGGCCAATCCTTTGCGCTGTAAAAACGGCAACACATCCGGGCGCACTTCCTGACAAAGAGAATTGCGTACTTGCTGAGTAAAGTCCAAATCCAGATTGCTGCGTTGCTTATAGTAATCTTTAACCTGCGCGTTATATGCTTCATAAACCGATTTATCCATGGGGCAGTATCCGTTTTCAGTAACCACGCATTCGATAGGCAAGCGCGGGCGCATCATGGGCTCTTGGGCAGGCCAACCCAAAGACATACCAAACAGCGGCACCACATTCTCAGGCAGATTCAATATTTCATTGGTTGCATTGATGTCATCACGCAAGCAACCTATATACACGCCGCCCAAACCGAGTGATTCGGCGGTGAGCATCACATTTTGCGCCATAATCCCCGCATCAATCGAGCCCATCAGCGTCATCTCGGTCCAGTCTGTTTGCACATCGGGCGCAATCTGCTTGTGTTTGGCAAAATCAATACAGAACACCAAAAATTCCGCACAGGTTTCGATATAGTGTTGGTTAGCGCCAACGGCACGCAATTTTTTACGCATTTCCATGTCGGTAACACGGATAATGTGCGCCGACTGCAAAAAGCTGGAAGTTGAAGCCGCCTGCCCTGCCTTCAAAATGATTTCCAGCATTTCTGCCGGAATCGGTTCGCCCGTGTATTTGCGGATGGAGCGGTGGTTAAGCGCGGTTTGCAAGGCGGGCTTACTGGTAAATTCCATATCAGTTCCTCTTCATTGAATGATGGTTTAAAACATAATTGACTGTGATTTTGCCGAACAAGTTACTTTACTAATTTTTTCAGACAGGCATTTCAACCTGCCGAAACACTTGCTGCATACGCAGCGTATTTAAATGAACCTTCACCTCATCTACTTTCTCTTGCGTAAACAGCTTATCAATATTTTTCCAAATACTATGAAACCGTAAGATCCTTGCTGCATTTCTTGTTTCGCCGCCTCTACCGGCCACCCCTGATAAATAATCCGATACATACCCACAATTAAACCAGTGCGGTCTGCACCATGATAGCAATGTACCGAAACAGGGCCGCTTTGTTGAGATGCTTCAATCAGATAAAGCATTTCGGCAATATTTTTCGGCTTGATATGCCAAGTCAGCAAGGGGCTGTTTATCAGGTTGAAACCACGCCCTCCCAACAACTGCCTGTCATCATTTCGGTCGAAGAAACGAAGGTTCACAATGCTTTGGATACCTAAGCGTTCGATTTGTGCAATATCATCACGAACCAATTGTTCGCTGCGATAAAGCCTTGCATCTACTTTGCACAAATTAGCGTCCTGCTTAACCGGAACGGCCCATCGTGATCGCCCGTAAATAGCAGCATCTTGCGTCTGCCGAACCGTGCTGCAACCTAACCTGCCAACGCAGCCTAAACCAGCAAAACAGGCACAAAATGGGAAGCGTTCATTGTTTCCTATTTTTGTTATTGATCTATTTTTTGCAGGAAAGCATTCTATCATCAATCATCAAGATAAACGAATGCCTGTCTGAAAAGTTTCAGACAGGCATGTTTGCTCTCAGTTGCTCCGATTTTTATTTGCATGTTCCACGTTGCAAATTACCGTATTTTCCTACCACACTTTGCACACCCTGAATATCTGCATCACTCAAACCACTGAAATAAATCTGCATTTTAGCAATACTCATACTGCTTGCTACGCCGCTGCTTTGCTCGCGGATTTGCGCATTGAAACCCGCATTCTGCAAACGGGATAAAGTAGCCTGCGCAGACTGGCGGTCTGAATAAATCCCAACCACAACACCGCCACCGCCAATCGAGCCGTTAAATCCTTTCGATGTTACCTCATCCAACACCGTTTGCGCATCGCCTTGACCCGACACAGTAACCGTGTATTTCACATTGCGCTTATCGCCGCCTTCTCTTTGCTCTACCTTACGGGTAGCAGCATGCGGCCATTGCACCAGTAAACCTTTGATTCTGTGGTAATCGTCTTCAGGAATGGTAACCGTTGCAGTGCGGCTGCAACGTGCATTTTGCGTCGCAGCAGGCGGCGGGGCAAACGGGCTTTTCGCTGCTTCGCCTTCATTATTTTGCGCCAGCTCGCGGCGAACCTTTTCTTCAGCTTCTTTTTTCAGCTTTTCCGCTTGCAGCTTTTTCTCACGCTCCAAACGGGCTTTTTCTTCCGCTGCTTTCTGCTCGGCCGTTTTTTCTTTCGGTACATGGGTTTCATCTACGGTAGGCTCTTTCGCATCCGCTTTATCACCCGCTTTAATCCAAGACGGCGGCGCGTCTTCCCGCTTCTGCACCAAAGCCGACTCCGGCACTTTCAATTCGTGCGAACCTTCCGCCACAAGCTCCTTGCTGCTCTCCCCGCTTGTTTTCTTGCTGATGTGGATATTAACCACGGCACCGAAAACAATAATGTTCAATGCCACCAATACGGCAAATAACCATTTCATTCTTGTTCTACCCAGTTTAACAAACCGTAAATCACAAGATTATCTATGATTTTAACCGTATTGTCTAAAACAAATGCCTGCGGCATGGCCTGAGCTACCCGCGCCGCGCCGCCACCGGTTAACACAACATCCACCGGCTTGCCTGCACCTGTTTTTTCCTTCAAGCGTGCGTGCATCAGCAAGATGGATCCGCACACAGCATCCATCATACCGCTGGCAAGCGCATTAGGCGTGGTGGTGGGAAAAGGATACACTTTTCCCAACGGCCGGTTGAGGTTGGCCGTTTTCTGCGCCATCGCTTCTTTCATCAAATGAAAACCCGGCATAATAGTGCCACCCAAATAATGATTGTCTTCACTCAAAGCATCAATCGTCACAGCCGTGCCGCAACTGACCACCACACAAGCATTTTGCGTAAAACGACGGCTGCCCAAAGCATTAAACCAACGATCCGCACCATGCTCGGCCGGGTTGCGGTAATGATTGCGAATACCCAACCCTTGAGGCATAGAGGCAAGCCAATTAATTTCTCTAGGAATATGCTCCGCCACCTGCGCTTTCTTTATCGGGCCGCATACAGCCGAACCGACAATGCGGATTTCATCACCGCCATATTGCACCCACTCCCTGCCAAGCTCCGACAAATCCCGATAAGGTGCATGGTTCAAATGCACAATACGCCCATTCCTCACCCATGCCCATTTGAGCTGACTGTTGCCGCCATCCAGAAGCAGGTATTCCGTTTCTTCGTTTTTTACCATAGGTTTTATTTCACTGCTTTGCCGCAAGCTTACCTCACCACTGACAATTTCGCGCACCCCCTCTTCAGTTTCCAGCAATAGTGCACCGTGCGGCCCGACACCTATCACTCGTCCTTCACACATAACTTGACCGTCGCTCAATAAACAAACTTCACGCCCCTGATCACGGTGCGCGGCCTGATAATCCTCCACAAACACAACAAATCCGCGCTGTTCAAAGAGCGGGAACATCTGATCAAGCCGCTGCAATACAGCGCCCAATACAGCGGCCGCACCCACCGGCTGCTTATTGCCTGTCTGAAACATCGCCTGTACCGACACTGCATTGTCCACTTCCTTAGGCAACACAAAATTAATGCCGATACCGATAACCGCATAAGTCTTGCCATCACGCCGCAGGGTTTCAATTAAAATGCCACCCAACTTACGCGAGTCCACCACCAGATCATTCGGCCACTTAATCTCAGCCCGCACACCCAAGCACGCCAAACCTTTTTGACAGGCCAAGGCGGTTAACAACGCCAACGCGCCCAAATCCGCCTGCTGCTTATCAAATACCCAGCACAAGCTGAACATCAAACATTCACCTGTTTTCCCCACCCATTTTCTACCTTGCCGCCCTCGCCCCGCACTTTGATAATGCGCAACAAGCAGGCGGCGGTGCATCTGCTCCGGCTTATTTTTAATCTCTTCCAGCAACACATCATTGCTGGATGTGCATTCATGCAAAATGCCTGTCTGAAAACCGGGAGCAGCCTGCCGCAAAGCAGCTTCGTCAAACACAGCCAAAGGCCGCACCAAACGCCAATGACCATCATGCTGGCGCAGCAAACCACGGATATGCGGCGGCATTTGCTGCCACACCCCGTTTAATTGGTAAGGCTTCATACCCGTGCGTTTACCCAGCTCAAAAACATGCTGGGGTAAACCGTCGGCCAGTGCCGCCAGTAAAGCCCAATGCTGCTCCCGCATCATCTCAAACATCTTTCTTTTCGACAGAACGGATTTTTTCCAAAGTTTGGGTTGTAGAAGTTTGGTGTAAAAAAGGAATCGAGTACACTTTTCCGCCTCTGGCAAGCGTTTCGGGCGCGCCCACAATTTTATCCACCGGCCAGTCCCCACCTTTAATCAAAATATCCGGTTTAACTTCTTCGATTAACTGCGCAGGCGTATCGCTGTCAAACCACGTTACCAAATCAACACAGCCAAGCGCTGCCGCTACCGCAGCCCTATTTTCCAATGAATTAATCGGCCGGTCGTCTCCTTTTCCCAGCCGCTTTACCGAAGCATCCGTGTTCAGCGCCAGCACCAAAGCTGCTCCGGTTTCTCTCGCTTGAGCAAGATAAGTTACATGCCCCCGATGCAAAATATCAAAGCAGCCGTTTGTAAACACCAGCGGGCGGGGCAATTTGGCAATACGCTTCGCCACTTGCTCCGGCGGGCAGATTTTTTGCTCAAACTCGGGTAAAGGCCAGTTGTTCATAATACGGCTCCTTTTGTTTTGACAAGGGATAATAAAATGTTGCCGCAATCATACCCAAGCAACAGGTTTTAGAAAAGACAAAGCCCGCTCAATATGAGCGGGCTTTGAAATTATGGGGTGGCTGATGGGGCTCGAACCCACGACAACCGGAATCACAATCCGGGGCTCTACCAACTGAGCTACAGCCACCACAATTTAAACTGGTGCATTTTTGGCACGCCCGACAGGAATCGAACCTGTAACCCCCGGCTTAGAAGGCCGGTGCTCTATCCGGTTGAGCTACGGGCGCTCTACCTTAATCCTATCGTGCATAAACCTTAATTAGGTTTGCTTCTCTGGTCGGGGCGGTGGGATTCGAACTCACGACCCCCTGTTCCCAAAACAGGTGCGCTAACCAGACTGCGCTACGCCCCGACGAGAAGGTGAAACTATACCCGAGCATCCGGTCTTTAACAAGTGTTTTTTGTGAAAACTTGTATCCAAAATTACATCATTTTGTTTTTTAAAAAAATCTTTTCAGACGGGCATTCATTAAAGTTAAACAAAAGATGCAAATTTTTGCAAAAAATGCGACAATAACGCCGTTTAATTATCCTACCCTTATCAAATAAAGGCATTCTTTCACCATGACAGCACAAATCATCGACGGCAAAAAAATTTCACAACGACGTTTATCCCTAGTAGAACAAAAAGTTTCAGAGCGTAAAGCGCAAGGCTTACGCACGCCTTGTTTGGCGGTGGTTTTGGTTGGTAACGATCCGGCCAGTGCTGTGTATGTGCGCAACAAAAAACTGGCTTGTGAAAAAGTAGGTTTTAAATCAATCTCTTATGAATTACCAGAAGACACCACAGAAGAAAGTCTTCTAAAATTAGTGGATGATTTGAACGAAAACCCGAAAGTTGATGGAATTCTGGTGCAGCTTCCCCTTCCCGCTCAAATCAACAGCCAGGCGGTTTTAGAACGGATTTTGCCGCATAAAGATGTTGACGGTTTCCATCCTTATAATGTTGGCCGCCTCGTAGTGAAAATGCCTCTGATGCGTCCTTGCACGCCCAAAGGCGTAATGACGCTATTAGATGCTTACGGAATTGATGTTGTAGGTAAAAAAGCCGTTGTAGTGGGTGCATCCAATATCGTTGGCCGCCCGCAAGCTTTAGAGTTATTGCTTGCTCGCGCTACGGTAACGGTTTGCCACAGCGCTACACAAAATCTGGCTGAAGAAGTGGCTGCTGCCGATATTGTCGTGGCAGGCGTAGGCAAACCGAATTTCATCAAAGGCGAATGGATTAAGCCCGGAGCCGTGGTAATTGATGTAGGCATCAACCGGCAAAGCGACGGGCGTTTATGCGGCGATGTGGAATTTGAAAAAGCCAAAGAGCGCGCCTCTATGATTACACCCGTACCCGGCGGTGTCGGCCCCATGACCATTGCAACACTGCTGGAAAATACACTTTACGCCGCCGAATTGCACGATAAATCGGCACAATAATTTCACAAAAATTCTAAAATATGTCCGCACTATGGCACCGGAACACATTCTGCAAATCATTCGCTCTCTCAACGTGATGCTTTCCCGCAAATTGAAAGCACCTTTCGGCGTGATGGCGGTTTATTGTGCGGACAATAGACCGGAAGATACGTCATCTTCCGGTGCCTATTATCTGCTGGATAAAAACGGCATCACTCTTTTCCAAGATGAAACCGTTCGGGCAGAATACCGACTTGGGCAACGCTCTTTGCTTAACTTTTTTCTTGACCACTGCCCTGAAGAAAAGCGCCGTCAAGCCGCAATTCTGCTTACATACTCTCCGTTATTCTGGCGCTTGAAATCTGCACTTAATATTCATGCAGGCACCATACCACTCGGCCGTTTGCTGCAAACCACTGCCAGCACAGCAGCATTAATCACTCTACTGTTAACTTGGTTTTTCTCTCATCAAACTACGCCTGAAACCAAGCCGGTGGGCATCTACATGAGCATTTGCTTCACGCTTGCCCTCAGTAGCGTTGCCCGTGTCGGCGACTGGTGGGATGATGTCCGCACCGGCATTAATCCCGGGATAGATTACGCTCGCCGCCTGGGCTTATTTCTCGCCGCGCTTGTTCCTTTCTACTATTATGCCAATATTACCGACTCACTATTAGAAAAACCGCTGCAATACACGCTGCTCTCAACCACAGCGGCTGCCGTATGTATGTCTTTTTTCAGCAATCGCAGTTAAGGTGCGTTAAAGCGGCATTTTTCACTGCATAAATATCTTTCTCCGGCAGCAAGAATTCCAAAGATAACAGTTTTGCAAAGCTCTTGTTCATTCTTTTGTTATACTACGCCTCCTTATTTTATATTCAAGAAAAAACATCAGAAACCATGCTGCTCAAACTGATTACCGATGCACGCGATGCCTTATTACTTCGCTACAAGCCCGCCGAAGCTTACCGCTACGCTCCCCCAGCGATTATTGGTGTTTTGCTGCTGCTCGGTTTGCAAAATGCAGCGGCTTTTGCCCCGTTTTTCGGCCGCGATGATGCTGCAATTGTGTTTTCTCTGATTTTTGTTGTCGTCAAATGGTTGCTGCTCAGTTTGGTAATGCAAACTATTTTGCGTCCCAACAACCATTTAAAAAAAACCTCTTATTTTGGGTTTATTTTGGCTACCGAAGCCTTGTTGGCACCCGCTATTGTTGTACTCTACTATCCGGACTTATCAGGCGTAGCCGTATTCTGGCAGATTTGGTGCTTTTGGGCTCAAGCAGCAGGTTTGATGAGCTTAAGCAAATCAAACGGTCTGAAAATTCTGCTCGGCTATCTTTCTTATTCATTTATCATGATTATTGTTTTATTTATCCTCATTAGCTTATTTATTGGTCTCGGCTTATTTGATCAAGCAGAGCTAATGGAGCGCAGTCAGCAAATATTCAAAGCCAGCCAACTTGCTCCTTAAAAGCCAAATGCCTGTCTGAAATTTTTCAGACAGGCATTTATTCAATGCACTCAATAAACTATGCTGCATCTTCCCAAAAAAATGCTTTTAATCTCCACGCATCACATCACTTCCAGCGTTTCAATTCCCAACAACTCCAGCCCTGTTTTCAAAGTGTTGCCGGTTAGCTTAGCCAGTTGCAAACGCGTATTTCGCACCTCGCCTTCGGCTTTCAGTATCGGGCACGACTCGTAGAAGCGGCTGAATAGCGTAGCCACTTGATAAAGATAAGCAGCAAGATAATGCGGATAAGCTGTTTCGCTCACGTTGTCCAAAACATCTTCAAACTTCAAAAGCTCAACCGCAAGCTGTTTTTCCAAAGTTTCATTCAGTACGGGCGCAGCAGTTGTATCCCATTCACCCGCCCGACGGAACACACTTTGCACGCGCGTATAAGCGTATTGCAAATAAGGTGCAGTGTTGCCCTCAAAGCTCAGCATATTATCCCAGTCAAACACATAATCGCTGGTGCGGTTTTTGCTCAAATCGGCATATTTAACGGCACCGATGCCAACCACTCTGCCGATACCGGCGGCGGCTTTTGCATCCAGTTCCGCATTTTTATCCTGCACCAATGCAGTGGCTCGTTCCACCGCTTCGTCAAGCAATTCCACAAGTTTCACCGTATCACCACTGCGTGTTTTAAACGGCTTGCCATCTTTACCCATCATCGTGCCAAACGCGATATGTTCAGCTACCACATTTTCAGACAGCCATCCTGCTTTACGTGCAACGGTAAATAATTGCTGAAAATGCAAGGCTTGGCGTGCATCCACCACATAAAGCAAACGATCGGCGTTCAGCTGGTTGACGCGATAACGGATACAGGCCAAATCGGTGGAAGAATACAAGAAACCGCCGCCTTGTTTCTGCACGATAAACGCAGCCGGTTCTCCCTCTTTGTTTTGAAACTCTTCCAGAAACACCACCTTTGCACCATCGTCTTCCACTGCCAAGCCCTGAGCGGTCAATTCGTCCACCACCGCTTGCAAGTCGTTGTTATACTTAGACTCACCAGCCACATCATCCGGAGTGAGCAGCAGACCGAGCGCGTCATACACATTTTGAGCATGACTTAAGGAGATATCGACAAACTGTTTCCACAATGCCAGTACGGTTTCATCCCCACCTTGCAGCTTCACCACATAATCACGCGCAATATCGGCAAATGCCGCATCTTCGTCAAAGCGGATTTTGGCTTCACGGTAAAACTGCTCCAAATCAGACAATTCAAAGCCGGCGTTGCCTTTTTGCTGCTCCACCATGTAAGCCACCAGCATACCGAATTGCGTACCCCAGTCTCCGACATGGTTCTGCCGAATCACTTTATGCCCTAAAAAGCCCAACACACGGGCAATGCTGTCGCCGATAATGCTGGAACGCAAATGACCCACATGCATCTCTTTGGCCAAATTAGGCGAAGAGTAATCAATTACCACGGTTTGCGGCTCTGTAACGACCTGCACGCCCAAACGCTCATTGGCTAGAGCGCTACGCAGCCCATTTGCTAAAAACTCTGCACGCAGGCGCAGATTGATAAAACCGGGGCCCGCCACTTCCGCATGCTCGATAACCGCATTATTCGCCAAAGCATCTGCTACTTTCTGCGCTAATTCACGCGGATTCGTCTTGGCTTGCTTTGCTGCCCCCATTACGCCGTTAATCTGAAAATCGCCGAAATCGGCATTCTTGGCAGGCTGCAACACAATCGGGCTGCCGCCGATGCCTGCGACTTCGAATGCAGCTTCAATTTCTTTGGCAACGCTTTGGTGTAAATTCATATTGCTTCTCGATTTATCAAAATGAGTATCAAAAATTAAGGCGTTATTCTAAAGGAAAACAGCTATGATAAACACCCGCAACGTTCATATGCTTACAACATCCAACGGTAAAACCAATAAGTTTTTTACTATAGTTGAGAAAATAATGCTCATAACAACCAGCTAACAACAGACAACACAAATATTACAAGAATGCGAGGCAATGCAATGTGAAAGATTCAAATTCATATAGATAAAGCCTGTCTGAAAATATTCAGACAGGCTTAAGTATCCGACAATCATTATATTGTGGGAAAATGGACGGCTAGCTTTATTTTATTTCAAGTCGGCAGCGGCAGCTTCAAACTTTCCGACTTTAACGGCAGCGGCTGCTTCCCGCTCTTTATCCAAATCTTCTAATTTTTTCTGCCCTTCGGATACGGCTCTCAAATCTTGGCGCTCTTTAGCCATCTTGATCGCCACTTGTTCAGCGGAAACACCGTTAGCCGAATCCTGCATATTACGAATCAGTTTCCACTGTCCGTAGATAAAGTATCCCAATGTACCTAAAATTAAAACAATAATAATGGTCAAAACAGCACTATCAGACAATTCTTGCCGGGCTCTCATGAGTTGTTTTCCTATGTGTGTGTTGTCAACGTTATATTTTTTTATTTAGTTTCTTCCTGCTAAGCGGGGCATTCTATATCAAAACTCTAACTAATTGCTCATTAATTAGATAAATTTTATTAATAAGGGCTCAAAACACTGTCTGTCTGAAAATAAGCGTGGTTATTTTTATGAAAAATGAATCATTTTCTTGTATAAAACCAAGCACTTTATTTTTTCTGTGCGGCCCTTTTAAACATGATCCACCAATCTTTCCAACCCAAAACCGGGCGCTTACTGAATACGTCGTAACGGTTTTCGTCTAATTTATGCAAAATCTGCTGGCCGCCCAAAATAATCATTCTCAATTCAAAACCTATTCTGCCTTTGAGGGTTTTGCCCAAAGGCGAGCCTGCCTTCAACATTTTGTGTGTGCGTTCACACTGGTAGGCCATCAGCCTCTGAAATGCAAAATCAACCTTGCCTGCGGCAATCTGCGCCTCGCTGACACCGAATTTTTCCAAATCATCCTGCGGGATATACACGCGCCCTTTTTTCCAATCTACTGCCACGTCCTGCCAAAAATTAATCAGTTGCAAGGCTGTGCAGATACCGTCGCTTTGTGCAATGCTGCGGCTGTCGGTTTCTCCGTAAAGGTGCAGCATCAGCCTGCCTACCGGATTGGCGGAGCGGCGGCAATAGTCCACCAGCTCGGCAAAATTTTGGTAGCGTTTTTTCTCTACGTCTTGCGCAAATGCCGAAAGCAGATCGTAAAAAGGCTGCAAAGGCAGATAGAAAGGTTCGATCGCCTGCCGCTGCAAACGTTGGACTATCGGGTTTTCCGGCGTTTTTCCGGCAGCAATAGCGTCCAACTCCTGTTTAAGCCCGGCCAGTTGCTGCAAGCGCGTTTCATTTGGGGCAACACCTTCATCGGCAATATCGTCCGCCGTGCGGGCAAAGGCGTAAATGGCGTGAACGGGCTTGCGCAAACGGCGCGGCAGCATAATCGAGCCGACAGGGAAATTTTCGTAGTGGTTAACTGACATGGTTTCTTTTGATTCGGAATGTTTAAAACAAAGTTTTTTGCGTACGGTTTAAATAGCTGTGCAAAGGTTTGGGCAAGCCGTATTGTTGCAGGTTTTGCATGCCCACCCAATGCCTGTCTGAAACTTTTTCAGACAGGCATTGGGCTTCAAACGGCATAATCTCAAGCAAACGGTGGGTAAGCCTGTGAGTAAACGCGGCCTGTTCGCTCAAACTCTCGGGCGGCAAACCCAGTTCTGCGGCAAAGTCATAAAGCGCTTGCAGGCTGTCAAAACACGGTACGCAATAAAGCCCCGCCCAAATGCCGCTTTGCGGCCGCTTTTGCAGCAATATTCTGTTATCCGCGTCGTGCAGCACCAGCCAATAAAGCGGCTGCGTTTTCACTTTAACCGCCGCTTTTTTCAGCGGTAGCTCGTGCACCCGGTTTTGCGCTTTGGCTTGGCAAAACACTTCCATCGGGCATTCTTCGCACAAGGGCTTGCTGCGTTTGCACACGGTTGCGCCCAAGTCCATCAGCCCTTGCGTATAGGCGGGCATATCGGCCGGATCGGGCGGCAACAGGCTCTCGGCCAACGTCCACAGACTGCTTTCGAATTTTTTGTCGGCCGGATTGCCTCCGCGCGCAAACACGCGGCATAACACGCGCTTCACATTACCATCCAAAATCGTTTCCCGCCGTTGGAAAGCAAACGCCGAAATCGCCGCCGCCGTGCTTCTGCCCACGCCGCAAAGCTGCTCCAACTGCCGGCGTGTGTCGGGGAAAATGCCGTCGAATTCCGCCACCACCTGTTTGGCGGCTTTGTGCAGATTGCGCGCACGGCTGTAATAGCCAAGCCCCGCCCAAAGCCCCAGCACCTGATCTTGCTCCGCCGCAGCAAGCGTGTGCACATCAGGAAACGCAGCAATAAAACGTGGATAATAGTCCAACACGGTTACCACTTGGGTTTGCTGAAGCATGATTTCAGACAGCCATACGCAGTAAGGGTCTTGCGTTTGCCAGGGCAAATGATGGCGGCCATGCTTTTTCTGCCAGTTTATCAAAGCATCGGCAAAGCCCCTTTGCGCCGCTTCAGGCATTGTGTTTAACGTTTTTTCGACAGCATCCATGTTCAGACAGGCATTTCAAATAATACGAGTGCGGTATTGTAGCAAGAATACACACCCAATTCTCACCATGCCTGTCTGAAAACCTTTCAGACAGGCATGGCAAACCGACAACCAAAATACAACACTGCCTTCAAACACCCGCCATTGTTCGCTTTGCCGTCAAAATTGTGCATCACGGCACATTATCCGGCCGCCAACACATATGCCGGATATTGCCCGCCCCCGGCCAATTCATTACAATCCGAAACTCTTTATATCCGTCCAACCCAAGCAAAGAAAGGAGCACATCATGATTCACACCGTTTCAATCCGCTCAATCACTCTTTGCAGCCCTGCCACATAAGGCACACATCCAAATTCTGTGTTGCCCGCAACCGGGCTGCTTTCCCCAACAGCAAAACAACGCGCATAGTATTTATGCCTGCTTTTTTGCGCCTTAAGAAAGTTTTTTTATTTATGGGCACAGAATATTCCCCGAAAACCATTATTATTGCCGATTCAAACACTTGGATAGAAGGCAACGCCATCCAGCAGCTCGAAACTACCGCCCGCCTGCCGCATATGCGCTGCGTGGCCGGCATGCCGGACTTACACGCAGGCCGCGGTTATCCCGTGGGCGCGGCATTTTTCAGCAGCGGCCACTTCTACCCCGCACTAATCGGCAACGACATCGGCTGCGGCATGGCCTTTTGGCAAACCGATTTACCCGTCCGCAAAGCTAAACCGGCCAAGCTGGCCAAGCAGCTCGGCAACATCGACACGCCGCTTGATGAAAGCTGGCGGCAACACATTGCCGGTTTGCTGCCGAATCCCGCACTCCCCGAAGCCGCCGGCGCGTTGGGCACCATCGGCGGAGGCAACCATTTTGCCGAGCTTCAAGCGCTCGACACCGTTTACCGCCCCGAAAAGCTGCCCGCCGCATTCAGGCCGGATTGCTTGCAGCTTTTAGTGCACAGCGGTTCGCGTGGCTTAGGCCAACAGATTCTGCGCCGCCATGTGGAACGCTTCGGCCATCAAGGCCTGTCTGAAAGCAGCAGCGAAGCAGTGGCTTATCTGGCCGAACACGATGCCGCGCTTGAATTTGCCCGCGCCAACCGCCGTTTGATTGCCGCGCGCATGTTTGAACGCTGGCGCGCCGAAGGCGAATGCCTGCTGGACGTGCACCACAATTTCCTGCAACGCGCCGAAATCAAAGGCGAAACCGGCTGGCTCCACCGCAAAGGCGCCACTCCTGCCAACAGCGGCTTGGTGATGATTCCCGGTTCCCGCGGCGATTACAGCTATTTGGTCGAACCTGCCGCAGACTGCAACGCCTCGCTTTACTCGCTGGCACACGGCGCCGGAAGAAAATGGCAGCGCAGCGAATGCAAAGGCCGCCTGTCGCACAAATATTCCGCCGACACCTTAAGCCAAACCGAGTTCGGCAGCATCGTCGTTTGTCGGGATAAGGCCTTGATTTACGAAGAAGCACCGCAAGCCTATAAAAACATCGACAGCATCATCCGCGCGCTGGCCGATGCCGGGCTGGTCATTCCGGTTGCCCGTTTCAAACCGGTGCTCACCTATAAAACCAGCGGCCCTTGCGGAGGTTAATTATGAGCATCAGCTTACACATTTCCACTGCGCAAGGCCCTGCCGAATGCCGCATTTTCGCCCGCTTCGCCCTGCAAAAGCTGCTCGCAGAAGCACAGGGCTGCGGCATCACGGCAGATATCCTTGAGCACACGGCCGACAAACACGGCATTTTATCCGCCACCGTCGAGCTGAACGGAGAAGCCGCCGAAGCCTTTTCAAAAAGCTGGCAAGGCACGCTGCAATGGATTTGCAGCAGCCCCGTCCGCCCCAAGCATCCGCGCAAAAACTGGTATATCGGCATTTTCCGCCTGCCCGAACCGGTTGAAACCGCCGACGGCGGCGAAATCGTGTTCCAAACCTGCCGCGCCGGCGGCAAAGGCGGGCAACATGTCAACAAAACCGAAAGCGCCGTGCGGGCCACCCACACGGCCAGCGGCATTTCCGTGCGCGTAGAAAGTGAGCGCAGCCAACACGCCAACAAAAAACGCGCCCGGGAGCTGCTGCTGCAAAAAATCGCAAGCTTGCAGGCCGCCCAATTGGAGCAACATGCAGCCGCCAAACACAACCAGCTTTATCAAGTTGAACGCGGCAACCCGATCCGGGTGTTTGAAGGTGTTCATTTCAAAGAACGTTAACGCTCGTGCGGCAATATAGTCAACCCATTTACACAATAACAATACCGTCATACTCGCGGCTTGACCCGAATATCTCCTAAAGTTATTGGAACTCAAGATACTCGGGTCAAGCCCGAGTATGACGAGTGTGTTATTTTTAAGTTGATTCACCATATCAGCTTGTGAAACATTGGTTTGCACCCAACAAAACAAATACCCTACAATGCCGCTCATCATTCACACTCCTAACCCATCATGGCACATAAACTCCTCTTACCACTCATCTGCTCTTTCGCCATCGCCACAGCTTGCGCGGCAGAATCCCGGCTTTACTCCATCAATGCAAAAGCCACTGGCGCCCCGTTTGACATGACCGCAACCGAAATCAAGCGCGAGCCCGCAAAGTCCTACCTCTCCGCGCCCGGTTTCTCGGAGCGCACCGCCGCCCAGTCCCGCTGGCTGATGTGTGTTTACACCGATTTAACGCTGAAACGGGGCTTTTCCCACTTCACTGTTGTTTACCCGCCTGAAAACTCCGACGTCATCACCCTCGGCTTTGCCAACTCGGAACGCGCCAAACCCAAGCAGCTTTTGGGAAAAGACTACGCGCCCGAACACATGCTGGGCGAAGCTGAAGAAATGATGCCGGTCGACACGTTTTCACTGCTTTGCGGCTTTTAATCCGCCGACAGTTCAGTTCCCCATAAAAAATGCCTGTCTGAAACACTTTCAGACAGGCATTTCCTATTTCTTATTCCACCTCGGCTGCCGGTTTGATCACAAACTTCTGCTCCGCAACTTTCGGCTCCACCGACTCGCGGTTACCCTGAATAAACTGAATCTGACGGCGCACCAAAAATGCCAACACCAACAACACGGTTACTCCGCCCATAAATGCCGCGCGCATCGCATAAAGCAGGTTGAAGCCGATATTTTTTCCGAACTCGGGCGCAAACAGCAGCACCATCAACAAAGGCACCATCATAATCAGCAAAATATACAAGCGCTTCCAGAAAGAGCCGCTTACCTCTTTAACCTCGTCACGCGGATCGTCGCATAAATATTTCAACACGCCTTGCAGCGGTTTGCCCAGCAAAGCCCAGCAGGCAAGGCTTACCAACAACGATGCAGCCGTCATCACACCAATGACACTCATCACATGGCTTACGGGATAGTCCATTTCCATTCCTTTCGTTATTTCTGTTAAAAGAGAAATTTACTTTTAAAAATTAAAGCAGATGCCCTGCTTTAATCAATCGAAATACCGCTTTGTCAAACCAAACGGCCGATATGGCAGTTTCAGACAGGCATTTTCATCATGCCAGCATCACTTGCTGCCGCTTAAAAACTTCTGTACTTTCGCACCCAGCTTCAAAACTTGGGTCAGCGTACCGGTGGAAAGCTTCAGCATTTCGCGCGTCCAATTCGTTGCCACTTCCATAAACTGCTGTGTATCGCGGATACGCTTCTGAACCTGCTCGTTTTCCTGAGCAAATTCAGGCGTGGCCATCAATTCGTTTAAAAATTGCAGCGTCGGCTCGATTTCCCTGCGTTGGCGCTCTTCTACAATCGTGCGCACCAAAGTCCACACATCGTCGGAAGTCGTAAAATAATCGCGCCTGTCACCCAGCTGGTGGGTTATCTGAACCAGCTTCAGGCTTTGCAGCTCTTTGATGCTGTTGCTCACATTCGAGCGCGCGAGGCTTAACGTTTCGGCAATTTCTTCCGCATTCATCGGTCGCCCGATAATAAACAGCAAGGCGTGGATTTGCGCAACGCTGCGGTTGACGCCCCATTGGGTGCCCATTTCGCCCCAATGCAATACAAATTTTTGAGTGGTCGGATTCAGTTTCATGCTTCGTATTATAAGCCATCATTAATTTCTGTCAATACAGAAATTTTAAAAAATTAAATTGTTGGTTAGGAAGATTAGAAAGTTTTATAATAACCGGGCAAAATCCGAGAGAGATACACCATGAATATTACCATCATCGACCATCCGCTGGTTAAACACAAACTCACCCTGATGCGCGAAGCCGATTGCAGCACCTATAAATTCCGCACCCTCACCACCGAGCTGGCGCGCTTGATGGCCTACGAAGCCAGCCGCGATTTCGACACCGAAAAATACATTATCGACGGCTGGTGCGGCGAAATCGAAGGCGAACGCATCAAAGGCAAAACGCTTACCGTCGTGCCGATTCTGCGTGCCGGTTTGGGCATGCTCGACGGTGTACTCGACCTGATTCCCACCGCCAAAATCAGCGTAGTCGGCCTGCAACGCGACGAGGAAACCCTCAAACCCGTTTCTTATTTTGAAAAATTCGTCGACAGCATGGATTCGCGCCCCGCGCTGATTATTGACCCCATGCTGGCCACCGGCGGCTCTATGGTTGCCACCATTGACCTGCTGAAACAGAAAGGCTGCCGCAATATCAAAGCGTTAGTTTTAGTGGCCGCCCCCGAAGGCGTGAAGCTGGTAAACGAAACACATCCCGACGTAACCATCTACACCGCCGCGCTCGACAGCCATCTGGACGAACACGGCTATATCATCCCCGGGCTGGGCGATGCGGGTGATAAAATTTTCGGTACCCGCTGAATTCTGCCCGGAAAAAATAGATCAATATCAATCAAAATGCCTGTCTGAAAGTTTCAGACAGGCATCTGTTTCACCTACCTAAGAAAGAACGCACCATGAATTTTCAAGACAATCTCGCAAACCTGCCCGATATCAGCCACTTAAGCGGCTTGGACGTGCAAGACACAGCAGGCAATACGCTGCACCATATCCCCGCAGCGCCCGGCAAGCTGGGTTCGCTCAAACTTTACAACGCATTGGCGCAGGAATTTAACGGCGCATTAAACGCTCAGGCAGCCGAACGGGGCTTGACATTATTTGCCGAACACGTTGCCGATGCCCAAGCCAACCCCGGCAAACATCCGAATATCGACCTGCTCTTTAAAGTCAAAAACGAAAACCTCACCTTGCAGCTCAAACCGCTAAACGCATAAACTGCTTTTGGGCGCAAACTCAGTTGCCAACACAACTCTTGCAACCAACATGCCTGTCTGAAAATGTGACGCTCCGCGTTTATTTTCAGACAGGCATTTATCTTTACTTTAGAATTGTTATATTATAACATAATATACTAACTATTCTATTTCATCACACCTTCAAAGAAAGATCTCATGAAAAACAAAACCGCTTTATCCGTTCTCGGCGCCCTGCTTTTTTACACGTCAGCACAAGCCCACCGTGTATGGGTGGAAACTGCACACACCCACGGCGGAGAAATTTTAAAAGCCGAGCTGGGCTATGGTGAATTCCCCGATATGGAACCGATTGCCAAAGACCGCCTGCATATTTTCAGCAAACCCATGCAGTTGATCACCGGCAAAGGCAAAGAAGATTTGGTGCAAAAAGGCCAACATAACTACCAATACCAAAGTAAAAAACCGGTAAAAGACGGCAGCTATCTGGTAACAGCGGAATACCAGCCCACTTTCTGGTCGAAAAACAAAGCCGGCTGGAAGCAGGCCGATATGAAAAAAATGCCTGATGCCGAATATTGCGAACAAACCCGCATGTACGGCAAAAATATTGTCAACGTAGGCCACGAAAGCGCCGATACCTCCATCATCACCCGCCCGGTCGGCCAAGGCTTGGAAATCGTGCCTTTGGATAACCCGGCCAATGTGCATGTGGGCGATAAATTCAAAGTGAAGGTACTGTTCAACGGCGAGCCTTTGCCTAAAGCCACACTTACCGCCACCTTCGACGGCTTTGATACCAGCGACCGAAGCAAAACGCATAAGGTGGAAGCCCAAGCCTTCTCGGATGTTACGGGCGACGACGGTACTGTAAGCATTATTCCGCTGCGTCAAGGTTTTTGGAAAGCCAGCGTAGAGCACAAAGCCGATTATCCCGATCAAAAAGTCTGCCAAAAGCTCGCCAGCTATACCACTATGACTTTCCAAATCGGCCACACCCATCATTAAGCCGATATTAGAAAATCGCATTATAGTGATCCGAATTTTAAATGGCACACTGGCCATACTCGGACTTGACCCGAGTATGACGGTACCGTTTTATCGTAAATAAACTTTATTTCTACTACGGCGTTGCTGCGCCTTATATCAAAAATAAGTTTATTTACTATATGCCAAGTGGTTTAACCATATCAGTTTTCTTAGCTAATGAAAAATGCCTGTCTGAATATTTTCAGACAGGCATCGTATTACTTAAGCTGTATTTACTTTACACAGTATACAAACCAAGAGGTGCTTATTTGCAGGAAACACCTAAAATTTTAGGTTCGTCATCTTTCGACAATTTGATTTTGCAGCTGGTAGAAGACGAGCCGCTCACCACAACATAGTTATTGCCGCCTTCTTTGCTACTACGGATGCGCACCGGCTCTTTTACACCCATTGAAAGCGATGTTCTAGCCAAATTCTCCGACAATTCGGCCGGCAAGCCTGATGAATCTTCTTGAATATCAATAGATTTTTCTTTAGACACCGCCATCGGGCTCAGCGCCAAAGACAGCACGGTCAACAAAATGGTACCTGTGCGTTTGTTCATGATTTTATTCCTTATTTAAGTTGCGCTTTAGGGCGCAGACAGCTCCAATATAAGGGATAATCTTGCAAGAAGCTGGTTTTTTGCGGATTTTTTACATAAACACACCTTAAAGTGTGTCTTAAACATACAAAAATATATGCCTGTCTGAAATGGATATTTTCAGACAGGCATCGTTTAAACCGGTGCTTATTTAATCACTTCTTCTTTGATTTCATTCGCATTTTCCGGCGCTTCAATGCTTTCGTCTACTTCATAGTCGTCAACTTCATTATAGTTGCTTTCTCCGAAAGGCAATTTGAACGCTTTTATAACCTCAGGGAATTTAACCACTTTGCTGTTTTCTGGCTTGAATGTGAACACAGGATTACCGAAGCGGTTCAGAGTCATAACCATTTCAAAGTTCAAAGCTTTTTCTTTGCCGTTGACTTGCAGATAGTTTCTACGCGCCACAGTGCGGCCTTTTCCATCTAAATAAATGCTTTCAACCATCGGGCTGCCGATCATTTTTTCAAAAGCATCGAGATCTTCTGTCAAGCTGGAAACACCATCGGCATCGGCCAAATCGTCTGCCATCATTTCAGCTGTCGAAGAGTCGGCAGCGTTCTCAGATGCTTTGATAGCCGACGCCGCATCCGCCACTTCAGCCATCGCACCATCCAATGCAGAATCTGTATCTTCTAATTTAACGCCAAAAACTTTGGCCATCACCGAACGTACGGTTTGATAATCTTCCTCGGAGGAGCCCTCTTCCAAGCCGGCTTTTTGCATGTTTGTAAACTCATGGTCGAAATCACGGTAAAATGCCTTGTAGAAAACTGCCAGATTTTCTTTGTTCCACACAATATCCACACGGTGCTTCGCACCTGCGCGTTTACCGAATTCATCCATCTCCGCCGCTTTGTAAGCCTCGGGCGGTACGGCTTTATAAGCTGTGTAGCTGGCTTTTACGAGCGCTTTCAAAGTTGTTTTAAGCGGAAAGCTTTTCTTTTCCACATCGCTCCAAGCAAACTGGATCGGCTGCTCGCTTAAGCGGTTAACCAATGCTTTGTCTTGAATGAAAATATCCATAATCATCGGAATGGTTGCCGGCATATCAATCGTAGCCGTCATATTTTTACCGTCCAACAAAATGGGCATTTTCATGCTGCTGTATTCGTTTTTATTGTCGTTAACAAACTCAGGAACCAATTCGATTTTTTGCTGGCGCAAATCAACCGCACCGTTCACACGGAGCTGCGTATTTTGAATATATTTGGTTATAGCCGGATAGCCTTGCGCCAAATCCGCGCCTTTGGCTCCCCAGTTGCCTTCTTCAATATCGGCATAAGGATTATATTCTTCCTCGCATCCGCATTGTTCAGTGGATTCAGTTTCAGCAGCACTGGCTGCTTCAGCTTCCGGCTCTTTTTCCTCCGCACGTTTTTTTGCTGCTTCGGCAGCCACTTGAGGCGCCAGCCCCTTATCTTTATCGCTTAGGAAAACATGCGCTTTGCCTTCAAAATTGTAGCTGTAATCTTTACTCAAGCTGCGGTCGACAGAGATTCCCACCATTTCGTGTGGCGTTTTGCCGTCCAAAGTGCTGCACGCGCTCAGGCCGAAAGCAGCTACGGCTACCGCCAATAATGTTTTTTTCATAACTTTCCACCCTTTTTTGTTAAATTAGTTTAATTTTTTCAAAGTTCGGATTATGCCCGAATTATTTATTTCTTGCAAAACTTCGCTATAATCCCGCTAGTTCCAATGCAATTTTTATAAAAATGACCCAAACCGTTACCTTTTCTCAAAACTCAATCAGCTTTTCCGTTGATGATAATGAATCTATCCTGAGCGCAGCCAAACGCCAAAGCCTTAACCTGCCTCATTCCTGCCAAAACGGCATTTGCGGCCAATGTAAGGCTCAAGTTGTGAGCGGCCATGCCGTTCAAGACGGCCATGCCGAGCAGGCGCTAACTGCGGAAGAGCAAGCTGCAGGCAAAATTTTAATGTGTTGCTCAACCGCACAAAGCGATTTGGTGCTTGATATTCCGGGCTTTGATGCTGATACTCCGCCCGTACGCACGCTGCCGGCGCGTGTTAACTCGGTAGAATATATTCATGATGTCGCCATCGTTACGCTTGCCCTGCCCAAAGCCCCACCCTTTGCATTCTACTCCGGCCAATATATTGATATTCTTCTGAAAAACAATCATATCCGAAGCTACTCCATCGCCAGTTCCGCCGATAATCCCGGCACGCTGGAGCTGCATATCCGCCGCCGTGAAAACGGCTTGTTTTCCAATATGCTGTTTGGCGAAGATGCCGTTGTAAAAACCGGAGCAGTCATGCGTATCCGTGCACCTTTGGGCAGTTTTACACTGCGCAAAAACAGCCGCGCGCCTTTGCTTTTATTGGCTACAGGCACGGGCTTCGCGCCGATTAAAAGCATTCTGCAATATCTGGCCGCGCATGATCAGCAGCGCGAAGTCCACTTTTATTGGGGTGCACGGCATGAAGCGGATCTTTATCAAGCCGATGCCGCAGCCGAACTGATAAGCCGCCTGCCCAACGGCTGTTTCACACAAGTTTTGTCGCGCCCGCAAGATGGCTGGCAAGGGAAAACCGGCTATATCCAGCAACATATTCTGACTGACTATCCTGATTTATCAGCTTACGAGGTATATGCCTGCGGTTCACCGGCAATGATTGAAGCAACTCATCAGCAATGCGAAACGCAGCAGAATCTGCCGCGTGATTCGTTTTTCTCAGATGCTTTTTCGCCATCTCATTAGAATATTTAAATATTACATAACAAAACTGCCCGATTGGGCAGTTTTGTTGTTTATAGATTGTATTTAAATAATAACTATGATTAAAGCATTCTATTGACCTGAGTCAATGCTATGTAGGAATTATTCTCTATAATTACTCTAAACCAATATCAATAAACAAATATGGGAACACGATTATGGAATTACTGGCAGAATTATTTAAATCCCCTGTGGGTATTTTATCCTTTATCACAATTATGGTTGTGATTGTGATTGCAACTTTTTTATTTTTTTGGATAAAAAAACAAGCAGATCAAACACCGAAAAAATAAAACGAATCTCTTTCCTCTTGATGTGTGTGTGTTTGGGTGTGGCGAATGTCACACCTTTTTTTGCCTTGTTGAGAATGCCTGTCTGAAAAAATGATTGTTCAGACAGGCATTTTTATTATTCCGGCCATTTGTCGTTATATTTTGGAAAAATCTAATATAAATAAAATAAACTATATTTTGCTTCTAACCGCGCATTCTGCGCCATTCCATATAATCACGCAGAGGCGGCATAGGTGGATTGATGCAATGTGGACAAATGGCGGTGGTGTCTTCATCGTCATCAAATTCAATGTGCAAGGCATTCGGATCAAACCGCGCTTGTTGTGCCACCGCCTGCGCCAGTGCCTGCGCTTGAACCACATCGAATTCAAATGTTTGAATAATTTCTTCCAAGAGACCCTGCTCGGAATGGGAGAAATCGATTCGGTTTTGTTCTATCAACCGAACATAGTCGGCATTTCTGATTTTTTGATGCAACAATTCTATAAACATGCGTGGGCCTTAACAATAGTGAATGCCTGTCTGAAAAAAGTTTTTCAGACAGGCATTGTATTGTATTACAAAGAGTTACACAATTTCGGCTTTTTCAATCACCACATCTTCTACCGGCACGTCATCATGGTAGCCGTGGCTTTTGGTTGCCACGCCTTCGATTGCGTCTACCACATCAAAGCCGTCAACTACTTTGCCGAACACAGCATAACCCCAGCCGTGCAGGCTCGGCTCGGTGTGGTTTAAGAAGGTGTTGTCTTTGGTGTTGATGAAAAATTGTGCGGAAGCGGAGTGCGGCGCTTGGGTGCGCGCCATTGCGATGGTGTATTTGTCGTTTTTCAAGCCGTTTTGCGCTTCGTTTTGAATCGGCTTGCGGGTTTGCTTTTCTTTCATACCCGGCTCCATGCCGCCGCCCTGAATCATAAAGCCTTTGATTACGCGGTGGAAAATCACACCGTCGTAAAAACCGTCTTTCACATACTGCTCGAAGTTGGCCGCGGTTACAGGGGCTTTTTCGTGATCCAATTCCAGAGTAATCACGCCTTTATTGGTGGTTAATTTAATCATTGCTCTATCCTTAGTTTATTGCAAACGGGTTGAATTTCCCGAAACACATGGGGCTGCCGCCTCAATATTCAATGCCTGTCTGAAAATATTTTTCAGACAGGCATCCGAAAGCGCAAGCTAGCATTTGGCTTCGGCACCGCTGCGCATGTAATACCACCAGTTAATCACACAGCATAATGCATAAAAGGCAATAAACAGATATAGCGCGGCGTTCACACTGCCGGTCATCTCAATAGATGTGCCGTAACTTTTCGGAATCAGAAAGCCGCCGTAAGCCGCAAATGCTGCAGTAAAACCAATCACTGCCGCGCCTTCTTTAGTGGCATCTTGCAAAGCCTGCTCTTTTGTTTTCACACCTTGCAAAGCGAGCTTTTCGTGCATATTCAGGAAAATCACCGGCACTTGCATAAAGGTCGAACCATTACCCAAACCGGTTAGGGCAAACAAGGCCATAAAGCAGGCGAAGAAACCCCAGAAATTACCGCCCTGCCCGTTGGTCGGCAAAAATGCCAGCACTCCGAACACCGCAATAATCATACCGGTAAACACCAATTGGGTGATTTTGGCGCCGCTTTTAATCTTATCCGAAATCCAACCGCCGAGCGGGCGCACCAGCGCGCCGACCAACGGGCCTAAAAACGCATATTTCACCGGATCCACTTCTGGAAACTGGCCTTTAATCAACAGCGGAAAGCCGGCGGAGAAGCCGATAAACGAGCCGAATGTGCCCAAATAAAGAATACACATCAACCAGTTGTGTTTGCGCTTGAAAATTACCGACTGCTCTTTGAAACTGGCTTTGGCGCTAGCCAAATCGTTCATGCCGAACCAGGCGGCCAATGTCGACAAGATAATAAACGGCACCCAGATAAAGCCTGCGTTTTGCAGCCAAATCTGCTTGGTTTCATCGCCTTTCACCCAAGTTTGCGCTTCACCGCCCAATGCGCCGAACAGGCCTGCGGTAATCACCAGCGGCACGGTAAATTGCACTACCGACACGCCCAAGTTACCCAAACCCGCATTCAAACCGAGCGCCGTACCCTTTTCCGCTTTCGGAAAGAAAAAGCTGATATTGGCCATACTGGAAGAGAAGTTGCCGCCGCCGAAGCCGCACAATAAAGCCAAAAGCGCCATCAGAAAATAGCTGGTGTTCGGGTTTTGCACCGCAAAGCCCAAGCCGATGGCAGGCAAAAGCAGGCTGGCGGTGGAAATCGCCGTCCACTTGCGGCCGCCGAATATCGGCACCATAAACGAATAGAAAATCCGCAAAGTCGCGCCCGACAAAGCGGGCAAAGCAGCCAGCCAGAACAATTGGTTGGGCGTGTATTTAAACCCGATATTCGGCAGATTGACCACTGCCACGCTCCACACCTGCCACATGGCAAATGCCAGCAAAAGCGCGGGAATGGAAATCCACAAATTGCGCCGCGCAATCGGCCTGCCTGTTTTTTCCCAAAATTCCTTATCCTCGGGGCGCCAATCTTGAATGGTATAGCTCATCTCGAAATCTCCTCAAATTATTCGGCCGCGGGGCGTTTGGCTTTGAATGAAAAGTGCATCCAGATCAGCGATACACAAACCGTGCCGTAAAGCAGCATAAAGCTGGTGGAGCGGATGCCGGTCCAGTCTTCCAGGAATCCGAACATAATCGGCAGCAAAAAACCGCCCAAACCGCCCGCCAAACCGACAATGCCGGAAACCGCGCCGATATTGTCGGGATAATCGTCGGCCACAAATTTGAATACGGAAGCTTTGCCCACCGCCATTGCCACACCTACGGTAAACATCAAGATGGTGAAGATGGTAACGTTCAAGCCGATGTGCAGGCTCACTTCACCTTTGGTGGTATGAATCACCAAGTCGGTTTGCGGGTAAGACAAGATGAAAAAGCACACCCAGCAAATCCACATCACCGCCCAAGTAACCTTATATGCGCCGAACTTATCGGAAAAATAGCCGCCCAAAGCACGCAACACGCCGCCCGGCAGAGAGAAACACGCAGCAAGGAAAGCCGCTGTTTGCAGGCTCAAGCCGTATTCGCCCACATAATATTTGGTCATCCATAAAGCCAGCGCCACATAGCCGCCGAACACCACGGAATAATACTGGCTGTAACGCAATACGCCCGGATCTTTCAAAAGCGCGAGCTGCTCGCCCAAAGTTACGGAAGAAGAAACCTGATGGCTTTTGTCGCTGTAAGAAGTAAACCAAAACAGAATTGCCGTGCCCAGCATAATGGCTGCATACACAGTCGGCACAAAATGCCAAGTTCCGTAAGCAATCAGCGCGGGAGCCAGAAATTTATTCAGGGCAGAACCGGCGTTACCCGCACCAAACACACCCATCGCCATGCCTTGCTGGTCTTTCGGGAACCAACGCGCCACATAAGGCGTACCCACCGAAAACGAACCGCCGGCTAAGCCCATTACCAAGCCGATAACCAAAAAATGCCAGAAATGGTCGGCATACTGCATCAAGTAAATCGCCGGCACACAGGCAATCATTAAAGAAAACAACACGATTCTGCCGCCGTAGCGGTCGGTCCAAATACCCAAAGGCACACGCACCAGCGAGCCGGAAAGCACCGGCGTAGCCGCCAGGATACCGAATTCGGCTTCAGACAGGCCTAATTCATTCTTAATCGGAATGCCCACCACAGCCAGCATCATCCAAATCATGAAGCAGACCGTAAACGAGAGCGTACTGGATATTAAAACGGAATATCGTTTGTATGTTGAGGAAGCCATGCTATTTACCTTTTCGGTATCTGGATTGAAGTTCCCGAATAAGCGCCGCAATACGGCACACTATTCATCTGAACATAACCTTACGCCAAGAACACCTCCTTTTACATTATTACAAAGCACGGCTCAGGCATCGTGTGTAACTAGAACACAGATACGCCACATGAACATAAAGCTAATGCAAAAGAACTAGATTCAGTGCCATAGCAAACAACCATGCCTGTCTGAAAACTTTTCAGACAGGCATGGTTGTTTGCTATAAATGGCCGGGATTATTGTGCAGCCGGTGCCACGTTGATGCCGCCGTCAGCAGGTGCCGCAGGAACCATCGCACCTTCGGCAGGCAGTGCGGGCGGTGCGTCTACTTGCACAGGCTCGGCTTCAACCGGAGCGATCGGCGCAGCATCAGCAGGCGCAGGTACGGCAGCACCTGCTTCGGCCGGAGCGGCAGGAATCGCGGCAGCACCCGGTTCAAACTGGAATTTCACGCTGTCGTCATTTTTAGAGCTGCGGGCAACGCCATCGTTTTCCACAGCCTGCAAACCCGGAATGTCGCTCGGCGCACCTTCGGCAGGTGTTTGCGCATTAGCCAATGCGCTACCCAAAGCAGCCACTGCGGCCAAAGACATTACGATACTTTTTTTCATGAAGATTCCTTTCTTATCTACTTCAAAGGACAGCAGCCGCCCCGCTTATCCGGGAATGCGGCGCTTATCCCGATTCTCTCTGTTTAGTTTAAATATTCTGTTTTGCGGCTGGGGCATTTTTGGAAAAAACCGAATCCCCCAATCCTTTACGGCAAATACACTTTCTTTACTTGATACAAAGCGGCAAAGCGCAGCATAAATAAAGCTATTTGCCGTAAACACTCGTCCGAACATTTTCAGACAGGCTTCGCATTGGAGCATTCAAGCCGATTTAAGTTTTTCAAGAATCATTAAACAAACTCAAGTTTGCGGCAAGATTCCGTTAACCGCTTTCTTTTTAAAAGAATAAATCTGCTTCAAATGCCTGTCTGAAAAAAGTTTCAGACAGGCATTCACGCTAAATTATCACGAAAGAAAACAAAAACGATTTGCATTTGAGAGGAGAAAGCGCGATAATTTACATAACTTAAAAATCTGCTTGCATTAAATATGTTGATTGCATTACTTATCATGCTGCGCGAAGGTATTGAAGCGGCATTGATTGTCGGCATCGTAGCCGGCTTCTTAAAACAATCGGGATACAGCCATCTGATGCCCAAAGTTTGGCTGGGTGTCGCACTCGCCTCCTTCATCTGTATCGGCACAGGGATTACCATTTACAAAACCACAGGCGAAATTCCGCAGAAGCAGCAAGAATTTGTGGTGGGCGTTATCGGTTTGGTTGCCGTAGGCATGCTGACTTATATGATTCTCTGGATGCAGAAAGCATCCCGCTCCATCAAACAGCAATTGCAAAGCTCAGTTCAAGCCGCGCTCAACCGGGGCAGCGGGCAAGGCTGGGCTTTAGTGTTGATGGCTTTTCTCGCCGTTATCCGCGAAGGTTTGGAAAGCGTGTTTTTCCTGATTGCCGTTTTCCAGCAAAGCCCCACGCCATGGATGCCTGCCGGCGCCGTGCTCGGCCTGCTGATTGCCGTTGTAATAGGCTGGCTGATTTATCAAGGCGGCGTGCGGATTAATCTGGCCAAATTCTTCCGTTGGACAGGCGTGTTCCTGATTTTCGTAGCAGCCGGTTTATTTGCAGGCGCATTCCGCGCTTTGCATGAAGCCGGTATTTGGAATATCGGACAAAACGTTATCGCCGACTTCTCATCCGTACTGCATGAAGACAGCCCGTTAGGCGTGCTGCTCGGCGGCTTTTTCGGCTATACCGACCATCCTGTTTTAAGCGATGTAGTGCTCTACTTCGCCTATCTGATTCCCGTTTTATTCTTGTTTTTTAAAGGCAGCCGCCCCGCTGCGAAACCATAATGGAGAGAGAAAAATGAATAAATCCAACCTAACTGCTTTATCTATCTTAATTGCATTAGGCCTGTCTGCCTGCCAACCGCCCGAAGCTGAAAAAACTGCCGCGCCCACTTCCGGCGCATCAGGTGCGGCGCAAACCAAAAATGCCGACGGCTCGTTCAACATTGCGGTTAACGACAGCGCCTGCGACCCGATGGAGCTCACCGTTCCCAGCGGCGAAACCGTGTTCAACATCAAAAACAACAGCGGCCGCAAGCTCGAATGGGAAATTCTCAAAGGCGTGATGGTGGTGGACGAGCGTGAAAACATCGCCCCCGGCCTGTCCGACAAAATGACCGTTACCCTCTTGCCCGGCGAATACGAAATGGCCTGCGGTCTCCTTACCAACCCGCGCGGCAAACTGATCGTAACCGACAGCGGCTTCAAACCTGCCGACAACACCGCCAACTTGGAAAAACTTGCCCAACCGCTGGCCGATTACAAAACTTATGTTCAAGCCGAAGCTGCCGAACTCGTGAAGAAAACCGCCGCTTTCGTTGCCGATGTGAAAGCGGGCAAACTTGAAGATGCCAAAGCCAAATTCGCTGACACTCGTACCCATTACGAACGCATCGAGCCGATTGCCGAATTGTTCAACGAGCTCGACCCCGCCATCGATGCGCGTGAAGACGATTTCAAAAAAGGCCCGAAAGACCCGGAGTTTACCGGTTTCCACCGCATCGAGTATGCTTTATGGGTTGAAAAATCCACCGACGGCGTGAAAGAAGTGGCCGATAAGCTGGAAGCCGACGTGAAGAAACTGCAAGCAGAAATCGACTCGCTTAACTTCCCGCCGAGCAAAGTTGTGGGCGGCGGCGCCGTGTTGATTGAAGAAGTGGCCGGCAGCAAAATCAGCGGCGAAGAAGACCGTTACAGCCACACCGATTTGAGCGACTTCAACGCCAACGTAGAAGGCGCGCAAAAAATCGTTGAGCTTTTCCGCCCTATGATTGCCGAGAAAAACAAAGGGCTGCTGGATAAAACCGATGCCAACTTCAAGCAGGTCAACGACATTTTGGCGAAATACAAAACCGCCAACGGCTTTGAAACCTACGACAAACTCTCCGAAGCCGACCGCAAAACCCTGCAAGCGCCCATCAACGCATTGGCCGAAGACTTGGCCCAATTGCGCGGCACACTGGGCCTGAATTGATGCCTGTCTGAAAAAAGGCAGAACACTAAAACGCGGGTTCTGCCCGCGTTTTGTAGTGAATCAACTTAAAAAATAGTACGCTCGTCATACTCGGGCTTGACCCGAGTATCTCTTAAAGTTACTGGAACTCAAGATACTCGGGTCAAGCCCGAGTATGGCGGTATCGTTATTAAACTTAAGTGAATTGACTATAGTGCGTACGGTTATTACGTCCAATAACCATAAATTCAGACAGGCCTGTCTGAAAACAAGGAAACCGATATGTCAGACCCCAACCAAACACCCGACAAAAGCAAACGCAACCTGTTTAAAGCCGCCGCCATCGCCGGAGCCGGTGTTGCCGCAGGCGCGCTCGGCGGCATCAAATTCGGCAAGCAGGAAGAAAAAACCGCCGCCAACATGCACAGCAACCAACGCTACGACTGCTACGGCACCCATCAGGCAGGCATTACCACACCGCACCAACCTTTCGCCATCATGTGCGCCTTCGACATCACCGCCAACGGCGCATCCCAACTTATCAACTTCTTCCGCGTGCTCACCACCCGCATCGAGTTTCTCACGCAAGGCGGCGAATTGCAGGACGGCGATGCCAAGCTGCCGCCCTCAGGCAGCGGCATCCTAGGCAAAAAAGTGCCGAGCGACGGCCTCACCGTTACCGTATCCGTCGGCGACAGTCTGTTTGACAAGCGTTTCGGCCTGGAAGCCAAAAAACCCAAGCGCCTGCAAGAAATGAAACGCTTCCCCAACGACAAGCTGGCCGCTGAATGGTGCGACGGCGACATCAGCCTGCAAATCTGCGCCCTCAGCCCCGAAACCTGTCAAAACGCCCTGCGCGACATCATCAAAAACACCGCGCAATTTGCCGTAGTCCGCTGGAGCATTGACGGCTTCCTGCCCAAAACCACGCCCGGTTCCGCTCCCCGCAACCTGCTCGGCTTTCACGACGGTTCGGCCAATCCTGACGTGGCCAACCCCCAAACTGCCGATGCCGTGTTGTGGACAGGCGTCGCCCCCAACAGCCTCGACGAACCGGCATGGGCGAAAAACGGCACCTATCAGGCCGTACGCATTATCCGCCACTTCGTAGAATTCTGGGACAGAACGCCCCTGCAGGAGCAGGAAGCCATATTCGGACGCGAAAAATACAGCGGCGCGCCATTAGGCATGAAAAAAGAGCAAGATACGCCCGACTATGCCAAAGACCCCGAAGGCAAAACCATCCCCAAAGACAGCCATATGCGCCTGGCCAACCCGCGCGATCCCGAGTTTATGAAAAAACACCAACTTTTCCGCCGCCCCTTCAACTATTCGCGCGGCCTGGCCAAATCAGGCCAATTAGACGTAGGTTTGGTATTTATCTGCTACCAAGCCAACCTTGACGACGGCTTTATCTTCGTGCAAAAACTGCTCGACCTCGAGCCGCTGGAAGAATACATCAGCCCATTCGGCGGCGGCTACTTCTTTACCCTGCCGGGCGTCAAAAAAGGCGAATTTATCGGCCAGAGTCTGATGCTGGGTTAACGTTTCAGTGCTACTTAAATGCCTGTCTGAAAACAAACCTTTCAGACAGGCATTCTATTGCAAACGCTTCAAACAAGTTCGGCATCAAATCGCCGCATCCGAAGTTTCACCGGTTCGGATGCGGATGGCCTCTTCAACCGGCAAGATAAAAATTTTACCGTCGCCGATTTTGCCCGAACGCGCCGCTTCCACAATCACCTCAACCGCGCGTTCCACCATATCGTCGCCCAACACAATTTCCAGCTTCACTTTCGGCAGAAAATCCACCGCATATTCCGCCCCGCGGTAAATTTCCGTATGCCCTTTCTGGCGGCCGAAGCCTTTCACTTCACTCACCGTCATGCCCGCAATACCCGCTTCGGTAAGCGCTTCGCGCACATCGTCTAATTTAAAAGGTTTGATAATGGCTTCGATTTTTTTCATAGTTTCCTCAAATTCTCAAATAACGCAATATGCCTGTCTGAAACAATAATAATGATGTTTTAATTTCCCTTCTGCATCCGCCGCAAGATTTTCTGCTCGAAAACCACAATATAAAGCCGCACCAGCAGCAAGAGAAAAAATATGGTAAAAAACACATGGCGCAAATACACAAACACACGCGCCCAGCCCGCCGCCTGCTTCTCCAGCAGCGTAACCTGCTCGTCAACCAGCGCTTTCGGATAATTCTGCTCCACCCGCTCTTGCGTCAGCTCATCGGTAAAGGCAGCAGCCAGCAAGACGTTGCCTTCCGCCACGCCCAAATATTTCAAATCCGCCACCATCCGATCCTGCGGCTTGGCTGCTACATTATGCCGGTTTTCATACTGGTTCAACGCGCGGCAGAAAGGATGGTTTTTGCCGCAGAAAAACGTAAACTCGCGCCCGTCTTTCTCAGCCTTAAATTCCTTGCCTTCCTCTCCCAGCGACACCGCCATACCGTGCTCCGAATAAAGCTGTGCACTCTGCCAATCGACTCTGCCAGTTTTATACATGCTCACACCCAGCATCAGCCAGCTAAACAAAAGCATCCACAGCATAATCCGTACAATCTTATGCTTGAGCCGAACCAACCATATATTGACATTCAAAATTCCGCAACCTTTCCCAAAAGCTTATTTCATTTTTCAGACAGGCATTATGACACAGCCAGCTTCTTTATAGTCGTTTATAGTTGCCCAACCCAATAATTCCATAATCTTGCCCAACTTTTCCTTACAATTCTGCGCTGCCCAAAAAATCAAAACATTATGCAATCAGAATTCACACGCCCGATTAAATCATCCAATCCGTTTATTCGCACACAAGCAGAATCCACTCAAATTGCAAACAATTTCCCAAGCGGAAAACACGTTTTCAACGTATAATTCAGCTTCATTTTTCTGAATCTATCCTATCTCCCAACTGATTTTAAGAGAAAGCCACATGTCCGTCGTATTGCCCTTGCGCGGCGTTGCCGCCCTATCTGATTTCCGCATCGAAAAACTGCTGCAAAAAGCCGCGGCCGCCGGCCTGCCGAAAGCAGAATTAAGCAGCGAATTTTGGTATTTTGTGAGCAGCGAATCCGCGCTGAACAACGAAACCGCAACGAAATTGCAGGCTTTGTTAGAAGCAGAAAGTGTCGAAAAAACACCCGAAGCCGAAAACAGCCTGCATTTGTTTTTAATCACCCCGCGCATCGGCACCATTTCTCCGTGGGCATCCAAAGCCACCGACATCGCGCACAACTGCGGCTTGGGCGAAATCGAGCGCATCGAGCGCGGCATGGCGGTGTGGGTGAAAGGCGGACTGACTGTCGAGCAAAAACAGCAATGGGCCGCCCTCTTGCACGACCGCATGACCGAAAGCGTGCTGCCCGATTTTCAGACGGCCTCACGGCTCTTCGCCCACCCCGAAGCGCAAACCTTTGCCACCGTTGATGTTTTAGACAAAGGCAAAGACGCTTTAATACAAGCCAACAGCGAACTGGGCTTGGCGCTGTCGCCCGACGAAATCGACTATCTGCTGGAAAACTACCAAGCCTTGCAGCGCAACCCCAGCGATGTCGAACTGATGATGTTTGCGCAGGCCAACTCCGAGCACTGCCGCCACAAAATCTTCAATGCCGACTTCATCTTAAACGGCGAAAAACAGCCCAAATCGCTGTTCGGCATGATCCGCGACACCCACAACGCCCACCCCGAAGGCACGATTGTGGCCTATAAAGACAACGCCTCCATCATCGAAGGCGCGAAAATCGAGCGATTCTACCCGCGTTCGGGCGAGCAACAAGGCTACCGCTTCAGCGAGGAAGAAACGCACATTTTGATGAAAGTGGAAACCCACAACCACCCCACCGCCATCGCACCTTTCGCGGGCGCGGCCACTGGTGCGGGCGGCGAAATCCGCGACGAAGGCGCCACCGGCAAAGGCGCGCGCCCGAAAGCGGGTTTGACCGGCTTTACCGTATCCAACCTCAACATCCCCGGCTTCAAACAACCGTGGGAAGGCGGCTACGGCAAGCCCGACCACATCAGCAGCCCGCTCGACATCATGATCGAAGGCCCCATCGGCGGCGCGGCGTTCAACAACGAATTCGGCCGCCCCAACCTCTTGGGCTACTTCCGCACCTTTGAAGAAGAATTTGAAGGCCAAATGCGCGGCTACCACAAGCCCATCATGATTGCCGGCGGCTTGGGCAACATTCAGGCAGGCCAAACCCATAAAGACCAAATCCCCGAAGGCGCATTATTGGTGCAACTCGGCGGCCCCGGCATGCTGATCGGGCTCGGGGGTGGCGCAGCTTCGTCTATGGATACCGGCAGCAACGCCGCCGATTTGGACTTCAACTCCGTACAGCGCGGCAACCCCGAAATCGAACGCCGTGCACAAGAAGTCATCGACCGCTGCTGGCAGCTGGGTAAAAACAACCCGATTGTGTCGATTCACGATGTCGGCGCGGGCGGCTTGTCGAACGCCTTCCCCGAATTGGTCAACGACGCAGGCCGCGGCGCGGTGTTCAAACTGCGCGACGTGCCGCTGGAAGAGCACGGCCTAAGCCCGATGCAGATTTGGTGTAACGAAGCGCAAGAGCGTTATGTTTTGTCGATTCTGCCGGAGAGCCTCGATCTGTTCCGCGAAATCTGCGAGCGCGAACGCTGCCCGTTTGCCGTGGTCGGCACCGCCACCGACGACGGCCATCTGCAAGTGCGCGACGATTTGTACGGCAACCATCCCGTCGATTTGCCGCTGAACGTTTTGCTCGGCAAACCGCCCAAAACCACCCGCAGCGACCACACCGTAAGGCCGTCTGAAAAACCGTTTTCAGGCAGGCATATCGACCTGAAAGAAGCCGCCTACCGCGTATTGCGCCTGCCCACCGTGGCCGCCAAAAACTTCCTGATTACCATCGGCGACCGCAGCGTCGGCGGCATGACCCACCGCGACCAAATGGTGGGGCGTTACCAAACCCCCGTGGCCGATGCCGCCGTAACCATGATGGGCTTCAACACCCATAAAGGCGAAACCATGGCCATGGGCGAAAAACCGACCGTCGCCCTCTTTGACGCACCCGCTTCCGGCCGCATGGCCATCGGCGAAACGCTGACCAACCTCGCCGGCGTGAATATCGGCGACATCGGCAACATCAAACTTTCCGCCAACTGGATGGCCGCCTGCGGCAACGCCGGCGAAGACGAAAAACTCTACCGCACTGTCGAAGCCGTGTCGCAAGCCTGTCAGGAACTGGGCATCAGTATTCCCGTGGGCAAAGATTCGCTGTCGATGAAAACCGTGTGGCAAGACAACGGCGCGCAAAAATCGGTTACATCGCCGTTGAGCCTGATTATCACCGGTTTCGCGCCAGTGCAAGACGTGCGCAAAACTGTTACGCCCGAATTGAAAAACGTGGCCGATAGCGTATTGTTGGCCGTGGATTTGGGCTTCGGTAAAGCACGCATGGGCGGCTCGGCCTTAAGCCAAGTGTATAACGATATGGCAGGCGAAGCGCCGGATATCGAAGCAGGCCGTCTGAAAGCGTTTTATGAGGTGATTCAGCAACTTGTGGCCGAAGATAAGTTGCTAGCTTATCACGACCGCAGCGACGGCGGCCTGTTTGCGACGTTGGCGGAAATGGCGTTTGCCGGGCGTGTCGGTTTGGACGTGAATCTTGATTCATATACACAAACCGTTTTTGCCGAATGGGAGAAAAAACAGCCCCATGCCATCGTAGAAGAGTTGCTCCCCCTTGCTCATGTCAGTGCTCTGTTTAATGAAGAGTTGGGCGCAGTTATTCAAATCCGCCAATCCGATCTGCCTGCTGTTCAGGCGGCATTCAAACACGCCGGTTTGGACGGCGTTTACAATATTGGTGCCGTTTCTTCAACCGATAATATCCGCATCAACAGCGACGGCGAAGTGATTTTCGACGAAAGCCGTCTGAAATTACAGCAAGCATGGCAAGAAACCAGCCACCAAATCCAACGTCTGCGCGACAACCCCGAATGCGCCGACAGCGAATTTGCCCTGCTGGCAGACGACCAACGCAGCGCGCTGTTTGCCGACCTGAAATTCGACCTTAAAGAAGATATCGCCGCGCCGTTTATCGCGAGTGGTGCCAAGCCGAAAATCGCCGTGTTGCGCGAACAAGGCGTGAACGGGCAGGTGGAAATGGCTGCCGCCTTTACCCGCTCAGGCTTCGATGCTTACGACGTACACATGAGCGACTTGATGGCAGGCCGCGTGAAACTCGCCGACTTTCAAATGCTCACCGCGTGCGGCGGTTTCAGCTACGGCGACGTATTGGGCGCAGGCGCAGGCTGGGCAAAATCCATCCTGTTCCACCCCGAACTGCGCGACCAGTTCAGCGCCTTCTTCGAGCGCGGCGACACGCTCACTTTGGGCGTGTGCAACGGCTGCCAAATGGTGAGCAACTTGGCGGAAATCATCCCCGGCACGCAAGGCTGGCCGAAGTTCAAACGCAACCGAAGCGAGCAGTTTGAAGCCCGCCTGAGCATGGTCAACGTGCCCAAATCGCCCTCGCTGATTCTGGCCGAAATGCAAGGCAGCCATCTCCCCGTAGTCGTGAGCCATGGCGAAGGCCTCGCCGATTTCGCCCATATCGGCGGCAAAATTTCAGACGGCCTCAATATCGCCCTGCAATACGTGGACGGCTTGGGCGCAGTTACCCAAACCTACCCGCTCAACCCCAACGGCTCGCCGCAAGGCATCGCAGGCGTAACCAACGCCGACGGCCGCGTCACCATCATGATGCCGCACCCCGAGCGCGTGTACCGCACCGCCCAAATGAGCTGGCACCCCGACGATTGGCAAGACAGCGAACTTTCCGGCTGGTACAGAATGTTTGCCGGCGCGCGTAAGGCTTTGAGTTAAAACGCTTAAAGGGCAGCTTTAGCAGGCTGCCCTTTGCTGATAAAAAACCGTACACTTGTTATATATATAGTCAATTCACTTAAAAATAGCACACTCGTCATACTCGGGCTTACCCCGAGTATCTCCTAAATTTACCGAAATTCAAGATACTCGGATCAAGCCCGAGTATGACAGTATCGTTATTATGTAAGTGGATTGGTTATATAGTTAATCAAATTAATTTTTAATACAAGGCAGCAAGCCGCAGACAGTACAGATAGTACGGCAAGGCGCAGCAACGCCGTAGTAAAAGTTAAGTTGATTAACTATAGTTAATCAACTTACATGAGTCGTTACAAAGGTAAATGCCTGTCTGAAAACTTTCAGACAGGCATTTTTTAGACAGGGGTTACAGATATACGATTTCGCCCGTCCTCCCTCTGCTTTCCCCGCTGGCCCAATACACGAAATCGGGCATGATGTCGCCGATTTCTTTACGCTCTACGGCAGATTCACCCGGGTGGGTTTTGATGCGCTGCGGTGAGTTGACTGCGCCGGGCACCAGCACGTTGGCGCGCAGGTTGTCGAAGCGCTCCCACTCGTCGGCAGCCACTTTGCATAAATAGTTGAGCGCGGCTTTGGATGCGCCGAAACCGCCCCAATAGGCTTGCGGTTTCTCGCCATGGCTTTCGCCCACGAAAATCACGGAAGCGTCGGGCGATTCTTTCAGCAGCGGCAGAAATGCACGGGTCAGTCCCATAGGCGCTACGGTATTGATGCGGTATTGGTTTACCCATTCCGCTACGGTTTGGAAGTCCAACGGAGAGAGTGCATAGAAATAGCTGGCGCAGTGCACGATGCCGTCGAGTTTGTTGCCTGTGGCATCGGCAATGGTTTTGGCCAAATTATCAAATTCTTTTTCTTCCGCTACCATCAAATCGAAGCACACGGCATAAGGCTCGTTATATCCGGCGGCTACGATTTCGTCATACACTTTTTCCATTTTTTTCTGATGGCGCGCCACCAGAATCACGGTTGCACCTTCGGCTGCAAATGCTTTGGCCACTTGCGCACCGATGCCTTGTGATGCGCCGGTAATCAGAATATTTCTATTTTGAAGCTTGTCGCCCATAACCATTTCCTTTTGTTTTAAAGATTAAGCCGGTTTGCCGCCAGCGCGGCTGCCTGCTGACCGCTTTGCACGGCGGCTTCGAGCGTGGCGGGGTAATGCGGATGCAGGTAATCGCCTGCGGGATAAATATTTTTGTGGTGCAGCCATGCGCAGTCGGGGCGCACGCGGTTCACGGTGGATGCCACGGTGGCGCGTTTTTCGGTAATCACACGCACTTGCTGCGGCCGGCCGATATTGGGGCAAATCCGCGCCACATCAGCATGCACTTGCGTTGCCAGGGCTTCGTTGCTCAAACCCAGTGTTTCCGACACGCTGATTACCGCGGCTACTTCATGCCTGTCCACGCCCAAACGGCCGCGGTCGAGCAACCATTGTGCGGTACCCGATGCCAAACCGGTCATCGCGGCGGGCAGATTGATTTCTTCACGATAGCGCAGATAAACCGTGGTAATCGCATGATAGCGGTAAGTATCTAATGCCTGTCTGAAAGCCTCGGGCGTACCTTTGGGTAACAGCGCGGCTATATGATAAGGCGCCACAGCCGGAATCACTGCATCGAAAGTCTGCCCGTTCACGCCGACTTTATCATAAGGCAGACATTCCAAAGCAGAAGCCCGTTCGCCTAAACGCACTTGGGCGTGGTATTTTTTCAGACAGGCAACGGCAGGTTCGGGCAGCAATTCGCCCAAGCTGCATTTGGGCAGCCAGAAATCGCCTGCGCTTTTTTCCGCCCACACGCCGTCGCGCAATACATGGCAAAGCGTGTTCAGGCTGGCTTTTTCCAGCGGTGTGTTCAGTGCACCCAACACCAGCGGCGTCCAGAATTCGGCCAGCTGCCTGCGCGATGCCCGTTGCACCCTCAACCACGGCGCAACAGCTTCGTCCGGCTCGCTTGGCTGCCGCTTTTGCAACACCGACATTTGCCAAAGCAAACCGAGTTTATCGGCCAGCCCGATATCTTTTGCACCCAATACCGCTGTTAGGATATGCAGCGGTGCGGGCAAAATGCCTGTCTGAAACTTCATGCCGTCTGCCATATGCCATTGCAGGGGCTGGCGCAAGAACACGTTCTCCGGCTTTACGTCGATGTGTTCCAGCAAGGTACGCACGCCGTGGTAAGCGCCGATCAGGATATGCTGGCCGTTGTCTAAAAAAGCGAAGCCGCCTTTGTCGGCATTGAGCGTACGGGCGCGGCCGCCTGCGGCTTTACCGGCTTCAAACACGGTTATATCTGCCTTGCGGCAAAGGCTGACTGCGGCAGCCAATCCGCTCCAGCCTGCGCCGATCACAGCGATTTTCGGTTTGCGGTTTATCTTCATGGTTTGAATCCGAACAGCCAGGTTTTCAAGGCAATGCGTTTTTTGCGCGGGCCGGGAATGGCGATTTTGTATTTCAACACGTTTTGCACGCCGTCTCGCTCGATTTCGTTGAGCAATGCGTAATAGATCGCCGCCATCACCAAACCTGCTTTTTGTTTTTTTCTGTCTTCCGGCGGCAGCGCAGCCACGGCCTCGCGGTAAATCCGGCGGGCACGCTCCACTTGGAACGCCATCAGGGCTTTGAATTCCGGCGTGTCTTTGCCCTGCATAACGGTATGCGCCGGCACGTTGAAGCGCTGCAATTCGTCTATCGGCAGATAAATGCGGCGGCGACGGGCATCTTCGCCCACATCGCGGATAATATTGGTCAACTGAAGCGCCAAGCCTGTTTTATCGGCGTATTCCAACGTTTTCGGATTGTCGAAGCCTAAAATGCGGGCAATCAGCCTGCCCACCACGCCGGCCACACGATGGCAGTAAAGCTTGAGCGATTCAAAATCGGCATAGCGCGATTGTTCTAAATCCATCTGCATGCCGTTGATGATTTCTTCAAATTCTTCATGCGGCAAGTCGAATTCGCGCACGATGCTCTGCAAAGCCTGATTCACAGGATGATCGGGAAGCCTGTCTGAAAACACGGCAGCCAAGTCGCCGCGCCACCAGTTCAGCGTAGTTTGCGCCACGCCGGGGTCGGAGCAGTCGTCCACTGCGTCGTCCACTTCGCGGCAAAAGGCGTATAAAGCGGTCATGGCGTCGCGCTGGTTTTGCGGCAGGAAGCGGAATCCGGCCAAAAAGCTGGAGCCGCTTTCGGCGGCTTTCTGCTGGCAATATTCAATCGGCTGCATGGTGTCAATAATCAGGTTATCGGCTGCACGGGCTGCTTAATGTTCATGATGGGGACCATGCTCGGGCATATGCACGGCTTTTCTCACTTCCACTTCCACGGTTTGCGGCTTGGCGTGTTTGAATTTGAGGGTAAGCGGAAATTTGCTGCCGGTTTGCAGAGGCTGCTTCAAACCCATCAGCATCACATGATAGCCGCCCGGCTTCAAAGCCACGCTTTCGTTGGCTTTGAGCGGCAATCCGCCTTTCACTTCACGCATACGCATCACATCACCTTGAAGCACATGCTCGTGAACTTCCGTATATTTGGCAACAGGCGTAGATGCACCGACCAACACATCGTCTTTACCACTCTGGTTTTCCAACACCATAAACGCGCCACCGTTGCGCATACCCTCCACGGTAGGCCGCGCCCACGGTTGTTCTATTTTGATGGCATCCGCCAAAACCATTTGGCACATACCGGCAGCCAATAAACCGAACAATGTTTTTTTCATTTTTGCATTCCTCATATTTCAAAATAGATTCAAACCATATTCTCGCCACAAAGCCATCAGCCACAACACCGCAAGCAACAATAGAGCAACGCTCTGCGCGGCGGAGCCCACATCTTTCGCACGTTTGGCCAAAGGATGGCGCGCCATTGAAGTGTGGTCGACTGCGGCTTCCAAGCCCGTGTTGAGCAATTCTACTATCAATGTGATGCATGAAGCCATAAAGAGCATCATGCGGGTGGCGGGGCCGAAAGGTAGAAACAGGCTCAAGGCGGTAAGCGCAATATTCAGATAAACCAGCTGCCTGAAGCCCTGCTCGCTCATGGCGGCGGCAAAACCTTCGGCGGAATAGCGCATGGCATTGATGATGCGCCTGATGCCTGTTTTACCTTTGACCGATCCGGCGTAAGATGGTTTTTCGCTTGGTTCCATTTTTGTATTCCCGATAAATCAATGCCTGTCTGAAAACCTGTTTCAGACAGGCATTCCGCTTCAGCGCGCCGCTTGCTCCTCAACGGCATTGATGAATGCCGCGGCAACATCCCAGTTTTTCTGTTTCATAATTTCTTGAAAACCGGTGGGGCTGGTTACATTCACTTCGGTCAGATAATCGCCTATCACATCCAAACCCGCCAGCAAAATGCCCCTGCGCTTCAACTCGGGCGCAAGGGTTTCGGCGATTTCCCGGTCGCGCACGCTCAATTCCTGCGCCACACCGCGCCCGCCTGCGGCAAGGTTGCCCCGCGTTTCGCCTTGTTGCGGAATACGCGCCAGCGCAAAAGGCACCACTTCTCCGTCAATCACCAGCACGCGTTTGTCGCCCTGCACGATTTCGGGGATATAGCGCTGCGCCATGATGGTGCGCGTTTCCATCTGCATCAAGGTTTCCAAAATGCTGCCGATATTCGGGTCTTGCTGCGTGAGCCGGAAAATGCCCATACCGCCCATGCCGTCGAGCGGTTTGACGATAATGTCGCCGTGCTCAGCCAAAAAGGCGCGCACATCTTTTGTGCGTGTGGTAACCAGCGTGGGCGAAATAAAACGGCTGAAATTCAGAATCGCCAGCTTTTCATTGAAATCGCGCATGGCCTGCCCGCTGTTGAACACTTTGGCTCCTTGCGCTTCGGCCAATGTGAGCAGCTGCGTCGAATAAAGATACTGCATGTCAAACGGCGGGTCGGTGCGCATGATTACGGCATCAAAATCGGTTAAGGCCGCCGCCTCTGCCGAGCCGGCGGAAAACCAGTTGCGGTCGTGGTCGTTTTTTGCGCCGATAAATTCAAACGGCGCGGCTTTGGCATACACCTTACCGTTTTTTACCGACAGCTCGGACGCCAATGTATGGAAAAGCTTGTGGCCGCGTGTGGCGGCTTCGCGCATCATGGCGTAAGTAGTGTCTTTATAGGTTTTAAAGCCGCCCATCGGATCGGCGATAAATAAAATATTCATTTAAATTCCTGATTTAAAACGGTTTGACATACGCCAAATACACAATAGCCGCGATACAGGCCAAGCCGGCAAGGTAGCCGATTGAAGACTTCAGCGAACGCGGCGCGGCACGCATGGCAATCGAGCCGACCATGATATACGCCACCAGCAGCACCAGCTTCACGCCCAGCCAATCGGCATTGCCGAACGGCACCCATTTGGCCGCGCCCATCGCCCACAAGCCGGTAATCAACAACAAAGTATCATTAATATGCGGCACGATTTTCAACACGGTAGGCAACGGCCGGTTTGGCTTCGCAACGCGTAAAAAATAGCGCAGGTTAAATAAAATGATGGTAATCACCACAAAGGTAACATGCGCATGTTTGATAGCAAGAAAAGGCATAATCCGGTTTTTTGGTTTTTTCAGACAGGCATTATTGTAACCCAAGAGCACGCGGCGCTGTTTGAAACCAACTCAATGATGCGCTCTTTTTTCTAGTGCCAACAAATAAGGCGGCCGGTTTATCTGGTTGATGAAGCCGTATTTCAAAACCGAGTATTCGTTTTGCGGCAAAGCCGCCGCCCATTGCTCCACCGCATCCGCTTCCTCGCTGCCCGCCTCATGGCCGGGATAGAGCACGGCCAGCAAAAGCCCGCCCGGTTTCAGCAGCGCCAGCGCGGCCGACAAAGCCTGAATACTGGTATGCGCCTGCGTGGTGAGGCTTTTATCGCCGCCGGGCAGCCAGCCGAAATTAAACACGGCGGCAGCCAAAGGCCGGTTTACATAATCCGCCAGCGTTTCATGGCCTGTCTGAACCAATTCCACTTGGCTGCGTTCGCCTGCTTCTTCCAAACGCGCGGCGGTGTTGGCCAAAGCCTGCGGCTGCACGTCAAACGCCCACACCTTGCCTGTTTTGCCCACGCAACGCGCCAGGCATAAAGTGTCGTGCCCGTTGCCGGCGGTGCCGTCTAAAGCGCAATCGCCGCTTTTCAGACAGGCATTGACGAGCGCATGGGCAAACTGCAATACCGGCGATAAATGCATGATAAACCTTACAAACCCAGCTCGCGCAAAAAGCGCACGTCGTCCGCCCAGCCGGATTTCACTTTCACCCACACTTTCAGAAACACTTTGCAACCAAACAGCTTTTCCATATCCAACCGCGCTTCGGTGGAAATTTTCTTCAGCTTTTCGCCGCCTTTGCCAATCACAATCGGCTTCTGGTTTTCCCGCTCCACCAACACGGCGATATAGATACGGTACATGCCGTTTTCTTCTTTAAACTGCTCCATTTCCACGTTCATGGCATAAGGCAGCTCTTCGCCCAAATAGCGGAACAGTTTTTCGCGCACGATTTCCGTGGCCAGAAAACGGCTGGATTTATCGGTAACCATGTCTTCGGGATACAGCGGCGCGCTTTCGGGCAGGAAAGGTTTGAGCGCATGCAGCAGATTGGCGATGCCCAGCCCGTGTTTCGCGCTCACCACTTCCACGCCCGCAAATTCAAACTCGGCGCGCACTTGGCCGACAAACTCGTCCAGCGCGGCTTTATTTTGCGCTTTGGCCTGGTCGATTTTGTTGATTACCAAAAGCACGGGAAGATGCTTGGGCAGCAGGCGCATCACCCTGCGGTCGGCCTCGGTGAAACGCATGGCTTCAATCACAAACACGATTGCGTCCACGCCGCCCATGGTTTCAGTTACGTTCAGATTCAAGCGTTCGTTTAGCGCATTGCGGTGCTCGGTTTGGAAACCGGGCGTGTCCACAAAAATAAACTGCGCCGTATCGTCGGTATAAATACCGGTCACTTTATGGCGCGTGGTTTGCGCTTTTTTACTGGTGATGCTCACTTTCTGGCCGATTAAATGGTTCATCAAAGTGGACTTGCCCACATTCGGGCGGCCCACAATGGCGATAAACCCGCAGCGGTAGCCCTGCTTTTCTGGCGACTCGGCGAGAAATTCTTCGATATTCATGGTGTTGTTCATCAGTTTGGCTTTCTTGAATGCCTGTCTGAAAGGCTTTCAGACAGGCATTGTTTCGTTATTTGAATTTGGTTTTCAAAGGATGCTCACGCTCGAGCCAACCGAACGCTTCTTTGGCGGCGGCCTGCTCGGCGGCGCGGCGGCTGGAAGCCTGCGCGTAGGAAATAAACCCCAGCTCGCCCAAATCGCAGGCAACATCGAACACAGCATCGCTGCCCTCGCCGGTTTGCGCTTCTATGCGGTATTTCGGCAAGGCAAAACGCCGCGCCTGCAAAGCTTCCTGCAACAAAGTTTTCGGGTCTTTGCCCTGGTTTTTAAAATCGATTGTGCGTATTTTTTCAGCAAACAGGCGGCGCACGGTTTGCTCGGCGGTGTGAAAATCGGCATCAAAGCTGATGGCGGCAAACATGGCCTCCATCGCGTCGGCCAAAATAGACGGGCGGTTGAAACCGCCGCTTTTCAATTCGCCCGGCCCGAGAAACAGCCCGTCGCCCACTTTCAGCCCCACCGCTATTTCGGCCAGCATATCCTGATTCACCAAGTTGGCGCGCAAACGTGAAAGCTCGCCTTCGGAAAGCTTGGCGAACACGTCGTAAAGCATTTTGGCAACGGTGTAGTTGAGAATCGCGTCGCCCACAAATTCAAACCGCTCGTTATTGTTGGCGGAATAGCTGCGGTGCGTCAGCGCACGCGCGAGCAGCGTGCGGTCGCGGAAAGTGTAGCCCAAGCCGCGTTCGATATGGTCAAGTGCAGCGGTTTTAAATCGGTCGAGTTTCATTCTGTATTGCTTGGTTATTAGATAGAAATGCCTGTCTGAAAAGTTTCAGACAGGCATTATTGTAACGGATTAGACAAGGCCTGTCTGAAAACCCGTTTCCGCAGGCAAATGGGGGGCAAGCCTAAAACCCCAAATCTTCCTGCTCGGGCGCTTCTTCGTGCGGCTGCATTTTTTCCCACGCTGCGTGCTGCACTTTTTTGCGCCGCATGGCAATCAAGCGCATCACTTGGTGCTTTTGCTCATCGGTCATTTGAAGCCAATAAAGCCGCTCTTCGCGGCTGCGGAAACAGCCTTTGCAATAGCCCTTGCCGTTCATTCGGCACACGCCGATGCACGGACTGGGAATCTCGAAGAAGTCGGGCTGGTTCATGATAGTTCAGCAAATGATTTTTTATTAAATCATCATTTTAAAGAGGGCCCAATCCCGCATCAAGCAAAATCAGGCTTTTCCCTGCATATTGTAATGTTCGATGGTAAAGCCCTGCTGCCGGTAAGCCCGGAAACGCTCCCGCGCCGCTGCCAAATCTTCCAAACTTTCGCCCACGATTTCCAACACGCGCTCGGGCGCAGCCGGTGCGTCGCACCAAAAGTGCTCGGAAACGTTCAACACCACGATTCCGCTATCAATACGCGGCAACGCGCTGCCGCAGGCCAAAGCCAGCGGCACGTCTTGCGGATAGGCCGCATCGGTTTGCCAAACGCTATGCGGCAGAAAACTTTCGGGCGGATTGCGCCACAAGTCGAGATCGATCCGCTCGATTTCTTCTTCGGTTTCCGCCCATACCAAGACGCGCGCGCCTTTTTCTACCGCCCGCATACTGAGGCGGCAGATAAAATCGGCAATATCGGCAACGTGTGTATAAAAAGTGGCTTGCGGCATAGGTTTTACGAATACTAAGGTTTGATGCCGAACTCTTGGTTCAACTTGTTTTTCAACCGCTCGGCTTGCTGGGTGAGCAAGGCAGTGTCTGCAAATGCCTGCTGCATTTCGGCTGTGCGCGCTTTGGGCTGAATATTGATGAAATCACCCATTCTGATATAAAGCTGATGGCTTTTTTGCAGATTTTGCTGCAAGGCTTTCACTTCGGCATCGTGGATGTTTAGCTGATTGATGCTGCCGTAAATTTCTCCGGCCTGCTTAGCCATTTCGCGATTTTCTTCGTCTGCGAGCCTGCCGTTTTTATGCGCGGCGCGGCGTTTGCGCCATTCCTGCATCCAGCCGTCAATCTGCTCGCCGGCCTGCGCTTCCCAAGCCAAAAGCGCTTGGTATTCTTTGAGTTTCTGCTCGGAGCTTACCGCACCCTGCGCTGCTTTATCCGCTTTAACAACCACATCCGCCTGCTGTTTGGGTGCGCCGTTTTGTTGCGGTTGGCAAGCTGCCGTGCCCAGCAATGCCAAGCAGAAAATAATGTTTTTGTTCATTAAAATAATCCGTTTTGTCGCTGAATCATTTTTTCAGACAGGCATTTGCGTGTAAACATCAATGCCTGTCTGAAAAACATGTTACTTTTACTGAACGCAGTTTTTCAAAAATTGCAGCAACAGCGGCACGGGGCGGCCGGTAGCGCCTTTTTCTTTGCCGGATTTCCACGCGGTGCCGGCGATATCCAAGTGCGCCCACGGGTAGTTTTCGGTGAAGTTCGACAAGAACATGGCGGCGGTAATCGTGCCGGCGGGGCGGCCGCCGATATTTTGCAGGTCGGCGAAATTGGATTTGAGCTGCTCTTTATATTCTTCAAACAAAGGCAGCTGCCACGCTTTATCATTGGTTTCTTTGCCCGCTGCCAGCAGCTGGTCGACCAAATCCTGATTATTGCCCATCACGCCGCTGGCAATGTGGCCCAATGCGATGATGCAGGCGCCGGTAAGCGTGGCCACGTCCACCACGGCTTTGGGTTTGAACTGCTCGGCATAGCTCAAAGCGTCGCACAGAATCAGGCGGCCTTCGGCATCGGTGTTGAGGATTTCGATGGTGGTGCCGTTCATGGCGGTTACGATGTCGCCGGGTTTGCTGGCGGCGGCATCCGGCATGTTTTCGCAAGTGGGCACCACGGCAATCAGGTTAACCGGCAGCTTGGCTTTGACGGCGGCAACAAATGTGCCGATTACGCTGGCCGCCCCGCACATATCGTATTTCATTTCGTCCATGGCTTCGCCGGGCTTGAGCGAGATGCCGCCGGTGTCGAAAGTGATGCCTTTACCCACCAGCACCACGGGCGCGGCGTTTTTGTCGGCGGCGCCGAACCAGCTCAGCTCAATCAGGTAAGGTGCCTGCGCGCTGCCTTTGGCCACCGACCAAAACGAACCCATGTTTTTTTCAATATAGGATTGATCCAAAATTTTGGCTGAAGCGCCGAATTTTTCGGCTTCGGCTTTGGCGGTGTCGGCCAGATATTTAGGCGTGCACACATTTGGCGCGGTATTGCCCAAGTCTTTACAGAGATTCATGCCGTACACCAGCGCTTCAGTGGCTTCAACTACTGTCCGAACTTTATCGGCCTGCTCGGGATGGAAAAATGTAACCTGCTGCAGCTTCGCCGGTTTGGCTTCTTTTTTAAAACGGTCGAAACGGTACACCGCCTGCCCTAAAGCAACGGTAAACACTTCTGCCACGTGCGGCGCGTTTTCGCTGCAAAACGGTGCAATGCAGATATCGAGGTTTTCTTGCTTTTGCGCCCAAGCCGCTGCTTCCTCTGCCGCTTTTTCAATGGTTTTGCGCTCCAGATCTTTCAAACGCACCACCGCTACCGCGCGCAATTTGCCGTTTTCCACGGTTTTAGCGGCTGCAAAGCTCTCTTTCTCTTCCAATGAGTCGCATAATAAAGCGGCGGTTTGCTCTACGCCGTTTTGGCAGCAAGGCTGCGCTTCGGTGCAAATATACAGGGCTGCCGCGCTTTGGCTCGGCTGCAATTTTTCGGCTTTTGTGCTAAATTCCACGTTTATCTCCTAATCTTTTTTCAGACAGGCATCTTTCCTGTTTGAACCTAAATGAAGCAGAAATGTCTGATTGTACTCCATTCAGGCCTGTCTGAAACCCCGATATGATTTATCAGCGCAATTTCATTAAAGAGCTCACGCTTACCGCCATCGGCATTTTTCTCGTGCTGCTGGCTATTCTGGTATCCACCCAAGCCATCAATCTGCTCGGCCGTGCGGCCGACGGGCGCGTCGCCGTGGATGCCGTAGCCGCCCTAATCGGCTTCTGGACTTTGGGCATGACCCCGCTTTTGCTGGTGCTCACCGCCTATATCAGCACGCTGACCGTGCTCACCCGTTACTGGCGCGACAGTGAAATGTCGGTTTGGCTTGCCTGCGGCTTGTCGCTGAAGCAATGGGTCAGGCCGGTGATGCAGTTTGCCGTGCCTTTTGCGATTTTGATCGCCGTGATGCAGCTCGCCGTGTTGCCCTGGGCCGAGTTGCGCAGCCGCGAGTTTGCCGAGATTTTAAAGCAAAAGCAGGAATTATCATTGGTGGAGCAAGGCGTGTTCCGCGCGCTAGGCAAAAGTAACGGCCGCATTTATTTTGTTGAGCGGTTCGACGCGGAATCCGGCATCATGAAAAACCTGTTTCTACGCGAGCATGACGACAAAGGGCGCGAAAGCATCGTGTTTGCCAAAGAAGGCACTTTTTCATTGAAAGACAACAGGCGCACTTTAGAGCTTAGCAACGGCTACCGCTACAACGGCAGCGCAGGTAAAGCCGATTGGAACGAAGTGTCATTTCAGCATTTAAGCCTCGTTATCAGCGCCACGCCGAAAATCATCAACCCCATCGACCACCGCCGCACCATTCCCACCATGAAACTGTTCGGCAGCGACAATCCGCAGTATCAGGCCGAACTTATGTGGCGGCTCAGCCTGCCGATTTCCGTGTTGCTGCTGAGTATGCTGGCAGTGCCGCTGTCTTACTTTAATCCGCGCACCGGCCACACTTACAATATATTGTTTGCCATCGGCTTTTTCCTGATTTATCAAAACGGGTTAACCTTTTTACGCAACGCAGTAGAAGACGGCAAACTGAATTTCTGGCTCGGCCTGCTGTCCATGCATCTGATTATTTTAGGTTCTGCCATTATCCTGCTGCGCATACGCTCCATGCCCGTCCAACCCTTTCCGCAAGCCTTGAAAACGGCATTGAAAGGCGGTGTCAAATGAAACTGATCAGCCGCTATCTGATTAAGCAGCTAACCGTCATGTCGGCCTATTCGCTGCTTGCCCTGTTGGCTTTATACAGCTTTTTCGACATCATCAACGAAATCGGCGATATGGGCAAAGGTAGCTACAACGGCATGAAAGTGATGCAGTATGTGGTGATGCAAGTGCCTTCTCATGCTTATGACTTAATGCCGCTGGCCGTATTGATCGGCGGCTTGATTGCACTGAGCCAGCTCGCATCCAACAGCGAACTGACCGTGATCAAAACCAGCGGCATGAGCACCAGAAACATTATTACCATCCTGTTGAAATTCGGCCTGATTTTTGCCGTTGCCACCGTATTATTGGGCGAATTTGCCGCTCCGGCAGCCAGCCAATACGCTCAAAACATGAAAGCCACAGCCACCAGCGGCCGCATCAGCGCCGGCTCGCAAGGCTTGTGGATTAAGGAAAACAACGACATCGTCAATGTAGGCGAAATGCTGCCCGACCGCAGCCTGCGCCAAATCAAAATCTACCGCCACAACAATAATTTCCGCCTGAGCGAAAGCCTGTTTGCCGAATCCGCGCAAATCGCCGCCGACGGCACTTGGACCCTGCGCAACATCGAACGCAGCATCATCGGTGAAAACCGCGTGCAAACGGCCAAAGCAACCGAAGAACAATGGCAAACCGGCCTGAAAAGCAGCCTGCTCGACGTATTGCTGGTTGACCCGGCCAAAATGTCGCTCACATCGCTTACCGCCTACATCAATCATCTGAGCGCCAACAACCAACAGGTTCAAACTTACCGGATTGAATGGTGGCGCAAGCTGATGTATCCGATTGCGGCGGCCATTATGGCGCTGGTTGCCTATGCGTTCACCCCGCAATCCACCCGCAACAGCAATATGGGCTTGAAGCTCTTCGGCGGCATCTGCTTAGGCTTGGCATTCCACTTCGCCGGCCGGCTGTTCGGCTTTACCAGCGAACTCTACGGGGTCCCCCCTTTCATCGCCGCCATGCTGCCCACCGCCATTTTCGCCACATGGGCAATTTACCTTATCCGCAAGCAGGAGAAACGGTAATAATGATGTGTCGGAACACATCCGATCATGCGGCATAAAGCAATGCCTGTCTGAAAAAGTTTTTCAGACAGGCATTGTCAATTTTCAAAACACTGCATTTAAGTTATTCAACTAT
>NZ_JH165159.1:1966065-1984196 GCF_000227765.1 Neisseria wadsworthii 9715
ATATAGCAAATAAACTTAAAAAATAACACGTTCGTCATACTCGGGCTTGACCCGAGTATCTTGTGAGTTCCAATGCCCTTGGGATGATCGGATCAAGCCCGAGCATGACGAAATCATGATACAAATAAAGTTTATTTGCCATACTTAAATGCCTGTCTGAAAACCATTGGCCCTGGCCACTTCGGTCCAAGCGTCTTTAATCAGCTTAGGATCGGAGGGCTTCAGCAATGCAGCATCCGAAAGCATACGCCGCCAAGTGCGCGCACCTTTCAAGCCGTGCATCAAACCCAAATAATGGCGCGCCATATGGCGCAAAATCGTGCCCCGTCCTGCCGCAATCTGCTCTTGTGCATAAGCCTGAAGTTTGGCAACCAGCGCTTCATAAGCCACCGGCTCACGGTTATCGCCGTAAAACAGACTGTCCCACTGCCGCATAATCATCGGATTGTGATAACACTCGCGCCCCACCATCACACCGTCGACATGCGCCAAATGCGCAGCAATCTGCTCATTGGTGTGGATACCGCCGTTTATGATGATTTCCAAATCGGGAAACTCTTGCTTCAAACGGTAAACATAATCGTATTTCAGCGGCGGCACATCGCGGTTTTCTTTCGGCGAAAGGCCGTCCAACCAAGCATTGCGGGCATGTACGATATAGGTTTTGCAGGCCGTTTTGGCAGCGAGCGTGCCCACGAAATCAGCCACGCTCTGATATTCGGTTTGCCTATCCACGCCGATGCGGTGTTTCACAGTCACATCTATCTGCACCGCATCCTGCATCGCATTCAAACAATCGGCGACCAAACCGACTTCATTCATCAGACATGCGCCGAACGCGCCCTTCTGCACCCGCGGGCTGGGGCAGCCGCAATTCAGGTTCACCTCATCATAACCATATTGCTCCGCAGCTTTCGCGGCTTTTGCCAAATCGGCCGGCTCGCTGCCGCCCAATTGCAATGCCACTGGATTTTCACACTCATTGTGCAGGAGGAAGCGGTCTTTGTCGCCGAAAATAACCGCACCGGCATTAATCATCTCGCCGTAAAGCCAAGTATGGCGCGTGATCTGCCGCGCCATATAACGGTAATGCCGATCTGTCCAATCAAGCATGGGCGCCACGGATAAACGACGCGGCGGCAGTTTGTTTGTCATGTAAATCTGAGTACCAGTTTTGAAAAAGCCGCATTATATAGCGGGATGATTCAGTGGTATATAGCGGCGCTGCTAATCAACTGACACAACAAAAATGCCTGTCTGAAAATTCCCTTTCAGACAGGCATTCCTTTTTACCAAGCTTTTCAGACGGCTTTACCTTGCCGGTTCATCCATCCAATCCACTTTGTTCATCTTACGCACAATCACCCATTCGTCGCGGTTGGAACCGACCGTGCCGTAGTAGTTGAAACCGTAGGCAAGCTGGGCGTAGCCGCCGATCATGTGGGTGGGCTTCAGGATGGCGCGGGTAACGGAATTGTGGATACCGCCGCGTTTTTGTGAAACCTCGCCCGCAGGTGTGTGGACGATTTTTTCCTGTGCGTGGTACATCAGGATCATGGTTTCGGGGATGCGTTGGCTTACCACGGCGCGGCAGGCGATGGTGCCATTGGCGTTAAACACTTCCACCCAGTCGTTATCGACAATGCCGGCTTTCTTGGCATCGATTTCGGAAATCCACACGTGCGGGCCGCCGCGGAACAGGGTGAGCATGCGCAGGTTTTCCGAATAGGTGCTGTGGATGCCCCATTTTTGGTGCGGCGTGAGGAAGTTAAGCGTAATTTCCTTGTTGCCGTTGGGGTATTTGCCGAGCAGTTTTTTGGTGGTTTTGAAATCGACGGCGGGCTTGTACACGCACAGATGTTCGCCGAAATCACGCATCCATTTGTGGTCTTGGTAGAACTGCTGGCGGCCGGTAATGGTGCGCCACGGAATCAGTTCGTGCACGTTGGTATAGCCGGCGTTGTAGCACACTTCTTCGCTTTCCACGCCCGACCAAATCGGTGAGGTGACGATTTTGCGCGGCTGGGCGACGATATCGCGGAAGCGGATGGTGGTGTGCTCGCTCGATTTAATCAGGTGCGAGTGGTCGCGGCCGGTGGCTTTGCTCAACGCTTCCCATGCTTTAACGGCAACGTGGCCGTTGGTTTCGGGCGCGAGGGTCAACACCATTTCGCAGGCATCAATGGCTGTTTCGATTTTCGGCTGGCCTTTGCCTACGCCGGTTGCTTGTACGCCGTTGAGTTTGCGCAGGAATTCGACTTCGTGCTTGGTATCCCAAGCCATGCCTTTGCCGTTGTTATTGATTTTTTCCAGCAACGGGCCGACCGAAGTGAATTTTTCGCAAATCGCGCCGTAATCACGCTCGACGACGGTCATTGCGGGCATGGTTTTGCCGGGAATCGGGTCGCATTCGCCGTGTTTCCAGTCTTTCGGGTCAAACGGCTGGCCGAGTTCCTGCGGGCTGTCGTGCATCAGCGGGGTAAGCACGATGTCTTTGCGCACACCGATGTAGTCTTTGGCTAACTCGCTGAATTTTTTGGCGAAACCTTTGTAAATTTCCCAGTCTGTTTTGCTTTGCCACAGCGGCTGTACGGCCTCGGTGAGCGGGTGGATAAACGGGTGCATATCCGAGGTGTTGAGGTCGTCTTTTTCGTACCATGTGGCGGTCGGCAACACGATATCTCCGTACAAGCAGGTGGTAGACATGCGGAAATCGAGTACGGTCAGCAGGTCGAGTTTGCCTTCGGCGGCGGGGCGCACGGTAATTTCAGACGGCTTGATGCATTCTTCGTCGTTTTCATCGCTCAACACGGCGTTCTGCGTGCCCAGCAGGTATTTCAGGAAATACTCATGGCCTTTGCCCGAAGAACCGAGCAGGTTTGAACGCCACACAAACAGGTTGCGCGGGAAGTTTTGCGGGTTGTCGGGGTCGTTACACGCCATGTCCAGCGAACCGTCTTTCAGACGGCCTGCCACATATTGGGCGGCATCCACTCCGGCGGCAGCGGCTTGATCGGCAATATCCAAGGGGTTTGCACCCAATTGCGGCGCGCTCGGCAGCCAGCCCATGCGTTCGGCTTTGGCGTTGTAGTCGATCATGGAAAGCGAACCCATGCTTCCATCGGCATTGGCGGCCAGAATTTCATCTACATGCACTTTTTCATGCCGCCATTGGCTGGTATGGGCGTAGAAGAACGAAGTGCTGTTCATTTGGCGCGGCGGGCGGTGCCAGTCGGTGGCAAACGTCAACGGAATCCAGCCGCTTTGCGGGCGCAGTTTTTCTTGGCCTACATAGTGGCACCAGCCGCCGCCGGATTTACCGATAGAGCCGCACATCATCAGCATATTGATGATACCGCGATAAGCCATGTCCATGTGATACCAGTGGTTCAAACCGGCACCGACAATCACCATGCTGCGGCCTTCGGTGTCGTGGGCGTTTTGGGCGAACTCGCGGGCTACCTGAATCACCAGCTCCGGTTTCACGCCGGTGTGTTTTTCCTGCCATGCCGGCGTGTAAGGCTTGTCGTCGAAATAATCTTTGGCAACATTTTCGCAGCCCAAGCCGTTGTCCACGCCGTAGTTGGCCACCATCAGGTCGAACACGGTTGCTACCAACGCGGTTTCGCCGTTGGCCAGCGGAATGCGTTTGGCGGGCACTTTGCGGTAAATCATGTCGTCGCATTCGCCGCCGAAGTAGGTAAAGCCTACGTTTACCACTTCATCGGCGCGCTCTATCAGCGACAGGGCGGCGCGGACTTCTTTATCTTGTGCGCGGGTTTCCAAGTTCCATTTTTGACTGCCATCCCAGCGGAAACCGATAGAGCCGTTAGGCAGGCAGAGGCCGTCTGAAAGCTCGTCCCATATCAGCGTTTTCCAATCGGCGTTTTTCTCTTCGCCGAATGCAGCCAATTCGGACGCGCGCAGGAAGTATTTGGGCGCGTAGCCTTTGCTGTCGGCATCCAAGCGCACCAACATCGGCATATCGGTTAGGCGGCGCACATAATCGGTGAAATAAGGAGAAGGGTTGTCGATGTGGAACTCTTTCAGAATCACATGCCCCATCGCCATCGCCAAAGCCGCGTCAGTACCTTGTTTCGGCGCAAGCCAAATATCGCCGAACTTCGCCATCTCGCCGAAGTCGGAAGACACGGCCACGGTTTTGGTACCTTTGTAGCGCACTTCGGTGTAGAAGTGGGCATCGGGCGTGCGTGTCATCGGCACGTTGGAACCCCATACCATTAAGTAATTCGAGTTGTACCAGTCGGCAGACTCGGCCACGTCGGTTTGCTCGCCCCAAATTTGCGGGCTGGCCGGCGGCAAGTCGCAATACCAGTCGTAGAACGACATCGCCACGCCTCCGAGCAGGCTCAAATAGCGAACACCCGCAGCATAGCTCACCATCGACATGGCGGGAATCGGCGAGAAGCCGATCACACGGTCGGGGCCGTAGTTTTTAACGGTGTAAGCATTGGCCGCCGCCACCATTTCATTGGCTTCGTCCCAAGACGCACGCACAAAGCCGCCCAAACCACGCTGGGTTTTGTAAGACTTGGCACGGTTTTCATCTTCCACAATCCACGCCCAAGCCTCGACCGGCGACATGGTTTTGCGCGCTTCGCGCCACATTTCCGCCAACACGCCGCGTATCATCGGGTATTTCACCCGTTGGGCGGAATACACATACCAACTGTACGAAGCCCCGCGCGGACAGCCCCGTGGCTCGTGGTTCGGCAAATCGGGGCGGGTGCGCGGATAGTCGGTCTGCTGGGTTTCCCAAGTAATCAGGCCGTTTTTCACATAAACTTTCCAACTGCACGAACCGGTACAGTTCACACCGTGGGTGGAGCGCACCACTTTATCGTGCTGCCAGCGGCTGCGGTAGGCATCTTCCCATTTGCGGTCTTCTTCGGTGAGCACACCGTGCCCGTCGGCAAAAGGTTCGTGTTTTTGGCTGAAAAATTTCAGGCGGTCTAAAAAGTGGCTCATGGCGGGTTCCTTATGCTTATGTCCGGCAGGAAATGCCTGTCTGAAAATAATTTTTCTACGCCTTAGAATATAATCCAGCCGCCTGCAGGAAAATATGCGCCGAAAGGGTTTAAACGGGCTTCAGAGTGATAAGTAGGCAAAAGCCTTTCAGCTTACCGGATATAGTCCTTTCGAATTAGACAGCCTAGGCTTTGCCATCAATCATGGAAGTTGATCTCGAAACAAGGCCTGTCTGAAAAAAATGATTGGTGCACAACTGAACTTACCGAACAGTGCCATGCTGAAATCCGGATAGAATCAAACTTAGCAATTAAAAAGACCGAATCCTGTGCAATACAGAATTCAGTCTTTGCAAAACCGCTTAATCCAGCTGCTCATGTCTTGAGCTCAACCCATACCCTGCGGTTTTGTATTATACGTGTGGAAGCATTCAAGTCAGTTATCATTAAGCCAGTCTTCTAACTCTTTTTCAGCTTTTTCTTGGCTATAACCGTAACGTTCTTGGATTTTTCCCGTTAATTGATCGCGCCTGCCTTCTGCTGCTTTCCAGTCATCATCGGTTAAATTGCCCCATTTTTCTTTAGCTTTACCGACAAATTGCTCCCATCTTCCTTCTATTTCGTTCCAGTTCATATCTTCTCCTTTCTTTTACTAACTTATGATTTAAAATAAACAACAACATTCAGGTGCCGCCATAACAATAATTCTAACTATATAAATTTTCAAGATTTATGAATTTTGATTATTTATCACAAATTAATCACAAATTAAAAATAACAATAAAATCAAAATTCTAACTAATCAGCCTTAATATTTCTTTACTTGCATAGTAAGATACCCGCAATATTTTCAGTTTAAACGATACAAACACAAGGAATACCCATAATGAAAACCAGCGCCCGCAATCAATTAACAGGCATCATAAAAACCATTAAAAAAGGCAGCGTTAACGATGAAGTGGTTATTTCCCTCTCCGGCGGGCAAGAAGTTTCCGCCATCATTACCTGTGAGAGCAGTAAACAATTGGCATTGAAAGCCGGTAGTCCGGTTATCGCCCTCGTCAAATCGACCAATATTATCGTTGCTACCGACCTCGACCACGTCAAACTCTCCGCACGTAACCAACTGAGCGGCATTATCAGCGACATCAACCGCGGCACCGTCAATTCCGTTATCGAAATTGATTTGGGCGACGGCACCACCCTCAGTGCCGGCATCACCCTAAAAAGCACCGAACAGCTCAACCTCACCACCGGCCAATCTGCAACCGCACTTTTCAAAGCCAGCGATGTAATCTTAGGCGTGTTGGCTTAAAGCATAACAAATGCCTGTCTGAAACAAAGCCTGTCTGAAACACACATTATTTTTCAGACAGGCCTTATTACAAACCAAACCAGCACAAAAACCTTTCAACACAAAAGCTTTCCCAGTATGATGCCAAACATTTACATCACGCAGAGAACCTTATGAAGCCAAGCCAAAAAGTGATTGCCATCGACGGCCCGAGTGCATCAGGGAAAGGCACGGTAGCCTCGCGCGTAGCTGCCGCTTTAGGTTGGGATTACCTCGACTCCGGCGCCCTTTACCGCCTAACCGCCCTTTACGCACAACAAAACAATACCGAATGGAGCGACGAACAAAACGTAGCCGCCCTAGCCGCTAAGTTGCCCGTTGCTTTCGAAGCACAACGCATCTTGCTTGACGGCAAAGACGTTTCCGCCGACATCCGCACCGAAGCCATCGGCATGGGAGCATCCACCATCGCCGCACTACCCTCAGTCAGACAAGCCCTTCTCCAACGCCAACGCGATTTCCTCACAGAAAAAGGCTTGGCAGCAGACGGAAGAGATATGGGCTCAGTCGTCTTTCCCGATGCCTGTCTGAAAATATTTCTAACCGCATCTGCCGAAACCCGAGCACAACGCCGCGCCAAACAACTCGGCCTGCCTTGCGAAGGCATCGAATACGACCGCATCATGGCCGATATCGAAGCACGCGACGAAGCCGACCGCCGCCGAAAAGCCGCCCCCCTAGTCCAGCTCCCCGATGCCCGATTGCTCGACACATCCCACCTCACAATTGAGGAATCCGTAAAAAAAGTGCTTGATTGGTATGAAAAAATTTAAAAACACTGTATAATGCGCAACGCTTGATGCAGGCAGCATGAAAGCTGCCTGCATACAGTATTTCTTTCACTTGTTTTGCTAAGGAAAACAAGTTTTTATCCACTCAGACCCCGCACGCCTTAGCCGTGTATCGAAAGACTGATATAACATGGAAAATTTTGCCCAGTTATTGGAAGAATATTCAGCCGTACAAGAAATGAACCAAGGCGAAGTGATCACTGCAGAAGTGGTTGCCATCGAAGACAAATTCGTTATCGTAAATGCCGGTCTGAAATCTGAATCCCTGATCGACATCAACGAATTCAAAAACGCACAAGGCGAAGTTGAAGTAAACGTAGGCGATTTCGTAACCGTAACCATCGAATCAGTGGAAAACGGTTTCGGCGAAACCAAACTGTCTCGTGAAAAAGCCAAGCGCGCTGCCGACTGGATCACTTTGGAAGAAGCCATGGAGAACGGCGACATTCTTTCAGGCGTAATCAACGGCAAAGTAAAAGGCGGCCTGACCGTTATGATCAACAGCATCCGCGCATTCCTGCCGGGTTCTTTGGTTGACGTTCGCCCCATTAAAGACACTTCTCATTTTGAAGGCAAAGAAGTTGAATTCAAAGTGATCAAGCTGGATAAAAAACGCAACAACGTTGTGGTATCACGCCGCGCCGTACTGGAAGCCACTTTGGGCGAAGAGCGCAAAGCCTTGCTGGAAAATCTGCAAGAAGGTTCAGTGGTTAAAGGTATCGTTAAAAATATCACCGACTACGGTGCATTCGTTGACTTGGGCGGCATCGACGGCTTGCTGCACATCACAGATTTGGCTTGGCGCCGCGTGAAGCACCCCAGCGAAGTGCTGGAAGTAGGCCAAGAAGTAGAAGCCAAAGTATTGAAATTCGACCAAGACAAACAGCGCGTTTCTCTCGGCATGAAACAACTTGGCGAAGATCCTTGGAGCGGTTTGGCCCGTCGCTATCCGCAAAACACCCGCCTGTTCGGTAAAGTATCCAACCTAACCGATTACGGTGCATTCGTTGAAATCGAACAAGGCATCGAAGGTTTGGTACACGTTTCCGAAATGGACTGGACCAACAAAAACGTACACCCAAGCAAAGTGGTTCAATTGGGTGACGAAGTAGAAGTGATGATTCTGGAAATCGACGAAGACCGCCGCCGCATCAGCTTGGGCATGAAACAATGTCAAGCTAATCCGTGGGAAGATTTCGCCGCCAACCACAACAAAGGCGACAAAATCAAAGGCGCAGTTAAATCCATTACCGACTTCGGCGTATTCGTCGGCCTGCCCGGCAACATCGACGGGTTGGTTCACCTTTCTGACCTTTCTTGGAGCGAATCAGGCGAAGAAGCCGTGCGCAAATACAAAAAAGGCGAAGAAGTTGAAGCCGTTGTATTGGCCATTGATGTTGAAAAAGAACGCATCTCTTTGGGCATTAAACAGCTGGAAGGCGACCCATTCGGCAACTTCATCAGCGTGAACGACAAAGGCTCTTTGGTTAAAGGGACTGTAAAATCAGTTGAAGCCAAAGGCGCCGTTATTGCCCTGGGCGACGAAGTTGAAGGCTACCTGCCTGCTTCTGAATTTGCTGCAGACCGCGTTGAAGACTTGACAACCAAACTGAATGAAGGCGACGAAGTTGAAGCCGTAATCGTGACCGTTGACCGCAAAAACCGCAGCATCAAGCTGTCTGTTAAAGCGAAAGACGTCAAAGAAAACCGCGATGCACTGAATTCAGTAAACGCTGCGGCTACTGCCAGCGCAGGTACAACCAGCCTGGGTGATTTGCTGAAAGCTAAATTGTCTGGCGATCAAGAATAATTTAGGTGCATCATGACAAAATCCGAATTGATGATTCGTTTGGCCGAAGTATTTGCCGCTAAAAACGGTAATCAGCTGCAAGCCAAAGATGTTGAGTACAGCGTAAAAGTTTTAGTCGACACGCTGACCCGCTCACTGGCCAAAGGCCAGCGCATCGAAATCCGCGGATTCGGCAGTTTTGACCTGAACCACCGTCCGGCCCGTGTTGGCCGCAATCCCAAAACCGGGGAAAAAGTTGAAGTGCCGGAAAAATATGTGCCGCACTTTAAACCGGGTAAAGAATTGCGTGAACGCGTGGATCAAGCCATGCTGAACGGCACCAAGTAATTCTAAAGCATCAAACGCCGCATCTTTAACATGATGCGGCGTTTTCTTATGCCTGTCTGAAAAGAAGCAAACTGCCCGATACGAATCTGCTATACTCGCCAAGTATTCACTTTTTATCAAAGTCCACCCCCATGATCACCCTACAACAATTTCAAGAACAGGCAAATCAAGGCTATAACCGCATTCCTCTAGTGCAGGAATTACTGGCCGACTTAGATACCCCGCTTTCTTTATACCTAAAACTCGCCAACAAACCCTTTACCTACTTACTCGAATCCGTGGTTGGCGGTGAACGGTTTGGCCGCTATTCTTTCATCGGCCTACCCTGTCAAACCTATCTGAAAGCCACCGACAACCAGGTTTATGTATATTGCAAAGGTGAAATTGTCGAACAATACGAAGGTAACCCATTAAACTTCATTGAAGCCTTCCACAATCGCTTCAAAACACCCGAGATACCTAATCTTCCTAGATTCACCGGCGGGCTGGTCGGCTATTTCGGCTATGAAACCATTTATCATTTCGAACACTTCGCCCACCGCTTTCGAAACCGAAACAAACCAAACATCATAGGCACACCCGACATTCTGCTCATGCTTTCGCAAGAATTAGCAGTAGTCGATAACCTCAGCGGCAAAATCTACCTTATCGTCTATGCCGACCCGACAGAACCCGACAGCTACGAAAAAGCCCGTAAACGGCTGGAAGATTTACGCATCCAGCTTCGCCAAAGCTGCGCCATCCCCCTTTCGCTTGGTAGTCCCAAAACCGAACCCGAACACGAAACCGGTGAAGTGCGTTACAAAGAATATGTGCGCCGCATACGCGAATACATTCTAAACGGCGACTGCATGCAGGTCGTTCCCAGCCAACGGATGAAATTGAAATTTACCGATAACTCACTTTCACTCTACCGCGCATTACGCACCTTAAATCCCTCGCCTTATATGTTTTACTACGATTTCGGCGATTTCCATGTAGTCGGCTCTTCCCCCGAAATTCTCGTGCGCCGTGAAAGCAACAACATCATTGTCCGCCCAATTGCCGGCACCCGCCTACGCGGCAAAACAGCTGCAGAAGATTTAGCCAACGAACAAGATTTATTAAGTGATACAAAAGAAATTGCCGAACACATCATGCTCATAGACCTAGGGCGCAACGACGTTGGACGCGTCAGCCAAACCGGTCAGGTTGAAGTAACCGACAAAATGGTTATCGAACGTTATTCACATGTAATGCATATCGTATCCAACGTAGAAGGCACTCTTCAGACAGGCATTACCAACATGCAAATTCTGGCAGCTACCTTCCCTGCCGGCACGCTATCAGGCGCACCCAAAATACGCGCTCTGGAAATTATTGAAGAACTAGAGCCTACAAAACGCTGTATTTACGGTGGAGCTGTCGGCTGCTGGAGCTTCAATAACGATATGGACTTAGCCATTGCCATCCGCACCGCCGTGATCAAAGACCAAACCCTATACGTTCAAAGCGGTGGCGGCATTGTGGCCGATTCAGATGAAGAAGCCGAATGGCAGGAAACACAAAACAAAGCCCGCGCCGTATTACGCGCCGCCCAAATGGTGCAAGAAGGATTGGATAAATAAGCAGGTTTCAGACAGGCATAAGTTTTATTGGTCTTTTAAAACCAAAACAGGTAGAATCGCCATGTGCTGTTCTACCCAAAACAGCACCCATAACCAAAAAACCTATTGAAAACAACCACAACAGGAACACGAAATGGAACACAAATTACCAGAACTACCCTACGCTTTAGATGCTTTAGAGCCTCATCTGTCTAAAGAAACTTTGGAATACCACTACGGTAAACACCACCAAACCTATATCACCAACCTCAACAACCAAATCAAAGGCACCGAATTTGAAAACGCCTCACTGGAAGACATTGTTAAGAAATCTTCCGGCGGTGTATTCAATAACGCAGCCCAAACTTGGAACCATACATTCTACTGGTTAGGCTTTACCCCCAAAGGCCAAGGCAAGCCTTCCGGCGAATTAGCTGCTGCAATTGATGCCAAGTGGGGCAGCTTTGAAAAATTCCAAGAAGCATTCAATGCCTGTGCAGCCGGCACATTCGGCTCAGGCTGGGCATGGTTGGTTAAAACCCCTTCCGGCGAGCTGGATTTAGCTTCCACTTCAAATGCTGCCACCCCGCTCACCACAGAAAACACCCCACTACTGACTTGCGACGTATGGGAACACGCCTACTACATTGATTACCGCAACAGTCGACCAAACTATCTGAAAGGTTTTTGGGAAATCGTAAACTGGGATGAAATAGCCAAACGCTTTGCTGCTTAATTATCATTCACAGCAAAACATCCGCCTGAATACAATGGAATATTCGGGCGGATATTTTTATTGGTTACAATCATGAAACTCGGAGTTAATGAACATTTTAGATACTATCGTAAATAAACTTTATTTCTACTACGGCGTTGCTGCGCCTTACCGTACTACTTGTACTATCTGCTGCTTGCTGCCTTGTATCAAAAATAAGTTTATTTGCTATATAAAAATCACCGAAAGTCTAATTTGTTGCTATTTAAAAAAAAGAAAAACAAGTACTTGAAATTTTTTCAAATACTTGTTTTAAATTTGGTGCCCGGAGCCGGAATCGAACCGGCACGGCCGTATTAGGGCCGACGGATTTTAAGTCCGAGATTATAAATATAACTAATTGTTTTTAAACAAAAGTGAAGCCTGCAACTTCAGTCATATACAGTATGTTTTAAAAGCATACTGTCACAAATTAGACACATCTGTAAGAACAAAAACTTAAACCTGCTTTTCCATGTGGCATGTTTAAGTTTTTGTTTTTTATGCAAGGAAGGCATATGTTTCAGGAGAGTAATGATGCAAGACCGTTTGAATTTTTCAGATGGTCTTTTTTATTTCCCTAATTTAGAAAGAGGTAACTTATGAAAAAACTTTTATATGTATTGCTCGTGGCATCGGCGACAGCTAGTGCCTCACCCTATCCACAATATCAACATCTAGTAGAAAAACATGCGGCGGCGCAAGGTTTGGACGCAAATCTAGTATGGGCGGTTATGGCCCGTGAAAGCGGTGGACGCTGGAATGCAACTTCCCACAAAAACGCCCGCGGCTTGCTGCAAGTCATTCCGCCGACGGCAGCCCGAATGGGGGTAAACCCTAAGTATCTCTATAACCCGGAACATAACATCATCGCAGGGACACGTTACTTACGATTTTTGAGCAACCGGTATAACGGCAATATTGACTTGATGCTTGCCGGTTATAACGCCGGCGAGGGAGCCGTGGACAAGTACAAAGGTATCCCTCCATACAGGGAGACACAAAATTATGTGCGCTTGGTTCGTAACCGATACGCGCAATTGAGCGGCAACCCTGCTTATGCCGCAGGCCGTAAAGAGCCGATAAAAGTAGCCTATAAACCAAAAGCAGAAGTTATTTCAACGAATCGTACTACGGCTCCAGTTAAAGCTGCTGTTTACACTCAATCTCAGAAACAGTATGCGTCTTGGGACGTATTTCAAGAGTTTTAATATTACCTTTTAGGTATTTCTTAGTTCCGGCTTTATGCCGGTTTTTTTGTTTATGCTGCAAGCGTGCGGCTTTTAGGGAGTTAATTTGATGAAATTAATCAATCGAAATCAAAACAGCAATTATACAAAAATTTTAATGGCAGCTTTTATGACTGTTGTCGCTAAATCTGCCTTAGCAGCCGGTGGGCTGGCCTCCGTAGAAGGTGGCCTGAAAGAGTTTATTACCGGCTTCTATGGCATTGTAGGTATTCTCGCCGGCCTTGCTTTGCTTTGCGCCTTTTTATGGGGCAAGTTAGGTAAAAAACATTGGTCTGATGTATTAGAGGCTTGTGCTTGGATTGTAGGATGTGCGGCCTCTTTAGCAATTGCCAAAGCGTTGTGGGATTGGGGCAAGAGCGTCACATTGTAATAACTGAGGTGCCCTATGCAGAATCTACCTGACATCAACATAGACACCGAGTACAACACCTATGAAGGTTTGTCACGGCAAGCTACGGTTTGGGGCATACCGATGATACCGGCGATTACGATCGTCGGTATTTTCGTTTTAATCGCCCTGTTTACTATGCAGTTTTTGGACTTGAAAGCGTTTGCCATACTTTTGATGGCTGTTCCATTTTTGGTTTTCTTAAAACTGATGACCCAAAGAGATGACCAAGCCATCAATATTATAGCTTTGGAGCTTTATTGGCTGTTCCAACGCCGTAATGCAAATTTGTTTGGCGACACTTTCACTGTGCTACCAACGAAATTTGGAAGAGAACGTAATGATTATTACCGATTTGTTCGAGAGGACACTGACGAAGCAGCAATCGCAGCAAGATTATTTGCCCCGGTTCAGTCGTCACGTCGCTGAAAATATTGTTCACTTTGAAGACGGCCGCTTGGGATTCGTTTTGAGAATGGACGGTATCCCGTTTGAAGGCGTGGACGATAAGCACCTGATCGCTTCGTTTAGTGAATTAAAGCGGCTGTTTAATACGATTGGCAAACAATATGGAAACCGCTTAGGTATTTGGACCACTGTACAACGGCAGCGTATCAATTTAAACCGTGAATATAAATTCGATACTAAATTCTGTACGAATTTTGCCGAACATTATATTGAGCAATTCAACAAAGCCGATTATTACGAAAACCTGTTTTACATTTCAGTCATTTTGAAATACGACACATTTTCAGACGGCCTGGAAGAAATTAACGATTTACTGGAGATAATGGCCAAAGGTCTGAATAGCTATGACCCGCATATTTTAGGTACATATGAAAATGAGAATGGCATCATTTTTTCAGAAGTGTATCAATTTTTCGGAACTTTGATAAATGGCGGCATTCGGGAAGATATACCGCTTTCTGCCAGCGCAGCTTATACAGTAGTTCCATCGGCCAGCGTTCATTTTGGTTCTGACATTATGGAAATCCGTAATGCGGAGAGCCGAAAATTTGCCACTTGCTACGATTTAAAAGAATTCGGTATCAGCAAAATCATGGTATTGGTAAACACTCTATCTATTCCTTGCGAATACACACTGACGCAAATATTTGTGTACACCAATAATGCTGAAATGCAGACGGAAATCAACAAACAGGTAAATGCGCTGGAAAGCGTACAAGACCAAGCTGTTGATCAACAGGATGAATTGAAGCAAGGTAAAGGTGAATTGGCTGCCGGGCGCATGATGTTTGGTGATTACACCGCGACGCTCGTGGTTTATGGCAAAACGCCAAAAGAGGCTCGTGATAACGGTTCTACGGTATTTACCGAGTTTTTAACATCAGGCGGTTTCCGTTTTGTGCCTGCTACATTGTCTATGCCTGCCACTTTTTACAGCCAAGTATTAGGCTACAAAATCCGCCCACGGAAAATTCCTAAAACCACTACCAATCTTGCTACGGTATTTGGAATGCACAATTATTCTCAAGGAAAGTCTTGGGGTAATCCAATTGGAGACGGCTCTCCGGTCATGCCGCTAAAAACCCTGTCCAATACATTATTCAATTTGAGCTTGCATTACAGCAAAATGGATGTGAACAGTTTAGGGCAAAAAGTTGCAGGCCATACTCTTATTTTGGGTGCAACCGGTACCGGTAAAACGGCATTGGAATCAGTGATTTTATCCTTTCTGACCCGTTTCAATCCCTACATGTTTGTTTTGGATTTGGACCGTGGTATGGAAATTCTGATCCGGGCTTTACGGGGAACATACTTTGCGGTAGAAGAAGGCGTACCCAGCGGATTAAATCCTTTCCAATTACCTGACTTACCGCAACATCGCATGTTCTTGTATGGATTGGTTGAATTATGCGCGGGCGGAGCGGACGCACAAGAGAAGCAGCAAATCAAAATGGCTGTGGATACCTTGTATGAAATAGATTTCAACAAGCGGAATTTCAGCCGGCTGATGGAAAACCTGCCGCCGGTGTACAGTCCAAATTCTTTGCGTACACGCCTATCCAAGTGGTGCCGTTGTGAAGACGGACAGTATGCTTGGTGTCTTGATAACGACACCAATGCTTTCAATCCTGAAGAGTTCTATCGGATTGGCTTGGATGTGACGTGCATTTTGCAACCCAACTACGAACCGACAGGGCCGGTTTTGTCTTATCTGTTTTACCTAAAGGAAATGATGTCGGAACGTGTGGCGAAGCAAGGCAGCCTATTGGTTTCAGTGGTTGCAGAGTTTTGGCACGCCGCAAGATATGATTTGACCGCGGGCATGATGTTTAAGACGTTAAAAACAGGTAGGAAGATGGGCGAGTTCATGATTATGGATTCACAATCGCCGGAAGATGCCATTGCGTGCGATATATTCCCTGCCATCATTCAGCAAACACCGACAAAAATATTCCTGCCCAATCCCGAAGGGGAGTATGAGGGCAGTTACCAACGCTGTGGTCTAAGTAGAAAGGAGTTTGAACAATTAATGACCAAGCCGAAAGAAAGCCGAACTTTCTTGGTCAAACAGAGCAAACAGTCGGTATTTTGCACTATGGATCTGCATAATTTTGACGACGAGATGGCGGTGCTGTCCGGCACTTCTGAAAATGTCGCTATTCTTCACGAAGTTATGCAGGAATGCGGTAGTGAAGAGCCTAATGTTTGGCTTGAACCATTTTATCAAGCTGTCCGGCAACGTATCAGTAAGCATGTGCCGCCGCAGTAACCCGAAACCACCTGAGAGATTCAGGTGGTTTTGTTTTATGGCCGCTTAAAGCGGCTTTTGTTTATCCTAAGAGAGGTAATTATGAAGATTCAAAAATTCAAAAGAACCGGTGCTGCTGTTTTGGTTTCAGCAGGGTTAATGTTAGGCTCTTCAGCTACTGCCATTGCAGGCGGTATTCCTGTTTTTGATGGTGCGGCTGTTGCCCAAGCAATCCAACAAGGGATTCAAATGGGACAGCAGATCCAAAATCAAATTAAGCAGATTACAGAACTGAAAAGCCAAGTAAAAGCAATCACCGGCAATCGTAACCTCGGTAACATCTTAAAAACCGAAGCTATGGAACAACTGCCTGATGAATGGCGTTCGGTTTACAGCGAGGCTATGAAGGCTAAAGGCGGGAACTTTAAAGATTTACTGAGTTCCAAAGGTTATAATCGAAATGCCGATAATGATCGTTTGGTGAAGCATTTCGATCTCACGTTAAAAGCCATCAAAGATTCCGAAGTGCGTTTTAAAAACATTAAGGAATTAATGAATCGGGTCAATACAACCCAAGACGCAAAGGCTGCTGCTGACTTACAAAACCGAATCGCTTTAGAAAATTCGTATATCCAACAAAATCAAACCCAACTGGATATGTTGGAGCGGTTTATGGCACTGGATGAAAAGGTTCAGGTTAAGAAACGGCAAACTCGTGATAGCTGTGTACGTCAAAACCGTATTGGTGGTACCAATAAATCCTGTACATAAGGTTCAAATATGAAATATTCGTTTTTAATTATTCCAATTTGTGTTCTGTTGTTAAATGCTTGTGGTGAAGCTAAACAATCAGCACCTGATGAAGTAATGCCCAAGATTACCAAAGAACAATGGGATAAATCAGAAATGAATAAAAAGCGTGATAGTTGCATTCGACAAAATCGTATAGATGGTACGGATGTTGACTGTCATAAAAAGTATCCTAAAAATTCAGGATAATTATATATTAAGAACCCAGCCGCCGTTTAATACGGCGGCTTTGCTTTTTTAGGAGCAAGCAATGACATTTTTCAGCGAAATCGCCAAGATTTTTGGTGCCGATTTAGGTCAGAATCTACTTCAGAAAAGCGGTAATCTAATTAGTGAAATCAGTCCATTATTTCAAGCTGCATTTGCCTGCTACATATTGTTGGTCATTGTTTCATATCATGGACAAAACAGTGCAGAAAGTATGGTTGATTTTGTAAAAAGAGCCGTCGGTTGGGTCGTTATAATCGGACTATCTTTTTCCCCTGCTTTATTTATGAAGCTAGCCAATGTTATCTATGAGCTTCCTGATCAGTTAGCTTCATCATTTGTTGGCGGATATAAAGTTGATGGCTCTGCCATGGATACCAGTTGGACAGAATTGATGAAATTGTCCGATAAAATTTCTGAAATACATAATGAATATACTTGGTACGAAATACCTGCTCACTTAGCTATTTTTTTCAAAGTAAATTTAACCGTTGTCTTTTTCGGAGCAATTATTATCGGGGTAGCTTTCGCATACTATATGGTGGCCAAAATCTCTTTAGCATTGGTTTTGATGTTAGGCCCATTCTTTTTAGGATGCCTGCTATTTCCTTCAACAAGGCAATACGGTATCAACTGGATCGGTTCCTGCTTAAACTACATTATTACAACCTGTATGTTTGTTTTACTCACAATGGTTCAGATGCAGGCATTTGACTTAGCCGTAAATACCTTCATGACAGGCAACCATTTTGAAAATGCAGCGGCCGCTGAAGCTATGGCACCACTTTTTTTATTACAAGCGATTGTGTTTTTGGTAGTGGCTTTCTATATCCCTAATATAGCCTCTACCTTAACCGGTGGTGCAGCTGTTCAGGGGGCTGCTCGACAATTAGGACAGATGGCAAAAGCAGGTGGTGCGGCCGGTCGTGTTGCCGGTAGAACAATTGATGCTGTTGCTGGTGCAGCCGGCCGCCGTACCGGAGGAACCATTGCTCCAAACAGACGTCCATCTTAATACAAGGGAGTGTTGATAATGATTGCTCGCATTTCATGGTTGGGCTATGTCCAATATATCGTTATCGGTATTTTGCTTTACTTGTTTGCCGTTTCTTCGGTGTTTTCTTTAATCTCTGCCGGCTTCGGTTACGCT
>NZ_JH165159.1:1985499-2004128 GCF_000227765.1 Neisseria wadsworthii 9715
AACAGGCATCAATCCGCATGGCGTCGCGCAAATCGTTTAGATTGATTTCCGGCCAAAATGCGCCGGATCGGATGGTTTCATAGCCCGCGCTTTGATAGGGGCGCGGCGCACCGTTAAAACTTATGCCGTTCACTTTGACACCTTGATTAGGGTATGGCGGAGGCGGCGGCGCAGGCTGGCAAGGCAGGAAACAGACCCGACAGACTGGCCGACCGCACGCCATAGGGGGAGGAAGCCCTTACTGGGCAGCTTTTAGCTGCTTTTCCAATGCGTCGATGCGTTTTTTCACGCCAACTTTATCGTTGTAGCCAACCGCAAGGCGGTACAGGCGCAAAGCTTCTTCGGCCTTGCCTTCTTCTTCCGCCTGCTCACCGGCGGCTTTCAGCAGCTTGGCGCGGATTTGATCGGGCATATTGTGTTGATGCAGGCCGCTATCGTTTTTCTCTGTTGCCCAACCAATCAGGATTTTTAGATTATCCGGGCTGATGGCCGCACCCGCCGCCATTTGCTCGGCGTATTGCTCGACAATGATTTCGGGCATAGCGCGTTGATATTCATCGGCCGACTGCATGTTGTGTGACATGGCGAATGCCGCCAGCGGCATAGCCTCGTCCAACAAACCGCAATCGATCATCCATACCAAGATGGTAGGCGTTACTTTGTCATCCTCGGCCACCGCGCCGCTTTCCATCACGCCTTTAATCCAATCCTCGTAATTGGACAGCATGCCGGCTTTGGCTTTCACTTTATCGCTGACGCCCGCAAGGCTTTTCAGGATGGTTTTGTCACCCTGAAGTTGCCGCTGCAAACGCTGATAAACGGTTAACTGCGCCAAATCCATACCCTCGGCCTGCGCGGCCAAACTGGCGGCGGTTTCATCAAAATGTCTTCTTGCCGGACTACTCATTTTTTCTCCATCATGATGCCTGTCTGAAAATCAGACAGGCTTTGATGCGGTTACGCTGCAAATTCTACGTTTTCCACCAGTACGGCGGCGCCGTATTCCTCGACAATGAAATCAATGTTTTTGGATTGGTAGCTTTCCAATTGGTCTTTTTTCGGGTTATCCACCAAGTGACGACGCTCACCGCCGGTTTGATAGTAAATCGACAAATTGGATAAGGGCGTGATAAACAGCGTGCCGGCCGGCATATTCGGCACATACATTACGGGCAGGCCGCCTAATGTGCGCTCTTTGCTCAAGCGGCCGCCCGCTTCGATTTCGGTTGCCGTTTCGCCGCTGGCATTGACGATACGCAGATACTTATCGCCCACCGTGCGGCGGCTTGCCAACACGACGAAATCAGTGCGATCGGCGAAGCGCTCGTCAATCATTTCGTTCATGACATCGGTTACGATTGCATCTAGGTTTTTATACTCTTCTGCGCCCGGGCCGTACTTCACGGCTTTTTTGGCCGTGCCGATCTGATTCGATTCCCAGCCCATTACGCGGGTTTTGTTTTCCTCACGCATTTTTTGCAGCCAGCCTTTGGCCACATCCTGCAACAGCGGGTTTGATGAGAAATTGGAAGTTTTCGCACGGCTTTTACCGTTCATGCCAATGGTGATCATGCTTACGGCAATGGCACTGGCAATACGCTTATTTACACGCGCCGGAAAATCTTTTACGACATGTGCCCAGCCGTCGATTTCGGAATAACGCAGGCGAACATCAAAATTGACCTGTTCCAACACGAATTTACGGCCGTTCAAATTGTGGATGCTGCGCGGCTTGCGCTCGGCTTCGTCATCAGACGTATCGGTAGTAGACCCGATCAGGCCGTTATCCATCCCGATGGTTTCCCCCAGCTTTTCTTCTTTGCCTACGATATTGATTTTGCGCAACAGCTCGCTGGATTGGGCGATTTCGTCATACATTTTTTGCACGGCGCCCGGCTCCACGGCAAAGTCTTGGCTTACTCGATCAACAGCAATGTTGTTTGCTTCGGCAACTGCGGAAAACATCACGGCAATGGCGGCAGCTAATTGGTTGTAACGCATTTCGGTTTATCCTTTTATGTCGATTTCAAATTATGTCGATTTCAAAAAACAGGCTTCGGCTTACCAGCCCACTATTGCCTTATCTTTATCATCCGCGCCAACGTGCGGCTCGCGCTCGCCTGTGTATGCTTCGTTTTCAAGGCGGGCTTTCAGCTCGTCAAATTCTTTGCGCAAAGCGGCAAAATCGCTTTTCTGACTTTCTTTTTCTTCAATCAGTTTTTCGATAAGTTCGGCAGCGGCGGCATATTCTTTCTTCAATTCTTCAACCATGCCGGCATCGGCCCCGCCCGCTTGAATGTCTTCAGTCTGCGGCTCCGGTTTGGCTTCAGGTTCGGACTTACTGAATTTTGCAAGCAATCGGCTGAAAATGCCTTCGGCTTCGGACTTGGTTAACGGCTGGTCTTCGGCTGATGCCGGGGTTTGGTTTTGTGACATGGTTTCACCTTGTTTTTCACTGATTCGATAATCGGATAATTTGGAATTTTTCACACCGGCGGCAAGTACGGCACGCGAGAAATTGGCTGTCGTACCCAAGCTGGCCGGCGTATTTGTGATTGCCAACCCGGTTAGGTAGGCTTTGCCGGTATCGGCAAACGGGGCGGTGATTTCCATACTGGTATAGATTTTTTCGCCCTCATCCCACAGCTCTTGCAAATTCGGCAACACCGACATCTTCGCCAGCAGGGCGGTTTTGGTTTTGTCTTTGCTCCACGGCTCGGCTTTCAGCTCCAACACATCGCCATAGCCGCCGCCCCACCCCGGGAACAGAAAATTAAAATGCTCGAGATTGATTCTCGCCCCATAGATTTCGGGATCGTATTGCTCGGCCATCTGCTTTAGCTCGGCGGCCGATATTTGACGCCCGTCTACGGTTTCGCCGCTTACGCCGATGATGCGCCATTCGGTGATTGTTTTTTCGCCCATAGTCTGCTTTTCCGCTTGTTTCTTAAACTTGCCTACGATTAAGCCTTAATCTTGGCAAGCTCTTTATGCTTGGTCTATTGCGCTGCCTGCTTAGGGTATTTTTTACATCGCAAGCCGCTTTAAGCCTGTCTGAAAATCGCCGATTGTGTAGCTTTGCAACGATGATTTTTTTAAACATGGGAAAAACGGACTATCCAATATCGGCACAGGCAAATCTTGACCCGCGCGTATCCGCCCGGCAGCTTTATTGGCAAGGCTGGCGGATTTCTGATATTGCCCGGCATCTTGGCGTGAAACCGACGGTTATCTATTCGTGGAAAAACCGGGATAACTGGGATGGCGGCACGCCTATGCAGCGGGTGGCCGCCAGTGCTGAAGTAAGGCTGCATTTGTTGGTTAACCAACCGCGTAAGTCGGATGCGGACTATAAGGAAATCAAAAATCTGTTTGCCTTGATGGGCGGCAATATGCGCAAGAGTGAACCGTCTGAAGCGGCGGTTGAAATACAGACCCTCGGCAAAGCGATGCCGGATAATCAGGCGCCGCCGTGGGAACACACGCCGCCGACCATCGACAACCCGCCGCGCGAACGGGCGCAAAAGCGCGAAAAGGTAAGGGACAACCGCAAAAAAGAACATAATCATTTCACGGCGGAACAGATTGTTAGGGTGCAACAGATTTTCCGCGAGCAAATGTTTGACTATCAGCGGTTTTGGTTTGAAACGCGGGTGCGCTTCCGCAATTTGCTGAAAAGCCGGCAGATCGGTGCAACTTTCTTTTTTGCGCGCGAAGCATTGGTTGATGCGCTTGTTACCGGGAAAAACAAGGTGTTTTTGTCTGCTTCGCGGGCGCAGGCTTTTCAGTTTAAGCAGTACATCATCGACTTGGCCGAAATGGTGGGCGTGGAACTCAAAGGGGATTCTATCCGGCTGAATAATGCGGCCACGCTTTATTTTTTGGGCACCAACAGCCGCACAGCTCAAGGCCGGCACGGTGATTTATATGTGGATGAGTATTTTTGGATTCCTGATTTCAAGGAATTGACGCGGGTTGCCAAACCGATGGCTTCTCAAAAGCAATACCGTATCACTTATTTCTCTACGCCGTCGTCTACATCTCATCAGGCATATCCGTTTTGGACAGGCGAACAATTTAACGACGGTCGCGATGCGTCGGATCATATCAAGCTTGATGTGTCGCATGCAGCATTGATGGGCGGTATGGCTTGCGCCGACGGGCAATTCAGACAGATTGTTACGCTGGATGACGCGGAACGCGGCGGATGTACGTTGTTTGACCGCGATCAATTGTTGCTCGAAAACTCGCCGGCGGAATTCCGGCAGCTTTTCATGTGTGAATTTGTGGAAGCAGGGGATTCGGTGTTTGCGTTGACCGATCTGCAAAAATGCACGGTCAGCTCATGGGATGATTGGGAAGATTTTTACAAGCCACTGGCAATCCGCCCGGTTGGCAATCTTCCGGTTTGGATCGGATACGATCCGACGGATTCGGGCGATGCGGCGGCTATGGTGGTGGTTTTGCCGCCCCGATTTAACGGGGACAAATTCCGCATCATCGAGCGGCATATGCTACACGGTAACGATTTTCAGGCGCAGGCTGATTTTATCCGTAAGGCGTTTGATCGCTTCCGCGTGGAAAAGGTGGTGATTGATAAAACCGGGCTTGGTGCGGCGGTTTTCCAATTGGTGCAAAAGTTTTTTCCGCAAGTTATCGGGGTGAATTATTCGCTGCCTGAAAAGTATTTGATGATTAATAAAATGCATGCGCTTATCCGCGCCAAGCGGGTTGAATGGGAAATTGATCATAAGGATATTACAGCAGCATTTTTAAGTATCCGCACGGCAACAACCGCCAGCGGTAAGCAGGTGACTTATGAATCTGGCCGCTCTAAAGAGTTAAGCCATTCCGATGTTGCGTGGGCAGCTTTACAGGTGTTTTATCAGGAACCTTTGGACGGTGTGATTTCCGGGCGTGGTTCGGTGGATATTTATTGAGGATTTTAGGATGATTGTTGATACTAAGGTTGATGTGGATGCGTTTAGCTTCGAGGATTTCACGGGCGAACACCGTTTATTTGATTTTATCGGATGCTTTGACAACGGGCATTATTTTGAAACGCCGGTATCTTGGTTTGATTTGGTGCGGCTGTTAAAAACGGGCTTGCATCATGCCAGCGCAGTACAGGCGAAAATCAATATTCTGAAAGGTACGTTCGAGCCTACGCCCTATCTTTCGCGCTCGGAATTTGAAAAGCTGGCTTTTAATTTTTTGGTGCTGGGAAATGGTTATCTTGAGATTCAGCGCAACCGCTTCGGCAAAATGATTTCGGTGAAAAACAGGCTTGCACTATATATGCGCCGAGCATCCAACTTGCAGGATTTTTGTTATATGCGTAATGACTGCATCGGCGCCGCGCATTATGAAAAGATTCCGGGTGAAGATGTTATCCATATCATGCAACCGGACTTGCAGCAGGAAGTTTACGGATTGCCCTATTATTTATCGGCTATGGATTCTGCCGATCTTAATGCGGCAGCTACAAAGTTCCGCGTGCGGTATTATAAAAACGGATCACACGCTGGCTTCATACTTTACTCAACTGACACGCAGATAGATGAGGAAGGCTGGGAAAAAGTGAAAACACAACTCCGAAATTCAAAAGGCGCCGGTAATTTTAAAAATATTGTGCTGCGCGCCCCCGGCGGCAACGCGGAAGGGCTAAAGCTTATCCCGATCGCGGAAGTGGCAGCCAAAGATGAGTTTCTTAACATTAAACAAGTAAGCGCTGAAGATATGTTGGCTATTCATAGGATACCACCCGCACTAATGGGGATTGTACCCAAAGCAGCCGGCGGCTTAGGTGATGCGATGACAGTAGCGAAAGTCTTCGCTAAAAATGAAGTGGCGCCAATGCATCAAACCTTCCTTGATGTTAACGATCGCATCGGACTTGAGGTATTCAAATTCACCCCCTATCAAATCGACGACAACGCGACCGACAAATAAAACTTACACCTCCTCAACACCCAAATCTTTTATCCGAATAGGATAAAAGATTTTTTTTGCACTTCTCAAACCAACACCCCCACCTCCTCCGCCGCGCACTTCCCTCCGCGCCCGCGCATTGCAAAAAATAAGGCATTTTTTATGCACTAACCCATCCTATTCAAAACCACATGTAATATAATGTTTCCAGCATTTTCACACCCTAAAAATATTACGCAAATTTACGCACAACCCCGCAATTTTATGCATCATTATGCACCTTAAAGACAAACCATAAAAATGCGCATTTCCCGTGCCAAATTTGTGACAAAACAAAGTAACATCAAATACCTTAATATGCTATTTTGTGCAAACCCAAACAGATAAAAACCCACTTTAAGCCCTTGTAAAAACACAAAAAAGCCGCTTATATCCCATTTTCCACGCACCTAAACCGACGCTTGCCGCCGGCACCAAGATAAAAAATAAGCTTCTGAGCAATTCAGAAGCTTATTTTTTATCTTGTATTAAAGCTCATATAAGTAAGAAACATAACAATATGCTTTCTTTAAATACAGAAAACAAAAAATCCGCCTTACTAACCAAGCGGATTTTTACAGAATCTGGCACGCCCACGGGGATTCGAACCCCGGTTGCCGCCGTGAAAGGGCAGTGTCCTAGGCCTCTAGACGATGGGCGCGTGGAAGCTGCGAAATATACCGTGCTTTTGATGCAGCGTCAACTTTTGTCTACCTGATTCCGTTGAACCCCAAACATGCGCGGCAAGCTTAAGTTTAACCGTTTCAGACAGGCATTTTCAGACAGGCCTATGTTATGATGCAGCCTGTTTAACCTTAATTGGAAAAATCAGAATGAGCCAGCTTAAAAACGATACTTTTCTGCGTGCTTTGTTGAAAGAACCAGTGGATTACACACCGGTTTGGCTGATGCGGCAGGCGGGGCGTTATCTGAGTGAATATAAGGAAACGCGCGCGCGCGCGGGCAGCTTTTTGGATTTGTGCAAAAACACGGAATTGGCAACCGAAGTAACCATCCAGCCACTAGATCGCTTTGATTTGGATGCTGCGATTTTGTTTTCCGATATTTTGACTGTGCCGGATGCTATGGGCTTAGGGCTATATTTTGCCGAGGGAGAAGGCCCGAAATTTGAACGCCCCTTGAAGAAAGAGCAAGATGTGCGGGCGCTTTGCGTGCCGGATATGGCCAAATTAACTTATGTTTTTGATGCGGTGTCTTCCATACGCAAGGCTTTGGATGGCCGTGTGCCACTGATCGGTTTTTCCGGTAGCCCGTTCACGCTGGCGTGTTATATGGTGGAAGGCGGCGGCAGCAAAGAATTCCGCACGATTAAATCCATGATGTATGATCGGCCAGATTTGCTGCATCATATTTTGCAAGTTAATGCCGAAGCGGTTACGGCTTATCTGAACGAACAAATTAAAGCGGGAGCGCAAGCGGTTCAGATTTTCGATACTTGGGGCGGCGTGCTCACACCGCCTGCGTTTGAAGAGTTCAGTCTGCGCTATATGAAGCAGATTGTGGCGGGCTTGCTGCGTGAAAATGAAGGCCGCCGAGTGCCGGTGATTCTGTTTACCAAAGGCGGCGGTTTGTGGCTGGAAGCAATGGCTGAAGCGGGCGCAGACGCGCTGGGTTTGGACTGGACCTGCGACATTGCCGACGCGCGCCGCCGTGTGGGCGATAAAGTGGCGTTGCAAGGTAATTTCGACCCGTTCGCCCTATTCGGTACACCGCAGAGCATTGAAGCCGAAGTGGCGCGCATTCTAAAAGGCTATGGCAGCGGCAGCGGGCATGTCTTTAATTTAGGGCATGGTATTAACCAGTTTACCAATCCTGAGCATGTAAAGATACTGGTGGATAAAGTGCATGAATTATCTCGGGTTTGAATCTGAACGGGATTTCTAATATCCGACTCAACCGTCACAATCACAAACAAACTTAAAAAATAGCAAGCCCTTTATATTCGGGCTTGACCCGAGTATCTTGAGTTCCAGCAACTTTAGGAGATGCTCGAGTCAAGCCCGAGCATGACGAACCCTGACTATTTACTAATATGCCTGTCTGAAAAACCAAAAGCCACCCGAATATTTCGGGTGGCTTTCTTAATTCAACACAGGCTTATCTCAACAGCATTTACCGCCGTTGCTACCACAACGGCGCTTGCTGCAATAATCTTGAAACTGCAATTCAGTCATCACGGGCGCATTGGGATTGTGTTTACGCTGGCGGGCAACGTAATTTTCATAATCCGGCACGCCGGCCATCAGATTCGCGGCCACGCGCGTGCTTTTCCATAGTTTTCGGATGCGTTGCGTCCAAGACATATCACACCTCTGTTTTTGTTACTTCATTGCGCATAACGGCAGGCACTTCTTTAGCGGTCGGCCAAGCGATTTTGCTGGCTTTCAGCGCAACGCGCACACCGTAAAAGGCCACCACAACCACTACTGACAAGAATAATACGGTAAGGCCGGAATTGACATAGTCGTTCAAAATAATGCGCGATATTTGCGTTGCATCTTTTGCCGGTGCCAGAATTTCGCCTTTATCTAACGCTGCCTGATACTTGGCGGCATGCGACAGGAAGCTGATACGCGGGTCGCTGTGGAACAGTTTTTGCAAACCGGCATAGCAAGTGACAAACAACACGCCGCAGGCAGGCACCAAAGTTACCCACATATAGCGCTCGCGCTTCATTTTCACCAATACAACGGTACACATAATCAGCGCCACGCCCGCCAGCATTTGGTTGGCAATACCAAAAAGCGGCCACAACGAGTTGATGCCGCCCAACGGGTCGGTTACGCCGGTGTAGAGGAAATAACCCCACAATGCCACTGCCATAAAAGTGGCTACCAGGTTGGCAGGCAGGCTGTCGGTGTTGGAGAACGGTTTGTAAAACACGCCGCCCAAATCCTGAATCATAAAGCGCGCCACGCGTGTGCCGGCATCCACTGCGGTAAGAATAAACAAGGCTTCAAACAGCAGAGCAAAGTGATACCAGAAAGCCATCATGCCCGGGCCGGAAATCAGCTGGCTCATAATGTTGGCCATACCCACTGCCAAAGTCGGCGCACCGCCGGCACGCGAGAGAATGGTGTTTTCGCCCACATCTTTCGCCATTTGCAGCAAAGCGGTTTCGGTAACCGGATAACCCAGCTTATTGGTAATCACAGATGCAGCGTTGGCGGCATCCGTACCAATCAACGCAGCCGGGCTGTTCATGGCGAAATACACGCCCGGGTCAAGCGAAGCGGCGGCAGCCAGAGCCATAATCGCCACAAAGCTCTCCATTAACATGCCGCCATAACCAATCATGCGCACATGGGTTTCGTTTTCCACCATTTTCGGCGTGGTACCGGAAGAAATCAGCGCATGGAAACCGGAAACGGCACCACAGGCAATCGTGATAAACAGGAACGGGAAAAGGCTGCCTGAAAACACAGGGCCTGTGCCGTCGATAAATTTGGTTACCGGATCCATCAAGAGCGGCGGATTCACAATCACAATGCCGATAGCCAATGCGATGATGGTACCGATTTTCAGGAAAGTGGAAAGATAATCACGCGGGGTAAGCAGCAGCCAAACGGGCAATACGGCCGCAATAAAGCCGTAAATCATAATCGCCCAAGTCAGCCCTACGCCGTCCAGGTCAAACCATTGGCCGAACGAGCTTTGCGCCACGTTTTCACCGTACACAATCGCCAACATCAGCAAAATAAAGCCGACAACGGAAATCTCGCCGATTTTACCCGGGCGGATATAGCGCGTGTAAATGCCCATAAACAAGGCAATCGGAATGGTGGCGGCGATGGTGAACGTGCCCCACGGGCTGTGTACCAGAGCTTTCACCACAATCAGCGCCAGCACGGCCATAATGATGACCATAATCATCAGAATGCCGATGGAAGCAATCACACCCGGGATGGTGCCCAGCTCCTGCTTCACAATATCGCCCAGCGATTTACCGTCGCGGCGCATAGAAACAAACAACACCATCATGTCCTGAACGGCACCGGCAAACACCACACCGAAAATAATCCAAAGCGTGCCCGGCAGATAACCCATCTGTGCGGCCAACACCGGCCCTACCAGCGGCCCTGCCCCGGCAATCGCCGCAAAGTGGTGGCCGAACAGCACGCCTTTGTGCGTAGGCACATAGTCTAAACCGTCGTTGTGCCGTTCGGCGGGAGTGAGGCGGTTCGGGTCGAGCTGCATCACTTTATTGGCGATATAAAGACTGTAATAACGGTAGGCAATGCAATACACCGAAACGGCAGCCGAAACCATCCAAATCGCGCTTATCTGCTCGCCCCTGCTCATTGCCAGCGTGGTAAACGAGGCAAGGCCTACCAAGACCACCAGTCCCCAAATCACAAATGATTTGAGCTGTTTCATAATTCATCTCCTTGAACTGCTTTTTATCAAATTACCGGTTTTGCCGTTGGATATATTTCCAAGCAGCACCGGCAGACAGCCGTTTACCGATCTGTGTTACCTAATTCTTCTTTTACGCCTGCGAGGTTAACATATAAACAGCAAAATAAATAAATCTTTACAATCGGAAAATCAATGCCTGTCTGAATTTTTCAGACAGGCATATGTAGGTGGGTTATTCAAACCGGCAGGTTTAGCGGATTTTAATCACTTCCGCACCGGTTGGTCTGCCCAGAATCAGAATGTCGGCGGCATTGCGGGCGAAGATGCCGTTTTCCACCACACCCGGAATATTATTGATGGTTTCTTCCATTGTCAGCGGTTTGGACAAATCCAAGCCGTGCACATCCACAATCAAATTATCATGCCAGGTATGGCAACCCAAACGCAACTCCGGTTCGCCACCCAATGCCACAAGCCTGCGCGAAACCAAAGAACGCGCCATCGGCACCACTTCTACCGGCAAGGGGAATTTACCCAAACGAGTTACATATTTGCTTTCATCAGCGATACAGATAAACAAATCGGATGCGCTGGCTACGATTTTTTCCGGTAAATGCGCCGCACCGCCGCCTTTAATCATTTGCAAGGTGTGGTTGATTTCGTCTGCACCGTCCACATACACGGCCAAACGCGACACATCGCCGAGCTCTACTTCAGGAATGCCGTATTCAGCCATCAACTCGCTCGTTTTCTGAGAAGTGCTCACCGCACCTTTGATTTTCTTGCCACTTACTGCCAGCGCTTTGATGAAGTAATTAACAGTTGATCCGGTGCCGATACCGATATATTCGTTTTCCGGTATGAAATCTACTGCTTTTTCCGCCGCCATGCATTTCAATTCGTCTTGCGTTGCCATGAATATTTCTCCTAAAGACCAAGTATCAATAAACAATCATACAGCCATCAATAAAACCGCTGCCTGCGCTTCAATACCTTCCATTCTGCCCAGATAGCCGAGTTTTTCATTGGTTTTGCCCTTAATGTTAACGCAATCTTGCCCAATACCCAAATCCGCCGCCAAGTTCGCTCGCATTGCGGCAATATGTGGCGCAAGTTTCGGTTTTTGCGCAATGATTGTGGTGTCTACATTCACTATACGCCAACCTTTTGCCCGAACCGCTTCATAAGCCTTACGCAAAAGCACACGACTGTCGGCATCTTTAAACTCTGCCGCCGTATCGGGGAAATGGCTACCGATATCGCCCAAACCAGCGGCCCCGAGGATCGCGTCGGTTACAGCATGCAGCAGCGCATCGGCATCAGAATGGCCAAGCAGACCTTTTTCAAACGGAATGGTTATACCGCCGAGTATCAGAGGGCGGCCTTCCACCAATTGATGCACATCATAACCCTGCCCAATACGGATATTCATATCGTTTCCTTTAAATCTGATTCAATTTTATTCGAATGTTTTCAGACAGGCATTAGATTAACCCAATGCCTGTCTGAAAACTCAATCTGCCTGCTGCAATAAAAGACGCACGATATATTCGTCTTGCGGCAGCGTAAGCTTGAGGTTCCGCGTGTCGCCCAACACCAGCAGCGGATGTACTCCGAGCATTTCCACAGCGGAAGCCTCATCCGTAACCGCACTTAAATCCGGCACGGCAAGCGCTTTATGCAGCAAACCGGCGCGAAAAAGCTGCGGCGTCTGCGCCTGCCACAAACCTCTGCGCGGCACGGTAGCGTCAATCGCATTATCTGCCGCGCGTTTCAACGTATCTGCCACCGGCACGGCCAGAATACCGCCCTCTTCACATGCTCCCGCCGTTTCAATCAAGCGCAGCAAAGCTGCTTGCGGCAAACAGCAGCGGGCAGCATCGTGCACCAAAATATTATCCGTCTCTTCGGCCAAACCGCTCTTTAACAAGTCAGATAAGCCGTTGCGCACGCTCTCTGCCCGCGTTTGCCCGCCCACTTTCAGCACATGCAGTTTTTCATGAATGCCTGTCTGAAAAACATTATCTTCGGGCGACAGCACCACCGCCACATTATCAATAGCAGCGCAATTCAAAAATATAGCCAAAGTATGCTGCAACACCGTTTTGCCGGCAATTTCCACATACTGTTTCGGCTTGCCGGCGCCGAAGCGCTCGCCCACACCGGCTGCCGGAATCAAAGCGATATTGCGCCTCATGCCGCACCTTCTGCTTCTTTTTCCTCGCGCCATCTGCAAGTGCCGCCGACTGCTTTGTCCAAGCCGTCAAGATAAGCTTCGTGCTCGGCCAATTCCTCTGCCGAAGCATGAAGCACTTGCAAGCAGGCGGGTCGGGCAGCTCTGCGCGCTGCGGAAATTTCTTCGGTTTCCTCAGCCATATCCTCAACCAGGCTGAATTGGCCGCGCGTCATGGAAAGATAAACTTCCGCCAGCAGCTCGCAGTCGATTAACGCGCCGTGAAACACACGCTTGCTGCGGTCAACCTCAAAGCGGTTACACAAAGCATCCAAGCTGTTTTTCTGCCCCGGAAACATTTCGCGCGCCATCGCCAGCGTATCTGTAACCGTGCAGCCCAAGCCGCTGATGGTCGGCAGACCCATGCGCTGGAATTCCATATCCAAAAAGCCCACGTCAAACGGCGCATTGTGGATAATCAGTTCCGCGCCGCGCAAATAATCGGCAATCCGCTGCCCTACTTCTTCGAATTTCGGTTCACCTTCCAGCTTCTCCAAAGTGATGCCGTGTACATTAATCGAATCTTCGGGAATATCGCGGTCGGGATGGATATAAAGATGCAGATGGCTGCCTGTAAGCTGGCGCGACTTCATTTCAATACCGGCAAATTCCAGTATACGGTCGCCCATATTGGGCTTGAAACCCGTGGTTTCTGTGTCCAGGATAATCTGACGGTTGTGGCTCATAATTTATCTGCTTTTCTAAAAACACGCGTATTTTAGCTGAAATTACCGACTTTGTTGAACAACCCGTCAAACCCTTGTTTTTCATATTTTCCGAGTAAATCAGTCAACTTTAATCAAATCTTTTGATATTTTATTTTCATAAAAATCATAAAGTTATTTCAAATCACAAAAATAATAACAATTATCATTTGCAAAATTAAAATTATTGATTTATTATCGCTATAAATCACACAAGCAACACCCGATTAACCAGCTTGAGATTTAGGAGGACAAAATGTCTGAAAGTCTATTTTGGTCTTTAGCTCCTGATATTTTAAGGCTGCACCGGCAAAATGCTTATGCCCTCTTGGCAACCGGATCGCAAATACACGATGCGGCATTGGTTAATTTGGACGGCTTGTATTATATGTGGCTTAAAAATGAAGGCGATGCGCCCAGCCAACCGCAGCCCGGCATCCTTTTAATTGAAGATGAGGAAGAACGAGCCCGCATCAGTTGGATTGCAACCGCCCGTACAGTACACAGAAAAGATTCGGTTTACCGCCGCGCCGCTGAAGCACTCCGCCGCCGCTTTCAAAGCAACCGGGAGAATCAAGCATGCTTGGTAGAGCTTTCACCGCAGCAAGGTCGGTTAACAATTGATAATACGCAAGATTTCACAATATCGCCGCACGACTTAATGCGCGCGCTGTATCCGGCAAACGAAAGAATGAAAAGTTTTGCTTTGTAACGATTTTTGGTAGTGGTTTGTGTTCCTTTTGCGCCCCCGATTTTTCAGGGGCGATTTTTTTGCTTTACCAAAAGCCTGATTCAATAAAGAATGCCTGTCTGAAAACTCGCGTTGCTCGTTTTCAGACAGGCATTGTTGTTTATCAGAGTTATTCCTGTTCTTCCGGCTGGCTGCGGATAACCAGCAAAGGCAAATGGCTTTGGCGCATCACGGTTTCAGCAAAGCTGCCCATCAGCAAATGCATCAAACCGCTGCGACCATGCGTGCCCAACACCAACAAGTCGGCGCCATTATTATCGGCATAATCCACCAGCTCCTGCGCCATTTCCCTCGCGCCTTTCAAAGCGACCAGCAAATACGTATGGATATCGGTAACGCCGGTATCGCGCGCTGTTTTTTCTGCAAACTCAAGTACTTCATTGCCCTGCGCCACAGCAGCCGCTTCATAGCTTTCATGCTGTAAAAACTCAGGAGCCAAAGCCATATATTCAGCGGGATTGGCAACATGCACCAAAGTGAGTTTGGATTTGCCGGTTACGGCCAGCTCGCAAGCATGTTGCAATGCATTTAAAGAAGTTGCGCTGCCATCTACTGCGACAACCAAATGTTTGTACATAGCTCTCTCCTTATCGTTATGGGTTGAAGTATAACAAGCCTAATGAAATTTATTCTTGTCTTATTGCAGTATAATAGAGCTTCCCGCTTTTGTCGGTATTTTTTTTACTATTTTGACTTAAAACAAAGTCACGCTTGATTATGATTGACCAATCTTCATTATTTTCCCGACGCTTCGGCGGCATCGCGCGGCTTTACGGCCACGCGGCTCTGCAACGCTTTACCGGTGCCCATGTGTGTGTGGTCGGAGTGGGCGGTGTCGGCTCTTGGGCGGTGGAAGCCTTAGCCCGCAGCGGCATAGGTCGCCTTACCCTGATTGATCTGGATAATGTTGCCGAATCCAATGTCAACCGCCAGCTCCCCGCGCTCACTTCCGAATTCGGCAAAGCCAAAGTCAGATCGCTGCACGAGCGCATCCTACAAATCAATCCGGCCTGCCAAGTGGCCGAAATCGAAGATTTCGTTACCGAAGACAATCTGGCGGAGCTGTTTGGAAACGGTTTTGATTTTGTGATTGACGCCATCGACCAAATCCGCGTAAAAGCCGCAATGGCCGATTATTTTGTCAAACACAAGCAGCCGTTTATCCTCAGCGGCGGTGCGGGCGGGCAAAAAAATCCGGCACTCATCCGAACCGCCGATTTAAGCCGCGTAACCCACGACCCGCTTTTAGCCAATTTGCGCTACACGCTGCGCAAACGCTACGGCTTTACCCGCGATACGAAAAAAACAATGCGCGTGCCGTGCGTATTTTCCACCGAAAACATCACACCGCCGCAAACAGGCGAAACATGTGAAACCGGCAACGCGCCGCAAGGTTTGTCGTGTGCGGGCTATGGCGCAAGCATTCTGGTAACCGCCTCGTTCGGCCTGTATTGCGCACAGGCTGCAATCGATTACTTGGCCAAACAATGCCTGTCTGAAAACTGACTTTCCCAAACCACAAACATGAAAACCACTGCCTTACTCTTACTGTTATCATTAAGCCTGCCGGCCTGTGCCGATTTCGACAATTTATTCCAGCCCGATGCGCAATACCACAGCTGCTTCTATAACCGGAAAGCAGATAAAATCTACTTGTTTGCCCGCAACAGCGACGGCGCAGGCTCTTACAACGCTTTGTTAATATTCACCAAAGGCCGCTACATCAAGCGCCTGATTGACGACAGTCAAAGTTGATTAACATGATACAGCCCTCCCTACCCGTGTTTCACAACGAATATGCCGTTGCCTGGATTTTCGGGCAGCCCGTTACCGATGTTCCGCAGGATTTGTTTATCCCGCCGGATGCGCTCAAAGTTGTGTTGCACAGCTTTCAAGGGCCGCTGGATTTGCTGCTTTACTTAATCCGCAAGCAGAATATTGATGTGTTGGATATTCCGATGACCAAGATCACCGAGCAATATCTGCACTATATCGCCCAAATGGAAGCCCACCAATTTGATTTGGCGGCGGAGTATCTGTTGATGGCAGCCGTGTTGATTGAAATTAAATCACGTCTGCTGCTGCCTCAGCCCGCGCCATTGGAAGACGAAGAAGCCGCCGACCCGCGCGCCGAGCTGGTGCGCCGCCTACTGGCTTACGAGCAAATGAAACTCGCCGCCGCCGGGCTTGATGCCTTGCCACGCGCAGGCCGCGATTTCGCATGGGCTTATCTGCCGCTGGAAATTGCAGTGGAAGCCAAATTGCCGGAAATCCAAGTGGCCGACCTCACTCAGGCGTGGCTCGGCATTTTATCGCGCGCCAAACATACCCGTTCACATGAAGTGGTGCAGGAAGCCATTTCCGTGCGCGCGCAGATGAGCAGCATCCTGCGCCGCCTGCAAAGCGGGTTTTGCCGGTTTTCCGAACTATTCCGGCCCGAGCAGGGGTGCGCTTATGTGGTGGTGAACTTTATCGCGCTGCTCGAATTGGCCAAAGAAGGATTGGTGCGTATTGTACAGCCGGAGAATTTTGCCGAAATCGAAATTCATGCCCAAAGCGGCGCGGTAGAAGATATTGAGGAAAGCGATACAAGTATAGAAGGGATATAAACCACTATGCCTGTCTGAAAAATTTCAGACAGGCATAGTCCATAATAAATCACACAGATGCAAACAAACATGTTTTAATTAAACACATTCTTCTCATACGGGAACAAAAATATGTCGAATAACACCCCCATTATCCGCTCCCTGCTCGACACCGATTTATACAAATTCACCATGCTGCAGGTGATTCTGCACCAATTCCCGCAAGCCCACGGCGTGTATGAATTCCGCTGCCGCAACAACGATCAAACCGTTTACCCGCTGGCCGACATCAAAGCCGATTTAGAGCGCGAATTGGATTGGCTGTGCGAGCTGAAGCTCACGCAAGACGAGCTAGATTATCTGCGTGCCATGCGCTTTATCAAAAGCGATTTCGTAGATTATATGGAGCTTTTCCAGCTCAAACGCCGCTTTGTCAAAGTCAGCACCGATGATACGGGCCGCCTGCACATCAAAGTGGAAGGCCCGATGATACAAGCGATGTTTTTCGAAATTTACATTCTCGCCATTGTTAACGAACTCTATTTCCGCCGCCTCGAAACGCCCGAAGTGCTGGACGAAGGCGAACGGCGTCTGCAAGCTAAAGCCGAACGTTTGAAAGAGCTGGCTTCCATTCAAAACCCCAACGACCCGCCTTTTTTGATTTCCGATTTCGGCACCCGCCGCCGCTACAATTTAGCCTGGCAAGAACATGTGATTAGAACCCTATATGCTGCCGCCCCTGAAATTGTGCGCGGCACCAGCAACGTATTTTTAGCCAAAAAGCTCGGCATCACACCCATCGGCACCATGGCACATGAATTTTTGCAGGCATTTCAAGCACTGGATTTCCGCCTGCGCGACTTCCAAAAAGCCGCCCTTGAAAGCTGGGTGCGCGAATACCGCGGTGATTTAGGTATCGCCCTCACCGATGTTGTAGGCATGGATGCCTTCCTGCGCGATTTCGACCTTTATTTCGCCAAACTGTTCGACGGCCTCCGCCACGATAGCGGCGACCCTTATGTTTGGGGCGACAAAGCCTATGCACATTACAAAAAGCTCAAAATCGACAGCCGCACCAAAATGCTTACATTCTCGGACGGCCTCGATATCGACAAATCATGGGCGCTGCACCAATATTTCAAAGACCGCTTCAAAACCAGCTTCGGCATCGGCACCAACCTCACCAACGATATGGGGCACACCACGCTGAACATCGTTTTGAAACTGGTGGAATGCAACGGCCAATCGGTTGCCAAACTTTCCGACAGCCCCGGCAAAACCATGACCGACAACGACACTTTCCTAGCCTATTTACGGCAGGTGTTCCAAATTCCCGAACCGGAAGCACAATAAGTCAGCCCAGATAAATCAGCATTAAGAATGCCTGTCTGAAATGATCATTTCAGACAGGCATTCTTTTCATTTTAATATTTTAAATATCTAAATCTTAATAACCGTTTCAAAACATAATTGTTAATTTTTTAAATGACATTTTCATAAAAATGTTATAACTTAAACCAAAAAAACGGAAATAAAAAAGATAACAAAACAAAAAACAATTCTTTGCTTAAAAAAATCATAGGCAAATTGAAATGGTGGTATGCAAACAGGATTTAATTATGCCAATAGCATTTAATCCTAAATCTTCAATTAACCATAATTTCGAAAGGAATATTAAGATGCAAACATTGATGCTGAATGCACATGAATTGACCATGAACGAACTGGAATTGGTTGCCGGCGGTGCTTGGAGCTGGAAAGAATTTGGTCGTTCCACAGCTAACGGAGTTGTAACAGGTGCCGTTGGAGGCGCAGTTGCTGGTGGTGTAGCAGAATCTGCTGCCGGTGGTGTTGGTGCTCTTCCTGGTGCAGCTGCAGGTGCTGGCTGGGGTGCAGTCGGTGGTGGTTTAGCCGGTGCGGCGGGCTATTTGGCTACCGGATGGTGGTAAATTAAATATAATAAATTATCTAAATATAATTTATTATATTTAAAGAAATAAAAA
>NZ_JH165159.1:2004178-2080376 GCF_000227765.1 Neisseria wadsworthii 9715
ATTTATTAATAAATCTATAGGTAAATTATGAATTTAAAAATTAAAGTATTAGTTTCAACGGGAATATTTTTTATATTTATGGTATTAGCTGCCTATTATTCAATTTTTCCACTTAACTTTCCTAGATCGCTATTATTTGGTGCAGTATCAACATTAGTTTATGGAGCTTTATCTTTTCTTTACTTTAAGTTTTCAGGTAAATATTGAAATACAGGATTGACTCAAAATAGCAATATATGCACCAGCTTATTTTACTTAATGAAAATGATAGTAAAAAATAAGAGCCAAACTATATAGCAAAAATTAAGTTGATTGACTATGAAACACAAAATGCCAGCCTGAAATCTTTTTCAGACAAGCATTGCTCTATGTAATAACAGGTATTCACTTCATATTATCCTTATCAAGGATCTAATCATAAAGCTTGGCTTATATTCACACCATTCTCCGCTACTGCCTTTACCACTTTAAATCCATTTAATTATAAAAAATGCCCCAGCTTACCGGCTTTCGTACTCAGATAAAGCTCATTTTCCGCATTCTCACCCACACGCAACGGCACACGTTCCACAACCCGGATACCGGCATTTTCCAACACGGCCACTTTCTGCGGATTATTGGTCAACAAACGGATACTCTTCACACCTAAATGTCTGAATATATCTCTGGCTAAAGTAAAATCCCGCGCATCCACAGGCAGACCCAAGGCCACATTCGCTTCAACAGTATCCATCCCTTGATCCTGAAGCTGATACGCGCGGATTTTATTAATCAAACCGATACCCCGCCCCTCCTGCCTCAAATACGCAATCACGCCGCGTCCTTCCTGCTGCACGGCCTGCATGGCTGCCTGCAATTGCGGTCCGCAATCACATTTTTGCGAAAACAACGCATCTCCGGTCAAACATTCAGAATGCACTCTCGACAACACCGCTTCTCCATCACCCAAGTCCCCCATCACTAATGCCACATGTTCCTGGCCGCCGGCCTCTTCAAAGCCGTGCATCATAAACACCCCCCATTCCGTAGGCAGGCGGCAAGAGGCTACAAATTTTAATCCCTGCATCACATATCCCCGTTATCTTCTGTTTGATTATCCATATTAAGTAAAACACTCAAAGGTTCAACCAATGCCAAAGCGAGGCCCACCCATTCTGCTTGAGCTGCATCATCAAACGCCGATTTCTGCTCTGCCTCTACATGCAGCACACCCAACACCCGGCCGCTCGGCAAACAAATCGGTAACGACATCTGGCTCAAGCAACGCATATTATGCAGGCCTTTCAACTCCCCTTGTTCCAGCCAATGCTCGGCATCATCCACCACATTCAACCAACCTGTTTGTGCCGAACGGGCAAACAAATAATGCCATCCGTTTTCCTCATCAACAGACACCTTCTGCTCAATCACTTCACCTTGTTGCGCCAAGCGTACAAGATAAGTTAACTCACCCGGAGCCAACGCATACACGACCGCACTTTTCACCACTGTACGCTCAAACACAGAATCCAGAGCCATGAAAACCTGTTTCAGAGCCACTTCATTCTGCTCATTTTCCGAAATATGCTCCGCAAGCACCACATCATCGTTCACGTACCACAAAAGCGCCCGTTCAATCGCCGCATTACCCGAAGCCATGACAAACCGAGCCGCAACCTGTGCAACACGCACATCATCTTCAGGCAGCTTCAAACCTTGCGTTTGCAGATAATCCCGAACCGATAAATCAGACATAACATTCCTTCCTAAAGCGGACAAGCAACCAGCGAAAATCTGTTAACAAATCCCAATCATTCATTCCAGAAAATGTTTGAAACATCGAAATTAATTTGGCCTGTCCGCCATTAAAAAAAGCCGTCCGCATCAGCACAGACGGCAATACTGCTTCCAATAAATCAGTGCTGATTATAACTTTTTCAATGCCTGTCTGAAATATTTTTCAGACAGGCATTTCCATTTTCTTAACTTATGCGTATAATCAACATTTCACTTTTGCGGACGTGGCGAAATTGGTAGACGCACCAGATTTAGGTTCTGGCGCCGAGAGGTGTGAGAGTTCGAGTCTCTCCGTCCGCACCAAACAAAAAGCGCAAGCCTTTAATCTATAAGGCTTGCGCTTTTTAATTGCGACAATTCTGTGACAATCTCACAAACCCACATTTTTCCAAATTATGCATAATTCAACATTCAAATCGAAACCGAGCAATTAGAATGAATGATCCTCTATACTTCCACCGCCCCCGATTATGCTGCCAAGCTTGTTAACAGCCTCAAAGATGGAATCATGCATGCTTTTACCTTGTTTGCGCCGCGCCGCATGGAGAAAACCAAATTTCTATTAAATGATATTGAAACCGGCTGCCGAAGCAGCCGGTTTCAATGTTTTCTATATTTTCCTTTATGGACGATAACCGTGCAACTTAACCCAACGCTTTCAGGCGGCCGCGTACCAATTCGCACAAAATATCAATAAAATCAGTAGCGCCTAAACTTTTATCAGCAGCGTAAGTAAAATTGATATTTTAGGCGTAGGAATTGAGCGAGATACCGAAACCAAAGCCATCCCGCCCATTTGTGACATTATCAGCGCAATCGCTGCCTTAGGCCGCCCTTCATTATTATTACTGGACGAAGTGCAGGAGCTAGCGTGCATTAAGGGCACGGAAGGTATTATTCGCGCTTTACGCACAGGCTTGGATATCAACCAAAACCATTTTCACAGGCAGCTGCAACCATGATTTAAAAGCGATGTTCAACAACAGCAGAGCACCATTTTTCCACTTTGCCCATGCGCTGGATTTTCTTTTGTTCAGCCGCACTTTTACTGATTTTCTGGCTGACATTTATCATGAATGAACAGGAAATGCTGCCGACAAAAATGCTTTTTATGAAATATTCGAAAAACTAAGCCACACCCCAATGTACATGAGGGCAATTGTACAAGGCATGATTGTGAACCCTGATTTAAGCCTGCAAACCGCTGCCGCAGAGCGGTTGGAGCAGCTCAACCGCCAAATCAAAGAATGGCAGCAAATGAGGCCGCTGGAGCGAATCATACTTGCAGACATTGCTCAAAACAACGTAAGCCCATACAGTAACCAACGGCGCAAAGAATATGCTTTGATGCTGGGTGTAACCAACATCAGTAGCAGCAGCGTACAAAGTGCATTAAAACGTATGGAACGTCACAACTGGATAAGCCGCAACATATCCTATTCATTGCAGATAAGCAGCCCTTTATTGCAGATTTGGATAATGGCAACAAACTAAGTGTTAAAGGTTATATACCACGCAACCTACTTGATGGATGCCTGTCTGAAAACTACTTTTTCAGACAGGCATCTTTATTATTTCAAACACTTAGATTTGATCCCAGCATCACCCAATGTTACTGAATCTAAACTCAAGTCAAGCTCGAGTATGGCGAGCGCACTGTTTTTAAGTTAATTCACTATATATGGTCTAATTTCATAACTTCTAAAAAATGCCTGTCTGAAAACTTTCAGACAGGCATTTTTACCTAACAAAGCGATACCGGGTTATTTATCCAGCACTTCACCTTGTGCACGTTGCTTCTCAATGGATTTATTAATGTACCATTGCTGGGCGATACTCAAAATATTGTTCACCACCCAGTAAAGCACCAAGCCGGAAGGGAAGAAGAAGAACATCACAGAAAAAATAATCGGCATCATCTTCATCATTTTCGCCTGCATCGGATCGGTCGGCGGCGGATTGAGTGTGGTTTGGAACCACATGGTAGCAGCCATCAACAACGGCAGGATAAAATAAGGATCAGTGCGGCTAAGATCGGTAATCCAGCCAATCCAAGGCGCTTGACGCAACTCAACCGATGCAAATACTGCCCAATACAATCCGATAAACACAGGAATTTGCAGCAACATAGGCAAACAGCCGCCAAGCGGATTGATTTTTTCATCGCGATACATCTGCATCATGGCTTGTTGCAAAGCCATGCGGTCGTCACCGTATTTCTGTTTCAAGGCTTCCAGTTTAGGCGCAACAGCACGCATTTTTGCCATTGAGCGGTAAGAAGCATTGGTCAACGGATACAAAGCGGCTTTCACAATCACGGTTAGCAATACAATCGCCCAGCCCCAGTTACCCACCAAGCCGTGCAATTTTTCCAGTAACCAGAACAAACCGGTAGCAGGGTAATAAACGCGGCCATAGTCTTTCGCAAGCTCAAGATTGTCGGCAATCTTACTGATGGTTGATGTCGTTTGCGGGCCGGCATACAGGCTCATCGGAAAGCTGTATTTCATGCCGTTTTGCATTTCCGGCAGGTTGACCGCCACACCGGAAGAATAAAGGTTGTCATTGCGGCGCTTGATATCAATCTGGCAGCCTGCGGTACACACAGACGCACCATCTTTAGGCTGCAAAATCCAAGTAGCCATAAAGTAGTGTTGGATCATGCCTACCCAGCCGGTATTGGTGCGACGGACATATTCGGCTTTATCGGTGCCTGAATTGAAATCGTCATCCAAATCGCTGAAATCAACTTTTTCAAAGTCACCCTGCGGCGTGTACACAACCGGGCCGGTATAAGTATGGGTAAAGAAACCCGAACCTTCAGGAGCTTTGTTATCACGCACCACTTTATAAACCGCATGAGCTTTAAAAGGCTTGCCGCTCAAATTGGTTACATCAAAACGCACGTCAACTAAATAGCTGTCTTTTTTAAACGTATAAACTTTATCAATCTGTAAACCGTCTCGCGCAGGCGCACTCAAACGCACTTCTGCTTTGTCGCCGTTTAACGTGTATTGCTTCTGCGCTGCGGTAAAAGCCAACCCCTTCAATAAGCTTTGACCATTAGCATCTTGCAGATCAGATTGCGCAACGTAAATATTTTCTTTATTGTCGCTAAACAATACGAAATCTTTATTTTCATTGCCGGCGGCGTTGTATTTCAAGAGAGTAAGACCGCGCAAATCGCCACTTTTCTCATCAATAACAGCCTTAACCGTGTCTGTGATTACGGTAATCGGCTGCGCAGGAGAAAGCGTAAGCTCGGTCGACGGCGCTTTTTGCTGTTGTTGCTGCTGCACCACAGCCTGAGGCTGTTTGGGCGTAGGGAAAAGCTGCTCCCACCCAAGTAAAATCAGCAAAGCAATCGCAAAAAACATGGTTAGTCTTTTGGCGTCCATCGTGTGTTAAGTCCTAAAAATTATTAAGGGTTATGATTAATTCAAACTTGAAAGGATAACAGATAAATGAATTTCGCGCGTGATTGTTTAACAAAATGCAGCGGAATGTTAACCAAAGGATCGGCAAAAATATTAAGGAACAGGGTCATGCCCGTGCCCGCCCCAAGGATGGCAGCGGACTATACGCTTTAAAGCCAGCCATCCGCCCTTTAACGCGCCGTATTTGCTTATAGCCTCTACAGCATATTGCGAACAAGTCGGCGTATAGCGGCAACGCGGCGGAATCATAGGGCTGATACAATATTGGTACAACTTAATCAACCCCAAAAACAATTTAGCCAACATTGTCTTTATGACTTTCTAGGGAGCGTCAATTGAGCTAACTCTTTGCGTACTTCCATTGCATGGCTCCTATCAAACCGCTGGCGAACCCGTACCACAAAATCATAAGGTGCCAATTCACTTTTATGGCAACGAAACCACTCCCTAATCACACGCTTCATATAATTGCGCTCGTTTGCACGCTTAGCAGCTTTCTTGCCCACCACCAAGCCTAAGCGAGCGTGCCCATAAGCGTTTGTATCCGATTGCAATACTTGCAAGAATGTCCTACTGCGTTGCTTTCTTAAAGCAAAAACGGAAGAAAATTCTTCCGTTTTCAATAAGCGGTATCGCTTTCCAAAGCGCTGTTCCACAGCGGCACCAAAATTAAACAGCCAAACGTTTGCGGCCTTTGGCACGACGCGCAGCCAACACAGCGCGACCACCGCGGGTTTTAGAACGAACCAAGAAACCGTGGGTGCGTTTACGCTTGGTAACTGAAGGTTGATAAGTGCGTTTCATGTCGATTCCTAAAATTAATCTGAAATATTAAATGAAAGATTACACACCAAATCAATTTTTTTGTCAATATATATCAGCATATACCTCACCATTCCTGTCTGAAATTTGTATAGCCTAGCCATGCAAATTCCCCATACGCTGATAGCAGTTATCCACAAAATTCGGTATAATCCTGCGAATCTTTAACAAACGCACAAACTGCCGCGCCGCCCGCAGCCATTCTGGATTAGCTGATGACCCTCGCCGAATTCTGGCCTCTGTGCCTCGACCGCCTCCACGATACCTTAACGCCGCAACAATTCGATACTTGGATTGCGCCGTTAACCGTGGGCGAAGAAAACGGCCAATGGGTGATTTACGGTAAAAATCAATTTTCAGTCAACATGCTGAAAAAGCAATTTTTCCAATCTATCGAACGCGTCCGTGCAGAAATTGCACCCGAATCACCCACCCTACTTTTTAAAACCGGCAAAGGGCAAAGCTTTACACGCGCCGGCCAGGCTGTTAGCTCTGATATTCAATCATGCCTGTCTGAAATCACTGGAAAACCCAAAACTTCTCCACTCCCCTCGCAAAAAAGCCTGTCTGAAAATACCTCTGAGCCGCAAACAACTCAAAAAAATACCGCCAAAGCCAGCGCGGCCGAAATCTTGGCCGAGCGTATAAAAAATTTGCCCACAACAAGCAAAAAAGTCAAAACAGAAGAACCCAAAAAAACCCAAGTAAAAATAGAAGCCGAAAAAGAGAAAGCCGAGCAATTTTACGCCCAAACCAATTTATCCCACGATTACACTTTCGACACCTTAGTTGAAGGTAAAGGCAACCGAATTGCTGCCGCCGCTGCACAATCCATCGTTGAAAATCCCGGCAAGAGCTATAACCCTTTTTTCCTCTACGGCAGCACAGGTTTGGGCAAAACCCATCTGGTTCAGGCTATCGGCAACGAATTGCTGAAAAACAAACCGAATGCCAAAGTGCGCTACATGCATTCGGACGACTACATCCGAAGCTTTATGAATGCCGTACGCAGCAACAGCTATGAAACTTTCAAGCAGCAATACAAACAATACGACCTCTTGATCATTGATGACATCCAGTTCATCAAAGGCAAAGAGCGTACGATGGAAGAATTTTTTTACCTTTACAACCACTTCCATAATGAAAAAAAACAGCTTATCCTCACCTGCGATGTGCTGCCCACCAAAATCGAGGATATGGACGACCGTTTAAAATCCCGCTTCTCATGGGGATTAACTCTGGAGCTTGAACCGCCCGAATTGGAAATGCGCGTGGCCATTTTGCAGAAAAAGGCGGAAACAGCCGGCGTGGAGCTTGATGAACAAGCCGCTTTTTTTATTGCCAAACATATCCGATCCAACGTGCGCGAACTGGAAGGGGCTTTCAAGCGTGTCGAAGCCCGCAGCCGCTTTTTAAAGAAAAAAATCGACATTGATTTGGCCGCTGAAGCCCTGCAGGACATCGTAGCCAGCGCCTACAAAATCATTACGGCCGATCTGATTATGGATACCGTAGCCAAGCATTACCGTATCAAAATCAGCGACCTGCTCGGCGCCAAACGCACGCGCAACATCGCCCGCCCACGCCAAGTAGCCATGAGCCTCACCAAAGAATTAACCAACCTCAGCCTACCCGCCATCGGCGATGCATTCGGCGGCCGCGACCACACCACAGTGATGCATGCCGTTAAAACCGTAGCCAAATTGCGCAACGAAGACCCCGAATTGGCACAAGATTATGAAAAACTATTGATTTTAATCCAGAATTGATTATTCAAAAGGTATAAACCATGTTGATTTTACAAGCCGAACGCGATGCTCTGCTTAAGCCGCTCCAAGCCGTAACCGGCATCGTAGAGCGCCGCCACACCCTGCCGATTTTGTCTAATGTATTGTTAGAAAACGTACACGGGCAAACCAACATTCTGGCAACCGACTTAGAAATCCAAATCAACACCACCGGCCCGCAAAGCGACGCCGGTGAATTCCGCATCACCACCAACGCAAAAAAACTGCAAGACATTCTGCGCGCCTTGCCCGAAGGCTCATTGGTTGCGCTGGATTGGGCGCAAAACCGCCTCACCCTAAAAGCAGGCAAATCGCGCTTTAACCTGCAAACCCTGCCGGCCGAAGATTTCCCGCTGATGAGTGTGGGCGAAGATGTCAACACCGCATTTAGCCTGCCGCAGGAAGCCTTGAAAAACATGCTCTCCCAAGTGCAATACAGCATGGCCGTGCAAGATATCCGCTATTACCTCAACGGCCTGCTGATGCAAACCGAAGGCGACCAATTACGCCTAGTTGCAACCGACGGCCACCGTTTGGCCTATTCCAGCACCACCATTGATGCCGACTTGCCGAGCGCCGAAGTGATTCTGCCACGCAAAACCGTGCTCGAGCTATTCAAATTGCTCAATAACCCAAGCGAACCCGTGAGCATCGAATTGCTCAACAACCAAGTGCGCTTCCGCTGCAACGACACCGTAATCGTCAGCAAAGTGGTGGATGGCAAATTCCCTGACTTTAACCGCGTTATACCGTTGGATAACGACAAAATCTTCCTCGTAGGCCGCACCCAGCTTTTAGGCGCACTGGAGCGCGCCTCGATTCTGGCAAACGAAAAATTCCGCGGTGCGCGGCTGCATCTGAAGCCCGGTTTATTAAGCGTAGTGTGCAGCAACAATGAGCAGGAAGAAGCGCGCGAAGAGCTGGAAATCGCCTATCAAGGCGGCGAATTGGAAGTCGGCTTCAACATCGGCTACCTGATGGATGTGTTGCGCAATGTGCATGCCGAAGATATGCAATTGGCCTTCGGCGACGCCAATCGTTCCACCCTCTTCACCATCCCCAACAATCCGAATTTCAAATACATCGTAATGCCGATGCGGATTTAATCAAACACACAAATGCCTGTCTGAAAACTTTTTCAGACAGGCATTTTCATAAGTTAAACTGGCATAATCCATGCCTACCCTAAGTATCTTTTATTTTCCAACATTTTAGGCCAACCCATTCCGCATAACGCATACAACCCTTACAATGCCTGTCTGAAACCTTTCAGACAGGCATCCGCATTTCAAGCCCAGCAACGCTGCTGTGAAATATGCTACAATCGCGCGTTAACTTCTACGAAATTTTCAGGAATAAACATGAGCTTAAAATGCGGCATCGTCGGCCTGCCCAACGTCGGCAAATCCACCTTGTTCAACGCCTTAACCCAATCCGGTATCGAAGCGGCAAACTATCCTTTCTGCACCATCGAACCGAATGTCGGCATTGTTGAAGTGCCCGATCCGCGCATGGCCGAGCTGGCTAAAATCGTTAATCCGCAAAAAATGCAGCCCGCCATTGTTGAGTTTGTCGACATCGCAGGCTTGGTAGCAGGCGCGAGCAAAGGCGAAGGCTTGGGCAACCAGTTTCTTGCCAACATCCGCGAAACCGATGCCATTGTGAACGTCGTGCGCTGCTTCGACGACGACAATATCGTGCATGTTTCCGGCAAAGTCGATCCGATTGCCGACATCGAAACCATCGGCACTGAGCTGGCATTAGCTGACCTTGCCAGCGTAGAAAAAGCCATCACCCGCGAAGGCAAACGCGCCAAATCAGGCGATAAAGACGCACAAAAACTCGTTACCCTGTGCGAAAAACTGCTGCCCCATCTCAATGAAGGCAAACCCGTGCGCTCATTCGGCCTCGATGCCGAAGAACTCGCCATGCTGCGCCCCCTGTTCTTGCTCACCGCCAAACCCGCCATGTATGTGGGCAACGTTGCGGAAGACGGTTTTGAAAACAACCCGCACTTAGACCGCCTGAAAGAATTGGCCGCCAAAGAAAACGCCCCCGTAGTCGCTGTGTGCGCCGCATTGGAAAGCGAAATTGCCGAACTCGAAGACGAAGAAAAAGCCGAATTCCTCGCCGAAATGGGCTTGGAAGAACCCGGCCTCAACCGCCTGATCCGCGCCGGCTACGACCTGCTTGGTCTGCAAACCTATTTTACCGCCGGCGTAAAAGAAGTCCGCGCTTGGACTATCCACAAAGGCGACACCGCCCCGCAAGCCGCCGGTGTAATCCACACCGATTTCGAACGCGGCTTTATCCGCGCCCAAGTGATTGCTTACGACGATTTCGTTACCTTAGGCGGCGAAGCCAAAGCCAAAGAAGCCGGCAAAATGCGGGTGGAAGGAAAAGAATACGTGGTTCAAGATGGCGACGTGATGCACTTCTTGTTTAATGTTTAATGCCTGTCTGAAAATATAGAAAATGTGAATTTTGTAGGCTGGGCTAAAGCCCAGCCTACATAAATAACGGAAATAAAATGAGCTCAGTTATCCAAGACCTCCAATCCCGCGGCTTAATCGCGCAAACCACTGATGCCGAAGCCTTAAACGCTTTATTAAACGAACAAAAAATCGCCTTATATTGCGGTTTCGACCCTACTGCCGACAGCCTGCATATCGGTCATTTGCTGCCGGTGCTGGCTTTGCGCCGTTTCCAACTGGCCGGGCACACGCCTGTAGCTTTGGTGGGCGGTGCGACGGGCATGATCGGCGATCCGAGCTTTAAGGCGGTTGAGCGTAGTTTGAATACGGCGGAAACCGTGGCGGGCTGGGTGGAGAAAATCCGCAACCAGCTCAAGCCTTTTTTGAGTTTTGAGGGCGATAATGCCGCGATTATGGCGAACAACTACGATTGGTTCGGCGGCATGAACTGCTTGGATTTCCTACGCGACATCGGCAAGCATTTTTCTGTGAATGCGATGTTGAACAAAGAATCGGTGAAGCAGCGTATCGAGCGCGACGACGTGGGCATTTCGTTTACCGAATTTGCTTACGCGCTGCTGCAAGGCTATGACTTTGCCGAATTGAACAAACGCCACGGCACGGTATTGCAAATCGGCGGTTCCGACCAATGGGGCAACATCACCGGTGGTATCGACTTGTGCCGTCGTTTAAACAAAGCCACCGTTTACGGCCTGACTTTGCCACTGGTAACGAAATCGGACGGCACGAAATTCGGCAAAACCGAAGGCGGCGCGGTATGGCTGGATGCGCAAAAAACTTCGCCCTACCAGTTTTACCAATTCTGGCTGAAAGTAGCCGATGCGGATGTGTATAAATTCCTGAAATACTTCACGTTCTTGTCAGTTGAAGAGATTGATGCCATCGAAGCGAAAGACAAAGCCAGCGGCGTGAAGCCGGAGGCACAGCGTATTCTGGCGGAAGAAATGACCCGCCTGATTCACGGCGAAGAGGCTTTGGAAGCGGCGCAACGCATTTCCGTTAGTCTGTTTTCCGGCGACGAAAGCAGCCTGACCGAAAGCGACTACGCACAGCTCGCTTTAGACGGCTTGCCGGCGTTTGAGGTATCAGGCCGTCTGAATGTAGTGGATGCTTTGGTTCTGGCAGGTTTGGCAAAATCCAATAAAGAAGCGCGCGGTTTTTTGAACAGCGGTGCGGTGTTGCTTAACGGCATGGCAGCGGAATTGAATAATCCCGAACATGGGCCGGAAAAACCGGATGACGCTTATCTTATTGATGATAAGTTCAAACGTTTCGGCAAATATACGATTCTCCGCCGCGGCAAGAGAAACCATGCTTTGCTGGTTTGGAAGTAATTGATTGCACATTTTGTTTTTCAGACAGGCATGGAAGTGTAGCGATAAAACCGCTGCAAATCGATACAGCTATAATTTGAATAGTTAACCATAATTTACCCGATTTCAATATGGCGTAAAAATATGCAACAACCCTTCTAACACCAACTTGCCGTGTTACTATGTTTCTTCATTTTCAATACAAGAAAACAAGGAGACGCTATGAGCCAAAATCAAAACGACAGCACTTTCGACGTTACCCCTGCCGCAGAAATGGAAGCCGAAGAGCGTGAATTGGTGATTGAAAACTCAGTAGAAGAATTGCAAGAACATGCCGACCATCCTCTAACTGATGCAGAAATCGAAGCAAAACGTTTGCATCTTAATGACATCAAACCTAAACCCGAACAATGAGAGAATGAAAGTGACCTTTTATAGGTCGCTTTGTTTTTCATTATTTCCTCACTGATTTATAAGACACTTTCAAAACACAGCCGCCTGAACGCGGCTGAATCGGGCAATTGATTGCGTCTTCCGGTGACTGCGTTTCAACACACAGCCGCCCGAAGGCGGCTGACAGAATTTCAATCCAGAGAGATACGGTGCAACCTAGCGTTTCAACACACAGCCGCCCGAAGGCGGCTGAAGCCTTCTCGAAAACCTTTATCCATCAAGGCCTGCACAGCCCTGATTCGCTAAAGCTCTCCGAAAACGCGAAAAGCGAGTATAACACAGCCTGATTCCGCCACGCCCACTTTCCTAATTTCCTGATTGTTAAAGAACAATCCCGCATCGCTAACCGCCCCGCATTTTCATGAGAACCACGGGTTAGCGATTCACACGATCAGCGTATCCTGAAACACATCCACTGCCGCTTTCGCACCGTGATGTTCCACCTTTCGCCGCCATTTGCTGCCCAGATGGTAAAAGCGCAGGCTGTCGGTTTCGGGCTGGTAAGTGTCGAGCAGCTTGGCTTTGAGTTTTACCCACTGATCAGGCGTTACGTCGCACTCGAATACCGAATATTGCACGCGCACGCCGTAATCCAAGCAATGTTTGGCGATGCGCCGCAACCTCGCCTGCCCTGCCGCGTCTTCCAGCGAAATATCATAAGTAATCAACATCAACACACTATTTCCCCTTATTCAAGGCAGGCATTTCAGACGGCCTCAAAGATGACCCGAAAGGCCGTCTGAAATGCCTGTCTGAAAAACTCAACGCATCAAAAACGGCGGGTATTCCGCCAAATCCCCACGCAGATGCCGCGCCAGCAGCATCGCCTGAATATGCGGCAGCAGGCCGATTTCCACCTCTTCCTGCAAAAACGGATGCATAATCTTTTCCTGCTTTTTGCTTTGCAGCGTTTGAAACAGCAGCTTGCGCGCCTCCGGCTTAATATTCACCGCTCCGCTTGCCTCATGCACAAAATCCTGCGGCTTGATTTGCCCGCGGTTAATCAGGCTCAACACCATCCTGTCCACCCACCACGCGCGGAACTCTTCCAAAATATCCTGCGCCAAACTGTCGCGCCCCGGCCGGTCGGCATGCAGAAAACCCACCTGCGGATCCAAGCCCACGCCCTGCAACGCCCCGCTGATGTCCTTGCCCAGCACCGCATACAGAAAAGACAACAGCGCACTTACCCCATCGCGCGGCGGGCGGCGGTTGCGACCGTCAAAATCAAAACCGCTTTTCTCCGCAAGCAAATGCCGGAACACCCCGAAATAACGCGCCGCCGCATCGCCCTCAATCCCGCGAACCTTGTCCAAACACTCCGCCCGCTTCAACTGCTGCAAAGAAAAATTCAACGCCGTTACCGCCGCCTGCACCTCCGCATGCTCGCCATGATTGCGCAAACGCCGCTGCAACACCCGCTTGGCCGACTGAATCTTCGCCGCAATAATATGCCGCGCAATCGGCACAGGATTCTGCTCCGACAGCCGATACTGCGCCCGCCGCAACAACACATTACCACTCTGCCGCCCCTGCAAACGCCCCAAGAACCGCCCGTTTTCGGTAAAAAATGCCAAATTCACATTGTTTTCGCCGCAAAACCCCATCAAAAAAGGCGACACAAGGGCGAGCCGACCATTCAGGATAGCTCGGATTTTTCGCGATAAACATGCAGATACAAGGCAAAAAGCGCAGCAAGGTTGCACACCTTGCGAGCATTTTTAACGCAGTAGATGCGTGTTTAGCGCGGAAAAGATGCCATCATGAATGGTCGGATCGCCCTGATACATTGCCGAAACAAAAAATATGCCCGATCGCATGCACCGGCAACTGCGCCACCTTCTTGCGCTCCTGCTCCACCACCAGCGTTTCCCGCTCCTTATGCAGATAACTGCCTTGGGTGGTGATGTAGAGCGTGTTTTGAAGTTTGCGCATGATTGAAAAACCCCTTGAATTTTGACCGCACTTTTGTTTTTTGAAACGGTTTGCTGTTTAGGCTGCCTGAAAAATAAAACTTTCAAATAGTATGGAATAAAAAAACAGATAACCTACCAACGAATGCACACCAAAGTACACACCTTACACTTGCTGTAACTTCATTAATCTATATTTCTACCAATATAAATAAAATCCATTAAAGAAATTAACTCCATGATCTCACTATTACAATTTTTCATTTCATTTTCAATAATGAAAAAATATGCAGCTTTTGCTTCTTCAAATGTTTTATATGGAAATTTTAAATCAGGAAAAGCCAGCTTCATTTCCTCCAATTTCTGCAAACAGTGTTCATACATATTTTGAGGTGCATTAAAAATTATTTGCTGAATAACAACCTCAGGAATTCCTTGTTCACGATAAGCGTCTAAAGCCCCATCTTCAATACAAGATAACTTCATCAAATTAGACTTTTCTTCTTCAACCCACTTTATAGCGTTATTTTCTCCCTCTGACTTCAAAATGGCTAGAAATAACTTATCTATAACGGCAATATTATTGCCATACTCCTTGTATAGCCCCTGTAAAATTACTACCCTAATAAACGGTGGTAATAGAGATATAATTCTTTGAGCTTCAGACCTAATTCCAAACTTATACCTTCTAAAATAGTCTATGAATAAATAACTTATTAAAAAATTCAAACTATTTAACGCTGACTCACAATCTTTATCAGTGATGACCACTTTTAACTCTTTATCTAAATGAGTTGCAGAATTTCCCAATTTGGTTAAATTTCTTACATGGCAATTAATATCAGCCACTAAAATGGCTTCAGGAATTTCCTTTTTCAATCTTTGCTCAAATTTTCCCAAATAAAAATGGTCATCTATTTTAAGTAAAACTCGGCATAAGATTTCAGCATATTGCCGAATAAGTGTTACTCGACCGCGATTTGACAAGCCTTTTAAATAAAAAATATCACTCAATATTTCCTTTGAAATATCTTCATATCTTTCTGGCAATATAGTCATGTTCTTCTTTCCAAAATTACGTTATTTAAATAATTTTTAGATTAGAATTTAATCCAATTTTCTCATATCCACTGTTTGCTTCACTCCCCAAACAACCCCGCCACATACCCTACCGACCTATCCTTCCCTATCAACTTCGGCTGACAAATTTCCACCAACGAACAAGATTTACAGCGTTTGCCATATTCGGGTAGCGGGGTGATACCGCTATCCAAAAGCGCCCGCACCTGCCCAATCACCGCTAGCGTTTCCGCCCTGAGGCCGTCTGAAAACACTACCGGCACGCGGTGGCGGGTTTGCATGTACCACAATGCGCCCTCTGCCACCGTTTGCCCGGTCATTTCCTCCAAACACAAGGCTTGAACGCAGAGCTGGATTTCGTCGAACGGTTCGGGCTTGGGTTTACCTCGTTTGTATTCGACAGGTTTCAGACGGCCTGTCTGAATATCGCGCTCGACCATATCCAGCACACTGTGCACGCCGAGTTTTTCTGCGGACACATGCACGCTGCGCTCGAAGCGCACGCCTTTGCGCGTTTCCGGCTCACCGCCGTCCACCCGCTCATGCAAAGCACGGCCTTGTGCGGTCAAATAGTTTTCCGCCCATGCTTGCTCGTTATGAATCAAGGCACACTGACGCGGACAAAAAGCGTAGTGTTGTAGGGCGGAGAGCGGGATGGAGCGCATTGAGGGCTACAGCAGTGTTTGCACGCTGACGCCGTTAAAATTGCTATCGTCCGGCACCACAATGCGGTAATCGCTGAATGCAGCTGCGGGCGTGCCGCTTTCGCCGTGGACGCGCTCGACTTTAACGGTTTCAAACAGTTTATGCGCGGGTTCGTTGCCGAGTGCGCTGTCATGCTTGAAAACGATGAGTTTGCGGGCGGCCATTTCGCCACGCGCGGCGGAGCGGTCGTGCTCGAACATAAGCTTTAAGGCATTCCACAGTTGTTGCAGGTCTTCATCGGAGAAGCCGGTTTTGGCGGCGAGGTTGGCGGAAACGAAGCCATGTGCGCGGTAGAGGGCGTAGGGGACGATGTATTTGCGCCCCATAGTACGTTCTTTTTCGAGGTCTTTTTCGTTGGTAACGGCCATGCGGGTGATGGAGATTTCCAGCGGCACGATGGGATCGATGGATTGGGCGAAGGCAAGCTGCACGGGGCCGCGCACTTGGCCGCTGTTGACTTCTGTGGTCATCACTGCGCCGAAAGTGCGGATATCGAAGAAGTTTTTGCACATCCATGCGGTGATGTAGCGGGCTTTGGCTTCGTCTTTGGGCAGTTTTTTGGCTTCGGGTTCGATGCCGAGGGCTTCATAAGCGCGTTTGTTTTGCAGGTTGAGCACGCTTTTTTCTTTCACGTAAATTTCATAGCCGGGCCGGTTTTCATTTGCCATTTCCACGAAATTACGGATTTTGCGCTTCAGGCACACATCGGTAACCAAGCCTTTGCTGGATTCGGGATCGAGGCGCGGCATATTGCCTGCGTCGGGGTCGCCGTTGGGATTGCCGTTGCTTACGTCGAAGAAAAACACGAATTCATAGCGGTTTTGGATAGACATTTTCATTCTCCTTCATGTGATTGGGTTTCTACGGGGTCTTTTTTGGCGAAATAGCTTTGTTTTTGATGGTAATAGCCGATGGCAAAGCGGCCTTGCTCTTCCATGCTCAGATGGCGCGGGAAAGTTTCAGGCAGGCCTGCAATCACAGCGCTCAAATCTTTATCGAGATTCACGGCCATGCCTGCCTTGTCTTTGCGCAGGCGGGACAAATGGTGTTTCGCGCCGCTCAATAAACGCGGGAACACGGAAAACGGCACGGCGGAAGCGGAGCCGTAATAACGGTCAGCGATGCCGGCATTCAAATCACCCAATGCCTGATTTTGAATGCGTTCCAGTACAGCAAACAATCTGCCGAGCAAATAAGCCGTATTGCGGCTTTCGGTATCCAAACTCATAGGAATCTCCTCTTTAATCAAACCTTTTCTGAAACGCCGCTGCAACACGGCCTTAATCATGGCCACGCGCAGGCCGTTGGCATCGCCGTCGGCACGGATGCGGGCAATCAGTTGCGACAGCAAACTCATGGGATAAGGCGTGCCGCCGATCACGGCACGGGTCATCTCGCCAGCCAACACGGGCGAAATGGTTTCCGCCTTTGGTTTTTCGTAACGTCCCTCGCTATTTTTAAACTTAATCGCTGTTTCCAGTAACAATTTGAAAATTGAAGGCGGCGTTTTCCATGCACACGGCTCAAGCGCCAAATCTTTCCAATGTTGCGCAAGATGTTCCGCCAGCTTGCCAAACGTGGTATCCAGCCAAAAGCGGATGGAAATCCGCGAAGCATTCGGCGCTAAGCCCAAAATATAAAAGCGGGTGTCGGGCGATAATTCGGGCGCAGCTTCCTGCAAAGGGCGGCCTTTAGTGATTTGTTCCAAAATATTGAATACTTTTTTGCTTTCCTGCTCGTCATCGGGCGGGGTGAAAGCAGCAGCAAAAAATCCTTCCGCCGCCGTGGCTTGCTCGGGCGTGTCGGCCTCTGCCCAGAAAACGGTGCTGGCATCACCGATGGTCAGGCAATGGCCGTTTTCACGACGCAGCAAGTAATTGAGTGCGGTGGTATAGGCAAAGGCAGACACTTCCGATACAGGTGCATTCGCGCCCTGCTCCTTGCCGAAAGAAGTAAACGATTCTTTATTGAACGAGATAATCGAGCCGCCCGAACTCTGCCCGCCGAACACGCCTTTAATCGCCGGATGCAGCCGCGCAATCGGTGCTTGTTCGCCGCTAATCAAACACAAGCCCTGCTCTGCTTCATCACTTTTCAGACGGCCTGCCCACAATGCCTGCGCCGCTTCACGCTGGTGGATATAGCCGCGCGTGCCGTCCAACCTAAACACCACGTTGACATCCAGCATTTCAGGCAGGCACGGCGGATGGGCAAACTGCACGGGCTGCCAGCGCTCCAAAAAACGGCGCAAGGCCAGTAAACCCTCGTCTTGCGTGTCTTTCAGGGCTTGCAAATGCAGATCGCGGAAAGCGGCAAAGGTTTTTTCAGAAGGCCTAAACGGCTGCTCCTTGGCAGCGGCTTTGTCTTTATTGGCTTCCACGCCCAGTGCGTAGGCGGTTTTGTCCCACAAAAAATTGGGCTTCACACCCGACGTGCGCTTTTCAGGACGCGGCACACTCATCAAGCGGGGTTGCGGTTTTTTCTCATCCGTCAGATGCGGCACCACATCCACCAACAGGCCGTCTGAATCCAACACCAGCACCCAGCCGATTTTTTCCTCACTAAAACCATACGGCGGCACTTTCGGCTCGCCTGTTCGATCATCATTCTCCGCTGCCAAACGGCGGTAATAGCGTGCAAGAGAGGCCAAAATCATCTTTTCACCTCCTCCGCATCAAACGGCGGCACCTCAATCACCCCGTTTATCATTTCCGCACGAAAAAAATACGGCGTATTGCCATGGTCGAAATCAATATCGTGCAACATCCAGCCCAAATCGTGGCTCAACTCGTTTTCAGACAGGCATGAAACCGGCAGCGGCTCATCCTCATCTACCCACGCAAAATGTGCCGGAAACTCGCGCACACCCATGCAAGGCTGCTGGAAACACTGCCCTTTGGTAGCGCGACGTTTGAACATCTCGATATGCTTGGCAATGGTTTCGCCCGCGCCCGCCCGCGCAGTCAACACCGCATGCGCCTCAATCACATAGCCGACATCCTTCAACACCGTTGCCGCGCGCTGCTGACGGTCATCCTCGATCAACGCATACAAATCTTCCACACGCTTGCGCCGCATCGCCCCGCTGACCTTGCTCGCCGAAATCTTGCTGCCCAATTCATTACGCCGCACCGACTCAAAACGAATCGGCTTCAACACATGAATACGGTCAACCACCCAGCGAATCGCCGGCTTCCAATGCACCGCCGCCAAAATCCCCCGCGCCGCCGACGGCGTGATCACATCGTAAGACACCCGCTCTACTTTCATCTCGGGGCGGGTAAAGCAGGCGTAGTCGCCCCAGATGTACAATCGAACTTTATTCTCCATGCAACCGCTCTCTCCTCTACTACTTATTGTTCAATCCGCGCCTCCCCGAAGGAAGGCGATTTTGATTTAAAATCATGAGAAATTGTTTCAACCCACGACCATCTAATTCCGACAATCGAAAAACCTTTATCCTATTTCTTATCACGCGGCGGACAAGGATCATTTCCGTAGCTATTGCCTGCCCGAATCCTACCGTCTACTCCGTGAATTTTGGTATCTGTACGCTGATTTTTGGCAATCCCTTCCGCTCTAGCGATGGCTTCTTTCTGTGTTGTATATACAGCAGTTGCTTTACTGTTCCCTGCACCTTTAACTGCCCATCCATCAGGATGGGGGACTACATGTTGATTTTTCTTGCTCATAACTAACTATCCTCTAGTTGATAGAAATTACATTTTAATATTTCTCTACGTTTCTTTCAATAATTTTTTTCAATTTATTATGATTTTCAAAATATACTCTCTTCGGCTGCTATGAAGATGCTGTTCTCCCAACTTAAACCCGCCACTTTGTCGTATAGTCCAAGGCCTATCAGGCTGTAAAACTGCGCACCAAACCGCTCATCATTGATGGCTTCAATGAGGCCATTCTTGAAGAGTTCGCGCATGGCATATTCGGGCACTTGCACGGTGTAGGGCTGGAGCTTGCGCAGCAGTCCGCCGATTTGGTCGGCATGGTGCAGGCTGTCGATTAGTGCTTCGGCCTCTGCGTCAAAGGGGATGATCAGCGGTTGCATGCGGGTTTCAATCATGCGGAATTCGCGGGCGATGGTTTGGAAGGGGAAATCCATTGTGTTGCCCGCTTTGTGGTGTTCGGCGAGGATTTGTTTGCTGTCCAACTCTTTGCCTTTTTCTTCATAAACGCGCCGGAAATAGCGGCGGATGGCTTGCGGCGACAGCAGGTCGTCAGCATGGTGGCGCACGACTTCGCGCATGGCGGCGGAAAGGAGGCCGAGTTCGGGCGGGGCTTTCCATTGTTCTTCGGGTTTAAATACCCAGACGAAGCTGTTTTCAGACGGCCTTTTGCCTTCGCGGTTGCAGCGTCCTGCGGCTTGGGCAACGCTGTCCAATCCGGCTTCGGCGCGCATCACTAAGGGGAAATCGACATCTACGCCGGCCTCGATAAGCGATGTGGCGATCACGCGGCAGGGTTTGCTGTTTTTCAGACGGCCTCGGATGGTTTCCAGCGCTTGGGAGCGGTGTTTGGCGCACATCAGGGTGGTGAGGTGGGAAACGCCGTCGAGATGTTTGGCGCTGTCGTAAAGGCTGCGGGCGTGGCGGCGGTTGTTGACGATGATGAGGATTTGCCTGTGCTGTGCGAGCTTTTCAAGCAATTCGGCATCGGTTTGGGTGCCGATATGTTGTACGGTGGTGCGGCGCAATTTGTCGAACAATTCGGGGGGATTGGGGGCAAGCTCGCGTGTGTTTTCCAAGCCGCGGTAAAAGCCGTGTTCGGCTTGAATGGCGGGCTGGGTGGCGGTGCACATCACCACCGAGCAATGGTAGTTTTGCGCCAGCTCTTTGATGGCCAGCATGATGGGCAGCAAGAGTTTGAGCGGCAGCATTTGTGCTTCGTCGAGGATAATCACGCTGCCGCTAATGTTGTGCAGTTTGCGGCAGCGGGAGGAGCGGTCGGCAAACAGGGATTCGAAAAACTGCACGGCGGTGGTAACGACAACGGGCATATCCCAGTTTTCGGAGGCTTGGCGCAATTTGTCTTTGCTGTTTTCGCCTTGCAGTTTGCTGCTGTCAAACGTGCTGTGGTGCTCTAGCACGGCAGCTTCGCCCAAATCGCCGAAGGCTTTGCGGAACTCGGCGGCGTTTTGCTCGATGATGTTGGTGAAGGGAATCACATAAATCACGCGGCGCATACCGTGGCGCTTGGCGTGTTCGAGGGCGAAGGCCATCGAAGTGAAGGTTTTGCCGCCGCCGGTGGGCACGGTAAGGGTAAACAGGCCTTTTGTTTGTGCGGCTTGGGCGACGGCATGGTCGAGAATCTCGCTACGCAGGCGGTTTAAGTCGGCATTGTGCTGTTGTTCTTCGCTTTCTTGTGCGGCGTTGGCGATAGGCCGTCTGAAATTGCCGATAAACCGGTTGAATTGCTGTTGCAGTTGCGGCAAATCGGGATAATCGCGGCGCTGTACGGTTTTGCCCTCCAGCCCTGCGTAAAAGGCTTCGGTGTCGAGATAATCGGCATCCACCAAGCAGGAATACAGCATGCGGGTGAAGAAGGCGTAAGAGAAAAAGGGATGGTGTTTGTCGGCCTGCAAGGGTGGAGCGGGCAGTTTTTCGGGCAACGCAATTTGCTGCCGCCACACTTCATCGAGATTCGGAATGTCTTTGCCGAACTGCAAGGCAAGCCGTTGCCGCAATGTACGGCGGTTGTCGCCCTCGCCGTCTCCATTGGCCAAGCCTGCGTGATGGCCGGCTATGCAAAACGCCATCAATTTGCCCGGCAACCCCCAACGCTCGAAGGCGATTTTTGCGCCGGCGGTGGCATGGTCAACCGAAGGGCCGCCGCGCAAACGTCGGTCAAATTCGGGGCTGTATTTACCCAAGTCATGCAGGCAGCCGGTATAACGCGCCATTTCCTGCGCGCCAAAAAAAGTGGCAAACCTTGCGGCCGTGTCGCCGACGTTGGCGAGGTGGCCGAGCAGGGTTTGCCAGTATTGTTCGGGCCGGTTTTCGGCGGAATGGGCGTAGTAAGTTTTGGTTTTCCCCACCATGTTTGCTCCATGATTGTTTTTATTTTTTGAATACTATCACAATCTTTAAAATAACAATTAATAAAAATCAAATATTCTTTATATGTTATACACATACTTTCAGACAGGCATCCTCTCCCCGCTTGAATCATTTTTTTATATAGGATAATTTATCCTTATATAATGAATTGATTATTCAACTCTGTTTTTCAAAAAGGAAATATCCTATGCAAACCATCAGCATCAACATCAGCGGCATGACTTGCGGCGGCTGTGTGAAAAGCGTGACCAAAGTGCTGGAAGCGTTAAACGGCGTGGAAAAAGCCGAAGTGGATTTGGCCTCCGCCGCTGCAAAAATCACGTTCGACCCGGCTAAAGTGCCAACCGCAGAATTGGTTGAAGCGATTGAAGATGCGGGCTTTGATGCTTCTTTATCTTAAATAAAACGCAAAGGTAGTTTGCTATGACTCAAGCCCGACGCATTTTGCCGAAAACGCCGTGGTCTGCGCCCGCATGGTGGTCTTTGCGGCCGCAATCTTTGGCGATGTTGTGCTTCGCGCTGGTTTTATTCGGCGTGGGCGAGGGCATGCTGGTAAACGCCGGCTTAGGCTCTACGCCGTGGACGGTGTTGGCGCAGGGTATTGTGGTGCAAAGCGGCCTCGATATCGGCACGGTTACGTTTTTGATCAGCGCGGCGGTATTGATGCTGTGGCTGCCTTTGCGCCAACGGCCGGGGCTGGGCACGGTATTGAATATGGTGTTGATTGCCGCAGTGTTGGGCGTGTTTGTGCAGTGGGTGCCGCCGCCGGTTGATTGGGTGTGGCGGGTGCTGCAATGTGTGGGCGGCGTGGCGGTGATCGGCATGGCCTCGTCTCTATATCTGACTTGTTATTTGGGTGCCGGCCCGCGCGACGGCCTGATGATCGGTTTGTGCCAGAAAACCGGTTGGCGCGTGGGCGTGGTGCGCACGATGATAGAAAGCTCGGTGTGCCTGACCGGCTGGCTGCTCGGCGGCGTAGTGGGTTTGGGTACGCTGCTGTTTGCGTTCGGCGTCGGCTGGGTGGTGCAGTTGAGTTTGCAGCAGATGGCCAAACGGTATCCGCAGCAGCCTATCGAGGCCGTCTGAAACTAAATATGAAAGGCTGAAACGCCATGCAACAAAAAGCCCGTTTCCAAATCGACGGCATGACCTGCCAAGCTTGTGCCAGCCGTATTGAAAAAGTGTTGAACAAAAAAGACTTTGTTCAGACGGCCTCGGTAAACTTTGCCGGCGAAGAAGCGCAGGTGGTGTTTGACGACGGCCGCGCCGATGCCGACACGCTGATTCACATCATTGAAAAAGCAGGCTTTAAGGCTGTGTTGAAAACCGACGCGCCAATGCAGCCCGAAGCCGAACCGCATATCGGCTGGCGGCTGTGGCTGCTGCTGGCGATTAACGTGCCGTTTTTGTTCGGCATGGCGGGCATGATGATCGGGCGGCACGATTGGATGATGCCGCCGATGTGGCAGTTTGTGCTGGCGAGTATCGTGCAGCTTTGGCTGGCGGTTTCCTTTTATAAGAGCGCGTGGGCGAGCATTAAGGGCGGGCTGGCGAATATGGACGTGCTGGTTACCGTCGGCACGGCGGCGATTTATCTCTACTCGGTGTTCATGCTGTTTTTCCATCCGCACGCAGCCCACGGCGACATGGCGCATGTGTATTTTGAAGCGGGCGTGATGGTGGTGGGCTTTGTGAGCTTGGGCAAATTTCTCGAACACCGTGCCAAGAAAAACAGCCTCAACAGCCTGAGCCTGCTGCTGAAACTCACGCCGCGCCAAGTAAGCGTGCAGCGCGGCGGGCAATGGCAGGAAGTGCCGCTTGATAAGGTGCAGATCGGTGATTTGATCCGTGCCAACCACGGCGAGCGCATCGCGGCGGACGGCACGGTGGAAAGCGGCAACGGCTGGGCGGACGAAAGCCATCTCACCGGCGAATCCAACCCTGAAGCCAAAACTGCGGGCAGTAAAGTGCTGGCAGGCGCGGTGATGACCGATGGCAGCGTGGTTTACCGCGCCGAACAGCTCGGCAGCCAAACCCTGCTCGGCGACATGATGGCGGCTTTGTCGGAAGCGCAAGGCAGCAAAGCGCCGATTGCGCGCATTGCCGACAAAGTGGCCGCCGTATTTGTGCCGACAGTGGTCGGCATCGCCGTGATGACGTTCCTGATGACTTGGTATGTCAAGGCCGATTGGGTAACGGCGCTGATGAACGCCGTGGCCGTGCTGGTCATCGCCTGCCCGTGTGCGCTCGGTTTGGCCACGCCCGCCGCGATTATGGTCGGCATGGGCAAGGCGGTGAAGCACGGCATTTGGTTTAAAGATGCCGCCGCCATGGAAGAAGCGGCCCATGTGAATGCGGTGGTGCTGGACAAAACCGGGACGCTCACGCAGGGCAAACCGCAAGTTGCGGCAACGCTATGCCTGTCTGAAATAGAAGAAAACGAACTCTACCGCCTTGCTGCCGCCGTCGAGCAAAACGCCACTCATCCGCTGGCCGCCGCCATTGTTCAGACGGCCTTATCGCGCGGTATCGGCATTCCCGAAGCCCAAAACGCACAAACCGCCGTCGGCGCAGGTATTTCCGCCGAAATTGACGGCGCGGGCGTGGTGAAAGTGGGCAAACCCGATTACTGCCACCTCGTGCTGCCCGACAACCTTGATTCCGTATGGCGCATCGCCACCATCGTGGCCGTGTCGGTTAACGACCAGCCCGTCGGCGCGTTCGCCCTTGCCGACGCGCTCAAAACCGACACGCAGGAAGCCATAGGCCGTCTGAAAAACCACGGCATCGACGTTTACATCATGAGCGGCGACAACCCAAACGTGGTCGGCTACATCGCCGAACAGCTCGGCATCGCCCACGCCTACGGTAATATGAGCCCGCGCGACAAAGCCGCCGAAGTACAAAAATTGAAAAACGCCGGCAAGGTGGTTGCCATGGTCGGAGACGGCATCAACGACGCCCCCGCACTCGCCGCAGCCAACGTGAGCTTTGCCATGAAAGACGGCGCAGACGTTGCCGAACACACCGCGTCCGCCACGCTGATGCAGCATTCCGTCAACCAAATGGTCGATGCCCTGCTGATTTCCTGCGCCACTTTGAAAAACATCAAACAAAACCTGTTCTTTGCTTTTATCTACAACACCTTGGGCATACCGCTGGCGGCATTCGGCTTTCTGAATCCGATTATTGCGGGCGCGGCGATGGCGATGAGTTCGGTATCGGTTTTGAGCAATGCCTTGAGATTGAAGCGGGTGAAGATTAAATGACGGAGATTGAAATATGTCCGGCAGCGGCTGAAGACGCGAGAGTATGACAAGTGTGCTATTTTGATTTGCCGACAGGGCAAGCGCGTTTGACTACCGATGCTTCCAAAGCCGCTTTACCGTTTTTTCTGAAGCATGGGTTTCAAGTGCAGCATGAAAACCGAATCCGGCGAAACGGGGTTAAGCTGATCAATTATCGGGTGGTTTATGATTTATCGCAGGATTTCTAAGATGATGCCTGCCTGAAAACTTAGCAAATAAATTTTATTTTTGTCATGGTTTCGTCATGCTCGGGCTTGACCCGAGCATCTCTTAGAGTTACCGAAACTCAAGATACTCGGGTCAAGCCCGAGTATGACGGGTGTGCTGATTTTTAAGTTTATTTGCTAAGTTTTCATACAGGCATTGTTTTTTATTCTTTCTTTTCAATCACATCCTGATGAAGCGAAACCAAAAGCTGGTCGATTTTCAGATTATCGGTGTCGATAATTTCAAACTTGTATTTGTCGAACACCACAAAATCGGTTTTCTTGGGGATTTTGCGTAACGAATACATCATAAATCCGCTCAATGTTTCATAGTTTTCCGAATGAGGAAAAGCAGCAATATCGAGCGCGCGCATCACGTCTTCCAGCGGGGTTGCGCCATCTATCAACCAAGATGTTTCGTTGCGGCGGATAATCTGCGGCTCTTCTTCCGTGGCCACCAAATCGCCCATCACGATGCTCATCACGTCTTTGAGCGTAATCACGCCCACCACGAGGGCATATTCGTTGATAATCACAGCAAAGTCTTCGCCGGCGTTTTTGAAGGTTTCCAACACTTCGTAAAGCGACAAAGTATCGGGAATAAACAAAGCTTTGCGCAACACGCGGCGGTCGGTCAGGTTGATATTCGGCTCTTTCAGATAATGAGTCAGAAAAGTGTGCGATTCGATATAGCCGATCACTTTTTCCAGCCCACCGTTACACACTAAGATTTTGGAATGCGGCGTTTCATCCATTTTTTTCAGCACGGTTTCGTTGTCGTCGCCTTTGTCCACATAAACCAAATATTCGCGCGCGCTCATGGTGGAAGTGACCGTACGCTCTTGCATATCGAAAATGTTTTCAATCAAATAGTGCTCCTGCTGCTTCAACACACCTGCCTGCGCACCGGCATCCACCACGGCGTAAATGTCTTCCGAAGTCAGCCCGTCGCTGCGCACGGTAGAAATTTTCAGCGATTTGAAAATCAGGTTCGCCATACCGTCAAACAGGAAAATCAGTGGTTTAAGCACAAAAATCAGCAGCATTACCGGCCGCACAGCGCGCACGGCCACACGTTCGGGGTTGATCATAGCGAAGCGCTTTGGCATCAGGTCGGCAAACAGAATAAACACGCTGGTTACAAACATAAACGCCAACACGGAAGCCGCCGTTTGCAAACCGGTACCGGCCAGCAAGTTGCTTAAAAACGGGCGCACAGCCGCCTCGCCGATAATACCGCCCAACACCGCCACCGCGTTCAATCCGATTTGTACCACCGTGATAAAGCTGCCCGGATGCTCCTGCATATTCAACACATCCAGCGCGCGCGCATCGCCCTCTTTCGCCATCACCTGTAATTTGATTTTGCGGGAAGAGGCTAAAGCCAACTCTGCGGCAGAAACAAAGCCGCTAACCAGAATCAATAGGAATAAAATAAAAACCGCTTCAAGAATACTCATAAAAAGAAAGATTTGTTGCCAACGGGAAGATTGTAGCATTATCGCCGCCAAACCCAACAGTTATTCCAAATGCAAGGCCGCCAAACATCATGGCCGGTATGGCGTAACGTAATGCCTGTCTGAAAGCATTAACTACCTTAATTTGAGCTTTCAGACAGGCATACTTGAATTTACACACCCTTAACCACGCCCTAATTTTCAGCCAAATATTCACTCTTATAATGCAAAACATCTAAACAACAACTGATTGACCACTGAGGAAATACATCATGAAAAAAATGCTGCTTACCGCAACCCTGATTGCCCTTTCTACAGGCGCTTTTGCTGCCGATCATATCGAACGACAAGTTTATCAAGATCCCGGTTTCGAACAAAACCGTGCCAAAGCCGTGAAAATGCTGGAAGCGCGTGGCTACAAAGTTGTGGATATTGATGCCGACGACCACATGGGCAAACCTGCTCTTGATGTGGAAGCATTTAAAGGCAATCAGGAATACGACATCAAATTGTCTTACCCTGACTTGCGAATCTTGCAAGAGCGACCAGACCGCAAATAAACCACTTTAAATAAAGCCGCCGGATGCTTCATAGCATTTCCGGCGGCTCTATTTTGATTATGGTTCAACTGCTTATTCAATAACAATATGCTCGTCATACTCGGGCCTGGCCGGACATGATAAGCATACCATTTTTAAATTGATTCACTGTAAAAGCTGAAAATATAAACTCAATATTCCACTTTAATAGCGTGATTTTCTGTTTCCGAAGCCTGCATTTGAGCCGCTTCGCAAGTTTCTCCAGCCTCAAAACCAAGCGGATACAGATCCAATTTTTCCATCAGCATTCTGTCGCCGTCTTCTTCCGGATTTTCGGTGGTGAGCAGTTTGTCACCGTAGAAAATCGAATTCGCCCCAGCCATAAAACACATAGCCTGCATGGCTTCAGGCATGTTGCTGCGGCCGGCCGACAGGCGCACGTAGCTTTTCGGCATGGTAATGCGGGCAACCGCGATGGTGCGCACGAATTCCGTCCAATCCAAATCTTCGGCATCGGCCAGCGGCGTGCCTTCCACTTTAACCAACTGGTTAATCGGCACGCTTTCGGGCTGCGGGTCGAGGTTGGCGAGGCTGGCGATTAAGCCTGCGCGTTCGGGGCGGGTTTCGTTCATACCCACGATGCCGCCGCAGCACACTTTCAAACCTGCGCCGCGTACTTTGCCCAGCGTATCCATGCGGTCTTCGTGCTGGCGTGTATGGATGATGTCGTTGTAGCGCTCTGGGTCGGTATCGAGGTTGTGGTTGTAGTAGTCCAAACCGGCGTTTTTCAAATCTTCGGCCATGCCGTCTTCAAGCATGCCAAAGGTGCCGCAGGTTTCCAAGCCCAAGCCTTTCACGGCTTTGATGATTTCGGAAACGGTTTCCACGTCTTTCGGTTTGGGGCCTCGCCATGCCGCGCCCATGCAGAAACGGCTGGCACCGCGTGATTTGGCGATTTTTGCTTTTTCTAGGATTTCTTCCACATCCATCATGCGTTCTTTTTCCAAGCCGGTGTTGTAGTGCGCCGATTGCGGGCAGTATTCGCAATCTTCGGGGCAGCCGCCGGTTTTGATGGAAAGCAAGGTGGAAAGTTGAACTTCTTGCGGATTGAAGTGTTCGCGGTGGATTTGTGCGGCTTTATAGACGAGGTCTAAAAACGGCATTTCAAACAGCTCTTCAACTTGGCATTTGCGCCAGTATTGGGCAGTAGCGTGCGGCTTGCGCTCGGTTTTACGGCGCAAGGCGATAGGGGATACGGTCATGTTTTTTACTTTCTGAAATTTCGCAGCGGCGCAATGACGCTGACGTGCAAAGCCACAGGCACAATGACTGGGGCTGCAGGTTGTCAATCAAGTTATTATCGTTTGGCAAGTTTAGCCTGTTTGGTGATAGCGGGCAAATGATAAGGCCTGTCTGAAAGTTTCAGACAGGCATCGGCATGCCCACATCCGCATTTAAAACGCCGATTCACCAAAATATTGTTTTTGAGCTGTTTGCACTGTTTTCATGGCCTGCTCGTAATTTTGGTTTTCTATTCGTCGGATCAAAGCCGTGGTCGGGCTTTCGGGATGGTGTTTGGCAAAGTCCTGCCAGGCTTTGGCCACTTCCGGCTGGGTTTGCTTACCCTCGTCGTCAAACGCAAGCGTATTTTCCATGCCGAGTAAAAACATATATTGATAATACATGTGCTCTTCTTGCATCCGTTTCACCAAACGGCTTTGAGGATATTGTCGGGTAAAGGCTTCACGCGCCGCCAGCCGCTTGCCCAACTCCGGCCAGCTCACCATCACATCAGCTTCACCCCACGATGGGTCGCTCCGCTCTTGCGCTTCAAATTCAATAAAGCGGGCAAAATCAGGGCTGACTTTTTCGCCGAACAACTTTCGGTAATAGTCCGGCTCTGCGCGTATGCTGACAGGCCCGTCATACATATCAACATATTCCAAACCGATAGCCGCCATTTCTTCCTGCTTCTTTTTCAGCGCCGGGGTTGGCTTGCGCTCGTCGGTTGCCGGATTGATTATCCAGTTCGCATCATCGTGATAATGGTCGAGAAATGCTTTTCGCTCATGAGCCAGCCTGTCCAGCAGGCCGCTTTTTTCTATTTGCTCGTCGTAATGCTCAAGCATTTCTTTGTGTGTTTCATAAAGCTGATTGGCTTCTTCGGGCGTGGCTTGCTGCAATCGGCGGCGCACTTGCTCGGTATGCCACACAAATTGCTGCAATAAATCTTCGGGCATCGGGGTATCGGCTTGCGGCTGCGCCATATGCCTGTCTGAAGCCGCGCTTTGCGGCATGGAGGCAACGGCGGCTTGCCCGATTTTTTCGGCTTGCCCACCTTGTTCGGAACACGCGCTGAGCAAGCCTGCCGATAAGGCTAAATAAAATATGGGCTTTTTCATCGTTCCTCCTAAACCGACGGTATATTGGGCTTTAAATAAACCCTAGGCCAACAACATTTCCTGCATTAATTTCATGCCCCATTGCCAGCCGCCAAGTGCACCGTTCAGATGCCCCTGATGGGGCGACACCAGCAAGCGCGCCCCCCAAAGCGAAGCTTGTTCGGCCGCCCAATCGCGCGGGCAATGTTCGTCATCCTCGCCAATGGCTAAAGCAGCTTTGCTGCACATCAGCCGCACATGGCGCACGGCATCGTGGCGGCAGGCATTTTGCGTGGGCGCAGCCAAGATAATACCTTTGATACGACGCTGCACCAAAACGCCAATGGTGCCGTACCAAGCCATAAACGCAGCCGCGCCCGCGCCATGAGCCACCACCATCACGTTTTCGCTGCGGATTTGCCCGAATGCTGCGGCCACATGTTTTTCCTGCTCCGCCAAAGTTTGCGAAGCGCTGCATTCGGCAATTTCCACAATCGGATAGCTGACCGCCCAGCGGTCTATCCACATTGTCGGCTCATCCGCATCGCGTATCAGGAATAAGGTTAGATCTTCTAAATCGCCCGGTTTCATAGTTTCAGACAGGCATCAGTAATCGCGCAAAGGTTTTTCGGGGTCGTAAGCATCGCCCACTTCTTTCACCACAGCCTGCCCTACCTGCACGCCGTCGGGCGTGTGCGTCATGGTCGGGCTGCCGTATAAGTCCCAGCCGTGTTGCAAAGCTTCGGTTACACGGCGGCAAAACGCGGCATCGTCCGCACCGGTAAGCATACGGTACACTTTCATATCGTTTCTCCAAAGAAAGATTCAGACAGGCATTATAACGAATGCCTGTCTGAAAAAGTTTGCACTAAATCGAATAATCGTATTCCACCACCAACGGCGCATGGTCGGAAAATTTTTCATCTTTATACACATGCGCCTGTGTCGCTTTGGCTGCCAGCTCGGGCGTTACCATATGGTAGTCGATGCGCCACCCAACATCCTTAGCATAAGCCTGCCCGCGGTTGCTCCACCAAGTGTAGCCCGGAATCTCAGGATACAGGCTGCGCCACATGTCCACCCAGCCCAACTCGGCAATCACTTTACCGATCCATGCCCGCTCTTCCGGCAGAAAGCCTGAATTTTTCTGGTTGCCTTTCCAGTTTTTCAAGTCGATGTTTTGATGAGCAATGTTCCAGTCGCCGCACACCACAATATCACGGCCTTCGGATTTCATTTCGGCCAACATGGGATAAAACGCATCCAGAAAGCGGTATTTCAACTCCTGCCGCTCCGGCGCGCTGGTGCCCGAGGGCAGATAAAGCGAAATCACACTCAAGTCGCCGAAATCAGCGCGCACAAAACGCCCTTCGCGGTCGAATTCCTCAATGCCCATGCCTGTCTGAACATTATCCGGCTCCTGCCTGCTATACACCGCCACACCGCTGTAACCGCGCTTCTCCGCACAATGCCACACACCGTGCATACCGTGCGGCTGCTTCATATCTTCGCTTAAGTCGGCCTCCTGAGCTTTAAGCTCCTGCACGCATACAATATCCGCGCCCGAAGCAGCAATGTATTCATGAAAACCTTTTTTATATGCCGAACGGATGCCGTTCACATTAGCAGAAATAATTTTTAACACGATTGTTTTTCCTACGATAAAAAATAGCACTATTCTACTGTATAGTGAAACCGCTGAACATCTGGCTGCTCGCCGGCCCGGGAATAAACTGACACATTGCCACCAAAGACGCATATTGTGCTTCGCTCAACCAAGCGCGTTTTCCACAAATGCCTGTCTGAAATAACCCAAATGCGCTGCAGGGCCGCCGAATGAAGTGCAACCCAAATAAAGAAAAATCAGAAAAAGCTTGATGTTTGCGGCAAACCCGCTTGTCGCTGCGGTTTGCAGGCTATTTATCTGCTTGCGATTACCACTCATAGTGATGCCTTTTATTTCTCCTTCCTGCATTATATAGCCTCAAATTGCATAGCGAGGCCGGTAAAACCTATGCGTTTTGTTTTATGCAGCCTGTTGCTGTTTAACGCCTTCGGCTATAATCCGCTTTATTTTTCTGCTGGGAAGAACCGAAAAAATGTCCGATTTCCGTCAAGATTTCCTGAAATTCGCCCTAGAGCAAAACGTATTGAAGTTCGGCGAATTCACCACCAAAGCAGGCCGTCAGTCGCCTTATTTTTTCAATGCGGGTTTATTTAACGACGGCGCCTCCACTTTGGCACTGGCCAAATTCTATGCACAAGCCATTATTGAGAGCAAAATCGAATTCGATATGTTGTTCGGCCCGGCTTACAAAGGCATTATTTTGGCGGCGGCCACTGCCATGATGCTGGCCGAAAAAGGCGTGAACGTACCGTTTGCCTACAACCGCAAAGAAGCGAAAGACCACGGCGAGGGCGGCGTATTGGTGGGTGCGCCGCTCAAAGGCCGCGTGTTGATTATCGACGACGTGATTTCGGCCGGCACTTCGGTGCGCGAATCGGTTAAGCTGATTGAGGCGGAAGGCGCAACGCCCGCAGCCGTTGCCATCGCGCTCGACCGCATGGAAAAAGGCACGGGAGAACTGTCGGCCGTGCAGGAAGTGGAACAGCAATACGGCTTGCCCGTTGTATCCATCGCCAACCTGCGCGACCTGCTCTCGCTGCTGGAAAACGATGCAGACTTCCAACAATATTTAGCGCCGGTTCAAGCCTACCGCGAACGCTACGGCGTGATTTAGCGGCTTCAACAATGCCTGTCTGAAATACATTTTTCAGACAGGCATTCCGTTGCCACATGGTTTTACGTTGGCAAACTTATTGAAATTGCTTAAAATATCCGCCATCCATAATACCAACGAAAGAAAACGTCATGCCTTTATGCGTTTGCCCGCATTGCAGCACCCAGCTTTGGGTAAAAGACAGCCAGCTCAATTTGGCGCAGGGCTATGTGGTCTGCCGAACCTGCCAAGGCTTGTTTCAAGCGCGCAGCCATACCCGCCCCACGCCGGAAAACTTCAATCCCGATCTGTTTCCCTCCGCCGGCAGCGACACCCAATTGGTGCACAAAATCGGCCCGCAAGTTCGCGCCCAGCGCCAGCTTTCCCGCCAGGAAATTGCCGAACTGCTCGACAGCCTGCTCAACCAAAACCGCGCACCCGCCGCGCTGCCACCTCCGCCGCAAGCCAAAGAAACCAACTGGACACTGCCTTGTATGGTGGCGCTTACCGTGTTGATTATCCAATTTTTTTACCTAACCATTATGCTTTAACCCCATGACCACGCCCGCTTTCGTTTGTGATTTCCGGGAAGCCGCCCCCTATATCGACTATCTGCGCGGCAAAACACTGGTTATCGGCATCGCCAGCGATATGCTCGAGGGCCGGGTGCTGCAATCGTTGGCCGCCGACATCAATCTGCTCGCCAGCCTCGGCGTGAAGCTCGTTTTGGTACACGGCTCCCGCCGCCAAATCAGCGCGCTTGACCAAGCCGCCTGCGTCAAACCCGAATACCACGACGGCAGAAGAATCACCAATGAAGCCACACTGGAGCGCGCCAAACAAGCCTGCGGCATCGTGCGTTTCGACATCGAAGCCGCACTTTCAGTCGGCATGGCCCACTCATTGCAGCGCGGCAAACGCTTGCGTATCGCTTCGGGCAATTTCGTTTCCGCCCGCCCCTACGGCATCATCAACGGCATCGACATGGGCTACACCGGCCGCGTGCGCAAAATCGACACCGAAGCCATCCGCCAGCGTCTGGACAGCGGCGCAGTGGTACTCATCAGCCCGCTCGGCGCTTCGCTCAGCGGCAAAACCTACAACCTCAGTATGGCCGACATCGCCGAAGCCGCCTCCATCGCCCTGGGTGCCGAAAAGCTGATTTTCATCATCGAACCCGAAGGCATATTAGACGAAAGCGGCCGACTGCTGACCAACCTCTCCTCACAAGAAGCACAAGTTTTAATCAAACAAAACAAAATCCGCACCGACCAATGCCGCCTGCTGCAATCTTCCGTCAACGCCGTCGAAAACCAAGTAGAGCGCACCCATATCCTTTCCGGCTTGGAAGACGGCAGCCTCATCAGCGAACTCTTCACCCGCGAAGGCACGGGCACATCTATCGCGCAAGCTCCTTTCATCAACATCCGACCCGCAGCAGGCAACGACATTGCCGACCTCATCTGCCTTATCCGCCCGTTGGAAGAGCAAGGCATCCTGGTCAAACGCAGCCGCGAATACCTCGAAGACCACATCAACGAATTTTTCATATTGGAGCACGACCGCCAAATTTACGGCTGCGTCTCCCTCAAGCTTTACAGCGAACACCTCACCGCCGAGCTCGCCTGCCTGGCCGTTTCCCCCGAAGCGCGCGACGGCGGCTACGGCAAGCTGCTGCTCGAACACATCATCAATCAAAGCAAAGCCGCAGGCATGGCCAAGCTCATCGCCCTTTCCACCCACACCGGCGACTGGTTTACCGAACGCGGCTTCAGCGTAGCGCAACCCGCCGATCTCCCCGCCGAACGCCGCGAAGAATACGAAGCGGGCGGCCGAAAATCCAATATTTTCAGCCTAAATCTGACCGCCACGGAAAATTAAAGAATGCCTGTCTGAAACCCTTTTTCAGACAGGCATTCATATACAAACCCAGCTCAATCCATTACAATTCCGAGCATTACAACCTCAAAAAGGATACCGACATGACCCGCATGGTTCACTGCATCAAGCTGGGCAAAGAAGCACCCGGCATGAAATTCGCCCCCCTGCCCAATGCACTGGGCAAACGCATTTTTGAAAACGTATCTCAAGAAGCATGGGACGCTTGGACGCGCCATCAAACCATGCTGATTAACGAAAACCGCCTCAGCCTCGCCGACCCGCGCGCGCGCGAATATCTGGCACAACAAATGGAAAACTACTTCTTCGGCGAAGGCGCCGACAGCGTTCAAGGCTACACGCCGCCCAGCGAATAATCTGCCGGCCTTCCTAAAAACGGAAGGCCGCTTCAATTTTTACCATTCACAGCGCCACCGACATCATATGTCTGCCCACAATAAATTCAACACCACCGCCCGAAAATCGCACTGAGTGTAAGCCTTGTCGAAACACTGCAAGGAATCGAAGCCGCCCAACGGCGATATCCTCATTCTGATGAACATCACACAACCAAATGACCGAATACCTATAGCGTTTCGCACCGCAGCCATCGCACGGACATGAAGCGCCATTTTCAATAACAGGGAAATAGGAAAGTTAAAAAAGCGTGCTGTCATACCTATTTTTAAATGTTTCACTATATATTTCCTTCAACTTCCCCACCGCCTCCCTGCAATTTATCTTTTTCCCTGCAACAAAATATGGTTAAAATATCCTTTCCTTTCAACGACTCAGGAGAAATCAAATGAAATCCGCTCTGATTGTGGTTGATGTACAAAACGAATATTTTGCAAACGGCGGCTTTCCGCAATGGAATATTGATAAAACTTCAGCAAACATTGCCGAAAAAATCAAACAGGCAAAAGCAGACGGCTGGCTGGTTGTGGGTGTGCAGCATTTTATTCCGGGTGACGATGCGCCGCTTTTCCGAAAAGGTTCATCCGGTGCAAACATCCATACTTCCGTAGCCGGATTACTCGCAGACGCACCTTTGGTAGAAAAGGTTCACGCCGATTCCTTTCTCAATACCGACATGGGCGGAATCCTGAAAAAAGAAGGTATTACCGACCTCTACATTTGCGGCATGATGACTCAAAACTGCATCACCTACACCGCCATTTCGCCGCATGCTTCCGGCTTCAACGTGCATGTTATCGCAAACTGCTGCACCGCGCCCTCCGAGCTCGTGCACATCCTCGCCCTCGAAGCGCTGGCTGATCGAGGAGTTAAAATCATTTAAACCTATCGGTTGAATATTCAACACATTCTACATGCCTGTCTGAAAACATAAGGTTCAGACAGGCATTCCCTCATCCCACCATCGCCAAGAGAATCGGCTGTAACAAGTTTACGACCTTTCAGACAGGCATAAGGTTAAGCTTTCTTAACCTTATGCTAGAATACCAAGCATATTTCTCCACTATTATCCACTATTACACGCAAAGGAAAAAAGATGGCAAACATCGCCAGAGATATTTTCAAAGCTTACGACATTCGCGGCATCGTCGGCAAAACGCTCACCAATGAAGCGGCTTATTTAATCGGCAAGGCCATCGCGACCAAAGCGGCGGAAAAAGGCATTCAAAAAATCGCCATCGGGCGCGACGGCCGTTTAAGCGGCCCCGATTTGATGGCCAACCTCTCACGCGGCTTTACCGAAAGCGGCGTTAACGTATTAAACGTCGGCATGGTTGCCACGCCCATGCTCTACTTTGCAGCCATCCAAGAATGCGGCGGCAGCGGCGTGATGATTACCGGCAGCCACAACCCGCCCGACTACAACGGCTTCAAAATGATGCTCGGCGGCGACACGCTGGCCGGCGATGCCATCCAAGAGCTACTCGCCGTGATTGAGCAAGACCGCTTTGTTACAGGCGCAGCCGCCGGCACCGTTACCGAAAAAGACATTTCCGCCGAATACCGCAACCACATCGTCAACCACATCAAGCTCAAGCGCCCGATGAAAATCGTGGCCGACGCGGGCAACGGCGTGGCCGGCGCGTTTGCCGGCGATTTATACCGCGCGCTCGGCTGCGAAGTTACCGAGCTCTTCTGCGACGTTGACGGCAATTTCCCCAACCACCATCCCGATCCGGCCAAACCGAAAAACCTGCAAGATGTGATTAACGAGCTGAAAACCGGCGATGCGGAAATCGGCATCGCATTCGACGGCGACGGCGACCGCTTGGGCGTGGTTACCAAAGAAGGCAACATCATTTATCCCGACCGCCAATTGATGCTGTTTGCGCAAGACGTGTTGAGCCGCAACCCCGGTGCAAAAGTGATTTTCGACGTAAAATCCACCCGCCTGCTGACACCCTGGGTAAAAAAACACGGCGGCGAACCGATTATGGAAAAAACCGGCCACAGCTTCATCAAATCATCCATGAAGAAAAACGGCGCCTTGCTGGCCGGCGAAATGAGCGGCCACACATTCTTTAAAGAACGCTGGTTCGGCTTCGACGACGGCCTCTACGCCGGCTGCCGCCTGCTGGAAATCCTTTCCGCCGGCGACAACCCTTCCGCCGTGCTCAACGCCTTGCCGCAAAGCATTTCCACACCCGAAATCAATATCGACCTGCCCGAAGGCAGCAACGGCCACAAAGTGATTGAAGAGCTGGCACAAAACGCCAAATTCGACGGCGCCACCGAAATCATCACCATCGACGGCCTGCGCGTGGAATTCGCCGACGGCTTCGGCCTGATGCGCGCCTCCAACACCACTCCTGTTTTGGTATTGCGTTTCGAAGCCGACAGCGAGGAAGCCATCGCACGGATTCAAAACCAATTCAAAACCGTGATTGAAAGCAATCCGGCATTGCATTGGCCGCTATAATTCAACCACTTACATAGTAACAGTTCCGCCATACTCGGGCTTGACCCGAGTATGACGTGTGTACTTTTCCTTAAATTGATTGACTATATAAAGCCGCATTTATCGGCTGGCTTTAATATAAAGAATGCCTGTCTGAAAAGTTTCAGACAGGCATTCTTTCATACTAATCAAACACTAAGGCTTAACCACGCGGGCAATCAATGCATTGTCTTTGCCTTCCATATGTGGGATTTTCACCTGAATGCCGTTGCCCGGCGCCACGTCTATGGTTTTGCCTTTGCGCGTCATCGCCTCCAACACCAGTGTTTGATTGCCCTGCGGATGAATGATTTCAATCGTATCGCCTACCGCAAAGCGGTTTTTCACATCCACGGTCGCCCAACCTTCTTCATCAATTTCAATCACTTGGCCGACAAACTGGCTTTGCTTGGCTAAAGAATGGCCGCTGAGGTAGTTTTGATAATCCTGCGTTTGATGGCGCTCCAAAAAGCCGGAAGTGTAGCCGCGGTTGGCCAGCCCTTCTAGTTCGGCCAGCAGGCTGTAATCAAACGGCTTGCCGGCCACGGCATCGTCAATCGCTTTGCGGTAGGCCTGCGCCACGCGGGCAACGTAGTAAACCGACTTGGTACGCCCTTCCACTTTCAGGCTGTCCACGCCGATTTCGGCCAGTTTGGCAACCTGCTCGATGGCGCGCAAGTCTTTGGAATTCATAATATAAGTGCCGTGTTCGTCTTCCATAATAGGCAGCAGACTGCCCGGTCGGTTGGCCTCTTCAATCAGGAACACTTTATCGGCAAGCGGGTGGCGCTGCTGGCCGTTGATGCCTTCAAAAGCCGCATTGGCTTCTTCTTGCGCGCGGTTGAAATCGAAGCCTTGCAGCAATTTGCTGTCGCCCATTTCGTCGGTTTCGGCTGCGTACACTTTATAATCCCAGCGGCAGGCGTTGGTGCAGGTGCCTTGGTTGGGGTCGCGGTGGTTGAAATAGCCGGAAAGCAGGCAGCGGCCGGAATAGGCAATGCACAATGCGCCGTGCACGAACACTTCCAATTCGATATCGGGGCACTCTTGGCGGATTTCGGAGATTTCTTCCATGTTCAGTTCGCGCGAGAGGATAATCCGCTCCACCCCGATTTTCTGCCAAAACTGCACGCCCCAATAGTTGGTGGTGTTGGCCTGCACGGAAAGGTGTATCGGCATTTCCGGCCATTTTTCGCGCACCTGCATAATCAGCCCGGGATCCGCCATAATCAGTGCGTCGGGCTTCATGGCGATCAGCGGCTCCATGTCGGCGATAAAGGTTTTCAGCTTGGAATTGTGCGGCAGGGTATTCACGGTTAAGAAAAATTTCTTGCCGCGCGCATGTGCTTCGCTGATGCCCTGCTCCAACACGGGCAGCTTGGCAAATTCGTTGTTCCGTGCGCGCAGGGAATAGCGCGGGCTGCCGGCATACACGGCATCGGCGCCGTAATCAAACGCGGCGCGCATGCGCTCAAGGCCGCCGGCGGGAAGGAGTAGTTCTGGTGATTTCATAGGGTTCTGCTTGTTTAGAATAGTTTTAGGCAGCCGGTTCGGGCTGCCTTAAATGTTTGAATTGCTGCGGATTATCCGCTTTTTTTTGATGCCGGTCAAATGGCTTTCGCTATGCCTGTCTGAAAACCTTTGAGCCGTTTTCAGACAGGCATGGGCTACCCGCCGGCGGCTACCACCACCAATAAGGCCGCGGGCCCCAATACCAGTCGTCGTAACGGTCGCGCCAGCGTTCGGCCTGCTCCAAACGGCGCTGGTTGATGTGGTTTTCCCAAGCCAGGCGGTAGCAAGATTGAAAGAGTTTATCGCTGGTTTTATCAATGTATTTCAGGCGGAAATCTTTGCGCTCTTTTTCGGTGGCACCGATATCACCCCTAAACTGACGCTCCATCATTTCTGCCGTTTCCTTATCGCATTGCGCCGCTAAAGCAACTTGCAGTTGCTGCTCATAGCGCTTTTGCTCTGCAGCGCGGCGCGCTTTCTGCTCCGGCGTGACGGCGCAACCGGCCAAGAGGCAGATCGCAACCAAAGATAATAGATGTTTCATGACTCTTCTCCCGATTTTATTTTCATAATAATAACAACATGTCACAAAAATCAATTAGGTGCAAGCTTATTTATTTTGCGGCTTTCAGACAGGCATTCTGCTCAATCTCCCGCTTGCGCCAACTCCACCATGGCATCGCGCAAATCTTCCAGCCCCCAGCCTTCTTTCACCGAAAGATACACTGCCACCGGCATGCCGCGCGCATTGCGCAGAATGCCTTTGGGGCGCTTCTCTGCGGGCAGCAAGTCGGTTTTGTTGTACACCATCAGCTGCGGCACATCGCCCGCGCCGATTTCTTCCAACACCAGATTCACATCGTCTTCCTGCCGCTCCACCTGCGGATGCGACACATCGGCCACATGTAAGAGCACATCGGCCAGCGCCGTTTCTTCCAGCGTGGCGGAAAAGGCTGCCACCAGGCTGTGCGGCAAATCGCGCACAAAGCCCACCGTGTCGGTAATAATCAAGCTGCATTCCGGCGAGAGATACAGGCGGCGGGCAGTGGTGTCGAGCGTGGCAAACAGTTGGTCTTTCGCCAACACATCGGCTTTGGTTAGTCGGTTGAACAGACTGGATTTGCCCGTGTTGGTGTAGCCCACCAGCGCAAAGGTTTTCAGGCTGCCGCGCAAACGCGCTTTGCGGCGGGTGGCGCGCTGCTTTTCCACATTTTTCAGCTGGCGTTTGAGCGCTGCGATTTTCTGATTAATCAGGCGGCGGTCGGTTTCCAGCTGCGTTTCGCCCGGCCCTTTGAGACCGATGCCGCCGCGCTGACTTTGCAGATGGCCGTAGCCGCGCACCAAACGGCCGGAAAGATGCGTGAGCTGCGCCAGCTCCACTTGCAGCCGCCCTTCCTGACTTTGCGCGCGCTGGGCAAAAATCGCCAGAATCAGCCCCACACGGTCGAGCACGCGGCATTGCAGCGCTTTTTCCAGATTGCGCTCCTGCGTGGGCGTTAATTCATGGTTGAACACAACCAGCTCGATTTCATTCAGCCGCACGGCTTCTGCCAGCTCCTGGGCCTTACCCGTGCCGACAAACAGTGCGCTGTGCGCCCTATCGCGCTTGGCGCTTTCCACCTGTACCAGCTCGCCGCCCGTTGCCCGCACCAATTCGGCGGCTTCTTCTAAAGCCGCCTGAAAATCACGCTCGCGGATTTCGTTGGCACCGGAATAATCGGCAGCCAGCATCACGCCCACCAGCATCACACGCTCGGGTTTGCTCAATGATTTATCGGGTTGGTATTTGCTCAAAACCGCTTCCTTATCAAGCTTTAGTGAACCAACTTAAACAGTATGCTCATCATAACTCGGTGCAAGCCCGAGTATGACGACGCTGTTACTATGTAAGTGGTTTAACTATAAATGAATGTGAAAAATAAAAACGGCTTTCAGAATGCCTGTCTGAAAGCCGTTGGCTCTTTTATTCTTTCGGCGCTTCGCGCTCGGCAGCCGCCCTTACCTTCTCGGCAGCCGCTTCAATCATCTGCTGCTCGTCTTGTTGGGCGTTCGCCGCTTCGCTTTCCACTACTTGCCGGTTACTTGCAGCGGGCTGAATTTCTTTCGGCTCATCATTGTGAACCGGTGCTTTCAGCGGAAGCCGGGCAAGGATGGTGGAACTGGCTTTGACTTTGTCGCCGATCGACACCTGCGCCACGGCATCAGTCGGCAGGTAAACGTCAACGCGCGAACCGAAGCGGATAAAGCCGTAGCGCTCGCCGCGCACCACTCTTTGGCCTGAGTCGACATAGCATACAATACGGCGCGCCACCAAGCCCGCCACCTGCACGAAAGTCAGCTCGCGGTCTGTGCGCGTGGTGGCAAACACGGCATTGCGTTCGTTTTCGGTGCTCGCTTTATCCAGCGCCGCATTGAGGAATTTGCCTTTATTGTATTCCACACGGGTGACGGTGCCGTCGATCGGCGAGCGTTGCGAATGCACGTTAAACACATTCATAAACACGCTGATTTTCAGGGCTTCGGTATTGCGGTAGGGATCAATGGTGCGCTCCACCACTACGATACGGCCGTCTGCCGGGCACAAAACGGCATCTTCTTCTTGCGGAATCGGGCGCGAAGGATCACGGAAAAACTGAATGGCAAACAGGGTAAACAGCCAAAACGGCAACGACCACCATTCCAGCCAGCAGGCAAATACGATGCTGAAAAACAAGCCGGCCAGGATAAACGGCCAGCCTTCGCGGGCAATAATCGGATGCGGGTAAAAACGCGGCATAAGGTTTCCTCTATCAACCAATGGGCAGAATAATGAACCGATTATACCCGATTTGCCCGCCCGCATGGCAATGCTTGTCTTAAAGCATTTTCAGACAGGCATTTTATAGAGTCTGACGGGAAAGAGTGAATCATAGGCAATATTCAGGGTTACCCGGGAACAAGGGGGCGCAAATCATTCGGTTCACATGCTAAATGTATATAAAAACCAGTTTTATTCGCTATAATCAGCTCTAACTCATTTCAGGATTTATGTGTTATGGAAACAAAAAAACTCTCTGCCGCCGCTGCCGGCTTAATCTGGTTCGGCGCGGCTGTGTCGGTGGTGGAAATCATTACCGGCACGCTCTTCGCTCCGCTGGACTGGGAAAAAGGACTAACAGCCATTATTCTCGGCCACATCATCGGCGGCGCGCTCTTTTATTTCGCCGGCTTGATTGGTGCGCAAACCGGCCGCAGCGCGATGCAGACGGTGCAGCTTTCATTTGGCGAACGCGGCTCCGTGCTCTTCTCAGGCGCCAACGTTTTACAGCTGATCGGTTGGACAGCCATCATGATTTTTACCGGTGCTCAGATTGCCGCCGCGCTCACCCAGCATTTGTGGGGCGGCGTTTCCCAATTGATGTGGAGCCTGATTATCGGTGGATTGATTGTGGTATGGCTGCTGAGCGGCGTGCGGCATTTCAACCGTGTGCAAGTGATTGTGTTGGGCGCACTGTTTCTGATTACGCTTTGGCTGAGCACCAAAGTATTCGGCGGCGGCGCGACGGTTCAAACCGACGCGCAAGCCATGGGCTTCGGCTTGGCGGTTGAGCTGGCTGCCATTATGCCGCTTTCATGGCTGCCGCTGGTTTCCGATTACACACGCAATGCCGAATCGCCGAAAAAAGTAACTTTTGCCGCCGCTGCCGCCTATTTTGTAACCAGCTCGTGGATGTATACGCTCGGCTTGGCCGCCGCGCTCTTTACCGGCCAATCCGACATCGCCCAAATCCTGCTTTATTCAGGGCTGGGCATTGCGGGCATTCTGATTGTGGTGCTCTCTACCGTAACCACCACTTTTCTCGACGCCTACTCCGCAGGCGTCAGCTACCATGCCATCAGCCAGCGTTTCAGTGAAAACGCCGTAGCCATCACTGTTACCCTGCTCGGCACCGTGCTCGCCGCCACATTACCGGTTAACCGCTTCGAACACTTCCTGCTCTTCATCGGCTCCGTGTTCGCGCCCATGATTGCCGTGCAGATGGCCGATTATTTCGTGCTCAAGCGCCGCGCCGCCGCTTCAATCGACTGGATCAGCCTTGCTCTGTGGCTGGCCGGTTTCTTCCTCTACCGCATTCTGATTGAATGGCAAACCCCGCTGGGCAGCACCCTGCCCGTGATGCTGGCCACGTTCGTGCTCACATTGTTGGTGCGCAAGGCTTTACCGGGGAAAATACAAGGTGCGTGAATAAACGGATAAAGCAAAATGCCTGTCTGAAAAGGTTTCAGACAGGCATTTTCTTTGTACCGGTTTATTAATTATTCCATTATATAACTTAAAAATAGGCATGATTTTGTTTGCTTAAATCTACCCAATTTCGGCTTGGCTAAGGTTGCGCTTCATGGCCGCGCCGGCCCTACTTTCTTTGCTTCGCCAAAGAAAGTAGGCAAAGAAAGGCGACCGCGGTTGCCGGTTTGCTGCGCAAACTACCCTCACTACGCGTGCTTTTCGGGAGGCCGCTAGTCGCTTCGCTCCGGGAGCGGCCTTGTTTCCCCAAAAATCCCGCTCCGTTCGGCGGCGCCAACGGGCAATACCGGTGTAGTTACGGTTTTTCAGATATGAAGTATGTTTATTTGACTATCTCTCTGATTGTCTACACTTCAAATAGCCAATGCCTGTCTGAAACGGGCAACGCGAATTTCTGCGAAACCAAACCCTTTCAGACAGGCATTGCCTGATTTCACCCGCCATCCCGAATCCATCTTATTTCTTACCCAGCCTCAGCGCGTTCATCAGCACCAATAAAGAGCTGCTGCTCATACCCAGCGCGGCAATCCACGGCGTTACATAGCCGGCGGCGGCAAGCGGCACGGCGATGATGTTATACAGGCTCGCCCAAATCAGGTTTTGCCGGATATTGGCTTGGGTGCGCGCTGCCTGCTCCAGCATTTCGGGCAGCACGGCCATGTCTTCGTTTAACAGCACCACATCGGCGCCGTCCCGCGCCACATCGGCACCGCCCGCCACGGCCACGGACACATCCGCCGCCGCCAGCACGGGCGCGTCGTTGATGCCGTCGCCCACCATCAGCACTTTTTTCCCCTGCCGCTGCAAGTTTTCCACATAAGCCAGTTTATCCTCCGGCGTGGCTTCCGCACAGGCGGATTCGATGCCCAATTGCGCAGCCAGCGCGTTCACGGCATTTCTGCGGTCGCCGCTCAGAATATGCGGCGTTAACCCGCGTTTTTTGAGCGCGGCCAGCATTTCCGGCACACCGGCTTTCACTTGGTCTTTCAAGAAAAACAACGCGCTAAAGCCTTGCTGGTTGCCCAATGCAATCACGCTGCCTTCGTGTTTTGTGTCACCGCATTGCGGTGGAATATCGCCGGCGATCTCTGCCACAAATTCCGGCCTGCCGATGGCCCAGATTTGCCGTTTGCCGTTGATAGTGAGCATGGCGCTTACGCCGTGCCCTACGCGGTTAACCCGCTGCTCTACCGCTATATCTGCCGCCTCTTCCACGGGTAATGCCATGATGGCGTGTGCAATCGGGTGTTCGGACTGGCTTTCCAATGCCTGCGCGGCCTGAACGGCATGTTCGCCGCCCAGCAGCAGGGTTTGCGTTACCCACAGTTTGCCTTCGGTGAGCGTGCCCGTTTTATCAAACACCACATCGGTGGCCGCCGCCAATGCTTCCAAAGCATGTCCGCGCGCAATCAGCACGCCTTTGCCGGCGAGTTTGCCTGTGGACACGGCCAGCGCGGTCGGCGTGGCCAGCGAAAGCGCGCACGGGCAGGTAATCACCAGCAGCGACACGGTTATCCACAAAGCCTGATAGGCATCGGTGAAATACCACCAGCCGGCAAACACGGGCGCGGCCAGCAGCAACATGCCGGACACAAAACCCGAGGCATATTTGTCGGCCGCCTCGGCCAAGCGCGGCTTTTGCGAGAGCGCACGGTCGAGCAGCTTCACGATGTGCGCCAAACGGGTTTGCCCGCCCACTTCGTCGGCACGCACAACCAACGGGCCGGTAATATTGAGCGTGCCCGCCGTAACCTTGTCGCCGGCGCGTTTGGCAACCGGCAAGCTTTCACCTGTGAGCATGGCTTCGTCGGCTTCGCTTTCGCCCGATAGCACCGTGCCGTCAGCCGGCACCACTTCGCCCGCGCGCACCAGCAGCACATCGCCCGAACGCAGCTGCGCCACCGCCGCTTCCTGCACCGTTTCATCGGGATAATCCGGCAGCTTGTGGCAAAACGCCGGCACCAACTTAACCAACCGCTCGGCCGCATCACCCGCTTTGCGCCGCGCCGCCTGCTCCATAAAACGCCCCAGCAGCAGCAAAAAGGCAAACATGGCGATGCCTTCGAAATACATGCCTTGTCCGGCATTGGAAAGCAGCGCGTACACGCCCGCCGCAAACGCCAGCAATATGGCCAGCGCAACCGGCGTATCCATCCCCGCGCGGCGGTTTTTCACATCACGCAGCGCGCCCTGATAAAACGGCACGGCGGAATACAGCATCACCGGCAGCACCATCAGAAACGCGCCCCAGTGCAGAATCTCCAGATATTGCGGCTCGATATCGTCGTAAAGATAAGTGGGGACGGCAAACATCATGGTCTGCATCATGCACAAGCCCGCCACAGCCAGCCGGGCCAGCGATTTTTTGCGCTCGGCCACCGCCGCTTCTTCCACTTTCTGCGCATCGTAAGGCGCCGCGCTGTAGCCCGAATTCTGAATGCGCAAAAGAATATCCGAAAGTTTGACGCGGCTGTCGTCCCACTTCACACGCACGCGGCGGCTGCTGTAATTCAGCTCCACCGACACCACGCCGGGCAGCCGCAAAAGCTGCTGCTCGATCAGCCACACGCAAGCCGCGCAAGTGATGCCGCTCAACATCAACACCGCTTCGCGTCCGTTTTCCGAATCCGTCTCCACAAAATCCGCCTGTACTTCGGGCAAATCATAAAGCTTTAACTGCTCAAGCAATTCCGGCGGCGGCAAGCCTGCTTTCTGCGCATCAGCCGTGCGCTGTTTGTAGTAGTTGCCCAAACCCGCATCGATAATGCTCTGCGCCACCGCCTGGCAACCCGCACAGCAGGCAGGTTCGGTGCGGTTTTCATAACGGATGGGCAAATCGACATCTTCGGGAACGGGCAGGCCGCAATGGAAACAAGATTGGGACATAACAGGCTTTTGAATTGACTTTTGAATTGAATAAGGAGTGGACGGATTTTTCAGATAGGTATCATTATAGAATCAATGCTCCGTCAAACCAATGCCTGTGTGAATATAGCGGGCATAATTGCCTGTTCCGCATCGGATTCTGCTAGAGTATGCTTTTTTCATCACTTTTCTGAAAGCATTTATGACTCCGCAAACGATTTTGGATTTTTGGTTTTCCGATGCCGCGCAGCCCTTTTGGTTTGAACAAAGCGATGCCTTCGACCAAAGCATCCGCACGCAATTTGCAGAGATTTGGCGGCAGGCCGCACAGAGCGAGCTTGATGTGTGGCGTGACACGCTCGAAGGGCGGCTGGCCGAAATCATTGTTCTCGACCAATTCTCGCGCAACCTTTTCCGCAACAGCCCGCAAGCATTCGCACAAGACAATATGGCCGTTGCCCTTGCCCAAGAAGCGTTGCGCCAAAGCGGCTTTGAACACCTGCCCGAAATACAGCGCAAATTCATGCTGATGCCGCTGATGCACAGCGAAAGCCGCGCCATTCACGGGCAGGCGCTGCCATTGTTCCAACGCTACACCGACCCCGTAACCGTTGATTTTGAAATCCGACACAAAGCCATTATCGACCGCTTCGGCCGCTACCCGCACCGCAATGCCGTGCTCGGCAGGGCATCCACGCCGGAAGAAACCGAATTTCTAAAGCAGCCCGGCTCTGCGTTTTAAAAACGTTTCAGACAGGCATCTGTGTTATGCAATGCCTGTCTGAAAAATACGCGAAAACTATCCGTAGCTGCCGCTATAGTCAATTCACTTAAGTTTAATAACGGTACCGTCATACTCGGGTCAAGCCCGAGTATGACAAATGTACTATTTTTAAGTTGATTAACTATAAAATATAGATTCCGGCTTGGCCGAACATTCCAAGCTTACCGCCGCAATTAAACGCACTTTGATGCGACGGATAAAACTCACTGCCTGTCTGAAACCATTTTTCAGACAGGCATTGGGTTTTTCTTCACACTATTTCTCTATTACTCAATCCCCGCCCATTTATGCGTTTGCACGCTCAGTTGCCAATGCACGGGAGCGTTGGGACGGCTGTTCAGTTCGCCGATTTGACGGATGGTGTCGTAAATATTCATTACGCCGGTTTTTTCGCAAGGCGAGAGGTAGTAATGCTTGGCGCGGATTTTGTGCTCCATACGCTCGCAAAACGCGGTAACGTCGCCGTCCGCCACAATGCGCACTTCGTCGGCGGTTGCTATGCACTGTTTTTCGTATTTCTCGGCATAGCAGGCTTTGGGGCTGGTGGCCACGTAGTCAATCTGCGGCGGCGCGGGGTTGAGGCCATTGGTTTCGATGCAGAGTCGGTAGCCTTCGGCTTTGAGCGAATCAAGCAAGGCAGCCAGATTGGGCTGTATCGTCGGTTCGCCGCCTGTGATGATGATGTTGCGGGCGGTATAGCTTTTCAGACAGGCATGGATTTCGCTCAGCGTCATGGGCTTGAAAGTCAGGTAATCGGTGTCGCACCACGGGCAGGCGAGGTTGCATTTGCCCAGGCGGATAAACACGGCGGGCATACCGGTGTTGTAGCCTTCCCCTTGCAGGCTTTCGAAGATTTCGACGATGCGGTATTGGGGGTTGTCTGCATGATTTTTAATCATTTTTCTACACTCCGTCGCACTCGGCACAGGAAGTCGGCGTTTCCCACAAACGGATTAAGCTCACGTGCAGGCCGGCGTTTTTCAGACAGGCATACATGTAAGCCGCCATGTTTTCTGCGGTGGTACGGAAATCCAGCCGCATGGTTTTCATGTTCCAGCCTTCGAGCAGGGCGGCAATCTGGCTTTCGCGCGGGTTGTTGCCGTTATAAATAAAAGCATGGTCAAACGGCTCGATGATGGTGTGTTTGACAATGGTTTTGAGGTCGGCAAAGTCCATCACCATGCCGTCTTTTGCGCCGCTTTTAATCAGCCCGCCGGCAACAACGACTTCGAGTTTGTAGGTGTGGCCGTGCAGGTTTTGGCATTTGCCGTCATGCCCGTCGAGCATGTGGGAGGAATCGAATGTGAAGATTTTGGTAATTTTCATGGTTTGTTGTAGCGGCCTGTCTGAAAGTTTCAACACGGTTTCAGACAGGCATTTGGAGATTTTTCAAAACAGCCTCTTTTTGTTTATTAAAATTATTGCGCGTCCTGCCGATCCAAACGATACAGGCTGTTTTCTTTATATTTATTCTCGCCCTCTGCTAGCTGAAACACATGTTTTTCGGCAATGAAATAGCGTCTTTCGTCCAACGGATCGGTAGAGTTGCTCGGTTTAAGCCGGATAATGCTGCCATTGTCTTCCCATTCGAAGCGCCCTTGTTCTTTGGCTGACAATGGTTCTTTGCTGCTTTTGTAATCTTCGCTCAGCGTGTAAGTGCGATCGGCATTCAACACCAGCGTGGTTTGAATGTATTCACACGATCCGCATGGCAGCTTGCCTTGGTACGTGCCTGCCCAATCAAGCAATTTTTCGGCGGTATGCTCTTTATCAACAGGCGTAGGAGTTGAGGAGGTTACAGCTGATGCGACGGCTTCTGAGGCGGCAGCTTGCGTGTTTTGGCTGTTTTGATTGCATGCGCTGAGTGCGGTTAGGGCCAAGCCCGCCACGATAAAGGGGTATAAGATTGATTTCATTTGTATTCTCCAAGCTTATCTACTAACAGGTTTCAGAATATTAGGATATGCGTAATAAATAAACAGAATGGAGTTATTTGGTTTATTTATTATGGTGAAAGGTCGGTTTGTATTTAGCGGTCAGATTTCCGCACGGCCAAGTAATCCGCCAGCCCGCGTTCGCGCAATACGCAGCTCGGGCATTCGCCACAGCCGCCTTCCACGCCGTGGTAGCAGGTATGGGTGTGTTCGCGGATGTAGTCGAAGCAGCCCAAACGGTCGGCCAGCGCCCATGTTTGCGCTTTGGTGAGGTACATCAGCGGCGTGTGGATTTGGAAGGCGTAGTCCATCGCCAGATTGAGGGTAACGTTCATGGATTTCACGAATACGTCGCGGCAGTCGGGATAGCCTGAAAAGTCGGTTTCGCACACTCCGGTGATGATGTGTTTGATATTTTGGCTCTTGGCGTAAATGGCGGCATAGAGCAGAAACAGGGCGTTGCGGCCGTCAACGAAGGTATTTGGCACGCCGTTGTTGCCTGTCTGAATTTCGGCTGTGCCGTCCATCAAGGCGTTATGGGTGATTTGTTGCATCAGGCTGAGGTCGAGCACGGTTTGTGCGATGCCTAAGTCTTCGGCAATCCGGCGGGCGCAATCCAGCTCGATAGCATGGCGTTGGCCGTATTGGAACGTGATGGCCTGCACGTTTTCGCGGCCGTAGGTTTGAATGGCCTGAATCAGGCAGGTAGTGGAATCCTGGCCGCCTGAAAAGATGACCAGTGCTTTTTCGTTTTGCATTTGGGTTCCTAGTTTTGGTATCGCGGGAGGATTTCGAACCGCGCTGAAACGGCGGATTATAGCCGAATTGCCGGAGGTTTGTCACAAAGCGGCAAAGCGGCAAGAATCATCTATGCCTGTCTGAAAACGCGGGTCGCCGGTTTGGCAAATACAGCCGCTTATACACTTTACGCCCCATATCTCAACTTATCGCTTTGCATACACAAAAATCTTGTTTATCCTTAAGGAATATTAACAGCTGTTTTACTCACTTAAACAATATGACGACTCACAATAACCGCCGCCCCGTTGCTTTCCGCAACAATAAATGGATTGTCCGCTTTGCAGCGTGGCTGGCCGCAAAAGACTCCCCATCGCCCAATCAGATTTCTATTCTAAGCGCCGTATTTGCCGCCTGCGGAGCCGGTTTGCTTGCCTACAGCCAGCATGCCGCGGCTTTGGTGGGCTGCGCGATTTTTATCCAGCTCAGGCTGATGTGTAACCTGCTCGACGGCATGGTGGCGGTTGAAGGCAGCAAAAAAACCGACACCGGCGAAATTTACAACGAATTTCCGGACCGCGTGGCCGACAGCGTTTTGATTGTGGCGCTGGGTTACGCCATCGGACAAAGCTGGTTGGGCTGGCTGGGCGCCCTGCTGGCTATGGCAACCGCCTACATCCGCGTGTTTGGCGGCAGCTTGGGCTTCCCGCAGGATTTTCTCGGCCCGATGGCCAAACAGCAGCGCATGGCCGTGTTGGCACTGGGTTGTCTTCTAGGCGCAATAGAAAGCCATTACAACCAAACCAATTTTCTGCTCGGCGTTTCTCTGGTGGCCATCGTTATCGGCAGCGGCATTACCTGCTACAAACGCACCCAAGCTATTGCCGAACTGATGCGCCTGCGTGCAGCAGACACGCCAAGTGAAGATGAGGTTGAATCATCCCGTAAGAACGATTTAGACAGCACGTGGTAATCGTACTTACCCTAAGCTAAAATTATGAGCAATGCCTGTCTGAAAGTTTTTCAGACAGGCATTGCTCATCTGAGCCAACAATCTTATCCGCCGCTTTTCTTCCATTCAAGCGCCAAATCATACAGCGCTTTTTTACTCTCGCCCGTAATCTTCGCTGCCAATTCCGCAGCCTGTTTGGTCGGCAATTCGTCCGCCAACACTTTCATCACATGCTGTGCATCTTCCGGCAGCGTTTCACTGCGTTGCACGGCCTGCGGATGCAACACCAACACCATCTCGCCGCGGCTCTGGTTGCTGTCTGCCTGCAGCATGACGCGCACTTCTTCCACCGTGCCGCTCAAAAAAGTTTCAAAAGTTTTGGAAATTTCCCGCGCCAGCATGATGGTGCGCTCGGGAAAATATTCGGCCATCTCGTTGAGCGCCGCTTCGATGCGGTGCGGTGTTTCAAACATCACCATCGGATAATCCGCCGTTTGCCAACGCTCGAATAATTTTTTGCGCTCGCCCGATTTGTGCGGCAGAAAGCCGTAAAAATAAAAATCGGGCTGCGTCACACCCGCCACGCTCAAAGCCGCCATCACGGCGCTCGGCCCTGCCACAGGCACCACTTTATACCCCACCTCACGCACCAGCGCGGCAAGCTTGGCGCCCGGATCGCACACGGCGGGCGTACCCGCATCGGAAACCTGCGCCACGCTCTGCCCCGCCGCCAACGCTTCGATGATTTTGTCGGCCATTTGGCGCTCGTTGTGCTCCCGCACGCTCACCAGCCTGCCCTGTATGCCGTAGGCGCTCAGCAATTGCGCCGTTACCCGCGTATCTTCCGCGCAGATAATGTCCGCGTTGGCGAACACCGCCAGCGCGCGCAACGTGATATCGCCCAAATTGCCGATAGGCGTGGCAACCACGTATAATGTCTGCTTCTCAACACTTTCGCAGGCTTTTTGGTAATGTTTCTGCATCATATCGGAATGCCTGTCTGAAAAACTAAAACCACATTATACGGGCGAATCGGATTATGCGCTTAAACCACACATCAGGCGCGGCGGGCGAAGATGCGGCGCTGGCGTTTTTAGAAAGCCGCGGCTGCACATTGGTCGAACGGAACTGGCATTGCCCCTTCGGCGAGATTGATTTAATCGTCAAACACGGTAAGATGTTGCTTTTCGTAGAAGTCAAATACCGCAAAAGCAGCAGCTTCGGCGGCGCGGCACACAGCATCACCCCGGCCAAGCTGGCCAAGCTCACCCGCAGCGCCGAGCATTATCTGCAAACCCGCAAAGCAGGCAGGCTACCCTGCCGCCTCGATGCGGTATTGATTCAGGGCAGCGACGCGCCCGTATGGATTCAAAACATCACAGGTTAAACCCATGACAACATTACAAGAGCGCGTAGCCGCGCATTTCGAAGAAAGCATCCAAGTCAAACAGCAGGCAGCCGAAGTGCTGGCCGAACCCACCGCCGAAGCGGCCGTGCTGATGATGAACTGCCTAATGAACGACGGCAAAATCCTCGCCTGCGGCAACGGCGGCTCGGCTGCCGACGCCCAACATTTCGCCGCCGAAATGACCGGTCGTTTTGAAAAAGAGCGTATGGAACTGGCCGCCGTGGCGCTCACCACCGACACATCCGCCCTTACCGCCATCGGCAACGATTACGGCTTCGACCATATTTTCAGCAAACAGGTGCGCGCACTAGGCCGCGCGGGCGACGTGTTGATCGGCATTTCCACTTCGGGCAATTCCGGCAACGTAATCGAAGCCATCAAAGCCGCCCACGAGCGCGACATGCACGTTATCGCCTTTACCGGCCGCGACGGCGGCAAAATCGCCGGCATGCTGAAAGACAGCGACGTGCTGCTCAACGTGCCCCATCCGCGCACCGCCCGCATTCAGGAAACCCACATCCTGCTGATACACGCCCTGTGCGACTCTATCGACACCATGCTGCTCGAAGGTATGTAAATGCCTGTCTGAAAGCTTTTGGCAACCGATTATCGGCAAAAACGTCCAAACCGGCGATAAACCGTTAAAATATTTTTCTTTTTTCAATACCGGCCGCCAAAGGCCGGATTGCCACATTAAGGAATTCCGCATGAACAAAACCTTAAAAACCCTATTGCTGGCTGCTGCCGTGTCCACCGGATTGAGCGGTTGCGCCGCAGCCTTACTCGGCGGTGCCGCCGTCGGCACGCAATCCGGCCTCGACCGCCGCAGCACCGGCGCCCAAGCCGACGACCAAGTGATGGAGCTGCGTATCCACAACACCGCTATTTCCTATCTGAAAAACAATAACCAAACCTCCGGCTACGCACCGCGCCTTTCCGTGGTAAGCTACAACCGCCATGTTCTTTTACTCGGCCAAGTTTCTTCGGAGCAGGAAAAACAATTTGTCGAACAAATCGCACGCGCCGAGCAAGCCGTGCAAGCCGTTTACAACTACATCGACATAGCCTCGCCCCAACGCACGTTTAACGATGTGGGTATCGACACATGGAGCACCACCAAAGTGCGCACCACCCTATTGGGCATCCAAGGCGTGTACCCCGGCCGCGTAAAAATCGTTACCTACAACGGCGTAACCTATGTAATGGGCATTCTCACGCCCGAAGAGCAAGCTGCGGTAACCCAAAAAATCAGCACCACCGCCGGCGTGCAAAAAGTGATTACCCTCTATCAAACCTACGCCAAACAATAATACCCGAATGCCTGTCTGAACCCCATTTTCAGACAGGCTTTTCGAACCACCGTATCCCAAACGGCGGCCTGATACACACTTGAGAACAATAATGAGCAACACCAAATCCGGCTTCAAACTGACGCCCCGCAAACTGTTATTTATCGCACTGGCCATCGTGGCATTGATTGTATTTGCCTTAGTGGGCTACACCTTTTCCGTCGTAACCACTAAAGAACAAATCAAGCGCACCGATCAAACCGGCACCAGCGCCAACCAGCCCCAAGTTGAATTACTCTCACCCAACGGCGGCAAAGGCACTGTCGTAACCGTTCAAAGCGCCTCACAGGCATCTGCCATACAGTCCCCAAAAGACGACAACAGCAAAGATAAAACAGCCACCGAAGAAGACAAAAACGATAACGACGAAGACCAAGCCGAAGAACCGCACGACCACACCCCCGCAGCCCCCCGCGCCACGGCAAAACCCCAAACCCCTAAACGCAACAGTGAGCCGGCTGCCGAAAACACCAACCGAAACGCCCAGAGAGAAACACCAGTAGAACCCATCCGCCGCTCCCGCGAACCTGCGCCCACTCAGGCAGAGCAAGCGCCGCGCAGCCAAAGCAACCGCAGCGAACGCCCGGCTCCGGCTCCGGCTCCGCAACGCGAAGTGATGGACAATTTGTTTTAATCATGCAGCAAGATACACAAATGCCTGTCTGAAACTTTTCAGACAGGCATTTATTGTTAGATCATCCCATAATAACACTTACCTTCATACTCTGGCCTGGCCAGATTATCTTGGGTTTCAGCAATATTCGAAAATACTCATAATCAAGCCCGAGTATGACGAATTACTGTTTTTAAGTTGCTTACACACCCATCAAAGGAATCAAAATAGGCACGAATATCGCCGTGAGCACACCGTTAAAAATCAAACCCAAGCTTGCATAGGCCGCATATTTCTTGCTGCGTTCCATTGAAATCGCAATGCCCATCGCATGTGAAGCCGAACCCATCGACATCCCTTGCGACATCGGCTTGGTGACCGTACTCACACTCATCATGCGGTAGCCCGCCATTTGCCCGAGCATACCTGCCACAATTACCATCGCCGCCGTAATCGCCGGAATACCGCCTATGGTTTTGGTGATTTCAATCGCAATCGGATTGGTTACCGACTTGGCCGCCAAGCTCAGTGTTACCTCCCGATCCGCGCCCATCAGTTTCGCAATATACACCGCGCTCACAATGCCTGTAATGCTGCCTGCTCCTTGTGAAATCACAATCGGCAGCCATTGTTTACGGATTTTTTCCCAGTTGTTATAAAGCGGCACCGCCAGCCCTACCACCGCAGGTTTCAGCCAAAAATCAATAAATTCCGCCGCCTCGTGATAAGTTGCGTAGTCGATATTTAAGACAGTTAAGTAGAGGATAATCGCCGTTGTGCTCAGCAATACGGGATTGAACAACACATTCCCCGTGCGCGTGCGCAAGATATTGGCTACCCAATAAGCGGTAACCGTAAGCCAGAGCAGCACCATCGGATGTTTGAACACATTCATCGGCTCCATCATTTTCTCCGTAAAATCTCATGGGTTTTACCCGTCACAAACATCACCGCAAACGTGCTGATTACCGTGGCCGTAACAATCGGCACAAAATCGCGTGCTACCAAATCCAGATAACTCATCACCGCAACACAAGGCGGCACCAGAAACAGCGCAAGATTTGCCATCATGGTATCTACCATTTTCTGAAGCTGCGAGGGTTTTACCCATTTAAGCTGCAAGGCCGCAAAAAGCAAGCCCATGCCCACAATGCTGCCCGGAAATTTCAGACCTGTTAAATAAACAACGGCTTCCCCCACTGCGAGAAAGCCGAAAATAATGCTGAGCGATAAAATCATGATGTATCCTTCGTTTGTATTTTTCTTATATTCGTTTTTGGCCGGTTTTGATGAAGTAATAAACAACAACGAGCCAATTACACTATACTACAAAGAATGCCTGTCTGAAACCGCTTTTCAGACAGGCATTATAAATATTTTAACAATCTTTATTTTTTATAAGGATTCTCCACACCTTCCACGAGCCGAACCAGATATTCCCTCAGCTGCGCCTCGCCGCAACCCATCAAAAGGCCGTCTTCAAACGCATCTTGCGCCAGCTGAAATAGCTCGGTCATATTTTCATTCATTACCTTGATTTTTTCGGTACAGGAAACGATGGTACCATCCTCTCCATACCATTTAGGCATCTGCGGCATACTCATGGCATACCCCTTAATTCAAGAAACGGGACGGATCGTTTTTCTTAACGCGCCGCGCCGTAACATACCGCTTGCTCCAATATTTATTGCTCAAGCTGGTTACTTCGATTCTTTTTCCCGTGCGTGGCGCGTGGATAAAACGGTCGTTACCGATATACAGGCCCACATGCGAAATGCGGCGGCCCGAAGTGCTGAAAAACACCATATCTCCCGGCTGCAAAGCGCTTCTGCTTACCTGCGAGCCCACTTTGGCCTGCTCTGCCGAAGTGCGCGGCAGGCTGACCTGCATGCTCTTGCGGAAAATATATTGCATAAAGCCGCTGCAATCAAAGCCGGTTGAAATGCTGGTTCCGCCAAAGCGATACGCCACGCCCAAAAGACTCATAGCGCTTCCGATTAACTGGTCTGCCTCATTCTGGCTGATGGCCTGCCCCACCGGCATCGGTTCGCCAAAATTAATACCGCCCGCCTGGAAACGGATAAACTGCTCCAAATCGTCTGCCTCAGCCGGCGGTGCGAACCACAGCGCTACCGAAGCCAGCATCACCGCTCCCAATTGCTTTAAAAATCTCATGAACACTTTCCATTAATGTAAAAGGCTTTTGCAGCAATATTCTCCTACCGGCCCTCTCCTTGCACCAATAAAAAACATTGTTGTAAAAGGCTTTATTCGTTATCCTAAGGTTTACCGACGTAATACTTGGCACTCAACCCCGCAAAAGATTTGCACACTGCCCCATATATACAGCAGAAAGCCATAAAGATACCTCAAAAACCATGATGATACCAACTTTACTCGCCATACGCGATTTTTCCCGCCTAAGGGAAATCATCGCCATCCTGAGCAAATACGGTCTGGGAGAGTTTGTCCAGCGGATCAAACTGTCGGGCAAAACGCTTACCGAGGAAGATGCCGCCGAAAACCACTACCGCTACATCAGCACGCCGCGCCGTTTCAGACTGGCCTTTGAAGAGCTGGGCCCTACATTTGTCAAACTCGGACAAATCCTTTCCACCCGGGTTGACATTTTCAATGCCGAATGGATTGAAGAATTCGAGCAGCTGCAAAACAACGTTCCCCCCATCCCCACTACCAATATTCATGCCCTTATCGAATCACATCTGGGCAGGCCGATTAACGAAATATTTCAAAGCATTGACGCCGTGCCCATCGGCAGCGCATCCATCGCACAAGTGCACAAAGCCGTATTGCTCAGCGGGGAAACCGTCGCCATCAAAATCAAAAGGCCGAGTATCGAAAAAATCATTAATGCCGATTTACGCATTCTCACCCATCTGGCAGGACTCATCGAATCGGAAATACCCGAAACCCGCCGCTACCGCCCCTTGCAGATGGTTCAATACTTCGCCCGCAGCCTAGCCAAAGAAACTGATTTATCGGTGGAGCTGCGTTATATGCAACGGTTTGAAAATGCCTTCAGCGATCACAGTTATGTGCATATTCCCAAAGTGTACCGCGACATCTCAAACCGCCAGATTCTGGTACAGGAATTCATTCAAGGCAAACTTCTGCTGGATACCGATCTCGACAGCCTTCCCCCGGAAACGCGGACCTTGATGGCGCAACGGATTACCGACACCTTATTTACCATGATTTTAAAACAAGGCTTTTTCCACGCCGACCCCCATCCCGGCAACATCTTTCTTGATAAAGAAGGCACCATAAGCTTCATAGATTTCGGCTTGGTCGGCCATCTTTCCGCTACCCGCCGCCGCGAAATTATCGAACTCATCAACGCCCTGATCCAGCGCGACCAGTTTTCCATGCAATATGTATTGAGCAATTGGGCACAAGGCGAATTACCCGACGAAAACCTGCTGGGTGCCGATGTATTGGAAATGCTGCTCAACTACGAACACACCGCCATCCGCGATTTGCGCATCAGCCAAGTGATTAACGACATCACCCAAATCATGCGCGGGCACGAACTTACCCTACCGGGCGATTTGGTGATGTTGTTCAAAACCCTGATTACGTTGGAAGGCGTCGTAAAACGGCTCGACGGCAGCTCCGAGTTGCTGGAGCGTGCCAAACCCATCGTAACGGAAGTGATGAAAGAACGCCTGTCGCCCGAGCATATCTTGCGCAAAAGCCGTATGCACGGCCAAATGCTGATACAAGCAGCCGACGAACTGCCGCAAAACATCATCCGCTTAAGCCGCCGCATCCAAAAAGGCCAGTTCAACATCAATTTAGACATCAAACGCATCGACCAGCTCAACCACCAGCTCGACCGCACCGCCAACCGCCTGACTATGGGCATCGTTACGGCCGCACTGATTATCGGCTCCTCAATCGTGATGAGCATCGACACCGGCCCCAAATTTATCGGTTTTATCGGCTATCTTCTGGCGCTAATCAACAGCTTATGGATTATCTGGTCGATTTGGCGCTCGGGCAAACACTGAAGGCCTGTCTGAAAACCTTCGGTTTCACAACCGGTTATCGTTAACCACTACAAAATCCATTGTCTTTCAAAAACATTTTTTCAGACAAACATTCTTCCGCCTACAAAAAATAAAATCACTTAAATTTCACCATCCATCTTGAAATATCACACAAGATGCTCTATTTACTGTTAAAATCCAAATCTTAATCCACTCACACAATAAAGGTATGCACCATGAATCATGATGTTTACAACTACACCGACACCGCAGGCCGCGTCAGCCAAAACACCGTTTTGCGCAAAACCTACGGTTTGCTGGGTCTCTCTTTCGTGCCGGCCGCCATTGGCGCCGTTGCCAGCACCCTGATGGGCTTCAACGTCTTTGCTACTTTCGGCAGCCCTTGGATTGCTTTGGCTGTTTTCTTTGCATTCGTTTATGGCATGTGCTTTCTGATCGAGAAAAACCGTTACAGCAACACAGGCGTCGCTTTGCTGATGGTATTTACATTCGGCATGGGCATTTTGATTTCCCCACTGCTGCAACGCACCCTCGGTTATTCCAACGGCGGTGAATTAATCGGCATCGCCGCCGCCATGACTGCCGGCGTGTTCTTCACTATGGCTGCTTTAGCGCGCCGTGCCAATGTGAACACCAACGGGCTGGGCCGTTTCCTGACTGTCGGCGCCGTGGTTTTGATTATCGGCATGGTTGCCAGCTGGTTCCTGCAAATTCCCGCGTTAACCTTAACCGTATCTGCCGGCTTTGCCATTTTCAGCTCACTGATGATTATGTGGCAAGTACGCACTATCATCGAAGGTGGTGAAAACAGCCACATCAGCGCCACGCTGACCATCTTCATTTCTATCTACAATATCTTCAGCAGCCTGCTGAACATTTTAGGTGTATTCAGCGGCGAAGATTAACTCAATATCCAGCTAGAACCCAAAATGCCTGTCTGAAAAAGAACATTCAGACAGGCATTTTTGCATCCGACGGCTTACTTTACTTCGCATCCGCCAACGCAGCTAACTCCTTATCCACATGGAACAAACCGTTGCCGTTATCGCCGATTAAGTTAATTTTATCCAAAATCGATTTAAACAAACGCTCCTCCTCGTGCTGCTCTGCCACATACCATTGCAGAAAGTTGAAAGAAGAAAAGTCTTTTTCAGAAAGCGTTTTCTCAACCAACTCATTAATTTTCATCGTAATGTCTTTTTCGTGCTTATACACTTCCTCAAACACTTCCTTCAAGCCTGCATAACACGACCTCGGCGCCGCCACCGCACCGATTTCCGCTAAAGCACCGGTTTCATTCAGATAATCAAATAAGCGGTACATATGCTGCATCTCTTCAGCAGCATGCGCTTTCAAAAACTTGGCCGCCCCCTCAAAACCATTGTTATCCGCCCAAGCGGACATTTGCAGATACACATTTGCCGAATAAAGCTCCAAATTCAGCTGCTCATTTAAACGTTTGATCATATTTTCCGATAACATTATTTCTCTCCTTGTTGATTAAACGATATAACAAAGCACAACCCATTATTTGCAACAACCAAGTAGCAAACAGTTTCGGTTGGTTCACCACAAATTGCCGCAGCAATCTCAATTAGCATACCATACCCAAACCATTAAAGTTAATAAAAATCACTATTAATCAAAGACTGTTTTCAATCCTAAATACTCAAAGATACGGTGCAGGATTTCCGAATAATCCGGTTTCCCGCCATATGTTTTGACAATTTCGCCCAATCGGTCTATGCTGCCCAACTCAATTGACCTTAAGTAACAAAACCATGAACCACCCCATCAGCCGAGCTGTATACGCAGGCAGTTTCGACCCGCCCACCAACGGCCACCTCTGGATGATACGGCAGGCGCAAACCATGTTTGACGAGCTGATTATCGCCATCGGCGTCAACCCCGATAAAAAAAGCACTTACACCATAGCCGAACGCTATGCCATGCTTGAGGCAATTACCCAAGAATTTCCCAACGTGTGCATCCATTCCTTTGAAAACCGCTTCTTAGTGGACTATGCTCACGATGTGGACGCCAAATTTATCGTTCGAGGCATCCGCACAGCCTCCGATTATGAATACGAGCGCACCATCCGTTATATCAACTCCGACCTCCAGCCCGACATTCTCACTATCTTTCTGATGCCGCCGCGCGAATTCGCCGAAGTATCCTCTACGATGGTCAAAGGCATGGTCGGCCCCAACGGCTGGCGTCAAATGATACGCCGCTACGTGCCCGATGCGGTATACGAAAAAATCCTGGCCGATAATGAAAGCCGGTAAAATTCAAATACAATGCCTGTCTGAAAACCACTTTTTCAGACAGGCATTCTCATTATTCCGGCCGCTTACCGTCATATTAAGCAGGCATTAAACCAACCTCATCCTCCGCTTCTTCAAACCGCTCCTCCAAGTGAGCCAATACCACTTCCAGATGTTTGCGCATTTTTTTTGCCGCACGCCTATACTTACCTTCCTGCAACAGCGTCAGCATTTCCGTATGCTCGTTGTTGGAACTTTCGTGCTTCACCGCACGCCCCGTAAGCGCAACCATCAGCGATGAACGCGCACACAAAGAAGCCATCATCTCCACCAGCACCTGATTATCCAAAACCCGGGCCAACTCGATATGAAACGCATTCGACAAACGGTCTCGCCCTACTCTATCGCCTGCTTCATGCGCTTCTGCCTGCTGTGCCACCAGTCGATAGAGCGGTACCAATTTTTCTTGTGCATCCGGCAGCTCAGCCAGCTTGTCCACCGTCATTTCTTCCAAAGCTATCCGCATAAAAAACACATCGCGGATTTCCTGCAAATCCGGCACATGCACAAACGCACCACGGTTAGGCAGCAAATCCACAATTTTATCGTGCGCCAGCAAAGAAAGCGCACCGCGCACCGTATTTCGAGAGCACACCATCTGTCGGCACAAATCCGATTCCGTCAGCTTTTTCCCCGGCAACAACACACCATCCATAATCGCGTTTAAAATCGCATGGTAAACGCGGGTAAGCTCCGAATCATGACGCTCGATTACTTCCACCGGTGAAGCCACCGTTGATTGAATAGCGGCGATATTTTCCGTGTCCATCATAAGTATTATTTAAACCAAAATATTTTCAAAAATCGTTCACAATCTTAAACAAAATTGTTGACAATCCAAGCTAAAGAAAGCACAATCAATATCAACAAACGCCAAGTTGAAAAAGGTGAATAAATAGAGGACTCCAAAATCAAGCCCGTATCCGAATATCGCTTTCGGAGCGGGCTTGAGTATTATAACCAATCTGCTTTCCATAAGATACAGCCACATCGGGCTTTACATCGATTCCCTTATTATCCACTTACATGCCTGTCTGAAAAAATGAAAAAACGCCTGAAAAATTCAAGCGTTTTTTAAGCCACAATTTTAAATTAATGCTTGATTTGTGCTAAAAACTGCTTTGCACGCTCGGTTTTCGGATTTAAGAAAAAGCTCTCAGGATCCGATTCTTCCAAAATTTGGCCGTGGTCGACAAAAATAATGCGGTCGGCCACTTCGCGTGCAAATCCCATTTCATGAGTTACACACATCATGGTCATACCGGTTTTGGCCAAATCTTTCATGACTTTCAACACTTCGCCCACCATTTCAGGATCAAGCGCGGAAGTCGGCTCGTCAAACAACATTACGCGCGGTTCCATCGCCAATCCGCGTGCAATCGCCACACGCTGTTGCTGCCCGCCCGATAATTCGCTTGGAAAAGCGTCTTTTTTATGCGCCAACCCTACCCGCTCCAGCAGCTCAACCGCTTTCTTCTCGGCATCTGCCCGGCTTACTTTCTTTACTTTCATGGGTGAAAGCGTGATGTTTTCCAGCACCGTCAAATGTGGATACAGATTAAAATGCTGAAACACAAAACCCACCTCGGCACGGATTTTGTTCAAGTCGGTTTTAGGGTCGGCCACATTCACACCATCTACCCAAATCTCGCCTTTCTGAATAGGTTCCAGCTGGTTGACAGTGCGGATCAGCGTCGACTTACCGCTGCCTGAGGGTCCGCACACCACCACAACTTCACCCTGCTTGATTTCCAAATTCACGCCGTTAATCACGTGGAGGTCTTTAAAATGTTTGTGTACATTTTTAAATTTAATCATTGACTTCTTTCTTCAGACAGGCTTTTTTCTGTCAGATAATTACTCAGTTTCACATAAAGCTCCGGCGCAATATGCTCGGCCCTATCCTGCGGATTAATGCCCACTTCGGCCAAATCTTCATCGGAGGCAATTTCTTTTAGATTATTGCGTATGGTTTTGCGTCGCTGCGCAAACGCAGCTTTAACCAACATACTGAAATGCTTAAAATCGTTCGCTATACCAATGCGCCCTTTTTGCGGAATCATACGCACCACGGCAGAATCAACTTTCGGCGCAGGATCAAATGATTCGGGGGGCACCTCAATCAACATTTCCATGTCGAAAAAGTATTGCAGCATCACACCCAAACGGCCGTAATCATTGGTTTTCGGCTCGGCCACCATGCGCTCGACCACTTCTTTCTGCAGCATAAAATGCATGTCTTCCACATCATCTGCCACTTCGCTCAAACGAAACAGCAAAGGCGTGGAAATATTGTATGGCAGATTGCCCACAATTTTTTTCCTGCTCGGCACGCTATTGAAGTCGAATTGCAGCACATCACCTTCATGAATGATTAATTTATCGGCAAACGGCAGCGTTTTTAGGCGTTTGATAATATCCCTGTCGATTTCGATAACATGCAGCCGGCCCAGCTTTTTCGCCAATGGTTCGGTAATTGCGGCCAAACCCGGGCCGATTTCGATAACCGTATCATCATGCTGCGGACGCACGGCATTAACAATATCATTGATGATGCGCGTATCCTGCAAAAAATTCTGTCCGAAACGCTTGCGGGCTTTATGCTCTTTCATGCGGATTCTTTTAAGAAAAATGCAAACGCGTATTGTAGCGGATTTTTGCCCTGCTCGGCAGAGCCTTGATGCACAACATGCAAAATTAAAAAGCCGATAAGCCCATCATCAATACCCCATAACGCGCAATCTTTCCGATTGCCAGCATCAGGCAGCTGATAGCAAAAGGCAAGCGCAACCAACCTGCCGCTATCGGCAAAGCATCCCCTACAAACGGCACCCAAGCCAACAACAGCCCACACACACCGTATTTTTTCAGACAGGCTTCTGTTTTACCGCTCGGTTTGTATTTTTGCGGCAGCAAACGGCCCATGCCGTAAGAAACAATACTACCCAAAGTATTGCCGAAAGCGGCCAGCCAGAACGCCCACCAGAAACTTTGCGGGTAATTGTGCACCATCACTGCCAGCGCTGCTTCCGAAGTGCCGGGCAGAATCGTAGCGGAAGTAAAAGCAGAGAAAAAAAGTGCGGCATATTGCCAAAATAAATCCATTAAAAACCTTTTCAAAGCTTCGTAACACCTGAATTTTCAGACAGGCATAAGTTAACACTTGCTATATTTTGCCGATTTTAGCTCAAATCACTATACAAAAGCTGCTATGATTCGTTTCCATCATTATTTGACTTTCCAAAGGAATATCCATGCCTCAATCCGTTTTAATTACCGGCTGCTCGAGCGGCATCGGCTATGATACTGCCAAATTGTTAAAACAGATGGGATGGCAGGTTTTCGCCACTTGCCGCAAACAAGAAGATGTTGAACGTCTGCGCCAAGAAGGCTTTACCCATGCGCTGCAACTCGACACCGCCGACAGCCAAAGCATACGTGCCGCTTTTGATACCGTATTGCAAACTACCGGCGGTACGTTGGATGCGCTATTTTGCAACGCGGGTTACGGGCAAGTTGGCGCGGTGGAAGATATCCCGCGCCAAGCATTGCGTGAGCAATTTGAAACCAATGTATTCGGCGCATGGGAATGCATCACGCGGGCCATGAACGTGTTCCGCCGTCAAAACCATGGGCGCATCTTGGTAAACAGCAGCATTTTAGGCTTTGCTGCCATGCCATGGCGCGGCGCATATAACAGCAGCAAATTCGCGCTGGAAGGCATGTGCGACACCTTGCGCCACGAGCTGTATGGCAGCAATATTTATGTGAGCCTGGTAGAGCCCGGCCCGATTGCCACCCGCTTCCGCGCCAATGCCTTGAAAAAATTTGCCGAGCATATTGATTATGAAAGCAGCTTTCATGCCGAAAACTACCACCGGCAACTCAACCGCTTGCAAGCAGAAGAATCGGTAGCGCCATTTACATTAAGCTCGCCAAGTTGCGCAATGGTGTGCGTACGTGCATTAACAGCAAAAAAACCGAAAGCACGCTATTTGGTTACCGTACCGACTATTGTATTTTGGTATCTGAAGCGTCTGCTACCCACTGCACTACTTGACAGCCTGCAACGCGCCGCCGTGAAAGACCAAGGCAAATGAAACCAACCTTATACCTTGCCTCCGGCAGCCCGCGCCGCAGAGAAATTTTAGAAAACCTCGGTTATCAAATCTTGCAACTGCCTGCCGATATTGATGAAACACCCTATTCCGACGAAACAGCTTCCGCATATGTTAAGCGAATGGCCACCGAAAAAAACGCAGCCGCGCTTACACTTTGGCATAACCGACATACTCACGAACCTGAATACCCTCTACTGACTGCCGACACCACCGTCGCTCTCAACGAGCAGATTCTCGGCAAACCCGATAATACTCAACATGCAGCTGAAATTCTTGCTGCTCTTTCCGGATCCACACATCAAGTGCTCACCTCTGTTTGCGTATATTTCAACAACCAATACCAATGCACCACCCAAATCAGCCATGTTACATTCAAAGCTTTAAGCAAAGCCGAAATCTCAGCTTATATTGATGCAGGCGAACCGCTCGACAAAGCCGGCGCGTATGGCATTCAAGGCTTAGGCGGTGTGTTTGTAAAACACTTGCAAGGCAGTTTTACCGGCGTGATGGGATTACCTGTGTATGAAACCATTTCACTGTTGGAGGCCTGCGGATATATCATTCCGCCATTTATAATGAAATAACCGGAATAACATATAGAATCAGCTTAAAAATAGTACACTCGTCATGCTCGGGCTTGACCCGAGTATCTTGAGTTTCAGCAAGGTCGGGAAATACTCGGGGCAAGCCCGAGCATGACTGAACTGTTATTAAAATTAAGTGGTTTAACTATAGGTCAAGTCTGAACATGACCAGCCTCTGTTACTATGCAAAGGGGTTTGGCTATAGGATGCACCTTGACGCATCCATTACCCTTCTCGCCTAACTAAAGCCAATGTGTCAGGACACATTCTATGTCTGTGTTCTAATATAATGCCTGTCTGAAAATGGTTTCAGACAGGCATTCAGAATTGTGGCACGAGCCTGATAGTTGATTTCAAAATTTGGCCAATGGCCACATCCTGTTCTCATAAAACGCCCTTACCAATGCTCAAATGGATTTTCCACTATATTCTATAAACAAAAATAACAAAAGAGCCTGCGTTTGCAGGCTCTTTACTTAGCTAATCTTTAAATCAAGATTAGAATTTGTGACGCAGACCAACTAAACCGGCAGTATTTTCGGTTTTGTTGTCACCGCTACCAGCTTTCAACCAACCGGCAGAAACCATAGCAGTAGTGCGTTTAGAGAAGTCGTAGTCAGCACCCAGTACAACTTGTTTGTAGTTAGTACCGTCAACTTTGTTACCGCCTGCTTTAGCTTTAAAGCCGTGAGCGTAGCTCAAACGAGGAGTTACGTTACCAAAGGTGTAGGCCGCAGTAGCAGCAGCTTCGTGAGTTTTCAGACGACCAGAGTTGTCATTAGCAGGTGCATCCTCACCTCGGATAGTAGAGATATAGCTGCGCTCACTATCCCAACCGTTGGTATATTGATAACCCAAGCCTACAAACAGGTTGTTGGCATCATAACCACCATGAATACGGTGTGCTTGAGCAGACTTGCTGTCATTATTAGCTACATAAGCAGATTTTTTGTAACCAACACCGTATTGTGCAAAGAAACCGGCGTTTTCGTAGTTAACACCACCATAGTAAGCAGAAGTATCGCTTAAAGCGCTATCACGACCAGGATCATCTTGGTTATCACGCGGAGTATATTGAGCATTGAAAGAGAAACCTGCCCAAACCGGAGAATCATAACGCGCAGAAATTACACGCTCACCTGTACGGGTAAATACACCCAAACCTAACGCAGGGTTATTGTATTCCCAAGCATCCAGAGCGTCCATGTCATTCAATTGAGTGCTCAAGCGACCAGCACGGATTTTACCCCAGCTTTCACCTTCAACACCGATGAATGAATCACGAGTACCCCATGAACCACCACCAGAAACCGGAGTTTTTTGCTCAATTTGCCAAATAGCATTCAAACCAGAACCCAAGTGCTCGGTACCTTTGAAACCGATACGAGAACCTAAGTCAGCAATTTTAGTTTCAGTATGATTTTTGGTTGTTACACCGTTATCACGATTTTTCTTTTGGCTAACCTCAACACCTGCTTTTACTTGACCGTACAAGATCACTTCAGCAGAAGCGACACCAGACAAAGCTACCAAAGACAGAGCAATCAGAGTTTTTTTCATTGCTGTATTCCTTTTCTATCGTTAAGAAAAACAAACTCAAACAGTATTAATGTTCGTCTAAGTTTTGAATTCACCGCCATTAACGGCGATTCCATGACTGCTAATATAAATGCTTCGTTTGAAAAAAACAAACTTTATCACCCTTTTCCTTTGCTTTTTTCTGCCGGCTGTGTGTATTTAATTACACAATCATAAATTTTCTTTATTATTTTCAATAATATATAAAAATTAAAAAACAGATTTGCATGTTTACAACAGATTTATTTTTTTGTGGCTTTTTGGCACGCCCTATTATTAAATTATCTTTATGTTAGGGCTTGCATTTGGGTCTTTCTACAATTTAAGCATACTATTTTTAAATTGGTTCACTATATACCTCTTCCCAACAAAACTATGTCATACTCAGTTTTGTTTCCAGTATTATGATAAAACAGGCTGCTTCTGCTTTATAGTCAATCAACTTAACTTTTGCTACGGTGTCGTGCGCCTTAACCCTAAGAGAACAATTGTGCAAGCTGTTAAAGCAGCAAAAATCAGTCCCATACTGCATACGCTGTCTTCTGCTTATTGCCTTATATTAATGTGTTGATTAGCTATAGTTTGAAACGGGAATTCGTTAAAGCCCCAAGCAGGGAACAGGCCTGTCTGAAATTTTGTGAAAGTTAGAATAATGAGCTATCGTAAAGCCTTATTAATTGTTGTTGCTACCGGCCTGTTATGCACGGCAGGTTCTTTTTTTGCTCAATATGTTATGAAGCTGAACCCCTGCCCTTTATGTATTTTGCAGCGGGTTGCTGTAATTTCGGTAACGCTGATGTCTATATTGGTATTACTTTTGCCTGCGCATAAAAAAGGCGGCTGGTTTGCGGCAGCGGTCTTAATAAGCATTCCTGCTCTTTGGGGCTTGGGGGTGGCTGGGTATCAAATTTGGCTACAAAGTTTACCTGTTATGGAGCGCCCCTCCTGCGGCGCGCCTTGGACTTTCCGTTTAAAGGATTGGCCTTTGTTTGATGTGTGGGAACCTGTTGTGCGCGGATTTGGTGATTGTGGTGTTCAGGAGCATGTGATGGGTGTGCCGTTGCCGATTTGGAGTGTTATGTTTTTTGGCTCTGTATTGATTTGGGTGTGGTTTGCTCCAAGGCTTTCTAAATAACTACGGCAAATAATAATCAAAAAAACGTATAGTTAATCAACTTAACTTTTCCTGCGGCGTTGCTGCGCCTTGCAGTACTATTTGTACTATCTGCAGCTTGCTGCTTTATATCAAAACTAAGTTTATTTGCTATAAATATATATGACTGAGAGTAAAGAGATACTCAGGTCAAGCACGAGTATGATGGTACTGTTACTAAGTAAGCGATTTAACTAGAGTATGTGCAAGTATTAGGAATTAATTAGAATGCCTGTCTGAAAGGTAATTTCAGACAGGCATTCTAAATTTAGGAACACTATTATTTTTTCAAATTCCGATTTGCCGGAGGCTCATCGATCTTTCTATATTGCCTTGTTGTTTCCACAGCGGTTTTGATTCGTGCAGCAGTTCGACGCTTGTTACGTAGGGCACTTACCCGCGAAGTTGCCAAAATTGACCAGCAAAATAAGATATTCAACTGGGTCAATGTTACTACGGCCACGGCCTTGATTAAGTCTATCAACGTCCATGTACCGATAATGGGCTCGAAAATCAACGCTTCATGATCGTTAAAAACAAAATATACAGCGGCAAGCCACAACGCCCAAGTTATCGCAAATATCAGAAGGCTTTTAGCGCTGATAGAACGGTTTTTACTGCGTGCTCTTTTAATAACCATTTGCTCACGCAGGTTTTTTCTGTTTGCCGGCGGCATAATGTTTTCTCCCGTTTATTACTGTACGCCCCGATCCGGACTTACCCATGTGGCTTTCCGCTCTTTATCACGCAAAATAGCTCTTGGGAAACCGTGTACCAAGGTAAGGCTGTTGAGCAGCCAAAAAACGTAAGGATACCAGATACAGCTGACAAAATAGCGGAAAAGGTTACCTTCATAGCGACTGTCGATAAACATACTGACAGAAAATTGCAACATAAACATCAAAAAGGTAATCAAACCGCTTACTTCTACCAATGTGAGGTCCGCCTGCCCTGTCAAAATCCGGATGAATCCGTAGATCATGAAAGCGAATAAGCTATACGCCCAAAACAATGTAATGAAATATTCAAAATAAAGAGGCCAGAGACGAAAATTCTTCACGCGCCAAACTTGGGGGAAATATTTCAAAATTACTTCGGCACCGCCTTGCGCCCAACGCAACCGCTGTTTATACAGGCCGCGGATTGTTTCGGGCATCAGCACCCAGCAAAGTGCCCGAGGCTCATAAGCAATATTGTAGCCTGCTACTTGGGTTTTCCAGCTAACATCGATATCATCGGTAATCATATTGTCGCTCCAGCCACCAATGCGCTCAATCACGTCTTTGCGGATACACATGATAACGCCGGACACGGTAAATAATGTTCCCAAGATGCTTTGCGAACGTTTGATTAAGCCGATAATGGAACTGAACTCAGCCACTTGCAGCTTGCCCAATACGGTACTGCGGTTTCTCACACGCGGATTGCCGGTTACTGCGCCTAGACTCGGATCTTCTTCAAGACTTTGTACCATGTATTCAATGGCGCTGTAATCAAGAATGGCATCGCCATCAATCCCGACAATGTACTTCCCGCGTGCATGACGCATACCGTTATTCATAGCTGAAGCCTTACCGCCGTTTTCTTGGTCGATGCCCACCACTTTATCGGAAATTTTTTCCCAACTACGGATGATTTTCAAAGTATCGTCGCTGCTGCCATCGTTGATGAAAACGAGTTCATAATTCGGGTAGGTAAGATTTAAAAGATGAGGAATGGAGCTGTTGAGATTGTCTGCTTCGTTGTAGCAGGGAATCAATACGCTTACCATTGGAATTTCTTCCTGATCATGAAAATCAGGCTCAGGCATTTCACGTTCCCAGAATATGTAGTAAATCACGCCGGAGATTGTCCAGTATACGGCCATCACGCCGGGATACATCATGACAAAAACAGCTAAATAATCATACCATTTCATTTTTTATTTGCTCTTATATATGTTTGGTGTTGGTTGTATTTGGCAAATTTATCTGTTTTCAGACAGGCATTACATAATGCCTGTCTGAAAATGCTCATCTGACAAGTTTAAATATAAAATCAAGTTTAAATATAAAATTAAGACGCTAAATATTACCGCTTAATTGAAAAAGCCGGCCTCACAATGTTGATAGCTGGTCTGTCATTCACAAAATCATCAGGCCCATAAGCTATGTTTTTAATACCTCTTTCTTTCAGATCATTCATCCATTGAACCAGCTCCGCCGCAGGAACAGGTTGATTTGTTTGTCTGTTCTGTGCGGGCAGCTCAATAATGGTTTTATCTAAAGGAATACCGGTGTTTTTAATATCTTGTGTCGTACTCTTTACCCACTTGGCAGCATCTTGAGTATTGGTATTCCGACCTTTTTCATAGGGCATCAGGGCTATTGCCGTATAGTCATAATGTTTGATGTATTTGGAAAGACTTTGTGTAAACCATTTTTGCGCTTCTTTATCAATCGCTTGCCCTGCGTATAGATTATGAGCCGATTTTAGCTCTACCGCTCCATTAAAGCTGTATTTCATCGCCCCGGCTTTAAGCTGGTCGGAATAATGGACTAAGCCGTCAATATTGGCAGCGGCTTGTTGCCAATATTGTGAATTGCCAAATGCGCCTGAAGGCAAATTACCTTTAAAGTCAGTAAAAACAGCATCGTTTTGAAACAACAGGCCGTTAAAACGGCTGCTAAATGCCAAATCTTCATATACTTCTGCAGCAGCACGCCGGTTTTTTTCATTGGTAAATGAAAGGCGGCGGGCTCCACTATTAGAAACGTAATCATAGCCTGAACCGAAATTGAATGCGGTCATCGGCATCCACGCATACACCTTCACACCGGAACGTGTCATCAATTGCCAAGCTACTCTGCTGAACAAATCTGCTTTCATTTTCAAGTGGCGGTTGGGAAAATAAACCTTTTCCGCAATTCCGTTGCCATCCTCATCTGAAAATGCTTGCAGATAAACAACGCTTACTCCAAGCTGGGCAATTCGGCTGACTAATTTGTCGAAATTACGATTGAATTGTTCAGCATTCGGGCTATATAAGTCATCCAAATTAACATAAACGGCACGTTTAATTTTGCTTTCAAACATCTTACCTTCCAGATAAGATTTAATCACACCGTAACCCGTTTCATGGTCAACCAGAATCCGGCCTACATGACCTGCGCCTTCTTTATTTAGCTCTAAATCGAACAAAGTAAAATCGCTATCAAACCCCTCTTGGCGGGCAATTTCTGTAGCCTTTTGATTATATTGCCCATAAGGCCATACCAAAGCATTGGGTCTTTTTCCAGTACGTTTTTCGATAATATCGGCAGAGCGCCTTAAATCATCCGCAATTCGCTTACGGTATTCCTCAGGCGTTTCATAACGACCATTTTCATATTTACCAGGCAGTGCAGCAGCAAATTCCGACCCGAAAGGATTACCGAAATTACTCCGGTGCAAATCGTGGGTATGTGAAGCGATTTCTATCAAACCGCTCTGCTGCATTTCCCTCACTTGCTCCCATGTAATAAATGCTTTGCGTGGCAATTTCTTCTTACCATAAGCAATATGACCGTTTGCCGGCGTTTCCATCCAGCTGGTTACCAAAGCATACATAGCCGGATAGTTGTATGCTTTCAATACAGGAAAAATCGTTTTGTAAAAACTGATATAACCATCATCGAAAGTGAGCAAAACAGGCTTGGCAGGCAATTTTCCCCGCCCTGACCGTGCATCTTTAATCTGCTGCCAGCTTACCGGTGTATAACCATTGTTTCTCAACCAGTTAAAATGATTAATCAGTTTATTCACTGTGATGGTTTGCGGATAGTATTGTCGCCTGAATTCATCATCAAATTCATCACGGCCATAAGCCTCAGGCGGTGCGCTTTCGTCAACCACATCGTGGTAGCACATCACACCATACTGTATATTGGCAGCGTAGGCTGTGCTCATACTCAACAGCAACGTAAGGGCTGATAAAAAACGGGTATATTTCATAAGGCAAACCTACTCAATGGGTAGTCATAACTGTAATAAATCTACGGTATAGGTCGTTCATGTACGGTATAGGCCGTTCAGACAGGCATATGCCTGTCTGAACGTCACATTTTCATTTATTTGAATCTAACATTTAAATTAACATTGCCGAAATTTTGGAATTCCGGTTCGCCGTCATAAATTGCTTGCTTGCGGCCTAATTCATAACCCAAGCTGGTTTTCTTACCCAACGACCAATCATGGCCGTATTTCAACAACCAAGTATTCTCAGAACTATGGTTCGCTTGCCAGTAACGGCCAACACCTCCAGTTAGTTTCTGATTCAGACGGATTCCGTTATCCAGAGGCATAGCATATGAAAGGCTTAGGCTGCCGCTCACAGTTTTACTGTTTTTCGGGTTGTAATAATAAGCCGAAGGCGTGTCTTTATTGCTGCTGTAATCGGCCCAGAGTGAACCGTCCAGCTTCCAACGGTTTCGTTGATAAAGCATCTGTGAAACCCAACCATAAACACTCTTACGAACGTTATCATCATCAAATGTCATCACACCCAAACCTGCACCGGCACGCGTGTTAGCCGAATGGGTATAAGACGCGCCAACATTATATTCATCAGCATACACTTTTTGCTGTAGTGCTTTGGTCGGCGTATTGGCACTATTATGTGCAGCTTTTGCATTCAAACTAATGCGTTCGTTTATACGGTAGTCAGCACCAATACTGGCATAAGCTTTTTTATTCAATTCGACGCCATGCCCGGCTTCAACGTTAACCGTTACCGGATGTAAGCTGATATCTGCACCTACACCCACTCGACCGGCACGCAATGGATCGCCATTATTGGGAACATAAGCCGTTTGCTCAGTGATATAAGCTCGATGGCCGCTTTGACTTCGGGGACTATATAGCGTGGTGCTTTGCCCCCATTCAGTGCTGTCTTTAGGTGAAGTAGCTTTCATCGCACTGCCCGAAATATTCAACTGTGCCGCACGCGCTTTATCGTATTGTTCCCAAAAAGGCTTATAAGCAGGATCGTTTCTATCCAGCTTTGAAGCCATCTCTTTCACCGCCGCCCAATTACCGGTGCTCATCCAAACATTGGCAATTTGATTATTTACCCAAATTTGACTTTCAGGAGAAATGTGGTCCTTGGCATGTTCGTACCATTTTATGGCTTCATCACTACGACCATTCCAATAGGCCAAATCACCACGCAAAATCATCGCCCATGGGTCGCCCGGATGTTCGGCCAGCCAAGCATCCATCAATGCTGCTGCTTTTTTATGGTTGCCGTTCCAAGCTTCCAGCCGGGCGTTCCAAAAAAACTGCTGATCATAATAAGGGTTATCTATTTCGCGGGTATGGGTGAAGTCTGGAACGTTTTTTTTTGGGTTCCAGCTTTTGACACGCTCCTGTGCGTCGGTGTAATAACCCACATCTGCATCTGCCTCCACCAGCTTACCGGTCAGATTCGGAGAAACTTCGCCGGTCTCTGCTTTTTGCTGCTGCATGATTTCCTGGTAAATGCTGCGTGCTGTAATCGGGCTGCCGTTCATAGACAAAGCTTGTGCATATTGCTCTTTTACATATTGAGGCTGCTCACCGATGCGGCGCAGCATATTGTAATCTTCCAATGCTTGCTTATCTTTACCCAAAGCAATTGAAGCAGCCATGCGGTCGCGTATGGCATTAACCTGAAGATCACTTCCTGCAGGAGCTTGGGTTGCTACTTCGTTCAAATTATCATAGGCAGCTTCAAGCTGAGGAATATCATTAGTCTCGCGGCTCAATCGCAATTGAGTCACAGCCTTACTAAGCTTTAACCACAACAAATCGGTTTGGCTGAATAATTTTGGATACCGCTGGATTAACTCGTCTTGTACAGGATAGGCCTGAAGCTGAGCAGCGGTACGGTAAGTTTGCAACACTAAATCTTTATTTTCAGGCTCTTGCGTCAGCTTTTTTTTCAATGTTTCCAAACGCTCGGATAAAGATTGAGAGCGCTCATTTACATACTCCTCTGCTTGGATAATATCAGCATCATTACCAAACCGTTTACGGTACTCGACAATTTGATTGCGTGCCGCCGTATACTTACCCGCTTCAGATGAAGCCAAAGCACCTCCGAGAAAACCTATCTTTTTAAACGCATCTACACGTTGAAGTTGCGCATAAAACGCTGCTGACTCTTCAAACTGCTTATTATCACGGGCAGCTTTGGCCAAATTTTCCAACTCGTCAGAAGTGTAACTGCTAGGTTTGCATTCTGCACACACCGCCAATGCTTCTACTCGCTTGCCTTGACGAACAAGCAGCGCAATTAAATCGGCTCTGACCTTTGTATCTTTGCTTTGTGTATACAGTTTGCGCAAAGCATCAACTGATTCAGCTAACTCTGCCTGGCCTTTGCGCGCATGTAACGCCCAATGTTCGCGTTCGGCATTAATATCTTGAGCCACAGCACCCAATGGCAGGCAGGTAAGCGCCAGAGCCAGACTAATAGTGGTTTTTCTGATAGATTTCATAATGTTGTTTAAGCTAATTTTTTAAATTTCAAAGACACAATGATTAAAAAATTGTTATTATAAAGCAGCCCTAAGAGGTTGCTTAGATTGAGTTAAGACTATATTCCTAATAAATATGGATATTTATTGAATTATTGTAGACAAATTAAGAAACAATTTCTTCTTGGAATATTGCTTAAACATGCTACAAGAATGATAAAACTGAGAAAAGACCAGGTGTATTAACGGTCCACCCGAGAGTTTAACGGGATTTTAGGGATTGTACAAAATACAACAATTACCCTGCAATTATGGAAACATTATGCAAATCACTGTATAAACATTTTATTTTGACTACGACGGCATAGGCGGCACATCAAAAATCTATTAGAATGTTCTCCTGAAACCCGTAACCAAACGTTTACTACTCACTTAAATCTATAAAATATTCAAAATCTTAGGGAAATTATAATGTTTGACGAATTAGCCCATTTCAATGAAAACGATGAAGCCCATATGGTAAATATCGGTGACAAAGAACCGACAGAACGGGTAGCTGTGGCCAGCGGCTACATTAATATGAGCCCCAAAGCAGTGCGCATTTTAGCTGAAGGTTCTGCGAAAAAAGGGGATGTGTTGGGCGTTGCCAGGGTGGCGGCAATTCAAGGCGCAAAACAAACCAGTTTTCTGATTCCGCTTTGTCACCAGATTTCACTCACGCATGTGCGCGTTGATTTCGAAATAGACTTAGACGTTAGCCGCGTAAAAGCAACGGTTACCGCCAGCACAACAGCTGGCACTGGTGTGGAAATGGAAGCACTTACAAGTGTAAATGTCGCGCTATTAACTATTTATGACATGTTAAAAGCGGTGGACAAAACCATGAGCATGACACATATCCGTTTAGAAAGTAAAACCGGCGGCAAAAGTGGCGACTTCTCTTTTGAACAAAGCTATGAAGGCATCACATTCTGATGGATGACCGAGATTTACTGCGTTACAGCCGCCATATCCTGCTTGATGAAATCGGTATTGAGGGGCAGGAAAAACTCTTGGCTGCAACTGCATTGGTTATCGGCTGCGGCGGACTGGGTTCCGCCGCTTTGCCTTATTTGGCGGCAGCCGGCTTGGGCCACATTATTATTGCTGATGACGATACGGTTTCAGACACCAATCTGCAACGGCAAATCTGCTTTACCGAGGCAGATATCGATCATTTCAAAGCCGAAACCATTAAAACTCGCTTACAAGCTATCAACGGTCGTATAGAGATTACCGCATTAAATGAACGCCTGTCTGAAAAACGTTTACTCCAACTGGCAGCACAAGCCGATATTATTTTAGATTGTTGCGATAATTTTGCTACACGGCTAGCCGTTAACCGAGCCAGCGTTGCAACAAAAAAACCATTAGTCTCCGGTGCGGCTGTAAGGTTTGAAGGCCAGGTTGCCATTTATCGACCAGACCTGCCCAATACGCCCTGCTATGCTTGCCTCTTTGACGGCGACAATGCTTCCGACGGGGCTTGCGCCGTGTTCGGTGTGTTTGGCCCATTAGTCGGCATTATTGGGACGACACAGGCAGCCGAAGCATTGAAAATTCTCGCCGGCATAGGCAAACCTTCACACGGATACCTCATGAGTTACAACGCGTTAAATAGCGAATGGCAGCGTTTTAGCTTTAACAAAAACCCTACCTGCCGCGTTTGCAGCAAAGTTTCAGACAGGAGTAGCTGATATGCGTGCAGTTATCCAAAAAGTCAGCCGCGCCCACGTTGATGTAATTTCAGCAGATACACGAACAACTGTAGGAGAAATTCACTCAGGCTTTGTCGTACTACTCGGTGTAAGCCATGAAGATACAGAAACAGATGCTCGTTATATTGCAGAAAAAACAGCGCATCTTCGTATTTTTGAAGATGAAAACGGCAAACTCAATCTTTCCCTTAAAGATACGGGCGGTTCTGTTCTACTCATCTCCCAATTCACTCTATATGCCGATGCACGTAGCGGGCGCCGCCCTTCGTTCTCTAATGCGGCAAAACCAGAACAAGCTCGAAAGCTTTATAAACGGGTTGCCGATCTTTTACGCTCCCAAGGCATCCAAGTGCAAACTGGCCAATTCCAAACACACATGAAAATTGATTTATGCAATGACGGCCCGGTTACTATCCTATTAGATTCTCATAAAATTTTATAAACCAATGCCTGTCTGAATATTTCAGACAGGC
>NZ_JH165159.1:2080786-2093409 GCF_000227765.1 Neisseria wadsworthii 9715
AGGCATTCTTTCTACATTAAAGTAAGCTTTGCTCAACCCAGCACAAAATATAGTGAAGTTTTCAGCATACAGTAATCGGGTTGCTGGGCTTCCACCCAGTAATTACCCAAACACTCTAAACTGTGCTTGGCAAAAGCAAACTCTCCTTGTTGCCGTGTTTTGGTTATCCCACGACAACAAATCTAAAGGTGATGTGACCAGATGTAACAATAAGTTATTACAAAACTATTCATCCATAATCCATTGGCACAATAGACATCTTTAGATAGCTGCTTTATAAGAGAAGTGCAATGATTACCTCAAAATATCTAAAATGAACATAAAACTCGCAGCTATCATACATGGTTCAAACAGCACCACCGCTCAAACTATTCTAGAAACCTTTATTACCCGTTTGCAATCTCAAGGATTCCGGATAGGCGGGCTAACCGCTACTGAATATACACGCAGAGATGGTAAAAAAGACAAATGCATCCGTGGGATAGAAAGCGGCATTCTCTATCCCATATTTCAAAACTTAGGGAATGATTCCGAATCTTGCAGACTGAATCCGGCAGGGTTAGCCAATGCAGCAGGCGAACTTCTGTCTTTATTGGAAAATCCTCCCGACCTAGCCATCATCAATCGCTTTGGCATAATGGAAGCAGCAGGTAAAGGTTTTTTTCAAGAATTTTTAGATTTGGTATACGCCGATATTCCTGTACTCACTTTGTTAAATAGTTCAAAATATCTACAACAATGGAGAGAATTTACGAATAATGAAGCCACTGAATTAGCTGCTAACTTAGAAAGTCTAATGACTTGGTTTAATACATGCATCAAAAACACGGACGACAATTACATGTCTAAAACGCCGCAGTCAAATAGTAAAATAACTAAAACAGTAACAGTATAATCACACTCGGAATAACGAATAAATATCGTAGAAAACAAGGAGGAATCATGGGAGCCTTAGCTGATCATGTTTTTCAATCCCTCAAAGAAATAGGGATTAATTACAATGTCGTACAGCATCCGCCTGCATTAACAACCGAAGAAGCCGATCGCTTTATCAAAGGCAAAGAAGGAGTCCGAACCAAAGCTTTATTTGTACCCAATAGAAAGAAAACAGCTTTTTACTTAGTGCTTACAGATGATGCAAAGCGTCTGGATATAGAAAAGCTAACAGATTTGCTACAAAAAAACAGGCTGAGTTTTGGTTCAGCCGAGCGGTTAAAAAGAAAAGGGGCTGAAGTAGATTAGCCCTAAATATCACACCAAAGCCGTAGAGTTTTTAACTGCTGCTTTGGTCCCGAACTTAAAACGAAACTCACATTCTTTCAAGAACAGAGGAAAAGATTTTCGGTCGATTCCGTTGTATTTGCGCAAGACACGTTTCGCCTGATTCCAAAAATTCCCAATGCCGTTGATATAGTTTTGCCGGTCGGCAAACTTTTTACTGTGATTAATCCTGTGATGGTGAAAACCGCTGACACCCAACACGTCGTAACTGCTCAGGCAGTCCGTATAAACTACGCTGTCAGGCGTGATTTTCCTTGTAATAACAGGAAATAAGCTTTCTTTTTGAGCATTATTCACGAGAACCGTATAAACCTTGCCTCCACGTTTAAGGATACCGAAAACCACCACTTTACTTACGGCTCCCCTACCGCGCTTTCCTGTACGCTTACCGCCGAAATAGCTCTCATCCAATTCTATAACGCCCTCAAAAACCTGATCTGTTTCCAAAACCAAGTGATGGCTGATAACAAGACGGATTTTGCGGTAGAAGAGAAGGCCGTATTGGGCTGAATACCCAAGATATCGGCAGCAGAACGTGCGGTTACTGCCAATACAAAATATTCAAGCAGTTTTCTTTGCAGACTCTTCTTTAGCTTACAGTGGGTTATCTTCATTTTGTCAGCCTATCATGACTGCTAATCTACTTCAGCCCCCTATAAAAACCCATGGCTCCAGTATATTATATAAATCAATCAACTTAACTTTATACTGCTGCATTGTTGCGCCTTAGCTCAAAGAGAATGATTTTGTGAACTGCTAAAGCAGCAACAAAATTAGTTTCGTATTACCTATGTATGCTGTCTCTGAAAAAGTTTGTCCGCTTTAGCAAATAGCTTTTATTCGCTAAATCGGACAAGCTTTTTTTATATATGTAGGTTTGGTAAGTTTAACTTAAAGAATATCAGCAATATGTTTTGCTGCACGCTTCGCATCAAGTAAAATCAAACCCAACTTACCACTCTCTTTCGCCATTAAAGTCAAAACAGCATCCGACCCTGCTTGGTTCAATAAAATATAGCCGGTTTTACCTTTAACCATTACCTGATCCAACTCACCACATGCCAATTCACCAGCTGCGTGGCTACCCAAAGCCAACAATGTGGCTGACATCGCACCTACCCTGTCTTGATCCAAAGTCTTAGGCATCAAAGTTGCTATTGGTAAGCCATCAGTTGAGATAACGGCAGAAGCAATAATATCCACAGAAGTAGCGTTCAAATCGCTCAATACTGACATTAAAAGTTGTTCACGCATATTTTTTCCAATTTATTGAATAATAAGCAGCTTGCTTGTTTTAGTTTTCCCACAGTGCCAATAAATTATTTCATTCATTAATGGCTGCTTGTACATAATCTTAACGGTTGCTCAATACTTTGATTAAAGAAACAAAAGCTTCTTGATTCAAATCAGGAACACCTCCAATCACCAATATCAACTTACTTTGACCAATATACAAAGGAAATAAAGTCAACTCGGTTTGACCCGAAGGATCACAAATACCCCATGCCGTATGATGGATATTTAAGTTGTTTTTCAACAATAATTGATGGCGCTCACCAACAGCAACTACCTCACTGGCTAAAATTCCAACTTCTTCCGCAGTTTCATGATGGAATCCCGCATTAGCAAAATACAATCCATTTTGATCTGCCAATAAGGCTCTTCCGATATTTGACAGTTTTCCTAGCAAATCGGGTAACTGTTCATCTGTCAGGTGGATGTTATCAACCGTAGGCGATTCGTCTCCATATAAAAACTCTAAGCGCTGAAGGCGATATAATAAATTAAGTGCGATATTAATATCACTTGTATCAGACCATGCCAAAAGCTTTTCAGTACTAATCAATTCATCAGAATTGGCTTTTAACAGGCCATGCAACAAAGTTCTACTGGCACTCACCGTATTATTAGAAACAGCATAATAAGCACCTGCGGGAGTAATTCTCGGATATAAATTTGCTTGTAACGAAAGAGTTGTGTCCATTCTTACACCTCTAAGCCCGGATCAATTGAGAACAACATAGCGCTAACCAGTTGTTTTACATCATCTTCCTGACGGGCATCTATTTCAAAAACAGGAACATTAAAATTATTCTGAGCCAGATATTTTTGATAAACTTCAATACTCGGCAAAGAGCGGATATCCATTTTTGTCACACCGACTACCAAAGGTGCCGTTTTAAGCAAATCTTTAAACGCCTCTAAAAAGAAATTTAAATCTTTCAATGGATTAGTTCGTGTATTGTCTAGCAAAAGAACCAATCCCATACTCCCTTTACTTAAAATCGTCCACATGAAATTAAAGCGTTCCTGACCAGGAGTACCATAAAGGTGAACTTTAGTTTCTTCATCCAAACGAATAACACCGTAATCCATTGCAACAGTCGTATAACCTTTACGCACCAATGTCATATCGGAAGCGCGGGCATCAGTTTGCACAGGTGGATCGTCAGATAACGCACTGATTGCAGTAGTCTTACCCACACCAACAGGGCCGGTAAATATAATTTTATTTTCAATCACTTATATACTCCTCACTTACCAATCAGCTTGCGCATCAATCTATTCAACAGGCCTCTCGGCTGTTCTTTCGAACCACTCGCAGCACGCTCGGCATCACTAGACATTTTCTTATCAGTAATCTCATTACTGTTCACGCTCATGCTGGAAGACACATCCACAGCAGCATTTGGTGTAGCACTTTTCTCCGTAGCAAACTCATTATCGGTTGCTAAAAATCCAGTAACATAAGTTGCGGCGAGATAATTAAGGATGTCTGCCATATCCAAAGGCATCACTTTATACAGCACATTCAAGTTTACCGACGTCTTAGTTAAAAATGCTGACAACCTCATCGATTCAGGAACAGGTGCTAAGCGGGTCAAATTAGGCCACCGCTTCAACGTAAAAACTGTCTGCGGAGTTAAAGGGTAAACTAAACGACCTTGCGCTGTCCAAATAGCCATTTGCCACATACACGACATAATGGTAACTTTAGCTTTATCTTTCCACTGAGGATTATCGGGAACTGCTTTGCACACAACCTCAAGATTATCATCTTTACACATGCGCTCCAAATCGTCAGCACTAACGGTTAGCAAAACGCGCTGAATGCTTGGAAACACGATCAAAACAGGCTTGCCATTATTTAGAACAGCCGTGTCCTGTTGGCGCGAGCTTGCCATTTTCAGTGCGCCCAAAAGGCCACTTTGAGGATTGAAACGTTTGATAGTTGCTTTTCTATATTCATTCTTTGAGCTCGACTCAGCCGGCTTCGCTGCATCATCACCCGGTTTGACTTCATAAACACTACCTCCTTGAACCAAACTACGCAAAGTTGGAAACAATGTATCGAATTTAACAGGTTTTGCGAGATAAGGCGCAGTCAACATTGGCTTTTCAGATGAAAAGATAACTACAGGAATATCACTATATTGCTGACGTGACTCATGCCAAGGCAACATACCGCGTTGTGTATCAACATCAACTAAAACCATATCCGGCTTATGCTCTGCACCATCTCCGACGATTTCATAATTAGTCGTATTGTGCATTTTAAATGCCATGCGGAAAATAGCTTCTTGTTGTTCACTAAAATCCTTCAGCATCACCCGTACTGTTTTAACTTTCGGTAACAGACTATCCATTGTTGGTACTCTTATAGTTATTTAGAAATTTCATTAACACGTTGCAACAAACGACTCATCGCCAATACTGCTTCTTCCGGCAGAGTTGATGCACGATCTCTCAACAGTTTGACAAACTGCTCCAAACGATCCCAACCTTCAGAGCGCTCATACAAATCGAAGAGAGTAATATAAAGTTGAGATTCTTCCGGATACTGCAAAACCGACTGTTCTAATGTATCAATGGCTTGCTCCAACTGCCCATACATCAGTAAAGACTCAACTTCTTTAATCACCATGTCCGTAGGCGAATTGCTGGTGCTGGTTACCGAATCATTCTCCAACACCAAATCACGGTAATGGGCCTTTAACTGACGCTTAGAAGGCTGCAAATAACCTTTAGCTAATCCGATTTCCCGGATTTGCTGCTCATTAGGTCCTTTTTCAAGGTCATCAAACAGCTCATGTTGGCCCAGACTATATCCCCAGCCTAACATTCGTTCTTTCACTTGTCGCCCATAAGGCCCTAAAGAATAATAGAGTTTCCATAAGTGTCCGGCAAATTGCTCCACTTCATTATGTTGATAGTCAAGTTTCAAGGCATCAATGATAAGTGCTGCCGGTTTTTCCGATTTTTGAATAGCTCGATTATATTGTTGAAGTGCAGTTTCATAGCCGACTTGGTTTTTAAGGATTTTGGTGCTGCGTTCAGGCTTTACAAAACCCATAACCGCATTCATTTCTTCATTCGACAAATCACGCAGCTCTTGAGTACCTTTAGCTACAACAATCGCACTGCGTTTAGATGCCCGTTTCTGCGGTGCAACTGAACCGGGCGCAGCAGACTGATGAGCAGTTTTCGTACTTGCCACATTTTCGCCTCCCAAGCCTGTCTTCTCGCCGATTTGATGCGCTACTTCCTGCATACTCCAGCCCAACTTCGCCTCCGCAACCACGCGCAAGGGTAAATTGTTTGAGTCTTGCATCAAACCTTCACGAACATAATCAGAAAGGCTCTCATTCGACAAAATATCAGCATGTCTGTCCAGAGTGGTTGCCAACAGATCTATATTTCCGGTACTCAGGCTTAAGTTGGCCAGCTCATGCACCAATTTTTCAGGAGCATTGCCTTCCATTTTATTAAGATAACCCGCTAGAGATGCGGCTGCCTTATCTTCGTATCCAAATTGTTTATAAACCTGATATTCGGTCAATGGATCCACTTCTTTTGCAGAAACGGAAGTAGCACCGGGATCAATGCCTCCGGTGTCCCACTCCCAATCTTGGTCGTCTGTTTCTTCCACAGTTTGGCTGACCATATCCAGCCATTCGCCAGACGATTGTTCTGCCTCATTATTCTGGGCACGTTTAAATGCAGGCTTAGTTGTCGTTTTATCACCCTTTTTGTTTTGCTTTAAGCGTACAAAAAGGGCCACAATTACCAGCGCACCCAATAATCCTATTAACAGCGAGTAATTCAAGAAACTCTCCCGATATATACGTAAGCCTATAAATACTTAATTTATCGAATTAAATAGATAAAATTGGCATCAATAGGCTGTTAATTCCTCAGATGTGGATAATAGCATGACTTCCTTATATCAGTCATTTCACAAATAATTCTTTACGCCTAAAAATACCGATTATCTAAAAAAAAGACCGATAGACTCAACATGTGCTGTCTGCGGAAACATATTCATAATACCTACCTCTTTGAATTTATAGCCTTTTTCAATTATTACATGAGCATCTCTAGCAAATGTTGCAGGATTGCAGGAAACATACACTATCCGCTTAGGCATAAAAGGTTTACACAATGCTTTAACAATTTCATACGCTCCGTTTCGCGGTGGGTCAAGTAACATTTTGTCTATTTCACCCCATTTTCGAATATCCGCTTCTGTAATTGAAAACAAATCTGCTGTTTCAAAATGCGTATTCTCTGCACAACCGTTGATTTTGGCATTCTTGCGTGCCCGTTGCACCAGATAATCCACACCTTCTACACCTAAAACATGTGCGCCGCTTTTGGCTATAGGCAAGGTAAAATTGCCCAATCCGCAAAATAAATCTGCGACCCTTTCTCCTGGCTTAGGTTCAAGCATTCGAACAGCCCGCTCAATCATCAATGTATTTAATTCCTGATTAATTTGCGTAAAATCACCAGGCCTGAATGGCATCCGCACGCCAAATTCAGGTATTTCATAAAACAAATCAGGCATATTTTCCGGATAAAAGGGCTTAGCTTGACTTTGTTTGGTTTGCAGCCAAATTTGCCAAGCAAAGTGTTTGGTTTGTAAATGCCTGTCTGAAAATACCTTTAGCTTATCCAAGTCTTTTTCAGACAGGCATGTGTTTGTACGAATATTCAAGGCAGTAAGCAGTTTGCCGACTGAAAATTCTACATACTCCACAACAACATTATCAGGAAGGCTACCTAATAACGTGCGCAAATGAGGCAACACTTCTTCTACATGCGGTGGTAAAACGGGGCACTCGTTCAAATTCACTACTTCATTACTACGTCGTGAACGAAATCCGAGCGACACTCCGCTCTGTTTGTTTTTTGACACACTTAAACGTGCACGATGGCGATAAGCCCAAGGATTGCCATAAATCGGAGGCAAAATATTTTCCGGCTTTACCTTTCCAATGCGCAGCAACTGCTCTTCCATCACCCTTTGTTTGTATGCCACTTGCGCTTTTATCGAGGCATGTTGCAATACGCAACCACCGCACACACCAAAATGCTGACACGCAGGTTCTATGCGGTCGGGCGAAGCATGAAAAATATGGGTTACATCTGCTTCATCAAAACTTTTCTTGCTTCGTGCCACATGAAAAGCAACTTCTTCTCCCGGCAAAGCACCTTGTATAAAAACGGTCTTGCCGTCAGAACGCGCAACGCCCCGTCCTTCATAATCTACGGCAAAAACTTTTGCCTTGCCTTGTATACTGCCCTGCATTTTTGATGACCTTAATATGCCTACCTTCCGGCCGACACTGATAAAATCTGATATTTTCTCACAAAATCATTGAAAATGCGGTATGATTTCCTTTTGATTTTAACAACCACAACATACACTTAAAAAAGATAATTCACAATGAATAAAACTGGATTAGGTCTGTTTCTTGCCATATTCAGCGGCGTAGCAGCAGCCAACACACCCCTGCCAGACGTTCAACCTTACTCGGAAGGCCAACACGTTTTTATCAATATTCCTCAACAAAGACTGTTTCTCTATACCAACGGTGAACTTACCAAAGCGTACCCTGTTGCCGTAGGCAAAGCAGCCACCCAAACCAATTTGGGCCGCCATCTCATTGGTGCCAAAGCTTATAACCCGACATGGCATATCCCGAAATCAATTCAAAAAGAATTGAAAGACGGTAAAACTACCATACCTCCGGGGCCGAGTAATCCGCTGGGGCCGGTGTTTGTTCGCATGGGCGACCCCAAACTCGGCTTGGGTATTCATGGCACTAATGCACCTGCAAGTGTTCCGGGGGTGCGCAGCCATGGTTGCGTACGTATGAAATCGCCTGATGCACTGGAATTTGCCCAAGCCATTAATACCGGCACGCCTGTTGATGTGATTTATCAAATGGCTTCACTGAATGCCGATGCCAATAACAACCTTTGGTTAGCAGCCTATCGTGATCCTTACCGCCAAAACAACTTAGATACAAAAGCCTTGGAAACCAGCGTGAAGAAATGGGCTCAAACCCATGGCAAAACCGTGCATACCAAGCGCTTAACTCTTGTATTAAAAAATAAAACCGGCGCGCTCAATTGTATTACTTGCGGTTCGAAAAACGGAAAAGTACCCAGTTCACTGAAATCACTGGCTTGGACAAACGGCGATGGGGAATTGAGCAAATCCGTAGCGCCTCCGCCGAAGCCCGTACCGCAACAAGACGAAGTATTACCTGAAGGCAGCGAAATTGAGATCGACGCAGGCACCGACACCCTGCCCGCTTCGGAACGCGCACCCCAGGCGCCTCAAACAGAGCAGGAACCAACATATTTCAATGCTATTCCCCCTGCGTCTGATAATTACCAGTCAGAAAATAACGGCACTTCACATTTGTTTTGATACCGTCGTTTAACAGAACAATGCCTGTCTGAAAAATTTTCAGACAGGCATTGTTTCATATATTCTCAATGGCCGTTAAATCACAATCTCCGCAAGCCGTATACAATTTATAAAATACTGCAAGAATCAAACTGAAGAGCATACAAGACTGCACTATCCCTTGAATTCCTCAACCTTACAAACAAAGTGATGACCGGTAATGTCAAACCCGTGACGGAAATATAAACGGCGGGCATCGGTACGGTCTTGGCCAACAGTTGAATTAATCTGAATTTGAGTAATCCCCTCTTGCCGGGCAATTTTAGCCACTTCTGCCAATAAACGCGCCGCATAACCCTTGCCACGACTGCTGGGGATCGTTACCACATCATCGATATGGATGTAGGTGCCGCTGACTAAGTTTACAGAAACACGGAATCCGCACACAGCCAGCGCACTGCTCTTTCCTTCTTCGAAAATACCCAGCAAACGATAGCCCTGGGGGCGTTGCAGGGTATTAACTTGCTCGACGAAACGGTTCACATCTGTCAGCATAGGGCGCAGAATACTTAGTGCCGCAAACGCAGTTGCAGTTTCCGCCGGCTCAATTTCTCGCAGGCCTTCAATAACTTCCGTATCGGAAGCGGGCACCAGAGCAGCGCTTGCTGCAGTTTCTACCGGTTTCCGCTCCTCAGCAACCCCTTCTTGATCTTCACGTTCGTCAATCAGGGCATTGCAGTTCATGACCCTTAAATCATTATCGGCGGCAAAATCCATCAAAAAACGGAACATTGCCGGATTGATTTCTTCCAGATTTTTATGTACGGCAACACAACGCACATTATCCACCAATAAAGGGCGAACCCATTGATGATAAGAAAGCCTGTTGCCTTTATCAAATGAAGACAAAATGCCGCATAAGCGCTCCGACCAATCGCTAGGACGGAAAGTTTTACCTTTGCTGGTTGTACCGTGAATAATTATTTCATCAATATTGCAAACTAACATAATGCCCTCTTTGATTTGGTTTTATCGAGTTTGGCATACGCACAAACCGCATTAATCATGCAGATTATACATAGGTTTAGGCGGTTTAAACATCACTCCTTGCCGAAGTGTAATTTTATTTCTTTCATCACTTGAAATGCGTAAACAACATCGACATCGTTTTTCAGATGCTTCAGCTGATTTATTTGTTGAAACCGAATTAAATAACAGCTCATAAAGCCTAACGTAACTTAAAAGAAATTTTATTTCTATTTTTATGCAACATTTTGGTCAATCCGAACTTGCCAAGAAAATTGACAACGCGATACTTGCAATATAGCCAACCCTAGGCTATCAACAAAGAAAACGGCTGATACCTTTGATAATCATTGTTCACACAGAAGTCAGTCTTCCACAAATTTTATGCCTGTCTGAAAAGTTTTCAGACAGGCATTATAGGTTTAGCAGTTAAAACGTATTTAAACAGACGCTTCTTTAACTGCACGGAAAGCTTCATCCACTGCATTTTGCAGATACGGCATCCATGCCATGTCGCAACCTGCCATAAAAATATTGCCTACCGGTTTGCGCATAGCGCGTGTAGTACGCTCCATAGATTGCTCCGTATCGGCAAGCTCCGCCTGTTCGTAGCTATATCCGTGCGCCCAGCGGTTCAGGGTTACATCAACCAACATTTCATCGAAATTTTCCCCTGCCAATTCATATAGATGACGCAATTGACCTAACAATTCCGTTTTAAGCGCGTCATAGCTTTGTGCAAACAATTTTCTGCGCCCATTACGGTATTGCTCGCGGACATTTTCTCCGGTGAAATCGGTGGCAATCCGAACGGCATGCACAATCATTGGTTCATCCGGGCTCTGCTGTGCCTGATAACCGCCGATATTAACCGGATCTTCAAGCTGTATCAGGCAATAGGGAGAACTGGGGGCATAAAGCGAATACACGCCGAGCTTTTTAAAAGCTTGAGCGTTTTTTACCAAAACTTTGGCATATACCATCGGCACTTTCACGCAGCTCAATTCGGTTTTTTTCTGCGCTTCCGGCATCTGAGGAATAATGCGGGCCGCCAAGGCGCTGTGTCCGGCAAAAATACATTTCTTAGCCTGCACTTGCACAAGCTGCTGATCATCGTGTTTCAAATAAGCCACCGCCACGCCTTCGGCATTATTTTCAGCCAACAAGGCAGTGCTGTTTAAGCGGATGCGTGTGGAATTTTCAGGAAGGTCGAGTTTGCTGTAATCGAATTTGGCCAGCACAATATCTTCCATCGTATTGCCTGCGGCTATGCTGGGAATCAGTTTACGAACCAGCAATCGGGCGATTGAAGCATTGCCATCGGGAAAATGATAAATATACGGCTCTTTTTCTTCTTCTCCATCTTCTTCAGGTAAACCTAAGTTTTGCACGCCCGGATAATTTTCTTCCAATGCTTCAATTACGGAAATAGCGCTGATGGGATGGCCCCAATATTCGGAACTGATGTCTTTCAAATAATTAAGCGCACCCTCCGGCAGCTTTACCGTGTCTTTCAGAAAATCATAATAACTGGTTTCTTCTGCAAACTCGATGCGTTGGCGTTTTTTCTTACCTTTTAAATAGTTGGTTTTACTGGTATAAAGCTCAACTAACGCCTGCTTGGCATCTTCAGCTAATGGAAACCGGCGGATAATTTCTGCGGCATTTTCTTTACCCGTTTCAGGCAGGCTTGGCACCACTGCTGCCTTACCGAATACCTCAGGACTAAAGAACACACCTTGTTTGAGCTGCCACTTTTTCTCATATAAATCACGGTCGAAATATTGCTCGAATTTTTTATAGTCCACACCCAAGCTTTCCAAAAGCGAATGCGCTTGCTTGGAAAAAGTAGTTTTCGGTGAATCCAGCGATTCGCTTCCGCCATATGTGATGAATGTACGGCCTTGATAGCTGAACTCATTACGCTTGGCGTGGCCGCCAAAATCATCATGGTTATCCAACACCAACACTTTGGCTTCGGGATGTTTTTGACGGTAAAGATAGGCTGAAGTAAGACCGCTGATACCGCCGCCGATGACCACCAAATCATAATGTTCTACCGCTTTACCGGGCAGCGTATAGTTTTTGCCAAACATGGCCATACTGTGTGCAGCGGTTTCACTACCTTCGTGATCACCACGCAAACCGTTAAGTGCGGGCGGATAGTAAATTTTGGCTGTATTTTCAGGCTGCGCCGCGCGGTATTCTTTTTGGCAAGCGCTAAACATCAGGCTACCGGTTAAGGCGGCCGACCCCTGTAAAAAGTAGCGGCGGGAAATTTTGTGTTGCATTGTCATCTCTAAAATTGTGTGTTTTTTATGAGTTCGGGATTATAAAACCTTATACCAACTTAAACAATCTTTACAGTTATAAAATTACACCCATCTAAAAGTTTTCAGACAGGCATAAACTTTGTATGGCCAATCAACTTAAAAATTGGGATAGCAACGCGCGTCTTGGATGTTGGTATTCCCGTTATTTTAAGATTGCGCTTTCTAGCCGCACGGCCTCTCACTTTTTTACTTCGCCAAAATAAGCGAAGAGAGGCGGGCGCAGTTGCCAAAATGTGCTAATGATTTAAGCGTTCGACTTTTTTAAGTTGATTTACTTATAT
>NZ_JH165159.1:2094256-2098058 GCF_000227765.1 Neisseria wadsworthii 9715
ATATAATCAATCAACTTAAGAAAACCACATACGTCATACTCGGGCTTGACCCGAGTATCTTGAGTTTCAGTAAATTTTGGGATACTCGGGTCAAGCCCGAGTATGACGGAAATATTACTATGTAAGTGGTGTAACTATAGTCGGAAAATAGACAATGCCTGTCTGAAAAACCACTTTCCAGACAGGCATTGTCTATTTTTGCATCACGCCCAATGTTTCTTTTTCGATGTTTTACCAATACCCGGATTAAAACTGTTGGTCGGATCAAGCTTGCGGTAAAACTGTTTTAATGCCGGCTTGGCTTCATAAAGGTGGCCGACATTATGCTCGGCAGGATACTGCGCACCGCGCTCATCCAAAAGATGCAGCATTTCATGCTCAAGCGCCATGCAATCGTGGCCTTTTTTCACGATATAGTCTTGATGGAACACATGACACATAAAATGGCCGTAATAAAGCTTATGGCTGATTTTACTGTTGATTTCTTCAGGCAGGCGTTCGAACCAATCGCGGTCGTCGCGCCGCAGGGCAATATCCAGCGCCACAATATCTTCCACTTCTTTATCATGCACCGCACGGTAGCGCACCGCAGCGGATGCAACGGCAAATCGATGCAGCATGGCGGCTTGGGTTTCTTCCGGGCTACATTCGAAATAATCGCCCGATTTTTCGGCAAAATAGTTTTTCAAAAACACGCGTGCTTCTTCCACGCCTTCGCCGCCCATTTTCAAAATCAAATGGTGTTCGAAGCGGTTTCGGTAGTCGCGCAAAGATTGCGGCAGATGCTCCGGCAAAAATTTGCTGATTTCTTGCAAAGCCTTATCGGAAAAATGCTTGGGCAGAAAACTCAGCTTTTTGCCGAACCGGTCAACTTTTGCTTTGTAATCAAAAAGCTTGGGCAGATTATGGGTACCGAATTTTTTAATTACCCAAAACGTGTCTTTGCCGTACACGGCTGCGATGTCGAAAGCATCCCGGTGAATGTATTCGCCCGACACCGGTAAGCTTTTGAATCCGCCCAAAATGGTGCGGCGGATATCGGTTAATTCGTTGATGTCGTTGGTGCCTATATAGAAAACAGCCGTATGCTTTTCCAACGGGAACGTATCCAGCCTCACGGCAAACACCATCAGCTTACCTGCGCAGCCTGAAGCTTCGTAATGCCGCGCAGGGTCGGCGTTGAAGCGGGCGGCAGTCGGTTCGTCCACTTGGCGGACATGGTTGCAATAAGCATGGTCGTGCCCTTTTCCGGCTTCGCGGGTGATGTCTTTTTGCTGGTAATGATGGCCTTGCAGATTGGTAAGTATTTCTTCAGGCGTTTCGCCCAAATCAATGCCTAAATGGTTGATTAATTGCAATTCGCCCGCTTCGTTCAACTGGGCAAACAATGCCATTTCGGTATAAGCGGGGCCGCGCTGCACCAGTGCGCCGCCCGAATTATTGCACACCCCGCCCAACACAGATGCACCGATACATGAAGAACCAATCACCGAATGCGGTTCCCTACCCAACGGCTTCAGCAGCAATTCGAGCTGATTCAAAGTGGCGCCGGGCAGGCAGACAACCTGTTCGTTTTGGTTGATGGGCCGGATAATGTTCATACGCATGGTGTTTACAATCACAATATCGCGGTCGTAATCGTTGCCGTCCGGCGTAGAGCCGCCGGTCAAGCCGGTGTTTGCCGCTTGGGTGAGCACAATCACGTCTGCCTCCACACAAGCTTTCAGCACTTGCCACTGCTCCAACAATGTGCCCGGACGCACCACGGCCAAAGCTTTGCCCTCGCCAAAGCGGTAGCCTTGCCGGTAAGGCTCGGTTTTGGCAGGATCGGTAATGATGTGCGGCTGGCCCACAATTTCCGTAAGCCTTTGAATAAGCTGGGTTGCAGTCACGATTTTTTCTCCGTTGTCTAGTTAATCACTTGCCACAACATACGTGCAGCAATCACCAAAAGTAATACGCCGAACGCCATTTTCAACTTTTCGGCAGGCAGTTTGTGGGAGGCTTTCACACCGATAGGCGCAAAAATCAAGGTAGCCGCCGCCAACACCACCGCGGCAGGCCAATACACAAAACCGGCTGCGCCGTAAGGCAGGCCGGCAACATTCCAGCCAGCGGCAAGATAAGTAAGCGCACCGGTCAGCGCAATCGGCCAGCCGAGCGCAGCCGAAGTGCCGACCGCCTGATGCATCGGCACATTGCAAAACACCATATACGGCACGGAAAGCGATCCGCCGCCGATACCGATCCAGCTGGAAAACACGCCGAACACACCGCCCATACCAAACAAACCACCCCTGCCCGGTAGCTGGCGGCTCGGCTTGGGTTTCACATTCATCAAAGCGCGCACGGCAAGAACCGTGGCAAACACCACAAAGAAAATCTGCAAACCTTCTTTCGGCAAGTATTTGGCCAACAGCGAACCTGCCACCACACCGGCAATCATGCCCGGCGCCATGCTTCTGAATATCGCCCAATTCACGCCGCCTTTTTTATGTTGCGACATCATGCTCGAAAACGAAGTGAACACCATCACGGCAAACGACGTGCCGATAGCGATATGCTGCGTGTAAGCCGTGTCGCCCGCCCCCTGCATCTGCATCGCCCAAAGCACCACCGGCACGATAATCATACCGCCGCCAATGCCCAACAAACCGGCGATAAACCCCGCAAACGAGCCGACCAAAGCCAGCATCACAATAATTTCCACAGCCATCCTCTCTTGCTTTTCAGACAGGCATATGCCTGTCTGAAACCCTTATCTTGCTACAAACCTTAAAACCATCCGATGATCAAACCAGCTTTCTTTTTTTCTTGATTCTGCGCCAGAAATACATCACATAGCCCGACAAACTGTATCCCAAGAAAAACAGAAAAATCACCAGCGAAGGCCCGAGCGCCACCAAAGGCAGCACCAGCATTGCCGCAATAATCGCCACAAACGGGACCTTGCGGCGCACATTCAGCTCTTTAAAACTCCAAAACGGAATCTGCACCACCATCGACAAGCCGGCAAACAAAGTGAGCAGCAGCGCAAACCATTCCACACCGCCGATTTCGCCATAATTATGGTTAACCCAAACCAAGCCGATAACTAACGCAGCAGCCGTCGGACTGGGGATGCCGATAAACCAGCGCTTATCCACTTTACCGATCATCGTGTTGAACAAAGCCAAACGCAGCGCAGCGCATGCGCAATAAATAAACGCCACCGAATAACCGACTTTGCCGAAATTAAACAGCTGCCACTTATAAGCAATCAGCGCCGGCGCCACACCGAAGCTCACCATATCGGCCAAACTGTCGAGCTGCTCGCCAAACGCGCTTTGGCTGTTGGTCCACCGCGCCACACGACCGTCCATACCGTCGAGCAGCATAGACACAAACACCGCAATCGCCGCCGTTTCATAATGCTCGTGCATCGCCTGTGTAATCGCAAAAAAAGCAGAAAACAAAGCCGCAATGGTAAAAGAATTGGGCAGCAGATAAATACTGTTCTGACGCAAACGGCCGCGGCCGCTTACTGCTTGATCTTGCTGAGGGTATTCCATAACAATCCTCGACTGTTTATTCAAACAGGCATCCAACACCTGTATCTATTTCAGATAACTTCCTTAATCAATTCAGATTATAACCCATTTGCCCGCCCCATATGGCGGGCGGTTACACGCGCGCGAATGTTTTCAGACAGGCATATGCCTGTCTGAAAACATCTTCTGCATATAGTTAATCAAACAACTTAAATAAAGTATGTTCCCCATACTCAAATCCAATCTGGCAAGAGCAGCCATAAAGAATGCCT
>NZ_JH165159.1:2098776-2127245 GCF_000227765.1 Neisseria wadsworthii 9715
GCCTGTCTGAAAAATCATTTTCAGACAGGCATGATGTCGATCCGGATATGCATCAAACCTTAATCTATAGTCAATCCACTTACATAATAACGATACCGTCATACTCGGGCTTGACCCGAGTATTTTGAGTTCCAATAGGTTTAAGAGATACTCGGGTCAAGCCCGAGTATGACGAGCGTACTATTTTTAAGTTGATTAACTATATATCCTTTATCGCCGCCACATTGCGCGCCAACAGCAAAGCCAAACCCGTGCCCAGCATATCGGCCAAACCGTCCGCCCATTCCGCCGAACGAGTTTGGGTAAACCAAAGCTGCGCCAGCTCGCTGCTTAGCGCAAACACCAGCGCAAAAACCAACAGTGCCACGTAAGGCGGGCGGCGGCGCGCTTCCAAAAAGCTGCGTGCCATCAGCCAAATGAGCGCAAAAAACATGCCGCAGTGGGCGGCTTTGTCAAAATGGGGAAACGGCGGCGCCGAGCCCGAGCTTTCCTTCAAAATACCGAACCAGCACACGGCAAACCACACCAGCGCAAACACCGTATATTTATTGAAAGGTAGGTTTTTCAACATTCTTCGTCCAACCAAGTTTGGCAGATACCCGCCAGCCGCACAAATTTACCGCCGCGCGCATGCAAAATATCGCGCCATTGTGCCACCTCTTGCGCTGCCGGCGCATCTTCCACACTGCATTCATACAGCAAAAAATCCAGCGTTTCGCCCACCACGCCCGGCGCCTCATGCTTTATTAAATCAATGAGTTCCGACATATTATGCCTGTCTGAAAAAGAAACGGCCACGCCGGTTAAGTAAGCCTTCACAGCGCAGCCGTTCACACTATCCAATACTATCTTTACGCTTCAAACTGCAACACGGCGGAGGTGTACACGTTTTGCACGTCATCCAAATCTTCCAGCGCATCAATCAGCTTCTGCATTTTCTCGGCATCTTCGCCCGTGAGCACGGTATCGTTTTGCGCGCGCATGGTGACATCGCCGTCTTCCGATTTAAAACCGGCCTCTTCCAACGTGGTTTTCACTTGCGCCCAGTCCGCCGGCGCCGTAATCACTTCGATCACGCCTTCGTCGTCCACAATCACATCTTCCGCGCCCGCTTCCAAAGCCGCTTCCATCAGCGCATCTTCATCCGCATTGGTAAACACCAAATAGCCCTGATGCTCGAATTGAAACGCCACGCAGCCGTCAGTGCCCAAATTGCCGCCGTTTTTATTGAACGCATGGCGCACATCGGCCACCGTGCGCGTTTTGTTATCGGTCAGGCAATCCACCATCAAAGCCGCACCGCCGATACCGTAGCCTTCATAGCGCAGCTCCACATAATCCGCGCCTTCCACATTGCCCGTGCCCTTATCAATCGCACGCTGCACGTTATCTTTCGGCATATTCGCATCCCAAGCCTTGTCCATCGCCAAACGCAAACGCGGGTTGGAAGCAGGATCGCCGCCGCCCAAGCGCGCGGCAACGGTAATTTCTTTAATCAATCGCGTGAAAATCTTGCCGCGCTTCGCATCCTGGCGCGCTTTTTTATGCTGGATATTCGCCCATTTACTGTGGCCTGCCATATAAAAATCCTTTTACTTCGAAAAATTTTGAGGCGGGTATTTTAACATACCTAGCCTCCCAAGCACTGAAAACAGATAATGCCTGTCTGAAAACTGTTCAGACAGGCATTGCAATCAGTTGAAACTATTCTGATTGAGGTGTGAAAACCGGTTTCTCCTCCGTATTTCTCTCGGTAGAAACCGCCGGTTGCATTACGCTTCCGGAAGCAGAACCACCCGGCCGTGCAATGACACGCACTTTATTCAATTTGTTATTCAAATCCCGAACAGTACGTGCATTTTGTTCCTCTATGCTGTAAAGCTGTTGCAATTCAGGTAACTCAAGCCCGGCTTCCAAAGATGCCATGGACTGCTGTATCTCCGAATTCATTTGCTTCAACGCTTCGCGCACACTGGTTACACTTCGCTCAGGAGCGCCATGCTGCATCCAGCTGGCAATCTGCATAGACATCATTTGCAGGTTTTGCTGACGGCGGTTGATCGCGGGAACACGTTGCGCATACTGGTAACGCTGCAATAGCGCGATTCTGTTAGCATCAATATTCGAGAGCGAAATTTGCGGCATCTGAAGCTGAACGGCCTGCTGGCCACCCTGAGATGCCCTCCCCCCGATATTCGGATCAGGATTATTAACGATAAAAATTTCCGCGTATACCGGCGAAACAGCCGATAACATACCAATCAGCAATGAAATTATTGTTATTTTTTTAAGCATAATCTAACTCCCTAACAACTTTGTTCGCTTGTTTTATAGGGTTTGAGAAATTTATCCAGCAACTGGTACACGCCCTTATCAACCATTTCTTTCACAGCCGCCATTTTCGGGTCGGCCACCTTAGCAGTGTAATCTATACCGTAGTCTTTCTCGCCTATCAAACGGAAGAAATTTTGCGTGTTTTTCATAGCATAAAACGTATTGGTCAGGCTTACTGTAGCCAGCTCGTTGGTACCGTTCACGCGCATTACCGTGCCCGTCCAAGAATCAATGAGACGCATATTGACCGTTACCGTAAGCGCTTGAACATCGCGTGAATACTGGTATTGGTAAATATCGATACCGAGATTATGATTATTAGGCAATACCCCTTCTTCGTCATACTGAGTCAAAGCGCCGGCAATATAATAATTGGAAGGGAAATTTACTCCGGTCGGCACATGTTGTAACGAAGTCATAGTAGAGGAAAAGTTTTGCACAATACCGCCGGGCAACACATAATTCGGATGCAGGAAATTATTTCGCGATTCAATCAAGGTATCGGGAAACAGGGGCGTCTCCACCAAATCAAAATGGCGGAAATGCGACACCGCATCCATTACCATATCCGAAATCGCTGTTGAATTGGCATCGAAAACCTTACCGGTTTTATCCCTGAATGGTGCCACCGCCATGCGGAAATAACCACTGCCCGTTGTTACGCCTGACTGAAGCGCAGTCTGACGGACAGTGTCGAAAAAATCAGCATGCATATCACGCAAACATTCCAACTTTTTGCCGTAAAGAGTTTGATGATCGCTAATCTGCTGGGAGCGCTGCTCGGCCATGGCCTGTACTTTGGCACGTTTGCTTTCACTATTGTAGTAATTGCGCGTATATTTCAAATCCAGTGTAGAACATGCCCCTGCGAACAGCGTAGTCAAGAGCAAGACAGCCGTTTTCATTTTTGTTTTCATTGATTCCGTCATTTTGCGATCGCCTTGAATGTGTTGCGTCCTTTAACATCAACAATAATATTGCTTTCATCATCATCATCAAAGCCGGTGCATACCACGCCAGCACATGCTTTGCCGCCATTTGAGGCAACTGCTGTGGCCTTAATATTGCTGTTACGCGAAGTAACACGCACATTCTGCATTTTCACTCTCGAATTGCCTTTTTTATTGCCGTTTTCAATCACCACAATACCCGCACTATCTCCTTTGGCCGATTGGGTTACACCATCGGTAATGATGCGAGTGTCGCGGATAATGATCTGCTTGTTGAGTGGATTTTCAATTTGAATCAAAGGCTCTTTATCACCGGATTTACCGACAATAGTGCCACCCTGCAAAATCACTTGATTGCCGTTTTGAATCAGCTTACCGCCCTTCAAATTGCGCACCTCGATTTTTTCTTGTTTCAACGCGCCCTTGTTTTCGGAAACCGGTTTTCTTTCAGAAACCGAACCTTTATCGGTAATAGAATTCGGCGCTGCATGGGAAACAGACGCTGCCAGAAATACGCCGCTAAAAGCAAGCACTAATTGACGTTTGGACATGTCTTAAAACTCCTGTTTTAAAGTTAGAAATTGTTCTGCTTTTTCAAGCACACACAATATTGCCCTTCAGCATTGTTCGAATATTTATTTATTCACATAAGCACCGGCAAATGCCTTGTTTCCGTTTGAAGCCTCCGCATGAGCATTTATCTGGGCACCTTCAAGCTTCACTTCCGCCCGCTTTTTACCGTTTTTAATACCTTTATTACTATTATGACTAATTACACCACCTGCCGCAGCATAAGAATTTTCTCCGTCCGCAATAGCCGTGGCATTAATACTGCTGTTATCCAATCGCCCTGTCGCAACATTGCCGTCTATCTTATTAACCCACTTAAGCGATTCATTCTGAATAAAGTCAGTTAAAGGATTGGCACCAGCATGCATGGCAACCAAGCAAAATGCAAACAGCATTACTCTCTTATCCATCAGCCACACTCCTTTGTATATATTAAATAAACCGAAATACTTATTTATCCGATTAAACAAACCGGAAATATCTAAAGCGTGGGCTACTGCCCACGCTTACAATCTTAATGGCATAGGGCATAACCTACCATTATTGATTCAGACAAAAGCCAAAATCTTAATGTTGTGAAGCCACCACACCACCAGCATTGGCTACACTGCCCTTGCCTGTTGAGTTAGCTTTGGCTTTAACTGTTCCGCCGTTAAACACGCCTACGCCTGCGTTCACAGCAACGAAACCTTGACCTACTTTTTGGCTGGCTACCACACCACCGGCATTAGCCAAACCTCCGTCTTGAGCATTTGCTTCAGCATCAATTTTAGCGTTATCATTCACAACACCTACACCGGCATTGACAGAAACATTTTTATCCAAAGCTTTGCTCACCGCATTAACTGCTTCACCAAGGCCATCAGCATGAACACCTGCTGAAACCATCAATGCCAAAAACAATGCAGAAACTTTTTTCATAATTAAAACTCCTAAACTCTATTAATTTAAGGATTAACGGAATTGTTTTCCGCCAAGGAGGCATGCAATAGTTACAATAAAGAGGGGTTTTACCATTGCCTGCTATAAACAGCTGGGTTTATCCCAAACCATTTAATTCTTACAAACTATACAAAATCAAACTATCGTTCTTATTCGGTCCCTGCGATAATACCACCGGCCAAAGCTTTGCTATTGCGCCCATTGGCTCTTGCCCGAGCTTTAATGTCAGTATTTCTCAATATTCCTGCAGACACATTAATACGGGCAGCTTTATTTTTAGTATTCTGATCAGCAATCACACCACCCGCCGAAGCCATACCTCCGTTTGAAGCTTCTGCCTCAGCATCTATCGAACTATTGTCTAATATACCTACCGCAACATTGGCTCTAGTTTTCCCAGTTAAAATATCACTCAACCCGCCAAGACCGAAAGCTGAAGCAGTAACCGGTATCACCAATACACACAGCAACAGATAAGTTCTTTTCACTCCCGCCTCCTAGCTGCTTAAGCTGTATTGAATAAAGTTATATAAACAAGCTGCAATGACTTTGAACAAATGCCACATTTAAATATATTCGATATTAAATCAATAATTATGTTTTACTTTAATATGTCATTGTTATATGTCATTGTACTAAATTAGTCGGTTTCTAACAAAAAAGTTTCCTTTTTTCAGGCAGGTAACTTTTGTTAACAAATACTTTTCAAGCAAAAAATTTCCAAAGGCTTAAACTACTAAGAAGTGGCACAATTTAAGTGCTTTTTCTCAAAACTAATTTTTACAAAAATAAACACTTAACTGATGCAAAATTTATAGTAATTAACAAAATTATTATCCTTTAAATCAATATATTGATAATTTTCATTATGATATTTAAACAACAAACAACATAGATAACCGCATTATTAAACGCATAAAAGGCTATTTGAAATCGGTTTTAGCTTCGCAGTAACCCAAATTGCCCGTTTTCAAACAGCCTTCTTCTATTCAAACCATTCAAATATTCATCTATCCTAATTCCCAATACCGTACCAAAAATAGCGTGGCTATGAAACTGAACTTTTCATACAACATGGTTAAATACAGTACATAACTTTAAGAAAAGTTCAGTTCCACTGCCTTAACGAATTAAGCATTTCACCATAAATATAAAACCGAAAAGTGAACATTCAGTAGGATATTAAGCCTTTCAACCACCTCGTTATAATAAAGCACATAAAACATCACCAAAGGAGCCAGACCATGAACCATCTTCCCTATCAAGCCATGATCGAGCAGATGACAGATTCCGCAATTTATGCAGATAAACAAGGCATTATCCGTGTATGGAACAAGGCATCGGAAAACCTGTTTGGCTTTACTCGGGAAGAAGCATTGGGGCAAAGCCTCGACATTATTATCCCGGAACACCTGCGCGCCCCACATTGGCGTGGTTTTCATGCCGCGATTACCACTGGAAAAACCAAACACGGAGGTAAAGCCACCCGCACCAAAGCCTTGCATAAAAACGGCGGCTTTATTTATGCCGAAGTCAGTTTCTGCGTGATTACAGACCCGATAAGCGGCGAATGCGGTTCACTCTCCACCGCAAGACCCGCACCGCCCAAAGAAAAAAATTAAACGTATCGTAGGAAAAGCCAATTATTCAACACAAACCTGGCATCTCTGCCCATTATGCATGGCCGTAAGATTAAAGAGATACCTACCCCACGCCCGAGCATTAGCGTGAGTGGTAGGAATATGAAAATGCCTGTCTGAAAACAAGCAACGCGGGTTACTGCGAAACTAAAACTTTTTCAGACAGGCATTGTTTATCAGCCGGTTAAATCTTAGATCACACCTTGTGCTTTAATCCGTTCGGCACTTTCCAATTTGCTCAAAGCGGAAAGATACGCTTTGGCGGTTGCCACCAACACATCGGTATCGGCACCCTGCCCGTTGGCCACACGGTTGCCGCGTGCAAGGCGCACAGCTGTTTCCCCTTGGCTTTCCGTGCCCTGCGTTACCGCATTCACAGAATAAAGCTGCAAGTTCGCGCCGCTTTGAACGATGCTTTCAATCGCTTTGAAAATCGCATCAACCGGGCCGGAACCGGTGGCGGAAGCATGTTTTTCCTCGCCTTTTACGCTAAACGTGATTTCAGCGCGCGGCTCTTCGCCGGTTTCGGTTGAGATGCGTTGCGAAATGAATTTGTAGCTTTCCGCCATGCCTGCCAATTCGTCCGACACCAGTGCGTGTAAATCTTCATCGAAAATTTCGCGTTTTTTGTCGGCCAACTCTTTAAAGCGGGCAAACGCGGCATTCAAAGCTTCTTCGCTTTCAAGCTGGATACCCAAATCGGCCAACTTAGTTTTAAACGCATTGCGGCCGGAAAGTTTGCCCAAGCTCAAGCGGTTGGCTGCCCAGCCTACGGATTCGGCCGACATAATTTCGTAGGTTTCGCGGTGCTTCAACACGCCGTCTTGGTGGATGCCTGATTCATGGGCGAAAGCATTGGCGCCCACAATCGCTTTATTCGGCTGCACGGGGTAGCCGGTAATGGTGGAAACCAGTTTCGACGCGGGCACAATCTGCGTGGTGTCGATACCGGTTTCAAAGCCGAACACATCATGGCGGGTTTTCAGCGCCATCACGATTTCTTCAATAGAAGCATTGCCTGCGCGCTCACCCAAGCCGTTTACCGTACACTCCACTTGGCGCGCACCGCCCAACACGGCAGCCAGCGAATTGGCTACGGCCAAACCCAAGTCGTTATGGCAGTGTGCCGACCATACTACTTTGTCGCTGCCCGGTGTTTTTGCAATCAATTCGCGGAAAAAAGCTTCGGTTCGGTGTGGCACTGAATAGCCTACGGTATCGGGAATATTGATGGTGGTGGCGCCTGCTTCAATTACCGCGCCGCAGATTTCCGCCAGAAAGTCGATTTCCGAACGCAATGCGTCTTCACATGAAAACTCCACATCGTCCGTGTATTCTTTGGCGATTTTTACGGCTTTCACCGCTGCTTCAATCACCTTTTGCGGCTTCATCTTCAGCTTGTATTCCATATGGATCGGGCTGGTGGCAATGAAGGTATGGATACGGCGGTTTTTCGCGGGAGCGATGGCTTCACCTGCTTTACGGATATCGTTTTCCACCGCACGTGCCAGCGTACACACGGTCGCGCGGGTGAGCGTTTTGGCGATTTCGTTAACGGCTTCAAAATCGCCCGGGCTGGCTGCCGCAAAACCCGCCTCAATCACGTCCACACCCAATTTTTCAAGTTGGCGCGCGACACGCAGTTTTTCCTCTTTGGTCATCGCAGCGCCGGGCGACTGCTCGCCGTCGCGCAGTGTGGTATCGAAAATAATGATGCGGTTATGGGTTGGCATAGCGGGTTTCTCCAGTGTGGTTTGTTGGTTCATAAATGCATTCAAATCAAGCGGGCGGCCTTGTGCTTCGGCCAACGCACTCAGCTTTTGTAGCTGATTGAGCGGCATCGAGCCGCGTGTGCGCCATTTATATATTGCGGCGGTGCTGGCCGCATTGTCGGGGTCGTGTTTTTTTAAGGCCTCAGCCAGCGCGTTCACGCCGCCGAAGTAAGCGATTAGTCGGTCGATGTCCAGCTGCATGGTTATACCTGTCTAATATCATCGTGGTTTGTTGTTGCCGATTATACGCAAATTAGACAAAACAGCAATCACTTTATTTAATTTTTATAAAATTTCATGTTTTTAGATAAAATTTTTATACATATTGTCTAATTATTTTTTCAGAAAGGCATGCCGCAATGGAACAACAACGAACCTGCCAACTTTCTTTTGCATGCGGCCTTCATTGAGATATACTCTTTCCATCTCTTTTCAAAGCCGCCTCATGCCACACCCCGCACCCCCACCCAATCCACAAGCGTCTGCTATCGAATGGCGCACGGAAAGCACGCAAAAAGCGCCGCAAGCTATTGTCAGCGTTCAAGAATGCAGCGCAGACGCCGTGTTAAAGCGCGCTTATGCCAACACCGCAACGCTCTGGCAGGGCGATTTCCACAATGCCAAACAAGTGCTGGCCGCCATCAAAAAACGCCTGCGCAAACCTGCCGCCAAAGCCGCAAACCAATCCAAGCACCCGGCGGAAATCTTCCACACACACCGCATGCAGCAGGCACAACAAGCACGCCTGATCAATATGCTGGCGGTTGAAGTCCAGCCCGGCTTCACGCTCAAACTGTCACGCGCACCCGATATACACGCCGCACTTTTGGAAGTGTACGGCGAAGAAAACACCCGCTCTTTCCTGCTTCCGCTCAACCAATTACTCGGCTTTATCGGCGCCCACGAATGGCATAAAAAAGGGGTAGACATTGCCGCATTAGGTGCACACATTCACGTTCCGTTCGGTGTATTTTCCCCTCTCCGCGGCGAATATCTCGACTTAATCGCCCAAGCCCCTCTGCCGCCAAACTGCCGCACTGCTTTCGACATCGGCACCGGCAGCGGCGTGATTGCCGCTTTACTCGCCCGACGCGGTGTTCCGGCCGTTACCGCCACCGACACCAACCCGCGCGCCATCGCTTGCGCACATGCCAACCTCAAACGCTTAGGCCTGTCTGAAAAAGTGGTTTTACAGCAAACCGATTTATTCCCGCCCGGCAAAGCCGATTTAATCGTATGCAATCCGCCCTGGCTGCCCGCAAAACCCTCTTCTGCCGTTGAAACCGCGCTCTACGACCCCGAAAGCGCCATGCTGAAAGGTTTTTTAAACGGCGTTGCAAAGCATCTAAACGAATCGGGCGAAGCATGGCTGATTATGTCCGACTTAGCCGAGTATTTGGGCCTGCGGACCTCTGATGAATTGGCCCAAATCATCAGCCATGCCGGTTTGCAGATCGCCGGCACAATCTGCACCCAACCCGGCCACAATAAAGCGAAAAACCCGCATGATCCGCTTGCTTTCGCCAGAAGCCGGGAAACCACGCGCCTATACCGTTTAACAACAATCTGAGCGGCTTTCCACACTCTTTCAAAAAATGAATAAAATCGCAACGAAAATGCTTTTTCACAGAAAATATGCGTATTTTTCTATATTTTGCTGGACATTTAACAGCAAAATATAGAAAATAGATTTTTAATCAAACAACCGGTTATATCAAAAACCTACCGTTCAAAATTTCTCATTGCTGCTTTCTCCAAGCAACAGCAAACCCTATCTATTACGATCTAAGGATAAAAAATGGACTTACGCAAACTGAAAAAACTAATTGATTTAGTTGAAGAGTCAGGTATCGCCGAAATTGAAGTAACCGAAGGCGAGGAAAAAGTTCGCATTACCCGCTCTACCACTGCACAACCTGTTTACGCAGCACCTGTTCACCACGTCGCCGCCGCAGCGCCTGCCGCGCCCGCACCCGTTGCCGCTCCGGCAGCAGCTGCTCCCGCTCCGGCCGCCGATTCGGCAAACGCACAAAAATCGCCTATGGTCGGCACTTTTTACCGCGCGCCAAGCCCTTCTTCCCCGCCTTTTGTGGAAGTCGGTCAAAGCGTGAAAGAAGGCGACACACTCTGTATCATCGAAGCCATGAAGCTGATGAACGAAATCGAAGCCGAAAAATCCGGCGTGATTAAAGCCATTCTGGTTGAAAACGGCCAGCCCGTGGAATACGGCGAACCATTGTTTGTCATCGAATAAGATTCTTTTCAGACAGGCATCATGCCTGTCTGAAACATTCTCACAGCATATCTATTTGCCCGTGCAAATACCTATCTTCCGAAGGAATTATTCATGCTGAAAAAAGTATTGATTGCCAACCGCGGCGAAATCGCACTGCGCGTATTGCGCGCCTGCCGCGAACTGGGCATCGCCACCGTAGCCGTGCATTCCGAAGCCGATAAAGACAGCCTGCATGTCAAACTGGCCGACGAATCCGTCTGCATCGGCCCCGCACCTTCCCCTCAAAGCTATCTGAATATCCCCGCCCTGATTTCTGCGGCCGAAGTAACCGGCGCCGACGGCATCCACCCGGGTTACGGTTTTCTGGCCGAAAACGACCGTTTCGCCGAACAAGTGGAGCGTTCAGGCTTCACCTTTATCGGCCCGCGCCCCGAAACCATCCGTTTGATGGGCGACAAAGTGTCTGCCAAACACGCCATGATTGAAGCCGGCGTGCCTTGCGTTCCCGGCTCCGACGGTGCGTTGCCCGAAGATGATAAAGAAATTCTGAAAATCGCCGATAAAGTGGGTTTCCCAGTCATCATTAAAGCCTCCGGCGGCGGCGGCGGACGCGGTATGCGCGTGGTCGAGAAAAAAGAAGACCTGCTCAAATCCGTGGAAATGACCCGCACCGAGGCCGGTGCAGCATTCGGCAACCCCATGGTTTACATGGAGCGCTATCTGCAAAAACCGCGCCACGTTGAAATCCAGGTTTTGGCCGACGAACACGGAAATGCCATTTACTTGGGCGAGCGCGACTGCTCCATGCAGCGCCGTCACCAAAAAGTGATCGAAGAAGCGCCCGCTCCCGGCATTACCCAAGCCGAGCGCGAAAAAATCGGCGAAGCATGCGTGGCCGCATGCAAACGCATCGGCTACCGCGGCGCCGGTACGTTTGAATTCCTATATGAAGACGGCGAATTTTTCTTTATCGAAATGAACACCCGCGTGCAGGTTGAACACCCTGTAACCGAGCTGGTAACCGGCATCGACATCGTGCAGGAACAGCTGCGTATCGCCGCCGGCCTTCCTTTGCAATACACGCAGAAAGATGTTCAAATCAAAGGCCATGCCTTTGAATGCCGTATCAATGCGGAAGATCCGTACACATTCATCCCCAGCCCCGGCCTGATTGAAAGCTGTCACCTGCCCGGCGGTTTTGGGGTGCGCATCGACAGCCACATTTATCAGGGCTACCGCATTCCGCCCAATTATGACAGCTTGATCGGTAAAGTTTGCGTGTTGGGTAAAACCCGCGAACAAGCCATCGCCAAAATGCTGGTTGCATTGGACGAACTGGCCATTACCGGCATCAAAACCAACACCGCCCTGCACCGCGACCTGTTTATGGACGCAGGCTTCCAAAAAGGCGGCGTCAGCATCCATTACCTTGAGCAATGGATGGCCGAACACAAAGGCAAAAAATCCTAAAAACCCAACCCGCCTAAGCCCGCTTAGGCGGGCTTTACATTTTTCAGACAGGCATCCATACCCAAAGCCATCACAATATATGCCCGTCTGAAACCACGAAAACACACTTATGAAGCGCTCACTTACATTACTTTTCTGCACATTCTTATCGCTGGCCGGTGCCGCCGCCCATGCCCAAGATATTCCCGCTGCATTCCGCGGCCAATGGGTGACCAACTGGGAAGGCAAACCCACCGCCAAAAAAGCCCGCGAATATTGCAAGATGCCCGATATCGACACCGCGGTTACATTAACCGTCCGCAAAAACACCATGACATACAGTTATTGGGAAGCCGGCGAAGAAGTCGACCGCCTGCGCTACACCCTCCGCACCCCCGCCATCATCAAAGGCACGGCGCGCTACATCCAATCCGGTTTCGACACCGACGAAAACGGCGACCTGCTCGATACGGAACGCGTGTTCCGCCGCAATATCAGCTTAGAGCTGAAAAACGGCAAACTGGTCGAACTATTTCTCGACCACACCCCCAAGCCCACTTGGAGAAAACGCATCTGGTACCGCTGCAAATAACCCAATGCCTGTCTGAAAACCACCCGGAGCCGGTGCCTATAAACACCACAGCCTCAAAACCGCAGCAAACGGTTATGAATCAGGCAGTTTACGGCCGGCGCTTCGGGATATTAAGTTTCACAACCATATAGGTTAAAATACAGGCAACATAAACACCCCGGACACATCTCATGGCATACCAACAAATCACCATTTTCGTACACGAACGCATCGCCGAGCCCCTTTCCGATGCCCTGATGGAGCACGGCGCGCTTTCCACCGCCATCGAAGACGCCTACGCAGACACCGAAAAGGAAGAAGCAATCTTCGGCGAGCCGGGTATGCCCACCGGCCAAATATGGCAGCGCAGCAAAATCATCGCCCTATTCAACAAACAAGACAATGTTTCAAACATTCTGGCCGCCGCATCACAAGCCATCAATATCGAGCCGCCTGCATTCGAATCCGAGTTACTGCCCGAGCAAGACTGGGTACGCCTCACACAATCCCAGTTCGACCCCATCAAAATTTCCGACCGCCTGTGGATTACCCCCTCATGGCACGCAGCACCGGATACCAACGCTGTCAACCTCCAGCTTGACCCCGGCCTCGCATTCGGCACCGGCAGCCACCCCACCACCCGCCTTTGCCTGCAATGGCTGGACACCAACCTGAAAGGCGGAGAATCTGTGTTGGATTACGGCTGCGGCTCCGGCATTTTGGCCATTGCCGCCCTCAAGCTCGGCGCAGGCAGCGCAACCGGCGTGGACATTGACGAACAAGCCATTCTCGCCAGCAAAGAAAACGCCGTTCAAAACGAAACGGCCGCCGCATTTTACCTGCCCGACGAGTTGCTCGAAGGCAGCTTCGATATCGTGATTGCCAACATCCTTGCCAACCCGCTGCGTATGCTCGGCGACATGCTGGCTTCGCGCACCAAAACAGGCGGACGCATCGTGTTATCCGGCATTTTGGAAGAACAAGTAGAAGAAATGAGCGGCATTTACAGCCAATGGTTCGACATCGCCCCCGCCCAAATCGACAACGGCTGGGCCTGCCTCAGCGGCACCAAACGCTAACCCTAACCGCTTGAATATGCCTGTCTGAAAAGCGCTTTTTCAGACAGGCATTACTGTGCAACCGGCAAATCGCTTTCAAGCACTCCCCATAAACGATGCCTGTCTGAAAACGCTTTCAGACAGGCATTCATATCGTTATAGCCAACCAACTTACATAATAACAACACCGTCATACTCGGGCTTGACCCGAGTATCTCCTAAAGTTACTGAAACTCAAGATACTCGGGTCAAGCCCGAGTATGACGAGTGTACTATTTTTAAGTTGATTCGCTATACACCGCTAAAACAAAGCCTCAAACCGCAATAACGCGCCCACATGATGGCTGCGGTCTTGCTTTTTATCGTTTAGATAATTAACCTCGGTTTGCATAAACAGCCAGTCTTTCCAAACCGGTTGGCGCCAGCCGGCAAACGGGCCATAGCTATTGAGTTTGGCTTTGCGGTTTTTGATATCCCCTCCCGTATAAATGCCGTAGTTCAACCGCCTCATCCCTTCCAAATCATGCTGGCGGTAAAGACTGTTGCCCCAAGTCCACAGCTCTTCGTGATCGTGCTCATACTGCACGTGCAATTGATTGGCGATAAAAGGCTTGTTTTCCTCTCCGTGGCGTATTTCCCAGTTGGTACGCGCATGATGTTTGCTGTCCAGCCCGTAGCGGTAGATTTGTTCGACACGGGTATCCAGCTTGGGATTCAGCACCCATTCCTTGCCCAACTTAGCACGCGCGTAGATATCGTTGCCGGAGCGCACACCCAGATCAAAATCGGTTTCTATACCCAAACGCTTGGTTAAATCCGACCAGCGCAAAGCCAGTGATGCGTTATCGTCCCTGCTTTGGCGGCGGTCGAACGTTTTGCTTGAATGACGCGGCTGTTCGCTGTAAACATGCGCATTTTGCTGCGGCTCGTCATCCAGCGAATCGTCACCGAATATCACATTCAGGCGCTGCTCCAACACCGGCAATCTCACACGCCCGCGCACACGAGGCTTCACGGAAAAATCATCGTATTTGTTCCATTCCGTATCCAGCATCACCCGCAAGTTTGCACTGGCAGGGCGGTTTGGATCGGGCGTGCCGAACCAACCGTCCATATTATGCGCCAAGCCGCGTATGCCGCTCTGCACCGAACCGCGCTGACGGTCTATCCAAGTATCCTCTTCGGCCGCACCCATACCATCCGCCCATGCCGGCCATGCGGCCAAACCCAGCAGCAAAAGTGAATAATTACGGATTCTGTTCATGCGTTTGCTCCTTTTAGACAAGGTATTTTAATACTAGCAGCTTAAACATAATGCCTGTCTGAAATTTTTCAGACAGGCATTATGTTTAATTGCTTCTAAACACGCTGTGACAGGATTTGCAGCTTTCCCCGGTTTTCGCATAAGCTGCTTTGATGGCTTCAAAATCGCCGCTTTGCGCTTTCGCATTTAACTCGTCCACCGCGGCAATGAATTTTTCCTCTTCCGCTTTGAATTCGGCAGGTTTTTCCCACACAGCAGGCAGCGTGTAGCCGTTGCCTTCCGGATCATTTTGAAAGTGCTCGAAAGGCTTGCGTGCGTTTTGTGCAAACGTGGCGGCGTTCGCTTGGAATTTTGCCGCATCAAAATCTTCCTCGCCTTTTACCACTTTACCCATGCTCAGATATTCAGGCATCATGCTTTTAAACGCCGCGGTGCGCGATTCCGAAACCGGCCCTTTCGCGCCTACGCCCTCCCCGCTGCCGCCGCAACCGGCCAACAAGAAAACACCGACGGCCAATGCAGGTAATAATTTGAAATTCATTTTGCGTTCCTTTTAAATACTTAGAATAATTTTTCAGCTTGCGTATAATACCTGAAAACACGTTAAGAAAAAGGAGAAAATCATGGCTGTTTTAATCACAGGCGCATCGGCCGGTTTCGGCAAAGCAATGTGCGAAACCTTTGTTCGGGCGGGCTTCAAAGTCATCGGCGCAGCGCGGCGTTTGGATAAGCTGCAAGATTTGCAAAAAACATTGGGCGCGGGTTTCCACCCGCTGCAAATGGACATGGCCGACACCGCTTCCATTGATGCCGCCCTGCAAAGCCTGCCCGAAGATTTTGCCGAAATCGACTGCCTCATTAACAATGCCGGTTTGGCGCTGGGTTTGGATTTCGCCCCCGAAGCCGATTTCAACGACTGGCAGACCATGATTCAAACCAATGTTATCGGCCTAACCTACTTAACCCGCCAAGTGCTGCCGCAAATGGTGGCACGCAAAGACGGCTACATCATTAATATCGGCTCTATCGCCGGCACCTATCCCTATCCCGGCGGCAATGTTTACGGCGCCACCAAAGCGTTTGTGCGCCAGTTTTCCCTCAACCTGCGCGCCGATCTGCAAGGCACCGGCGTGCGCGTGAGCAATGTCGAGCCGGGCTTGTGCGGCGACACCGAGTTTTCCAACGTCCGCTTCAAAGGTGACAACGAGCGCGCGCAGAAGCTCTACGAAAACGTACAATTCATCAGCCCGCAAGACATCGCGAACACCGCCTTCTGGCTCTACAACAACCCGAAGCATATGAACGTGAATTCCATCGAAATCATGCCCGTGGCGCAAGCATTCGGCCCGCTGCCGGTAACCCGCGGCTGACGGATTGCCTTTACCGGATGCCTGTCTGAAAATACCTTTCAGACAGGCATCCGGTTATAATGAAACACCCTCGTTCATGATTATTCAGGCCTGCAGAAAGCAAACGGATGAACCAAAAACAAAAAATCCTCAACCGCTGCCGCGAAACCGGCGCCCAAGTTACCGCGTTGCGCGAGCAAGTGCTCGACTTGGTTTTACAGCAAAGCGGCGTGATCAAAGCCTACACCGTTTTATCGCTGATGCAGCAGCAAAGCGACACACCCGTGGCCCCGCCCACCGCCTACCGCGCGCTCGATTTCTGGGTGGAGCAAGGCGTGTTGCACAAAGTAGCTGCCGTAAACGGCTATGTTTTATGCAGCCACGCGCAACACGAATGCAGCAGCCATTGCCATGAAGATTCAATCAATCCGCACCATAGCGCCTTCATTTTGGTGTGCACCGAATGCGGCGCGGTTGACGAGCAATCGCTCAGCAAAGAATGGGCCGCACTGCAAAAAGCCGTGGCCGCCAGCGGCTTTGCCGTAAAAGAAGAACATGTGGTACTCACAGGAATATGCAAACAATGTCAAAAATAAAAAAAGCCAAAGTCCACCTTATTTCGGGCTTTCTCGGCACTGGCAAAACCACTGCCCTCAAAAGCCTGATGGCACAAAAAAATCCTGATGAAAAATGGGTGATTCTGGTGAACGAATTCGGCGAAATCGGCATCGATGGCGCCGTGTTAAGCGACAACGGCATCCCCGTAGCGGAAATCGCCGGCGGCTGCCTCTGCTGCGTGGCCGGCCCGCAGATGGGCAACACCATCAACCGCATGGTTACCGGCAACAAACCCGACCGCATCCTGATCGAAGCCAGCGGCCTCGCGCACGCCGCCACTGTAATCGACGAGCTCAAAGCCCCGCCTTTCGACCAAATGCTCGAAATCGGCGCCGTGTTTACCGTAGTTGACCCGCGTCAGTTTACCGACCCCGATTACGCCCAACAGGCGCTTTACAAAGACCAAATCGGCGTATGTGACGTGCTGGTCGCCAGCAAAACCGATTTGTGCACACCCGAACAAATGGCGGCATTCCGCGAGCAGGCGGCCAAACTGTTTCCGCCCAAAGCCAAAGTGGTTGAAGTGGACAACGCGCAAATGGACATCGCCTGGCTCGACATTCCCGTGGTCGAAAAATCGCGCTACCGCATCAAAGCCCTGCCGGACAACACCATGGGTTTCCAATCACAAGGCTTCACTTTCCCCGCCGACCGCGATTTCGACGGCGAAAAACTCACCAATTTTTTCAACGACCTGCCCAAAATGACCGAAGGCCTCGTGCGTGCCAAAGGCGTGTTCCGCGTACTCGGCACTTGGGTTTGGCTCAACTGGGTTGACGGGCAATGGGGAGCCAACCAAGTTTCATGGCGCCGCGACAGCCGCTTCGAACTGATTGCCAAATCGTTTGATGCCGATGCGATTGAGCAAAGGTTAAACGACGCATTGGAATAGCCCTGCAGCAAACACAATGCCTGTCTGAAAAAGTTTCAGACAGGCATTTTACATATTGCCAATAAACTTTATTTTTGTCGTGGTTTCGTCATACTCGGGTCAAGCCCGAGTATGACGGATGTGCTTAAGTTTAAAAGCAAACAATTGAAATAACAAAAATGCCTGTCTGAAACTTTTCAGACAGGCATTTGATCACAGCTCAATCCCTTTCAACTTAGCCACCGTATTAATATCCTTATCGCCCCGGCCGGACAAATTCACCAGTATCACTTGGTCTTTGCCCATTTTCGGCGCTTCGGCCACCGCCCACGCCAGCGCGTGGCTGGATTCCAGAGCGGGGATAATGCCTTCGTATTGGCACAGCAAATCAAAGGCTTCCAGCGCGGCATCGTCGTTGGCAGCATGGTATTCGACGCGGCCGATGTCGGCCAGATAGCTGTGCTCGGGGCCGATGCCGGGGTAATCCAAACCGGCGGATACGGAATGGGTGCCGACCACTTGGCCGTTTTCATCCTGCATCAGATAGCTGCGGAAACCGTGTAACACGCCGATCGGGGCTTTGCTGGTAATCGGCGCGGCATGTTCGTCTGTATCCACGCCTTTACCGCCCGCTTCCACGCCGACCAGGCGCACATTTTCTTCGCCGATATAGGGGTGGAACAAGCCGATGGCATTAGAACCGCCGCCCACGCAGGCCACGGCCACATCGGGCTGGCGGCCGATGGCTTCGAGCATCTGCTCTTTGGCTTCGTTGCCGATCACGCATTGGAAATCGCGCACCATTTCGGGATAAGGCGCGGGGCCGGCGGCGGTGCCGATGATGTAGAACGTATCGTCCACCCGCGCCACCCATTCGCGCATGGCTTCGTTCATGGCGTCTTTCAAAGTGCAGCTGCCGCTGTCCACGCCCACCACATTGGCACCCAGCAACTTCATGCGGAACACGTTCGGAGCTTGACGCTGAATGTCGTCCGCGCCCATATAAACGTGGCACTCCATGCCGAAACGCGCGGCCACCGTGGCACTCGCCACGCCGTGCTGGCCGGCGCCGGTTTCGGCAATCACGCGTTTTTTGCCCATGCGCTTGGCCAGCAATGCCTGACCGATGGTGTTGTTCACTTTATGCGCGCCGGTGTGGTTGAGGTCTTCGCGTTTAAGCCAAATTTGCGCGCCGCCGAGCTTTTCAGACAGGCGTTGTGCGTGGTAAACCGGACTGGGTCGGCCGACATAATGTTTCAAATCGGCACGGAACGCTTCCCAAAATGCGGGATCGTTTTTTGCTTCTTGGTATGCCTGCGCCAATTCCTGCAAGGCGGGAATCAGGGTTTCGGAAACATATATGCCGCCATGTTCGCCGAAAAATCCTTTGTTATCCGGGGCTTGGTAGTTTTGCATCGGGTGGGTTCCTAAATCAGTCAAACAATCAATCACGAGCGTATTATAAAAAACGCAGGCTGCATTATAAAGGAAACGCGGGCTTTGCCGTGCATTCTCCCTCCGAACCGGAGAAACCGAACGCTACATTCAGACAGGCCTGTCTGAACACATCAAAACATGCTGCGGTAAAAAACAAATTCATTCAGCTTAACCGCACTGTCGCTTTCTGTGCCGCAAATCTCCTGCATGCGATCAAACGCTTTTTGAAAACAGACCGACTCATAATCATGCAGGTCTCCCAGCGCCTCCCGCCATGCCTCCTGCGGCCATTTTGATTCCGCCTTCATAGCGGTAAGCAGGTGGCGGTAGAGCGGGTTTTTTTCCAATTCCTCCATATAGAATTCTTTAAAAATACTGTCGCTGTAAGGTACGTTCAAACTTTTACATGTTTGGTATTGAGTCATTATTGTTATCCTTTTTTTATTGTGTTTCCCATTTTTTCTTTTGATGAAACAAAAAGCATAGATTGTGTCAGTACGCTTTGTTTTATTTGGTTTCTATCAAGCCGCATTTCTTATGCCCATAAGCCGGCCCGCTTACCTCCTTTATCAAAATGTTATCAATCAACGCTTTCCGTATATTCTATCGGCTGTTTTCAAGCAACTTCCGACCGCACCGCCTCTAAAAAAGCCGCCATTTTTTCACGCGATTTAATCCCCGGTGCGCTTTCGACCCCGCTGGACACATCCACCGCCCGAGCGCCTGTGATACGCAGCGCCCGGCTGATATTTTCAGGGTTGAGGCCGCCGGAAAGTATCCAATGTCCGCCTAATCCGGCGGGCAGCATCTTCCAATCAAAGCTATGCCCCGTGCCGCCGTATTCGCCTTCGATGTGTGCGTCAAACAGCACGGCGCGCGCATCGGGGTAAGCTGCGGCCGCTGCCGCAATATCATCGGCATTGCGCACGCGGACGGCTTTCAGATAAGGGCGGTCAAACAAGCGGCAGAATTCGGCAGGCTCATCGCCGTGAAACTGAATCATGTCTATCGGCACTTCAGTCAAAATTTGGCGGATGCGCGCTTCCGTTTCGTTCACAAACAAGGCCACCACGCTCACAAACGGCGGCAGCACGCGCACAATCTGCTGCGCCTGTTCAACCGAAACATGCCGCTTGCTGCCTTCAAAAAACACCAGCCCCACCGCATCCGCGCCCAGCTCGGCTGCCGTGCGCGCATCTTCCGGGTGGGTAAAACCGCAGATTTTGGTACGGATTGTCATGATTTTTCCTTAAGTTTCTCAAATATATCGTGCAGGGCTTGATTCGGGTATGACGCATACGCTATGTTTGAGCCGCTTTCCCTGTAGTGGCTTATTTATGCCGGATATGTTAGCTTTCGGCCATACCTGTCTGAACGCTTTTTCAGACAGGCATTCCCTAAAAGCTTTCCGACTGGCTCTATTTTACTTATACCAGCATTTTTTTTCAAAAAATTACTTTTATTTTTTTCGCTATGAATATGCAGAAATACGCCGCACCCGGCTTGGTTACAGGCAGCATCGTATTCGGCATGGGCAGCGTGATTGTTGCAACCGTGCCCGTGGGCGCTTACGCCATCGCATTTTGGCGGCTCTGCATCGCCGGCATCATTTTCTGGCTGCTCGCCCGCAGATTCGGGCAGCGGCTGCCCCAATCGAAAAAAGCCCTGTGCTACGGGCTGGTTGCCGGTGCATTTCTCGGCATAGACCTCTCGCTTTGGCATGAAAGCGTTTATGCCGTCGGCCCCGGCATTTCTACCCTGCTCAACAGCCTGCAGATTTTCTTTTTGGCCGCTATTGGTTTTTTCCGGTTTGGCGAAAAACAAAGCAGACTGCAGCTGGCCAGCCTGTTTATCGCCATAACCGGTGTAGCCTTGATCGGCAGCCCTGAATTCAGCCGCAACCACAATGCCGCCTGGGGCTTTATCAGCGGCATTTTATCGGGTGCCATGCTGGCGGCATCTATGGTTTATGTACGCAAAACCCACGAAACCGAACCCACGCCGCTGTTTGCTTTAATGATGTTGGTAAGTTTGGGCGGTATGGCGGCAGCGTTGCCGCCCGCGCTGATATTCAATACCGACTCACTCTTTCCCGCCACCTTGCACGATATCGGCTTGGTTTTGATTTACGGCGCGGTGATGCAGTGTTTCGCATGGGGGCTGATTGCCTATGCCGTGCCGCTGCTGCCGCTGGCGCTGACCGGTTTGCTGCTTTTGAGCGAACCCGTAGCCGCACTTTTCATTGATTATTTCTTTCTCGGCAGAACCATCAACGGCCTGCAATGGAGCGGCGCAGCGTTAACCATGTTGGCGATTTATCTGGGCTCGCTCAAGCCGAAACCGCCCAAAGCATGATAAAATCAAGCCCTTTTCAGCACCATTTCCTCAACGCGTATGAACAAATTCGCCAACGCCCTTTCCGCCGCACTCGAACGCTGCGTTGCCAGCAAAACCATCACTGAAGAAAAACAGCCGGTTGGCTTTGCATACCGCGAAGCCCCCGTGTTTGAACACGACAGCGGCTGGCGCTTTTTCAGGGGCAACGAAACCGACGAATACACCGACAATCCCAACAACTTCACCGTGTGCGGCATCAACGAAATCACCGACCGCTGCCCCGCCCTGCTGCCGATTCTCCAAGAAACCGCAGGCGCATGGGAAGCCGACGAAGAAGGCCGTTTTGTTCCAGCAACCGATTGGCAGCCCCAAGAATAAACTTTTTTCAGACAGGCATACCAATCGAATGCCTGTCTGAAACATCTGATTCCCCTTTCAAAACAAGGAAAAACAATGAACATCATCCAACCGAACCTCAACGGCAAAGACCTGCGCATCGGCATTGTGCAGGCGCGCTTCACCAACGAAGTAGGCAGCGCCATGGTTGACGTGGCCGTGAAAAAGCTGCAAGAACTCGGCGTGTCGCCCGACAACATCACCCTCGCCACCGTGCCCGGCGCATTGGAAGTGCCGATTGTGCTGATGAACCTTGCCAGCTCGCAGCGCTTCGACGCCCTGATTGCCATCGGCGCCATCATCCGCGGCGAAACCTACCATTTCGAGCTGGTCGCCAACGAATCCGGAGCCGCCGTAACCCGCGTCGGTTTGGACTACAACATCCCGATTGCCAACGCTATCCTCACCACCGAAAACGACGAACAAGCGCACGCCCGTATCGTGGAAAAAGCCACCGATGCCGCCATTGTCGCCGTGGAATGCGGCAATCTGGTAAATTTGCTGCTGTCTGAACAAGACGACTAACATTTAGTTAGAGGCAGAATGCCTGCCCGCAAAAAATCAAATCTTAAGAAGGAAAACCCATGAAAACCCCACGCCGCCGCGCCCGCGAGTTTGCCGTGCAGGCACTCTACCAAGCCGCGCTCAATCAAGCCGGCGCACCTGAAACCGCCAAGAACATCCGCGAAAGCCAGGATTTTGCTAAAGCAGACGACGCTTTGTTTACTGCCCTCTTTTTCGGCGCAGCCAACAAGCAAAGCGAATACATGCAGATTATCCGCCCGCTGCTCGACCGAGACGAAAAAGACGTCAACCCCGTTGAGCGCGCCGTATTGCTGATGGCCTGCCACGAACTTTCGGCCATGCCCGAAACGCCGTATCCGGTTATCATCAACGAAGCCATCGAAGTTACCAAAACTTTCGGCGGCACCGACAGCCACAAGTTCATCAACGGCATCCTCGACAAACTGGCCGCCCAACTGCGCCCGAACGACCCCAAACGCAGCTGAAGCCCGTTTGATAAAACACATGCCTGTCTGAAACGAGCAAAGCAAGTTTTCAGACAGGCATGTTTGTTTTTAAACACGCAATGCGATAGTCGGGCGGCATTTCTATCCGACATCAGAAAAGCCCGCTCTCGTCATACTCGGGCTTGCCCCGAGTATGACGTTGTTGTTATCTAAACGGATTGACTATATATCCAGCACAATGCCTGTCTGAAAACTTTTTCAGACAGGCATTGCTATCCCCTCTCCCTTATTTCACCAAAGCTTTCAAATGCCCGTAGCCTTCGGCGTCCATTTTATCCACAGGCACGAAGCGCAGGCTGGCGCCGTTGATACAGTAGCGCAAGCCGCCTTTGTCTTTCGGGCCGTCGGGGAAAACGTGGCCCAAGTGTGAATCGGCGGCGCGGCTGCGCACTTCTACACGCTGCATGTTGTAGCTGTTGTCTTCATGTTCGGTTACCGCGGCGGCTTCAATCGGGCGGGTGAAGCTCGGCCAGCCGCAGCCGGAGTTGTATTTGTCGGCGGAGCTGAACAGAGGCTCGCCGCTGACAACATCTACATAAATGCCCGGCGCGAAAAGATGATCGTATTCGTGGCTGAAAGCGTATTCCGTGCCGCTTTGCTGGGTAACGCGGTATTGCTCGGCGGTCAGCTTGCTTTTCAGCTCGTTGTCGCTGGGCTTGCGGTAAGCTGCGGCATCGAAACCTTTTTTATCGGCAAGCGCGCTTTTTCCGGGCAGCGGCTCATCGGCTTTACGGATGTCGATATGGCAATAGCCGTTGGGGTTTTTTAGCAGGTAATCCTGATGGTATTCCTCGGCTTCGTGAAACTGGGCCAAAGGCAGGTTTTCCACCACCAGCGGTTTGCCGTATTTTTTCTGCTCTTTTGCCAGCGCGGCGGCAATGGTTTCCTGCTCGGCCGCATCGGTGTAATACACGCCGGTGCGGTATTGCGTGCCGGTGTCGTTGCCTTGTTTGTTGAGGCTGGTCGGGTCAACCACGCGGAAATAGTATTGCAAAATATCGTCTAGGCTTAGCTTGTCGGCATCGTAGGTAACTTTCACGGTTTCGGCGTGGCCGGTGTTGCGGTAAACCACGTCTTCGTAAGATGGTTTGCTATCGGTTTTGCCGTTGGCATAGCCGGATACGGCGTCAACCACGCCGTTGATGCGTTGGAAATAGGCTTCCAGGCCCCAGAAGCAGCCGCCGGCCAGATAGATGGTTCGGGTATTCATCGTTACGGATTCCTTTTTCTCTGATTTGTAAAATGTGTTTTGCAGTTTGCCCAAATCGGCTTCAGGGTTTTCCAACAATGCCAAAGCCTGCGCTTCGTTGATGCGCCCTTTGATGATGCGGGCGACTTTGCCGTTTTTATCCAATAATGCCCAAGAGGGGTAAACGCCGATATTCAGGCTTTGCGCCAGCTTGCCGCCGGGATCGGACAGCACCGGCAATGCGGGGTAATTCAAGCCTTTATACCATGCTTCGAAATCGCCGGCGGCTTTTTCGCCCAGATAGCCGGGCGACGCCACGGTAACCAAATTAGCGTTTTTAAAACGCGGGTCTTTTACCCATGCTTCGGTCGGCTCCAATTCAGACAGGCACAGCGGACACCAGCTCGCCCAAAACTTCACCAAAGTAGGCTTGCCTGCCTGAATGTACTTGGTTGCAGGCTTTCCCGCCGTATCGTGCAGCACGGATAAAGCGGCCACCGGTTTTTCCGTTACCCGCTCCGCGCCTGCCTGCGGCAAGTACCAAATCAACGCAAAAGCCGTGGCGGCGGAAGCGGCCAGCAATGCAAACTTTTTAGCATGTTTAAACCGCGGTTCCATCTTGAATATGCTCCTTAATCAATCAATTGAGGTTGATGCTGTTTGGTTAGACGGAATGCCTGTCTGAATTCTTATAATCCGGCCCGGCTTTTACACTTCTGAACATTGCCGCCCGAACCTGCCGGCAACCCAACCTCAATCCGGCACCCGCTGCCCGGGCAGCCTGCCCGCCCAGTCGCACACAAATTGCCAAGCGGTGCGGCCGGAGCGGCTGCCGCGGGTTTGCGCCCATAAAAGCGCGGCATGGCGGGCGGTTTCATCAAAAGGCAGTTCAAACACCTGCAGCCAGTTTTCCACCGCCTGCAAATATTCGTTTTGGCTGAAAGGGTAAAAGCTCAACCACAAGCCGAAGCGGTCGGAAAGCGATACTTTTTCTTCCACCGCTTCTTTCGGATGGATTTCGCCACGTGCGCCGTTTTCGCCGCCTATGTTCTCATCCATATATTCCGGCATCAGGTGGCGGCGGTTGGATGTGGCATACACCAAAACATTTTCACAACGCAGCGACAAGCCGCCGTCGAGCGCGGTTTTCAGGGCTTTATAAGCATGTTCGCCGTCTTCAAACGACAAATCGTCGCAAAACACAATAAACTTCTCCGGCCTATGCTGCAAAATCGCGAGCAGCGCAGGCAGCGTGGCCAAATCGGTTTTGTCCACTTCAATCAGGCGTAGCCCTTGCTCCGCATATTCGTGCAGCAAAGCTTTTACCAATGAAGACTTACCTGTGCCGCGCGCACCTGTCATCAACACATTATTGGCCGTGCGCCCGCTTAAAAACTGCTCCGTATTGCGCACCAGTTTCGCCGTTTGCCCCTCCACCGCCGCCAACCGGCTTAAGGAGAAGGTGTGCGGATTAGGCAGGCTCTCGAGCACGCCTTTCTTGCCGATGCTCTGCCAACGGTAAGCCAATGCATGCCAGTCCGGCTCTTTCGTTTCCGGCGGCAACACCGCGTCCAAACGGTTTAACACGGAAGAAGCTTGTTTTAAAAATTGTTTCAGTTTCACAATCTGCCCTTTCAGACAGGCATTACCAGCATGTCAATAAAAAAATACAAACGGTTTGAATTTCACGACCAAGCAGCCAAGCAAATGAAGCAAATATGTTTTGCGGCTACATCATTTGAGCGTTTTCGGGTATGATAACCCTATAAGAAATGTTTACACAAACCAAAACATACCAACATAAACTTTACTTTCTTTATTAGACTCAATAAATTAAGTTTTTTCCAAACCACTACGGGCAGCTTTACTCAATATCGAATCTCAACGTATTTCATTCAGGAGTGTGTCGATGAACAAAAAAGCCCTCACCCTTTCTGCCTCTTTGCTGTTTTTGGCTGCTTGTCAGTATTCCCATGTGCAAACTTTCGACCACAAAATGCCGCATGCTTGGGAATATGTGCCGATTAAATATCAGGCGCCGCAACCGGTTGTTCAACAAGAGCCGAAGGAGCTGAAAAAATTCACGCTGGATGCCGCCTCCCTGTTTGATTTCAACAAGTCCGACATCTCCGTAAAAGGCACCGCGCAAACCCAAAGCATTGCCGGAGAAATCATTAACAACCTGCCTTATGTACGCAGCATTCATGTAAGCGGCTATACCGACCCCACCGGCAACACCGAAGCCAACCGCGCCCTCTCGCAAGCACGCGCGCAAGCCGTGGCGCGGGTATTGGAAAGCAGCGGCGTACCCGCCAAGTTGATTCAAACCGAAGGCCGCGGCAGCAGCAATCTGGTTGTGGAAGATTGTAACGAGCGCTTCGCCAAAAACAAAGCCCGCCGCGACGAATGCAATATGCCCAACCGCCGCGTGGAAATTTCCGTGGTCGGAATTGCCCGCCAACCCGGCATCCCCACAATGATAGACAGCAAGCGCTACCAGCCCGAGCCGCCCAAAGGCTCGCAACCCACCGTTACCACCCGCCCCGACGGCCTAATCGAGCGCATCGAACCCGCTCCGCAGCCCCACCTGCCCGTTCAAGTGGATACTCCGGAAGGCACCACACCGCGCATCAGCAGCCAAACCCAAGTCCGTGAAAACGGCTGGGTGGAAACCGTAGTCGGTACACAGCCTGTGAAGCGCTGATCAATCCCCCCAACAAACCAAATGCCTGTCTGAAAAAGTTTTCAGACAGGCATTCATCTGCATCCCCAATCAAAGCAGCCATTCAATCGGCAATTTTGACGCAACCCAAACAGTTACCCGATGCACCCATGTGCTGTGCGGTTCGTCGTTATAAACCACTTCCCGCCCGTTTTCCCCGGTACGCCATTGCAGGCCGCCTTTATCACCCGCCTCAACCATATAGGTGTATTGGTGCTTTCCGGCCTTCAAACCTTTGCCCAATTGCGCCGCCAATTCTTCATTGTCAACCATCAAGCCCATTTCCGTATTCAAAATCGCCGAGCGCGGGTCCATACTGAACGAACCGACAAACAAATACCGCCCGTCCACAGAAAACGTTTTCGCATGCAAACTCGCGCCGCTGCTACTGCCTAAAAAGTGGTTGCTTTTCGGCCGGACAGTAGCATCCGCTTTCAATTCATAAAGCGCCACCCCGCCTTTGAGCAAGTCTTTCCGATACTTGGCGTAGCCCGAATGAACCACCGCTACATCATTTGCCGCCAACGAATTAGTCAACACCGCCACATTGCCGCCTTTTTCAGCCACACCGTTGAGCAGAGCCGTGCCCCGTTTCCCGGGCACAAAATAAGGCGAAACAATCAACAATTCTTTCTCCGCACCTGCCATAATCGGAGCAATCTTCGCCATCACCGTATCCTTCGCCAGCGCCTAATTGTGCACCTTGGCCGGATCGTCGCTGATCAACTGCGTTTTCGTCCACACCAGCGGCAAATTGCCTGCGCGTAAATGCCCCGCAAAATCAGATTCCACCAATGCTTTCAGATAGGCTTGGGTAACAGGATCGCCGGAAGGCACGGTATCCAAATCCCCCGCCTGAATCTTGCCCGTAATCGTTTCCAAAGGATAAGCCGCCATATCCGCCCAATAGCGGTCGAAGTCTTCCGAAACATCCTCAGCAGCCTTGCCCACCGCAGCAACATCCAAATCCGCAAACAACACACCGCTGCCCACGTCAAAATATTCATCACCGATATTGCGGCCGCCCACAATGCTGACCACACTGTCGGCAGTAAACGATTTATTATGCATACGGCGGTTTAAACGGAAAAAATCACTCAGAAACCCCAAAAGGCGGAAACCGCGCTGCATAAAAGGGTTAAACAGGCGCACTTCAATATTCGGATGGCTGTTTAAAGCCGCAAGCAGGCCGTCCATACCCGCCATAGTATTGTCATCCAATAACATCCGCACACGCACCCCGCGGTCAGCCGCCTTTTTCAAGCTCTGCATCAACAAACGGCCGGAAACATCATCGTGCCATATGTAATACTGCACATCTATCGAATACTGGGCGTTCTCGGCCAAAGCCAGGCGCGCAGCAAAAGCATCACGCCCGCCGGCCAAAGGATACAAACCACTCTCCCCCTTGTGCGCCGCCACCTCACGAACCAAATGCTTGGCCATATTACCCTCGGGATTCACCGGCAAACGTGTCGACTCTTTGCGCCCAACATTTTCAGGCAGGCTTTTATAAGTGATCAAAGCAGTAAGCAGCACGCCAACCGCCAGTATCACAATAATCCATAAAATTTTGAGCATTCAATACCTTCTCTCTGTTGCATGTAATTTCACAATTTATGTTATCGGATTATAACAGGCATAAAAAAACAGCCCGAAAATTGGGCACAATGAGACTTAAATCATAGGTTTAAATTATTGGTTTTAGTATATATTTTATTTCCATATTTAAT
>NZ_JH165159.1:2127557-2197481 GCF_000227765.1 Neisseria wadsworthii 9715
ATCGGCCAGTATCAAACGACGGTAAAACTCGGTCAGTTCTTCCCGTGGCAAGGCGGGTAAATGGCGGGTTTCCGCTTTGGCCAAAAAGCCACGCAATGGGGAGGTGAAGTTACGGTCGGTTATTTCTAACATGGCGGCATAGCCATATACGGCGGCTATCCATTGCCTGATTTTTTCAGCGGTGGCCGTTGCATTGCGGGCGGCTATACGCTCAATTACGGCTTTCATGTCTGATACGGTTGTACCGTCTATCTGTTGCCCTCCGATATACGGGAAAACGTCTTTTGAAAAGTGATTGAGAATGCGGGCGGCATTGTCGGGCTTCCAGCGGTGCAGATTCTCGCTATGCCATCGGCGCGTTATTGCTTCAAAGGTATTCAGTAGGGCGACCTGCCTCTCTTGCTTGGCATGTTGCTTGGCTGCGCTGGGGTCTTGCCCTGCTGCGATCAGGCGGCGGGCATTTTCGGCAGCTTCTCGGGCTTCGCTTAAAGACACGGTGGGATATTTGCCGATTGAAAGTAATTTTTCTTTGCCGTCTATGCGGTATTTCAGCCACCATAACTTCCCGCCCGCTGGTGTAACCTGTAAAAACATACCCTTGCCATCTGCTAGTTTGTATGGCTTGGCATTCTTTATTTGGCGGTCATTTAGCGCCATTTTTTGGGGGGATTGGGGGTATTTTTTAGGGGTGTTTTTTCAGATAACCCTAAATATACCCCCGTTTTTTGGTTTATTCAATTAGACGGGATTTTACTGTATTGGATAATTAAGGCCGTCTGAAAATGCCCTTTATCAGGCTGTGATCCTTGCTATACTTGAATCTTGGTTTATGGCATTAGACGGTATTAGACGTAAAAAAACAGCCCGAAAATTGAGCTGTTTTCTTTTGATGGTGCCGACAATGAGACTTGAACTCATACGACCTAAGGTCACCACCCCCTCAAGATGGCGTGTCTACCAATTTCACCATGTCGGCATAAATTTTATTGTGTGTCGGAAGCCGATTTTACCGGACTTGTTGCACCTTGTTGTTCCGTTTCTGCCGGAGCATTTTTCTGCTGTACCGTGCTGAAATCCAAACCATGTTTGGGAACATGAGTATTAATATATACCAAGCTCAGACAGCTGGCAAAAAAAACCGTTGCGGCAATAGCTGTGGCGCGGCTTAAGAAGTTTGCATTACCAGCCGAACCGAAAACACCTTGTGCGCTGCCGCTTCCACCGAATGTAGCGCCTGCATCCGCGCCTTTACCTTGCTGCATCAGCACCAAGATGATTACGGTAATCGAAGCAAAAATATTCAATAACCAGATAACGGTTTTAATGGTTTCCATAAATGTTCTTTAAGCATCTTGGGCGGCTTGGATAATCGCGGTAAACGATTCGTATTTAAGCGATGCGCCGCCGACCAAAGCACCGTCTACATGAGGAACGGTAAAAATCTCGGCTGCGTTTTTATCGTTTACACTACCGCCGTAAAGAATGCGGATATTAGCATCTTCTCCACATAATGACAAGATTTCGTTGTAAATGAAATCATGCATATCTGCAATTTGTTCTTTTGTGGCCACTTTGCCGGTTCCGATTGCCCATACCGGCTCATAAGCAACGGCGAAATGTTTGGTTTTAAGGCCTTTAAATACGGAAAGCTGATAGGCCACGGCTTCTTTCTCCCGGCCGTCTTCCCGCTCTTTTATACTTTCGCCTACACATAAAAGCGGCGTGAGGCCGACATTGAGTACGTTTTCGATTTTATGGCGCTGCACGTCGTTTTTTTCATTGAAATACAAGCTGCGCTCCGAGTGGCCGATTAAAACAATGTCAACACCTACATCTTTCATCATTTCGGCCGACACCTCACCGGTATAAGCGCCGCTGCCGTTAAAACGGCTGACATCTTGTGCACAAGTGTGGATTTTGTTTTCCAACACGATTTTAACGGCATTATGTACTTGAGATAAATAAACTGTGGGCGGTGAAATGCCAATACAGACATTGTCCATTTTGGGTAGAGAGCGCAATTTGTGAACCAACGCATTATTATTCTGCAACTGGCCGTTCATTTTCCAATTGCCGATAACCCATTTTTTGTCCCACATGGTTTGATTCCTTTCTTATCTCTTTTCAGACAGGCATTGCCGACGCTGCCGATTGTACCGCAAATTATTTGTAGCGTCTTGAAGTTTTGTAGCACGCTGTAATCCAACATGATATAGTAATCCGGTTAACGCGGCGAAAGGCTGAAAAGCCCTCCAACCAGCCACAGCTTCACCGGCAATCTATAATATTTTTAAGTAATACAACACACGATAATATCAAAAATGCACGAAATCACTTTTTCATCATCCGACAAATCGGAAATTTATCAGGAACTTCTGCCGCAAATCGAAGCATTGATCGATGGCGAGCCTAATTTTATTGCCAACCTTGCCAATATTACTGCCGTATTAAAAAGCGCTTTCGATTGGCTTTGGGTTGGCTTTTATTTGGTTGACAACGATAATTTGGTACTCGGCCCGTTTCAAGGGCCGCCCGCCTGCACCCGCATCGCCCACGGTCGCGGCGTGTGCGGCCAGAGCTGGGCGCAGGCACAAACGATAATTGTTCCTGACGTGAACCAGCATCTCGACCATATCGCCTGCTCTTCGCTTTCGCAATCCGAAATTGTGGTGCCTGTTTTCAATCAGGCCGGGCAGGTCGCTGCCGTCTTGGATGTTGATGCTGAAGAAACCAACCAATTCGACCAAACAGATGCTGAATTTCTACAAAAAATCTGCCATCTAATCAGTCGGCAACATTTTTCTAAAGCATAATCTAAATGCCTGTCTGAAAATGCAGTTTACCGTTTTATTATCCGCTCTGGTATTTTCAGACAGGCATTGTTGTTAAAACGAAGGCAAAAGCATTATAATCAGCGCCAAACCACTATTCACACTATAAAAATCAATGGAGTAAATCAATGGACTTTCAAAAAGCACGTTTCAACATGGTAGAACAGCAAATCCGTCCGTGGGACGTGCTGGACTTTGATGTTCTGGATGCCTTGGATGCCATTCCGCGCGAAGAATTTGTGACTGAAGAGCAGAAGCCTTATGCCTATGCCGATGTTTGCCTGCCTCTGCCAAACGGCGGCAAAATGCTGGAGCCTAGAATTGTTGCCCGCTTGATACAAGGTCTCGCATTGAAAAAAGGTGACAATGTATTGGAAATCGGCACCGGTTCAGGCTACGCCACCGCGCTTTTGGCCACACTTGCCGAGCAAGTGGTATCCATCGATATGGATGCAGGCCAGCAAACACTCGCAAAAGCTGCATTGGATAAAATAGGCTTAACCAATATCATTTACCAAAATGGCGACGGTTTGGCCGGGCAAGTGGGCGGCGCACCGTTTGATGCGATTTATGTCGGCGGCAGCGTACCGGATGTGCCTGAAGTGTTGAAAAGCCAATTGAAAGACGGCGGCCGTTTGGTGGTTATTGTAGGCGGCTCGCCAGTTCAACATGCGCTTCAAATCACGCGCAACGGTGATGAATATACTTCGTTTACTTTATTTGACACTTCGGTTACAGGCCTTCAGGCGCCTACCGTTGCCAAGCCTTCGAAATTTCATTTTTAAAAGTCTGTCATTCCCGCGAGCTGCTTAAATAAGCAGCTTGTTTTTATAGCGGGTTTGCATACCCGGCAGGAATACGCCACACTTAACACACTCACCCGATTATGAACGATATTGTCCAACTCTCCCCCATTGAACTAAAGGCCTTTCTCTCCAAGCATCCTGATGCGGTTTTATTGGATGTTCGCGAAGACGAAGAAGTGGCTTTTTGCAGCCTGCCGAATCATGTCCATATTCCGATGAATATGATTCCTTTGCGCCACAATGAATTACCCGACGACAAGGCCATCGTGCTCTACTGCCACCACGGCATACGCAGCCTGCATTGCGCCATGTACCTGGCCGAGGCCGGTTTCGATCAACTTTACAATTTGAAAGGCGGAATTGATGAATGGTCGCAAACCGTGGATCCCTCCGTACCGCGCTACTGATTCTATCCGGCATTTCCCAGCACCCTACAAACCAGACAACACCCTGCTAAACTCATGAAAATATCAGTTTAGCCAAATTTTTAAGCCTACTTAAATCAGTTTAACCAAAATAAAAATACCGCTTAGTTGATTTTTCAACCGAATATCTATAATATGACCGCCTGAGCATCAGCTTCACAACAACATAACAACAGGCTCATTCTTTGAGATTTTAAAGGCAATGCCTGCGTTTTAAGGCTATTATCCTACAACTACGGTGAATAAAATGCGTAAATTACTTACTTTATTTTTTGGCGATCCTAAAAATGTCGTATTAAACAGCAAAGAAGACATTCAAATGCATGCCGATAAATTGAGCATGTTGACTGATGAAGAAAAAGAAATTTTGACCGATTATCTAGCTCATGCCGAAGTGAACCAGCGTTTGCCCGGTACTGCTAAAAACCCCAATTACCGGTACGGCGTAAGCGTGGGTCAGGCTATAGACAAACAAAAATACCTAACCAATTAAAGCAGCCAATCCGGAAAACACAGAAATGCCTGTCTCAAACTTTTTCAGACAGGCATTTATTATTACCCGGCCACATCTATACAAAGATATTTCAATTCCAAATATTCATCCACACCGTATTTGCTACCCTCGCGCCCCAGGCCGCTTGATTTTACGCCGCCGAACGGGGCAACTTCGTTACTGATCAAGCCTGTGTTCACGCCCACCATGCCATATTCCAAGGCTTCGCCCACGCGCCATTGGCGGGCGGTGTTTTCCGTATAAAAATAAGCGGCCAAGCCAAATTCCGTATCATTGGCTGCGGCTATCACCTCTTCTTCGGTTTCAAACCGGAATACGGGGCACAAAGGGCCGAAGGTTTCCTCGGCAGCCACTTTCATACCGGCATTCACATTGCATAACAAAGTCGGCTCGAAAAAAGTGCCGCCCAAGCTGCTGCGCTTACCGCCGACCAAACATTTTGCGCCTTTGGCCAACGCATCTGCGATATGCTCTTTAACTTTGGCAACCGCTTTTTCATCAATCAACGGCCCTTGGTTTACGCCCTCTTCCAAGCCGTTGCCCAGTTTGAACGCGGTCATGCGTGTCGCCAACTTGCTGCAGAACGCATCATAAACCGAGGCGTGTGCATACACCCGGTTCGTGCAAACACAAGTTTGGCCGCTATTGCGGAACTTGCTGGCCAATACGCCTTCTACTGCTTTATCCAAATCGGCGTCTTCAAACACAATAAACGGCGCATTGCCACCCAGCTCCAAGCTGAGTTTTTTAATCTGCGGTGCGCTCGTTTCAAAGATTTTGATCCCGATTTCGGTCGAACCGGTAAAGCTGATTTTGCGCACGGTTTCATTTTCGGCGAATGTTTGGCTGATTTCACCCGCGCTGCCGCTCACCACAGCCAGCAAATCCTGCGGGATGCCGGCTTCGTATGCCAATACCGCCAACGCATACGCGCTCAAAGGCGTGAGGCTTGCCGGCTTAACCAACATCGCGCAGCCCACCGCCAAAGCCGGAGCCGCTTTGCGGGTAATCATGGCGGCCGGGAAATTCCAAGGCGTGATTGCGGCGGCTACACCGATCGGTTGGCGGATCACCAGCAGCTTCTGCGTGGGTTTCACACTGGTCAGCACATCGCCGTCGATGCGGCGCGCTTCTTCGGCAAACCAGCGGATAAAGCCTGCCGCATAATCGATTTCTCCGCGCGCTTCCGTGAGGCTTTTGCCCTGCTCCATCGTCATTAGGCGGGCGAGGTTTTCTCGATTGCTTTTAATCAAACCGTACCATTGCCACAAAATATCGGCGCGCTCCAATGCGGTTTTGGCCGCCCAAGCTTTTTGCGCCGCCGCGGCGCGTTCAATCAAAACATTGAGCGCGGCTTTATCAGTTTTACGCACATAGGCCAGCGTTTCGCCCGTGGCAGGGTTGTTCACTTCAATTCCCTCTGCCAACGGGGAAAACGAAACATCCGGATGCGTTAATAATGGTTTTATCGTTTTCATAAATCCTCCAAATGATGATGCCTGTCTGAAACCGTTTTACTTTGCAAACCACATGCGGCTTGTTTTCAGACAGGCATGCTCTCCAGTTAAGCAACTTGATTTGCCATACAACATTCAGTTGCAGCCATCATACGCCTCACACAACCTGCACGCAATTTACCGCCTCAGCATAATGCCGTACAAAGAGCCGCGGGCATCAAGCGATTCATGCTATATTTAAGGCCTGTCTGAAACCTTTTCAAACAGGCCTTTTTCATTTCACCCGACACAATCCATGAGCAAACACATCCTTCTCGGCATCAGCGGCGGCATCGCCGCCTATAAATCCTGCGAACTTGTGCGCCTGCTGAAAAAGCAAGGCCACCGCGTTACCGTTGCCATGAGCCGCGCAGCGGCGGAATTCGTATCACCGCTCACGTTCCAAGCGCTCAGCGGCAACCCCGTTTTATCGGAAACGCACAACGGGGAATCGGGCGGCAACGGCATGGCGCATATCAACCTTACCCGCGAAGCGGATATTTTTCTGATTGCGCCCGCCAGCGCCAACACCATCGCCAAAATCGCCAACGGCATTGCCGACAACCTGCTCACCAACCTTGCCGCCGCACGCAAATGCCCGCTGGCCGTGGCGCCCGCCATGAATGTGGAAATGTGGTTCAACCCCGCCAACCAGCGCAACATCGCCCGCCTTCAGAGCGACGGCATCACCGTGTTCCAGCCCGTATCCGGCGAACAAGCCTGCGGCGAAACCGGCGTGGGGCGCATGCCCGAAGCGGCCGAGCTAGCCGAGCTGCTGCCCGATTTGTGGGCCGAAAAATCCCTGCAAGGCAAAAAAGTGCTGATTACCGCAGGCGCTACTTTTGAAGCCATCGACCCCGTGCGCGGCATCACCAATATTTCCAGCGGCCAAATGGGCATGGCGCTCGCCCGCGCCTGCCGCGCCGCCGGAGCCGAAGTTTCGCTGGTTTACGGGCAAATTCAGACAGGCATTCCCGCAGGCTTGGCGCATGCGGAACAGGCCATAAGCGCCGAAGCCATGTATCAGGCCGTGATGAAGCAAGTGCCGCAGCAAGACGTGTTTATCTCGGTGGCAGCCGTGGCCGACTACAAAGTCAAAAACAGCAGCGCGCAAAAATTGAAAAAAGAAAGCGGCAAACCGCCCGTCATCGAGCTGGCCGAAAACCCCGACATCCTCGCATCCGTTGCCAAGCTCGATAAGCCGCCTTTCTGCGTGGGCTTTGCCGCCGAGAGCGAAAACATTATCGAACACGCCCGCGCCAAACGTTTGCGCAAAAACATCCCCATGCTGGTGGCCAACGATGTGGCCGTAGCAATGGGCAAAACGATCAACCGAATTACCATTATTGACGACGCAGGCGAAACCGCATTTCCCGAAACCGATAAAAATCAGGCAGCAGCAGCGATTGTTTCCCGGCTGGCAGAATTGCTGGCATCAGTCAACCCCTGTCTGAAAGGCTAAGCCCGACATGGCACATCAACGACGGCGAAGAAGTGTTTGCCGTGATAAACGGTACGGTTGCACTACCTTATAAACGGCTATCCGTGATTGGCAACACTGTACCGGCAATGCCTGTCTGAAAACCTCGAAAAGCCTTTCAAGCTTCGGCAAATATTTTTCAGACAGGCATTGGTAGCGATTATGAACCCACGCAAAATCATCCATATTGATATGGACGCGTTCTATGCCTCGGTAGAACTGCGCGAGCAGCCGCATCTGAAAGGGCTGCCCGTGGTTGTGGCTTGGGAGGGGCCGCGCTCGGTGATTTGCGCTGCGTCTTATGAAGCCCGCCGCTTCGGCCTGCATTCCGCCATGTCGGTCGCCTCCGCCCAAAGGCTCTGCCCGCAAGCCGTGTATATTCCGCCGAACTTCCCGCTTTACCGCGAGATTTCGCAACAAGTCCACGCCGTTTTCCGGCAACACACCGATTTAATCGAACCTTTGTCGCTCGACGAAGCCTATCTCGACGTAACCCGGAATTTTCAGAATATCCCTTACGCCAGCCAAGTCGCCAAAACCATACGCGCCGAAATTTTCCGGCAAACCGGGCTCACCGCTTCGGCAGGCGTGGCGCCAAACAAATTCCTCGCCAAAATCGCTTCCGATTGGCGCAAACCGAACGGGCAGTTTGTTTTGCCGCCGGAAAAAGTGGCAGAATTTTTACACACCCTGCCGCCGGAAAAAATCCCCGGCGTGGGCAAAGTAACCCGCCTCAAAATGCAGTCTTTGGGCATCGACACAGTAGGCGATCTGCTGCGTTTCGAACGCGGCGAATTGGCCAACCTGTTCGGCAAATGGGGCTACCGCCTCTATGAATTGGCGCGCGGCATAGACAACCGCGCCGTTAAACCCAGCCGCGAACGCGTACAGATTTCCACCGAAATCACGCTGCCCGAAGATTTGCCGCTCAATCAAATCCTGCTGCACTTACCGCACCTTGCCGATGATTTATGGCAACAGGCCGCGCGTAAAAAAGCGGCTTTCCGCAGCGTAACGCTCAAGCTGAAAACCGCTGATTTCCGCATCATTACCCGCTCGCAAACATTTTCTTCCCCCTTGCCCGATGCCGCATCGCTTTTACAGGCGGCGCACCAGATTTCCACACGCCTCCCACACACCCTCCACGCCACCTACCGCCTAATCGGGCTGGGCGTGAGCCATTTGGAACCAAACGACCAACAGACCATGCTTTGGTCTTAAATGCCGCCGTATTACAAAATTAAGTTTCACAGCTATAGAAAGCATAAAATATTAAATTTTCCGGGTATATTAAAATATTTTCAAAAATACCCAAAACTTAGAATATTTTCAATAAAATCATATATTTGTAAATATGTTATAATATGCGTGTCAAATATAAAAAAGCGGTTAACGCTTTTATCTGTATTTGCTGTCATTGCGACCAAAGGTCACTCAATAAAAACACCCATGCCGGCCACCCTACCGGTTATGCACTACAAATGAAAGGAGCAGACATTGACCGCCAAATCCCCCAAACCACACAAAGAAACATCATTCAGGGGCGCATCGCAGGCCCCTTCGCCGATTAAGTCCGACCAGCCGGATACCCGAATCGATAAATTTACCTTTTTCGGAGTATTGTTCATTCTTCTCGGCGTAACACTGCCTTTAATTGCCTTTCCCGAGCAGGGTGCCGAATGGGTGGCGCAAACCAAAAATTTCGTTACCGACAAACTCGGCTTCGCCTATCTGGCCTTCGGCATTGTTTCCGTTATTTTTGTGATTTACATCATCTGCTCCGACATCGGTAACATCAAACTGGGTCGACCGGAAGAAGACATTGAATACAAAACCAGCTCTTGGGCCGCCATGATGTTTTGCGGCGGTATCGGCGCCAGTATTCTTTACTGGGGCATTCTTGAGTGGGCTTATTATTATCAAGGCCCGCCTTTCAACGTCGAACCCAAATCGCCGGATGCCGTCCGCTGGGCGTCTTCCTACGGCATTTTCCACTGGGGTCCGGTCGCTTGGGCGATTTACATGGTGCCCGCCATCGGCATCGCCTATTTCAGCCATGTGCGCAATTCGCCTGTTTTAAAAGTGAGCCACAGCATGATGCCGCTCTTAGGCGAACGCCTCGCCCGCAGCAACTTGGGCAAGCTGGTTGATGTGTTTTTCGTATTCGGTATGATAGGCGGCGGAGCCACCACGCTCGGCCTGGCCTCGCCCATGATTACCGAAGGATTGCACACGCTGCTTGGCACACCCAATTCCATCCATATGCAGCTGGGTGTCCTGCTGGTTACCACCATGATTTTTGCCTACAGCGCATATCAGGGCATGAAGCAAGGCATTCAGAAACTCTCCAACATCAATTTCTATCTTGCCATTGGTTTTGTTATTTTCGTCTTGATCTGCGGCCCCACCGTATTCATTCTCAATACAGGCATCGAGTCCGTCGGCCGCTCGATTACCAATATCGTACCCATGATGACCTGGACCGAAGCTTTCGGCGAATTCGGCAACCACGGTTTCAAACAAACCAATTTTCCGAAAGACTGGACCGTATTCTATTGGGCATGGTGGCTGGTCTATGCCCCTACCATCGGCCTCTTCATCGCCAAAATTTCACGCGGCCGCACCATCCGCCAGATGACGGCCGGCTCCATCTTTTTCGGCTCGCTCGGCTGCGCCGTGTTTTTCATCGTATTGGGCAACTACGCTATGTATCTGCAACTGAGCGGTTCGCTGGATGTAGTATCGATACTCAACAACCAAAGTGCCAACGCTGCCATCTTCGCCGTATTGAACACTTTGCCGATGGCCAAAATCGTGATTGCCACGTTTGTGTTTTTGGCAATTTTGTTTACCGCCACCACATTCGATTCGATTTCCTACATCCTCGCTTCCGTGGTGCAACACGAAGTAGACGGCGAACCGCACCGCTGGAACCGCCTATTCTGGGCATTTTCACTCTGCTTTATGCCCGCCGCACTGATGTTTCTCGGCGGCTTATCCACCCTGCAAACCGCTTCGATTTTCGCCGGCGCACCGCTGCTGATTATCATGTCGCTGATGATGGCATCCATTATCAAAGCCGCCAAATACGACCTGCATTACCAGCCCGACTACTCGCTGCGTACCATCCACATCGAAGAGCTGCCCGACAATTCCCCCTGGGAACACGGTGAAACTTCGGAAGCCCCCGAAGGCTCCGTGTTGGCTCAAATGGCCATCTACGAAGAACAACGCCAACAGCAGCAGGCGCAACAGGAAAAAGAGTCATCATAAAGCGTTGCCTGCTTAATACAACAATGCCTGTCTGAAAAACCGTTTCAGACAGGCATTGTTTGATGCTTTTACATCGGATTACCACGTGAAGCCTATAGTTAATCCACTTACATAAGAACGATACTGTCATACTCGGGCTTGACCCAAGTATCTCCTAAACTTATTGGAACTCAAGATACTCGGGTCAAGCCCGAGTATGGCGAGTGTACTATTTTTAAGTTGATTCACTGTAACCCGTTCTGCCCACATTGCCCTAGGCTCTTAAACTGCCACAGAAACACAACCATAATAAAACGCCGGTAAGTCAAAACTTACCGACGCCTGAATGAGGGCGGCGAGCCCAACCCCTGGCACTGATTCCTCAGAGTGGGCTGCTAGCTTCCGCTCCTGACCCGTTGCTCCGAATTACCATGCAGGGAGACCCGCCATAAAGAAACGGAATTATATTGGGTTTGCGGCAAAATGCCAAGCAGTAAATCGCAATTTCGCCGCCCGATCCTTATGCCTGTCTGAAAACGAGTAACGAAGGTTTCTACGGAGCTAAAACGGTTTTTCAGACAGGCATAAAAAACTTCACCAATTGCCACGCCGCCCAAGCGGCAACCAGCAGGCCGGTTATCAGGCGGATACTGCGTTTTTGCAACAAATCTTTCAATTGTGCGGCAAACCAGCCCATAGCCAACAGGTTCGGCAGGGTGCCGAGCGCAAACGCCAGCATATACAACCCGCCTTTAGCCACGCTGCCGCTGCCTAAAGCATAAAGCGAGGCGCTGTAAACCAAACCGCAAGGCAGCCAGCCCCACAAAAGCCCGACGCCGAAACAGGCCGGAACGCTTTTGATGGGCAATAATTTATTCAAAATCGGATTCAACCGCTGCCAGATGGGCCTGCCTAAATTTTCAACTTTTCTCACGATCCCGGAAAGCCCGGCCAGATAAAGCCCTAAAAACAACAGTAAAACATTAGCCGCTATCAGCAAACCGTTTTGTAACACTCGCGTTTGGTCTAACGAAACACCAATCTGGCCGAGCGCACCCACCAGTATTCCAATCAAGGTATAGCTGCTTATCCGACCGAGATTAAGAAGCACAATCAACCAAAATCGGTTGATATGCGGCGGCAACTGAAGGGCAAACGCGGAAGACAGCGAACCGCACATGCCTACACAATGCCCGCCGCCGAAAAAGCCGATGATAAAAAGGGATAAAAGAGTAATATGGTCGCTCATGGTTTGGTTGATGGATTATATTTTGTTTAGATGCTACCGAGATATACAGAATCTTAATTGTAGCCGCTTTTGAGTTTAATCAAATCCGGCACATCATTTAATTCATTACCATCATGCAAAACTGTTTATAATGCCTGTCTGAAACAGCTGATGGTTTCAGACAGGCATTATCGCCAAACGGCTGTTTAACAGCCAAGCCTTTTATCAAAAATTTCACTTAGCGCACTGTTATCAGGTAAGATGGTGCGTTTTTATTATTTACTGTTTTATGTCGCCGAAAATTTACCCGCTAACCCACCGCCAAAACACTGCTGTGATTGTGTCCAGCATGGTTATGGTCGGGTTTGGCCTAATGTGGGTAATGATCGGCCTCAACCTTCTTGCAGGCGGCGGTCACACTCAGAAATACATGCTGTTTGCCCTGCTCACAGTTTTATTATATTTTTCCTATATTACTTGGCGTTCCGCGCGCAAACACCGCGCAAAAGCCGACAGTCTCCGCCTTTTGGTAATGATGGACGAAATCGGTATCCGCTGGCTTTATTATGACGCATATAACGCAGCGATTTACGACTATAAAGAAGATGATGACGAGCGGTGTTACGTGCAGCAAGACATGCCGTGGAAAAGCATTCTCGATGCTTATGTGGAGCACCCGAAATACTACCATACCATAGGCAAACTGGTGGTAGAGCTTAAAGGCGAAGATGACCGGCCGGTCAGATGGGAGCTACCGCTCAATTATTTTGAAGACAAAGAAATCGCCCAAATATTTGTGGATGAAATGCTGTATATGCTTGTGGTAACCAGATAAGCATCCTTAAAAACTTTTCAGACAGGCATTAATGCCTGTCTGAAAAGTTTTGAAGCGGAGTATTTATGTTGTTAGACATCAACCGCCACTCTCCGGCGGTGTTCAAAAAAGAAACCCGATTGCTGATTGCGCTGGCATTGCCCATGATGCTGGCGCAAATTGCTGCGGTGGGCGTGGGCTTTGTCGACACCGTGATGGCGGGCGCCGCGGGTAAAGACGACTTGGCCGCCGTGGCTTTGGGCAGCTCGGCCTTTGTTACCGTCTTCATTACCTTTATGGGCGTGATGAACGCGCTAAATCCCATCCTCTCCCAGCAGTTCGGTGCCGGCAAACATGCCGAAGTGGGCGAAACCGGCAGGCAGGGCCTGTGGTTCGGCCTGTTTCTCGGCTTGGCCGGCATGGTGCTGCTGCTGGCTGTGATCAAGCCGTTTATGTGGTATCTCACCTTATCGGAAAACGTGGAAAGCATGTTGGCGCAATACCTTTTTTTCGTGGCGCTCGCCATGCCCGCCGCCATGCTGCACCGTTCGCTGCACGCTTATGCTTCCAGCCTGAACCGCCCCAAGCCGATTATGTGGGTGAGCTGGGCGGCGCTGTTTCTGAATATTCCGCTCAATTATATGTTTGTGTACGGCAAATTCGGCATGCCCGAGCTGGGCGGCGCCGGCTGCGGCCTGGCTTCGGCTTTGGTGTTTTGGTTCAACGCGCTTGCCTTGTGGCTTTATGTGAAAAAAAACGCCTATTTCCAACCGTTCGGCTTGAGCGGCGGCTTTTCCAAACCGGATTGGGCAGTGTTAAAACAAATCTGGAAGCTGGGCTGGCCGATCGGCTTGTCTTTCTTTTTGGAAGTGAGCCTGTTTTCATTTATCGTGTTTCTGATTGCCAAATTCGGCGAAGATTATGTGGCCGCGCAACAAGTGGTTATCAGCTTGACCAGCGTGATTTATATGATTCCTCAAGCGGTGGGCGCCGCGGCCACCGTGCGCGTAGGCTATGCTTTGGGCAAGCTGCAAAAACAGCGCGCGCGCTATATCTCGGGCGTTTCTATGGCGGTAGGCGCGGTGTTGGCAGTGTGCACCCTGCTGTTGCTGACCTTACTGCGCCACCCGCTCGCCGCCATGTACACCAACGATGCCGGCGTGTTGGCGATTGCCACGCAAGTGTTGCTGTTTGCCGCCGTATTCCAGCTGGTTGACTTCACGCAATGTATTGCTTCTTATGCCCTGCGCGGCTATAAAGTAACCAAAGCCCCCATGGTGGTGCATGCCATTGCCTTCTGGGGATTGGGGCTGCTGCCCGGCTATATTTTGGCCGACGCGGCAGGCATGGGCATCTACGGATATTGGACCGCATTGGTACTCTCGCTCAGCGTAGCGGCTTTTGTATTGGTGTGGCTTTTGGAAAAACACAGCCGACAAATGGCGCTACGGAGCCGCGCATGAATCTTCAGCATCATGTTGACCTGCAACCTTTCAACACTTTCGGCCTGCCCGCACGCGCACGCCATTTTATCGAATTAACCGACCCGCAAGAGCTGCCCGCATTGTGCAGACTGCCTGAATTTCAACGCGATACCGTTTTGTGGCTGGGCGGGGGCAGCAACATTTTGCTCATGGAAGACTATCCCGGCCTGGTGGTTAAAATGGCCAATAAGGGCATACGCGAAATCAAGCGCGGAAATGGTTCGGCCTATATCGAAGCGCAGGCGGGCGAAGTGTGGCACGATTTTGTGCTGCACACGATCAACATGGGCTTGAGCGGCTTGGAAAACCTGAGCCTGATTCCCGGCACGGTCGGCGCATCGCCCGTACAGAATATCGGCGCATACGGCGTGGAAGTTAAAGATGTTATCGAATCGGTTCGCTGCTTTGATTTGGATACGCAGCAGTTTGTCGAGCTGGATAACGCCGCTTGCCGCTTCAGCTATCGGGAAAGCCTGTTCAAGGAGGCGGGCAAAGGGCGCTATGTGATTGTTTCCGTGGTGTTTGCACTAAAAACCGAATTCACACCCAATATACGCTATGGCGATTTGGCCGCAGTGTTGGCGGAAATCTGCGGCAGCCGTTCACCTGAAGTCATAGACGTTTCCCGTGCCGTATGCACCATCCGTTCGTCCAAACTGCCCGACCCGAAAGTGTTGGGCAACACGGGCAGTTTTTTCAAAAACCCCGTTGTATCCTCAGAGCATGCCGCAAAACTGGCTGAACAATATCCCAATATGCCCGCCTACCCGCAGGCCGACGGCTCGGTCAAGCTCGCAGCAGGCTGGCTGATCGACCAATGCGGCTTAAAAGGCCACACCATAGGCGGCGCAGCCGTGCACGATAAGCAAGCTCTGGTTTTGGTTAACAAAAACCACGCCTCGGCAGAAGATGTACGCCAACTTGCCCTGCATGTCCGGCAAACCGTATCCGACACATTCGGCGTAACCCTCCACACAGAGCCCGTTTGGCTGCCCGAAACACGCGCGCTTTAATATGCCAATGCCTGTCTGAAACAGGTAATACGGTTGCCGTCAAGCCAAACCTTTCGGCTTGACGGCAAAATACGTTACACTTCAACCTATCAAACCGTTCCAACCAACAAAAATACCAAAGCGAGATTCTATGAGCATCAACCTGAAAAACCGCCATTTTCTCAAACTGCTTGATTTCAACCGCGAAGAAATCAACTACCTGCTGGATTTATCCGCCCAGCTCAAAGCCGATAAAAAAGCAGGCCGCGAAACCCAGCGGCTGCAAGGCAAAAACATCGCTTTGATATTTGAAAAAACCAGCACCCGCACCCGCTGCGCCTTTGAAGTGGCCGCCTACGACCAAGGTGCCAAAGTAACCTACCTCGGCCCCAGCGGCTCCCAAATCGGCCACAAAGAAAGCATGAAAGACACCGCCCGCGTGCTCGGCCGCATGTACGACGGCATCGAATACCGCGGCTTCGGCCAAACCATCGTGGAAGAGTTGGCACAATACGCCGGCGTACCCGTGTTCAACGGCCTAACCGACGAATTCCACCCCACCCAAATGCTGGCCGACACCCTTACCATGCGCGAACACAGCGACAAACCGCTCAACCAAATCGCCTACGCCTATGTGGGCGACGCTCGCTCCAACATGGGCAACTCGCTGCTCCTTACCGGCGCCCTGCTCGGTATGGACGTGCGCATCGGCGCCCCCAAGCACCTTTGGCCCGCCGAAGAGCTGATTAACAAAGCACACGAGTTGGCCCGCCAAAGCGGCGCGCGCGTATTGCTTACCGAAAGTGCCGAAGAAGCCGTAAAAGGCGCCGACTACATCCACACCGACGTTTGGGTATCCATGGGCGAGCCGGAAGAAGTGTGGAAAGAACGCATCGCCCTGCTCAACCCGTTCCGCGTTACGCCCGAGCTGATGGCCGCCTCAGGCAACCCCAAAGTCAAATTCATGCACTGCCTGCCCGCCTTCCACAACCGCGAAACCACCGTAGGCGAATGGATCTACCAAAACTTCGGCCTCGACGGCGTGGAAGTTACCGAAAGCGTGTTTGAAAGCGAAGCCAGCATCGTATTCGACCAAGCCGAAAACCGCATGCACACCATCAAAGCCGTATTGGTAGCAACGATGGGCAGCTGAGCGGCATAACAAAACAAAAATGCCTGTCTGAAAAGATTGCCATGGTTTTTTCAGACAGGCATTCCATTTCGCTATACTTAAAGCAATATTAAACCAAGCCGCCTGATTGCAAATTAGGCGGTTTTTTGTTTTCCAAAGAAGTGAATGCTTGTCTGAAAAGATTCCACAGAATTTTTTCAGACAAGCATTTTTTTAGAGGTTGACAACCTAAGCAAGAAATTCTGTTTGCATAAAATTAATTCAATTTAAACAAAATAACCAAGTTTATTAAAACTTTTAAAATATTTGAAATGAATTTAACAAAATGCTATTTTGTATTCTGTATAAATAACCCCAGTAAGATTTATGACGATGCCTTAGTTACAACAAATAGCCAATAAATTGATTTCTTTATTACTTAAGAAAGCTGTTCACTCCATGAAAATTGAAAACCTCCATCGTCTTTTTCGGCTTAATTCCATTCTTATTTTCTGTTACTTAGTTATTCTGTTTTTGCTGGTATTTGTTGTCGATTTCAGGCTTAACTTAATCGAAATCCCAGGTGCTATGTATTTGGAAAGCAAGTCCCTGTTTCCGGTTCAAGCTTTCAATTCCATAACTGTAACCATACTGGTAGGCACGTTTCTTTTGATTCTTAACATACCCGCCGTATTCAATATTATAAAAACATTCTTAGAAAACAAAGATGTAGATTATTTTTATGATTTAAGGAAAAGACATATTTTTATTTATTATTATGGATATGGAATTTTGCATCCACATAGAATTTGGTGGCAAATAAAAGAAAAAACTTTAATGTTCAAAATAGCCGCAATATTTTTTTATTTTTACATGATATTTATTTTATTGCATTGGATGTTTGGTTGGACTTTTGTCGACATTCCTCCACCTCATACTTTAGTTGTTTTGATTTCCAAATTTAAAGCAATTTTATATTTATTAAATGTTGTTATTTTCTGTAGTACAAGTTTTCTTTTGTTATCTGTTATTTCAGGTATTTTTTTAATCATTTATTCATTTATTGATATTGATGAAGAATTTTAATATTAGGAGCTAGATATGGGAAATTGTGTATATGTCAATCCAAATCGTACCAAGCAAATGGATTATAACGATTTAATTGGCGCAGGATTAAGCTCTGCCGATGCAGGCGCAGTACAGGCATTAAACAGATACGACTTAAGCGAACTGGCCAAAATGCCAGCCGCACGAGTGTTTAACGCCGCCGGATTTCTGATTTCCGGCGCACAAGTTGCAGCTGAAACTTACAAGGGCAATTACGGTCAGGCTTTTGTTGAAGCGGCGGCAACAGCAGGTGCATATTTAGGAGGAAGTATAGCTGGAACTTTAGGCACATTAGTATCCCCAGGAGCAGGCACTGCTGTTGGCGCAGGTATAGGTGCTTATGGGGGAGCTTTACTCGGCAGGGAAGTCGGAGAATTTATACTATGGCAATACCGCCAAATTACAGAAGGGCATCATTGGACATGTCCTAAAGAATATGAAGAATTTACCGATGCCAACCGTAGCGGTAAATTCCATGTCTTACGTCCAGATCCGCTAACGCTCGACCTCGATGGTGACGGCATAGAAACCGTCGGTACCAATGCTTACAAAGGCGCGCTTTTCGATCATGATAAAGACGGCATTAAGACCGCGACTGGCTGGATTTCGGCGGATGACGGAATTTTGGTAGTCGATAAAAATTTAGACGGTATTATCAATAACGGCGACGAGCTTTTCGGCGACAACTATACCCTGAAAAACGGGCAAACAGCCGCCACCGGTTATGCCGCATTGGAAGAGTTCGACAGCAACGGCGACAAAATCGTAGATGCGAAGGATGAAAATTTTGACAAACTGCGCATTTGGCGTGATTTGAATCAAGATGGTGCCAGCCAAAAAGAAGAGTTGTTCACGCTGAAAGAATTGAATGTCCAGTCGTTGAGTGTTGCGTATAACGATGTAAATAAGAATTTAGGCAACGGTAACCGTTTGGCGCGGGAAGGCAGCTATACCACAACTGAAGGCAAAACCCAGAAAATGGGTGATTTGCTGCTGGCCAACGATAATTTGTTCAGCCGTTATACCGATTCGGTACCGATGACTGAAGAGCAAGCGAAAGCCGCGAATCTGCAAGGCATAGGCCGTTTGCGTGATTTACGCGAAGCCGCCGCATTATCCCCGGATTTGGCTGCAAATTTGAAGGCTTATTCCGAAGCAGAAACCAAACAGGCACAAAAAGCATTGCTCGACGGCTTAATCGACAAATGGGCGCAAACTGATCCGCTATATGGTACGGGCATCCAATTCCTGCCGCCCAGCATTAAAACGGAAAATGAAGGCGTGGCATTGACACGAGGACAAGTAGAAGCGGCCAAGGTTTTGATTCCTTCAAAAGAATATCTTGCTATGGTAGACAGCACACTGCAAAAAATTGCGGCGCTGGATGCTTTCTCCGGTTTGAAATCCAATACGATTTATGTAACTTCTAATCAGGATATTCTGAGGTTTTATCAAACAACGGTAAAAACTTACGGGCAGCTATCAGACAATATTTATCAGGGCTTGCTGTTCCAAACCCGTTTGAAACCTTATTTGGAAGAAATCGGCTTTACTGTTGAAAACAACGAATTCAAGCTGGATTATTCAAAAGTTTTGGAAAAGTTCAACGAAGTACACGCCAAAGACCCGCAAAAAGCACTTGTAGATTTGGGCGAGTTTATCATTCACGGTAAACATGGTGACAATTTTGACAAATTATCTGAGTTGTTTACGGAATATGTTTATCAAGCATCCGAAATAGGGGTTTTGGGCGCATATGCGGAAGCGTTAGGCAAAGATTTCTGGGATTTTCAAAAAGGCACGGAAAAGAACGATTCTTTAAATAATTCGGGTGAAAAAAAACTGATCAACTATTTGGGAGGTAGGGATGGTAACGATGTACTCAACGGGGGAGACAGAAAAGATGTTTTAGAGGGAAATTCGGGGGATGATGAATTACACGGACGGGGAGGCGACGACCGGTTAGTCGGCGGCACAGGAAACGATAAACTCTATGGTTCCTACGGTGCAGATAAGCTGATCGGAGGTACGGGAGACGACTACTTGGAAGGAGGACGCGGAGCCGATATTTATGAATTTGCCAAAGGGCACGGTCATGATGTGATTTATGAAGACGATGGCTACTCAATCGATACTATCCGTTTAAATAATATTACCTTTGCGGAAACTAAGTTTGCCGCAAAAGAAAGCAGCTTAATTTTATCCGGCTATCACGATGGCGATTCCATTACAATTAAAGACTTTTTTCGATCCGACAAACATCAAATTGAAGCATTCCAATTTGATGACAGGCTCGTAACCCTTGAAGAACTTTCTCAAGAAGGAATCAAATTAGAAGGTACCGATGGCGATGATTCGATGAGTATGTATCATTGGTATGATACGGCGTTCTCTTATCAAACTTCGGTCTATGCCGGAGCGGGTAATGATTTTGTTTCAACGGCCGATGCGGCTGACTTTTTAGATGGCGGAGCCGGCGACGATACCCTCCATGGAAACGGAGGAGCGGATACGCTTATCGGCGGAACCGGGAATGATTATTTGGAAGGAGGCAACGGTGCCGACACTTACGTATTTGAAAAGGGGCACGGTAAAGACGTTGTTTGCGGTAAACCGGATGGGGATTTAATCCAGTTAAATGATGTTACCTTGCAAGAGGTGAGGTTTTCCAAAAATGATAAGGATTTAATCCTGTTCGGTTACAACGAAGACGACTCCATCACGCTTAAAGACTTTTTCGTCAATATGTCTTATGAAATTGAAAGGTTTAAATTCAAAGATCAAGAAGTGGTTTTCTTTGATCTGATAAGAAGCTATGAAGGGGTGAAATTGGAAGGTACTGACGGTAATGACTCGATCAGCTTCAGCCCGACCCGTTGGCTCGGGAAAGGTATTGTTGATGCAGGTGATGGAGATGATACGGTTACGGGAACCATAACGGCAGATATATTAGAAGGAGGAGCGGGAAATGATAAGCTTTACGGCAAGTTGAGCGCAGATAAATTGATTGGCGGAACCGGGAATGATTATTTGGAAGGAGGCAACGGTGCCGACACTTACGTATTTGCCAAAGGGCATGGACATGATGTGATTTATGAAGGCAAGGCTGACAAATCAAAAGATGAAATAATATTAACGGATATTAATCTTGATGAAACCCAATACTGCAAAGATGGCAATGACTTAATACTATTCGGCTATAACCAAGGAGATTCAATTACGGTTAAAGATTTCTTTTCAGACATTAATCATCAGATTGAATTATTTGAATTTAAAGATGAATCGGTATTCGCGCCTGAATTTGATAAATATCTCAGCACCGAAAACAATATGACAAATTCTATGTCTGTATTCAGCTTTAAATATGATGAGGAGAAAACTTCATTAGAATCTGTAATTGGTTAATTCCTTAAAACCTAATCAATGCCTGTCTGAAACCTTCAGGACAGGCATAGTCATTCATCTCCCAAATACCTTAAAAGCAAGCCCGCAGGCATTCTTTTACCAGTTCCGGCCCGCGGTAAACCAAGCCGCTGTATATCTGTACGGCGGCGGCGCCCAGCCGTATTTTCTCCGCCGCATCGCCGCCCTGTGTAATGCCCCCCACACCGATAACCGGTAGTTTGCCGTCAATCTGCGCCACCAATTCTTTCAACACGGCATTGCTTTTCTCCCGAACCGGCCGGCCGCTCAAGCCGCCGGCTTCGTTTGCCAGCTTGTGGTTGCCTAAAGGCGTTTTGTCTATGGTGGTGTTGGTGGCGATGATGCCGTCCATTTCCACTTGTTTCACCACATGGGCAATGTCGGCAATTTGTGCCTTATCCAAATCGGGAGCAATTTTCACGGCCAACGGTATATATTTGCCATGCTGCGCCGCGAGATTGGCCTGTTTGTTTTTTAAGGCTTCGAGCAGCGCGCTCAATTCGTCGCCCCCTTGCAATGCACGCAGGTTTTTGGTGTTGGGAGAGGAAATGTTTACGGTGATGTAGCTTGCGTACGGATAGGCTTTTTCGAGGCAGATTAAATAGTCATCGGCGGCCTGTTCAATCGGGGTAACGGCGTTTTTGCCGATATTGATACCCAAGATGCCTTTGAATTTGCTGCGCTGAATATTGCGTATCATGGCGTCGATGCCGTGATTGTTGAAACCCATACGGTTGATTACCGCCATGTGCTCCGGCACGCGGAACAGGCGCGGCTTGGGGTTGCCTTCTTGCGGTTTGGGTGTAACCGTGCCGATTTCGATAAAGCCGAAACCCAATGCGGCCAACGCGTCGATGTGTTCGCCGTTTTTATCCAAGCCGGCTGCCAAACCTACTGGATTGGGCAGGTTTAAGCCCATCAGCCGTGTGGGGTTGGTTTGGTTTTCGGTTTTGCCGAGTATGCCGAATTGGTAGGCTTTGTCCAACGCGGCCAGCGTGAAATGGTGGGCTTTCTCAGCATCGGTTTGAAACAGAAACGGTCGCAAAAATGAATACATGGCGCTTGGCTTTCATGAAGAAACAGGATAAGCACATTTTAACCGAATAATGCCTGTCTGAAACGGCTTTCAGACAGGCATTATGACTGCTTCGGTGAATCGATTCAGAACAGTTCCGCCGTCGCAGGGCAATAAAAAACCGGACTCTCAAAAGAATCCGGATTCAGCAAATCCTTACGGCTGCTTATTTTTTCTTCAGGGTAGCAGGTGCGCTAGCAGCATCTACAGGCGCGCTGGCAGCGTCAACAGGAGCGCTGGCAGAACCTACTTTTACAGGTACATCGCCTTTAGGAGCAGCCAAAACTACACCAGACACCAAAGCAGCAGCAACGATAGCAACATATTTTTTCATAAGTTCTTCCTTCATCTATTAAAGTTACAATTCACATATTTTTGATAAAACAACATAAAATTTATGCTATTTGCAAGATAAGAATGTATTCAGAGTAAAAAGTTCCTATTTTTTCAGATTTAAACGGTTTTTACATTTCCCAAACTGCATCCAAACAATAATGCCTGTCTGAAATTATTCAGACAGGCATTATTGTAGAAACAACAGCTTATCCCAAACTCACCATCTCCAATTGTTCTAAGCTTCTACCCAAAAAACGCTCCCCGATTGTTTGGAAACGTAAAGGAATATCGCTCACATAAAAACGGTAATCTGCCTGCATACCGCCGTTATCATTGAGCAAACCGTTCTGCGCCAACGCCTGCGCGGTCGCTTCGGCAGTGGTTAAAGCCGAATCCACCAGCGTGACGCCCGGCGCTTCCTCTCGCAAGAGCGGCTTGAGCAGCGGATAATGCGTACAGCCCAACACCAGCGTATCAATGTCTTCCGCCAAGAGCGGTTTCAGATATTCGCGCGCGGTCAGGCGGGTTACTTCATGATCGAGCCAGCCTTCTTCCACCAGCGGCACAAACAAAGGGCAGGCCTGCGACTGCACGCGCGTTTGCGGATTGTGCGAATGAATGGCGCGGGCATAAGCATTGCTGTTAACCGTAGTATTGGTGGCAATCACGCCGATACGGTTGGTTTTCGTAACCGCAAGCGCCGCCTCCGCACCGGCGGTAATCACGTCCAGCACCGGCATATTGCCCGCCATCTGGCGCACACGCTGGCCCGCTACCGCCGCAATGGTGTTGCACGCAATCACCAATGCCTTCACTTCGTTCTGCAGCAGAAAATCGACAATCTGCGCCGTAAACGTTTCAATCGTGGCACGTGATTTCACGCCATACGGCACGCGCGCGGTGTCGCCGAAATAAACAATATTTTCCATCGGCAGCCGCTCCATCAGCGCACGCACCACGGTCAGCCCGCCCACGCCGGAATCAAAAACGCCGATGGGGCGCCGGTTGATTGTGTTCATAAATTCGCTCTTAAACTCTTCAGCAGCAAGACAAACGGTTTATCAAAGCGGCTATTGTACACTGATTTGCCGGTATGATTTTAATCAAATTTAGCAATCGGCAAGGGTTTGCAAAGCGTGCCAATTCACGCATAATTAGCGCTTTATAAAGTTTCAACCGATTACATATATGTATATGGCGTTTTCCCCAGCTCACACTATTTTTCTACCCGACGAAGCAGCCACCGCCGCACTGGGCGCCGCTCTCGCACCTGCGTTGGCCGCACCTTTGGTGATTTATCTGCAAGGCGGGTTGGGGGCGGGGAAAACCACATTCACACGCGGCCTTTTGCGCGGCGCTGGCTATACCGGTACGGTAAAAAGCCCCACATACGTCTTAGTCGAATCTTATCCTCTGGATAAATTCACCCTGCACCATTTCGACCTCTACCGCTTTGCCTCGCCCGAAGAATGGGAAGATGCCGGGCTGGACGAGCTTTTCGGCACAGATAGCGTGTGCCTGATCGAATGGCCGCAACAAGGCGGCGCATTGGTACCCGCAGCCGACATTACCGTAAATATCGAGCATCAGGAAACCGGCAGGCTGTGCACGCTCACTGCCCACACAACCGCCGGCCGGCAAAGTTTGGAAACATGGAAAAAAAATTAACCCGCCGTCAAATCGTCCGAGGCGCAGCAGCCAGCCTGCTTTTAAGTGTGTCGCCGATTGCCTTGGGCAAAAAGGCCACGCCGCAATTTATTGCCGTGCGTATTTGGCCTGCCAGCGCCTATACCCGCCTCACCATCGAAGCCAGCCAGCGGCTCGAATACAAGTTCTTCACACTGGATAATCCTCGCCGCTTGGTTATCGACATCAGCGGCGTCACGCTCAACAGCGCGCTACAAGGGCTGGGTGGCAAAGTTCAAGGCAACGATCCTTATATTGCCAGTATCCGCGCCGGGCAGAACTCGCCCAATGTGGTGCGTGTGGTGATTGATTTGAAAACAGCGGTCAACCCGCAGGTATTCGGCCTGAATCCGGTGGCCAACTTCAAACACCGCTTGGTGGTCGACCTCTACCCGACCGTAGCACCCGATGCGCGCGACCCTTTGATGGCGCTTTTGGAAGACTATTCACAAGGCAAAATCACCAATCAGGGCACAGGCAGCGGCACGCCGCCGGTGCAGCAACCCGATACCGCCGATTACGAACCTTCCGCGCCATCCAGAGGCAGAAAGCGCCAAGCTATTGTGGTGCTTGACCCCGGGCATGGCGGTGAAGATCCGGGCGCAATCGGCCCGAGCGGCCTGCGCGAGAAAGATGTAGTGCTCGCCATTGCACGCATGGCTAAAAAACGCTTGGATTCCATGGGCTACAAAACCTACCTCACGCGCAACGAAGATGTGTTCATCCCGTTGGGTGTGCGCGTGGCCAAAGCACGCAAACTGAAAGCCGACGTTTTCGTTTCCATTCATGCTGACGCTTTCACCAGCCCCAGCGCGCGCGGTACGGGCGTTTATGCGCTCAGCACCAAAGGCGCCACCAGCGCAGCGGCCAAATTCCTCGCACAAACGCAAAACAATGCCGACTTAATCGGCGGCGTGCGCACCGTGGGCAACCGCCACGTTGATAACACCATTCTCGACATGACCCAAACCGTAACCAACAAAGACAGCCTCACGCTTGGCGAAGGCGTGTTGAGCGAGCTGGGCAAACACAACAAACTGCATAAAGGCCATGTCGACCGCGCCAACTTCGCCGTATTGCGCGCGCCGGATATTCCGTCGATTCTGGTGGAAACCGCGTTTATTTCCAACCCCACCGAAGAGAGCATGCTCGCCGGCAACAGTTTCCGCGAAAAATGCGCCGACGCCATCTCCGGCGGCATCAAGTCTTATCTGGCAAAAGCGGTATTGCGCCGTTAGCCCCCGGAAACACCAATGCCTGTCTGAAACATTTTTCAGACAGGCATTTGCTATACAGACCTTGCTTTTATGACACCCGAACACCTGCTCCACATAGACCGCGAACACATCTGGCATCCCTACACCGCCATGCCCAACACCCTGCCCGTGTATCCCGTTTCACACGCGCATGGCTGCACGCTCACGCTGGCCGACGGCACGCAGCTGATAGACGGCATGTCGTCATGGTGGGCCGCCATCCACGGCTACAACCATCCCCGCCTGAATGCCGCCGCATGCGCGCAACTGGAAAAAATGTCGCATGTGATGTTCGGCGGGCTGACCCACGAACCTGCCGCGCGTCTGGCGGAAAAACTCGTTGCCCTGCTGCCGGAAAGTCTGAACACCATTTTCTTTGCCGACAGCGGCTCCGTCGCCGTAGAAGTAGCCATGAAAATGGCATTGCAATACCAGCAGGCACAAGGCCTGTCTGAAAAACGCCGCTTCGCCGCTGTCCGCTCCGGCTACCACGGCGACACTTGGCACGCCATGTCGGTATGCGACCCCGTTACCGGCATGCACGGCCTGTTTGGCAGCAGCCTGCCCGTGCAATATTTCCTGCCCCAACCCGCTACCCGTTTTCACGAACCCTGGCAGCCGGAAAGCATGGCGCCTTTGCGCAGCCTGCTGGCCGAACATGCCGACACCATCGCCGCACTGATTTTAGAGCCCATCGTGCAAGGCGCCGGCGGCATGTATTTCTATCATCCCGAATACCTGCGCCAAGCGCGCCGCCTGTGCGACGAGCACGGCGTGTTGCTGATATTCGACGAAATCGCCACCGGCTTCGGCCGCACCGGCAAACTGTTTGCCCTCGAACACGCCGCCACCGCGCCCGACATCATCACGCTCGGCAAAGGGCTGACCGGCGGCTACCTCACACTGTCCGCCACCGTTACCACCCGACAAGTGGCGCACACCATCAGCCAAAGCGCCTCATCCTGCCTGATGCACGGCCCCACTTTTATGGCCAACCCGCTGGCTTGTGCCATTGCCGCCGAAAGCATAGACCTGCTCATCGAAAGCGATTGGCAAAACCGCGTCAACACCATTGAGGCCTGTCTGAAAACCTTGCTCGCACCTGCGGCTCAGTGGCCTGTGGTAAATAACGTGCGTGTACTGGGCGCCATCGGCGTGATTGAACTCAACGAGCCGGTAAATATGCGCACTCTGCAGCCCCGATTCGTTGCCAACGGCGTGTGGGTACGACCGTTTGGCAAGCTGGTTTACATCATGCCACCTTTCACCATCAGCCAAGAAGAGCTTGCCCGCTTGGCAGAAGGCTTGCTCAAATCATTGCGGCAGGAATACGGGATTTAGCATGCAGCATTTCCAGACCCGGCTCGAACAATTGGCGGCGCAAAACCAACTGCGCCGCCTTTCCCGCATTCCCGAGTGCCGCCTCAATTGCAGCAGCAACGATTATCTCGGTTTAAGCCGATCCGCCAAATTGCAGGCCGAGTTCCTCAACCGCTTTTCAGACAGGCATTTGCCTGCTTTCGGCAGCACCTCATCCCGCCTACTTTCCGGCAATTCCGAATATCATGAAGCGCTCGAAGCCACGCTGCAACAAGCCTACGGCCGCCCCGCCCTGCTCTTCAACAGCGGCTACCACGCCAACATCGGCATCCTGCCCGCCATTGCCGACAAAAACACCTTGATTTTGGCCGACAAACTGGTACACGCCAGCCTGATAGACGGCATCCGCTTATCCGGTGCACCCTACAAACGCTTCCGCCATAACGACACCGCCCAACTCGCCCGCCTGCTAAACGAACATGCCGCCCAATACCGCCATGTCATCATCGTTACCGAAAGCATTTTCAGTATGGACGGCGACTTGGCCCCGCTCGCCGAACTCGTCAATCTTAAAAACCGACACCCCAACATATTGATTTATTTGGACGAAGCCCATGCCGTGGGTGTGTATGGCACAGGAGGATTGGGGCTGGCAGAGCACGATGCCTGTCTGAAAAGCATAGATATTTTGGTCGGCACATTCGGCAAAGCCGCCTCCTCCGTCGGCGCATATGCTATTTGCAACGATACTTTAAAAGCCTACCTCATCAACACCATGCGCCCGCTGATTTTCAGTACCGCCTTGCCCCCCCTCAACGCAGCCTGGTCGGATTTCGTGTTCCAAAAATTCCCTTTCTGGCAGGCAAAACGAGAACATCTCAACCACATCTCAATCAAATTAAGAACCGCCATCCAGCAACGCGGCCTGCCCATGCCGAGCCAAAGCAACGTCGTGCCCTACATAACCGGCAGCAACCAAAAAGCCGAACAGCTCGCAGCAGAGCTGCAACAGCAAGGTTGCTACGTTCTACCCATCCGCCCGCCCACAGTCCCCCGCAACACCGCCCGCCTGCGCTTTTCATTAACTGCCGATATGCAGGAAAGCGATATCGACTGGCTAATTTCTTTATTGCCTGTCTGAAAACAAAATTAAACAAAACAATTACATAACTGATAATCCACACCCTAACTGACAAGTTTCAGCACAGCCGCACAAAGAAATAAGCCTCTTTCAAATAACAAATCCTTGATATAAAAATGCTTACGATTGCTTATTTAAAATAAATAAATTGCAAATTTACCCTTTATTACAGAAATCAGCTTGCAGATTGAATCGGCTTATGGCACTTTGAATACATCAATGCAAAGCAGCAAGCTATAGGAACGCATTGATTATAAAATAGATTAATTTAATTCATAAAAACTACATAAGGAGCAAAACTATGGCAACACAATTCTTCATGCCCGTACAAAACATTTTGGGCGCCGGCGCCTTAGCTGAAGCAATGGACGTTATTGCTGCTCTCGGTTTGAAAAAAGCCCTGATTATTACCGATGCCGGCTTAAGCAAACTCGGCGTTGCAGAGCAAATCGGCAGCCTGTTGAAAGGCAAAGGTATCGACTATGCCGTGTTCGACAAAGCACAGCCCAACCCGACCGTATCCAATGTAAATGCCGGCTTGGAGCAGCTGAAAAACTCAGGTGCTGAATTTATCGTTTCTTTGGGCGGCGGTTCATCACACGACTGTGCCAAAGCCGTTGCCATCGTAGCGGCAAACGGCGGCAAAATCGAAGATTACGAAGGTTTGAATAAAGCCAAAAAACCCCAGTTACCCTTGATTTCCATCAACACCACCGCAGGCACAGCATCCGAGATGACCCGCTTTGCCGTAATTACCGATGAATCGCGCCATGTGAAAATGGCCATCGTTGATAAAAACGTTACACCCCTGCTATCGGTGAACGACCCTTCTCTGATGGAAAACATGCCTGCGCCGCTTACCGCCGCCACCGGTATGGACGCGTTAACGCACGCAGTGGAAGCCTACGTTTCAACCGGCGCTTCCCCCATTACCGATGCCTGTGCGGTGAAAGCCATTGAGCTGATTGCCCGCTACCTGCCCACAGCAGTACACGAGCCGAAAAACAAAGAAGCGCGCGAACAAATGGCTTATGCGCAATTCTTGGCCGGCATGGCGTTTAACAATGCTTCATTGGGCTATGTACACGCCATGGCCCACCAGCTGGGCGGTTTCTACGACCTGCCTCACGGCGTCTGCAACGCCCTGCTGTTGCCGCATGTAGAGCGCTTCAACCAGCAAGCAGCCAAAGAGCGTTTGGATGAAATCGGCCAAATCCTAACCAAAAACAACAAAGACCTCGCAGGTTTGGATGTCATTGACGCCATTACCAAACTGGCAGGCATCGTAGGCATCCCCAAATCATTGAAAGAATTGGGTGTGAAAGAGGAAGACTTCGATGTGTTGGCCGACAACGCCTTGAAAGACGTGTGCGGTTTTACCAACCCGATTCAAGCCGACAAACAGCAAATCATCGGCATCTTCAAAGCCGCCTTTGATCCTGCATAAGGCTTTAAGCGGGTTTTACCCGAAAAAAAACCTTAACTCCTAACTTTTACCTGCCAAATACTTATAAATTTGGCAGGCTTTTTATTGACAACACAACAAATAATGCCTGTCTGAAAACTTTCAGACAGGCATTATTCAAACTTAAATATCCGTTCAATCAAAAAGCATTCCAACGCGCTAACATTAAACGGTTTATCAATTAATGGTGATGGCCATGTTCGCCATGCACGTGGCCATGATCGATTTCTTCGGCGGTAGCCGGGCGAACATCCTCAACCGTCGCCTTAAAGCGGATTTTCATACCCGCCAAAGGATGGTTTCCATCCATTACTACTTTACCGTCCGCCACATCCGTTACACGGAACACAATCACACCGAATTCCGGATCATCCGCTTCAAACATCATGCCTACTTCAGGTTTAGTAGGAAGCACATCGGCATGCTCAATACGAACCAGTTGAGCATCTTGCTCGCCAAACGCATCATCCGGCTGCATGACCACATCTACCGTATCACCTACTTTTTTCTCGTGCAGCGCTTCTTCCACCAAAGGGAAAATACCATCATATCCACCGTGCAAATAAGCAATCGGCTCTTCGGTTTTATCAATTAATTGGTCGTTGGCATCAAACATCTCATAATGCAGCGTTACCACAGTGTCTTTTACAATACTCATCTGTATATTCCCTCGGTATTAATTTAGGTTTGAGCGCGCATTGTAACACACCCCACCCAATAAACACGATGTCATATAAAGCAAAGCTTTTTCAGTAATTTGTTATATTCCGTATTAGTATCCAAATGAAGATTCAACCAAAATTAAGGGCTACTTAACAGCAAAAAACAAGATACTATTAAAAACCCATAATATTCCTATATTATTGCATTTGTTATGCTATAAATTGCTGTTGCCAATCAACAACACAATCTATGAAAAGACCGCTTTTTTATTTCATGACAGCATAATTTTACACTTCACCACAACAAAATAAACTATTGAAATTAATCGATAAAAAAATATCAATTCTGTAAATCTGAAATTATTTCACTAAAACAGGGAACTCTTGAGGTGTTATTACTGACTAATCAGCCATAATCCCAAATTAAGCATGTTCCTTTGAACTGATTGCATTGCAATCAGCGCTCGTGCATAATTACGGAAAATTCAGTAATGAATTTGTAATCAAATTTAGTTAGACATTTAATATGTTTAACCTTTTGATGGTTTTAACTCCCTTAATTGATCAAATAAGAGAAGGTACATTAAAATGAAAAAAACTTTGTTTGCTGCTGCCCTGATGTCTTTGGCTTTGGCTGCCTGCGATAACAAACCAGCTGCCCAATCAGCAAGTGAAGCTGCCGCTTCTGCCGCTTCTGTTGCTGAAAATGCTGCCGCTTCTGCTGCTTCTGCTGCCAATGTAGCTGCTTCTGAAGCTCAAGCAGCTACTTCTACCGCTGCTTCTAACGTTGATGCTGCCGCTTCTAAAGTTGAAGCTGCTGCTGATGCTGCCGCTTCTAAAGTTGAAGCCGCTGCTGATGCTGCCGCTTCTAAAGTTGAAGCCGCTGCTGCTTCTGTTGCTTCAGCTACTAAATAAGCAAGCGCATATTATTCTCTAAGTTCTATAAGAATAAACAAAAATGGAATGCTTTAAAAAGCATTCCGTTTTTGTTTTCAAACAGGCATTCAATTCATTCAGCCGAAAACTCAATATTCCCTCCCAAGCAGCAAAGCAAGACCGTAGTACATCAAGCCTTTTTAGCCATAACAAATAAGCTTAACTTTGCTACGGCGTTGCTACACCTTAGCTCAAAGAGAACGATTTTGTAAGCTGCTGAAGCAGCAACAAAATCAGTCCTGTACTACTTGTACCGTCTACGGCTTGCTGCCTTGTATCAAAGTTAAGTTTATTTGCTATGCTAAAATGCCTGTCTGAAAAACTTGAACTTTCAACCCTCTATCCATTAATATGACGGTTTTATCTCCCAGAACACACTCCATGCCCGTCAGCAACCCTTTCTCTGCTCTTAAAAACCTGCTGGACGCATCTGAAATAGTAACCGACCCCATTCCCCTGCTCACAGACCAGCGTGGCCGCTACACCGGTTCGGCCGATATCGTGTTGCAACCCAAAAGCATTGAAAACGTGCAAAAAATCATGCGCTTTTGTTTTGAGCACAGAATTCCCGTTACCCCGCAAGGCGGTAATACAGGATTATGCGGCGCAGCGGTTCCGAATGGCGGTGTACTTTTGAATTTAAGCAAACTTAACCGCATCCGCAATATCAACCTTGCCGACAACAGCATAACCGTTGACGCGGGCTGCATTTTGAAAAATGTGCAACAAGCCGCCGAACAAGCGGATCGGTTTTTTCCATTAAGCCTAGCGAGCGAAGGCTCCTGCCAAATCGGTGGCAATATTGCTTGCAATGCAGGCGGACTCAATGTTTTACGCTACGGCGCCATGCGTGATCTGGTTATCGGTTTGGAAGTAGTGCTACCTGATGGTGAATCCATTGAGCACCTTACCCCTTTACACAAAAACACCACCGGCTATGATTTGCGCCATTTATTTATCGGTAGCGAAGGCACATTAGGCATTATTACTGGCGCCACGCTCAAGCTGTTTGCACGCCATCAAAGCAAATCTACTGCTTGGGTGGGCACACCCGATATAGAATCCGCCGTACATCTTCTTTCTCTTGTGCAAGCCAGCTTTGCCGAACGTTTAATCAGCTACGAACTCATCAGCGATTTTGCATTAACATTGTCTTCCGAATTCAGCAAACTCAGCCCGCCTACCCAAGCGCCTTGGCATGTGTTAATTGAATTGGGCGATTCCCTACCCCATCAGAATTTGGACGACATCCTGGCCGAATTTCTTTATGAACAAGGCTTTGAGAACGCTGTATTGGCGCATTCCGAAGCAGAGCGTATGGATTTATGGATTTTGCGTGAAAATATTTCTGCATCTCAGCGCAAGCTCGGCGCCAGCATCAAGCACGATATTGCTCTGCCGATTAAACATACTGCCGAATTTATCAAACGTTGCGCTACCGCTTTAAAAACGGCTTACCCCGAAATCCAAATCGTCGTATTCGGCCATCTAGGCGACGGCAGCCTGCATTACAACACTTTCCTGCCGCAGGTTTTAAGTAACGAAGTATACCGATACGAAGATGCCATTAATACCATTGTTTACAATCATGTAATTGATTTAGAAGGAACCATTGCCGCAGAACACGGCATCGGTCAAGTAAAAAACCAATGGCTGCCACAAGTACGCTCTAAGGCTGAAATTGATTTGATGCGCGCCATAAAGGCCCAGCTTGACCCTCACAACATCCTTAATCCAGGAAAACTGCTTCCCTAATTTTCAGACAGGCATTAAGAAAATGTTTAAAAAACTCACTCTTTTCTGCACCTTACTGGCAGGTAGCGCGTTAGCTTCTGCTTTCAACTGGCACACGCCCGAAATAACCAGCCGCTTATGGAAAATCAGTAAAACCGGACAACCTGATTCTTATCTGGTCGGCACTTTCCATATCGGCACAGCCCAACACAGCACACTACCGCCCAAACTCGACAATATCGTCAAACAAAGCGATTTATTCATTTCCGAAGTGATCGTCCCCATCAAACCCAATCGGACGCTCACTAAAGACATTCAAGCCATGCAGAAGCAAATGTTTGACTTCAGCGGCAACACACTCAGCCAAAAAATCGGCAACCAGCGGGTTCAACTGCTGACACAACGCTTAAACAGCGCACCCAAACTCAGCGCGTTCACCCAAAATATCGAAAGAGCCGAACCGTGGGCCGCCATGATGATGGATATGAATATCCGCCCTCAAGGCTATGAATCCGAATACGGCGTAGATTATCTGCTGAGTCAAGCCGCAATCCGCCACAACATCAAACGCGACAGCTTGGAGCGCTATACAGAGCTTCCCTACCATTTCAAAAAATTGCCCTTATCCCGCATCATCGAGCAGATGGATTTTTCGGAGCGCTATAAAAAAGAAAGCCACGACATACTGATCAAAATGTCCGGCTTATATTACGATAAAAAGTATACTGAACTATTCCGCTTCAATGCCGATTACAACCGCTACAACCATATTCCCGATTTTCCCAAAGAAAGCATCCGCTTTTGGCAAAGCTGGCTGGAGCAGGATTTGCTCGTTTCCCGTAACCAAAAATGGATGCCCAAACTCTTACAGGTATTGCCCAATCAAAAAACCTTGGTTGCCGTGGGCGCAGCGCATCTGGTCGACGACAGCGGCCTGATTCTCCAACTCCGCCAACACGGTTACACGGTAGAACCTATCGCAGAATAACCCGAAGTACACCATGGATAAAACCGTATACCTCTATACAGACGGCGCTTGCAAAGGCAACCCCGGCGCAGGCGGCTGGGGCGTATTATTGCGCTACGGCAGCCACGAGAAAGAACTGTTTGGCGGCGCAGCTGAAACCACCAACAACCGTATGGAGCTTACCGCCGTTATCGAAGGGCTTAAAACCCTCAAACGACGTTGCCGCGTAGTCATCTGCACTGATTCGCAATATGTCAAAAACGGCATGGAAAACTGGATACACGGCTGGAAAAAAAACGGCTGGAAAACCTCTGCCAAAAAACCGGTTAAAAACGAAGACTTATGGCGCGAGCTTGATTCATTGATCGGCGGGCACGAAGTATCATGGCAATGGATTAAAGGCCATACAGGACATCCTGAAAATGAACGTGCCGATGAACTGGCCAATAAAGGAGCGGCGCAGTTTTTAAGCTGAATACATAAATAATGCCTGTCTGAAAGCGAACTTCTTAAGAAGCCAAAACTTTCAGACAGGCATTGCTTTTGAGAGCTAGGCGCTTTAACACCTATTGATTCGCAATCGCCTTAACCGCATCCTCACGGTTCTCAATCACCTGATCAATCAAACCGTATTCTTTAGCTGCTTCAGCCGACATAAAATTATCACGGTCAGTATCGCGCTCCACTTTTTCCAAAGGTTGGCCGGTATGCTTCGCCAAGAAATAATTCAGTTTTTCCTTAATTTTAATCAGCTCGCGCGCATGAATTTCAATATCGGAAGCCTGACCGCCCAAGCCGCCACTAATCAGCGGCTGATGAATCATAATCCGGCTGTTGGGCAATGCAAAGCGCTTTCCTTTAGTGCCGGCCGACAGCAAAAACGCACCCATACTGGCCGCTTGTCCCAAGCAAAGAGTCGACACATCAGGCTTAACAAAATTCATGGTATCAAAAATCGACATTCCCGCTGTAACCGATCCACCGGGCGAATTGATATAGAAATAGATGTCTTTATCCGGATTTTCGCTTTCCAAAAACAACATCTGAGCAACCACCAGATTGGCGGTGTGGTCATTAACAGGGCCTACCAAAAAAACAATGCGCTCTTTAAGCAAGCGTGAATAAATATCAAAAGCGCGCTCACCTCGACCGCTTTGTTCAATCACGGTAGGAATCAGGGTATTGGCTGTAATTTCGGGAATCATCACAACTCCTTATTTAAAAATCGGAAAGCACCAAAGCGTTGCCACTTCGGTGCTTTGCATTATTTCGGCACCGCTTGCGCGGCATAATCGGCCTTAAGCTTGTGCGCCCATTACTTCGTCAAACGACAAAGCCTTTTCATTCACTTTTACCTTACCCAGCACATAATCCACCACATTGGCTTCTACGGCTAGAGAAGTCGGGCCTTGTAAACGTGATTTGTCTGCAAAATACCAATCAATCACTTCTTGCGGATCTTCATAGCTTTCTGCAAACTCGTTCACAATCGCTTTGATTTGTTCTTCGGTAGGTTCCAGTTTATGCTCTTCTACCAAAGCGGCCAGAATCAGGCCCAGTTTTACACGGCGCTCTGCTTGCTCATTAAACATTTCGGCAGGCAGATCCAGTTTAGCAGCATCGGCCATACCTTGGTTCACAAAGTTTTGTTTCATTTCCTCAGCCAAACGCTGGGCTTCTTCGCTCACCAACGCTTTCGGAACCTGCAAACCTTCGGTTGCGGCCAACAAGGCTTCCATCGCAGCTTCTTTGGTTTGCGCGTCAACGCGGCGTTTCACTTCACGCTCTACGTTTTTCTTCACTTCTTCACGCATTTTAGCTACATCGCCATCGGCAATGCCCAAAGCTTTGGCAAACTCTTCGTCCACTTCCGGCAATACCGGCTCAGACACGTTTTTCAACGTAATGGTAAACACTGCGGTTTTACCAGCTACGTCTTTACCGTGATAATCTTCGGGGAAGCTAACTTCCACGTCTTTTGCTTCGTTTTCTTTCATGCCCAAGATGCCGGCTTCAAATTCAGGCAGCATCTGACCCAAGCCCAAAACGAAAGGATAGTTTTGCGATGTACCACCCTCAAACGCCACGCCGTCGATTTTGCCTTCAAAATCAATGATCACACGGTCATCGTTTTTTGCTTCACGTTCAACATGGTTATAGCGGGTGCGTTGCTTACGCAGAATATCTACGGTTTTTTCTACTTCTTCGTCGCCTACTTTAGCAGTTACTTTTTCCACTTCCTGAGCTGACAAATCGCCTACTTTCACTTCAGGAAACACTTCAAAAACGGCAGCTACTTTGAGTGAATCTTTATCGTCTTGCTCTTCAACCGGCTCCAAACGGGGGAATCCGGCCACTTTCAATTCTTGCGCCACCACAGCATCATAAAATGCTTTTTGAGCCATTTCGTTCAACACTTCGTTTTGAACGCCTGCGCCATACATGGACTCTACCATTTTCAATGGCGCTTTACCCGGACGGAAGCCATCAATGCGCACACGGCGCGCGGTTTGTTTCAAACGCTTTTCCACTTCGGCATTCACTTCGCTCCAAGCCAGCGACAGGATGGCTTTGCGTTCTAAATTTTCTAATGTTTCAACAGTTACGCTCATCGTAAACCCTTAATTCTTTTTGTGTTAACAAGCAAGCAGGCATTTGGGCCGCTTGAAAATATCTGTATGCCGCCCAAAGGCAGACAAAATTTAAAACGCAAATTGTATCATAATGTTGGTAAGAATGATATGGAAAACGGCAACGACCTTGCGAGTTCTCTTATGGTTGCAAACCCTTTTTCAGACAGGCATTAAGCCGGGCTATCCGGCCGGCTTCATCATGCGCAGAATTTCATGCATCATGCCGTCCGGCCTTTTCTCCACCAAAGCGAATAACACATCCGATGATGATGCGATTACCGTACTGTCACAACATTGCTCGGGTTCTACCCTGGCCGGAGCAAGCAAATCCATTTGCGGCAAAATATAAAAAAACGCATCGTCTTTTAAAGGCAACCCCTCTCCCGGCTTGAGATAACGCCCATGCCAACCGTTGGGATTGAGCGGTGCTGATTGAAACGCTTGCCCTTCTACAGCAAAACCCACGCCTCTCACCAGCGATACAGACTGGCATTTATCCGCCTCGATTCCGGCATCCCTGAGCACCGCCTTACCCGGCTCACCGGACGATAACGCCAGCTGTTTCACCAGCTTGGCCGCTTTGTCGGACAGTCTGTCGTCGGTATTCAGGCCAACCATCTTGCTCGGGTCGGCTTGAATGCTTCCATAATATTTGCATGTTAATTCAATGTGATAGCAAACACCATTAAGCTTCGCTACATAATCCAACGCACCTAATGTCTGTTTACCGGATTCATGCCGAACCGGCAAGTTGCGCGCCAATAGCTGTGTATGCGGCGCACGGGCCAACCAAAAAGCCAGCAAACTTTCGGCATAAAATCCCAAACGGTGCCCGAACGGTGCTTCGGCAGCCAAGTGTTGTTTGAGTGGTTCCGGATTGCTATCCAGCTCGAGCAAATAGCGGAAGCCTTGTTCGCCCAATAGTTGGCGCACCGGCAACTCGCGGCCGGTTTGCCATAATGCAGGCGCAGTAAGAATGCTTGCCAGCGCACGTACATCTTTATCTGTAAGCCGCCACCATAGTGCGTCTAAAGCATAATTCATAATTATCCGGCTTAAATATCAAAGTTTTCAGACAGGCATTATATAGCTAGGAAAGCATCTTAAAATTTTTTTTCCAAACTCATAAACCATTGCGATTGCTCACGAGACGAAGAATCCACATTGCTGTCGATTTTGGAATAGCGGTAATCGATTTTAGGCGCTACGCCTTTCCAACGCCGCGGCTGGTAAGAGAGCGAGGCGCTGGCATTGTATTCATTGTCTTTCCTGCCGATGCCGTACAGCGGCTCCGAATGGCTGAATTCACGCCGGCCATACTGAACGGAAGCACCTGCTTTAATGCCGCCTTCAAACTGGCGCGAGATGCCGGTGCGAAAGACCGTTCGGTCGGACGAGCGTGTTTCGTTACGCGTGAGATCGGCCCGATAATCCGCACCTGCGCTGATTGCCCATGCGCTATTGGGGCGCCATTCGGCAGTACCGGATACGCTGTTGATGTTGCCATCATAATATTTTGCATGATCGGGATTGTTGTAACTGCGGTTAACACTGGAAGCGGAAAGCGACACGCGCCAGTTATCATTGAATTTATTATTGTATGCCGCAGAAGCGCCGGTGTTGAGTGTGTATTTTTCGCTGCCCAGCCAGCTTTGTTCGGTGTATGGTGTAAACGACCAACTTTGTTTACCTGCGCTGCTGCGGTAGCCCGCAGCCAGGCGGACGGAACGGGTGCTGCGGTCGTAATAATCCCAATAGTGCGTACCGCCGCTGGTGAGTCCGAGCCTCAGGCGGTGATTGCCTTTCAGACTGAAATCATGCTCGGCGCCCAGATTGTAGCGCAAAGCATCATTATTTTTGTCCGGATAACGGTTACCGGCAAGTAGTGTTTTTTGATCGCGCGGAATATACCCTTGATTATTGCGGACATGGCTCAGGTTGACAGGAAGCTGCCAAACATCGGATGCTTGCAAACGCTTGCCGAAATCACCGGCACGCGGTGCGGAGCGTGCGGCAGAAAGGTTGTGGATTGTAGCCGCACGCGCTTCCTGCCAATCAGGGCGTTGCGCCAACACGCGACGGTATAAGGCTTGCGCCTGCATATATTCGCCTTGACTGCTGCGCCAGCGGGCTTCTGCATAATCAGCGAATACTTGATCAGCCAGAAAGCGGCTGCGGTATTGTTTCAGCAACTCGGGCATATTTTGCCAATCTTGTTTGGCAAGCGCGGCTTCCAGCTCTGATTTCAGCTCGCTATCGGGAAGCGGCGCAACTTCTATCTGGCGGTAAGGCAAGTCCGAAGCGGGCTGTACTTCGCCATCAGCGGCGACAACTCCGCAAAACGAAGCAAATAAACTCAATAACAAGACTGCACGTTTCATAACAAATATGCAAATAGGATTTTTAAAAAAGAATTGTGCCTAAAGGTTGGGAGTAAGACAAGTGCGCCGGATTTGCGGTTGTAAAACGGGATTGTTTTTAAGTTGGAGACAACAATAGAAATGCCTGTCTGAAAAGCTTTTCAGACAGGCATTTCTAATAAGTAAAAAGCTGTTTACAGACCGAAGTTAGGCTGCACCAGCGCACATTTTTGGCGTTCCCGGCGGCTACGGCGGCTGCGCCCCGCAATTTTGCCGCAGGCGGAACCGGCGTCTTTTTCTTCTGAGCGGCGGCCGCGCGATTCGCTTCCCGAACTTGCTCGTTCGGCACGCTCGCTTCTCTCGCTTTTTTCACGGCGCGGGGCGCGTTGTTGCGTTGGGCTTTCGGCTGCATCATTGCCCCAACGCGGCTCGAAGCCCTCAATCCGTTCAAGAGGGATATCGTTGCCGGTCAGCGCTTTGATGGCTTCAAACATCTTCTGCTCGTTTTCATCCATCAAAGAAATCGCCACACCGTCGGCACCTGCGCGGCCTGTGCGGCCGATTCGGTGCACATAATCTTCCGGCTGGGTGGGCATTTCGTAGTTAATCACAAAAGGCAGTTCGGCAATATCCAAGCCGCGTGCGGCAACATCGGTAGCCACCAGAACACGCAGACTGCCTTCTTTAAAAGCGTTCAACGTTTCCAGACGGGTTTGCTGCGATTTGTCTCCGTGGATAGACTGCGCGGAAATCTCGCTGCGCACCAGATTGCGGGTAACTTGGTCCACGCTTTGCTTGGTTTTGCAGAACACGATCACTTGATTCATGTTCAAATCCACAATCAAACGCTCCAGCAAGCTGCGTTTTTTGGCGGTGTCAACCGCAATCACATGCTGCTCCACATTGGCATTGGTGGTGTTTTGCGCTGCCACTTCAATTTGCTCGGGACGATTCATAAAATCATTGGCCAATTTGCGGATGGCCGGGGAGAAAGTGGCGGAAAACAGCAGGGTTTGCCGCGGTTTGGGAAACATTTGCATGATGGTGCGGATATCGTCGATAAAGCCCATGTCGAGCATGCGGTCGGCTTCGTCGAGCACCACGATTTCCACTTTGTTTAAGTTGATGTTTTTTTGTTTGACATGGTCAAGCAGGCGGCCCACGGTGGCCACAACGATTTCGCAGCCCGCGCGCAGTTCGGCGGTTTGCTTATCCATGCTCACGCCGCCGAATAAAACGGTATGGCGCAGCGGCAGGTTTTTGATGTAGCCCTGCACGTTTTGGTCGATTTGGTCGGCCAACTCGCGCGTGGGCGTCAACACCAGCATACGCACCGGATGCATGGCGGGTGAAGTGCTTGCTGTGGCATAGCGTTTCAGCCGCTCGAGGCTGGGCAGCATAAATGCGGCGGTTTTTCCGGTGCCAGTTTGGGCTGCGGCGAGCAAGTCGTGGCCAGCCAAGGCTTTGGGAATGGCGGCTTCTTGAATGGGCGTGGGGGTTTCATAGCCCTGTTCGGTCAGGGCGGAAACGATTTCGCCGCCTAAGCCGAGTGCAGAAAATTGATTCACGTTGTTCTCCGTTGGAATAAGTGTTGTTACGCCTGATGCGCTGATAGGGAGAAAGTAAAATATTATGACACACTTTGCCTGTATCCGCCTGTATTGCGCTCAATTTGCTCAAGTATGCCCACTTAATAGGCAGAGGCAAAGATTAAATAATTCAAGCTATTGTTTTTACATAACTTTCAGACAGGCATCACCTAAATCTATAACATTTCTTTTCATTTTATTACTCATTTTGGTTTTCAATATATTTTTTCATAAATAGCAGGCACTTAAATGTATTTCAGCAGCCGCTCTGGCCAATTTTTACACTGGTACAAAGAAACTAATAATCAATGCCGCACTCTGAAAACGAAGTGTTTACGAAGATAAGTAAACCTTGATATTTCAAACCAAATGAAGGAACTGTGATTATGAATAAAATGCTGATTGCCGCTATCTCTGCCGGCCTGATGCTTAGCGCCTGCTCTTCAATGGGCGGCAAAGACAAAGCTCCGGCTAAAGAACAAGCGCCTCAAGCCAGCGTAGAGCAGGCTTTGCAGGAATGTAAACAAACTGTCGGCGCAACTGCCGACCGCGCCGCTTTCGACGCTTGTATGAAATCTAAAGGTTTCGAGCGTCCGGCTCCTCAGGCTCCGGCTCAACCTTAAGCCGAACCTAAAAAAAATCGTGTGTGCAAACAGCCCTGTTCCTCCGACAGGGCTGTTTGCTATGTTGTGTTTGAAAGGGCAATGCCTGTCTGAAAGCGCTTCAGACAGGCATTGCCGCCCCGAAATGCTCCTGACAGAAACTGACACACCCCGTTTTTATAATGCCTGTCTGAAACAACCGTTTGCAAGTCGACACAACTTAAGGAGGCAGCATATGAAAACATTCACGCTTTACACCGTCAACCCCTCGCGCGGCAGCATGATACGCTGGATGCTGGAAGAATGCGGCGCGGATTACGACACGGTTACCCTGTCGTTGGGCGCGGATTTGAAAACGCCGGAATATCTCGCGGTCAACCCGATGGGCAAAGTCCCTGCGCTCAAGCACAAAGGCGAAACGTTTACCGAAACCGCAGCCATCCTCACCTACCTTGCCGAGCAATTTCCTGAAAAACACCTGATCCCCGAAGCAGGCTCGGTTGAACGCGGGCAATATTACCGCTGGCTGTGCTTTTCGCTGCACCTGGAATACGCCGCAATGGATAAATGGCGCGGCATCAGCAATAATGATATGCAACGGCAAGCCATAGGCTACGGCGACTTGGATACCGCCCTGAATACCCTGCGCCGACATTTGCAAGGCAGGGAATATATGGTCGGCAACCGCTTCAGTGCGTTGGATATTTATTACAGCGGCCTGCTTGAATGGTTGATTGCCTACGCCCAAATCATCCCTGCCGAACCTGTGTTTACCGAATATATGTCGCGCCATCTTGTACGCCCCTCGTTTGCCCGGGTTCAGGAATTGGAAAAACAGTAAAATTACACGATGACCCGCTCCGAACGCCTGCTGATTTTGTTGCACCATTTGCGGCAAAGCCGTTATCCCGTTTCCGCCGACCAGCTTGCGGCGCAACTGGGTATCAGCTCGCGCACGGTTTACCGCGATATTGAAACGCTGCGGGCGCAAGGCGCGGAAATCGAAGGCGGCGCGGGCGTGGGCTTTGTATTGCAAAAAGCAGGCTTTGTGCTGCCGCCTTTGATGTTTGACGAAAATGAAATTGAATCGGTGGTGTTAGGCATGCGCTGGGTGGTGGCCAATGCAGACGGCGCGCTGGCCGAGTCGGCCAAATCCGCGCTGGGCAAAATAAATGCTGCGCTCCCGCAAAGCCTGTCTGAAACACTCAACCGGCAAGCGCTCTACCCCGCTTCTACCTGCAAAAACAGCTATTCCGAGCAAGAACATTCTATTTTGGAAACCATCAGGTTTGCCCTGAGAACCAACCGCCGCCTGTCTTTCGACTACACCGATGTCAACCGCCAAATCAGCCGCCGCACCGTTTGGCCGCTGGCAGTGGGCTATTTCAACGAAGCACGACTAATGGTGGCTTGGTGCGAACTGCGGCAGGATTACCGCCATTTCCGCCCCGACCGAATCGCCCAAGCCCGCGTCGGCGATACATACCCCACCCCGCGCAAAATCTTGCTTGACGAATGGCAGCGCAAGGAAGGTGTGGATTTGCAGAAATTTGATTTCTAATAAAATGAAATCTCCAACCAACCAGAAACGCAATGCCTGTCTGAAAAACTTTCAGACAGGCATTGAAATTATCAGTCTTCGCGTACCATGCAGCTTGAAGTCGGCTTACTCCCAAGCACCATCAATCTTTTTATGCCCTTTCCTGAGCCAAAACACATAGCTCACCGGCAGCCAAAGCAAAGCAAACGTGCTGCCAAACAAAAAGCCCAAATCCGGTGCCACCATATCGCCAAACACATACAAACCTATGGTAACCACCACGCTATAAAACAACCATGCGCCGATATTGAGCAGCCAATAATTGCGCACGTTCACTTTCGGGTTCCACACCAGCCAAATCAGGCTGTAAATACTGGTTAAAAAACCGCCCGACGCATAAGCAACCATCAGATAATCGCCTGGCGAGCGGAACAAGTTCATAAATTTGGCTACACCCCAAACCACAGCTATAGGAATCACATGCAGGATAAAAATCGGAAGCAGCAGCTTCAACCGGTTCATCATATAAAGCCTGTCTATCTTTCTATATTCAATCATAATCAACACAAATGCCTGTCTGAAATATTCAGACAGGCACATTTCATTTCAGGTTTTTTTTCACCGTATTAAAAAAGCCCCGCAGCAAATCAATATCTTCGGTTTCGGTTCCGGCACGCGCAAACAAACTCTGCATGCGACGCATCATGCGCTCGCCGTTGCGGCGGTTGAAAAAGCCGATATCGTCCATCAAACTTTCCATATGCTTGACCATACCCGCAATCTGCTCATGGGTAGCAGGATGGGTTTCCGCTGCAAGATGGTCCATCGGCAAACCGACTTGGCTGAAGATTTCATAACTCACTACCTGCACGGCTTGTGCCAAATTCAGTGAAAAATAATCCGGATTCCCGCTGATGGTCATCAGCCGGTTGCAACATTGCACTTCTTCAATGCTCAAACCAAATGTTTCATTGCCAAACACTAAAGCCACTTTGTGCCCTGCTGCCGCTGTTTGCAGCAATTCAGGCACCAACTCGCGCGGGGTTTGCAGCGGTGCAGTCAGCTCGCGCTTACGGCTGGTCAGTGCGCAGCTAATCACAGTATCCGATACGGCTTCTTCCAAGGTGGCAAAAACACGCGCGTTTTCCAACACATCCACCGCGCCGGAAGCCAGAACAAAACTTTCCTCCGGCAATGTAAAACTGTGTGGGTCGGCCGCATCAAATTGCGGCGGCTCGGCCGTCATCGGAGTTTGCATCAATTGAGGCGCCACAAGGTCCAGATGATGCAGGCCCATGGTTTTCATCGCGCGCGCTGCCGAACCGATATTGGCAGGATGGCTGGTACGGGTTAATACGATGCGTATGTTGTTTAGATAATCAGGAATACTCGGTTTTGTCATTGTATCTAGTGGTTATTTTTCCAATCAGGCGTATAATACGGCTTTCAAACAGCAAAAGGCCAGCCGCCTGCGCTGAACCTGTTCTTTAAAAATCGTTAAACGTTTGCCCGCCCGTTATTCCCAAGCCGGCTTCTTAAAGCAATGACTGTTTTAAAATGATTCGGCTCTATTGTAACGGCTTGCCGCAATATTTTATATAGGATATCCCGATGAACCCGATTCTCAACACCGCTCTGAAAGCCGCCCGCAAAGCAGGCAGCATGATGACCCGCGCTTCCAATAATCTTTCCAACATCAAAATAGACAGCAAAGCGTTTAACGATTTTGTTTCCGATATCGACCGCGAATCCGAGCGTATTCTGATTGAAACGCTCAAAGAAGCTTATCCCCATCATAAAATCACCACCGAAGAAACCGGCGCACACGGCAATGCCAAAGCCGAATACGAATGGATTATCGACCCATTGGACGGCACCACCAATTATCTGCACGGCCATCCGCAATATGCGGTTTCTATGGCGCTGCTGCATAAAGGCCAGTTGCAGGAAGCCTTGGTGTTCGCCCCCGAACGCAACGATTTATACATGGCATCCCGCGGTCAAGGCGCGCTGTTAAACGACCGCCGCATCCGCGTTTCTTCCCGTATCGACTTAAATCAATGCCTGATCGGCACCGGCTTTCCCGTAGTCGACCAAAGCATGATGGATGATTATCTGAACATTCTGCGCGCTTTTCTGGAACGCACGGCAGGCGCACGCAGGGAAGGTGCCGCCTCATTGGATTTATGCGCACTAGCTTGCGGCCGCTTCGACGGTTTCTTCGAATTCAACCTGAAACCTTGGGATGTTGCCGCAGGTGCACTGATTGCCAAAGAAGCCGGCGCCATTATTACCGATATGCAGGGCGAACAAACTTGGCTGGAAACCGGTAACATCGTCGCCGCCAATCCCAAAGTTTTAGCGCAAATGCTGCACATTATCGGCACACATCTGAAATAACCGGATAACTTACCCGGTTCAACAAGGCTGTCTGAAATTGATTTTCAGACAGCCTTTTCCCACACGACGCCAAATCCATTACAATACCTGAAATCATCGTTCTCTAAATGCATAAGGCAACACCATGATCGCAATCATCGGCGGTAGCGGCCTGACCCGCCTGCCCGAAATCAACATCATACATAGGCAAATTATCCGCACACCTTACGGCCTGCCCAGTTCTCCCGTTATCACCGGCAAACTGGGCAGCCATGAAATCGTTTTTCTCGCACGCCACGGCCTCAACCACACACTCGCACCACATGAAATCAACTACCGTGCCAATATTTGGGCACTGAATTCACTCAACGTGAGCGGTATTATTTCCGTATCCGCCGTGTCTACCCTAAACGGTTTGCCCGTTGGCGCATTGGTATTGCCAGACGATTTAATCGACTATACCTATGGCAGAGGCGACACTTTTTTTGAAGGTTCAAATTGTGAAGTAACCCATATCGACTTTTTCCATCCTTACGACACCCAGCTACGGCAACGTCTGCTGGAGCATGCCAAGGAGCGGAACATTACCATCCATTATCAGGCTGTATATGGCTGCATCCAAGGGCCGCGCCTGCCCACCCGGGCAGAAGTTCGACGTTACAAAAAAGACGGCGTAGATATTCTGGGCATGACCGGCATGCCTGAAGCCTCACTGGCTCGCGAACTCGATTTACCTTACGTACACCTCTGCGGCGTTATCGGCAAAGCCGGTTGCGAAAACGAATCTCCTGACTTTAGAAACAATCAAGAGCACCATGCGATGCAGAGCATCCGCCAACTTTTAGTCAATATGTAAACCAAGGAAGGGCTGTTTGATATGCAATGCCTGTCTGAAATCAAAATCGGTTTAATCTCCACCAGTGACCGCGCCAGTAAAGGTATTTATGCCGACGAAGGCATTCCCGCATTAAGAAGCTGGCTGAAACGCGCCGTAAAAAACCCAATTCATTTCAGCGAAGCGCTGATTCCCGATGAACAACAAGAAATCGAAACCACGCTCAAACGCATGGCTGATAAAGACAGTTGCGATTTAATCTTTACCACTGGCGGCACCGGCCCTGCCCTACGCGACATCACGCCCGAGGCTACGCTTGCCGTTATCGATAAAGAAATGCCTGGTTTTGGAGAACAGATGCGCCAAATCAGCCTGCATTATGTGCCCACTGCCATCTTATCCCGCCAAACTGCCGGCATCCGCGGCAAATGCCTGATTGTTAACTTACCCGGCCGCCCAAAAGCCATTGAAGAAACTCTTGGCGGCGTACGCGATGAATCAGGCAATATTGTGGTGCACGGCTTATTCAGTGCCATACCTTATTGCATAGATTTAATCGGCGGCGGCTTTATCGAGACCGATGAAACTGCGTGCAAAGCATTTAGGCCAAAGCAGAAATAACGCAAATACTTCGTATATAGTGAATCAACTTAAAAATAGTACGCTCGTCATATCTTTCTTGAAAGAATGCCTGTCTGAAAGATTTTTCAAACAGGCATTCTTATCATTCTGAAATGTTCTCGCCTCATCCTTATTTTACCGTCAGTTACCTTAGAAACATACTCAGCTCAAACCTGATTAAAACGAATGTGCTGTTTTTCGTTGATTCATCACAAGTTTCGTCCATCATAAAATCACCTGCCTGTCTGAAGGGCTATACAATCTACTGTCTTTTCAGACAGGCAATTAAAAAGCCCTGTATAAAACAGGGCTTTTCTACCACCGGCCTCGAAATTAACGTTCGCTCAAGGCCTGCTTCATACGGGTAATCGGTTTGATGAGGTATTGGAATACTGTTTTCTCGCCAGTCTTCACATCTACTGTGGCCACCATACCCGGAATAATCGGCATATCTTTACCATTGCGGTCTTTCAAACTATTGGAATCTGTTTGTACTAAAATACGATAGTAAACTTGGTTAGGATCCAATTTCAATTCATCAGTGCGCGCCTGATTACTGATGGTATCGGGACTGATTAAAGTCACTTTACCATCCAAACCACCATAAATCGCATAATCATATGCACTGATTTTAACCACAGCCGGCAAACCTGGGCGCAAAAAAGCAACGTCTTGCGGGCGAATATAGGCTTCAACCAATAATTTCTCATCCAAAGGCACAATATTCAGAATATCTTGGCCTGCATTTACCACACCGCCGACTGTATTGATTTTCACATCTTTCACGATACCGCGCAGAGGAGCACGAATTAACGAACGTGATACCGGGTCTGCGCGCATAGCCATATTTTCTTTTGCTTGCGCCAGCTCAGATTCAGTTTGTACCAATTCGTTATTGGCATCTGCCATATAGCGGTTTTGACGTTCTGCAATTTGAGCAGCCAAATCACTGGATTCACGCTGCATGCGCAAAAGCTCTACTTCAGAAACCACACCTTGTTTAACCATAGGCGCAGTAATTGAGATTTCACGATCCAAAGCCGCTTTACTCATACGCAACCCTTGAACAGCATCCACCACTGCACGACGACGCGCAACATAAGCAGCTTGCTCGCGCTGTTTCAAAGTCGGGCTGATACTGCTTGGGAAATTCAACGGGCCGCCATAAGCTTCAGCTTTCAAACGGGCAACCATCGCTTCCAAGTTGGCAACTTTCGCTTCACTTTCACGTAACACAGCAGAGCTTCGGGTATCATCAAGGCGCAATAGAATCTGCCCTTTTTCAACAATGTCACCTTCTTTAACTTTCATTTCGGAAATCGTGCCTGGATCCAAGCTTTGAATCACCTGTTCTCGGCTACTTGGAATGACACTGCCATTACCTCTGGTTACCTCTTCCAAAGGGCTGTTGTAAGCCCAAATGACGAAAACGACCAAAAATACAAAAAACAGGATAATGACCCAAAACTGACCATGATGCTTCTCTTTTTGCAAAGCCGCATTAAGGTCATTCACGAGTTTCAAATCACTGGATTTAACGCTTTCCTGATTGTTTTGTTCACTCATAATGACAAAAACCTTATACCTATTTTCATGAAAAGGCTGCTGAAAAAAGCAGCCTGCTTTTCAAATCACTATTAACCGTTTGCTTGACGGATACCTTGTTGCGCGGCTCCTGCAGCAGCTTGCTGATTAGACTGCTGCTCGTTTTGCATTAATTTTTGCAATACTAGATCACGCGGACCATCCATTACAACTTTACCGTTATCCATCACAATAATACGGTTAACAATCTGCAATACTTGCGGACGGTGTGTTACAACCACCATCGTTTTATCTTTACACCATTGCCCCACTGCATTAAGTGCCAGGCGCTCAGTAGCCTGATCCAGACCGGTGGTCGGTTCATCAAGCAGCACAACTTTCGGATTACGCAAAGTCATTCGTGCCAAAGAAATAATTTGTTTTTGTCCGCCGGACAAGCCCAAACCATCCTCACCCAAAGGCATATCTAAACCTCGCGGATGGTTTCTAATAATTCGGTCGAGACCAAAACGTTTCAAAGCAACCAGCAATTCTTGGTCAGTTGAAAACCCGTCGGTACGTGCCAAATCCATATTTTCACGCAAAGTACCTAAAAATAAACGGGGAGACTGGCTCAACAGCAAAACTTTATTACGCAAAAAGTTCGGGTCAATTTGGCGCATATCCACACCATCTAGAGTAACATTACCCGAAGAACCATCATATAAACCGCTGGCTAACTTGAGCATCGTGCTCTTACCGCTACCAATACGGCCAAGCACCCCTACTTTTTCACCTGGACGGATATTAATATTTAAGCCAGAAACAGCAACCGCACCATCTTCGCCATATTTAAAAGACACATTTTCAAAACCGATAGCGCCTTGAACATTGTCTAAAGTAATATATTTACGTTCAGGTTGACGCTCAATCGGACGTTGAACAATATTGTTTACACCGCTAAGTGCCAACTTTGCTTGTTGAAAACGCGTAGCCAAGCCTGCGATTTGAGCCAACGGTGCTAATGCACGTCCGGATAAGATAACTGACGCGATCAAAGCACCCATCGTAATCCTATCATTTGGGTTTTCCGCATGAATCAGGTAGGTGCCCAACAGAACCAAAAATACAGTGTTTAACTGCTGCATCGCAACGGCGAAGTTGATCATAAAGTTACTGGTATCTTTCACTTTAATGGAGGAGGCAGAAGTTTTGGCAGTGTATTCATCCCAACGTTGTTGCGCCCAAGTGGTTGCATTATTGGTTTTCAATGTTTCAATGCCTTCCAACGCTTCTACAGCCAAACCTTGACGCTGAGACGACTCTTTCATTGATTCATTGATATAACGTGACAAGGGACGTTGAACCAAGAAACCAACAACGATAACAATAGGAATAATTGTCAATGGAACAAGTGCCAGCTTTCCACCTACGATTCCGATTACAGAAACAAACAACAATAAGAAAGGTAAGTCAACCAGAGTTAACAAACTGGCACTAGTCATAAACTCACGGACAGATTCAAACTCACGCAAGTTATTCGCATACGAACCGGCAGATGCAGGCCTGTCTGCTAAGCGCAAAGCCATAACGCGACGGAACAGTGCCGAACTGATGATCAAATCAGCCTTCTTACCGGCAATATCAGTCAGATGGCCACGAATCAGTTTAGCAATAAATTCAAAAGTAATTGCCAAAACCACACCGATACTCAATACCCAAAGCGTTTCATAAGCTTGGTTCGGAATGACTCGGTCATATACATTCATCACATACAATGAGCTTACCAAAGCCAAAAAATTAATGATAAATGTTGCTAGAATTACTTGGTAATAATACCCTTTAAAACGCCAAATAACTTTCCAAAACCAAGCTTTCGGCAAATCATATTCAGGCAGATCGGAACGGGCATCTGATACCATTTTAGGTTTGATAAACCAGCAGTAACCCAAGTAAAGATCAGATAATTGCTCATGGCTTAATTCTTGAGCCAACCCGTCTGCCTGCCTAATATGGTAGGTACGGTCACGGCCTGCACCGTTTATCTTAGTGATTACGGCAGCTTCTTCATTATGCAGGATTGCCACAACCGGAACTGCCAACGACGGTATTTCATCCAAGCTTCGCTTAGAAAGTGTATTCTCAAAACCGTGGCTTCTCAGAACTTCTTTCAATGAATGAAAATTAACATTGAGTTTTTTATCTCTAACTACCTCAGCAGACAAAACGGCTTCAGATACAGGAGAACCCAATATCTGTGTTGCTAAAGCAATATGTTCGATAATTGATTTCATGGCTTTTATTCAATCGTAAATTCTAAAATATTTAAGTCTGTTTTATTCTTCAGGCGCAATTCCAGCCCAATTGGCAATTTGAGCTTGGGCAGTCAGATACTCCAAAGCCGCATCGCGAAAATCATTTCTTGCCGTAATATTTTCCTGCTCAATATTGGCGAGCTCGTTGTACGCACCTAAAACATCTGTTAATGTGCGACGCGCAACTTTAAATTGCAATTCATATGCTTTCACTACTTCTTTTTGAGAAACAATATGTTGTGCAGTAATTCCTGAGCGCAGCTCACTCTGAGCCATATCCATTTCAGCAGTTTTCGCCCGCTCAGCCACTTCACGCAAAATCTGATCTAGCTTTGAATCTGCAGCCTCCACTGTGTGCGAATTTTTATCTACTGTATGACGAGCTGCTTGATCGAAAAAGTTCCACGATAAATTCAAATAAACTTGTTTAGTTTCTTTCGTGGCAACACCTTCTAGATTGATTGCCGGTTTTCTAGCAGCTTTTGATGCCTGTAATTCGTAAAAAGTGCTCTCGCGCTCCGCCTTTTGTGCAAGGTAGCTAGGGTTTACACCATTATCCATACCTTTATAACGGCTTATAAGTGTTCGTGTCGTTTCGGTACGAAATGGATCTTTTAAATCTTGGGGACGTAAGGATGTGACCGTGTATTTAGATAACCGACTTAAAGCCAACTCCATAGTACGTGTTAATTGTGCAATAGTTGTTTGTACCTGCAATCGCCTAGCTTCCGCCTCAATCAACTCAGAACGCCTACCAGTATCATACTTAGCCACTACGCTTAAATCTTTTAATAGCTTATTATGTCGATTTAAACTTTGTTGATTAACTTCGATGGATTCCTTTGCACGCAATGCAGTCAAATATAATTTGCCTATTTCACCCCCCAACTGTTCTTGGGTTTCATAGTATTTATATTTGTAATAAATTTCTTTTTGTTTGTCTCGATTAACCGAAGCAGTAATTCCACCCCACGAATACAGGTTAAGACTACCTTTCAAACCAACGGAATTCTTTAAGTCATCATCAGCATCTTTATTGTCTTGCATCAACACTTGGGTACCGGTCAAACCAACAACCGGATAGTGCGCTGCTTTCGAGGCTTTTGTAGTACTTTCAGCAGCAGCCAAATTTGCCCTCGCTTCTAATAAAGAGGGATCCGCCACTAAAGACTTCTGTAAAATTTCTCGTAATTCTTTTGCGGCAACCGGTTGGCTCACTAAAAGTATAGTAATAGAAAGTGCAGAATAGCGCTTCAAAAAAACCGATTGTTTTATAGAGATGCTTTTGCATATTTTTAAACTTAATTCTTAATTTACACTATTACCCTATGAACCATCCATGCCAACATAGTTCACAAGCATATAGCCAATTCAAAACTATTGCAGAATAACACCATATTGCAATTTATTCACGCAATCAGTGACAAAAGGTTGCCTTATTTGTTAAAAGTGTGGTGTAGCCATGTTCCGATTCTACGCCTTACATAAGGAAAAACAAAGCCCTCACTGTGTTACAGCAGGGCTCGGTTTTTAAAATAGCAAATATTAACGTTTCTTACCAGTTACAGTTGCAACCGCCAAATTAGCATCGCGTTTCAACGCAACGCTGCTCACACCTTCAGGATAAGCAACGTCTGTCAAATGAAGAATGTCGCCTGCTACTACGTTTTCACAGTTCAACTCTAAAAAGGCCGGGATATTTTTAGGATTAACAATACAATCAACAGTAGTGCTTAACACAGAAACACGACCACTTTGCAATTTTACTGCCTGAGATTTTTCAGCATTAACAACATGCAAAGGCAAACGCATGCGTAAAGGCTTATTAAAATCTACTACTTGGAAATCAATGTGTTGCACTTCCTGACGGAAAGGGTGGATTTGAAAATCACGAACAATTACATCGTAAACTTTACCATCTAAAGACAACTTAATCAATGTAGTATGGAAAGATTCCTTCTCCAATGCATAGAAAACGGTTTTATGATCAACCGCAATAGCAGTGGCTTTCTGGTCTTCACCATATAAAACTGCTGGCGTTTTACCTTCGCGACGCAGGCGGCGGCTCGCACCAGTACCTTGAGCTTCACGAACAGCAGCTTGAATTTCGTATGACATAATATAAATACTCCAAAAAATTAAACAATACTGTCCTTAAACCGCGACCAGTATCAGACAGCAGAATTATGGGAGAAATATCGCTCCCGGTGCTACAAGTTCTTCGTTAAATAAATAAGAAACGGACTCTTCATTACTAATTCGTCTTACCGTTTCAGCCAACAAACCGGCAATGGTTACTTGGCGGATTTTCGAACATTTCTTTCCTTCTTCAGACAAGGGGATGGTATCTGTCACAACCACTTGATCAATATCTGAAGAAGCAATCCGGCTTATCGCCTCACCTGAAAAAACAGGATGAGTAGCATATGCCAATACACGCTCCGCTCCCCTGTCTTTCAAAGCCGAGGCGGCTTTACACAAGGTATTTGCAGTATCGATCATATCATCAACAATCAAACATGTACGACCTTGTATATCACCAATAATATTCATTACTTCTGCCACATTAGCTTTGGGGCGCCGTTTATCAATAATTGCCAAATCAACATTCAGCATTTTTGCAACTGCGCGGGCGCGCACAACACCGCCGATATCAGGGCTCACAACAGTCAAATTCTCTATACGTTGCTGTTGTATGTCATTAATTAAAATCGGCGTAGCATAAATATTATCCACAGGGATATCAAAAAAACCCTGTATTTGATCCGCATGCAAATCAACTGTTAAAACTCTGTCAATCCCGGCAGAGTACAGCATATTAGCCACAAGTTTAGCTGAGATAGGCACACGAACAGAGCGCGGTCGACGGTCTTGTCGTGCATAACCAAAATAGGGGATAGCCGCTGTAATCCGGCCCGCGGACGCCCTTTTTAACGCATCAGCCATAGTCAATACTTCCATCAAATTATCATTTGTGGGCGCGCAAGTAGGCTGCACAATAAAGACATCTCGACCACGAACATTTTCCAACAACTCAATGGCAACTTCACCATCTGAAAATCTGCCCACAGAGGCATTACCTAATGAAATACCTAAGTGTTTGACCACATTTTTTGCCAATTCAGGATTAGCGTTCCCGGTAAACACCATCAAGCTGTCATATGCTGCCATTTCGTCATCATCCAAGATCGTTTTTTTGCACTCAGGAAACATCGTTAGCTTCCTTGTTTCTCAAAATTAATTTGGAAACGTATTATACGCGTCTACCGCATTTCATCAAAGCACAAACGGCATTTTTTACGGTTAAACGTAATAAAAGCGTGCAAGCTAACTTACACGCTTTTGTTTGGCTGGGGATGTAGGATTCGAACCTACGAATGCCGGAATCAAAATCCGGTGCCTTAACCAACTTGGCGAATCCCCAATAATTCGGTTGGCTGGGGATGTAGGATTCGAACCTACGAATGCCGGAATCAAAATCCGGTGCCTTAACCAACTTGGCGAATCCCCAACGCTTCAAAGTATTATATATCAAACAAAGGGTGTTGCGGTAAACCTTCTACGCAAAATGCCTGATATTTTTTTGAAACATTACTGTAGATTATTTCAGCTTTTTCTTTAGAGCTTGTTGAAACAAACACACAAGCCCCAGAACCCGTCATTAACGGATTACCATATACTTTCAAATCTTCGAAAGCTGCAAAAACTTGCGGATACTCTTCAAACACAACCTTTTGCATATCATTTCTAAAAGGCTGCAATGCTTGAAAGCAGGCGATTATCCTCGTTTTTGAATCACGCGTCAAGTTTTTATGTGAAAAAATCTTCTCGGTACTCACATGTACGTCCGGCTTGATTATTACATACCATTGCTTCGGTATATCCATCTCAGTCAATTGCTCACCGATGCCTCTAGCAAAAGCATTACGCCCGAATATAAAAAACGGCACATCCGCACCCAGCTGCACTCCCAAATTCATTAGTTGCTGCCGGTTTAAGCCACATACCCATAAACGGTTTAAGGCAATCAGCACGGTTGCAGCATCCGAGCTACCTCCTCCCAAGCCACCGCCCATAGGTATTTTCTTTTCCAGCCAGATATCTACACCAAGCTTACTTGCTGTTTGCTTTTGTAATAATTTGGCAGCACGTACAGTCAAATCATGCTCCGGGTCCACACCAGGTATTGGTGTATGCAACACAATTGCACTATCTTTTCGCACATTAAGATACAAGGTGTCATACAAAGCAATCAAACAAAAAATACTTTCCAGTTCATGATAACCATTGCTGCGACGACCTGTAATTCTAAGATCCAGATTTAACTTCGCCGGAGCCGGAAAAGCCTGAACATTTGCAGGGATACTCATTGCATGCCTCTTGCGGCGCATTGCGTGGCTGCCTGCGCATCCCGAGCAAGAGGCTGCATGTTGTCAAATATCAGTCGCAAGGTAAGCTTGCTGCTTTCCAGCAATAACACTCGCGGCATTCCGTTTTGGTTGAGCTGCCTTGTAATCGTCCAATTAAATTGCTGCAGGCGCCCATCGCTGGAAACATGATGAGGCACGCCTTTCACCCATTGCCCCGCTGCCCAGATATTCAAATATTGTACCGGCAATTCATAACCCAAAAGCTGCTCACTTAACTCCTGCGCTGTTGCGGCACTAAAGATTTTACCGTTACTGTCTACCGCTACCACGCCTTGTGCATCCTGACACAATTGCCCCATGGTACTACCCAACGGCGTGTTCACATCAATGGTTTGCACACCATTTTGATACGTCCAGTCAAAATTAGCATACGAACCTTTTTCGTTTACCTTAACAGCCAGACGGCCATCGGCATTAAATTCATTCAACTCCCCCTGTTCTCTCCAAGCATCCGTTTTGGGGTAAATCGAAGTACAGGCACTTAATACCGCGCTAATTAGCAATATTCCTGCAATATGGGAAAATTTCATCATATTTGCTTCCTCGTGTAAGCGATGCCTGTCTGAAAGATTTTCAGACAGGCATTAATTCAACATTTCAATACCCTGCAAACAGCAATATTGACTGACCGTATTCAACCGGGGTACAGTTATTTTGTTTTAGGCAACACCACACCTAATCGTTTCATCGTTTCCAGCAAAATCGAACGCTTACCTTCTTTTTCCTTCAAGCCTTTTTTAAACACTTCTTTGGCTTGCTCCCTTCGGCCAAGTTTCCAATATGCTTCGCCTAAATGAGAGGCAACTTCAGGGTCAGGCTGCTGCTCGAAAGCAAATTCCAAATAAGGCAAAGCGGTGGTGGTATCGCCCTTTAATAAGTATGCCCAACCCAAACTATCGTTGATTGCGGCAGATTCCGGCTCCAAGCGATAGGCTGCTTCAATCAATTGAAACGCTTCTTCTATATTATTTCCGGGCGCACTCAACATGGTATAGCCTAAAGCATTCATACCCTCAACACTATCGGGGCGCAGCTCACGATAGCGTTTCAAGTCGGCAATGGCTTTTTCAGGTTCGTTCAGATTATCGGCATAAATGATGGCACGTTGATACAGCACATCGGCCAGCTTTTCTTGGTTATCTTTCTGTTTATTGACTTTTTCATAAAGAGCATTGATTTCTTGCACTGCCTGACGCGGATTTTTATGCTTTACCAAAGTGAATAATTGCACCCTGAATAAATCTTCATCGGTAAAAAAGTTACCTTGCTGCTCAGGCAGGTTTTGTGCGGCTTTCACATGTTCTGTTGCTTTTTGCCAATTACCCGATTCTGCTTCGATTGATGCGCTCAACACCAATCTGTCAAACGCATATCCAGGGGCTTTGATTTTTGCTGCCCATTCGCGTGCCGCCTGATGATTTTTTACATCGGCATAACGCATGGCTGCAACAGCCGCCGCCCGGCTTCTCTGCTCCTGCGTACCAATGTTATAAACTTGTTCCAGATAAGACAAAATAACCGGCAACTCTGCTTTTTGCGTAATCGCCAAAAGCGCTGCCTGCATATAAAGATCTGCATCCGGTTTTTCTTTTAAAAGCTCTTGCAGCAGATCATAGGCTTCAGAATATTTTCCCGAATATATCAGACCTTCCACTTGAAGCTCGCGCCATACTGTGGAAAGCTGATTTGTTTTTGCTTCGGCAAAGAATTTATTCAAAATTTCAGGATTCTGCTGACCGATCAGACGCAATGTAAACATTGTAGCAGGCACAATTTGGGTATCCAGTTCGGTTAACCGTTGCAAAGCCTGAATTGCACCTTGCTCATCATTGGCCAACGAGCTGAAAATCGCCTGTGTAATAACTGCTTCCGGCATGTCGGGATAAGGCTTGGTTGCACGTTTGACTTTACGGTCAACGCGCTTGGCAAATTCCGGATGCTCTATCGCGGCTTGAGCCAGCTGCAAAAATAATTTGCGCTTGCTTTCGCTATCCGCTTTTTCCATAACCTTATCAAAGTTTTTCTCAACTGCACTAAACTCCTTCAGGGTCAAGCTGCGCACCCAAGCCATACGCTGCTGCGCCTCGCTTGGCTCAGGTTCAATTTCTCGCCAACGCTGGTAAATCGTTTCAGCCTGTTCATAAGCATGCAGGCTGATTGCCATTTCCATAGCCCGCTCCCCAACTTTGGGATCTTTGGTCCGGTTAAACGCAACCATATAACTTGCCAGCGCCGTAGCAACATCGCCTTTTTGCAGGGCAATTTCACCACCCAAAAGGGTAAACAGTTCGCTGGAGCGTTTGACCAAACGCGCGCGGCGCTCATATTCGCTAATCTGTGGTTCTTCTTTTGCTTTTTTTGCAGCCGACTCAATAAACTGATAATCGGAAGACTGCGGCACTTCATTAGACGCGAAAGCAGGCAAAGCAACGCTTAACAATAATGACGATACTAGCGGTTGAAAACGTTTTTGAAAAAAAGGCATAACATTCCCTTTGGTGTGGCATATCCAGCGGTCGCTTTAATACCTAAAAATTTGTTGAGCGGCTGCTGTCAGAGTGTGTAGCGCGTCTTGGACAATAAATTATGGAAGCTGCGCACCCGTATCTTTCTCAAACCGATACAGCAAATCCCATATCTAAAATCAACTGCAACACTTTAATTCATTAATTACCGAGTAAAAATAAATCGCTACTTTATCACAAGGCATAAAGCAAAGGCGATTTTTGCAACAATTAACGAGAGGTGCAAAAGCTTTTCAGACGGGCATATAATGCCTCCAATGCCTGTCTGAAAACCATAAATTATGAACACTGAAACCTTGCGCGATTTCCTCAAAAGTTTGTCTTCTCAACAACATGGCTTATTAAACAAGCGAAATACGCTTTTTATTGAACAGCCCGCCGATTCATTCCGGCCTGCCGCCGTTTTACTCGCCTTGGTGCCTCGTCAGGAAGAATGGCAGATATTACTGACCAAGCGCGCAGAAACCCTCAAACACCATACAGGGCAAGTTGCTTTTCCCGGTGGCGGGTATGACACAGAAGACGCTTCTCTCACCGAAACCGCCTTGCGGGAAGCACACGAAGAAGTCGGCACGCCTTGCCATACGTGGGAAACTTTCGACATTATTCCACCGTGCTACACTCCCAGCGGTTACGCTGTTTATACCGTGCCCGCTTTATCTGAAACCGAACCTCGGCTCACATTGAACCCGAGCGAAGTGGCCGAAGCTTTCTATGTGCCGCTATCGCTTGCACTGGATACGGCTAACTACCAACAACGCATATTCCAATATCAAAATCGCACAGTACAGTCTCCTGCTCTGCCTTACTTGCATTACGATATTTGGGGGTTGACCGCCAGCATCCTGTATTCAATGGCTGAACATTTCAGGCGTTACCGTTAGTTTGTCCCGCATCACACACCGGTATAGTTAAGCAATTGTTAAATTGTCGGTTTTTTATTTATTCGATTAACAATGCCTGTCTGAAAACAGGGCTTCATTAAAGAATGCCGGGCTATATTTTCAGACAGGCATTGTCATTTCTGTGAATTCTATCGCTTGATTTCTTCCAGCCTTCCGCCCAATTTTTCCAACTCAGCCAATACTTCCGGCCAAGCAACATCAAGCAACTTACAAGCCTCACCAGATGCTTTAATGCCAAACTCAATATGCGCATCCCTATGCTCAGTTTTCTCGGTTGGCAGGCTAAACGTTTTCACACCCGGATAATCTTGCTGGATCTGCTCCATCAAACGGCCGATCCGGGATTCCGGCAGCTTAAATACCCATACAGAGCGAGATGCCTGTTCGAGTTGGTTAAACTTGTCTGCATAATAACGATCCAACACCCACTCTGCCATTGGCGCCACCATAACGGGAAAACCGGGCAAGAAATAATGCTCACGAATGGAAAAGCCGGCAATCCGATTATACGCATTCTCCACCAATTCAGAGCCTTTAGGAAAATCCGCCATCGTCAGGCGGCGCTGATGCTCAAGCGAATCGAGCGTTTCACCTCGACTGAGCGTTACCTGCTCAATATAGCCTGCCGCAACAGGATGATTTTCGATATCCAAACCCAACGCTTCAGCAGCAGCCTGACGCGTATGGTCATCAGGAGTTGAACCTATACCGCCGGTTACAAATGTCGGCATCCCATCTTCAAAACTGCGCTTAAGTTGGCGTATCAGAATTTCCCGGTCGTCCGGCAGATATTGCACCATGCCCAACTGGAAACCATGTTGTTCTAAAAGCGTTTTGAAGAAAATAAAATGTTTGTCTTCTCGCGAACCGTGCAATATCTCGTCGCCGATGATAATTAAATTAAATTGCATACCTCACACAACCTTTCTCTCTATGCCTGTCTGAAAACCGCAAACAAGTAATTTTTCTTAGCTGGCGCGAGCCAAGCCCTAGACTAATCAAAGGATTCGTACAATAATAAGGAATTTTACATCTGAGAAAAATCAACACAGGAACTATCCGACAATGAGCAATCATACCATCTTACAAAACCTGCCCGTCGGCCAAAAAGTCGGCATTGCGTTCTCCGGCGGCCTAGACACTTCTGCCGCATTATTATGGATGAAACTCAAAGGCGCCCTACCCTATGCTTATACGGCCAACCTCGGGCAGCCGGATGAAGAGGATTATAACGCCATTCCCAAAAAAGCTTTGGAATATGGTGCAGAACAAGCCCGCTTGATTGATTGCCGCAGTCAGCTGGCACACGAAGGCATTGCTGCAATTCAGTGTGGCGCTTTTCACATTACCACCGGCGGCATTGCCTATTTCAATACCACCCCTCTTGGGCGCGCGGTAACAGGCACTATGTTGGTTTCTACCATGAAAGAAGATGACGTGAATATCTGGGGTGATGGTTCCACTTATAAAGGCAATGATATCGAACGTTTCTATCGCTACGGATTGCTAACCAATCCACACTTGCGCATTTATAAACCTTGGTTAGACCAAACGTTTATCGACGAACTTGGCGGCCGCCAAGAAATGAGCGAGTTTCTGATTGCCAATGGCTTTGATTATAAAATGTCTGTCGAAAAAGCCTATTCCACCGATTCTAATATGCTCGGTGCAACACACGAGGCCAAAGATCTCGAGTTTTTAAATACCGGCATCAAAATTGTGAAGCCTATTATGGGCGTTGCTTTTTGGGATGAAAATGTAGAAATTAAACCTGAAGAAGTGACCGTACGCTTTGAAGAAGGCGTGCCTGTTGCTTTAAACGGTAAAACCTTTGCAGATCCTGTTGAATTATTTCTGGAAGCCAATCGTATCGGTGGTCGTCACGGCCTAGGCATGAGTGACCAAATTGAAAACCGTATCATTGAAGCCAAATCGCGCGGCATTTATGAAGCCCCAGGCATGGCTTTACTGCATATTGCTTACGAACGCTTAGTGACAGGTATTCATAATGAAGATACCATCGAACAGTACCGTATCAATGGTTTACGCTTAGGCCGCCTACTTTATCAAGGTCGCTGGTTTGACCCGCAAGCATTGATGTTACGCGAAACTGCCCAACGTTGGGTTGCAAAAGCTATTACTGGTGAAGTAACGCTCGAATTGCACCACGGTAATGATTATTTGATTTTAAATACCGAATCACCCAATCTAACTTATCAACCCGAACGCCTGTCTATGGAAAAAGTGGAAAATGCTGCCTTTACTCCAGCAGACCGCATTGGCCAATTGACTATGCGCAATTTGGATATTACCGATACACGGGGCAAACTTGGTGTGTATTCACAAAGTGGTTTACTGTCTTTAGGAAAAGGTTCCGTATTACCTCAATTAGGATGCGATAAGAAATAATAGTTAATCAAATTAATTTTGTTACAAGGCAGCAAGCCGAAGAAAGTACAAATAGTACGGTGAGGCACAGAAACGCAATAGCAAAAGTTAAATTGATCGACTATAAAGAGTAAGGTATTCTTTAAATCATCGCTTACTCGTAAAGATGTGAGAAACTCTCTATTATTTTTTATCCTTAATTGAACTGCAAATGAGCAGAAAAAGGGATAGCAAACTGTGTTACCGTTTGCGACACTCAGTCTTGTATCAATTTACTAAACACCACATTTTTAAATAAGGGCTCCTTACCAAAATTGCTTAGTAAAAAATCCCGGCTATGACTAGTCGGGATTTTTCTTTACTCAAAGCTTTATCAACCTTCTATTCTCACTTCAACACGGCGGCCTTCAGCATCGTTTCCTTGTGCTGCAGTTGTATTCTCAGGTTTACGCAATTCAATATTTTTTGCGTCCACACCTTGAGCTTCCAAAAATGCTTTTACTGCTTGAGCACGCTTCTTAGACAACTCCGCATTAGCTTTCACATTCCCTGTACTATCAGTAAAACCACTAATAATCAGTTTTTTACCGTCTTTGCCAGCCTTAATCAAATCTTGCAAAATAAGGTTGGCATTCTCAGCAACATCACTCTTACCCGTAGCAAAGTAGAAAACAGCTACACCACTACCTGCTTGTGTATCAAAAGTTACTTCAGCTTTATCGCCAGCGACACCAGAAGAAGCTACAGCTGACGCAGCGGATGTCTGTGTTGCTGCAGAAGCCGGAGATGCTTGAGGTTCAGTAGTTTTTGCTGTTGTTGCACCGGCTGCCTTAGCCGCTTTTTCACCTAATGCATTCTCAGTATCAGTAGGCAAGGCTTTTCCATCTTTATGTGACAATCCCCATACGTAGGCTGTCATGATATGCATCTTGTCATCATCTAAGAAATTGCCCCATGCCGGCATTTGGTTATGACGGCCATTGGTAATGGTTTCCATAATTGCTTTCTGAGTACCTCCCCACAACCAAGTATCATCAGTTAAGTTCGGGCCACTACCTTGAATACCTTGGCCTTTGTCGCCATGACAAGTGTAGCAGTTTGCAGGCGGGCCATGGAAAATAGCATTACCACGAGCGGCACGCTCAGGATCGTAACTACCTTCGTCTTTAGAAAGCGACATCACATAGTTCGCAACATCTTTTACCCGCTCTTCACCTAAAACAGGACCCCATGCAGCCATAATACCGATACGGCCGTTTTTAATGGTTTCATGAATCTTCTCAGGAGTACCGCCCCACAACCAATCATTATCAGTCAAGTTGGGAAAACCACGGGAACCTTTAGCATCAGAACCATGACATTGAATACAGTAAGTATCAAACAGATTTTTACCAATGCGCTGAGCTTGCGGATCTTTTGCTACTTCTGCAATCGGCATTTTGGCAAATTTGGCATAAATCTTGCCATATTCAGCATCTGCCTTTTTTACTTCCTCTTCATATTGCCCTTTACTACTCCAGCCCAAAAAGCCTTTAAAGTCTCCCAAACCAGGATAGGCTAACAAGTAACCTACCCCAAAAAATACTGTAAGGAGATACAGGCCAAACCACCAGCGAGGCAATGGGTTGTTATATTCTTCAATACCATCCCATGAATGACCCATGGTTTTAACATCTTCACCTTTTGGCGGTGCCTTTACTTTATTCTGAGAAAATAAAAGCCATAGCAATCCAATAATGCTTAGTACCACGATGGCAATGATGTAGTAACTCCAAAAACTGCTGGTAAATTGTGAATTTGTGTTCATGTATTTAGCTCCGTTATCACGGGATTATTTATTGGGCGGGAATTTTCAGCGTGGCGAATCATCATCTTGAATAATACTTTTACCCGCATCTTCATGATTTTTTTTATTTCGTTTGCTGAATACAACATACAGCACCAAAATAAAACTGACGAAAATCCAAACTGTAAACAAGCTCCGCGCCCAATTCACATCCATGACATTACCTTTTCTTCAGCGCCAAGCCCAAGCCTTGCAGATAAGCAATTACTGCTTCCATTTCTGATTTGTCTTTCAACAATTCAGGAGCTTTGGCTATTTCTTCATCACTATACGGAGTACCCACAGCCCGCAAAGCTTTCATTCGAGTAACTACTGATTCCGAATCTACTTTATTACGCGCCAACCATGGGAAGGCAGGCATATTAGATTCAGGAACAACGCTACGCGGATCCAGTAAATGCAAGCGATGCCATTCATCAGAATAACGACCACCAACCCTCGCCAAATCAGGGCCGGTACGTTTTGAACCCCATTGGAAAGGACGGTCATAAACAGACTCTCCTCCAACAGAATAATGACCGTAACGCTCAGTTTCAGCACGGAAAGGGCGAATCATTTGAGAATGGCAGTTATAACAGCCTTCCCGAACATAAATATCTCGTCCTGCTACTTGCAGAGCATTGTAAGGTTTCACCCCTTTAGTCGGTTCGGTCACAGCCTTCGTGAAAAATAACGGTACAATTTCAACCAGTAAACCTACACTAATCACTAAAAAAGTGAACACAATCAAAAAGCCAACTTTTTCTTCAACAAGTTGTTGTAATTTCATTTTGGTAGCCTATTCTCTTATTCTTTAGTGATGCTGTGATTGGGTCAGCGAAGGAATTTCTGCATCAACAGCTTTACCAACCGAAACAGTACGCAATACGTTATAAGCCATAATCAGCATACCGCTTAAATACAGCAAACCACCAACAAAACGTACCACATAGAAAGGTTTGCTGTCTTTAACAGACTCCACAAATGAATAAGTCAGTGTACCGTCAGTATTCAAAGCACCCCACATCAAGCCTTGCATCACACCTGAAATCCACATTGATGAGATATAAAGCACCACGCCGACAGTAGCGATCCAGAAATGCATTTCTATCAATTTAACACTGTACATTTCTTTCTGACCGAACAAACGGGGAACCAAATAATAAATCGAACCGATGGTAATAAAGCCTACCCAGCCAAGGGCGCCTGAGTGAACGTGACCGACCGTCCAGTCTGTGTAATGGCTCAAAGCGTTAACTGTTTTGATAGACATCATCGGACCTTCGAAGGTAGACATACCGTAGAAAGAAAGCGATACCACCAAAAACTTGAGAATCGGATCAGTACGCAGCTTATCCCACGCACCAGACAAGGTCATGATGCCGTTAATCATACCGCCCCAAGAAGGTGCAAACAGAATCAAAGACAATACCATACCTAAAGACTGGGTCCAGTCTGGCAATGCGGTATAGTGCAAGTGGTGAGAACCTGCCCACATATAAGTAAAAATTAATGCCCAGAAGTGCACAACTGACAAACGGTATGAATACACCGGACGACCTGCTTGCTTCGGCACAAAGTAATACATCATGCCCAAGAAACCAGCTGTTAAGAAGAAACCTACAGCATTGTGCCCGTACCACCATTGAACCATCGCATCAATGGCACCGGCATACACAGGGTATGATTTCATTAATCCAGCAGGAATGCTGATGTTATTGACAATATGCAATAAGGCCACTGCCAAAATAAATGCGCCGTAGAACCAGTTTGCCACATAGATGTGTTTGATTTTACGTTTAGCCAATGTTCCAAAGAAAACGACTGCATAAGCCACCCAAACCACGGCGATCAGAATATCAATCGGCCATTCCAATTCGGCATATTCTTTGCTTTGGGTGTAACCCAACGGCAAGGTAATTGCAGCCAGCAAAATTACAAGCTGCCAACCCCAGAAGGTAAAAGCCGGTAGGAAGTTTCCGCCGAACAAACGCGTGTTGCATGTACGCTGAACGACATAATAAGACGTGGCAAACAACCCGCAGCCGCCGAAAGCAAAAATAACTGCATTAGTATGCAACGGACGGATACGGCCGAAGTGAAACCACGGGCCGACATCAGAGAGGTTGAGCATGGGTGCAAACAATTGGGCGGCAGCAATTACACCGACCAACATACCCACAACACCCCAAACTACAGTCATGATGGCAAATTGACGCACCACCTTGTAGTTATAAGTTTGCGTTTCCATGAGGATCTCCATTAAACATGGCAATTTAAACATCTGGCAGGTTTGCAAACAAAAGCCGCCTGAAACAGCTTTTATAAACCACCTTATTTAATTTATCTTAATTTAACACCTTATCCCAAAACAAGCTCACAAGGATATGGAAGTTTAACTTCTGTATTTTAAATCAAAATGCAGCTTGAACCAAGTCATATCATCATACAGCCCGTTTAATCATGCAAATGAGTTGCCAAATATTGGATTTTGTAAGAGTATAAGCTTTGTAACAAGCTTTATTTGACCAATATCAAACAGGTTGAAATCTGCAAACAAATCTTAACAAAAACTCTACTTTATGTTGCACTATTCTCTAAGCCCTACTCCTACAAGCCACTTATGGCAAATTACATTACATTACGTACACAAAGATGATACTTCTTTTGTGCTCCGTTTGCCCAATTGGGTTCCCGGCAGTTATATGATTAGGGATTTTTCACGTCATATTATTTCCATTGAAGCTCATTGTAACGGGCAACCTGCCAATCTAACCCAAACAGCTAAAAATCTTTGGAAAACCGCTGCCAAAGCCGGAGATTGGCAGATTCACTACACAGTTTATGCTTTTGATTTTTCCGTTCGCGGCGCTTATCTGAGTAGCGAACGTGGCTTTTTCGACGGCGCCTGCATGTTTCTCAGCATCGAAGGCCAAGAGCATCAGACCTGTACTCTTGAAATCAATCATTTACCGAAAAACTGGCAAACCGCCACCACACTTCCACGTCTGTCTGAAAACCATTATCAGGCTGCGAATTATTCCGAACTGATTGATCATCCTTTTGAATTCGGCACCATAGAAACCATTCGTTTTGAAGCCTGCGGCATTCCACACAAAATTGCCCTCAGCGGTTATTACGCTGATTTTGACCGTGAACGTCTAAGACGTGATATTCAAAAAGTCTGCGAAGCCCAATTGCAGATGTTCCCTACTCCTGCGCCTTTCAAAGAATATCTATTTATGCTGTTTGTTGGCGACAATATCTACGGCGGTTTGGAACATATCAGCAGCACTGCCCTGCAAATAGACAGAAAATGTCTGCCCAAAAAACATATGGAGGAGGCTTATGAAGACTACATATCACTGCTCGGGCTATTTTCACACGAATATTTTCATGCTTGGAACGTAAAATCCATCAAACCAGCCGCTTTCTTACCCTACCGGCTCGACAACGAAAGCTATACCGAGCAACTTTGGGCGTTTGAAGGCATTACTTCTTATTATGATGATTTATTTCTCGCACGCAGCGGCGTGATCAGTCCGGAAGCCTACTTGAAATTACAGGCAAAAAATCTGACCCGAGTTCAGCAAAATAAAGGCCGCACCAAACAGACCCTTGCGCAATCCAGCTTTACCGCTTGGAATAAATATTACAAACAAGATGAAAACAGCCCTAATGCGATTGTCAGCTACTACCAAAAAGGAGCACTCGCAGCCATGTGTCTGGATCTCATCATTCGCCAGCGCAGCAATGAGCAAAAAAGTTTGGACGACATCATGTGTGCGTTATACCAAATATGGCTCGATACAAGAAAAGGCCTGTCTGAAAACGAGTGGCAGCAGAAAGCAGAGGCTATTGTTGGATTAAATTTACAAGATTTCTTCCAAACAGCCTTATTCAGCACACGTGACCTACCCTTGGAAGCCTGTCTGAAAAGTGCGGGCGTTTTCTTAAAATGGCAAAGTGCCCCGCGCAGTCACGGCGGCGCTCTGGTTGAAACTTTTGACGAACAACCCGAAGCACCTGACTTCGGCGCGCGCTTCATACAAAATGCAGAAAGCATTACGCTAACCCACGTTTTCAACAACAGCAGCGCTGAGAATGCCGCATTGTGCGCACAAGACAAAGTGATTGCACTTAATGGTTTTTGCTGTTCGGACTTTGTCCAACAATGGTCGCAACTTTCCATTGGCCAAACTGCCAAACTGCACTATTTCCGCCAAGGCGTGCTGAAAGAAACAGAAACGATCGTTAAGGCAGCTGAGGCTGATACCGCATTTTTAAAAATCGACAATCGGCAACTACTCGAAAAATGGTTAGGTATTACGGAATCCAACCTAACCAATATGCCTGTCTGAAACCCCTCCCACACAAAGGAACCATCATGAGTTTTTTCCAGCTTACAGATAAATTGTATATTGCGCCCCAAATCAACCGAACCGATGCAGCCGAAGCAGCCAAACTAGGCATTACCGGCGTGATCTGCAACCGCCCTGATCAAGAAGAACCCGATCAACCAACCTTCACTGAAGTTTCCACTTGGTTTGCCGACGCAGGTATCCGCAACATTACACACCAGCCGGTAATCGGATCACAAATCACAGAATCAGACGCTCAAACTTTTGCACAAACCTTGGCTGCACACGATGGCCCTGTTCTCGCTTACTGCCGCACCGGCACACGCTGCTCGTTGTTGTGGGCACTGCACCAAGCCGGGCAAGGAAAAGATGTTGCCACCCTTATCTCCGAAATAAAAGAAAAAACCGGTTTGGATCTAAGCAACTTCACAGCCAAGCTGCAAGCAGCTAAAAGCGCAAGCTAAACAATAATCGTAAACAATGTAAGTCATAACTAACTATTCTGATTTATATAGAGACTTCTGAAACTGCTACGGCTTTTATTCACTTCAAAGTCTGCCAACTCTGTCTGAAAGACCCAGTTTACAACTATATAACAAATAAGGGGCTGTCCTAGATAACTAGGTCAAATTCTCTCTTACTAATTGTTTTAAAATGGATAATTGAGACTTTATTTCACTGTGGTTAAAACGCCATTCGCACTCCTTCAAATACAGCTCAAAATGAGCTTTGGGAATGCCATTGAACTTACGTAAATGACGTTTTGCCTGACTCCAAAAATTCTCAATGCCGTTTATGTGGTTTTGCTTGTCCGCAAAATGTGCGCTGTGATTGATACGAAAATGGTTAAATTCGCTGACATCCAATACATCATAGCTTTTGTAACAGTCCGTATAAACAATACTGTCAGGCTTAACCTGCTCTCGGATAATAGGCAGGAAGGTGATCGTTTGGGTATTCGGAACGGCGACGGTATAAACCCTACCGTTTCGCTTTAACAGCCCGAACACCGGCACTTTTCCGGCTGCACCGCGACCACGTTTGCCTTTTCTACGGCCACCAAAATAGCTTTCGTCTGCTTCGTTTTCACCGTCGAGCATTTCCAAATGCGGGCTGTTTTGATAAATCAGCAAACGTAAACGATGAAAGTAGTAAGCGGCAGTATTTCTATGAACACCTGTTAATTCCACTGTTGTTCTAGCTGTTACGCCGGCAACGAACAGCTCGATTAGCTTGTGTTGTTTATACTGACTTAAACGGCTTTTCTTCATAAGGGTTATTTTAAATGCTTTTGAATAACCCTAGTTATCTAGGACAGCCCCACAAATAAACACAACGTATGTCTGAAACCCCATATTCAAACAGGCATTCTCACTATAAAGAAACAACAAAAAAGGGGGCAACTGAACAGTTACCCCGAATACCTCAAATCAGAGATTTACGCTTCACAAACATACAGGCTTTCGCCTGTACCTTTATCAGGCAGCTCAACTCTGCCCGATAAAGCCGGTCGTTTTCAGACAGGCATACAATGCCTGTCTGAAAACATCATTCCCAATTAAGAGAATTGATTCATTGTGTTGTCTTTACCGCCTGCTTTCAACGCAGCTTCACCGGCAAAGTATTCTTTGTGGTTGTCACCGATGTCGGAACCGGCCATGTTTTGGTGTTTCACACAAGCCAAACCTTGGCGGATTTCCTCACGTTGAACATTCTTCACATAAGCCAGCATACCTTCATCTGCGAAGTAGCCTTTAGCCAAGTTGTCAGTAGACAATGCGGCAGTGTGGTAAGTCGGCAGAGTGATGAGATGGTGGAAAATACCAGCTTCGCGGGAGGCATCTTTTTGGAAAGTGCGGATTTTCTCATCTGCTTCTTTAGCCAATTCGGTATCGTCATAATCAACGCTCATCAATTTAGCGCGATCGTAAGCAGATACGTCTTTACCGGCTTCTTTCCAAGCATCGAACACTTGTTGACGGAAGTTCAGCGTCCAGTTGAACGACGGGCTGTTGTTGTACACCAGCTTGGCATTCGGGATAACGGCGCGGATTTTGTCCATCATCTCTTTGATTTGGCCAACGTGTGGTTTTTCAGTTTCAATCCACAGTAGGTCGGCACCGTTTTGCAGAGAAGTAATACAATCCAACACTACGCGGTCGATACCGGTGCCTTTGCGGAATTGGAACAGGTTGCTGGCCAAACGGGTCGGCTTGATAGTTTTGCCGTTGGTGTTCACAATCACGTCGCCGGGTTTCACTTGGCTCAAGTCGGTGATTTCTTCGCCGTCCAAGAAGCTGTTGTATTGGTCGCCCAAGTCACCTTTTTCGGCAGAGAACGCGATTTGTTTGGTCAAGCCTGCACCCAAAGAGTCGGTACGGGCAACGATTACGCCGTCATCAACGCCCAGCTCCAAGAATGCGTAGCGTACGGCATTGATTTTCGCTAAGAAATCAGAATGCGGCACGGTTACTTTACCGTCTTGATGACCACATTGTTTCTCGTCGGATACTTGGTTTTCGATTTGGATACAGCAAGCACCGGCTTCAATCAGTTTTTTCGCCAACAGGTAAGTGGCTTCCGCGTTACCGAAACCGGCATCAATGTCGGCAATAATCGGTACAACATGGGTTTGGAAATTGTCGATTTGTGATTGGATTTCTTGCTCTTTGGCTTTATCGCCTTCAGCACGGGCGTTGTCCAAAGCAGTAAACAATAAATCCAACTCGCGGGCATCGGCTTGGCGCAAAAAAGTGTAGATTTCTTCAATCAGTTCAGGCACGGAAGTTTTTTCATGCATAGATTGGTCAGGCAGTGGGCCGAATTTAGAACGCAAACCGGCAACCATCCAACCTGAAAGATATAGATAGCGTTTATCAGTGGTTTTTTGATGTTTTTTGATAGAAATCAGCTTTTGTTGAGCCACGAAACCGTGCCAGCAGCCGAGAGATTGAGTGTATTGGGCATGGTCGGCATCGTAGTCGGCCATATCTTTACGCATGATAGCAGCAGTGTATTTTGCGATGTCCAAGCCGGTTTTGAAACGGTTTTGCAAACGCATACGGGCAACATATTCGGGGGTAACATCATGCCAACCCGCACCCATTTTCTGTTTTAACTCACCTGCTTGTTTGATTTCTTCCTGATAATTCGCCATGCAAATCTCCTTTGTTCTAGCTTGATTTTTGGATAAACGTACAGACTACATAATAATGCCGCATTTCTTTGTAGTGGCATGTAGTACCGATGGGCGAAATGTACCCCTATTTTGCCTGCTTGCCAAGCCCCTTCATGCTGATTATCAAACCACATCATATTTTCTCTATTATTTACAAACATCTATATTTACGCATCTTTCAGTCTAAAATTGACATTTTCTGATTGATTTTTGCTTATTTTTCTAATCTGATTAGCATTTATTATTATATTTAGAAAGTTGAAACATGGTTTTATAATTTCCAAAACCATCTTAATTTATTGAATTTAATATATTTATTTTTTACACAATTGAGTATCAATTTTTCCGGTGTTTTTTCATTATGTTATAAATG
>NZ_JH165159.1:2197531-2233585 GCF_000227765.1 Neisseria wadsworthii 9715
TATGTTATAAATGTAACCTAATGTAGCAATGCCTGTCTGAAAGCTTCAGACAGGCATCATCACTATATTTATTTTCAATAATCTAAAACATTCCAAAACTTTATTCGGCAATATTTTTTTATCGATAAAAATCCGCCTCACCTTCCGGCCTGGTTTTAAAACGCTTGTGCAGCCAGTAATATTGAGCCGGGTTTTCACGGACGCGTGCTTCGATAAAATCATTCATACGCTGTGCATCGGCTTCCGCACTGCCTTCAGGGAAATGTTCCCAAGCAGGGTAAAAACGCAACACAACAGTACCATCATCTTGCCGTATAGGAATGGCGGGAATCACTTTAGCGCCGGTCATTGCGGCAATTCTGCCCAACCCGGCAATAGTGGCCGTTTTAATGCCGAAAAAATCCACAAAAACAGAATCTTTCCGCCCAAAATCCTGATCAGGCAAATACAGAAAAGGCGCATCACTTCTGCGCAACTCTTTAATGATGGCGCGCAACCCTTCCGTGCGCCCTATCAAGAAGACATTGTCATAACGATGCCGCCCTTTGAGAATTTGCTCATCAAGCATTTTGTTTTTCTGGTGGGAATACATACTAATCAGCGGCACATCTTGATTTAAAGCATATACGGCCAGTTCAAACGCAGTGAAATGCGGATAAAGCAGAATCACTTTTTCGCCTGACAATAGTGCGTCATCCAAATATTGCTTATCCTGATAATGCACCAGCGATTTCAACCTGCCTGCATCGCCATACCAATACAGGCCATACTCCACTAAAAGTTTGCCCATATGCTCGAAATGCTGTTTCAAAATGATGTAACGCTGCTCTTGAGTCCACTCAGGAAAACATTTTTCCAAGTTAACCAATCCGACTTTTCTGCGACGCGGTACGGCGTAATAACTGATTTTTCCAACTATGGAGCCGATTTTCTGAATCACTGGAAAAGGCAGGCGACTGATAAGTTTTAATAGGAAAAAAATGAGTTTCATAAATGTTTCAGACAGGCATTACTGGTTGTCACATTATAGTGGAATTTCCCGGCCTGATGATTGGATTCAGGCAAAGCACTAAAGAAAAATAAAATGCCTGTCTGAAACATTCAGACAGGCATCAATAGGTATTTCAATTCAATATGATTTAATCATTTTCCGGAACCGGTGCAGGTGCTGAGCGCACATCATTGCTTTTTTCTTTATGTTTCAGAATGGCACGATCCAGTTTATCCATCAACACATCAATTGCAGCATACATATCCGTGTTATCAATCTGCTCGACATGTAAATCTTTACCGGCCAAATGCACATGAGCCTCGGCTTTGTTTTGCAGCTTATCTACCGAAAGGGTGACAGTTACCGTAATCAAATTGTCGGCATGGCGGTTGATGCGCTCAAGTTTGCTTTCAACGTGATTTCTAATTGCTTCAGTAATATCAAAATTTAAACCGTTGATTTTGAGATTCATAAGTTTTACTCCTTCGGTTAATAGTGAACAACCCGGCAGGGCTGCTCTTTAAAAATATGTTTGAAGCTGTTTATCCTTTTCGCTGACTTGCTGGCGGAATACCCAATGTCTCTCTGTATTTAGCAACTGTCCGGCGGGCAATATCCACTCCCTGCTGCTTGAGCAAACTGCTAATGGCTTCGTCTGAATAGGGTTTTTTCTTATTCTCTCCAGCAATCAATTGCGCCAGCATGGCTTTAACCGCACCTTGGCTGACGCCCTCACCGCTTTCATCAGCCGATACAGCATGGGTAAAGAAATAGCGTAGCGCAAACAGACCACGCGGGCAAGACAAATATTTTTGATTTACCGCACGGGATACCGTGCTTTCGGCAACATCCAATTCCCGTGCGGCATCTTTTAAAAGCATAGGGGTTAAACCGATTTCTCCGAACACAAAAAAGTCTTCCTGTTTCTCAACAATATATTCGGCCAACCTCAATACCGTGCTTTTACGCAGCTCCAAACTTTCCACTTTCTGGCGCGCTTCCTGGATTTTTTCACGCCATACTGAATCCACACCGCTCTCTTCTTTCAGCGCATCGGTTAATTCACGGTTTATCTGAATACGCGGCCATGCCGCCTCGTTACTTTGCACCACCCACTTACCATCTTTATCTTCTTTGATAATCACATCGGGTTGAATATAAGACGTAGGTTCGGCAGATGCAAAACCGTAAGCAGGAAAAGGATTCAGCTGCGCCACCATATCAAGCGCGGTTTGGATGACTGCCATGTCGTAATCAGGAAAATGCTTTTTCAGCTTTGCTATGTTCTGTTGAACACTTTTACTTAAATCATCCAAATGCATGTGCACAATTTTCGCCGCACATTGCCTTGCGGGTGAGGCAGGCAGGCGTTGCAATTGTAAAAGCAAAGATTCCATCAGGCTTGCCGCACCGACTCCGGGGGGATCGAATGTTTGCAACTGATCAAGCGCTTCACGCATTTCGTCTTCATCCAACATCCACTCAAGCGGACAATGATCAATCACTTCGGAAATGCTGTCTGTCAGGTAGCCTTGCTCATCCAAAAAATCTATCAGAATATGAACGCGCGCCGCTTCAATTTGCGTTAGAGGGTGTTCGCAGACTTGCTTGTGCAAATACTCGATAAAATCCTCTTCCTCGGCAATGGTTGCCCAAATATCTTCCGCATCATCACCGCTGATTTTGTTGCGGCTGCCAACCGTGGCGGAAACAGTGTTTTGCTCTAACGGCGCTTCAGGTGTTTCACTCCGCTCAAGCAGCGGATTATCTTGCAGCCAGTCATCCACCTCGCGCTCCAGCTCAATACCGGACATTTGCAGAACGCGCAAAGATTGCTGCATGGTCTGGTTGAGCTGCTGCGTTTGCTTCAGTTTGAGATGGAAAGATTGGACGCTCATAATGTGGTTTCCGTTGTTTTTGGAAATATTTTTGTTGTGGTTTAAGAATTTATTGTTAAATCATTGAAACAATAACCGGTAGGATGACAGGCGGTAAATACCGCATCATGCGGCACTATTATATTTCAACAATTTGATTATATTTACCTTTGTTTTTTTCTTCTTGTTTGATATCAATAATCGAAGTTTTCGCCTAAGTAAACTTCTCTGACCTGTTCGTTGTTAACCAACTCTTCCGGTGTTCCTGTTGCCAGCACTTTACCTTCACTGATAATGAATCCCCTGTCACATATACGCAGGGTTTCGCGCACATTGTGGTCGGTAATCAATACCCCGATTCCGCGCGCTTTCAAAAAGCCGATGATTTTTTGAATATCGATAACGGCCAGCGGATCAACACCTGCAAATGGTTCATCCAGCAGGATAAATCGCGGCTGCATCGCCAACACACGGGCAATTTCGACACGCCGACGCTCACCGCCCGATAAAGAAGGTGCCGGACTTTCACGCAGCCGCTCGATGTTAAGATCCGCCAGAATCTGATCCAAACACCGGTTGATTTCGGCTTTGTCTTTGGTGTTAATTTCCAAAATGGCGCGGATATTCTGCTCCACGGTCATTTTGCGGAAAATGGATGCTTCCTGCGGCAAATAACCTAAACCCAAACGGGCGCGCTCGTATATCGGCATGTGGCGCAATTCTTGGCCGTCGAGCACGATGCTGCCTGTATCGGCAGCAATCAAACCGACAATCATGTAGAAGCTGGTTGTTTTGCCGGCGCCGTTGGGGCCGAGCAGGCCGACCACTTCACCGCTGTTGATATCCAGCGAAAAATCTTTGACGACTTGGCGCTTTTTAAACGTTTTCTGCAGGCTTTTAACCACCAGGCTGCTGTGTGCTTGTTCCATAAAATCTCGTGTTTAGGCTTATGTCTTTCAAATGATTGTTTCAAACAGGCATATCATAATGCCTGTCTGAAAAAACTCTGGTTCCCTGTATTTTCAGACAGGCATCCGTTTATTTTTGAGTGGGCTGTATTACAACGGTAACGCGCTTGCCGGATTTACCTGAAACTGCTTTGCTACCGCTGACAGTATAAACCTCGGTTCGCGTGTTATAAACAATGCTCTCACCTTCAGCCCTGTCGCCCCCTCGGGTTACTTTGGCATTACCGACAAGCCGCACAACACCAGTATCCGATGCATATTCCACATTATTAGCCTGTCCGTCGACCTTACCGCCTTTATCAAGCTGCTGGCCGAATTTAACGGGGTTGCCGCTGGCTTTCATAAATTGATTGCCGCTTGCATCTTTCGATACGGTAACACTACCTGAACGGATATACAGTGTGCCCTGTTTGATAATCACATTTCCACTGAATGTGGTTGTTTGATTTTTCTGATCAAGCGTACCTTGGTCAGCCTCAATTTCAATCGGCTTGTTGCGGTCACTTTCCAAAGCATGAGCAGGTGCCGCCGCCAAAATAACCGTAATGGCCGCGGTTTTAAGGATTTTTTGGATCATAAATAATGGCTTTCACTCGTGAGGGTAGATTCAATATGCCCTTTTCATTATCATAAGTCAGGCCGTTTGCCGTGCCGTGCGATTGACCGTAATGGTATTCTACTTCGGCATCAGTGCGGGCATTTTCAGTTTGTGTGTCGATAATAATGCGGCTGGTTTTCAGCATGCCGGCTGGTTTTCCAGCCTCAGCCGCTTTCGTCAGCACCACATCATTCTCAAAATAAACCTGCCGCTTTTCAGTATCATAGCGGGCGTCTTTGCTGGTTACATGATAAATCTGCCGACCTTGATTAAACATTGACAAATCCGGCTCTGCAAACATCACTTCGTCTTTGTCCGGCAGCTGCCATGCCTTTACAGCACTGAGGTTTTCTTTGATAAAGCCCGACTCGTCAAAGCGTTTCCCGGAAAGGCCCTGCATCTCATATTTCGGTTCGTTTGGGTTTAGCTTGGTTTCCTCCATCTGTACCTCACTAATCCTGCCGAGCCATGCACTGAGACCGCCCAACACGACGGCCAGCACCAAAGGAAACAGCCAACCCGAACGAAACTTAATAATCATTTGATATATTCTTCCAATGCCGATTGCAAAGTGTCCTGTGCCTGCATAATCAAATCACACAATTCACGCACAGCCCCTTTCCCTGCCGGACGGCGGGTGACATAAGCAACATGCTGCAATACAAAATCATGCGCTTCAGGCACTGCCACAGGCAAGCCGCAGCGAACCATGACCGGCAAATCCACCACATCATCACCGATAAACGCACACTCATACTCTTCGACGCCTGCTACCAAACGCAGTTCATTATAAGCTGCTTTTTTATCGTGGATGCCTTTGTAATAATGTTGGATACCAATCTGCTTTACGCGCACCCCAACAGAAGGTGCGTCGCGGCCGGTAATAATCGCCGTTTGCACACCGCTTTGCTGCAACATTTTCAGACCATGCCCATCCAAAGTGTGGAACGATTTGATTTCCTCTCCGTTATCACGGATAAAAATCCGCCCGTCAGTCAACACACCGTCAACGTCCATAATCAATAATTTAATCTTGGCGGCACGCTCTTGAATTTCAGGGGATAAATTTGTCATATTTAATATTCTTTCTTTTTCAGACAGGCATATAGTCAATCAACACATTTTTGATACAAGGCAACAAGCTGCAGACAGTACAGGTAGTACGGGACTGATTTTGTTGTTGCTTCAGCAGCTTACAAAACCGTTCTCTTTGAGCTGAGGCGCAGTAACGACGTAGCACAATTGAAGTTGATTGACTATAGCTAAATTCGTTAAGCAATACGTGCCAACAATAAATCATGCATGGTAACCACACCTTCCAGCCTGCCCGCCTCATCTGCTACCAAAAGGCTGCTGATTTTCAATTCCTGCATACTTTTAATTGCTTCGGTTGCCAACTTCTCCGCCGAAATAGTTTTCGGATTAGTGTGCATTACGTTGCCCAAAGTCAAATTATTGACCTGTTGATGCTTTTCAAACACACGCCGTAAGTCACCGTCCGTAAAGATGCCCAATGCTTTTCCCTCATCATCCACAATGCCAACCATGCCCAAGCCTTTTGCGCTCATAATCAAAATACCTTCGCGCAATAAAGTATCTGTTTTCGCAACCGGCAAGCATTCACCGGTTCGCATGATATCCGCCACACGCAGCAACAAACGTTTACCCAAACTACCGGCCGGATGGCTCAAAGCAAAATCATCAGGCGTAAACGCGCGTGCACGGAGCAGCGCCACTGCCAAAGCGTCGCCCAAAGCCAAAGCCGCCGTACTGCTGGAAGTGGGCGCCAAACCGAGCGGACAGGCTTCTTTCGATACTGTTGCCGTGATATGTACGTCTGCATTTCTCGCCAAAGTCGATTTCGGATTGGCAGTGATACAAATCAGGCCGATTTTTTTACGTTTGAGCGCGGGCAGCAAAGTAACGATTTCATCACTCTCACCCGAATTTGAAACCGCGATAACCACGTCTCCATCAACAATCATGCCCAAATCGCCATGCGCCGCCTCCGCAGGATGCACAAAAAAAGCAGGTGTGCCGGTAGAGGCTAAAGTTGCAGCAATTTTACGGCAGATGTGGCCGGATTTGCCCACACCTGATACCACAACCCTACCCGTGCAATTCAATACAGTCGTTACTGCTGCAACAAAATGTTCGTCTAGCGAAGCAGCAATTTCTTTCAAACTTTCCGCTTCAATCCGCAATACTTCACGCGCCCATTCAATATAATTTTCTTGATTACTGTTCATAATGTTTGACCATTTTCCATAATTAAAACTTATTTTCCATAATGCCCTTTAATCATATAGTGCTATCCAAATTCACTTTTTCGAGTTAGGATTTTTATAGCCTGTAGAAATTAACTGTTAATCATCCCTAAAGGCCTATTATTAAGGAAACATACAAAATGACTATTTTATCGGACGTTAAAGCATTAGGCCAACAAATTTGGCTCGACAATCTCTCCCGTTCATTAATCCAGAGCGGAGAATTGGCACAAATGCTGCAACAAGGTGTATGCGGCGTAACCTCTAATCCTGCCATTTTCCAAAAAGCCTTTTCCGGCGACCCGCTTTATGCAGAAGATATAGCCAAATTAAAAACACAAAACCTCAGCCCGAAAGCGCGTTATGAAACCATGGCCATCGCGGACGTGCAAGCCGCTTGCGACGTATGCCTGTCTGAATACCGTTCCACAGGCGGCAAAACCGGATTTGTCAGCTTGGAAGTTGCACCGGACTTATCTCATGATGCCGCAGGCACTATTGTTGAAGCCAAACGATTGCACGCATCCATTGCACGCGACAATGTCATGATTAAAGTGCCTGCTACCGATGCCGGTTTGGCAGCATTAACCGAACTTGTGGCCGCAGGCATCAGCATCAACCTCACCCTGCTCTTCTCACGCGCCCAAACATTGAAAGCCTACACTGCCTACGCCAAAGGCATCGCACAACGCTTAGCAGCAGGATTGCCAGTTGACCGAATTCATGTCGTTGCCAGCTTTTTCCTCTCCCGTATAGACAGCGCACTAGATCCTACCTTGCCCGAACACCTACAAGGCAAAATCGCCATTGCCCTGGCAAAAGCTGCTTATCAGGATTGGGAGGCCTATTTCAGCAATCCGGAATTCACCAAGCTGCAGCAGCAAGGTGCCAACCGCATAGAGTTGCTTTGGGCATCCACCGGCGTAAAAAATCCGGCCTACCCCGACACCTTATATGTAGACAGCCTGATTGGCGCACAAACCGTTAACACCGTGCCAGATGCCACTCTCAAAGCCTTTATCGACCACGGCACTGCCAAAGCCACTCTAACCGACAATACCGGACAGGCCAAACAACAGTTGGAAGAAGCCGCACAATTAGGCATCGACCTTGAAGCACTGGCAACACGTCTACAGGAAGACGGTTTAAAGCAATTCGAAGATGCATTTGAAAAACTTCTAAACCCTCTCACATAAATTATTCATATCAAAACCAAAAGCAAGCTTTAAAATAAAACCCAAAGCTTGCTTTTCTTCATGACACTCATGAATTTTAAAACACTAGTTTATCAACTGAAAAATAACAATCTCACATAACCCGCTGATTAATTTATTCGAAGCACCATCACAAATGCCTGTCTGAAAAAACCTTCAGACAGGCATCTTTAACAATTTCACCAACCAATCCCAACCCCTTTAATTACCTTAATATAGCAACAAAACATACAGGCTCCGATGCGTGAATGTAAGGATTCAAAAATATCCTTGTCAGTCAAAATGACCCTATGCTAGTATGCCGCCTAATCCTATTAGGGCCACATCACCCTGAATTTCGACAGAAAACTCCGGCCCGATTCGGTAAAACACAAAAATACCGGTTATTAAAGTTTTCAATTAACCCGCCACAAGGCAAATTAAGGATAAACAAACATGTCAAACATCGAACAACAAGTTAAAAAAATTGTTGCTGAACAACTGGGCGTAAGCGAAGACGAAGTGAAAAACGAATCTTCATTCCAAGACGACTTGGGCGCAGATTCTTTGGACACTGTAGAGCTGGTTATGGCTTTGGAAGAAGCTTTCGGCTGCGAAATTCCTGATGAGGAAGCAGAAAAAATCACTACCGTGCAACTGGCGATTGATTACATTAACGCCCACAACGGCTAATCGCGTAGTTGAAATATTCCGGAAAGCCTCCAGTCTCACCCAAAATACCTGAACCTGGCAGCTTTCCCCAAAAGCCCCTGTTGCGCGGCCTGTCTGCACAAAGGGGCTTTTGACCTTTCAAGACACCCCATCCAAACACTCGGGACAACTTAGAGAAACGGGAAGATTTATGAGCCAGAGAAGAGTGGTCATCACAGGCCTAGGGCAAGTATCACCTATCGGTAACGATGTAGAAACAGCATGGAAAAACCTTTTGGCAGGTCAAAGCGGTATCGATGTCATCACACGCTTTGACGCATCAGAATTAAGCAGCCAAATTGCCGGCGAAGTAAAAAACTTTGACATCAACCAATACATCAGCGCCAAAGAAGCCCGCCGCATGGATGCATTTATCCACTACGGCATAGCCGCCTCCTTACAAGCCATTGCAGATGCCGGCCTGAACGACACACCTAATCTAAACAAAGAGCGTGTGGGCGTTAACGTTGGCGCGGGCATCGGCGGCTTACCCAGCATCGAAGCTACCGGCAGAGTTGTCGCTGCCGACGGCCCGCGTAAAATCAACCCATTCTTTATCCCGGGTTCACTGATCAACATGATTGCCGGCCACGTTACCATCCTTACAGGCTACCATGGGCCAAGTTACGGTATGGTTTCCGCATGTACAACCGGCGCCCATGCAATCGGCGACTCCGCGCGCATCATTCAATACGGCGATGCCGATGTAATGATTGCCGGAGGTGCCGAAGGCGCAATCTGCATGCTCGGCATGGGTGGCTTTGCCGCAATGAAGGCCCTCTCTACCCGCAATGATGACCCCAAAACCGCATCGCGCCCTTGGGACAAAGGCCGCGACGGTTTTGTGATGGGTGAAGGCGCCGGCATTCTGGTTCTGGAAGAATTGGAACATGCAAAAAAACGCGGCGCCAAAATCTACGCAGAACTGGCCGGTTTCGGCATGAGTTCCGATGCACACCACATTACCGCGCCCAATGCAGAAGGCCCTGCGCTTGCCGTAACTCGCGCCTTGGCTGATGCCGGTTTAAATCCAAACGACATTGATTACGTTAATGCACACGGCACATCAACACCATTGGGCGATGCCAACGAAACCAACGCATTGAAACTGGCATTTGGCGAACACGCCAAAAATTTGGTGGTTAATTCTACCAAATCCATGACCGGCCACTTACTCGGCGCAGCAGGCGGCGTAGAAGCAGTATACAGCGTATTGGCAGTCAACAACCAAGTTTCTCCGCCCACCATAAACCTCTTCGATCAAGACTTTGAAGCAGGTTGCGATCTAGATTATTGCGCCAACCAAGCCCGTGAGATGCCGATTCGCGCAGCCATTTCCAACTCTTTCGGATTCGGCGGCACCAACGGCACTCTCGTATTCAAAAAATTCGAAGGTTAAAACTTAAAGCAATATACTACACGGCCGCACCAGTCTTTCCCGAAACTCAGTGCGGCCTTAAACTTTAATTCATCATCAAACAAAATGCCTGTCTGAAAAGTAGTTCCTTTTAAAACACTTTACCCTTGCAGCATCTTCAAGCATGTTTTAAAGTTCAAACAATTTCTACCAAAGAGAAAAACGATGAAAATTACCATCATTGGTGCCGGAGCATGGGGCACAGCACTAGCCATCCATTTTGCACTACATAATAACCAAGTTGCCATATGGTCGCGCAACAGCGCCCATCAAGAAGCTATGAAGCAAGATAGAGAAAACAAACGCTATCTGCCCGGCTTCACCCTCCCCGAAAATCTTTCCGCACATACCGACTTAGGCGAAGCCCTACAAGATAGCGAGCTTGTCCTCATTACCACTTCCGTTGCCGGCTTACGTGACAGTGTCGAACTTTTAAAACAACACAATGCAGGACACCTTCCCATCATCACAGCCTGTAAAGGCTTTGAACTTGACACCGGTTTGTTAACCTTCCAAGTAGTACAACAAGTATTGCCCGATAATCAACACATCGGTGTTTTGTCAGGTCCGAGCTTCGCCCAAGAGCTGGCTAAGCAGTTACCCTGTGCAGTAGTTTTAGCTTCTGAAAATGAAGCATGGATTAACGATTTAGTTTCCAAATTAAACACCAATGTCATGCGGCTATACGCCAACACCGACGTAATAGGCGTTGCCGTTGGCGGTGCAGTAAAAAATATAATGGCTATAGCCACAGGTTTGTCAGATGGCCTGCAATACGGCCTGAACGCCCGCGCCGCACTGGTTACCCGCGGCTTGGCCGAAATTACCCGCCTGGCCGTTGCAATGGGCGCACAGCAAAAAACCATGATGGGGTTAGCAGGCATGGGGGATTTAATCCTAACCTGTACCGGCGCGCTTTCGCGCAATCGCAAAGTCGGCTTAGGTTTAGCCGAAGGGAAAGAACTGCATGAAGTATTAACCGAAATCGGCCATGTGGCAGAAGGCGTACCCACCATTGACGAAGTATTTGAAACCGCTTGCAAATACCAAATCGACATGCCGATTACCCAAACGCTTTACCAACTGATCCGCAAAGAGCTTCCGGTACAAGAAGTAGCAGCACGCCTGATGCTACGTGAAGCCAAATCCGAATAACGTTTTTTGCAAAGCCAAAACCTGATGCCTGTCTGAAAAACAAGCTTTCAGACAGGCATTATTGACATGCATAACACTCCACACTATCCTTTCACAAAATCAAACGGTAGCATGCACTATGGAACAACCCTTAGATAAACTAGAGGTCAACGTTTACCAGCTGGCCCAAAAATTTGAAACGCTTGTTGGAGAAAACAAGCGGCTCACAGAAGAAGTTCAACGTCTAAAAGACGAACAAATTAAGTCGGATCAACAACACGAAGCAGCGATTGACGAACTGAGTGAGGCATTATTGGTACAAGTCAACAAACTGAAAGAAGATTTACAAAGCAAAATCGACAGCCTAATCTTTGAAAATCAGCAATATCGTGACTTATTAGTTCAAAATGCCGACCAAATCCGCGCCATCTTAGCGCGCCTGCCGGTAGAATCCTGAAAGGAAATGCGCAAATGAATCAAATTGTTCAAGTTGACGTTGACATCATGTCTCGCCAGTTCAAAATCGGCGCGCCGGCAGAAGAAAAAGAAACACTAATACAAGCCATTGATTTATTAAACCAAAAAATCAAAACCGTTAAAGAAAGCGGCAAAATCGTAGAGAGTGATAAAATTCTTATCATGGCCGCATTAAATGTTGTGCACGATCTATTAAAAATGTCGATGCAGAATGGTTTGGCAATCGGCGAATTTGAGCGTAAAATAAATGACATGCTACAAGTTTCCGAACGCGCATTGGCCAAGCTGCCAAACACGCAAGAATAAACAGCAAACCTCTTCTTCCCTGCGGTGTTCGCTAAGGCATACATTCCTTTGAACCAATAAGTTCGCTTAAGGTTTCCGGGAGTTTACAGTGGGCGCGAGCGTTCTTTCTATTGGAATGCACCCGAAGCTGTCCGAGGAGACCACCTTGTCTGACAAGGTTCAAGCGGATTGAGCCTTAAAAACGGCACCAGCGGGGATCCCCACACCAAACACCGCCTAGACGGTGTTTTTATATTTTCCCGTAATCCCGAGAAACCTACTTGTAACTGCGGCATTAAATTTATACAAGGTAATGATCCGCAAACAATACGAGTAACTCGTCAAAGCAAAACCACACATCATGAAATATTCAGTTTCATAGCTATCAAAAACAACAAGGTTTTCTACTCCCAAACACTTCTCTGCTGCATAACATCAATAAAATTGACAGACGTTCGTTTTCTCTTTAAAATCGGTAGCTTTCTATATATTTATTTGGATTACTCCTCATGAAAACCTTTTCAGCTAAACCGCATGAGGTTAAGCGCGAGTGGTTTGTAATCGATGCAGAAGACAAAGTTCTGGGTCGCGTTGCAGCCGAAGTTGCTAGCCGTTTGCGTGGCAAACATAAGCCAGAATACACTCCCCACGTAGATACCGGTGATTACATTATTGTTATTAACGCAGACAAATTACGCGTTACCGGTACCAAACACGAAGACAAAAAATACTACCGTCACTCCGGTTTCCCTGGCGGTATCTATGAGCGCACTTTCCGCGAAATGCAAGAGCAATTTCCGGGCCGCGCCTTAGAAAAAGCAGTAAAAGGCATGCTGCCAAAAGGTCCCCTGGGCTATGCCATGATTAAAAAATTGAAAGTTTATGCAGGTTCTGAGCATCAGCACGCTGCGCAACAACCTAAAGTTTTGGAAATCTAAGGACGAGACATGAACGGTAAATACTACTACGGCACAGGCCGCCGCAAAAGTTCAGTGGCTCGTGTGTTTCTGCAAAAAGGCACCGGCCAAATCACTGTAAACGGCCGCCCTGTTGACGAATTCTTCGCTCGCGAAACCAGCCGCATGGTTGTTCGCCAGCCTTTGGTTTTGACTGAAAATGCGGAAGCATTTGACATCAAAGTTAATGTAACTGGTGGTGGCGAAACCGGCCAATCCGGCGCTATCCGTCACGGCATTACCCGTGCTTTGATCGATTATGATGCAGCTTTGAAACCCGCTCTGTCTCAAGCCGGCCTCGTTACCCGCGACGCCCGTGAAGTTGAGCGTAAGAAACCGGGTCTGCGCAAAGCACGCCGTGCGAAACAATTCTCTAAACGTTAATCTGTTTACAGACCCGACGTTGGATAAAAAGCCTGCAGCATACATGCTATGCTGCAGGCTTTTTATCAAAACACCGCCTACTCACAATAATGCCTGTCTGAAAAAGTTATTTTCAGAAATACAAGGCAGCAAGTCGCAGACCATACAGGTAATGTAAGACTGATTTGGTTGCTACTTTAACAGCTTACAAAATCGTTTTCTTTAAGCCAATAAAGCAACACCTCAGAAAATATTAAGTTTTACAGTCATAACAAAATTCCAACCAACCCTTTAAAAATCCACTACCAGCCTCATATAAAGCTTTCATTCACATCAAATTAAGGAATAAGAAATGCTTTCTACCATTATTATTGGCTTTATCATCGGTGTATTGGCTAAATTTTTACACCCCGGCCGTGATAATTTAGGTTTGATTATGACTACACTGCTGGGTATCGGCGGATCATTGTTGGCAGGCTGGGTAGGTCAATCGGTTGGCATGTATAAAATGGGCGAACCTGCAGGCTGGATTGCTTCTACTTTAGCTGCAGTAGTTATTTTGATGATTTACACCCGCGTCATTAAAAAGTAAGTACGTATAACTCCAAAGGCAGGCACTTAGCCTGCTTTTTCGTGTTCAGACAGGCATCGTTCTATGCAAAAGAAAAAATGGTACTCTTGGTTAAAAGAAGGGTTAAAGCTACTTGTATTTATCCTACTCATTTCCATTTCACTTGACTGGTGGCGCAAACCAAAAGAACCGGAAAATTTTGCTCAACAGGCCCTTCTTACACTTTCACAACACGACATCACTTTAGCCGAGTTTAGCCAAGACCATGTAGCTGTTTTGTATTTCTGGGGTTCATGGTGCGGCATCTGTAAGCATACCTCGCCCACAGTTGAAAAACTGCGGGCTAATGGGATACCCGTATTGAGCGTGGCACTGTCTTCCGGCAGCGACGAGGAAGTACGCCAATATCTACACCAACACAATTTGCAGTTTGATACGGTAAGCGATCCTCAAGGCTTGCTTGCTAAGCAATGGCAAATCGCCGTTACGCCTACTATCGTTTTGCTGAAAAACGGCAAGATACTGCACAGCACTTCCGGCATCAGCAGCTATTGGGGCTTGCGCACACGCATCGGCCTTTTCAATTTGGTTTATTAATGCACCAATTTTCAGACAGGCATTGTCAGTAAAATGCCTGTCTGAATCATGGGATTCGACTGCGCTCTATACGGCTGCTTTGCCGCCAACCAAAACCGTTTCCAAAAACCGTAACACGCAAGCCAACTCTTCCGCTGTTTCTTCTTGTGTTCCATTGCCGGTATGACCGCCTCCGGAAGGCGCATACAGCCAACTATCCGGGGAAATGCTACGTAGTTTTGCATAAAACTTTAAGGCATGAGCAGGGTGAACGCGATCGTCGCTCAAACTGGTGGTAACCAATGCAGGCGGATAGGCAATATGCCCGCTCAAATTATGATAAGGTGAAAGCGCTTGCAGAAACGGGCGGTCAAGCTCGTTTTCAGGATCGCCGTATTCTTCAATCCAGCTTGCACCTGCCGACCATTGCGTATAACCCAACATATCGGTTAATGGCACTTCGCATACCAATGCACCCATGCTCTGCGGCTCACGTACGAAAGCAGACGCCACAACCAAGCCGCCATTACTGCCGCCTTGCAAAGCAATCCGGTGAGCAGAAGATAAACCTCGTGCACATATATCCTGCACAACGGCCAACAAATCATCCACGCTACGGTGTTTGTGTTTACCTTGCGCAGCAGCATGCCAATGCTTGAATTCGCCGCCGCCGCGCACATTCGCCACCACAAACGAGCGGCCCGCTTCCAGCCAATGCCGCCCCATTGTGCCCAAATAATGCGGCAACTCCGGCATACCAAACCCACCGTAAACATAGATTAAAGTAGGCGTATCGGGTGAAACGGCTTTACCCACATAATAATAAGGAATCTCAGTTCCATCGGCCGATTTTGCCCAAAACTGGTTAATCTCAATCCCCGCTGCATCAAATTGCTTGGGCTGGCGGCGCAAAACCGTCAGCTCCATCACATTCAAATCCAATGCAAACAGGGTTAGCGGCGTCGTAAAGTGGCTGGCTGCAAGATAAACCACATCGCCGCCCCACGGCTGGTCGGTCATTTCCATCGCACCGCACGGCAGCTCAGGCAATGCCTGCTCCTGCCATACGCCTCCGATATAGCGCCATGCTTTCAGACAGGCATTGACCTTATCCAGATAATTCACCACTACAAAGCGCTTGGTCGTTTCCACACTTTCAACGGCCTGATTCTCATCCGGCGCAAACAGCAATTGCGCCGCGCCCAGTTCTCCCCTATTCAATTTCACTGCCAGCAACGCACCTGCCGGATAGGCCTGATTGGCCCGCTTCCATTCCGTGCGCAGTTGCACCATAAGCTGCCCGGCCAGATAGCCGACAATTTCACAATCTTTCGGTAACGCCAGCAATTGCACTTCGCCCTCGGCATCCACCTGAAAATAATCTTTGGTGAAAAAACCCGTACCTGCTTCGATCAAATCAACCGGTGCACCTTGCGCATCCAAATAACGCCACGCATGCACCATCACACCGCGCTCATCCATCTGATAAACCGGCAACGCCTCCTCAAAACTCTGGCCGCGCTCCATCAACCAAACCTGCCGCGGATAGCCTGAAACCGTAAGCTGGCGCTCATCCCAAGCCGGACAAACCCAAACGCTGTTTTCATCCCGCCATGTGATATGGCTTTTGCCTGCAGGAAAATGAAAGCCGCCTTCCACCAGCGCACGTTTGGCAAGATCAAATTCCAAGGTATAAGCCGTATCTGCGCCGGCCACACTCAAGTTCAGCAAAACCCGCTGCGGGTTCTCCACATAATGCGACACGCCGTCCAAATACACATCGTCGCCCAAAACAGCGTCGAAATCGGCCACATTAAACAAAATTTCCCAATCGGGCATACCTGCCCGGTAAGAAGCGGCGGAACATACGCGGTATACGCCTTTCGGATACTCCGCGTTCTGGTGGAAGTGATACATTCGCGCCCGATGCTCTTGGCAAAACGGAATCTGCCGCTCATCCTGCAATTGCGCTGTAATATCGGCTTTCAAGCGTTCAAATTCCGGCGTTTGTGCAAAGCGCGCAAGCGTTTCCTCATGCGCCTGTTTCACAAAAGCCAATGTTTCCGGCGCATCCAAATCTTCCAAAGAAGCAAATCTATCCTGCATGACAAAATATCGCGTGAAAAAATAAAACGCGATTATAATATGCTTTTCAATCGAATTAAGCGCAATCAAACACAATGGATATCGAAACCAAACGCCTCCAAACCCAATCCCTGCTCGACAATGCCGATTTATTGTTCAATGCCGCAGAATGCAGCGCCGCATTACATAAAATCGCCGCAGAGATCACCCGCGACCTGAGCGACAAATACCCGTTGATTCTTCCCGTAATGGGCGGCGCCGTCGTGTTCAGCGGCCAGCTTCTGCCGCTTCTGCACTTCCCGCTTGATTTCGATTATGTGCATGTTTCCCGCTACGGCGACAAACTGCAAGGCGGCAATTTCAACTGGAAACGCATGCCCGAAGCAGATGCTATTGCCGGCCGCCATATTGTTGTGCTCGACGATATTCTCGACGAAGGCCACACCATGGCTGCCATCAAAACCAAACTGCTGGAAATGGGCGCAGCCAGCTGCCTCGCAGCCGTATTTGCCAATAAACTGATCAGCAAAGAAAAACCCATCAGCGCCGATTACGTCGGCCTCAACGTACCCGACCGATATGTGTTCGGCTACGGCATGGATGCCGCCGGCGCATGGCGCAACCTCGGTGAAATCTACGCTTTAAAGCAAGATTAACCTGCTTTTTATTACAATGCCTGTCTGAAAAACGTGCGCATCATCACAGCAGCCCTTTCAGACAGGCATTTGCTTTAGTCCCGTTATATGCTGTGAAATCCCTAACCAACTGCTGCGGAATCAGCCCGCTTTACACTGGCTATCACGTTTTTCGGCTATAATTTCCGCTTAAAGACGATAAAACAGTTTCCAGGTCAAATGCCTGTCTGAAACGCAACAAGGAATACACAATATGATAGGCGTTATCATCCTCACCCATGAATCACTTGATGATGCATTTCGCGCGTTAACGCACCATTTTTTCCCCGACATTCCCGATAACATCCGCCTGCTCGGCGTAAAGAATAGCGAAGACCACGACGACGTAATCCGGCAAATCAACCGGTTGATGGAAGAAATCAATGCCGACCAAGGTGTGCTCGTGTTAACCGATATCTTCGGTGCCACGCCCTGTAATGCCGCGCGCAAACTCGTTATCCCCGACAAAATCGCCATGCTCACCGGACTTAACGTGCCCATGATGATAAAAGCCATCCAACATTCCAACAGCGGTATCGGTTTGGCCGAATTTACCGCAAAAGTCAAACAAGCCGCCATAAACGGCATTATCGACATTACCTCACCACATGGAGGAGTCTGCTCACTATGATCAAACAATCCGTCGAAATCATCAACAAACTCGGTTTACACGCCCGAGCTTCCAGCAAATTCACCCAAACCGCTTCCGGCTTTCAAAGCGAAGTATGGGTTAGCCGAAACGGGCACCGAGTCAACGGCAAAAGCATTATGGGTCTCATGATGCTGGCCGCAGCCAAAGGCACGGTTATCGAGCTGGAAACCGACGGTGCCGACGAACAAGCCGCTATGCAGGCATTGATTAACCTGATAAACGACTATTTCGGCGAAGGAGAATAAAATGAGCATCGTCCTACATGGTGTAGCTGCCGGCAGAGGCATCGCCATAGGCCGTGCCCATCTCCTCTCCCGCGGCATGAGTGAAGTGCCGCAGCAAAATCTGGAGCCCGAAGACATTCCGGCAGAAACCGCCCGCTACGAATCTGCCATCAAAGCAACCCGCCGGCAAATGGAGCAACTGCGCAGCAGCATTCCCGAAAACGCCCCTACCGAGCTGGGTGCGTTCATCTCGCTGCACCTGATGCTACTGACCGACGTGACCTTATCACGCGAACCGGTAGACATCATTGAAGAAGAACACATCAATGCCGAATGGGCGCTCAAAATCCAAACCGACCGTCTCAGCCGCCAGTTCGACGCCATCGAAGACGAATACCTGCGCGGGCGCAAACAAGACATGCTGCAAGTAGTGGAACGCATCCATAACAACCTTATCGGCCAGAGCAACGAGCTAAACCTCAGCCCCGACTTGCTCGACGAAACCATCCTGATTGCCCAAGACATCTCCCCTGCCGATACCGTTCATTTCAAAGAACAGCGCGTTGCTGCTTTCGTTACCGACGCCGGCGGCCCCACCAGCCATACTGCTATTTTAGGGCGCAGCTTGGAAATTCCTTCCGTTATCGGCCTGCGTAACGCCCGCAATCTGATTAGTGAAAACGAATGGGTTATCGTAGACGGCATCAACGGCATTTTGATTATCGCGCCCGATGACCTCGTAATCGCCGAATACCGGCGCAAACTGCGCGAATACCGCAGCCGCCAACGCCAACTCAGCAAGCTGAAAGACACTGCCGCCACCACCGAAGACGGCGTCGATATCGAACTACTTGCCAATATAGAATCGGCCGACGACATCAAAGCCTTGCATAAATACGGCGCCGACGGCGTGGGCCTGTTCCGCAGCGAATTTCTTTTTCTCAACCGCGACACCTTGCCAGATGAAAATGAGCAATACGAGGTTTACAGCGACATTATCAAAAAACTCAAAGGCAAGCAGCTTACCATCCGTACCGTTGACTTGGGCGTAGATAAAAACCCGCGCTGGTTTGGCCAACACGGTACGCCCAACGGCAACCCCAACCCTGCCCTCGGCTTAACCGGTATCCGCCTGTGCCTGGCCGAACCCGTGATGTTCCGCACCCAGATGCGCGCCATCCTGCGCGCCGCCGTACACGGCCCGGTAAAAATCATGTGGCCGATGATTGCCTCAGTTTCAGAATTAAAACAATGTCTTATTCATCTGGAAACCGCACAAAAACAGCTGACCGAACGGGGTGAAAAATGGCAGGAAGTAGAAGTCGGCTGCATGATTGAAATTCCCGCCGCCGCACTGACCACTGCTACATTGCTCAGATATGTGGATTTCATTTCCATCGGCACGAACGACTTGATTCAATACACGCTTTCGGTTGACCGCGGCGACGACAGCGTCAGCTATCTTTACCAACCTGCCCATCCGGCAATATTGCGCTTGTTGGCACATATCATCCGCACCGCCAACCGTATCGGCAAATCTGTATCAATATGCGGCGAGATGGCCGGCGATACCGATTTTACACGCCTCCTGCTCGGTCTCGGCCTGCGCCGCTTCTCCATGAATACTACCAACCTGCTGGCGGTCAAAGACGTGGTGCTGCACAGCAATATTGATGAATTGGAAACTGAAATCGGTAAAGTAATGCGCAACGATGATCCCGACAAATCGGAAAAATTATTGAAAAAATTGAATGAAACAGAAGAAGCTTCCGTATAAATCTTTCATTAAACACAATGCCTGTCTGAAAAGCTTTTTCTGCTTTCAGACAGGCATTGTGCTTAATAATCAGCCTAGTATTTTTCAGATAGGCATTTGCCGCTCTACCGCCGCCCACACAGCATCTACCGGAATATTGCCTAAATAACGCTTGCTAGTGTTCACATCAATGCTGTTCGGATGCGGCAATTCGCCGAAATCGCCCGCCCACACCACTTCTGCGCGATCTGAATAAGGCCGCCAGCGGCTAACCCAACTGGGGCCGAACAACGCAACTTGGGGCTTATCAAGCGCCGCAGCAATATGCATGGGCACGGAATCCACGCCGATGAACAGCTTTGCACGGTCAATGGCGGCGGCGAGTTCACGCAAAGTCAACACACCGTCAAGCACCCACAATTTCTGCGGCAAAACAATATGAATTTGAGATTGCAAATATTCCAACATCGCATGTTCGCGCGCATCAGGTGCCGCAGTAAGCACCACATTGCAGCCTGAATCAAACAGTTTTTTCAAAAGCTCGACTGTTTTATCGTCTTCCCAGCATTTGAAAAACCAGCGCGATCCGGGATGCACCAACACATAATCTTCACCGCGCCAACCCCGGTCTTGCAGTTTCTGCTCCAAGCTTCTTCGCGAAGCTTCGGAAATACCCATGCGCACTTGCGGCTTATAGTATTTCAGATCCAGCCCCAAAGGCGCCAGCAGGCTGAGATTGTCATCAACCGTATGCATATCCATGCTATGCGGTTCGGTCAGATCCGTATGTAATTTGCGCCAAAGTGCATTGCGTCGGTTATGCCAGTTAAACGACAAACCGCGTTCCGCTTCACTGAATTTAGTAATCAGACCGGCACGCCAACGGTTGGAGAAATTCAGAACAGCATCATAATTTTGTACCTGAATCCACCTGAGTAAAGCAATTTCCTTTTGGATATGAAATAGCTTGCCCTGTTTCTTCCAAGCACGATCGATGGTATGAACTTGAGAAATCAAAGGATTATCGATTAAAACGTCTTCCATCCCTTTATACACCAGCATGTCCACATAACAATCAGGCATCGCTACTTTCAACGCATCGGCCACAGCCGTGGTAAGCAGGACATCGCCGTGGTGCATCATTTGTATCAATAAAAATCGTTGTTTTTGTTTCATCATTTTGCAATCTGATTATCTGCCCGTGAGCAGCCTTTATTATTAATTGCCATTATAAAACCAAAGTGGTTTTTCAGACAGGCATTTGATACTATATTTGCTTAATGCCTATCTGAAAAAACCATAAATCATTATGTCTGCCATCGAAACCGCCCGCCGCTACTCACAATATCTTTCCCGTCATCTAGATAACGGCAACCTCAAGCCCGAGGTTCTGAACCCTCTGCTTTCCCGCCCGCTCGACGCTGCCGATTTTTATGCATTCGCTGATTGGGAACAATTGCAACACGATGAAAATGAAGCAGAGCTGGCGCGTCAGCTGCGGCTTCTTCGTCGTTATGTGATGGCGCACATCCTCATCCGCGATATAAACCGTATCAGCGATCTGAACGAAGTAACCGGCACCATCACCCGCTTTGCCGAATTCGCCGTGAACACAGCCTTAAACTACGCCTACGCCTACTATCAAGATATGTACGGCACGCCGATCGGCCGATACAGCGGCACACCGCAACACTTGAGCGTTGTGGCCATGGGCAAAGCCGGCGGCTATGAGTTGAACGTGTCCTCCGACATCGACCTGATATTCATCTACCCCGAAAACGGCGACACCAACGGCAAACGCGAACGCACCAATCAGGAATTCTTCACCAAAGTCGGCCAAAAATTAATCACCTTGTTAAACGACATCACCGCCGACGGCCAAGTGTTCCGCGTAGACATGCGCCTGCGGCCCGACGGCGACAGTGGCCCGCTCGTGCTCAGCGAAACCGCATTGGAGCAATACCTTATCACACAAGGCCGAGAATGGGAGCGCTACGCATGGTGCAAAGGCCGCATAATCACACCGCACCCCAACGATATTGCCGCACTCGTACGCCCCTTTGTATTCCGCAAATATCTGGATTTCAACGCCTATGAAGCCATGCGCGGACTGCACCGGCAAATCCGCCGCGAAGTGCAGAAAAAGGATATGGCCGACAACATCAAACTCGGCGCAGGCGGTATACGCGAAATCGAATTCATCGCCCAAATTTTCCAAATGATACGCGGTGGCCAAATCCGTGCCCTGCAACTGAAAGGCACGCAGGAAACCCTGAAAAAGCTGGAAGAATTAAGCATTCTCAGCAGCGAAACCGTTGCCCGCCTGCTGGAAGCCTACCGTTTCCTACGCGACATCGAACACCGCTTGCAATACTGGGACGACCAGCAAACCCAAACCTTGCCGCAGCAGCCCGAACAGCAGCAACTGCTGGCCGAAAGCATAGGCTTTGACAATTATGAAGCGTTTTCAGACAGGCTTCGCCAACACCGCCGCTTCGTCAACCAAACCTTCGAGCAAGTGCTTGCCGAGCCCGAAGAGCAACAAAACGAAGAAGCCCAAGAATTTGCCGCACTCTGGTACGAAGGCGGCGACGATGCCGAAAAGCATAAGCAGCTCGCCTCACTCGGCTTTGATGCCGACAGCGTTGCCGCACGGCTCGCACAACTAAAAAAAGGCAGCAAATACCGCCACTTGTCCGCCCGCGCACTGCACCGCTTCGATGCCATAGTGCCGCAAATCATCGCCGCCGCCCAAACATGCAGCAACCCCACCCAAACCCTGTTCCGACTGCTCGATTTTCTCGAAACCGTCAGCACCCGTTCCTCATATCTTGCCTTTCTGCATGAATATCCCAAACAATTGCAGCAACTTGCCGAAATCATGAGCCAAAGCTCATGGGTGGCCGATTATCTGCAACGTCATCCCGTTTTGCTTGACGGCCTGCTTTCATCGCAATTAATGGTGCAGACGCAAGACTGGCCCAAAATTAGCGCGGAGCTCGCCCAAACCCTCGAAGCCTGCGACGACACGGAAAATAAAATGGACACGCTGCGCCATTTCCAACATGCGCAAACTTTCCGCTTAGCCGTGCAGGATTTGGCAGGCTTATGGAAAGTGGAAGCCCTCAGCGACGAGCTTTCCCTGATTGCCGACATCATCCTCACCCAAACCCTGATTCACGCATGGCGCGACATGCCGAAAACCCATACCGACACCCCATGCTTCGCCATCATCGGCTACGGCAAGCTCGGCGGCAAAGAGCTGGGCTACACCTCCGACCTCGATCTGGTTTTCCTATACGACGACCCGCATCCCGACGCTTCCGACACCTACACCCGCCTCGCCCGCAGGCTGACCACCTGGCTCTCCGGCAGCACCGGTGCCGGCACGCTCTATGATGTTGACCTGCGCCTACGCCCCAACGGCGACAGCGGCTTTCTCGCCCACACCGTGGCCGCCTTTGAAAAATACCAACACGAAAACGCCTGGACGTGGGAACACCAAGCCCTCACCCGCGCCCGCTATATCGCCGGTTCACCCGAAATCGGTAACGCTTTTGAGCGCATCCGCCGCGACATACTCACCCAGGAGCGCAACGCCGACAAACTGCGCAACGAAATCATTGAAATGCGCGAAAAAATGTTTCCGACCCACCCTCCGCTAGACAGTGATGTAAAGTATGCGCGCGGCGGCATAGTTGATGTAGAATTCATTGTGCAATACCTGATTCTCGCCCAATCACGCCATTGCCCCGCCTTGCTGGAAAACTACGGCAACATCGCCCTTTTGCGCATTGCCGCCGAACACGGCCTGATTGATCAAGAATCCGCACGTCTCAGCCGCCGCGCCTACCGCTTTTTCCGCAAACTGCAACACGATAGAAAATTACGCGATGTAGAAAAAATCGAAGCTGGTGAAGAATTGTCGGCGCATTATCAAGCAGTGAAAAAGCTGTGGCAGGAAGTATTCGACGAAGCACCGAAAACAGTTTGAAACAACAAAGCCTGTCTGAAACCCTTTTTTCAGACAGGCATTTCAAGCAATCCAACACTTATCCTTATAAACAACCTCCCAACAAATACACCGAATACACATGAGCACAATCAAAATTGCCTTGGCCGCCCTATTGGTTATCTGGTTTCTTGCCAGCATCGTGTGGGGCAGCATCTGGATGAATCTGGTTACCTCCAGCCAGGAAGATAAAGAAGAATTTCTCAACGAGCACGTTCGCTCCCCCTCAGACCGCATAGGCATAAGCATGCTGCGTTTTCCTGTGTTGCACTTAATCATCTGGCTGATTAATGTAGTCGGATTATGCTGGGTAGCCACCGGCTGGTGGCAGAGTTTATAAAGAATGCTTTGGCCAAATTAAAAAATGCCTGTCTGAAATATTCTTTCAGACAGGCATTTTTTCCATTTAAAAACAATGAACTATCATCATTTTCTTGGTTTTTTCCCGCAAAAATATTATACTGCTTCATATTTTCTTTCCTAACACACCCCTTAAAAATATTTAGGAGCCGTTCCAACATGATGATTCTTTATTCAGGTATTACCTGCCCGTTCAGCCACCGTTGCCGTTTTGTGCTTTTCGAAAAAGGTATGGATTTTGAAATCAAAGATGTAGACGTGTTCAACAAGCCGGAAGACTTGGCCATTATGAACCCGTATAACCAAGTGCCCGTTTTGGTGGAACGCGACTTGATTCTGCATGAATCCAACATTATCAACGAATATATCGACGAACGTTTCCCACATCCGCAATTGATGCCGGGAGATCCTGTAATGCGCGGCCGAGGCCGTTTGGTATTGTTTCGTCTGGAAAAAGAGCTATTCAGCCATGTTCACGTTTTGGAAGACCCTGAAGCTACACCAAAAGAGCAGGCAAAAGCGCGTGAAGCCATTACCAGCGGCCTGACCGTGCTTGCCCCCGCGTTCAACAAAAACAAATACATTCTAGGCGACGAATTTTCTATGATTGACGTAGCCATCGCCCCGTTATTGTGGCGCTTAAACCATTACGATATCAAATTGGGTAAATCAGCTGCACCATTATTAAAATATGCAGAGCGGATTTTCCAACGTGAGGCCTTTATCGAAGCGCTCACTCCGGCTGAAAAAGCCATGCGCCGTTAATCAACCGCAAGGGAAAGCATGGCTTTCCCTTTCTATTACGGTGAAACATTCTCAAGCAGCCACTCAACCGCTTTAAATTATTTTAAATGGACAAAGCCGTATGACAACCAGCACCAAGCCTTATTTACTCCGCGCCCTTTATGAATGGTGTGTTGACAACAGCCAAACGCCCCATATCGTAGCATGGGTCAACGAACACACGCGTGTACCGATGCAATATGTACGCGACAATGAAATCGTATTAAACATCGGCCCTGCCGCCAGCCCAAATGTGAGTATTGATGACGAATGGATTCATTTCTCCGCACGTTTCGGCGGCGTAGCGCATGAAATCTGGATTCCCGTAGGCCATGTCGTGAGCATTTTCGCCCGCGAAAGCGGTGAAGGTATGGGTTTTGAAGTAGAGCCCTGGCAGCCCGAAAGCGCGCCGACCAACAAGAGTGACACACCGCCCGATGGTGATACACCCAAGAAAAAAGGGCTGAAGCTCGTGAAATAAACTGTTCCGAGTGAAACAAAAGGCTGAACCATTCTATCTCCTGCTTCAGCACTATACTTTATGGGATGATATAATCCACCTCTTTTTTCAGCCACCCCAACAACGCATGAACAAGCCGCAAAAAAAGCGCAAGCTCAACGGTGTATTACTGCTCGACAAACCTACCGGCCTTTCCAGTAACAGCGCCCTGCAAAAAGCCCGCCGAATTTTCAATGCCGAAAAAGCGGGCCACACCGGCGTACTCGATCCACTGGCCACCGGCCTTTTACCTGTGTGTTTCGGTGAAGCCACCAAGTTTGCCCAGTACCTTTTAGATGCCGATAAAGGTTATACCGCCACGCTCAAACTCGGCGAAGCCACCACCACCGGCGATGCCGAAGGAGAAATTATCGCTACTGCACCCATACCCGAAAGCAGGGAAGGTTTTCAAGCTGCCTGCACAGCGTTAACCGGCGCTATCCGCCAAGTACCGCCCATGTTTTCAGCTCTCAAACACGAAGGCCGACCGCTTTACGAATACGCCCGAAAAGGTATTGTGATAGAACGCAAGCCGCGCGATATCATTATCCACAGCATTGAAATTACCGAATTTTCACCACCTAAGGCCGTGATTGACGTACGTTGCAGCAAAGGCACTTATATCCGCACGCTCAGCGAAGATATCGCAAAAAAAATGGGCACTTTCGCCCACCTTACCGCTCTGCGCCGAACCGAAACCGCGGGATTCAGCATCAATCAAACCCATACCCTCGAATCACTGGAAGCACTCAACGAAACCGAACGTGATACCTTGCTGCTACCATGCGATGCTTTAGTGCAACATCTACCCGAAATACATCTAAATAATAACGAAATTAAACAGCTGCGTTTCGGACAGCAACCCGCTTGCCACAATCAAAACCTACCTGCCGAAACGCCGCTACGCGCGTACAGCATACAAAACGAATTTATCGGCTTGATAGAATATCTCCCCCGCTATGCCTGTCTGAAAAGTGTCAGGTTAATGAACACCGGAAATGCAATTTGAACACAGCAACACCAACCAACACTTTGTTAGAGCAAATAAACTTATCACCACGAAACTGAACCTTTTTTATACATCGTCCACTACTTTGTCATACTACCCATACAGTCTGTGTTTCGCAGCCTGATTCTGAATATTAAGTTTTCGGCTATATGGTCAAATTGACGGCCAAACCTAGAGACATACGCTTTTTTTGTTATACAATAACCTCTCTCTTCCCCTATACATAAAATAATATGAATCCAACCACTCTCGCCCATGTTCAAGCCGCTGCTTTCGACCTAGACGGTACACTTTGTGATTCCATTCCCGATTTAGCCGCCGCCGCCAACGCCACCTGCCAACACATGGGCTTGCCTACGCTGCCGGATAAAGTCGTAGAAAGCTACGTAGGAGACGGCATCGCCAAACTTGTCCACCGCATCTTAACCGAAACCCGCGAAGAAGAAGCACCACAGTCACAATGGGAAGAAGCATTTGCCTTTTTCATGCAATATTATCGCGAGCATTTGTCTGACTTTACCCGAGCTTATCCTGAAACTGAAGCCGGCCTCGGTTTGCTTAAATCATTAGGCATTCCACTGGCTGTGATTACCAATAAAAACGAGCTATTGGCAGTTGAGCTACTCAAACAACTCAAACTCGCCGACTATTTCAGCCTGATTCTCGGCGGCGACAGCCTGTCTGAAAAAAAACCCAACCCGCTACCACTGCAACACGCCGCTGAAGTATTGGGTGTGGATGTGAAAAACATGCTTATGGTTGGTGATTCACACAATGACATCCTTGCTGCCAAAGCCGCAGGCTGTATGAGCGTGGGTGTATCTTTTGGTTATGGCAATATGGCAGAGCTTTCTAAAAAAAGCAGCACCAAACCTGACTGCGTTATCAATTCATTACCGGAAATCTACGAAAATCTGCGCCCGCAAACAGATCCAGACAATAAATAAAATATAACAATGCCTGTCTGAAACATATTCAGACAGGCATTGTTATCTTACACCACTACTCTCATTCAAATAACATGTCAAAAAAATCCCTTCGCGCCCGAGCACTCGATATTCTCTCCCGCCGTGAAATCAGCCGAATTGAGCTTAAACGAAAACTTTCGCCCTATGCCGAAAGCGAAGAGGAAGTAGAAAAAGTGTTAAATGAATTTGCCGAGCGTAACTGGCAATCTGACCAACGCTTTACCGAATCATTTATTCACAGCAAAAGCGATCGCTACGGCACACGAAGGTTGAAGCAGGCATTAGCAGAAAAAGGCATTGATGCAAGTACAGCTCAAACCTTTATGCCTGATCATGCGAAAGAATTAGCAACCGCTAAAAACGTGCTACGCAAAAAATTCAAACAACCTCCGGCAGATTTGGCTGATAAATACAAACATATGCGCTTCCTTGTTTACCGGGGCTTCGATATAGACACTATCAATCAAGCTATAAAGTCTGCATGGGGAGACGAAGAACATGAATAAAACGGCACCTATTAATCAATAGGTGCCGTTTCTTTATGTCACAAGATTATTAATAGCGTAAATTACTACCTTGATAATCAATGATGCGCGGCGTGATAAAAATCAACAGCTCACTTCTCTCTTCGTTGCGGGTACGTGATTTAAACAAGTTACCAACCACAGGAATATCACCCAACAGAGGCACTTTTCTGATACCGTTAGAATTAATTTCTTCATAAATACCGCCAAGAACTAAAGTGCCGCCATCTTCAACCATCGCTCGGGTTTCCAAGTTATTGGTATCAATACAAGGTTCACCATTGCTACCACCGCAGCTTTGATTTACTGAGTCTTTATTGATTTTCACATCCATAATGATTTGACCGTCGGGTGTAATGTGCGGCGTTACACGTAAGCCCAACACAGCTTTTTTGAACGATACATCAGTTGCACCGCTGGATGTTTCCGAAGTGTACGGAATCTCAGTACCAGACTCAATTACGGCTTCTTTCCTGTCTTGCGTCAAAACGCGCGGATTAGAAATAGTTTTCGCCTTATTTTGTGCCTGTTGGGCTTGTAATTCCAAACTCAAAGCACCCGAAGCCATTTTATGAATCAACGCAACGCTGGAAGTGGCTGCCGCAATAGGCAAGTTAACGTTAGGATCCCATGAGTAAGGTGTTGGTGTTGGTGCTTGATATCTGCTACCACTATCAAGTGCACTTGCTAGGGCATTGTATTCCGCACGTCTGTTATCACCATAAGCATTATTGTTTTTAATAGCATTGTTAAGGTTATTTCCCCAGCTATTGGTTCCATTTGAACCACCATAGCCAAACTTCACACCAATATCACGTGAGAATCCGTCAGAAGCACGCACAATTCGAGCTTCTACCATCACTTGACGAGTAGGAACGTCCAATTCCTCTATCAACTTTTGGAATTTCCGGATAACTGTATTATTATCGGTAATAATCAGTGTATTTGTACCCGGATCAATTAACGCACTGCCCCGTTTACTTAAAATGCTGTTTGCAGTATTGTTGCTACCACCTTCCTCCAGCCTCAAAACTTTACGGAACTCTTCTACGTTTTTGTATTTAAGCTGGAATGTTTGAGAATACAATGGACCTAAATCATTGATTTCATTCTGAGCTTGCAATGTGGCTTTATCTTTAGCTAACAACTCATCACGCGGAGCGACATTGATAATATTGCCTTGTCGGCGCATATCCAGATTACGGGCTTCCAACACCAAATCTAAAGCCTGATCCCACGGCACATCTTTCAAGCTGAGAGTCATTTTGCCACTTACACTGTCGCTGGCTACAATATTCATACCAGACTCTTTAGCCAAAATTTGCAAGATCGTGCGTACTTCTACGTCTTGGAAATCAAAAGATACCCTGCGGCCAGTAAAGTTTTTATTTCTTTTATTATTTTGCAATCCCGCATCTGCGACATTTGCCTTCGGTAAAACTTCAAAAGACATGCGTCCGCCGGAAATCTTTTCACGCACATCCCAGCTACCTTTATTTCTGATAACGATTTCGGTGTCATTACCAATACGTTTCAATACAATACCACGAACCGGTGTATTAAAATCAGAAACATCTAAGCTGCGTTGAGCTTGTGCGGGCAATGGATGATTTTTCAAAGTAATCACAACACGATCATTCTGGCGTTTTATAGAAGGATTACCATTAAATGAAGGCGCACTAATATCTACAATACCTGCATTACCATTACCTTTACGGAAATCAACCGATGCAGAACTTACGGCCTGCTCCTGTTTTTTCACAATTATACGGTCAGAGGCAGTTGGTTGACTTGATGCAGCGGGAGCTTCAGGTGCCTCATTCACGTAAACCCATACTTCATTACCTTTGATCTCAGAAGTATATTTACCCGCTTTATTCAAGCTTAGAACCACTCTTGTTTGACTGCCGTTTTTAACAGCACTGATTTGGTTCAATAAAGGATCTGCGTATTCCAAAACAGGCTGCTGCAAAGCAACATCAGTTGTCGGAAAATCCAGTGAAATGCGAGCAGGTGAATTGGTTACAAAACCACTCGGGGACACAACATCGCGGTCAAATTTGATTTTGATAATTTTTTGATTATTAGGCAACGTTGATACATTAATATCTGTAATGTTGCCTGCAAAAGCTGAGGTTTGCATAGCCAAACCTAAGCTAATAGCTGAAATAGTTTTCATACTGATAGGTTTCATTAAAAGTTACCCCTTAAATATTAATTGTCTGTTTTAATGCTCTGATTGTCTTTACTATTATCCAACAGTAGTTCCGCATTTCGGAAAGTCCAATTACCATCGGCGTTTTCGATAACTTCTGTAATTGTCAGTTTATCCGGCATGATCGAAGTAATCTTACCAAAGTTCTGCCCTACATAATTACCTGTTTTTACTGTATAAACATGGCCATCTATCTCGATATAACCTGTTTTTTGACTCCCTGAGATAAATGATCCTACATATTTCATATTTTCCAAACTAAATGCTTCCAACACTTCTTTTGGCCGGTTGATATTCGGTGCATTATGTCCCGCGATGCCTTCATTCAATCGCTTAGCGCTAAAAGCATTCAAACCTGTTGTTTTCGGTGGGATATAAGTAACTGAAGGATTAACGGTAGGCTGTTCAAATGGTTGTATATGCTTCTGCGCATCTTTTTGCGTTTGTTCCATCCATTGCCTTAAATCTTCATGCTCTGGAGAACATGCCGCAACCATTAAAGCCATTAAACTTGGGAGTAAGATTTTATGAGTCATTATTTTATTCCTCTCGTAATGTTACGGCTGAGTTTGCTCATCTGTGTTCCCTGCTTGAGAAGCAGCTTTCTGTTCCGCTGCAACCTCCTCTGCCGGCCGTGCTTTATAAGTGTTAGCAGTAGCAGTTAAAGTCAATTTATCCCCTTTTTCTTCATTACTTAAATTGATTGATTCCAAAGTAATAATGCGGGAAAGAGAACCCACGTCTCTCGCAAATTGACTAATTTGATCGTACTTACCGGTAATTGAAATAGCATAAGGCAAAATCTGAATTGGCCCGTCATTTTGTGTAGGCTGAGGCGTCACACTATTCATACTCATTCCATTGGTTGCTCCTGCTTGATGCAACTCCTGAATCAAGTTGGGAATTTCTGCATCTGTTGGCAACTGTTTTAACAGAATATCGAATGATGAGCGAATGGCAACCAATTCAGCTTTTAAATTATCCAGACTAGCAGCTTGAATACTTTTTTCCGTATAGCTAACTTTCAACTCTTCTTCTTTTTGCTTACTTGCTGCCAACTCTTCTAATTGCGTACGAAAAACTGCAAAGTAGCCAGCACCTAATACGGCAACAACAACTAGAGCAGCAACTGCTAACTTAGCAGGTTTATTCAGCAAATGAAGTGTTTGTAAATCAACGTCTTTTAATTTCTTATTGGCCATTGTTTTCATCCCCTGTGTTTTCCAACTTAGCCTCTGTATTGGTATTGCTATTTTTCTGCGCAGGTGAACTGTATTGATTTAACAATACTTTCAATGAAAACTCCTGTGCTTTATCAACCTGCTTAATACTCAATAGTTCCGGCTGTGTAAACAAGCCGGTGCTAGGTATCGAACGCATAAATATTGCGATCTTATTATCACTTGTTGCTTTACCATTAATAAGGTAGGTATTCGGATTCTCACCGACCTTAATAGAAGTAAGATGGGTGCCTTCAGGAATCAATACATTTAGAGTATCAACGATATAAGCAGCTTGAAATCTCTTATGTTGGAGTTCTTCAATTTTTTGTTTTCTATCCAAAAAATTGCGCTTTTCTTGACTCAACTTTTTAATTTCAACCAGCTTCTTGTCTTCTTGTTCAATTTCTTTGGTTAAAAAAGCATTTCTTTCTTCTTGCTTACTAATCGCCGCCCCGATCCCCATATAGGCAACAACTGATAAACCGACACCTGCGGCAAGCGCCAAAAGCATCAATGTCTTAAAACGCTGCTTCTGACGCTGCTCAATCTGCTCCCGATAAGGCAGAAGATTAATTCGCGTTAATTCAATCATTTTATAAACCCCTTAGTGCTAAGCCGAAAGCTGTAGTCAGCAATGCGGCGTCTTGCTGTAGTTGTGATAAATCAATTCTTTTACCGTGCGTAGCATAAATAATCGGGCTAACGCACTGGGCAGCCGTGTTTGTTTGTGAAAATACTGTTTCAGGCAGGCCTTCCTGAAGTGAAGCTGTTCCCGTAAGGAAAATATGTTTTACGCTTGAAAATTGGTCACTTGCTTGCGTCGTGTAATAGAATTGAAGAACGCGCTGTATTTCCTGAGCAACCTGAATATTGAAACGGTCCGCTATTTGTGACTGATAATCCAAGGGTCTGCTTTCCATGGAAGCTTTCATGTTTTCGGCTTCTTCTTCCGTCACCTGGTAAGTACGCTGAATCAGCTGAATTAGTTGCTCGCCACTAACCGGCGTTTCTTGTTTGTAAAGAATCTGGCCTTTTTGCAAAACCATTGCCTGCATCTGGTAATCGCCTACATCAATAACTGCTATTTTTTCATCGGTAAGCTCTGGAGCATGTTGGTTAATCCAAAAAGAAAACGCATTACACTGTGCAAATAAATCCACATCCATATATGAAGGTGCTAAATTGGCGCTTTCTAATGCCTCAATACGAGGTTCAATATCTTCTTTACGTGCAGCAACTAATAAAACTTGTTTCCCCAAAGGCATAACGGAATTACCAACCACTTGGTAATCGTAATTCATCTCTTCAATTGAACCAAATTGAGCAATCTCATTTTCTGCAAATGCTCCCAAACTCATCTCGCTTTCGCGCGGATGCACAGCCGTTTCTACAGTAACCATACCCTGTGGCATTGCTGCGACAATATTTTTACTGGAGGTATTAAGTTGGTTATAAGCATGTTGCAAATAAGATACTAATTGATCGTAATCTTGAATTTGATTACCACGAATGATATTTTTCGGTAGCTTTGTAATAACGTACTTTTCCAATTGAATTTGGTTTAAACTACGCCCTGTCAGCTGAACCATTTTGATGGCTTTCTGACTAATATCCACACCTACCGATCCGCGAGAAGTAAGACCTGCCGAAGCTTTGTTCGTTGTATTATTTTGGTTTTTTAATAAACGCATAATGTAAGTTTCCTGCCAAGTAGAGTAAGCAACAGTGTTGGCTTCCGTAAGTTGTTTAAGTATATTTTGTGGTTTTAATTTAAGTGCTCCACGAAATATTTGTATCATTTTACTTTATTTAATGCCAGCAATGGCAAAATTTATTATTCCGCTATGATTAAAAAAATTATCACCATATTCTTAGGGCTTTTTTTAGGTTTAGCATTATTTGCAATTGGCTTGCTCGCCATAGCAGTGTTAGTTACCTATCCTAAACTCCCTTCTTTAGATACCGTCCAACATTATCAGCCTAGAATGCCCCTCACAATTTATTCTTCCGATGGAAAGTTAATTGGTTTATACGGAGAGGAACGGCGTGCTTTTACAAAAATAGAGGATTTCCCAAAAGTTTTGAAAGATGCTGTATTAGCGGCAGAAGACAAACGTTTTTACAACCACTGGGGCGTTGATGTCATCGGTGTCGGACGAGCAGTGATCAGCAATATGACAGGTGGTGTACGCTCCGGCGCCAGTACGATTACGCAACAAGTTGCAAGAAATTTCTTTCTAACAAACGAGCAGACATTTACCCGGAAATTCAATGAAGCTTTGCTTGCCTACAAAATCGAACAGTCTTTAACCAAAGACCAAATTTTAGAGTTGTATTTCAACCAAATTTATTTAGGGCAACGGGCTTACGGTTTTGCAGCAGCCTCTCAAATCTATTTCAATAAACCTGTACAGAAACTAACCTTAGCAGAGGCAACCATTCTGGCAGGCCTTCCTAAGGCTCCGTCAACATTCAACCCTATTGTTAACCCTGAACGTGCCAAACTCCGCCAAGAGTACATTTTAAACAACATGGTCGAAGAAAAAATGATCACTCCCGGCGAGCGAACACAGGCACTAAACGAAAACTTGCATTACGAGCGCTATGTACAACAAATTGATCAAAGCGCTTTATATGTTGCCGAGATGGTTCGCCAAGAGCTTTATGAAAAATACGGAGAGTCCGCTTATACACAAGGTTTTAAAGTCTATACAACGGTCAACACAGAAAACCAAAAAGTGGCTACTGAAGCGCTGCGCCGCACACTACGCGGCTTTGACAGAGGAAGCAGTTATCGTGGTGCAGAGCATTACATTGATTTAGACAAAAGTGAAAACGAAGAAGAGGATATTAACGATTATTTATCCAAACTTTATGCCGTAGACGGCATGGTTCCTGCTGTTGTTACTTCCGCAGGCAAGAAAGGTGTGCAAGTCCAATTGCCTAATGGTAAACGAACCAATATCAATTTAGGCTTTGCTGCCCGCGCGCTAAACAACACAAAGATGGGCGATGCACAAATCCGCCGCGGCGCCGTTATCCGTTTAAGCAAACTTAAAAACGGCGGTTGGACAGTAGTACAAGAGCCACTCTTGCAAGGTGCCTTGGTTTCTCTTGAAGCCAAAACAGGGGCGATCCGTGCCTTAGTCGGCGGTTATGATTTCCACAGCAAAAGCTTTAACCGTGCCACGCAGGCACAACGCCAGCCCGGTTCGACCTTTAAGCCTTTCATTTATTCTGCCGCATTAGCTAAAGGTATGACTGCCGCTACTGTGATAAATGATGCACCTTTATCACTTCCCGGACATGGTACGGGCGGCCGGCCATGGCAGCCTAAAAACGCGGATGGTACCTATTCAGGCTTTATCACGCTTCGTCAGGCATTGACCAAATCGAAGAACATGGTTTCTATCAGAATTCTGATGTCGATCGGTATACCTTACGCGCAACAATATATTCAGCGATTTGGCTTTAATGCCGCAGACCATCCCGCCGGCTTATCTATGTCTCTGGGTACGGGACTAGCAACACCGCTGCAAGTAGCTGAAGGTTACGCTGTATTTGCCAATGGTGGTTATAAAGTTTCATCCTTTGTGATTGATAAGATTTATGACAGCAACAATAATCTGCGTGCACAGATGAAGCCTTTAGTGGCGGGGGAAACTGCGCCGCAAGTTATTGATCCTCGTAACGCTTACATCATGTATAAAATGATGCAGGATGTTGTTCGCCGCGGTACTGCTACTCGAGCCAATGCATTAGGCCGTTCGGATATCGCAGGTAAAACGGGCACTACCAATGACAATAAAGATGCTTGGTTTGTTGGTTTCAACCCTGAGATTGTCACTGCCGTTTACATCGGCTTCGACAAACCAACCAGCATGGGGCGCGCAGGTTACGGCGGCACTATCGCTTTACCTGTTTGGGTAAGTTATATGCGTTTCGCTCTGAAGGGTACACCAAGTAAAGGGATGGCTGTTCCTTCCGGACTGGTTAACCGAGGTGGAGAATATTTCCTAAAAGAGCAACAATCCACCAACCCCAAACTGGCTCTCGACAATCGTGCAAGCGGGCCAATTACATCTCAACGCCGCCCAAGCGGAAACGCGTCCAAATCGCGTACTCCAGGTAATACGTCCAACTCGGGTCAAGAGACCGTTGTAGAACCTATTAACAGACCTACACCTGAAAATTCAGGAAGAGGGGGCAATAACAATCTAGATGCTTTATTCTAACAAGAGCATCATTCAGACAAAAAAGTCGACTGTACGCAAACAGTCGACTTTTTTATCCACTTTAATACAGCCGAAGAGCCACTCATTTCTACCCACTGCAGCTAAGCTGTTAGATTTAAGAAAATACTCGATGTAAGCTTGAATACCGCTGACATGATTAAGAATTAGATGATGCCTGTCTGAAAAGCTGTTTTCAGATAGGCATCATGACGCTTTATAGTTTTAAACCCTTGCCTAATAACATATACCGCCATACTCGGGTTGCACTCAAATATAACGTAGGAATTTTTAAGTTGATACCTAAAGCAATCAACACATTAACACAAGGTAGCAAGCCAAAGACAGTACAAGTAGCAAGGAACTGATTTTTGATATTTTATCAGCTTAAAAAATCATTCTCTCAGAGCTAAGACTCAGAAACGCCGTAATAAAAATTAAGCTGATTGACTAT
>NZ_JH165159.1:2233902-2246761 GCF_000227765.1 Neisseria wadsworthii 9715
GTATATGCACTTTATCAAAACAAGATGCCTGTCTGAAAACTTTCAGACAGACATCTTAACAAATAAACCAAAGGGTTTCAGACAAGCATTACATCATACCGCCCATGCCACCCATACCGCCCATGCCACCCATATCCGGCATAGCAGGTTTATCTTCCGGAATTTCGGCAATCATGCAATCGGTAGTCAGCATCAAGCCTGCCACAGAAGCAGCATGTTGCAACGCAGAACGGGTTACTTTAGCTGGATCCAATACACCCATTTCCAACATATCGCCATAAGTATCGCTACCGGCGTTATAACCGAAATTACCTTTGCCTTCCAATACTTTATTTACCACCACGCTAGGTTCGCCACCGGCATTTTTCACGATTTGGCGAAGAGGAGATTCAACGGCACGCAGCACGATTTGTACACCTGCATCCTGATCGGCATTACCGGTATGCAGTTTTTCTAAAGCGGCACGGGCGCGCAATAATGCAACACCACCGCCAGCTACAATGCCTTCTTCAACCGCAGCACGAGTTGCATGTAACGCATCGTCCACACGGTCTTTTTTCTCTTTCATTTCCACTTCGGTAGCAGCACCCACTTTAATCACGGCAACACCGCCGGCCAATTTGGCTACGCGCTCTTGCAATTTTTCACGGTCATAATCGCTGGTTGCCGTTTCGATTTGCTGGCGGATTTCCGCAACGCGCGCTTCAATCAAACCTGCGTCGCCGAAGCCATCGATAATCGTCGTATTTTCTTTGCCGATTTCAATACGTTTGGCTTGGCCTAAATCTTCCAAAGTCGCTTTTTCCAAAGACAAGCCTACTTCTTCTGCGATTACTGTACCGCCAGTCAAAATAGCAATATCCTGCAGCATGGCTTTGCGACGGTCACCGAAACCCGGAGCTTTAACAGCAACAGTTTTCAAAATACCGCGCAGGTTATTAACCACCAAAGTAGCCAATGCTTCGCCTTCAACATCTTCGGCAATAATCAGAAGCGGGCGGCTGGTTTTGGCAATCTGCTCCAACACAGGCAACAGATCGCGGATATTGCTGATTTTTTTGTCAAACAGTAAAACAAAAGGATTATCCAAAGCAGCAATTTGTTTTTCAGGATCATTAATGAAGTATGGAGACAGATAACCACGGTCAAACTGCATGCCTTCAACAACATCCAATTCATTTTCCAAAGACTTACCGTCTTCAACGGTAATCACGCCTTCTTTGCCCACTTTTTCCATCGCCTCGGCAATGATGGCACCAACTTGCTCGTCGGAGTTAGCGGAAATAGAACCAACTTGCGCAATTTCTTTAGAGGTATCACAAGGTTTAGAGATATTTTTCAACTCTTCAACCAAAGCAGCAACAGCCTTATCAATACCGCGTTTCAAATCAGTCGGATTCATACCGGCGGTAACGTATTTCATACCTTCCGCTACAATAGCTTGAGCCAAAACAGTAGCAGTAGTGGTGCCGTCGCCTGCGATGTCGTTGGTTTTAGACGCTACTTCTTTCACCATCTGCGCGCCCATGTTTTCAAACTTATCTTTCAGCTCGATTTCTTTAGCTACGGTCACGCCGTCTTTGGTAATGTGCGGGCCGCCGAAAGCACGGTCAAGCACCACATTGCGGCCTTTCGGGCCTAAGGTTACCTTAACGGCATCGGCCAACACATTCACGCCTTTAACCATTTTTTGGCGTACGTCGTTACCAAACTGTACATCTTTAGCTGCCATGTTGATTACTCCTAAAATATTGAATATATAAAATTAAATTATCGGATTTTTCTATATTCTCCGGCAAGCGAACCGCCGCCGGAACAAAAATAATGAAGTGTGGTTTTATTTTTCGAGCGGATATCCAGCTTATTTTTTCTGAATACCAAATAAAAGCGCCCGGCTTCCGAATCTGCCGACAAAGTATGTTTAGTTGCCGGCTTGGCTATAAACGAACCGGAACAGGTCGGCTTTTTAATATCGTTGCGTGATTTCACCACCACGCGGTAGTGCCGGTTTTTCAAAGGTTCAACGTGTACACCCACCCAATCATAGCCTTGTTTACGCTTGGCATAGCCTTCATCGACATAAAAACCGGCAAACGGATTTTTCGACGAAGGTGCTGCATAGCAAACTGCGCCAAATATCAGTGTAAACAGCGGAAAACCAATTTTCTTCATTTAGTGTTACAGCAAAGCTTATTCAACGATACCAAAGATATCTTCTTCGCGCATCACCAACAGCTCTTCTCCGTCGGCCTTAACGGTTTGACCGCTGTATTTGCCGAAAATCACTTTATCGCCCACTTTCACATCCAACTGGCGGCGTTGGCCGTCTTTACCAATTTTGCCTTCGCCCACAGCAATTACCTCGCCCATATCGGGCTTTTCAGCGGCAGCGCCCGGCAACACAATACCGGATGCGGTTTTCTCTTCAGCTTCCAAACGTTTTACAACTACACGGTCGTGTAAAGGACGGATACGCATAAAATATCTCCAATAAAATAACTTGAACTCATAACTATTTGTTTCGCAGAAACAAAACAAACAAACCTTATTAACGGAAAGCTAGATAAGGTTTTTACCCGAAAATTCAAGAGGCCCGCATTAAATTTTTTCAGACAGGCATCATGTTTAAACTCTTCTTACCGCATTGCGCACTATCTTTAATTCATTTTAAAACCTACTTATTAAACATTTAAAGCATTTTATATTAGACAGTCGTTTTATATTTCAGTTAAAATACTTTTCTTTTTAAAATGATAATAATTTTTTTTCATATTTAAAAGCAAACGTGAGAATGCTAAATTTTTTAAATACACCAAACTTGAGGATATAACCCCATGCGCCCTTCTGCCCCCTTATTTCAACTAACCGTTTTGCAACTTGCCTTGATTTCAGGCTTCACCTACGCTGCCGATAATACAGACAGCACAGAAGTTCAAACTGTTCATGTCAAAGGTGAAGGTGTAACTTCTACTCATCGTGTAACCACCAAAAGCGTGGAAGAAAGTACGGCCACTGATTTGAAAGACGTTTTGTTCAACGAACCTGCCGTAAGCATCGGCGGCGGTAACGGCACCTCACAATGGTTTACCATCCGCGGTATGGGCCAGGATCAAATCGACGTTAAAGTGGACGATATTTATTCGGATGCGCAAATCTTCCACCACAACGGCCGTTTCGTTCTTGACCCGGCATTGGTCAAAGTGATTGCCGTACAAAAAGGCACCGGTTCGGCTTCTGCCGGTATCGGCGCAACCAGCGGTGCGATTGTGGCGGAAACCGTAGAAGCGCGTGATTTATTGCGCGAAGGTCAAAGTGTCGGTTTTAAAGTAGGCGCCGGAGCCAGCAGCAATAAAGGTTGGTCATACGGCTCGTCCGTATATGGTGAAAACGGGATGTTCGACGGCTTGGTAGCCGGCAACTGGGTAAAAGACCGTGATTACAAAGGCGGCCGCCGTTACCACAATCTGGAAGGCAGCGACACCGTATTAAACAGCGCATTAGGCCAGCGTGCTCTTTTGGTAAAAGGCGGCTTGCGCTTCAATGAAGATAACCGAATTGAATTAAGCCACCGCCAAGAAAAAACTTACGGCAACCGAGCATTGCGAGAAGAATTCGACTTCTCCCAAGCTTGGAAAACCGAAACGGTGCGCGGCCCTAACGGGGAATCCATTACCCGCTTGGTTGATCCTCTAACGCCCAACACTGAAAACAACGCGCCGCGCTACCGCATCCTAACCCAAGATACCACCAACTTAGAATATAAAGGCGGCGGCTTCGGCTTTATCGACAAAATCAAAACCAATATTTATCGCATGAACACCAAACGGGAAGAACCCGCAGGAGATAAAAACCCGACCAACCAAGTGGAAACCATAGGCGCCAACTTAAACCTCGACAGCCGCCTGTTTGACCGCCTAACGTTGAAATACGGCCTCAACTGGCGCCGGCAAGAATCCGAACCGGCCAGCCGTATCTACAGACCGCGAGGCGGCCGTGGTGGCGAACCTAAGCTGCTGAATACGGTTAACGAGAAAAAAACCGACGTAGGCGCCTATGTTGAAGGCATTTGGGATCTGCACCCGGTAACGCTGACTACCGGCTTACGTCACGACTATTACAAAATGCGCACATCCAGTGGCAAAGAAGTGTCCGGCAGCAACCTCAACCCCAGTATTGACGTGATTTATGACGTAACCGATGATTTGTCGCTCAATACCAGCTTGGCATACGCTACCCGCAGCCCGCGTATGTATGAAGCTGCTTTGGCGGGAGGGCGCAATATTTCCTATGAGGGTGATCTGAAAGCCGAACGTTCGCGCAATCTGGAACTTGGCGTCAAATACAACTTGAACTCCGCCCTGTCTCTGACCGGCAGCGTGTTCCACCAATCCATCAAAGACGTTCAAGCCTACACCAGCGATGCCGAAAACATCACTTGGTATAACGGCGGCAAGCTGAAAAACAAAGGCTACGAGCTGGGTGCGGCCTACAAGTGGGGCGGCTTAACCGCCCGCGCCGGCGTAGCATACAGCAAACCGAAGCTGGACGGCCAAACTGCCGACACCATCACCACAGCCATCCCGATGGGCCGCACTTGGACAACTGGGCTGGCTTACCAATTTGACAATCCGAATCTGGAAATCGGCTGGCGCAGCCGTTATGTACAAAATGCCGGCTACACCCAAAGCTCCCGCGGCTCAAACGGTTCGGTTTCATCTTCTCCGGTGCGGCGCTCCGGCTACGGCGTGAACGATATTTATGCCAACTGGAAACCGACCGGCAAAGACGATCTGAACGTCAACTTCTCTATCAACAACGTGCTGGATAAAAACTACAAAAACCACAGCCAGCGTGCAGGCACCAACAGCCTGACCGAGCCCGGTCGCGATTTCCGCCTGAGCGTAAATTACCGCTTCTAATCGGTGCGGCAGCGACTTTGCAACAGCAATCCGCCCGGAAGTTTTCTGTATAGTCAATCAACTTAAGAAAAAGTACATACGTCATACTCGGGCTTGACCCGAGTATGACGGAAGTGTTACCAAAATTAAGTAGTTTAACTATATTCCCTCATTCGGGCGGATTTGCCATAAAAAACAGCTGTATCAAATTCAGCGGCACTCCAACAGGGTTTTCACCGCCGAAACATTCACGACCTGTTGGATATGGAAGTGGACGTGCTCGGCCACCGCTGTAAAAACCGACGGCCGCCCCAAGGCAGACAACAGCCCTGATTTAAATCAGATAGAAAAAATCGGCTTGAGTCAAAGGTATTAGAAATTAAAAATGGATTAAGGATATAGATTGGTTGTTTCAAATATGTATCGATAAATAAGTTTATTTACTATAACTCTATGATTTAATAATTTTAGTTCATCAAACCGATTTAAAACGGCAAAATTTTTAAGAAATCATTTTGCATAAAAATAAACTTAAGTTATAATATTTATGTATAATATTTTTTATTTCACTATATTACTTTTAAATTATAAGGAGATAGATATGCAAACATTAAATACACATGAATTAGAACAAGTAAGCGGTGGATTCATTTTGACGCCCTCTTGTAGTTTCATTTCTACGCTTGCTAATTTCCTCAAAACTGTAGATCCTGAAATTAGTTTATTGCCAACAAGAATTACCATTGAAATGGCAAGTGATGTTTGTGCTCCACGTTTTTAATTTGATATTAAAGCAATGCCTGTCTGAAGTCTTTCAGACAGGCATTATTTATTAATAGCACAATATCATAAATATTCAGAAGCAACTATTCATCTTAATTATTGAAGTCATAAGTTTTTTAATAAAAAAAACGAAAGCACAGCTAAAAATAATTCAACAATAAAGAATTATCTCTAAGCTGTGCTCATTTAAAACCGGAAATTAAAAATTTTTATAATTCTTAATCGTCACAGTCATAATAACCGTAGCCCCAACCATAAGAAGGAACGACGGGTACGGGAACAACAGGAACAACCGGCACCGCTACAGCAACATGCCAAGTTGAACCATAATCATAACAATAGCCGCAACCACCGGATACTTGCTCTACTTCTTTTGTATTAAGAATTTCCATGATTATTAAGCTCCATAGTTTATTTAAGAATGGTTTTGAGGTTGAATAACCCCATAAGCATAATATCACTTTATCATAAAATTTTCTATTAAATTTATTAATCTATCATAAAAAGCGATATGTTTTACTCAATAAAAAGCTTAGTGAAAATATAAAAAAATATAATATTTTTCTAAAATAATTAATAAAATTAAAATATAAATTAAAATATAATCAACAAAATTACAATGCCTAAATACATTAAAGTATTATAGTTTTATTAAAATCCTTTTTCAAAATCCAAAACCCTATCTGCAGCATCTATAGTTTCTTTCCTATGAGCCACTACAATTTTAGTAACATTCAGGTTTTTGAGATTTTCATTAATCGCTCTTTCATTCTCCACATCTAAATTACTTGTTGCTTCATCCAAGAATAAAATTTTGGGCTCTTTGTATAAAGCCCGCGCCAGAATGATCCGCTGTTTTTGCCCTCCCGACAAAGCGCTTCCCATATCACCTATCAAAGTTTCATAAGTCATCGGCATTCTCATAATATCTTCATGTATCCTCGCAATAGCAGCGCATTGTACAATTTTTTGCTGATCGGGAGATTCATCAAAAAAGCAGATGTTTTCACTTATAGATCCTGCAAATAACACATCATCTTGCGTTACCGTACCGATAAGCCCCCTGATAAAACGAGGAGAAGTTTTATGGATATCATGACCGTTAAGCATTACCGTACCTGTTTCCGGTTTTAAATTACCGATCAAAATATTCATTAAAGTCGACTTACCACAACCTGAACTACCGATAAATGCTACTGACTCACCTTGTTTAATATTTAGATTGATATTCTGCAGAATATACGGTTCATTATCAGAATATCGGAAAGACACATTATTTACCTCAATATTGAGGTCGCCTTCTATTTCAGGAACAAACATCTCCTCTACTTTTTCAGTTTCCGTTTCAGTCAGCACAATATCAGCCAGCCTTTCTGCATGAAGACTGAGCATTTTGATTTTGATAAACTGATCAATCAATTCCCCTATCCGGGTTTCAAACTGGTTTTTATATGCCCAAAATGCTGTGAGTGCGCCTACGGAAAAAACACCGTCTAAAATATCATTGGCACCAAGATAAATAATCACGATACCTTCGATACCAAATAATAATTTATTTGCGAAATCAAAAACATTGGTTAATTTTTGAGTAGTCAGATTGGTATTAACAGTATCTACGAACAACGTCATCCACGAGCTATGCCTCTGCTCGTTTTTTTCGAACAGTTTTACGGTATGAATACCTCGAACCGTTTCCATAAAATAAGTGTTTTGCTTTGCTTCATGTACGATGTTCTCTTCTGTCGCATTCCGCAACGGATAATAAGCCACGATTCTGATTATGATGTATAAAACCAGAGCCACAAGCACAACTACTGACAAAAGCCAACTGTATAAAAACATCAGCACAAGCGTAAATATCGCCATAATGCCGCTTAAAACTGCCTTAAATGCGGTCGAGGTTAATGTTTCTTGGATTGAATCAATCGACCCGAATCGTGAAATCACATCACCTAAGTGCCGTTTGGAAAAATAATCGGCCGGTAATTCCAGAAGCCGTTTGAACATATTGGCTTTCCACTGAACATTCAGAGTAGTAGCCAAATGCATATTTACCCACGCTTGTAACAGACTAGTAAGTTGTTCCAGTATTTTTAACAAGCCGAAGGCCAGCACCAAAGTAATCAATAAGTTCTTATCGGCCGATAAAACCACATGGTCGATTACCCATTGCATCAAAAAAGGGCTGACCAAAGTAAAGATTTCCAATACCACAGCAAGTATCAATACTTGTGCCAAAGAGCGTTTAATACCTGTAACACCTTTGAGCAAGGTAAGGATTCTAACTTTCTGCTTTTCCTCTTTCTCTTCAAAATGTGTGTTTGGCCAAAGTTCGAGCGCGATACCTGTAAATTTTTGAGAAACTTCCTCAAGTTTGATTTTGCGCATACCCATGCCAGGGTCCATGATGACAATACCGTCTTTAACCACTTCTTTTAAAACAACAAAATGGTTTAAATCCCAGTGTAAAATACATGGTACACGTAGGTTTCCCAAATCATCCAAATCCAGGCGTAAGGCACGTGAAGTCAGATTTAAGTCATTAGCAAAGCGTACTATATCGGCAAGCGTTGATCCCTTTTGCGATAAAGAATACCGATGACGCATGGTACGCAAATCAGTATGATAACCATGGTAACCTGCAATTGCGGTTAAGCAAGCCAAACCGCATTCTGCAATTTCGGTTTGCAGCACAACAGGAAGCTTTTTTCCAAATCCAAAAGACAAGCGTTCCAAATAATTCATCAATTCAACTTTCCTGTAATACTATAGAGAGGGTCAAGCACCCATTCATAAAGTTTCTTACGTTCGTGCAAAATATCTGCTTCCGCTACCATGCCGATTTGAAGAGGCTTCTCTTCACCATAAACTTTTATCGTTTGCTTCTCTAGTTTAACTTTCACCAAATAAACAGGTTCATTACTTCTTGCTTGAGTCTGGTCAGAAAAAATACTACCTAAACTTGCCAACTCCTGTTTACCCAAAGCAGTTTTTGCTACTGAAATAATTTTTCCCTTCGCGTGACCAAATTTTTCGTAAGGGTAAGCCTGATAACGTAAAACGACTTGATCATTTGGTTTTATAAAACCTATTGCGCTACTAGGCACATAGAGATTAGCGACTAATTCCGCCCCCCCCGGAACAATACTCAACAAAAGTGTAGAAGGTTCCACTTGCTGCCCAACTTCTACATTAGAAGTACTTACATAGCCCGACTTGCTTGCTCGGATTGTTTGTTGTTGCTGCAAATCTAGATTCAATTCTTCTTGTGTTATTTCCGATACTGTGCGATTAAGCTGACTTAATTCTGATTTTTGCTTTTCAGGCAAATCCGTCAAACTCTGCTGCTGGCTATTTAATTCTCGCAGAATACTGGCTTCTTCACGTTTCAAAGCATTCAATTGTGAAACCTGATCCAAATAATCGTTTTCATAACCTATCATTTGCTGTTCGGATATAAAGCCTTGTTTCATTAAAGGGCGGTATTTATCTATAATTTGTTTTGCCAAAGCAACTCTTTTCTTTTGGCCGCTTTGCTGGCTTTTCACATCAGACAATTGGTTTTGAAGCTTATGAATACTATCTTTTAATGTTTTCGCTTCACCTTTTTGTAGATTTTTCTTCTGTTCAATCTCTTGCAACAACATTTTTTTCTTGGTTTCAGCCTCTCTTACTAATTCGGCACGAATATCCCCTCCTCCGCTATAACGCGGCATTGACAGAGTCAATAATTCATCTCCTTCTCTTACCAAATCACCATCAGAAACCTTTTTCTCAGTAATAAAACCTGTGTCCGGCGCATAAACTCGCGCCAAGCCGGATATAGGGAGCAACTGGCCTTCCACAGTAGTTTTTCGAGTATAACTACCCCAAAATGCAAAAATAATAATCACAGTAGCAACCGCTACCGCGCACCATGTTAGGAAAACAAAAGAAAATGGCCGGGTCATAACCACATGACCAGTCCATTTATTTTTCTTTGCTTCAAAAACTTCGGGGCGGAAAAAATTATCTGAACTCATAAAAGTGCCATAAATAGCTTTATTAATTGAAACTTAAGTATTACAAGACCTGAGTAAATTTCAGTTCATTTTTGAGATAGTAGTTTTATAAAATAGTTCAACTTGAATTATTATGTAGTTAGGGGCTCAGCTTAGACCACTAAGCGAACCCCTATTTAAGAAACAATCTATACACAATAGACAGCTTACAATTCAAAGTTAAACACTATTACCTGTAAAAAGGCAGCCACCTATCAATTCCTAGAAAACGTAACCCAGAATCAGTTTGCGGACGAGGAAAAATAATGTTGAAATCATCATCAAGAAGAATAAGCCCTCCACCTGCTGCATTTCTTAACTCTTTAGTCTTCAAAGTTTTCATCAAAATATCTCCTTGTTAAATAAATTTGAATAGCTCAGAAATTCTAGAACCGTCCCACCAAACACCTTCATCAACAAATGGAGGCGGATCAATAAATCTGCGGCCACCTGACACAATCTCGAATTCTTGTAATTCTAAAACGTTCATTTCTCACAACTCCTAAATAATGAACAGAATCAGTAAGGATTCGGACAAACTACATCAGGACAATTAGTTCCCGGAGGACAAGGATAACAAGGCACCCAAGGATCAATCGGACGGGGTATCGGTGTAGGCTTCCATCTATCAAACCAATCATCCCAAAAACCGCCGCCAGTTACATTTTTTAACTCATTAGCTGTCAAAATCTTCATTACAACTCTCCTCAAATCTATATTAATTTAAATTAAGTCCCAAATTTTTTAATCATTTCACCCAACAGCATCTTTATAAAAACAGTAGGGGATCATATTCAACGCACACCTGATACCATTTTGCCAATGGCTTTGGTCTAAAATTTTTATTCTTGACAACTCCTTGTAAAGTATTTAGGACTATAGAAAAATTTTAAGAATTTAGAACGAACCCAGAATTTTAGACTGGGCTCGAAGCGGTTATATATATATCGGACAAACTACAGCGGGACAAATAAGCCAACTTGGACCCCGACGAGGGCAGCAAGACCATTCTTCAGGTGGCAGATCAAAAATCCCTTTCCAATAATCCAAAAAACCACCTCCGGCTACATTTTTTAGCTCATTATTGGTCAAAGCTTTCATTACATTATCTCCTTATGATTAAATTTCTTAATCTTTCAGAATTTCTCGGATTTCGCGCCAATCATCACGTATTTCGCGCCAGTCATCACGGATATTTTTACCGGCTTCCGAAAGAGCATCGCCTAAAGTATCGAAACTTTCTTTCATTAAATCGCGAAATACCTTCCAGTTAGCGCCACCAGAAACTTGTTGCAATTGGTTTTTATCAAGCTCTTTCATAAAGTTCACTCCTTATAAATAAATTCTAAGAATATCAAAAATAATTAAGTTAACCAGGCATTAAACCCTCTTAGATACTATCGCCACTTAAAAAATAATGCAATTGTCATTTTTTTGTTTTTAGAAATTTTACGCTTGCATTTACACTACAAAACTTTATTAACAAACCAATAAAAAGCCATAACTTTAAATGTACAAAATGTACATTTATTCTCGCTTTTTTATAGCTGCAACACATTTAGGGGGTTGGCTCAAACACAGAAACAAAATATGCAAACAAGAATATTAATTACAGTAGAAATGCCTGCCTGAAATAGTTTTCAGGCAGGCATTATTCATACCACTAAAAATTCAACAGCTTTTAGTTTGATATTTAGGACAAATTAAATTGTGGAACTATTAAAAAAAATACCATTCAAACTTTTTTAGTACCAATAGCCCTCTCAAGAATCATGTCACGACTCAAGTTCTTAGCAGCTATATTTCCCATTATTTTCTTTCCGGCATCAAAAAGTTATGCTTTCTCTCTTGCAGAAGCATGGAAAGCGGCAGTTAACTATTCGGCAGATTATTCAGCTTCAAAACATGAGCGCAACGCTGAAGCAGAACAAAAACAACAAGCCCGATCGGCTTTACTTCCTAAAATTGCAGCCAACGCTTCTTATCAAAGGCATCCTTCATCCAGTTCTTCAGAAACCCGCTCTCAAGGCTGGAATATTCAAGCCAGCCAAGTCTTGTTTGATAAAAGCCGCTATGCTCAATATAAACAAGGAAAACTCGCAGAAGAATCGGCTAATGCCAAATTAGACAGTAAAGAAGGAGAGCTGCTACTTAATGTTTCAAAAGCATATTTCGATGTTTTACTTCAAAAAGACAAGCTTTCTGCCATACGCAAAGAAAAATCTGCGTATGAGCAGCAAATGAAACAAGCAAAAGAAATGTTCAAGCAAGGTGCGGCCACGATTATTGACACTCACGAGGCTAAATCCGGTTATGATGCGGCATTGTCAAAAGAAATTGAAACACTTACACAATTGGAAATTGCTGAAAATACTCTGGCCGATATGACCGGTTTAAATCCCAAACTCATTAAAACCATTAAAATTTCCCCCAATAACACAAATTTACTCGGCTATACCAAAGAACAAGACTGGCAGTTACTGGCAGAGAGTCATAACCCTGAATGGCTCCAACAAAAATTGGCCTTAGCAAGCTCCAAAGAGGGACTTAAAGCAGCCAAAGGAAAACATTGGCCTACCGTAACCCTCAACGGAGGCTACCAAAACAATATGAATACGGTTGAAAACGAAGCTTATGGCGGTGAATATAAATATCGCAGCAAAGGAGGCACCATCTCGGTTGATGTCAACATGCCTCTCTACACTGGAGGAGAAACTTCCAGCTTAATTCGGCAGGCTGCTGCGCAAGAGATGCAGAATGAAGATCTATTAACCGCCACAGAGCGTAAAATCAGGTTGGAAATCAAACAGGCTTACAGATCCACCAGCAGCAATAAAATTTTGATGATGGCCCAAGAGCGGCTACTGGTAACCAATCAAGCTAAATTAGACTCTACCAAACTAGGCCGGCAAGTCGGTGTCCGAAACAACTTAGAAGAAATACAGGCCCAACAGAACAAGGCAGAAGCCGAACAAAAATTAGCAGAAGCAAAATACGCTTATGTACAGTCATACCTACAACTACTCAACAGCGCAGGTGTGCTCACCGAACCCGAACGGCAAACACAGATTCATCAATCACTCTATTAGTTCTACTTTTTTCTGCGATAAATGCCTGTCTGAAAGTTTCAGACAGGCA
>NZ_JH165159.1:2247399-2258176 GCF_000227765.1 Neisseria wadsworthii 9715
GGCATTTATTCACGCCTCATTTGACTACATCTCACTACATTGCTAACAATACTTATCTTTCTCTATTTTTCAGACAGGCATCCGCCTACGTTCGAGCTTCACATCATAAAGGCACACCATGCAATTTCATCAAATCAACAATCCGAAAGACGCCCCGCTGGCCGAAGACGCCGCATTTTTAGGCCAAGCACTTATCCGCATGCTGGAAAACGAAACCAGCGAAGCCGTAATTTCCGTGGTCAAACAGCTTGCCGAAAGCCAAGACAGCACCCACATCATCGCCGCCGCGCTGCCCAATCTCAACGCCAAGCAAACCCAAAACCTGATTATCGCGTGCAGCCTGTTTTCCCAAATGCTCAATATCGCCGAAGATGTGCACCACCAGCGCCGACGCCGCGCTTACGAACAAAGCAGCAGCCAACATGCCGAAGGCAGCGTATCCGGTTTGATTGAAAAGCTCAAAAATGTCGGTATTGATGAAGCAACCCTGCAAAACCAGCTCGAGCAAACCACCGTAGCCGCCGTGTTAACCGCCCACCCGACCGAAGTTCAGCGGCAGGCCACCTTGAATTTCCACCGCCGCATACGCGCGCTCTTACCTTTGCGCGAACAATGTATCGGCCAAGACGAATTAAACAGCCTCCAGCGCGAAATCGAAACCGTGTTGTTGGCTTTGTGGCAAACCAGCGAAACCCGCCATTACAAAATCACCGTAGAAAATGAAATCAACAACGGCGTATCCATTTTCCCGCTCAGCTTCTTTCAGGCCGTGCCACAGCTCTACCGCAGCATGCAGCAAACTTTTCAGACAGGCTTTCCTGAAATCAAGCTGCCCGATTTACTGCACATCGGCGGCTGGATAGGCGGCGACCGTGACGGCAACCCGTTTGTTTCCGCCAAAACCCTGCGCCACGCCTTCAAGCAGCACGCCGACGCCGTGTTCCACTACTACCGCAAACAGCTTGGCGAACTCTTCGCCGACCTGCCTTTATCTACCCGCCGCGTGCAGGTCAGCAACGCCGTATTGTCGCTCTCCGAACAATCGCCCGACACCGAAATCGCCCATTTTGAAGAACCCTACCGCCGCGCCATCGCGCTGATTTCCTCGCGCATCGTCGCCACCGGCCATGCTCTCGGCCTCACGCTCGGCTGCCGCTGGGGCTTAGGCGAACCTTATGCTAACGCAGAAGCATTTATCAGCGATTTACGCACTTTGCAGCAATCCCTGTTCGACAACGGCAGCCGCCTGCTGGCCGAAGCGCGTATTGCCGATTTGATACGCGCCGCCTCCGTGTTCCGCTTCCATTTAATGCCGCTCGATTTGCGCCAACATGCCGCCAAACACGGCGAAGTCGTGGCCGAACTGTTCCGCCACGCCGGTTTGGAAGCCTACGAATCGCTGGGCGAAGCTGAAAAACAAACCGTTTTGCTGCGCGAGCTGCACACCCAGCGCCCGCTTTACAACCCCTATGTTGCCTACAGCGAACACACGCAGCACGAGTTGGATATTTTTCACGAAGCCCGCCGCGTGAAAAATGAATTCGGCGAGCAGGCCATCTGCCAAAGCATCATTTCCAACTGCGAGCAGCCCAGCGACCTACTCGCCCTCGCCCTGATTCTGAAAGAAAGCGGCCTGCTCTCCATCAAAGAAGGGCTGCCTGAAAGCCGCCTCAACATCGTGCCGCTGTTTGAAACCATCGAAGCACTACAAAACGCCACCCGCGTGATGGACACCCTGTTTTCCCTGCCGTGGTACCAAGCCTTGCTCAAAAGCCGCGGCCATATCCAAGAAATCATGCTCGGCTATTCCGACAGCAATAAAGACGGCGGCTATGTTACCAGCTCATGGTGCCTCTATCAGGCCGAGCAGGAATTGGTCGAACTCTTCCGCCGCCATAACGTACGCTTACGCCTGTTCCACGGGCGCGGCGGCAGCGTCGGGCGCGGCGGCGGCCCCTCTTACCAAGCCATTCTCGCCCAACCTGCCGGCAGCGTGGCCGGCCGCATCCGCATCACCGAGCAAGGCGAAGTCATCACTGCCAAATACGCCGACCCGGCCAACGCCTGCCGCAACCTCGAAACCCTGGTCAGCGCCACACTGGAAGCCAGCCTGCTGCCCTATGCCGGCGGCGAACCCGACCCGCAGCTGATGCAGGCGCTTTCAGAACACGCGTTCAACCACTACCGCGCCCTCATCACCCATCCCGATTTTATCGACTATTTCCTGCAAACCAGCCCGATTCAGGAAATCGCCACCCTGAATCTCGGCAGCCGCCCCGCCAGCCGCAAAACATTGGCGCGCATTCAAGATTTGCGCGCCATTCCCTGGGTATTCTCCTGGACGCAAAACCGCCTGATGCTCCCCGCCTGGTACGGCTTCGGCACCGCCGTGGCAACACTTTGCCGAGAAGCCGGCAAGCTCGAAGCCTTGCAGGAACACGCCCGCAACAACGCCTTTTTCCGCGCCATGCTTTCCAACATGGAACAAGTGATGGCCAAAACCGACCTGACCATCGCAGAAAACTACACCACCTTGAGCAACCGCCCCGAAGCCACCCGCGCCTTATTTGACATGATCAAACAAGAATACCAAGCCAGCCGAGAAGCCCTGCTCAAAATCCTGCAGACTGACGGGCTGCTCAGCGAAAACCGCAGCCTAGCCCGCTCCCTCGCCTTGCGCATTCCTTACCTGAACGCACTCAACAGCCTGCAAGTGCTGCTGTTAAAAGAACTGCGCCGCTCGCCGGAAAATCAGGATCTCCTCAAACTCGTCCACCTCACCATCAACGGCGTGGCACAAGGATTGCGCAATACGGGTTAAGCGCCGAATTGCTTTCCCAATCAAAATGCCTGTCTGAAAAGTTTTCAGACAGGCATTCTGCAACTCGCCCCCCATAAAACAACACGCTATTTACCATACCAATTTATTAAGGAATCTACTAAACGGATATCCGGAATATAGCCGCTTAAAAAATCCGCAAATTGTCGAATAACCGATTCCTTTCTCGAATCTTCAGGCATTACCAAATAATAAGCATCTCCCGTTTGCACAGCCATTTTTATCGGAACGGCGAGCTGTCGCGCTTGAATCAGTTTGGCGCATAAAGTCAAATCCCCAATGCCCAGCCCATGCCCTGCAGCGGCAGCCGATGCGGCTTGCTCCAATGTGTCGAACACTTACCCCGGCAAGCCGGATATTTCTTTTGTATAGCCAGTGACCGCTTGCCATCGTTTCCAATCCCTTCTATTCGGCGAAGGGTGGATAACATCGTGTTTATCCAAGTCAATCGAACCGTCTTTTTCCAATATGTTTGGCGAACAAATAGGTACCAGCCACTCGTCGAAAAGCTTGATGCCACTCATGCCTTCCTCAAAATTTCCGTTTGATAAAAGAATCGCGCAATCAAAAGGCTCCGAAGAAAAATCCACAAAATCCGTATTCATCCAAACGCTTGAAGCATGAATATGGGGTTGTTTTTCTAACTTTTTATATTCTTTCAAGCAACTAATTAACCAAGACATCATTAAGCTTGTCGGCACTTTCAGCCTCACAACAGAGCGATTCTCTTCAAATAACCGGCATGAGCCTTCTAAGTTTGAAAGCGCTTTGCAAATCGCGGGCTAAGATTTTGCCGTGGTTTGTCACGGTTAGCTTGTGGCCCTTTCTGACAAAAAGCAGGCATCCGAAATGACTTTCAAGGGTTTTTATGTGCTTGCTCACTGCACTTTGAGTAATGTGCAACTCTTGTGCCGCCAGTGTGAAAGATTCCAGGTGAACAGCCCGTTCAAAAGCTCGGAGAGCGTATGAAGTTCGTGATTGGTATGTTGGACATTGTGTACAGCATCGGCAGTTTTCTTCCGCAGTAGCGCCGGCATGATGCCTGCCTGAATCCCCTATTTTCATCTAACCAAGCAGGTAAAAGTTCAAAAATCTAAACCAACTTTACCCGCCACAAAATTTATTGACTTTGCATAAACAACACAATCCACCTAAGCCACTGATATAGAAAGATTTGCAGCTATCTGCCGTCTATTTACCGCATTTATTGAAAATTACGGAAAACTGTTCAAATTATCCCCTCATTAACGCCTGTTTACGCCAAAGCGGTTAGCATGAAAACCGCTGCAACCCGCAGCTTATATTTTTTTAAAAACAGAGAGAGATTGAATATGAAAAAATTAGTTGTATTAGCATCATCGTTATTGGTTTCAGGCAGCTTGTTGGCTGCACCGGACACACCTAACCTGCCTACGCCTGACCAGCCTACTTCTTTGCCTTCAACTCCAGCAGCTCCAGGGGCTCCAACGGCTGCGCCTACTAACCCAACTTCTCCCGTGCCTTCGGCTCTGCCTGCCGACGCAGAAACCAGCTCTGCGGTTGACAAAGAAGTGAAAGATGAGAAAAAGGCAAAAACCACTAAAGCCAAAAAGAAAAGCGCTAAAAAGCAAAAAGCCCAGAAAAAGAAAAAAAATCTGAGCAAATCATCTAAAGCGCCGCAACACGAAGCTGCGCCCGCCACTTCCGACCAACTTTAATCCAACTAACGAAAATGCCTGTCTGAAACATTTTTCAGACAGGCATTGTTTATTGATTCATAAAGACAACCGAAAATCCCGGCAGCTTAAACTATCGCGGCATTGGTCACCAAATCTTCTACTTTCAAATCAGCTGAAGCATTTTGAATGGTAATGCTGTTTTGGTAAGTTTGACCATCTTTCACGCCGGTAAAGCTCAATACACCGGTAGAAGCATTCCAGTTCAGTTTGGAAGAATCGTTCAAATCGGTAAACACGATTTTGTCGTAACCGCGGGTAAAATCGGTAATCACATCTTTACCGCTGTTGCTGTTGGCCGCAAACACAAACACATCTTTGCCTGCATTACCGGTGAGCGTATCGTTACCGGCGCCGCCGATTAAGATGTCGTTATTGTGACTGCCTACAAGTTTATCGTCGCCGCCTTGCGGGTTGGTGTCGACCAAATCTTTGTAGTTTTCGCGCACATAACGGATCACTTCCTCATCGCTGCTGGAAATACCGTTTGCTCTCAAATAATCACGAATGCCGGCTACGGCATTGTCGTAGCTGCTGCCTTGCACGGTAGTACCGTCACCGGACTTCCAGCTCAAGTGATCAATGTTCAAGCGGTCACCAACCAGAATATCCGAAGAGCTTGAAGCAGCGCGCGTGCCTGCAATGATGGTATCGCTGCCTGCCGCCGCTACGTTGAACGCATCGCCCAGCAGCAAATCGGAATCGTCTACTCCGCCCAACAGCTTGGCAGAGCCGCTCACGCGGTTGTCACCTGCTAAAACTTTGCCTTTGTCTTCCACAAACCTGCCGAACTCCCCCTCCATATGACCCCAGTCATAGCTTACTTTCAGCGTTGATTTGTCGGTTTGTTTGCCGTTGCTCACGGTGTAGGTCACATCCGGCGTTTCATAAACTGTGTATGCGCCGTTGGAAGCAAATTCGTAATCGCCGTTGGCTTTCAGCTGCAAGGTACCGCCGTCAAACTGAATTTTATCGCCCGGCTTGTAATTCATGCCGCCTTCTTTGAAGCTGGTTACACCCAAGTCTCCGAAAGGCTTGCCGCCCAGTGTGCTGCTGGCGTTTTCCAACACATTGCCGCTAACGTCTCCATAAAGCTCATCGCCATCGGTTAGCACGCTTTCGTTATCGGAAGGCACGCGCAATACCAAGCTGGAAGAAGAAGCGGCATAGCCGTTGCTCACTGTAAACGCGATCACCGGCACTTTGGCGCCTGCTTTCAAATCATCCGCTTTTATGGTGTAAGAGCCGTCACGGTTAACCGTAACCTCGCCGAAGTTATCCACTTTCACAGTCTGCCCGCTGGCATAATAAGCGTTGCCCACGAGGAAACCTGCGATATAAGGCTTGTCTGAACCTTCATAATTGTGCAACACGTTGCCGCTGGCTTCACCGTTGCTCAACAAACCGGTGGTATTCAAATCAACCGCCACATTGGCTTTCGCATTGGCTTCAGGATAAGCTTGAGAAACGATTTGCTTATCAAGCGTGATGGCCAATTCAGACTCATCGGTTTGGTCACCGTTTTTCACGGTATAGCGCACCACGGGCATTTTGATCTTTTGAACGCGCTGCCCTTCCACTGAAAAATCATAAATGCCGTTTGCATTCAGCTTGAATGTACCAATACCGAAAATAGAGGCTGTTTCACCTGCTTTGTAGGTCATGCCATTGATGGAATAACTTTCCACCACAGCCGACTCCGCATTGCTTGCGTTGTCCAACACATAACCTACCAGCTTATTGCTGGTTGCCTTAACGGCTTCATCACCATCGGTAAATCTGTTGCCTGCAACATTGGCCGCTTGGTTGCCCGCAGCCAAAATAGTTTGGTTTTCTCTCATATTACATTTTCTCTTATATGTTATTACCTTTAAACAGACCGCTCATAAATCAATTTTTTGCAGTCATATTAAAGACGCTTTTCACACCTCTTTAGTTCATTACAGATTAAAACGGCAATGCTTGTATTGAACCTAATTATTCTCAGATATATCGCTTTATTCTATTTTCATTGATATACATATTCATCATAATTTAGACAAACGGCAGCTATCAGGGGTAAACGCTTAAAGCCAGATAATGTTTTTTCAAAGATCCCAAAGTGCTTTATTCAGACAGGCATCCGATACATCATCAATCAAATAGCCGCTGCTGTTGGGCGCATCCGCCATTTTCCATTACAATCCGCTTTCCATTTCACAAATCCACATTATGCAGAGCCTCGTATTTTTCCTGTTCCGCTGTTTGGCTGCCCTACCGCTTTCCTGGCTGCACCGCTTGGGGGCGCTATTGGGCAATCTGGCATTTTATTTCGACACATCCGACAAGCAGCGCATCCGGGCCAACCTGCAAGCCGCCGGCCTGAGTGCAGACAATGCAACGGTAAAAGCCGTATTGCAGGAAACCGCCAAAGGCGGCTTGGAGCTGCCCGTAGCCTTTTTCAGGCCGCCGGAACACATTGAAACTTTGTTTAAAGCGGTACACGGCTGGGAGCACGTCCAATCCGCATTAAACGCAGGCGAAGGGCTGCTGTTTATCACCCCGCATATCGGCAGCTACGATCTGGCCGGCCGCTACATCAGCCAACAGCTGCCTTTTCCGCTGACCGCCATGTACAAACCGCCGAAAATCAAAGCATTCGATGCCGTGATGCAGGCAGGCCGCGTGCGCGGCAAAGGCAAAACCGCGCCTACCAATATGCAGGGCGTCAAGCAAATCATCAAAGCCCTGCGCGCAGGCGAAGCAACCATCGTTTTGCCCGACCATGTGCCCGCACCCGAAGAAGGCGACGGCGTATGGGCCAAGTTTTTCGGGCGAGATGCCTACACCATGACGCTGGCCGGCAAACTCGCCCAAGTAAAAGGCGTAAAAACCCTGTTTTTCTGCGGCGAAAGGCTGCCGAAAGGCCAAGGTTTCGTGCTGCACATCGAGCCGTTGCAAGACGAACTCAACGGCGACAAAGCTCACGACGCCCAAATCATCAACAACAACGTCGAATACTGGGTTCGCCGCTTCCCCACCCAATACCTGTTTGCCTACAACCGCTACAAACATCCCGCAGGCGCCCCGCAAGCTCCGAATCAATAAGTATGCCTGTCTGAAAACAGTTTTCAGACAGGCATACTTTTCAATTTAAGCGGGTAGTGAATCCGGAGATTAATAATCAGACCATACAAAACAATCAAATTTAACGCGCAAATTGTTTATTTTGCCGCCGGATAAAACCGCCTTTCTGCCCTGTTCTCTGCTATAATTTGCGCCATTTGGTTTCTATCGGCAAACGGAAAATCTGTTTGCCCTTTTGCAGAAAGAATTTCCCAATGAGCGAATATCTATTCACTTCTGAATCCGTTTCCGAAGGCCACCCCGATAAAGTTGCCGACCAAATTTCCGATGCCATTCTCGATGCAATCCTAGCGCAAGACCCTACCGCCCGCGTTGCGGCGGAAACCCTAGTCAACACAGGCTTGTGCATATTGGCAGGCGAGGTAACCACCGCCGCGCATGTCGACTACATCAAAGTCGCCCGCGAAACCATCCAGCGCATCGGCTACAATTCTTCCGAGCTGGGTTTCGATGCCAAAGGCTGCGCCGTGATGATGTGTTACGACCAGCAATCGCCCGATATCGCGCAAGGCGTAAACGAAGGTGAAGGTTTGGATTTGGAACAAGGCGCAGGCGATCAGGGCCTGATGTTCGGCTACGCCTGCGATGAAACCCCAACCCTGATGCCTTTTGCCATTTATTACAGCCACCGCCTGATGCAGCGCCAAAGCGAAGTGCGCCGCGACGGCCGACTGCCGTGGCTACGCCCCGATGCCAAAGCCCAAATCACCTGCGTTTACGACGCTGAAACAGGTAAAGTCAAACGCATCGACACTGTGGTGCTCTCAACCCAACATGATCCGGAAATCGAACATGAAGCATTATGCGAAGCCGTGATGGAGCACATCATCAAACCCGTATTGCCCGCAGAAATGCTCACGCCCGAAACCAAATACCTGATTAACCCGACCGGCCGCTTCGTCATCGGCGGCCCGCAAGGCGATTGCGGCCTAACCGGGCGCAAAATCATTGTGGACAGCTATGGCGGCGCAGCACCGCACGGCGGCGGCGCATTCTCGGGCAAAGACCCGACCAAAGTCGACCGCTCCGCTGCCTATGCCTGTCGCTATGTTGCTAAAAACATTGTTGCCGCAGGCTTGGCCACCCAATGCCAAATCCAAGTTTCCTACGCCATTGGCATCGCTAAACCCACTTCGATTTCTATCGATACCTTCGGCACAGGCAAACTGAATGAAGAAGAATTGATCGCTCTGGTGCGCGAGCATTTCGATTTACGCCCCAAAGGCATTGTGAAGATGCTCGACCTCTTGCGCCCGATTTACAGCAAAACCGCCGCCTACGGCCACTTCGGCCGCGAAGAGCCGGAATTCACTTGGGAACGCACCGATAAAGCCGCCGCATTGAAAGCGGCAGCAGGTTTATAAGCTTCCTGAATCCCTACAACGCGCCAAATAAAATGCCTGTCTGAAAACAGTTCAGACAGGCATTTATAATTACGCTCGATTTTTTATTTCACGATTTCAACCGGGCCGTGGTCATCGCAATGATCACCGTGTTGGTGATGCAAACGACCATTCACGATATAATCGATATGGTCGCCGTGTGGCACGGCTTCGTGACCACAACCTTCACCGTGCACATGGCCGGCACAATCATGCACCGGATGGCAGCCATCGGGATTGGTTTCATTCACTTCCAAAACATGCTCGTCATAATGGCCGTTGTGCTCGTGATGCAAGTGGCCGTCATGCAGATAGTCAACATGATCACCGTGTTTGATAGCGGTGTGCCCGCAATCTTTACCATGTACATGATCATGGTTTTGATGGATTTTACATTCGCTCATAGCAAGCTCCTTTTCTGATTGAGGTGTATGGTATTTATTATCATACACAACCCTTTTTCAGATGTAAACCATTGTTATTACATAACATTACATCAAAACAAGCTGTTTTTTTCCACACTCAATCCTCCGCTGCCAGCCACAAACAGGCCACCCACACCAGCACCGAAATGCTCCACTTCGGCAAAAGCCTGTCCAAAGCTTTATGGATGGTTACTTCTTGTGAGTGAAGCTTTTTCACGTTAGGGCTTTTTATTTCTGCATTTTTTGGAAAATGGTTGTTTTGGGCTTATTCGGTATTTAAAATAAACTTTATTTTTCCGCAGTTTCCTTATGCTCGAGCTTAGTCCGGGTATCTCCTCAAGTTACCGGAACTCAAGATACCCGAATCAAGCCCGATGATGACGGGCGTGTCGACTTTTAAGTTTATTTGCGATATTTCAAGATGGCTTGATACTGGCCAAAAATCCGCGAAAACTTATCTGGTAAAGGATATGAGATTTTCTTGAATGCTGTCTCGGCCTTCAACACCTTATCTAAAACAAGCAAGTGTGTTCCATTTTTTAAAAAATGACATATAAATTAACAATATAATTAACCATATAAAAAAATCAAACAATACTCAACCGTATAAAATATATTTTTTCAAAAAATAATAAACTAGCCAGTTGACTGAAAGTATTCATTACCTGTACTGTAAAAAGCGTAAGGAAACTTACTGATTATTAATTGATTTTCTAGGAATAATTTATAAAAAAGTTGACTTTTAACCAAATTCAAAATGTATCTGGTGGCGGAATGTTTCGTGACCTAGGCGCTATCCTTGGCAGCCGTTTTGGTGTTCTTGGTGGTTTGGCAGGTTATGGTTTTGGTTGGTATATTGAAAATTCAATCAATACAGATATCAATGCTTTAGCAAATGATATTCAAACTAGACTGGATAATGGTGAATATGTCCCAGACTAAAGCTTGAATGTTCGTGTAGGCTGTTTAAAGCAGCCTGCACGTTTTCAAAATATAAATCTAACTAACATAATTAAATTTTAAAGAGGAATTCATGTCTGAACCCGCCAAGAAAAGAGGTTGGGCATCGTTGTTTATTTATGCAGCAACTATTTTATCCGCCTCATCAGTCACACGGTATTATGCTATTGAAGAGCCTACTGCCTCCATTATTATGATTTTTTCGATTTTCTTGGCAGAAAGAATTTATATTTTATATAGAAAATTACAATAACCATACAAAGCTATCTTAAAAAACCAAGTTTAGCTTACAATCAAACAAATGCCTGTCTGAACGTTTTTCAGACAGGC
>NZ_JH165159.1:2258716-2298094 GCF_000227765.1 Neisseria wadsworthii 9715
AGGCATTCCATATCATATCTCAGTTAAGAAGAAGTGGTTTCCACTTGCTGTAAAGGTTCGCCGGCTTCCGAATCCTGCACGGCAGGGCGCGGAACATCGGAGCGGCGGCGGCCTTTCGGCAGCTCGGGCTGTTCGGCTTGCGCAGCGGCGGCCAGAGCAGAATTATCGGTTTGCACCAACACCAAACCGCCTAAGTCCACTTCGGGCTTTTTGCTCTTCGGTGCAGCCGCTTTCCGCTTCGGTTTCGCAGGCGTATCCTGCTTGGGTTTGGGCTGTTCAGCTTGCGGCGCGGTTTCTTCCGCCTCCACTTCCACCTCTCCCACAATCATACGGACTGCTTCTTTTACTTTGGCACTGCTTTCCGCAATGATAGCAGCTTCCTTATCTTCCTCTGTTGCAAACAAAGCAGCAACAGGCGCAGGCATAGGTGCGTCTACCACAGGTTCGGGAATCGTAATCACCAACGGAGCGTTTGCGGCTTCATCCTCAAAACCTTTCACCGACACCACCACAGGCGCAGCTTTATTCTCGCCGAACACATGAGCCACTGCATCGCGTACACGGTCGCCGATGGCCGGAATCATCAGGTTACGTTCGATTTTCTCGGCAGAAGGAATATTGCGTTTTTTCTCGCCGCGCCCGCCGCGCCGATCATTTGAACGGTTACGCTCGTTTCGCTCGCGATTGCTGCGGCGGTTTTTTTCGGCATTTTCGGATTTTGCAGCCTGCTCGGCTTTATTGCCTTTACCCGATTTGGCTGGTTTTTCTGACACCGCTTTTTCCTCCGGCACCTGGTCAACCGCATCCACTGGCGTAACATTGGCTGATTCTATCGGCACCAAAGCCTGAGCCGCCGGCACCACATCTTCGTTGCTATGCTCTTTCCGGTTGCGGCGGCGGTTGCTTTGCTGCTCGTTTTGAACAGCTTTCACATTGTCCTCACCGGTAGACTCACGCGCTTCTTTCCGCTCTTTACGATTATCGCGACGCTCGTGATTGCGCTCTTCCTGACGGTTGCTTTGGCGGCGGCTTTGCGTTTGCTTCACTTGCTCTTGCGCATTTACCGCCTCTTCGCGGTTTTTCTCACCACCCTCCGCATCTAAATTGGCAGCGGCGCTACGGCCTGTATTACGCCGGTTACCGCCACGGCGGCCGCTATGGCGGTTGCTTTTCATATTGCGTCGGGTATTGCCGCTTTTACGCTGCGGTTCGGGCTTGGCTTCTTCTTTCTTGCCGCCGCTGAACAGGCCTTTAAACCAAGATTTAAAGTTATCCCACCAGGAATCTTTTTTCTCTTCAATCACAGGCGCGGGCTGGTCGTGGCGCACGCCTTTTACCGCCGGCTCCACACGCGCGGCTTTGGTTGCCTTGTTAGAAGAAAACGGCACGGTATCTTCTTTTTCCGGTTCTGCCACGCGCTTATAACTCGGTGCCGCATCTTCATCTACATCATCAATCCGTACGCGGGTTACTTCATAATGCGGGTTTTCCAAATGGATATTCGGAATCAGCATTACCGACACGTCCAAACGCTCTTCCATACCAAACAGTTCAGCACGTTTTTCATTCAACAGGAAGGTCGCCACATCCACCGGCACTTGCGCATGCACTTCACCCGTGTTGTCTTTCATCGCCTCTTCCTGAATGATGCGCAACACATGCAGCGCGGTCGATTCGATGCCGCGGATAACGCCCGTACCCGCGCAGCGCGGGCAAGCAATATGGCTGCTTTCGCCCAAAGCGGGTTTCAAGCGCTGGCGGGAAAGCTCCAGCAGGCCGAAACGGGAAAGTTTGCCCATTTGCACACGGGCGCGGTCTTTTTTCAAGGCATCACGCAACACGTTTTCCACATCACGCTGATGCTTGGGGTTTTCCATGTCGATAAAGTCGATTACCACCAAGCCGCCTAAGTCACGCAAACGCATCTGGCGCGCCACTTCTTCCGCCGCTTCCATATTGGTTTTAAACGCCGTGTCTTCAATATCGGCGCCGCGTGTAGCGCGGGCAGAGTTCACATCAATCGAAACCAGTGCTTCGGTGTGGTCGATAACAATCGCGCCGCCGCCGGGCAGGCTCACGCTGCGTGAAAACGCGCTTTCAATCTGATGCTCGATTTGGAAACGGGAAAACAGCGGCGTGTGGTCTTGGTAAAGCTTTAAGCGGCCGACATTGCTCGGCATCACATAGCTCATGAATTCCGAAACCTGATCATGCACTTCCTGATTATCCACCAGAATTTCGCCGATGTCGGGTCGGAAATAGTCGCGGATGGCGCGTATCAGCAGCGAGCTTTCCATAAAGAGCAGATACGGCTCTTGATGCGCTTTGCCCGCTTCTTCAATCGCCTGCCACAATTGCAGCAGATAATTGAAATCCCATTGCAATTCTTCAACGCTTCTGCCGATGCCTGCCGTGCGGGCGATCAGGCTCATGCCGCGCGGCACGTCCAATTCCGCCATTGCCGCTTTCAACTCTTGGCGCTCGTCACCCTCGATGCGGCGCGACACGCCGCCGCCGCGCGGATTGTTCGGCATCAAAACCAAATAGCGGCCTGCAAGGCTGATGAAAGTGGTTAAGGCCGCGCCTTTATTGCCGCGCTCGTCTTTTTCCACCTGCACGATAACTTGCATGCCTTCTTTGAGCACATCTTGGATGCGCGCACGGCCGCCTTCGTAGTCTTGGAAATAAGAACGGGAAACTTCTTTGAACGGGAGAAAGCCGTGGCGGTCGGTACCGTAATCAACGAAACAGGCCTCCAGCGACGGTTCGATGCGGGTAATCACACCCTTATAGATATTGCCTTTACGCTGCTCTTTACCCAGCGTTTCGATGTCCAGATCCAGTAGGGTTTGTCCATCAACAATTGCTACGCGCAACTCTTCGGCTTGCGTAGCATTGAACAACATGCGTTTCATTTTATTATAACCTCTTGGTTTTAAATATTTTTAAAACCCATAAGGCACCATACGAAGCGCGTAACCAGTATTTAGACTTCTGCTTCCGCAAGCAATCATGCCTGTCTGAAAAATATAAGGCCGGTGGTTTGCATGGTTTGCTCAAACGGCGGCGGCATGTGCGGAATATTAATTTAAAGAAGGAACAATAAAGAACGATTGTCGTGCCGTTTATGCACGCCGACCGGGCAGAAACCCGGTATTTTTACAGTGCCGTTGCGGGATAAATCCAACCAACAACAACACTCCGAATAGAGCCATCAACTTCTTAAATTATCGTTTGAACGGTTTTCCACCCGAAGCTGCGTTATGTTTAACGTCTTACGGCTGTAGCGGCTGCCTATTCAAACCTAAAGTCAAACTTAATTACTGTATCCGGCTTGGCGGGCTTGGCGGCAAGCCGGAAGAAATGCTTTGTAGAGTGCGTTTTTAATATAAAATAGCCCACCAAACCCTAATCAAACTGATTTTTTATCGTTCGGCACGCCTCTGCTCGATCTGCTTCACGAAGCTTGAGGACCAGCCGTTGCAATAATGATTTACAGGTTTGGTATCAATCAATTAACTTGCCTGTTTTAAGAGCAAGCCTGCGGATTATATTAGAAAATGCCTGCAATTAGCAAAGACTTAGTCAACCATTTGAATATTTCCGAAAACGATGCGGGGCAACGCCTTGATAACTTTCTGTTTAAAGTTTTAAAAGGCGTGCCCAAGAGCCATGTTTTACGCATTATCCGCGCCGGCGAAGTGCGTTTGAACAAGAAGCGCTGCAAGCCTTCCGACCGTATCGAAACAGGCGATATTCTGCGCATTCCGCCGGTGCGCACGGCTGAAAAACAGGTCCGGCCTGCGCAAACCGTGCCGGCACGCGAGTTTGACATGGTTTATGAAGACGATGCCATGCTGGTGATCAACAAGCCTTCCGGAGTGGCGGTTCACGGCGGCAGCGGCGTAAGTTTCGGCGTGATTGAGCAAATCCGTCGCGCCCGACCGGAAGCACGCTATCTCGAGTTGGCTCACCGTTTGGATAAAGACACAAGCGGCTTATTGATGATTGCCAAAAAGCGCAGCGCACTGGTCAAGCTGCACGAAGCCATCCGCAACGACCATCCGAAAAAAGTTTATCTCGCGCTGGGCGTAGGCAGGCTGCCGAACGATAAATGCCATGTCAAGCTACCGCTGTTCAAGTATACCGGCGCGCAGGGCGAAAAGATGGTGCGCGTGAGCGAAGACGGCCAATCCGCCCACACCATCTTGCGCGTGCTCAACCGTTTTTCAGGCGCAACGCTGCACCAGATAGGCCTGTCTGAACTGACTTTGGTGGAAGCCACTTTAAAAACCGGCCGCACCCATCAAATCCGTGTGCATATGCAGTCGCAACACTGCCCCATTGCCGGAGACGAGCGCTACGGCGACTATCAGGCCAACAAACGCCTACAGAAGCTGGGCTTGAAAAGAATGTTTCTGCACGCCGCAGAACTGCACCTCAACCATCCGCTGAGCGGAGAGAAACTGCTGCTTAAGGCGGAATTGCCGAAGGAACTTCAGCAATTCCTGATGCTACTGGGCAAGGCTGAAACTGAAAGCTGTTAAACCGCTCCCTATAAAAATGCCTGTCTGAAAAACTTTGCAGACAGGCATTTTTAGGAATCCAAACCACAGTCACAGGCTCTATTGCCAAAACAAATACAACAACCTAGCCAAAAACGCCGCTACCAACAAAGCCAATACCGCATATTCCATCCAGCGCAGAAACCGCCCAACCAAGCGGTAACACCTGCGCGGCAAATAGCAAACCGCCACCTCGAGCAGCAATCTGAATCCGAAACACAATATCGCCGCAAACAAAATCTGCTCGGCCAAACCGGTAAACCGCACACCGCCGCCGAATTTACCGGGCACCCAAATCCCTTTACCGACATACCCCCGATAAGCATAAAGCATCGCCACAGCCGCGACCGCAACATAAATCAATCTGCGCCGTAAAGACAAACGGTTTTCGGTATAGGTTGCATCCGCCACCTGAACGCTCCTGTCCCACTTGGTCAGCACAACTGTTCACAGCACAATCAACAGCGGCATACTGATAAACATAGCCAACACCAGCAACAACATTCCCATCTTCTCCCCTTGAAATATCGGAACCAATTGTCTGCTTAAAATTATAAACGACACCAATGCCTGTCTGAAACTTTTCAGACAGGCATTTCCATCCTCCGCCTGAACCGGTTGAAAACAAAAAGTATATAATACTGCCGAAAAACCATCTGACATCACCCCCGCAGGCGCAGCCAATCCGCCGCCCCTGCCCGTTTACCTACCACAACCTTACAACCGCCATGCCCCCAAAACTCATCATTTTCGACTGGGACGGCACCCTCGCCGACACCACCTTCCCCATCATCCGCACCATGCAGCACGCGTTTGCCGAATGCGATTTGGACGCACCTTCCGAGAAAGACATCCGCTCATTAATCGGCAAAAGCCTACCGGGCATTATCCATGCACTTGCACCCAACCTGCCCGCCAGCCGTCAAGAGCATATCGCCCGTGTTTACACACGCAGCCAACTCAACCCAAACAACCAAAACATGCGGCTTTTTGATGATGCCATTGCCTGTCTGAACACATTAAAAGCACAAGGTTATTGGCTCGCCGTTGCCACCGGCAAAGGCCGCAGCGGCCTAAACAAAGCCATCGCACAAACCGGCACGGCCGATTACTGGCTTGCCACCCGCTGCGCCAGCGAATGCCCGCCCAAACCCGCACCCGATATGCTTTTGGAAATCTGCGACGAATTAGGCGTGCAACCCGAAGAGGCACTGCTGGTTGGCGACACCCTGTATGATTTAGAAATGGCTGCCAATGCAAAAATCCGCGCTATCGGTATCACAACCGGTGCCCATACCCTCTCACAAATTCAGAGCGCACCACACTTAGCCATCCTCCCATGCCTGTCTGAATTACCCGATTTTCTCAATACACTTTAAAACTGAACTTTTCAGACAGGCATAAAGTCCCTACAATAACGTTACTCAATACATTGGAATATCCGTAATATGTCATACAAAATCAGCCGCGACAGCGAACCAACACCGCAAGTGGGCGACAACCCTCAAGAAAACTGGGAGCGCAACACCCTGCGCGCCGTTTTGCTTGAATCCTATAAAGAACGGCAGCGCGCACGCACTTGGCGCAATTTTTGGCGTTGCGTCTGGGCATTATTGATGGTTTCCTTTATCGCATCCATTATCGGCTCATGCAGCCCGAAAAAAGAAGGCAAAGGCATTGTCGGCACACGCGGCGAGCATACCGCCGTTATCAAACTCGACGGCATAATCAGCAGCCACTACCGCGACCAAGTCGCCATGTTGCGCGACGGGTTGGAAGCGGCCTATGCCAACTCAAACGTCAAAGGCATCATCATTCGCGCCAACAGCCCGGGCGGATCGCCCGTAGTATCCAGCTCCGCATTTAACGAAATCCGCCGCCTCAAAGCCGAACACAAAAACATTCCGGTTTACGTGGTGGCCGAAGACGTGTGCGCATCCGGCTGCTATTACATCGCTGCCGCTGCCGACAAAATCTATGCCGATCCTTCAAGCATTGTCGGCAGCATCGGCGTTATCAGCGGCAGCTTCGACTTTACTGGCTTGATGGACAAGCTCGGCGTTAAACGCCGCTTGCACACCGCCGGCAGCAACAAAGGCTTCGGCGACCCCTTCTCGCCCGAAACTCCGGAGCAAAAAGCCATTCTGGAAAAAATGCTGCAAGAAATACATCAGCAATTCATCTCAGCCGTGAAAACCGGCCGTGGTGAACGTTTGAAAGAAAAAGACTTTCCTGAAATTTTCAGCGCCCGCGTCTACACCGGCTCTGAAGCCAAAAAAATAGGCTTGATTGATGATTTCGGCAGCGTGTACAGTGTATCACGCGATGTGATTAGAGCGCCGAAACTGGTGGATTACACGCCGGATGAAGATTTCAATCTGCTGCTCAGCCGCCATTTAGGCTCGGAAATTGCCGGCAAGATTGAACAAACTATTGATCAAATCTGGTAAAGATTACCTATATAGCAATTAAATATGCCTGTCTGAAAACATTTTCAGACAGGCATATTATTTACCGCCCGGCCAATCACACAATGCGACCTTACTCGAATAACTTCCCCTGCACCAGCAAAGCCTTAACCGGTGCAAAATCGCAACGATGCTCCGGCAGCACACCGTATTGCCGCAAAGCTGCCAAGTGCGCTGCCGTGCCGTAGCCTTTGTGGCGCTCAAACCCATATTGCGGATAGCATTCCGCCAGAGCATACATCTCCGCATCGCGCGCCGTTTTGGCAAGCACCGAAGCTGCCGAAATCTGAATGATTTTGCTGTCACCCTTCACCACCGATTCCGCAGAAACACCGAAATCCTTAGGAACACGGTTCCCGTCAACCATCACATGCTCCGGCTGCACACACAGCCCCTGTACAGCACGCTTCATCGCCAGCATGGTTGCATGCAGAATATTCAGACAGGCAATTTCCTGCACACTTGCCGACGCCACACACCAAGCCACCGCCTGTTCCTTAATCAGCACAGCCAGCTCGTTCCGCTTTTTCTCAGTCAGCTTTTTTGAATCAGTCAGCCCTGCCAATTGATAATCCGTCGGCAATATCACGGCGGCAGCAAAAACACTGCCCACCAAAGGCCCTCTGCCCGCCTCGTCCACACCGGCTATCAACTTTTGCATCATGATTTACTCTGCTTATAGAAAACAGTCATTGTAAAGCCTCATGCTGCCCAAGCCAAATCAGGTTTGCCAATATAAAACTTAATATTGCCTACCACTTTGCCTCACATTTTATGAAAGTTTAATTTTCACAGCCCTAACAGTGGGAGAACAAAGCAAAAATCCCAACCTAAACCACTAAAAAAACGCAGCCTTTCCAGCTTGAAAAGCGTATAATGTCGGCGTTTGAATTCCAAAAGCATAGAGAGATACCCCCATGACCCAAACAACCAAATACAAACGCGTACTGCTGAAACTCTCTGGCGAAGCCCTGATGGGCAACGATCCGTTCGGCATCAACCGCGATACCATCATGCAAATTGTCAGCCAAATCAAAGAAATCACCGACATGGGCGTGCAAGTCGGCGTAGTTGTCGGCGGCGGCAATATTTTCCGCGGCGTATCCGCCCAAGCAGGCAGCATGGACCGCGCCACCGCAGACTACATGGGCATGATGGCAACCGTGATGAACGCTTTGGCATTGAAAGATGCTTTCGAATCACTGGGCGTAAAAGCCCGCGTACAATCCGCACTCTCCATGCAGCAAATCGCCGAAACCTACGCGCGCCCGAAAGCCATCCAATATTTGGAAGAAGGCAAAGTGGTGATTTTCGCCGCAGGTACCGGCAACCCGTTCTTTACTACCGACACGGCAGCTGCCCTGCGCGGCGCAGAAATGAACTGCGACATCATGATGAAAGCCACCAACGTCGACGGCGTTTACAATGCCGACCCGAAAAAAGACCCTTCCGCCGTGCGCTACCAAACCCTCACATTTGACGAAGCACTAATTAAAAACCTGAAAGTAATGGATGCCACCGCATTCGCCCTGTGCCGCGAACGCAAACTGAACATCGTGGTATTCGGTATCAGCAAAGAAGGCGCCCTCAAACGCGTTATCCTCGGCGAAGACGAAGGCACCTTGGTTCATAATTAACTGCCGGCCGGTTACATAACGGTGGGATTTCATACCGAACTGCAACTTATAAAGCAGTACGCATGAATGATGAAATTTCACACCAACAAACCATAAAGAGCGTGTCGTCAGATGCATACGGCACGCTCTAAGCTTACACGACAACATTTTGATTCATTTAAATTAAAATAGACGATATCCACCATACGCGCCCAACAGATATTTACAATTACAAACAGGAAATACCATGAGGATACGCCTGCTGCTTACCGTATCGCTGCTGACACCGCTCATTGCACAAGCTAACGACAGTTCCGGCTTTATCGGCACCGGCGGCATTGAATATCTGAAAAACCCGTATATCAAGATGCTGAGTGAAGATTTATACATCAGCAAACAGCAAATCCGCGTGGCTTATCAGTTCAAAAATCAAAGCCAACAGGATATCCACGAAACCATACTGTTTCCACTGCCAATATTGGAACGCTTTTACGATAGTGATTTTGCCGATACGGCCGCACTGGTTAAAAGCTTTAAAGTTCAAGTTAACGGCCAAAATTTACAGCCCGACATCCATGTGCGCGCTTTCATGTATCCACATACCCCGCAAAGCACCGAAACCGGCAAACCGGTGGATGTGACCGAATCACTGAAAAAATGCGGCTTCAGCGATGCGGAATTGATGGCTCCCTGGACTGAACAACACCCCAACCGGCAACTATACGAAAAACTAAGCCGGTGCAATAATCCGAAAATACGCAAATTAACAGCTGCCCGCAATCCGCAAGAAGACATCTCCGAAGCTTCCCCATGGGCCTCGCAAATCATCTACAGCTGGCGGCAAACTTTTAAAGCAGGTTCCATAACCGAGGTTAAGCACCAGTACACGCCGCTGGTAGGCAACAGCATTCACTTCGATGCACTGAAAAATAAAGAAAATACTTTTTATACCACCTACTGTATTGATGACAATTTCCGCCGTAAAATGAAAACAAGCGGAAAAAATTATCCGGCTCATCGCGCATTAAGCTATATACTGACTACCGGTGCCAACTGGGCTGGGCCTATCGGTACGTTTACACTCACCATCGAACGTGATTCCAACGAATTGGTATCATTATGCTGGGATAAATCACTGAAAAAAGTCGGCACGAACCATTTTCGCGCCGTCAAACATAATTTCATCCCCACACGGGATTTAGACATTATATTTGCCGAAGGCATCTAACCGCGGCTAGAATAAGCCGATTGCACCAAAACTGCCGGATATATAACCACGCAGCCGACCCCTGTCCTATATCCGGCCCATCCATCCACCCCGGCCTTGCGGTTGGGCAAACTTAAGCATTTTTAAAGAGAACCCTATATGATTAATGACATTCAAAAAAGCGCCGAAAGCAAAATGCAGAAATCTTTGGAAGTATTGAAAGACAATTTAGCTAAAGTGCGCACGGGCCGCGCTCATACCGGCCTGCTCGACCAAGTGGACGTTGAATATTACGGCAGCCCCGTACCTGTAAGCCAAGTAGCCAATGTTACCCTGCTCGACGCGCGCACCATCGGCGTGAAAGTATACGAAAGCAATATGGCTGCCGCAGTAGAAAAGGCCATCCGCGATTCCAACCTCGGCCTGAACCCTGCCGCCATGGGCGATGTCATCCGCGTACCCATGCCCATGCTCACGGAAGAGCGCCGCAAAGATTTGATTAAAGTTGTGCGCAGTGAAGTGGAAGAAGGCCGCGTTGCCATTCGAAATGTCCGCCGTGATGCCAATACCGAAATCAAAAACCTTCTGAAAGAAAAAGAAATTTCAGAAGACGAAGCACGCCGCGCCGAAGAAGCCATTCAAAAGCTGACCGACAAATACATCGCCGAAACCGATAAAATGCTCGCAGCCAAAGAAGAAGACTTAATGGCTGTTTAAGCCGCTTAATCCCGGCCCGTTTTCAGACAGGCCTGCCTGAAGGAGCGACACCGTGAAGAGCAGCACCCAAACCATTCTGGAATATACTCAGATTCCCCGCCACATCGCCATCATTATGGATGGTAACGGCCGCTGGGCAAAAAAGCGTCTGCTGCCCCGGGTGATGGGGCACCAGCGGGGGCTTAAGGCTTTAGAAAACCTATGTAAAGAATGCGCCCGTCTGGGTGTTCAATATCTGACCGTTTTCGCTTTTTCCACCGAAAATTGGCGCAGGCCAGAAGAAGAAGTGTCTTTCCTGATGGGTTTGTTTTTGCAGGCATTGAAGAAAAAAGTTCAAAAAATGCACAAACACGGCTTGCGTCTGAAAGTGATTGGGGAGCGCAGCCACTTCAATACCGAAATCCGTCAAGGCATTGAAGAAGCGGAAGCGCTTACCGCAGGCAACACCGGCCTCACGCTGGTTGTAGCCGCCGATTACGGCGGCCGCTGGGATATTCTTCAGGCAGCCAACAAAGCCTTAAAAGCAGGCAAAACCGAACTGACCGAAGCCGACCTAGCCGAGCATCTGATGCTGGCGGAAGCACCCGAACCGGATTTATTCATCCGAACAGGCGGTGAAACACGCATCAGCAACTTCCTGCTTTGGCAAATGGCTTACGCCGAATTTTATTTTACCGACACATTATGGCCGGATTTCGATACAGCGGCATTCAACGAAGCCATCGCATCATTTCAAAAACGTGAGCGCCGCTTCGGCCGCACATCCGAACAATTGCCGGCAGACCAGCAACGGAATTAAATCATGTTACAACGCATTCTTACCGCGTTAGTATTGCTGCCCTTAATGCTGGGCATGCTGTTTTATGCACCAAACGGTCTTTGGGCTTTTTTCTGCAGCTTAATCGCTCTGATTGCCTTATGGGAATACAGCCGTTTATGTAAAATGGAATATCAGCAGAAAATGCCCTATCTGGCAGGAACAGCTTTATTCATGCTGCTTGCCCACACAGGCGGATGGCAGCTCCCCGCGCTTGCCTGGTGGCTGGTTTTGGGCTTCTGGCTACTGGTGATGCCTTTGTGGCTTAAAAATAAATGGTCCTTGCCTAATGATTGGAAAGGCCTGACTGTTGGCTGGATGCTGATGCTGCCATTCTGGTTTGCCCTAGTCGGCTTACGCCCCGAACCTGAATCTGCACTGCCGCTTTTAGCAATTATGGGCCTAGTTTGGGTTGCCGATTCTTTTGCCTATTTTGTAGGCAGAGCATACGGCAAACGCAAAATCGCTCCCTCAATCAGCCCGGGCAAAAGCTGGGAAGGTGCCGCAGGCGGTATGTTATGCGCCGTAATTTATATGTTGCTGGTACGCAGTGCCGGCTGGCTCGGATTTGAAACCACATGGCTTGGAGCTGCGTGTATCGCCGCTATTCTGACCATTGTCAGCATTTGCGGAGACTTACTGGAAAGCTGGCTCAAACGTGCCGCCGGTGTAAAAGACAGCAGCAATCTACTACCCGGCCATGGCGGCGTATTCGATCGGACAGACTCATTACTCGCCGTATTGAGCGTTTATGCAGCCATTAATTTCCTGTTTGCCTAACACTTCTTTTCAGACAAGCATTCTATTTGTCCCCACAATGCCTGTCTGAACGACATAACAAATAAAGACCATATCAGATTAAGCATCATCGTAAATGCCTGTCTGAAAACGAACCAACATCATGAAACAAACTCTAACCATACTTGGTGCAACCGGCAGCATCGGCGTCAATACGCTCGACGTGATTGCCCGGCACCCTGAAAAATTCGAAGTTTTTGCACTTGCAGGCCATCGCCAGGTCAACAAACTGGCAGAACAATGCCGCACTTTCCGCCCCAAGTTTGCCGTAGTAGCGGATGAGGCCTGCGCCCAAGAGTTAAATGCCTGTCTGAAAGCAAGCAATACAGCCACTGAGGTACTATTCGGCCAACAGGCATTGATTGATGTTGCCACAGCAGAGGAAGTAACCGGCGTAATGGCCGCCATTGTCGGCGCAGCCGGCCTACCACCCACTTTAGCGGCTGCCGAAAAAGGCAAAACCATTTATCTGGCCAACAAAGAAACCTTGGTTGTTTCCGGAGCGCTCTTTATGGAAACCGCCGCAAAATCGGGAGCAAAAGTGCTGCCGATTGATAGCGAACACAACGCCATTTACCAAGTTTTGCCCGAACATTACACAGATAATCCGCACGAACACGGAATTCAGTCTATTATTCTGACCGCCTCCGGCGGCCCTTTCCTTGAGACTGATTTAAACACGTTTGATAACATCACCCCTGCCCAAGCCATAAAACACCCCAACTGGAGCATGGGTAAAAAAATATCGGTTGATTCAGCCAGCATGATGAATAAAGGGCTGGAGCTAATTGAAGCACATTGGTTGTTTCGCTGCCCGCCGGAGAAACTGGAAGTGGTTATCCACCCACAAAGCGTCATTCACAGCATGGTGCGCTATCTTGACGGATCGGTTTTGGCACAAATGGGCACCCCTGACATGCGTACCCCGATTGCCTATTGTTTAGGTCTGCCAATTCGCATTGATGCAGGTGTTAAGCCATTAGATTTCAATACCTTAAATGGATTAACATTTAAAACACCGGATTTTAACCGCTTTCCCTGTCTTAAATTGGCCTACCAAGCCATGCAAGCATGCGGTAACGCACCTTGTGTGTTGAATGCAGCCAATGAAATCGCCGTCGATGCTTTTTTGGCAGAAAAAATCCGTTTTACAGACATCGCCCGCGTGGTCGCACATTGCTTGGAACAAAACTTTTCCAATGATGGCAAAAGTCTTGAGAGCCTCTTGGCCCAAGACACACAAACCCGCGCCGAGGCAACACAGTTTATTGCGGCAATGAGCCGTTAGGAGTTTGATTTGCTGACCATTATTGCCTTTTTAGCGGCAATCCTGCTATTAGTAAGCCTTCACGAATTCGGCCATTATTTTGTTGCTCGCCGATGTGGCGTAAAAGTATTACGTTTCAGCGTAGGCTTCGGCAAACCGTTCTATACCAAACGGATTGGCGATACCGAATGGTGCCTTGCACCGATTCCATTGGGCGGCTATGTTAAAATGGTCGACACCCGAGAAGGCGATGTTGCAGAAAAAGATTTGCCCTATGCTTTTGATAAGCAACATCCCGCCAAACGTATTGCCATTGTTGCAGCAGGCCCGATTACCAATTTATTACTGGCCGTTTTGCTTTTTGGCCTCAGTTTTTCTTTCGGTGTAACCGAAGTCAAACCTTTTATCGGTACCGTAGAAAAGAACAGCATTGCTGACAAATCAGGCTTTCGTGAAGGTGATTTGGTTTTAAGCGTTAATGGTGAAACCGTTACAGATTGGACTGATGCCCGTACGAAAATCACACTGAATCTAGATGCCGGAAAAGTTGATGTACAGGTAGTTGACAGCCAAAATCAACCTGCACTACGTCAGATTAACATTGCCGGCACCCCTGAAGCTTCCCTCGCTGCCAAGCGCAACGGCTATATCGGTTTAGATGCATTTAAACGTTCCAATCTAATAGAGGAAGTCAAAGCAAACAGCGCTGCTGATAAAGCCGGCTTAAAAAAAGGTGACCGCATTATTTCAGTTGACGGTAAAATGACACCCTCATGGCAAGACTGGAGCTCAATCATACGTAACAGCCCGGGGCAAAAACTGATGCTTGGTGTTGTGCGCAACGGGCAAAACATACAAATAGCAATACGCCCTGAGTCACAAGCAACGCGCGACCGTAACCGCCTGGTGGGCCTAATTGGCGTTTCTTCGGGTATTGATAAAGCTTGGGAGAAAAAAATCAGCCGAGAATATACGCCTTCAGTCGGTCAGGCTTTTAAAATGGGCTGGGATAAAACAGTAGAATTTTCAACTTTAACCGTACAATTTTTCGGCAAGCTGCTGACAGGCCAAGCTTCTATTAACCATATTTCCGGCCCTTTAACCATTGCTGATGTAGCTGGGAAAACAGCCGCCATCAGCGCGCAGGCTTATTTAGAATTTTTAGCCCTGGTAAGTGTTAGCCTGGGTGTATTGAATTTAATGCCGGTTCCCGTTCTTGACGGCGGCCACTTAGTGTTTTATACCCTCGAATGGCTACGTGGCAAACCTTTGAGTGAACGCTTGCAAATGATAGGCATACGCTTCGGCATCGCTGCTATGTTGATGCTGATGCTTTTGGCTTTCTTTAACGATATTACCCGTCTGTTTGGATAGAGTTTATGAAACTGAAAAAGATTACCGCTGCTTTAGTATTGATGGGCCTTGCTCCGCTGGCCTTGGCTGATTTCACCATTAGAGATATCCGCATCGAAGGCTTGCAAAGTACCGAGCCGGTAACCGTGTTTTCTTATCTGCCTGTAAAAGTGGGCGATACGTTTACTGATGCACGCGGTGAAGAAATTATTAAAGAACTGTATGCAACCGGCTTCTTCGATGACGTTCGCGTTGAAACGATGGGCGACCAAGTCCTACTTACGGTAGTTGAACGTCCGACCATCAGCGAATTAACCATTACCGGCGCAAAATCCCTGCCAGCTGATTCTCTTAAGAAAAACTTGTCGTCTTTTGGGCTGGGTCAATCCCAACCTTTCAGTCAGGCGAAGCTCAATCAAGCTGTTGCCGGCTTAAAAGAAGAATATATCAATCGTGGCAAGCAAATGGTCAATATTACCCCGACCGTTAATAAGCTGGCACGTAACCGTGTATCAATCGATCTTAAAATCGAAGAAGGCAAAACTACAAAGATTGCCGACATTCGCTTCGAAGGCAATCAGAAATATTCAGACCGCCGCTTGTTGAGACAAATGTCACTCAGCGAAGGCAGCATGTGGAGTTGGTTAACAAAAAGCAACCAATTTAACCAAGAAAAATTTAACCAAGACATGGAGCGCCTGAGCGACTTCTATCAAAACAACGGCTATTTTGATTTCCGCATTTTAGATGCGGAAGTGCAAACCGTAGAAGAAGATAAAGCCAAGCAAACCATTACGGTTAAGCTGCATGAAGGCGAACGTTACCGTTGGGGTAATGTAACCATAGAAGGCGACACCAATGAAGTCGCGAAAGAAGATTTATACAAATTGCTGAAAATGAAAGAAGGCAAATGGTATGAACGCGAACTCATGGTTCAAAGCTTACAAGATATCCAAAATGCTATGGGCAGTGCGGGCTACGCCTATAGCGAAGTGAATGTGCAGCCGCGTCCTAACCCCGAAACCGGCAAAGTTGACTTTGTTTTATTGGTTAATCCGGGTCGCAAAGTTTATGTAAACGAAATCCATATTACCGGCAATAATAAAACTCGTGATGAGGTAATCCGCCGTGAATTACGTCAACTTGAATCTGCACCTTATGACTCTTCCAAATTGCAACGTTCTAAAGAGCGTGTGGAATTATTAGGTTATTTCGATAATGTGAAATTTGACGCAAAGCCGGTAGAAGGCACACCTGACCAAGTCGACATTGATATGAGTGTAGAAGAGCGCTCAACCGGTTCATTGGATTTAAGCGCAGGCTGGGTGCAAGATACCGGATTAGTGCTTTCTTTTGGCGTGGCTCAGGACAACTTATTTGGCACAGGTAAATCCCTTTCCGCCCGTTTGTCACGCAGCAAAACCACTAAGAATGCTTCTTTATCATTTACCGATCCCTATTTCACACCTGACGGCATCAGCTTGGGCTACGATTTATACGGCAAAATTTATGACCCAAGAAAATCCGACACCACAACCCGTCAGCAATATAAAACCACTACATTCGGCGCAGGTGTCCGCACAGGCATTCCAGTTACCGAGTATGACCGAATCAACTTAGGCTTGGCACCAGAACATTTTAAAGTGAACACTTATCAGAATGCGCCGAAACGTTATCGTGATTTTGTAAAAGAATATGGCAAGCTTGATAATGAAACCACTGGTGAAGGCTCATTCAGCGGCTGGACTTTGAAAGGCACTCTGGGCTGGGGCCGCAATAAAACCGATAATGCCTTATGGCCGACCCGCGGTTATATGACAGATGTGAATCTTGAAGCAGGCCTACCCAGCGGTGATCTTCAGTATTACAGCCTAACCCACAATCAAAAATGGTTTTTCCCTTTAAATAAAAACCTTACTTTAATGTTGGGCGGCAATGTAGGCTATGCCGATGGTTATGGAAAAACTAAAGAATTGCCATTCTTTGAAAACTTCTATGGTGGCGGTTTAGGGTCGGTACGTGGCTATGAAAGCGGCACACTTGGGCCGAAAGTTTACGACCGTGAAGGCGATAAAGTCAGCTATGGTGGTGACAAAATGGTGGCCGGCACAGCCGAGCTCCTCTTTCCGTTCCCCGGTGTCAAAGACAGCCGTACGGTACGTTTAAGCCTGTTTGCCGATGCAGGTAGCGTATGGGATGGTAAAACTTATAATGACGACAGTAGTGATAGGTACCATACCAATAATACAACACAAAATGTTTATGGCTTGGGTAAAACGCATAAATCTACCTTCAAGGAAGAGCTCCGCTATTCCGCTGGCGCGGCTGTTACCTGGCTTTCTCCTTTGGGTCCGATGAAATTTAGTTATGCTTATCCGATTAAGAAAAAATCCACCGATGAGATCCAGCGTTTCCAATTCCAATTGGGTACAACATTCTAAATATAACGCAAAATTTATATAAAGGTTGATTAATGAGTAGAATTCATTCCGTTTCCCGTATTACAGCGGCTTTAGTATTAGGCTGCTGTATGGCGGGTAGTGCTTTGGCTGATGGCGTTCAGAAGCTTGGCTTTATTGATACGGAGCGAGTGTACCGCGAATCCAAACAGGCACAACGTATCCAAACCTCGCTTCAAAGCGAGTTTGCCGCGCGCCAAAACAAGTTACAAAAAATGCAGCAAGAAGGCAAAGCATTGGAAAAACGTTTATCCTCAGGCCAGATACCAGAGGCAGAACGCGAAGCGGCAGTAAAAAAACTGACTGATTTAATTCAAGAATTCCGCTTGGAACAGGCCAAGCTAACTGAAGATTACAACTTGAGTCGCAATGAAAAATTTGCAGCATTGCAGCAAAATGCCAATCGTGTCATTGTTAATTTGGCAAAAAGAGAAGGCTATGACCTAATTATTCAGGATGCTGTTTATGTAACCGGAAAATTCGATATTACCGACCAAGTTATCAAACTGCTGAATCAATAGTTTTCAGACAGGCATACTTTACTTCAGGCTTTTCATTGGATCTATTTCCAGGTTCAATGAAAAGCTGCTTTCGGTTAATCAGCTTTAATATTCAGGCGTAAACATGACATCCTATACACTATCCCAAATTGTTGCAGAGCTTGGCGGAGAATGGCGTGGCGAAGATATACCCGTTACAGGTGTACGCCCGCTTGACAGTGCCGGCTCCAACCACATAGGATTTCTTGCCAATCCAAAATATAAAGCAACCGTTGGCGAAAGTTCAGCTGGTGCCATTATTGTCAACGCCAAAGTGGCTGATGAATTCACCAACCGCAACCTGATAGTGGTTTCCGACCCTTACTTATACTTTGCCAAAATTGCCAGACTGTTCTCCCCGATTGCCAAAGCCAATAGCGGCATACATCCTACTGCCGTAGTTGAACCTTCGGCTACCGTACCTGCCAGCTGCGAAATTGGCGCACACACGTATATCGGATCGAATACTGTTTTAGGAGAAGGTTGTCGGATTCTGGCTGGTGCAGTTGTTGAACATGATTGTAAACTCGGAAATCAAGTAATCATCCACCCTAATGCTGTGATTTACCACGGTTGTACTTTGGGCAACCGTGTCGAAATCCATGGAGGCAGCGTCATTGGTGCCGACGGCTTCGGTTTGGCTTTTGCCGGCGATTCTTGGTTTAAAATTCCCCAAACCGGGGGGGTTACACTGCACGATGATGTCGAAATCGGCGCTAACAGCATGATAGACCGGGGTGCCATGACGGATACAGTGGTAGGGCGCGGTACGAAAATCGACAATCAAGTGCAAATCGGCCACAACTGCCAAATTGGCGAACACACGGTTATCGCAGCTTGTGCAGGCATTTCGGGCAGCACAAAAATCGGTTCGTATTGCATTATCGGCGGCGCCGCCATGTTTGTCGGCCATATTGAAATTGCCGATAAAACCACTATCGGTGGCGGCACGGCTGTAACACATTCGATTAAAGAGCCGGGGCATTATGCTACCTGCTATCCGATGCAAACCCACAAGGAATGGGCCCGCAACGCAGTACATATACGGCATTTAAGTGAAATGTCAAAAAAAATCAAACAACTTGAGCAAGATCTTGCTGCTCTGCAGCACACAAACAAAGCATGAAACCGGCCGCCTTTCAACAGGCCGCCCATACTTTAGGACAATAAAACAATGGAAATCAAATTACCGATTGAAGTTCGTGAAATTCAAAACTTATTACCGCACCGCTTTCCTTTTTTACTATTGGACCGCGTGATTGCAGCAGAACCCGGGAAATCACTCACAGCCATTAAAAACGTTTCTTTCAACGAATCGTTTTTCCAAGGTCACTTTCCTGAATCGCCTGTTATGCCCGGCGTATTGATTATTGAAGCCATGGCACAAGCTTGCGGTGTGTTGGCGGTACTTTCCCAAGGCAGTACCCAACGCAAAGAAGGTGAAATCACTCTTTTCGCAGGCTTGGATAATGTACGCTTCAAGCGCCAAGTTATCCCCGGAGACCAGCTGGTTTTTGAAGTCGAACTTTTGGCGCATAAACGCGGTATCGGTAAATTCAATGCCGTTGCCAAAGTAGACGGCCAACTTGCAGTAGAAGCACAGATTATGTGCGCCCAACGTATTGTTGAATAGCCGATAAACTATGCCTGTCTGAATTTTCAGACAGGCATTTCCCCCAATAAAGAAAACAGCCATGAGTTTGATTCACCCTACTGCCATTATCGATCCCAAAGCAGAGCTAGACAGCAGCGTCAAAGTTGGGCCCTACACCATTATCGGCCCCAATGTGCAAATCGGCGCCGGCACCGAAATCGGCCCGCATACGGTTATCGAAGGGCATACCACCATCGGCGAAAACAACCGGATTTTCCAATTCGCTTCACTCGGCGCACAACCTCAAGATAAAAAATACCGCGACGAGCCTACACGATTGATTATCGGCAACGGCAATACCATCCGCGAATTCACAACATTCAACACCGGCACCGTTACCGGTATAGGTGAGACCCGAATAGGTGATGACAACTGGTTGATGGCTTACGTTCACATTGCCCACGACTGTGTTATCGGCAACCATACTATTTTTGCCAATAATGCATCACTGGCCGGCCACGTTACCATTGGCGATTGGGTTATTCTCGGAGGCTACACACTCGTATTCCAATTTTGCATTATCGGCGACCATGCCATGACAGCGTTTGCCGCAGGTGTGCACAAAGACGTACCGCCCTACGTGATGGCAGCAGGCTACCGTGCCGAACCGGCAGGTCTCAATACCGAAGGCATGCGACGCCGTGGATTCACGCCAGAACAGATCGCCAATGTCAAAAATATCTACAAACTTATTTACCGCCAAGGTTTAAGTTTGGAAGAAGCCAAACAGCAAGTAATAGAGTTGAGCGATGCCGAGCTCGAGCTGCATGTATTCAAACCATTCTTTGAAAGGTCAACCAGGGGAATTGTGCGCTGACTTGGCATCATAATTGATGCCTGTCTGAAAACAAACTGATTATTTCAGACAGGCACAAACTAAAACATACATAATTTTTCTAAAAAACAATAAACTATCCATTCAGGAAAATGTCTTTGTAAAATAGGATAATGATATTAATACAATGGCTATTGGTTGATCATAAACAGTATAGATAAGCTAAAATTCCATATAACATAAATCTTTCATTAGCATCTAAATAACCGGATAACTTTCAAAAAATTATTTTGTCCGTCAGACCGTTTAAACATATCAACAACCATTCCTAGCAAACTAATAATGACAACTTAAGGATTGCCCCCATGACGGATATCTCAGCCTCCTCACCTCAAAAAAAACTGGTTATTCTTGGCGCCGGCGGACATGCTAAAGTAGTAATGGATACTGCCCTATTAATGCAGAAGTGGTCGGAAATCGTGTTTGTCGACGACTTCAACAACGGCGAAATCGAATTTATGGGTGTTCCGTTATTGGGAGACAGCAGTCTGTTAGGGAAAAGTATCCATCCCGATGAATATAATGCTGTTGTTGCGATTGGCGACAATATTGTCCGCGGCAGAATGTTCAATCTTGTGAAAAACTTGGGATTTACCCTGCCGTGTTTATGCCATCCCAGCGCCGTAATCAGCAAATTTGCTGAAATCGGCGAAGGCAGCGTATTTTTTGCCCAAGCGGTGGTGAATGCCGATGCAAAAATCGGCAAAGGTGCCATCATCAACACGACCGCCTCTGTAGATCACGACAGCGTCTTAGGTGATTTTGTCCATATCAGCCCCGGAGCACGCTTAGCCGGTAATACTCAGGTTGGCAATTTTAGCTGGATGGGAATCGGCAGTTGCACTCGGGAAGGCAGTACAATCGGCAATCATTGTATCGTTGGTGCAGGCGCTGTGGTGCTCGGTAACTTACCCGATGAAACTACAGCTATCGGTGTTCCTGCCAAAGCACTAAATGATAAAAAATAAAATAAAGGCATCATCCATTGATCTGTGTTGCCGCATTTTAAAATACAGCCCTACTTCATGACATCTACTCCTTTTACTATTGCGATGTGCGCCGGAGAAGCTTCCGGCGATCTACTTGGCGCACATCTAATCGAAGCTATTCAGCAACGTTATCCCAATACACGCTTTATCGGCATAGGCGGACCTAAAATGATGGCGCTAGGCTTTAATAGTCTTTATGAACAGGAAAAACTAGCCGTTCGAGGATTCACCGAAGTAGTCAAACGCTTGCCTGAAATTTTAAAAATCCGCAAAGGTTTAATAAAACAAATGTTGGCATTAAAGCCTGATGTTTTTGTAGGGATTGACGCCCCGGATTTTAACTTAGGCGTCGAAGCCAAACTCAAGCAGGCAGGCATTCCCACAATTCATTATGTCAGCCCTTCAGTTTGGGCATGGCGGCGTAAACGAGTCAACAAAATCGTTAAGCAAACCAATAAAGTGCTCTGCCTGTTTCCAATGGAGCCCCAACTTTATACCGAAGCCGGAGGTCAGGCTGAATTTGTCGGCCATCCGCTGGCCGAAACCATGCCAATGGAAACAAACAAAAATTCTGCGCGCGACTCATTAGGCATACCAAGGGAAATTCCGGTATTCGCATTATTACCGGGCAGCCGTGTCAGCGAAATCGATTATATGGCACCCGTTTTTTTAGAAGCAGCCCGCCTTCTGCAACAACATTACCCATTAGCCCGCTTCGTATTACCCTCTGCAACAGAAGCCACCCGTCGACGCCTGAAGCTCCTATTGGCAAAACCTGATTTCAGCCAACTTGATGTTTTAATGACTGAGGGCAATGCTACTCTGGCCGCAATTGCAGCAGATGTCGTTATCGTTACCAGCGGTACCGCCACTTTGGAAGTAGCATTGTGCAAACGACCGATGGTTATCAGTTATAAAATCTCCCCGCTTACATATGCCTATGTACGCCCTCAAATTAAAGTGCCTCATGTAGGTTTACCCAATATTCTACTCAACAAAGAAGCTGTGCCTGAACTCATGCAAGAAATGGCGAAACCTGAGTTTATTGCATTAGCGGCCTCTGATTGGTATGAATCTCCGGAGCGTATTGCATCCCTTAAAGCTGATTTTTATCATTTACACGAATTATTACGAAAAGATACAGCCAAGCTTGCTGCTGAAGCCGTGTTAAAAGAAATTCGGAGTTTAAATAATCACACTCTATAACTAAGTTGTTTTAGCGCTTGTTTGCGTTGACATGTTAATTACAATTGCAATGCCCTGCTTTGTCATTATTTTAAAGATTCTATCTAATCTCATGAAAATATTAATTATTTTTTAGCATTTTCATTTTTCGACGTATACTCACACCCTACCCAACAAAAAAAACAAACGTTACTATACATAAATAAATATTAATAATGATTATAATCATAATATATGCATATTGTTATAAGTCAAATTAATCAAAATGAATAATTTTAGATTTAAAAACTAATATTTTTTAAACTGTTGCATAAAAACTATGACAAATCATTATCAGAATACCGTTTGTTTTATTAATAGGCCACACTTCATAAAAACATATTTATTCTCTCCGCATTAGCTAATATAAACATTGCCTTTACACACGATTTCTAATGATTTTTATCATTAGTTTTAAGGCAATTTTAAATATCAATTTCGGAGGTTAATACAAATGTCATACAACTTTAAAGGTTTTTACGGATATTGCCTGCCTAAAGGCGGTCAAAAATGGCACTCAGGCCATAGCTATGACCATAAAGGCAGCTGGGGTAAAAGCTGGAGTTACAGCAAAGATTTCTCTGGCAAAGGCTGGGGTTATGAAAAAGATTCCTGCTATGGAAAAGGTTGGGGTTACGGCAAAAGCTGGGGTTACAGCAAAGATTCTTGCAATATAAAATGCTGGGGTGGTAAAGATTTCGGCTATGGAAAAGGCTGGGGTTACGGCAAAGGCTGGGATTGCGGTTACGGCAAACAAATTAAAGGTTCTTGGTGCTGGGACAGCAAAAAAGGCTGGTATTTTGAGCCGCAAAGCAAAGTTCCCTCAGACAAAAACGATATCGTTTACGGCACCGACAAAGATGATGATATTTCTACCGGTAAAGGTAATGACATCATTATCGCCAAAGGCGGCAATGATATTCTCGATGGAGAATCCGGTCACGACATCATGATCGGCGGCAAAGGTGACGACACTTATTATGTTGATAACCCATGCGATGTTGTTATCGAAAAAGCAAATGAAGGCAATGACACTATTCTGAGCAGTATAAATATTGCAGCACCCAGCAATGTTGAAAATATCAGCTTGCTGACTGATAACAACCTGTCTGCTATCGGTAACAAGTTGAACAACGTATTACACGGTAATGATGGTCATAACTTCCTGAAATCATTGGAAGGTAACGATAACCTTTACGGCCACGCCGGTAATGACATCTTGGTTGGCGGCAAAGGTAATGACTTCCTAAACGGCGGCGCAGGTTGCGATATTCTAAATGGTGGAGAAGGTTGCGATACATATGTATTCGCACGCGGCTTCGATAACGACGTGATTTATGACTGCGATACCAATCCTGAACACAAAGATATCCTGCAATTCGACGGTGACATCACTGCTTCAGACCTGTGCTTTGAGCGTGTTGGTAACGACCTGTTGATCAATATTGCCAGCCAAGCAGAAGATGGCGGCAAGACTTCTGAAGACAGCGTAACCATCAACAACTGGTTTAAAGGCAGCCAATTCCAAATCGAAGAGTTTGTATTTACTGATAGCAATGTAACTTGGAATGCCAAACAAATCGCTGACGCAGTTAACTGCTACTCTTGCGCAGATACCAGTTTGTCAAACTCTATCCAAGAGCAAATCCAAATACAATCTCAAATTTGCTGCTAAGCCGCTTTTGTATCAATCTATATTGCTAGCTTAGAAACAAATGCCTGTCTGAAAACGTTCAGACAGGCATTTCTGTATAACATTAAAAACATCAAACATCTGTACGGTCTACCAAACCTACTTCGGTCTTTTCCGGTCGGAAGCGCAGAGATTGTGGATACGGATAAAAATCATCCAATTCTCCTTTCATCAAACGGTCTTTTTTACCTTGCCAAAATTCAGGGGTAAGTAAGTCTTTATGATGTTGTAAAAACACTTGCCGCACATCCGGCTCACCAAGCAAAAATGGTGCAAATTCTTCGGGAAACACATCACCTTTATTCACCGGATACCATACTTCCCCCGACATTTCATATTCAGGGTTCGGTGCTGGAGGAATTTTACGGAAATTACAGTCTGTCATATATTCGATTTCATCATAATCATAGAAAATCACGCGCCCGAAACGAGTCATACCAAAGTTTTTATACAACATATCGCCTGGAAAAATATTGGCACTAGCCAACTCTTTTAAAGCAAAACCATAGTCAATAACAGCTGCTGCTTTTTCTTCTGGCGAAGCTTTTTGCATAAAAAGGTTGAGCGGCTTCAAGCGATATTCGATATAAACATGCTTAATCACTACTAAATCATCGGTTTCTTCTATCTGGCTGGGGGCAAGTGTACGCATCTCTTCTAGAAATGCTTCATCGCAGCGGTTTTTCGGCAGCGCCACATCGGAAAATTCCAATGTATCGGCCATTCGCCCTACCCTGTCATGTTTTTTCACTAAAAGGTATTTTTGGCGCACGTATTCCCGATCAAAATCCTTATTGGGTCCGAACGTGTCTTTGATCACTTTGAATACATAGGGAAAAGAAGGTAATGTGAATACACTCATTACCAAGCCTTTAATGCCGGGCGCGAGAATAAATTTATCTTGCGAATTGCTCAAATGGCGGGTAAATTCGCGCCAGAAAATGTTTTTACCTTGCTTATGTAAACCAACCAATGTGTAAAAATCCCCATTTGAACGCATCGGTAACATTTCACGCAAAAAACCCACATATCCACTGGGTACTGGCATATCCACCAAAAAATAGGCGCGCGCAAACGAGAAAAGTACAGAAATCTGCTGAGGATCAAACAAAGCCGCATCAATCTGCAGTTTTTCCTGCCCGTTATGCACCACGGCTAATGCAAACGGGTGTTTACTACTGCCATTAATAATCATCCCAAAAATATAAGCAGACTTATTACGGTAAAATGCAGAGTTCAATACTTGAATATGTAGATTTAATTCTTTTGGCGGCCACTCTTCTTTTAAATAATTCTTTGCTGCATGCAAGATACCGCTGATATCTTGCTTCATGTTTTCAAATGGCACCTTCCAGTTAAAATGATGCAGAATTTTACGCAGACAGCCTCGCAAGCCTTGTGTATCAGGATAAAAAGATTGAAAAATCGTTTCTTCTGAATCAATAAACTCCGTACTGGTTGCGGGCTTCACAAAAATAAATTGATTGTTGAAATATTCCTTGGCAAGCAATTTAGTTGATACAGAATTGAAAAATGTTTCTGCCAATTCAGGTTGTTTGTGATCAATCAATAAGGCTATATATTCTTTTTTTGCTGCCGCCCAAACTTCATCCGGCAAATTACCCGCATTGTACTGCTCACGCAGCGTATCTACCGCTTCAGCAACCCGGTTATCATACATTTGGATGCGCAAAGCAACCAATTCCTGTATTCCTTTCCAATCAGCAGCTTCAAATAAGCCTTTAGCCCGTGCAGAGGCTTCACGATAAAGCGTGTAGTGACGATTGAAGCCTTTCAACATGGTCTCAGCCACAGCGCGAGCAGTTTCACGTTTACTCATTATTTTTCCTTTATATCATTTGTGCTTTTTTCTTTTTGTAACCATACAGCATGAATAGTAATTAATACACAGCAAATTTATTACTAATTAAATGGTGAAATTCATAATAAACCGATACAAGACTATCAGCAGTATTGTTATTCAAGTCAGATAAACCAACTTAGTCTGAAATTTAATCTTTACAACTATATATAACCTTATGACTTTTTCTAATCCTGTGCAAGAACCTCATACCATGCCTGTCTGAAAAACAAAACCGCCAACTGTAATCAGTCGGCGGTTCTTTACCAAGCTTAGTAATATCAGAACTTATTCTGATATCTCTTCACCGGTCTGTTCAACCTCATTGGCTTCAGCCCATTCATTACGACGTGTACGATGGTATGTCAAACCGGTACCGGCAGGGATCAGACGGCCCACAATAACGTTTTCTTTCAGGCCGCGTAATTCGTCATGTTTACCCATGATAGCCGCCTCAGTCAATACGCGTGTAGTTTCTTGGAAGGACGCAGCAGAGATAAAGCTATCGGTCGACAATGACGCTTTGGTAATACCCAGCAGAATGTTATCAAAACGTGCTGGCTCTTTGCCTTCCGCAATTGCTTTTTCATTTGCTTGCATTACATCAGCGCGTTCTACCTGTTCGCCAGGAATAAAGCCGGTTTCACCTGCATCTGCAATGTTCACACGGCGCAGCATTTGGCGGATAATAACTTCAATATGCTTGTCTGAAATCTTCACGCCTTGCAGGCGGTAAACTTCTTGCACCTCTTGCACAATGTAACGCGCCAAAGCTTCAACTCCCTGCAAACGCAAAATATCATGCGGATCTACGGCACCATCTACAATGGTTTCACCCCGGTTCACAACTTGGCCATCGTGCACCAAAATCTGTTTCTCTTTAGAAATCAGCGTTTCATATGCCACACCGTCTAAGTCAGTGATAATCAGACGCTGTTTGCCTTTGGTTTCTTTACCGAACGACACAGTACCTGTTACTTCGGCCAGCATACCGGCATCTTTTGGTACACGCGCTTCAAACAGCTCAGCTACTCTCGGCAGACCACCGGTAATATCACGGGTTTTCGAAGAAGCCTGTGGGATACGCGCTAACACGTCACCTTTACCTACTTCCTGATCTTCACGCACGGTAATAATCGCACCCACTGGGAATGCCATAGATACAGACGTTTCCGTACCCGGAATTTTTACTTCCTCACCATTTTCGTCCAATAGTTTTACTGTCGGGCGCAACAATTTGGAAGCGCTTGATGCACGGCGCTTGCCATCAATTACCACCAAGGTCGATAAACCGGTAATTTCATCGGTTTGCTTGGTAACGGTTACACCTTCTTCGATGTTTTCAAACTTCACACGACCGGCGTGTTCGGTAATCATTGGGCGCGTATGTGGATCCCAAGTGGCCAAAGTTTGGCCGGCTTTCACGCCTGAGCCGTCATTTACCAATAAAGTGGCACCGTAAGGTACTTTATGGCGCTCGCGTTCGCGGCCGATTTCATCATGAATCACCACCTCGGAAGAGCGGCCAATCACAATCAGCTCACCTTTATTATTCATCACATAACGCATTTGGCTGTTAAAGCGTGCCGTACCGTTGGATTTGGCTTCAACTTGGCTGGCCGCTGCGGCTCGGGATGCCGCGCCACCAATGTGGAAAGTACGCATTGTCAACTGAGTACCCGGTTCACCGATTGATTGTGCAGCGATTACGCCAACAGCTTCACCGGCATTAACCAGTTTACCGCGCGCCAAGTCCCGGCCATAACATTTGGCACACAAACCATAGCGGGTTTTACAAGTAATCGGCGTGCGTACTTTTACTTCATCCACACCCGAGTTATCAATCAAGTCAACCAGTTGCTCGCTCAGCAGCGTACCAGCTTCAACCAGGGTCTCTCCACTGGAAGGGTCAACCACATCAGCAGCAGTTACACGACCCAAAATACGGTCACGCAACGGTTCAATCACATCACCGCCTTGAACAACGGCTTTCATAATAAATCCGTCAGAGGTTCCGCAATCGTCTTCAATCACTACCAAATCTTGGGTGACATCCACCAAACGACGGGTCAGATAACCTGAGTTTGCAGTTTTCAATGCCGTATCCGCCAAACCTTTACGCGCACCGTGTGTGGAAATAAAGTATTGCAATACGGTCAAACCTTCTCGGAAGTTTGCGGTAATCGGGGTTTCGATAATCGAACCATCAGGTTTGGCCATCAAACCACGCATACCGGAAAGCTGCTTAATCTGAGCTGCCGAACCACGGGCACCTGAGTCAGCCATCATATAAATAGAGTTAAACGACTCTTGATCGACTTTATTACCTTCACGGTCAGTTACTTTTTGAGTAGAAAGATTATCCATCATCGCTTTAGCGATTTTATCGCCGGTGCGACCCCAGATATCCACTACTTTGTTATACCGTTCACCATTCGTTACCAAACCTTGACGGTATTGATTTTCGATTTCCTTCACTTCGCTTTGAGCTTCGGCCAGCAAGGTTGCTTTTTGCTCTGGCACTTCCATATCGTCCACGCAAATCGAAATGCCCCCTTTAGCCGCCAATGCAAAACCGGTGTACATCAAATGGTCGGCAAAAATTACAGTATCACGCAAACCGCACAAACGGAATGATGCATTAATCAACTTAGAAATTTCTTTCTTCTTCAATGCTTTATTCACATAGTCAAACGGTAGGCCTTTAGGCAGAATTTCGCTCAACAACGCACGACCGACGGTAGTTTCGTAACGGTTAACCACCGGCTCGAATTCACCTTCTTCATTTTTCACCCACTCGCGTACGCGCACAGTAATTTTTGTGCCGAGTTCTACTTGTTTAGTATGGTAAGCACGGTGTACTTCTTTCACATCGGCAAACAGGCTGCCTTCACCTTTACCGTTGATTTTGTCTCGGGTCATATAATACAAGCCCAATACAATATCTTGTGAAGGAACGATAATCGGCTCGCCGTTGGCAGGCGACAATACGTTGTTGGAAGCCAGCATCAAGGTACGTGCTTCCATTTGTGCTTCCAAACTCAATGGAACGTGAACAGCCATTTGGTCACCGTCGAAGTCGGCGTTGAATGCCGCACAAACGAGCGGGTGCAACTGAATGGCTTTGCCTTCAATTAAAATCGGCTCAAATGCTTGAATACCCAAACGGTGCAAAGTCGGTGCACGGTTAAGCATAATCGGATGCTCTCGAATCACTTCTTCCAAGATATCCCACACTTCCGGCACTTCCTGCTCTACCAGCTTTTTCGCAGCTTTTACGGTTGAAGCCAAACCTTGCAATTCCAATTTATGAAAGATGAAAGGCTTAAACAACTCCAAGGCCATTTTTTTCGGTAAACCGCATTGATGTAGACGCAGGTACGGGCCTACGGTAATTACAGAACGGCCTGAATAGTCAACACGTTTGCCTAACAGGTTTTGACGGAAACGACCGCCTTTACCTTTAATCATATCAGCCAAAGATTTCAACGGACGCTTGTTTGCACCGGTCATTGCTTTACCGCGGCGACCGTTATCCAACAATGAATCCACAGCTTCTTGCAACATGCGTTTTTCATTACGCACGATAATGTCTGGTGCATGCAACTCCAGCAGACGCTTCAAACGGTTATTACGGTTGATAACCCGACGATACAAATCATTCAAATCAGAAGTAGCAAAGCGACCACCGTCAAGCGGAACCAACGGACGCAAATCCGGTGGCAACACTGGCAGTACATCCATAATCATCCATTCAAGCTTCATGCCTGAACGCTGAAAAGCCTCCAATACTTTCAAACGCTTGGCAATTTTCTTGATTTTTGTGTCAGAACCGGTGGATTCCAACTCTTGGCGCAATAATTCGATTTCTGATGCAATATCTAGATTACGCAACAAATCACGAATACCCTCGGCACCCATTTTTGCATCAAAATCATCGCCATATTCTTCCAATTTGCTGTAATAATCTTCTTCAGTCAGCAATTGGCGGCGTTGCAACGGAGTCATGCCAGGATCGGTCACTACAAAAGCTTCAAAATACAACACGCGCTCAATATCGCGTAAAGTCATATCCAATACCATACCCAAGCGGGAAGGTAATGATTTCAAAAACCATATATGTGCAATTGGTGCAGCCAATTCAATGTGGCCCATACGCTCACGGCGTACTTTGGACAAAGTTACTTCCACGCCACATTTTTCACAGGTTACACCTTTAAATTTCAAACGTTTGTATTTACCACACAAACATTCATAATCTTTAACCGGACCGAAAATCTTAGCGCAGAACAAGCCGTCACGCTCAGGCTTGAAAGTACGGTAGTTGATGGTCTCCGGCTTCTTAACTTCACCGTAAGACCATGAGCGAATGGTTTCCGGAGAAGCAATGCCGATTTTAATCGCATCAAATTCTTCTTCCATACCTGCTGATTGCAGGGGGTTAAACAGGTCTAACAAAGCTTTCATTTTTTGCTCCTTGGGGTACAAGCTGACCCTCTTTGGCGTTTAAATGGTATTCGGACAGAAAATTCAGTTCGATTTGATACAAGATAATTTGTCGGATTCATTTCCCATGATATAAACTGTTATCTGTTTATCGTTAATTTGTCCAACTTGCAGATAACTTATTTTCAGATTTTCCGCGCTGAACATCACCTTGTAATTCTGAGAACATCCACTCGTCCGTTTGTTTAGCTGATTCTGATTTCAATCCTTGATGTATACGATCCACTTGATGAGTCATGCATCTAAAAAAACTTGCCGGTCTTTGAGAACCAAGTTCCTGCCATCCCGATGCGATACAACAGAAAACTGCCGTCATCATTTGGTATCTTCAGATTCAAAGATAATTCAAGCTTCTTATTATTATCAGCAAATGAAAAAGTCATATCTGTTTCATCAGAACTTTTACATTGCCAACTTCCAATAAGTTACTCAGGGGTTATTGCCAATACAGTAGAAACACTTAACGCCGTCAATAAAGATATTGAAATCTTCTTCATGCCAAACATCCTAATTTCGATTTAACATATCCAGTAGCAAGACTTTCAGACAAGCATACAAGCTTTCCATGCCTGTCTGAAAACCGTTGTCAATACCGCTCTAAATCAATATCCAAGCCCAGTGAACGGATCTCTTTTACCAAAACATTGAAAGATTCAGGCATGCCCGCATCGATTTTGTGTTCACCTTTAACAATGTTTTCATACATCTTCGTACGGCCGGAAACATCATCCGATTTAACGGTAAGCATTTCTTGCAACGTATAAGCGGCACCATAAGCTTCCAGCGCCCAAACCTCCATCTCACCGAAACGCTGACCACCGAATTGTGCTTTACCACCAAGTGGTTGCTGAGTAACCAGTGAATATGGACCAGTCGAACGTGCATGCATTTTTTCATCTACCAAATGGTGCAGTTTAAGGTAATGCATCACACCAACAGTAACCTTACGGTCAAACGGTTCGCCTGAACGACCATCATATAATGTGATTTGGGTTTTGCTATCGTTGAAGCCCATTTTTTGAACTTCCGGATCATCGCTCGGATAAGCCAAGTCCAACATCTCATAAATTTCTGCCTCTTTAGCACCATCGAATACTGGAGAAGCAAAAGTTGCGCCTTCTTTCAAATTCTCAGCTAGTGCCAGAATTTCGTCATCGCTCAATTCCTCCAGATTTTCTTGCTTACCGCTGCCATTGTATAAACGGTTAAGGAACTCACGGATTTCGCCGACTTTACGCTGTTCTGCTAGCATGCGGTCGATGCGCTCACCGATACCTTTTGCCGCCCAGCCCAAATGTACTTCCAGAATCTGGCCGATATTCATACGAGAAGGCACACCCAGAGGGTTTAATACAATATCAACAGGACGGCCATCTGCCATATAAGGCATATCTTCTACCGGCAAAATACGTGATACCACACCTTTGTTGCCATGACGACCGGCCATTTTGTCACCAGCTTGCAAGCGGCGTTTAATGGCGATAAATACTTTCACCATTTTTTGCACACCAGGTTGCAACTCATCGCCTTGAGTCATTTTTTTCTTTTTAATTTCATAAAGAACTTCAGACTCTTCGCGCTTTTGCTGCAAGCTTAGTTTGATCAGCTCAAGTTGCTTAGCCAAATCTTCGTCAACCGGGCGAATATCGAACCAGTCATGCTTGCTGGGCAAACTTGCCAAATATTCAGCAGTAATCTCGCTTCCCTTAGCAAGTTTCATCGGGCCGCCATTTGCTTTTTGGCCAACCAACATACGTTCGATACGATCAAACGCATCATTGTCAAAAATACGCAATTGGTCACCCAAATCTTGGCGGTAACGCTTCAGTTCGGCATCAATAATCGATTGCGCCCGCTTGTCGCGCTGAATACCTTCTCGCGTAAATACCTGAACATCAATAACAGTTCCGCTCATGCCGGTAGGCATACGCAATGAAGTGTCTTTTACGTCACTGGCTTTCTCACCGAAGATCGCACGTAGCAGTTTTTCTTCTGGTGTCAGTTGGGTTTCACCTTTAGGCGTTACTTTACCTACCAACACATCACCGGCCTCTACTTCGGCACCTATATACACAATACCGCTCTCATCCAAACGATTTTGCATACGCTCAGAAAGATTCGGAATGTCGCGGGTAATTTCTTCTGCACCTAATTTGGTATCGCGGGCAACTACGTTCAATTCTTCGATATGAATAGAAGTATAACGATCGTCCGCTGCTACTTTTTCTGAAATCAGAATTGAGTCTTCATAGTTATAACCGTTCCATGGCATGAACGCGATGGTCATATTTTGACCTAACGCTAATTCTCCTAAATCAGTAGAGGCGCCGTCGGCTACCACATCACCACGCTGCAGCACATCACCTGCCTTCACAACAGGACGCTGGTTAATATTGGTAGATTGGTTAGAGCGAGTGAATTTCACTAAATTGTAAATATCCACACCGACTTCACCAGCAGTAGCCTCATCATCATGTACACGCACCACAATACGGTTAGCGTCCACATATTCCACCACACCGCCACGACGAGCAACAATAGCAGTGGCAGAATCAACAGCAACAGAACGCTCAATACCTGTGCCTACCATCGGTTTTTCAGGACGCAAACATGGAACAGCCTGACGTTGCATGTTCGCACCCATCAAAGCACGGTTCGCATCATCATGCTCCAAGAAAGGAATCAATGAAGCTGCTACAGAAACAACTTGACCGGTTGCCACATCCATATATTGGACGCGATCGGCAGTTGCCATGATGGTTTCGCCTTTTTCACGACAGGTAATCAAATCACCGGTCAAATTACCCTCTTCGTCCAGCTCGGCATTTGCCTGCGCAATCACATATCTGCCCTCCTCAATGGCGGACAAATAATCAATTTCGTTAGTTACTTTTCCATCGATTACACGGCGATAAGGCGTTTCCAAGAAACCGTACTCATTGGTTCTGGCATATACAGATAGAGAATTAATCAAACCAATGTTCGGACCCTCTGGCGTCTCAATCGGGCATACTCGACCGTAATGGGTCGGGTGTACGTCACGCACCTCAAAACCTGCGCGCTCACGGGTCAAACCGCCCGGGCCTAAAGCTGACACACGGCGTTTATGGGTGATTTCAGACAGGGGATTGGTCTGATCCATAAACTGACTCAACTGGCTGGAGCCGAAAAACTCTTTAATAGCCGCAGAAACAGGTTTGGCATTGATTAAATCGGTAGGCATCAGATTTTCTGACTCCGCCTGATTCAAACGCTCTTTTACTGCACGCTCTACACGTGACAAACCACTTCTGAATTGATTCTCTGTAAGCTCGCCGACAGAACGAACGCGACGGTTACCCAAATGGTCAATATCGTCTACTTCACCATGACCATTGCGCAGCTCAACCAATGTTGCAATCGAAACAACGATGTCCTCTACGCTTAATACATAGCCACCCTTATCAGCAGCACCCACAAATGTTTCATTAATTAAACGACCATACCAAGACGCTTTTTGAACATCAGTTAATTTTTGTTCATATGTCCGTGTATTAAATTTCATACGGCCAACACGCGACAAATCATAGCTATCTTCATTAAAGAATAAACGGTTAAACAACAACTCAACCGCTTCTTCCGTGGGCGGTTCACCAGGACGCATCATACGGTAAATAGCCACGCGCGCAGCTTGCTGATCAACTGTTTCATCGGTACTCAATGTCGCTGAAATATAACCGCCTTGATCAAGCTCGTTGATATAAAGTGTTTCTAAATTAGTAACGCCATGAATATCTAACTGTGCTAACAGCTCCTCTGTAATCTCATCATTAGCAACCGCTAACACCTCCCCTGTATCAGGTACGATAACATCTTTAGCCAAAATCTTACCTAGCAATGAATCTGGCTCTATAGCTAAGCGTTTAAGACCTGACTTTTCAATATCACGGATATTCTTGGCAGTAATACGCTTACCAGCATTAACCAATACAGTACCATTCGCATCAACGATATCTAACTTGGCTGTTTCACCCTTTAAACGGGTAGGTACTAAGTCTGTTTCGATACCGTTTTTAGACAAATAAAAAGTTTCTTTATCGTAAAAAGTGTCTAAAATTTGCTCATTATTGTAACCTAAAGCCTTCAAAAGGATAGTTACTGGCATTTTCCGTCGGCGATCAATACGAAAATACAACAAATCTTTCGGATCAAATTCAAAATCCAACCATGACCCACGATAAGGAATCACACGGGCAGAAAACAATAACTTACCAGAAGAATGAGTTTTACCGCGGTCGTGCTCAAAAAATACGCCGGGGGATCGGTGAAGCTGAGATACGATAACTCGCTCAGTTCCATTGATTACAAAGGAGCCGCTAGGTGTCATCAGTGGGATTTCACCCATATATACTTCATTTTCACGTACTTCTTTTATTGCAGGCTTGGAAGATTCTTTATCCAAAATTACTAATCTGATACGGGCACGTAAAGGAGCTGCATAAGTAATACCACGCAATTGACATTCAGCAATATCAAAAAGAGGCTCACCTAAAATGTAGTGCACAAATTCAAGGCGAGCATAACCATTGTGACTAACAATTGGAAAAATAGAATTAAATGCAGCTTGCAGGCCATTATCACTACGTTTATCAAAAGGTTTTTCTTGCTGCAAAAACTTAGAATAAGAATCCAATTGTGTTGCCAACAAAAATGGTACATTCAAGACATTCGCACGCTTCGCAAAACTCTTGCGAATACGCTTCTTTTCAGTAAACGAATAGCTCATGTAGAAACTCCAAAAATGGAAAGAGAATAAAAAATGGATTTATTGGAACATTAACTTTACAAAGGCCCAATCCACATCACTAAATTTACATAAATTTACAAAATAATTATTTCAATCGGCAAATTTATGTAAATTATAAATAACGTTTTCATATAAAGCGAAATAAGGCTGGCAGTAAACTGCCAGCCCAATCTTTGGATAAAAGCTTATTTAATTTCGACTTTAGCGCCTGCTTCTTCCAACTGTTTCTTAATGTCATCAGCTTCTGCTTGAGAAACACCTTCTTTAAGAGTTTTTGGAGCACCATCAACCATATCTTTTGCTTCTTTCAAGCCCAATCCAGTAATGGCGCGCACAACTTTAATTACACCCACTTTTTGATCACCGGCAGAAGCCAAAACAACATCAAATTCAGTTTTAGCTTCAGCAGCAGCGCCGCCTGCAGCGGGACCAGCTGCAACTGCAACTGCAGCTGCTGATACACCAAATTTTTCTTCGAACGCTTTAACCAAATCGTTCAATTCCATGACAGTCAAGTTACCAACTGCTTCTAAAATGTCTTCTTTAGTAATAGCCATGCTATCTAACTCCTAAATATCTTAAATCTAAAATAAATTAATTTTTAAATATAACAAAACTGTTTATTAAGCAGCTTCGCTTTCTTTCTTCTCTGCCAAAGCAGCAAGTCCACGTGCAAAGCTTGAAACAGGTGCTTGCATAACAAACAACAACTTAGACAACAATTCTTCACGACTTGGGATAGATGCCAAGTCACTAACCTGACCAGCATCCATTAATTCGCCATTATAAGAACCTGCCTTAATAATAATTTTGTCGTCTTTTTTCGCAAACTGATGCAATACTTTTGCAGCAGCAACGGCATCTTCTGATGCAGCATAAACCAAAGGACCAACCATTTGATCTGCCAAAGCAGCAAATGAAGTACCTTCAACTGCGCGACGAGCCAATGTATTTTTAAGAACACGTAAATATACGCCTTCTTTTCGTGCATTGGAGCGTAACTCAGTCATGCTAGCAACACTGATACCACGATATTCAGCGATAACCATAGTTTGAGCATTAGCAATACTTTTACTAATTTCTTCTACGGCTGCTTTCTTGGTTTCAATATTGAGACTCAAGGCCTACCTCCCACTGTTTAATAATCAAAATATCTTGAAAAAGATATTTCACCAGCGCGGCAACCTGAAAAGACATTTCACAAGCAATTTTGCTTAAAAACTTCAGGACTACCGTCTGCGTAGGGTTTTATATTAAATCTCTCGATCCCTACGGTCTTGGACACCTACTTAAAATTATTGATTAAGTAGCCCATCTTAAGCAACTTCCAAACACTCCTGAATAATCCAGAAGTTGCTCAAAATCATATAATTTAGTTATTCACACTTGCCGTATCGACACGAACACCTAAGCCCATAGTGCTGCTAACAGCCACTTTTTTCAAATATTGGCCTTTTGCTGCTGCAGGCTTGGCTTTAACCAAAGCATCCAACAAAGCATCAAAATTCTCTTTTAGATCAGCCTCAGAAAAAGAAGCTCGACCAATCGTTGCATGCACAATACCTGCTTTATCTGTACGATATTGGATTTGCCCCGCTTTTGCATTCTTAACAGCTTCTGCAACGTTTGGGGTTACCGTTCCCACTTTAGGGTTTGGCATTAGCCCGCGAGGTCCTAGAATAGTTCCTAACTGCCCTACTATACGCATGGCATCAGGAGATGCAATAACAACGTCAAAATCCAAATTACCCTTTTTGACTTCCTCTGCTAAATCTTCAAAACCAACAACGTCAGCGCCAGCCACCTTAGCAGCCTCAGCATTGGCACCCTGAGTGAATACGGCCACTCTAGTAACTTTACCTGTGCCTTTTGGCAACACTACAGAACCACGAATTACCTGATCAGATTTACGAGGATCAACACCCAAATTAAAAGAGGCATCAACTGACTCGTCAAATTTAGCTATCGCAGCTTTCTTTACTAAAGAAATGGCTTCATCAATTGAATACAATTTATTAGCATCAACCGACTCTCTCAATGCCTTCAAACGTTTAGATACCTTAGCCATTATTACACACCCTCCACATCAAGACCCATAGAACGTGCAGAACCAGCAATGGTGCGAACAGCAGCGTCCAAATCAGCAGCAGTTAAATCAGGCTCTTTTGTTTTCGCAATTTCTTCCAATTGCGCACGAGTTATTCTACCCACCTTATTAGTTAAGGGATTCGAACTACCTTTTTGCAGACCAGCAGCCTTTTTCAACAAAATTGCAGCCGGAGGCGTTTTCATAACAAAAGTAAAAGATTTATCAGCAAACGCTGTAATTACAACAGGAATAGGAAGCCCTGGCTCCATCCCTTGAGTTGCCGCATTAAATGCTTTACAAAATTCCATAATATTCAAACCACGCTGACCCAATGCCGGACCAACTGGCGGAGAAGGATTAGCCTTACCTGCAGGAATTTGCAGTTTGATATAACCAATAATTTTTTTTGCCACAATTAAACTCCTAATAACGGGTACAACGTAGAAATAATTCCACTCCCCAAAAATCAAGCTTTGAATTATAGCATCATTTTTTTTCAATTGCAATCAATGAAATAAACTTCTACGATCCAAAAATGAAAAGCCGCCTGAGACCTTTGCAATAATATAAGTTACTAAAATTTTATTCTCAATAAAATCCTCAAAATGAAAAACCTTTCTGATTTTGCCTATTTTTTACTCAAAATCAGAAAGGTTTTAGTCAATTGAAAATTTTTAGCACATTTTTATGCGTCAAATTTCGTTAATAGACTATTTTTGCAAAAGTCTCCGCCTAATATTTCATAAGCAGCTTCATATTTGCATCTAAACAAAATTAAGTCACATAAAACTTTAGATTTTTTCAACCTGACTGAACTCCAACTCAACAGGCGTCTCTCTACCGAAAATCTGAACCAAAACTCTTAGTTTATTACGCTCATAATCGACATCTTCAACAACACCATTAAAGTCAGCAAAAGGCCCTTCATTTACTCTTACTTGCTGGCCAACATCAAATTCAACCTTGGGCTTAGGTTTACGTTCAGCACCACTCTTGCCCACTTGACTCATAAGAGCTTCCACCTCTTTCTGAGATATAGGAAGAGGACGATTTGCAGTACCGCCAATAAAACCATTTACTCTAGGGGTGCTTTTTACCAAATGCCAAGATTCATCTGTCATTTCCATTTCCACAAGCACATACCCTGGAAAGAATTTCCGCTCACTTACAGTACGTCGCCCATTCTTAATATCAACAACCTCCTCAACTGGCACAAGAATCTCACCAAAATATTTTTCCATATTCTCACGAATAATTCGCTCCTTTAGGGTTTTTTGGACGTTTTTTTCAAAACCAGAATAGGCCTGGACAACATACCAGCGTTTAGACATTTCTTTAACCCTTCAACAATACCGCATTAAACACTACAGTAATCAGGCTATCTACAGCATAAATAAATGCCGACAATATTAGCGCAAACATGATCACTCTAATCGTAATTCTAGTTGACTCTGCTCTAGTAGGCCAAACAACTTTCTTAAATTCAGCATATGAATCTTTAACATAGAGAAGAAAGTCCCTACCATACTGACACCAAGACAAGATCAACACCACTACAATTAGCCCACTCAAAGCTAAAATCACATATCTTAAATACAATGAAATATTTAAGATATTAGTGTAATATACCCACAATCCCAAACCAAATACAGAAAATGCAACAACAGATTTCACATAATCAGCAACACCTATTTTCTTTGTTGCCGAGTTGTTTTTTTTATCCCATTGATTGATGCCTTTTTCAGATGAATATGATTCAGACGGTGTTTTTTCTGTCATTTTAAACCCAACTTAAAATTAATAAAAACTAACCGACTCATGGCCGGTTAGTTTTTTTGATTTGGCAGGCCAGGAGGGTCTCGAACCCCCAACCCTCGGTTTTGGAGACCGATACTCTACCAATTGAGCTACTGGCCTCTAACTTTTAAGCAATGA
>NZ_JH165159.1:2298477-2375371 GCF_000227765.1 Neisseria wadsworthii 9715
CTTTTGCCATGGCAATTTCCTATACTCAATATCAAAAATGTTTAAGATTACGGATTTCAAGAATTTGGTGCCCATGGGCAGATTTGAACTGCCGACCTCTCCCTTACCAAGGGAGTGCTCTACCCCTGAGCTACATGGGCCAATATGAATTGGAGCGGGTGAAGGGAATCGAACCCTCACCGTAAGCTTGGAAGGCTTCTGCTCTACCATTGAGCTACACCCGCATACTTACTTATTCTTTTGCCCCATAAACTATGGATATTTGGTGGTGGGAGAAGGATTCGAACCTTCGAAGCTCTCGCAACAGATTTACAGTCTGCCCCCTTTGACCGCTCGGGAATCCCACCTCAAAGAGAAAACGAATAATACAAACTAGCTTAAAAACCGTCAAGTATTATTCGTTCATTTTTTCTAATTATTTCTTAAAATTCTAATTTATAAACGAATTATTTTTCAGACTATTTTGCTGAGATAATACGCTCATATTTAGCCTGTAATTCTTCCTGACTTTCCGGATGTTCCTCATCTATTAAGATGCAATCTACCGGACATACCTGCTGACATTGCGGTTCATCATAGTGACCCACACACTGTGTGCACAAACTTGGATTGATTTCATAGATTTCTTCGCCCTGATAGATTGCATCATTAGGGCATTCTGGTTCACATACGTCGCAATTGATGCACTCATCCGTAATAAAGAGTGACATTTCAAAATCCTTTTATATTTTAAAATATAGACCTAAATAGTTAACTACGAATTATAGCACAATATGTTTCTTGCGCTGACTGTTTAAGGTATTTTTAAATTTGAGAATAATTATTAAAATCAAATAAATATCAGCTAAAAACTACTATGCCAATACCAATATAACAAAGCAGTTTATTGCTTATTTCTCGATTTCCGGCTTATATATTCTTACTTCAAATAGGCTTTTTCCTGATTTACCCTCTCGAAACAGGTGCAACCATTCTGGAATTTGAGGCATACTTCCTGATTCTATATATACCATTGCGTTTTCAGACAGGCATTTTTCCACCTGCCCAAATAATGTTTTCCAATCTTCCCACGCATAAGGAGGGTCAAGAAATATGACATCAAATTTTTCGCTTGATGATTTCAAATAATCAAGAGCATCTTGAGCTGAAATGGTTATCTTATCTTCTAATCCCAATTCACGTATATTCTGCTGTAACAATTTACTAGTATCTCTATATTTTTCCACCATGACTACTTGTTTGGCATTACGCGAGGCTGCTTCAAACCCTAAAGCACCACTACCTGCAAATAAATCTAATACTTTTAAGCCAGTTAAATCCTGACCGAGCCAATTAAATAAACGCTCTCTTACCATATCCGCCGTAGGGCGCAGACCTTCTGCTGATAAAAATCGGATTTTCCGCCCTTTGCAATTACCGCCAATAATTCTGACTTGATTGACATGCTTAGAATGTTTTGACACCTTATCTCCTTTTCAGACAGGCATTAATGACTGTTTTGAATTGATTTCTGCTGGTTGCAGCATTGCATAGCAGTCATTTTTTCACTGCAATACTACCTTAGCTAAACATCAGTACAAACCAAACAGACAAAGAAAAACGGATATTAAATATCCGTTTGCAAATTTACTCCTTAGGTGCGGGAGGTTCAATTTGTTCGCTCCAACCACACTCTTTCTGTGGGCAAACTTTTTCAGTTCCTCTTCGTTTAGTTGTTTTAATCGTTAAAACGGGCCACTGGCATTTCGGGCAGGTTTCTGCGATTGGCGGATTCCATACGGCATAATCACAATCAGGATAAGTATTACAACTGTAAAAAAGCTTACCATACCGTGATTTTCGTTCAATCAATTGACCCTTGCCACACTTCGGACATGCCACACCGGTTTCTTTCGGTTTTTCCAACGGTTCAATATGTTTGCACTTCGGATAGTTGGCGCAACCGATAAACTTACCATAACGGCCTTTTTTATAAACCAACTGGCCGCCACATTTCGGACATTCGCGCCCTTCCACAATGGTTGGTTCGTCCAGCTCTTTCGCTGCATCCTCTGCGGTTTCATTTACATTTCGCGTGTAATCACAATCAGGGTAACCGGAACACGCAATAAAACGGCCCCGCTTGCCAAATTTGATTTGCAACTTGTGATTACCGCATTTCGGGCAAATTTCTTCCAACTCTTCAGTAGTGATTTTAGCCCGCTCAATACCCTCTTTTTCAACAACTTGCTTGTGAAATCCCTTCCAAAACTTATCCATAACCGGAATCCACTTGCGCTTGCCGCTGGCGATTTCATCTAGGCTGTCTTCCAGTTTGGCGGTAAAGTCGTAATCGACATATTGCTCAAAATGTTCTGTTAAGAATTTATTCACAATATCGCCGGTATCGGTAGGCATAAAACGGCGCTGATCAACTGTGACGTATTCACGATCCTTAAGTGTTTTAATAATGCTCGCATAGGTTGACGGGCGGCCAATACCAAAATCTTCCAATGCTTTTACTAATGTGGCCTCATTAAACCGGGGCGGTGGTTGCGTGAAATGTTGCTCACCGTAGAGCTTGTCAACCGGCAGTTCATCACCAAGTTTCAAATCAGGCAGTTTTTTATTGTTTTCGTCCTCATAGTCTTCATCTTGACCTTCCTGATAAACGTTCAAGAAGCCGGCAAACGCAAGCACCTGACCTGTAACCCTAAATACACCTTGGCCAACATGGATATCAACGGTAGTTGCATCAAACTTGGCATCAACCATCTGGCAGGCGACCGTACGTTGCCAAATCATTTGATAAAGCTTAAATTGATCATTGCTTAAAAATGGCTTCACGCTTTCAGGTGTTCGATAAACTGAGGTTGGCCGGATGGCTTCGTGCGCTTCTTGGGCATTTTTGGATTTGGTTTTATAAGCCCGAGCTTCTTTGGGCAGAAAATCCGCACCGATTTTATTTTCAATATAATGGCGCAGCTCGGTTATCGCATCTTCAGACAGGCTTACGCTATCGGTACGCATATAAGTAATCAAACCGACAGCACCCTGACCCACATCGATACCTTCGAAAAGCTGCTGCGCCGTACGCATGGTGCGGTCTGTGGTCATGCCAAGCTTGCGCACTGCATCCTGCTGCATCGTAGAAGTTGTGTAAGGTGCAACCGGTTTTCTGGTAGCCTTTTTCTTCACCACATCGGCAACGACAGCTTTCTCGCCTTCCAAACCTTTCAGGATTTCGGCTTGCGAAGCTTCATCCGGCAAAGAAAATTGTTCTAATTTATTACCCAACCAATGTGTCAATTTAGCACTGAATTTCTGGCGGCCTTTGTGGCTATCCATATGGACAGACCAATATTCCTGGCTCTCGAAAGCCCGAATTTCATTTTCTCGCTCACAAATCAACCTTAACGCCGGGCTTTGTACACGACCGGCGCTCAAGCCCCGACGTATTTTTTTCCACAGTAAAGGAGATAAGTTAAAACCCACCAAATAATCCAAGGCACGGCGCGCTTGCTGCGCATCAACCAAATTGAAATCCAATTCGCGTGGGTTCTGAATTGCTTCTTGAACAGCTTTTTTGGTTACTTCATGGAACACAATGCGCTGCGGATGGATATTTTTCAAACCCCGTTTACTTTTCAATATTTCCCATAAATGCCATGAAATTGCCTCACCTTCTCTATCTGGGTCGGTGGCCAGATAAATATTTTCAGCTTCTTTCGCGGCAGCCACAATAGCATCAACATGCTTGCTGTTTTTCGCAACGATCTGATATTTCATGGCAAAATCATTATCCGGGTCAACCGCTCCGTTTTTGGGAATCAAATCGCGCACATGCCCGTAAGATGCCAGCACCTGAAAATCCGATCCTAAATATTTCTGCATGGATTTAGCTTTGGTAACCGATTCGACAATCAATAAATTTTTTGTCATTTATACCGCTCTCTATAATTATTAAATTTATCTATAATTATTAAATTTATTATGTTTTCAGACAGGCATTCTTTAATCGGAATGCCTGTCTGAAAAGAAAAACAGATACTGCAAACGATTTAATGCATCGTTGCCGCACCGTGCAATGCAACCATTAAATCGTCACCAATCAAAACCGGCAACTCGGATTGGTGCGCCCACAATGCCAATAAAGCGAAGATTTTCGCCATATCAACCGTTACTTCTTCTTGTGGCATAAACAATAAAGCATTAATCACAAACTCATGTTGTCTTGCATCAATTGCTTTTTCCTGCTCTAGATAATGCAATAACCCCAACACTTCCTGCGGCAGAGCTTCCAATTCTTCCTGACAATAAACCCTCATGGCTGTACCAGCATTACAAGACATATTCATTTTAGGCTGGCTCTCCAAAGCTTCCAATAACATCAACAGGTTTCCGATTTCCACATCACCAAAACCCGCTTCTTCCAACAACACCCCCAAATCACTTGAGGGCGGGCACGCATCAAAGTCTCTAAAATGTTCGATTAAAAAAGCAATTACATCTGCCATGCTGTTCCTTAAATTCCTTACTTATTTTGCAATCCGCTGGTAACGTCCCCCTGGCATCGCTGCAACTATGCCATCCAGCTCCATTTCCAACAATAATGCGTATACATCCGCAGTAGCCAACGCCAGCTTTTCAGCCAAGCTATCGGGATGAATAGAATCATAACCCATAGCCTTAAGCAAATTATTGGTTTCTTTCTTATTATGTGTTTCAGACAGGCATTCGGCGCTACAATTTTCCTGTTTCTGCATAATTACCGAATCTGATTTCCGATTGGTTTCAGGCTGCCTATATATAGAATATGACGATACTTGCGGATTTTGCAACAGTTGAGGACATTCTTGTAAAATATCCTCCAAATTTTCCACCAGTTTCGCGCCTTCCTTGATTAATTTATGGCACCCTTTGCTGTGCGGATTATCAATAGAACCGGGCACCGCCATAACTTCCCGCCCCATGTCACCCGCCAGCTTGGCTGTGATCAACGAGCCTGATTCCAAAGCAGCCTCAACCACCAAAGAAGCCTGCCCCAGCGCTGCAATCAAACGGTTACGCCGAGGAAAATTTCCTGCCAGCGGTCTGGTTCCCAAAGGAAACTCCGACACAATCAGGCCTTTCTCCGCTATCTGATAAGCCAGCTCTTTATTAGATTGCGGATAAATCCTATCTATACCCGTTCCCCATATAGCAACTGTACCGGCATTGCCGGCTAATGCACCTTGGTGTGCAGCCGTATCAATGCCTGATGCCATACCTGAAATTACCCCGACTCCTTGCATCGACAGATCGCGAGCAAAATCATGCGCAATCCGCATCGCCTGAGGTGTTGCATGACGGCTGCCGACAATTGACACCGACGGTCGAGACAACAACTTTGTATTGCCACGCAAAAACAATAAAGGAGGAGGCGTCAAACCTTCCGCCAACATCAGAGGAAAATCTTCATCACCCAGCAGCATCAACCGGCAATTCTCACCTTCAGCCCATTTCAAAGCAGCGTCAGCCGAAGCTTTTGCAATGGAACGCACCGTATCCCATTCTTTCGCTGCCTGCTTATGATGCACTAAATGTATGATTTGTTCTGCCGGCGCAGCCAAAGCTTGTGCTGCAGATCCGAAAAAACGGAGTAGGTTTAAAAAACTTTCAGCACCAATGTAAGGCGTGAGCGCCAACTGCACCCAAGCATAATATTCGTGATGATTCATTTTTCCGCCTCGTAATGTGTTTTCAGACAGGCATATTTAGATAGTCTGTGCATTTAAAATTATTTTCTTAAATTATAGTTTTGCATGTTGCTTGTAGACTGTAAAGAACAATCTGAAAGTAAAGACAAACACTTTGACCTTTATCACTACAGAAAAATTAATAATGACAATATGTTACATGCTTTACAATTCTATTTATAAACAAGACCTTCAAATTCTCTTGTCACGCCAACAAATAATAAAGCACACAAATGATGTGTGCTTTATTTCAGACGAGCATTAATCTCTAATTTAAAGTGAATTAATAAGGATTAATGTTGCTTCTATAATTGTATTCATTATGTTCGGTATCATGTGGCTCTTGAGGTGCATTTCTCACATGCACTTTATCACTCTTCATGTTATCCAAATCTTGGCCCGGTTCTGAGGCCACATCACCGATGTTGATATTGGTCAGGCTTTCCAGAATAATGGCCGAAGATAAATTCTGGCTGGTTTTATATACCATGGCTAAGCCGACTTCCTCTGCAGGAATAGATACATATTTCATCATGCTGCGGCGGCCTTTTTTACCTTCATCAAAGTCCATTTTTACTTGCTGGCTCTTTTTGTACAGGCTAACCACACTGCCAACATCCAAGCCATCATTCTCGCCCTTGTTCAAAGTAATGGTTTGGAACTGACCTACTTCACCCACACCGTCAAAAATCGACACAACACGAGCATCAATATGCTGGCTGGGCGCATGCGGCTGGATATTGCGATTGAGTGTTTGCAGACTTTCATCCAATTTCAGCAAATAATCGCCTTTTTTGATTTCCGAAATTGCCTCTTCCACCACCATAGGTTGTGCTGTTTGAGTAGGTACTTTTTTCAACGGGTGCAGGCGGGTATAGTATTCGCCTTCTTGCAGATATTGTGCATCTTTTTCACTACGCGCATCTAAAGCACTATTGGTATAAGGTAAGGTACTGATGATGCCGCTGAATACCACCTCTTGACCCAGAAATTTATTGGTCTCCGGATCCACAACATCTTTTCGTGCACGATACACCAAATAACGACCGGGCTCTTTTACACCATAAGCATAAACACGATCGCCCCTGCTATACATTACACGGTTATCCGGGCCCTTAATCAAACGTGGTGCATCCTGAGTTTCTATTTGAGGAATAACTTGCGGATGGCGCATAAACATGCGGAAAAAATCCACATTTACAGCTTGGATACCATAGCCGGAAGACACTTCTCGCACACGAGGCGCCAACTTAACGGTAGGAATCTGTTCACTTTGAGTGTAAGTACGGCTGATTTTTGCTTTGGCTGTTTTTTTAGGCTTGACTTTCGATTTAGCCAAAGCCGGCGCAGAAATAGCCACGCCCAACGCGCAAAGCAAGGTTATAATATGTTTTTGCATGACGAACTCCCCTTGAAGTCACTTCAATACTGTCATCTATAAATTTCATTTAATTAAATAAGCGAGTCAATTAAATTTAACTCATCCCTAAATGCTTAGTGCGGTATTTTAACACCGTTTTCGGTTAATATCCTAGCATTGAAAGAAAACACACACTATTGTTACTGAGAAAATTATGGCTTTATTAAACATCTTAAAATATCCTGACGAGCGTCTGCATATAGTCGCAAAACCCGTTGCCGAAATCGACAACCGTATCAAAACTTTAGTTACCGACATGTTTGAAACCATGTATGAAGCAAAAGGCATTGGCTTAGCTGCCACACAAGTCAACGTACACGAGCGTGTGGTTGTGATGGATTTAAGCGAAGAGCGCAATGAACCCCGCGTATTTATCAACCCGCAGATTACCCATAAAGACGGGGAAACAACCTATGAAGAAGGCTGTCTTTCCGTTCCGGGCATTTACGATACTGTTACCCGTGCCGAGCGCGTAACAGTTGAGGCTCTTGATGAAAACGGCCAAAAATTCACATTAGAGGCCGACGGCCTGCTCGCCATCTGCATACAGCACGAACTGGATCACTTGATGGGTAAAGTATTTATCGAGCACTTATCCCAGTTGAAACAAAACCGCATCAAAACCAAACTGAAAAAGCGCGCCAAACACGATTTATAATTTTTCAGACAGGCCTATTTTCTATGAATGTTATCTTTGCCGGCACTCCTGAATTCGCCGCCACCGCACTCAAAGCTATTGTAGATGCCGGTTTTCATATTCCTTTGGTACTTACCCAACCCGACCGACCAAAAGGCCGCGGCATGCAATTGCAGGCCAGCCCGGTAAAACAAGCGGCTTTAGCGCTCGGTTTGAATATTGCCCAACCGCAAACTCTGCGTAATGAAGATGCGCAAACATTGTTACAGCAGCAAAATGCAGATGTGATGGTTGTTGCAGCTTATGGGCTGATTCTGCCTGAGGCCGTCTTAAACATCCCCAAACATGGCTGTCTGAATATTCATGCTTCACTACTTCCCCGCTGGCGCGGCGCGGCGCCCATACAGCGGGCTATCGAGGCCGGCGATTCCGAAACCGGTATCTGCATCATGCAAATGGACGCTGGTTTGGATACTGGCGGCATTATCAGCGAACACAAATACACCATTAAATCGACTGATACGACCAACGAAGTGCACGATGCTTTAGCTGAAATCGGCGCACAAGCAATCGTGGCAGATTTGCAACAACTCGCAAAGTCCGGCCACTTAAATGCCACGCCACAAGGCGAAAGCGGCGTCACTTATGCTCAAAAACTAAGCAAAGAAGAAGCCAAAGTTAATTGGCACGAACCGGCGGCTTCAATTGAACGAAAAATCCGTGCATTTAATCCTGTGCCTGCAGCATGGACAATGTGGCGGGATGCGCCTTTAAAAATCTGGCAGGCTGATGTGATAAACGAAGCCGGCAAGCCGGGCGAAGTGCTGCGTTGTGATGCTGAAGGTTTGGTCATAGCCTGTGGCGAGAAGGCCTTACGCATTACCTCCTTACAACCGGCAGGCAGCAAGCGCATGGATATAGCCGCATTTGCCTCGGGCAGAAGCATCGATAAAGGCACTTTATTATGAGCTTGGCACACATTCAAACTTTAGCCGCACAAAGCGTAATGGAAGTTGCAGAAGGCAGAAACTTACAAGATGTACTGACCAACATCCGCGCGGCCAACCCAGACTTAGGCCTGTCTGAAAAAGGCGCATTGCAAGATATTGCTTACGGCTGCCAGCGTTATGCGGGCAGTTTGCGTTTTATGCTTGCCAAAATGCTCAAAAAGCCGATTACCCATCCACAATTGGAAAGCCTGCTTTTAGTTGCACTCTACCAGCTTAACCATACCCGCAATCCACCTCACGCTGTCGTCAACGAAGCGGTCGAGGCAATTGCCCGCATCGACAAAGGCCAATACCGCTCATTTGCCAATGCCATTTTGCGTCGCTTTCTGCGTGAAAAAGACAAACTCAACGCCCAATGCAAAAGTAATATAGTTGCCAAATACAACCATCCCGAATGGTGGGTTAAATATCTGCAAAACCACTATCCAAAATATTGGAACAATATTCTTACCGCATCACAAAGCCACCCTCCGTTGACTCTCCGCATCAACTGCCGCCGCGGTAATGCAGAAAGTTATTTAAACGAATTGCAAGAAGCCGGTATTGAAGCCAAGTTATTGGATATACATGCAGTCAAACTTACAGAAGCACTGCCCGTAAACCAAATTCCCGGCTTCAGCGAAGGCAGGGTATCTATACAGGATTATGGTGCGCAACAAGCCGCGCTCATCTTAAAGCCGCAAAACGGCGAACGCATCTTGGATGCCTGTGCGGCCCCCGGAGGAAAAACCGGGCATATACTTGAATTAGCAGACTGCCACCTCACTGCATTAGATATCGACGAAACCCGTTTGGCGCGTGTACGCAACAATTTAGACCGTTTGGGCTTTCAGACAGGCATTGTTATCCGCTGCGCCGACGCACAAGACACAGCGTCATGGTATGATGGGCAAATATTCGATGCAATACTTGCCGATGTACCCTGCACCGCCTCCGGCGTAGTAAAACGCAACCCTGACATTAAATGGTTGCGGCGTCCTACCGATGCATTTAAAACAGCGCGCCAGCAAGAAACATTGCTCGATACCCTTTGGGATCTTCTCAAACCGGGCGGTCGTATGCTTTTAGCAACCTGCTCCATTTTTGAAGAAGAAAATAGCAGCCAACTACAAAAATTCCTAAACCGGCATGCTGACGCCCAATGCAAAGAAACACATGTTTTACTCCCAAATAACAACCAAGATGGCTTTTATTACGCGCTTATTCAAAAGCAGTAGCTCCCTCCTGCTGCTCATGGCACTTATCACACTCTTCCCTCTCTCATCTCGGGCGGAAGGTATTAGCTCACTTCGCGCTCAAGCTTACTTAACCGAAAACGGCCAACTGGCCATCAGCAGCCGTTTTCACAATGAATTACCCGACCAACTCAAGCAAGCTTTAAGGCAAGGCGTTCCATTACATTTCACGCTGCAATACCAATTATCCGCGCCAACTTGGGCCGCCTATAAATTCAAGTTCAACCAAATAGTGGGTAGCGACAACCAAGTTATCTACAAACTCTCATATCACCCGCTGACCAACCGCTATCGAATCAGCGTCGGCACTTTCTCCACAGAATACAACAATTTAGAAACCGCCCTGCGCGGCGTCGGTGCCATTTCCGATTGGCGCGTATTACCCTCTGGCGCTTTATCCGGAGAATCGGCCAACAATGTCCGTGCAGAAATCCGGTTGGCACTTAGCACATCCAAACTGCCCAAACCTTTCCAAATTAACGCCATCAACTCAAAAAGCTGGCAACTTGATTCCGGCTGGAAATCACTCAATATCAGCTCAGAATAAATGCCATGATTCAACGCCTGCTTCCCCTGATTATCATCGCCGCTATCGCTTTGCTGTATCTGTTGACCTTGTCAACCGGAAACAACAGCAATCTAACTGATTACTTTTGGTGGTTTATTGCGGCAGCTTCACTGCTGATCCTGATTTTGTTCGGCGCCGTCATCCGCTACATCTGGTTCCTAACCCAAGCACACCGCCGCAAAGTATTAGGTTCGCAAATTGCCCGCCGCTTGGCCATTATGTTTACCGTGGTAACCGTTTTACCCGGCTTATTTGTATTCGGCGTATCTGCCCAATTTATTTCCAACAGTATTAATTCGTGGTTTGGCGATGAAACCGATCAGGCTTTAGAACGCAGTCTGAGCTTAAGTAAATCGGCATTGAATCTAGCAGTAGATAACTCGTTTGGTAACGCCGTGAATATTCAAGTTGATTTATTCCGTGCTGTTTCACGCGGCCGCAATTTGATTAACTCGCTGGAAAACACACCTTTAGCCAATCAATTTCAGCAGCTTGCGCTTTATAACTTAAGTACCAATCAAACCATCACGGAACGTAACCCAAAAAAATTGCCAGGCGCATCTACCTCACCAGAAATATTGGATCAACTCGTCAAAAACGGGGCTTCACGCTCGATAGAAAATATTAACAGTACTTTATATGCTCAAGGCTGGCTGATTCTGCCTGAATATAACCAACAGCAATACGCCCTCTTCTTTCGCCAACCCATTCCAAACAAAGTAGCACAAGATGCCACGCTAATCGAAAGCGCACGTGCCAAATATGCCGAGCTGAGCTATGCCAAAAAAGGGTTACGCAACTTCTTCCTGATCACCCTATTGGTTGCCACTTTGATCGCCATCATGCTGGCACTAAGCATGGCGCTGTTTTTCTCCTACCGCTTTATCGAACCCATTCTTTCTTTGGCCGAAGGCGCACGCGCTATCGCACAAGGAGACTTTTCACAAAAGCGCCCCATATTTCGCAACGACGAATTGGGCAGGCTGACCCATTTGTTCAACCACATGACAGAGCAATTGAGCCTTGCTCAAGAATCAGCCGAACGCAACCGCTTACAAACCGAAGCTGCCCGCGATTACTTAGAAACCGTATTGGAAAGCCTTACTGCCGGCGTTATCACAGTTGACCATGCCGGCACGCTGAAAACCTTTAACCAAAGCGCAGAGAAAATTCTCGGCATCCCGCTTGGCGATATGCTGGGCAGCAATTGGCACGAATGGAACCAGCAATCTCCCCAGCAAGCCATGCTGGCCGAAGTGCTGGAAACCATTCTGACAACCCTGGACACCGATAAACCCATACAAATTCCTTACACCGCACCTGATGACGCAAGGATTCTATTGGGTAAAGCCACGCCCTTGCAGGAAGACGGCTTGGTAATTGTGTTTGACGATGTTACAGCGTTAGTACGCGCCCAAAAAGAAGCCGCATGGGGCGAAGTAGCCAAGCGCTTGGCACACGAAATCCGCAATCCGCTTACACCGATTCAGCTTTCTGCCGAGCGCATGGCGTGGAAACTACAAGATAAATTAGACGAAAAAGATGCCCAAATCCTCAATCGGTCAACCAACACAATTATCAAACAAGTCGAAGCCTTAAAAGAAATGGTGGAGGCTTTCCGCAATTACGCCCGCTCACCCTCCATGAAGTTCGAAACCATCAATTTAAACGAAATCTGTGAAGAAGTGCTTTTATTATATGAAGGCAGCCCGTGTACATTTACATCCAATTTGAGTAATATACCTATTTATATCCAAGCTGATCATGGCGCGATGCGTCAGGTTTTACACAATATCCTGAAGAATGCAGCAGAAGCCGCAGCTGAAAGTAGTGCACCTGAAGTTTCTTTAAGCATTTGCCGCGAAAAAGAATACGCCATAATAACCGTATGCAATAACGGTAAAAGCTTCAGCAGCGAAATGCTTCATCACGCCTTTGAGCCCTATATTACCGACAAGCCAACCGGCACGGGCTTGGGTTTGCCTCTGGTGAAAAAAATCATTGAAGAACACGGCGGCCGTATCAGCATAAACAATCAAACAACAGGTGGGGCATGTGTTAAGATAGCCCTGCCGGAATTGGTGGAAAATAAATAATGAGAAGTAGCGATATCTTAATCGTAGATGACGAAATCGGCATCCGCGACTTACTGTCAGACATTTTACAAGACGAAGGCCACACAGTAGCTTTGGCTGAAAATGCCGAAGAAGCCCGCCGCCTGCGCAATCAAATCCGCCCTGCAATGGTGCTGCTGGATATTTGGATGCCCGATTGTGACGGCATCACCTTACTGAAAGAATGGTCGAAAAACGGCCAACTCAACATGCCAGTAGTGATGATGAGCGGCCATGCCAGCATTGATACCGCTGTAGAAGCCACCAAAATCGGCGCCCTGGATTTTTTAGAAAAACCCATTGCATTAAAACGCCTTCTCGCCACCGTTGAACGTGCCTTAAAATACAGCGAAATGCAGGCTGCGTCAGGTTTATCGTTTGACAAACTCGGCAACAGCCCCGCCATCCAAGAACTCAATCAAACCTTAGAAGCCGCTGCCAAGCAGAATATCCCGATTTTATTAAACGGTGAAACCGGCTCTCCTTTCGAGCTGGTAGCACGCTATTTCCACAAAAATAACACGCCTTGGGTGGAACCCAGCAAAACCGAACATATTGTCGACACCCCTATGGAATTGCTGCAAAAAGCTGCTAACGGCGTATTGTATTTAGGCGATATTTCGCAATACAGCCGCAATATTCAGCAAGGCATCGCGTTTTTAATCAGTAAAACCGATCGTTACAACACCCGCATCATTTGCTCTTGCAGCACTCCGTTTGAAAACCTGCGGGAAAACAATCCTGATTGCAAGCTGGCTACCGCACTGGAAAAACATGTCATCAATATTCCGCCTTTACGCGCACAAGCCGATGACATTGCATTCTTGGTTGACACTATCATTACCGAATTAGCAGAAACGCAGAAAATTCCACCGGTTAAATTCAGCACAGCCGCTTTGAATGCTCTGCGCCAATACGAGTGGCCCGGCAATTACGACCAGCTGCGCAATATCGTGAAAAACCTTGCGTTGACTGCCGATCAGAATGAGGTGGACGAGCCTGCCGTAATGGAAATCTTAGGCCAATTTTCCAGCAACCAATCACCCGAAATCATTGGCGGCTTCAACTTCAATCTGCCGCTAAGGGAATTACGCGAAGAGGTCGAACGCCGCTATTTCGAATACCATATTGCCCAAGAAGGCCAAAATATGAGCCGTGTTGCCCAAAAAGTCGGTTTAGAGCGCACCCACCTCTACCGAAAACTGAAACAGCTGAAAATCAACTTCTCCCGCCGCCAAAACTCCGGTAAAGCAGAAGAAGCCGGAGAGAACGGCGAAGAATAAACCCTTGCACAATAAATGCCTGTCTGAAACTTTTTCAGACAGGCATTCGCTTTTCCATATTTAGAAAAACATATTTCTGATACGAAGTAGCAAATGGTTGCCATAATAAAAACGCCTGTCTGAAAAATATTTTTCAGACAGGCACATATTGTATCTCATTTCAAAAATCCGCTATGGCTGCGAAACTTAACCAGCCCCATATAACACAAGTGCCTTTTCCCTTTGACTCGCATATTCCACAATAGGATCAGGATAGTTATTCGTATTCATGTTACCCTTTGCCAACCATGGCATATGAATAAAATCTTTCGGCATATGGGCCAGTTCAGGAATATAGCGACGGATTATTTGACCGGCCGGATCCAGCTTCTGCGCCGCAAATACTGGATGCATCATCTGCTCAGGCCGAAACGCCTTAGTACCCACACCCGCCGCATCCTGCCAGCTACCATTATTCACAGCCAAATCAAAATCCAATAATTGGCCGGCAAAATAAGCTGCTCCCAAGCGCCAGTCACACAATAAAATCTGGGTCAGAAAAGCAGCAGTGTAGTTGCGCAACTCATCCGGCAAATAACCTGTTTGATTAAGGTATCGCATCGAAGCGTCCAACAAAGGGTAGCCCGTTTGCCCTTGCTGCCATGCGCTAAAATAGACAGGATTATTTTCCCAAACTATATTCCGATATTTCGGATTAAAGCTCTCTCGCAAGACATTCGGATAATGATAAATCAGCTGGTGGTAAAACTCACGCCGTATCAAAGCATCCAGCCGCTCACCAGCTCCTGAAGCGCTTTTATTTTTTATTAAATCAATTACATAACGCACAGACAACACGCCAAAACGCAAATATGGCCAAAGCTGTGATTCATTGCATTTCACAGATAAGCCTTGCTCAGGATGATAATCACCCATTCGGAGCAGAAACTCCGCCAAAAGCTCATCAGCCGCTTGTTCACCGCCGGCAACTGTAACCGATTGATCTGCCACACCCAGTTGCGCCAAAGACGGTATTTCAGGAGCTATTGTCAAATTTTCAGACAGGCCTGTCTGCAACCGAGCCAATGTCTGCCAATCATCAGATGCCTGCCAAACCATTCCGGCAGACGCCGCCAGCCAAGCTTTCCGATACACCTGAAATTCTGTATAAGGACGACCCTCCGAATCCGCCAGCGTAAATTTCGACAGCAACACATGATCGTTTACTGCCTTAAACCGGCACCCATCCTCAATCAACCGTGCAGCAATCATATTTTCCTGATTCACAGCTTCCGGCTCGTCTGCGCTCGCACACACCACATAAATAGCATCAATTTCCCGTGCAAAAGCCGGCACATCCTGCTCTGCCAAACCGACAGTCACAAACAGCGGCACACCTTTTTCAGCAAGCCTGCTTTGAAGTTCAGACAGGCATTGATGCACAAAAACCCGCCTGCGCCTACCACCCTCAGAATGCACGCTCTCTATTGGTTCAAACACATACAAACCCACCACAGGCAAACCGAACCGGACAGCTTCCTGCAAAGCAGTATGGTCAAACACCCGTAAATCGTTGCGGAACCAAACAAGAGTGGTTTGAAACATCATAAAACCTGCTTCCAGAGAATATTTTCGTAATAAACATTCTACCCGATTGCCCCTAAGATTTATCAAAAACTTCACCCAACGGGCCAGCGCGCTAACTTTTATCTCATATAAAATAATTATTTGTAAAAAAAGCACAACACAGATATTGAACAAATGCAGCAGGTATGGTTAAATACACCTTCTTCACACAGCGGCCAGATAGCTCAGTTGGTAGAGCAACGGACTGAAAATCCGTGTGTCGGCGGTTCGATCCCGCCTCTGGCCACCAAAAAAACCGCGTTATGCGGTTATTTTTTATTTCTCAATCTTTCCCCTTCAATCTTCTTTCTCAAATCTATTCCACTATTGAATCCCTCTTATATAAAGAGTATATTTGTCTGATTTTCGGAAATATTAACATCTGCATATTCTTGAGGAGCACATAAATGAAAGTAGGTTTTATCGGCTGGCGCGGCATGGTCGGTTCTGTTTTGATGCAGCGCATGCAGGAAGAAAACGATTTTGCCGATATCAAAGAAGCCTTTTTCTTCACCACTTCCAACGTAGGCGGCGCAGCACCTGATTTCGGCCAAGCAGCCAAAACGCTGTTGGACGCCAACAATATCGAAGAGCTGGCGCGCATGGATATCATCGTTACCTGCCAAGGTGGCGACTATACAAAATCCGTGTATCCTCCTCTGCGCGAAAGCGGTTGGAACGGCTATTGGATTGATGCCGCCTCTGCACTTCGCATGAATGATGATGCCATTATCGTACTCGACCCTGTGAACCGTAATGTAATTGATGCCGGCCTCAAAAACGGCGTGAAAAACTATATCGGCGGCAACTGCACCGTATCACTGATGCTGATGGCACTGGGCGGCCTGTTTCAAAACAATTTGGTTGAATGGGCTACCAGCATGACTTATCAAGCCGCTTCCGGTGCGGGAGCAAAAAACATGCGCGAACTTATCAGCGGCATGGGCGCCATCCATCACCAAGTGGCTGATGAATTGGCAGACCCTGCCAGCGCGATTTTGGATATCGACCGCAAAGTTTCCGATTTCCTGCGCAGCGAAGCCTATCCCAAAGCCAATTTCGGCGTACCGCTGGCCGGCAGCCTGATTCCGTGGATCGATGCCGATTTGGGCAACGGCCAGTCCAAAGAGGAATGGAAAGGCGATGTGGAAACCAACAAAATTTTGGGCAATTACGGCAATCCCACTATAATTGACGGCCTATGTATACGTGTCGGAGCGATGCGCTGCCACAGCCAAGCGATTACTTTGAAACTGAAAAAAGATTTATCGGTAACCGAAATCGAACAATTATTGGCCGGTGCAAATGATTGGGTAAAAGTAGTGCCGAATGAAAAAGAAGCTTCCGTTAAGGAGCTGACGCCCGCCGCCGTTACCGGCACTTTAACCGTACCGGTCGGCCGTATCCGCAAGCTGGCCATGGGCGGCGAATACATCAGCGCCTTTACCGTAGGCGACCAGTTATTGTGGGGCGCTGCGGAGCCTATCCGCCGTATCCTGAATATTGTGTTGGGCAAACAGCTGTAAACCGATACCGCAAAACCAATGCCTGTCTGAAAGCTGATTCGTAAAAAATGCTTTCAGACAGGCATTTTTAATAGCCTAAATCTTTCACCGTGTATCAGCCTTGTTTCTCCAACCAATCATCCCGTGTCGCCTTAGCTTCTTCAAAATAGCGATACAAGCTCTCAGAATCTCCCGCTTCCAATAAACGTTGAACCGTATCCAGCTGGGCGCGCTGCCCCGCAATCAAGTCAAGCAAACCCTGTCGGTTAGCGAGACAGATATCCGTCCAGATAGCAGGATGGCTGGATGCGATGCGGGTAAAATCGCGAAAGCCTGATGCGGCGAAATCCAAATAAAGCTGACCGTCGGCATGGTCTTTGATTTGATGCACATAAGAAAAAGCCAGCACATGAGGCATATGCGAAACCGCTGCAAAAATAGCATCATGCTCTTCTGCCGGCATGATAAAGGTGCGCGCACCCACCGCCTGCCATAAACTTTGCATCAAACTTAATGCAACAGGATTTTGTTGCTCATGCGGGCACAAAATCAGCTTTTTACCTTCATACAAGCCAAACTTAGCCGCCAAAGCACCATGCCTGTCTGAACCGGCAATCGGATGCGCCGCCACACAATTGGGCAAATGCTCGGGCAAATAGCGGGCAAATGCCTGAATGGCCGACTGTTTGGTGCTGCCCACATCGCTGACTATGGTTTGTTCACTTAACAGATACGCCAACTCGGTGCAAATCTCAGGCAAGGTCGCCACCGGCGTAGCAATCAGCACCAAATCCGAACCGGCAATGCTCTGTGATCGGATGCATTCCGCCATTTCATCAATCACTTTACGCTCAAGCGCGCGCTCAAGATTCTCCTGGTTTACATCCACACCAACCACGCGGCGCACCAAACCTTTGCGCTTGAGATCCAGCGCAAACGAGCCGCCAATCAAGCCGACGCCGATTAAGGTAATTTGATTAATGGGTTGGATAGACATAACAATCAGGTTTTAATTGAAAAACGGCACACGCCAAGTTCAGACAGGCATCATTTTTACCGCCATGCGCCCATAAATTCCCGCCAATGCTCCGCATCTTCTTGTGTTTTCAGATAATTGCGCAGAATACGGATTTCCTGTTCATACTCATCGCCATCCAATGCGCCGCTCATCAGCCGGAAACGCAGATACATTAAATAAGTGTTGGCTGCATCGGTTTCACAATAATCGCGGATGTCTTTAAGCATGCCTGTCTGAAAGGCTTCCCAAACCTTGCTACCATCCATGCCTAACTTACCCGGGAAGCCGCAAAGTTTGGCCATATCGTCTAGCGGCACATTGGCGCGTGGCTGGTAAAGCGCTAGCAAGTCCATTAAATCACAATGGCGGTTATGGTAGCGGTTGATGTAGTTATTCCACTTGAAATCACGACTGTCGCCGAAGTCACCCTCTCCCATGTCCCAATAGCGCGCAGCGGTAATGCCGTGAATCAACGCCCGGTAATGTAATACAGGCAAATCAAAGCCGCCGCCGTTCCAGCTTACCAATTGCGGCGTGCGCGTTTCAATCAGATCGAAAAATCTGGCAATTACCGTTTCTTCACTGTCATGCTCATCCCCTATGGTGCCAATATGGATCTTTTCCGCATCCCAGCGCATACAGCAGGAAATCGCCACCACTTGGTGCAGATGAAGCTGCATAAAATCATTGCCGGTTTGAGCGCGCCGCTTTTGTTGTGCAAACGCTACCACATCGTTATCAGGAATATCTTCCGGCAAATCGTAAAGCAACCGTATGCCGCGCACATCGGGTACGGTTTCGATATCAAAAGCGAGAATCGGGGTCATAATAGCGTTTCCGTAATCAATTACGGCATTGTGCATGAAGTTGCAGCCTTTGACAAACCTGCCTTGCCGGCAGCCGCCGTATGCTAAATTACATAAATTTTCTTGGTGTCTCCCAAGGGTTTAGGCATAATGTTGCACGTTTGAAATAAGATACGATTGAAAGCTTTAACAATATGAATTTATCGAAAACCCTTATCTCGCTGGCACTCCTGCCCCTTATGGCTTGCGGGCAGCCCACTGAAAACAGCTCCGCACAGCCTGCGCATAAAGCGGCCAGCAGCCCCCAAAAAAATACCAAAGTTGCCACCAAAGGCAATGTTCCCGAAGCAACGGCAAAAGCCATCAGCAGTAAACTGGAACAAACTTACGGCAACCAAAAGCTAAAAGTGCAAAGTATTCAAACCACGCCGATGGCGGGTTTGTTTGAAGTGGTGGTTTCCGGCAATCAGATTATTTATACCGATGCTAAAGCTGATTACATGTTTGTAGGTGATTTAATCGATCTTAAAAGCCGCAAAAGCCTCACTGAAGAGCGCATGGCCGACATCAGCCGCGTAGATTTCGCCAGCCTGCCCTTAGAGATGGCAATTAAAGAAGTACGCGGCAACGGCAAACTGAAAGTTGCGGTGTTCTCCGATCCGGATTGTCCATTCTGCAAACGCTTGGAAAGAGAGTTCGGCCAAATGACCGACATCACAATCTACAATTTCATGATGCCGATTGCTAGCCTTCATCCGCAGGCACATCAAAAATCAGTGCAAATCTGGTGCCAGAAAGACCGCACTGCCGCTTGGACCAACTGGATGCGCAAAGGTGTGATGCCTGATTCAGTCGCAGAATGTGATAATCCGATTACGGAAACCACCTCTCTCGGCGAACAACTGGGTTTCACCGGCACCCCGGCCGTGATTTTCCCAAACGGCAAAGTACAAGCTGGTTATTCGCCTAAAGCCCAATTGGAACAAGCTCTTAAAAATAATCAGAAATAAAATACCGATATATAAAACCAATGCCTGTCTGAACGCATTCAGACAGGCATTGTTCATCAATCCGGTTATCACTTTGTTTACTTCAATTCCTTCGCTTTCTTAGGCAGCACAAACCGGACCCGCAAGCCGTTAGGGCTGATGTTGTTGGCTATAATCTTACCGCAATGCTGCTCAATAATATGTTTGGCCAGCGCAAGACCCAAACCGGTGCCCTGTTTATTGGCGCTGCTGTCGGCGCGGTAAAATGCAGTGAAAATATGCGGCAACTGGTTCTCCGACACACCCGGGCCATTATCGGTTATATCGACCATCCAGTTTTTAGAATCCTGATAAACCTTTACCTGAATCGTGCTGCCTTCGGGGCTGTAATTCATAGCATTGCGGATAACATTATCGAATGCGCGGTAAAGATAGCTTTCATTCGCCATAAGTTTCGCATCTTCCGGCACTTTCTCCACCACCAATGCCACGGTTTGTTGATTTTTCTCTGCAACAGCCTGGCTGTCTTCCACTAAATGGCGTAAAAACGGCACCAGTGCAAGATTTTCTTTTTCCATGGGGATATTGTCGGTTTCAAGGCGGGAAAGGGTCAACAACTCACCCACCAACGCATCCATACGCACCAATTCACTTTCCAAACGCTGCAAATATTCATCCTGCTTTTTCGGCTGCGCCTGAATCAATCCGACAATCGCCTGCATACGCGCAAGCGGCGATCGCATTTCGTGTGACACATGGTGTAAGAGATGACGCTCTTTTTCCACCAGCTTCTGCAATTGCTGCGCCATTTTGTCAAACTGATCTGCCAATTGGGACAATTCGTCATCGCGGTCGGTCATTTGCTGCGAGATACGTGTTTCCAAATCACCCGATGCCAACCTGTTCATCCCCCGACCTAAAATCCGAATAGGCTTGGTAATGTTGTTGGCCAAAATATAAGCCAGCAACAACCCAACCACAAAAATGAAGCTCAAAATAATAATTTCATGCCATACCGGCTCGAGCGGCAAACCGGGAATAAACAGCGGGCTTGTCGGACGCTGAAGCTGGCGGGTTTTCCAGTCTCGCACAAAGAATAAATATTCTTCGCCCCATCTGTCGTATTCAATGCGCGCGTGCTCCAGATCCACCTGCTTGATAGCCGTGTTACGCATAGTTTCGACCACTTTAGGGTCTATCGACCTGCCGAGTACATCTTTGCGATTATCCCCGGTAATCATGTATACGTTTTTGGAAATCGGGTGCTCGCTCCACTCTTTTAATGTGTCTTTTGCACCTTGTGCACCGCGCGCGCGGAAAGCCGAAATCATGCTGTTAAGCAATGTGGTTTCCAACACACGCTGCTGCTTGAAATGGTTTTCCGCAATGGTATTTTGCACCACCCAGAAAGAAAAACTCGCCACGAATATGGCGCAGATAATCACGGCGCAAAACGTGGCGAATATACGTTGAAACAGTTTCATGAACAGTCTGTTTGCAATTAGTTTTTAACGAACAAATAACCCAAACCGCGCACGGTTTGAATCAAAGAAGCATCACCCAGCTTATGGCGGATGCTGGAAATATGCACATCAATACTGCGGTCAAATTTAGCCAATTTGCGGTCAAGAGCCTCAATCGACAGAGTTTCTTTGCTTACCACTTGGCCTGCATGGCGCATCAACACTTCTAAAAGATTAAATTCGGTACTGGTCAACTCCAAAGGCTCTTCGCCAATGGTCGCCTGACGCTTGGCCGGATACAAAGTAACATTGCTTACTGAAATGCTGTTAGGCGCCGTGCTTTGCTCGGCTGCGCTTTGTGCTCGGCGCAGAATGGCGTTGATGCGTGCCAAAAGTTCGCGCGGGGTGCATGGTTTAGGTACATAATCATCCGCACCCATTTCCAAACCGATAATACGGTCAATGTCGTCACCCTTAGCGGTGAGCATGATCACCGGAATCGTACTTTGCGCACGCACGGTTTTCAACACTTCCAAACCGTTCATTTTCGGCATCATAGAATCCAATACAACCACATCATAGTTGCCGGATAAAATTTCTTGTACACCTGCTTCACCATCCGGCACGCTATTTACCGACAAACCTTCGGCTGTGAGATACTCAGTCAGCAACTCGGTTAATAAAGCGTCGTCATCTACCAATAACACATGGCTCATTGCATATTTCCTTATCTGGTTGTCTTTAAAATTTTAAGGATGCCTTCCGTATGAAGGAGCATAACTATCTTAACATGCAAGCCTGTATTTTTGGTAGCATGTCTGTTTGCGCCTTTGCTCTTTTTTGCACGGAATGTCAAGGGCTTTACATAGAAATAAAATCTTAGCCGCCCGTTTTTTCAGACAGGCATCATTCTTTATTTCTTACAAGGCTTTGCGTTTGGATTTATTTTGGCATACTCCGCACAACCCTGCTCCCATTCCTGCCGTAACCCTGCCAGATATGATGATTTGTCTATCTGGGAAATGTAAAAAGGCATCTGCATCGGGTAATACTCATACATCATGCGCATCCACCGGCGCCCTGCCGCCTGATGGCCTGTCCGGTAAAGATACATACCCACCACATGCGCATTGGCATAAGGGCGGAAGACCATCGTCTCCAACGCAGCGCCAACCGCCCACGGCTGAAGCTCGGCATCAGCAGGCGAAGCCCGGCGCATCAAAGAAAGCTGGGCATAATAACGTAACATGGGTTCGGTTCTGGCAATTTTCAACATACCGTTGATTTTTTCCTGCTTTTGTTCAGCAGTTTCCGTTTTCTCGATGGTATTGAATTTTACCAACTCGGTATACACAAAACCCAAACGCACGATACCGACGATAATAAATATCGACAAAACGGCCACACCCCAATTCAACCATTTAATCTGAGGCCTGTCTGAATCGGCAATTTGCTCAGTATCCTGCATTCCCAGCATCAACCCTACAGGTACTAAAAAATAAACGTACCACAAGGGATATTCCAACAACGAATGACAAAACGATACGGAAAGCAGAGCCAGCGGCAGAAAATTCTCATTACTTACCGGTTTTTTGAAATAAGGCCACACCACCCAAAGCAAACCGCCGAATACCAATAACGCACCAACCAGCCCCATATCCGCCAAAATCTGCAAAACGATATTGTGTGAATGCGTATAAAGCACGCTGGTTTCATCATTACGCCAGCCGGTAGGAAACACATTGGTTAAAAAACTTTGCAGCGAATACGATTCCCAGCCATGCCCCCATATCGGCGCTGCCAGAAAAATATGCCACGCGCGCGCCCACTCAACTTCGCGCGGGGAAGACGCAAAATCCTTGCTGCCCATCCTATCTAGCGCACTAAAATAATCAATGCCCATCAGCGCCATCAGCTTATCAAAAGAAAGCTGCACCACCACCACCATCAACAAGGCAAACAAGAATACCTTCAGTGCATGATTACCTTCCTTGCCCCTGCGCCAACGCCAAAACACTGCCAGTAAAGCAATCGCCGCCACATAAGCAAACAGGCTGCGCGAATTCACCATGCCCATAATCAGCGCCAGATATACTGTCATAAAGCAGCCGAACCAATTGGACACCCGTCGCTGCGACCATAGAAACGCAGCCGCAATCACACCCCACATTAAATAATGCCCCAGATGATTACGCTGCGCCAACTGCCCCATGATATTGTTGATATCGCTGTACAGCACATAACCCTTCAAATGGGAAGCCCAACCGGTAAACTGCAAAATACAAACCAACGATTGCAGCAGCGCTCCAGTAACCAACACTGATGCAAACACCGTGACTACCCGCTTCTGCCCGACTTCCCGTACCCAGCCCCTGCATGCCCAAAGCATCAGCGCAATGATCGCAAACGACCACGCCGCCATATCGCTCATTCCCGGGTAAGGTAGCTCCATAACCCTTGCTTGCACCGCCCAATAAACTGCCAGAGCAAAAAAGTACACACCACCCCGCGGTATCCGCGCACTTAATTTTCCCGAAAGCGCACTACCCAACACAAACAGCAAAGCAAGCAGCAATGACGCACTTTCCAGATAAAAGCTCGAGAGCGGACCGGTTCGCCAGATTGACATAAACGGCACGATACAGACAAACGCCAATCCGAACACCAGCACAGTCGTATCGGTTTTACGGCTTTCCACATAATCCAAAATCACAAAGCGGCCTTTCTTTTATTTTTTACAAAAGCCAAACAAGCAATAAAAAACACCACGCTCAGCAGCAACATTACCACAGCACATGCCCTGCTGAGCGGCTGCACATCAAACAGGCGCATTACCGCTTCGGCAAAATAAATCAAAATCATCATACAAGACCATTGAAAAGTATAGACCTTTCCTTTCAACACCCCGGCCAGCGGCAAGCACAAAGGCAAAGCTTTTAAAGCCATCCAAGAGCCGCCCTCGCGCAAAGGCGCCAACCACAACTCCCAAGCAACACTCAGGATAATCATGCCGATCAGGCTGATTGCGGCAGCCGCTTGCGGCCATTGCTTTTCATGATGATTCATTTTGAAATATTAAATAAAGTTATCAAACACATTATAAACAAAAGCTCGCCTGAAACCCCTTCCGACTTCAGACGATTCTTTTTCAATTTAATTCCGAGGTTTGAATGCCTGTCTGAAAACAAATCCACCGCTCCAAACACACCATACCGGCCAGCCTAATCTTCAAATTCCTCGGCTGCACGCTCTATCGGCTTAACCATCCGCGCCAACACCAAACCCAGCTCGTAAAGCACAATCAACGGCACTGCCAGCATAAATTGCGAAATCACATCCGGCGGCGTAATCACAGCCGCCACCACAAACGCGCCCACAATCACATAAGGCCTTGCCGCCTTCATCTTTTCCATCGAAACCACACCCATGCGGTGCAGCAGAACCACCACCACCGGCGTTTCAAAAGTCGCACCGAATGCCACAAACATGCCCAATACAAACGACAGATATTTATCAATATCCGTCGCCATATTCACGCCCTCCGGGGTTACACCGGCCAGAAACTTGAAGATCACCGGAAAAACCAAAAAATAGGCAAACGCCATACCGCAGGCAAACAAAATCAAGCTGGAGAGCACCAACGGAAAAATCAGCTTTTTCTCATGTTTATAAAGCGCGGGCGCCACAAACGCCCACACTTGGTAAAGCGTGTGCGGCAACGTCGCCAGAAATGCGGCCATCAGTGCCACTTTAACCGGCACAAAAAAAGGCGCAATCACTTCCGTAGCAATCATGCTCGTGCCTTTCGGCAGATTCGCCATCAAAGGTTGTGCCACAAATGTGTAGAGTTGTTGCGCAAAAGGCATGGCCGCAAAAAATGCCACCAACATTACCACAACAATCCACACCAAACGGCGGCGCAGCTCAATAAGATGTTCGACCAGAGTCTGAGTTTGCTCAGTCACTTTTTATCCATATAATTTAACAGCCGGATTTCACCGCTGCTACTGCTTTTATAAACCGAATGACGCGTTAAACAGTTTTCATTAAGCTATGCCTGTCTGAAACACCAACGCAAAGCAAGCACAAATTACCGCCCCTGCCCTTTTCTCACGCTCAAACGGGGGGGCGCCCGGTATTTCGGGCGCATATCGCGCCGCTGCATCATAGCGCGCCGCTTAAGCGACACAGGCGGCGGCGCATGGCGCAGGCCATAATCGGAACCGTAATCGTCTGCATCAAAGTCATGCAGATCCACCAACGGCTTGCCCGCTTCGTCCAAACCGAAATCGGCAGGCGTGCGCTGCTGCGGCAAACGCTCCCAAGCGGGGCGCAAATCCAGCCCGTCGCGTATGGCTTGCGAGCTTTCTTTTACCGAATCGCCTACACTTTGAAAGCTTTCTTTAAAATCCTTTGCCGCGTCTTCCACATCTTTTTTTACGCTGCTCAATTCAGAAGCATCAATCTGGCGCCCCAGCTCGGATTTGACATTGTTCACAAAATACTGGATTCTGCCGGCCCACTGCCCCGCAGCGCGCGCCACTTTGGGCAGGCGCTCCGGCCCCAGTACAATCAGGGCCACCACACCGATCAGCAATAATTCGCTGAAACCGAAATCAAACATAATCAGGCTTGTTTGTCTGGATTGCTCTCATCGGCTTTGTGTTCGATCACATCGCCTTTTTTCGCCTCTTCCGAGCCTTCATTCAAACCTTTTTTAAAATCGTGCACCGCACCACCCAAATCTTTACCGACATTGCGCAGTTTTTTCGTGCCGAACACCAGCACCACAATCACCAATACAATGATCCAGTGCCAAATTGAAAAGCTGCCCATAAGTTTTCCTTTTTAAAGCTTTAATAATCAAAATTAATGAAATGCGCCAAGCATTTTCAGACAGGCATCAAGCAGGCCGCCCCATAATATGGATATGCAGATGAAACACTTCCTGCCCGCCGCCCTTACCTGTGTTGATTTGGGTTTTGAAACCGTTTGCCAAGCCGTTAGCCTCTGCAATTTGCGGCACTTTCATCATCATTCGGCCCAACAGCGCCTCATGCTCGGGCTTGGCATGCGCCAGCGAATCGAAATGCTCTTTGGGAATCAGCAGCAAATGCACCGGCGCGGCAGGGTTGATGTCTTTAAAACACAGCATCTCATCGTCTTCATACACCACGCTCGCAGGGATTTGCTTATCCACAATTTTGCAGAAAATACAGTCAGTCATCAAAAATACTCCGAAACCGTAGGCCGATTGCGCTATTTTATCAGCACACAGCGCCTGCCCATTGAATAAATACAGATTTTAATACAAATTCAGCTTTCCTGCCGCACCGCTTTTTCCGCCAGCCCCGACAAACCCTGCCTGCGCGCCAGCTCGTTCAACACCTCTTCAACGCGCAAGCCGTGATGCGCCAGCAGCACCTGCGTGTGAAACCATAAATCCGCCACTTCATAAACCAGATGTTCTCTGCCGCCGTCTTTGGAAGCCATCAGCACTTCGCCCGCTTCTTCAATCACTTTTTTCAGGATTTTGTCTTCGCCTTTGTGCAGAAGCTGAGCCACATAAGACGTTTCCGGGTCTTGGCCTTTGCGGGAATCAATCACGTTTTGGATTTGGGTTAAAACTTGGTCGGTCATAGTTATATTCTCTTGATTCAATTAAGCCGCTCGGCGGCGTACTGATTTCAGACAGGCATCAACCGTGCGTATGCCCGTAAATCTCCTGCTCGTCTTTCAATACCGCATCCACAATCTGCCATTCGCCATCGCGCCACACGCGGTAGAAGCAGCTTTCACGGCCGGTATGGCAGGCAATGCCGCCGGCTTGGTCTATCAGCATAATCACCGCATCGCCGTCGCAATCCAAACGCAGCTCGTGCACTTTTTGCGTGTGCCCCGACTCTTCGCCTTTCATCCATTGCTTTTGGCGCGAACGGCTGTAATAGTGGGCGTAGCCGGTTTCGGCGGTTTTTTGCAGCGCTTCTGCGTTCATCCAAGCCACCATCAACACGCGCAGGGTTTTGGCGTCTTGTGCGATGGCACAGACCAGGCCTTTTTCATCGAATTTAACGGCATCCAGCAGCGGATTAGGCATGTTTGTTTACTCCTTTTTCAGACAGCCTTGTTGTTGCAGGCTTTCTTGTACAGTATTTTTTAAAGTGGATGATTTTATCTTAATAATTTAATGGCTGTTTAGCGGATTTTTCGTCTTTCAAAACCAAACCGCCGAACGGATGCCTGTCTGAAAAAACCAAACCGATCACTGCCCGGGCACAAGACTGCCGGTTTTCGCCAAACCGCAGATTTTTCCCCGGCTGTTCGGATAGGCTTTGCCGTCGTTGCCGCGCATCTGCAAGCCTTTTTCGTGGACGAAAAACACCATATTGTCGCCCGCCGCATCCAATTGCAGCAGGCCGTCGTCGCGCCAATGGAAAGTGCCTCGGTTTTCGGTGGGCAACTCTCCAGCTATCCTGCCGATATTCCGCGTAATCAGGCTGTAACGCCGGTTATTGCGCAAAATAATGGTGGCTTCCGTGTAATCGCAGTTGGCACACGGCAGTTGCCCTTGATAAACACCCGCCCAAGATGCCTGGTTTTCAGGAGCTACCGCTGTTAACACTTCTTGTTCGATTGGGGGTTGGCTACTGCTATCAGGTGCACAGGCAGCCTGCAACATCGCCGCTAAAAGCACCATAAGCCGATAATAAGGTTTTAAAACTTGCATTTTTTATTTGAACACAGGGTTTCAGACAGGCATTGCTACTTCAAAAACGCCGCGGCCACAGCCACCACCGTCATCACAAACAAAATCGTGCGCAAGGTGTTAGGCGAGAGTTTCAACGCAATTTTCACACCAATCATCGAGCCGAGTATATTGCCGGCCGCCAGCACGAGGCCGACATCCCACCAAATCTGCCCTTGCACGATAAACACGGCTAAAGCCACAATGGTAAACGCCAGCGTGCACACCAGTTTCAAGGCGTTGGCGCGCAGCAGGTTGTAGTGCAGCACGCCTGCCAATACGGGCAGCAGGATAAACGCGGTGCTTGCCTGTACAAAACCGCCGTAGATGCCGACGGCAAACAGTAAAACCGCCGCCCCGCGCGTGTCGGACACTTTGCGTTCCTGCACGTTTTGCGGCGGCAACAAAAGCTGCGGTTTGAGAAAAGTGAGCGTAGCCACGCTGAGAATGCAGACGAGCAAGGCGGGTTTCAGAATTTGATTGTGCAGCACCGAAGCCAATACCGAACCGACCAAACCGCCCGCCACCATCGGCAGCAAAATGCTGCGTAAATCGTGCGTGGGCAACGCGCCGGCGTTTCTAAACCCGCGGATACCGGTAAGCGACTGGAAAAAAATGCCGACGCGGTTGCTGGCGTTGGCAATATCGGGCGGCACGCCGAAGGCCATCAACAGTGGCAGAATCAGATTGGAACCGCCGCCTGCTAAAATATTGATGATGCTGGCCAAAATGCCCAACGTTGCAATCGCCAGATAGTGCCAGAGGGTAAGATCCATTTATGTTCCAAGCTTTTCAGACAGGCATCAGCGCTGTGCTGCCGCAGTAACGATGCACGAGCCGTGAATCTGCTGGTTCGGCTGCACGCTCACTTTGGCAGCGTCCAGCGGTGCGCCTGTGTAGCAGGAAAAAGCGTCCATCGAATTTTTCGGCGAACCTTGAATCACTTTGTCGCTGTACACCATGTATGAAAACACTTTGCGCGCGGGGTCATAATAGCGCATCACTTGCAGGGTTTTGAAAATAAAGCTGGAGCCTTTTTTGAAAATCTTCTGCGGCTTGGCCACTTCTCCTTCGTTATAGCTGATTTGCGGCGCGGTCTGCACGCAGGAAACAGAAGCGTCGGACGCGTCTTCTTCCAAGTTTACCGCTTCTTTCAAGCCGCCTTTTTTGGCGTAGGAAATATAGCAGGTAACGCCTTTAATCTGCGGATCATCAAACGCATGAATCTCAATGCGGTCGTTTTTGCCGAGCATGTTGAACACGGTGCTGGCTTCGCCTATTTTTTCGGTATTGCCGCCGCATCCGGCCAAGAACGAAGACAACATCAACACCCCAATTGCTTTTTTCATTTTGATTTCCATTTCGTTATTCCATCGTTTTCAGACAGGCATTCAAGCTCAACCGCGCTAATTATACAGAGTTCGCAGACAAGCATATCAATAAACATTTGCTGCCTCCTCAACCCGCCTGCGCCAACAGCCACACCTTCACTTGCTGAACCGCCGGCGTATCCGCATGCCGCCACGGCTCGCACAACCAGTAAAATTTATCATGCAAACAAGGCTCTGCCGCCACACTTAAAAGCTGTAAATCCAATTCTTCCCGCACCAGCTTCACACTCAGCAAAGCCACGCCTTGCCCCGCAACGGCTGCCTGTATGGCATGGCTGCCGTCTGAATAACGGATGCCGCTTTGAACATCCGCCTGCGGCACACCCGCTGCATCCGCCCACTTATTCCAGTCCGCCGCATCTTCTGTATCACGGTGCCAATCAAGATGGATCAGCGACCAATCCCGCACTTCTTTCGGCAATCCCGCCAATAAGGCCGGGCTGGCTACGGGCGCAAAACATTCTTGAAACAAAGGCGTTGATTGCACATCGGGATAATGCCCGTTACCGTAGCGCACCGCCAAATCGGCTGCACCCGATTTTAAATCGGCAGGCTCGTAAGATGCATGGATATGGAGGTCGATATCGGGAAAGGCCGTCTGAAAAGCGGCCAACTTAGGCACCAGCCATTTCCCTGCAAATTCAGGCGTTACCGAAATGCTGACTATTTGGCGTGCGGGTTCGCAAATACGCTCCAGCGCGGTCATGATGACCGCAAAGCCTTGTGCCGCCGCATCAAACAGGATGCGGCCTTCGGCGGTGAGCGACACAGCGCGCACTTTTCTCACAAACAAAGGTTTGCCCAGCTGCGTTTCCAGCAAGCGGATGCGGTGGCTGATGGCAGTAGCGGTTACATTCAACTCAGCCGCTGCCGATTTAAAACTGCCGGTACGCGCCGCCGCTTCAAACGCATAAAGCGCGTCGAGGGAACAATTCGGCTTTCGCATGATATAGATGAATTAAATTGATTTATATATTGAGAATATATCGTTTGTAGCAAGAGCAAACAAGCAAGACAATCAATACACATTGATTTTGTTCATCTGAAAGGAATCCGATTATGACCACCCTCCTCCACATAGACGCCAGTGCCCGCAGCGGCTTATCCGGCCGCGATCCGCACGGTTCGCACACCCGCCGTTTGAGCGCGCGCTTTGTCGAACAATGGCGCCAACGCCTACCGAACACCGAAATAATCTACCGCGACGTCGGGCAGCATCCGCCTGAGCCGGTAAGCGGCGCATGGATTCATGCCGCTTTCACGCCCGAGCAGCAGCGCGAACCGTGGATGCACAATGTTTTGCGCCAAAGCGACGAATTGGTTGACGAGCTGATTAAGGCGGACATCATCGTAGCCGGCGTGCCGATGTATAACTTCGGCCCGCCCGCCCAGTTCAAAGCCTATATCGACAATATCGTGCGCGTAGGCCGCACATTCGGTTTCGACCGCAGCCGCGCATGCGAGCCTTATTGGCCGCTGCTGGCCGATATGGGCAAGCACCTGATTATTCTTTCTTCACGCGGCGATTACGGCTACGACGAAAGCGGCAGAATCAGCGCGCGCAACCATGTCGAGCCGGCCGTTCAAACCGCTTTCGGATATATCGGCATCACACAAAACTACAACATCGCAGTGGAATACGATGAATTTGCCGACGAGCGTTTGGCCGCGTCCATCCGACAAGCGGAAAACGAAGTGGATGATTTGGTGAATAAGCTGGCAAAAAATTAAACGCTTTGAATCACACACAAACATGCCTGTCTGAAAGCAATATTCTCACTCTTCTCAGACAGGCATTGATATAATAAAGCTATTTAAATAAAGAATTTGCCGCAGCGCAATGCCGAAAAAACCGCATACCCACTACGACAACCTCAAAGTTCCCCGCGATGCCGATTTAAAAACCATACGCGCGGCCTATCGTGCGCTCTGCAAACAATATCACCCCGACCGCTGCCCCGACAATCCGGATGCACACCGCGTGATGAGCATCATCAACCGCTCTTATAAAGTGCTGACCACGCCGGAGAAGCGGCGCAAGCATGATGAATGGATTGCCCGCCAATCTGCCTCCAGTATTCAGGAGCCCTCTTCCCAACGCATTTCCAGCTCGATGCCCAAAGGCTTCCGCCAACCCGAGCAACAGGTTCCCCGTGCTAAATATCTGCTGTGGCTGCTCAGTGTTGCCCTGCTGATTGCCGCACTATTTTTCTACACCCAGCACCAACGCTCCGCCGCCGCCAACGACGGGCGCGATTTGCCGGTTAAAACACAGCCGCAAACCGCGGGCGAATAATTCGCAATATAGGCCAAGAGCCTGTTCAACCCGCTTCAAACCACAATGCCTGTCTGAAAAAAGTTTCAGACAGGCATTGTGGTCATTACATTCACCGTTATAGCAAATCAACTTATTTTTTATCATGGTTTCGTCATACTCGGGTCAAGCCCGAGTATGACTGACGTGCTGTTTATTAAATTTATTTGCTATATATTCAGGCTTTTCTAATGCCTGTCTGAAACCGATTTTTCCGCCTGTTTCTGATAAACAGCCGCCATTTTTCTTACCTGTTTCAACCAAGCATGCTGCTGCGCTTGTGTCGGCGGTCGGTCTGCCGCATATTGCCAATCCTCATACTGCATCAGCGCCTGCTCCAGCTGCGTATCCTGCAAACCGTTTTCCCGCATCAAGGCGCGCAATTCGGATGCGGTTACGCCGTAACGCGTTTCGTCTTCCACACCCAATAATGCGTTTTTCAGCAATGCAAAACCTTCTTCCAGCGGGTTTTGATCGTTTCTGCGGCCTTTTCGCCACCAGAAAAACACGGGAATCAGCGCGAGCGCACCGCCAACGCCCAGCACCAGCGCAAAAGCGGCAAAGCCGAATCCGCCTAAACCGAGTTTGGCAAACAGATTGTTTTGGCGGCTTTGGTCGTAGTTCACCACCCATTGCTGCCAGTAATACTGGCCGGTTTCACGCCATTTGGCAAACGCACCGCCGCCGTTTTGCACCAAACCCTGCTCGTTTTGCGGCAAAGACTGCTGCAAGCCGCCCGCCGCCCGGTTTGACGATACCGCCGCAGTCGGATCCACCCGCAGCCACACTTTTTCCTCCGGCAGCCACACTTCCGCCCACGCATGCGCATCTTTGGAACGAATCTGCCAAAAATCACCTTCGGCAATGTAGTCCGCGCCCAAATAACCGGTTACCACCCGCGCAGGCAAACCGGCTGCGCGCATCATCACCACAAAACTTTGCGCATAATGCTCGCAAAACCCTTGTTTGGTCTGAAACATAAACGCATCCACGCCGTTCGCGCCTTCCGTGAGCGGCGGCTGCAAAGTGTAGCTGAACGCATTTTTGCGGTAATAAGCCAATACCTTTTGAATAAACGCCTGCGAATCGGCCGATTGCTGCGCCAAGCTTTGCGCCAGCACACGCGAACGCGTGTTGCCCGGCGGCAGGTAGAGATAATGCTGCAAAACAGCCGGATTGGGCTGATCGGGCAGCCTGCCGCCCAACCGGGCTTGCAGATCAAGGCGGCGCAAACTTTCGTAGCTGCGCTGCGCCCGCAGCACATTGCCCAAACGGCGCGCAATGCTTTTCGGAAAACTGCCGACCGGCTGGTCAAGCGCGGGAATCACGCCGTTTTGGTCGCGCAAAATGATTTGGTAGGAAACAGTCTGCCCCGGCATATCGTCTGCACGCGCTTCGTCAACCGTGTTATCGGGCTGCGCCTGCCAGCTCGTGCCGTTGAAATCGGTCATGATAATCGCGCGCCAATACAGTTCCTCAGGCGCGGGCACGGCGCCTCTAAACGTTACATTGGCAACCCATTCGTTGCTCTGCACCAGGTTGCTGATGCTGCCCGGCTGCATGGTGTTGGAAAGCCCGGTTTTGGCCTGATTGCTTTTTTGCGGTATGCCCCACAAAGGCTCGCTTTTACGCGGCACCGCCACAAACAGCACCACCATCAGCGGCAGCGTCAACACCAAAGTCAGCGCACCAGTTTGGGCCGCGTCTTTCAGATACAGGCCGCCCAGCATACCGAAACACACGCTGGCGGCAAACAGACACAGCACGGCCCATACGCCGGTGAGCGGGCTTTGATCGAACAGCACCCCGCCACCCATCAAAAACAGCATGGCCAGCAGCAACACCTGCCAGTCGCGCCGCGTGCTGCTTTCAAATGCTTTGAGTGCCACCATCAAAAGCAACAGCGAAATACCGCCTTCCCTGCCGATAACCGAACCCACCTGCAACCACACCAGCAATCCCGCGCCCACGGCAAGCAGCAACAAAACCAAAGGCGGTGTTTTGTACCACCCGATTTGCATCTGTACAAACCGCACCAACAACAATGCAGCAAAAGTAAGCATCACGCCGCCCGGCAGGTTTGCCATCAAAGGCAAAGCCGACATTAGCAGCACGCACAAAATCGCAGCCTGCACAGCAGGGCGCGGCTGCCCGGATAAGAAAGGAGGATTTTGGATAAACATAATGAATTAAGTCGCAATGTGTGGCGCCGTGTTTTCAGACAGGCATAGTGTATAAAGAATGCCTGTCTGAAAGCCTGATTGAGAGCAGCCCAGTTAAATTATTGTGTAAAGATATAGCGCAACCGCCTGCATCGTAGCAGTGCCGTCATATCCGAGCTTGCCGCGTGCTGCCGGATTTAACAATACTCGGCCCAAGCCAGAATATTGGTGTGTATGGCTATTGTTTGGCTTAACCCGCTACAACAAAGCCAAAGCCGCCAATGCCATTTCCCGCTGGCCTTTCTGCGGCGGAATCGTACGCTGCGGCAACTCAAGAATATAAGGCAGCTTGGTTTTTTCCGCTTCCAGCACGCGGTAGCACAGCATGCCCGCCAGCCGGTCTTTATCGGCCTGAGCCGGATAATCCCGATAGGAAATCACCATATTACGCACGGCCGCCTGCGGCTCTTCAAAACGCTTGTCCAACATTTCGCCGGTTTTGGCATAAGTTTTCCAAGCCACATGCTGCAACGACATTCCCGACCGGTGCTCCTGCAAATAAGCCAATTCGTCACCACCCTGAACGCGCGGGCGTGCAGGATCTTCCTCTCCGTCCGGCAAAGCCGCTTGCGGTATTGGATGCTCGATAGGTGCGGGATAAACCAACGATTCGGTCTGCCAATGCCATGCCGTTTGCAACATGCTCAACCCGAAAGGCGCAATACTCGCTACTTGCAGCTCCGGCACATGCAGATAACCCCGCCGCCGCATTACCACCTGCCAAACAAACGGTTCAGGTTTTTTCGCATCAATCCGCCAATCAAGCCAACACGGCAGTGCATTTTCGGCAGCCTGATTATCCACCCTCAGCCACAGCCACAGCCAACGGCTGCGCCCACGGTGTTCTACCACGTCAAGCACCAATTGCGCTTCCGTGCCGGCAAACACCTCCTGCGGCACCCTCAGCCCTACTTTCAAAGCGGAAAACTGACGCATGTTTAACAACACCGCCACACACAAAAAACCCAGCAGCCAAAACGATATGGCATAAGCCAAATTCACTTGATACTGCAAACCCACCAGCCAAAGCAACACCACCGCTGCCAACACACCCGCACCAAAGCGCGTGGGCCGCAATCGAAAACGTCCGACAGCCACCGGTTCAGGCTGCTTTTCGGGCTGGGTCGGTTTACGAAACGGCAACATGATTGAGCAAACCTTCCAAAATCTGACGGCTGCTGTGTTGCTGCTGCACAGATTGCAAACGGTGCGCCGCCACAGGCACCCAAACCGCTTTCACATCGTCCGGTAAAATATGCGCCCTACCCTGCATAAACGCCCAGGCCTTAGCCGCAGCAATCACCGCCAAGCCCGCCCGCGGGCTCAATCCAGTTACAAAACGCCCCGGCTGGCGGGTAGCCTGCACCAACCTGAACACATATTCTGCCACCGCAGGAGAACATTTCACTTCAGCCGCCTGCTGCTGCCACTGCACCAAAGTTTCCGCATTACATACCGCTTTAACTGCCGCCAGAGTTTGCCGTTTATCCCCCTCCATATAGAGCCTTTTTTCAGCTTCTTCAGACGGATAACCCATGCTCAGACGCATCATAAAACGGTCGAGCTGGGATTCCGGCAAAGGAAACGTACCGAGCTGCTCAACCGGATTTTGCGTAGCCACCACCAAAAACGGACGAGGCAAACGATAGGTTTTGCCATCCACCGACACCTGTTTTTCTTCCATCGCTTCCAGCAAAGCCGACTGCAGCTTAGGCGAAGCACGGTTGATTTCATCCGCCAGTAAAAACGAATGAAACACCGGCCCGGGATGAAACTCGAATTTACCCTCATCCGGCCGGTAAATATTGATGCCGAGCAAATCCGAAGGCAGCATATCGTTGGTAAACTGCACGCGCCGGTAATTCAAACCCAACACCGCCGCCACCCCATGTGCCAAAGTGGTTTTCCCCACGCCGGGCACATCTTCCAACAGCACATGCCCGCCCGCCAACACGCAGGCCAGCAACTGCTGCATTACCGTTTCTTTCCCTAAAATCAGCGTATTAAGCTGCTGTAATGCGTTTTGTATTGAAGGATTCATTGTTTTCCTTTTTATCTTTATTAAGTTATTGATGATACGAAATGCCTGTCTGAAAACTTTCAGACAGGCATTGTTTTGAATGATGCTTAAATCAGCTCACGCCAGCTGATACGACGGATATTTTGGCTACATCTAGGGCCTTCCACATCCAACCCTTCAGGAGCTTTATTAGTAGAGCCAAGCACAATACCTTGGTTTGTGGTAGAACGGAAACAGTTATTAGGAGTCCGTTTTACCTTGTTGGGCGCAAGAATCTGATTATCTTCACCACTGGCTCCGCCTTCACCATCAAGCGTTAAAGGGCTGCCGCTAATCGCTGCAGCAACAGAAGAAGTGCTTACCAAGCCATCAAAATATTTTCCACTGGCAAAATATTTCTCAGCATTAACTTCGACATCTTTATAAACCACATAAGCATCCCTACCTTTTTTCACACCGCCGCCATTCTCACTTCTAATCTGAAGCTGGCGGCTCTGTGCGGTAATAGTGTCTTGGGTTTTCTCTACTGCACACACATCCCCTGCAATTTGATTTTTATTCGTCTCCGTTCTTCGATTATAAGCTCGGGTCTCCAGTAGAGCTGTACGCAAAAGCATTCTGCCCTGCGTAACGATACGCTCGCCTTTCAAATCGGTCAGGTCAATTTTCCAACCTTTATGCACAGCCTGAATGGGTTCGTCGCTCAAGTAATACAAGCCATTTTTTTCTGTAAATGTTTGTACCAATAAATTTCCTTCCACTGCGGCCGAAGGCTCCAGATTGTTCACATCATCAAAAATACCGTAAATAGACTGCGTATCGGTATTTTCAACATCATCGGTGTATACCTCGCTACCTGTACCGACAATAATGATGTATTTGCCATTAGGACGGTAAGAAATTGTGGGCGCCGCAACAATAGGCTTGCTTCCGCTGCCTTTAAAAATTCGCGTTACTTTCCAAGCATCTTGACCGCCACGCAGATCGAAACGATACAGGTTGCCCCCATAATCACCGGCATACGCCAAATCGTAAATGCCGTCTGACTCTATATCCAGCAAAGTAGGTGTAGAAAGACCACCGATACCGTTTTGTACGGTCATTTTTTTAATGAGTGTGCCCGGATAAGCATTGTCAATATTACTACCGTCAACCGCATTCTTACCCAGCATATCGTAAATGTATAAAGCCGTTTCATTTACAGTATCTTGAGTTGCGTCTTTAGCGGGTTTGTCTTTATAACCGCTGGCAAGAAAGCCGCCATAGCGAATATCGCCACGATTTGCCGCCACCGCAATACGTCCTATTTTCGGTGTACCGATAGTGAAACCTAAAGAATTGTTTTTACCTTTTTCCGTTTCAAATAAAGGCACTTGTCTTGCCCAGCTATTGGAATCCGCATGAATACCCACCGGCGTATTTTCATTCGCAATATCATAACCGCCCACATTCAAAGCATAAGCACCTCTTCCGCCCTGACCCATGGCACCAAACATGAAATAATGTCTTTTACCTGTTTTGGTTTTAGGTGTACCCAATACAGTAAAGCCACCGTTTAGTAAATACCGGTGCGGATTGGTTTCGCTTTTACCATATTCTTGATGTGCCACTTCTTTTAAGACCTTAGCCAACGTATGATTGGCAGCCGTATTCGTACTCCGCTCCATTCCTGCCGGAATGTAGCTGACCTTCAAATCATAAGGGTGGTTTGGGTTGTCATTATTTCGAAAAATATGCACCATACCATCATTAGCCGACGTCACTAAAAACTCATGACGTCCCGTAGTCTTATCACCGATAGCAGTAATAGGGCTGTCGATAATGTCGCCCAAATCACGCGTTCCCGCCTCTCTCACACGATAAGGTTGAGAATAATTTCTGGTTTTCGCCAAATTTTTAATTTCATTATCATCCTCAGACCGTGCCGTCCACGGCAACAGGGCATCTCTCCATTCCTTACCGTCGGAATTCTTCCGGATATCAAAAAATCCGTTTCCGTTATCTAATCTTAAGCTATCAAAAAAATGGGTACCTGAAGCATGTGAACTGGTGCCGGGCTTGCCTGTGCCGACACTCACCAAAGTTTTACGATTGCCAAACGAAGGCTGTTTATAATCACTATGGAATGACAAACCAGCTTTATCATCTTTATTTACATTATAAAAACGAATCTGGCTGCTCCATGTTTCACTGTCAACATGCACCGCCATCGCAGCATTGGGAGCCTTATTGTCTCCTGTAATAGCTGGCGCAATCGTGCCGCCTGTTTCGGTACCCACAGCTGCATTTGACTGCTCAGCTTCCTCAACAGCCCTTTTAAAAGCAGCCTCAAGCTCTGCATATTTCTTTGCTTCGAAATAGTTTTTCTCTCCGTTACGACGCCTGCTAGCCCCGTTCCAAAGATATATTTCCCCGTGCCCTGAAATATCATTACTCAAAGCAATCGTGTATGTAGAAATCGTTTGTTGTGCATATTTACTTTTTCCGGTTGCCTTATCTATCGGATCGACTGATGGGTCGCCATCCCAGCTTACACCTGCCTCATCATTACCGTCTTTTTGTTTTGTTTTGAAGTCTCCTTCCGCCAACTTCTTGCTAAAAAACTCCAATCCATCATCTCTGTCCCAACCAAAATCAACAGGCCCCGATCCTTTTACAGATACACATTTCCCCGGCTCACGCGGGCCGAAAAAGGGATCAGGATTTTTACTGTACTCAAATGTCGGTGTTTTTAGCCAATTCTTTAGCCAGCAGCTGGTATTGGCATCACCATCCGTCAACACCACGATATAGTTTTTTTGGCAACGATATTTGGTGTTTTCCCTCATGTCTTTTGTGACTTCGTAATAACGGCGCGTAGTAGGCGTACCACCCTCGGGTGAAATACTGTCTATTCTTCTTTTTAATTTTTCGATATCTTTTGTATATCCTCTCAAATTGGCTTTATTATTATTGTAAGTCTGCAAACCCCAATTGAATTTTGTACCGTACGAATCCAATATCCGATGGAGTACATTTTGAGTTGTCCTTAATCGGGATGTATTGTCTCCTGCACCCATTGGTTTATCCATACTGGCTGAATCGTCAATCAGCAGCATAAAGTTTGGCTCAACGTAGTTTGCCAAAGTTGTGACTTTATTTTGCAGCATGAAAGGGGTTTCTGACATTTCAGCAGCAGAGGCCGTAGTAGGAAAAGACATTAATGCCAGAGCGCTTAATACACTTTGACAAATAGGCTTCATGATTTTTCGAGACATTTTATTATTCCCCTAGAGTTTAGTTTATCTATTTGCTCTCGGTTAGATATTGAAAGAATTTGCTTGTCATAACAAACAAATAAGTAAATTTTTTAAATTTTATCATAGAGCATTTGGTAAGCTGCAATATAAATTATGCCTTTACTCTTTCAAAACGTGCACATGCGGCAATATCTCCACACAAGCACATCAAACGGTACTTTTTTCAAACCAAACGGTTAACAAATCAAAGTAAGCAAGCGACTACCCTTTATGCCATATGAACTTAATATATTATTTATTAAGGATATTTTTACACAATAAAATTGTTAATATTTACTTTCCACAACCGATCTTTTTTGATTAATTTTTCCCTCATATTATCTTTATATTACTCATACATTAAAACACAACAATAAACCAGACCGTATTTCCCTGCCGCCGATACCGCCCATGTTGTGCTTTTATTAATTTAATATACAATTTAGCGTTTTATTTCGGGCCTGCCTGAACACATTCAGAATAATGCTTTCAGACAGGCCTTTAGGATGGTTACATGTCACCATATCAAAACAGCTGGGGCAAGGCTTTTGCCAGCTATCTGGACAGCCGCTCGATTACTTTATTTTTTCTCGGTTTTTCTGCGGGCATCCCCATTTTGCTTATCTTTTCCAGCCTCTCTTTGTGGCTGCGCGAAGCAGGTGTGGATCGAAGCACGGTAACGATGTTCAGTTGGGCGGCGTTGGCTTATTCGTTCAAATTCGTATGGGCGCCTTTAATTGATTCGCTTCACATTCCATTTTTAGGCAGGCTGTTTGGCAAGCGCCGCTCTTGGTTACTGCTGGCGCAACTGCTTATTGTGGCGGCAATCTGCTTTATGGCGCTGATTAACCCTTTAGACCAACATGCGCTCACGGTAATGGCGGCAGCAGCTGTATTGCTGGGTTTTTCTTCGGCAACACAAGATGTGGTGATTGACGCTTACCGTATCGAAGTGGCTAAAGGTGATGATGCGATGCAGTCTGTAACTGCGGCGACTTACAACGCCGGCTATCGAATCGGCATGATCGTAGCGGGCGCGGGCGCTTTGTTTTTGGCTTCTTGGCTCGGTTCTAAAGAAGGAGCTTATCTGTATGAGGCTTGGCGCAACACTTACCTGATTATGGCTTTAACGATGGGTATAGGCATCCTGACAACTCTGCTCTGCCGCGAACCTGATGTTTCAGACAGGCATTCGGAAGCACCGCGCCGCTCGGGCGATAACTTCCGCTTGCTGCTTTTATTTGTGTTTATGGCTGCGGCGTTTGTGGCAGCATTTGCCTTTTCGGGAACAATATTGCCAGCAACGGAAAGTGTGTTGGGTGCATTTCTAATCGAAGCCGTCCGGCTGATTATGGGTGCTTGCTCCGCGGCCATTACCTGCTTACTGATTGTTAAAAGCGGCTTGGTGCCTGCCCGCCTGGCAAAAACAACATGGCTCGATCCTGTGATGGATTTTTTCCACCGCTACGGTAAATCTGCCGTGCTGTTGCTTGCTTTAATCGGGGTATACCGTATTTCAGACATCGTGGCCGGGGTGATTTCCAATGTGTTTTATCAGGATTTGGGTTTCTCAAAAGAAGACATTGCTGCTGCGGTTAAAACTTTCGGCTTGATTATGACAATCGCAGGCGGTTTTTTGGGTGGCCTGCTGGCGCAGCGTTTTTCCCTGATGAAGATGATGATGCTGGGCGGCATTCTGGCATCGGCAACGAATTTGATGTTTATTGTTTTGGCTAACCGCGGCCATGATATGGCGCTGATGTACACCGCTGTGGCGTTCGATAACCTGGCTGCCGGCTTGGCAGGAGCGGTATTCATTGCGTTTCTCTCTGCTTTAACGAATATCCGCTTTACTGCCGTGCAATATGCGATTTTCAGCTCTTTGATGACTTTATTGCCGAAAGTTTTAGGCGGTTATTCGGGCATGATTGTGGACAAGGTTGGTTATCAAAACTTCTTCCTCTTCACTGCTGTATTGGGGTTGCCTGTTTTACTTTTGGTTCATTTGGTTGACAAGAAAATTTTCCGCAAGCAAATGCAGGATTAATGTTTGAATTGAACTATTGTTTAATCAAATAGGCAATGCCTGTCTGAAAAATGGTTTCAGACAGGCATTGCATTTTGTAGCAATTTTTGGGAAATGCCGCTATATAACGACAAAATCAGTCCGTACTACCTGTACTGTCTGCGGCTTGCAGCCTTGTATCAATGTGTTGATTGACTGCACAATTCACCCTCATCTGCCGACTATCAAAAATGCCCGGTCCGATTCCGGGCATAAGAATGTATCAACACAAACAGTTTGATTAACCAATGCCTGTCTGAAAACTTATTTTGAGTATTTTTCAAAAACTTGCTCAATAAGCATTTCCACCTGCGTCCAATCCACTGCGTTACTTTCCGGCTCCTCTGCTTTTTTACGTGCCGCCGACGCTATCATCGGGCCGCTACTGTCTATCGTGCTTACTTTAACTGTCATCGACAATCCCACGCGGAGCGGATTTTCGGCAAGTTCTTTCGGATCCAAGCTGATGCGCACAGGCATCCGCTGAGTAACTTTAATCTGAGCATCCTTTGCTTGTTCCTCCACAACATGCTGCTTCCCCAATCCTGCAGAAAGGCCCAGTACTTTACCGTTGTAAACCACTTTTTTACCATACATTTCAGATGTCATGGTTACCGGTTGGCCGATGCGCATTTTACTCAACTGAGATTCTTTAAAATTAGCTTCCACCCATAAATCATTGAGCGGCACCACCGACATCAAAGGCATACCAGCTGCGACCTGCTGGCCTATTTGAACATGGCGCTCTGCCACCTGCCCGTCAACCGGCGCGCGTATTTGTGTGCGTTGAAGGTTCAGCCAAGCATCTTTAATGTGGCTTACTGCATTTTGTACAGCCGGTTGCTTACGCAAAGGAATATTTTTTCCTAATGAGGCCTGCACGGCTTCTTGCTCGGCTTCCACCGCCCTCAATGCGGCCTGCGCCTGCACCACTGCTGCCCGTGCATGGCTGAGTTCCTCTCCCGAAATTGCGTCGCTGCCTGCTAAAGATTCGCGGCGGCGCAAATCTACTTGTGCTTTTGCCAAGTCGGCCTTACGCGCCAAAACTGCAGCTTTGCTTTGCGCGCCAACTGCCACTTGCTGCTTGTTTTGCCGAATCGCTTGAATCAATTCATTTTGTGCGCGCTCATAAGCCAACTGGTAATCGCTGTCATCCAAGATAACCAATACAAAGCCTTTTTTGACAATTTCAGTATCTTCTGCCGAAACTTTGCGCACAGTTCCGGCAATTTGCGGGGCAATCTGCACGGAATGACCAGCCACATGGGCATTATCGGTTGTTTGTTCGTATTGCCAAATTAAAAAATACATCATGGCAAACCCCAAACCGATCGCTATCAGCAGCAAAATCAGTAGTGTGATATTGCGCTTTCTGTGGCGGTTTGTTGTTTGAACTGACTCGTTTTCCGCTGGTAAAGATTGGTTTTCTGTATTATTCATTGTTTATCTAACCGTTATCCTCTTTAGATATTCAGACAGGCATTAAGTAAAGTATGCCTGTCTGAAATAAGGTTTTATCCCGAATTGAAACTAAGGTTTATGGCTTCTCCTGCACCAACAGAAATTTAGAAAGCTGTCTATTATATTTTCGTTTTAACAAAATGCAGAATAGAATTTTATAAATCGTATTACAAATGCTGCTCTTCCCTAAAGCCCCCTCCCAGCTGCGCGTGCAGATTGCTCCATGCCGAAAGTGCTTCCGAATGTTTTACAAAAACCAATGCTTGCTGCTGCAACACATCGTCTTGCTTACGGTAATAATCGGCTTTGTTTTCCAACCCTGCATTTACCCGCCGCAACATACTCGCAGAAATTTTGCGCGCAGTTGCTGCTGTCTGCTCGGATTGTGTGTGTTGTGCCTTATGATTTTGATAGTCGGCAATCGCATCCGCTGCCATCCTCATTGCATTCAAAACCGTTTGATCGTAGATTGCCACCTGTTCATCATATTCAGCATTGCGTTTTGCCAATTTCGAGCGTAAAGCACCTGATGTGAAAATCGGCAGATGAAGCGCAGGCACCACGCCCAGCATGGCTGAATTGCCGCGCACCAAATCAAATGCATCAAGATGCGACAAACCTGCCAGTAATTTCAATTCTACATTCGGATAAAAATCCGCTTTGGCCTCACGAATATTCTGGCTGCGCATATTCAACAACTCACGTTGCACCGCAATATCCGGGCGACGGCCTAATATATCGGCCTTTAAACCGCTCACTTTTACATTTGGCACGTCAACCATCGCAGCTGGTTTTTGTTTGTCTAAACTATCGGGCCGTTTTCCGGCCAACACTGCTAAAGCATGGCGGGCATGTGCGATTTGTTTATCCAACTGCAATTTTTGCTGCATCAATTGCTGCTGCACTTGCTGAGGCTCATACACGGCAGACGGCGCAGCAATATCCGCCCTTACCCGTTCTTGTATCAATTTTTCGATTTGTTTGGCATTTTCAACGCGCTGGTTCAAAATATCCTGCTGTGCCACCAAATTTTGCCATGTAAAATATTGCACGGCCACTGAATGCGCCAACAAAACTTCCGCTTGCCTGATTTCATAATAAGCGGCATTCCGCCTCCCCAACGCAGAGGCGATACGCGCTTTATTCTTCCCCCAAAAATCAAACGACCATTTAGCTTGTGCCGAAATGTGTGCCAACCTGAAATTTCGGTCGGTTTCGGCAAATGAAGCGGACGGTCGTCGATTCAACAACACACCTTTTCCTTCTGAAACAATGCCTGTCTGAACTTTACTTTCTTGATCTACAATACCCAGTTCTGCTTGAAGCTGCTCAAAACGCGCTTGCGCGATTTTCAAAGAAGGGGCGTTTTTTAATGCCGCATCAATATATTTGTTTAATTGCGGGTCTTTTAACGACAACCACCATTTTTCGCTCGCTGCAAAAGTTTGCCCTGACGCAAGAGAATGTTCGGAAGGCATTGCCAATGCCGTTTCCTTAGGCAGTTGCGCACAAGCGCCCAACAAACATAAAGCTGCAAAGCCTACACTATGCTTAATATATCTAATACCCATCTCAAACCTGATTAAATAAAGGCTGCTGCTACGATACTATCATAACAACAGCCCTATCCAAAGCATCTCAGGATACAGCAATCAAGCACCCAAGCTGGTTAAAACTTTACCTAACAGTGCTTGCAGCTGATCAAACTCTTCTTTGCTGAAATCTTTCCATAAAGGTGCATAGCCTTTGCTCATATGCGGTTGCACTTCTTTGATAAAATCTTCACCCGTTTTGGTCAGCTTCAGCACGATTTGACGACGGTCTTTTTCGTTCATGCTGCGTTCAATCCAGCCGCGGCCAACCATTTCATCCGACAAACGTGTCGCGCTTGTTCGGGTCAAATCCATCAGATCACTCAAACGTGAAGGCAGAATTTCATGGTTGGGACTGATATATACGGATAAAATGGCGAACCACAGATTCTCATTAATACCATATTCTTTCAAAAGTTCATTCTGGCGGCTGCTCAATCGATCCGATGTGATACGCAGCAAACGCATGGTATGCGCTTCACGCTCTGAAAAGTCAGGCAATTGTTCGGACAATTGTTTTAGGGCATGTTCCAGCCCGGCTTGTGTAAAACTCATGATGATGTTCTCGTATTGTATCGGTATTATTGGTAATGTATTAAGCGATTTACAAATTTCACGCTCGGCGTTATTGATGTAGCGATACTAACTACTGTATATTATTTTTACCAACAATCGCGACATACGGTTTCTGTTTTCCTACAAACGGTTTTACTGTTTTTTAACAAAACCATTCATCATTTTTATATATCCGTTTATCATCAAAACAGTTATCTTATTCTCATACCAAAGCGATTTTCAGACAGACATTCCGTCTTCATCAAACAGAAAAAAATTTCTTGCAAAATCCAGTATTTAATCTAAAATACCGCCCTTTCCCTGTGGTTCGCAAACTCCCACATTAAAAAACTAAGGAATCGAAAATGACCCGAGAAATCGAAGAATTGGGCGGTATTACCCTTTTAGGCAGCCAGAAAACTCAATATCCGTCCACTTATACGCCTGCCATTTTAGAAGCGTTCGACAACAAACATCAAAACAATGATTATTTTGTAAAATTCATCTGTCCAGAATTTACTAGCCTCTGCCCTATGACCGGCCAGCCGGACTTCGCCACCATTCACATCCGCTACATTCCCGATATTAAAATGGTAGAGAGCAAATCATTGAAACTCTATCTTTTCAGCTTCCGCAACCATGGCGATTTTCATGAAGATTGTGTAAATATCATTATGAAAGACCTGATTGCACTCATGCAGCCGAAATACATTGAGGTATTCGGCGAATTCACACCGCGCGGCGGCATCGCCATTCACCCTTTTGCCAATTACGGCCGTCCCAACACACCGTTTGAAAAATTGGCGCAAGAGCGTTTGTTCAAGCATGACATGCAATAAGGAAAACAAATCATGTATGAATTTTCCCCTGCGCAACAGCGCAAAGCCTTGCTGCGTCTTTCCCTTCTGCATATAGCCATTATTGCCATTAGTAATTATCTTGTGCAGTTTCCTTTTACCGTAACCCTGCCAAACGGTTACGAAGTCCATTCGACTTGGGGCGCACTTACTTTTCCGTTTATTTTTCTGACCACAGATTTAACCGTACGCATCTTCGGCCAACACCTGGCGCGCCGGATTATTTTTTGGGTAATGTTGCCCGCTTTATTGCTCTCTTATGTCTTATCAGTCGTTTTCCAAAACGGCAGCTGGACAGGCTGGGGCGCATTGGCTGCATTTAATTTATTTGTATTCCGCATCGCTCTGGCAAGCTTTTCCGCTTATGTAGTCGGCCAATTGTTAGACATTTTTGTATTTAACAAACTGCGCCGTTTAAAATCGTGGTGGATTGCGCCGACAGCTTCCACTTTTGTCGGCAATGCAGTTGATACCTTGCTGTTTTTTGCTATCGCTTTTTACGCCAGCAGCGATGAATTTATGGCTGCTAATTGGCCGCACATTGCTTTTGTAGACTATTTGTTCAAACTGGTAATCTGTATGCTGTTTTTCCTGCCGGCTTATGGCTTTATCTTAAATGGCTTAACCAAAAAACTCACTGAGTTACGCTTTACCGAACGACCTGTTTCCATCCAGCCTGAATAAGCTAATGCCTGTCTGAAACCTATGTTTTCAGACAGGCATTATTGATCTGGCAACTCAACGGCACATTTAAGTTACAATGCCATCGATAACAAATAAACTTATATTGCTATATAGCTCGCCGCTTTGTATGAAAATTTGAGTTTCACAGCTATAACATTCAACTTTCCTATAAAAATACAGAAAACCCTGCTTAATATCTAAGCAGGGTTTGTCGCAGAAATAATTCTGAAATTACTCGTCAGCGCCGGTATAAGGGCGAACGCTTACAGTTTTACGGTTCAAGCGGCCTTTCACGGCGAATTCCACATAACCGTCTACTTTTGCAAACAGAGTGTGGTCTTTGCCCATGCCCACGTTTTCGCCGGCATGGAACTTGGTGCCGCGTTGGCGAACAATGATAGAACCCGCAGGAATCAGTTCTTCACCAAAGGCTTTCACGCCCAAGCGTTTGGCTTCTGAATCGCGACCGTTTTTAGAGCTACCGCCAGCTTTTTTAGTTGCCATTTGTGTTTACTCCTAAAATGTTAAAAAAATTAAGCGATTGCCACGATTTCGATTTGGGTGAAATTTTGGCGGTGGCCTTGGCGTTTTTGGTAGTGTTTGCGGCGGCGCATTTTGAAAATGCGGATTTTCTCGCCACGACCATGAGCTACCACTTTAGCCGTTACTTTCGCACCTTCGATAAAAGGCGCACCTACTTTTACAGACTCACCGTCAGCAATCATCAAAACTTCAGTCAGTTCGATTTGGCTGTCGAGTTCGGCAGGTATCTGTTCTACTTTCAATTTTTCGCCAACGGCAACTTTATATTGTTTGCCGCCGGTTTTTACGACCGCGTACATACTCAACTCCATGAGAATTTGGTTAACAAATGCTGCGCTCACACGCAGAATCGGTAATTCTATTATCTTTATCGGTTTTTGTCAAAGACTTATCTAAAAACAATCCACCCTTTTCGATTGCTGCATTTCAAGGTAGTTACTGATATAATTGCGCGCTGTATTTTTTATTGGCGAACCGCCCTGCAAGGGTCAAACTGCCTGAACCGAAAGTTCATCATGCTCGAAAACCTGCCTTATTTTCAAAAAAACCTCGAAAGCGATTTAGGCCGCGTCAATGTTGTGATAAACCGCGCCGTGCAATCGGAAGTGGCGCTGATTTCACAAATCGGCACCTATATCATCAGCGCCGGCGGCAAACGCCTGCGTCCGATCATCACCATTCTGGCAGGAAAATCTTTAGGTTATGACGACGACAAGCTCTATTCTTTAGCCGCAATGGTGGAATTTATCCACACTTCGACGTTGCTGCATGATGATGTGGTAGATGAAAGCGAACTGCGCCGCGGCCGCAAAACGGCCAACAACATGTTTGGTAATGCAGCTGCCGTATTGGTGGGAGACTTTCTCTACACGCGGGCATTCCAGCTGATGGTCGGTTCGGGCAGCATGAAAATTCTGGAAGTGATGGCGGATGCCACCAATATTATTGCCGAAGGCGAGGTGATGCAGCTGATGAACATCGGCAACACCGACATTACCGAAGCGGAATATGTTCAGGTTATCCAATATAAAACCGCCAAACTCTTTGAAGCCGCCGCGCAAGTGGGTGCTATTTTGGCAGGCGCCTCAGCCGAACAGGAGCAAGCGCTGAAAGACTACGGCATGTATGTGGGCACGGCATTTCAGATAATCGACGATATTCTTGATTATTCGGGCGATACGGCGGAAATCGGTAAAAATGTGGGTGATGATTTGGCTGAAGGCAAGCCGACTTTACCTTTGATTTACCTGATGCGCCAGGGCAGCGCCGAAGCGGCGGAAGACGTGCGCACAGCTCTGCATAATGCCGACCGCAGTTACTTTGAAAAAATCCACCATCACGTTATCAACTCGGACGCGTTGGCTTATTCCACCGAACAGGCGCGGATTGCAGTGCAACGCGCGCTGGCTTCTTTGGATAAATTGCCCGATAATGAAGTTACCTTGGCCATGCGCTCTTTAGCCGAGCAATCATTGGCCCGCATCTCTTAAAAGTTTGCATAACCTCGCCGTAGTTCAACGGATAGAACGTATGCCTCCTAAGCGTAAAATACAGGTTCGATTCCTGTCGGCGAGGCCACTGAATTTTTTAGTTTAAAGGCTGTCTGAATGATTTTCAGACAGCCTTTAAACTTATCCAAGGATGATACTTTGCAAGATTTATTAGCCCACCTTACCGCTTTGGAATCCGAACTTCACCACGACGGCATTTTATGTGCCACCGAGCGCCTGCACACATTACTGCATCCGCAGTTTCACGAAGTCGGCCGCTCAGGCATGCCCTACACGAGAGACACGGTCATCGGTTATCTAGCAAACTGTACCGAAGCGCCCCAAACCCGTTCGTTTCACCACCGCCTACAGAGCCTCGGCCCGCAGCAGGCGCTGCTTACTTATCTTTCCGTTTCCACCGATTCCCACATACCCTTCTACACTTGGCGCTCATCCGTGTGGATACTCGAAGGCGGGCAATGGCAGCTGCTTTACCATCAAGGCACGCCCGCCTCATCCGAATCCATACGCGCACTCTCGATAAACCAAACCTTATGATGCCTGTCTGAAAGCCATTGGCTGCTTTTCAGACAGGCATTCATTCAGGCCTACTGAAAAGAATCTACCGGCAAAGGCTTACGCCCCAACAATGCTTCAAATCCAGCGGATTCCGCCACAGAACCTGCACGCAAAAGCTTCATGCTGTCCGGGCTTACCATACCGTTACTGAAGCGCTTGGCAGCATAGGCGGCCAAATCAGCCACCCAAGCCGGTATGGGAATGATTTTCCTGGTATTTTTTCCATGAATATTCCGGCGCATCACAGCCAGATATTCGGCCAAGCTGCATTCGCGGCTGCCCGTCATTTCCACCACCGCCGGCGAGGCTGTCGGCTGTTCCGCCATCTTGCACAAACCCTCCGCCACATCATCCACATGCACCGGCTGCAAACGGTACGCTCCTCCCTCTGGCAACGGCAGCAGCAGCAACTTAGCCAGCTTGATAAACAACTCACAGCTCGCCCCACCGCGCCCAAAAACTACCGAAGGCCGCGCAATCCCCACATCCAAACCACTTTGCAACAACGCCGCGTCACCACGACCTTTGCTGCCCAAAAAAGCCGTTTCATGATCCTTATGCGCCCCCAAAGCGGAAAGCTGAACAAACCGCCTCACTCCCGCTTCACATGCAAAACGCGCAATCTCAAGCAGCGCAATATGATGCACGGTTTCCAACACATCCGCCCGATACGACATCACACCAACGGCGTTAACCACGCAATCTGCCCCTTGCAGCAAAGGCATGAGCCGATCCTTCTGCGGTTGTAGATAATCAAAATCCACCCGCTGCACGGCCTTTACCCGATGCCCGCGCTCACTCAGCATCTGCCCCACGCGTTTACCGATAAACCCGCTCCCGCCAAACAACACGATATTCATCATCAATCCTTTCAGACAGGCATCACAATAATCAATAAGGCTTCAAAACCATCAAGAAATACACCACCAGCATCGCAGCAAACGCAGGATAACCCAGCAGCTCCCAATACCTTGCCGCCCGCCAATATTCCGGCGGCAGCTCGTCTTTATTTTCCGCCGCAGCCTGCGCCGCCATTTTCGCCATGCGGATTTGCAACACTACCACCGGCAACCAGCAAATTCCGGCCAGCGCATACAGCGCCAACGTGCCCCAAATCCAAGTAACACTCCACGGCACACCCAGCTCGTGCATCATCCACAAACCCGACAAAGGCTGAAAAATTACCGCCGGCGTAGTAAACCACCAATCGGCCCGACACACCCATTTAGCCACCACCGCCTGCGCCGGAACACAGCCGCTGCGGTTGGCAAAAAACAGATAAAACGCCGTACCGAAACCCGTACCTACCATCAACGTGGCCGACAAAATATGCAAAGTCTTTACGATCAAATAAGTGTTCATTTCCCACTCCTTTTCATCAAATAAAACATCAATGCCGCAATCGGCAGGTTTTTCAATAAAGGCGCAAACGGATGCAGCCAATGTTCAGGCAGGCACAGCCCCACAATCAGGCTGTACACAACCACCACAACCAGCTGCACTGCCCAAAGCGCCACCCTCCTGCGCAACGGGCTAAAACATGCCAAGCCCAACACAACATCCAGCGCCGAAGCCGCCCACAACACCGGCATCTGCCAAACCTGCCCGATACCCACCTGCCGCAACAAATCCAACGACACCTCCTGCGCAGTCAGCAGAGGCTGCACGCCGCTCCAAATTCATAAAATCCCGAGAGATGCCGCCAGATAACCCGGCGTAGCACCCGAATGTTTCTTATACTTCATAACACTTCCAAAATTTCTTTAATTTCTGTTTTAACAGAAATTAAAAGTTAAAAATAGAACGATTTTTATTTCAAAAACGCTTACTTATTGTGAAAATGACATTAACGCAAGGTTGCGAGCCTCAGACAGTACGGATAATGAACCAGCACAGTATGAACATTCAGCTTCATAATCATAAAGACAAACTATGTTTCTACCCTACAGGCCGAGCTTTGCTAAAACAATCACGGCAAAGCAAAATAAAAATGCCTTTGAAATATTTGTCGATTATTTAATACAAGCCATAATTAAATGCCTGTCTGAAAATCATGCTTCATATAATTAGTCTAATAGCTGTTGATTACATTTTAACCTTTTATTAATTTCTGTCAATACAGAAATTAATAAAATACTTTCAAACACAGCCCGAAAACAATGCCAAGAAGTGAGAATGATAAAAATGCCTGTCTGAAAATTTTTCAGACAGGCATTTTACATACTGCACATAATCTACTGACTAAAACAAGCTTTCAGCTCATCGGGCATAAACACATAATCGCCATCATCCGTAATCAGCACCGGCACCCCTACCGACAAAGTTCCCCGACGCGATGCATAAGCATCCGCTGTGTCGCGCACTTGCAAAAAGCGTTTCAAGTTGGCCATGCTTTCCGTAATATCAATCGCTTCATATTCCACCCCTAATTCTTGTAAAGCGGCATCAAACGGCGGTGTATCGGGGCATAAGCTGCTATAAAAATAAAGGTTCGGCATACTTATTATTCCTATTGGTTAACGGGCTGAAAAGGCAAATATACATCAAAGCGCGTACTCTTTCCTGAATATTGGTAGGCCGGTTTTTCATGACTTAAAAAATTACCCAAACGCGGCCGCTTGACTACCACACGTTTTTTAGCCACTTCCCGCGCAACTCGAAGCAAAGCCACTTCATCATCTGCCATCCCGACCAAATCATGAAAATAAGCCATTTCTTTTTTCACGGCAGCAGATTTATGACGCTCCGGATACATCGGGTCAAGATAAACCACGTCCGGCCTGCCTTGATGCTTGGCCAATCCGGGCATTAACGCAATGGCATTACCGAAACATAAGGTAATCCGCCTGACAATCGCTGCCGTTTCTTGCGATTCGGCAGCTCTTGCCAAGCCGTCGGCCAATAGGCAGGCAACCGCCGGATTCTGTTCAAATACACTAACCTGCAGGCCCAACACCGCCAATACAAATGCATCCCGCCCCAAACCACCTGTACCGTCCCACACAATCGGTTTAGCCGTGTGATTAACTGCTTTTGCAATCAACTCCCCACCACCTTTAGTACGCCTGTATTGGGCTACACCATTGACGAAATCAACTTTAACCCGCCCTTTTTCACCAATCTTGCACAAAGCAATGCCATCTGCATCACCCAATAAATATTGACCTGCCTGCGGCGGCTCAATGCTGCTTGGCAATCCAAAATCTGCAACCCGCAATCTCAATGATTCACTCGCATCATCCCGAAACACCACCGGTATCATTCATTTATTTCCTTCTTCAATAGCAAAGCTTTTCAGACAGGCATCGATTGATGCCTGTCTGAAAAATATGATCAAACCATTTGATCGCAGCATAACCGCGAAACTTAATCATGCCGCAGCCTTACATAAATCAAACGGCTATGCTTTACAGCATAGCCGCTCACAATCTTATTTCATTCAATAGCCAATCGCTCCATACGGTAGCGCATCGAACGGAAGCTGATACCTAAAAGTTTAGCAGCTTGGGTTCGGTTGAAACGCGTTTCCTGCAAGGCTTGCAATATGATACTGCGCTCCACTTCGTCGAGGTAATCCTGAATTTGTGTTTGCCCGGTAACAAAAAGAGGGATTTCCGGTCGTATTTCGTGCGCCGAAGCACCCGCCATACCGCCTGCTTGCGAACTCAGACTACCCGATGACACATCTCCGCCGGAAAAAGATTTAAAAATCGCAGCCTCTTCACTATTGTCCTCTTGCACGGGCAATTCCTGCCTCACGCCGGGAGCATGAATCTGCAAATCATCCACCTGAATGATGTTGCCCACAGTCAGCGCAACTGCTCTTTCCAAAATATTTTCCAACTCGCGGAAATTACCCGGATAGCTGTATGAAAGCAAGGCATCCTGCGCTTTAGGGCTGAGTTTATAAGCGGTTTCCCCTACCCGGTATTTATTAAGCAATCGGAAAATCAGTGGGCCTAAGTCTTCACGCATTTCGCGCAAAGGCGGCATATGCAGAGTAACCACATTCAAGCGGTAATATAAGTCCTGTCTGAAAGCCCCTGTTTCAACTAAGGTTTCCAGATTTTTGTGGGTAGCGCATATGATGCGTACATCCACTTTTGTTTCTTGCGCATCGCCAATCCGGCGAACGGCTTTTTCCTGAATCGCACGCAGAAGCTTCACTTGCATACCCAGCGGCAAATCGGCTACTTCATCCAAGAAAAGCGTACCTCCGTTTGCATGCTGGAAAAAACCCATACGGTCGGAGTCTGCTCCGGTAAAGCTGCCTTTTTTATAGCCGAAGAATTCACTCTCCATCAGATTCTCAGGAATCGCACCGCAGTTAACTGCAATAAACGGCTGATCCCTACGCGCCGACAATTCATGAATACTCCGTGCAGCCTGCTCTTTACCGCTACCGGACTCACCTGAAATATAAACCGGTACAACGCTGCCGGCCAATCTGCGGATTAAATGGCGAACTTCCACCATTTGCGGAGAGGCGCCCAACAAGCGGGGCATATCCGGATCGCCGCTTAGCTCACAGATTTGCTGCATTTCACGTTCACGCTGAACGGCTCGGGTTTCCGTGGTGCTGAATAAGCGCTGACGCAACGATTTCATGCCCTGCGTTACCTCGGAAGGCTTATCTATCCCACCGGAAACGCCTTTTCGGCTGGCAGAAGAAGAGGCGGATGTACGTGGCAGACTGACGGGTAAATCCGTATTGCGTGACACAGGCCGTGCAGCCGCCGGAGCTGGTTTTGGCGCATGCGGCGCGGTAGGTTGGGGAACAGGCTGAGTGGGGGCGGCGGTAGGAGCCGGTGCTGCAACAGCGGCAACCGGCTCATTTACCTTTACCGCTGATTTTACCAGTGAGCGGAGTTGCGATAATGTGATCGGTTTCTGCAGATAATCAAACGCACCTGCTTTTAAAGCCTCAACAGCTTGATCGGCATTACCAAAAGCAGTGATGACCGCTACCGGGGTATCCAACATCAATTCATTGATATGTTGTACCACTTCCAAACCTGAGCCGTCCGGCATACGCATATCGGTCAACACCAGCGAATAATCTTTATCGTCCAGTTTCGATTTAGCATCGACCACGCCGACTGCCGTATCGACAGACAAACCCATTTTCATTAAGGTCATTTCCATCAAATCACGGATGTCGGCTTCATCATCTACAACCAATACAGGTTGTTGCAAATTATGCTTCGTCATTGCTCTCGTCCCTCGGTAAAATCAGTTCAAAACCGTTCATTTCCGGATGGTAATGCAATTGCCCCAAATTAGCATGGGCCAACTCGCGCGCTACATAAAGGCCTAAACCGGTACCTGTTTTCTCTGTGGTAAAGAAAGGTTCAAACAAACGGTTGCGCACTTCAGGCGCCACACCCGAACCATTATCAGCCACCACAATTGAAATGTGCATCTTGCCGCTAGGGCGCATCAATACTGTAATCGCCTGATTGTCTTTCCTACTGTGGCGCCATGCGTTGTTACACAAATTCCACATAATCTGCTGCAAATGCATTGAATCGGCCACCACAGCCAGATTATTGCCTTCCATCGTCATGCGTACGCTACCAATGGCATCAGGATTATTCAATGTGAATTCCTGTTTGAAAGCCAGCCAGAATTTCATCAAATTGATTTTTTCCCTGCTGATATTGTCTTTCTTATTCAATGAAGTAACGTCTTCCAACATCTTATCGATGCGGCGAATATTACTGTCTATAATATCATGCAACTTAGCATTAGTAGGATCCTGCATGCTTTCTTGCAGCAAATCGTTGGCATGACGGATGGCCGACATCGGGTTGCGAATCTCATGCGCCAGATTGGCAGTAAGCTGCCCCAAAGACGCAAGCTTTGTTGCCATTGCTTCTGCCGCCACTTCCCTCAATGAACGGATAAACAACATCAACAATTCGGTTTTTTCATCACTTTGCACCAAAGGAACTGCACGCACACGCATAGAGTGCTGATGCAAGTGGATATCGGTTTCAAAACTTTTTTCGGGAGCGTGATGCCATTGGCGAATCAGGTCGCTGAAAATGGTTTCTTGGTTATCGATTGCCAAGCTTGGAAAGTAAGTTTTTGCTTGTGCATTGAACAGCCAGATGCGTTGATCCATGTCCAGCACCACAACAGCTTCCTGCACTCGGTTTAACACTAATTTATTCAGTCCGCTTACGCGGTTAAACGCCTGTTTGTGTTTATCTGCGGAATCGGTTGCCGCTTTAAGCCGGTTAACCGAAAGAGAAGTTAATCCGGCTACCAGATAACTTGCACCTATCAAAAACAAACCTATGATAAACGGGCGAAAATCTGTTCCGTTCCATTTTTTGTCTATGATGTTGAAAATCATATGATCGCTCAGAAGCAGGCAGAAAATAATCAGCAGCGTGGCATAAGAGGCGTAAAGCATCGGATAGCGGCCATAGCTGAGCAAACAGGATGTTGCCACAAACGGGAGCACTAAAGCGCCAAAGCCCATTCCAATACCGCCGGTCATATACACCAGCAGCATAATCATGGAAATATCTGCGACTGCCGCCGCATTCGGCAGGGTCATATTCTGGCGCTGCCACTCCGGCTTGAACAAGGTGAGAATCACAATACCGCCGTAAATGGCCGCCCATGTATAAAACTCGACCGGCTTGAACAAACTGCCCATTTTACCGGTATCCATATAAAGGTAATCTGAGCCTATCTGGAAAACCAGCAAAGAAATAATGATGGTTACTCTTGCCAGATTGATCAACACCGGCAAACGTCCCATCTGTTGCTCCCAGTCTCTTCGGGAATATAGCTGCGCTTTTGCGTAACTCATGTTTAGTATTCTCTTATTAATTTATTATCACGGTTGCTCAACCGTGTTGTTTTTCCACATTTGTCAACATTATTCCGTGATGCCGGTTATATTGCCCGACACATCTAAAACTTTGCCTTTGCGCCCGCGCTTGTTTTGAATATCTAAAATACGCAAACGCTCGTTTTTATCGCCGCCCCTTCTACCTTTAATCCGAACAATAAATTCAGGCTGATTGACAACAGCAATCAAGTTGAGCTTCATATTTTCAGACAGGCTTATCAATTGCAGCCCTCTGCCTTTGGCCATAACTTTCAATTCGCCTAATTCGAATGCCAGCAAACGGTTATCCTCGGATACAAGCACTACTTTACAATCCGGACTAATCAACGATACTGCAAAAATAGGTATAGGTTGCAGGGGGGTTTCACCCGGCTCCAGCGCCATCACCACTTTACCGGCTTTAATCCGGCTAACCATATCCGCCAACTTGGTAATGAAACCGTATCCGCCGCTGTTGCTTAACAAGTAATGCTGTTCAGGCAGGCCTGTGAGCATGGCTACGACTTTGGCTCCGTTTTGTAATTCAATCAATGAGCTGACCGGAATACCGTCCCCCCGTCCGCCGGGAATCTCTGCCGCATCCAACGTATAGGATCGGCCTTGCGAATCAAGCACCACCACCGGCCAAACTGTTCTACCTTCCAACACTTGCTTTAAGCCGTCGCCTTCTTTGAATACGGTCTGGCTTAAATCCAGATTATGGCCTGCGCGGCTTCTGATCCAACCTTTTTCCGACAAAATCAGCGTAATCGGCTCATCCGCAGTGGTTTGCGTTGAAGAGGCGCGCTCGGCTTCCTCTATCAGCGTTCTGCGTTCATCACCGAATTGCTTCATATCGGCACGCATTTCCTGAATGATGTGTTTGCGCTTCGCAGATTCATCACCCAGCAAATGATTCAGTTTGTCTTGCTCTTCTTTCAATTCGGCCAGCTCTTTTTCAAGCTTGAAGCCTTCCAACCGGGCCAATTGGCGCAGGCGGATTTCCAGGATATCTTCCGCCTGAATTTCAGACAGGCCGAAGGCAGCCATCAAATCTGTTTTCGGTTCGTCTGATTCGCGGATAACGCGAATGACTTCATCAATATGCAGAAACGCAATCATGCGCCCTTCAAGAATGTGGATGCGTTTTTCCACCTGACCCAAACGGTGCTGCAAACGACGCGTAACTGTTTTCACACGGAAATCAAGCCACTCTTGAAGAATGGTTTTCAGATTCTTCTGGGCAGGGCGGTTATCCATGCCCATCATTACCAAATTCATCGGCGCGTTGCTTTCCAAGCCGGTACGCGCCATCAGCGTGTTCATAAAGCTTTCAGGGTTGATTTTGCCTGACTTAGGCTCAAACACCAGCCGAACGGGATTTTCGCCGTCGCTTTCGTCACGCACTTTTTCCAGCAAATCCAGCATCAGCTTTTTCGTATTGAGCTGATCCTGATTAAGCTGCTTCTTGCCGGTTTTGGGTTTGGGATTGGTTTGTTCTTCGATTTCGGCCAGAATTTTTTGGGCGCTCGTTCCTGGCGGCAGTTGGGTAACGATGGCGCGCCATTGGCCGCGCGCCAGTTTTTCGATTTCATAACGCGCACGCACGCGCACACTGCCTTTACCGGTTTCATAAATATGCAGCAAATCGCTTTGCGGCGTAATAATCTGCCCGCCGCCGGCGAAATCGGGGCCTTTGATGTATGTCATCAGCTCTGCCGTATCCATGACGGGCTTTTTCAAAAGTGCAATGGCCGCTTCGGTCACTTCACATAAATTATGCGACGGTATCTCGGTTGCCATGCCCACCGCGATACCGGATGCGCCGTTGAGTAATACAAATGGCAGACGCGAAGGCAGGATAACCGGCTCTTCAAAAGCACCGTCATAGTTCGGTACGAAATCAACCGTGCCCATATTGATTTCGGAAAGCAGCAATTCGGCTATCGGTGTCAGCCGCGCTTCCGTATAGCGCATGGCCGCCGCACCGTCTCCGTCTCGCGAACCGAAATTGCCGATGCCGTCAATCAGAGGGTAGCGTAAGGTAAAGTCCTGCGCCATACGCACCATTGCCTCATAGGCTGAGCTGTCGCCGTGAGGATGGTATTTACCGAGAATTTCACCCACCACGCGTGCAGACTTAACCGGCTTGGCACCATGCACCAAACCCATATCTTTCATTGCATAAAGAATGCGCCGCTGTACAGGCTTCTGCCCGTCGCCCACGTCCGGCAATGCCCTGCCTTTCACCACGCTCATTGCATACTCAAGATATGCGCGTTCGGCATACTGACCCAATAATAAAGAGTCGTCGTCGGCTAAGGTTGTGGCGTTTGGCTGGTCATTCATGTTTTAATTAAGCTTAATCACGTTTTTAAAGGCAAAATTGGTATCTATTGTAATGCAAATCGCCTTTCTTTGCTGAACTTAACAACCCTAAGTTTATTTTTTCAAATTGGTTTGTTGGTTCCGCGCATATTTTAAATTGTTATAATATCCTAACAAATGATTTAAGTTAAAAAATATTACTTTAACTTTTTGCTACAAAAGCTAAATTTTCCGAAAGCCTGCCATGTACCAACCCATTCAAACGCTGCCGGAGGGGCCTTTAGACATTATCGGCGATGTTCACGGCGAATTTGATGCGTTGCAAACGCTGATTACCCGCTTAGGTTATGACTCTTACGGCAATCATCCCGCCGGGCGCAAGCTCGTGTTTGTGGGCGATTTATGCGACCGCGGCCCTGACAGCCCGGCCGTTTTATATTGGTTCAGACAGGCCTATGAAGCAGGTAATGCTTTGATGGTATTGGGCAACCACGAATTAAACCTGCTGATGGAAGATCCAAAAGACGGATCGGGCTGGTTTTTCCCCGAGCGCGACCTCAAAGAAAGCCACCTTTATGCACCGTGGCAGAAAATGTCCGACCACGAAAAACCGGTGCTTACCAGCTGGTTGGCACAAATGCCGCTGGTTTTGCATCGAGACGATATCCGCATCATTCACGCCGCTTGGCTGCCGGAATCTATCCGGCAAATTCAGACAGGCATTGCCAATCAAGATTTAATCACCGCATACCGCCAATGGGATGCCGATTTAAAACATTCTTTAAGACAAGCAGAATGGTATGCAGATTATGAACGGCAACAGGCCGACTCCGCCTTGCTCGACAACCCGCACAGTACACCGCCTATGCAGCAGGCGCTGGCCGAATTCGAATACCGCCGCAGCCGTCTGCATCCCGTACGGGCGCTAACCAGTGGCGTTGAAGTATTTGTGGACAAGCCGTTTTTCTCAGGCGCGCGCTGGCGCTTTACCACACGCTTCGCCTGGTGGGACGAATATACCGATGACATTCCCGTTGTGATCGGGCACTACTGGCGCAGCTGGCAGCCGAAACATTCTGGCCTGCTGCCCGAGCCGCCCAATGCATGGTTCGGCGCCAAGCGCAATGTGTTCTGCATTGATTATTCCGTAGGCGCCCGCTGGCGCGACCGACAAGCCGAACCGCCCGTTCCGCCCGACCAATCCGGCTTTAGGCTTGCCGCTTTGCGCTGGCCGGAAAACATATTGATGTTTGATGATGGCGAAGTTGCCCAAATGATTTCTTTATAAAAGAATGCCTGTCTGAACAGTGTTCAGACAGGCATTCAATCATCTTCCAACCTTATTCCACCACTATTTTCGGGAAGCGGCTGCTGAAATCGCGTCCTTTTCCGGCGATGGCCAAAGCAATCTGCCAAGCAGCGTCGGTATAGATTTTGGCGATTTGGGCATGGTTTTCCTGCAGGGCTTTGGCGCGGCCTTCGTCCATTGCTTCGCGCACCGGCAATGCCAGCGGCAGCTGGCCGAGCAGCGGCACGCCGAGTTTTTCCGCCAGCATTTTGCCGCCGTCGCTGCCGAACACCGCCTCGCTGTGGCCGCAATTGCTGCACACATGCACCGACATATTCTCCAACACGCCGAAAATCGGGATATTCACTTTTTGGAACATATCCACCGCTTTTCGTGCATCAATCAGCGCAATATCCTGCGGCGTGGTCACCACCACCGAGCCGGTTACCGGAATTTTCTGCGACAAAGTGAGCTGTATATCGCCCGTGCCGGGCGGCAGGTCGATAAACAGATAGTCCACATCGTTCCATTCGCTTTGAAACAAAAGCTGCTGCAATGCTTGCGAAAGCATGGGCCCGCGCCACACCACGGCCTGATCGGTGTCCACCAGAAAACCTATCGACATCACCTGAACGCCGCCGTTGGCCACCACGGGTATCAGCTTTTTATTGGCTTGATCCGGTTTGCCGTCGGCCACGCCCAGCATGGTCGGCTGGCTCGGCCCGTACAAATCGGCATCCAGCACGCCCACGCGCGCGCCCATGTTGGCCATAGCGATGGCCAAGTTGGCCGTAGTGGTGGATTTGCCCACACCGCCCTTACCCGAGGCAATGGCAATAATGTTTTTCACGCCTTTAATGGTTGCCACGCCGGGCTGCACTTTGTGGGTGGCGATGTCGATGTTTATCTTCACATGCACATCTTGCATGAAGCCCGCGCGCGACAATACCTGCCTGATGCTTTCTTTGAGCGCCTGCTCCTCATGCGCCACGGGAAAATCGAATTTCAGCAGCACATGCAAACCGTCGCCCTTTTCTTCTATTTTTTCCAACGCCTTGCAGCTGCCCAAAGTCAGCCCGCTGCCGGGAACGGCCACTGCTTCCAAAGCTGCGCGCAATGTTTGATTATCAGCCATTTTTTAACCTCTTTTTATGTGTATCAATTATTTATGGTAAGATTGTACACCTTGCACCTACGGGTACGAAGCAATTCCTTTGCTTCTTTTCAGACAGGCATCAGCCATCAACGTATAAAAAATTTCCGTTTTACTCAAAACCCATCATCACAACAATCATCAGTCGTTTAATAAATTGAGAGAATCATCATGAAATCCGCATTTTCCATTATCGCGGGTATGGCCATATTTGCATGTTCGCACGCCTACGCCGCATCCTGTTTGATTAACGATGCCTCCGGTATGCCGGTTAACGTGCGCACCGATCCCGACGGCCAGCTCATCGGCCAATTAAAAAACGGCACGCGCGTGCAATCCGACCTTTCCAGCGTAGGCGGCTGGGTGTATATTTCCTGGGACAAACCCCTGTTAAACAATGCAAACAGCGGCTGGGTTTACCGCTCGTTTCTCCGCTGCAACAAATAACATTTTCTACTAAATAAGGAACACACTATGCGAATGCTGCACACTATGCTGCGCGTGGGCAACCTCGAAAAATCACTCGCTTTTTACCAAGACGTTTTGGGCATGAAGCTTCTGCGCAAGAAAGATTATCCCGAAGGCAAATTCACGCTGGCATTTGTCGGCTACGGCGACGAAAAAGACCATACCGTTATCGAACTGACCCACAACTGGGACACGGATACCTATGATTTAGGCACGGGCTACGGCCACATTGCCATCGAAGTGCCCGACGCCTACGCCGCCTGCGACGCCGTGCGTGCCAAAGGCGGCAACGTCGTGCGCGAAGCCGGCCCGATGAAACACGGCTCCACCGTGATTGCTTTTGTAGAGGACCCGGACGGCTACAAAATCGAGTTTATTCAAAAAGGCAGCGGTTCAGATACGGTGAAATACGGATAAACTTGGCCGGATTATCAATTGAAAGATGCCTGTCTGAAAACTTTCAGACAGGCATTCCTTTATTTCTCAACCGCTTATTCACTCAATAACGTGCATCTTTCGGCTTGTCGCCTTTAGGCCAGTCGTTTACCTTGCCGGCGAAATCAGGGCGCGGCTGGTGGGTGAAATATTCGGCAATGTCCACTGCGTCCTGATCGTTCAACACGCCGCCCTCGCCCCACATGCCGTGCATTTGCGCGCCCATCGGCATGGCGGCTTTGATAAAGGCGGCGGCTTTATAAGTGCGCGCCATGCCTGCGCCTATGTTGAAGGATTCGTCGCCCCACAAAGGCGGGAAGGCGTAGCTGCCGGTGCCGTCGCGCTTGCCTTCGCCGTTACTGCCATGGCAGGTGGCGCAATGTTGGGCGTAGAGCTGTTTGCCGCGCTCCGGGTTGGGCACGAGTTGGGTGTTGATGGGCACGGCGTTTACGATATCGACGCGCTGCCCTTTGGGCACATCTTGCCCTACCCATTTGATGTAGGCGAGCATGGCCTGCATGGCTTCGCTATCTTTTGCCAGCGGTTTGCCGTTCATAGAGCGCTGGAAACAGCCGTTGATGCGGCCGGCCAAATCAATTTCTTTGCCGGGACGCGGCATCACGCGCGGATAACGGTTGTAGGTGTTGATATAAGGGTTGCCTCCGGGTACTTTGCCCTGCGCGATGTGGCAGCTGCTGCAGTTCATGTGGCTGCCCACATATTCGGGCAACAGGCGCTTGGTGTCGTTCATCAGCCGCTGGCCGAGGCGGATTTGCTCGGCGTTGGGCTGTTTGTTGATATCGCTGTCTGACGGCACAATGTATTCGCCGACCACTTTTTTATGCTCGCCCTCACCGGTAACGATGGGATAGCGGCCGGGTTGCTGTGTTTCTTCTGCTTGCCGTGTTGCCGGTTCGCTGCATGCGGTTAGGCCGAGTCCGAAAATGACGGCGGCCAGTATGGCGTGTTTATTCATGATGCGCTCCTGCTGAGGCTTGCGGAACAAAATTCGGTGCTTTGCCGTTGACGAAATCGCGGATTTCGGTCACTTCTTTCCGGCTCACTTCGGGCGCCTGATTGCTCCAGCTGTTGCGTACAAAATTCACCAGATCGGTAATGTCTTCATCGCTTAAATGTTTGAAAGCGGGCATGCTGAATGTCATTGAGTCATGCCGGCTGCCGGGCGTGCGTCCGCCTTCCAGCGTAACCTGAATCACCGATTGGGGATGCTTGGAATAAACTGCGCTGTTTTGGTTTAACGCAGGGAAAATGCGTGCCACACCGTTGCCGTCGGCGCGGTGGCAGGCCATGCAGTGCTCGGCGTAGAGCAGCGCACCCCGGCTGTTGTATTTGCCGCTGCGCAGCATGGCGGTGGTGGTGTCCTGCTTCGCAGGCAGCTTGGCTTCCTGATGCGGTGCAGGCGGCAGGGTTTTCAGATAGGCAGCCATGGCCTGAATGTCTTCCGGCTTCCAGTAGCGCGTGCTGTGTTCCACCACTTCGGCCATCGCGCCGAAAGCGGCGCTGCGTTCGGTGCGGCCGCTGGCGAAAAAGTCGGCCAGCTCTTCGGTTTTCCAGGAGGCCAAACCGCGCGCATTGCCGCGCAGACTTTTGGCGCGCCAGCCGTCAATCACGGCGCCGCTGAGGAAATGCTGCCCGTCTTCGCTCAAGGCTTTTTCCTGATAAGCCACGCCGCGCGGTGTGTGGCAGGCGCCGCAGTGGCCCGGGCCTTCCACCAGATATTTACCGCGGTTGATTTGTGCATTGTGGCGTTTGTCTGCCACAAAATCACGCTGGGGCGCAAACCATGCCTGCCAGTAAGCCATCGGCCAGCGCCAGTTTAAAACGGGCGGGATGGTACTGGCGGCGTTTTCCTGTTTGACGGGTCGGACGCCTTTCATGAAATAAGCATAGAGCGCCTGTATTTCGTCATCGGGCATAATGGCGTAAGACACATAAGGCATGGCGGGATAAAGCGGCGTGCCGTCGGCACGGATGCCGTGTTGCAGGGCTGCTTTAAACTGGGCATAGCTGTATGAGCCTATGCCGGTTTCTTTGTCGGGCGTGATGTTGGTGCTGTAAATCGCGCCCAGCGGCGTCTGCATCGCCAAGCCGCCTGCATAGGGTTGGCCGGAAGGCGCGGTGTGGCAGGCGAAGCAGTCGGAAAGCCTCGCTGCATATTCGCCGCGCCGGATGGTTTCTTCGTTGAATTCGACGGCAGTTTGCCCCGCTTCGCCTTGCTGCCGGGTAAGCCATTTACTGCCGCCATAGGCTCCACCCAGCAATACAACCGCAAGCAAAACGGTTTTGCTGAACGTGTTCATGGTGTTCCTTCACTGTTTCTCTTGTTTTCAAAAGTTGTTATTGGTTTTCGGGCCGCTTTCGAACGGCTGGCCTCAACGGAAATTTATATCACACATTCAATACATAACTTATCATTCGCTGATGCTATCCTAAACGCTTTATAAAGCCACATCGTTTGATGTAACTCAATCAAGCTGCTAAATTTTTGTTTTTAAATTGAAAATGCCTGTCTGAAATAGTTTCAGACAGGCATGGATTGTTATTGGATTTATCTCTCTTGGCGAATGGTGCGGGCCGGATGCAAGCATCCGACCCGCCTCAGTTTCAGCGGCATTACTCTTTCAAGAGGTTTTCGTCGAGCGTGAGGTCTTCGTTTTTGTTCACTTCGATTTTACGCGCCAGCACGTTCCGCGCGATGTCTTGCGCTTCGAGCAGCGAGTGCATTTGGTAAGTGCCGCACTGGTATTCGTTCAGCTCGGGGATTTTGCTTTGGTCTTGCACTTGCAACACATCCTGCATGGAAGCGAGCCATGCGTCGGCGACTTTTTGCTCGTCGGGTGTGCCGATCAGGCTCATATAAAAACCGGTGCGGCAGCCCATCGGCGAAATGTCGATGATTTCAACGTCTGCGCCGTTCAAATGCTCACGCATAAAGCCGGCAAACAGATGCTCCAGCGTGTGAATGCCTTTTTCAGACAGGATTTCCTGATTCGGCACGCAAAAGCGCAAATCGTAAACAGTGATGTCGTCGCCTTTCGGGGTGCGCATGGTTTTGGCAATACGCACGGCGGGCGCGTGCATGCGGGTATGGTCTACTTTGAAGCTGTCCAGCAAGGGCATAGCGGGTTCCTTCTTGATGTTTTTCCAAATAGGGATGATAGCATTGTTTAGCCGCCGGCTGCAGATGCGGATGCCCGCCTGAAAAGATTACTTGCTTTCTTTAACACTTTATCAGCGCCGAATGGCGTATACTGCTAAGCAATCAGCATCATCTTCGAATTCATTTTACGCAGATTGAAAATGAATTCATTAAAATAATAATAATCCTACAAATCCTATAAAATATTTCAATACCAGCTATAAATTTGATTTCTCATTACTATATTAAATTTATTTGATATAATACCCGTCTGAAAAATTAGCAGCTTAATACGCTCAAGCTTTCAATCCTCATTCTTTAATTTTAAGGAATCAAAACAGGAGAATCCGGTTATGGACGTTTCCCTGCTCAGCCGCATTCAATTTGCGGTGAATATCAGCTTTCACATTCTTTTTCCCGTTATCAGCATTGCCTTATCGTGGTTTGTGGTTTATTTCCGCTATAAAGTCGGCAAAACAGGTGATGAGGCCTGGCTGCAAGCTTACCGCTTCTGGACCAAAGTGTTTGCCGTTACCTTCGCGATGGGCGTGGTTTCCGGCGTGACCATGAGTTTCCAGTTCGGCACCAACTGGCCGGGCTTTATGGAGCGTGCGGGCAACGTGGCCGGGCCGCTGCTCGGTTATGAAGTGCTGACGGCATTTTTTCTAGAGGCCGGTTTTCTCGGCATTATGCTGTTCGGGCGTGAACGTGTGAGCCAGCGTGTGCATATGGCGGCTTCGATTGTGGTGGCTGTCGGCACATTATTGTCGGCTTTCTGGATTCTGGCCTTGAATTCGTGGATGCAAACACCGCAAGGCCATTGGGTGGACGCAGAAGGTGTGATTCATGTAAAAAGCTGGCTGGACGTGATTTTCAGCCCGTCCCTGCCTTACCGCTTTTCACACAAAATCCTTGCTTCCGTATTAACCGCCTCTTTCCTGCTGGCCGGCCTGTCAGCGTGGCAGATACTGAAAAAATCAGCCAACGCCGCCACGCCCAAAGTGATGAAAACCGGCTTGGCGGTTGCTGCGGTGGCGATTGTGCTGCAAATATTGGCGGGCGACGCGCACGGTTTGAACACGAAAGAATACCAGCCTGCCAAGCTGGCCGCCATCGAAGGCGTTTGGCACACTGAAAAACCGGTGCCGCTCACCCTGATCGGCTGGCCGAACGAAGCGGAACAGCGCACGGATTACGCGGTAAAAGTGCCTTATCTGGGCTCGCTGATTCTCACGCACGAGCTGGACGGCGAAATCAAAGGCTTGAGCGAGTTTGCCGATAAACCGCCCGTAGCGCCCGTATTTTTCGGCTTCCGCGTGATGGTGGGCGTGGGAGTATTGATGTTGCTCGTCAGCTGGTACGGCTGGTTCAAACTGCGTAAACACCGCTGGCAGCCGCACAACCTGCCGCGCTGGCTGCTTTACACGTTTGCAGGCATGACGTTTTCCGGCTGGGTGGCCACGCTGGCCGGTTGGTATGTTACCGAAATCGGCCGCCAGCCGTTTTTGGTGCAGGGTGTGCTGCGCACTTCCGATGCGGTTACCAAAATCGTGCCTTCGGGCAACGTGGGGCTGACGCTGGTGATGTATCTGGTGCTTTATGCCGCTATGCTGCTTTCCTACCTGATGGTGCTCAAATATATGGCAGAGCATCCCGAGCATGAACCGCCCGGCGTGAAACAATTGAAACAAGCGGAGCAATGATATGGACTGGAATTATTGGCTGCCTTTGATTTTTTTGGGCTTACTCGGTTTTGTGATGACCGTATATGTGGTGTTGGACGGTTTCGATTTGGGCGTAGGCATGCTGTTGCCGCGCGCCAAAGCCGACGAGCAAAATGTGATGGTCGGCTCTATCGGCCCGTTTTGGGATGCCAACGAAACCTGGCTGGTTCTGGGTGCCGGTGTGTTGTTTATTGCCTTTCCCAAAGCCAACACCATCGTTTTGGGCAATCTTTACCTGCCTGCCACGTTTATGCTGTTTGCCCTGATTGTGCGCGGCGCGGCGTTTGACTTCCGCGTAAAGGCTGATGATAACCACAAAGAATTGTGGAACATTGCTTTTATGCTCGGTTCGGCCGGCATGGCACTAACTCAAGGCTGGATGCTTGGGCGCTATGTGACCGCATTCGGCACGGAAATTTGGGATTACCTGTTTTCGCTAGGCATTATGGCAACCGTGCCCGCCGTTTATGTGTTGCTCGCCGCCTGCTGGCTGGTGCCGAAAACCGAAGGCGCGCTGCAAGAAAAAGCCCGCCGCTGGGCAAATCAGGCGTGGTGGCCGGTGGTGGGCTGCCTGCTCTTGATTTCGCTGGCCACGCCCTATATCCGCCACAGCATTTTCGAGCGCTGGTTTACCTTCCCCAATATGCTTTGGCTGGCGCCCGTGCCGATTCTGAGTGCATTCTGCCTGCTGCGCGCCAAACGTCTGCTGCAAAGCGAGGCGGTGTTGCACAACCGCGTTTGGCAGCCTTTCATTCTTACTGTGCTCGCTTTGGTATTGTGCGCCGTCGGCTTAGGCATCAGCCTCTACCCTTACGCCGTAATCGGCCAGCTTACCGTGTGGGAAGCGGCCGCCAGCGTGCCGACATTAGTGATTACACTGATCGGCGTGTGCATTACCGTGCCGTTTATCATCGGATACAGCATTTTTGCTTACTGGGCGTTCCGCGGCAAAGCCACGAATTTAACCTACGGCTAAACGGCCATATGATTAAAAATGCCTGTCTGAAAAATGATTTCAGACAGGCATTTTTAATCATTCCGGCCACTTTAATTATAATCAAGCCCGAGTATGACAAGTGTACTATTTTTAAGTTGTTCGACTATATATTCTGTTTTCAGACAGGCATCGATCGCCGGCCCGGCAATCTGCCTTTATTTCATACTATCATCGATATAGCCCGTGCTGCTCGATATAACGCTCAACCCTGCGGTCAACCAAACCTTCCAGCCCGGCGCCTGCACGGACTTTCTCACGGATTTCGGTAGAGCTGATATTGCTCAAAGGCGCCTGAAGCAAATGCAGGCTACCATCTTGCAAGGCTTGGCCCAGCCACTGGTGCAACGCTTTCGACGCATGATTGAGCTGCTCGCCTTCGCGCGCTGCTACGGCAATATCAACCATTTTCACCAATGATTGCCAGCGGCTCCATGTATGCAGCTGCAATAAGCTGTCCATCCCCATCAGCCAGTAAAGTTTGGTTTGTGGAAATTGCTGGCGAAAAATCTGAATGGTGTCAAACGTGTAAGTCGCCCCTTCACGCACGATGTCGCAATCACTCACCGCAAAACGTTCGTCATCCGCAACAGCCAGCTCGGTCATCGCCAAACGGTGTTTGGCAAGCGTGCGGCCAGTGTTTTTGTGGTAAGGATCGCCTGCCGGCAGAAAAATCACGGTATCCAAACCCAGCTCGTCGGCAAACGCGCGGGCAATATGGAGATGGCCGTTGTGTATGGGATCGAAAGTACCGCCGAACAGGCCGAGTTTTTTCATGTTCAAAATCCTCTATCGGTTTTCAGACAGGCATTATATAGTTAAATTGCTTTAAAACATGAGCGTAACCTTCACAAATTAAAAAAGACCGCATATGCGGTCTTTCAAATAGGCGACTCAGCTCAAAGCACCAAAGTTGCGGCGGAAATACACCAGTGCGGGTGCATTATCCAATTCTTTCTGATGCACGCGGATTTCTTCTATCTCCACAAAAAACACTTCGTGCGTGCCCACGGTTTGATGCTGCACCACTTTACCGTGAAGATGCGCCAACGCGCCCTCAACCTGAAGCTGGCCGGTACTGCCACGGTGCCAAATATGGTATTCGAAGCGCTCCTCGGGCGACAGTTTCGTCATGCCGGCAAAATGCTCGGCCACATCCTGCTGATCGGCAGCCAACACATTGATACACAGCCTTCCGTTCTCCAGTAAAACCGGCAGAATAACCGACCGCCGGTTAATGCAGAGAATCACGGTAGGCGGCGTATCGGTTACCGAAGAAACAGCCGTCATGGTAATGCCGTAGCGGCCGGCCGCGCCATCAGTGGTAATCACATGCACTCCGGCGGCACACACCGACATGGCGTTTTTGAAATCCTGCTGCAATATTGGTTCTTCTTTGCTCATGGCTGATGCATTAACTCTCAGGTTCGTCTGCATTCTTTTGGCCGATACCTTTGAGCTCTCCGAGCAGTGCTTGCAGCTGTTGCAATTTCTCACGCGAAATCATGGTTTCGATAAGATCGTAGCGTTCATCGACTTTTGCACGGGTTTTATGGTAAAGCTGCTCACCTTCTTCGGTTAGCTTTAAAAACACACGGCGCTGGTCGTTTAAAGGCTTCAAACGGATCACCAGCCCCACTTTTTCCAAACGCGACAAAATGCCGGTGAGGCTCGGACGAAGAATGCAAGCCTGTTCGGCCAGGTCTTGGAAATCCAACGTGCCTTGTTCGGCCAGCAAGCGGATAATGCGCCATTGCTGGTCGGTTACGCCCGCCGCATTCAGAATCGGGCGGAATTGGGTCATCAGCGCTTCGCGCGCCTGAACCAGGCTAATACTGATAGACGCATGTTTTGACGGAGTGTTCATAAATCCGGCTTCCTTATTTGCTTATTTATAGTCATCAACTTAATTTTTGATACAAGGCAGCAAGCCAAAGACAGTATAGCTAGTACGGGACTGATTTTGTTGCTGCTTGAGCAGCTTACAAAATTGTTCTGCTTGAGCTAAAGCGCAGCAACGCCGTAGCAAAAGTTAAGTTGATTGACCATGCTGGTAATGCTACTTTGAGCTGCTTCATTTAAAGTGTTCCGCAGCGGTGTTTATGTGTATCCTCGGCTATTCATTCAATGCACGATAGCACAATGATATCGTATACACGCAACCGGCCATTTAAATATATACGTTTTTTTCAGACAGGCTTCGGGCATAATTTTACACAATCCTTAAATACTATGCCTGTCTGAAAAGGATTTTTTATTGATACAACTCCGGCTCGCCTTCAACGGAGTATTCAGTTTTGGCTACACCTTAATCCATCCCAATTATATCCGCCACTTCCATGCGCGCCAAAAGCCCGCCCAACGGATGCGCCACATCAATCAAGCCGTGCCGTTTGCAGCAATCCAGCGTGGCCACCATGGCATCATTCATAAACAGGCCGGCAGCCATTGCTTCCATCAGTTCATCAATGCCCATCAATCTGAACTCGGCCACTTCGCCGTCTTGGTTTTCAGGTTGCACACCCTCTTCCAACACCACATCAAAAATATGCAGCCATTCGCGGTGCAGCCCGCGCGGCACGCTGCGCAAACTCAACAAACGGCTCCTGCAAACCGCATTTTTCAACACATGCCCACTCAGCCCGGCTTCTTCCCAGCCCTCGCGCAACATTGCCTCGTTAACCGATTCACCACAAGAAATGCCGCCGCCCACCACGTTATCAAACTTATCCGGATCCACTGCTTTCAGCGGGCTTCTGCGCCCGATCCAGAAGCAGGTTTCACCGTCTCTCTCGGCCAGCCCGTTAATATGCACCGCCTGACTCAGCAAACCCAACGGCCGGAATGCAGAACGCTCCAGCGCAAACAAAAACTGCCCTTTGCTATCGCACACACCGAATTGCTCATTGCGCCAACCATAAAACTCACCCTGATCATGCCAACTTTGCGTGATGCTTTGCAAAGCATCACCCATCATCAACCAATCCTGACTCAGCAGATTAAGCGCATCGGTTTCACGTTCCATTCCACCCGGCCAATCACGTTCCAACAACGCACGCCAGCGCTTACTGATAAAACCTAAAGGCAGTCCATTGAGTCTCAAAACATGCCACGCATCACGCTCAAAAGTAAATCTGCCATTTATCTGCTGCAACAGCTTATCCTGCTCTACCCCTGTAAATGGGCGGGAAAAACGAAACGTGCTCATAAAATATTCAATATTCCTTATTAAAACTTCACTTAACGTTGATTTCCGCCATTGTAGCAAAATCAAAATCATCAAATCAGCATGAAACTGAATGTTTCCCGCCCGCCTCACCTCAGCCGGATTATCTGGACTGTCTGAAACCCGGCGCCTTATTATGAAATATATGTTTCACAGTCAGAAAACAAATTATTCAAAATGCCTGTCTGAAAACTTTCAGACAGGCATGTCTAAATGTTAGAGGCAGAAACCCGGTCCGTACTTAAATTCCGCTCTGCCTATTTTAAATATTCGCACCGGCTGCAACTTTTTGCTATCCTTAAACTATCTTTAATCCAATACCTGAAATACAAGGATCACGCCATGACGCCCTCCAGCGACATCATTATCGTCGGCGCCGGCCCTGCCGGTTTAAGCTTCGCCCGCACTCTGGCCGACAGTGGTTTGCGCATTACCATCGTCGAAAAAAGCCCGCTTGAAAGCATACAAAATCCCGCTTACGACGGCCGGGAAATCGCGCTAACCCATTTATCCAAAGAAATTCTGGAAAAGCTCGGCATATGGCAACGCATCCCCGAAAACGAAATATACCGGTTAAAAGACGCCAAAGTTTGGAACGGCGATTCCACCTACCAGCTTTATTTTCCACAACCCTCGCAAGCGCGTGGCGGTAAAACCGACCGCCTGGGCAACCTGATTTCCAACCACAACATCCGCAAAACCGCCTATGAAGCCGTGGCAGAGCAGGAAAACATAGAGTTAATCTGCGGCGTGGGCGTTAAAGAAGCTAAAACCACTGCAGAAAAAGCGCGCATCCTGCTGGATAACGGCCAAACCCTAACCGCACGCCTTTTAGTTGCTGCCGACAGCCGCTTTTCACAAACCCGCCGCCAACTCGGTATTTCATGCGATATGCACGATTTTGGCAGAAGTGTGATTGTATGCCGTTTCAAACACGAACATTCCAATGAACATACCGCCGTGGAATATTTCCAATACGGCCGCACACTCGCTCTATTGCCGCTGGAAACACAACTGACCAATTGCGTGATCACCATCGACAACGACCGCGCAGACAGCATTCTTTCGCTCTCCCCCGAAGCCTTTGCCGCCGATATCGAACAGCAGCTCAACGGCAAACTCGGCAAAATGGAAGTAGCAGGCACAACCCACACTTATCCACTGGTCGGCGTGCATGCCAATAAATTTTGCACTACCCGCGCCGCACTTATCGGCGACGCCGCCGTCGGTATGCATCCCGTTACCGCACACGGCTTCAATCTCGGCTTGGAAAGCGCCGATATTTTAGGTAAGTTGATCAACGATGCCGCCAAAAAAGGGCAAGACATCGGCGCTGCATCCCTATTGGAAAGCTATAACACCAAACATCAACTCAACACCCGCCCGCTCTATCACGGCACCAACGCCATGGTACGCTTGTTTACCAACGAAACGCCGCCTGCAAAACTCTTGCGCGACATTGTGCTGCGTGTGAGCAATAACCTGCCGCCGCTGAAAAAGCTGATTACCCGACAGCTCACAGGCTAAACGGTTTACGCAACGAAAATGCCTGTCTAAAATATTCAGACAGGCATTGTTTTCAGCAAACTGCAATTTTAGCTGGCAACTTGCATCGGAAAAAAATCACCGAAATAATTTTGGCCGATCGGTCCGTTACCGCCCATGATGTCCCAAGACATGCTCGCCCCCTGCGTGTCGTCAGCAGAGGAACCGGCCGCATCAAGAACTTGTTCCTCATAAACAATTTCTTGATCAATATCAAAATCTTGATAATTCATACTGCTTCCTTTCTTTAGAATTATGGTTTGTTTGCTTCACAGTTTTATGAATTGCAATACAGAGACAAAACTACCGCTAAGTGAAATAAAACTACCGCTAAGTGGAAGTAGTAACTATACCAATAAAAACTGTTCAGCAATATCACACGATAGATAATTTTTGTTAATTTTTATAATCTGTGTGATTATTTATTTTATTTATATAAACTTAAGACTTGAATCAGCATAAACAGTTCAATAACCATAGGAAACAATAACTTATAAAACTAAAACAAAGTGTACAAGCATCATAAAATTAACCCGCCAATCCTTTGCCAATACTGAAATTATGCGAATTAACTAAAAATGCCTTATACAAATTCATACATTTTTTTATAATTACTTACTTAGCATACAGCGCTTTGTGTATGATATACCCCACACATTGGCTATCTAAAAAACAGTCTTGATACACATCAAATAATCGTCTCGATTTTTTTGCGTTATATTTATTTTTATCAATAAACATTCGCTTATGAAAAATAATTACTTTTTTTATATTTATTATAGATAATATATCTGTAAAAATTGAAATTTCATACAAAACGTCAAGCTTTGAGCTGCAGAAACCGATTTTATTGCTGCCCTAGCGGCTTATAAAATCGTTCTCTTAAAGCGCAATGCAAGACAACATCCTAATGGATGTGAATTTTTAGTGAAATTCCTGAAAACGGGCACAACACCATGCCTGTCTGAAAGGTCACTTTTCAGACAGGCATTCCATCCTCCCCCATAATCTGGTTTGGCCCACCAAACAGAATATTTATTACTGAGCAAGCGGCTTAACCATATATATCAAAAAAAAGCAACAGGCCGGACTTTCAATCCGGCCTGTTGGCTTCCAAACAAGTTAAAAAAATTTAACGCTGCTTGTTTACTTTTTTGGTTTTTACTGTTTGCTTCGACATGGTTTTCTTGGTCGGGCAATAATGCGCCAATGCCGCTTTCTGAGCAGCCTCGTCCTCCCTATAAGCAGAGATATGGACATTGGTGCCCTTATCGGCAGCTACATACACTGTTTGGCCTCGTGTATTGGTCACGCCTTGGTATTGATAGGGTTGCTCATCACAAACATTCAATGTATATCGCACCCCGATCAGCGGCCTGCCGTTATCGGTTAAATCCAGCCACGCACCACTGTTGCCTTTTCCAATACGTTCAAGTAGCACGAAGCCGTCTTCCGGAACTTGCGTTTCGAACAGGAACAACGGCGTCATGCCTTTGGCATCAGTCACACCCAAATATACGCCGTCGCTGCCGTTGGCAAAAGGCAAATTGCCGCCTCTATGCGCCAGCATGAAAGGTTTGTTGGCAGCCATAACGGCAGTGTTCGGCTCCAACAAAATAAATCGGTAACCGACTTTGCCTTGCCCAACCTGCTGCGCTCCTTGCGCATCCTTCATAAATCCGAAAGGCGGCAGAATTTGCGGCGCCCCTTGAACGGTAATTTGTTCGCGCTGCACATTGCCACATGCGCCCAGCAACCATACTACGCCGCATATGGCGGCAATTTTTTTCACCATTGTTTCCTCCGTTTCCACTTAAATTGTGGCAGTGGTTCCCAACAAATCTTCCAGCTTCAAATCGACCGAACCGTCTTTAATATAAATGCTGTTTTCATACACATGCCCGTCCTGCACTCCGGTGAATTTCAGGGTTCTGATTTCCGGCTCCCAAATCAGTTTGGACGTATCCACCACATCGCTGAAGCTGATTTTATCGTAGCCTTTTACGAAATCGGTAATTACGTCATGCCCGCTGTTGCTGTTGAATGTGAACACAAAAGTGTCTTTTCCGCGATTACCGGTAAGCGTGTCATTGCCTGCATTGCCGATGATGATGTCATCCTCATGACTACCGATTAGCGTATCATTACCACCTTGCGGATTGGTGTCGACTAAATCCGCATAATGTGTTTTCACATAATTAAACACATCCCTGTCCTGCATCGCTTGTACTTTTTCATCTATCGTTTTTGCACGCATAAAAAATGGAAAGGAATCATCAAAATACTGTCTGAAGTGCTCGGAAGTGTAATCATTTTGTGTTTTCAGATAGGCACGAATCCCATCAATCGAATTATCAAAGTCACTACCTTTAATGGTTACGCCACCCGACTCCCAAGTTAGCTTATCAATATTCAGCCGATCTCCAATTAACACGTTGGAAGTGCTGTAATCATTCAATGTTTCAACCCCTGTTTCTGCATGGCTATCTGTCGCAGGAGCAGTTTTATAAGCATCCCCAATAAGTAGGCCGGAATCTGTTGAATAGCCCTGCAACTTAACTGCCTCGCCATTACGGTTATCACCCGACCAAATGGATACATTATCGTAGTAATGGTAAGAGTAAGGATCTAAATGAGCGAGATCAGGAAGAGCTATTGTAAGTTCGGATACAACACTTTTCACGCCATTACTTACTGTATATTTCACAGGTGGTGCAATGTAAAGTTGTTCATGATTACGGAACACGTAAGAACCATCTGCATTCAATGTAAGCGAACCAGCATTTAAATGTGCCGTATCACCTGCCTGATAAGTTAAACCGTTCACTTCAAAACCGGTTACAAAGATATTGCCCACTTCTTTGCCATTCAGCTTGTTACTGGCATTTTCCAACACATTACCCTGTGTGTAGCTACCCCATGTAGAATCATTTACCTCACCTTCATCGGTCAACTCTCCCGCTTTGGAAGTGTTATCCAATACCAGGCTTAACTTGGAAGCTTTAGTCCGCTTACCACCGCTTACGGTATAAGTAATCTCGGGAAGCTGCCACACACCGATCGGGGCATTTTTTGCCGACAGATGGTAACTGCCGTCCGCATTCAACACAAAGCTGCCGATGTCTTTGATGTGTGCGGTTTGGCCCGCTCGGTAAGCCACGCCGTCAATCTTGTAACCGGTTACGAAATAATTGGCATTCTCCAACACATTGTTCCGCCCGCCATCACCTTCGAGCCTGTGGTTTTCATCTTGGTCTTTGGGCAATTCATCCATCTGCAAATGCAGCACCGCAGAGGATGCTTTATAACCGTTGCTCACGGTAAATGCGATTTCAGGCATTTTCCAGCGGTTGTTCGGCAGATCTTTCGCGTTGATAAAATATGAGCCGTCGCGGTTGATGGTAACCAAGCCCAAGTTCTTCACTTCTACGGTTTCGCCCGCCGCATAATACACACCGCGCACGCTAAAGCCGGAAATATAAGGCTTGTTGTTTCCTGCATATTTATCCAGCAGATTACCGGTTTCAATACGGCTTTCCAAAGCATGGGTTTGATTGAGATTGGCAAACACATTGGCTTTGGCATCGGCTTCGGCATAATGGTTGGCGGCAATGTTTGCCGGCAGATTGATGGTTAGGGTTGATTTGTCGGCTTTTAAGCCTTCTTCAGTCAGGATGTTGACGGTGTATTCCACTTTCGGCATTTTCACCGATGCAACGCGCTGCCCTTCCACAGAAAAATGGTAGCTGCCGTCTTTGTTCAGCACGAAAGTGCCCAGCCCGAAAATCGCTGCTTTCTGGCCGGCTTGGTATTTCATACCGTTAATTGCATAGCTTGCCACTTCCTGCACCGGATTGCCCAAATGATAAAGCTTGCCCTCCAATACAGAGCCGCTCACACTGCCTTTGGTATTTACCGTTTCATCCGCATCCGGATAGGCCGGATAAGTATCTGCAAAGCTGATTGTCAGCGTAGATTGGTCTGTCTGCCCGCCGCTTCCGACCGTGTAGCCCACATTAACCGGCTCTCCCGGCGTTTTGTTTTGATATTGATGATAGAGCACATAGGTGCCGTCGGCCTTAAGGGTAAAATTACCGGTTGACTCGCCTGCCGAGTAAGTTTTACCGCCGTAAGTAAAATCCAAAACCTTTGCCTGATGGTTGGCGGCATTGGCAACATTCAATAAAACATTTCCTTTTATCAAGCGCGTTTCGCCCGCATCCAGCGCGATTTTGATGCTTTCATCGCCATCTTGCAGCGGCGGTTGAACGGTGCTTGATACAGCCGCACGATGATTGACTTGCCCGCTATTTCCCGCTACAACCGCCGAAGCATGCACTACTTGGCGCTCTGTATCTTTATGGTTGTTATTCATCAACATACCTTTCTGAAATAAAAATAAACAGCTACATAATTTCATTCTTTTTAATTGAATAGCATTTTATTCAAGTTGATTATATTTTTCCAGCTGAATAGCTGACTTTTCCAAATAAAAACCTATCCGGCGGTTCAAAATAATTTATATAAAGGCAAGCCGTTACCACAAAAAAGATAATGCCT
>NZ_JH165159.1:2376176-2383791 GCF_000227765.1 Neisseria wadsworthii 9715
GCCTGTCTGAAAACCTACTTTCAGACAGGCATTTATTATTAAACATCAATAAAATCTTGCCGGCTTATATATACATATTGCATACCATGCTATAAATCCAACTCATGCCATAAAGCATCAACTTTCGCTACGGTGGCTTTGTCGCGCTCAATCACGCGCCCCCATTCGCGGTCGGTTTCGCCCGGCCATTTGTTGGTGGCATCCAAGCCCATTTTGCCCCCCAAGCCTGAAACAGGGCTGGCAAAGTCGAGGTAGTCGATCGGCGTGTTTTCCACCAACACCGTATCGCGCACGGGATCCATGCGGGTGGTAATCGCCCAAATCACTTCCTTCCAGTCGCGGCAGTCCACATCGTCGTCCACCACCACAATGAATTTGGTGTACATAAACTGGCGCAGAAAACTCCAGCAGCCCATCATCACCCGCTTGGCGTGCCCCGCGTATTGCTTTTTGATGCTGACCACGGCCATGCGGTACGAACAGCCTTCGGGCGGCAGGTAGAAATCGACGATTTCGGGAAACTGTTTTTGCAACAGCGGCACGAACACTTCGTTCAATGCCACGCCCAGCACGGCAGGCTCATCGGGCGGTTTGCCCGTATAAGTGCTGTGGTAAATCGGATTTTCGCGCATGGTGATGCGTTCCACCGTAAACACGGGGAACCAATCCTGCTCGTTGTAATAGCCGGTATGGTCGCCGTAAGGCCCTTCCAGCGCGGTTTCATCAGGGTGGATAACACCTTCGAGCACGATTTCGGCACGCGCGGGCACTTGCAAATCGCTGCTGATACATTTCACCAATTCGGTACGCGAACCGCGCAGCAAACCGGCAAACTGGTATTCGCTCAAGGTATCCGGCACCGGCGTTACCGCGCCCAAAATGGTGGCCGGATCGCAGCCCAACACCACCGCCACAGGGTACGGCACGCCGGGGTGGGCTTTTTTATGCGCCTGAAAATCCAACGCGCCGCCGCGGTGTGCCAACCAACGCATAATCAACTTGTTTTTGCCGATAAGCTGCTGGCGGTAAATGCCTAAATTCTGGCGTTTTTTATGCGGGCCGCGGGTAACGGTAAGCCCCCATGTTACCAACGGCGCAACATCTTCCGGCCAACAATGCTGGATCGGCAGCTTGCTTAAATCGACATCGCCGCCTTCAATCACGACTTCCTGACACGGCGCTTTTTTCACCACATTCGGCGCCATGCTCCAAATATCTTTCAGCAGCGGCAGTTTGGAAAACGCGTCTTTAATGCCTTTGGGCGGCTCCGGCTCTTTCAGATAAGCCAGCGTTTTGCCGATTTCGCGCAGCTTGTCCACACTGTCCGCCCCCATGCCCATCGCCACCCGTTCGGGCGTGCCGAACAGATTGGCCAGCACGGGAAAATCATAACGCGAACCATCTTGCCGCACCGGATTTTCAAACAACAGTGCCGGCCCGCCGGCACGCAACACGCGGTCGGCAATTTCGGTCATTTCCAAATGGGGAGAAACCGGCAAACCGATGCGCTTGAGTTTCCCCTGCGCTTCAAGCCGGCTGATAAATTCTCTTAAGTCTTTGTATTTCATATTATGAATTGAAAATAAGGCTGTCTCAAACTTTTCAGACAGGCCTGTCTGAAAAATTGGCATTATAAAAGCGTTTTCAGCCCGGGCAACTTTTAATTTTGCTACTTCAAACATAAGCACTTGATCCCGGCATAAACCGAAACCAAGTGCTTGAAATACCCCTTTAATTATAGAAAAGAGCTACTTTATACAATGTCTATTGCCGTACCTTCAAATACAGCCATTGTCTGTGTGGGTGTGGAAGTACCTTCTGAATATTTGGAAAAATCAGGATTGGAAATAATCTTATCGGCAAAAACAAAATTTTCCAAATCATAACCTTGATTGAAGAAAGACTGTAATTCAATAGAATCTTCAGCGTTATAACCGGAAAATATCAAACTGCTGCCGGATTTGACAAATTTCACTTCAGATGATTTGATGCCGTCGAAACGGATGGTATCCGTACTATTGTCAGACTGATAATTGTTGATGGAGTCCTGACCGTGCCCTTTGCCGAATACATAAGTATCAGCGCCGTTGCCTCCTGTCAGGCTGTCATTGCCGATGCCACCGGTTAAGACATCGTTGCCGTCGTCTCCTGATAGGCTATCCGATCCACTTCCTCCATCCAAACTATCTTTTCCGGAAGAGCCGTTTAACGTATCATTGCCACCTAATCCCGACAGCGTACTACCTGTTGCATAAGCATATAAAGTGTCATTTTGTTCCGTACCTTTAATCACCAGTTCTTTTATAGCGGCTACATCCAGTTTGCTTTCATCATCGAAGAGAATCTGATCCACTTGATAACCGCCATCTCCATCCTTACTAAAGTAATTATTAACCCATACCGTTCCAGCGCCATCTTTAGCCGTAATATGCAAATCATTAGATGAGCGGGTAAAAACAAAATCAGCTTGTTTCCAACCCTCAGTGAAGTGAATGGTATCGGTGCCGGCCTCATCATGGTTATAAACAGTATCTTTACCAAAGTTTTTACCGAAGATATAGCTGTCGTTTCCTTCACCTCCGTTAAGGGAATCATTGCCGATACCGCCGATTAAGGTATCGTTCCCGCCTTTACCCTCCAACGTATCGTTTCCATTCCCGCCTTCCAGCGTATCCGCTCCGGCAGCGCCATACAGATAATCATCACCGCCCAAACCGGCAAGTTTGCTGCCTTCCGCATACGCATAGAGATTGTCGTTCTGCTCGCTGCCGACGGTAACCAAATCTTTAAGCGCCTCAGCATTCAAAGTAGCGCCGCCGTCAAATACGATTTTTGCGCCGCCTATGCCGTCGGTGCGGAAAAAATTGCCCACTGAAATTTCTCCCGTGCCGTCTTTGGCGGTAATAACCAAACTGCTGTTTGAACGGGTAAATACCAAATCAGACTGAGTCCAACCGTCTGTTAAGCGGATGGTATCGGTTTCTTCGGGATAATCGTTTTGAATGCTGTCTTTGCCGAAACCTTTATCAAAAATGTAGATATCTTCGCCTTTGCCGCCGTTCAACGCATCATTACCGCTGCCGCCGTGCAGTTTATCGTTGCCTTCCCCGCCTTGCAGCGTGTCGTTGCCGTTGCCACCGGATAACAAATCATCTCCGGCACCGCCGTATAAAGCATCGTTGCCGCCCAAACCGGCCAGAGTGTTGCCTTCCGCATAAGCATAAAGCGTATCGTTTTGTTCCGTGCCTTTAACAACCAACTGCTTAACAGCCTCCACATCCAACACCGTACCGTCGTCAAACAGAATTTGGTCGATTTGATAACCGCCGGCTCCATCTTGGCTGAAATAACTGTTTACCGTTAACTCTCCGCTGCCGTCTTTAGCAGAAATCATCAGATTATCGTATGAACGGGTGTAAACAAAATCAGACTGTTTCAATCCTTCGGTAAAGCGGATGGTATCGGAACGGCCTTCGGAAGTGTCATGATTGCTGATGGAGTCTTTGCCAAAATTCTTGCCGAACACATAGGAATCTGAGCCTGCACCACCTGTTAACGAATCGTCTCCCAAACCGCCTGTTAAAACATCATTACCTTCAGCCCCCTGTAATGTGTCGTTCCCACTGCCGCCATCCAGCTCGTCATCACCGGCAGCACCATATAAATAATCATTACCCCCCAAACCGGAAAGCTTGCCTCCTGTTGCCACAGCATAAAGCGTATCGTTTTGCTCCGTACCTTGAGTAACTTGTTCGCTCACCGCTTTGCCGTCCAGCTCCGTGCCGTCATCGAAAACAATTCGGTTGATTTGTTTGCTCACCCCGTCTTGCGTGAAGTAACCGCTGACGGAAACCACACCTGTGCCATCTTTGGCAGCGATAATCAAATCATTGCTTGAACGTGAAAAAGTGAAATCTTCCTGCTTTAATCCTTCTGTAAAGCGGATGGTATCGGTGCCTTCGGTATCGTTGTTATAGATCGCGTCTTTGCCAAAGTTTTTACCGAAAACATAGCTGTCGTTTCCTTCACCGCCATTCAATGAATCATTGCCGATACCGCCGATTAAGGTATCGTTTCCGCCTTTGCCCTCCAACGTATCGTTTCCATTACCGCCGTCCAGCGTGTCGTCTCCGGCAGCGCCATACAGATAATCATCGCCGCCCAAACCGGCAAGTTTGCTGCCTTCCGCATAAGCATAAAGATTGTCGTTCTGCTCGCTGCCGGCGGTAACCAAATCTTTAAGCGCCTCTGCATTCAAAGTCGCGCCGCCGTCGAATACGATTTTTGCCCCGCCTATGCCATCGGTGCGGAAAAAATTGCCTACTGAAATTTCTCCCATGCCGTCTTTGGCGGTAATCACCAAACTGCTGTTTGAACGGGTAAACACCAAATCAGACTGAGTCCAACCGTCTGTTAAGCGGATGGTATCGGTTTCTTCGGTATAGTCGTTTTGAATGCTGTCTTTGCCGAAACCTTTATCAAAAATGTAGATATCTTCGCCTTTGCCGCCGTTCAACACATCGTTGCCGCTGCCGCCATGCAGTTTGTCGTTACCCTCACCGCCTTGCAGCGTGTCGTTGCCGTTACCGCCCGATAGCAAATCATCTCCGGCGCCGCCGTATAAAGCATCGTTGCCGCCCAAACCGGCCAGAGTGTTACCTTCCGCATAAGCATAAAGCGTATCGTTTTGTTCCGTGCCTTTGATAACCAACTGCTTAACGGCTTCCACATCCAGTACCGTGCCGTCGTCAAACAGAATTTGGTCGATTTGATAACCGCCGGCTCCATCTTGGCTGAAATAACTGTTTACCGTTATTTCTCCGCTGCCGTCTTTAGCGGAAATCATCAGATTATCGTATGAACGGGTGTAAACAAAATCAGACTGTTTCAATCCTTCGGTAAAGCGGATGGTATCGGAGCGGCCTTCCGAAGTGTCATGATTATTAACCGAATCTTTGCCGAAATTTTTACCGAACACATAAATATCCGAGCCTTCGCCACCCGATAAATGATCATTGCCCGCACCGCCAACCAGCACATCGTTACCGCCCCGGCCATTCAAAGTATCATCGCCGCCTTCTCCAAATAACACACCGCCTTCCAGCAACACATTACCGGCCGCTTTCGTTTCCAATCTGTTGTTGGCCGCATCGCCGAATGTGCCATCCAATTCGGCAAGCTTTTGCAGATCGGTAAGCGTGCCGTAATGGAAAACCAGTGAAGTGAATTTCTGCACACTTTGCTTGAAGCCGGAAGCAAGCGATTCGTTAAAAACCAGCGCATTGGCAACGGCATCCGCCGCATCGGCAGCCTCAGCCACATTCTTTGCCTGAATCTGCTCGAACACATATTTCCTCATGCCCGCCCAATCGATAGCGGCTTTACCCGCTTCATCGGTTTTAATCATCTCGCCGCCGATAGCGGAAGCATAGATTTTCTGCATTTTGATGCTGCCCGCCACATAACCGGCAAATTTGGCGAACTCATCATTCAATGCTTTGCCCGCCTGCGGCCCCGGCTTATCACCCCAGCCGCTTTGGTTAAAGGTTTCGCCCGAAAGCTTCTCCAACACGGCCAGCTTGCGCGCATCCACGTTTTCACCACGGCCGGCAGGATCGATTTCTGCCGTGCCCGTCCATTGATAAATCAACGCCTCAAGCTTTTCCGCCTGCGGTTCTTCCGCCGCTACATACTCCTTCAGCTGATCCAGCAAAACCTTATCCTGCGACACCGCATCACGCAGATGATAGACCTTGCCCGACACAATCACTTCAGGCAGCTTGGCGATTTCTTCCGTATGTTCGAACTTACGCGTATAAGTTGCTTTCGAGCCGTCCGTTTTAAACCACACATCCACCGCATCGCCGGTATGGCCGTCTTTCCAGATGGCCGAAGAGGTTTGCTTGTGGGCATTGCCGTTTTCATCCAGCACATCCGTTTCGGTGTATTTCAAATTCAGCGAAATAATGCCGGTCTCGCTCAATGTTTTCAGCTCTCCGCTGTCGGAAACCCCGTCGGAATCGGCATCCTGCCAAATTCTGAATTCGCCCCAACGCGCATCGCCCGTGTCCAAAAGCCCGTTTTGGTTGGTATCGTATTGTTTCAGGGCTTCAAAGCCGTTGTCGGCAGGTTTGCCGTCGGCCAGCAAAGTATGGTTGCCGAACAGTTCTCCGCCGTTATCCACCGCACCGTTGCCGTTTAAATCCAGCACCAGCAGGCCGTCTTCTTTCGCCGCCCAGCCGGTTTGCAGCGCAAAGCCGCTTTTATCGTGGTCGAAATTCACACCGCCGCCCAAGCCTATGGTTTTTACACCGTCGCCGTTCAGGTCGATAATGATGGGCGATGCCATTTGGGCGGCATCGGAAACACTCGGCGGATTCCAAAAATCATCCCAAGCGCATGAAAGATTGTTGTACATTGATGGGGAAACGGCGAGTTTTGCCGCAAGTTCAGCAAGAGATTGAAGCGGACCATTTACAATAAAATCAGGAATGCTTTCACTAGAGAACGTATTTAACTTGTCTTCTGCCTGCAGGCGTCTGAATGTATTTGCATCAATTGTTTCATATGGCAATTCATGCTTATTGGCAAATTCAAACGGAACCGTTCTACCTATCCCTTTCGGATCTATGATGGTACTGAAAGCACCGTTTGCAGCATCCACAACCATCTTTTCAGCCTTACTCCAGAAACCTGGCTTACTGCTTCCTCCTTTGAAATCAAAGTTTTCTTGGCTGTCATTCGGCGTGATTCTGAGATTTTGAATTTCCTTGCTACCGTCTTCTTTTACCACAAATTTAAGCTTGCCGAGATCTTCCTCGGTTACACTTACTTTGGTAGAACCGAAAATAAACGCTCGGGTATCATAATCAGCGGATTTGATTCCTTTGATATATTGGGAAATGTCGGTATTGAATCCTTTAGAGAATTCCGTTTTTTGAAGATCTGCAAATTTTAATGCCCCATAAATCTCATTACCTATTTCTTCAAACGTATATTCTTTAGCCGCCAATCCCGATTTATCAAAAAATTTTTGGAACATTCCGAAATCTGCCGCAGAGGCAAATCTGCCGCCGCCGTTTTTCATATAATCCACCGCATCTATCTTCAACGCTTCCCTATCCGAATTATTCGGCCGGTTCATCCGGCTCTTCATATCCCCGCAACTTGGCGGTGTGGGCGAATTCCATAAATAATGGGACAACACCCTGTCCACGGTTACTTGGTCTACGGTTAAAGGTTTTTGATTGGTTGCCATAATTTTCTCCTCTTAAAAGTTTAAATAAAGTTCATCAAATACCGTAATAATAAGGTTGCCACAGAATATCCCCGCAATTGTTCATAAAGAATATTTCGGAAGATTTGATTTGAAATGTTTTTTCTTTAGGGTAAAAAAAATATGGGCCGGGTAGAAGCTGCTTTACTTCCAAATAAAAATTGCCCACTCCGTAATCACGAATATCAATATTATCCGGAATACGGTTTTCAGGAAGAATTTGACCGTCTTCTACATGGGTGATCAATCCATCCGGACGGACACGCGGCAAAACCTGCTCTTTCGGCAAAACCGTGCAGCAATCCGAGCCGAATAAATTATCCGAGTCGCTATAATCCC
>NZ_JH165159.1:2384307-2405680 GCF_000227765.1 Neisseria wadsworthii 9715
CCTTCCATTGCCTGTTGCCGCAATTCTTCCGGACGGTAGAATTTCCTGTCGCGCCAGCAGTAGCCCGCCCTGTTTTTCTCGCGGTATTCCGCTTCCGATACGCCCTCGGGTTTCGGGTCTTTCGCCGTCAGGTTTTTCCAGTAGGCGTATTTGTCGTTCGGCGGCCCAATAAAAACATAATAAAAACCATAACCCAAACCGACTGTTACCAATAAAAATACCGCCATGATTTTTATCAAAATCCGACGCTGTTTTTGCTTCTCTTGGGAAGTAGGTGCTGTTTTGTTTATCCGATAGTTCATGGTTGGTCTGCCGCCGCCGTATTAATCATTTTGATTAAATCAATCGACAATGCCTGTCTGAATAAGTTTCAGACAGGCATGGGTGGGGGTGCAGAGCATCAATCCTGCGTGAAGTTGCTGCCATTGTTCCATCTCCTTAATAACAATCAATTTAAGTCTGATTCTTCGTAAGAATAATACGGATAATCCAACATATCCCCGCAATTGTTTAAAAAATAAATATCGGTAAACCGAGATTTATAAGTTTCCTTTTGTCTATAATTTTTTTGATATGCGATTTTATCGAACCCCGTAGACAATTCACGGGTTTGGAAGTAGAAATTACCTACACCTTGCTCTCTTATATCCATGTGAATAGGAATGCGATTTTCATACGGAAAAATTGCAGTACCGTTACCATACAATTCTTTGTGTTGTATGCTTTGTATCTGTTCTGCCGTAATCACGCGGCAACAATCAGAGCCATAAACTGCTTGTCCGAAATCCCTACCAACCAAGGTAAATCCCTGATTCCCGTTTTGCTTCATGTATTGCACCATATCCTCCGCCGAATTGAGTGCTTTTGCCTGATATACAGCCAATAAGGATGGATCTGAAGGATGGATACCGAAATGGAATTCTTTATCCCAGCGGGCATTGCTATAATCAACCGGCAAAAACCAAACACGGCAATTCAGATCATCACTGTGGCAAAAACCGTGAGTAAGCAATGTTTCCCATTCGTCATTTACATTGATTGTTTTTACTCTTTCATTGCGGTAGGCATCCGCGATATTCATTAGGTATTTGGAAAAACTTACCATCGCTTTTTCCTGTAATTCCTGCCGGGTGTAAAATTTCCTATCTTTCCAGCAATAGCCTGCTTTATTTTTTGCCCGGTATTCTGCTTCGGAAACAAACAACGGCTTGGGATCTTTCGCAACCAGTGCTTCCCAATGTTGATACAGGCCGGGCACTCTGGTTTCGTAAAGATAAGTGCCTACCGCTGCCATCACCATGCACAAGAGTAAAAATATCAATGCCGCCAACACATGGTGGCGGCGCTTTTTCTTTTCGGTTGGGGTTTTGTTCGCCGGGTAATCCATTTGTTATCTTCCACCGTATTAATCATTTTGATTAAATCAATCGACAATGCCTGTCTGAATAAGTTTCAGACCATACCTTGTTGCACTAAACACAATCTACCTTTTATTTTAACTGGGACGCTCTTCATTCCATTATCAAAACAATATATTAAAAGCACGCTATAATTTAATAATTACAACATTTACTTCATTTCGGAGACCTATATGCCAAAATCCAACCGCATTCTTTGCCGCGAAATGAGCCTCTTGGCTTTCAACCGCCGCGTGCTGGCGCAAGCGCAGGATACGCGTGTTCCACTTTTGGAACGTCTGCGTTATTTGTGTATCGTTTCTTCGAATCTTGATGAATTTTTCGAAGTGCGTATGGCCTATCTGAAACGCGAGCAAAAAACCCGCCCCGGCCTGTTGCTTGACAGTGGTCTGACGCCGGCGGAAACCATTGCCGCCACCACGCAGGAAGCCCGCGCCATTATCCGCGAGCAATACCAGCTGCTCAACGACGAACTGTTCCCCCAGCTGCGCGAAGAAGGTATCAGCTTCTACCGCCGCCGCGAATGGAGTGCGGCGCAACGCGCATGGATTGAAGATTATTTCGACCGCGAACTGCTGCCGATACTCACCCCCATCGGCCTTGATCTTTCCCACCCGTTCCCACGTCCGTTAAACAAATCGCTCAATTTTGCAGTTGAGCTGGAAGGCACGGATGCTTTCGGACGTGCTTCAGGGATGGCAATCGTACAAGCGCCGCGTATTCTGCCGCGCATCGTGCGCATGCCCGACAATCTCTGCGGCAAACGCTGCGGCTTTGTGTTCCTATCATCTATTCTGCATGAATATGTACACAAACTCTTCCCCGGTATGACCATCAAAGGCTGCTACCAATACCGCCTCACGCGCGACAGCGACCTCACAGTAGATGAAAGCGACCTGCAAAACCTGCGCAAAGCAATCCAAAACGAATTGCGCGACCGTGAATACGGCGACGGCGTGAGGCTTGAAGTGGCCAACAACTGCCCCGACCACATCAGCGCCTTTCTGCTCAATCAGTTCAAACTGACCGAAAACGAACTGTATCAAATGGAAGGCCCGGTAAATCTGGTGCGCCTGATGGCCGTGCCCGATATGGTTGACCGCCCGGACTTAAAATTCCCGCCGAAATCCGCCGTTGTGCCGCAACGTTTGGCTAAAGGCGAATCTGTAATTGACGCTATCCGCAAAAAAGACATTCTGCTGCACCATCCTTACCAATCATTCGATCCGGTGGTTCAGTTTATCCGTCAGGCAGCTTACGACCCTGATGTGGTTTCCATGAAAATGACCATTTACCGTACCGGAACCAATTCCGAGCTGGCCGATGCGCTGCTTGACGCGGCATTAGCAGGCAAACAGGTTACGGTTGTGGTGGAATTGATGGCGCGTTTTGATGAAGCGAACAACGTAAGCTGGGCCAGCAAGCTGGAAGAAGCCGGCGCGCAAGTGGTTTACGGCGTGTTCGGCTATAAAGTCCATGCAAAAATGGCTCTTGTTATCCGCCGCGAAGAAGGCAAACTCAAACGCTATGCGCATGTGGGCACGGGCAACTACCATCAAGGTACATCGCGCATCTACACCGATTTCGGTTTGCTGACCGCCGATGAGGACATTACCGACGACGTGAACACATTATTCTTGGAAATCACAGGCTTAGGCCAGCCAACACGCCTGAAAAAGCTCTACCAGAGCCCGTTTACCCTACATAATCTGATTATGCAGAGCATCCACCAGGAAGCGCAAAACGCCCGCGCCGGCAAACCTGCTGCGATTAAAGCCAAGATGAATGCTTTGTTAGAGCCTACCGTTATCGAAGCTTTATACGAAGCATCGAAAGCCGGCGTGCAGATTGACTTGATTGTGCGCGGCCCTTGCGCCCTGCGTCCGCAGGTAAAAGGCCTGTCTGAAAACATCAGGGTGCGCTCCATCATCGGCCGCCAGCTCGAACACGCCCGCGTTTACTATTTTTATAACAACGGCGCGGAACACACTTATATCTCCAGCGCCGACTGGATGGGGCGTAATTTCTTCCGCCGCATCGAAACCTGCACACCGATTGAAAATCCCGAGTTCAAAGCCCGCGTGATCCGCGAAGGCTTAACGCTTGCTTTGGCCGACAACCAGAAAGCTTGGGATATGAACGGCGACGGAACCTATACCCGCGTCATACCTGCTAAAGGTGAAAAACTGGTAAACTTGCAGGATGACTTATGGGAAGAATACAGCGGCTGATCCGTTATATAATCAATCAACTTAACTTTTACTACGGCGTTGCTGCGCCTTGCCGTACTACCCGTACTGTCTGCGGCTTGCTGCCTTGTATTAAAAATGTGTTGATTGACTATAGTTAACAACTTAAAAACAGTACGCCCGTCATACTTGGGCTTGACGGTATTGTTATTAGGTAATTGGATTGTTATAACCGCACCGACAAAAATGCCTGTCTGAAACATTCAGACAGGCATTGTGTTTATGGCCGTTTATTCTTCTTCCGGCTTGTCTTCTTCTGATTTATCAAAGTTCAAATCCTTGCTGCCAGACACATTATAAATTTTCATAATGTCGCTTAAAATCGCTTTAAAATCGATTTCCAAATCCTTCAGAAGCCCGGTTCTAATGTCAAACACCCAACCATAAACAATCGGATAACCCTGCTTCACATAAAGCTTCTGAATCATCGCCATTTTGATGATGTTGACACATTGCTCCTGCACATTCAATTCCACCAAACGGTCATAACGAGCTTGCTGGTCTTCAATCGCGTCCAGCTCATCGCGGTGCAGGCGGTACACATCACGGATATTGCGCAACCAGGCATTCAGCGCACCGTGGTCTTGCTGCTCCATTGCCGCCGCCACGCCGCCGCAATTGTAATGCCCACACACGATGATGTGCTTCACTTTCAAATAACGCACGGCATAACGAATCACCGACGAAGAGTTCATATCAATCGGGTTAACAATATTCCCCACATTGCGGTGTACAAACACTTCGCCCGGCTGCACGCCCATCAATTCTTCGGCGGTTACACGGCTGTCGGAGCAGCCGATATAAAGGAACTCGGGCGATTGAATGCGCGCCAGCGTATCAAAATAATGAGGGTCTTGCTGGAGCTTGGATTCCACCCATTTGCGGTTGTTTTCAAAAATAGCTTTATATGAATCGCTCATGCCATGTTCCTTTTTACAATTAATGATGCGCCGGTGTCAGCTTATAATCCGCTTGCCCAATATCACCACATCCGCCCTTTTACCGTCCAAATCACACACTTCGGGCAACCTGCCCCATTCTTTGAAACCAAACGATTCAAACAAACGGATGCTGGCATGGTTATGCCCGAAAATCACGGCCAACACATTTTCCATACCTAAAGACGGCGCTTTTTCCAGCATATAACGCAGCAAATCTTTGCCCACACCGATGCCGCGCATATCTTGGCGGACATAAATACTGATTTCCGCGCTAATATGGTAAGCCGGGCGGGGATAATAATCGCTGAAACTGCCCCACGCAAGCACTTCGCCCGTTTCGTTTTTCATCACATAAAGCGGCCGCTGCCCTTTATGCGCATCAAACCAAGCCTGCCGCTCTTGGGTTGAAACCGGTATCAAATCGGCGGTAGACTGCCGACCTGCAATGGTGCTGTTGTAAATCTCAACAATCTCAGGCAAATCGCTTTGCTCCGCAAGCATCATGGTATAACGCGGCATAGCGGATTCCTTTCAGACAGGCATTATGAAAATACGGCAACGGAACGGTATCGGGCGGCCGGAAGAAAGCTCACAATTTATCTTCCAAACCGATGCCCATTAAATCGGCCAAATGTTGGGCCCCTGCGCGAAACTCAGGAATATCTTCAGGCCGGCTATGCACAAACTGCAATAAGGTTAATTCAGGAGCCGGATAAGGCCTGCGGTATTCCAATGTTAAGCAACGGTCTTCTGCTCTGGTTTGAAACTGATAAATCAGGAGATTATGCTCATCCTGCACGGCAAGTTCACGAATACATTTGCCGTTATCCAGCTGATAAAGCGTTCTTTCCGCCGAAACAAAGCGCCAGCCTTCCGACAAACCGAGGTGTATCGATTTTTCCCTCGCTTTAGCCCGCCAATAGATATTGAACAGAATAAATGCCAAACATATGACAAACCAAACCAAGCCGGCATAATCCAAAGCAACCGCCAAAACCAGCAAACCCACCAAAACAATCAGCGTTTTTTCGATATAGGAAAGATAAGGCGCAAATACTGAAGGGGATGCCACCAACACCGGCCACTGAGCCTGCCCATCCGCAGAAAGCAGGTCGTGCAAAACTTCCCGCCCTGTTTTCGCAACTGCTTCATCCATATTTTTCAGACAGGCATTGTGGTTAACGTATCAAACCTGAGATTTCTTTAAACGCCTCGTGTTTGGCGTCTTGCAGTAATTGGAACAGCACGCTTTCCACATTGCTCACGACTGCGCCGGCATCCCTCATCTGTTGCAAAGCATTGTCTTTGTTTTGCAGCTTGCGTGAAGAAGTGCATTCAAACGGCACATAAACCTGAATGCCTGCACGGGTTAAGTCCAACACGGTTTGCAGCATACACACATGGGTTTCCGCGCCGACCAGTATCACATTCCGCACTTGCCGGTTGGCCAGCTTTTTCTCAATTTCCGGCAAATAAGCGGAAAAGCGCGTTTTCTCATAAACCGGGGCATTTTTGGTAAGCTCGGCAATTTCCGGCAGGGTTTTGCCCAAGCCTTTAGGATATTGCTCGGTTACCTGAATCGGAACATTCAGTTTGTTCAAACCTTTCAGCAGCACGATACACGATTGCAGCATAACTTCCGAAGCATGTAGCACCGGCATCAAACGCTCTTGAATATCGACCACAATGCATTCGGTATTATTGGTTTTCAATTGGTTTGCCATGTGTTCTTCCTTTCTAACATTGTGTGTTATATAGTAAATAAACTTAACTTTTGCTACGACGTTGCTGCGCCTTAATTCAAAGAAAAAGATTTTGTAAGCTGATAAAGAGCAACAAAATCAGTCTCTTACTATTTATACTGTCTGCGGCTTACTGGCTTGTATCAAAAATAAGTTTATCTGCTATAACTGTTATAAAAATTGATATCTAAGACAAAGCATTTCAGATATTAAGTTCCATAACCATACGTGCTGTGAAATAGCCGCGCCGTGTCTTATCCTATTGATTCAGCTTACTGATGCCTGTCTGAAAACTTCAGAAAACAGGTTTCTGCAAAGCCAACATCATGTTTCGCGGCAGCTAAAACTTTTTTCAGACAGGCATTCGGCACAACACTGCCAACCTTGCCGGCCCGCTTGATTTTATAACGCAACAGAACCAAAAATATCCTTCCTTGGTTGTATACCACCTTAATCAAGAGCGGTAATCGGCATTGATGGCTACATATTCTTTCGTTAAATCACAAGTATAAACTACTGCTTTTTCCAAGCCTTTGCGCAGGTCGATGCGCACAGAGATTTCCGCCTCATTCATCACACGCTGCCCGTCTTCTTCGGTATAGCTAACGGCTCTGCCGCCTTTTTCCGCCACCAAAACATCACCGAGCCACATCCGCAAGTTTTCTGTATCCACATCTGCACCGGAATAGCCTATAGCCGCCAGAAGCCTGCCCAAATTCGGATCGCTGGCGGAAAAAGCCGTTTTCACCAATGGCGAATGTGCCACGGCATAAGCCACCTTCCGGGCTTCTTCCCGACTTTCTGCATTTTCCACAGATACAGTAATAAATTTGGTCGCCCCTTCGCCATCACGCACAATTGCTTGTGCCAACTCGAGCGCCAAGTCTTGCAGCAATGCTTTGAGCTGATCATAACGCGGGTCGGCGATATTATCGATTTCACTCTGCCCGCACCGGCCCGTAGCGATAATCACAAAGCTGTCGTTGGTGCTGGTGTCTCCATCGACTGTGATGCTGTTAAACGTCGCATCGGCGATTTCTTGTGTCATCAGTTGCAGCACCGGCTGCGCGATTTTGGCATCGCACGCGATAAAGCCGAGCATGGTTGCCATATTCGGGCAAATCATGCCCGCGCCTTTGGAAATACCGGTGGCCGATACGGTGTGGTTCTGCCCCACTTTTCCCGAACGGCTGGCCGATTTGGGCATGGTGTCGGTAGTCATGATGGCACGCGCCGCATCGGCCCAACCGGCCGGCCTCATGCGTGATAAGGCGGTAATGATTTTGTCGGAAGGCAGCGGCTCCAGAATCACACCTGTGGAAAACGGCAGCACCTGCGTGGTATTGCAGCCCAATTTTTTGGCAACGGCCGCGCAGATTTCTTCCGCCCGCTCGCGCCCTTGCGCACCGGTGCCCGCATTGGCATTGCCGGTATTGACCACCAGCGCGCGTACGCCGTCTTCATCAAACAGGTGCTGTTTGGCAATATGCACAGGCGCGGCGCAAAAGCGGTTTTGCGTAAACACGGCGCCGACGGTGTTTTTCTCGCTCAATACAAACAGCGTCAAATCATCGTGTTCTGCTTTCTTAATGCCTGCCTGGCCTACAAAAACACCCACGCCGTCTATGCTCAATAACTCATCACGCTCTTTTTCGCGTAAATTGACTGCCATTATTTTTCTCCTTGTTGTTTTTCATCGTTAGCATCCGCTTGCGCCAACTTGGCTGCACGCTCCGCCGCATACGCTTCTTGAATGCGGTGGCGGTAACGCGCGCCCGCCAAATGGTAAAACGGCTTGGGGCTGAACTGACGCGATACTTGCGAAGCGAAAATCGAGCCTATCAGCAACCAGAATAACAAGTTTTGGCTGCCGGTCATTTCCATCACCACCACGCTGGCAGTGAGCGGCGATTGCGTAGCGGCTGCCAAAAATGCCGTCATACAGATCAAAACCACCACATTCGTGCCAATTTGTATACCGGATAAATCAGAAATGTGTTGCCCTATCATAGCACCGATTGTGAGGCATGGCGTAAAAATACCACCCGGAATACCCGCCCAATAAGATAAAACCGTCGCCACCCATTTTGCAACTGCCACACCCGCTGGCGCCTCATACATGCCGCGCAAAGCATCTGATGCCTGATGGTATCCCGTGCCGAATGTCTCACCCTGATAAAGCGTACCAACTGCCGCCAGTAGCAAACCCATCAATCCCGCAAGTATCACAGGGTGCCGCCTCACCCAGCCACGCATCCGCTTCGGAGTAACCGCATCCACACCTTTAGAAAGCAAACGCGCAAACAACCCGCCTGCTACACCGCACACCAATGCACAACCCAGCACCCAAACAATCATATTGGGTAATTCAAACCCTCTGAAACCGCGAAAATACGGGTTATTGCCCTCCAACGCCACCAACACGAAACCCGAAGCCAAAATACCAATAAAAATCTGCCGCTCCCAACGCAGCATTACACCGCGCCCAAGTTCCTCAATCGCAAACACCACACCTGCCAAAGGCGCGTTAAATGCCGCCGCCAAACCGCCCGCGGCACCTGCTGCCAATAAATCGTTTTCCTGCAAACCCTTAAACGCTAAATTGCGCTTCTTACACCAGCGGCCCCATTCAGCCATTACCGCCGCACCCACCTGAACCGAAGGGCCTTCACGACCAATAGATGCACCAATCAGCATACCGAAAAAAGTCAGCGGGATTTTCAAAAGCGTACGCCCAAACTGTACCAAACGTGTTTTATTCGCGCCGTAGGGCAACGAAAGCGAAGCCAATACTTGAGGAATGCCGCTGCCCGAAGTGTAAGGCGCATAACGGCGGGTAAACCACGCAATCACCATTAGCCCGAAAGGTAGGGCCACCCAGGCAAACCACGGGTATTGCTGCACCAAACGGGCATTTTCTTCTAACGCCCAATCAGCCATTTTGGCAAATATCAAAGACACCAAAGATACCAAAGCCGCCCCAATTAGCAAAAACGAAAAAGCTATCGTTTTGCGCGAGAGGCGGCGGGTTTGTGAAAGTTTGTGCATCAGCGCCCGATCCATACGGCGCCAGAAAGACGGGTTATGTTCCATATAAATAAAATGTAAGTGAGGAATATAAGCTATGAACTGAATATTTCATACTGCGTTATCTCGTCTTACCATCTATACTGTCTACGGCTTACTGCACCGTATGAAATTTCAATTTCCACAGTTGTAGGAATAATCATAGGATTGGCTAATAAAGCCAACAATCCGAACGCCCTGTTACTTTAAAACTTTTCAGACAGGTATACATGTGGCAACGAAAAACAAACTAAAAAGGTTTTCATTCAAAATATTTATCCTATTTTCAATATCTAAATTGAATAGGTGCTTTTTACACACAGAAGGCCGCAGAAATAACCAATCTCCACAGCCTTTAAAGTACATGCCAAAAAAATACTTTCAATCCGTTGTATACCAAATAAAACCAAGTTTCAAGCCATCGGGTCGAGACCCAAACCAGTACCACACTAATCAGATAAGAAGCTGAGGCAAACAATAAAGTGAAATTATCATTAGGGCGCGGATTTCCATTTAAATTAGGGATCCAATTATCCCTTAAATAAATACCATATAAAAATTGTGCGAACACAACGCTCAACACCAACAAACCCAAGGGCCTGAGCAAAAAACCTGTCGCAGCTAATACAAACGAAAGTTTGAAGAGAATCTCGTCGACATGCCACCCCACACCTGCATCATTACAGCGTTTCATTAATAGCTTGTGCTGATAATAAACCAAACCGCAGCCTGCTAGAATAAATACCGTTATGGTTTTTGTTGTGTTAAACGGCAAAACAGATGGAGTATAACGACCATAGGAAACCGCCTCCAATACATCCCGCATCAACCACATCATTGCAAACAATACAATAATAGAAGGCAAACAATAAGCCGCAAATCGTGCGCGGCTCAACCGATTATTCGGAAAACCTTTCTGTTTATATTTCATCGTTATTTATCATTGAGTAAAACATTTTTAATTTAACTGATCGGTAAATAGGTCTTCTTCAGAAGCTACCACTTTAAAATCTTCGTTCGCCCATGCCCCCAGATCTATCATTTTGCAGCGCTCACTGCAAAACGGGCGGTATTGATTGTCAGCAATCCAAGCCACTTCATCACCACATGTCGGGCACTTTACCATTAATACTTCCGCCATAATTCATTCCATCTTGAATGCAGCCTTTTAAGCCTGCTTTCTCTACCGTAAAGATACCTAAATCACCAAATTTCGATAATAGCGTAGTGCAAACACCCTTACTTTTCTAATTCTCTAAATTCAAATTGAAAAAATATATTCTTCACCTTTTAAGCACTACCAACAATCTCGCCTTTAGCAAAGCTTTGATAAAAACGGTGTAGGCGCCCTATTTTTTCTTTCAATTCGGCCGCTGAAGCACTATTTCTTAAAATATCATCTGCCACAGCCCACCGCTCTTTATCACTCGCTTGAGCGTCCATTATACGCAGCACCTCCTCTTCTTTCAGGCCGCTACGCTGCATAACGCGTTCCAAACGGATTTCCAGCTCACAATCAATCAATAAAACCCGATCAACTAAAGCTCGAAATGCCGGTTTTTCCGTTAATAAAGGAATCTCAACCACACCGTAAGGCCTGCCTGAATAAAGTGCCTGCTGCCTGCTTATCTCAGCTGAAATCAAAGGATACATCAAAGCTTCAAGCTTATTTTTGGCTCCGCCCGAGGAAAATACTAAATTTCTCAACACCTCTCTTTTCAGACAGGCATTTTCATCAAACACAGTATCTCCGAATACCTCTCGAATAGCAGGCAATGCTGCGCCATTCGGCGCAGTTAATTGCCGGCTGATTGCATCAGCGTCAATCAAGGGCACGCCTAAATACAAAAACTCGGCAGCAGCCTGAGATTTACCACTGCCGATTCCTCCGGTTAACCCGATCCAAATAGTCACATCAATCCTGAAGAGTTAAGCCACCAGGCAACGCCTCTGCGCAAAGGTTCGTTTGCTACAAAAGCCAGCCACCCCGCAATAGCTAAGCTGGGGCCAAATGCAATTTGCTGCTGCGTATTGACTACACGCATCACTATTGCCGCAACCAAACCTACCAAAGCCGCAACGAAAATAATCACCGGCAGAGAGCTGATACCCAACCACGCACCAAAGGCAGCAAACAATTTAAAATCACCACCACCCATACCGTCGATACCACGGATTTTTTTGAATATATAGTTAAGCAACCACAAGCTGGTATAGCCGACTATTGCACCTAAAACGGCTTGCTGCAAAGGCACAAACTCACCGTTCAGATTATAAATCAGCCCCAACCAAATCAAAGGCAGCGTTAAAGAATCAGGCAAGTATTGTGTATCTGCATCGATGAAAGTCAAAGCAATCAACAATGCTGTGAATACCAAGCCACCCAGCGTTAGCCAGCTCCAACCGTATTGATAGGCAACAACACCAAATAAAATGCCTGTAAGCAGCTCCACCAAAGGGTAACGTAGGCTGATAGGCGCATGGCAACCACCGCATTTCCCTTTTAATAACAGATAGCTGAGAATCGGAATATTCTGCCAAGGCTTAACACCTGCCCCGCATTTGGGGCAACGTGAAGGCGGTTGAGCCAAAGTAAACGGTGCTTGCTCCTCTGCTGTTGCTTCTATATTAAGATGCTCTTTAGCAAATAGTGTCCACTGTTTTTCCATCATTACCGGAACACGGTAAATCACCACATTTAAAAAGCTACCGACCAATAAGCCGAACAACACCGCCAACGGCACCACGAAAGGCGCATAAACTTCAGCCACCATATTAGCCCACAACATTACCCAGATTGAACAAGGGCAGATACATGGCAACCAGAATCACACCAATAATAGAACCCAACACCACCATAATGATTGGTTCCATCAATGAAGATAACTGCGCAACGGCATTATCCACTTCATCTTCGTAAAATTCCGCCGCTTTATTCAACATATCTTCCAAAGAGCCGGCTTCTTCACCGATAGAAGCCATTTGCAATACCATGTTCGGAAAAAGCTCCGTACTTTGCATACTGGATGTCAGCGACATACCTTGGTTCACTTTTGCACGAATGTCTTGTGTTGCTTCTTCATACAAAATATTACCTGCAGCCCCCGCAACTGAATCAAGAGCCTCCACCAAGGGAACACCTGCTGCAAACAAACTGGAAGTCGTCCTCGCCCAACGTGCAATCGTTGCCTTTCTGACAATATTGCCGAAAATCGGCAGGCGTAATAACCACGCATCTACACGACGTTGCAAGCCGGGTGAGTTTTGCACGGCTTTGACTGCAGCAATTACGGATCCAATCATCACAATAATAATTAACCAACCCCACTCTACAAAGAAACGGGAAATGGTCATCATCACTTGAGTCAGCCCGGGCAATTCTGCGCCCATACCTTCATATACCTTACCAAACTCGGGCAATACAAACATCATCATCACCATTACCAAAACAATGGCAACCACCACAATGGCAATCGGATAAGTCAATGCACTTTTTACTTTCTTTTTAATGGCTTGTGTCTTTTCTTTATAAAGCGCCAGTTTATCCAACAAGCCCTCCAGCACCCCGCCTGTTTCACCGGCGGCAATCAGATTGCAGTAAAAACGGTCGAAGTATTTAGGATGTTTGGCAAAAGCCTTCGACATCGGGCTACCTTGCTCCACATCACCGCGAACCTGCATTAACAGTTGTGTCATCGAAGGGTTTGAATGGCCACGTGCAACAATCTCAAATGCCTGCATTACTGGCAGGCCTGCTTTCATCATCGTAGCTAGCTGGCGGGTAAACACCGTAATATCCGCCTGCGTAATTTTTTTCTTGCGAGTACTTTTTACTTTACTGATCCGCAAAGGTTTAATATTGCGACGCTGCAATTTTTTGCGTGCTTCTTCCTCGTCTTTGGCAACCACTTCGCCGCGAACGATTTGGTCGGTCAGCGTATTTTTGCCCTCAAACGTAAAACGTCTACCTTTGTCTTTAGTGCCAACGCTGAAAAGACCACCCGTATTTTGATTTGATGCCATTATTATTACCTTTAATATATTCGTATTGTTTAAAGTTTTAATTAATCATTTGTGCTTGCCAACACTTCTTCCAAAGAAGTGATGCCCTGCATAACTTTCAACAAACCGGCACGGCGCAAATCTACCATGCCTTCTTTGTAGGCCATTGCCAAAATATCGACTTCGTTACCGCCTTCCATAATCACACGCTGCATTTCTTCGGTAATCGGCATAACTTCATATACACCGGCACGGCCTTTAAAACCTTTGCCACGACAGCGGTCACATCCAACCGGACGGTATAGTGTCCAATCTTTAGCCAAATCTTCATCTGTAAAGCCGGCATGTTTCAATGCCTCAACAGGAGGGCGTTCCACAGGTACTTTGCAACTACATAAGCGACGCAACAACCGTTGGGCCATGATCAGGCTGACCGAGCTGGCGATGTTAAATGGTGCCACACCCATGTTAAGTAAACGCGAAAGCGTAGCCGGAGCGTTGTTGGTATGCAGGGTTGAGAATACCATATGGCCGGTTTGCGAAGCTTTAATTGCGATATCAGCGGTTTCCAAGTCACGGATCTCGCCCACCATGATGATATCCGGATCCTGCCGCAAGAATGCTTTCAGCGCAGAAGCAAAAGTAAGGCCTTGCTTTTCATTAACGTTCACTTGGTTAATACCGGGCAGGTTAATCTCTGCCGGATCTTCCGCAGTGGAAATATTGACATTTTCAGTATTAAGAATATTCAAACAGGTATAAAGCGAAACCGTTTTACCTGACCCCGTCGGCCCTGTTACCAATACCATGCCGTAAGGACGGTGAATGGCTTCAAGCAGTAATTCTTTTTGAAAAGGTTCAAAACCCAGTTGGTCAATATTGAGGGTGCTGGCATCTGAATTCAGAATACGCATTACCACTTTTTCGCCAAACAACGTAGGCAGGGTATTCACACGGAAATCAATCGGACGTCCGTGCTTGGAAAAGGCAATTTGAATACGACCGTCTTGAGGGACGCGTTTTTCGGAAATATCCAAACGCGCCATTACTTTAATACGCGAGGCCAATTGCCCCCGCACAGCCAACGGCGGTTGCACAACCTCACGCAACTGGCCGTCCACACGGAAACGTACACGGGCAACTTGCTCGTAAAACTCAAAGTGAATATCTGATGCACCGACACTGAGCGCGTCGGACAATGTTTTATGGATAAATCGCGGAATCGGGCCGTCTTCAGCTTCTTCATTATCGATATAGAGCGTTTGCGAGGATGCAGCGATTTCCTGCTCCATGCTCATTTCTTTCAGAATCGAAGTGGATCGTTGGCTTTGCCACTCCAATATTGAATCAAGCTGGTCGCTGCGCACCACAACCAAGTCGAAAGTTACGCCGGCTGTAAATGCGATTTTTTGATAAGTTTGGATTTGCGTGGGATCGGCAACGGCTAAGAAAACCTTGCCGCCTCTTCTGAAAATCGGCAAACAGCGGTTTTGCACCATTGCTTCTTCCGACAAAATGTCGGTCAGCACATTGCTTCTGGGATAGTAAGACAAATCCAGCAAGGGATAGCTGAATACTCTTGCCAACAAACCGGCCAAAGCTTCCGGCGTAATAATGTTGGCTTCAAACAACATTGGCGCGACATCTTTATTTTGATTTTTTTTCAGCGCCTCTTGAAATCCCGCTGCCTGTTCATTAGAAATAACCTGGCTTTGCACCAAAATACGAAGTAAACCTACACTCATTTTATTCCAACCAATCTGAACATTATTTTGCGGCAGCTAACCGGCAAAATAGTGAGTCCCCAAATAGTGTTTTTAAAATTATGAAATAACAGGATTATAAAATAACTTGTCATTACGTCATACCGGCTTGCTTAACTTTACCTGGCAATATGGGATATAGGAAAACGAGCGTTTGTTTTATGAAAAAAATTGCAACTATTTTACGACAATCACTCATCTCCTTTTTCAGACAGGCTTATCCGCCACAATGCCTGTCTGAAAAACACAAACACCAGCCGATAAGGCTTTCTGTTATATAATCAACAGCATTTTCCCACTCGCCCGTCTGCTTAAATTTAGAGGCCGATATAATGAATCCGCACACACTTCCCGACCCCCGCCCTTACCCGATCGACCCTGTTAAAAACGACTTATTGCTCTACGCAGGCCAGATTGCGCACTCAAACAGCGGCGCACAAAAAAAGCTGGCGGAAGAATCGCTGCATGCAGGTATTTTCGGCATGTTGCAGCAAAACCATTATTTAGGTTTGTCCGTAGCCATGAGCATGGTGCCAGATGCCGTAACTTACTGCGCATTATTGGATATTCTGAACAACGTATTGCAAGCCAAAACCGATGATGAAATCCAATGGTTTGCCTTGCCTGTGGTTTTGGTGGCCGGCTGTAATCAAGGCTTAGAAATTTCCGGCAAAGCGCCAACTATCGAACTGGCCGCCTGTTTAGCCAATTATCCGCACAGCCGGGCACTCACCCATGCCACATGGCTGCCAAACTTAGTTTCCGCTTCACGGCTTTCCGCCATCAATGCAGGGCAATGGTTTGCGGCCAAACAAAACACGGAAGCCGCAGCAGAGTTGGCCACATCTTTCCCCGAAGAAAGCATTGCCATTCCGTCCGGCCAGTCGGTACACGTTGTTTTTGCCTTAGGATACGGCAGCCGCACGCTTTTGCCCGCACTCGATATAAACTTGCGTGAAGCCGCCCTGCCGCTGATGCAGGTATGGCAGGAAAACCTGACGACCCCCAAACTCACCCTATTTACCAACCCTTTACCGCCTTCTACCCCACTGCACGCACTTACCGAGGGCAGCCATATGCGTTTACGAATGGCCTTAGATGTATTCTCCGCCAACGCCATCCGCGCCATCCGATTGCAAAGCCCGCGTGTCGGCGTAGTGGTGGCTGCGCAAGCCGGCGGTAAACTTTTATTTGGATTCAGCGCCACAGACCACCGCTTCGGCCTGCAGCCGCAAGTTTTCTCCTGGCCGCTCTCGCCCATGGACCGCATCGAAACCATACAGCAAGATTTTTTAGACTTAATGGTTGAATGCCAAGTGGAACACATCCGCCTGCTGCACGCTGTTTTGCCTGAAAGCGGAGAGCTGCCGGATTATGAACAAGCGCTCAAACTGGCCGGACACAACCCTCTGTTTTCACAAGAATCCTAAACAGAAAATCTGCAAATCCGCATGAAAAACACCCAAAATATCCTTTTCGTTTGCCTCGGCAATATTTGCCGCTCCCCCATGGCGGAATATGTGTTCCGCCACAAAGTGCAGGCAGCAGGGCTGGCAGATTGGATTACTGTCGACAGCGCGGGCACTTCGGGCTATCACGACGGCGAAGGCATGCACCGAGGAACGGCTGCTGTTTTACGAGCCAAAGGCATTGATCACAGCGAATTCATCAGCTCACGCGTCAGCCCCGCCGATGCGGATAAATTCGACCTGTTTATCGTGATGGACGACAGTAATCTGGCCAACTTGAAACAAATCGTGCCCCTGCGTGACGGGCAGGCTTTCAAGCTCACAGACCTGATTCCCGAATCCGGTTACACACACGTGCCCGACCCTTACTACACCGGCGACTTCGAGGAAACTTTCCGCTTGGTTGATGCGGCTGCCGATGCTTTATTAAATAAACTCAAAATGGCAGATTAGGCCGCAGATACACAAAATGCCTGTCTGAAATTTTTCAGACAGGCATTCATTAAATCCCTAACCTATGTGATCAGCGAACCACACCACAAGCCATACGGTGGCCGCCGCCACCCAGTTTGGCAGGCGTATCGCTATAATTGTCTCCGCCCTCGTGAATCATCAGCGAACGGCCTTTCAGCGTTTTGATGTCTTTGATGCGCGGAGCGACCACAGGCTGAACATGGCCTTTGGCATCCACTGCCAGCGCAGGCAGGTCGCCTAAGTGCCCGCTGTCATCCCACGGCCCCTTGTGTGCACCCGTTTTCTTCGGATCCCAGTGTCCTCCGGCGCCCAAGCCCGCAACCTTTTTACCATCTTTTTCACCCGGTGCACAGCTTGGTTTTTCATGAACATGAAAACCATAAATACCCGCGTTCAAACCTTCCAGTTTGGGTGTAAACACCGCACCGTGTTTGCTTTGGGTAATGCGGATTTCACCGATCGGCTTATCGCCTTTTTCCACGTCCAGCAAAGAAACCGGAACCACAACCTCACTCTGCGCAAACGCTGCAAACGGCGCAGCACACAAAAATAAAGCGGTAATGATTTTTTTCATAATCGTATCCTATTCTCTGAATTTGCCCAAAACGGGGCTGGCTTTATAACAGATAAACCCAATTATTTCAAAGCATACAGCACATATGCCCAGCTTAATCAACCTAAAGGTAAAAAGCCAAGGCCTTTAAAAGCATATCACGGTCGGCTCGGCACAATGCCTGTCTGAAAACACAATATCACCCAAACCTGCTTTCAGACAGGCATCGCATAGAGTATGATACGCACCCATCTATTCTTTAAAACGCCAATAACCATGAAAGCACGTTTTATCACGCTCGACGGCATCGACGGCGCCGGCAAATCCACCAATCTGGCTGTTATCAAAAGCTGGTTTGAAGCCCGCAAACTGCCTGTTTTATTTACCCGCGAACCCGGCGGCACACCGGTTGGAGAGGCTTTGCGCAAAATCCTGCTCAACCCTGCCACGCAAGCCGGTTTACGCACCGAAACGCTGATGATGTTTGCCGCACGCTGCCAGCATATCGAAGACGTGATTCTGCCGGCGTTGGAAAAAGGCATTCATATTGTGTCCGACCGTTTTACCGACGCCACCTTCGCCTATCAGGGCGGCGGACGCGGCGTACCTCTGGCCGACATCGAAATATTGGAAAACTGGGCACAAGGCAGCCTGCGCCCAGACTTAACCATTCTGCTTGACGTGCCGCTTGAAGTTTCCATGAGCCGCTTGTCCGAAACACGCGAAAAAGACCGCTTTGAGCAAGAAGAAGCCACTTTCTTCACCCGTGTGCGGGAAGCCTATCTGCAACGCGCCGCAACAGCACCGCAACGTTATGCCGTGATTAACAGCAACCGCGACCGCAGCTTGGTGCAAGCCGACATTGAAGCCGCATTAACACAGCATTTTCAGTTAACATAATGCCTGTCTGAAAAAGAAATACCCTCCATGATCTACCCTTGGCACACCGAACAATGGCAGCAAATCGCCGAACATTGGCACACACGGCCCAACGCCTGGCTGTTTAGCGGCAAAGAAAACACCGGCAAAACCACATTTGCCCGCCATTTGGCACAAGCGCTTTTATGCGAGTCACCAACCGCATCGCATGAACCTTGCGGCACCTGCCCGTCATGCCACTTGTTCAGCCAGAACAGCCACCCCGATTTTTATGAACTCACACCCGAAATCCCCGAAGGTGAAGCCGTCGGCCGCAAACTGCTGCAAATCAAAATCGACGCGGTGCGCGAGCTGATTGCCCAAGTGCAGCTCACATCCGTACGCGGCGGGTTGCGCGTTGTATTGATTCACCCCGCCGAAAGCATGAACCTGCAAGCGGCCAACGGGCTTTTAAAAATCCTCGAAGAGCCGCCCGCCGATGTCGTGTTCCTGCTAATCAGCCACAACCGCGACAAACTTCTGCCGACCATCAAAAGCCGCTGCCGCCAAATGGTATTGCCCGCCCCAAGTTACAAAGAGGCGCTGACCTATCTAAACAACAACCAAACCGAAAATGCCGCCGCTCTACTGGCTTTCCACAGCGGCGCACCACTGTTTCCCCTTGATGCCGAACAAGACGAAATGCGTGAAGAATTATGCGCCCTGCTCGCCCAACCGAGACTTTTGGCCATACTCGATTACGCCGCCGCATTCGACAAAAAAAAGTGGCCGCTGGCCATATTTATCGATTGGCTGCAAAAATGGCTGCTGGATATAGGCTTGGCGCAACAAAAAATCGCCCCGCTCTACTTCCCTGATTACGCAGCAAAGCTGACCGACATCGCCCAAACAACCAATCCCGCCACACTCTTCACACTCACAGACACTTTAAACCGCCTCAGCCCTTACGGCCACCACACCTTGAGTGTTAAAATGCAGCTTGAATTTTTACTGACCGAGTATCTGTCATTCAGACAAAACAAATAATTACCAAGGAAAACCTTATGAATCTTACCAACTTGCCCGGCAAAATGATGTCTGTACAGCTTAAAGACAAAGCCGTGCTGTATAGCAGCTATATGCCGTTTTTAGAATTCGGCGGTGTGTTCGTCCCTTCCGAAGACACCTTCAAACTCGGCGACGAAGTGCTGCTCGCCATCGAACTGGGCGAAGACGGCGACAAAAAATTCCTGCGTACCAAAGTAGCCTGGATTAACCCTTCACGTACCTCCGCCAACCGCCCTAAAGGCATTGGCTTGGCGTTCGACTCAGACGAAATCAGCATTGCCGTACGTAACAAAATCGAAAACATGCTGGGTAATGTATTGCGCAGCGAACGCCCTACTTATACTCTATAAAACACAGCGGGCAAAGCCCGCTTTGATAGATGTAAAACCTTATTTTTATTATAAAAAAACATAAAACAGGTAACACACAATACCGGGCGACACTGTAAAATAATGGTTCAACAGCCACACCTTTTCAGACAAGCATTCACGCCCATTGAAATCATCCGGTGAAACATAAATGGCCAAAAAGTTTCCCATCCATCCTAAAAATCCCGAACGTATCTGCTGGGGTTGCGATAAATACTGCAAAAGCAACGACCTGCAATGCGGCAACGGCTGCGAACGCATTCAGCATCCAACAGAACTCGACGGCCCCGATTGGTATAAAACCGGCGACTGGAGCAACCTGCTCAGCACAGAGCAGCAAATAGAATTAGGCTTAAAGCCTGCACCCGAAGCCAAACCGAAAAAACCGCACATCAAACTGCCGGTTTCCACCCCAAACCGCTTTAAAACATCATGCAACTAATTGATTCACACTGCCACCTCAATTTCGAAGGCCTTGCCAACCGCCTGCCCGAGGTGCTTGCCAACATGGAAAGTAACCAAGTTAAACAAGCACTTGCCATCAGCGTTAGCAAAAAAAGCTTTACCGAAACGCTAGCTATTGCCGAGCAGCACCCGCAGATTTACGCCACCGTCGGCATCCACCCCGATGATCCCGATACCGAAGAATTCACCATCGCCGAATTGCTCGAACACGCCCGCCATCCGAAAGTGGTCGGCATAGGCGAAACCGGCTTGGATTACCACTGGTGCAAAGGCGACTTAACTTGGCAGCGTCAACGCTTTGCCGACCACATCGAAGCGGCCAACCAAAGCCGCTTGCCGCTGATTGTGCACACCCGCGATGCCGCAGACGACACCATGTCCATGCTCAAAACCCATCAAGCGCATGCCGGCGTGATCCATTGCTTTACCGAAGACGTGCGCGTTGCCAAACTCGCGCTGGATTTGGGTTTTTACATTTCATTCTCTGGTATCGTCACATTCAAAAACGCGCCGCTGATTCAAGAAGCCGCCCGCTACACGCCGCTGGATCGCATTCTGGTCGAAACCGACGCACCCTTCCTCGCCCCTGTTCCCAAGCGTGGCAAACCCAACGAACCGGCATATGTACGCCATACCGCAGAATTCCTGGCACAACTGCGCGGCGATACATTAGACAACATCGCCGCCGCAACCACGGCCAATTTTTATCGCTTGTTCGATAAAGTTCCCAAATTCAATGAAACACATTAAACAATGCCTGTCTGAAAACTTTTCAGACAGGCATTGTTTAACCACAGCTTTACTTAGCCAATCACATTGGCGGCACTAAGCGCCAATTGCTGCTCCGAATCAAAATGCGCGATGACAACCGGCGCATCCGAGCCAGCCGCCTGATAAGACAACGTTTTCTCAGCCTCGTTTACAATCAAGAAGGATT
>NZ_JH165159.1:2406255-2446422 GCF_000227765.1 Neisseria wadsworthii 9715
GGATTGGCTGTTATCCAGCACATCGGTGCTGCTTACCAACACGTCCGACCATTGGAAATCGCCGCTTCTGTCTTCAAACAAAGGCCGCAGTCCGCCTAAGTCCAACACATCCTCTTCGGCGTTAAAATCAGTCAGCACATCGGCCTGACCCTCGCCGACATCGCCGGCCGCAAACACAAACGTATCCCGACCCGCGCCGCCGGTAAGCTTGTCAATCCCCGGGCCGCCTTGCAGCACATCTTCGCCGTCGCTGCCTGAGAATACTTCATCGGCATCGGTACCTTTCAACGACACGCCGCCGATTTTGTTTACCGCCAAATCCGAAAACTCTGTTTGTCTGGCTTTCGCTTCGGCATTGCCCTGCGTATTTCCGATTTCTTCAGGCAGGCTGTCTTTATTCAAAGCATTCGCGCCGAACGCCGCTTCAATAAAATCGGAATAACCGTCGCCGTCGCTGTCGGCATTGTCCACTGCCGTACCGATATGCCGTTCCTGCACATTGGTCAACCCGTCATTATCATCGTCTAAATCTTGGAAGTGTTTGTCGACACGATAACCTTGCGAAAATTGGGCTTGGAGTTCGGGGGTATTGCTGTAAAAATTTTTTAATAAATGGTGATCATTAAATATTTTAGGTGCTTTTTCGTCGGAAAATATTTTGTAAATTTTTAAAAATAAATCTGAAAATTCTCTTCCCGAGTTTTCATCTACAGGAACATTAGGAAAATAATTTGTTGGTTTATAAGCACTGCTTTCCACCAAATTTCTCATCACATGCTTATTTATCCAATCCACCCAATCACCTTCAATCACAAAAGATTTGGTTTTTTGGTGAACATCGCCGTTATCAAGTATTTCCGTTTTCAAATACTCACGGGTATTGTTAACCGCTTCGTTCAAGCCTTTATTCTGAGGAAGCCAACGCGTTAATAGATTTGTATTATTCAGCGCCCCGGGATTGAACAATGCGCTGCGGACAAAATCTTCCGCCCATTCGGGCTTACTTTGCATAGTATGTGCAGAAAAATATTGTGCAAGATAACCGCCTAAAGAATATCCGGCCACATGTACTTTATTCGGATTAAAAGCGGCAACGTCTTGTGCAACTAACTCTAAGTCCTTAGCTTGACTGGGGGTTATTCCCGTGAAAAGTGAAATATTCGATAGATTATCTCTATTGAATATGCCTCCAAAAATACCTTTATCTGCTTCGGTACCTTCAAAAGCAACCACTACATTCCTATAACCATCTTCCGTAGCATGGTTACCGAAAATCGCATAATCCAAACCGCTCTCGGTTTGTTCTTGTTTCAATAAATCCCAGTTTTCACTTAACTCTCTAACATCTGCCTGTTCCATCAATTTATGAGTATTGATGTCATTGATTGCTTCTTCCGACTGTTGATTCAACGCTGCATGCAAGCTGTCTTGTTCAACCTCTGTCAAACTGGCCAACATCCTCAAATCACGATCAGACACATTCCAATCGTTCGGGTTGCCGTCTACCCTGTCGATTAGGCCGTCGCCGTCGCTGTCGTTATCATAGGCAGCCAAAATATTCTTGGCCGCCCAGTCTTGGTTTTGTTCTATATAAGTTTTTAAAGCCTCTATTTTTTCAGCAGTCGGTTTTGCATTGCCCGATTCGGCACCGGCCGATAGCTTCTGCACATTCGTTGATGAAAATGTATCGGCTGATCCGGCAACAGGCGCTGAAAACCGCGGTTGGTTTTCGACATTATGCGCCGCAGCCACGGCAGCCTGGCTTGATAAAGAATCGTTTTGATGGTTTGAATTTCTCGTATGATTGGTCAGACTCATTATGGAACTCCTTGGAAAATTAATTTGTCATAATAAAATCAAATAAGTTCCGTAATAATGCCTGTCTGAAATTTTTCAGACAGGCATCACTTCAACCAGCCTGAACTTGCTCACTCACAACCATGCTGAAAGCAACCGTGATTTAAAAAATAGGCAATCTGTTGCGCCACCGCTTTATCGACCAACATGCCCGTGTGCGATACCGGCAATACGATATGGTCTGACAAGTTTTCGGTTTTGGTTTCCTCAAGCAAAACGGTTCCGTCATTGGTGCCCTTAAGTTCAAACACTTTCCCCAACCCCAAAGAATGGCTGCCCGCAATGCTGCCCCATTGCGCGCCCTCGGTTATTTTGGGTGCCGAGCCATCCAATGCTTCTTCGTAAGCCTTGCCCAATGTAAAGGGCGCAAGCCGGTGAAGTTTGTGTGCAATCGAGCTTCCTTGATGCGGCGTGCCCAGCGTAACCACCCTGCCGCGAACCAAATCAGGATGCTCTGCCGCAAAGCGGCGCAGCACCAATCCGCCCAGGCTATGCCCTACAAAATGTAACGGCTTATCAGTTTGAGCGTAGTGCGCCCGCACTTGCTTGGCCAATGCTTTACAATGCGCGTCAAAATTTTGAAACACACTGTAATAGCCGAATACTTTTGCTTCAAAGCCATGGCTTTTAAGTAACCGCGCCAACGGCAGCATGGCCCATGCATGCATGTGTATACCATGTAGCAGGAGTATATGACCGGTCATTATTCGACTCTCTATTAACTTATTGAAGCGACATCAAACCCACACTATATTGCAAATAAACTTTATTTCTGCTACGGCGTTACTGCGCCTTAACAAAAGTTAGGTTGATTAACTATATATGCGCATAACGTTTTTCTAAACTACTACGACCAATAAAAAAGACCGCATTCTAAAAATGCAGTCTTTTTGGAACCTGAATCCTATTTCCGGATCAGCTGAATATATTATTTCAGCTTGGTTTCTTTATACATAACGTGTTTGCGGGCAACCGGGTCAAATTTTTTGATTTCCAGCTTGCCGGGCATAGTACGTTTGTTTTTGGTCGTGGTGTAGAAGTGACCAGTACCAGCAGAAGATTCCAGTTTGATTTTATCGCGCATGGCTTTATTCCTTTAACAATTGAAACTAAGCTTCGCCGCGAGCACGCATTTCGGCCAAAACTACGTCAATGCCTACTTTATCGATGGTGCGCAATGCTGCGTTGGATACGCGCAGACGAACCCAGCGTTTTTCACTTTCTACCCAAAAACGGCGTGTTTGCAAGTTAGGCAAAAAACGACGTTTGGTTTTATTATTGGCGTGTGACACGTTGTTGCCGCTCATCGGGCGCTTACCGGTCACTTTACAAACTCGTGCCATGATTGGACTCCAAACTTCTTAATGAAAATAGTAAAACGCGATTTATACCATAAAATCCTGTTTCTATTCAAGCATGTTTTCTGAAAAAAGGATTTTATGGCGCCAAACCGCCGAAAAATTGTTGTTTTCCCAAGCACAAAGGAAAAGAGGTAGGATTATAACAAATTTTCTACCACCTGCCTATTTTTAGGCTATGCCTGTCTGAAAAAGCTTTCAGACAGGCATAGCTTTACTCGCTTTCCAAGCTGAGGTAACTGCTTTGTTTAAGGGCGCGGAAGAATTCGGCGGTATAGAGGTTGCGCTCGTTGCCGGAAAGTTTTACCCAGCGGGTTTTTTCTTCAAATTTATTAATCGCTTCCTGCGGCTGCAAATGCACATAGCGCAGCATGTCTTCGATGGTGTCGTGTTCTTCCATGCCGGCAAATTCTATCTGGCCGTATTCACGCACATAGACGTTGACGGAATCGGTGTCGCCGAAGAGGTTGTGCATATCGCCCAAAATTTCCTGGTATGCACCTACCATAAACACGCCGAGAATATAAGGTTCACCTTCTTTCAGAGCGTGAACGGGCATGCTGGTTTCGATGCTTTGGCGGTCGACATATTGGCTGACTTTACCGTCGGAATCGCAGGTTAAATCCTGCAATACGGCGCGGCGGGTCGGCTGCTCGTTAAGGCGGTGTATCGGCATGATGGGGAGCACTTGGCCGATGGCCCATGTGTCGGGCAGGCTTTGGAATACGCTGAAATTACAGAAGTATTTGTCGGCCAGTTTGTCGGTTAGGTCGTCATACACTTGCCGTTGGCTGCGGCCGCTGCTGGTGAGTTTCTGCTTCAGCCTGCGGCATAATACGGCGTGCAGCTGTTCGGCCAAGGCTTTTTCAGACAGGCTTATGCGCCCTTCTACGTAATTTTCGTTGACTTCCACCAGATAATGGCCGATGCGGTAATACGTTTCGGTAATCATTTCGCTGTCGATGCCTTTTTCCAGCAAAGTAACCAGCTTTTGGGTGGCAAACGATAATTCGGACACATTTTCTATCTGCGGCACTTCTTCAGGCAGGCGTTCCACATCGGTAACGTTCATCACCAACACGGCATGGTGCGCGGTCATAGCGCGGCCGGATTCGCTGAACACGTTGGGATGCGGAATATTGTGTTCGTTGCAATATTCTTGCAGCATGGAAATGATCACATGCGAATATTCGCCGATGTCGTAGTTTACCGAGCTGGCGTTGCGCGAGTGGGTGCCGTCATAGTCCACACCCAAGCCGCCGCCTACGTCCACATAATCCACAGGCAAGCCCAACGAGCGCAGTTCGGCAAAGTAGCGCACGGCTTCTTTAAAGCTGGAGCGGTAATCGCCGATGTTGGCGATTTGTGAACCCATATGGAAGTGCATCAACCTTACGCATTCGCCCAATCCGGCGGCTTTGAGCTTTTCTGCGGCAGAAATCAGCTGCGCGGCGGAAAGGCCGAATTTGCCTTTTTCGCCGCCCGTGTCGGCCCATTTGCTGGATGCCAGCGAAGAAAGGCGCACGCGCAGCCCGATATTGGCTTTGATGCCGAGCTTGGCTGATTCCTCAATCACTAAATCTACTTCGGCTTCTTTTTCAATCACGATAAACACTTCGTGCCCAAGCCGCTGGCCGATTAATGCCAAGCGTATGAAGTCGCGGTCTTTATAGCCGTTGCACACGATGATGCCGTTTTTCGGCGCATAAGCGAGCACAATCATCAGCTCGGGCTTGGAGCCGGCTTCCAAACCGATGGACACTTCATCGTTTTTCGGCACGATGATGTTTTTTACCACGCTTTCCTGCTGGTTGACCTTAATCGGGTAAATCGCCGTGTATTTGCCTTGATAATCAAGCTTGCGGATGGAGCGGTTGAAGGCTTTGCACAAACGGAATACTCTGTCTTGCAGAATATCAGGGAAGCGGAACAACATGGGCAGGTCTTGCCCGCGGCCGTTGAGCTGCTGCACCAGATCGTACAGGCTGATTTCCGTGCCGCGTTCTGGATTGGGTTTCACCATCACCTCGCCCGCTTCGGATATTGAAAAATAGCCGTCGCCCCAGTGGCGGATGCCGTAAAGGCCGGCGCTCTCTGCCGCATTCCATGTCATGAATCGGATTCCTTGTTAAGCGTGTATTTCATAAAGCATGTGATTGTAATGCAATATGATGCCTGTCTGAAAAACTTTTTCAGACAGGCATGTTTTTCTGTTCGTTGCCCCAGCGGCACATCATGTCCAATACGGGCATCAGCGATTGCCCTTTTTCAGACAGGCCGTATTCTACTTTAGGCGATACTTGCGGATATTCGGTACGGATAACCAAGCCGTCGTTTTCCAACTCTTTCAAAGTGATGGAAAGGGTTTTGAAAGAAATGCTGCCGACGCAGCGCTTTAGCTCGTTAAAACGCATAACCGGCGGTTTTTTATGCAGCCAATACATAATCAGCATTTTGTATTTGCCGCCGATCAGCGACAAAGTATAACCGAATCCGGTGTCGGCCAAATCCGTAACCAATGGATTACAAGGTGTTTTAATCATTTAGACTTTCCTTTGGGTAAGTACCTAACCTGAATGTGCGTACTTGTTAAACCTATAAGCCGATTATATGCTGATACGCATGATTCACAACAGGATAGAAAAATGAACCTCAACCACCCTTTGATTCAAACCGTGAAAAAACTGATAGATGCCGGCTGCCACTACCGTTTGGACGAGTTGGCGCAATATTACACATCTGATTTACGCATCATTATCGTTCAGCCTAACGGAGAAACGGCACAGTTCGATTACGAACAGAATATGGCATTTTTCCGCAGGCGTTTGGAGGAAGGTTCGGCAGCGCTCAACACCGAAGCCCGGTTTGATTATGTCGGTGAACAAGGTGATACGGGCTATGTGATTGTTACCAGAAATTTAGACTTGGGAGCGGGTGGGCAAACCATCGTTTTTTCTTTGATGCTCAGGCAAGAAGCAGGCTGTTGGCGGGTTTTTAGGGAACATGCCGTAGTGGTGGCTTAATTTGAAGAATGCCTGTCTGAAAACTTTTTCAGACAGGCATTCCAATTTAATCTCTAATTTTTCTCTATCCCCACATCAGCCAACAAAATCCCCCCATAAAGTCTGCATAGCCGCGATGGCTGCCAGCGCAGCGGTTTCCGTGCGCAGCACACGTTTGCCCAGTAAGACCGATTGGAACCCTGCTTCAAAAGCGAGAGCTTCTTCTTCGGGCGTCCAACCGCCTTCGGGGCCTACCATAAACACGATTTTGTCAGGCTGTGTTGCCACATCTTTGAGGCTTCGTACCCGATTCAGCCCAAGCAAAAGTTTCACGTCGCTTTCAGGCAGGCATTGCAGCATTTCCTTAAACCCCATCAGCGGCGATACGGTCGGCACAATATTGCGGCCGCTTTGTTCGCAGGCGGAAACTACGATTTCCTGCCAGCGCGCTACCCGTTTTTCCGCACGCTCGCCGCCCAGTTTAACAATACTGCGCGCGCTGGATACGGGAATAATCCGCTTCACGCCCAATTCAACGCTTTTTTGCAAGGTAAAATCCATGCGTTCACCGCTGGATACGGCCTGTATCAATGTAATGTCCAGCGGGGATTCGTTATCGGCTGCTTCTTCATGAGTAACCAAAGCCTGCACGGATCGTTTCGATAACGTCTGTAACACGGCGGGGTAGCTTTTTCCGTTTCCGTTAAACAAAACAATCTCTTCGCCTTCCCGCAGGCGCAACACATTCACATGGCGAACCACATCGGTAGGAAGTTCAAATATTTTACCGGCTGCCAGTTCGGCTTCAAGATAAAAACGAGGCATGTTTTTATAGAAAAAAATGGGTTAATATAAGCCCGCAATTATACCCAAACCGGAAATTTTAAGGACAAACCGTGTTAAACCGACTGCAAACATTGGTGCGCGAAGTGGCGCGCGCCGAAGTGATGCCACATTTTCTCAACACCAGTGTCAGCCGCAAACAAGACGGCAGCTTGTTTTCAGAAGCCGATCTCGCCTCACAGGCGGCATTTGCCTATGGTTTGCCCGATATTATCGACTGCCCGATGCTGGGCGAAGAAATGACTGAAGCCCAACAGCGCCAATTATGGAAAAACTCGGATAGCGGCTTATGGGTTGTCGACCCTATCGACGGTTCCAACAATTTCATCAACGGCATTCCCCATTTTGCCTTATCGGCTGCTTACGTCGAAAACGGGCGGGCGCAATTAGGCGTGGTATATAACCCTGCAAGCGATGAATGTTTTTATGCCGAACGCGGCAAAGGCGCTTTTCTCAACGGCCGTCCGCTGCCGCTGCGCAGATCAGACAAAAAACTCCAGCATGCAATTGCCGGTGTGGAAATCAAATATCTGCGTTCCGGCAAACTGTCCAGCCGCATCAATACACTCTCCCCTTTCGGCAGCATCAGAAGCTTGGGCAGCAGCACTTTGGATTGGTGCTATCTGGCTTCCGGACGCTATGATGTTTACGTACACGGCGGGCAAAAATTATGGGACTATGCAGCAGGTGCGCTGATTTTTGAAGAAGCCGGCGGCTTGCTCGCCACACTGGAAGGCGACGATTTCTGGAGCGGCCAGCATGTATTTAAACGCTCGGTTATCGCCGCACTACAGCCGGAGCTGTTTGCCACATGGCTGAAATGGATCAGAGAAAACCAATAAAGTGCATTTAACCATGGTTTTCCAAAACACCTGATAATACACTTAATTTAATATTTAAATTGCAATACTTAACAGTTATTAAAATTAACTTAGTTATAATTCATTTGTCTCACAAAGGTTGTTCATCTCCCTGCAACCCAAGTAAGTACGACATTTTCCCGTATATGTATTGGCCATTCACGCTTCCCCGCATGAATGGTTTTTTTTATCTGCATAGCGCGCTTCCTAATAAACTGATAGAAAGCGGCAAATCAATGTTTACGTTTTGGCTATTTTAAGGTGCACCAGTTCTACGCTTTAACGGCAGGGTCATGATATGCCAGAGCGCATCCTATGTTGGTTTTCTAAACAAACGCCATACCTGTCTGAAAAAAGAGCCGAACCTAAAAGTTTTTAGGTTCGGCTCTTTTTTCAGACAGGCATTAAGCTACTTCAATAATCACTTTCATTGCTTTCTCTTCTGCCGCATGTTTAAACACATCATATGCTTTTTCCATCTGGGCAAATTTAAAATGGTGTGTCGCCAATTTTGCCAATGGCAACTTGCCTGATTCACAAGACTTCAACAACATACCGGTAGTATTTGCATTTACCAAGCCTGTTGTAATCGTCAAGTTTTTAATCCACAGCTTTTCAAGCTCGAAGTTCACTGATTTGCCATGTACGCCCACATTGGCAATATGGCCGCCTGCTTTAACCACTTTTTGACAAATATCCCAAGTCGGTTCAATACCCACGGCTTCCATTGCACAATCCACACCTTTACCGCCGGTAATCTCCAATACTTTGGCAACGGCATCTTCCTTAGATGAATTGATTGTATGGGTGGCGCCCATTTCTTTAGCCATTGCCAAGCGGTTATCGTCCATATCGATGGCAATAATGGTTGCAGGAGAATAGAATTGAGCAGTTAACAAACAGCCCATACCAATCGGACCTGTGCCAACAATCGCCACAGAATCACCAGGTTTTACATCACCATATTGCACGCCGATTTCATGCGATGTCGGCAAAACATCAGACAAGAACACGGCAACATCAGTATTCAGGTTATCGGGCAAATGATACAGCGAGTTATCGGCAAAAGGCGTACGCACATATTCTGCCTGTGTTCCGTCAATCATATAACCCATAATCCAACCACCGTCTTTTTCACAGTGTGCATAAAGCTGTTTTTGACAATTTTCGCAAGAACCGCAACGGCTCACGCAAGAAACGATAACCTTATCGCCCTTTTTAAAATTTTTTACAGCAGAACCAACTTCTTCAACGATACCAATGCCTTCATGCCCCAAAATACGGCCTTTCCACTCACCTGTTTTCTCACGCGCCACTGCTTCAATTTCAGGGTTTTTACCTTTCCAAATACCTAAGTCAGTACCACAAATTGTGGTTTTAGTAATGCGGATAACGGCATCGGTCGGCTCGATAATAGTTGGAACCGGACGCTCTTCAAAGCGGATATCGTTCTCACCATAATAAACCATTGCTTTCATTGTATTGCTCATGACTGTCTCCATTACTTGGTTACTTGAACTTAGTTACCCAACACACCTATCTAGATAAACGGATACCGATATTCAAAATAAAAAATAAATACAGCCTACCTTTTCAGAATATTTAAAATGGCTATATATATTTTTACTTCAGCATCAATACTGATCCAAACAAGGTTTAGGCTTGGTTTCATTATAAGCCCCATTGCTCACAAGCTGCAAACCATCCTGAATTTTTTAATTTCAAAACAATATGTTATACCATAACAATTCTAAATTGTATTTTACTGAAAGAACAAATCAAATCATTCTACTGCATGCCAATCAACTTGATAGCACACAATGTTATTTCACTTTGCATGCTGCTTTCATGAGCCACAATAGTGAATATTCAAACTCGTTACCAAACATTGGGTTTTCAGACAAGCATTTTCATAACTCATTCTCTTTACCATCATATTCAACTAAGCCGCTAACATAATAAAAAGGCTGAATCCTGCACGATACAGAATTCAGCCCTCACAATCCGCTTAATCCAATCCCCTAAATTTTTGGGCAATTCATAAAGCGGTGATTTTTAGCAAAGTCAACAACCTTACACTTTAGCCGCAGCTGCTACTTCAGCAGCATAATCCACTTCTTTCTTCTCGATACCGTCACCTACTTTGTAGCGAACGAAGCTCACTACTTCAGCGCCGCTTTCCTTCAGGAATTGCGCAACAGTTTGATCAGGATTCATCACAAAAGCTTGGCCATTTAAAGTGATTTCAGCCAAGAATTTTTTGATGCGGCCTTCAACCATTTTCTCTGCGATTTCGGCAGGCTTACCTGACTCAATAGCTTGTTGGGTGTAAATGTGGCGTTCTTTTTCGATGGTTTCCGCATCTACTTCATTTTCAGACACACATTGCGGTTTGGCAGCAACAATGTGCATACCTACTTTGCGGGCTACATCTTCAGCACCTTTAAACTCAACCAACACACCTTCAGTTGCCAAAGCACCATGAATGTAAGCAGTCAAATTATTAGCAGTTTCGATCACTTGGAAACGACGTACAGACATATTTTCGCCCAATTTGGCAATAATGGCTTTACGCTCTTCTTCAACCAAGTTGCTCAGCTCTTCAACAGAAGCAGGTTTTTTCTCAACGGCGGTTTTAGCAACAAAATTAGCAAATTCAACAAAGCCGGCATCTTTAGCCACGAAGTCTGTTTCGCAGTTTACTTCAACCAAAGCGCCCACATTGCCCTCGATAGCATATGCCAACACGCCTTCAGCAGCAGTACGACCAGCCAGTTTGCCGGCTTTAGCGCCGGATTTGATGCGCAGGATTTCTTCTGCTTTTTCGATATTACCTTCGGCTTCAACCAAAGCTTTTTTGCACTCCATCATGCCCAAACCGGTAGCAGCACGCAGATCGGCAACCATTTTTGCGGTAATTGCAGACATTTTTGTCTCCTAAGAAAATTTGAAAACGTAAAACACGGCAGATACCGTGTATAACGAAAATATTCAAAGCTCGTCTGAAATCTTTTTTCAGACAGGCTATTCGTATATGGATAAATTAAAGGGGCATCTGCCCCTTTAAACGATACCGAAGCTTAAACGGCTGAGGCTTCTTGAGCAGCTGCTACGGTTTCAGCCACAGCTTGGTTTTTACCTTCCAACACAGCATCAGCGATGCCGCGGCAATACAAGCGGATGGCTTTGGCAGAATCGTCGTTACCCGGAATAACGTGTTTCACACCGTCGGGGCTGTTATTGGTATCTACTACAGCGATAACCGGAATACCCAATTTCGCAGCTTCAACCAAAGTACCGTGTTGGTAGCCGGTGTCAATTACGAAAATTGCGTCGGGCAAGCCTTTCATATCTTTGATACCGCCCAAAGAACGCTCCAGTTTTTCAACTTCGCGGGTCATATCCAACAATTCTTTTTTGTTGTAACCGCTGGCTTCCGCATTTTCCAAAACGGCTCTTTTCTCTTCCAAGCGTTTGATGGATTGCTTAACGGTTTTATAGTTGGTCAGCATACCGCCCAACCAGCGATGGTCAACATAAGGCATACCGGCACGGGTTGCTTCTTCGCGCACGATTTCACGCGCCTGGCGTTTAGTGCCCACAAACAGGATATTGCCTTTATTAGCAGCCAAACGGCGTACCACCTCTTGCGCTTCTTGGAACAGAGGCAGGGTTTTTTCCAGGTTGATGATATGGATTTTGTTGCGTGCGCCGAAAATGTATTGTTCCATTTTCGGGTTCCAGTAGCGGGTTTGATGGCCGAAGTGAACGCCTGCTTCCAGCATTTGGCGCATGGTAATTTGAGACATTTAAATTCCTTTTCAAAGGGTTAGTTGCAAACACCGGCGCACAGAACCTGCTGGAGCAGGCACCCTTCGGCGCACGGTGCGAGCGTTTCAAAAATTAAATTAAAAAGGCTTTCATCGGGAAAGCTGCGAAATTATATAGAAATCTCCTTAATCAGGCAATGATTTATCCTGGTTATTCATTTCTTTATTCAAGCGTTTATTGCGCCTGCGTGTCATCACCACCCAAAATGTAAACAGCGTAGGCAGTATTGTCCAAAAAACCAGATAAATCAATTTTCTGGCAAGATCCGGCTGCGCCAGGGAAAACATCATGGTGGTAAAAATATAGCCGATGGCAATGATGTGCCACATAAGTGTGTATTTCTTTCTTCAAAAACCTTAAAAATTTTGATCCTGCAAGATTGACAATATCCTACACCAAGAGCTGTTTGTCTGCATAATTTGGAACATCCCTACTACTCTTTAAATTTTAGCCTGTCAAAAATCCGCTTATCCCGACATTGTTTTTTTTCAGACAGGCATTACCTTTTTGAAAAACAGTTTTGCTATAATCGGACACTTAATTCAGTAATCTACCACACTTAAAAATAAGGAATCCCCTAAAATGGCAGACTTCAACAAAATTCTTGACGCCGGTGATGTAGATGGCGGCATCATCAACGTAGTGATTGAAATTCCCGCCGGTTCCAACCACAAAATCGAATGGAACCGCAAATTGGCCGTGATGCAGCTCGACCGCGTTGAGCCCGTTGCTTTCGCCAAGCCGACCAACTACGGCTTTATCCCGCAAACTTTGGATGAAGACGGCGACGAGCTAGATGCGCTCATCATTACCGACACGCCGCTGCCAACCGGCATTTTTATGGAAGGCAAAATTATCGGTGTGATGAAATTTGTTGACGACGGCGAAGTGGACGACAAAATCGTTGTCGTGCCTGCCGACGACCGCAACAACGGCAATGCCTACAAAACTTTAAGTGATTTGCCGCAACAGCTGATTAAACAAATCGAATTCCACTTCAACCACTATAAAGACCTCAAAAAACCGGGCACCACCCAAGTAACCAAATGGGGTGACGTGGAAGAAGCTAAAGAAGTAATCCGCGAATCACAAGCCCGCTGGAAAGCGCTGTAAACCATTCAAACGCTGCTTGATTTTCCAATCAAAGCAGCGTTTTTCATTTTCAGACAGGCATTTTCAAGCCGCCTCAAAAACCCGTTTCGTCCTGATATGCGGCAGATTCAAACCGATTATCCGCAGCGGTTTATTTTTGCCCGAAACCACACTATAATCAGCGCGGACTTAATTAATTACACATGATTACAAACAGGAGATTCCACAATGGCACTCGTATCCATGCGCCAATTACTCGACCATGCAGCAGAAAACAGCTACGGTCTTCCCGCATTCAACGTAAACAACCTTGAGCAAATGCGTGCCATCATGGAAGCCGCCGATCAAACCGGCTCTCCGGTTATCGTTCAAGCCAGCGCCGGCGCGCGCAAATACGCAGGTGCCCCATTTCTGCGCCACTTGATTCTGGCTGCCGTGGAAGAATTTCCGCATATTCCTGTAGTGATGCACCAAGATCACGGCACATCGCCGGCGGTATGCCAACGCTCCATCCAGCTGGGCTTTTCATCTGTGATGATGGATGGCTCCTTGATGGAAGACGGCAAAACCCCTTCCAGCTACGAATACAATGTTGATGTAACCCGCAAAGTGGTTGAGTTTTCACACGCTTGCGGCGTGTCTGTAGAAGGCGAAATCGGCGTATTGGGCAACCTTGAAACCGGTGAAGCAGGCGAGGAAGACGGCGTGGGCGCGGTTGGCAAGCTTTCCCACGACCAAATGCTTACCAGCGTGGAAGATGCAACGCGTTTCGTGAAAGACACCGGCGTTGACGCGCTGGCCATCGCCATCGGCACCAGCCACGGCGCATATAAATTCAGCCGCAAACCTACCGGCGACGTATTGCGCATCGACCGCATCAAAGAAATCCACGAAGCCCTACCCAACACCCACTTGGTAATGCACGGTTCAAGCTCTGTGCCGCAAGAATGGCTGAAAATCATCAACGAACACGGCGGCGGCATCGGCGAAACCTATGGCGTGCCGGTTGAAGAAATCGTGGAAGGCATCAAACACGGCGTGCGCAAAGTGAATATCGATACCGACCTGCGTCTTGCTTCTACCGGCGCCATCCGCAAATTCATGGCGGAAAATCCTGCCGAGTTCGACCCGCGCAAATATCTGGCCAAAACCGTAGAAGCCATGAAGCAAGTGTGTATCGACCGCTATCTGGCATTCGGCTGCGAAGGTCAAGGTGCAAAAATCAAACCGATTTCACTCGACAAAATGGCCACTCTATATGCCAAAGGCGAATTGAACCAAATCGTTAAATAAACCTCTATACACATCACAATGCCTGTCTGAAATGTTTTCAGACAGGCATTTAAACATACGCATCAAAACTCCTTATCGGGCGCAATATTCACATGATTGCGCCACACTAAGTAATAAACCATAAATGCTAAAAACACAGCAAAACAAAACAACGCGGTATGCAATATTAAATTACAGCGACATATAACCCCCAAGCAGGAACCTTATATATGAATAAATTTTTTCTAACACTCACTACCGCCCTCCTCCTCAGCGCATGCGGTCAAAGCGAAGACAACGCCGTCGCTTCAAGCGCCTCAAATACTTCACCTGCCGCACCCGCATCCTCCGCTTCAGACAGCTGGATTACCGACAACGGTGCGCAAACCAACGCCCTCCCCCAACCGGCGTCCATCCCCCATATCGTCACACCTGCCTCCGCTCCTGCTCCGGCTTCCGCTCCCGCTTTACCTGCGGACGCAGCATCAGCAGCCAAAGCATCTTCAGCCCCCTCAGGCAAACTGGCTTCAGAATGCGAATCCCTGATTAACCGCATGAACCGCTGCTACGACCGGCTTCCCGAAGAATCCGCCGCAGAGATGAAAGCCACTTTGAATGATTTACGCGCCTCTTTGGTGGGCACAGACGGCAACATCTGCAAAACCACCATGACAGAAGAATTCAACGGCTCGGCCGCCGCACTCGGTTGCGAATAAAACCGAACAAACCATGCCTGTCTGAAACGTTCAGACAGGCATTTCCCAGAGAGAATGGGCAAAGCCCAATACATGGTCATTTAAATTAGTTCATCGCCAAGCCGCAAACAATACAGCAAGACACACAAAACATCGCGGCGGCAATTCGGTTAAATGACTATAATTTAATAAAAAACAAAACCAACATAATGATCACATACAAATCAACCTTGCCCGCGTTATTGGCCGCCTGCCTACTGGCCGCCTGCCACAACGCCGAGCAACCGCAAAACAAAACCGTTTCCCAAGCCGCCTCCACAACCGAAGCAGCATTTGAACCGCAAGAAACAATCAAACCGCCAAAGCACGAGCCATCACGTGATGCCAACGGCTTGCTGCCAGCTTGCGCAAACTATGTCCGACAGCTCGAAGCCTGCTACAACAGGCTTCCCAAAGCCTCTGCCGCGCCCTACCGCGAAACACTCACAGAAACAAAAGAAGCCTTGAAAGAAGCCGACAGCCAAGCCTGCGACATGATGAGCCGGGATTTCAAAAAAACAGTTAAAACATTGAAATGCGGCTGACCGGCGCCTATGTTTGCCTGAGCAAAGTGTTATAATCTCCCCGTTTGATCCAATTATCCAGAGAAGCACACACATGCCCATTATCATCAAAACGCCCGAAGAAATCGAAAAAATGCGCGAACTCGGCCGCCTGGCCGCCGAAGCGTTAGATTATATCGGCCAATTCGTCAAACCCGGGATTACCACAAACGAGCTTGACAAGCTGATTCACGATTACCATATCGACGTGCAAGGCGGCTACCCCGCCCCACTCAACTACGGCAACCCGCCCTACCCAAAATCATGCTGCACATCAGTCAACCAAGTTATCTGCCACGGCATTCCCAATGACAAACCACTCAAAAACGGCGACATCATCAATATCGACGTAACTATCAAAAAAGACGGGTTTCACGGCGATTCCAGCCGCATGTTTGCCGTAGGGCAAATCAGCCCGCAAGCCCAGCGCCTTATTGACGTTACACACGCCAGCATGATGGCCGGCATCGAAGCCGTAAAACCCGGCGCCACTTTGGGCGACGTCGGCCATGCCTGCCAACAAGTTGCCGAAAACGCCGGCTATTCCGTGGTGCAGGAATTTTGCGGCCATGGCATTGGGCGCGGTTTTCACGAAGAACCCCAAGTGCTGCATTACGGCAAAAAAGGGCAAGGCGTCGAACTCAAGCCCGGCATGATTTTCACGGTTGAGCCGATGATTAACCAAGGCAAACGCCATTTACGCATCCTTGCCGACGGCTGGACAGCCGTTACCAAAGACCGCTCGCTCTCCGCCCAATGGGAACATGAAGTTTTGGTTACCGAAACCGGTTACGAAATCCTTACCATCAGCCCGGCAACCGGCCAACCTTGACCCGGCTATACATCAGAAAAGCCCCAAAAAGCGCTACCATAATTTCAGTATGGAAGGCGCTTTTTATGGCTGTTGCCAAAAGCATAAAATGCTCCCGGCATCAGCAATTTCATCATAACAAGCCTGCTTTTTTAACATTGTTCCATTTCTCACACATATTTATATGTTTTTATGTTAAGTAAGCACTATTTTATTCGATTACAGTTGAAATTATTCTTCAAGCCCTTATACTGCAAATGCATAATCTGCAACATCATAAAAACGACTTTTTAAAACAATATAAAGTTATTGCCAATCACATAATAGGTAAAAGGAAACGTACTAATGGCTAATTTTGAAAAAATTGATAATATTCGCGACATCCGTCGCAATTTGGGCATGAACCAAGTTGATTTCTGGAGCAAACTGGGGGTTACACAATCCGGCGGTTCCCGCTACGAATCAGGCCGCAACATGCCGAAACCTGTTCGTGAACTTCTTCGTTTGGTGCACATCGAAAAAGTGGACCTGAGCAAGATCAACAGTGACGATTTAGCGGTTGCCTCTATGCTGAAAGAGCAAAATCCCGAGCTATACGAACAACTCTTAGTGGACTCCCGCACCAAGAAATCATAAGCTCAACGCAGTCAAACATTTCAGACAGGCATTCCCAACACAAGAATGCCTGTCTGAATTTTTATCATCAAATCATTTTCAAGCAGTAATGTATTCTCCATTAATCATCATATCCCACTTTACCTATCACTATAAACTTGGGCATACCTTGTCTGAACAAGGATTCCGCCTATATAATAACTAGTTAATTTTTATTCAGAATCACAAGCAAAAACATCATGCTAGACAAATATAATCCCGCCGAAATCGAAGCCAAACATTATCAAAACTGGCAATCGCAAGGCTATTTCCAGCCGGATATGGCCGCAGCAGAATCGTTCTCCATCCAACTTCCCCCGCCCAACGTTACCGGCACCCTGCACATGGGGCATGCCTTCAACCAAACGATTATGGACGGCCTCACGCGCTATTACCGCATGAAAGGCCGCAACACCTGCTGGATTCCCGGCACCGACCACGCCGGTATCGCCACGCAGATTGTGGTGGAGCGCCAGTTGGCCGAAAAAGGCGTTTCCCGTCATGATTTGGGGCGCGAAGCCTTTCTTGAAAAAGTGTGGGAATGGAAAAACATGTCCGGCGGCACGATTACCGAACAAATGCGCCGCATGGGTTGTTCGGCCGACTGGAGCCGCGAATATTTCACGATGGACGACACCCGCGCCGAAGTGGTTACCGAAGTGTTCGTGCGCCTGTTTGAGCAGGGCTTGATTTACCGCGGCAAGCGTTTGGTGAACTGGGATCCTGTGCTCGGCACCGCCGTTTCCGACCTCGAAGTGGAAAGCGTGGAAGAGCAGGGCAGCATGTGGCACATCCGCTATCCGTTGGCGGAGAGGCCGTCTGAAAGCGTGATTGTGGCCACCACCCGCCCCGAAACCATGTTGGGCGACGTGGCGGTGGCGGTTCATCCCGAAGACGAGCGTTACCGCCATTTAATCGGTAAAGAACTGGTGTTGCCGCTTACCGGCCGTACCATTCCCGTGATTGCCGACGAATATGTGGAAAAAGACTTCGGCACCGGCTGCGTGAAGATTACGCCCGCGCATGATTTCAACGACTACGAAGTCGGCAAACGCCACGATACGGCTTTAATCAACGTGTTTGATTTGGAAGCGAAAGTTTTAAGCCAAGCCGAAGTGTTCAACTACAAAGGCGAGGTTCAGACAGGCATTGCTTTGCCCGAAGCCTACGCAGGTTTGGACCGCTTCGCCGCCCGCAAGCAAATCGTAGCCGATTTGGAAGCGCAAGGTTTGTTGGTGGAAGTGAAACCGCACACCTTGATGACCCCGAAAGGTGACCGCACCGGCAGCGTGATCGAGCCGATGCTGACCAGCCAATGGTTTGTGGCGATGAGCGCGAAGCCCAACGGCGGCGAACCGGCTGGCGAGTTTGCCGGCATGAGTTTGGCCGAAAAAGCCAAACACGCGGTGGATTCCGGCCAAGTGAAGTTTATCCCCGAAAACTGGGTCAACACCTACAACCAATGGATGAACAATATCCAAGACTGGTGTATTTCGCGCCAACTGTGGTGGGGCCATCAGATTCCCGCTTGGTACGATTCAGACGGCCGCGTTTACGTTGCCCGCAATCAGGAAGAGGCGGAAAAACTGGCAGGCAAAAGCGGCTTAACCCGCGACGAAGACGTGCTGGACACTTGGTTCTCGTCTGCAATGGTGCCGTTCTCCACTTTGGGCTGGCCGTCTGAAACCGAAGAATTGAAAGCCTTCTTGCCGAGCAACGTATTGGTAACCGGCTACGAAATCATCTTCTTCTGGGTGGCGCGCATGATTATGATGACCACCCACTTCACCGGCAAAGTGCCGTTTAAAGACGTGTATATCCACGGCATGGTGCGCGATCACGAAGGCAAGAAAATGTCGAAGTCCGAAGGCAACGTGATTGACCCGGTCGACTTAATCGACGGTATCGACCTCGAAAGCCTGCTGGTGAAACGCACTACCGGCCTGCGCCGCCCCGAAAAAGCGCCGCAAGTGAAAAAAGCCACTGAAAAACTGTTCCCCGAAGGCATTCCCGTGTTCGGTACCGACGCATTGCGTTTCACCATGGCGAGCTACGCCAGCCTAGGCCGCAGCATCAATTTCGATTTCAAACGCGCCGAAGGCTACCGCAATTTCTGCAACAAGCTGTGGAACGCCACCAATTTCGTGTTGATGAACACCGAAGAGAAAGACTGCGGCCAAGACGAAACCCTGCCGCTGGCGTACAGCTTTGTCGACCAATGGATTATCGGCCGCCTGCAACAAACCGAGGCCGCCGTTGCCGAAGCATTCGATACTTACCGCTTTGATTTGGCAGCGCAAACGCTGTATGAATTCGTGTGGAACGAGTATTGCGACTGGTATATCGAGCTGGCGAAAGTGCAACTGCAAACCGGCTGCGAATCCACCCAGCGCGCCACCCGCCGCACTTTGGTACGCGTGTTGGAAGTGGTGCTGCGCCTGATGCACCCGATTATGCCGTTCATTACCGAAGAGCTGTGGCAGGCCGTTGCGCCGCTGGCAAACGCCAACAAAACCGACAGCATCATGATGGCCGCTTGGCCGCTTGCCGACAACGAAAAAATCGTGCCCACCGCGTTTGAACAAATGGCCGCACTGCAAGACTTAATCGGCGCGGTGCGCAATCTGCGCGGCGAAATGGGCTTGGCTCCGAGCGTGAAAGCACCGTTGTTTGTCGAAGGCGGCAAAGATTTGGAAGCCTTGCTGAAATATGTGCCGATGATGGCGCGTTTGACCGAAGCCAAGCTGGTCGACAAACTGCCCGAAAGCGAAGACGCGCCGGTGGCCGTTTGCCAAAATGCGCGCCTGATGTTGAAAGTGGAAATCGACAAAGCCGCCGAAACCGCCCGCCTGAACAAAGAAGCCGAGAAGCTGCAAAAAGCGTTGGACAAACTCAACGCCAAACTCAGCAAACCCGGCTACACCGACAAAGCCCCTGCGCATCTGGTCGAAAAAGACCGCGCGGAGCTGGCCGAGTTGGAAGACAAAATGGCGAAAGTACAAGCACAACTGGCTAAGTTGAAAGATTAAGCCGGCCTGATAAAAAATGCCTGTCTGAAACCTCTTTCAGACAGGCATTATTGAATACGGCTTTAACCAAATAGTTAATCAACTTAAAAAATAATACGCTCGAGATACTCGAGTTATGTCCGGGTATGACGGTACGTTGTTATGTAAGTGGATTGACTATCATCCTACATTACCCAAGCTTATGCTATAGTTAATCAAATTAATTTTTAATACAAGGCAGCAAGCCGCAGACAGTACAGATAGTACGGCAAGGCGCAGCAACGCCGTAGTAAAAGTTAAGTTGATTAACTATACACAATATTCTTACCATTGGCGTCGGAGCATCTCTCGGCGCCCTGCTCCGCTGGGGGTCTGAGCCTGTGGCTGGGTCAAAACATGCTTGGATTGTCCGCGGTAACATTGGCTGCCAATTGGATAGGCGCTTACCTTATCGGGATTACCGCATCATTCACGGAACTCTTTCCTGCCATCGACCCAGCCATGAAAGTGTTTTTGATTACCGGCTATTTGGGAGGTCTGACCACTTTCTCCGATTTTTCATTGGAAATCATTGAAATGCTGCAAGCCCAGCGTTGGGGGGTTGCGGCTTTACTGGTAGCGCTTCATTTATTCGGCTCTCTGATTCTGACGGTATTGGGGATGATGACTGTTTCTGCTTTGCGCCATTTGTATAGTTAATAAGACACTCCTCGACCTTATCAAAATGCCTGTCTGAAAGTGATTTCAGACAGGCATCATTTTTTATTCTGGCATTTAAACCCAACGCACCATTGTTACGCTTCCACCACCACATCGCGTGGGAAGGTTTTTTCGCAATAATGGCATTTCAGCTTGGTTTGGCCGCCTTGCGTGTTCACATAAAAACGGCTTTTTACCGGCTCTTCGCGGCTGGCGCAGTTCAGATTGGGGCAGCGGAACACTTCGCTGATGGTTTCGGGCAGGCGCAGCTGCATTTTGTGCACGACTTTGAAATCTTCAATCACATTAACCGTGGCTTCGGGCGCAAACAAGGCCAGGCGGTTGGCGGTTTGTTCGTCGAAATGCACGCCGGAAATTTTCACGATGTCTTTACAACCCTGCGTTTTGCTCGGCAGGTTGAAACCCACGGTTACGGCGCTGCCGTAATGCAGCAGCTTGAATTGGCGCAGAATCGTCAAACCTTTGCCTGCCGGGATGTGGTCGATAACCGTGCCTGTCTGAATGGCTTCTACGCTGTATTGTTTCTTATCCATCTCGCGCTCCTTACACTTCTTCGTTCAAAATCAAAGACAAAATCGCCATCCGCGCATACACGCCGTTGGTGGCCTGCTCAAAATAATAGGCATAAGGCGTGGCATCGACGTTCGGGTGGATTTCGTCAACGCGCGGTAGCGGGTGGAGGATGCGCAGATTGTCTTTGGCGTTGCCCAGCATGTCGGCGCTCAGGTTGAACTTGCCCTGGATTTTGGCAAACTCCTGCTCGTCGAAACGCTCGCGCTGCACGCGGGTCATGTAGAGGATGTCGGCCCATTCGACGGCGCTTTCCAAATCGGGCAGGATTTCATAGCGGCAGCCGGCTTCGTCCAGCTCTTCGGTAATGTAGGCGGGCATCGCCAGGCTGGGCGGGGAAACAAAAGCGAAGCTGCACCCCCAGCGCTTGAGCGCCTGCGCCAGCGAATGCACGGTGCGGCCGTATTTCAAATCGCCCGCCATGGCGATTTTCAGATTGCTGAGTGTGCCTTGCGTTTCATAGATGGTAACCAAATCCAGCAGGGTTTGGCTGGGGTGCTGGTTGGTGCCGTCGCCGGCGTTAATCACGGGCACACTGGAAAATTCCGCTGCCACGCGCGCGGCGCCGTCTTTGGGGTGGCGCTGGATGATGGCATCTGTGTAGCTGGAGATGATGCGCGCGGTGTCGGCCAGCGTTTCGCCTTTTTTCGCACTGGTGTTGGCGCCGTCGGCAAAGCCGATCACTTTGCCGCCCAAGCGTTGCACGGCGGTTTCAAACGAGAGGCGCGTGCGGGTGGAAGGCTCGAAAAAGCAGGAACCGATCAATTTGCCTGCCAGCAAATCGCTGCGCGGCTCGGCTTTGAGCTTGAGCGCCGTGTGCAGCAGTAATTCGAGCTGCTCGTTGGAAAGATCGGAAATGGAAATCAGATTCTGTCGGTATAAAAGATTAGCCATCGTGGTTCCTTTAAGTTTTCCCGGCGCAACGGCCACAAAAAAGCCCGTTTGCTTGCTTAAACAAAACGGGCGCGGCCGCGGCAACGGGTGGCGGCTGCTCGTGTGTCGTTTGCCGGATGGGGCATTTGCTGTTTCATATGGGTTCCGTTGCTGAAATCGGTGCGATTATCGCATAAACCATGCCTGTCTGAAAGCGGGTTTCAGACAGGTATTTGTTATAGTTACACCGCCTGCATAGTAACGATGCCGTCATACCCGGGCTTGACCCGGGTATAACAGCATGCCATTTTTAAGTTGATTCACTATGAATAAGCTACCCGAGCTGCGCGCCGCGTTTTTCCACCCGCCATGCCTGCTGCTGCGGCTGAAAGGCTTCGCATAAAAACTGTTTGGCTTGCTCTATCTGCATTTCGCCGCACAGAAAAATATCCAGCGCGGCAAAGCCGTGTTCCGGCCAGGTGTGGATGCTGATGTGCGATTCGGCCAAAAGCAGCACGCCGGTTACGCCGCCTTCGCCGCCGAAACGGTGGAAATGCCCGCCCAACACGGTGGCCCCCGCCGCTGCCGCCGCTTGGTGCAACAGGCTTTTCAGACAGGCCTCATCGCGCAGCATTGCCGCATCGCAACCGTATAAATCCAGCAAACCGTGGCTGCCCGGCTGATAGCTCATTTATGGCCTCCCGAGAAACCGCCGCTGCCGCTGCCGCCGATATAACCGCTGCTGCCGCCCGTATCGGCCAGCATCATATAATTCACAAAAGTAATCAACAAAATCAATGCAACGGAAAACGCAACAAAGCCTGCCATGGTAACGCCTTCCTCTTTTCTCCGGTGAAACACCAAATAAGCGCCTACGCCCAACAGCATCACCGACATCATGAAGTCTTCCGACACAAACACCGCAGGTAGGTTCACAAACACCAAAACCGCCAGCATAACGATCAGCGCGCCTTCCGATGCTCCTTCCGCCTGCATTTTTTCGGTATATTCCGGCTTTTTATCCGGCAGGTTGAACCATTCGGCAATTTGCCGGTAGCCGACCGGCGTGCTTTTGCTCCACGCCAGCTCATTCGGCGAATATTCGGCACTCAGCTTTTCATGGCCTTGTTTATAGTCGGAATAATAATTGATGTCGCCTTGCCGGATATGCCAATAAAACGCGCCCGCCGCATAGTTGACCCGGCCGCCGTAATCATAAAGCTTGGGGCAGCCTTGCGGCTGGCCGTTGATATCGAGGCGCGGCCAAACATCCAATGTTTCAGACAGGCTCCATTCGCCCTCGGAAGTTTCCAACAGCCATAAAAAGCCGGCCTGCGGATGATAAAGCAGGTATTCAAACCAAGAGCCTTGCGGCACGAAGCCTTGCGGCGCTTTGCCGTAAAGCGCGTCAAACGCAGTTTCCCCTTCTAATTCGTCTTTGCGCAGCGCGCCGATAACGGTGTAGGTTTTGTTGTTGATTTTACCGCGCGAACCCAAAGGCAGCGTAAACGCTTTTTCCTGCGCTTTGCGCATTGTGTTGGCTTGAATCAGCTCGGCTTTGCCGCCAGAAGTGTCCAGCTCGCTGCCGCATGAAGGGCAGATAACCAAATCGGTTAAACCGCTCACCCATTGCACGGGCGAGCCGCAATTCGGGCAGTTTTCCGCTTCGCGCACACCTTTGAGGCTGCCCGCCGCCTGATTAATCTGATCGTCGCTGCGCGTGTTGGCAAGGTGCAGCTCGTCCAGCGTGACGCCTTTGCCGAGAAAGCCCAAAGGCTGCTTTTGGGCGTAATCCAACGTGAGGAACATATGCTCCCAACGCCAGTCTGCCACGCGGTTAACGCTTTCGGCTTTCAGCTCGAACGGCAATTCGCCCTGCGCCGCCGAGCGTTTCAGCGTGATGGTGCGCACATCCGATGCGAGAAATTTTTTGTTTTCTAAGGTAAGCGTGCTGAAACCGGCGCGGATGCTGTCGAATTCAGGTGTGTCGGCAGGCAGATTGCCGATTTCCTGCGTAAACACATAGCGGTCGCCCGCTTCCGAGAGCCAGCCGGTGGTGCCGTCGGCAAACAAAGCGTACCACTCATTCCACATGCCTTCGTCGTAGCGCACCTGCAGGCGGCCGATAAGCGTGAAATCCTGAGTGCTGAATTTGCCTGTGGTGCCGATTTGCAGCGGGCTGAAATCTTCCAGCAGCGCGGAATCGCGGCCGGTGTCGGCAATGCTGTCATCATGGCGCACCAGCATGCTGTTGCAATAGCCGCACACCAGCGTAACCGCAGTAGCGGAATGCGCGTGCACGGGCGCGCCGCAACTGGGGCAGTCGGTTTTGAATAGAGGTTCGCTCATAGAAAGTCGCTTGTATCACACAATGCCTGTCTGAAAACACAAACGATGCTTTCAGACAGGCATTCGGGCGGGTTCAACCTATCAGTTGTTTCAACACTTCGGCTTTGGCTTGTTCGTAGTCTTCGGCAGAAATCAAACCTTCGTCCAGCAGGGTTTTGAGTTTGCCCAACTTAGCCTGCGGGTCTTCCGCCTGCGGCGCGGCAGTTTGCGGCTGCGGTGCGGCGGCTTGCTGCGGCTGCATCATGCCCGCCATCGCTCCGGCCATTGCCTGCCCTACTCCGGCACCCACACCCAAACCTGCGCCGATACCGGCCAGGCCGCCTTCGTTTTGCGCCGCCATCGGAATGGCTTCGGCGGTTTGATATTGCGTGTATTTGCCCAAATCGCCGATGATGCCCATAGACATTCTGCTGTCGAGCGCTTTTTGCACGGCTTCGGGCAAAGTGATGCTTTCAACGGTAAAGTTTTCCAGCAGCAAACCGAGTTTGGCAAACTCAGGTGCGAGCAGTTCACCCATTTTTTGCGACAGAAGCACTTGGTTCGCCGCCATATCGAGAAACGGAATGCCCGATGTGCCGAAGGCGGCGGCCAGCCGGGTCATCGCGATATTGCGCAATTGCTGCTCAAGCTGCTCGCCGCTGTAGGCCGCGGTAACGCCTGAAACTTCCCTGAAAAATGCCGCCGGATCGCTGATGCGGTAGGAATACATGCCGAACGAACGCAGCTGCACCACGCCGAATTCGGCATCACGCACGGTTACCGGCTGCGCCGTGCCCCATTTGCGGGCAAGCTGTTGCTTGGTGTTGAAGAAATAAACGTCTGATTTAAAAGGCGATTGAAAAAGCTTATCCCAGTTTTTCAGGTTGGTGAGCACAGGCAGCGTGTTGGTGTTGAGCGTATAGCGGCCGGGGGAGAACACATCGGCGGTTTTGCCCTCGTCGACAAACATCGCCATCTGCGCCTCGCGCACCGTGAGGCTGGCGCCGTTTTGAATTTCTTCGTCGGCCATCGGAAAACGCCACACCAGCAGCGATTCGTCGGGATCGGGCCATTGGATTACATCAATAAACTGCTTCTTGATAAAACTGCCAAGCATGGGCTATTCCTTTTTGAACGGGCGCGCAACGCGCGCTTGGGTGGAGGGAAACGGCAATCAGCTCAAACAGGCTGCGTTCAGCAGGCCGATGCTGATGGAAAACGCGCCGAACAAGGCGCCTACCGCCACATTGTTGTTAACCAGCTCTTTATCCGCATCGCGCACGATTCTGGTGGCGGCGAAATAAACCAGAATCTGAATCACAGCCGCGCCCAACCCCCACAACATAAAATCAGGCAGGTTTACGCTGTGGGCGATGCTGGAAGCCAGCGGCAGGCAAAAGCCGACCAAGGCGCCGCCAAACGACAATGCGCAAGCCAGATTGCCGTTTCTTATCAGGCGGATTTCTTCGGCGGGCGTAATGCGCAGGTAAATGGCACCAAAGGCCACCGTCATCAAGATGCCGACCAGCATATATTGCAGATAAAGCAGATATTGTGCGGGGGAAATGCTCACGGTTGCTCCATTCGATTGCAAAAACAGGTTTTTATTATGCCATAAAAACCTTCTGTTCCTTCAAAAAAGAATGCCTGTCTGAATACCGGATTCAGACAGGCATCTTGTTGTATTGATTGTGTTTTCACGAATAATCAGATGGCATCAACAACATAGCATATTACCCGATCAGCCGAAACGGCGAAGCAGGCTAACATTCGGGAGGGCGCAACTTACCCGCTGGCGCCGCCGAACGGAGCGGGGTTTTCGGTGAAACAAGGCCGCTCCCGGAGCGAAGCGACTAGCGGCCGCCCCGAAAATCCCGCGCAGTGAGGGCAGTTTGCGCAGCAAACCGGCAACCGCGGTCGCCTTTCTTTGCTTACTTTCTTTGGCGAAGCAAAGAAAGTAAGTGGCCGCGCGGCCATGAAGCGCAACCGCAACCAACGGCGCAACAGTTTATGGCAAGTCTGCTTATACTTAAATAACACAATGCCTGTCTGAAACCCATGTTCAGACAGGCATACTGTTATAATCCCTTTCTCACCAAATGCCTGTCTGAAACCATGAAACTCAACCGCACCCTGATTATCTCCGTGTTCATCGTAGCCAGCTGCGGGCTGGCCTACGAGCTGATTATGGCGGCGCTGGCCAGCTATCTTTTGGGCGACAGCATTTTGCAGTTTTCCTCCATCATCGGGCTGTATCTTTTTGCCATGGGCATCGGGGCGCACTTAACCAAATACATCAAAGACGAAGACGCGCTGGCGCGCTTTATCGAAATCGAGCTGCTGGTGGGGATTATCGGCGGCGTGTCGGCGCTGGCGCTATTTGTGGCGTTCGGGCTTTCCGCCGCGCCGTTCCGCACGCTGCTTTACGCGCTGGTGTTAACCGTGGGCACGGTTGTGGGCATGGAAATCCCGCTGGTGATGCGGGTGCTCAACCAGCAGCAGGCCGATTTTAAAGAACTGGTTTCGCGCGTGCTCACTTTCGACTATCTCGGCGCGCTGGCCGTGTCGCTGCTGTTTCCGCTGGTGCTGGCGCCCAAGCTCGGAATGGCGCGCTCGGCTTTGTTGTTCGGCCTGCTCAATGCTGCGGTGGCGGTGTTGACCGCCAAAATGTTCAAAAGCCAGCTGCCACGTTACCGCGCCATCCAAACCCGCGGCGTGTTTGTGTTACTGATTTTGGGCTTGGGCTTTGTTTACGCCAATAAGATTACATTCAAGGCCGAACAAAGCTATTTCAGCGACCCGATTGTGTATGAAAGCCACTCGCCTTACCAGCGCTTGGTGGTCACGCGCTGGAAAGACGACACGCGGCTTTACATCAACGGCAACCTGCAATTTTCCTCGCGCGACGAGGCGCGTTACCACGAGGCTCTGGTGCTGCCGGCCATGCAGATGGTGCCGAATGCGCAAAACATTCTGATTCTGGGCGGCGGCGATGGGCTGGCCGCGCGCGAAGTGTTGAAATACCCGCAGGTGAAGAAGGTAACGCTGGTCGATCTCGACCCGCATATGACCGACACGTTCAAGCATTCCGGCGAATTGAGCAAGCTCAACAACCGCTCGCTCAGCCACCCGAAGATGCATATTGTGAACGCCGACGCGGCCAAATGGCTGGAGGAAACCGGCGGCAAGTTCGACGTGATCATCATCGATTTTCCCGACCCGGCCAATTTCTCACTGGGCAAGCTTTATTCCGTGCCCGTTTACCGGCTGGTTGCGCGCCATCTCGCGCCCAACGGCTTGATTTCCGTGCAGTCCACTTCGCCCTATTTCGCACCCAACGCCTATTGGTCGATCGTGGCCACGCTCGAAGCGGCGGGGCTTTACACAGCGCCGTATCACGTTTATGTGCCCTCTTTCGGCGAGTGGGGATTTGTGTTGGCGGGCAGAGAAAATCACTTCCCTTTGCCCGAAAAATTCGACGTGGCCACCCGTTTCCTCAACGGCCAAACCGCCGCCGAAATGTTCCGCTTTCCGCCCGACATGGCGCGCCGAAAAGTAGAGCCGAATTTCTTAAACACACAGATTCTGGTGAGCTATTTCGAGCAGGATTGGGGCAATGTAATGCGCTAAGCAAATGCCTGTCTGAACCGTCATACTCGGGCTTGACCCGAGTATCTCCTAAACTTACCGGAGCTCAAGATACTCGGGTCAAGCCCGAGTATGACGGCATCGTTGTTATGTAAGCGGATTAACTATAACAACAAACCGATTTCCGCAAAAAACCGCCCGTAAATCTCGGCCTTTTTCTCCAAAGCCAGCGGATAGGCCCGCGAAGAAGACGGCAGGCGGTATAAACGCAAATGCCTGTCTGAAAACGCCGCCTCGGCAAACCCGCCGATTTTCGGCTTGCCCGTATCGGGCGGCATCAAAGAAAGCAAAGTATCCGTTGCCAACTCGCCGGTTGTCATCACTGTTCGGCAAAGCGGCATCTGCGCCAACAATCCCTGCAAATCCACCGGCTCGACAATCTGCAAAAACTTATCCGAAGCATTGCCCTGCAAGCGGATCACCTTATGCGCCGTATCGCTGATGGCAATGCCTTTATCCGCCAAAAATGCCCGCAACAGCTTTTCTTTAAACGTTTTCCCGCCTGCTTCGACAAAATAATCCTTATTACCGAAAAACACCAAACCGAAAATCCGCCACATATCGTTTTGAAAATTCGGATAATAAAATTCCATCTTCCAACGCGCACGCGGCGGCGGGAACGAGCCGAGCATCAAAAGCTTGGCGTTTGCAGGCGTGAAAGGGGGTAAGGGGTGGGTTTCGATTAACAGATGTTCGTCCATGGTTTTCAGACAGGCATTCTCAAAAGGGCTCCACTATAAACAATAAACCGCTTAAATTCCAACTTCATCATTTTTCATGATTAAATGCATAAAATAATACAATTTGTATCAAATAGCGGAACTTTGCTATGTTTAAAGTGGCAAAATTCGTAAGCAAAGGAGAAAACCATGTCTGAAAAAATCAAAATCGTGTTTATCGGCTTGGGCAATATGGGCGCACCGATGGCGGCCAATCTGGTGAAAAAAGGGTTTGACGTAACCGTGTTTGATTTGAACCAAGAAGCAGTTGCCAACCTGGTTGCCCAAGGCGCAAACCAAATCGACAGCCTGTCTGAATTACCAGAAAACACGCAGCTGGTTATCAGCATGTTGCCGGCAGGTGCGCATGTGCGCAATGTATATCTGGGCGAACAGGATAACGGATTGTTCCCTAAATTGGCCTCGGGCAGCCTGGTAATCGATTGCAGCACCATCGCCGCCACCGACGCGCGCGAACTGGCCGAAGCGGCCGCCAAACACGGCATTGCCTTTTTGGATGCGCCCGTATCCGGCGGAACGGCAGGCGCGGCAGCCGGCACCTTAAGCTTTATTGTGGGCGGCAGCGCCGAAGATTTCGAGCGCGCCAAACCCGTGCTTGAAGCCATGGGCAAAAATATTTTCCACGCAGGCAGCCACGGTGCGGGGCAGGTAGCCAAAATTTGCAACAATATGCTGCTCGGCATTTTAATGGCCGGCACGTCCGAAGCCATCGCGCTGGGTGTGAAAAACGGCTTGGATGCGAAAGTGTTGTCCGACATTATGTCGAAAAGCTCCGGCGGCAACTGGGTGCTGAATGTGTACAACCCTTATCCTGGCGTGATGGAAAACGCGCCCGCCGGCCGCGGCTATCAAAACGGCTTCATGGCCGCCTTAATGCTGAAAGACCTAAACCTCGCCCGCTCGCTGGCCGAATCCTGCGGCAGCGACACACCGATGGGCGAACAGGCGCTGGCGCAATACAACCGTTTTGTCGAAACCCACGAAGGCCAGTTGGACTTTTCCGCCATTATTGATTTATACGAGCCGGGTTTGGTGAAATGATTTAAAGCGTTATCAACCACGATGAATGCCTGTCTGAAAATGGGTTTCAGACAGGCATTGTGTTGTGGAAATTCTTCAATAACAAATTAAAAATCATAAATTTAGGGTGTATCGCCCTAAGCCATTCGAAATCTGTGCTGAAACCGCTTTTTCCGCTGGCGCCGCCGAACGGAGCGGGCTTTTCGGGGGAACAAGGCCGCTCCCGGAGCGAAGCGACTAGCGGCCGCCCCGAAAATCCCGCACAGTGATGAGGGCAGTTTGCACAGCAAACCGGCAACCGCGGTCGCCTTTCTTTGCTTACCTTCTTTGGCGAAGCAAAGAAAGTAAGTGGCCGCGCGGCCATGAAGCGCAACTTTCAACAACAGTTTCATCATGCTCGGATCAGACCTGAATACGACGGTGTAACAAAAATGCCTGTCTGAAACCTATTTTCAGACAGGCATATTCAAATCAGTTTAAATCTTGATCTTAACCCAGCGTCGGCATTGAGAATACCGCGCCTTCGCGCACTTCGGAAGTCGGCCAGCGTTGTGTGATGGTTTTTCTGCGGGTGTAGAAACGCGCACCGTCGCGGCCGTAAGCGCCTAAATCACCGAAGCTCGATTGTTTCCAGCCGCCGAAGCTGTGGTAAGCCACCGGCACAGGCAGCGGGATATTGATGCCGACCATGCCGACCAAAATGTTGTCGGCAAAGTAGCGAGCGGCTTCTCCGTCACGGGTGTAGATGCAGGTACCGTTGCCGTAGATATGTTTGTTAATCAAATCCATGGCTTCCTGCATGGTTTTCACACGCACCACTTGCAGCACCGGGCCGAAGATTTCTTCCTGATAGCTGGTCATCTCGGGGGTAACACGGTCAATCAACGTACCGCCCAGATAGAAACCGTTTTCATAGCCCGGCACGGACGGATTACGCCCGTCCACCACGATGGTTGCGCCCTGCTCTGCGGCACTGGCGATATAGCCTTCCACTTTTGCTTTGTGCGCGGCGGTAATCAGCGGGCCGAAATGGTTGCTGGCATCGGAAAATGGGCCGACTTTCATGTTTTTCATGCCTTCTTTGATGCCTGCTACCATGCGGTCGGCAATTTCGTCGCCCACCGCCACGGCTACCGACAAAGCCATGCAGCGCTCGCCCGACGAACCGAATGCGGCGCCAAGCAGCGAATTTACCACATTGTCCAAATCCGCATCCGGCATCACGATAGCATGGTTTTTCGCGCCGCCCAAAGCTTGGCAGCGTTTGCCGTGTGCTGTGGCGGTGCTGTAAATATATTTGGCAATCGGGGTGGAACCGACAAAACTGATGGCTTGAACGCGCTCGTCGGTCAGCAGCGTATCCACGGCTTCTTTATCGCCGTTTACTACATTCAGCACGCCGTCAGGCAGGCCTGCCTGCTGCAACAGTTGCGCCAAAAAGAGGCCTACGCTCGGATCGCGTTCAGAGGGCTTCAATACGAAAGTATTGCCGCACACAATCGCCAACGGGAACATCCACAAAGGCACCATAGCCGGGAAGTTGAACGGGGTAATGCCCGCCACCACGCCCAAAGGCTGGAAATCACACCACGAATCGATATCGGGGCCTACGTTTTTGCTGAAGTCGCCTTTCAAAAATTCGGGGGCACCGCAAGCGTATTCCACATTTTCAATACCGCGCTGCAATTCGCCCGCCGCATCATGCGAAATTTTGCCGTGTTCCGAGCCGATCAGCTCGCAGATTTTGTCGCGGTTTTGCTCCAGCAGCTCTTTATATTTGAACATAACACGGGCGCGCTTCATAACCGGTGTTTGCCGCCATGCGGGGAACGCGGCTTGTGCGGCTGCAATGGCTTCTTCAACCGTGGCTTTGGAAGCCAACGACACCTGTTTGCTCACTTCTCCGGTGGAAGGGTTGTACACATCTTGGGTACGTGCTTTGTCTTCAATGATTTTTCCGTTGATAAAATGACCGACAATTTGGCTCATGTTGTTTCTCCTGGTTTAAAGTTTCGGCACATCCATACCGTTTCAATTCATAAACATAAAGATCTACCCGGCTACCATAGCTGGCGGTAGATGGCGATAATCTCTTCTTTTTCGGGTACGCGCGGGTTATTACCGGGCGAACCGGAAGCCAAAGCCTGCTCGGCCATGGTTTCCACCACTTTGTCGAATTCGGCTTTCTCTACACCGAATTGCGCCAAAGTGGGCACATTCAATTCCCGGTTTAAAGCAACCAATCCCTCAAGCAGCTTCCGGTTGGCCGTGGCCGTGTCGTCGTCATGCGAAGCGAATCCCGCCGTGCGCGCGCATTCGGCATAGCGCTCCGGCGCGGCAGGCACGGAATAGGCGGTAACGGCAGGCAACAGCATGGCGTTGGACAAACCGTGCGGCACATGGAAAAACGCACCTATCGGCCTGCTCATGCCGTGCACCAACGCAACCGACGCATTGGAAAACGCAATGCCCGCCAGAGTCGAACCCAGCATCATGGCTTCGCGCGCGGCAAGATCGCTGCCGTTGTGGTACACCTTGCGCAAATTGCCGCCGATCAGTCTCATGGCAGCCAAAGCCTGCGCGTCGCTATACGGATTCGCTTTTTTGCTCACATAAGCTTCGATGGCATGGGTAAGCGCGTCGATGCCGGTGTCGGCGGTGGTACGCTGCGGCACGCTCACGGTCAGCTCGTAGTCAATCACTGCCGCCGTGGGCATAAATCCCAAGCCGACGCACAACAGTTTTTCGCTGGTGGCTTCATCCGTGATGATGGTAAAGCGCGTACATTCCGAGCCTGTTCCCGCCGTGGTGGGCACAGCAATCAGCGGCAGGCCGTGTTCGTTCACTTGGCGCGGAAATTTGTACTCGCGTATATTGCCGCCGAACTTGCCCAACACGGCAATGGCTTTGGCGCTGTCGATCGGGCTGCCGCCGCCTAAAGCGATAATGATGTCGTAATTGCCGTTTTTTACCTTTTCCACACCTGCCTCAATCGAAGAATCGGTAGGCTCAGGCACGGTATCGTCGTAAATATCGGCTTTGAGGCCGTCTGAATTCAGAATATCGCAAACCTGTTGCACATAGCCGAGCTGAACCATCATCTTGTCGGTTACGATCAAAGGTTTGCTGCAATCTAAAGTTTTTACCAGCTCCGGCAGCTTTTCGCAGGCGTGCCTGCCGATGTGCATAAAACGGGGTAATACAACTTGTGCGGACATAATTCCTCCTATTTATCTACCGTCTTTATTTTCAGACAGGCATTAAAACGAACCGAATAGGGTGCCCAGCCCAACCACGGCAGCCAAAGCAATCAGCGGCACAATCACAGCAACCACTAAAATATCCAAATAAGATTCCCTGTGTGTCAAACCGCAAATCGCCAGCATGGTAATCACAGCACCGTTGTGCGGCAGCGCGTCCAAGCCGCCTGATGCAATTGATGCCACACGGTGCATCAGCTCTAGAGAAGTGCCGGTTTGGTTCGCCATCCGCACATAAGTTTCGCCCATCGCGCTGAGTGCGATACTCATACCGCCGGAAGCCGAGCCGGTAATACCTGCCATCACGTTCACCACAATCGCTTCGGAAATCAAAGGATTATCCGGAGAAAGCCCGATCATAAAATCGCGCAGGATGATAAAGCCCGCCAAAGTAGCAATTACCGATCCGTAACCCACTTCGGATGCCGTGTTGAAAATCGGCAGCAATGAACCCATCGCACCGTCATTGAGCGACTTTTTCAAGTTGCGCCAGTATTTCATGTTGGCAAAAATCAGAAACACACATCCTGCCACCAAAGCCGCGATAATCGCCCACAAGCCGACCACCGAATTCAGGGAAACGCCGCCGAATTTTTTATCGGCCAAATAAGCCGTATCCATAGCGGGGAAAATAAACTTGGTTAACGCGTAGTTCAACGCAATTACCACAATAATCGGTACCAGCGCTTTGGCCAAACCCGGCAAATGCTTGAAATCCTGCTCTTTCACATGGCTGTCGTGATGATTGCCGTAGCCCTCGCCCGCTTCCGCCGCATGCTTGAGGCGGCGGTTGAGCCACATCATGCCGAAAATAAACATAATCACCCCGGCAATCACACCCAAACCCGGAGATGCAAACGCATCGGTTTGGAAATAAGGAATCGGAATGGCATTCTGAATAGAAGGCGTACCCGGCAGGGCGGTCATGGTAAACGTGAGCGCACCCACCGAAATAGCGCCGGGAATCAAACGCTTGGGAATATCAATCTCACGGAACAAAGCCGCCGCAATCGGGTACACGGCAAAAGTCACCACAAACACCGACACCCCGCCGTAAGTCAAAATGGCCGAAGCCAACACAATCGACAGCAAAGCTTTCTGTTTGCCCAATTTATCCACCAACGTATGTGCGATACTGTGCGCCGCACCGGAATCCTCCATCAATTTGCCGAAAATCGCGCCCAATAGAAAAATCGGGAAAAACTTAATCGCAAATCCGCCCATCCCCTGCATAAAAACCTGCGTGTACGTACCCAAAAGCTCATTCGAAGGCGCACTAAACAACACCGCCAACATTGCCAACAAAGGCGCCAAAATCAACACGCTCACACCCCGATAGGCCAACACCATCAAAAGCACGAGTGAAAGCACAATGCCTGTCAAACTCAACATAATCGGTTTCTCCTTCCATTTCCCATTTATCGGACCGGCTGCACCAAAGCTTATTACCCACCGGCTGCCGGCTTATTCTTATTGCTGCGGATTTTCCACAGCATTTTTTTGATATAAATTTTACTAATTTGAAACAATTTGTATCGTTTTAAACCGATTATAAAAACAGCAAAGCTTAGGATAAAATCATAATTTCTAATGTTTACAATCAGAATAAGTTATATATAATTGATTTTGAGCGTTTTAGATTCATAAATCAGCTTATTTCACAACAGCTTATCTTTAATGATTTCAAATAGAAGGAAAGAAAATTGGACACGTCTTCCGGCAGAGGTTCATCCATCACACGCGTTTTGGAAATTATCGAAGCAGTGGCCGCCGCAGACCGCCCGCCCACACCGCAAGATTTGATTCAAGATTTGGATATCCCCAAACCCAGCCTGCACCGCCTGCTCAAGCTGCTGGAAAACGAGCAATTTATCCAAACCGATTTGCAAGGCGGCATCGTGCCCGGCATCCGCTCATTAAGATTGAGCGTCAACATTTGGCAAAGCAAACACCATCAAGCGGAACGGGTAGCAATATTGGGCACACTTTCCGCTAAAATCGGCGAAACCTGCGGCATCAGCGTGCCCAACGGCAACTGTATGTCTTATACCGACCGCGTACAAACCAACTGGCCGCTACAAGTTTACCTACCCAGCGGCACACAAGTACCGCTGTATTGCACAGCCGGCGGCAAGCTCTACCTCAGCTCCCTATCCGCATTAAAACGAAAACGGCTGATCGAACACATGCAACCCACCCGCATGACACAAAACACGCTCACTGACCCCACAGCCTTAGAACAAGCCATAAAAAAAATCGGCAAAACCGGCATCGGCTTTGACGATGAAGAATTCATTTCCGGCATGGTCGGCTGCTCCGTGCCCGTGCTTGATGCCGACGGCCAATTTATCGCCGCCCTATACACCCACGCCCCCACCATCCGCAAAAGCCTCAACGACCTACTCTCTTTCGTTTCCGATATGAAAGCAGCCTCGGAAGAAATCAGTAAGCTTTTGTTTCAAGAACCTAAATCTGCTTAGTTTAAAAACCATAAATGCCTGTCTGAAACTTTTTTCAGACAGGCATTTGTAGTTAAACCACTTAATCCCCGATACAAAGCAGCAACGCCATGACAAACTTTAAGTTTGTTTGCGATCTTCAGACTTTTTAGCTTGCAGGCGCAATAATTCGGCGATGTCGCCCTCACCCCGCTGCTCTTTGATTTGACGCTGTACAGCCATATAGCGTTCGTATTCGGCTTCTGCTTTGGCATCGGCCTGTTTTTTGCTGATTTTTCCTGCTCCTTGCAGCACTTCACGGTCGTTAAACGCTAAAAATTGATCCAGCTTTTCCGTCCAATCCTTTAAAAACACCTGCTTTTTTCTCTGTGCCTGATCTTCGGCAAAATCCAGCCACATAGTGACTATGCGGTTTAACTGGCTGATTTCTTTTTCGTTTAAATAGTTTTTGGCTGTTTTAATGTTTTTTTTACGAACCTCACCATCAGTAATATGCGTTAAGCCCATCAACGGCTTAGATGCATCCGCACGCCGATAAACCAGCTCCGCAGCGGTATGCCCGGTCGCTGCAAAATGCAGCTTGTTTTGAATGGTTTTAAAAAATTGCGTGGTTTCTTTAAAGCTGGGCTGATAATCCGCCGCCAGCGCAAAAATTTCCCGCACGCGCAGATACACCCGTTTTTCGCTGGCGCGGATATCGCGGATGCGCTCCAGCAATTCATCAAAATGATCCGGTGCAGGCAATGTGCCGACCGGCGGATTTTTCAGGCGCTCGTCATCCAGTACAAAACCTTTTTGCAGATATTCGCCCAAAGTGCGTGTCGCCCATTGGCGGAACTGCGTACCGCGCGAAGAGCGTACGCGGTAGCCGACGGCGATAATCATCGGCAGGGAATAATGGGCGACTTCGCGGCTTACCTGCCGTCCGCCTTCGGTCTGAACTATTGAGTAATACTCAATAGTTGCCCGTTCCTCCATTTCTTTTTCAGCCAATATTGCTTTGATATGCTTATTGATATTGGAAACGGTGGTTTGATACAGCTCCGCCATTTCCGCCTGTGTCAACCACAGCTGGCCGCCCAATTCGCGTAAAACGAATTGGGAGAGACCGTCTGAAGTGGTGTAGAGGATTAGGGTGTTGTCGGTCATGGTGCACATTTGCTTTTTTGAGTGGCATCTGTTTGATGCCGAGCCTGTTTATTTGGATTACATCACAACTTGAATGCCGGATTAGCTGGCAGAGATGGAGTGTCAGCAATATCGGAATCAATGCATAGAATCGTATTTTCCTCATTGATTCCAATTGTTTTCAACGATTTTTCCCGATTGAAAATAAATGGCCACATACTCAATAAATGTTTGGAAATCGGTATTTTGTTCCACAATGCGATTGACTGACTGCCAGTCAATTTGTTCTTTGCGTTTGGCGGGCAGCCAAATTTCACTGTCGCTCCATTCTTGGGTGTTCAAAATGATTACGCCGATGCCGTGCAAGGCTGACAAAATGCGCAATTCTTGCTCGGTATGTTCACCGACAATAGCGGTGGTGACCAAATATCCCTCGTTGGCCCAACCAGAATTACTGACCGCCTGAAAAAAACTTTCCCGTACATTGCTGCCATTGAGTTCCCGTTTCACTCAAACGACCACAACAGAACATGTTGTCCCGCACCCAATTGGGCGCATTGACGCACGTCGTTCTGCCATGCTTTATCCAATGCCTGCATCGCAACAATATCCGGATGCAGCCAATGATTGCCTCTGCTACCACGATTGTTTTTGGAGCGTTTTTCGTCAATTCGCAAACCGTATAAACCTAAATTCGAGGACAAAAAACACATCATCAAAGGATACAGGTCTTGCTCCGAGGCGGCATAGGCGGATTCATCCACGACCAATCCATTATCTTGTTGGTGGCTTGGATCAAACCAAAACAAACGCGGGCGTGGTTTGTCCTGCATACGGATGGCGGGACATAATTTCAGTACAGCACCTTTGTGCGAACCGATTTCCGACACGACTTGTTGGATAAATGCTTTTCCATCAGCAAATTTAGATTTTTTATTTTGATAGTCATGCGGATATTGTTCTGTAATGGCTTGGGCAATTTGGCGTGCCGTGAATTTCCGCAGCGGATTGGCTTGTAAAAATTCAACAATTTTCTGAGGTTGGCTGGATTTTCCCATCTTGAGCACCTTGGCAATATCGTATTGATGAAAATTACTTCTTCAACTTCGCAAACGCATCCGCCATGGCTGAATTGGCCGGTGCCTGTTCGCGCTGGCTACGCCGGTTTCTACCGCTATCACTGCGTCGGTTTTCAGACGGCCTGCCATTTCTTGCCGAAGCGCCGCCTGCTTCGTCGTCCAAGCGCATGGTCAGCGCAATGCGTTTGCGCTCGGCGTCGACTTCCAGCACTTTCACTTTGACGACGTCTCCGGCTTTCACCACTTCGCGCGGGTCTTGGACGAATTTATTGGATAAGGCGGAGATGTGGACGAGGCCGTCTTGGTGGACGCCGATGTCGACGAATGCGCCGAAGTTGGCGACGTTGCTCACTACGCCTTCCAAAATCATGCCGACTTGTAAATCGCTGATTTCGTTGATGCCTTCGGCAAAGGTGGCCGTCTGAAATTCGCCGCGCGGGTCGCGGCCGGGTTTTTCGAGTTCGGCGAGGATGTCCATGATGGTGGGCAGGCCGAATTGGTCGGTGGTGTAGCTGGTGGGCTTGATTTGTTTGATTTTTTCGCGGTTGCCGATGAGGTCGGCGGCTTTGATGTGCAGGTCGTCGAGCATTTTGGCGACAACGGGGTAGGCTTCGGGATGGACGGCGGATGCGTCCAGCGGTTCTTTACCGCCGTTGATGCGTAAGAAGCCGGCAGCTTGTTCGTAGGTTTTTTCGCCGAGGCGTGGTACTTTGAGGAGTTTTTTACGGCTGTCGAATGCGCCGTTTTCGTCGCGGTAGGCAACGATGTTTTGCGCCAGCGTGCTGTTGAGGCCGGAAATGCGTGCGAGCAGAGGGGCGGATGCGGTGTTTACGTCCACGCCGACGGCATTCACGCAGTCTTCCACCACGGCATCCAGCGATTTGGCAAGTTGGCTTTGGTTAACATCGTGCTGGTATTGACCGACGCCGATGGATTTGGGGTCGATTTTTACCAATTCGGCCAGCGGGTCTTGCAGGCGGCGGGCGATGGAGACGGCGCCGCGCAGGGAAACGTCCAGCTCGGGGAATTCTTTGGCTGCCAGCTCTGAGGCGGAATAAACGGATGCGCCGGCTTCGCTGACCACGATTTTGTGCAGCCCCATTTGAGGCAGGCCTTTGACCAATTCGCCGGCCAGTTTGTCGGTTTCGCGGCTGGCGGTGCCGTTGCCGATCGCAATCAGTTTCACGCCGTGTTGTTTGATGAGGCGGGCAAGGGTGGCTAAGGCGTTGTTTTCTTGGTGCAGATAGGCAACGGCGGTGTCGAGCAGCTTGCCGGTGTCGTCCACTACGGCCACTTTGATGCCGGTGCGGAAGCCGGGGTCGAGGCCCATGGTGGCGAGGCGGCCGGCGGGGGCGGCGAGCAGCAGGTCTTTGAGGTTGCGGGCGAACACGGTAATGGCGTCGGTGTCGGCGGCTTCTTTCAGACGGCCTAAGGCTTCAAGCTCCAGCGAGAGGAAGATTTTGGCGCGCCATGTGAGGCGCACGGTGTCGCGCAGCCATTTGTCGGCAGGGCGGCCTTGATCTGCGATGCCGAAATGTTTGGCGATGATTTTTTCGTATTCGCTCTGCTCAGTAATCGGGATTTCGTCGGGTTGGTATTTGAGGGCGACTTGCAGCACGCCTTCGTTGCGGCCGCGCAATACGGCCAGTGCGCGGTGGCTGGGCATGTTGCGGACGGGTTCGCGGTGGTCGAAATAGTCTTTGAATTTTTCGCCGGCATCTTCTTGTCCGGCAACCACTTGGGCGTGGATTTCGGCTTCGTTCCACAGTTTTTCGCGCAAGTTGCCGAGCAGTTCGGCATCTTCGGCGAACTGTTCCATCAAAATGGCACGCGCGCCGTCGAGCACGGCTTTGGTGTCGGGCACTTGCTCGTTCAGATAGGCTTCGGCGGCGGTTTCGGGGTTTTCAGACGGCCTCTGCAATAAGCTGTCGGCCAAAGGCTGCAAACCGTTTTCGCGGGCGATTTGGGCTTTGGTGCGGCGTTTGGGTTTGTAGGGTAGGTAGAGGTCTTCGAGCGCGGTTTTGTTGTCGGCTGCTTCGATGGCCGTCTGAAGTTCGGGCGTGAGTTTGCCTTGTTCTTCAATGCTTTTTAAAACGGTTTGCTTGCGCTCTGCCAATTCGCGCAGGTATTGCAGACGCTCGGCGAGATGGCGCAGTTGGGTGTCGTCCAGTCCGCCGGTAACTTCTTTGCGGTAGCGGGCGATAAAAGGCACGGTGGCTCCGTCGTCGAGCAGTTCGACGGCGGCTTGGATTTGGGCGGCGGTGGCGTTTAATTCTGATGCGATGGTGGAAATGATGTTCATAGTGAAGGTTTTGAGGCTGAAAAAAAAGAAAAGAATAGCGGTTTTAGGGAGGTTTGGCAAAGGGAAAGGTCTTCTTAAAGAAGGTGAAGTCGTGAACCTATTCTAGCACCGTCCATCACTAGTTATCTTCAATATAGAAACTCTTAAATAGCTAT
>NZ_JH165160.1 GCF_000227765.1 Neisseria wadsworthii 9715
TTTTACGGGCCTTTGCTCATCTGTTTTGTCTGTTACCGCCGTCTGACCGTTTCAAGCAGAGATATGGTCCCTACTTAGCCTTAGGCTGCAGCGGTTTGGCCGCTTTGGCCTTCGCCGCACCCGATACCGTCGCCTCTTCCTTCAGTTTGTTGAAGATACCGTCGCCGATACCCTTCACCTTCTTCAACTCCTCCACACTTTTAAAGGCACCGTTGGCCTGACGGTACTCCACTATCGCCGCCGCCTTCGCCGGGCCGATACCCGGCAGCGCCTTCAATTCCTCCGCCGTCGCCGTATTGATATTCACCGCCGCCAACGACCACGCACACGACAACGCCGCCAACGCACCTAACATCAGTTTTTTCATGTGTTTTCCATCCTTATATGATTCAGCCGGTTTCCCGAATGTGTTTGGTCAATATACCGTACATAACGAGCCAACAACGCCCTTTATGAACAGCCATCATAACCAAACCGCCCCAAGCTTACAAGTCGTTTTCTTCGTTATTATCAGTTTTACAACAATCCATCACCCGCCACCACAGCGGACGCCGCACACAAAGCAAATCCCCGATATCAGATCGATATCGGGGATTCTGTATGGGTGTCTGGCAGTGACCTACTTTCACATGGGTATCCACACTATCATCGGCGCTGGGTCGTTTCACGGTCCTGTTCGGGATGGGAAGGCGTGGGGCCAACCCGCTATGGCCGCCAGACTTAAACTGTGCAAATCGGTAAAGCCGTTATGGAAAGCAAGCTTCCACTTATTTATTCTTTAATCAACTGTGATGTGTATCTTCTTCAAGACTGACATAAGCTTTATATCCGAAGCCTCAGCACCCTCTACGGTGCAAAGTCCTTCAAATGATAGAGTCAAGCCTCACGAGCAATTAGTATCGGTTAGCTGCACGCATTACTGCGCTTCCACACCCGACCTATCAACGTCCTGGTCTCGAACGACTCTTCAGGAGGGTCAAGCCCTCAGGGAAGTCTCATCTTCAGGCGAGTTTCGCGCTTAGATGCTTTCAGCGCTTATCTCTTCCGAACTTAGCTACCCGGCGATGCGACTGGCGTCACAACCGGTACACCAGAGGTTCGTCCACTCCGGTCCTCTCGTACTAGGAGCAGCCCCCGTCAAACTTCCAACGCCCACTGCAGATAGGGACCAAACTGTCTCACGACGTTTTAAACCCAGCTCACGTACCACTTTAAATGGCGAACAGCCATACCCTTGGGACCGACTACAGCCCCAGGATGTGATGAGCCGACATCGAGGTGCCAAACTCCGCCGTCGATATGAACTCTTGGGCGGAATCAGCCTGTTATCCCCGGAGTACCTTTTATCCGTTGAGCGATGGCCCTTCCATACAGAACCACCGGATCACTATGTCCTGCTTTCGCACCTGCTCGACTTGTCGGTCTCGCAGTTAAGCTACCTTTTGCCATTGCACTATCAGTCCGATTTCCGACCGGACCTAGGTAACCTTCGAACTCCTCCGTTACTCTTTGGGAGGAGACCGCCCCAGTCAAACTGCCTACCATGCACGGTCCCCGATCCGGATTACGGACCTGGGTTAGAACCTCAAAGACACCAGGGTGGTATTTCAAGGACGGCTCCACAGAAACTGGCGTCTCTGCTTCTAAGCCTCCCACCTATCCTACACAAGTGCCTTCAAAGTCCAATGCAAAGCTACAGTAAAGGTTCACGGGGTCTTTCCGTCTAGCAGCGGGGAGATTGCATCTTCACAACCATTTCAACTTCGCTGAGTCTCGGGAGGAGACAGTGTGGCCATCGTTACGCCATTCGTGCGGGTCGGAACTTACCCGACAAGGAATTTCGCTACCTTAGGACCGTTATAGTTACGGCCGCCGTTTACTGGGGCTTCGATCCGATGCTCTCACATCTTCAATTAACCTTCCAGCACCGGGCAGGCGTCACACCCTATACGTCCACTTTCGTGTTTGCAGAGTGCTGTGTTTTTAATAAACAGTCGCAGCCACCGATTCTCTGCGACCCTCCAAAGCTTACGCAGCAAGTGCTTCACCTCAGAGGGCATACCTTCTCCCGAAGTTACGGTATCAATTTGCCGAGTTCCTTCTCCCGAGTTCTCTCAAGCGCCTTAGAATTCTCATCCTGCCCACCTGTGTCGGTTTGCGGTACGGTTCGATTCAAACTGAAGCTTAGTGGCTTTTCCTGGAAGCGTGGTATCGGTTACTTCTTGTCCGTAGACAATCGTCATCACTTCTCGGTGTTATGAAGACCCGGATTTGCCTAAGTCTTCCACCTACCGGCTTAAACAAGCTATTCCAACAGCTTGCCAACCTAACCTTCTCCGTCCCCACATCGCATTTGAATCAAGTACGGGAATATTAACCCGTTTCCCATCGACTACGCATTTCTGCCTCGCCTTAGGGGCCGACTCACCCTACGCCGATGAACGTTGCGTAGGAAACCTTGGGCTTTCGGCGAGCGGGCTTTTCACCCGCTTTATCGCTACTCATGTCAACATTCGCACTTCTGATACCTCCAGCAACCTTCTCAAGTCACCTTCTTCGGCCTACAGAACGCTCCCCTACCATGCACTACGTGCATCCGCAGCTTCGGTTACAGATTTGAGCCCCGTTACATCTTCCGCGCAGGACGACTCGACCAGTGAGCTATTACGCTTTCTTTAAATGATGGCTGCTTCTAAGCCAACATCCTGGCTGTCTGGGCCTTCCCACTTCGTTTACCACTTAATCTGTCATTTGGGACCTTAGCTGGCGGTCTGGGTTGTTTCCCTTTTGACAACGGACGTTAGCACCCGCTGTCTGTCTCCCATGATTGCACTTTCCGGTATTCTTAGTTTGCCATGGGTTGGTAAGTCGCAATGACCCCCTAGCCATAACAGTGCTTTACCCCCGGAAGTGATACATGAGGCACTACCTAAATAGTTTTCGGGGAGAACCAGCTATCTCCGAGTTTGTTTAGCCTTTCACCCCTATCCACAGCTCATCCCCGCATTTTGCAACATGCGTGGGTTCGGACCTCCAGTACCTGTTACGGCACCTTCATCCTGGCCATGGATAGATCACTCGGTTTCGGGTCTACACCCAGCAACTATTCGCCCTATTAAGACTCGGTTTCCCTACGCCTCCCCTATCCGGTTAAGCTCGCTACTGAATGTAAGTCGTTGACCCATTATACAAAAGGTACGCAGTCACCCAATTAATAGGCTCCCACTGTTTGTATGCATCAGGTTTCAGGTTCTATTTCACTCCCCTCCCGGGGTTCTTTTCGCCTTTCCCTCACGGTACTGGTTCACTATCGGTCGATGATGAGTATTTAGCCTTGGAGGATGGTCCCCCCATATTCAGACAGGATTCCACGTGTCCCGCCCTACTTGTCGTATACCTAGTACCACCGTTGAAATTTCGAATACGGGGCTATCACCCACTATGGCCAAGCTTCCCAGCTTGTTCTTCTATCTCAACAGCTATCATATACAGGCTCCTCCGCGTTCGCTCGCCACTACTTACGGAATCTCGGTTGATTTCTTTTCCTCCGGGTACTTAGATGGTTCAGTTCTCCGGGTTCGCTTCGCTTGCCCTATGTATTCAGACAAGGATACCGTATCAATACGGTGGGTTTCCCCATTCGGACATCACCGGATCAAAGCTTTTTTGCCAGCTCCCCGATGCTTTTCGCAGGCTTACACGTCCTTCGTCGCCTATCATCGCCAAGGCATCCACCTGATGCACTTATTCACTTGACTCTATCATTTGAAGAACCTCTTGACTTCGCTGTTCCGGCGTTGACTACCTTCCCAACTTAAGGCCTCTACTTTGATAAAGCTTACTGCTTGTTGTGTATTTGCCTGTGCCTTTTGTGCTCACAGACAAATCGATACAATCATCACCCAAATTCTGTTAATCAGCTTAATGCTGATTAGCTTCGTTTGTTTGTTGATTTCGGCTTTCCAATTTGTTAAAGATCAATGCGTTTGTTTATCCAATCGCGGTTAAACTTGGCAAATTAAAATGAGCTGCGCATTCTAGCAGCTGACTTTAATTTGTAAAGTCCTTTATCAAAGTTTTTTTTGGTGGAGGCAAACGGGATCGAACCGATGACCCCCTGCTTGCAAAGCAGGTGCTCTACCAACTGAGCTATGCCCCCAATATGCGTATTGCTTGTTTGAGTGGTGGGTCTGGGAGGACTTGAACCTCCGACCCCACGCTTATCAAGCGTGTGCTCTAACCAGCTGAGCTACAAACCCAGGTCTCTTTCCGCAAGCTTTCAATCGCTTCTTTAATAAATACCGCTTCTTATACAGTTTACCGATAAGTGTGAGTGCGACAAACCCCTTCTTCTCTAGAAAGGAGGTGATCCAGCCGCAGGTTCCCCTACGGCTACCTTGTTACGACTTCACCCCAGTCATGAAGCATACCGTGGTAAGCGGGCTCCTTGCGGTTACCCTACCTACTTCTGGTATCCCCCACTCCCATGGTGTGACGGGCGGTGTGTACAAGACCCGGGAACGTATTCACCGCAGTATGCTGACCTGCGATTACTAGCGATTCCGACTTCATGCACTCGAGTTGCAGAGTGCAATCCGGACTACGATCGGTTTTGTGGGATTGGCTCCACCTCGCGGCTTGGCTACCCTCTGTACCGACCATTGTATGACGTGTGAAGCCCTGGTCATAAGGGCCATGAGGACTTGACGTCATCCCCACCTTCCTCCGGTTTGTCACCGGCAGTCTCATTAGAGTGCCCAACTAAATGATGGCAACTAATGACAAGGGTTGCGCTCGTTGCGGGACTTAACCCAACATCTCACGACACGAGCTGACGACAGCCATGCAGCACCTGTGTTACGGCTCCCGAAGGCACTCCTCCGTCTCCGGAGGATTCCGTACATGTCAAGACCAGGTAAGGTTCTTCGCGTTGCATCGAATTAATCCACATCATCCACCGCTTGTGCGGGTCCCCGTCAATTCCTTTGAGTTTTAATCTTGCGACCGTACTCCCCAGGCGGTCAATTTCACGCGTTAGCTACGCTACTAAAGCATCAAGTGCCCCAACAGCTAATTGACATCGTTTAGGGCGTGGACTACCAGGGTATCTAATCCTGTTTGCTACCCACGCTTTCGAGCATGAACGTCAGTATTATCCCAGGGGGCTGCCTTCGCCATCGGTATTCCTCCACATCTCTACGCATTTCACTGCTACACGTGGAATTCTACCCCCCTCTGACATACTCTAGTCACCCAGTTCAGAACGCAGTTCCCAGGTTGAGCCCGGGGATTTCACATCCTGCTTAAGTAACCGTCTGCGCTCGCTTTACGCCCAGTAATTCCGATTAACGCTCGCACCCTACGTATTACCGCGGCTGCTGGCACGTAGTTAGCCGGTGCTTATTCTTCAGGTACCGTCATCACTCCAGGGTATTAACCCGAAGCTTTTCTTCCCTGACAAAAGTCCTTTACAACCCGAAGGCCTTCTTCAGACACGCGGCATGGCTGGATCAGGGTTCCCCCCATTGTCCAAAATTCCCCACTGCTGCCTCCCGTAGGAGTCTGGGCCGTGTCTCAGTCCCAGTGTGGCGGATCATCCTCTCAGACCCGCTACTGATCGTCGCCTTGGTAGGCCTTTACCCCACCAACTAGCTAATCAGACATCGGCCGCTCGAATAGCGCGAGGTCCTAAGAGCCCCCGCTTTCCTTCGCAAAGCGTATGCGGTATTAGCCATCCTTTCGGACAGTTATCCCCCACTACTCGGTACGTTCCGATGCATTACTCACCCGTTCGCCACTCGCCGGCAGGAAAGCAAGCTCTCCCCCGCTGCCGTTCGACTTGCATGTGTAAAGCATGCCGCCAGCGTTCAATCTGAGCCAGGATCAAACTCTTATGTTCAATCTCTAACTTAATAACTTCTGGTCTGCTTCAAAGAAACCGACAAGATTTCTTGTCTGTCTTTCAAACAGTGTGGGGCCCATCGCACCCACACTTATCGGTAATCTGTATTGTTAAAGAGCGCGAACCAATCAAAACAGCTTGTGCTATAATAACCAGTTCGTGAATCACTGCAGCAGCAGCGAAGAAACCGAACTATACCCAA
>NZ_JH165161.1 GCF_000227765.1 Neisseria wadsworthii 9715
CTTGTTTATAAAATTTTTGAATTATTCATATTGATTTGACTTTTTTATAAAAGGGTTTTTGCAGTAAAAAGCTGTTGATTAACCTTATAAAAACAAATGCCTGTCTGAAAATATTTTTCAGACAGGCATCAGCTTGTGATTTAAATGCTCAATCAGGCTTTCAATGCTTCTTGCAGCTCCCCGGCTTCATACATCTCCATCATGATGTCGGAGCCGCCCAGAAATTCGCCGTTTACATACAATTGAGGAATGGTCGGCCAGTTGCTGTATTCCTTAATGCCTTGGCGCACTTCTTCGTTTTCCAACACATTTACGGTAACAAAATCGGTGCAGCCTGCTGCTTGCAGCAATTGCACGGCTCGGGAAGAAAAGCCGCATTGGGGAAATTGCTTGGTGCCTTTCATAAACAGCACGACACGGTGTGTGGTAACCACTTCTTTGATTTGATCTTGAATGCTCATTTTGATGGATTCCTAAAACGGTTGGTTAATTTCGTTCCAACACGGCGGCGAAAAAGCCGTCGGTTTGGTGTTGTTCGGTGTTCAGGCGCAAGTATACACCTGTATCGAGCGGAATTTTATAGTTACTTAGCAGGCTGGCGCAATCGACAATATGCCAGTCGGGATGGCTTTCCAAAAAATGGTGCACTTGCATTTCGTTTTCTTCGGGCAAGATGCTGCAAGTGGCATAAACCAAGCGGCCTTTTTCGTTCACCAGTTTGGCGGCTTCGGCCAAAATAGCGGCTTGCTGTGCTCGTAGTGAAGCTAAAGTTTCAGGCGATTGGCGGTATTTTAAATCGGGATTGCGGCGCAAAGTGCCTAAACCGGAACAGGGTGCATCAACCAAAACCCGGTCGGCCTTGCCGTAAAGTCGGGCAATGCGGGGGTCGGTTTCACTGCTGATGCGTTCAGGATGAATGTTGGCGACACCTGCGCGTGCCATTCGGGGCTTGAGGTTGGCGAGACGTTTTTCTGCGATGTCGAATGCGTAAATACGGCCTTTGTTGGCCATCATGGCGGCGATGGCTAAGGTTTTGCCGCCTGCACCTGCGCAGAAATCCACCACGATTTCCCCGCGTTTGGCACCGAGTAGCAAAGCCAGCAGCTGGCTGCCTTCGTCTTGGATTTCCAGTGTGCCGTCGAGAAACAGTGGATGTCGGTTGAGGGATGGTTTGTCTTTCAAGCGGATGCCCCAGGGTGAAAAAGGCGTGGCTTGGGCGGCAAAACCTTCTTTTTGCAGTTGAGCCAAAACTTTATCGCGCTTGCTTTTCAATGTGTTTACGCGGATATCCAGCGGTGCCGGCTGATTGATGCTGTGGCTGAATCGTAGGATGGCTGTGTTGTCATAATGCTTTTGTAATATTTCAATCAGCCATTCGGGCAGTTCGGCAGTAATGTGTAGCGTACTGGGGAATGGGTTTGTGTTGCCGAACAAACTTTTTAGGTTTTCCACTTCTTCTTGTTCGGTGAGATGGTGAATCAAATCGGCATCTGCAGCACGGCCGATAATCAAAGCTGCTAAAGCAGCTTGGCGCGGCTTGGTGTGTGGTTTGGGAACAATGGCGCTGATTTTTTGATAGTGCCTCAAAACAGCGAACACGGTTTCTGCGATTTCATAACGGTCTTGCCTGCCGAGTTTTTTATGTTCGCGGAAATAGGCGGCAAGTATGGAATCGGCAGGTTGTTTGAATGTCAGGATTTCGGCTAAAACGGCGGCAGTGTGGTTGAGTTGGGCAGGTGTCATTGCGGATATGGAATAATCGTTTGAATGCGTGGATTATAACGGAATATTTTAGCGTGGAAGTGCCTTAGAATTTTTATGGTTGCGGAACTGGGCTTTTCATACATCCTTAGCCGTTTTGTATGAAAAGCTCAGTTTTATAACGATATGCCTGTCTGAACACGAAGGTTTCGGTAAGTCATACACATTTTGTGTGGATAACTATGGGGATAAGGCGTGAATAAGGTGGATAAAACGTGTCTTGATAAGCTTCGCCTTATTCCTGATTAAAAAATACTCAAAAATTATTTAATAAAAATCATATAGTTATAAATTTT
>NZ_JH165162.1 GCF_000227765.1 Neisseria wadsworthii 9715
AGACATTTTGTTGCGATCAAGTTGAGCTTTAATTCGATGGTTGCTCAGATATTCCGAAAGCGTTGAGCTAAGACTCTGTCTAATTTATTATTTACAGGCACTTTGCCATCTTTCAAGAATGAGGAAGTTTATTTTAATGATAATAATAAGTCACGGAATGTATTGGGATTCTTAATAAAAGTCATCTCGCCTTCTTGTGGGAAATAAAAGTCTAATAATCTTGACACCCAAAAGCGAATACAGCCCGCGCGTTGTGCTATTGGGAAGTAGTTTTTTTCTGTGTTATTGATAGGGCGAATACTTTCATAGCCTTGAAAAAATGCAGCTTTTAATTGTGGATCAATTAAATTTTGAGAAGTGCGAGCCCAGTCATTGATTGCAATGGCTAGGTCATACATAAAATTACCATTGCAGGCATAATAAAAATCAATAAACCCAGTTATATCATCACCATTTAATAATACGTTATCTTTAAATAAGTCCGCGTGAATAATGCCGCTGGGTAAGTTAAGAGAACAAGAAAAGTGTTTATCAATATAAGCAATCTCGAAGCTCAAGAGTTGCGCGTCGCTATTCTCTAATACAGGTAACAGTTTTTCAGCAGATTTTTTCCACCATTCTATGTGCCGGGGGTTGTTCATGCGCATAGGAAAAGATTGACCTGCGAGATGCATTTTAGCAAGCATAACCCCAGTATTAAAACATTGTGATTCCGTCGGCCAGCTAATATTGCAGCCGTTTAAATAACTGACGATACAAGCAGGTTTTCCTGCTAATGTTGAATCAAATTTGCCATCCTTTCTTTGTATAGGCAAAGGGCATGCAACGCCAAACTCATTCAAGTGCTTTTTTAATAGAAGAAAAAAAGGAAGCTCATGTTGTTGTAATGTTTCGAATACTGTTAATACGTACTTACCGAAAGTAGTGGTTAAAAAATAGTTACTATTGGTTACGCCTTGAGCGATACCTTGTAAAGAAACAAAGTGACCTAGTTCATAAAACGTTAAAAGGTCATATATTTCATCATTAGAAACATTGGTATAAACGGACATTTTAGATTTTAACGGAATAAAAAAGTTAATCGGTAATGATAAAGACTCTAATGGTAGAGCTTTAGAAATTTTAAATACCATCAATGTGGTGGTTAATACAACTATTTCTCAGGGCAACTTGCTTGTGTCATAGTTGGTGTATAAATGTTTTAATGGTCTATTGTTTATTCCGCATTATAAATTGCCTGTCTGTAAAGCGTATAACAGATTATAATTACTTTGTTGTTGTGGCTTAAGATAAGGCGATAGCTTTGGAAATTTTAATATCAATACAGAATTTAGATGGTTAGCGAAGTTCCAGAAGTTTTTCGAGTAAATTTGTTTTAGAAGTTATACTTAAAAACAAGTTGT
>NZ_JH165163.1 GCF_000227765.1 Neisseria wadsworthii 9715
CGTTTGGAGATACTCAAAGTCAGCAACCAATCTTTGGTTACCGTCGAACGCCACCGTTACAGCGTGCCGGTCGAATGGGCGGGCAATACGGTTAGGGTTTATATCGGCGCACAGACCGTCCGCTTTTGTAGCGATACCGACTGCATTGCCGAACATCCGCGCAGCTTTGTGAAAGACGGCATCAGCTATAACCCTTGGCATTTTTTGCCCTATCTGCAAAAGAAACCCGGAGCGTTAAGAGACGGCAGGGCTTTTATCGGCTGGGTACTGCCGCCCGTCATAGAGCGTCTGAAAGCCTGTTTGCTTAAGCAGCCCAAAGGAGACCGGGTGATGGTCAAACTGCTGAACCTGATGGCCGAATACGATGCCGACTTGGCATTGACGGCAGCGGAATTGGCATTGGACGAAGGTATGCCGACTCCGGAGGCAGTCTTGAACATCATCAACCGTCTGAAAGAACCGCCTCCACCCCGTTTCCATATTAGGGACATCCCGCTTACCGTCCCGCCGTCAGTTGATTGCAGCCGTTATGACCGCTTACTGAGTCTGTCGGGCAAACAAACGGATACGATGAAGGAGAAGCATCATGCAGCATGAACGTCTGGCCGGACTGTTGAAAGAATTGAAACTCGGTGCGATGGCGGAGCAGTGGGATGAAATCGTAGTGGACGGCATCCGTCGCAAACGGGGTACGCTGGATATTCTGGAGCGGTTGTTGACTGCCGAACATATAGCCAAAACCGCAAGGAGTACCCAAAACCGGATTAGCCAGGCAAGGTTTCCGCAACACCGCAGTTTGGCCGACTTCGATTTTGAGCAGAGTTTGATACACCGTCCGGCATTGGAACTGCTTTTGGGCGGGGACTATATCAGACAGAAGCGTAATGTGGTGTTGGTAGGCGGACCGGGTACGGGCAAAACGCATATTGCCACAGCATTGGGTATCGAAGCGGCGACACAAGGATTTAGGGTACGTTTTTGGAATGTACTGGACTTGGTCAACAAATTGGAAGCAGACAAAGACGAAGGCCGTCTGAAACTGACCGAGCAGCAATGTCGGTACGATTTGTTGATTCTTGATGAGTTAGGGTATCTGCCGTTTAGTCAGAAAGGCGGTGCGCTGCTGTTTCATCTGATGAGCCAACTGCATGAAAGGACGAGTGTTGTCATGACAACCAATTTGGCCTTTAGCGAATGGGTGAAGCTGTTTATGGATGAAAAGATGACGGGTGCTTTACTGGACCGCCTGACTTATTGCTGTGATATTTTTGAGACGGGCAATGATTCTTACCGGATGAAACACCGCTCATAGGGTGGCTCAATTTTAGACCACAACTGTGGCTCAGTTTTGGAATGGAATTGACA
>NZ_JH165164.1 GCF_000227765.1 Neisseria wadsworthii 9715
AAACACCCGTTTGGTCAACTCGTTGTTGTAATCGTAATGGTATTGCTCGGTGCGCCCCAAGACATCGGTTACCTCGGTGTAGCCGTCGTGATAAGCGAAACGCCATTCCTCGCCCAACGAAGTCCAATTGCGCAGCACCTTGCCGGTGGGGGTGTAATGGCTGTATTCGTAATAAGCGGTCAAGCCCGCCGCATCGGTGTGCGACACCATCAGGTTGTTTTGATAGGTAAAGCTGCGTTTGACCGCGCCGTCGCGGCCGATCACGCGGATTAAATCGCCGCTGCTGCCGTATTCGTAGCGCACCAATGCGTCGCCGATCTGAGCGGCTGCGCCGAAAGCGGGCAGGGCATCGAGCAGCGATACCGACAACAAGCGCAGTTTGGGCGCGGCGGCATCGGCGACATTGCCGAAGTGCAGGTAGAACACCCGCCCGTTGCCGTCGATAATATATTGCGGCAGTCCGGTGAGCGGGTGGTAGATAAAACGCTGATGGTTGCCGTTGGCATCCTCCACCGCCACCAGCGGTAGTTCGGCGGAGTTATCGCCGTTCGGGTCGTCTGCCGACACCGCCAGCGGCGCGAAACGCAACGACACCGAACCGTCCAACGAGGCAATCACATAATGGCCGTCTGAATTCTTACTGAACCAGATTTGTTCGCTCTCGAACAACACCGGTTCTTCATCGTCTTCTTCCGGTTCCGGCAATGGAAACAAACGCCCCTGATCATCGATATAGGCCAAGCCCGCCGCATCGCGGATGATGCGTTGGCTGCCGGGCACGCTCCAACCCTCGCCGAGCCAGCCGGTGCCGTCTTGGTCGGAATAATAGCTGCGGTTCCACACCAACGGCATTAAGCCTTCGAAGGCGAAGTCGGTTTCGTTCTCCAAAAACTTCAAGCCGTGAATCGGATTGACCGGGCGGCCGGCACCCACGGCAGCCTTACAGGAAATACACGGTTTCGACGGCAGTTTCCCTTTGAACTTGTTGTTCATGTGGAACATATCGCCGGCACGGACGATATAGCGTTTGCGGATTTTAACCGAAGAAGAATGCCTCATCGGCCAAGCCGGTTTGGTGGCGGTACGGGAAATCACCCCTTTGCGGCCGGGCAGGGCGATTTCGTCGCCGTAGGTGCGGTTGGTTTTACTGGCTTTGAAGACGAAAGCGGGTTTGCGGTTGATTTTAACGTCTTTGGCAACGGTTTTAGCGTCGCCGAGGTCGGCAAACAGCGGGAAAGGAATCGGCGGCACTTGCGGCGGAGCGGGCGGG
>NZ_JH165165.1 GCF_000227765.1 Neisseria wadsworthii 9715
TAGAAGAAACCACACCAGCACCTACGGTACGACCACCTTCACGAATAGCAAAGCGCAAGCCTTCTTCCATAGCAATCGGTGCAATCAGTTCCACAGTAATTGCAACATTCTCACCCGGCATTACCATTTCAACGCCCTCCTCCAAAGTCACAGCACCTGTTACGTCTGTTGTTCGGAAGTAGAATTGAGGACGGTAGTTTGCAAAGAATGGAGTATGACGACCACCCTCTTCTTTACTTAAAACGTATACCTCTGCTTTGAATTTGGTATGAGGCGTAATTGTACCCGGTTTAGCCAATACTTGACCACGCTCTACCTCTTCACGCTTAGTACCACGCAACAAAACGCCAACGTTATCACCAGCTTGACCTTGGTCCAATAATTTACGGAACATTTCCACACCGGTACATGTGGTTTTTTGGGTTTCTTTCAAACCTACGATTTCGATTTCATCGCCCACATTGATGATACCTCGCTCTACACGGCCGGTTACTACGGTACCACGACCAGAAATAGAGAATACGTCTTCAATCGGCAACAAGAAAGGTTTATCAACTGCACGCTCAGGCGTAGGAATGTAACTATCCAATGCAGCAGCCAATTCATAGATTTTTTCTTTGTATGCAGCATCACCTTCCAAGGCTTTTAATGCAGAACCTTGAATGATCGGGCAGTCATCACCCGGGAAATCGTAGCTAGAAAGCAGGTCGCGAATTTCCATCTCAACCAATTCCAACAATTCTGGATCATCAACCATATCGCATTTGTTCATAAATACGATAATGTAAGGCACACCTACTTGACGAGCCAACAAAATGTGTTCGCGGGTTTGCGGCATGGGACCGTCTGCAGCTGAACATACCAAAATTGCGCCATCCATTTGGGCAGCACCGGTAATCATGTTTTTAACGTAGTCAGCGTGACCCGGACAGTCTACGTGAGCGTAGTGACGGGTTTCAGTTTCGTATTCTACGTGTGAAGTATTAATAGTAATACCGCGGGCTTTTTCTTCCGGGGCGTTATCGATTTGGTCGTAGCCTTTTGCCTGACCACCGAATTTCTCTGCCAGAATGGTTGTCAATGCTGCAGTCAATGTGGTTTTACCATGGTCAACGTGACCAATGGTGCCAACGTTTACGTGCGGTTTGCTACGTTCAAATTTTT
>NZ_JH165166.1 GCF_000227765.1 Neisseria wadsworthii 9715
GTTTTGGGTTTCTCCGTCGGCAAATTCTTTGTGTACAGTGTTGCCGAATGTGTCGTAAAAGAATTTTGCGCCGCCGTATTCGGCAAGGCGGTTGTCGTGTATTTTGCGCTCGTAGCTGTCGATAATGTTGTGTGCGGGGTCGAAGGCGAACAGACTGCTGCCCGCTTTTTTGATTTGCCCCAACGGGTCATATTCGTAATGTACCGTACCGCTTCTTTGGTCTGTCGAATGGATCAGGTTGCCGGTTTTGTCGTAGCCGTAGCTGCGTTTGACCGCGGTTTGGGCAGGGGTGCGGGCGGGTATGTAACCCGCCCCTACGGTTGCTTTGCCGCTTTCAGTCAGGGCTTCCAGTTGTGCAATCTGTTTTTTCAGACGGCCTACGGGGTCGAGTTCGTAGCGGCTGGTGAGTTTTCCCTGTGTCCTTTGGATTTCGCGGTGCAGTTTGTCGCGTTCGATGTCGGCGATAACGGTGTCGTCCAGCATAATGCTGTGAAGATGCCCGCTGCCGTAATATAAGTGATGGATGCGTTGGCCGTCGGGAAGTTCGGTAACGGTGCGGTTTCCGTTTGCATCATAGAAATAACGGATGTCGGCACTTTTGCCGAGCAGAAACATATCGTGTTCGGGGATTTGCCAATCCAATTCGGTCAAAGCCAGAGCAGCACATTCCTGTGTTGTGGGAAGTTTCAGGGCGTATTCGCCGATAATGCCGCCATTGGGATTGTAGTCAAAGGCTGTGCTGTGGTTCGGTATGGCTGCGCGTACCAGGTTGCCGTTTGAATCATAGTGGTAAGTGCGTTGCCCGATGCTGCCGTCGGTGTGTCTGGCAAGAATATGTTTCAGACGGCCTAAGTTATCAAGGCCGTATTCGCTCACAATCAATGCGGTATGGTCTTTGAGGCCGTCTGAAAGATTCTTTTCGGCAGGAATATCGAGGATACCGTATTCGCTCTGCTGTACCGGTTCGTTACCGGCGTTGTAGTGGTAGGCGGTCAGTTTGTGGTCGAAGCCGCTTTCGGCAATCAAACGGTCGAGCACGTCGTAGGCGAAGCGGTAGCGGGCGCCGTTTTCGTTGGTGAGGCCGATGAGCCTTCTTGCTTGGTCGTAGTGGTAGCCGAAGGTGTGGCCCAGCGC
>NZ_JH165167.1 GCF_000227765.1 Neisseria wadsworthii 9715
TTCTGCCGGATAGGGACGGAAAGCAGCCAACGAATGCTTCTCCCTTTCCCATATGTCGTTAACCGGCTGCCTGTATTCGGGATGTTTGTGCTGCCGCATCAGCCGCAGGCATTGCTGTTGCAGGTAGTCGTTGAGAGAGGTAAAGGAATCAAAAGCCAAAGTCGGCTTGAACAATCTTTCGCGCAGGTGGCGTATCTGCCGCTCGACCTGGCCTTTCTCCCAGCCGGAAGCCGGGGTACAGGCAACCGGTTCAATGAGAAAGTGGGTCATCATCTGTAAAAACTGTGCGTTAAACTCTCTCTCCTTACCTTTGCCGATTCGGGTAACGGCGGTCTTCATATTGTCGTAGATACCGCGGGCAGGTACGCCGCCGAAGAAAGCGAATGCGCGGTTGTGCGCATCCATCAACATATCGGCTTTCTGATTGGGATAAGCACAAACGAAAAAAGCCCTGCTGTGGCATAAGCGGAAATGAGCGATATTTACCTTAACGGTCTGTCCGGCCAAACAAACGGTTTCGATACTCCAGTCAAACTGATAAGCATCACCCGGAGCAAAAGCCTGAGCCATAAAGACCGGAACCGGCTTGGGTTGGTGCTGTTGGCGGAATTTGCGGATAAATACGGCAACGGCACTGTACTGTCCGGCATAACCGGCATCTTTGAGGCGTTCGAAATGTCGACGGGCAGAAAGGTGTTGCTGTTTGGGCAGCCGGGCTTCTTGGAGCAACTGTTGGGTCAACACGTCAAGAAAAGGACCGAGCTTGGGGTAATGGGTTTGTTCTCTGCGGTAGACGGGGGGTTCGACTGTGGCGTGCTGCAGATATTTGGCGACTGTATTGCGGGAGAGTTTGAGTTGTTTGGCGATTTCACGTTGTGAGAGTTTCTGTCGGTGAAAAAGCCGGTGCACTTTTGCGATGGTTTCCATGCATAACATCCAGGTTGGGCTCCGCTGTGTGATAAAGCGGAGCAGTTTATAACAAACGGAGAGTGGCTCACTTTTGGAGCACAACTCCCCGTTTCCCTGGCTCAGTTTTGCACGATATTT
>NZ_JH165168.1 GCF_000227765.1 Neisseria wadsworthii 9715
CTTTCCATTGCCTGTTGCCGCAATTCTTCCGGACGGTAAAATTTCCTGTCGCGCCAGCAGTAGCCCGCCCTGTTTTTCTCGCGGTATTCCGCTTCGGATACGCCCTCGGGTTTCGGATCTTTCGCCATCAGGTTTTTCCAATAGGCGTATTTGTCGTTCGACAGCCCGTAGAAAACAACCGTCAGCAACAACAAAGCGGCCGTGACTTTTGCCCATCGCCACCGCCGCTTTTTCTTTTGGATTGGGGTTTTGTTCGCAGGATAATCCATTTGTTATCTTCCACCGTATTAATCATTTTGATTAAATCAATCGACAATGCCTGTCTGAAAAAGTTTCAGACAGGCATGGGTAAGTCATTAGTCTTTGTTGGTGCCGCCGATACAAACCTCCCACCACTGTTTTTCATATAATCCACCGCATCTATTTTCAACGCTTCCCTATCCGAATTATTCGGCCGGTTCATCCGGCTCTTCATATCTGCACAGTTGGGCGATGTGGGCGAATTCCATAAATAATGGGACAACACCCTGTCTACGGTTACTTGATCTACGGTTAAAGGTTTTTGATTGGTTGCCATGATTCTCTCCTAAGTTTTAATAATATTTAATCAAACATCATAATAATACGGTTGCCACAAAATATCCCCGCAGTTGTTCATAAAATATATATATGGATACTCTATTTGAAATGTTTCTTTTTTTTGAGGTTTAACAGATTGAGCTTTAACAGAATCCGAGCTCGTCATAAGTTGCCTTACTTCCAAATAAAAATTGCCCACTCCGTAATCACGAATATCGATATTATCCGGAATACGGTTTTCGGGCAGAATCTCAGCATCTTCCAAATGGGTAGTTAATTCATTCGGATGGATACGCGGCAAAACCTGCTCTTTCGGCAAAACCGTGCAGCAATCCGAACCGAATAAATTATTTGGGGCATCGTAATCTC
>NZ_JH165169.1 GCF_000227765.1 Neisseria wadsworthii 9715
ACAATCTTTTCATGACCTATTCAACAGACTTCCGAAAACTTGCCTTAGCCAAACTCGAACAAGGCATCTCCATCCGTAAAGTAGCCCGGGAACTCGGTATCAGTCCCGATACGGTGTATAAATGGAAAAAGAACCCTGTCCCCAAAGGCTACCCAGAAGATAGAAAACCCCGAAAAATCAGTAGACAGGCACTGCTTCAGGATGTTGCCCAATACCCCGATGCGTATTGTGCCGAACGAGCACAGCGTTTCCGCTGTTCAACCAATGCCGTCCACAAGGCATTGAAAAGATACGGCATCAGCCGAAAAAAAGACCAATAAACATCCCAAAGCCGATGCTAGGCTCAGAAAACGCTTCCTTAAACTCAAACACCGTTTTTATCTTAAAGAGCGCCCCATTGTCTGTTTGGACGAAAGCGGGTTCCGATCATCCACTTACCGTCCTTACGGCTATGCTGCCAAAGGCAGCCTTTGTAGCGACACCTATAATTGGCAGGGACGCAATCAAACCAATGCCATCGGTGCACTGTATGGCAACCGGTTATTTGCTGTCGGTTTGTTTGATTGCAGCATTAACCGCCAAATATTTGATGCTTGGGTGGAACGGATGTTGATACCGCAGCTTCCTGCCAATAGTGTGGTGGTGATGGACAATGCAGCTTTCCACAAGGGTGATGCCGAAGCGTTGTTGAAAGGGAAAGGGCACAGCGTACTGTGGCTGCCACCTTATAGCCCTGACTTGAATCCGATAGAGAAGAAATGGGCTTGGATAAAGGCGCGTCGGCGAAAGCATAGAATAGTGTGCGTGGATGAGTTATTTAGAAGTGTTATTTAAATTAAGTTGATTGACT
>NZ_JH165170.1 GCF_000227765.1 Neisseria wadsworthii 9715
GAACACCCGTTTGGTCAACTCGTTGTTGTAATCGTAATGGTATTGCTCGGTGCGCCCCAAGACATCGGTGACTTCGGTGTAGCCGTCGTGATAAGCGAAACGCCATTCTTCACCCAGCGAAGTCCAGTTGCGCAGTACTTTGCCGGTGGGGGTGTAATGGCTGTATTCGTAATAGGCGGTCAACCCAGCCGCATCGGTGTGCGACACCATCAGGTTGTTTTGATAGGTGAAACTGCGTTTGACCGCGCCGTCGCGGCCAATCACGCGCAACAAATCACCGCCGGCGCTGTATTCGTAGCGCACCAATGCCGTTCCAATCTGTGCGGCTTCGCCGACAGCAGGCAGGGCATCGAGCAGGGATACCGATAACAAGCGCAGCTTGGGCGCGGCGGCATCGGCGACATTGCCGAAGTGCAGGTAGAACACCCGCCCGTTGCCGTCGATAATATATTGCGGCAATCCGGTCAGTGGGTGGTAGATAAAACGCTGGTGGTTGCCGTTGGCATCTTCCACCGCCACCAACGGTAGTTCGGCGGAGTTATCGCCGTTCGGGTCGTCTGCCGACACCGCCAGCGGCGCGAAACGCAACGACACCGAACCGTCCAACGAGGCAATCACATAATGGCCGTCTGAATTTTTGCTGAACCAGATTTGTTCGCTCTCGAACAACACCGGTTCTTCATCGTCTTCGTCTACTTCCGGCAATGGGAACAGCCGCCCCTGATCGTCGATATAGGCCAAGCCCGCCGCATCGCGGATGATGCGTTGGCTGCCGGGCACGCTCCAGCCCTCGCCGAGCCAGCCGGTGCCGTCTTGGTCGGAATAATAGCTGCGGTTCCACA
>NZ_JH165171.1 GCF_000227765.1 Neisseria wadsworthii 9715
GGGGCTTAGGAAGCAAAATTCCTTTTAAAGGATCTTTCCGCAACATTCTCAACAGCACTTTGTATAAATCATCATGCCTGTGATTGAAGCGGAACTCGGTTTCTTTTAAATGCAGGTAAAACGTATGCTTCGGTACACCGTTAAATTGTACCAAGCGATGCTTCGCGTAGCTCCAAAAGGATTCGATACCGTTGATATGCTGAGTGCCACGAGCAAATTCATTATCACCATGACGTACTCTGAAATGCTTCGGGAAGCCCATATCGACCAACCCCTGATAACCGCGCCATCCATCAGTATTGATGACGCTCTCAACAGAGATATGTCCTCTGATAACCTTTTGTAAGGTTGCTTTTGAAGCATCAGAAACGATTTCGGTATAAACCTTGTCACCTCGTTTGAGTATGCCGAAAACAATCGTTTTACCGCCGGCACCGCGTCCGCGTTTGCCTCGGATACGTTTTGCACCGAAATAGGATTCGTCCAACTCCACTATGCCGCAGAAAGGTGTCTGCTGCTCACATTCGTCAGCCAATCGTCGCCGTAGTTTCAGGTAGAGGCTGTGGATGCTTCTGACACTAATTCCTGTCAGTTTGGCGGTGTTGGAAGCGGTCAGATCCAAGGAGAAAAGCCGTAGGATTTGACGGAATTTTGGCTCGGTAATTTTGCTGAACTTTTGATACTTATTTTTTAATTCCATTTCAGAAGCTTATCACTATATTTGGTGATTTTGCTTCCTAAGCCCTT
>NZ_JH165172.1 GCF_000227765.1 Neisseria wadsworthii 9715
CTCAGACCAAAATAAGTTGCCCGGGCATGGCGGAATTTACGGTGCAGCGTACCAAAGCTTTGTTCGACCACATAACGGTTTTTCGATAAATGTCGGTTACGCTTGATTTGTGCTTCCGTCAACGGTCGGTTGCGATGGGATTTGCACATAATGCCGTCCCGCAGCTCACGCTCTTCCAGATGCTGCCGGTTTTCCATACTGTCGTAGCCTTTATCGGCATAAACAGTCGTGCCTTTGGCTAGGCCTTCCAACAAAGGCAGCAGGTGTTTGCACTCATGGGCATTGGCGGCAGTGATATGCAGTTTCTCAATATAGCCTTCAGCATCGGTACGGGTATGTTGTTTGTAACCCAGTCTGTATCGGCCGTCTTTCTTCACCCAACGGGCATCACTGTCTTTACTCGGTGTGGTTTGGCTACTTACTTGTCCTTTGCCATCCACTTCTATGGCCTGACGCTGTTTGCCGCCGGCCGTCTGAATAATGGTGGCGTCAACGATGGCAGCGGATGCTTTTTCTACTTTTAAGCCCTTATCAGTCAGTTGGCGGTTAATCAGATCCAGTAATTCGGCCAAGGTGTTGTCTTGCGCCAACCAGTTG
>NZ_JH165173.1 GCF_000227765.1 Neisseria wadsworthii 9715
TATTAGATTTTTATCTATTATTTCTTTTTTTATTGTAAATATACTAATTTTTATAAAATTAAGAAACATATAAAAGAAATAATTTAATATTTGTCTTTAACAGCAGGAAGATTAATTATGTCAGAAGCAGCTAAAGTTGTATTTTCTTATGCAGCAAATAACATTTCAGGAGTGTCTGGATTGACAGGACAGTCAGTTTCATATGCTACTCGTAATCAATCAGGGCTTTCAACTTCAGTAGGTATCACTGCTACTACGGTCAGTTTTGCTGAGGGTATTCCACATGGTTATGCAGGAAAATTTTCTGGAGCAGGGAATCTTCTTGGATTAGCTCAGGTAGGAGTAAATATTTACGACAATAATGGAGATACTTCCAAATTAACTGCTGGTGATTTATTGAATATAGCCGGCGCAATGGCCATGTTTGTGCCTGGAGGGCAGGTACTGGGGGTTGCAATTTCTATTGGTGGCGCAGCGTATTCAATATATGAAGGGAAATATGGTCCAGTTACTGTGCAAGATATAGGTGATTATTGGTATGATAAATTTAATGAATCTTCTAATGATTGGAATAATCAAAACCGT
>NZ_JH165174.1 GCF_000227765.1 Neisseria wadsworthii 9715
TATATAATTTGAAATCTAAACTTTTTATATTTATTATGAATTTTTCTTGTTCTAAACAATGAGTCCAATCTATTTAAAATTAAAGATGAAATATAATAATTTTCATATTTAGATCCAGAAAATAATTTTTCACGATTAGAGTTTAATAACTCACCGTAATAGCGATGAGTACTATGCGGTTGAGCTAAAACTGTTGCTACATATGCTTGAATCTGACCTGCTAACGTAACAATTTGCGTTGCTTTAATATCTGGATTATCGTCATATTGCTTTGAACGTCTTTCATAAAAAATAGGATTTGTAATAGTTTTAGATTTTGCATAATAATATTCTTCTAAATCTCTATGAAAATTAGAAAGAGATTCAAAAGCTTCGTCTGTTACTAAAGTCTGCTTATTAGTAGCTTTAATAATTTTATTTATTAAAGATTGTTTTGTAGTTTCAATAATTTTTACAATGATATTAGTATTGCTATTAATAATATCCTTATTTTTAAAAAAGATATGTGCAGATTGACAACCATTAACAATTTGAAAATCT